>NZ_JBPUGF010000007.1:0-4942 GCF_051547705.1 Bradyrhizobium sp. BR 1432 | reverse complement strand
GTTGCGCAACGCGCCGCCATTTCGCTCCCATGCTGGATCCCCAGCTGAGTCCAGAACAGCAGCCCGCATTCGATGATCCCAAATATGAACAGGAAGAACGCGGGAGCGGTCAGCGCAAATTCCAGCGCCGACGCGCCCCGATTGTCGTGCCACAATGCCGTGAGTTTCACTGCAGCCTCGCAGTGGACTGCGCGCTATAAGTATATGTGGCCGCCACGATCTGGTAATCGATGAGCGTATAGTAGGTCGCTCGCGCCGAGACCGTCGTATATGTTCCAGCCTGCGCGCCGCCGGTGCAGGTCGTCCCGCAAGTGACAGCGCTAACTCCCCCGCTCGTTGGGCATCCGCAAAATTGGACCGGCGGAGGCGAAGCAGTGATGTCCGTGGCGTTGGTGGCGCTCGTTACGGCGTTCGAAATGCCGCTCGTGTCAAAGCCGCGCGCAATTGCGTATTGCGCTCCCGCTTGTGCGGCATTTTCGACCTGCATCTTGCGATAGAGTGCAAGCCCAATGTCTGTCACCGACACGACCATCAGAGACAGTATCGGGATCAAGATGCCGAATTCGGCGGCCGCGACGCCGCGTTTGTCGCCGATAGCGGCGCGCACGTGCCCCATCAGAGAATCGAGCAATCGAGGGCGGCGCCTGGATGAGAAGTTCTGCATTTGCATCGGTCCAAACCTCATTCGATGAGCTGCGCGGTTTGCGAACCTATCGTCGCGGTGCCGAGCGCGGTACAATTGACCTGGAGGTTCGACGTGCCGCTGAACGTCAGCGTATCCGCGATGATTTTGGTGCAGGATGTGCTCGTGCCGTTGCCGCCACTGAAGCTGAGATTGGCCTTTGGCAGGTAGATGGCACCGCCGAAGTTTTGCGTGCTGCCGCCGGTGAGATTGAAAGCAGTTCCGGCTGGCATATTGCGATCGCCGTACATGACGATGCCTTTCGTGGCGCCGCTGGTCGGCGCCGTCAGGTCGACGGTCGCGTTGCTGCCGATTGAAGCGGTGCCCCAGTTGCTTCCCGAGCCGGTAAACACCAGGGTTACGCCGCTGCCCGTGATGGTGGCGTTTCCAGCGACGCTCAAGCTTGCCCCGTCCAGATAATAGATGCCTGGATTGAGGTTCAGGACTGCGCCGGCATTGACCGTAATGCTGCCCGTGTAGCAGCCGGGGTCGAGCGAGGTTGTTTTTCCATTGGAGTTGACCACTATCTTGCCGTTGGTGCAACTCGGCTTCGCGGGAGAGACGTTGGCGTAGGGGTCGGCGACGGGCGATATGTGCGTCTTGACACCGTTGGTCGCCGTGATGCTGCTGGCGCCGGAGACGTCGCCAACCACTCCGACCTGATTTGCAGCGACCGTGGCGCTGCCGGCAACGTTGAGCGAGGGGCTTGCACTCGAGTTGCTGTAAAGGTTGCATTTGATCAAGTTGAGCTGGTTGCCGCCGCTGACGTTGACAGCAGGACTTGCGCTCGAGTTGAGCGCAAGTACGCAGCCTGTCCCGGAATTGGGCAGGGCGACAGAGCGTGCGGTTATGAGGACAGGATCCGAGCCGAACAAGGCTGATAGCAGCCGCTGTTGCGGTTGAACTCACGATGACTTCGATGGCCTGCGAATTCGATGCATGATTGCCTGTCTTCGGCGGCTGGTTCACCGCGACCGTGACGTTGTTCGCCCCGTTCGCGTAACCGTAGTTTGCCGTAACCGCTTTGGCTTCGGACGAGGGGTCGGTCCCTGCACTCGCCGCTGTCGCAGCGCTGACCGCGCCAGAGTCAGCCGCGCTCTGCATGTTCTTGTGTTTGTAGTACCACCAGCCCACTTCCGTGCCGAGCCCTGCTGTGCCGACCAGGACCGGCATCAGCAGCGCCGAAATGATCACATAACTGCCCGACTGATCTCGGGCGAATCGTTGAAGCAGGCTAACCGCCCGCTCGCGCCGACGAGCATGTCGCTCTGGGCTCAATGGTGCATCGAACGAACGGCTGCAAAGTCTCCGGCGGTCCATGTGTGTCCTGCCCGCTTGCCACTTTTTCCCGTGGCAATGTGCGGCAGACCGACTTAAACCGGCCCCAACGGAAACGAGACAATTTTAAACATCGGCTGGCATTCAGCCGGCATTCATGGCCGCGCTCCTATCGATATATCTCCGATCAGGAGAATTCGATGAAACTGCGGTCCGCGATCATTGCCGTCAGCCTCACGTGTCTGCCGGTTTTGCCCGCTCTTGCTCAGACCCCCTCGCCGCCGCCTGCGGCCGCTCCGGCAAATCCGACAAGTGCGGTGCCGGTTCCCGCGACCAAGCGCGTCACGTGCCTCGCCACGACGCAAAACCTGAAGGGACAGGATAAACGCGACCAGCTGCAGCTCTGCATGGCGCAGGCGCGGTTCGATTGCCTCAAGCAGGCGATCGATCAGAAGATCGTCGGCGAGGCCCGCAAGACTTTCATCAAGACCTGCGTGGGCGCGGATGGCACCGAGCAACAATAGCCGCGCGGGCGCGGCCTCACGCCTGCGGCTTCGGCGCGCCGGGGAAATGCCGCTGGAGCACGGCGGCAGGCGTGGCGTAGGCTTCTTGCAGATCCACGCTCCAATATTTCAACTCGTCGAGCGGGATGCGCGTGTCGGTGATCGCGCAGCGCACATAGGTCCCCGGCGAGATCACGCGGAAATCGCCGTCGAGATATTGCACCTGCGCTTCGCCATGGCCCGAAGGGCCAAACTTGTTCAGCACGGTCGAAAGTCTCCGTGGAAGGCCTCTCCGTGGAAATTCCTTGGAGGGCACGATGTGTCGGGCTGGATGTAGCATAGATAGGGTGGCTTGTCCGCCCGGTAAACCCACTGGTTTGTGATGTTTTGGCGCCGTTTCCGCGTGGTAGTGCTTGGACCCAGGGTCTTGACGCCGAGTCCGATGCGCCTTCGACTGACCGCCTTGTTCCTGACGCTCCTGATGTCGGCCGCGCACGCCGCGCCTGTGCCGCAGCAGGTCGACATCCCGCTGTCGTCGGGTGTCCTGCATGCGCAGCTCTACAAGCCCGAGGGCGAGGGGCCGTTTCCGGCCGTGATCGCGCTGCACGGCTGCGGCGGGCTCAGTGGCCATTCCGATTCCGTCCTGCCGCGCTATCGCGATTGGGCCGAGCGGCTGCTGAGGGCCGGCAATGCGGTGCTGCTGCCTGACAGCTACGGCTCGCGCGAGCTCGGGCCGCAATGTCGCGTCAAGGAGATGCACGTCAAGGCGCGGCGCGAACGCGTCACCGACATCGCGGCGTCACGCGCCTGGCTGATGAAGCAGAGCTGGGTGGCGCGCGACCGCGTCAGCCTGATCGGCTGGGCCAACGGCGCCAGCGCGCTGCTGTGGGCCGTGCGGCCGCAGAGCGCGGCGCGCGATTTGGGCCCGGATTTCGCGCCGCGATTGCCTTCTATCCCGATTGCCGGATCTCCGCCGGCCTCGGCTGGAGCACGCGGGTGCCGACCCTGGTGCTGATCGGCGCCGATGACGACGTGTCGTCGCCGCCGGCCTGCCGCCAGATGGTGGACGGCGCGCGCGGCCGCAGCGCGCTCGCGCGCATCGTGGTCTATCCCGGCGCCTATCACGATTTCGACCGCGCCAACGCGCCGCTGCACGCAGCTGCCGGCGGCACCGACGTGGCCGCGCCCGAGCATGGCCATCTCGGAACCGATGCGCAGGCGCGTGCGGAGTCGCAGAAGGACGTCGCGGAATGGCTGGCGCGGTGAGGATGGTGCCGTCGTTCGTAGCCCGGACTTGTCCCGCCGTAGCTCGGTAGAGCGAAGGCGGAAGCGGGGCCGGCCGAGGAACAACGTCAGGCGGACAGCCCCGCATCGACCACCGCCCTGCACGGACCATGATGGCCGACCGGGAATCTACGGATCGCGCGTGGCGCCGGTTTCAGCATGTCGCGACGCCATCATTCGACCACGATGTCGATTAAACGCAATCAGTATGCGCAACCGCATCGCCCTTTTCTCATCCGCTGTCATCGTTTTCACTGTCGCGATCTTCCTGTATGAGGCCCACGCTGGCGCACCACAGCCGGCGCCGGAACATTGCGGCTTCTGGACCACGATCGACGCGGGATTGTCCTGCCGGTAAGGCGGACTGCCGCCGCAGTCGTCATTGCGAGCGCAGCGACTTGTCCGCCGAAGCTTCAGCGAAGGTGGAAGCAATCCAGAGTCTTTCCGTTGATGGATTCTGGATTGCTTCGTCGCAAGGGCTCCTCGCAATGACGAGGGGGCACGCACGCTTCCCACACACGAGCTGTCATCGCCCGGCTTGCCGCCTTCGCTGAAGCTTCGGCGGCCAAGCACCCTTGTGGCCCCGGCGTAGCCTTGGCGGAGCCGGGACCGGGCGATCCAGTACGCCGAGACGTCTGTGATTCACCGAGGAGCCTCGGCGTACTCGGATTCCCCGCATTCGCGGGGAATGACACCGAGGGCGGAGCGTCGCCCTCGCGCCTCAGAACAAGCTGCCCTGATCCACCGGCTTGGCCACGCGCTTCGGCGCGGGCTTTGCGTCTTGCGCGGCCGGCTTTGGCTGCGAGGGCGCACGCTTCGCCGCAGGCGCCGGGCGGTCCGCATCCGCAGTCGCGGCCACACGGCCATCGGCAAACTCGATCTCGAGCCGCGCATTCGGCCCGACACTGTCGGCCGCATGCAAGGGGTGGCCTACTTCATCGCGCACCAATGCAAAGCCGCGCGCGAGCACGCTGCGATAGGACAGCGCGGAGAGCAGCTTGCCGCTGTTCTCGACACGCGCATCGAGCCGTTGTAGCAGCGTGACGAGCGCGCGTTGCGCGCGCTCGGCGAGCCGATGCGTGTGCTCGCGCTGGCGCAGAATCGCGTTGCGCTGCGCCTGTGCGTTGGAAAGCTTGGACGCGCGCAAGCGAACCTCGAGCCCGGCAAAGTGGTCGCGCCGCCGCCGCAGCAGCGA
>NZ_JBPUGF010000006.1:0-11290 GCF_051547705.1 Bradyrhizobium sp. BR 1432 | reverse complement strand
AGTGCCATTTCTACCTTCGCTATACGTGATGTCGCACTCAGCTCCCATCCTTTGTCCCAATGTCTTGGCGTACTCTGGATTTCTCGTGGTGCAGACTTCTTGCTTAGCTGTTCCGTTCTACCCTCGACAGCCGACATTCAGCCGGACGGCGGAGCTTGTCGGTATGGGCCACGAACAGACATGCCCGCATTCGATCAGGCCTACCAGGCAGGATCAGTTGGGCTTGATGTTGGCCGCCCGGATCCTCGCCGCCGCGTTCACGATCGCCTCAACCAGAATGTCGGCGAAGCGGCCGGAGCCGCCAACGGGGTAGTGTCCGCCTTGAAGTAATAACCGTAAATCGGAACCATCTGCGCGCAAGTGACGCAATGACACTAATTACGCCGGCCTGACTACAAATCGTGTGATAGCAGGCGATAGAAAATCGGACTTATGATCCTTTCCTAGGCACCAATCTCATTGAATTTACTTAGATATTTCAACTTTTTTTACCCTACACATACATGTTTTCCCAAATCGCAATTCTTTTGGCGGCCGATGCGAAACGTTGAAGGGTTCGGATTGAGCAGCGGCCGAAGTCCTGCGCGTCGCTCAATTCCTATCGACGAGCTTTCGATACAGAGATTGACCCGCTGAAAGATTTCGTGTGCAATTTGACAGCACTGTCGGTTCGGTCGCCAGCGATAGCTGTTTCGTAGACTTCTCAAGCAACAGACCTCCTTTAAATTCCATCGCCGAGGTAGACGTGACCAACAACGACTTGGAGGACAGGTCAGGTTCGGGTTTTCGTCGAAGGTTTTCCGTTTCTCGCCGGCTTTTCCGTGGTCACAGGCTTCTCCGTCGTCGCTGGCTTCGTCGTCGTCGCAGGCTTCTCCGTCGTCACGGGTTTTTCCGGTTTTTCGGCCGTCGCACGGCGACCAAGCAGATCGAACTCGAACGGCTACGGATCGCGCTTGACAGTACGAAGACCACAGAGCAGCGCCAGTTTGAGTTTGACAGGTACAAGGCTCGTCTTGATTTCTGGAAATTCGTTCTCGGGAGTGTCGTAGCGGCTATAGCTATAGCGCTCATTCCGCCGCTGTTTCAGTACGGAACGGCCTATCTCGAACAAAGAAAAGGCGAGACCTTCCTACGTAACGAGGTCATTCGGCAATTCGTGTCGTCGGCACTTGACAGAGACATCGAAAACCGAATTCGCCTCGCACACTATTTTGCGCGTGTTGCTGACACACCGTTTCGCGAAGGTTGGGATGAATACCATCGGAATCTTGTTGCTGCTTTGCCTGCGCGCGCGTAGTACGAGCGACTTGCGCACACGTTCCCACTTTTCCAGCTCTGAGAGCTTCCAAAAGCGGATGCGGCCGAAAAAGACCGGGCGCGGGAATGTTGGATCGTTCGCGAGCCGGCGCTGGATGAACATGTGAGAGCAGCCGCCATAGCGAAGCTGCTTGGTTTTCAAACAAACATCAGGGAAGCAACAGGCATAGCTGGGTCTTCCTCGAAATGAGGCTGATTATCTGTGTTGCTTTGGGCCTCTAGCGAAACCCAACTCAGCCGCCCGCGACCATTCGGCCGTCAGATGACGCAACCTTGACCTTATTCCTCGCGTTGCTGCCGATCTCGTCGCTCCCGCCTGATGGTCGCGGTAGGGACGAGGATTGCTCCTCGCGCCCGCATAGATCCCGGCGCGCGCTGCTAACGCACCGGGCTCTTCCCTCGGGTCAGACGTCGTGCGATGAGCGATTTAGTCACGCTCGTCGCCCGCCGCACAGCCATCATTCGGATCGACGCGGCATTTCCGCTCAGTGTCCGAACCGCGGCCGCCTAACGGCTGCTCCCCTTGGATGAGGCCTTCCCTCCACGACTTCCAACGAGAGTTGCCTCTCTTTGTTCAGTCGCTTCACAAGTACTATGGCCTTATCCGACTTCTCATCCACGTACATGCTCGGCGTGCGGCTTGTTGCCTTACCGCGGGGGAGGGGGAGCAATGCGTATTTTGCCATGCCTGGTGCTGTTCGCTGTTTTGGGCGGCTGTGCCACCAAATACCAAGAGATGGGCTTCACCGGCGGCGTTGCCGCTCAGCAGGTCACTGCCGATACGTGGAGGATTCAATCTCGTGGGAATGCTTATACAGGCGCCGCGACCGTCCAAGATTACGTGCTGCTGAAGGCGGCCGAGATAACACAGTCCGCCGGCGGCACGCATTTCCAGATCGTCAGCTCCGCCGATGCGAGTCGAGCATCAACCTTTGTGACGCCAGGCACGAGCACAACCACGCTCGTGGGAAACCAGGCTTTCACGACGACCTCGCCGGGAAGCGTAGACACGGTGATCAGGCCTGGACAGGACGTTTACATCAAGGTCCTGAAACTGCCTCCGGCGACCCCCGCCGCACCCGGTTTGTACTCTGCGGCTGAGATCATCCAGTTCGTAGGGTCTCGGGTTCAGCGGCCCAGCTAGGTGGCTTGGCGCCGCCGCCGCCCTAACCGGGCCGACTCACGACAGAACCACTATTTAGATCTCGCTAACTATGTCGAGAGCGTATTCTCTGGTTTAACGGAACTGAATCAGGTTGTGCCTAACGATCCATTCCCGTCAGGGGATGGGGGTTGCAAGGTGGCAAAGGGTGCGGCAGGCAGGGCGGTCAACCGACTCTATTTCGGGGACAATCTGGAAGTCTTGCGTGAATATGTAGACGACGAAAGCGTGGACCTCGTCTACCTCGACCCGCCATTTAATAGCCAAGCCCATTACAACTTAGTTTTTGATCGTCCTTCGGGCAACGAGAGATCATCTGCGCAGGCCGGCGCTTTCCGAGATACTTGGATGTGGGGAGACGAGGCCGAATGGGCGTTCCAAGAATTGATGCGAATGGGCGGCAGTACAGCCCGCTTCATCGATGCGCTGCGGTCCGCTCTCAAAGAGAGCGACATGATGGCCTATCTCTCTATGATGGCGCTCCGGCTCCACGAACTGCACCAGAAGCTCAAACCTACGGGGTCTCTGTACCTTCACTGCGATCCAACTGCCAGCCACTATTTGAAGGTTATGCTGGACGGCATCTTCGCTGAAGGTCGCTTTTTGAACGAGATCATTTGGAAGCGAACGGGAGCGCATTCTGCGGCTCAACGCTGGGGAGACGTTCACGACTCCATTCTGCTTTTCTCCAAATCTTCAAAGTACACTTGGAACAAGGTCTACACCGACTATGACGAGGCCTATAAAGCCAGATACAAGCATGTGGATGAAAGTGGCAGGCGATGGTCTGACGATAATCTAACAGCCCCAGGTGTTCGGAACGGGGATTCCGGCGCACCTTGGCGCGGCTTCAACCCGACCGATAAGGGCAACCATTGGAAGGTCAGCAATACCGCGGTTGTCGAGTTGATCGGCGAAGAAAAGGCAGCGAAGCTGAGCACGACTGAAAAGCTAGAGGTGCTTGAAAAACACGGGCAAATTCACTGGCCCAAGTCGGGCGGCTTTCCACGTTTTAAGCGCGTTCTAGGGAAGGGAATGCCGCTCCAAGACGTGATTACGGACATCGCGCCTCTCAATTCTCAGGCGCAAGAACGCATTGGCTATCCTACACAGAAGCCGTTGGCGCTTCTGGATCGCATTATACGATCGTCCACAAACCCGGGTGATGTTGTGCTCGACCCCTTCTGCGGGTGTGGAACGACTGTCGAAGCGGCCGAGAAAATTGATCGGCGTTGGATCGGAATCGATGTCGCCGTGCACGCGATCAAGGTAATCGAAGTGCGCTTAAACGAATGCAGCGACGGAAAGGCGAAATACCAAGTCGAAGGCATGCCTCGTGATTTCGAGTCCGCTTTGAAATTGGCGGAGCGCGACAAGTACCAATTCCAGTGGTGGGCAAACTATCTGTTCAATCCACACGCCATTCGGGAACAGAAGAAGGGCATGGACCGTGGTGTCGACGGCGAACTGTTTTTTCCGAATGGGCCGGGCCGCCCTTGGGGGCGCATGCTGACGTCAGTCAAAGGAGGTGAGCAGGTTGGGCCTTCCATGATCAGAGACTTCGGCAGGGTGCTTGATCGCGAGAATGCTGAGCTCGGACTCTTCATTTGTTTGTACCGTCCTACACGGGAAATGGCCAAAGAGGCAGCAACCATGGGGTTAGCCGACATAGTTCATGGCGATATCCCGCGCCTGCAAATCGTGGCCATAGAAGATTGGTTTAAAGGCAAGATGCCCCTCTTGCCTCCCCTTGAGCATCTTCCCTCCGCCGCCTTTTCCGGCCGGCGCAAATCTACCGCTAAGACTAAGAAGATTGATCCCGATCAGCCCGAATTGCCTTTGAGCTTTAGCGGCGGGAAGAGCGAAAAAGACGTGACCCGCCACTACAATCTGCGAATGGTCCGAGGTGTGGCTTAGAGCTTGCCGGTTACCAACGAGAGTTGGCGTCGTCAGAGCAGGCGGCGATCCTCCCGCCAGCCTTCACGCAATCTCGGTACTTCCACGGCTCGATGAAACTGCCCGCCCATATTCCGCGCTGGGACTTCTGCGCTGCACGCTGAGCGTCTTCATACTTGCGCTTTGAGTATCGCGGCCAATCGAGCGCATGTCCGTTCGCGACAAGCCACTGCCCAACGTCAGGTCCCGGCATACCGAGCTGGCATGTTGCGATGGTTCGCCCGTACCGGTCTCTATCAACGGGGGTACATTCGGACCGGCCGTTTGATGGCCCACAGCAGTCCAGCAAGGGCAGTCGCGGCCGCGCGTCCGCATTGGTAGAGCTTGCTATCGTCGTCGCGGCAGAGCTGGCTGCTCTCCGGGGCGTCGATTCCCCAGAGCCGGATGCGGTTGCCATGGATTTCGATTGTGTCGCCATCGATCACGCTGGCTTGCCCGACTAGGTCGTCCGCACGAACCGCTAGAGCAGGCAGAACGGAAATTGCCAGCGCGAGCCCGAAAATTCGAAAATTCGATTTATCCCGGTTTTCAAGATGATTTTTCCGGCCTTAAAAACAGGCGAATCCTGCCCTTTTGGGCAAAACAATTCCCCTCTTTTATGGCGTGTGTAAGTTCGTCCGATTTATCCAGTCGCAGGAAATGCCCTTTTGGGGCTCGCAAGTAGGCGGGCTGGGGCCCCAAAGGGGTGGGGTACTTCTGAATAAAAAATTCAGCGCTTCCGCTTCTTCATTCTCACGCCGGCTCCGCCCCCGTTTTCGGGGATGAACTCGACGCCGGCCTTCTCCAGAGCAGAGCGGACTGCATTCCGAACATCTTCGGACACGGCTGAGCCATCGTCGCTCTCACGCTCAAGGCGCTTGATGGTTGGTAGGGATCGCCCCGCAGCTTCCGCAAGGTCGCTCTGAGACCAGCCAAGTAGGCCGCGCGCCGCTCTTATCTGTTCGATCGAAATCATTACAATTCCTGCTTGACACTTTTTGGATCATGATTATGATTCTTTTTGTATCAAGACAAAAGCCCGAGGGCAACCCCAGATGACAAGCAACACCTTCCCGGTGAACGGCGGAGCCATGCCGGCAGCCATTCTTACCATCCGTAACCTGATCGACGAGGAAACCGGCGACGTGAAGCTGTGGGTCCTTAAGGGACTCGCCCGTCGCGAAGCACTGCGCACCTGGGGCGAGATCAGTCCGCGAGCTCTCCGCTCCGCTGTCCGCATGATTGCTGACAGGATCCCCGAGATGAAGTGCGCCTGGCGCCAACGCCACGGCCTGCCAGTCGCGATGTCTACCATCACCCCTTATGGCACTGCCCGCGATGGCGTGCGCCGCTCGGCCTTCTGAGGAGCAATCCATGCTGTCCATCACCCCAAATGCCGAGCGCGTCCGCGTACCGGCCCGCGCCCTTATCAGCGGCGACGTCACCAGCTCGGGCGAAACCGTCCTTGGTGTGAGCACTGGCGTTGCTACGCCGCGCGGCAAGGTGGAGGTTTCTCTGAGCAAGGGCCAATTCGGCCGGGTGGCGGTCTGGAACGCCGGGACAATCATTGTCGTGCGCCGAGACAGCCACGCTGCCACGAGCGAGAACGCTGGCGCTGAGATCCCTGTGTCAGATCGCCTGCCAACGTTCCAAGAGCTCGCCTCGTTCGACGCCCGCAAGGCGTGGGATCGGCTCTCGCCTGAGCAACAGCGAACCATCGGCATGCTCGCGCTCAGGTTCGGCACCGTTGGCCAGTGCGAGGGCTATTTTCACGACACCATCGAAGGCGTGCGGAACGGCTTCAACTCGGCTCATTGGACGCCCCAGGTTCAGGCGACGGCAGTTTGGCCGCGCCTGCACGTCGAACTGATCGAAAGCGCAGCCCAGGTCGCGTTTCAGGACCTGTGCGAGCACTTCGATCCCCTTTGGCCCCAGCTATTCGGCTGGCAAGCCCGAAAGGAGGTGAAGCAACCATAGGCTTGCCCCCTCACGCGATCGATCGAGCATAGGCGGAAAGCTCGGTCGACCACGATTGATCCTCACCCTATCAGCATCGAGAAACGACATGAGCAGCGGGTAAGCAACATGCAATTGGAAGCTCTAACCACCGGCGCCCCCGGCGCCGATCAATTGTCCCAATCTCCAGTGATTCCGACCAGTCCGCCGACTGCATGTCAGGCCGGCAAGGTGGATGGAGAACCTTCCCGCGCCGTGGCGATTCCAGCTGCAGGGGCACAGATCAGCAGGAGAGCAGTCATGAACATCTTCATTGCAACGAGCGCGCTGACCGCCGCGCCTTCAGTACCGTGTGTGGCTGGCGAAGATGATCCAATCTTTGCGGCCATCGAGAAGCATAAGGCTAACGCGGAATATGCTGAAGCAACCAAAGAGATTTTCAAAGATACGCTTAGCCCCGACCCGGTGAAAGAAGAGTACTTCGGCGACCTGGAGAGGAGCGCTTGCTCGGATCTCTCCACCACGACCCCAACCACATTGGCGGGTCTGCTCGCGCTTCTGACCTATGTTGAGGAAGTGGGCGAGGGCAAATACTCCTCAAGCGGAAGGCTAGACAATGCCTTCGGGGAGGAGGAGCTCAGGAATTTGATCGTCAGCGCTCGGGCTGTCTGAGGGCCTACCTGTAAACGTGGCTTGACGATGCGACCGGGATAAATTGGAGAGAACCCATGAATATGATGCTGAAGAGCACAGAGTTGGCCAACGTGACGCGAGTAGCCGAGGATCGATGCATGACGATCAGTCCGCTTGATCTCGAGAGCGACCTCTCAGAACTTGTGCAGATGGCGCGCATTGCATCCCTGACGGTGTTCGAACTCGTCGGAGATACGGAATTTAACCGCAGCGGCGAAGACGGGCAGGGTGTTCGAGGTCGTCCAACACGACCTGACGCCAGATGGCGTTGCGCGGGCCCTGTTCGCCGTTGGGCACGTCGAGGATATGATCAGGGCACTCCAAAAGAAGCTCAATCTCGGCTGACGAGAGCGCGGTTCGGGAGCACAGGGAGTCTGCCGGTTCACGCCGGCGCGGGCCGCCTGTCCGGAAGAGTACTGAGGATGTGAGTAAGCTCGGAGCTGCTTGATCCTCCCCAAGGACCAAGCACCCCAACGGCCCCGGCCAGCCACACTCTAAAGCCCCATGGCCGGGGCCGTCGATATCGTCAGAGCACGCGCGCCAATGCAGGATGGCTCCGATTCTTAATCTTGATCCAGTGCTTCTGTCGGCCGCCAAGGTACGCCGATCGCGATGCTTGGAGGCCAAGCCCTCAAGTCCCATGCGGCAGGCGGCCCTGAACAGGTCGGGCCCGATCGCCGCGCTCGAATGGCGCCATGGCGATTCCGTCAGGCCTCTAGTGGCAGCAAGTGCTCAGCAACTCGCTTTGATGCCTGCCGAGGCAGCTCAACCCAAAAGGCGATTCGCGAACGTTTCCCGGACTTCCTGATAGTGCTGTCCGAGCATCCGCCCCTCGTTCCGCCAAAGCGTTCGCAGACCGTCTGGTAGATCGCGCTTCTCTTCGGCAATCTCGCGTAGCCTTGTTAGCTCCTGCCATAAAGCATGAAACGTATCCTGGTCGGTCTGGTCAACGAGTAGGGTATGGGCGCTTGCATCGTTACACGCTTTATCGGCTGCCCTAAGAGTATGCTCGTCGAAGATGCCTGCCTCAAACTTTTGGACTGCTCGGAAGTATTCAGTTCAGCGCGGACCAGATCGCATGATACGCCTCGTAGCGCCTTGGAACCAATTGATTGAGTTCCGCTCGGAAGACATCGCCTGATCTGGTCAGCTCCGCCTGAAGTCGTTGGGTCAACTCGTTCACAGAGGCGGTTAGCTCCGCTCTTAACCTTTCTGTCGAGGCATTTACGGATTGAGCTAACTCGGCGTTGAGCCTCGTAGTTGCATCATTCACAGACTGAGTGAGACGAGCCTTGAGGTATTCATTCGATCGACCGACCGTCGCGGTAAGGAATGCAGCCGCAATGGCCCCGATGAATGCCAGGGCGGCTTGGATCAAGGTCAGAAGAGATTTTAAGTCGAGCTTGGGTGCCGCGAGCAGTGTGTCCCACGAAGCAACTATGATGACTACGCCAAAGGCGACTAGAACTAGTGAAATGAGGTAGCCTAAAAAAATCATCGGCATTGCCCGATGCTGCGGTCGCAGAGACACCCCGGTCTCTTGCAAGTCTTGCTGCAACGCCCGGTGCATGTTGGTTGTTGGACCTGCTGGAGGGTCGCCACGACGTGTGGCACCCAAGCAAATGCATAGTACGTTTGGGCTGCATCGTTCCTGAGCAAGTCGTCGTAGGTGATATCCGGCAAATACTCCTTGCTGCCACCGGCGAAAGGAAGGTACACGCCAGTACCCTTGGCGTTCGGATCATTGGCAACCGTAGGCAGTTCAAGCCACGCTTCTTGCGTTTGATTATCCGACATCGCATTCTCCTTGCTGCGGCCGAAGAGTGCCCGTGTTACTCGAAAGCGGCTTAGATCTCCAGCTTAGGCCTTGGCGCAATCGTCCAGGCTCTGCGGCGGTTCGAGAGCGCGAGCATGACCGCTATCTCGCAGAGCGATACGTCAGCGCGACTGACCGTCATCCCTCCGCGTCGGTGGCGCGACGGGCCCGAAACCGCTTTGTTTTTGGGCGGCTTGTGAAGTGGCTCACAATCCGAAGGCGTAAGCCGGGCATAACGTCCACCTCCGGGAAAAACCGGAGTACGCCCATGAGATTTAGATTTGCAAGTTCAGGGACGTTTGCGCTTACAGCTGTTACCTTTGTGGCCGCTGCTGCAATGACGTTCGGTTACCCGCGAGTCTCCGAGCCCAGGTTGGGAACGGATTGGCAATGCAGCCGGGTCGCGTTTCTCCTTACCAGTTGTTCGCAAATCGAGCGCAACACCGAAGTGGCTTCGCGCGCCGCAATTGCGGAGGCGTCGGCGCACGGCACCCTTTTGCGGCGCTGGGCTCAATAGGAACAGGCTCGATGATCGAGGTAACACCCCCAGCTGCACCACAGCCAGCTCCTCCGAATCCGCCAGCCGGACAGGTATCGGTGCCCGACCCCATCCCAGCCGAGCTGGAGCGCGCACTTTTCAAGCGTTTCTGGGCCTGGTTAGCCATAGTCGGCACGATTGTGATCGTAGTGGTTTCGGGATTCTCCGTGATTGCTTCCCAACTTGTGGCTTCTTTGGTCGATGACCGAGTCAAAGTTGCGATTGATAAAATCGCTAACCTCGAGAAGCGTTCTCTAGATAGCATTGACCGCATTGAAACCCGCGCGCTCGAGTCTGCAATAAGCATTAGCGGCGCGCAGGCAAAATCCCAGGTGGCAGCGGATTCGACACAAGCGGCCCTCATTTCTTTGCAGTCAAAAATAAATTCGATTCCGCCGATAAATGATCTCGTAAAGGTACGGCCCTCGTGGGAAAAAAGGAATTTGCTGATCGCGTTTCGATGGCCAGCCTAAAGGCGTCTCAACAGTCTTTGAGCAGGTTACTTGAATGGCCTCCTGGCGAAGCTGTGCAGGGTCCGCGGGTAGACACCGGTGGGACCACAATGTGTCCCTCTGGATACTATGCTGTTGGTCTCACTTCCGTAGGCAACACGGCGCCTCCTTATTGCATCGGTTGCCTGGTTGCGACACAGATCATTTGTCGTAGGCTTAATGTAGAGCGTGCCGCTCAGTAGAGAGAAGCAACCTCACCGCCGGCAACCCAGCATCAGATGAGCTTAAAAATATTATCCTGTCGGAGTCCGGACAGAGGTCATCATCGGTCATCGATGCTTGAGCTGCGGCGTCGCCGCCGCTTAACATCCGACAATAGGCCCGCTGGTTCACGCTGGCGGGTCGCTTTCTGGTGGTCTCTTAAGAGGCGCGAAGAGTTTTACGGATTGGCTGGGAGCCCATTCCCTTGAGCCTCGTGCTGGAGACTGTAAGCACTCATCGATCAGGTGGCGGTGCCAGACAAGGCCAATGCTGGCGTTGTTATCGTCGTCAAAGAGACGACCGGAATAGATACCCAAAAATTCTGACGTGAGGATGTTTTCCGTACGGATCGTCGTATCAGCCATTGCCGCTGGCCCAAATATTCGGGCAAACACGGGCGAGCCAGACATCCCTTTTGACGTTCGACTGTCGATCAAGAAAGCTGGCCTCATATTCCATGGGACAATAATTTCACGAGCAATGCTTCCACGCTTCCAAATAGGAAACGGCACGGGATATGCGCTGATGCTTTCCGGCAGGGCGTGACCGAGGACAAACACATCGCTACCTGCAAAATGCAGATGCTTCTCGTAGGTCATGTCGTTTACGCAGAACGCCCGGCTCGCGTCGCGAAGATTTTCGAGTTCCAGTGCGACAAGATCAACGTTCCATTCGAATGCCATGGGGTGCTAAAGACCCAGCTCGCCGTTCTTGCGCGGACCGGTTACACCGCGGCGATGCTGACCTGCCGTAAACGAAGCGTGAATGGCGAGCAGGCCGCAGGCCGACGTCATACACGGCAACGGGCACGCCAAGGGCAGTGCCTACGCTGAACTCTTCATCATCAAGAGCCGCCATCTGCAGGTAGCGCAGGAACGGGCCAACGAAATGAGGTGCAAGCCCAAGTATGAAGGTCACAAGTCGATCAACCGGCGCGCCGAGCTGTGAAAGACGCGTCACGACATCCCAGATCGACCCATTTGCGATCGGCTGAATGGCCTCGTCTGCGCTCTGCACCCCCAGCGTCTGGCTAAACCACTGCTCATTATACAATTGTTGGCCGGGCGACACCTGCCCATTGAGCCGAGGCGCGGACGGGTCGGACAAGGAGAACGCATGAGGCGGGGTAGGGTCGGGCCCAGGTGAGGTATGTGTCCAGA
>NZ_JBPUGF010000005.1:0-77269 GCF_051547705.1 Bradyrhizobium sp. BR 1432 | reverse complement strand
CGTATTGCTAAGGTTAACTTACTACCCAGTGAACCTCCTCGCAGCACCTTCTTCGAAAATGTGTGGCGTCCACCGAGCTGATATCCCATGGCGTCGAAGCTCAACGAACGAGCCACGCCCTGTGTTCCATGCGAATGCATCTCCCTTGCTCTGAAGGCTCGCCAGCGCCTTGCGAGCCGTCATGCGGCTCACGGAAAAGCGTTCCGCGACTTTGGTGTCTGAGGGGAGTTGCCTGTTGATGTCGAAATGCCCGCTTAGGATTTCTTGCTTCAGCGTTTCTGCGATGAAGCGCCACCGGGGCCTCCAAAGCACCGGAGTCGGTTTTGGCCACCTCGAGAGGACCATCGCCCTTATCCATTTTGTATCCATTCTGTGTCATCAAGTTGTCATCTCAACTCGTATATACGAGTTAACACCGTCAAGGTCGAGTCCGCTGGCCAAAAACCAAGCGGCAGCTCTTCCGGGTGTTGGAATTCGTGATGGGGGCTTGCCATGACATCTCAAATTATGACGCGTCGCAGTTTCACTGGTTTGATCGGTGCCGCTGCCCTGTCAACGGCGTCAAGTCCGTCCATAGCCCTGCAAGGCCGACCGCGCCGGGGTGGGCGCGTGCGGGTCGTTCTGCAGGAGACGGCTTCCTCGTCATTGCTTGACCCAACGAAAGTCGCGTCCTGGGCCGTCTGATTTCGCCTATGAGCTGGTCGGAGCTCGCCTGGTTAACGTCGACTCGCATCTTCAACCCGTCGCGGCCCTTGCGGAAAGTCGGGAAGCCGCCAACGGCCAAGTGAATGACTGGATCTTTCGCCTGCGCCGGGGCGCCGAGTTTCATAACGGCAGATCTGTCACTGCCCAGGATGTGATCTACAGCGTCAATCGATTGCGCGATCCAGCTGCGCAATCGCCTTTGCGCGTGCTCCTTGATCACGTCGAGCGATATCCTTGCTGAGGATGCGCAGACGGTCCGCTTCAGGCTTGCGCGTTTCGACGCCGACTTCCCGTTGCTGCTCGCGCAGGATCGCTTCCATATCTTCCCCGAGGGGTATTCCAGCTTTGACAGGCCGCTCGGAGCGGGTGCTCTTCATCGCCAGTGGACTCGATCCAGCTGGCGTCAACACGTACCGCCGAAATCCCAATTTTTGGGACAGTGGCAAGCCATACCTTGACGAGGTCTCCTTTCAAGGCAACCAGGATGCAATCGCACGCGTTTCGGCTCTGCTCGCTGGCGACGTCGACGCCGTCCAGACAATCAGCTTCGCACTGGCCAAACGCGTGGCCGACGTGCCCGGCCTTGAGGTTGTGTCATCGCCGAGCGGTGTGCACAACGTGGTCGCGATGCATGTCGATAAGCCGCCGTTCGATCGCATCGAGGTGCGCGAGGCACTAAAGTATCTGTTCGACCGTTCCCTTCTCCGCGACAAGCTTTGCTCGGGGCAAGCGAGCATCGGCAATGATCATCCCATTCCTCCCTTTAGTCCGTTCTCATCATTCGGAATTGCCTGTCAGATCTTACGATCCCGATCGCGCGCGGACGATGCTTCGCCAAGCGGGTGCCGATCTCGGTCAATTCGTTTTGCACGCCTCCGACGCCGTAACGCCCAATGTAGCCGTCGATCTGGCGCAGGTCTTCGCAGGCACGGCGCGCAAAGCCGATATCAATGTACAGGCCCGGCGGGATCCCGTTGCCGGCTATTGGGACAATATCTGGCTCAAGGAGCCCTTTATGGTGGGTGGTTGGAGCACGCGCTACACACCCGATGCGCACGCCGCGCGTCGCGTATCGATCTGACGCCAAATGGAACGAGACGCGGTGGAAGCGACCCGAGGTCGACCGCATGATGGACGAAGCGGTCGCCACGACTGACTTTGCTCGTCGGCGCATGTTGTACTGGGGGATCCAAGAGGCAATCCACAAGGAGGGCGGGGCAGCCATTCCGCTCTTCTTCAATCAGCTCGATGCCAAGGCAAACTACGTCAAAGGCGTTGCACCGTCACCGCTCGGGGCGCTCAAAGGCGGGGCCTTCTCCGAGATTTGGCTCGATCGCAACGGTTGATCTGCCATGGGAGAGCCAACACCACACGAGGTGCCTAAACGCGCGCATTCAGGGCCTACCAGCGCGTGGCCATTTTGGCGCGGCGCGCTTACGCGTCTCGCCATTCTGATCGGTGCATCCGCCCTGATCTTTCTCGCAACCGCAGCCATTCCGGGGGATTTCGTGACGGAGCTGCTCGGCCAGGACTACACGCCCGAGCTCGCTCAACATATGCGCGTTGACCTCGGCCTCGACCGCAACATTCTTGAACGCTACCTCCTCTGGCTCTCTGCCTTCCTGACCGGCGATATTGGCCGGTCGTTCACGATGCGTACCGGCGTCTGGGAAGTGGTCGCGCCTAGACTTCAAAATACCCTCGCTCTCGGCGCCATGACGCTTCTGTGGTTTCCGGTTGCGGTCGCGGCGGGGCTCGGAGTGTTTACGGCCGGCCGACGCGCGCAGCGCTTATTTCAGCTTCTCGGCGCAAATCGTGTATCTGCACGCCCGAATTTTTAATCGCCTACATCTTCATCTATGTGTTCGCGGTAGAGCTCAGGCTTTTGCCGGCGGTTTCACGCGTTGCACAGGGCAGCCTCTTCCTCGACCAGCTCCGCCTGCTCATTCTGCCGAGTGCTTGTTTGGTGTGGGCATGGTAGCCTATGTCGGGCGGATGGTGCTCGCGCTGCTCGCCGAAGAGGAGCGCAAGGACTATTTCGAACTCGTTCGCCTTAAAGGTTTTGGCCGGTGCGAAGCCGCGCTACGCTACGCACTGCCCGCGATTGCACCGTCAATCCTCAATCTTGCGCTGATTTATTCCGCTTATCTGCTCACGGGCGTGCTCGTGATTGAAGTCGTTTTCGGGTTTGCAGGGCTTGGTGATCTCACTGTGTCCTCGGTCGTGTGGCGTGATATTCCCGTGCTGCAGTTTTGCGCGATGCTGATCACCAGCATGTATACGCTGCTCTATTCATTGTCCGATTTCGTAAGCGGCCGCTTCGTGGCGAGGTCTGCGCTGTGACCGACGTCCTGCAAATCCGTGATCTCGCCGTAGAGATTGCAACTTCAGACAGGGCCGTGAACCGTATCTGGGCCCTCAATGCCGCTTTTGTGGGTGGTCGCCTCTATTCCATCATCGGGCCGTCCGGCGTAGGCAAGACAAGCCTGTGCCTGGCGCTCATCGGCTGGCAACGTCCGAATCTTCGTATAATCGGCGGCGACGCCTCCTTTCTGGGGCAGTCACTCATCCACATGGCGGCCCGTGATCGGCAGATGCTTTGGGGGCGGGACATCCTCTATGTTCCGCAGTCGTCCGCTACAGCCCTCGTTCCGACCCGTGGCGTGGTCGATCAACTCGCGACCTTTCCCAGGGATACAGGTGCACAACGCATCGAGCGCAGACGCCAGCTTCGCAAAGCCTTCGAGCGACTCGACATTCCAGGATTCGACGAGAACCGCTATCCCCACCAATATAGCGGAGGCCAGATCCAGCGTATTCTCGATTGCCAGCCTGTTCTGCACTGCACCGCGACTTGTCATTCTGGATGAGCCAACGTGCTCGCTCCAACCGGAGCTGAAGAGCACCGTCATGACCGCTATCAAAGCCCGTCTTCAGGAGATCGGCGCAGCAGGCATTGTTGTTACTCACGAGCTTGAATTTTTCGGAGACTTGTCAGATGGAACAATTGACCTAGCCCGGCATCTGACGCGACCGCTTCCCGCCACAACGACAGCAAGAGCAAGAGAGCGCTCGACGCAGGAGATCATTCCGATGGTCTCGTCTTTGAACACGCAGAAATCACCGCCGGGACGTGCTGTGCCGCTCGCTGTCGACCGATTGAGCGTGCGCACAGAAGGTGGACGCGCGCTTGTCGTCGATGTGTCGTTCCGGCTTGGTGCTGGCAGCTGCATCGGTCTCGTCGGCCCATCGGGCGCCGGCAAGACGACCGTGCTCCGTGCGCTTCTCGGTCAGCATCGTGACTCCTCGGGGCAGGTTTTGGTCGGAGAATGCCGTCTGCCTCTCCACTACTCGGCGCGCACGACTGCCGAGAAACGTCTGTTCGAATACGTCCCTCAATCGGTTCGGCTCCATCTCAATCCGGCACTCTCGATCGGTTATCTGATTGCCCGCAGATTGCGCCAGGCAGACCGTGTCGACAACGCCAACGAGGCGGTAAAGGTGCTCGACTCGATTTCTCTTCCCGCCGACTATCTGCTCAAGCGTGTCTCGGAGCTTTCGGGAGGCGAATGCCAACGGCTTGGGATCGCCCTGGCCATAGCGGCACGGCCACGTATTCTTCTCCTTGACGAGGTTACAGCATCGCTCGACCCAGCCAATAGCGCTTTCGTTGTGGAGCTGTTGCGCAAGCTGCGTGATGAGCGTTCGGTTAGCATGCTTTTTGTTTCACATCAGCCCGATATGGTAGCGCGGCTTGCCGACGACGTCATCGAAATGCGGTCCGGACACGTGCTCTCCTCGGGGATTAGCGTCGACTTGGGATCGCTTCCCGCCGCGATGTCGAGCCGGCCCGCCGCTCTCGAGCAGGCGCACTCTGTTGCTCGGAGTTACCCATGAGGATCATCGTTTTCGCGATCTTCTCGCTTGTTCTCTTAATCGCGCCCTCTTTAATCGATGGTAGACCGGCAGAGCTTTATGGGGCCGAGCGGTTCGAGACACCATCCGCGGTACACCTTCTTGGAACGGATCACCTCGGGCGAGATCTCCTGACCGAGACGCTCACGGCCGGTCGTGAGACCGATGCTCGATTGCCACAACTGCGGCGCTCATCGCCTTTTGTCTCGGCCTCGGTCTCGCGGTGCTCGCCGGACTAAGAACTGGCCTCGGCGGCACGGTCCTTGCGCGATCGATGGATGCGCTGATCGCAATTCCAGGGCTGATTGTTGCCTTCGTCCTGATCGCGGCCCTCGGATCGAGTACGGCAAGTCTGATCGCTGTGATCACAGTGGTCGAATTTTGCCGCGTGTTCCGATCTCGACGTGTGCCCGTGGCTCAGGTCATGGCCCAGCCCTTCGTCGAGTTCTCACGTATTCGCGGCGAGGGCATCGGCTACATCATCTCTCGTGACGTCTGGCCGAATATCCGGGGTGACGCTGCGATGGAGCTCGTAAATCGCGACGCGTGCTTGCTTGATGTTCCTGAGCGCGCTCAGCGTATTGGGCCTTGGTGCGCAGCCCCCGGCAAGTGATTGGGGCACTCTGATCAAACTCGACGCAGCGGGTCTTATTTTTGGTATCCCCTGCGCCCATTCTTCCTGGCCTATTCATTCTCACTACGTCGCTGCTTGCCCTATGGACCGTGGGCGAGGAGCGTCTCACCGTGTCCCGTAACCCATCCTGAAGCTTAGAAACCGGCATGACAAAACTGTTCTTTCATTCTTACGGCCTGCGCTATCACTATCGTTACAAGCCAGGTTTTGACGTCTTCTCGTCGATCGATATCGCGGCCGAGCTAGGCTTCGACGGCATCAACGTATCGGCTCACTTTCCAGGGTATATTGAACTCTCTGGGCGCGAGCCCGATCATCTTCGAAAGGTGCGACGTCATCTTGAGCACCGCGGCCTACTTATCGACATCGAGACGCGCGGGACTGATGTCGCGCATCTAAGCGACTGCCTCGCCATGGCTGCTAACGTCGGTGCCGGACACCTCAGGACCTACACGAAAGGTTCGTCTGACCGCCGCCAACGCGTGAGTGAGGCCAAGAGGAGCTTATCCCAAGTCAGTCCGATCGCCGAGCGGGTGGGCATTCCTGTTCTCCTCGAGAACCACGAAGATTTGTGCGGAGCCGAGGTCGCGGAGATCCTCTCTTCGGTCAACAGCCCCTGGATCCGAGCACTGTTCGATTATGTGAATTCGATACTCTTTTTTGAGCATCCGTGTCACGCTCTTGAAGCAATGCAGCCCTGGGTGTGCTCCGCGCATCTCAAGGATTGCGTGCTGTTGCCTCCGCTGCGCGGCAGCGGGGAGGGAACGCTGCTTGGCGTGCCGATCGGTGCTGGCGTAGCACCCGTCGCAGAGCTGACGCAAAAGCTTGTAGAGCTCTCGGCATCGGCCGTATCTCCTTTGAAAACACGTGGTCTTATCGCGCCCCAATGCGCGACCAACGCAACGCCGAAGAATGCCCTCTTGCTTGGGCAGATCCTTCGGAACTTCCCGCTGGTTGGACGATCGAGGCCACCGAATTGGCCCAGTCCGACCCGGCTAGGGTCGTTGAACTCGAGATGCAGGCGCTTGATGACTCCCTGCGCTGGCTGAGAAATCAAAGCTGTGGGGGCCGGCTTGACGACAGCAAACGCCCCCAAGGCGTAACCCTCGTGATGATCGCGGGCGCTCAGGATAGGTGGCTAGTGATGGTTACGTAGGTGGTCGATAGGCCGAACCGTTCAGGACTTGAAGACAATGAACGGACAGCGGCAAAGGTGTAGGTTCGATATGCTCCGCACGACCATCGAACCTCCGCGCCTCGCGCCGGGCCGTCGATGAACCCTCGCGAAAACTGGCTCCTCATGGATGCTGATTGCCCGATGCTTCCACAACGTCAGCGGCGGCTGGCCGCGCAATATACCCGACCCAACACGTTTCATAAGAGCAGGACACGATGACCAGACGGACAAAGGTGATTTCGATAATGGTGGACGGCGTGAGCGCCGACACTTTCGAGAAGCATGAAGCGCGATTTCCGAACATTTCTCAAATTAGCGCGTATGGGATTGCGTGTGCGCCGCCTGCGGTCGACCATACCGTCCACCTCCGTTCCTGGACGTTCGACGATGCTGACTGGGGTGGGCGCGGAAATTCATGGTATTTATGGCAATCACATCTTCAAGGAAGGAATATTCGTGGCGCCTGCCCCTTCCGATCTGCGTGTACCAACCATTGCCGGCCGCGCAACGGCCGCAGGCCTGGATGTCGCATGCGTCGGACACGCCATGATCGATCCTAATGACACCGATATCTGTGTATCCGCTTGTTGGATGCGGAGCTTCATCCAAGGCAACCGCTTCATGAAGAGTGTGTCTCAGGCCGCGATCCAGAGCGCTCGTTCGATCCGCGATCCGAAAGGAAGGCGTAACGCGCGCCGGCGTGGTCGGTCAGGAGGTCTATGTCGGGCCAGAAGATGACACCCCAGCCTTGTTCTCAGGATTGGCCGGCGATCTCTTTACGATAAAGGCAGTCGCCGCGCTTGCGGTATCTGAGATGCCGCCTGATCTTGTGCTCACCGAGATCAATGACGCCCGATACTGCGCAGCATTTTCACGGTTACGACTCCCAAAGCGCAATCTGGTCGATTCGAACTTGCCGATATGATGATCGGCAGCCGATGAACGAACTCGAACGCAAAGGTCGACTTGGCGAATACGCGATAGCGGTCGCGAGTGATCATGGGCACGGCGCGGTGGAGTTGGCGATCCATCCCGACGCCATTCTCGGCGACATGATCTGGATGACTGAGGGCGCGACGCTCCATGTGGCAGTAGCAAGTGACGAGGAACGGAAGAAGGCGGTACGCCTGCTCGAGCCGGTACGGTGCGAAGCCCTGGAACGAGGACCACATACCTCGCGACATCCGGAGCTCAATCGCGACATTCGTTGCCCCTCCTCGTCAAGCCTTTGAGGAATGGGCGAAGAAGGCCGACGGAGTTAATCCGCCGCAGCCGACCGGAAAACCGCGTTACGTCTCGACACACGGATTTCGGCCGGGAACAGCCGGCGATGATCGCATGTTTGTGCTGGCAGGTCCTGGGGTTGACTCGAGAACTATTGAGTTCGCGAGCGCGAACCAGTTCGCGCCGACCATTGCACATTCGCTGGGTATCCCTACCAGCAACTTTCCGGAGGTCTCCCTCCTGTCGGACTAAGCGCCTCCATCGATTCGTATTAAATCGAGTTCGACGATGTGACCCAAGAACAGAGCAATCTATCGACGCTTCCTCAGCTTGGCAGCCACCTCGTGCGGCCCAGGATGCGCTCCGTTGTCAAGAACGCGATCCTGGCGAGACTCCCTCTGCAGGAGCTCGCGGCTATACGCGGATATTTGGAGCCGAGAGCTCTGAGAGAGCGGATGGTTCTGCAAGAGCCAAAAAAGAACTTTGATTACGTCTATTTCATAGAGTCGGGCCTCGTCTCGCGGCCAAGGATTATCACTGGAGCAAATATCCTTGAAAAACGGCGCTGCATAGGATTTCGCGGAGCGATCGGCGCTTCCGTCGTGTCCGGACGCCATCTTTCAACGTATCAGCTTGTTCGCGTCTTCTTCCCGGGAGCTGCCCGCAGGATGCGCGTCAAGGATTTGCATCGGGTCATGATCGATTGCCATGAGCTCCTTGAGACCGATCTCTCGGTATGTTGAGGTGCTCAATTTGCAATGCGCCGCTAGACAGGGTTCGTGGCGTGTGGCACAAGCGAGACAAACGGCTAGCGAGCTGGTTGTGCCTAGCGAGCTGGGCTGCCGACACGGATGCGCTTCCAATCACTCATGATTATCTTTCATCTGTCTTGGGGATCGCCTTGGCTGGAATAACCGAGACTTTAAACCAATTCGCCGACCAACATCTTATTCGCAAGATGCGCGGCATGTCGCAGATCGATGAACGCGAGCGCCTCGAGCAAAGGGCATGCACCTGCTACAAGCTTGTCGCAGAAGCGTATGCTTCGTCTGGATCCGCATTTTCGCGGAAGAAGCGCCGACTAACAACGTCGCTCTAGGCGTGTTTGTCTCTTATCTCCCGGTCATAGACGAATAGTGCAGCAATGGCGCCTCTGCGGGGCGCGTACTCGCCTGCGCGTGTGCGGCGCCCGTGTGTAGCTCTTCGACCAACAGCTTTAGCTTCTTTTCAACACGAAGGCGCGTGCATGAAACGATCGTCGGATCGTTAAGTACGAAGCATACAGTTATGAGGCGACGAGACACACAAGCGAGGTTGCGTGATGGATGGGGTCCGTTTCCTACGGAGTTTGTGCGCCGATAACGAACGCGATCTGGCAATGTAATGAGGCGAGGAGCGGAATGGTCCGCACCGCGACGCTCACTGGTTCAATCGGTCAGGTGGCGTTCGACGAAATCCCCTAAGTCGAGAGTGATGAGGCGAGGTAGTTGCTCGCGTCGATATGCGCGCGCGACCATCTTTGGGCGAAGCAATTGGAGGACTGTTATGAGCTTCATGAAGAGCGTTTTGCTGGTTTGGTATTGGGTGGTCGCTGTGGTCCAAGCGCAGGAGCTGATCTTCCTTTGAAGGCCAAGCCGGTCGAGTACGTGAAGGTTTGCTCGTTGTATGGAGCCGGCTTCTATTACATTCCCGGACTACATGTGCATCAGATTCGGAGGTTATCTTCGTGCTGAAACAACGCTGGGTACAAGCTACCATTTTGACGCGGCCAGTAACGGCGTAGGTGGCGCTCGTAATCGCCTGAGCTCATGATTATAGCGCGCGCAGTCGGGCGAAGGATCCCTTATTGATACACGCACCGCGACCGAGCTCACATGGCTGACCTTCTTCGATGGGGGCTTCACCTGGACAACTGGTATGATTGAGGAGCCGTAAATACCTGCAACGAATGGTGGGACAGCGTACACTTCGTCACTCAGTTCTGCGATAGGCGCTGGTGGGCTGGGCGTCTGGAATGCCTTCATCCAGTTTGCTGGGTTCACTGTTCCGGCAAGACGCAGTCGCAGTTCAGTTCGCCTTGGAGCGCGTATCCCGGGAACAATATCGAACTGCCAGGCGGAGGCGGCTGGGAGCGGGTGAACCAGCTCACCTACACCGCGGATCTTCGGGCTGCAGGCATTACCGCCTCCTTCTCGGCTCAGGACCAAGTCGTCAATTACACAACCAACATTTGGAATGTGAGCGGCGCGACAGCGGCCGGGCTAGCCGCTGGCGTGTACGTACGGTGCCGACGACATCGGCGGTACGCGCGCTCCAGATCTCGTCGCGATGCTTCGTGTTGACCAGGCGTGGGGACTCTTCCAAGCATCGTTGGCTGCTCACGACAACCATGCTGCCTATTATGGCGCGACTGAGGTTACCGGCCATCCGGGCGACAAGCCGGGCTGGGCTGGTCAGCTGGCATTGTCGATCAAGAATATTCCGACGGGTCCAGGTGACACTCTCGACATCCCAAGGCGTCTATACGAACGGTGCGAGCCGCTACAACTTCGAGAGCGATCTATTCGACCACCTACGCGATGTACCGGTGGCACCAGTATTCCAGGTGCTTACAAGAGTCTGGGCCTTGCTGGTGTTTCCGACTCCCGTGTTCGTAACTGGTTCCGGCCAGGAGTTGATCACCACCTATGGCTTGAACGGCGCCTACACCCACAATTGGGACACTCGTTGGAATACGGCAGTCTTCGGTGCGTGGGCGGCCGTGCGATACAACAACACCGCCAAGGGCTACATCTGCGGCGCGTTCGTCACGACTCTTGCTTTGTCAAGCGGTGGTGCCGGCTGCAATCCCGACTTCAACTATGCAGTTGTTGGTACAGATCGACCGCTGGACCCGGTCAAGAATCTCACCTTCTCGGCGGAATTTGCTTACATGATGCTCGACCAGAAATACGCGAGCGGAAGCACTGTGACGCTGCCATTACAGGCCGGTATCGCTAAGCCAAGCGCTGCCTACGAACTTAAAGATCAGAACAGCCTCGTGCTGCTGCTGCGCGCTCAGCGCGATTGGTAAACCACATCGAACTAGCGAAAGGAGAAAAGCAAGGACTCTAGAGATCAACGTCTAACCTCCAAGAAGGCTTTCGGCATGCCCGCCGGAGGCCTTCTCAACGTAAATCCATTGCTCCCAGTAAAATCGCTTCGCAGCGGCCATACACGCCCGCGTAACCATGCGCTGGCCCTTCTTCGCTAGGATCTCCGATCTTATCATCAAGAAGGCCGATACTAAGAGATCACCTGGCAACCGGTGCGACTGCCGTGAGACTTCAAAGCATGAGACGTATCAAGAGCTTTCTTCCAAAATCTGGCCTTGTACTGGCGTGGAGCTCAGGCTTCATCGGCGCAAGGATGATCAATCCGGGAGAGTCGCTCTACTTGGTCCTGTTCTGGAGGTTCGCTCTAGCCGCAGTTATGTTCTCTCCATGGTTAAGCCTGACATTGATGCGAGGTGGGACCCTGCGCGACGTTGCGAAGCAAGCCTGTCTTGGCTTCTTAGCAATGTTCTGTACCGTCACTTTTGCCATTAAGGCTGTCGCGTCAGGTCTGCCGGCTGGAACGGCAGCATTAATTACTGCGCTGCAGCCCCTTGCAACCGCCATCTGCGCCGGGCCTGTACTGGGTGAACGGATCTCTTCCAGACAGTGGGTCGGATCTATCATTGCTCTTGCAGGCGTAGCACTAGCTACAGAAGGGGCAACAGGGCAAGCTTCGCCTTGGGCGTATGGACTGGCGGTAGCAGCCACTCTATGTCTTGTTTCCGCGACGCTTATTTCAAAGCTGAGTTTGAACTCTATGCCTATATTGTCGGCGTTGGCCGTACAAAGCGCAGTCTCAGCACTTTGTACGCTTCCCTTGGCCATTGCGGACGGAGGGCTCGCTCCTCACATGACGGCGCAATTTGTCACGGTGGTCCTGTGGTTCGTGATTGTCTCAACCGCTGCGGGTTACGGGCTTTACTGGTTCTGCCTTCAGGAAAACGCGGCAACTGACGTTGCAGGCCTGATCTACCTTACTCCGTCAGTTACCGCGGCTTGGGCGTACGTTATGTTTGGAGAACCGACGACATTGAAAGCGACTCTCGGATATCTTGTATGCGTGATAGGTATACTTATTGGGACCAGTGCGTTCGCAAGCAAACTAAAGCTGATCAAAAAGAAGGATACCATGTCTTTCAAATGATCGATTTCCAGAGTCTTCCTTTCGGCGGGGTGGCGGTCACGCCAGCTGTGGCGATGCTAAGGCTAAAAGCGCCGATCTCTTGCGTGCAGAAGGGACCAGCCAGTGTTTACCTTTCCAGAAGTGGGCTTTCGGGAGAACCGATGAACGTCGACCAGATCGAAGGCGCTGTCGATTCAAAGATTCTGGCATCCGACCGGAGCTTGTGAAAATAGCTCCGGTGCTCGCCGACCAAGCGCCGTTCCTCTCGGTTCAGCCTGGCCGGTGGCGGCCGGACGACCGTATCGCGGTCCAATTCAAGGATTTTGAAGTAGCACAACCGGCGATCGCGGCGTGGCCGAGTGGGCCAAGGTCACGGGAGAAAAAGCTTCTCGTTGGCCTTGACCCGATCCATTCTCTGCAGACGGAATACTTCTTCGACGGAGACAATGTCGCGGTTGACGTTGTGGATCCCGCGATCCTTAAGGATTTGTGCGAACACGTCCTTCATCGCCGTGACCGACGCGCGGATTGCATGATTGCCGTAGATGACCACGGCGATCCTGCCGAGTGCCTTAATCCGCTCCTCATTCATTTCCGGATAGGCGGTCGGCACGATCACAATTGGCGCCTTACCATTCCATGCCCGCACAAAACTTACGATCTCGTCCGGGGTCTTCTGCTTGGAGTGGATGAGGATCATATCTGCGCCGGCTGCTTCGTATGCGAGCGCTCGCCTGAGAGCTTCTTCCTCCCCGAGCCCGGCGATCAACGCCTCGGTACGGGCGACGATCAGAAAATCGGGATTGGATGCGTGGCAATCGCAGCTCGGAGCTTGCCTTGGAACTCCTCTACCCGAACCAATTCCTGGCGGCCGTCGGCGACGAGGCTCGTCACCTTCGGAAAGCTCTTATCCTCGATCACGACAGCGTCGGCGCCGGCCCGTTCGTATTCGGTGATGGCATGGATGACATTGATCGCGTTGCCGTAGCCGGTATCAATGTCGGCGACGATCGGAAGAGCCGTACGGCCGGCAATCGCTCGCACCATCTCGAGATGTTGTGTCATGGAGATCAGGCTCACGTCCGGCAGGCCGTAAAGTGCCGACAATTCGAAACCCGAGGCCCAAAGACCGTCGAGATCCGGCTTCCTCTACGAGCATCGCTGAAAGTGGGCTGTGGGCTGCCATAATGCGCAGCAGGCCTCTTTCGGCCAGGCGGCTGCGGAGTCGTTGCGCAAGGGGCATCAGCAAATCTTTTCAGAAGCGGCGGTAGGGCCCGCGAAAGATAACATCAGAAAGCGATCGCTCTGTAACCTGCCGAATCTGATAGGCTGCGCCACGCCCGCGCCTCGGGCGTAACTCACAGTCAGAGTCGCAGTACGCATCAGGACAGGACATTGACGTCGCGCCAGCACCGAAAGTCGGAACTGACTCGGGTGAGCGCACCAGCTATGCCAAGACGTTCCTCGCGGCTACTGGTGCAAATGTTGTCCACTGCGGCAGCCACGCCTGCTAATGTGCCGCCTAGGGACACATTCACGTGCCCTGCACGGACTTCTTTTTGCGATGCGATCACTCGTACATGCGTGCGCGCATTGGACGAAGCACGAAAATCGCCCAATCGATTTCGCAACCGGCGATAAGGCGAAGTCACATCATCATGCCGCTGCAGCCCATCATCATCGGCATGCCCATCATCGACAAGTCCATGGGCATCATGCCGCCGCACGTCATCGGGTTCGTCATGCCACCCATTATCTTGGGCAACGGCATCGTCTGCATCGCGGTATTCATCTTCAATCTCCCAATTTCAGAGTCAGGAACGAACTCGTTTGCCCAAAATCGCGGATAAATCTCACTGCTGAATTCGCAAAAGATGAAAGGTTTTCTCCGGCGCTTTCCTCCAAGAAAGACGGAATCAGTATCGGCGAAACTCATCTAGACGGACAGGATATTGAAATAATCATCCGTTAAATTGGTTGTGAGCCTGTGCATCTTCACGATCGAGATGCCGTCACTGACGAACACCCCTTCTAAGTTGCAGGCGATGGCTGACAAGATATTCTCCGACTACGGTCGCAGAAACGCGTTCTAGGATGACATCGACCACAAACGTCTTCAGCCGTGCAAACCCGTCATCACGCCGCCTCGAAGCGTTTTGGGAACAGGCCGTGCTCGACGAACTCGTCGACAGGCGTACGCGGGCTCGGCTGCTCGCGCTGCAGGAGAGTTGGAGCCAGGTGCGCACCATCGCCCTTGCGACCGACCGCGATCGCGATCTCGACATTGAATCCATTGGGCACGCCAAGGTCCGTGTGCGCCTTGTCGACGTCGAAGCCGCTCATGCCGTGCGCAGCCCAACCGCCAATCGCAGCCTGGTTGGCGAAATTCGGCCATGCAGCGCCCGCGTCGAAGGAATGGGTTCGGGAGAACTCGGGCCTCCGTCTTGCCCGGTGCCGTGAACTCCTTCTTCGAAATCAGGTAGATCAGTGCTGCCGCATGTTGGGCCCAGCCTCGATTGAAATCGATCAGGGGAGCGAGAAAGGCGTCAAACGCCGGCTGGCCTCTCAGGGCATAGAGGAAACGCCATGGCTGCGAGTTGTAGGCAGAGGGCGCCCACCTGGCAGCCTCGAAAAACGTCCGCAATTCGCTCTCCGGTATTTGCTCATCGGAAAATCCCCGGGGAGACCAACGATCGATGAATATGCGCTCTGCTGGGTGCTCGGCGGCTCGGTCCGTACGCTGCAGAATCCGGGCTGTCACAATATTGTCTCTCTCATTCCCCGAGGTGCATGTGCATCGCGGGATCACGCTCAAGAGCAGATATCACAGTCCGTCCAGTCCTGGACACATGCCGCGCGCGACGAAGGTCAAGTTTGGTAGGAATGCTCTGCGCGGGGGAAATCTTCGAGAACCGCATTTCTGGATTGGCTGCACGGAGGGCAATTCCTTGCATGTGCGAGTACCTGCAAAGCGGCCTCCCGGTGCCACGCTGGCTCCGCTGTAGCCGCTCTAGCTTAATTAGACACCTCGATCGAGCGAGTGCCATCGCCAAGCCATCTCACCGCCGCGGTCACCGTGACGGGAATCGGACCAGGTTTCGGCTTTGGCTTCCTTGGCATGCGCACTTCCCCGACAGCTATTAAAAACAGCAAGACCGTAGTTGTCTAATTCGCTAGACAACGTCGTGCTGCGCAACTATCTGATGTTATGCAAGTTTTTGCGACGCGCCTCGACTGTATTCTTGCTGTCATATCTTTCGCCTATCGAAGCCACCGCATGCAATTCGATAGAGGTGCAGCACGATGGCGAAGATCGAGCTTAGCGGCATCCGCAAGCAATTCGAGACAAATGAGATCCTGAAGGGGATCGACCTCGAAATTGAACACGGCGAATTCATCGCGCTTATCGGCCCTTCCGGCTGCGGCAAATCAACTTTATTGCGCATCATCGCCGGCCTCGAGAGCCAGGACGCCGGACATGTACAAATCAATGGCGCTATCGTCGATGGTGTGCGCCCGAGCGCGCGCAATCTCGCGATGGTGTTTCAGTCCTATGCGCTATATCCGCATCTATCTGTCTACGACAACATCGCCGTGCCCCTGCGCATGCGCCGGCTGTCAACGCTGCAGCGTCTCCCGCTGCTCGGTCAATTGTTCCCGAACGTCACCGCACCGAACGCCGAATTCGCGAGGACGTCGAGCGCGTTGCCGCTCAGCTCGAAATCACACAGCTCCTGAAGCGCAAGCCAGACAGACTGTCCGGCGGTCAGCGCCAGCGCGTTGCAGTGGGTCGCTCCATCGTCCGCGATCCGGTCGGCTTCCTGTTCGACGAACCGCTTTCCAATCTCGATGCCAAGTTGCGGGTGCACATGCGCGCCGAGATCGCGCAATTGCATCGCCGGCTGCAGAGCACCTTCATCTACGTCACCCACGATCAGGCCGAAGCGATGACCATGTCGAGCCGCATCGCGGTCATGATTGATGGCCGCATCGTGCAGATCGGCGCGCCCGCGGCCGTCTATGACGATCCGCGCGATCTGCGCGTTGCCGAATTCGTCGGCAGCCCGAAGATCAACGTGCTGTCCAGGCGCGAATGGCAGTGACGGAGCGTTGTCCGCGCTCGGACATCCGCTCCGTTTGGCGACGTCATCTGCGACCACCCCAGCGCTGCACGATCGGTGTACGGCCCGAACGCATCCGGCTCGGTCAGAGTGCTGATCGATTCTGCGGAACAGTGGTGCCGTATCGAGAATCTTCGGCGCTGAAGCTTTCGTGCACATCAAGCACGGTAGCGTCGTGCTTCCTATCGTCGCGCGCGTCGACCACGACCGCCCGCTACCTGTTATCGGCAGTACGGTGTCATTTTCTTTTGGGGCGGACGCCGAGTACGGGCGTTCAATGCTCAAGGCCGCCGAATCGACACCGGGCTTGCGACCGACCGGAGACAGATGCAGGAGGTGGCCCTTGGCTGACGTCATCGTGTCCCCCGCCAGCCCCTGCCACCAGCACCGAATCCGCGTTGCAGGGACGCTGCATTAGCCGCGCAGGCGCGGCGCTGGCGATGTCGGCGCCCGCCGTCATGCTCATGCTCCTAATACTGATCGGGCCGGTCTGCGCCGTGATCGCGCTGTCGTTCACTGACTACCAACTCGGCGCACCGAGCCTCGCCTGGATCGGTCTCGCCAATTACGAGGGAGATGCTGGTCTCGATCCCGTTTTCGGGATCGCCCTCAGCCAATACGGTGGTTTATGTCGCAATCGTCGTACCGGTCGCTGTCGGCCTCGGCCTCGGCGTCGCGCTGCTCATCGAGAGTGCCGCCAGCCTGCGGAGCTTGTATCGCACCATCTACTTTCTGCCGGTAATGGCGACGCTGATCGGTATGTCGATCGTCTGGGAGTTGGTCGTCATCCGCAGTTCGGCCTGATCAACGCCATGCTGAATGGCGTCGGCGTTCGAAGGCTATAGCTGGCTGCAGGACCGTCGCACCGCGCTCTATGCGCTATGCGCAATCGGCGTCTGGCAGGCGCTTCGGCTTCAACATGGTGCTGTTCCTGCGCAGGAGAGATCAGCGTCGATTCCGCGCCATACTGCTACGATGCCGCTGAGATCGACGGCGCGCGCGGAGTGGCTGGGCGCGCTTCCAGCTCGTCACCTGGCCGATGCTCGGGCCGACGACAGCTGTTTGTCGCCGTCATCACCGCGGCGGATTCGCGGCTTTCAGGTATTCGACACCGTGCGCGTCCTCACCAGAGTGGCCCCTCCAAGTCGACCGAGGTGCTGATCCATCGCATGTATGTCGAAGGGTTTGAATTCCTCCGCTCTGGATACGGCGCGGCGTTCAGCCGTCGTCTTCCTCGCTTTCGTGCTGCTGCTCACGCTCGTCAAGGCAGGTCGCCGGCCGCTGGGTGCATTACTCATGACACGGTCTCGCTCATTGGTCTGGCCGGCGCTCCGCCATGGCCTACTTCTGCTGGGCGCAGTGATCATGCTGCTACCGTTCATTTGGATGATCTCGACGGCATCAAAGCCCAAGACCGAGATATTCACGACCAACGTCCATTTGATCCCCTACAGCTTCGCGCTGTGGGACGATCTTATCACGGCGTTCAGTAAGGCGCCGCTCGCCCGTTTCCTGCTCAACGGCATCATCGTCACCGCCTCGATTTTCGTATCTGCAGGTGCTGGTGGCGCTGCCGGCCGCTTTACTCGCTCGCCAAGCTGCGCTTTGTCGGCCGGATGCGCTGTTCGCGCTGGTGCTGTTCTGCCTCCTCATTCCGCCGCAAGCCACCGCGATTCCGGTATTCCTCCTCCTGCATTATCTGGCGGCAACTCGACAGCTATGCAGCCCTGATCGTGCCTTTTACGATCTCCGCCTTCGGCATCTTCCTGATGCGGCAGTTCTTCGAGCTGCCGGACGATCTGATCGACGCCGCGCGCCTGGATGGCATCAGCGAGTTCGGTATCGTCTGGCGCGTGATGCTGCCGACCGCTATTCCGGCACTCACCGCGTTCGCCATCTTTTCGGTGGTCGCGCACTGGAACGACTATTTCTGGCCGCTGATCGTGCTCACCAGCGAGCATCTGCGTACGCCGCCGCTAGGCGTTGCTGCGTTCCGCGACGAAGGGCGGCTCGACTACGGCCCGTTGATGGCGGCTGCGATCGTCATCATCGCGCCGCTCGTCATCGCATTTCTGTTCGCCCAGCATCGCTTCATCGAAGGCGTCGCGCTGACCGGCATCAAGTAATCAGACGTCCACAGGAGATCACCATGTTCAAGAAGTCTGCCGCCGCAGCAGTTGTGCTGTTTGCCGGCATTGCCACTGCGCAGGCCCAGAGCCCGATCGAGGTTACTCTGCAATATCCCAACCCTGAGCTGTTTGCGGGGACGCACAGAAGATCGCCGAGGAATTCGCCAAAGTGCATCCTGAGATCAAGGTCACTATGCGCGCTCCCTGCGATTCCTACGAAGATGGAACGCAGCGCACACTGCGCGACGCCATCACCAACCAGATGCCGGACGTCACCTTCCAGGGCCTTAACCGCATCCGCGTGCTCGTCAGACAAGAATATTCCTGCGCCGCTTGACGACTACATTGCTGCCGAAAGGGATTTCGACAAGCAAGGCTTCCACCAGGCCATGTATGACATCGGCAGTGCCCACGGCAGGGTCTACGCTCTACCTTTCGCGATCTCGCTGCCCGTAGTCTATGTCAATGCCGACCTCGCCAAGAAGGCCGGCGCCGACATCGATAATCTGCCGATCACATGGGATGGTCTGATCGATCTCGCCAAGAGGATCAAGGCGGTGACACCGGATGCAACGGCATCACCTACGTCTGGGACATGACCGGAAATTGGCTGTGGCAGGCACCGGTGTTCGCCCGCGGCGGCACGATGCTGAATGCCGACGAGACCAAGGTGGCGTTCGACGGTCCGGAAGGTCAGGCGGCAATTCGCACGCTGGCGCGTATCGTCACCGAAGGCAATACGCCCAATCTTGACCAGCCCGCCAGTCGCGCCGCTTTTGCCGCCGGCAAGACCGGGATCCACATCGCTTCGACTTCGGATCTCAACAAGATCACGCAGATGATCGATAGCAAGTTCAAGCTGAAGACCATTGCCTTCCCGGACGTCATCGCTCCGAAAGGCCGGTTGCCCGCCGGCGGCAACGTCGTCATGATCACAGCCAAGGACAAGGTGAAGAGCGACGCGTCCTGGGAAGTCGTGAAGTTCTGGACCGGCCCGAAGGGCGCGGCGATCATGGCCGAGACCACCGGTTACATTCCGCCCAACAAGTTAGCCAATGACGTTTATCTCAAGGACTTCTACGTCAGGAATCCAAACAACTACACGGCCGTGAAGCAGTTGCCGCTGCTCACCGGCTGGTACGCCTTCCCCGGCGAAAATGGTCTGAAGATCACCGACGTCCTAAAGGATCACATGAATAGCATCTTCTCCGGCGCGCGTGCCAAGGATCCCGATGCCGTGCTCGCCGACATGGCGACGGACGTCCAGAAGCTGCTGCCGAAATCGGTCGGAGCGTCGAAGTAATGCCCTTTCCTGCGGAGCGCGCCGCGCTCCGCAGTGACCCGTCAATCGGCTCTTTCAGTATCCACGCGAACAAGGCCGACGTAGACCTCGAAACTGTCAAAGCCTGATCCGCGACTTTGTGTTTAAGTAGCTGTAACGGCTGACCAACCTTTTGGCGTTCCACAACGTCGCTCAGACCATTGTTTTTGTATTAAGACCTCCGGCCAATCGGGACTCGGATTAATCATGACACAACCGACCAAGCCCATTCGACCTAAAATCGTGGAGACAGTCATTCATCCGACCGCAAACCTGCGTGCCTCGAGCGTAGGCCGCTGCTGCGAAATTCTTTCAGAAACATCCCTCCACAATGCCGAGCTTGGTGACTTCTCTTACCTCGGGCCGCGCTGCATGGTCGGCGACGCTGTGATTGGCCGGTTTTGCGCTATCGCCGCAGATGTCAGGATTGGCGCGCCAAATCACCCGATGACGCGTCCATCGCTCCATCGTTTCTCTTACTGTCCGGAGTATTACGTCTCAGGCGCTGCCCGCGATCAAGCCTTTTTCGACAAGCGTAAGGCCGACCGCGCGATCATCGGAAACGATGTCTGGATCGGCCACGGGGTCATCGTCCTGCCTCGTGTCACGGTCGGGAACGGCGCAGTCCTCGCTGCAGGTGCCGTAGTCACCAAGGATGTCGAACCGTACACCATCGTCGGGGGAGTTCCTGCGAAGTTCATTCGAGAGCGGTTTAGCCGGACGGTGGCGAGCAGACTAACGGCAATTGCGTGGTGGGATTGGCCGTTCGAGACGATCATGGCGCGGCTTCAGGATTTCCAGTCCAGCGACATTGAAGCGTTCTGCGAACGCTGGTCGAATTGCGATGCGGTCTAGCGGCGTCATCTTGTTAGGCGTCGTCGTTGGCTGGAGGATGCCATGCGCGCGACGGCGCCTGTTAGGGCTCTGCAAAGCTTTGATGTAACAACGCGTACGATGAACTCCGCGAGAGGCAATCGGTGAGTGATCTAGCGCGTAGGTATGCCGCGAGCCGTCAGCTCCATGAACCTTGAGCAGACTCAAAGAATGATTCCACAAACCTTAGTCGTTTCTTGTCCAGTGACGTGACGATGTAAGTCCTGAAAATCAACACTGAGCTCGTCAATCGGCATGTAGGTGAGCTCGTCTGCGGGAAACATGCTGTCGTTGAGGATAATGCCGATACCAATGCCGTGGAGAACCGCCTCCTTGAGGACGGGATAGGTCGTCATCCCGATGACGTTCCCCATGCTGATCTTGTTGTCTCGGCAAGCTCTTTGCACTTCCCGGAGCGTCAGTGAGCCATTCTCGGTCAGAACAACACGTTCTTGCGCAAGTTCGGCCAGCTTTAGGCTTTGCCTTTCGGCAAGTGGATGTTCCCGCCGCAAAAGAGCCATGAGGCGCGTCGTGCTGAGCTTGGCGTGGTAAAGACTTGCGATGTCCTCCGGCTCAGTCACGATCGCAATATCGACATCACGTGCTGCGAGCCGCTCCTGGGCCACCCTCCACGTCGCCAGTGAGAATTCCACCCTCACCGCGGGAAAGCGACGGTTGAATTCTGCGATGACAGGCATTGCCGGACGCGGTGCGTTGGCGATGACCGTCAGATGGCCGGTTGACAGATCGCTGTAAGCATCGAGTTTTTCCGCAACCAGTTGCTCCAGAACCCGCACGCGGTCGGTGAGCGCGAACAGCTCTTCGGCTGGCTTTGTCGGTTCGAGCCCGGTGCGATAGCGGATGAAGAGCGTTGTCCCCATGCGTTGCTCGAGCTTGGCAAGGTGCTGGGTGACGGCAGACTGCGTGATGCCGAGAACGGCAGCTGCCTCTGAAACGCTCTTCTGCCGGAAAACCTCGGTAAAAGCTGCAATCTGGTGAGCACTGATCTTCATGAGCTTCCCAAGCGTGCTGTTTTTCCCATTAGCGGAACTAATATCAATACATCTCGGCGTCAACAACGCTTGCTAGAGCTTCGCTCCAGAAGAGACGGTCGCTGGGCGGCCCAATCCAGCAGGACAATGCAGTCGAGTTCGACGAAGTCAATCTCCCGCGACGAAAAGCGGAAGAGGCAGCGCGTCTGCCGGCTTCGTGCCACGTACAGGAGAAACCAATGAAGATGAGCACCGATCGGATCCTCACGACCCACGTGGGGAGTTCTGCCGCGGCCGCCCGAATTGGAAGAAATGATTGCGGACAAGGAAAAAGGCAGGCTGGATACAACCCGTTCTGCGTCGCTGCCAGCCAGCATCAGTTCGGCGGTCATCGACGTCGTCAGGAAGCAGGCGGCTATCGGCATCTCCGTCGTCGACGACGGTGAGATGAGCAAGTACGCCTATTCGACTTATGCCCGGGAACGCATGACGGGTTTGACGGGCGTCGATCAGCCGCTCGCGCTGTCTGAACTGGCGGAATTCCCGAACTTCGCCAAGCGGATCAGTCTCGACATCAAGACCCCGGCCTGCGTGGGCCCATTGGAATATCAGGGAAAAGCGGCCCTGGCGACGGACATCGCCAACCTTAAGACGTCGCTTGAGGCGGTCTCCGTCGAGGAGGCGTTCATGAACGCATCCTCTCCCGGGATCATGGCCCACTACATGCCAAACAAATACTATTCGTCGCAGGAGGCCTACCTCCACGCCTTGGGCGATGCGATGAAGCACGAATACGACGCCATTGCAGCCTCAGGCCTGCTCCTGCAGATCGACTGTCCCGATCTGGCGCTCGGCCGCCACTTCCGCGAGAAACCAATGGATGTTGCGGATTTCCGCAAGGAAATCGCGCTTCACGTCGAAGTGCTCAATCATGCACTGCGCGACATTCCCGCCGACCGGATGCGACTGCATCTATGCTGGGGCAATTACGAGTCGCCCCATCACCATGACATTGATCTTCACGAGATCTTCGACATCATCATCAAGGCGCGGCCGATGGCGCTTCTGCTCGAGGCCGCCAATCCGCGGCACTCGCATGAATGGAGCCTCTTCAAGGAAACACGGCTTCCCGAAGACAAGGTCATCGTGCCCGGCGTTATCGACACATGCACGAATTACATTGAGCATCCCGAAGTGGTGGCTCAGCGCATCGAGCAATACGCCAATCTCGTCGGGCGGGAGCGCGTGATCGCCGGCACCGACTGCGGATTTGCCAGCTTCGCAACATTCCACACCGTCGATCCCGACATCGCCTGGCGCAAGCTTGAGGCGCTTGTGCAAGGTGCCGAGATTGCATCTCGCCGGCTCTGGAAGACGAACTCCAGGCCGTCCGCTCAAGCCGCCGCTTCCTGACGCCTAGCCAGTGCAATACCTGAAATGAAAATCATCCAAATCACCGACCTCCATTTGGTTCCGCCGGGCGATCGCCTGTTCGACAATGACCCGGGCGAGCGCCTGAAGACGTGCCTCGCCGATGTCGCCAAGCAACATGCTGATGCTGAGCTTTGCGTCATCACGGGCGATCTGGCTCATCACGGCGAACAGAGCGCTTACGTTCGACTTCGCGAAGCGCTTAAGGTGCTGCCGATGCCCGTGCGGCTTCTCATGGGCAACCATGACGATCGCGCCAATTTCCGCAGCGTGTTTCCCGAAGCTCTGGTCGATGAGCACGGCTTCGTTCAATCCATGCTCGACACGACGGCGGGACGCTTTCTCTTCCTTGATACCAAGCGCTCCGACAGCCATGCGGGCCTTTATTGTGAGCACCGCCAGGCGTGGCTGCGTGCGCGCCTAGAGGAGACACAAGGCAAGCCGGTCTATTTGTTCATGCATCATCCGCCGCTGTCGGTTCACTTCCCGCCCGCCGACGACATCATGCTCGATGATGGCGCGGCCTTTGGACGCGATTCTCGACGGTCACGCCATCCGTCATCTGTTCTTCGGTCATGTGCATCGCCCTATCACCGGAAGCTGGCAGAAGATTCCATTTTCCACCCTGCGCGGGCTCAATCATCAATTGTGGCTCGACTTCAGTCATAAGCACGGCATTCCCTGCAGCATGGAGCCGCCGGCCTACGCGATTGCATTCCTGAACCCGGACGCGGTCGTGATCCACACCCACGACTTTCTCGATACAAGCGCAAAGTATCTGTACGAGCCCGACCTGCCGGTCGAGCGTCAAGTCGTCCCAATGGCACGGCGAGCCCAACCCCGACTTCCGCCTCCGGCGAGGGTCGCGCCTCGCCGAAAAGCATCAAGCCTGCCCGTCCGTCGTCTGGCCCCGGCGGAAGCGGTCTTTCGCACCATTGGGCTCTTATTTTCAGGACTCGAAGGAGCATTCTCATGCCTTTGTCGCGCCGTACGTTTCTGAAGTCGTCCGCAGCGGTTTCGGCTGCGTCCGTGGTCGGCTCACTGCCGGCTCCGCCTCCGCGTCATCCGACACCGTCACCATCGCCTCAGTTTACGATCTGTCTGGGCCATTCGACGTGTACGGCGCTCCGTCCAACATGTGCACTGAGTTCGCCGTCAAGGAATTGAACAAGGCGGGGGGGCTGCTCGGCAAGCAGATCGTTCTGAAGGCGTATGACTGCCAGTCGGACATCAACAAGGGACCGCAATACGCGCAGGCAGGCGGCGCTCAAGGATAAGGCCGTCATGGCCGTGGGCGCCCTGACGGGGGCTGCCCGCGAGGCAACCCGGCCGGTCCTGCGCAAATACAAGGCGCCCTACTTCTGATGGTTCGATCTATGAGGGCGGCGCCTGCGAGCAGAACATCTTTTGCTGCAACACCGAAGGCAACCAGCAGGTTGTGCCGCTGCTCGAATGGTCGTTCAAAAATCTCGGCAAGAAGCTCTATTACATCGCCTCCGACTATAACGCGCCGCGCACCTTCGGCGCCTGGGAATCACGTGATGGCCAAGCGCGAAGGCGGTGAGGTGCTGGCGGACGACTATTATCCGCTCGATGTGACGGACTTCACGGCAGCGATCGCCAAGATCCAGGCGGCAAAGCCGGATTTCATTCATTCCTGTCTGGTCGGTGGCCCCTCGATGTCGTTCTACAGGCAATGGGCCGCAGCGGGGATGCTGAAGAAGACTCCGATCGTCTCGATCATTTTCGGGGGCGGGCGGGAGCACGAGATCCTGCCGACCTGAAGCGACGGACGGCATCTATGCTGCCTACAACTACTTCCAGGAGCTCGACACGCCGCAAAACAAGGCATTCCTGGCGCGCTTTGCCGAAGCGATGGGCCCGAACCACACCTACATCAATGGCGAGGCGATCGGTGGCTACAATACGGTCATGTTGTGGGCCGAGGCCGTCAAGCGCGCGAACAGCTTTGAGCGCGATGCGGTCATGAAGGCTTGGGAAAGCGGCATCACCTGGGAAGGCCCCGGCGGAAAGATCATCACCGACGGAAAGACGGCACCACACCGACCCAGGACGTGCGCATCATCAGGGTCGAGAACCGCGTCTGGAGCTCGATTGCAACCAAGGAGCAGATCCAGCCCGACAGCTATGGCGGCAGGTGCGACGTGTTCGCCCATCCGAACCAGACGGATTTCCTGATGCCGCAAATCTAAGCGGTCGAGCTCGCGGCGCCGCACTCAATGGCGCCGCGGTCTCATTTCCTTGCGTTTCAATTTCATCACTCGAGAGAAGAGAGCGTGGCTCTGCTTTCGAGCAGTCGAAGGAGAATTCGTCGTGAAATCGTCCCGTCGCAGATTTCTCGGCTCGTCTGCAGCGCTCTCCGCTGCATCCATCGCTGGCTCATTTGCCGGCCGCGCTTGGGCCGCAGCAGACACCGTCGCTATTGCCTCGCTGCATGATTTATCCGGATCTTTTGACATTTATGGTGCACCGTCGCACCTGTGCATGAAGGTCGCCGTGGAGGAGATCAATGCGACCGGCGGTCTCCTCGGTAAAAAGATCGACCTTAAGATCTACGATACCCAGTCTGACATCAACAAAAACCCGCAATACGCGCAAAAGGCCGTATTGAACGATCGGTGCGTTATGTTGCAGGGCGCTATGGTCGGCGCCGCACGAGAGGCGACGCGACCGGTCATGCGTCGTTACAAGGTGCCGTTCTTCTATGGCTCACTCTACGAAGGCGGCCTCTGCGAGAAGAATTCCTTCTGCGTCAACACGGGTGGCAACCAGCAGGTGGTCCCGCTGCTCGAATGGTCGTTCAAGAATCTCGGCAAGAAGCTCTACTATATCGCGTCGGATTATAACGCGCCCCGCAACTTCGGCATCTGGAATCATGTGGTTGCCAAACGCGAAGGCGGCGAGGTAGTGGCGGACGACTACTACCCCCTGGATGTCACGGATTTCACTTCGGCCATCGCAAAAATCCAGGCGGCAAAACCGGACGTCGTGCATTCCTGTCTCGTCGGAGGCCCGGCCATGGCCTTCTATCGCCAGTGGGCAGCCGCCGGAATGCTGAAGAAGATCCCGATCATCTCAATCGTATTCGGCGCGGGCAATGAGCATGAAGTTCTTGCACCGGAGGAAAGCGATGGCGTGATCGTCGCCTACAACTACTTCCAGGAACTCGACACGCCAAAAAACAAGGAATTCCTGGCCAGGCTCGACGCCTCCGTCGGCAAGTCCCGTCCCTACATCAATGGCGATGCTTTCGGTGGCTATAGCGGTGTCATGCTCTGGGCGGAAGCCGTCAAGCGCGCCGGCAGCTTCGAGCGGGACGCTGTTACGGCGGCTTTCGAAAGCGGCATCCGCTGGGAGGGGCCGGCGGGTGTCATGATCACGGATGGTCCCACGCACAACACCACGCAAGACGTTCACATCATCACCGTCAAGAACCGTGTGTGGAGTTCTCATCGAGAAGAAGGAGCAGATTCCGCCGGACACCTATGGCGGCAAATGCAACGTCTTCACCAATCCAAACCAGACCGATTTCCTGATGCCGCAGATCTAGCGGGCCCTGCTTGGAGCGCCGCACCTCATGCGGCGCCCTAACTGCTGATGCCTGTTTGCCTTCGCGAGCTCGAGACAGACCATGGACCAGTTCGTCATATTGTGCTTCGCGGTGGTGAATTCCATTGCGCTTCTCGCCCTTATCAGCCTGGGGCTCGCCATCATTTTCGGAATGATGCGCGTCATCAACTTCGCGCATGGCGAGTTCATCATGCTTGGCGGCTACGCAACCGTGATTTCCAATCATGCTGGGGGCAATCTTTGGTTCTCGATGCTGGTTGTCGCACCCCATCTTCGTTGCCTTGATTGGCGCTGTCGTCGAGCGCCTCATCATTCGCCGGCTCTACGGTCATCTGGTGACGACGATGCTGGCGACGTGGGGTCTGAGCCTGTTCCTGATTGGCGCGGTGACGGCCATCTTCGGCAACACGACGATGGGGGTGAGCGCTCCGCTCGGCAATATTCCTATCGGGGCCTATTCCATCGGCGCTTACCAGCTGTTCCTGATCGTCATCACAGCCCTGCTGGTCGTCGGCTCCCTGTGGGCGCTCTACTGGACGAAATACGGGCTGATCGCGCGGGCGGCGATGCAGAACTCCGACATGGCGGCAACCCTCGGGGTCGATTGCGATCGCGTGTATGCAGCCACGTTTGTCATAGGCGCGGCCATCAGTGGCTTGGCCGGCGCGTTGCTTGCGCCGATATCCGGTGTGCTTCCTCATATGGGGGCGGCCTATGTCGCTCGCGCCTTCGTCACCGTGATCAGCGGTGGCGGCGCCCTGATTACGGGTTTCCTTTCGGCCGCAACGATCCTGGGCCCGTTGAGGCGTTGCTGTCCTATTTCGCAACCCCAGTCGTCGGCCAAGCCTCGCTGTTGCTTTTGGCCGTGATCATCCTGCGCCTGATTCCGACGGGCGTCTCCAGCTTGTGGACCGGAGGGCGATAAAATCATGCTGCGCCAACTCAAACATACCTTGTTTCCAGCCGCTCTCGTGCTGTTCGCGGTCCTCGGGCCGTTTGTTCTGGAGCCATTCGATCTTGTCAATCTGTCGGCCTTTTCGGCCATGGCGATCGCAGCGCTCGGACTCGCCTTCGTCTGGGGGATGCTCGGGATCCTGAACCTCGGACATTCGGTCTTTTTTGGTCTCGGTGCCTATGCCTATGCCATCGCGGTTTCCAATCTCAGTGATAGTTCGATTGCCGTGCTGATCGGGACCGTATTGCCAGTCGTGTTCTCGCTCGTCCTTGGCTACTTCCTGTTCTTCAGCCGCCTGGGTGACGTTTATCTTGGCGTCATTACGCTCTGCGTGACGCTGATCTTCTATTCCTTCATGACCTCGACTGCCGACCCCTGGTTTCACATCGGTCCGGTGCCCCTCGGTGGCTTCAATGGCATCACGGCGGTCCCCTCGCTCAATATGCCCAGTGATCCGCAAGGATTCCTATCCACCGAAGCAACTTTCTCGCTCTGCCTGGTGGCGCTGGCCGGCATTTACATTCTGCTCTCGGTCCTGCGCGCCAGCGATGCCGGACGGATCATGACGGCGATCCGCGAGAGCGAGTTGCGGAGCGAGCTCCTTGGTTACGACATCCGATTCTACAAGCTCGTCGGCTTTGCCGTAAGTGCTGCGATTGCCGGGTTCAGCGGAGCGCTCTACACGGCAGTGATGGGTTTCGTCAGCCCGAACGTCTTCGACCTTCCGCAGGCCTCCCAATTTGTCCTATGGGTGATTGCCGGCGGACTTGGGACCTTTGTCGGGCCGGTGGTGGCAAGCTTTGGCTTCCAGCTTCTTAGCAGCCATCTCGGCGCCAACACGGTTTTCAACACTGAGCTTATTTTCGGCGCGACGACCATCCTGTTCGTCCTTCTTGCGCCGCAAGGCCTGCTGCCGATGATTCTCAAGTTATCGAACCTGAGATTTCCGAACCGTTTCGGCGTGTTGCGGCGGAAGGAGAAACCGGCATGAGCGGCTCATCGATTCTCTCAACGAAAGGTCTTGTTAAGCGTTTCGGCGGCGTTGCTGCGGTTGACGGCGTCGATCTCGATGTGGCAACCGGCGAAATCCGCTGCCTTATCGGCCCGAACGGGGCCGGTAAAAGCACGCTCTTCAAATGCCTTACCCATCAACACCAGCCAACCAGCGGGCACGTCCTGTTCGATGGCCGGGATCTGCAAGGCTTGCCGACCCATCGTATTGCCCGCCTGGGTATCGCCATCAAGAACCAGATCCCCAGCATCTACGCGAACCTCGACGTCCGCGAGAATATCCACCTAGCCGCCCTGCGGAGAAACCTGGCAAAGCGGAAGCTGGACAGGGTCGTTGACCTCGTGCTGGACGAGATCGGCTTCGACGCGCGTCTTGCCAGGCAGCCGGCGGCGACGCTTTCGCATGCGCATCGCCAATGGTGCGAGCTCGGCATGCTGCTCGCGAGCGAACCGCGTCTTGCCTTGCTCGATGAACGCAACCGCCGGCATGACGCGGGACGAGATGTTGAAGACCGTCGATATCATCAAGCGTCTCAATACCCGCGCCACGGTGATCGTGGTCGAGCATGACCTCGAGTTCATCGCGCGCCTCGCGCAACGCGTGACCGTCCTGCACAGAGGGAAAGTGCTGATCGAGGATACCATGGACAAGATCGAGACGAACGAGGCCGTTCGAGACATCTATCTCGGCCGCAAGAAGGAGGCCGTTCATGCTGAAGGTTGAACGGTTGTCCTCAGGCTATGGCCAGACGCGGGTTCTGCGGGGCCTGAGTTTCGATCTCGGTGCGCATGAAATCTTAGGGATCATTGGCCTCAACGGCATGGGCAAGACCACCTTGCTCAAGACCATCATGGGGGTGCTGCCGGTCGAGGGTGGCCGGATCACGCTCGACGGTATTGCCATCGAGGCTTTGCCGGCCCATCGGCGCAGCCGTCTGGGCTTCAGCTACACGCCGCAAGGCGGAGCGGGCTTTCCCGGCCTCACCGTCAAGGAAAACCTGTTGCTTGCCGGCATGATGCCTGGATCTGGCAACGCCAAGCCGATCGCGGAGATCATGAGCCTCTTTCCGAGGCCTCGAAAGGCTGCTTGCGCGTCAGAGCGGAGCGTTGAGCGGCGGTGAGCGGCAGTTGCTGGCGTTGGCGCGCGCCATGATTTGCTCGCCTAGGCTGCTCCTGCTCGACGAATTGACCGAGGGCATTCAGCCCTCGGTCACCGACGAGATCGCTGAATGCCTGTTGTCGATCCACCGACTGGAGAAGACGGCAATGATCATTGCCGATCAGGATCTCAGCTTTGTTGCCTCGCTGGCCGGCCGGGCGCTGGTCGTTCAGAAGGGAGAAATCGTGGCGCAGCGCGGTCCGGCCGAACTCCTCGCCGACAGCGTCTTCGAGGCGAGCTGAGCCCACGGAGCGCGTGGCTTCGGTCCTACTTGCTGAAAAGTGAGTTCGGAACCACACCGCCGGGAGCATGCCGATCCGCATCTTGTCAACCTGCTTGAACCAATAACCCACGGTTCAATTTGTGAAGTCCCATGGCCGCCAAAACCCTCTTGCTCGAACCAATCGTCAATCCCACGGCGCAGCTGCGCGATTGTCGCTTCGGCACATATTGCGAGGTCGGCGCGCGCACGATCCTGCACGAGGTGAGCCTGGGCGATTATTCCTACGTCGAGAACGATTTCCAGGTCACCTACACGACGATTGGAAAATTCTGCTCCATCGCGGCAATGACCCGCATCAATCCGGGCAATCATCCCATGCACCGGGTGAGCCAGTCGCATTTCACCTATCGGGCGAACGCCTATTTCCCCGGCGAATGTGATGAGACGGACTTCTTCGATTGGCGGCAGCAGCACCACGTCCACATCGGCCATGACGTCTGGCTCGGCCACGGCGCAATCGTGCTTCCCGGCCGCAATATCGGCACCGGTGCCGTGGTCGCAAGCGGAGCGATCGTGACCAAGGACGTGCCGGCCTACACCATCGTCGCCGGCAATCCGGCCCGTCCCGTCAGGCGGCGGTTCTCGGACGAGGCTGCCGGGCGGCTTGTCAGGCTTGCGTGGTGGGACTGGGATCACGAAAGGCTTCGTATGGCACTACCGGATTTCCGGGAAGCTCTCGATTGAAGAGTTTCTGAGCAAATACGAGGCCAGTGATCGGGACCGGCCGGGATCCGAGAACTGGATTCCGATTGTCACAGGGCTCGGGGCTCGCTCCCAACAACTTGAAGAAAGAGGCTGACGTGTCATCCGTTGCACGATCTGAGTTTGGGCACGCTGAGGTTCAGTTGATCAAGGAAGCTGAACCTGAAAAGAACTTTCGATTTTATGACAATCGGCAAAAGTACCTGATGTTCGTCAATACGTGCAGCGAAAAACGCGTCGTATCGGAGCGAATAGCGCTGGAGTTCGACAACATTCATCCGCGCCCGCCTGCGCTCCGGGTCTTTGATGCCGGGGTTGGTGATGGGACGGTGCTGGCCCGCGTGCTGCGCTCGATGCATCAGCGCTACGAGCATTTGCCATTCTACGTCGTAGGGAAAGAGGTCAGCCTCGAAGACATTCGCCTGACGCTTGAGAAGCTGCCCGATCGGTTTCATGAGCACCCGGCCACGGTCGATCGTCCTGACCAATCTCGATTACCACGAAGCTCCATACCTCACACCCAGCTCGGCAGCATCGGCATCTCGGCTCGTCTGGCATGAGGTTGCCCTGAGCGGACGCACCGCGGCCGAATACGAGCGCCAGATCAATGATCTTGAGCCGTTTTTGGCGCAACACTGGAAGGCCAGTGTCAGCAAGAAATCCGGCAACCCGATCTACGAACGGCCGGTCGTTCCTTGCTCGATCTGCAGAGCCGCCAGTTCCTGCTGGACCGGGTCATCCCCAAGGCAAGGCGCGACCAAAGCTGATTACGATCTTGTCATCGCCTCGCAGCCTTATCGGGCGCGAGCGTCGGCGGAGTTCAAGGCGAAAAAGGTCGTTGCGCCCTTGGCGCTTGCCCTTGCTCCGGGAGGTCGACTGGTCGGCATTCATTCGGTGCGGCGACGATCCAGGTCTGGAAATCATTCAAAGCGTATGGCCCGGCGAGAAGCCATTCGCAAACGATCGTCAAGATATATTGCGAGAAACTGAGATGGTGATGGAAGACACGGCACGTCAGTACAATTTCAATGCGCAGAGCGATGAGCAGTCAAAATTCAAATACGTAATGTATACCCTGCCCAACGAAATTGACGCGGACGCAACCTCCATTGGAACGTCAACGCTGTTCGCAGCCTGGAACAATGCAACCTACGTCGCGCAGATCGAGGACGAGCGGCTGGCCCGGGCGATGACGGGTGATGGGTACCTGGCATGCACAAAGGAGATCTTGCGCAAGCACAACGGCCTCTGGTTCTGGGACGAATCCTACGTCATCTCCCGAAACCACAAACCGTGATCAGTTGCGCTTCCCTGAGGCGCCGGACCGTCCCGCCCCACTTCCAACCCCAACAAAACCTGGCGGGTGTGTCGACCCCCGGCCGAGGATTTGCTTTGCGCTCGCGTCGCGGGCCAAAAGGGAATACGTCATGACCAAACCAAAGGAGCAAGCCTGCAGCGAGAGGGAAGCGTGCCAGCAATTCCTTGGTCAGTATTCCATCGAGATCACGCCGCGCGATATGCACGCGGTTGAGATGGCAAGGGGAGCCCTTCCGTCCGGGACAGAGGTATATCTTGCGAGCATATCAGGAGAGCCGCTGGAGAGGGTGATTGCCAAATCGCTGGAGCTGAGAATTTCGGGCTTCGTTCCGGTGCCCCACATCGTTGCACGCAGATGCGAAAGCCATGATCAGCTTGAAATGACGTTGGCCCGCCTTCAAGAGGTCGGCGTTGACCGAGCTTTGGTGCTGGGCGGCGACGTTGCGGACGCTGTCGGGCCGTTTCCTTCTAGTCGAGCAGCACTCGATACGCGTCTGTTTGCGCGGTATGGGTTCAAACGTCTTGGCTTTGCGACCTATCCGCAAGGCCATCCGCACATCCCAACCCACGTGCTTGATGCCGAGCTCGATCAAAAGGTATCATCGACCGTCCGGCAAGGGATGAAGCCATGGCTGGTGAGTCAGTTATGCTTCGAGCCAGATGCTGTCACCGCCCATATCGGACGCTTGCACGCCCGGGGAATAGCAGACGACGTTCGCGCCGGATTGGCAGGGCCTGCCACGCTCAAGAGCGTTATGCGTTTGGCGCTCATATGCGGCGTGGCAAGCTCTGCCCGGGCTTTACGCTCGCAGGGCGGGAGACTCGGCCGGCTTGTCGCCGGCTATGAGCCGCAAGGGCTGGTTGACGGAATTCTTGCACCAGATGAAAGCTAGGCCCGAATTGCGGTCGTTGCGAGCGCACTTCTTCGCCTTCGGCAGACTTGAGCAGACCGCGAAATGGATCCGCGAATATAGAAGTGAGGGGAGGGTACCTGATGCTGCAACCGAGCCATGATCTTGTCCGCGCTGCCGGCACCGCCACCCGGCAAGGCAATTTGTATTTTGTCGGCGGCGTGTGGCCCGCCGCGGCGGCGCTTGGTGAGATTGCCGATCTGCGCGCGCGCGACGCGCTCGCCGTGCGAGCGTGCGACGAGGATCCGGACGTTCGCAAGACGGTGAAGTGGGCGCTCGGACGGCTCGGGGCCGCTTGATCAATCTTTGAACAAGATCTGCTCGAGCAAATCGACTCGCCTGATGCGGATGACGCTGCCCTTGATGGCGATGATGCGCTTGGCCTGGAACCGCTTGAGCATCATCGTAACCCATTGGCGGGTCGAGCCGACCATGGCCGCGATCTGGTCGTGGGTGACCTTGCGGTTGATGATGATCGTATCGCCTTCGGGAAGGCCGCAAAGCTCGGACAGATTCAGGAGATACTGCGCCAGCCGTTCGATCACGGAGCGCGTTCCCAGCATCTGGGCCATGGAAGAGTAGCATTTGCCCTTGGCGATCAGCCCTTCGATCAGCGCGAGCGCGAAGGCGGGCATCTCGACCAGAAGCTTCTGCAGCATCGGGCCAGGCAGCGCCGTAATCGCGCAGTCCTCGATGGCAACGCCGGACCACATATGCATTCCGCCGCCGGATATCTCCGGTCCGCCGACGAAGTGACCGGGCGTCCAGTAGGCGAGGGTGATCTCCCGACCTGACGGCGCGCTGTAATAGACCCGCACCTGTCCGCGCCGGATAATGAACACACCGTCATGGGCATCACCCTGGCTGAACACCATGCCGCCTTCCGGGACCAGGAGAGTGCGTCCGGCCGCGTACACCTGGGTCCTTTGCTCGACCGACAGGCGGTCAAGAAAGTGCGCGCCCACATCCAGCCCTTCGATGGACTCGCTCAGAAAAAGCGCGGACGTGCTGGCCGCCGCGAGCGGGGGCGGGTTCAATCGTTGGACCCTTGCCAGTGCGCCAACCGAGGTGGGCGGCAGCCGGTGTTCGGCTTACCAGCATCGCAGACTCGACCTCGGAGACCTCTTTGAGTGTGGTCATTCTTATGCTTCGCTGTCCCATTTCCATGGGAGCTAAGGATGACGAAGACGCAAAGTCCACTTCTTTGATCAGGTCAAGATTTACATAGCAAAAGCTGATACGCAACGTGTCGCGCTCTGGAAAGGAATTCTCTGCCGATCCTGGCGTGACGAGAAAATCATTTGGTTTGCTCGGTCTGGGATTGCGTCGGAATCACGACAAGCTCGGATGAGCGCACTTATGCAAGTAATTGCTTCGGCCCATTTGCCTTCGCAACAACAGTGCGAGCTCCGTGCTGGCAGTAGGCTGCCGGCGACTAACGGGCGAGGATCGTGGATGATCTTTTCAAGCTTGCGAGAATGGCCGCCGTTGCAGTTGCGTCTCTTTGTTTAGCAGGCGCGTCACAGGCCGAAACCATTCGCGTTGCGGTCGGCACTCAGGATACCACGATCAATTGCGCGACCGACGGACTTCTGATCCGAGAGCTGAGGCTATTGGAGAAACGAGAACCCCGGCCGATGCACATCGGCTGGGGAGTGCTAGTGCTTGTTGTAGACTCGAGGTCGTGGCGTTACATCCCCCAAAGACTTCCGGATCGTATGGCGAACTGTCGCTCCCTTATGCCGGTCTTCACAAGTGCGGGGCTCGCTACTCCGATCCTCGGATGGGGATTCAATTGGAACCGCAAACCCCGCCTTTACGCGGTCCATTACGACCGTCGTCTTGAAGCCCTTAATATCCGGATTCTCATAGAAGAATTGGCGGGCGAACTGCTCATAATCTTCCATGGTAGGCGCGGTAACGTATAGGACAAAGTCAGCGTCGCCGGTGACGTAGAATCCGTTGACGACTTCAGCTGACGATTTGATGGCCTTCTTGAACCTATCGATGATGTCTGAACGCTCCCGCTCCATGGTGACCAGCACAAGCATTTGAATAGGTCTTCCAACCCTCTTCGGAGAAACTATCGAGACATCAGCCTCGATGATGCCTTCCGAGCGGAGCCTCTTCAGTCGTCGTTGACACGCGGTCGCAGAGAGTCCCGCCAGTTCGCCGATCACTTCGGAAGTTAGGCGGTTGTTCTTTTGCACGATCCTCGAGAATGCGAGCATCTATTTTATCATACGTCATTGTCGGCTCTTAGCCCGAGGTGAATTTCACCGCGATACGGCCGGGCGGTGCAGAAAACGGCACGAACAGCAGTGAAATTCGATGTAAACCTGTTTGCGGCATGCAGTACTCCTCAAATAATCCCTTATTCCATCCGGATTCCTACGGAAATCCCAGCTATTCAGCGTGCCCGCGTGGGAGTCGGACCATGCCTTGGTTGACCATCGAGAGCGCACCGTCTGGCGTTCCGGTATGGACCAGGGTTGCCGACGAGCATGGTCAGCGGAACGTTCAGATTCTAACCCGCAAGGGCTGGACTTGGTTCGCTGAGGCAGACGGCAGCGGGTACGTCTACTACACGCCAACACACTGGAAGCCGTGTCGTTGGGCTCCATAGCAAGCAGGGAAGCGGCAAAAGCGATGGCCATGGGTGAGATGCCGCCTCAGCTCGGCTGTCAAATCGGCAACCAGCTTCGGATGGCTCGCGAGGCCGCGAAAATGGACCGAGTCAAGCTGGCTGGCTTGAGCGGTTTCAGCCAAGAGCAGATCGAAGCGTGGGAGTCGGACGATGACGTGGCTTTTGCCGGCGACATTGCGGTCCTGTGCCGGGTGCTGAAGATGTCACCTGAGTGGATCCTCGATGTCGGCAATTGCAATGTCGGCCACTGACGAAGATGTCGGACCAGGGCGCGCCTTTGACCTCCGGAGATGTAGACGCAGAAATGAGCGTGGGAAGTGACCTTGTCCCGCAGGCTTAATCCAGTCTGAAGTTCGTTGTGGCCCAAGACAAACGACCAGAGCATTGAAGCGCAATCCCTTTCGGAGGAGGAAATCATCGGGAATTTGAAGGAGCATGAGGCCGACGTTTCGGTCGCCGATCTTTAGCCGCAAGCATGGCGTCAGCGACGCCAGTCTAAAAATGGAAAGGCAAATTCGGCCGGCTTGAGGTCTCGGAGGCCTGAAGACGCTGGAGGACGAGAACATGCGGCGAGGACGTTCCGGGTCCTCGGCGAGGCCTGGTCTCCGCAAGTCGGGTGATTGTCGGCGCCTCCGGTTGACCCTGATGCAGCAATCCGGCGGAAGTGACTTGTGATCAGCCTCCGAGTGCTGAATTTTCTGCCACTCACCCTTGCTCCGGCAAAATTCCTGTCCTATCTCAGCCTCGGCCCGAGGTTAGCACTCGCGGGCATCGACTGCTAACAATTTGAAATCTCCCAACTCGTGCAAATGCTTAGGAGGACTGCATGAAATTCCGTCGCTTCACGACCGCGTCGTGGTCAAGCGCATCGACGCAGAAGAGAAGACCGCTGGAGGCATCATCATTCCGGATATGGCCAAGGAAAAGCCCTCGCAGGGCGAAGTCATCGCCGTTGGCCCCGGCGGCCGCGACGAAGCCGGCAAGCTGATCCCGATCGATCTCCAGGTCGGCGACCGCGTGCTGTTCGGCAAGTGGTCGGGCACCGAGGTGAAGATCGACGGCCAGGAGCTGTTGATCATGAAGGAGAGCGACATCATGGGCGTTCTCACCCACCTCGGCGCCAAGAAGAAGGCCGCCTAATCCACCTCTTGCAACGCTCGCCCTGAGGAGCGCCTGCAAGGGCCTCCGACACGGGTGAAAAATTTCAACTCAGGGAAACCAATATGTCAGCCAAAGAAGTCAAATTCGGCGTCGATGCGCGCGACCGCATGCTGCGCGGTGTCGACATTCTCGCGAACGCCGTGAAGGTCACGCTCGGTCCGAAGGGCCGCAACGTCGTGCTCGACAAGTCGTTCGGCGCTCCCCGCATCACCAAGGACGGCGTCACCGTCGCCAAGGAGATCGAGCTCGACGACAAGTTCGAGAACATGGGCGCCCAGATGGTGCGCGAAGTCGCCTCCAAGTCCGCTGACGCCGCCGGCGACGGCACCACGACCGCGACCGTTCTCGCCGCCGCGATCGTCCGCGAAGGTGCCAAGGCGGTTGCCGCCGGCATGAACCCGATGGACCTCAAGCGCGGTATCGACCTCGCGGTCGAAGCCGTGGTGGCCGACCTCGAGAAGAACTCGAAGAAGGTCACCTCGAACGACGAGATCGCCCAGGTCGGCACCATCTCCGCCAACGGCGACGCCGAGATCGGCAAGTTCCTCTCCGACGCCATGAAGAAGGTCGGCAACGAGGGTGTCATCACCGTCGAGGAAGCCAAGTCGCTCGAGACCGAGCTCGACGTCGTCGAGGGCATGCAGTTCGACCGCGGCTACATCTCGCCCTACTTCGTCACCAACGCCGACAAGATGCGCGTTGAGATGGAGGATGCCTACATCCTCATCAACGAGAAGAAGCTCTCCTCGCTGAACGAGCTGCTGCCGCTGCTCGAGGCCGTGGTGCAGAGCGGCAAGCCGCTGGTCATCATCGCCGAGGACGTCGAAGGCGAGGCGTTGGCCACGCTCGTCGTGAACCGCCTCCGTGGCGGCCTCAAGGTCGCGGCCGTCAAGGCGCCAGGCTTCGGCGATCGCCGCAAGGCCATGCTGCAGGACATCGCGATCCTGACCGGCGGCCAGGCGATCTCGGAAGATCTCGGCATCAAGCTCGAGAACGTCACGCTCAACATGCTCGGTCGCGCCAAGAAGGTCATGATCGACAAGGAGAACACCACGATCGTCAACGGCGCCGGCAAGAAGGCTGACATCGAGGCACGCGTGGCCCAGATCAAGGCGCAGATCGAGGAGACCACCTCGGACTACGACCGTGAGAAGCTCCAGGAGCGTCTGGCCAAGCTCGCCGGCGGCGTCGCAGTGATCCGCGTCGGCGGCGCGACCGAGGTCGAGGTGAAGGAGCGCAAGGATCGCGTTGATGACGCGATGCATGCGACCCGCGCAGCCGTGGAAGAAGGCATCGTCCCGGGCGGCGGCGTCGCCCTGCTCCGTGCCTCCGAGCAGCTCAAGGGCCTGCGCACCAAGAACGACGACCAGAAGACCGGCGTCGAAATCGTGCGCAAGGCGCTGTCCTGGCCGGCTCGCCAGATCGCGATCAACGCCGGTGAAGACGGCTCGGTGATCGTCGGCAAGATCCTGGAGAAGGATCAGTACGCCTACGGCTTCGACTCGCAGACTGGCGAGTACGGCAACCTGGTGAGCAAGGGCATCATCGACCCGACCAAGGTCGTGCGCACGGCGATCCAGAACGCCTCCTCCGTGGCGGCGCTGCTGATCACCACCGAAGCCATGGTCGCCGAGCTGCCGAAGAAGGCCGCTGCCGGTCCCGCCATGCCTCCGGGCGGCGGCATGGACTTCTAAGTCCGACCGCGCTCCACGAATGCGAAACCCCGGCAGCGATGCCGGGGTTTTTGTTGTGCGGCCTCTCTCCCTTACCTCACCGACGCCCATAAGCTTGATCTGGCATGATCAATCAACGCCGTGTCCACAAATCTCCTCGCGAATAGCGCCTTGTCGGCGTCCAATCTCCATGCCGGATCTTGCTGTGCTGGGCAGCGTCGTACACGGGGCGAAGATGATGTTGGCGACCGAATGCGTCAGTCCTTGACCGCACTACGGACTTGCTTGACGTTGGTAACCACGGAGTGACTGGCGCCGGTGTAACCAGCTCTATTTCCTTGATTGCTTTTCAAGCTCGTATCGAGGCGGGCCAGGCGATCACTTGTCCAGACATCACAAGCCGGTCGCGTCCGCTTTCTTTGGCAGCACAGAGCGCCTTATCTGCGGCCTCTAGCAACGACGTGCATTGCACCTTGTCGCCCGTTGGCAGGTGTGTTGCCCCGCCAACACTCAGCGTGATCAGCTTGGAAGGCGGGTTGAGTGCGTGGAGTATGCCAAGGTCGCGAATAGCTTGCCGGAGTCGCTCGCCGACCTGCGCGCAGCCCGTTGCGTCGGTGTTCGGCAAGAGTAAAGCGAACTCCTCGCCACCATATCGAGCCGCGAGGTCCGCGGATCGCTTGGCCTGCTCGATCAGCCTGAACGAAGACACGCATCGCCAGCTTGGTGCCCATACTGGTCGTTGAACTTCTTGAAGTGATCGACGTCAACCAGCAGCAGAGACAAGGGCGTGCTCTCGCGCCTGGCTCGCTCCCACTCGGCCATTAGCTGCTCATCGAAATGTCTGCGGTTCGCCAAGCCCGTCAGGCCGTCCGAAATGGCGAGAACAGCGAGCCTGTCTTCCAGATCCTTATGCTCTGTCATGTCGCGCGAGATGGCCACCACGCCGTCTATCTCGCCGCTCTTGGGATTGCGAGTAACGCGTAGAGCGGTTTTCCATCCAGATCTCGCCTTTCTCGAGATGCCGATTGCGATAGATGATTCTGCGCCTCTTCGGCTTCGCCGCCCCGCAATGCGGAGACCGTTTGCTCAACCCGCGGCAGGTCGGATGTATGAACATGGACAACGCCACTGCTGCGTGGCGGATTTCCCAACCTGAATTGGCCAGACTGCTCGGCTCCGCAAAGCCCCAAAGTCGGACGGGCGCCGCTAGTCACGGTACGAAACGTACCGTTATGTCGCGATTTGAGCACGCTTGCGGTGAATCTCAGCGTGTCAGTTCAATTCGCGCATGGACGATGAGACACGCGGCGATATAGGTGGCGGCAACTTACACTATTGAACGCTGAATTTTTATTTGGTTGGCAACTGGGGGCTTGACGTGGGGCGGTCGTGCCGAGCCAAACCTCGGCTTTTATACGTCGTGTCTGAAGATTGGGTGTTCACGACGCACTTTCTGGAACTAGCTCGCGCGGTACGTGCCGCCGGCTTTGAGGTTGTGGTCGCCACCAGCGTGCGACAACGCCGAAGCGCCATCGAGCGAGAAGGGTTCCGTGTTCTGGAGATGCCGACCGATCGCGCGTCTCTATCAATCGTCTCATTGGTTCGCTCTGTCTCTCGTCTCCGTACAATTCTGTCGGAAGAGAAACCCGACCTCGTTCATGCTCTCATGATCAGGTCTGTAATCCTATTCGGCTTAGCGACACTAATCGGCCCACGATATCCTCTTCTCGCGTCATTTGCAGGTCTCGGGCGTTTGTGGGGCCGGGCGGGATGGGTTGGAGACATCATCCGCCACTTGGTTCGACTACTGACGAGCTGGATCGCGAGAAGTCCGATTGCCCTTGTTTCTTTTGAGAACGCAGACGATCGTTTGGAGTTTCCAAGTCTGCGGAATGGGATCGTTATTGGAGGATGGGGTATCGAAATCGCGCCCCATCAGTCCGGAAAACGACCTGATGGTCGTATACGCGTCGCCTTCTTAGGACGGATGCTTAAGGCAAAGGGGATCGAAGACACCATAGAAGCTGTGCGACTTGCGCGGGAGCAGGAGCGGCAGGTTGAGCTGGAGCTTTGGGGCAGTCCTGACCTGGCTAATCCAACAAGCTATACCGCCGAGGAGCTGAGCCAGCTTTCTGAGATTGACGGCGTCAAGTGGATGGGTGAGGCGCCCGACGTCGCGACGGTTTGGGAGCGCGCCGATATTGCGATCCTTCTGTCCGAACGTGAAGGAATGCCCCGAGCGCTCATGGAGGCCGCGGGTCATGGCGTTCCGATGATCGCGACGAATGTACCAGGCTGTCGCTCTGTCGTCCGGGATGGCGTCGATGGTTTGCTGGTGCCGCAGAGCGACCCTGTAGCCGCAGCAGAGGCAATTGTCTGCCTCGTACCGAGACCCGGCTACTCGCGAACGCATGGGCCAGATGGCTCGTGAACGGTTCAAGAAGAGATTTTCGAGAGACGTGGTCGTACCAAAGATTCTCGAGATCTATTCGCGCCTCACCCCGCATCGTGAGGGGGCAATTCCAGAAGTGTTGCGAGATCATGGATATCAGTAAGTTTTATCGAAAACGAAAAGTATTGGTCACGGGTGCCGGCGGATTTATCGGAAGCCACCTTACGGACGCCCTCGCGAAGGCAGGCGCCGATGTAACCGCGATGCTCAGGTACAGCTCTTCTCCGGGCTGGGGCAATCTCGAGTATTGCGCGCCCGACGTGAAGAGTTCAATTAGGGTGATAGCTGGGAATATCGAAGATCCGGAGTTTGTCGCTGAGGCGGTTCGCGACCATGAGATCGTATTTCATCTCGCGGCTCTGATCGCGATTCCGTATTCATATACTGCTCCACGGAGTTACGTCCGCACGAATATCGAAGGGACGTTGAATATCCTGGAGGCTGCTCGGCGAATGGGAGTTGCACGGGTAGTCCACACCTCGACATCTGAGGTCTACGGAACGGCACTCACCGAGGCAATTGACGAGAGCCATCCGCTCCAGGGGCAGTCACCTTATTCCGCGTCGAAGATTGGCGCCGACAAGATCAGCGGAAAGCTACTTTCTATCTTTCTCGACACCGGTGGTGACCGTTAGGCCATTCAACACCTTTGGTCCGAGGCAATCCGCTCGGGCTTTTATTCCGACGATCATTTCACAAGCTGCAACACGCGAGGTCATCGAGCTCGGCGCTCTGGATACGTTGCGGGATATGACCTTTGTGGGAGATACGGTTGCCGGCTTCCTTGCGGCAGGCGCGACGTCAGGCGTCGAAGGTGAAACGATCAACCTCGGCACCGGCCAGACATTCCCTGTGAGCCACTTCGTCGAGCGAATTCTGTCGTTGATGAACGTGAGCAAACGAATAGTTCAAGACCAGAAGCGCATTCGTCCTGCAAAGAGCGAGGTGCTTCGGCTTGTCTCAAATAATGAAAAAGCTCGAGGTCTGTTGCGCTGGGCGCCGGCAACCTCCATCGACGACGGCCTGAAGCACACCATCAGTTTCGTCGAAGCCAACATCGGCTCATACCGCACAGACATTTACAACATTTAGCGAAGACTCATAATATGATCAAAGCCCTCATCATGGCGGGCGGCAAAGGTACGCGCCTGAGGCCGTTCACTGCATCTTTTCCGAAGCCTCTTGTTCCGCTCGGCGATTTGCCCGTGCTCGAATTGTTGCTTCGCCAATTGAAAGGTGCGGGCGTTAAGGAGGTTCTTCTTTCCGTCAACCACTTGCATCATCTGATCCGCGCGTTTTGCGAGGATGGATCCAAATTTGGTCTCAAGATCGAATACGTACTGGAAGACGAGCCCCTGGGGACCGCAGGGTCATTAGCCTACGCGCTCGACAAGCTCAGTGACGACTTCATCGTCGCGAACGGGGATCTGCTCACCAACTTCAACATAGCGAAAATGGTCGAAGAGCATCGCAGGCAGCCAATAGCCGCTTCGATAGCTGTATTCGAGCGGAGCACGAGGATTGAGTTCGGCTTGATTGACGTCGACGAGAGCATGCGGCTCACCGGCTATCGGGAAAAGCCGACCTACTCACATTTGGTCAGCATGGGACTGTACGTGCTCAATCGCGCATCGGTCGCACCCCACCTCGTGCCAGGGGCGTTCCTCGACATGCCGCAGCTCATGCAAATCCTAATGAAGGCCGGAAAGCCCGTGATCTGCCGATCGCAGGATTGCTTATGGCTCGATATCGGCCGTCCGGAGGACTACGCTGCAGCGCAGCAGCTACTTCGAGCAGAAGCGTGAATTGTTCTTACAGGCGCAGCCATGACAGTCGCACTGGTCACGGGCGCCAATGGCTTCCTTGGACGCCACGTCCGGCACGAATTAACGAAGCGAGGCATCCCAGCAGTCGGTCTGTACAGATCATCAGCCAGTGCCGACCGACACTCGATCTTGCTTTCTGAGCCTCCGACCCAAGACAATCTGCGCGCAATTTTGGACGGGGTGGCCCCGTCGACGATCTTTCATTTAGCTGGTGCAACACGCTCCAACACGCCCGAGGAGCTTTATCAAGCCAACGTGTTCTTCGCCGCCCATCTTCTTGAAGCCGCCTTGAACACCAGACGTCCGCCAACCGTCGTTTTGGTTGGAAGTGCGGCAGAATACGGACACCCGATGCATGCGGATTTCGCTGTGCGGGAGACGGATCCGTGTGCTCCGCTGAGTCCCTACGGTATTTCGAAATTGGCGCAAACGCTCCACGGCCTGTCCCACTTTTCTCGTGGTCTCCCGGTGGTTGTCGCGAGGCTATTCAATCCGATAGGAGTTGGCGCACCGATGACAACAGCCCTGGGAAGTTTTGTGGCTCAACTCGCGGCTACGCCTTCGAGTGGACGCACACTGACAACTGGACCGCTCGATGCCGTGCGGGATTTTGTGGACGTCTTGGATGCGGCGCGTGCGCTGGTCGATTTGGCCGAAAATCGCACGGCATTTGGGCAAATTGTCAACGTTTGCACAGGGGTAGGCACCAGCGTTCAAAATCTCGTCGATCGGCTCATCGCTCTCGTTGGAGCGCCGATCGTTCACGAGATCGACACCAGACGGGGCGGCGCGAGTGACATCCAGGCGGTTGTCGGCGATACGGAGCGCCATCAGCAGCTTGGTATCGCGATCCCTCCGCCGGATATCGACGCGATTTTGCGCAACATGCTTGCCGCCGCCCGGGCGGGAAACACACATCTAGAACGGTTCGCGTCTTGACACCTGCACCAGTTAGCGTCGTCGTTCCTACATATCGCGATGGCGATGCGTTGCGCCGAGCGCTGGAGTCGGTGGCCAACCAGACGTTTCAACCGCGCGAAGTCGTCGTGGTCGATGATGCGACTGGAGATGACTCTTCAGAGAAGACCTGCGCCGCAGCACGAACTCTAAACATCAGGCTAGTCAAGCTGCCAACGAATGCGGGCCCAGGTGCGGCTCGGAATGCTGGCATAGCGGAAAGCACAGAGCCATTTTTGGCCTTCCTGGATGCGGACGATGAGTGGCACCCGGACAAGCTAAGGCGTCAGATGGAGATAATGCTCGGGCCAAGGGCGCCGCTGCTCAGTTCGCATCGAAAGGGCTTCAAGGGCGCTGCCTGGCGATGCCTCGAAGCGCGGCCGCAAGCGACTTCCATTACCCGGCTCTCGATTTTGATCTCAAACGTGGCACCAATCTCGACAGTCGTAATCCGGCGAGACGCGCTTAGACATCACTTTCCAGCAACCTATGCATGTGAAGACTATTGGTTTGTTGCAGCCAACGTACTCTCTGGGGTTCAGGCGGCCAGAATAGACGAGACCCTTGCGCGGGCCGATAAGCCCGCGTTCGGCGGTGAAGGTCTCAGCGGCCGGCTGCATGCAATGCAGCTAGGTGAAATGCACGCTCACTTCGCCTTGTGGAGACAAGGGCTAATTAGTGCGTGGGAGTACGCACCTCTCCTCATCTGGACGTTGCTCAAGTATCTGAGGCGCATCGCCGTGGTCACATTGCGCAATTGTGCTGTTTTCTCTGCCGAAGTGAAGCCGCAAGAGCAATAGGCAGTTCGACTCATGACCCAAGAAAACAGGCATATCTTCAGCGACATTGGCCTCGCCGAACATTTACTGTCGGCGCTCGGATTGTCGGCTACAAACCGTCGAAAGTGAGCCACGCATGATAACTAGGATCACCGAGAATCATCTAGCGGTCTCTTCACGCGTCAACCTCGTCTCCGCAAGGACCAGGCGTAGCTCCCTTGCCATCGGCGATGTGCTGTCGGCCGCTCAACAGCGGCAGCTTTGGCTTCGACTTGGATGGAATGATATTCTGCAGCGATATCGCCGTTCGGTTCTTGGGCCCCTTTGGCTGACGGTCAGTATGGCGATTATGATCGTGTCGCTCGGAGTTCTTTATGCGCAGATCTTCCACAGCCCAATAGATGACTTTCTCCCATATCTCTGTGTTGGCTTTCTGGTCTGGGCTGCTTCTCAGCTTCCTGGTCGACTCCGGTTCGCTATTTGTGGCCTCCGAAACTTACATCAAGCAGATCAAGCTGCCCTATTTCTCGTATGTCTGTCGGGCAACCTGGAGCAAGATCATCATCCTCACGCACAACTTCGTCATCTACCTGGGCGTGATTGCGTATTTCCACCTCTGGCCAGGCTTGCCTGGTTTGCTGGCAGTTCTTGGCTTCCTATTCCTCACGGTGAATGGAGCGTTGGCAGCACTGTTCATCGGGATGATTTCGGCGCGCTTCCGCGATATTCCGCAGGTGATCAGTTCCTTCGTCCAAATCCTGTTCTTCGTCACGCCAATCATGTGGAAGTCCGACGTTCTCAAGGATCACATGCTTATTGTGGATTGGAATCCGTTTTATCACTTGGTCCAGATCGTTAGAGCTCCGCTGTTGGGCGACATCCCCTCGACCTCGACGTATGTGGTGGTCGCCACGATAACCATGATCAATCTTGTCGTGGTCGGGCTGTTCTTTGGCAGATACCGCGAACGAATCTCCTATTGGGTCTAAAATGTCGAGTCTGATGGACGCAAATGGCGAGCGATTGACGCTGGACGGCGTCAGTGTTTCATTTCCGATCTACAGCGGCGGATCACGCTCGCTTAAGAAAGGTCTTTTGTACCGCGGCTCGAGAGGCCGCATTGCGAGCGATGCGAACGACCGGCTCGTGGTGGAGGCGTTGCGAAATGTATCGCTGCAGTTCTCGATTGGCGATCGCGTCGCGCTGATCGGCGCAAACGGTGCCGGCAAGACGACGCTCTTGCGCGTAATGGCCGGAATATATGAGCCTGTCTCCGGCGTGGTCCGCGTTTCTGGACGAATTTCACCGATGTTTGACATTGGACTCGGCATCGATCCAGAACTCAGTGGGCTGGAAAATATCAGGCTCCGTGGACTGCTGTTGGGACTAAGTCCCGACGAAATCGAGCGACTAGTGCCCGACATTGGAGCCTTCACCGAGCTCGGTGACTATCTTGACTTGCCGGCACGCACCTACTCGTCCGGGATGCTGACACGACTTACATTCGCTGTAGCAACGTGCTTTGCGCCAGAAATCCTCCTGATGGACGAATGGATCCTCGCGGGTGACGCGGGGTTTCTCGCTAAAGCCGAGCGTCGCATAGAATCATTCGTGGAGAATGCGAGCGTGCTCGTCCTGGCCTCTCACAATGAACAGATTTGCAGGACGTGGTGCACGAAGGCCGTATGGCTCGACAGTGGCGAGGTCAAGGCAGTCGGGCGTATCGACGAAATATTGTCGGCCTATCGCGATGAACTGAGTGCTCCCTGAGCAATGGGATCTCGGTGCGTGATGAGCTTCAGTTCCGGCATTTTGAAAACATACATTGCCCACAGATCGCGATGCGAGGACACGTTGATCGCATGAATGTTCAGACCTCATTAGCCTCTTTCACGTGCAATGCGTGTCAAGGTCAGAGATTTACTCTGATGGCAAGACGCAAGGATGACGTTGCAGTCTTACGATGCGAAGACTGTGGGCTTGGTGTCATCGAGGCAATTCCAGACGATCTTGGGGCATATTACGATGATGCCTACTACGGCTCGGTCGATCGGGCCGTCGGCTACAATGACTATCAATTGATGGCTGAGCATGGCTTATCGTGGGCCGCCGAACTGGTTAGCCGCCTAAAGGATGGCGGAAAGATTTTCGATATCGGCTGCGCAGACGGAAGTCTTCTTTAGCGACTCCCAAGCACGTTTGACCTCTACGGTATCGAAGTCAATGAACGCATGATACGGCGTTCCGAACAGGCCAACATAACTATTCTTGGCCGGGATCTATTGGATCCAAGGATCCAAGACGAGTACGCACAGCAATTCGACTGTGTAACTGCAATAGCAGTGTTCGAGCATCTGCGCGACCTTCGTAGAGGGGTTCAAACCGCGCTAAGCCTGCTCAAGCCAGATGGCATCCTGCTGTTCGAAGTGCCCTACATCTCAGAAATTCACGAAAACAAAGTGTGGTATGAGAGCTCGTTGGAGCACGTCTTCTATCCATCCGAGAGACTCGCTAAATCTGCTGATAGAGAAGCTCGGATTTCGTCTGGTTGGGAGCGAGCTTTATATCCGAGAGTTCGCTTCCAATTTCATCGGGATCGTATTTCGCGATGAAACACGCGCTGACCACATTAAGGAAGTATTCGAACTCGTAACGGGGAACGAAGGACCTATCGCGGATAGACAGCTCCGGGCTACGCGTCAAAAGCTGATGCTTGTCCACGCGGCACAGAGTACGCCCGATCTGCTCGTGGGCTTGCCGGACCTGTTGCAGTCTTCTCTGGATGGGCCTTTGCTGCATCGAATTGAAAGGCTCTGGACCCGTGATCTGACGAGATTGAGCGCGGCACGCAGTGAGTATGACGCGATAGCTGCAAGCTATTCGACGTTGGTTAACGAAAGTAAGTCCAAAGCGCAGGCGATGGAAGCGCGGATAACGCGTCTTTCAGAGCAGCTGGACGAAGAAGCCAAAAACTATGCCGCGCTGGCACGGGAAAGTCGAGACCAGGTGAGCGCCATGGAAGCGCAGGTGAGAGAGCTTTCGGATCAACTCAGTGAGGAAGGTGCACGGTATGCGACATTAGAGCGGGACAGTCGCGACAAGTCCGTGGTGATGGAAGCACAACTAGGGCGGCTTTCCGAACGGCTTAACGACGAGGTCGCGAAGTATGCCACTCTTGTACGGGACAGCAAAACTCAGATCTGAGGAATTCGAGGCGCGCGTAAGAACACTATGTAGCCAACTGGAGAAAGCTGCAGCGGACTATTCCTCGCTCGATCGAGGCGCAAAGGAAGAGATACAAGGATTGGCCATTCAGGTGAATTCTCTTTCAAGTCGACTTGCGCATTCTTCTGAGGAAAATGTCGCCGGCGCAAATGAACGCGCCCGCCTCGCGGCTCACGTAGCGCTTCTGGAAGCGACTAACGCGGAGCTCAATCGAGTTGCTCAAGATGACAAGAGAGTAAGAGAGCTCGAAGTGGCAAACTTGAAAGAGAACGTCAGAGCCTTAGCCGATCAAGTTTCGGCCAAGACTATCGAGATTGACCTCATGCTGCGCAGCACAATCTGGAAATCAACTTCGGTGTTGCGCCGGGTGGGCCATCGATCGCCGCGCGTATCCCGCGCGGGACGTCAAGCGCTAAAGCTTCTCAAATGGTCTGCGAATTTCGAACTGCGGCAGAAGTTGTCCGAAGCGATTGCGACTCGACGAAAATATCGCGCGGAGGAACTGGCGGCGCGCGATATCCAGCTTCCAACGCTCGCGTTCGACGAGCGAACTTGTCTTGACGGGGACGGATACGCGGAGATGGGCGAGGACGAGGCCGTCGAATGGCCGATCGACCGCCCACTCGTGACAATCGTTATTACCTCATTTAACTACGGTCATTTCGTTGCAGACGCGGTCGATTCGGTGCTCGCGCAGACGTTGGACGACATCGAAGTGATCGTCGTCGAAGGAGGGTCAACAGACCCGGCGTCTCGAGAGCAGACACTAACTCTGAAGCGCCCGAAGACGAGGGTCATTGCACAGGCGGAGGCACATCAGGTTGGAGCGAACCGAAACTTCGGTATCAGTCAGGCTCGGGGCAAGTACATCTGCTGTCTCGACGCGGACGATTTGCTCAAACCGACTTACATCGAGAAGGCAGTGTTTCTGCTGGAGACCTACGGATATGACGTCGTCTCTTGCGCGATGCAGCAGTTCGGCGGCGCCGACGAGAAAGTCGGCATTCTTGATGAGCCGTTACTGGCCGACATGCTCGAGGGCAATCATGTCTTGACCTGCGCGGTGTTTCGCCGAAGCCTATGGCGTAAGGCTGGGGGCTACCGCGATACTGATCGCGCAATTACCGGACACATCTACGAAGATTGGCTCTTTTGGGCGCGGCTCGCGGCAATGGGTGCGCGAATCCATAACATGTCAAAAGAGCATCTCTTCTTGTATCGCAGACATGGCCCAAGCATGAGCACGCAATCCGATCTGCATTCCATGGCCATTCATCGTAAATTGATCTCGCAGGCTCTGGGTGAGCTCATCACACCAGCCGCTTACCGCAACTCGCGTGTCGCCGCTGCAGCCGATAGGCGACCGGACAATGCAGTTGTTAATTTCTTGGGAGAGCTTCAAGTGTCCGGGGAAAACCTGCGATCCTGCTGGCTCTCCCTTTTACCATAATTGGAGGAGCAGAGCGCTTGCTCAGTAGTGTTCTCGCCCACCTTGCAAACGAAGGTTGGCGAGTAACGGTTCTGACCTCCATTGACCCGGGAAACGAACACGGCGATTCCACCAGCTGGTTTGAAGGCGCTACGACCGAGATTTTTCATTTACCCCGTTTCCTGGCCACGGATCGCTGGCCGGATTTCGTGTCCTACCTAATTGCCTCGCGTGAGATCGACGTCATCTGGATCGCGGGAAGCTCCTTTATGTACAACCTTCTACCCGTGATACGCGCGAAGTTTCCGAAAATCAGGGTGGCTGACTTGCTGTTCAACACGGTTGGTCATACGAAAAACAACAGGAAATATGCCAAGCTTATCGACATTAATTTCGTAGAAAATCGGGAAGTCCTGCAGTTCATTTTGGACGCTGGAGAGTCACGAGATCGCGTCCTGCAGATCTCCAGCGGGATTGATTTGCAAAAGTATCTGCCGGGTCAACGCCACGCTTCAGTAGTCAGTTTGTTGAGCGCGACCCCTGAGGAGCTGATCGTCGGCTTTTCAGGTCGATGGTCAGACGAGAAGGATCCTCTGGCCTTTATCGAAATCGCGCGGAGGTTATCGCACCTGCCGATACACTTTGTGATGACCGGGGCCGGAGCACTTCGCTCGAAGATCGAGCGCGCAATCGCGACCGCGGACCTCAAAAATCGCTTTCATCTCATCGGCGAAGTAGAAGACGTCCGTCCCTGGATAGGATCATATGATGTGCTTGCACTGCCTTCTCGGTCTCGACGGCCGACCGGTTGTCGTCTTGGAGGCGCTTGCGCTCGGCGTTCCAGTTGTGGCGTCTGCCGTCGGGGGGCTACCTGATCTGATCCAGGATGGAATCAACGGTTATCTTTGCCAGCCAGGAGCAATCGACGAGTTTTCGGATAGAATTGCGAACCTTGCACTCGATCGCGAATTGCTCGAAGAAATGAGAAAAGCAGCGAGACGCAGCGCTGAGCGGAGCCTCGACGCACGCAGTATGCTTTCTCGCTACGAGAAGGGATTGAGGGCGTTAATTCGAGATGCGAATTGATGCCAGCCTTGTTCGTCACCGAGTGCGGCGAGGGGCCTCGACGCACTCCATTGGCCGATTAGCCAACCTGTTATGCGATGAACTGGATCGGAATCGTTGTGACCATGGCCATCGGCACGATCATCATCGGGGTCGTTGTGGACGCCGAGGTGACGAAGTGTCATGATGGTTCGCTGTATGCAACGTTGCGCTTATGCAAACCGAGTTAGTCGGCGCGACAGGGTGGAAGATCCTCATGCGGCGCTCTGTGCTCCAGTGCTAAGCCAGTCAACATGGAAGAGGCTCGCCAGCGACGCTAAGACGACGTCCATAATGATCGAACGGGACACTCGCGACGGAGTCGCCCTGAGGAGCGAAAGTCGCAGAGGGAGACATCAATTTGTTTGATAAGTTGAATGTGAAATCCACGCAGATGTTGGAGCGGCCACAGGTTTTGAACGGTGCTCCGAGTGAACCGCGCTGGGCGCGGCTGCCCGACTGGGCACGGAGTTTCTTCCGAGTTCGGAATACCCGCGATGGGCTTCGGGTGTGGGGCCTCAGGGTCGGTCTTATCGATTGCTTAGCAGTGACCTTGGCTGTCGTGTTTCCGTGGTCAACCTCGCTGACGACTGGCCTTGTGCTCCTCATTCTTCCCCTGATGCTGGCCACATACTCGCCGCGAGACGTGGCCGAGGAGCTCAAGCGCCCGGCCTGCGCACTTCCGATGGCGCTCGTTGGACTAGCTCTCATCGGGACTACGTGGGCCAACGGTGTGCCATGGTCAGACCGGTTGCACGCGCTCGAAAGGTACTGAAGTTTATCTGGATGCTGCCGCTTTTTCTTTATTTCCGGAAGACATCTCACGCGACGTCGGTGTTCGTCGCGTTTGTCTGTTCCAATCTGGTGTTGCTTGGGTTTTCATTTCTCGTGTTTACGTCACCAGAGGTCAGAGACATCGTAGACGCAAAGGAGCCAGGAGTACCGTTAAAAAACTACATCGATCAGAGTCAAGCTTTTGCACTGGTCGCGGTGATATTCTTAGGACTCGCGGCAGAATCCCTCCGTAAAAAGCTTCTAGGTAGAGCGATTGCGTTCGTTGCAGTTTCGGCTGCCTTCTTCGCAAATCTCGCCTTTATAAATATCGCACGAACGGCCATTCTTTATATACCTGTAATGCTATCGCTGCTTGTGTTGCGGTATGTACGCGGATGGCTTTCCTTGGTCACGTTTGCAGGATTTGCTTGTCTAGCCGTTGGACTATGGGCGGTATCTCCCAATCTTCAATCGAAGATGTCACGGCTGTACAAGGAGGTCGACGCCTATCAGGCGAACGCGACGACAGTTGACGGACATCCGGCGGGCGGTGCGGAGCGCCTCGAATTCTGGCGCAAGTCGATCGGCTTTGTTCGCTCTGCGCCGATCATCGGTCATGGCACAGGTTCGACCAAGGGATTGTTCTCCGCGGAAGCGACCGGAAAGTCCGGTATAATGGCCATGGTTGTCGACAACCCGCATAATCAGACCTTTGCCGTAGCGATCCAATGGGGCGTAGTGGGATGCCTTGTGCTCTATGCGATGTGGGGAGCACATTTGTGGCTATTCCGGAGTGGCTTCGGTGGGCCGAACCAAAGTTTGCTTGCGTGGATAGGCCTTGTAGCTGTCGTACAGAATATCGTGAGCTCCGTGTTTAACTCGCACTTGTTTGATTTCTATCAGGGATGGCTATACCTTTTCGTGGTCTGCATCGCAGGTGGTCAGCTCGAGCGCAATAAAGCCAACCCATCATCCGCGAGCCCACAATGAAATACCATAGGCGTTGGGCTATTTTGCCTCGAACTGAGCACTGACAGCAAGATGGGCGCTCTCCCCACAAGCAAGCAATAGCAATCCACGACGCAATTGCGTGCGGCGCGGCAATCAGAGTGAGAATGCTCTCTCCCCGATCGTCGCGCTACACCCGGCGCAATTACTCATGTCACCCTGACCTGCTCCGGATCCAGGGCCGGCTTACGCCGACAGCCTCGAGCTCCTTCTTGCCGACGGCAAGCGTGATCAGGGAGACGAATTCCCGTTCGAACCGCTCGATGTCTTCGGTCGGCACGATCGCGACCTGGCAGCGGTTAACGGGGTTCATTGCGGTGACGGTGCGCAGGTATCCGGCCGCCCGAACAACTAGAGAACTTGGAAGATGCGGCCGACGATGGCCTGCGCTTCCTTGGGAGTTGGGGCGCGAGTACCGGTAGGACGCCTTTGGAGATCTTGCATCGACGCCCGGCTTGTCGTCGACAACGATGTCGAACCCGGTCGCGCCGGCCTGGCATCCTCTTCCTCGGTGAGTGTTTTGAGCATGCGCTCGAATGAGGCGACGGCGCCGAACAACTCGCAGGCAGTGACGGCGACATGGAGGGGCAGGGGTCGGGGTCGAGCGTCCTACGCCTTCTGTCTACCGCTTCCAGAAGGCCAATAGCGGCCAATGGGGCCAGAACGTCATCATGGTCTAGGATACCGGTTGAGCGCCGAACTAGCGTCGGCCGTTGTTTAAAGTGTCGGCTTTGCAAACATGAATATCGACCCACCCCGGCGCGAGATTCTCGTCCCGTGCCTTGAGCTCTCTCCATCGGAGATACACGTCTCTGATCTCGTACACCGAGCGCCATTTTTCACGTGGAAGCTCCAGCCCAAACAGACCGCTCATTTCTCCGGTAAATTGGCGTTCAAAGTAGCTTCCCTCTGTCGGAGGATGCGGAGCCTTCGTAAAGGGATGCATCCATTGATTGACGATTTGGGCACGATCGTACCCGGCCTTTCCGAGCACTTCGATATCGATTTCGCTATTTACCTCGAGAGAGACAAATGTCGGTCTGCGATTATCCCTTTCCAGTTGATCGCGAAAGAGTTCGTCGGCTCCTTCAAGGTCGCATTTGACATAGTACGGGACGCCATACTGGTCGAAAAGCTGATGAAGATCTGTTGTTGGCACAATGATTTCGACGGACTCGTATATCCCCTTTTCTGCGGCAAGCTTGATCAGACTTCCCCAATCATCTTTTCCGGGAACGCTGTAGATGTGGCCATCTCTCCAGCCCTGTGCGACAGGGCTTTGTTGATGGGCACAAATCTAGTCCCAAACGGTGCCAGGCGCTTGCACGTACTGTCGCAAATTTCTGGAACGGCCTCCAATCCGACAACCTGAAAGCCCTTGGAGAGATAGAACTCCGCATCATAACCGCGATGTAGTCCCAAGTCGAAAATGAGATCGCGCTGAGGAAGTGACGGATTGGATTCTGCGCGCCGCTCGATAAGGCTCATTTGAAGATATGCTCCTCGCCTCAAAAGCTGCATTGCACAGGAGTCTCAACCAGAAGTCAAGCCGCTGTGGTCGAGCTCTGCAAGGCCGATCCGAAGATCCAGCCCGTGCCGTGGTGGTTCATCGCGATCGTGTCGGAGCGGAAATACGGTGGGCCGCCACATTGGCGTAGCCCGGCCGCGGAATATCGGCGCTGTTGTTTTGCTGTGGCGCTATTTTGCCGCTGGGCCTGCTCGCGCTGCAACGCTCTCTACTCGGGACGCAGGCTGAACGCCTGCTCGGTATCGCTGTCGTCCTGAGCGTAATCGGCACAGGTTTTACGCTGCCGTTCTACGGCGGCGAAGCCTATGGCCTTCACGCGCTGGGGCAGGAAGCGCTGCAGCAGCACTCTGCGTCCTTGCTCGGCCCGGTCTCGGCTATCCGCTCCGGCCCCGGCCTCTCATGTTCCTTGCCGGCCTGCTGCTCCTTGCCGCGTCCGCAATAGCGACCGCAACGGCGCTTTGGCGCTCCGGTCGCTATCCGAAGGCAAGTGGTGTTCCCTCCGCCGTCGGAATGTCCTTGTACATTCCGCAGTTCTTGGCATGCAGCCGCTCCGCGTTGCCCATGGACTGCTGGTCGCAGCCGGCTGCGTTTGGATGGCCGCGTGTCTTTGGTGGCGAGCGCAGCTGAACACGAACCGTTGATCGTCATAGCGTGCGGAAGTGCGTCTGCGAGCTCGTGTATGGTACTCCTGGATGGATTGAGGCACTCGACGATCTGATGTGTAGACTCTCCCTTCGAGCACGCAGCGACCATGCACCCGAAGTAGGCTACGTCTTCAGGTGGACAGTCGCCGCATGCTCTTGCCGGGAAGGGAAATTTCTCTCGCGATTTCCCGCTTTCGATCGAAAGTGAGCGACGTTTGATTGGACGAGGCTTGGGCGCGCCGTCCGAACATCGGTTCTGATGCTGTCAACGAGCCTTGCGACTTCTACGGGTCAACGAAGCTCTAGCTTTCTCATCATCCGCGCACGAGTGACCCTCACCGTAACCTCGCTGACATTCAACCTGACCGTAATCTGCTTGGCGATCAATCCGTCCGCCACCAACGGCAAGATGTCGAGTTCCCGTGGCGTGAGGTTATCGACGCGTAGTTGCGCTTCACGCGCGACGTGCTCGCGCTCTTTATGCAATGAAGTCACGCACCGCCCAGACAGGCCATCGTGCCGAGCGACGATCGTCGCCGGGAGCAAGCTTCAACGAAACTGACCATCCTCCTGTAAGGCAAGCACACTCCGTACCGCGATAGCCGAAAAGCCGGAAACACCGAAGATCTGGTGCAGACGCCGCTAAAGCCGCTGTTTAACGCCTGCCAAATAATACTGCCGCTTGGACGCCCTCTCGCGCCTGCTCGCGACGTCCAGAGGGAGGACGATCGTGTCAAAAAGCTGCGCGTTCTGCCAATCACACGCAGATTTTCGGAACCGAAGAGAAGTAAATCAGGGAACATATGCTTTGAGATCCGGTAGACCTATCTCACGGCAGGGGGCGGGCTCGCGTCTCTTGCCGACGGGCACTTGTGGTCGCTCCGACCGAACTTTGCATCGAGGAAGTCCGTGATCCGGTTGGCGCCTGTTTAAGCGCAACTTGCAGCGCTGTTGGTGAACAGTAAATCGCTGGAGGAAATCGTTCGCGAAACGAACATCTCCTCAGGAGCCGCACGCTGGTGTCTTAAAGCTGTCTTCGTCTGGACCGCGACCAGGAGGCGGGCCGAGCTCGCTTTGCTGTCGTCCCGAATTCGACACGATGGTGCGAATCTCAACTGAACGAGCGGCCTCAGGACTGCTCCCTGCATTTTGACGTAGGTGATGAAGGGCAAGAATGATCCGTTTTGATTTTGCCCCCGATACCACTTGCGTCGCGCAGGAGCCTCCTAAAGGACCTCTCGGCGCCCCGGATCAATCGGGCCATGCGTCCTAAGCCGCGTTCAGCAAGCAAAAACGCGATTCTGGCGAGCCTTTCCATTCAGGATCTCGCGGCGATAGGACGGTTCCTAGAGCCTGTCGCCCTGCGAGAACGTATGGTTCTTCAAGAGTCAAAAAGGCATCTCGATTACGTCTATTTTATAGAATCGGGCCTCGTCTCGCTCAGGATAGTCGGGACGGAAAGCATGCTCGAAACCGCGGTGATAGGACATCGTGGGGCGGTGGGCGCTTTGCTCCTGGTGGGCGGACATCTTTCGGTACATGAATCCGTCGTGATTTTTCCAGGAAGTGCGCACAGGATCCGCGTCGAGGATTTGCGTCGGTTGATCGACGAGCGCCCGGAGATTCGAAAACATCTTTCTCGATACGTTCAAGCTGTGACTTTGCATTGCGCTTACTCCGGACTGTGTGGCGTTCGTCACGACCGTGAACGACGGCTCGCCAGCTGGCTTTGTTTAGCAAGTGATGCTGTTGACGCTCATGTGCTCCCGGTTACGCATGGCTACCTTTCGTCCGCCTTGGGATTGCGCCGTGCCGGCGTGACGCAGACGTTGGCCCGTTTCGAAGAGCTAGGGTTGATACGCAAGATGCGAGGCGTCCTGCAGATCGATGAACGCAAGTGCCTCGAGCAAAGGGCATGTAGCTGCTACAATGTCATCTCAGATGCTTACGCTTTGCCTGGATCTATGACGTCCAGCAAAGGGCGCCCCACTGACACGGTCGCCGCAGTCTGATTTGCGCTTTCCGTCGATCAAGCGACGATTGTCGACAGCGGATCCTGCAAATCTCGTGCGCTTTAGAATATCTCCAGCATTCAACAAGCTTAGATCCGTGCGCCAGAAATACGGGAATCCGCCGGAGAACCAAGAACATTTTGAGCGATCACGGCGAGCCCGAACCAAGGCGCCGCATACACCCACTAAACATTCTCGCGTTTGCAACCAAAAGGGACAAACGTCTCGCCGACAAGCGAGCCTTGGTACGAAACGCTCAAATCTGAAACTGAAACGCCACACTCGAGTAGCTAATGAGAGCTGCTGCATTTCGTGGTTTATCGTGAGTTCGACAGCCTCGCGCACCGACCGCACCTCACGTTTCTCGATAGCGCAGCAAGGCATGAGTCGCTCGGACGCCGCTCCTATCTGACCTGCGATCCGTTCGGCGCATCCTGGCTGGAGACGTCTTCCAAGCGAATATTGCGCAGCGCTTCAGCGCCAGGCTATCCACCTTGTTCGATCCTCTCACCTTCTACTGCCGGCTGTGCTCAATGAAGCCGGTCCCCTTCGCGGCTCTATTGCGCTACGGCAAGCTCACCATTGCGTCGAGCTCGGCGGAACGGTTCCTAAAGCTTGACGGACGACAGGTCGAAACGCGCCCCATCAAAGGGACAATTGCGCGCTCCGCTGATGCCAAGGAAGACCAGCGCCGCGCTGAAATGCTCGTTTCGTCCGAAAAGGACCGTCCCGAGAACACGATGATCGTCGACCTCCTGCGTAACGATCTTTCACGCGTTTGTACGCCGCCTTCGGTGGAGGTTCCAGCGCTGTGCAATCTCGAATCTTACGCCTCAGTGCACCACCTCGTGTCGATCGTTACCGGTGAACTGGCAAGAGACCAGGACGCCGTCACTCTTCTTCGAGCTTGCTTTCCCGGCGGCTCCATTACCGGGGCGCCAAAGGTACGATCGATGGAAATCATTACGGAAATCGAGCGCGTGGCGCGAGAGGTCTATTGCGGGGCGATCGGTTTCATCGGCTTCAACGGGCAGATGGACACGAACATTGCGATCCGCACGGTTACGATCGACGGCGATCAGGCCGTGTTTCATGCGGGTAGCGGCATAACGGCGATGTCGGATCCAGAGGCCGAATACGAGGAAACACTCGCCAAGGCGCAGCGAATCTTTGAGATATTTCGAGCTGAGCCATCCAGCGCAGTTTGATTTTAATCTCGGCTACTTTAGCTCGTCGTACGCATGCCGTGTTTGAAAATCAAAGAGCTTCAGGAGCGGTGCGTCAGCCGCAATGCAGGCATTGCGGCCCGCGCTGGCTCACCGCTGGTGGCTGAGCCAAAACAGGGCGTGGCCGGCGAGCGCTTAGCGCTGATAAAAGGACCAGATCCGGCGTTGGGTGGCATGGAGGAGACGAATGACCGTCAGCAAATATCAGTTCAGGCAGGCGCTGCGGCAGCTGATCGAGAAGCACATCAACTTGTCGAGCAGGTTCGAAGACTACGTCCTCATTACCGGGGAGCTGGAAGAGGCACGGTACAGGTTGGACCTGAAGGCCGAGAAGTTTCCGGACGAGGAGGTCGACGCCTTCGAATTGTAGCCAGCGCTTCGCGCTAGCGAGTAGGGACAATACCCACAGCGAACCTAGGCATGGCCCCGCCGCCGTCATCGTCTTTGGCTGGAGATGCTGAAATACACTGGAGAAGCCAGCCAAATGCAGGATTTTGGCGTGAATTTGCGACTCGTTGCATTAATCGGTTGAACGAAACGCTCCAATGTGAAGCCGAGACGACACACCCGGGTGAGAAAGGAGATTGTGCGTTCGTTGCGTACAGTGTTGGTCCGAGCTCAGGCGCCCAAAGCGCTGGCAAAGTCAGCGTGCTGGCCCAGCCCGAACAGGGTAACGCGGATGGGAGATATAATGTTCGAACGTGATGGTGACTTGATCTCTCAACTTCTGCTCTACGTTATTCTGTTGCTTATTCTTGCGTCTCTGATGATTGCTGCATGGCAGACTGCAGGATGACCGAAACCGATCGCCGCGAGTTGCTGGAGGCTTTGATCGAGCGCTGTCGTGGCGGGCGAATCGGGTTCGGGCCGGCAGCAGTGGCCGCTGCGTCGTAATCAGTCCATTGCCTAGATCCAATTTTGAGGCCCGTGCTCGAATGTCCTCCCCGAACAAGGTCGCGCTATTCATCGACGGCGCCAATCTCCATGCAACCGCCAAGACACTCAGCTTCGACATCGACTACAAGCGCCTGCTCAAGGAATTTCAGAGCCGCGGCAATCTGGTGCGCGCCTTTTATTACACCGCCATCATCGAAGATCAGGAGTATTCCTCGATCCGTCCCCTGATCGACTGGCTAGACTACAATGGCTACACCGTGGTCACCAAGGCAACGAAAGAGTTCATCGACGCCTCGGGCCGTCGCAAGGTCAAGGGCAACATGGATATCGAACTCGCGGTCGATGCCATGGAGCTTGCCGAGCACATCGACCAAATGGTGCTGTTCTCCGGCGACGGCGACTTCCGCTCGCTGGTGGAAGCGGTGCAGCGCCGCGGCGTGCGGGTGACCGTGGTCTCGACCCTTTCAAGTCAACAGCCGATGATCGCGGACGAGTTGCGACGTCAGGCTGACGTCTTTACCGATTTGGCGGAGCTGCAGTCGAAGGTCGGCCGCGATCCGTTGGAACGATCGACACCGCGCGATCGCGAGCCGCGTCTCAATGCCCGGCAAGTCCCGCTGCGCGACAATGGTTCCAGGGACTCGGTTTCGAGCGATTAAACGCTATTCAAAATACATCGTACGCAGTCGCCCCAGTGCGTGGGTAGCGAGCGCTTCACGCTGATCTTCAGCCAGTCCCGTCGCCGCCGCTCAGCGCTGGTGGCCGAGCCCGATGCCAAGCTGGTGCGCCTTGGCCCGCAGCGCAGGGATAGACCGCTTCATCTGCTTCGAGATCTTGGCGATGGGCGTCCTGGCCTTGGAGTGCGCCTTCAGCGCCTTCACGTCGTCCTTGGAATATTCGCGCCGAACACTCTTCTTCGCCTTCGCCATGTCTGTCCTTGTTTGCTTTAGGTGAAGCCTAGCTAGCGCCAACGAGGGGCAAATCGTCCGCGGCGGCGAGCGCTTCGCGCTGATCTAAAAGGACAGCCGCGGAATAGCAACCCCTTAAGGAGGCCTGACCTACTCACATCGAGTGGCTGCTAGGTCGCTCGGGAAGTGCTCCAAACTGAAGCCGTGAGGGGGCAGTGAGATTGTTCGTTCGTTACACGTCGTCTCCGTCGGAGCAACGAGCAAAGGCAGCAAATTTGCCGCCGCAAATTTGCCAGTGTGTCTGCGCGAGGGGCGCCACTGTTCTCGGCCGCGAGGCTCCACCCTCGTGGGACAGGGGAGCGGCCCCGCCCTTGTCTCCATGGGGGCCGGGCTTTTAATTTCTAGTCGGAACTCTTGAAGGTTCGAGGGCCAACAGTCGCGTCAATCCTCGGACGGCGCCTCAATTGGAATGGCAAAGCCCGCCTTTACGCGGTCCACTATGACCATCGTCTTGAAGCCCTTAATGTCCGGGTTCGCATAGAAGAAGAGCCGAGTGAACTGCTCATAGTCTTCCATGCTATTCGCGGTGACGTATAGGACAAAGTCAGCGTCGCCAGTCACATAAAATCCATTGACGACTTCAGCTGACGATTTGATGGCCTTCTTGAACCTATCTATTATATCTGAACGCTCCCGCTCCAAGGTGACCAGAACAAGCATTTGAATAGGTCTTCCAACCGCCTTCGGCGAGACGATTGAGACGTCGGCTTCGATGATGCCCTCCGAGCGGAGCCTCTTCAGTCGTCGTTGACACGCCGTAGCAGAAAGCCCGGCCATTTCGCCAAGCACCTCGGAAGTTAGACGGTTGTTCTTTTGCACGATCTCAAGGATGCGGGCGTCTATTCGATCGTATCGCATAATCGGCTCCACCGGCTGAGGTGAATCTCGCCGCCAAATGCCGTACGATGCGGAAAATCCTCCGAATGACAGGAAAATGCAACGAAATACCTTTTGCCACCATTCAGAGCAGCGACAAATCCGTAAATCAAGAAAGCCCTTTTGGGATACTCCGACTGCGCGATTCGCCAAAACCATCACAAAGAAAAACACGCTCCTGGCGGGCAGCATGGCAGCGACCGGGTTTGGGCGATTATCGCCATACTGCTGCTGGAGCACGATCGAGCAGTAACCCCAAAGCACGACAGGGCAGCGACCATGTCGTCCGTCTCGTTTCCCCGAAGCGGTAGTCGAGAAACGCTGCGCCGCGAGCGCTCTGGGTCCGGTGAGGAACGCTGCGCCTATGCCGGTGAGGGCCGTTCTTCCTAGCGTGCGTCCGACGCGCAGCTTCGTTACGGCGACGAGTTTCGCGGCGCATCTGACTTGGGTGCCGGCGTTGTAGCGCACCGGGGGCCGGGCAGTTCAGCTGGCGATCGCCGGAAGGCTGAAGGTTGGATCATCGCTCAATGGCGCAGCGTCATGTAACGGGCGCGCTGGACAGCTCATTCATCATTCTGCTCGATCAGGATTGCACCGATAAGCCGGACTTTGATCTTGCCATTGAGGGCCTCGATCGGGCTGGTCGAGTGCGGCTTGGTTCGGTGCTGGGGCGGGAACGTCATATAGGAGTATAGGAGAGAGCCTCAGTCTCGGCTTCATCGAAGAAGCCAGCAAGCTTGGGCAACCTGGGGTAGAGCTGGTGGGCGACCTTCCGCCAATGCGCTCGTGCGGCCTCGACATGTCCTGGGCAAAGGCCCTGGTGATGAAGGCAGGAGACACACCGTCCGCTCTTGCCGGTATGCGCAAGTGCGTTGGGCATGAAGTGCACACGCGGCAGCGCTGCCAGGTGGCGTTGAGCACCTTTGCTGACGGCGGCCTTGATGCCCTCGTGCGCGTCGGATACGACCAGCTTGACGCCGAGCAGCGCGGCGGGCGACCTTGCGCAGGAACGCCGTCCAGGCGTCTCGGCTTGGGAAGGGCCAATTTTCATGCAAAGAACTTCACGCCAGGCCGTCACTGTTGACGCCGCCCGCTATCAACAACTTCAAGCCGAGTGGCAGGAGGACCGTCAGTAAGGATATCTATAAGGACTGTCAGCTAGACCCGGGCAATATCCGCAAGGCGGCCGTCCTCGGAAGACATTTCAACCGACTAGCGCGGCATTTCCAATACGCGAGCCTAACTTGCTACCTGTTCGCAGGCGGCCGTCTCCGGGAAGAGGAACCAGGGTTTGATGCTGATCCCTTTGCGAAGCGAATACATGTAGAAGATTCGGAAGGTTTTTGGGAAAAGTCCTCGAAATTCGCTCCCATTGAAGGTGATGAAAATTGAGTTCAGGAAATGCATGTTCGACCGCGCGTTTTTCGACCATGTTCATCCGGTAATATTCTAATGCACCCTCTTCACAACTTCCATTCCCACGATACCATTTCATCGCGCTAGCAAGCAGCCGCTGGAACGTCGGCTCCGGTACGGTCTCATCAATCAAAGGACTTGTGTTATCCGTTTCCGCAGCCTTTGTGAGGTCGCCCAACCAACAGCTCTCAAAACCGCGTTCGCAGGCGCCATCCGCAACCTCATCAAAATATTGGCGTATGTTCTGTGATGAATGTCCGTTCAATTCCGCATGGGTATCGGTGAAAATCAACGTTAGGGCCGCCCCGGCGCGTATGTTTTACCTGATTCGGCCTGTGAGGGCGGCCAAATAGTTCAGACATTCGAAATCCGGCTTGTCGATGCTGGACCGCGGACCTTTGCCCCAATAGAGCACACAACTGAACGGGATTTCTGGCCGTCATGGATTTGGAAATGCTCTGCAACATTGCAACAGAGTTATCAGGCTGCTCACGCTTAAAGGCCCACGTATTAAAGGCTTGCAGAACCTTTTCTGGCGCGATGTCCTTGGCTCGAGCAGTGACAGGCATCGCTATTTCGAGTGATCCTTCAAATCCTCCGTCAACAGCTTTGTTGCCAAGGCGTTGCGGACAAGCCGTTATTTCAGTGTTGGTTGATGCGTCTTCTTTCGAAACAACCGTATCGCAACCCGACATATGAACTCCGAAAGAAGATCTTTTTATCGCGGGTTAATAATCGGTTATTTTTCTCAACGTCAACTCGCAAGAGTGGTGACCCATCTATTAAGGTTAACCTCCCACGATCCGGTGGCCGATCAATGAAGTTAAGTCGCCCTAAATATCCGACGAGTAAGCCCTGCCGATAGGGGGCCTGTTCTCGGCATGAATTTACAAATCCTAGAGCTGCCAAAGCTGATTGCTGAGCGTCGAAGCTCGGCAATTTTCGGCCTGGTGATCATCACCATGATGTGGGCAGGAGTTGCGGTAAAATACTTCGGCGATGTTCGGGGGGACGAAAGAGAGGCGCATCGGGACGCTCATAACTTTGCGCTGGTATTCGAAGAGAATGTTCTTCGATCAATCGGAGAAATCGATAAGGCGCTCTTATACTTGCGACGGAGCATTGAGACCCGGAAAAGTTCGGTTAGTTTTAGCGCCATTGCCAACACGACCAACGTGCTCAGCGATATCATCGTCCAAGTCGCCATTATTGATGACAAGGGCATTATGCGCGCGTCGAACAGCGGCCCTCAACCCGCGCCTGCCCTGGATCTGAGCGATCGGGAGCACTTTAAGTTTCATCTGAACAACATCGCGGATCAGCTCTTTATCAGCAAACCGGTGGTTGGCCGTGCCAGCGGAAAATGGTCCGTGCAATTCACACGGCGCTTCTTGAACAGTGACCAGACGTTCGGCGGCGTCGTAGTCGCCTCGCTCAATCCGGACCATTTGACGAAATTTTACAACAATATCAATTTTGGATCGGCGGCGGCGATCGCCCTGATCGGAAGTGATGGCGTGGTTCGTTCGAGTGGCGGAAGCGCGGTCGGTTACGCACTTGGAGACGATCTTAGCGGAACAGAACTGCTCGACCAAATGCGAGCCGGGGTCGAAACGACATTTGAGAGCGTCGATCCTGCCAACAACGAGACGCGTTTGATTACTGTCCGCAACGTCAAGGGCTATCCGTTGTGGGTCAGCGTTAGCTTGAACAAAAGCCAGATCTTGGAAAGTTCTCGGAACGCGCTCAAGTTGAATTTGTTGGTGGGCATCGTACTTACTTTGCTGGTTCTCATTGCTCTTGAGCAGCTTCTACGGATAGACGCGAAGGCAAGACAAAAAGCAAATCAGCTTGACCTTACGCTCGAGTATATGAACCAAGGAATTATGCTGGTTACCTATGATCAGCAGATTCCTATTATCAATCGTCGCTGCGGCGAATTGCTCGATTTGCCCGTGGAGTTCATACAGAACCCACCAAGAGTCGATCAACTCTGCGAATACGAGACACCTACAGGCAAATTGACCGAGGCCTCTGTTCGGATCTTGGCAGATCTTGTCGCAGGAGAACTCGGCGTTAGCGAACGAACGATGCCGGATGGATCAATCGTCGAGATCCGCAGGGAAAGTCTCCCCGATGGTGGGTTCGTCCAAACCTTCACCGACGTCACGAAAAGATCGCGCGCTGAAGCAGATGCAGTCCGCCTTAGTTCCGAGGATTCACTCACTGGTCTCCCAAACCGGCGGATATTCCGCTCCATGCTCGACCAGATGAGCCGCCGGCAACCACCGGCAGTAGACAACGGGCAGCCAGCGGAGCAATTCGCCGTCCTATTTCTTGATCTTGATCGTTTTAAAAGTATCAACGATACGCTCGGCCATCAGACCGGTGACTTGCTCCTGCAGGAGATGTCCCAGCGCTTAAAGAGTACGCTCAGTGCAAACCAAGTGCTGGCACGCCTCGGTGGCGATGAATTCGCAGTTGTCGTGCCAACGATCGAGTCTCGACCAGCGCTTGAGTCCCTAGCGAGAAATATGATCGAGGCAGCTCGGAAGCCCTTTGAGATTGGCGGCCACCGCATCCGTTCTGGAATCAGTATCGGTATCGCTGTTGGACCGTGCGATGGAGTAAATTGCGACGACCTTTTGATTGCCGCCGATCTGGCGCTATACGCGGTCAAAGCCCAAGGTCGGGGCAGCTATAGATTCTATCATGCTGCAATGAACAGGGAGCTTAGGGAGCGACGGCAGCTTGAGATCGATCTGCGCGAGGCAATCGAACAAAATGAGATGGAACTATATTATCAGCCCATCCTCAATTTGCGGCGCAACATCATCACCGGGTTCGAAGCTCTGGTGCGATGGCGCCATCCGGTCAATGGCATGGTACCGCCGACAACATTCATCCCGATAGCGGAGGATACCGGCCTGATTCAACCGCTTGGCGAATGGGTGCTGAAAGAGGCGTGCCGCTGCGCCGTCCATTGGCCGAACAATCTTAATATAGCGGTCAATCTTTCTCCGATTCAGTTTTCAGCTTCCAATCTCTCCGAGGTAGTGGGGCGCGCCCTGGCGGAATCTGGGCTTCAGCCGCATCGCCTTGAGCTTGAAATTACTGAAGGAGTATTCATGACCAAGAATGAATCCACCTTCAGGTACCTTGAGTCAGTTGAAGCAACTCGGCGTACGTATTTCCCTGGACGACTTCGGTACCGGATATTCCTCTCTCAGTTATCTCCGCAGCTTCCCATTCGACAAAATCAAGATAGATAGGTCGTTTGTTTCTGACCTTGCTGAAGGCACCGAGCACGTTGTGATTGTGCAAGCCGTTGTTAGTATTGCTCGCGCTCTGGGAATGACAACTTTGGCAGAAGGCATCGAAACCGCCGGACAGTACGAATTTCTGACGGCGCTCGATTGTGACGAAGGGCAAGGCTATCTGTTCAGTCCGCCTGTTCCAATAGCAAAAGTTCCTGAAATGATTGCCAAATGGTCGCCGGGCGAAAATTTCTAGAATATGGGAATTCGCGCGTTTAGCTACGCGACTTTCTGAAGGCTGAATTCTCCAGTTTGTTCACCGGAGATCGGCTTCTTGGTCGGTCGCCGAGCCTCGTGCACGAGCAGGAACAGGCCCGATGCAACAACAACACCGGACCCAATCAGAAGCCAAAGCGTCGGTACGTCGCCCCAAACGAAAAATCCGATCGCAAGTGCCCAGACGAGCGTCAGGTAATAGAACGGCGAGACGGCGGCGGCGGGCGCTGAGGTGGAGCGCTTGCGTCCAAAAATATTGTGCCGCGGCGTTTGTAACACCGCTCAAGATCAACATGATTGCGTCAGCCGGCGACGGCATCCGGAATCCGAACAGCAGTAAGAAGGAGTGAAAGAAGGTTACCGTAACCATCTGCCACATCAACAGCGTTTTTGCAAACTCAGTTGCGGTCATTCCGCGAACCGCAACAGTGACGCTGCCGTACATAACCGCGTTTGCGAGCGCAAATAATGCGCCAATCTGCAACGTATCTGCGCCGGGGTTTACCACAACGAGAACACCGACGAACCCCATCACCAGCGCGCTCCAGCGCGCGATCCCGGCCCGCTCCTTAAGCCACATAAAAGACAGCAACGCCGCCCACAACGACGCAGAAAAATTGATTGCGATCGCTCCTGCAAGGGGCATCAGACTAACGGCGATAACAGTGAACGTCTGCGAGATCGACTGCGACAGCCCGCGCGCAAGGTGGGCGTAGGGCCGCCGAGTTTTAAAGACTGACATGCCGGTTGCCGGAAGGATCAATGCGGCGCAGAGGGCAAACGCCGAAGCGGAGCGAAAGAACATAACCTCGCCAACGGGATAAAGAGCGACCTGCCATTTCGATAGTGCGCTCGACAATGCGAACATCACGCTCGCGACGATCATGCAATATATTCCTGGAACAACGTCATTCTTCCGTAAGCCGGGAATGACCAATGGATCCTGCGGATGGCCGGCGGTGGTCGTGAGATTGCTCGTCATGCGTTTCCATGAAATTTGAAGATTGCCTCAGCGTTTGCCCCGCCACTATCGCTTGCGAGCCGCGAGCAAAATTTAGTCTCGCTGACCTTAAGTCTTAGGGAAGTGTTACGGGTAATAGAAACAATTCTTGGTTAATTTTCGCGATACATGGTGGCGTCTGTGTGCGAAACGGCCGAGCCAAATATTCCCTTGCCGGCTGCCTGTCCGGTAATTGCCGAGGAGATGTCTAAAAGTGTTCATTTTGTTCGAAGGAAATCTGGAGCCCTTCGGGATAGGTTCCGACACTGAGATCTGAATTCGGTGGGAGCGGAAATCGTGAAAGTTGAGTCGAACGACGCGCGTTCGGGCAATGCATGTAAAAGTCCCGCCGCTTCACGCTTATGCTTGGACGGAACGTGGTGGGTAATCGATATCAACGATCCAGATCTCGAAGCTCATTTGAAGCAGTCGGCTCGCTGCCCCGATGGCGGGGCTCACAGCGCCGATACGAAAATTGAGGCGCGGCGAGCGAAACGGTACCGAAGGTCATCTCCAAGTCGGATCCGGCCGGGCAATGGGCCGGCACTCACTAACGACATGCCTTCGCCTACGCCAACAACTCGCTCATTGACCTGAAGGCCGCGATCATCCTCGATGTCGAGGCAACCGAGCCATCTTGGGATGATTCCGTTAGCAAGGCCAGCGCCGCACGCTGGCGTCGCGCGGCATGATGGTTGGTCGCAAGGCGTTTCAAGCGGCAGGCGTTGACCATTGCTTATTTTGATCGAGCAGGGCGAAGATGCGGTCGGCTGATACCGGCCGACCGATGAGATATCCTTGGACTTCATCGCAGCTGGTTTGGCGCAAACGCCCGAGCTGCTCGGTGGTCTCGACGCCTTCCGCAACCACGCCAATGTGCAAATCCTGCGCCAGCGTGATGATTGATCTTACGATCGCCGCGCTATCCGGCCGTGTCAGCATGTTCGCGTATAAAGGACTGATCGATTTTGATGCGGGTGTAAGGCAATTTTAGCAAATAGGTCAGCGACGAAAATCCCGTTCCGAAATCGTCAAGCGCCACCGTCACCCCCAGTTGCAGGAGTGAATTCAGGATCGATGATGCCGGCCCGTACTTTGAAATCAGCATCGACTCCGTTATTTCGATTTCGAGACAGGCTCCGGACAACTTTGGCCTGCGCCAGGGCCTGCACGATTGTTTGGAGTATGCTGGTGTTATGGAATTGAGCTGCAGAAAAATTCACGGCGACCCGCGAGATCAGAGGGCCAGATTGGACGGCGTCGAGCAGGCGCGTTGGACGACCCACTCACCGATCGGGTGGATCAATCCGGTTTCCTCAGCAATTGGAACGAACTCAGCCGGCGAACATGACTCCCCGGACTGGGCGTTGCCAGCGCAGCAAGGCTTCAAAGCCGGTTACTCGGTTCTCGCGAATATCAAAGAACGGTTCGTAGACGAGAAAAAGCTCGTCCCTCGCGATCGCCTCCTCCAGATCCCGTCCCAGCGCCCTGCGATCGCGCGCTAATTTGTCGTCGCTGACCTCGAAGAAGCGAACCGTTCCGGGCCCCGCTTTTTTGCGCGATAGAGCGCCAGGTCAGCATGTTTCAGGAGCTCGTCAGGCGTATTGCCGTCGCGCGGCGCCAACACGATTCCGACGCTCGTCGCGCCCGCGATCTCGCATCTTTCGATCAGGAATGGCTCGGCGAAAGCGCCGACGAAGCGCTCGCGCGATTTCTAACGCAATCTTCTACGTCTACAGCCAGATTGGTCACGATCAGCGCGGGAACCCGTCACCGCCGATCCGCGCGACGGTATCGGTCTCACGCGCGCATCGCTGCAGTCTCGCCGCGGCCTGAATGAGAAACTCATCTCCTGCGGGGTGGCCCAGATTTGTCGTTCACTTCCTTAAAACGAATCGAGATCAAGGAGAAAAACCGCGCATTCCTCGCCCGAACGAGCCAAACGGTTGAGGGCAGCTTCGAGGCTTTCGTTGAAGGCGAAACGGTTCGGCAACTGGGTGAGCGGGTCCCGCCTGACCCTCCTTCGGCCTCCAATTGAGCAATGGTGCGTTTCGTGAATTCGAAAGAATGGGCGAAAACGCCCCGCAGAAGCACGGAGCCATAGGCCACAACGAGGATAGCGACGAGCAGATAGACGAAATCGCCGTTTCTGGCGAGGCAGATTGCCGTACCCACGAAAATCGGAGCCGTGAATCCGACCGCCAGCCACCGGAATCGTAGCGAAGGCCAATGCTCTGCACCGCGAGCGTCCCGGAGCAAAGACATGTGATCACAAGTTGGCCACCCATTCGAGGCGTCGGCGAAGAAAGCCACCGGAACGACCGCCCAGGCGGTTCCAAGAACGAGTGCATTTCGCACCAGCCGATGCATGGACTGTCGGGAGACGAACTGCGGCTTCGTAACTCGTCGTGATAAACGCGCCTTCAAGCCTATCGATAACGCGCCGCAGACCACGGCAGCTGCCCAGATCAGGGCATAGTTTCTGCTGGGCGAGTGCCAGAGAGCAATCGCAAGCACCGTCGCATTGCTGGCGTTGGCCAACATTATGCCAGGGAATAACCAAGCACGAGGGAGATCTGCTCCGCGCGAATGTGCCCTGCGACCGCTTCATCGGTCGCAGGGCCGCCGAAAGCCGCCAGATCCCCGCGAGTAGCTTGCGAGATACGAGCTCAGATATGTCCTCATCTGGGACCCCCGCAGGACTGGCTCTAACGTTGCCGCCAGTGCTGGAAGGTCGCGGCAAACATTTGAGAAAAGATAAATTCTTGAAGTTCGACACGTCCGGCGCGGCATGGGGCGGCCGAACTCATTATTTAGCGGTGGCGAAGGCGGCGCAGAGAGCTGGGCCGACCCCAGAGTCCTCTATCACCGCAAACGCGGGGGTACGGTTCTGTACGTTGCGTACTGACCTATGCTTTTAATCGATCGCCGAATTCAGCTCACCAGCCATGATGGCAGCTTGTGCGCTACCCTGAATTAGACGGTGGGCGGCATGAGATCGACCGTGCTCTACGAAAGATGAGGTGCGCGGACGTCCGCATGCGCCGACGACTTTCTCTATCGATGCCGCCCGATATCTCGCCGCTTTCCCGCGCGATATCCCGATAGAACGAAGTTATGCTGCGGGTTCGCCGCAAGAAACGCACGATGCGAACGCAAGGGTAGGTCTAATGTCGCCAAGGCCAATAGAGGTGATGTATGGACAGGATGATCTCCACAGTCCTCTAACCGGTGTCCCATTCCCGAGACCTAAGTACGAGCGCTGGCGGGCAAGGCGCTTGAGGCGATGGCCGGCTCTTTTCTCGTCGAGCCAATGCGGGACTGCTGCCCTCGCTCCTACGGAGCAATCGTGGGTGTTTTATGCGCAATCGTGACCTTGTCTCCGACAGCTTCCTGACACTGACCGCGGTCAGTCTGGTGGTGCTCTGCTCGAGCCTGCTCGCATTTGCGTTCACTTAAAGCGACCGCGCTCGTTAGTTTCGCCTTGACCATGATCTTTTCGGGAAAACCGGTGCCCGGATCCTTCCCGGGGGCGGTGAGATGAGCAATTTCAGCAGGAAAGCGTGCTCAGCGTCCATCACTGGACCGACAATCTCTTCAGCTTCACCACCACGCGGAATCGATCGTTCCGCTTCCGCATCGGCGAATTCACTATGATCGGCTCAGTTCGACGAAAAGCCGCCGCCGTGTGCCTACGGCCTCGCCAGCGCCCATTACGAGGACCGGCTGGAATTCTTCTCGACCAGTAAGTCGAATGATCCCTTAACCTCGCGTCTGCAGCATTTGAAGGAGGGTGACAAGATCACCGTGAGCGGCAAGGCGACCGGGAAGCTAGGAAATTGGTCCGCCGACAGGCGTCGCAAGAGATGCTACGTTCTCCGTCGGACAGTCACGCAATTCATCCAGCGTGTGCACGCGTGCCCCGCCGCGAATCGGCCCAAATCGCGCGGCGCCACACCTGCCCGGGTCAAATCGGCGAACAGAGCCCTGCGGAATCACAGTGCCTGTTATGGGTTTTTCGACTGCTTGTTCCATCCGGTGGTTGCGGCTGGATTAACACCACCCATTCCAGAATTGTCGCGCGCCATGGAAAACTGCCCCCTCGGCGTCACGAGGAATTGTCCCCTCCTTGGAAAGCCGAAATACTCCAAGGGGACGAAGCTACGCGCCATGGCTGTATCGCGCTTGCATCAAACAGGGCGGGGGCGGCTGTTCGGACGATGCACCGCCGTAACGCGGGCGGTTGCAGGCTTGCCCGTAAAGATACGGAAAAATGCAGCGGCAAGGGCCAGCCAAATGGCTTGCTCTCGCGCGACGGTTGCAACACAATCTTCCCGATTTTAGAGGAGGTTATCTTGGTTTCTTTTCGAGTGCTTTTTGGAATTTTGGAAATAGTCGGCGGATTCTTTGTCTTTGCAGGAGCCAAGAGCGCAATCCACGAAATACTTGGCACATTGGCAATGGGTTTCGCTGTGATGACTTTTGGGATTGCGGCTTTACTCAATGAGTTTAGGTCAGTTCGCCAACTGCTCGAAAAGAGCAAATTGCCGCCGCCGCTGTGAACAGGTGAATGGAAGGTTCGGACTCTATGAGACGTATGTTTCTTGAGCTTAGTGCCGTTGCCGCTCTGCTGCTGTTTGTGACCGGAACTGCTACCGCGATGACGGCGCTTGAATTCCTCCGAGCCGAGGCAGACAACAATGAGGCACCAACGATGAAGGAGGTCGTCATTAAGCTCGTGGCTAAAGGCTACAAAAATGTCCCCGATTGGGCGCGGCTGTCGAGCGTGACGAAGAAGAAGATCTTGGAAAAGGGCTATACAAATCGAGACATCGATGGAATTGCCGAGGAGGCAGCGCTCGCTGCAGGCATGACGAAGTAACTCTGCGGCGGATCGAGTAGAAAACTTCTTTTTTTAATTGAGACTAGTGAGGAGCTGTTACTGCACGCTCAGTGCGCAGGTTGGCAGGTTTCAATTCACAGCGGTCGTTTTTTGGCCGTCATGATGTGGGTCGCCCTTACGTCGCTTGGCTTGCCTTTTCCGTCGGCAACAGCGGGTGGACTGCCAGACTATCCCGTTGAACAATGGTGCGATCAGGTAGCTCGGGCAGCAGGGACGCGTTCCGAGCTCCTCTATGGCGGCTGCATAGGTCAGGAGCAGACGGCTTATGACCATCTTAAAGGAACGTGGGGTGATGCATCTGCTCAAACTCAAAATTGGTGTGATCAGGTCGCCAGAGCGGGCGGACGCAGCTCGTACTTGCTGCTCAACGGATGCGTTGATCAAGAGCATGCTTGCACGCCAACAAAACTCGACTCGGCGGTTTCAGAGATGACCTTAATAGCGGGGATACCGCGCCAGGTCGACGGCGAGGTGGCCGAGGTCTGGCACAGCCAGACCAAGGCGGCTCAAGCAACTCCAAGGCTGCGAGCCTTCTGTCTGGAATGAGCCTTCGGAGCGCTTCATCAACTTCGAGAGTTTGGCCACGGGGGTGCGGGCCTTGGAAGACGTCCGGGAAGGGAAAGCGCCGATCCAGAGTCACCTCGGCTCCAACTCAAAAGACTCGTGGCCGTCCTTCCAATTCGCGCCGTCAGTCCACCATCTTGATCTTGGATAGCTCAGGAAGATCGCCGGTCGCAATCTTCGTCTGCGCAATGGTCAGAGGTCCGCGATCATAATAGGACGCAGCCTCGAGGCGTGCCGTGAGCAGCTTGTGCTCGTGCAGGAAGTCGCGGATCCTTTTGGCTTTCCGGCTTTCCGAGATTTCAGCGTCTGAGGTGGTAAAACGGGCGATTTGACGTTCTTGACTAGCGCGCGCAGATAGTGATCGGTATTAGTGGCGGCGCCCGCAACAGGCTGACATCCCATCAGGCAACCGCTGGCCAAACCGAGAGCTGACGCTCTACAAGCAGCATCAGGCTGTTCGAGATAAAGCCAAATCGGGCCGCGCGCGATACATCGTGCTGAAAACACGAATTCATTCTCGAACTTCAACTTTGGTTCGATCTTGTCAGAAGATGACATTGAGATCCGTTCAGCCATCTTATTCGCCTCTGGCAAGTGGCAAGAATTCGCCTCCCGGCTATCTCACCAACGAACACAAATGGCGTGCGATTGACCTGTGCGACAGCAGGTGCGTTGTTATTTTTCCTGGATACTCGACACTTCGCAGAAGTCACACCATCATTACTGCATCGCAATGACCTTGCAGCCCTGAGCATGCGGTGTTGGTGATGAGGCGTCGTGAGTTTATTAAGTTCTCTGTTGCAGCAACAGCGGCCGTTTCAATTGCGTCACCCGCCATTGCGCTAGCCGAACTGAAGGAAATTCGTATCGGCTACCAGAAGACCGGCGTGCTGGTCATCACACGTCAGCAAGCGGCATTGGAAGAACATTTCGCTCCACGAGGCATCGAGGTGAAATGGGTCGAGTTCTCCTCGGGGCCTCCGATGATGGAGGCGATGAATGTCGGCAGCGTCGATTTCGGCGCGGTCGGCGATTCCCCGCCGGTGTTCGCCCAGGCTGCGGGCGCCGCGATCGTCTATGCTGCGGGCCAACCCATCACCAACGGCCAGGGCATCCTGGTGCCGAGGGATTCGCCGATCCGCTCCATCGTTGATCTCAAGGGCAAGCGTATCGGCTTCACCAAGGGCTCCAGCGCGCACAACATCGTGGTGCAGACCCTGGAGAAGGCAGGCCTCACCTATGCCGACATCACGCCGGTCTATCTGACGCCGCCGGATGCGGGCCCCGCCTTTGCCAATGGCAGCATCGAGGCCTGGGCGATCTGGGATCCTTACTTTGCGATCGGCGAGACCAAGCAGGGCGGCCGCATCCTGATCAATTCGCGCGACGTCACCAGGACCAACTCCTTCTACATCGCCAATCGCGAATTCGCGAAGAACCACGGGGCGGTCCTGCAACAGATCGTCGATGTGACGACCGCGGCGGGTAAATGGGCCGAACAGCACCGCGATGAGGTCGCCAAATCGCTCGCCGCGATCACCGGCGTCCCGCTGGACATTCAGACCGTCGCGGCTAATCGCGCGAACTTCGTGGTCGGCCCCGTCACCGACGACATCGTCGCGACCCAGCAGGGCGTTGCCGACCGCTTCTACAAGCTCGGCCTGATCCCGAAGCCGATCGTCATCCGCGACATCGTCTGGCGCAACCCGGCAGCCTGATCGTGCCGACCAGCCTTCCTATCCAAAAGGGTTTGAACATGAGGCGTATCATTCAGCGTCTGATCGCAGCCATCGTGCTGTCGATCGGCATCGTCGCCGCCGCGGTCGGCACCTCCTACGGACAGGATAAGGTGGTCCGCATCGGCTACCAGAAATACGGCAAGCTGGTGCTGCTCAAGAGCAAGGGCACGCTGGAGCCGAAGCTCGCCGCCGACGGCTACAAGGTGGTGTGGACCGAATTCCCGTCGGGTCCGCCGCTGCTCGAAGCGCTCAATGTCGGCGCCATCGATTTCGGCAACACCGGCGAAGCCCCGCCGATCTTTGCGCAAGCCGCCGGCGCGCCGATCCAGTATGTCGCCTATGAGCCGCCGGCGCCGAAGGGCGAGGCGATCCTGGTGCCGAAGGACAGCACGCTGAAATCGGTCACCGACCTCAAGGGCAAGAAGGTCGCGCTCAACAAGGGCTCCAACGTCCACTACCTCCTGGTCAAGGCGCTGGAGAAGGCGGGCGTGAAATATTCCGAGATCGAGCCGGTGTTCCTGGCGCCGGCCGACGCGCGGGCCGCCTTCGAGCGCGGCGCGGTCGATGCCTGGGTGATCTGGGATCCGTTCCAGGCCGCGGCGGAGGCGGCCACGGGCGCGCGCACGCTCGCCGACGGCACCGGCATCGTCGCCAACTACCAGTTCTATTTCTCCTCCAGGAAATTTCTCGAAGCCGATCCGAAGATCGTCGACGCCGTGCTCGCCGAGCTCAGCACTGTCGACGATTGGGCCAAGGGCGACATCCATGCGGTGGCCGAGCAGCTGGCGCCATCGATCGGCCTCTCGGTCCCCGTGGTCGAGGTGGCGCTAAAGCGGCAGGCCTACGGCATCAAGCCGATCACGGATGCCGTCATCGCCGACCAGCAGCAGGTCGCCGACGCGTTCTTCGCGCTGGGGCTGATCCCGAAGGCAATCAAGATTTCCGACGTGGCGCGCAAACCAGGAGCATGAGCAGCACGATGAGCAAGCAAGCGAACGCCAACATCCTCTGGTTCCTGCCGACCCACGGCGACGGCCGTATCTCGGCACCGGCATCGGCGGCCGCGAGGTCAATTTCAACTATCTGCGCCAGATCGCACAGGCCGCCGATCAGCTCGGCTATTTCGGCGTGCTGCTGCCGACCGGGCGATCTTGCGAGGATTCCTGGATCGTTGCCTCCAGCGTCGCGCCGTTCACCGAGCGGCTGCGCTACCTCGTCGCTGTCCGCCCCGGCCTGCAATCGCCGAGCGTGGCGGCGCGCATGACGGCGACGCTCGATCGCATCTCGAATGGCCGGCTTCTCGTCAATGTCGTCACCGGCGGTGATCCCGACGAGAACAAGGGCGACGGCATCTTCCTCGGCCATGACGAGCGCTACGAGGTCACCCGCGAGTTCCTCAGCGTCTATAGCGACCTGCTCGCCGGCAAGACGGTCAAGGTCGACGGCAAACACATCCACGTCGAAGGCGGCAAGCTGCTGTTTCCTCCCGTGCAGTCGCCGCGCCCACCGCTCTATTTCGGCGGCTCCTCGGATGCCGGCATCGACGTCGCCGTCGACACCGTCGACAAATACCTCACCTGGGGTGAGCCGCCGGCGCTGGTGGCCGAGAAGATCGCGAAAGTGAGGGATGTCGCCGCCGCGCGCGGGCGAAAACTTTCCTTCGGCATCCGCCTTCACGTGATCGTCCGCGAGACCAATGAAGCGGCCTGGCGCGCCGCGAGCGAGCTGATCAAGCATGTCAGCGACGACACCATCGCGCTGGCGCAGAAGAATTTTGCCCGCATGGACTTCGTCGGTCAGCAGCGCATGGCGCAGCTCCATGGCGGCACGCGCGACCAGCTCGAGATCGCGCCGAACCTGTGGGCCGGTGTCGGCCTCGTGCGCGGCGGCACCGGCACCGCGCTGGTCGGCGACGCCCAGACCGTGGCGGCGCGCATCAGGGAGTATCAGGATCTCGGCATCGATACCTTCATCATGTCGGGCTATCCGCATCTGGAGGAGGCCTATCGCCTCGCCGAGCTGGTGTTCCCGCTGCTCGCGCTGGAGCAACCCTCAAACGTGACCAAGCTGCACTTCAACGGCGGTCCTTTCGGCGAAACGGTCGGCCGCGATTTCCTCGTCCGCAGTACCGGGTGTCGCAGTCATGAGCCTGATCGACAGCATTTCGCTCCCGCGCGGCATTCGTTTGCCGCGCGTCGAACGGCCTGATCCAGTGGATCGTGCCGCTCGCCATCATCGCGATCTGGCAGGTCGCGAGCGTCACCGGCTTCGTGCCGACCCGGGTGCTGCCGGCGCCGAGCGACGTCGTGCTCGCAGGCTGGAAACTGCTGCTCTCCGGCGAGCTCGTCCGCAACATCTGGGTGTCGTTCTGGCGCGCCTCGATCGGCTTCCTGATCGGCGGCAGCATCGGTTTCGCGTTTCGGGCTCGCCAACGGCCTGTCGCAGCTCTCGGCAAAGCTCACCGACACCACGCTCCAAATGGTACGCAACGTGCCGCATCTGGCGCTGATCCCGCTCGTCATCCTCTGGTTCGGCATCGACGAGAGCGCAAAGCTGTTCCTGGTGGCGCTGGGCGTGTTCTTCCCGATCTATCTCAACACGCTGCACGGCATCCGCACCGTCGATCCGCAGCTGATCGAGATGGCCGCATCTACGGCATGACCGATGGCGAATTGTTTCGCCGGGTGATCTTCCCGGGCGCGCTGCCCTCGATCTTCGTCGGCATCCGCTTCGCGCTCGGAATCATGTGGCTGACGCTGATCGTCGCCGAGACCATCGCGGCCTCGTCGGGCCTCGGCTACATGGCGATGCAGGCGCGCGAGTTCATGCTGATCGACGTCGTCGTGCTCTCGATCCTGATCTACGCCCTGCTCGGCAAGCTCGCCGACAGCGCCTCCCGCGTGCTGGAGCAGGGCGACGCTCGCCTGGCACACCCGCCTTCCAGAAACGTTGAGCGGAAATGCTCGAAATCCCATGCGGAGCAGCGCGGCGCACCTTCCCTTCCGGAAACCGAGCTCGCCAGCCGCGCCAATTTCGCGCCGCACGCCCGTGTGGTGCGCGAGGAGCGCCCGACGACTGCCGCCGGCTTGCCGCTCAGCATCCCGTCGGCTTTGCGCAAATCCTTCGGTGATGACGAGGTGCTGCGCGGCATCGATTTGCACATCCCCGCCCGCCAGTTCGTCGCCATCGTCGGCAAGAGCGGTTGCGGCAAGAGCACGCTGCTGCGCCTCATCGCCGGCCTGGAGAAGATCGACGCCGGCGGCGTCGGCTTCGGCCAGGATATCCAGCCCGAGGACATCCGCGTCATGTTCCAGGAGCCGCGGCTGCTGCCCTGGGCGCGGGTGCTCGCCGATGTCGAGGTCGGCCTTCGTCGCGATCGCGTCTCCGGCGATGCGCATGCGCGCGCCGAGAAAGCCCTGGGCGAGGTCGGGCTGGCTGACAAGCGCGACCAATGGCCCTCGGTGCTGTCGGGCGGCCAGAAGCAGCGCGTCGCGCTCGGCCGCGCGCTGGTCTCCCGCCCGCGCGTGCTCGCACTTCGACGAGCCGCTCGGCGCGCTGGACGCTTTGACCCAAATCTCGATGCAACGTCTCTTAGAGCGCGTTTGGCGCGACCAGGGCTTTACCGCGATCCTGGTGACCCACGACGTCGCCGAAGCCGTCGCCTTGGCCGACCGGGTGCTGGTGATCGAGGACGGTTGTATCGCACAGGACGTGACCGTCAACGTGCCACGGCCGCGCGAGCGCGGTTCGCCGGACCTTGCCAATCTCGAAGGCTCAATTCTACGCCTTCTTCTCTCGGGTGACGAGCGAGCCTCGATTCAGGGGCTATGGTCAGCGATCCGCCATGAATGTCATCTCCCGTCATATTTTGACTGACAAAAACGTCTCGTCTGCTGACTTTCGCGCCGCCATGAGGCACCTGACCGGCGGCGTCAGCGTTATCACAGCCGGGCAGGGCAGGGACATCACCGGCATGACGGTGACGTCGCTCTCAGTCGATCCGCCGGCGCTGATTGTCAGCATCAACCGGCACGCGTCCTCGTTTCCGCTCATCAAGCGCCTCGGCGCCTTCGGCGTGAATCTCCTCAATGCCGATCATCTCGATATCGCCGAGCGCTTTGCTGGCAAGGGCGGCCTGAAGGGCGTCGATCGCTTTGCGGGCAGCGACTGGGTGACGGCGGTCTCCGGCGTCCCGCTGCTGGCGGGCGCGTCGGCTGCACTCGATTGCGAGGTGGAAGAGATCATCGAGCGTCACTCGC
>NZ_JBPUGF010000004.1:0-767745 GCF_051547705.1 Bradyrhizobium sp. BR 1432 | reverse complement strand
CGTATTCCTCCGTTGAGGGCCGTCTTGTTTGACGGACGCGAACGCTGCAGGTCCTAGGGGTAATCCTAGGAGAAGCACTATGACGATTTCGAGGGCGGAGGTGATCACATCGGTCGAGCGGCGGCGCCGGTGGTCGCAGGATGAGAAGGAACGGCTTGTTGCAGCATCGCTCGAGCCCGGAGCCAGTGTTTCCGAGGTGGCTCGCATGGCTGGCCTTCATGTAAGCCAGCTGTTCAGGTGGCGCAAAGAGCTTTGCAAGCACGGTGAAGCGAGTATAGCGCCGTTCGTGCCGGTCGAGATTGGGCCGTCTGTGCCGCCGCGGGAGGTGGCCGAAGCGTCATTGACGACGACGGCGGCGCGTCGACGGAAGAGCCTGGGCATCATTGAGATTGATCTTGGTAGCGGGCACCGCATCCGGGTCGATGGCGACGTTGATGGAGACGCGCTGCGTCGAGTTCTCGATGCTTTGGTACGCCGATGATCCCGGTTCCGACGGGCGCACGAGTGTGGCTTGCGACAGGCTACACGGACATGCGCCGAGGCTTTCCGTCGCTGGCACTCCAGGTGCAGGAGGTGCTGCGCAAGGACCCGCTCAGCGGTCATCTGTTTGTCTTCCGCGGTCGCCGAAGCGATCTTCTGAAGGTGATCTGGCACGATGGCCAGGGAGCATGCCTGTTCACCAAAAGACTCGAGAGAGGGCGGTTCATCTGGCCTTCGGTTGCGGGCGAAGCAGTGACGATCTCGCTGGCGCAGATGAGCTACCTGTTGTCCGGAATCGATTGGCGCAACCCCCAAGAAACCCAGCGTCCGACGCGGGTCGGATAGCCGTTTTGGGTTTGAATCTTCTGCTTGATCTGATTCAATGGCTTCATGATATCGAAGCCGGACGACCTTCCATCGGACCTTGTCAGTGCCCTGGCGGCGCTGCAGGCCGAGCGTGAGGCGCGGCTGCGAGCCGAGGCGGTGGCTGCCAGTGCACGGGCGGAGCTGTCGGATAACGCGGCGCTGATCGCGCATCTCGAGTTGCGGATCGAGAAACTCAAGCGCGAACTGTACGGGCAGCGCTCCGAGCGCACGGCGCGGCTGATCGAACAATTGGAATTGGAACTCGAAGAACTCGCCACCACGGCGAGCGAGGATGAGCTTGCCGCGCGCGCCGCCGCGGCGAAAACCCAGAGCGTGCGCGCCTTCACGCGCAAGCGGCCGGTACGCAAGCCCTGGCCGGACGACATCGAACGCGAGCGCGTCGTCATTGAGGCGCCAAAGACCTGCGCCTGTTGCGGTGGGGCGCGCCTTGCGAAGCTGGGCGAGGATGTGACCGAGACGCTGGAGGAGATCCCGCGCCGGTTCAAGGTCATCGAGACCGTGCGCGAAAAGTTCACTTGCCGCGATTGCGAGAAGATCAGCCAGCCGCCGGCACCGTTCCATACCACGCCGCGCGGCTTCATCGGTCCGCAATTGCTGGCGACGATCCTGTTCGACAAGTTCGGCATGCATATCCCGCTCAACCGCCAGAGCGCGCGCTTCAAGTGCGAGAGGATCGACCTGCCATTGTCGACGCTCGCTGACCAGGTCGGCCACGGAACCTTCGCCGTCATGCCGCTCTTCCAGCTGATCGAGCGTCATGTACTCGCAGCCGAGCGCCTTCATGGCGACGACACCACCATCCGCGTCCTGGCGAAGGGCAAGTGCACGACCGGCCGGATCTGGACCTATGTGCGGGATGACCGGCCCTATGGTGGGCCGGCGCCGCCGGCTGCGGTCTATTACGCCTCGAGCGATCGACGGGGCGAGCATCCCCAGAAGCATCTGGCCGCCTTCGCCGGCATCCTGCAAGCCGATTGCTATAGCGGCTTCGAGCCGTTGTTCGACCCGCAAAGGAAAGCGATGCCGATCACGCCGGCATTCTGCTTCGCGCATGCGCGGCGGGGCTTCTTCGAGTTGGCCGATATCGAGAAGAACGCCAGGGAAGGCAGTAAGGGTAAACCGGTCTCCCCGATCGCGCTGGAGGCGGTCAGACGCCTCGATGCGTTGTTCGAGATCGAGCGCGCCATCAACGGCCGCAGCGCCGACGAGCGGCGTGCCGTGCGCCAGGAGAGAAGCAAGCCGCTGCTCGACGACATGTACGCCTGGCTGCTGCGCGAGCGAGAAACCCTCTCGCGCTCCTCCGAGGTCCTGAAGCCCATGAATTACATGCTCAGGCGCTGGGCCGACTTTGCCCGCTTCCTCGACGATGGCAGGATCTGCCTCAGCAACAACGCCGCCGAAAGAGCGTTGCGCGGCATCGCCTTGGGAAGGCGCAATTGGACCTTCGCCGGCAGCCTGCGCGGCGCCGAACGCGCCGCCATCATGCTGACGATGATCACCACCTGTCGTCTTAACGATGTCGATCCCAAAGCCTGGCTCGCCGACGTCCTCGCCCGGATCGCCGATCTTCCCGCTTCGCGTCTGCACGAACTGCTGCCCTGGGAATGGAAGCTCCCGCGCCAAGCCGACGAACCCACCGATCAGCAAGCTGCCTAACCTTCACGCAGCGCTATCATAGCGCTACCCGGCCCCCGCGCGCATGCGTCAATCAGGCGGTCTTCGTCGTATGCGTACTTTCCTAGACACGCTCGCCCTCTACGGGTCTTAGTCGCATGCTTACGCCCACAAAGGCGATCATGCATCCCACCCCGCAGGCCGCCAGGAATCCCAAAGCAACCATGATGCCATACTGATTGTGGACAAAACTGAAGCAAAACGGCGCAAAAGATGCGGCGGACAGTCGGAAAAGACTGATCCAACCAAGCCGACTTCCGTACCCGTCCTGGCCGAACATCGCCAAGGGCAGCGTGCCACGACAGATGCTGTTCAGAGCGGCGCTGAATCCAAGTAAGACAACGAAAGCTGTAATTCCAGCGAGCGAGTGCGACGCCAGTAAGATGATAACCGTAGCCGCGGAGAGCAGAAAGCATGAGACAAGGGCGAGATGAGTTGCAGCTATTCGTTCGGCGAGCGAGCCTGCGAAAAGCCCAATTAGGGCCTGTGAAGGGCCGAAGAGCGCTGCGATCAAAGCGCTGTTTGGACCTAAATCAATTGATGAGAAGATTTGGATCATCTGGCCAAGGAATGCTGAGATGATGAATGCGGCGAGCGAGAAACCGATCGTCATCAACACAAACTCAATCGCCTTGGAGTAGGCTCGCGAGTGATCGTGCGTCACCTGGATATCGCTCTGATTATCGCACCTCACAGAGCGCCGGCGAAGAGCCCATACCACTAGCGGCAGGGCAACGAGAATATTGCAGCCTGCGTAGATCCCAAAGACTGCTCTCCAGGATATCAAAGTGAGCAAGAAAGATGTGAGCGGCCAAAACAATGTTGACGAGAGCCCAACGATTAACGTCAGCATAGCGAGTTGCCGCTTGGCATGGATCGCATCTCGCTGGATCAAGAATACTACCCCAGCCTCATAGAAGAGAAACGCCGACGCTATTTGCGTACCGAATAGTGCGATAGCGAATACCGCCGCACTCCAAGAGATTGCTGCTATTCCCAAGCAAGTAGCCCCCACAACTGAGGCGACTATCATCGTTCTGCCGGCGCCGTATCGGTCCATAAGGCGCCCCGCTATCGACGACATCATCGCACTTGCAAAGAGAGCGAGGGAAAGACACGCGAATATCCATTCATCCGTAACTGCGAAATCACGGGCAACCTCGTTAGCCACAACAGCAACACAATAATAAAGTGTGCCGTAGCTGACGAGTTCTGCTCCGCCTAGTGCCGCGACAACGAGATGGTCATCATTGCAGGACGTCGCAAGCCTTCTTCGCAGTTCGCTTCGAATGTTGCGGCTATCGCATCCCGCGGTAGCTGAACCGTTCTCTTCAAAACTGACCTTATCCGCGATGCTAGGAGGTCGGCTGAGCAGGCGCTTTCGGTCGTGTTGAGACATATGATGATCAATTCACGTGCGTTGGGCTTGCCACGCTGTGGAGCGAAACCGCAAGCGCGCTGGTTGCCTGCATCGGAACGTCTCCGCGATCATTTGCAGTATGGAATTCCAGACCTCCGGCGGAACCTGGCTCGGGATATCATGTGAACTGGCCCAGTAGTTGACATACTGCTCCTCGCTCATGGATATCGGTTCGCTGGTCGCCAGAGAAACGCAGTTACCGAACCCGGGATATTGGTTGAGGAGTGCCTCATAGGTTTGCATCTGGGCGATGACTGGAGGACGCGCCCGGCGCAAGGCCGGCGCCATGTCGCGCACCAGATTATCGATTTCCAGCTGAAAGGGATCGCTTTCAAAATCCGCAAGGATGAAAGTAATTGTGAAGAACCCGCGAGGCCGCAAGATGCGTATGCTTTCGCGCAGCGCTTCCTTTGTATTCGTCCAATGGAACGATGAGCTGTAGCAAACCCAATCGACCGTGCCGTCGGCCAGGCCCGTGCACTCTCCCGGTGCGTTAATCCAGATACGGCCGGATAAGCTGAGCGAAGCCGCTGCCCCACTGCAATCATCTCACTGTCGGGCTCGACTGCATAGCCGGAAAGCCCCAGGTCAGCTAACGCGTAGGCAATCGCACCCGTACCCGCGCCGATATCGGCGAAGGTTGGATTCGGGGTTAGCTTCTTTACTTGATCAGCAAGCATCTGAAGGACGCGCGGTGAATATGGAGGGCGCCCCGGATAGCTCTCTGCCACCTCGGAGAAGCTTCCAAAAGACCGCCCTTTCGCATCTTGCATCTTGTCCTCCATGATTTTTGATCAATGTTCGTTCGACTGTTCCAACGTGCTTCTTTGTACGCCGTTTGGGCGTCCTACCGCTGTGCTCACCTTTGGATGAAGGCGTACGCGGCGTTGCCGCGGAGACGCAATTGCTGAAGATTTCGTAAGCCCCGGCCGCGTCTTTGAATGTCACCTGTGCTTGCACTGCCGGAATGAATCGGATTGCCATGACCTTGGAGCGAATTGCCGACTAGATTGGCGGGCGCAACTGCGAACGCCTGGGAACGCTGGCAACAGCGAAAGACAAAGCGCGGGCCGCCTGACTGAACCCGCCAGTGATCGATCGGAATCGATCGAAAAGCTCTTGTCGTTCCGACGACCAGCGGATCTTGGAATGTGAACTCTGATTTTGATCTGCTCGACAGAACGGCTAGGCATTCTGAGAATTCCGGCTTCATCGTCGGTATCGTTAGGCGTCAAACCGAATTGTCGCCAATCACCTTACTCGTTTGGTGAACGCTGAGATGTAATCGTATTGTAGTATTTATGTAACAAGATTGACTTGCTCTCCCGCATGCGAGATCGTTCGTGTGCACAGAGACCACGAAAGGACGTGTGCCGAGGCGGAGCAGGGATGGAAAGCGTTCATACGTCTCGCCCGATGTAAAAGTGATCAGGGTCTATTGGCGACCATGTCTGGAAGACGTAGTGAACGCGCGATCATTCTCGCCGCAGGAAAGGGCGAGCGGCTTCTCCCAATTACAGCGCATCGACCCAAGCCCCGACCGCCGGTCAATGGCACGCCAATTCTGCGCAACTGCGTGCAGATGCTCGGTACTTCTGGGATCATGCGCGCCACAATCGTAGTAGGACACCTGGGCAATCTCATCAGGGAAGAGCTGGGATCGGAACTGGCCGGGGTGGAAATAGAGTACGTGCCCATCAACGATTACCTCCAGACCAACAACATCGTCTCACTCTGGGCTGCTCGCGATCGTCTGTGCAATGACGTGATCATCATCGAGGGGGATGTTTTCTTCGACCGGGGTATCTTCGACCGGATGTTGGAATCCGATCTCATTAATGCAGTGGCAGTGGACCGGATGCAGGAGCACATGACCGGCGCCGCCGTCTCCGTGGACGATCAATGGCGGATCCAAGAGCTCGTAATCGTATCGGAGAGTGGCGAAATCAGTAAGCAAGAACTCTGGAAGACGATCAACATACATCGTTTTGGCCGTGAGTTCATGGTGCGAAATTTTCTACCTGAGATCGAGCGCACCATCCGAGCTGGAATTACCGACGAATTTTACGAATGCGCTCTCGCGCGCGTCATTGCGCGGGGAGAGGCGGTTCTGCGGGGTGTACCTTGTCCGGGTGTGCGCTGGATGGAAATCGACGATCCCAGCGATTACGCAGCTGCGCAGGTCCTTTTTCTCGATAACCGCTTAGAAGAGACGCGCGGTGCCATCACGCACGACAGCATCACCCCCTCGAGGGCTAACCCAGTGCAGGGCTCGCCCCACGGGGGCCAGGACTTGTTTGTCGAAGAACCATTCGAGTACCTAGGAGTGCGCCCTTTCATCAACTGCGCCGGTGTTCGGGCGATCAACGGAAACTGCCGGATGCTACCGGAGGTCGAACAGGTGATGGCAGCTGCGGCAAATCGCTTTGTCAATCTCGACGATCTCATGCTGGCGGTCGGTGAGCGTCTCAGTATGCTTATGGGTGCAGAATGGGGTATCGTTACGGCGGGCAGCGCTGCTGCGGTAGCGCTATCGGCGGCAGCATGCGTCGCCGGCAATGATCCGGAGAAGATGGTTCGGCTGCCGATCCTCGCGCAGAATGGCCCCATCGCGTTGGTCCCGAGCGATCAGCGTTTCGCCTACGAACAAGCACTTCGCGTCGCCGGTCTTGCGGTCCGGTCGGTAACGTCCGCCACGGACGTCGAACGGGCTTTAACCCAGCACGACGTTGCCCTTATATGCGTCAACGCCATGCGAGAGCGAGGATCGCAGCTTCCACTCGGAAGCCTGGTGCCACTCGCGCAACGCGCAAAAATCCCTGATCTCGTCGACGCCGCCTCAGTTTACCCAGAGAGTCCGGATCCGTGGCTTGGGCGCGGTGCCGATCTGGTCGTTTACAGCGGAGGCAAATTCTTGCGCGGCCCCCACTCGACGGGCCTGCTCGTCGGCCGCCGTGAACTTGTCGAAGCCGCGTGGCTCGAACGGTGCGCCGCACCAGTCACTGGGCCGACCGATGAAGGTCGGAAAGGAAGAAATCGTCGGAGCACTCGCTGCAGTTGAGCATTGGTTCGCATCGCATGACCCGGCGGCGGAGGAACGGCGTTGGCGGATGGACCTTGAGCTGATTGCAGGCGAATTGGAGCGTGACCAGGGGATCCGAACAGTCATTGTCGAGCCCATTGGGCTGGCCAGAGTCCCTCGTTTGGAGGTTCGGTGGGATACGGTGCGATACGCCGTTCACGGCCACCAACTGAGGGAGTTGCTGCTCACCGGAACGCCCTCCGTCATGCTCGACGATGTTCGCGCCACCTCGAAATCCGTGATCATCGACCCCTGTAATTTGCAGTCGGGCGAGGCTCAGCTCGTTGCCCAACGAATGAAAGAAGAATTGCAGCGCGCCAGCGCGCCAAACGTAAACGGCCATGATCCAATTGATGGCGAGGCGCCTCTTCTGGCGGGGCGCTGGCGGCTACACATCTCATTTCTTCACCGTAGCGCCAATCATGAGTTGGACTTGGAGCAGACTGGCACGAAACTTTGCGGCGTCCATCGCGCAGCGATGACGGAAGCTCCCCTAAGCGGCGCGACCGAGGGCGCCGGAATTTGTTTTGCCAGCGCGCATCCATACGAAGCACTCCAAATTTCCTACCGGTTCTCGGGGCGCTTGGGGAGCGAGGGGCTTGCCGGCGAGGTGGCCCTGGGCGCCGCAACTGACGGTCATTGGGGCCCCGTGTTCTGCTCCCAGTTCGGTAAGGCCAAGTGGCGCGCCGAAAGGATCCTGGCGCAGACATAGGTAGGTCGACGGATTCAGAACGTGAAGGTAGCTTGGCATGCTCGAAATCGGTCGGATATCAGGATAAGCTCTCCACAATCCGTTGAGCCAACGATTATTCGTGAATATGCGAGCCGACAGGACGGCTACTCATATACACGACCGCTTGCGGTGGCTGGGGCGGGCGGCGTCGGCGTGGGGCACCACGGCGAGATCCTTCAGGGGGCGTTCCGTGATGCAGCAGGCCAGATCCATCGGGGGCTTGTGACTTTGCCTTGTTCCAGGTTCAACTGCGTAGCCTGGGCGGCACCTAGGAGCGAGCCCTCGGTCGACGTTGACCCGCCCGATAAATCAAAGGTACGACGTGCCATAGCTCTATTGTTGAGCCAAATCGGCGCGCATGCCTTGGGACTTTCGATACGGCTCCGGAGCAACATACCGGTCGGCTACGGGTTAGGCTCGTCAACAGCCGACATTGTCGCCGCGCTTAAGGCAGCGGCCGCAGTGCTCAGCATCAGGCTTACCCCAGCGAACCTTCTGAAGTTATGCGTGACAGCGGAGGAAGCGAGTGATGGAACCATGTTCACCTCGCGCGCGGTTCTTGCCGCGCACCGGAAGGCATCATCGTCGAGGACTTCGGACACCGACTCCCGCCTATTGGCCTCATCAGCATAAACTGCGATCCGGGGAATCGATTGCTGACACTGGATTTCCCACCCGCTCGCTATGACTCCGCGGAGATTGAGCATTTTGATGATTTGCGGCGCAGCTTGAGACGAGCGATCGCCAAGGAGGACCAAGCACTCCTTGCGCAGGTCGGGACAGAAAGCGCGCTCATCAATCAACGCCATCTTCCGCAAGCGGGCCTTCCAGCCATCTTAGACATCGCGCGTGCCAACGGTGCGTTGGGCATCCAGGTTGCGCATAGCGGGCGGATGGTCGGAGTGATCCTGCACGCGAATCTCTACCACTCGGATCGTCCAGTCTCGGCCATCATGGGCGGCCTTCAGGAGCTGGGCATGGCGCCTATGTTCATTCCCTGCTTGCAGTGATCATTCAACAGACCTTGATCTGAACATGAGGAGACTTCAATGCGAACGACGCCCGTCGCTAGCCGTCCAAAGCTAATGATCCAGCTCCTCGCAGACGTTCCTAATCTCATCACCCTGATCGGCTTTTGCTTGGCCTTGCTCGCGATATTTTTTGCACTACAGCACAAATTCGAGCTTGCGTTCATTTCCGTACTTTGGGCCGTAGTCGCCGATTGGATCGATGGTTGGTTGGCAGCCCGCGCTAAGGCTCGTCCAAAGGAGCGCGGAGAGCTTGGCGCCAACATGGATTGCTTTGCCGATCTTATCAGCAGCGGCATCTTTCCCGCGGTTCTGCTCATGACAATCGGAAATTTCCGTACAACCGCCGCTGTTGCAGCATTGTTCGTCGCAAGTGCAGGGATCTTGCGCTTAAGCTACTTCAACGTTTATGGCGCAACCGAAAATGGGAAGATTGTAGGCCTGCCGATCCCCCACAACATCCTGGTCCTTACGGTTCTCTCTGCTGCGGCCTTACATCACCGCAGAGAGCTTCTTTCCCATCCTAGTGATGACCAACATTGGCCTCGGTATACTTAATATCGCCCCTTTCTTCTTCCCGCTTGGACGCCCGGCAGTTATCCCCTGGATCGTTGGCTTCGCTGCACTATCAACAATGGCCTTCCTGTTGATGCTCGCTTGGAGCCCGCAAGCTTAGCGTTTGGAATGGCAGACAAACTGGCCGTGTTCGAATAGCGGGGCTGGCGCCCCGTAAGTATGGCGCATCGAATTTGTGCGTGAAGTGGTCGATCTGTTCGGCGATGCTGCGCTTGCAAACTCTTGAGTAACGATGCAGCCTTCGACGGTAAAGCGCCGGCCGTCTCGTTGCCGCGACGTCACTAACTTCGGTCCCAACCAAGTATACGGTCCATCTTAGGAAAATCAAACAAGTCGGGTCAGCGGGCCTCGCGAAACCATATCGAGCAAGCCCAAACCAACTCCCTTGGGCTACGGGCCTTGGGACAGAAGCTGCCAACTGATGAGCAGAAGCTGGCGGTTACTCCTGCGCATCGAGGGAGTAACCCCTGGAGTGCACCGTGCGGATGTAGTTGCGCTGGCCGCATCCGTTGAGGGCCTTGCGCAAGCGGCCGATATGGAGGTCAACGGTCCGTGAAGTGACATGGACGTTCTGCCCCCAAATGGTCGACAGGAGTTCGGCCCTAGAGAACACTTGCTCGGGGGGTGCTCAAGGAAATGTTGCAGCAGGCGAAATTCTAACGGTCTCAGCTTGATTGGTTGACCACAAAGAGTGACGCGTTGTGCGCGAATATCCATGACTAGATCGCGGAACACTAACTTGTAGTGAGGCTTGGCTATCTCCCTGGAACCTGAGTCTTCCTTGCTTTCAGGGGAGGGCTTGTTGGCTTCGTAGCTGTGTACTCGTTCGTTAGCGCGCCGTTCCTGCGACGTAGGGGCTGCATGCGGAGGTCGCCCCTTGTTCGCAAAGGTGCCGGTCGGACCCGGCCAGCCGACTAGGCGAAAGGGGTGCCGCATTCGCGTATTTGAGTGGCATACCTTGCGTACCTCGCATTCAAAGCCCAACATTGCATCAAGTTCGTGCAGCGGCTCCGCCACACCGTGCGAACCACATCAAATGTGAGATCAGAGCACTCATTTATAGACATCCAGCAAGTGAGTTCCCGCGAGCCGCCACTGGGCTCGGGAGAGTGTCGAGCAAACATGCGGTCCTCCTCGATGAACGACCAGCCGCGCCATGGCTGCTCGACTTGTGCATTGATTTGCTCCGGCGCGTTCGAGGAGCACTGACCTTGCGCATCAAGTTGGGGAGGCTAAAAAGGAGCCCTCTCAAAGCGCCTACTATCCAGAATGCGATCAAACAAACCAGACAACGTCTATTTCTGACACTACCAAGACTGGTAGGCCTCAAACGACCCAAAAAGCGGCTCGGTCGTACGGTCGATGTCGACTGAGAGCCTGGTCAATTAACGCATCGCGGGAATTGTATTGGCCGTCAATAAGGTCGCGCCGCAGTGGACGCTGCGCACCGGGGGAACCAGCGACACCCAATGATGTCTGACGGTGTTGAAGGGTAGATTCGGACCGCATCATAGCGTTGCGATTGTTGGGGGCAGTGTCCCCTTGAATTGCGCAGTGACGGTCGAACCTCGGTCAACTACCAAGCCTAGCAATTGATCAGATGACAGAAGGATGTCACCTATTGCAGACGGAAATCTCCGGACATCGCCTAGGACTCGACCTGCGCCTAGGACTCGACCTGCTAGATCGATCATAACCTGCTCTCATCAATGACGTCGTTCCGCGCGTTGATTTCTCACCTGCTGAAGTGCTGCACGGTCAGATCTGCTCCAACAGTTAACTCTCAATGGAAGCACGCACGACGAACTGTTTACCGCGATCGCCAAGCGCGCCGGGTTCGCGATTCTAGGCGCTCCGCAAAAGCAGTCACCCTTGATGATTGCTCTAACGGGAACACGCGTCGTTGCGTATCGTAAGCCCGAAGCTCAAAGTGATCTGGGCCGATCACTCCATAAGAATTGCAAACGCCCAATGCAGCTAATCAATTCTGGACCACCGCGCTACTAGAAAATGAGAAGAGTGCGCAAAAGACACTGCCGACGAACCACCCAGGTTGGAGCGAAAGATGAGTGCTCAAGCACTTGAGGACCTCGACGACTTCTACAGGCGCTGTAGCTCCACACTCCGCTCTGAGGACGGCGAATTGGCGAATTTGCTGGGACACGAATATCTCCGCCAAAACAACAGTTTGGTGATGGTGGCCGCGGCAGGCCTGATGGACCCTTCGGTGATGGCCTGCACCGGCTCGGTGCTCGAGAATATCACCAGCGAGGGATATCCAGGTTGCCGATTTCATGGCGGCTCCGAAATTGTCGATCGCATCGAGCGACTTGCCATCGCCCGCGCAATCAACTCTCTTTGGCGCGCAATATGCAAACGTTCAGCCGCACTCAGGAACTTCGGCCAATCTTGCAGTAATGACGTCGCTGCTGGCGCCTGGCGACAAGCTTCTCGGCCTTGATATCCGCGCCGGTGGGCACCTCTCGCACGGAGCGAATGCTTCGATAATTGGCCAGCATTTTACGGCAATCGCCTACGGACTAAATGACCAAGGGCTAATCGATTACGAACAGGTCCTCCAGCTTGCACAGAGACATCGTCCCAAGCTGATCGTCTGCGGAGCCAGCGCTTATTCTAGATACATCGACTTCGCGCGGTTTCGCGCAATAGCCGATACCGTAGGCGCATTCTTGCTCGCCGACATATCCCACACCGCGGGTCTGATAGCGGGCAGACAACACCCCAGTCCGATTGATCATGCCCATGTCACGACCACCAGCACCTACAAGCAGCTGAACGGCCCGCGCGGCGGTCTAATTCTTGCTGGTAGGGACGCCGCAAACCCAGTGACATCGCGGCAAGAGTCGCTCAGCAGAAGCGCTGCAACGCGCGGTGTTCCCACTATGCCAGGGAACACCGAATTTTGCCGCCATCGCGGCGAAGGCGCGTGCCCTAGATATCGCGGCCTCAGCAAATTTCCACGCTCTCGCCGCACGTACTGTCGAGAACGCCCATGCGTTAGCATCAGAGCTGATTCGCCGGGGATTTTCGGTAATGACCGGCGGGACCGACACGCATATGGTCTTGCTCGATCTGCGGCCAACCGGACTGACTGGCATCGCAGTGGAAAGAACCCTCGAATCCTGCGGCATAATCTCCAACAGGAACACGATTCCCGGTGACTGCAACCCACCGAAGATTGCGAGTGGCATCGGATTTCGGGACGAATGTGCTGTCATCGCGCGGTTTGGGGCCTAAGGAGATGGCTCAGTGCGCTCAGCTCATTGAGACGGTTATCAAGGCTATGTCGTCCTCTTCGGAGCTCACCATTGAAATGCGGCGTGAGATCGAGCGCGAGGTTATCTGGCTCTGCCAAAGATTTCCGCTCCCCGGCTATATTTCGCCTCGCAGCCGCGAGACTAAGCAGTTTCGGAAGCTGGCCTCCCCTTGCAAATAGGCACGGCAACCAAGACTCCGCAAAACGACAATAAAGGAAGACCCGGCCCAGGTCTTTGACTTCACGGCCTCCAGCGCTTGGAAGGATAGCTCGCCTTGCGCGGTTCATCTTAGACGACGACCAGAATCCAGGTCTGAACAGAAGTCGTCAGGCCTCGATGTCGACCACGACACGGTTGGCAAGCTTCACCGGATCAGTGTTTGGCTTGATGATCATCGCACGCTTGAGATCGCTCGTGATCAGTGCATTCGGCCGCAATTGAGGACGCCATGAGGATCGAATCCCCGCTTACTCCGCGCCGTGAGGTCGGCAATCGGCCCTTCTAGCGCACTGGAAAACGGGGACTCTCTCTCGGATCTGTCCGGCGCGACGACGAGGGTCGAATAGCCTACAGACCGCCTTAAGGCTCCCCGCACCGCAAGATTACAGGCTAATGTTCCGCCAACAGTCGGCTCTCCACTAGAGTGAAGAAAACTGCCCATTAGGTGGTTCGAAAGCGGCATCTGCCCCTTCGGATTTCGAGCTTTGCCTCAATGATCGCCAAACGTGTCTCGCGACGAGCGGTCAGAATCGAGCTCAGCGGGCTCGTAATCAACGATCCCACAGATTTGCGATACGTCGAGAGTATGCGGCATCATCGCCGACCGACCCAGCGCACGCTTGCTATCGCCAGCGACGACCTCAAATCTCTCTTTTCTGCATCCGCCATGTGAGATGACATCTGCTAGTTGTTCCTCGCCTGTTGGCCGGTAGACAGTCACGATTGACTTTTCCGTCAACAGCGAGGGATGCCAGGGAAGCGAGACTTGCCAGCATGCACGTGCATTCGACCCAACTCCGCACAGCGGCAAAGCTGCGCAAAGACTTTACAGGGGTTGACAAGCTTTTCTGGATCAAAGACGCACTTCAGGTGTAGCTGCTGCTACAGATCACTTCCATTGAACATAGTGTCCATAAGGTCGTAGCTCTCGACTTCCCACACCATGCTCATCCGTCAATACACCGCCAACTTCCACGCAGAGCCGGAGAATATCGTTGCCGACGCCTCGGCGCGTTCCAGTTCTCCGGGCTCATTTGGATTGTAAAGAATGAGCGGATGGAGATTGCTGAAAGACATTGGCCACCTGCAGTCCATATCTCACCTCCATCTCTTTCATCCGCATTAGTACCCTTCCGATTTGCTTCCGCGGATCGTGCCGTCCATGCAGTAATAGTCAGGCACGAGGCGAACTCGACCGCCGGAAATGCAGCCCTTCGTCCTGCCGAAAAGAGCAATCGGTCCTCTTCCGACAGACTAGCCATGCAGCTCGTCGCGTTATGCGCCGCAGCGATCGATTTGACGGCCAAAAATGTTTGCCGCCAAATCGGACAACGTCACCATCGATCGTCACCAGTTCGACACCGATGACGTTATGGATCGTCAGGCCGTACTTGAGGCAATGAACACCGCTGGAGTTCTCGGCAACATTTCCGCCAATTGTGCATGCGATTTGGGTTGACGGATCGGGCGCATAATAAGTCCCTCCGACTGGACGGCTGGGTAATGCCAAGATTGGTTACGCCCGGCTGTGCCACAGCGGGTTCGCAACGTCGATCTCGAGGATCCGGTTAAGCTTTCCTAGTCCCAGCAACACCGCGTCCTTCAAGAGGCAGCGCACCGCCCGAAAGCGATGTGCCGGCACCGCGTGAAACTGCTTCGACATTGTTGTACTTACAGTAGCGCAGAATTCGGCAACCTGGGCGGTCGTCTGAGGCAGCACCACGACCAGCGGAGCTGCCGATAAGCAGTCAACGCATCGCATTCGAAGCCGCGGTGCTCGCAATCGAAATCGATGCCCCCTCGCCAGGTACAATCCTTCTCAGCGCTTTGACGATATCGAGTCGCGCGAGAGACCCGCCTTGGTCAGGCTTTGGCATTCTAATCACGCCGCCCCCTTCCCGGGCGCCACAGGGAATAACAGACTGATGCAACAGCACCTAACGGCGGCGGCAGATCATCTGGCGGCCGACCCCGCGCGCCTTTTCTCTTCCCTGCATCTGCGACCTAGCGAACTGAAATATCATCAAGTGGTGGAGATGATTGGCGAGATCTCACCCACAATTGTCATTATTCCAGATGATATCGCGATCAGTCATTGGCGCATGACGTAAACATTGGGGTAACCTTGGGTAAATTGAACCCATGGGCGCGACCATCTTGGTGAGTCTGACGCCTCATCAAGGAAAAAATCGTACATCAGTTGCATTCACTTAATCACGCACGGACAACTTGAGACCTATCGATTTTTGAAATACGTATTGCAGCCGCCGTATATCGAAAAGTCGGTGAGGCAACGCACCTGCTACTTTGGCAAGCTCTCTCACAGAGAGAGGCGTGTTGTCACTCGATTAATCCAACAAGGACAGGACTGATTACTAGGGACTCCGCGTGTTTATCCACTGATCTATCGCGCTTTGACGAAAAGCTGTCGACTATGCTGCGCAGGTCCTCAACATTCGCCAAGGCATTCTTGATGGCGTGTCTCGTTCATCGGACTCGGCACGGAGCAGTTCTGGTGCGCATCCGACCGACAACTTCTTCATTGAAGCATTCAATCGTCGCTTCAGGGCCGAATTGAAGAGAGTTCTGAAGCAGCGCAATAAATGGAGTGACCCATTCAAGAAAAACACTGGTCGCCGGCAACTCGCCATAGCTTCGACGGTGCCTGTGGAATTGCCGGGAGCTGCGCTGGGCGATCATAGCGTCCCAGCACCGAAGCTTACGCTAAGCGGCGGAGACGCTCAGAATAAGCAACCTGACCCTTAGTCGTCGCCTGCGAGATCTCGAATACAAGTTGGGCGTCACTCTCTTCAAGCGCACCAACGGCGGGACGCGACCGACCATCGAGGGACAGGAATTCATCGATGCCGCCCAGCGCATCGTGGATCAGACGGAAGCAATGACGGTTCGTGTCAAGAACCGCTCGCGCGGCGAGAGCGGTCGATTGACCATCGGGGTCCACGCCTCGTTCTCAGCCGGCAATCTCCGGGCCACGTTCCTGGACCACCGGCAGCGCTTCCCAGAAGTCGATCTGCATCTGGTGGACGGATCGAGAGACCATCTGATCTCGGATCTCGCCAGTTCCGCGATTGACATCGCCTTCGTGGCCGAACCCGCTCCAAGTTGGAGCGACAGATCCTTGTTGCTCTGGAGCGAACGAGTCGTCGTCGCTCTCCCGAAGAACCATCCGCTGACAGGGCGTGACGTTGTTCATTGGGGCGAACTGAGGGAGGAAGCGCTTCTGTTGTCACAGCGCGGCCCGGCCCGGAATTACTTCAAACTTCTCGTCAGCAAATTGGGAGGTTCCGAACCGTGTTGGCTGCTTCACCATGATGCGGCGCTCGACAAGCTTCTTCACCATGGTCGGCGCGGACTGGGGTGCCCTGCTGGCATTGGAAGGTGCGACTGGAGCTGCCTACCAGGGGAGTCACCTTCCGCGAGGTGCATGATGCTGACGGTCCGACGCGGCTGAGCTTCCGCGCTTATTGGCGGCAGGATAACTGCAATCCATCGCTGCGTCCGTTCCTCGATCTGCTTTGCGAGCGCTATCCGGACCTCTCAGCCGTTCCGGAGGCGGACTCGAGCAGCATTTCGCGGAGCCTTTGCAAGGCTCGGTCACTCGCCATGATGCGCTGGATCATCGGCGCTATCGATTGGCTGGCTGGACCGGCGTCGTCGCGCCTCGGCTACGCGCTAGAATCTCGGCGTAACTTTTGAGATCCCTAAAGACGCCGCGGGCAGCTCGATCGTGAGCTTTATCGGCTTGTCGTGTTCAAGTGGTCAAACTTGAGCTTCGTCACGGTGTTCCTCCCCTCCGGGAAGGAGCCTGCACCGAGTCAGATGCCGCCCTGCGAACAATGCCGCGTTGCCTGTGCGAGCATCGGCTAAGGCGGCGGGAAGCAGGCAACGAATCAGACGATTGCCTGGGAGGCCGTACACGACGAGACATTCGTCGTTTCTGCGAAACGGCGAGGTCCCGAGCTTCATGGCACGTGTCGTCCATCGATTCTCCGAAAAAGAGCTTCGTGCTAAAGTGCAGCGTGTCGCGGATTCTCTTGATCGCGTTGGGCGCCGGCATCAGCCTGACGTGCAGGTCGACCGCGGTGTTGCCGATCAATGGGATGGTCTATCGACTTATCGCCGGCGATGAGGAGAGCTTTCTTTTTAGCGCGATCTGATCACCTTTCCACAGGAGTGCGGTATTGCGCGGTTTCTACAGTCGCGACTAGGCTGGAGCGGCGAAAAGACGTTGCTTCCATCATTATCGGCTGACGGACCGACATAGCCGCGGTGTCGCATAGAATGGCGCCGGTGCTTGCTGTGATCGCCTCCCAGTCCCGGCAGGCTGAACCTTGGCTGCCGCCGACGCTGGCGCCCGCAATCCGCTGAACCTAGCGCTGGTCGAAGTCCGAAGCCCCACGGGAATGCGAACCAGACCCATGCGATGATCTGAGGGACAAGATTGAGGATAAAGGCTATCTGGTACGCGATCTCCGGATAATGCCCCGCCTGAGGCGTCCAATGGTCAAGGACGACGCCGGTGGCATATTGCAGGACAAACGCCTCACCGATATGGAGCACATTCAGCGCAGCATTGGCTCGTCCGGCAAGTTCTTTCAGGAAATAACTAGCCAGGATAGCATAGCTGAAGCACCGTAGCTGCGCCGACGGCGGCCACAGCGGCCCACAGGAAGTATGAAGACAACGGCCACCGCAGGATAATCGCGACTTGCACGGCAATAAACACAAGCCCGACGACAGCGAGGAGCGCCTCTGTTCCAATGCCACAGCGACGCAGCTGATCAGCCAAAACGCCTAGCAGGAGCGCACCCAGGCTGAGCGCGACCGCCATGACAAACAAATGTTGCACCAACGCAGTGCGATCAAGTCCCTCAACGTCAGTGAACCACTGCGCCGCCCAAAGTCCCTGCAGCGCCCAGGCGGTGCCGATGGAAGTCGCTGATAGGGGCGCCAGACGCCAGAAATGCGGATCGGTATAAATCTTCTTCAAGCTGTCCAGGGCAGTTCCCCGCATGACCGACCTTGCGGATGCACTCTCGGGCACCAAGAGATAGATCATCGCCGAACAGCCGGCCGTGACGACAGCGAACAATGCAAAGAGCGTCCTCCACCCAACCCAAGCCAGCAACAACTGCGCCGGCGAGGTCGCGGTGACCGCTCCCATTGCACCGAGCATGACCATGAGGCCGTTGAGAAACGGGAGACGGTCCTTCGGAAACCAGAGAACGAGGGCTTTCAATCCGGCGGTCAGGCTCGCGGCGACGCCGAGACCGAGCAGCGCCCGGCCTGCAAATTGTCTGATGTAGCAAACAATGCGGCGCCGACCGCAGCAGCAACCAGCAGCACACTCTGGATCGGCCGCGGACCATACCGATCTAGAAGGATGCCGACTGGTATCTGCGCTGCCGCGAAGGTGAGAAAGTAGAGAAGTCAGCAAGCCAAGTTGACCGGCGTCGAGCTCCAACTCCAATGTCAGGGGAGCGGCGATCAAGGCGTTGATTGTCCTGAAGAGGTACGAGAATAATAACCGACCGCCAATGGCAGTAACACCCGCATGATAAGAGCGGGGCCATTTACATCTGCTAACTCGCGCCGCGGCGCGTAGATGCCGTTGACCTGGGCCACCGTGCGCGAAACGTCGTCTCATCGCCGCTTGCCCTCTCGCTGAAATGGCCGGTCAGCCTGTTTTGGAAAGCTCCCGCGCGTGAAGGGCGACGACCTCATTCACCATCTTGAGATCGGCACCGAGACGCCCGATCTGATCGTTCAGCTCAGTGATGCGGTCTGCCATGATCGCGAAATGTTCAGCAGCGCTATCGGATTCAAGAAAGCGATCGAGCGCGGCTTCGATAAGTTCTGATCTTGTCGCTCCCGTGCGTGTAGCCGGACGGTCAACCGCGTTGCCATGAATTCGCTGAGATGAACGAACAGTGCTGGGATTTCATGAGACTACTCACTTCAAGCGCCTAGAGCGTTGCAATGAACGGGTGACTAGCTTTTGCGTGTATCGCACGTCAAGTTTCAGACTGGATTCAGCCTCAAGCTCCGGATTGCCGCGGCGCCAGCTACCGCGCTCGACCGCGGCAAGAAAGCTTGTCGAGCTGAGCATTGAATGCTGCCTGTTCTTCCAGATTGATGGTGTGGCCGGTATTGGGGCATATCCAAAGACCTGCGTTGGGAAGCACTGTTTTCAGCATCAGGTTGGTCTCGAGGCAGGGCCCGTCTTCATCGCCCAGAGCCAGCAATACCGGTGTTCGCATCGTTGAGAACTGATCGGCCAGATCATGCAATGACGGTCGCAACGGCTGACAGCGCACCATCGTATTCGACAGACCTAGCGGTGAGCAGTGACGCAGGCGCTCCTGAAACTCTTGCCAGCTCCGGGTATCCTTGTATTTGAGTTGGATACGAGTTCTGACCATGCGCCATTTTCCGGGCCATCTCGTCCATCCCGCGCTCGATGAAAGCCCGAGCGAGAATGGAGGTTTCTCTCGAGCAGGCCATCGCGCTGGGAAGGAGCCGATCCGGATCCGACACCGGCCGCGACAATCGCGCGAGCTCTCTCCGGATAGCGTAATCCAAACTGCAAGGCGGCATATCCGCCCATGCTCAATCCGACCAGGTGTGCGCGTTCGAGCACGAGGCCACGCATGACTGGCGGCGATGTCGTTCACAGCGAGCTCCCACCCATATAGGGACGGATCGTCAGGAACGTCGCTCGGGGCTTATCCGCGAGCGTTGAAGGTGATGCAGCGATAAGCACGAGAAAAGTACCGAACCTGGGTTTCCCATTCGCGGCTATCTGAGCCGAGCTCGTGCAGGAAAATGATCGGATGACCTTCCCCAGCTTCCTCAAAATAAAGCTTCACACCCGTGGCATCGATATACGGCATCTGACTTCCTCTTCACCTGAACGCGTCTACGTGAGCAAAATTCTGGTCGATGACCGGATTTGACTTGATGAGCTTTGGTCCCGGCCGCCTCTGCAAGGCAACGCTGAACGATCTTCCCTTTATCCATTTGTTGCCGCCCGTTTCACCTTTGAGAACCCTTTGTCTGTCGCCATGAATCTTTCGATCATCGGAGCGATGAGCTTGGCGGGATCGGCTGACTGTCCGCTCTCGCGCGCGATCGCCTCGGCATAGGCGATGAGATTGCGATGGACGGCAGCCGGCAACTCGACGGTGATCTTCACCGGCCTGTCGTCGAGGATGGTTCCGAGCTTCAGCTTGCTCATCGGCTTGCCTCCTGGCGGTAGGGAGCCAACACCAAGTCGCGCGTCACGATGACGCGGACCGGGAAGCCGGGCCGGATGGTCAGCGTCGGCTGGATGTTGAGCTGGCGCTGCACGATCTGCTGGCCGGTCTGGCTGATGCTGTTGGACGCACCGCTGCGGATCGCTTGAACAAGATTGTTCTCGTTCTGGCTCGTGCCCGCCTCGGCTCCAACGCTGAGCATGGTCGAGGACGGCGGCCTTGAACAGCATGCCCCAATGATTGTCGACCTCGTCCTCGAGTCCGGCATGACCGCCGGTGTCGGCGCCGGGCTGGCGCTCCAGCACAATCGAGTTGCCGTCCGGCATGATGATGCGAGTCCAGACCAGGAGAATTCGGCTCTGGCCGAACGCGACGGAGCTGTCGTACTGACCGATGAGCTTGGCGCCTTGGGGGACTAAAAGATATTTGCCGGACGGACTATCATATACCGCCTCCGTGACTTGAGCGGTGACCTGGCCTGGCAGATCGGACCGGATGCCCGTGATGAGCGCAGCAGGGATCACGGTGCCAGCCTGCACCACATAGGGCGAGACCTTGGCCTCAAGCCGGTCCGGACTGACCGCGCGCTTATCGGTCGAAGCGCTAAGGAAGGCCGTCTTGCGGTCCTGCATGTTCTGAGCGGATCCCACATCGACGGGTGGTGTCGTGGCTGGCGTTGTTCGCGGTGGCCGGCCGTCGTATTCGGGATCGACTTGGCTGACGTTCGGCTGTTGCTGAACAGTCTGGGCGAAGAGGCGGCTGACCCGTGCCGCCTCGATCTCCTGCCCTCTGCGCTGCGACTCTGGATCGGGTGGCGTTGCGGAGACCACGGTGTTCGGTGCAGCTCCAGCGTTGAGGATCGGCTTGCCGAGATCGCCGGGCAGCGGTGGCCCGAGCGGCGGCGCCTGACGCGGCAGGCCGGTATAGTCCTTCGGCAAGGCGGCGAGGCTCTCGGCCGAAGGGCGATTCTGGGTGCCGAGCAACTCCTGTCCGGTCTGCGCCTTGTTGCGGGTCTGGACGGCGTAGCCAAGCGCACCCGCGACTGCGAGGGCAGACACCGCACCGAGGCCGATAAGAATCTTGCGCGAGAGGCGGGTGACACGCGGACGCTCGCCTCGGAGCCGAAGATCCGGCGGTGCGACGGGTGGGATGTCGCTTTGACGTTCGTCTTCGCTGCCTATCGCCATGACCGCAGCCTTCCGTCAGTTCGGACGATGCGCACGCGCCGCTCGCTATCCTTATCGCCAAGACGTAACTCGGCGGCAGCGAACAAGCGATCGACGATGTAGTAGTTGCGGTTCGCCCGATAGTTGACCAGCTCGGAGCCGCCGGCCGGACCGATGACGAACAGCGGCGGCATTTCGCCTTGGACGATCCCGCTGGGGAATTCGATGTAGACCTTATTCCCGTCATCGAAGGCGCGCAGCGGACGCCAGGCCGGATCATCGCCCTCGATCGCGTAGCGGAAGTTGATCGAGGCGAGATCGACGCCGGCCGCAATTGGCGCTGCGGCTTCAGCCGTCGCGTTCTGCTGCCGAAGCGCGATGAGCTGATCCTCGGGGTATTGCCAAGAGACCGAGGCCATATAGGTCTTCTCCGTCGAGCGCAGCTCGAGCAGATAGGTCCGCCGGTCGGTGTTGATGACGAGATTGGTGATCAACTCCGGCCGCGTCGGCTTGACCAGGATGTGGATCTTCTTGGTCGCGCCCGCGCCGCTCTCGGTGTCGCCGATGATCCAGCGCACGGTATCGCCGGCAGCGACCGGACCAGAGCCTGTGAGTTGCTCGCCCTCCTGGAGGGCGACATCGGTGATCTGGCCGGGCGCCGTATAGACCTGATAGAGGGCTCCGCCGGAGAACGGATAGACTTGGACCGCGTTGATGAAGCCGCTGACGGACCGGTTGCACACGCGCTGCGGCATTGGCCTGTTCGACGCGAACTTTTGGGTCGGCGGCTTCGGGGACGCGTTTACCAGCAGCAAGCGGTTTCAGCTGCCCGGGCAGCGGCAACGGCTTCGGCAACTCCACGATTTTGACGGGCGGTGGCGGTTCAGCGGTGAGTGTTGCCGGCTCCGCAGTGTCGTAGTTGATGTCGGGCGGAATGAAATTGTGCGCGCAGCCGCCGAGTGTCGAGACGGACATCAGCAAACCCGCCAAGGCGGATTTACGGAAGCACGGATCGCCACGCTGCCGCCTTTGGGGAATGACGAAGAGACGCGAAGCCGGACCGCTGGCATGTGAGGAAATCGGCGAGGTCATTGTCCCAGCTCCTTCGACCAGTTGATGGCGTTGACGTAGATGCCGAGCGGATTCTGCGCAGCCGATCGGCATCGGTTGGCGGCTGAACCGCGATGGTGAGGATCGCGGTCCAACGCGTGGTGGCCGGCGAGCGCGCCGTCCTGATAGCGGTGCTCCACCCAGGCCACGCGAAACTGTCGGGCGAGGCGCGGATGACGCTGGAGACGTCGATCGCAATCTGCTGTTTTCCGAGATTGGCGAAGGGGTCATTGGCGCGGGCGTAATCATTCAGCGCCATCGCGCCAGCCGTGGTCGTGAAATCGTATGCTTTCAACCAGTTCTCCCGCACGATGATCGGATCGGCCGGAAGCGAGCGCACCATCGCGATGAAGTGGGCGAGGTACCAGGCAATCTGCGGGTCGCTCGGCCTGTAGTCAGCTACAGCGGGCGCCACTGCTTGTGCCTCGCCGAGCTTATCGACCTGGACCACCCAGGGAACGACGGTGCCGTGGGTGGACTGCCAGACGAGCCCGCCGGCGAGACCGCAAGCGAGAATCGAGTGAACCGAAGGCCATCAGCCCGCCAGTTCTTCGCCTGCACGCGCGCCGAGCCGATGCGGTCGTCCGAACCTGCGCCGCCCGCTGATAGGGTGTTTCGGGTTCGGGCGTGCGGCCGTAGCGGACCGACGATCGCCGAAAGACTGACATTCGTATTCTCTCCCGAGAGGTCGACGGAGTGGCCGCCACCATGGCTGTCGCCGGATTTGAGGGCTTGTGCTGCGGTCTGAGCGCCATGAACAACCGCCTGATTGCGCTTGACGCGTTGAGCCCAGGCAGGCGGACCTTTCTCGATCGCCGCTCCAGAGGTGGCTCCGCCGGCGGCCTCGCCACGCCCAATGGTCCCCATGGTCGAGGAGCCACCGGTATTTGCGACGCCGGACCGGGCGCCTGATGCAAAGCTCTCCGTCGTTGATCCTGGCTGCTCGCGCAACGGCGCGTCTGCCGGGTGCTGCCACGCTACTGGCCGCAGCACGGCCCGCGCCGGCGAGACCAGACGCGACGCCGCCGGCGCCGGACTGACCGGCTGACGCGAGGCTGTAGGCGGAGGACATGCCGCCCGCAATCGCCGTACCACCACGTGCGGCGGCCGCAGCGCCGGAGCTAGCCGCCATCGCTCCCCTTCCGGCAAGCCCAAGCGCCGCGCCTCCCGCCATCGCCGTGCCGGCGACTGCGAGACCCGTGCCGACGGCAGCGCCCGCACCAAGCTGCGGAGCTCCTGAGACCAGTCCGGTTGCGATGCCAGGCCCGAAGATGCCGAGGCCGAGCATGGCGAGCGCCGCGAGCACGACCGAGAGCGCCTGCTCGATGGTTGGCTGGCCGCCACCGTAGGCAGTGGTGAACTGGGAGAACAGCCCCGTCCCGATGCCGACGATGACGGCGAGCACCATGACCTTGATGCCGGAGGCGAGGACGTTGCCCAGCACCTTCTCTGCGAGGAAGTCGGTCTTGTTGAAAGGGCGAAGGGAATGAGGATGAAGCCGGCAAGCGTCGTCAGCTTGAACTCGATCAGCGTGACGAACAGCTGCACCGCCAGAATGAAGAAGGCGATGAGCACCAGCAGCCAGGACACCATCAGCACGGCGATCTGGACGAAGTTCGCAAAGAAGCTGGTGAAGCCCATCATCTGGCTTGCGGCATCGAGCAGCGGCTGCCCGGCGTCGAGACCGACCTGCGCAAGCCGGCCCGGCCGCAGGAAGTCCGCTGCCGAGATCGACGAGCCGCCGGCCTTCAGACCCAGGCCGGCGAAGCTGTTGAAGATGACGCCTGAGAGGCTCTTGAAGTTGGTGATGATGAAGGCGAAGAAACCGATGTAGAGCGTCTTCTTCACCAGCCGCTGGAGGATGTCCTCGTCTGCGCCCCACGCCCAGAAGAGGCCGGCCAAGGTTATGTCGATGACGATCAGGGTCGAGGCGAGATAGGTGACCTCGCCTTTGATCAGGCCGAAGCCTAAGTCGATATAGGTGGTGAAGGTATTGAGGAAGGTGTCGATGACGCCGACATTGTTCATGGCCTACCTCCCTCCTTCCGTAGCGCCCGTGGTCGACGACGTGGCCGGCGCGGCCTGCGGCAGAAGTGGCCGCGCCGGCCTGCCGAAGAAGCGCGCGCGGTTCTCCTCCCAGACCGCTCTGCAGTGCGGATCTTCGGCATCCTCTGGTCCAAGCGCGCGGCAGCGGCTCAGCTCGACCGAGAGATCGTCGGGTGCGGAGATGGCCGGAGCGTCCGATAGCTCCCGCGGCGGCGTGGGACGCCGATGGATGTAGGACAGCGTGGCCATGAAGACGGCCAGCAGAATGACCATCGCGCACTCCGCGCCAGAGATCCGAACGCTCCATGATCCGCGCCTTTAGTTGCCGCTGAACATGGTCACGTTGCCGGGCTGGTAGCCGCTGCGCGTCGCGAAGATCTTGTATTGCTGCTGGCCCTGCGACTCCGTTGCCGTCACGCGCGCCTGCTCCAGCGCGTCCGCCCGCCCCTTCGCGGCGAGGACCGCGACAAGATCGGAAAGCTGCTGGGATTGCAGGGCAAGGAGCTGGTTGCCGGCTCGAGCTGCCTGTAGGGCGCCACTCGCGGACTGGCTGGCTGACACCAGCGACGTCATCGCGCTGGAATTTGTCGAGATATTGCCGACGACACCGGCCTGCACCTTCAACGAGTCCTCGAAAGCGCCGACCGAGTTCTGCCAGCGGGTTTGGGCGGCGGCGAACAGCGTCGCGTTGGACCCGGTGGTCGGCGCCGCGCCGTAGCTGCTGGAATACGCGGTTTGAATTTGCTGAACGTTGAAAGAAATGTTCTGCGCTTGCGTGAGAAGCGACTGGGTCCGCGCGATCGTCGATTGGAAGCTGGGCCAGCGTCGACATCGGCAGGCTCGCGAGGTTCTTCGCCTGGTTCACCAGACTCTGGGCCTGGTTGGTCAGCATTTGGATTTGATTGTTGATCTGCTGAAGCTCACGCGCAGCCGTCAGCACGTTCTGGCTGAAGTTGCTGGGATCGTCGACGATCACCTGCGCGGAGGTCGATGCCGTCAAAAACGGCGAGATAGACAGGGCGAGCGAGAGAGCGGTCGCCGCCACTAAGCCACGTCGCGTCTTGCGGTCGGTCATGATTGCACCTCGATGTTTGTCAGGTCAGGGATGAGATCGGCGGCCCAAAGCAGTTCGTGATCGGCGAGCCAGGCCGGTGTGGAATCCTCCCGGCCGTGCTCGGCGAGCAGCCGTTCGATGGCGGCATGATCGGCCTTTGAAGATGCCGCGCAGAAGGCGAGCGCGATCGGTCCGAGACCAAGTTCGAACAGCCGATTGCCGCGCCGCGATTGGCAGTAGTAGTCCCGTTTTGGCGTTGCTCGCGCGATGATCTCGATCTGGCGATCGTTCAGGCCGAACCGCTGATAGACGGCTGTGAGCTGGGGCTCGATGGCGCGCTCGTTCGGCAGGAAGATGCGCGTCGGGCAGCTTTCGACGATGGCGGGTGCAATGTTGCTGCCGTCGATGTCGGAGAGCGATTGCGTGGCGAAGACGACGGAAGCATTTTTCTTCCTCAGCGTCTTCAGCCACTCGCGAAGCTGCTGGGCGAAGGCCGGATCGTCGAGGACAAGCCAGCCCTCGTCGATGATGAGGAGCGTCGGGCGGCCGTCGAGCCGCCCCTCGATGCGATGGAAGAGGTAGGTGAGGACGGCGGGCGCAGCACCAGCCCCGATTAAGCCCTCGGTTTCGAAAGCCTGGACTGACGCAAAGCCGAGATGCTCATCCTCGGCATCGAGCAGACGGCCGGACGGACCGCCGACGCAATAGGGTTGCAGCGCCTGCTTGAGCGCGGTCGATTGCAACAGGACGGTCAGGCCGGTGATCGTCCGCTCCTCCACGGGCGAGGAAGCGAGTGAGGTCAGCGCCGACCAAACATGCTCCTTCGCCGTCGGGTCGATCGTGACGCCTTCCTTCGCGAGGATCGCGGTTACCCATTCAGCAGCCCAGGCGCGCTCCGCCGCATCGCCAATGCGTGCGAGCGGCTGAAGGGAGACGGAGTCATCGGCAGTGGTCGACAGGCTGCCGCCGAGGCCATGCCAGTCGCCGCCCATCGCGAGCGCCGCAGTGCGGATCGAGCCGCCAAAATCAAAGGCAAAGATCTGGCTCTTGCGGTAGCGGCGGAACTGGATCGCCATCAGCGCCAGCAGCACGGACTTGCCGGCGCCGGTTGGGCCGACGATCAGGGTATGGCCGACGTCGCCGACATGCAGCGAGAAACGAAACGGCGTCGAACCTTCGGTCTTGCCGAAGAACAGCGGTGCGCTGCGGAAATGCTCATCGCGCGACGGCCCAGCCCAGACCGCTGAAAGCGGAATCATGTGGGCCAGGTTCAATGTGGAGAGCGGCGGCTGGCGGACGTTCGCGTAAGCGTGCCCGGCAGCGAGCCGAGCCAGGCTTCGAGCGCATTCACCCCTTCCGGCATGCAGGTGAAGTCGCGCCCCTGAATCACCTTCTCCACAAGGCGAAGCTTCTGAGTGGCGCGGCCGGGGTCCTCATCCCAGACAGTGACGGTCGCGGTGACGTAGGCCTGGCCGACGTCGTCGGTGCCCAGTTCCTGCAACGCGAGATCGGCATCGACGGCCTTGTTGGCTGCATCGCTGATCGACCAAGTGTCGAGGTCTCGTTCGTCATCACCTCCCTGACGATGGCGGCGATCGACTTTCGCTTGGCGAACCACTGTCGACGGATCCTGGTCAGCAGCTTTACCGCGTCGGTTTTGTCGAGGAGGATCGCGCGCGTCGACCAGCGGTAAGGGAACGCAAGCCGGTTCAGCTCATCGAGGATTCCGGGATGAGTTCGCGGTCGGAAAACCGACCACGGTGAGCGTGCGAAGATGGTGGCTGCCGAGGCGCGGCTCGAGGCCGCCGGCGAGCGGCTCGTCCGCGAGCAGCGCGTCGAGATGCATCGGCGCTCTCTGGGACGCGGACGCGCTGTTGCCGCGTTGAGACGGTCGCGTGCAGGTAGGTGAGCGTGTCGCCGTCATCCAGCCACGCCACCTCAGGCATGAAGCCTTCGACCAGTTGCAGGACGCGATTGGTCCGATCGACGAAGCCGCGCAGCAGTTCGTAGGGATCGACGCCGTTCTGCGCGCGGCCTTCATAGAGCCAGCCCTCGATCCGCGAGGCGTCCTCGGCCGGCGGGAGCCAGACGAAGGTCAGGAAATAGCGGCTCTCGAAATGCGCGCCGGCCTCCTCGAAAGCATCCCGCCGCTCCAGATCCACCAGCGCTGATGCGGCATCGGGAAAGGCGCTGTACGGATAGGTCTGGGCGGCGATGCGCTGGGCTTCGACGAAGATCGCCCAGCCTGAGCCAAGGCGACGCAACGCGTTGTTGAGGCGGGCCGTCACGCCAACCAGCTCCGCAGACGTCGCGCTGTCGAGATCGGGACCACGGAAGCGTGCCGTGCGCTGGAACGATCCATCCTCGTCGAGGACCACACCGCGTTCCACCAACGCGGCCCAGGGCAGGAAGTCGGGAAGGTTGGCGGGCCGGTTACGATATTCGGCGAGGTTCAGCATAGAAGCCTCATGCGGCAAGGTAGGGTGGATAGCGGAGGTGGCGCCGAACGACGTCCACGGAACAACGGGTCACGCTTGGCCGCCCAGACGGCGGCTGCATGGCCGACGGCCGAGATCAGCGCGCCGGGGATCCACAGGCGCAGCCCAAGCGCGATGGCGGCCGCCAACGTACCGTTGGCGATCGCAACAGTGCGCGGCGCGCCGCCCATCAGGATCGGGTCCGTGAGCGCGCGATGGACCGGCGCGAAGAAACCCGGCACCTCTGGATCGACGATCGCAGCCATCAGACCAGTGCCCCACCCGAGAAGCTGAAGAAGGACAGGAAGAAGCTCGAAGCGGCGAAGGCGATCGACAGGCCGAAGACGATCTGGATCAGCCGGCGGAAGCCACCGGCGGTGTCGCCGAACGCAAGCGTTAGCCCAGTCACGGTGATGATGATGACTGAGATGATCTTCGCCACCGGGCCTTGCACCGACTCCAGGATTTGATTGAGCGGCGTCTCCCATGGCATCGAGGAGCCGGAGGCGTGCGCCGCGGGCGCGAACGCGATGGAGATGAAGGCAATCGCCGCGATGTCGGTGAAGCGGCGGCGGATGCGACGGATCGCGCAAGAAAACTGAATCATGAGGGATCTCCGACAAGCGAGGGTTCGCCGCCCGCCCCGGCGGACTGGACGCGGTAGTCGCCGGTGGCGGGATCGAGGCCGGCGACGAAAGCAAGTTCGGCGAGGCGGCGTTCGCTGCCGCGGCCGCGCAGCACCGCGACAAGATCGATCGTCTCGGCGATCAGTGCCTTGGGCACGGTGAGGACGGCTTCCTGGATCAGCTGCTCGAGGCGGCGAAGCGCGCCCAGCGCCGTGCCGGCGTGAATCGTTCCGATCCCGCCGGGGTGGCCGGTGCCCCAGGCTTTGAGGAGGTCCAAGGCTTCGCTGCCCCGCACCTCGCCGATCGGAATGCGGTCCGGGCGTAGACGCAGAGAGGACCGGACCAGATCGGACAGGGACGCGACGCCGTCCTTGGTGCGCAGCGCGACCAGGTTGGGAGCGCGGCATTGCAGCTCGCGCGTGTCCTCGATCAGCACCACGCGATCGTTGGTGGCCGGCGATTTCGGCGAGCAGTGCGTTGGTGAGAGTGGTCTTGCCGGTCGAGGTGTCCGCCGGCGACCAGGATGTTCTTGCGCGACTCGACGGCGGCCCGCAGGGCCGCCGCTTGAGCGGCGGTCATGGTGGCCGGCGGCGACGTAGTCATCGAGCGTGAACACGGCCACGGCGGGCTTGCGGATCGCAAAGGCCGGCGCTGCCACGACCGGCGGCAGAAGTCCTCGAACCTCTCTCCCGTCTCGGGAAGCTCGGCCGAGACCCGAGGCCTGCCGGCATGCACCTCAGCGCCGACATGGTGCGCGACCAGGCGGACGATCCGCTCGCCGTCGGCCGCGGACATCGTCCGTCCGCTATCCTCCAGCCCGCCTGACAGCCGATCGATCCAAAGCCGACCGTCGGGGTTCAGCATCACCTCGACGATCGAGGGGTCTTCGAGGAAAGTCGCGATCGCCGGCCCAAGCGCGGTGCGGAGCATGCGCGCGCCGCGCGAGAAGGCTTCCGAATGGATTGAAGTGCCCCCCACGATCGTCCCCCGTCGAACGCCGATCGCAATGTGCGATGGGCGACGGGGATGAATAGAAGAGGCAGGAAATGGGTCAGTTCAACAAGTATTCAGTCGTGGTAGGGGGCTGGCGTAGGGCAGAGAAAAAATACTTGCTGTATCGAATACGTGCTGATCGAAACCCTAGCGACAATTTTCTGCAATTGGATTTATCGGCAAAGGATGAATTTGACTGGGGTTCTGGAAGGCTGCAGGCGCATTTCTTTGCGAATTGGTTCTTGGGAACGATGCGACTATCTCGCCAGCATATCGTCTGGATAATTTCGTCGCGGCATATTCGACCCTATGGACCTTCCCGACCGGCGCCGGCTTCCGATACGAGCGCCTTCGTTAGTCGCTCAGCTAACCATACCAACGTTGGACGTCGTATGTGCTGCTCACCATCGTCGCGATCGCGTAGACCATGCCTAAGCAAATATACTGCGACCGCCGTCGCGTACTCATTTGGACTTTGCGCTTCAGCTAGACCAAAGCGCCGGATTTGGCGAACAGCGTTCCAGAGCGATGAAAGAGCTGCTGCCGGCTCACGAGGCTGCGGCAAGGTTTGTAGATTATCGAATGTGTACAAATCGGGGATGACGGCCCTCCAGTCTTTCTTCGAAGCTGCGGCTCGCAAAACGAGTGCTGTCTCCAAGCATGCTGGATCCGCAACAAGCGGACCGTGCTGGACACCAGCAAAGTCGATGAGGATGGCGTGGCCCGCCCGAACGCGCACATTCTCACCATGAAGGTCGCCATGAAATAGCGCACAATGATGTTTGATCGCAGGCAAACCGTCGAGCTGTCCGCCAATTTCGGTAGCCGACAACGTAGCTCCCAAGACCGATGCCTCCTCGGCGTATGCGTCAGCGAGGGTGCGTGAAGTAGATGAATACTGCGCAATAGCACCTCCGAGGCTCAGTGCCAGCGGAACGTGCCGATTATTTTGCGGAGATAGATAGGCTTGGCTTCGCCAGCCACGCAGGGCGTCATCAAAGAGCGAATTGATAGCTGCTTGCGCAGTACCCCGATCAACTAGTTCTTGCAGAGAATCAAGAGTGCTCGACGAAATTTCCGACAATTAGCCCTCGCTCGGCGCCCCGGATGCATCGCGCGAAATCAAGATTAGGTCGGGCAAAGAACGGAATAAACAGCGTCGTGCAGTCCCGGTAATTATCAAGCTCTCTGGAGATTTTGGTGTAGCGGTCCAGCTTAACAAAAAACGGCAACGGATACGGCCCGGCGCGCGAGTCACGAAGTCGCGCAAACGCCTGAAACACGTCGGCGCTTCGACCACCGTCTAATCGGCTGAATCGAACTTCGCTGCAATCGCTGAACGCGCGCTGGAGAAGAAATAGATCTTCCGGCTTGTCTTTCCGGCAACCGTCTAGGTTGACACTCGTGGACCGCGGCATTCCAGGCTGCAGACATGCACACTCCTGCGCCAATCCTGGCACCGCGGTGGGAGCACGCAGCAAGACGCGATTTTTGAATGGTAGTGTCGCAAGCGCTTGTGCGATCGCGGGAATGTCATCCAAAGGAGCAACGAGGTACGTTTGAACACCCTCGACTAAGGCCGTAGCGGCGAGAGTAGACACGACGATCTTGAGCAGTGGCGCGTCAGGATCTGCCATTGAGAACACAACCGCACGCGACCGTGCCCATTCGCTTGCGAGATCCTTGTCGCAAGCGACAAATTTTAGCGTGAGCTCACGCTCTCCGCACCGACGTCCGAAATCATCGGGGGGTGGTACGCCGATCCATAAAACCTGTGCTCGAAAAGGCACTTACGGGCTCTCAGTCAACCAAACGCCGTGGGAGGGCGGGTAAATATCCGCTTCGGCGAGCCCGTGAGCGCGACCGTGTCGCCATCGCCTAGGATGCGATCGGGGTCACTTCCTTCCCCCTCCAGTACCAGATCATAAGCCGGGTCAATGGCTGCTAGTGCGCGAATTTGAAGCCCGACCAATTCCCTCGTCTGAACTTCAAAATGTTGGCCGTTGACGCTGAGCTGGTAACGATCGCTGCTCAAGGCAACCTCCTTAAGCCCATTTCCCTCGACGGATAGCTGGTCCGTTCGGTCTCAGCATACGAAAATAACCGAAATTGCGGGCTTCCGCCTCATCAGATCGAACCAGCGCCTGGCACGCCCAAAGCGCCTCCCATGGAATAATCGCCAGCCCTTCGGCTAAGGTTTCGTAGTGTACAAAGTCGGTGTGACGACCCAACTCATCGCGAATCTGGGCTACTACGCGATCATCCCGCCATTCCGGTCCATCATGCCGATCACACCACAGAATGCGGTCCTTCCAAAGAATGAAATGGGCTTCGCATCCCTCGTCGCGCCAAACAGACGGATACAGGGTGAATTTGTCATCGCGGACGTCGGCGCGCCACGCTTTACCGGCGCGTCGGTCCAAATTGATGGTAAGGATATCTCCACATCCATCGGGACACATCATCACCAGTGAACGAGGCACGCCCCGCTGATCCAGCGCCACGTCGCCGATCTGCTTGAGCAAAGCTACGGCTCCCGAATGCCCTTCGGCCTTGCCGCAAAATCTTATGGTTCGTGCTCTAACCATGCTGGCGCGTTGGCATTGAATATGTGGGGCCCCACCCAGCCGTCGAGTCTGGGCCGCAGAAATTGCAGGCTGGATCGATCTCGGCAGTGACCGCATTCATTCTAGATCGGTTCCCATCATAGATGACATAGCGTGCTGGCGCTGGCACGCCTGCAACGGCTGCGAGAAACATGGTGACGGCGACAGATGCGACAACTCCGTTGAGACTGATCACCGCTGGCTGCGGAACACCGTCTCCTCCTTGAAAGTATGGATCAGCCGCGCGATGTGCTTCAGTCATGAGCTCTTGGCGAACCTGTCCCGCATCGAGATGACGTATACACCAAAGGCAAGGAAGGCCTGGCGCAAGCATCTTAACATGACCGGCAAACCGCGTCGACCTATCGACCACTGTGATAGAAACGCCAAGATCGATGACCGGGACCCTATACTGATACGCGAGCTGATTGAGCACATGACGGCTTGCCTGCGTATCGGTGCAGTTGAAGAGAAAATCCGCGTCGGCTAGTCGTCGAGCTACTAGGCCGTCAGTGACGTCAGCGACTATTTTGGTCACCTGGGCGTCGGCACGCAAGCTCATGACCTGACGTTCAGCAACGTCCACCTTTGGCGTAGTTGACGCATCGTGCGCCTGCGCACCCACGACACGATTGAGATTGCTCGCTTCGATTATATCGTGATCTACGAGCAGGAAGCGCCGCACACCGAGATGCGCCAGCTGCTGGAGGACGAGGGAGCCAGTTCCACCGAGACCGACTACACCGACCAGCATTTGCCCGATACGCGCCTGTCCCTCCTCTCCGAACGCCCTGATTTGGCGATCGAACCGCTCCTCAAGAAGCAACGACTTACCCGGATCGCTGGAGACTGTTATATCGGCGCCGATTTCCACGACTTCGCGCGAGCTCTTGGGTGCCCAGTACGCGAGCCAAGCATCTTGTCGCACCAAACAGAAGCGCGAGATGCGGGACGTCCGGTATTCGTCCTGACACATACTCAGCAAGGACAATCTCGGCAGTGTCGTCAATATTGGAGAAGACAGGCAGTTGCTGATGAGGATGCGTGTGAACGTAAATGAGCGACCACTTGTTGGCCCTCGCCTTCTTCTCCAAAGGCAAGCAAAATTGCGTGTTCAGCCGAATTGAGGTGGCGGTTCGCTCGAGATAATCGTCTCCGGAGGCGACATACGATTCGCGGACCAGCAGGCGCCAACCATCATTCGCTTGGGATCTCACAGGCACGCAAAGAAGAATCGCCGCACTTTCGAGCGTTTCGTGGCGAAGGCCATCGCGTAGCGATTGCAGCTGGGGCGTGGCAAAGGCGAGCGTAATCATTGCAGGCGGCGAAACCGTTCGGCGATAATGTTAATATAGGTACTAATGTCATCTCGGTTAGGATTCCAGTTCGCATGGGCGTCCACCACGTGCCAGGAGAACCACAGGCCGCCGTAGGGTGTTTCTGGAATCGGATTCGGCTCTTGGCTGGCCTGGGGCAGCTGTCCGTTAGCAAGCCGGAGGCCGGTCGACGCCCAAAAGCAGTCGGGATGCGGCCCCGGGTAGCCCACGGGCAAAATGAACCTCACGCAGGTGGACGATGCGTTCCAGCCGCCCGGCAAACTAAACGTAGGAATAGTTACCAGGGCCGCTCCTGATGGAAGGGGCTGAATTTGCACATCCGGGTACCGAATGCGCACCCGATCAAGCTGGCGAGTTGTCACCGGCGAAAGCATCGATTCTACCCAAAATTCGTCGGAGGCCGGCTGAAAAAGTGTTTGGGCCCGCCTTCTCCATGACCGCGCCCGAGATCGACGGTATCACCATCCCCGATCACCCGGTCGGCGTCGTGGCCGTGCCCTTCAAGCACCAAATCGTGAGTCGGATCAAAAGAAGGCACATGCGCCTTGATAACATCTTTGAGTTGTTTTCCGGTCGGGATCTCCTGATCGACCACTATCTTATCTTGGCCGTAGAAGAAGAATATCTCTCCCTCGACCTTTCCCTCATTCGCCATAAGCATTCTCCTATTCTCTAGCTGGCAGATCTAATTGCCTCAATTGCGAAAAAGCAATTGATTTGATAATTGTAATCGAGATTCGCTCGAATTGCAAGTTCGCAATCCATTTGAATATCGCAACTGGAGCCGGCATGCCTACAGAACCATTCGATAGCGATGCCTTTTACGCATCTCTCAATGCCGTAAGATTAGGTCGTCAGCTCACATGGAAAGACGTGGCCGCTGAGGCGGGTGTAAACGCGTCGAACTCTTACGCGCATTAAACAGGGCGCTAAGCCAGATGTGAATGGCCTAGCGGCACTTCTCAAGTGGTCGAATCTTAAGGCCGAGTCGTTGATTCCTGGAGCATCGGGGAAGAAAAAAATAGAACCAATTGCAGAGATCACCGCATTGTTGCGAGCGAACCCACATTTGAGCAAGCAGAACGCAAAATTGATGGAAGACATTGTTATCAGCACATACAATAAGCTGAGAGGAACCTAAGTGGGGTTTCGACGGGGCTTCAAAGCGGAGGCGAACCGTATCGCCCTTCGCGTTCGGGCGAAGATGGGCTTGGATCCGGTCGACCCAATTGATCCCATGGCTATTTGTAACCACTATGACATTCACCTCAGCAAACTGAGCGAGATAGACCCTCGATCCCCTTTTTCGGGTGCTAAGAGTTCGTTATTTTCGGCGGTCACTGTCCCGTGCGGTTACCGAACCGCCATCGTGCATAACGACTCCCACCACCCCCACCGGCAGCGAAGCAATATTTGTCACGAGTTGGCCCACTGCTTTTTGGGTCATGAGTGCGCACCGCCACTGACCGAGGACGGCGATCGCGCTCGCGATGGAGGTATCGAAGCAGAGGCCAACTATCTCGGCGGCGTTCTCTTGGTTACGAATCGAAGCCGCACTCCACATCGTCAGTAACGGTTTGCTTCACAGAGCTCAGACCATTTATGGCGTGAGCCCCGCAATGCTAGATTTCCGTCTAAGAATGAGCGGAGCACATCGGATCCATGAGAGGCGAATGCAATTCCGCCGAACAGGTTGAAGGCCCCGGAGAAGCAAAAAGGGGCCCTCAAAGAGAGAGGGCTGTGTGTCCAACCAACCCGATCCACACTAATCGAGCGCCTACGCCCGAGTCCTAAAGAAGCGCTTCCCAGCTGCCTCTAATGGGAAGGCGAGCGACCGCAAACGCGAAACTTCGATGCGCGGCGCTCTCCTCCAGCGCCCCGATGACGAGACCCATTCAGCGATCCGCATCAGTCGCTTTCATATCGATCGCAGTCGTCCGGGATTTCCTGCCGCAGCTTCGGCCCTTGACTGAGCCGTCGCCCGAGCGCCGCGACGAAATTGTCGTAGCGCGCGGCCGCCTGCGCCCGCGCCGCCTTTGCAGCCGGTTCGGGGAGTGGCGGTGTCGTCGTGAGCCAAAAGCGGACGAACAAGGCCAAGGTCTCAACCGAGATCCCCATGTCGCGTTCGAGCCGCGCGATGCGACGATCGACCTGATCGAGTCGCTTGGCGATAGCGGCCTCCCGCCGCTCATCCGAGTCCGGCGACAAGAAGGACGCGATCGCGGCTTCGGCGATGAGCGACATCGGCTGCTCGCGCCGGGCGGCATAGGCCGACAGCGTCCTCATGACGTCCGGATCGAGATCAGACCGACATCTGGGCTTTCTTCTTCGGGGCGGTCATGCCTGCCTCGACAATCCGAGATCGTCGCCGGGATCGAGCGATGCCTGGCGCGCGACGCCCTGCATCATGTCGTTCATGCGCCTGATCCGCGGGGCATCTTCATCGAGCTCGTCGAGGAGGTCAGGAGCGAATTCGTTCTCAAGCGGTTCCTTCTTTTCCACGATGTCGCGATCCAGTTCCGGGTGCCGCCGGCGGTCGGCTGTCTTCGGATCCTCTACGTCTGTCTGGTCGCCGGTCGACACCGGCGGTGTGGTGGGACGCGGCGGGAGTGGTCGTGAACTCCAATCGTCCGGCCGGCTGTCGTTGGGTTTGGTTAGCGTTGGCGGCGCCAGGATGCGCTCCTGGAAACGTTTGTCCTCGTAATAGCGCGCCTTCTTGGCGCGGATCGGACGGAGGCCCGACATCATGACGATCTCATCTGCCGGCGGGAGCTGCATCATCTCGCCGGGCGTCAGCAGCGGGCGGGCGGTCTCCGAGCGCGACACCATCAGGTGACCGAGCCAGGGTGCCAGACGGCTGCCGGCATAGTTCTTCATCGCCTTCATCTCGGTCGCCATGCCGAGCGCGTCGGACACCCGCTTCGCCGTCCTTTCGTCATTGGTCGCGAAGCTGACCCGGACGTGGCAGTTGTCGAGGATCGAGTTGTTTGGTCCGTAGGCCTTCTCAATCTGGTTCAACGACTGGGCGATCAGGAAGCTCTTGATGCCGTAGCCGGCCATGAAGGCGAGCGCCGACTCGAAGAAGTCGAGCCGGCCGAGCGCCGGGAATTCGTCGAGCATCAGGAGGAGCCGGCGCCGGCCAGCCTTGGCCTTTAGGTCCTCGGTCAGGCGGCGGCCGATCTGGTTGAGGATCAGCCGGATCAGCGGCTTGGTGCGGTTGATGTCCGATGGCGGCACCACGAGGTAAAGCGTGGTCGCGCGCTCTGCCCCGACGATGTCGGTGATCCGCCAGTCGCAGCGTCGCGTCACCTCCGCCACCACGGGATCTCGGTAGAGGCCCAGGAACGACATCGCGGTGCTCAGGACCCCGGAGCGTTCGTTGCCGGACTTGTTCAGTAGCTCCCGCGCGGCGGAGGCGACAACGGGATGGACGCCGGCCTCGCCGAGATGCGGCGTCCGCATCATCGCGGCAAGCGTCGATTCGATCGGGCGCTTGGGATCGGACAGGAAGGCTGCGACGCCGGCGGCGTTTCTTGTCCTCCTCGGCATAAAGTACCGTGGAGGATGGCGCCGACCAGCAATGCGTGGCTGGTTTTCTCCCAATGGTTCCGCTTCTCGAGGCTGCCCTCGGGGTCGACGAGGATGTCGGCGATGTTCTGGACATCGCGTACCTCCCACTCGCCGTGCCGGACTTCCAGCAGCGGGTTGTAGGCCGATGACTTCGCATTGGTCGGATCGAACAGAAGGATGCGGCCATGCCCCGCGCGGAAGCCGGCGGTGAGTTGCCAGTTCTCGCCCTTGATGTCGTGGACGATCGCAGATCCCGGCCAGGTCAGCAGCGACGGGATGACGAGCCCGACGCCCTTACCGCTCCGGGTCGGCGCGAAACACAGGACGTGCTCCGGTCCATCATGACGGAGATAGGTGCGCTCGAACCGCCCGAGCACCACGCCGTCGGGCCCGAGCAGCCCGGCCTGCGCGATCTCCTTCGCCTCTGCCCATCGTGCCGAGCCATAGGTCTCGGCATTCTTCGCTTCGCGGGCGCGCCAGACCGACATGCCGATCGCGACGGCGGCGGCGATGATGCCGCCGGATGCCGCGATATAGGCACCTTCGATGAAGACCTGTGGCGCATAGGCATCGTAGGCATACCACCACCAGAAGAAGGAGGGCGGAAGGTAGAACGGAAAATGGATCAGTTCGAACCAGGGGCGTCCGAGTTGCGGCTGGAAGCCGAGCCGCCAGGCCGTCCATTCCGTCGCGGTCCAGAACGTCAGCAGGACGATCGCCAAGACAGTGATGACCTGCCCATAGAGTATTTTGTCGCGGACATAGTGGCCGCCCTTTCCTTAAACTCGGTGATTGGAGGGACGGCTCACAGGCCTAGCCCTCGGCTGCGCCCAAAACCCCAATCGACGCCACCGTCGTCGCGGGCGACGCCGGAGACATGTCGGCCGAGCTGCTTTTCGAGTGAGGGCGTCCAAGGCACGAGCTGGAAGCCGAGGCCGTCGTCGATCATCGCGAAGCGACCGGAGGCAAGTGCGAAGCGCTGTCGATAGGTCCCAGTGACATATTCGCCGGCGGCCGACGGGTTGAACGGCTGGCCCGTCTCGGCAGCGAGCTGGCTACCAAGAGCCTCCAACTCCCGACGGCGCAGCGTACCGATGAGGTTTTTCGCGAACACCAAACCGCGCGCCTGGCGCTCGGCAAAACCTTGCTCGATGAGGTGATCGGCGCGCCGTTCCATGGCCTCGCGAACCTCGGCGCCGAAGCCGGCCTGGCCAAGTGCCACCGGATCGCGCGCGACCGCCTGCCGGTCCAACCATGTCGCGCCACTTGCCGTCACCTGCGCTTCGATCGACAGATCGGAGCGGACAGCCAGCACCACGCGACGCTGCCCTCGCGCGTCGTCGAATTTGCGGAGCTCGACGATCGAGCCCGGTGCGCTGTCTGCGGCGGCGTCGAGATCGGGGAGCCTGATGTGGTGGGTGCGGCCGTCGACGCCGTCGACCACGGCATAGGCGGTCCCCTTGAGCTCGTCGTCGAGACCGCGATCGACGAGACGCCCGATGACGGGGACGTCGAGGCTTTCGCCTGAAAGCACGTAGCCCGCGGTCGCGCGCGCAATGCCGCGTTCGGTCAGGCTGCGGTGAATGCGTTTGATGATGTCGCCGCGGTCGCCGAGCTCGCGCAAGGTCGTCTCTGCGGCGTCGTCCATGACCCATTGGCCTGGCCCGACTTGATGCGCAAGACCGAGGCTCTCCAAGCGCCGCAGCCGGCCAACCTTCAACGCATGGAACTGATCGGGCTGCTGCGTCCGATCGGGCGCAAGGTCGACAACGCCGAGGCGGTCTGCGTCGCGAACGAGTTGGCGATCGAGCTGTGTCCAGCGTTCGGCTTCGACCTGCTGCTCGAGCGAGCGGCGAATGTCGAGATCGGAGCGCAGTCCAAGTTCCTGTGTGACCAGGTCCTGCGCGCGGGCGCGCATCCCCTTCCTTGATGTAGGCGCGGGAGATGACGAGGTCCTGGCCGTCCTCGGCGATGCCGCGCACGAGGAGGTGGACGTGCGGGTGCTGGGTATTCCAGTGATCGACGGCAACCCGGTCGAGTCGGGTGGCCAGGTCCACCTCCATCTGGCCGACGAGCTCGCGGGCGAACCCTTTGAGGTCAGCCATCTCAGACGCGTCTTCGGGCGAGACGATGAAGCGGAAATGGTGCCGGTCATTCTGGCAACGCTCGAAGGCCTTGGGATCGGCATCGTCGGTTTCGGGGCCGAACAGGTGGGCCTTCTCCCCGTCCCGGGTGACGCCCTCGCGCCGGAGATAGCCGAGGTGCGCGGCGAGCGGCGCGGACCGCGCCGTATGACGGACGACGCGGGTCTTGATCGTCACCAGACGCGACCGGCCCGTAAGCAAACGGTTCGCCCGTTCACTGGCGACCCGGCCGCGGCCGAAGCGCGAATGACGATGGCTGGTTAGTCGGCCGGCTGGCGACACGCCGCCGCCGGCGCGCTGAGCGGCGGCGAGCGCCTGGGCGATGAAGGGCTTAGCCCGCTGGCTCCTCGAGGAACGGACGCGGCCGGGCCGAGGCTGAAATTCCTTCTCTTCAGCCATCGCCGGCCTCGCAAATGTGCGAAACTAAGAACCCGTGCAATGAGTTGATGATGAGGCGCACATTGCGCGCCGAAGCCGCACATTGCCCGATCAAAGAGAAACAGGCACAAAAAACGACGACCGACCGAGCCGCACATTGCGGCCTTTTATCTCGCCATCGTTCGGTCGTTGCCTGCTCGTCTCCCTCCCCTGCTCTTTTCTCCTCGCAGGCCTGCGCTGAGACACGCTTGACCACGAATTCCCGATTGATGGCGGCGGCACGCGGCCATCGCGCGACCAATGAGCAGATGTCTGCAGCATGGCTGCTCGCTGGCGTGCATCGATTGAGGTTTTCTTGTTGACGACGAGGTGCAGTCATTGCGATCGTTCCGTTGCCGAGAGCACGACGAACAGGCCTTCCGACAGCGGCGCGATGGCCGAGAGATCGTGCACGGAAACCGCAACCGGCTTGTCGCTCGACGATCCCCTGGGTGTCGTCGGCGCGGCAGAAGACCGATTCTCAGCGTGCCCGAAAAAGAGCGGCGCCCGCGTCCAGGATGAATGAGAAGAGGCCGCGACGAGGAGAGGTCCTGGCGTGCTCTCCGCATCGACAAAAGGGATGATGGCCGCGACATAGGCGACCGTCTCGGCGGGGAGCGGACGATCTCTATCCCGAAAATCCTCGTAGCGCCCGGGACCTGCATTGTAGGCCGCGAGGAAGCCAGGTGAGCCGTAGCGGTCGTGCAGCTCGCGAAGAAAGGCGGCGCCGGCGAGGATGTTGTCATGCGGATCGAAGGGATCGCGTCCAAGACCATAGCGAGCGCGCATGTTTGCCCAGGTTCTGGGCATGAGTTGCATCAGACCGAGAGCGCCTTTGGGTGACACTGCGCGCCGGTTGCCGTGGCTCTCGATCCGCATGACGGCGCGAATCCAAGCTTCCGGAATGCCAAAGTGCCGCGCGGCTTCCGCCACGAGCGTAGCATAGTGATCGCTCGCCGGCTGATGTTGCGTCGGCGCTGCCTGTGCAGACGCGGCCGGCGTTGGCGCGCCCATCGTCAGCAAGCCGGCAAGCAGGAGAATGGCGGTAACGGCACCGGCCATGTCTGCGCCATAGCGCGAGGAAAGGGTCGTGCTCGCGCCCATCAAGGGTACGCGCGATGCTCCGGCCCGCGCGCACCCTTGACCGCCGCTGTGCGCAGCGGCGGTCTGAGGTTTGAGCGGGATGAAAGGATGAGACGTTGCTCCCGCCAACAAAGGGGTTAAACGCTGGTGCGCCTTATTGCCGGCACGAGCGACGGGACGCTGCATGCGATCACTCCCGCTCGGCGCGCTGGGGCTGTCGATTCCAGTTCAGCGTCCAGGCCGATTGGTCGTCACCCGACTGGAAGAGATTGGCGCGGATCGGCCGCGGCAGCGTGGGATCGTCGATGACAAGCGAAAGATAGTCGCCCGCCTTTTCGCTGGTGCGCTTCCAGCCCGCGCCGATCTCCGGGCCTTCGCCATCGCCGAGGCGAATGCGGTAGTCCGGCGCGTTCTCGGCATCTGAGGATTCGGCCGGAACGAGGATGAGAATCCGCTCGAAGAGGAGCGTTTGAATGCGTCCGGTGAAGCCGGACTTATCGCGGGTGAACTGACCGATTTGCGCCATGGGAAATCTCCTTGGTTGGCGGGTGGGGAAGCGGGTCAATGGGTGGGGGCGCGCCAGACGAAGCGCCCGTCGCCGGCCTCATTGGTCCAAAGCGGAACCGCTCGCGCGACGATCGCGGTGGCAGGGAGCGAGCCGAATAGCGGCCGTCCAGGCTGTCCGGGACGGTCGGGTTCATGAGGAAGATCTCGCCGGGCCAAAGGGTGAGGCAGCCGCTCCAACGGGGCAGCGGACGGCCGAGATGATCGCGATCGTGCGCGGCGCCGACATCGACATCATCGACGGTGATGGCATCGCCGGACCGGCACACGGTCTGCCCGGGCACCGCCAGCACATGCTTCAGCAACGGCATACCTTTCGGAAGAAAGCCGCCATCGGCGAGGAAGCTCGCGATCGGCTCTGGTAGCCGCACCACGACCAGTTCCAGGGCGTGCAGCTCTCCGACCGCATGTAGCGTGTAGAACCCTGTCGGCGTGCTTGGGGTGGCATTCCAGATCAGCCGCGGCGTCGGATGAAACAACACTAAGCCGCTAGCGGCGAGCATCGCCATGAACGTCGCCACGATGGTGCCAAAGCGGGTCATGGCGTGACGCTCCGGCGCTTGAGCCAGGCAACATGCTGCTCGCGCGTGTAGCCGCGCGGCGCGTGGCCGGCGGCGAGGCGGTTGTGGAGATGCCGCCAGTATTCAGGCGCGGCGTCAGCCGGATCGATGGCGAGCGCCTCGATCGCGTCGACCGCCTGCAACACGCGCTCGACCTTCGGCCAGCTATCGACGCGCAGCAGGATCTCGCCGCCGGGCCGCACGAAGGGCAGCGTCTGATAGCGCTGACCGCCCTCCACGGCGCGCACGATGTCCATGCGCGACACCACGGTGCCATAGTCGTTCGACGCCCAGCGGACGAAGCCGAAGATGCTGCCGGGGTTAAAACTTGAAATGCTGCGGCGGCGATCGAGGATCTTCTCCTCAGCGCGACGGCCGAAGCGTAGCCAGTGCTCGATCCTCTTCTCGATCCAGGTCAGCTCGACATGCGTGAGCGCAACGCCGCGCCGATGCGAGATCGGCACAGTATGTGGCGGCAAGGCCTCGTTGTCGTTCATGACGGCTCTCCGGTGTCCGTGGGGAATTCGCGCGCCAGCAATTCGCGCAGCATCTCGGCGACGGTGACGCCGCGCTGGAACGCGGCGACCTTGATGCGGCTGCGCAGCGCCGGCGCGACGTCGATGGTCAGACGCGCGCTGAACGCCGATGCGTCATCCACTCGACGCGGCCGCGCTTCGCTGGCCTTGATCCAGCGTTCGGCATCGCCCGGTCGTGACGCGAAGCCGCGTTTTCTGGAGCGCTCGCTCATGGCGCGAACCTCGCGACTTCGACGGCGAGCGCGGCGATCTCGCGGGCGGCAGCACTCTTATCCGCAAGTTCGAAGACGAGCCGGCCCGACTGCGCGGCATCGGCGAAGACGACGCGCTGGCCGATGGTGCTGACCAGCACTGGCGGATCGTGATCGGCGAGCGCTTCGGCTGTCTCACGGGCGATGACCGTGCGCGCACCGCAGCGGTTGAGCGCAAAGCGAGCGGCAAGCTGTGGACGATAGATGCGGGCCTCGCGTAGCAGAGCCAGCATCTCGGCCGACGCCCAACCGTCGAACGGCGACGGTTGCACAGGGATCAGCACCAGGTCAGCCGCCAGCAGCGCCGATCGCATCAATCCAGCGAAGCGCGGCGGTCCGTCAATGACGACATGATCGGCGGTGCGCGCGATCTCCGGTGCCTCGCGATGGAGCGTGTCGCGCGCGAGGCCAATGACTCCGAATAGCCGCGAGACGTTCTCCCGCGCCCGTTGCTGCGACCAGTCCAGTGCCGAGCCCTGCGGGTCGGCATCGATCAGCGTCACACGCTTTCCGCGCAGCGCCCATTCGCCGGCGAGGTGCAGGGCAAGCGTGGTCTTGCCGACCCCGCCCTTCTGGTTGAGCAGCGCGACAATCATCGCTTGCCTCTCTCCCTGTGGGGGAGAAGCGGCAAAGATTGTTGTTGGCTTGGGCGCTTGGTTGGCGGCTCAACGCATGCGTCGGCATTATCCGCAAAACGCACGGGCCCACTACAACAGTTAGATTCTAAGTTAGACTCTAAGTTAAATTCTTAATGCATGCGGGCGAAGTCCCGATAGGGCTGCGTGCGGAGTTCCCGGTAAGGTTTGCGTCCGAAGTCCCGAGCGCTTCCACATCGCCGTCCACAGGGGCAGTGGACAACTTTGCCGGCAGAATGCGCAGCAGCTCGCGGCGGCCCTCGCGTTCGACGCGCAAGCTGTAACCGGGCAGTGGTTGGCGTGCGGCGATAAGGCGGATCTGCAGCGCGAAGTCGGAAACTCGCACCAGGCTGCCGGATTTCTTGTGGAGGTGCGCGATCTCGAACAGCCATCCGTTCGGCTGGCGGCCGGCATGCTTGCGCGCGACGCGGTAGAGCCAGCGCTCGATCCCGCCGGTCAGGCTGAAATACGCCGGATCGATCGTGAGAACGAGAGAGCGATCGATGACGCCGCGATAGAACCAGTCGGGGAGGACAAATTCCATGCCTTCCACACGACCGTCGCGCCTGGCGCATTCCTCCCACTCATTGATCCAGGAGAATTGGTGGCGCCGCCAATGCTCGCCGTGCCGGATGGTGGTGCGGATGACAGTCGCCTGCAGGCGGGCCAGTGCCCCTTTCAACAGCTTGTAGTCGCGCGCCCCGGTCTGCCGGCCTACTGCGATCAGAAGCTGGTAGGGTGTGAAGCGCAGGAAGCGCGAGGTCCTCAGACCGAGGTTCTCAGCCTCGACAATCTGGCTGGCCGCCCAATCAGCACGTCGGCGTCCCAGATGGTCGCCATACCGTGCTCGGGGACTGCATAGACTTCGACACGGACGTCGCCAGCCTCGTAAAGGATCGGCGTCGTTCGCTTGGCCTTGGCGAGCGAGAAGAATGGCCGCTCCATCAGGTCGCGCTGATCGCGCGGGCTGGCATAGCCGGTAGCGACAACGAACGGGTCGAGCTTGCTTCGCTCGCTGGGCGTGATGAGGCGGCACGACGACATGGGCGAACGTTGCCTTTAGCGATGCGCGTTGCCGGCGGCGCGGGCCTCGACGTAGCGCGGATCCGACGTCGAGCTGCAGGCGGCCTGATCGGCCCAGGCCTCGAGATCACCGATGGCGTAGACGACGCGGCCGCCGAGCTTGCGGAAGGTCGGGCCGTTGCCATGGCAGCGGTATTTCTCCAAGGTGCGCGGCGAGAGGCCAAGGAGGCGCGCGGCCTCATGGGTGCGCACGTAGCGCGTGGTGAGCTGCGCGGACCTGTCGAGCATGGGAGGTCTCCGTCTTGCCTCGAAGTGCCGCGGCCAAGTCGCGGCATGTCGGGGTCACAGTGGCGGAGAGTTCAGGCGTTGGGGGTGGACGAAAATTTTCGCACATGCGTGTCCCCCGCGGTCGCAACCAGGCGAACCGAGGCCTTACCAGCGGGTTAGCGTCATCACGGCGGGTTGCTTGGAGGATCGACGAGCCAAAGGCCGCGCAGGAGCCTCAGATAGCCTCGCTCGACCAAGGCGATCGAATCGTGGATGAGACGGTTGGCCTTGCGGCGGGCGTGGAGAATCCTTCCACTCGACCGAACGACGCTGAGCGTGGTCGGAGGCGAGCACCTTCGCTGCCACGTCTCGCGGGCCGCCGCCCAAGTCGTGAACGTCGAAGGCGTGAAGGAGCTGGATCAATCGCCGTTTCTGAAGAGACGTCAGCCGGAGAGCCGCTGGTAGAAGACCAATACTCTGGCCGCCAAGGCGGCGGACGAAGCGCAACGCGACGTCGAGCCGAAGCTCGGCCATGCTGTCGATCGGCAGAAGCACAGCGGGACGTCGCGCGGCCTGCTCGTCTTGCAGACGGACATGGACTTCACCGGATCCCTCGGCGATCACCACCTCACGCCCATCGGCATCGCTCCGCTCGAGGAGCGGCTGCGCGAAGGCGCTACGATCGAAGGACGTGGAGGTATCGAAGCCGGACGGCGCCGGCGCCAGGATCAGTGTGCCCGGTGAGAGCTCGGGCAGCCATATGGTTGGTTCGAGACCTACCGGAGAGGCTGGGTCATGGGCGAAATCGTAACCCCCAGCGACGTGCGAGACTGGAACGGACCGTCTCGGGATCAACGCCGTCGCGCGCGATCTGGCGCTCTGTGCGGGCGAAGTCGCGGCGATAGTCAGCATTGCGGCGCAGGAACTCAAGGGCGAATCCCGGGCGTTCAAGCCGCTTCAGGCGCTCAATCGTCTCCGGCGAGCGCCAATACTGTGTGGGCATGGTGTTTCCTCTTGCTTCGTTCAGTCCTCACGAAGGAGGGACACACCACGATCTTGAAAGACGGCTTAGCAAACTAGACCCAGAGGTTGCATCACGCGAGATCACAATTTGCGTGACCATGATGCCCAGTCACTGCATCCGCGGTTCCAACAGATGCTGATATCCGGCCTCCGTCATCCATCGGGCCCGCGCGAGATGAGTGTCATGTACGGTTTTGGCGCGATCGGGTTCTCGGGAAGGGTCCAGACCGAAGATCACCTGGACGACCTCACGCCAGTCGGCGCCCTCTTCTTCGGCTATCAATAACTGAACATATATCGCGAGATGTTGCTCGTCATAGGCGTTCACACGATCGGTTAGTGGCGGCTGGTCCTGGAATGGGGTTTTGTTCATTGCGATCGTCCCCCTCAAGATCGAAGCAACGCTAGAGATTTATTTGCCACAGAATCCGCAAGCGGCGAAATAATCTCGCCTTTGCGGTGTGATGCGCAGACCGCATCACGGTGCTCCCCTGAAGGGGCGAACAGGCTTTGGGCAGCGCCTATGAACAGCATGGCATCGTCCGAATTCGGAACGATCGTTCCTGGCACGACAGTTCCTATCGGGTTCCCGTCGTCATGGATCTCAAGGAGGTCATGGCGATCAATCTGTGTCGGATACGTCATGTGAAGAAGACGACGCAGGAAGAATTGGCCGATCGCGCCGGACTAAGCGTCCGTTAGGTCGGCGCAATCGAAGTTGCCGACGTGTCGGCCAGCGTGACGGTGCTCGGCCGGATCGCGAAGGCGCTGGACATCGCAGCAACCGCCCCGATCAAACGAACGACGGTTCATTCTAATCGTAGTCGATGATAGGTATGGGTGTGCTGGGCCGTAAGAACTGGTGCGTTGAGGATCACCTAAGCAGTGTTGATGGTCGGCTATACAGATTGACTATCGCCAGCACGAGCCGCTCGCAAAACAATTTCGCTGTCATTGTTCGCGTCGTTCATGGGCTGTCCTTCGCAAATCATAAGCCATGAATTATTTTCTCAGAATCTGCTTGCAGCATTTCTGCAAACTCGCTGCAGTGAGCGCCCAATACTGAAATCTTCCAGGTCATGTTCGCCGAATTGCTGCATCAGGCGGGTCTGGTCGCGACCGGTGTCGAACGGCTCGATTAAGCCGGGACCCCGGATGCTACCGACGCGCGGAAACGAGAAGCATCATCGGCCGCTCCAACTCTACCGCTAATTCAGACGTTTGTGCGATCTGCTCGACAGACGGGGCAAACTCTTCGACGGCAAGGATCTGGAAGCCTGAGCGGATCAATGTGTTGAGCGTAGTACCGATGGTCCGGTGATGCTTGATCACGCCTTTCGCAAACCAATCGGTCTGGCGCTCGCCTTCGATCGCGTAGCGATTGACGGGCCAAGTCTTGCGCCCGTCCTCGTCCGCGATCCAGTGCGGATGGACCGCCGCCATGAAAATGGGATGCTCGATGGTGAATACGAGTTCCCCGCCAGGCACGAGCGCCTGGTGGACCATGCGAACGAGACGGCTGAAATCCCTGATATAGTGAAACGTGAGTGCACTATAAGCGAGGTCAAACGCTGCCCGTGGCAACTCCACTGTCTCCAGGTCTGCAATCCGGTATTCGATTTTTGGATCGTTGGCATCCGCCGTTGCCCGGCTGATCATATTTTTAGAGAGGTCCAGACCAAGCACCGAGGTTGCGCCTTGCTTACGCATCCAGCGCGATGCCCAACCAAAGCCGCACCCCAGATCGATGACGCGCTTGCCGGCAACCGTTGGCAACATCGCACGTATGGAAGGCCATTCGGGCGCACCGTCAAGGCCGCGAACCTGTCTCGGAAGCTGGCTGTAACCGGCGAAGAAGTCCGGATTGTCGTAAATATTCTGTGCCATGGTGTTCTCCATCTTGTTGGACGGGGACGAGGCACGCTCACAAGCCGAAAAACCTCGTCCGCGAAGGGCGAGGCCAAGGTTGGCGATACGCTTGATAAGTTAGCGTGGTCGACATCCCGGCATCCCGCCTGTGGGGATACCGGTAAACCGGGAAACAATGTGGGTGTCCTTGTCGACCATGGCGTTGAAGATCCCTTAATCGGTTGTTTTGGTCAAGCTATAGCGCGACACCCGAGCCACAAAACCTCTCGCGCGCGACATCTCACGGCAATCATCACCTCGCCGCGACACCAACTCGCCATCCTCATGTTGCGCGCTTCCCACCTATCTTGTCGCACTGTGCGCGCCCAGGAGTTCGGCCAGATCGAACGGGATCCCACGGTGTGCGACCGGCTCATCGCAAGCTGTCTCGCATGAGATGAGATTGTCGATAGCGTGTTGGAGGCCAATGAAAGGCGGTCAATCAAACCGGGACAGGTTCGCCGCCGCTGATCGGAATCTGTTCCGCCCCGTCCACCTGCGCCGTCGCCACCGCCGCAAGGTCTGCGCGGCCAGCCCTTGAGCATGGCAATGCCCCGCCCGGACCAGCCGGGCGAGGCCTTGTGGGTCGGGTCAGTCGCCGTTGCGACGGCTGGGGCGGGACCAGATCAGGCTGAAGCTCTCACCGTCCTCGTCGTTGAAGAGATTGGCGAAGATCGGAGCGGTGAAGCTCGGATCGTCGAGCTTGAGACCGAGATAGTCGCGGCCTTCGTTGGAGCGCTTGGACCAGCCGGCCCCGATCTCGAACTCGGCCGACGTAGACCCGGTGGCTGGGCGCGTTGTCGCCCGAGCGGTTGGTTTCGGGGATGATCCGGACGTTCCTGGCCTGGAGCGAGAGAGTGACGATTTCGCCGGTGAACTCGTTGTTGCCGGTCTTCTTGAAGGTGCCGATGGTCGCCATGGTAATTCTCCTTGATCTCTGTTTCCGAGCCCGCACCTTGCGGCCTCGATGGTGATCGAGAGGCCGGAGGCGACCGACGGCGCACCCCGAAGGGGCTCGACAGCAAAGGAGGACTTCTTGGCTCGCGCGAGGAATGACGGCGCAGCCGGCAGGGGAAGAAAGTTGTGACGCCGCTGTTGCGCCATAGGCGGTCGAGGCTTCAGCCGGCCTTCGGCCAGATCAATCCATCGAAGAGGCCGTTGTGTGCGCTCGGCCTGACAGAGCTGACATCAAGGAGAACGTGACGACTTGCAGAGTCCCGTAGAGAGTCCGGCCCACCGAATTCAATGGTGATTGGCTTTCTGTCCTGGCAACGGACGGATCTCAGTTTCCGCAACCAGACCTCGCCAGCACGCCCGTTCACGAGAGCCACTGGCCGTATGTGAGCCGCCGCCGTTTGGTTGATACCGCTACAACGACCGCCACGAAACCTGGCCTCTCTGCGATGATCGGGCGAGCCTCGACGCTTAGGCCGCTCTCATTCCAGCTTCGACGATGAGGACCTCGAGCGCTCTGGATGCCTGATCCTGTTCCCCTTTCGATGTCACCCCAGCCGCCCGCTATGCCCTGCCCCGCAGGTCCGGGCGTCAAGCCCATAGGGCGAGAACGAGCGCAAGCTGGCCGACGCCAAAGGTTGCACCGCCCGCCACGAGGCCAACTGCGATTCCGCCGGCGCCGGCGTGGAAAGTCCAGGTGCCGATTGTCAGGCCGACGAAGAGGGGTGTGCAAAGACGGCAAGGGTGAACAGCAGCCAGCAGAAGAAGCCGATGCCGACGGTGACGAGCCGTGACCGAAGATGATCATGGCGGTGGGCTCCAGCGGTGAGCGGCCCAAGTGTCATCGAACGAAATATTGCAGCCTACCGAGGGAGGCGATACTGGCCGCGAGCGCGTCGGTTCGGCTACCGTATGTGGCATCTTGCGCACATCCTGAGCGTGGTCCGCATCGTGGCCTGTGTCTCTACGGAACCCTGAAAGAGCCGGCAGTGCGTACCCGGCATCGCGTGGCGCATTTCGATGGCAGGACACGACATCAGATCGCCAAAATTCGGCAGTCCAGTCAGTTCAACCGAAAGATGTAAGGAGGCACATGCAAAAGCCCCCGCTCGACCCCGATGTGGCGGATTTGGCTCCGACAGACTCAATGCTAACGCCATACGACCACGAACATCTCATCACCTATCTACGTTTGCTGGACGCCGACGCCGAAGGAGCGAACTGGGAGGAGGTTGCACAAATTGTGCTGCACATCGATCCAGAGCGCGAGCCTCACCGTGCCCGGCGCGCCTACAAAAGCCATCTCAATCGGGCCAAATGGATGACCGAGTACGGCCATGGACATCTCTTGCGAGGTGAGATTCCAAGCCTGAACTGACCGAGGCTACATGGTGCTCCGGTGTGTGTTGAAGCAGGCAACAAATCGCTCAAAGTCTCGCGGAGGAGAAACAGATGAGCGACAATACCGACCTCGAAAACCGAGTCGTCGAAGCGATACGACACTATCGCGAGGCCCTCACACAGGTGGAAAACCTGGAACGAGAGGACGCTTCCGCGCATCGAACGCTAACGAGCACGCTGCTTGATTTGGGGCGCGCCATGCAAGACGAGGCAGCGCCGTCTCTCAAGGATAGCCTGCTTGAGATTGGCTCGGCAGCGGTGTCGCGGTCGGACAAAGCGTGGGCGGCCCTGAGCGAGGCGACGGCGAGATTGGAGTCCGCCCGCCTGACTTTGGTCGCCCTGGCGCAGCAACTGGGATATATTCCAGAAGTCTCGATGGGGTCAGCAGATCCAGCCTAGCACCTCTCACAGTGATTGTGACTCTTTCGATCACGTTGGGATATGCGTGGCCCATTTGGGTGCCGGCTCTTCGGATGTGAACATCCATTTGATTCGAGCGCAGGCGGCATTGCGCTGTCGTTGCCATGCGCCGATTCGGTGACGAGGCGGTTGGGGTCGTCGATTCTGCGGTCGGGCACTTGCCGCGCAAGACACCGATCTCGATTTCGACCATGTTGAGCCAACTGGCGTGCTTGGGGGTGTACCAGCCGCCGCAAGATACGGCGAGCTTCGGCGCACGCGAAGGCGCCAGCCGAGTGGATCGACAGATTATCCTGGCACGCCGCGGGTGCACATACATCTCCCTTCCGCAACCAAGCTTCAGCTGCACGCCCCGTTCACGCAGTCGTCGGCCGTGTCTGTGAGACGTCGTTGTCTGGTCGATACCGTCTTCGGCACGAACCCGGCCAGTCTGTGACGATGGGCCGAGCCTCGACGCCCAGGCTGCGCTCACTCCAAATTCGATGATGAGGACCGCGGGCATTCCGGATGCATGGTTAAGTTCCACCCCCGTCGATATGAGGATGTCAGCCCCTCGCCAAGCCCTGTCCGGCTGGTCCGGGCGTGGCCATTCCAATGAAACGGACGAACGCCGTGATGCTGACGGCAATGGCGCCGAAGATCGCGAAGATGGTCTGCCAGATCGGTGAAGGCAGCGCCATTTGGGCGATTCCATGCGTGGCGCTGTAGCCGGCAACGGTTGCGGGCGCGACATAGATGAGGATGATCAGGAGCCGAAACCAGATCCATGGCACGAGAGCGAGCGCAAGCTGGCCGACGCCAAAGGTTGCGCCGCCCGCCACGAGGCCCATTGCGATTCCGCCGAGCACGCCGGCGCCGGCGTGGAAGGCCCAGGTGCCGATTGTCAGGCCGACGAAGAGAGGCAATGCAAAGACAGCAAGCATGAACAGCAGCCAGCAGAAGAAGCCGATGCCGACGGTGACGAGCAGTGGTCCGAAGATGATCATGGCGGTGGGCTCCGTGAGATAAGGGTCTGACGGTTGCGCCTTCCACCACCACCACGGCGCGAACATGAGTATAGCCGCAGACAGGCGGCAGCGGGAGCGTAAATCCCGCTGGCCTTCCGCAGTCGCTTAGCGATGCGCCCCTTCATGTCTGGAAGGGGTCGAATTCGTGCTTATGCTCACATCCGCATAAGCACGATTATGATCCGTTCGAGATTATGGAGAGCTGACGCCAGCCCGCCGCTCAATCGACAGAAACGCCGGGCTCGTGGCCCGGCGTTTCTTCTTTGAACTGCACATAATTCTGAGCTTCAGATTGGTCTCTCATCAGCAAGGGAGATCAAGAATGTCCACGCCTCTTAGACCCCAACTCCGGATCGAAGATCCGGACAATGTTCTCTGGCCCATCATCGGCCTCTACACGGACTATCTCGCGCGTGGTCGCTATTGCGCTGAGCGTCGCCGTCGATATGCCGCTTCAGCTCTTCACTTCGGCGATTGGTTGCGCAGCGAGGGCGCTGGACCAGGCGACATCGACGAGACTTCGGATCGGCCGCTTTCTCACCGACCACCTGACTACCTGCTCATGCGGACATCCAGTTCCGCGCGGCCTGATCGTCAACAGGGCGGCGCTTAACAACCTGCTCCGCGTGCTGCGCGCGCACAACATTGTCGCGGCCCCAGCGCTCGACGCGATCGAAATGGAGCTTGTCCGATTCGACGCAAAACTGAGCGACGTCTGGGGGCTGACGCAGGGCACACGAGATCATCGCCGGCGCATCGTACGACGCCTGCTCCGGGAGCAGTTTGGCACAGGACCGATTGAACTCGGCGCGATCACGCCCAATGCCGTTCGCACCTTTGTGCTTGGCGACGCCGACTGGAGCACCAGCACCATTCGCGTCATGGCTGGCGCAGTCCGTTGCTACCTTCGTTATCGCGCCTTGGTTGGCGATGACGTTGCTCATCTCCGCAAAGCAGTACCGCGCCCGGCGTTCTGGCGAGATGCGGAGCTCCCGGAAACTCTGTCGGCAGCGGATGTCGAGCGACTGTTCTCGGCGTTTGACAGGCCATGTCCGTCGCGACGACGGGGCTACGCCATCGTGCGTTGTCTGGTCGATCTCGGTTTACGTTCAAGCGAGGTCATCCGTCTGACCCTTGATGACATCGATTGGACGGAAGGTATCGTAAAGGTATCCGCAGGGAAGGCTCGGCGGTCCGACATACTCCCGCTCTCGCCCGCGACCGGCGAAGCGCTCGTCGATTACATTCTCCATGAGCGGCCAGCGACCGCGCGGCGTCGAGGTGTTCGTCCGTCATGTCGCCCCGCTGGGCGAGCCGGTTGGTAGACGCGTGGTGCAGAAGACGGTCCATGCTGCCTACGCTCGGCTCGGCTGGGACAGAAGCCGGGTTCACATCCTACGTCACACGCTCGCAAGCCGACTGGTCAACTCCGGCGTGTCAATGAAACAGATCGCTGACGTTTTGCGCCACCGCAGCATCGTCACCTCCGCAACCTACACGCGGGTTGACATCGCTCGACTATCGGCTGTCGCGTTGCCCTGGCCGGGAGCGATCGCATGAGCGCTCCCGTCACAATGCTCGCGCGCGCCGAGGCATACCTCGCCGAACGCCGTCGGCTCGGGTTCAAATTGGACCGGTCGGGTAGCCTCACGCGCGCCTTCGCCTGCTTTGCCGACGCAAGCGGCCATGAAGGTCCCCTCACATCTGCCATTGTGCTGCGCTGGGCGAAGGAGAAGGCGATGCATGCCGACCCCTTCACCTGGGCGGGGCGGCTCGACGCGCTCCGGCCGTTCGCGCGGAATCTGGCCGATGCCGAGCCAGCAACTGCGTTCCCGGAAGGCGCACCCTTCGGGCGTGCGAAGCGGCGCCTGGCACCGCACATCTTCACACCGGCCGAGGTGGACTCGATCATCGCAGCCGCGCGGGCCCTTCCGCCTGTGTTTGGCGCCGGCCCGGCCACGCTCCCGACGCTACTTGGCCTGCTTGCCGCGACGGGCCTTCGCATCTCCGAGGCGCTGAGACTCCGGTGCGGCGATCTCGACGAGGCTGGAACCCACATCACGGTGAGGCACTCCAAGTTCGAGAGGACACGCATTGTACCATTGCACCCGACCGCGACAGCGGCCTTGAGAGATTACCTCCGCAGGCGGGCGAGGTTCGGCTCGACCGACCAGTCGGCGTCGTTCTTCCTCGACGAGCGCAGCGGCAAGGGCTTGGGTTATCGGACTACGCGTCAAGCATGGCTTCGGCTGGCTGCTGGCCTCGGTATCATGCCGCGCGGCGGCCATTCCTCCGTCCGTATCCACGATCTGCGGCACACCTTTATCTGCCGCCGGCTGATGCTGTGGCAGGCGGACGGTACGGAAATCGACAGCGCAATGCTGGCGCTCTCGACTTACGTCGGCCACGTCAATCTCGGCGACACCTACTGGTACTTGCAGGATGTGCCCGAGCTGATGGCGCTCGCCGGAGGCCGCTTCGAGGCGCTCGCGTCGCAGTTCACGGAGGCTCACCATGAGTGATGTAACTCCCTCGTTCCCAATGCTCCTGCAACGCTTCTTCGTCGATCATCTTCGCCAGCAGCGGGCGGTCAGTCCCAGCACAGTCGCGGCCTACCGCGACACGTTCAAGCTGCTCCTCGCCTTCTCGCAAAAGGCGATCGGCAAAGCTCCGACCGATCTCGCCCTCACCGACCTGGACGCGACGTTGATCCTCGCCTTCCTCGACCACCTTGAGCGCGAGCGGAAGAACAGCGTGCGGAGCCGTAATGCACGCCTGTCGGCGGTCCGTTCCTTCCTAAAGTTCGCCGCCCACGAGGATCTGACCGCGCTTGCGGTCATCGAGCGCAGCCTTGCCGTCCCGCAGAAGCGTCACGACAAAGCCGTGCTCGGCTTTCTGTCCCGGCCCGAAATGGATGCGATCATCGCGGCACCGGATTGCGCGACATGGGCCGGGCGGCGCGATCAGGCGCTGTTCACGCTCCTCTACAACACAGGCGCCAGAGTATCCGAAGCGATCAACCTGCGGATCGATGACGTAGTGCTGGACGTCTCGCCAGTCGCACACCTCCATGGCAAGGGGAGAAAGCGACGAAGCGTTCCACTCTGGAAGGCGACCGCCGCGACGCTCCGACAGTGGCTTCGTCACCTGCCGGGCGCCGGCTCGCAGGGGTACCTGTTCCCGAGCAGCGCAGGCAAACGACTGTCACGTTCGAGCGTGACGCAGCGGCTCGCGCAGGCGGTTGCGCAGGCGGCGTGCCAGCATCCTGCCCTCGCCGAACGGGCGGTCTCGCCCCACACGATCCGCCACACGACAGCGATGCACCTGCTGCAGTCGGGCGTGGATATCACCGTTATCGCATTGTGGCTCGGCCACGAGCACCCAAGCACGACACATATCTATATGGAGGCGGACCTCGCCATGAAGGAGGCGGCATTGAGCCGACTTCGACCGATCGCCGCTGCGCCAGCACGTTATTGTCCACCGGATCAACTCATGGCCTTTCTGCAGTCACTGTGATTATGCGCAGCCCGATCCCGGGTCGGGCTGCGCTCTCGCAGGCTTCTTCAATCCAAGCTGTCCATAATCTCGAACGGATCATAATCGTGAACGATGGCGGCGGGATCGCCTTCATATTCGGTGGCGGGCATGACACCGTATCCACCCGTGCCGGCGCGGAAGATGACGACGCAGACCATAAGGGTTCGAGCGAGGTTCCAGCCATTGGCGAATGCGAGGGACTGAGACATTGATCCGGCTCCTGTGCTGTGGCGGGGCCATCCCCGCGCGACAGGCGCCCGACGTGTCCGGCCAGGGGCCGCAATCACCGCGTAGACAAAGACGAAGCGGCGGCACGCTTCAGCGTAAGCCGACCCCTCGCGGGTTGATGGCGTCAGGACCATGATCGGACCGGATCAGCGCCATGGAAGCGGAGTGGCGTCCGCCGGCAGGAGCCGTATGTCGAAGCCGGCGGTGGATTGCGGCCGAAACCTCGTTATCCTTACGGTGCCCCGACCGATCGGGCTAAGCTGCGCTTACGCGCCGACATGATGGCTGAGACAGGCGCCATGGCGGAGTTCAAGAGACACGAACTGCATCTGGTGAAGAAGGCGCTAGCCATTGCGGTGCTGGGCTATTGAGCGGCAGCCGGGGCCGTTTCAATCGGCGTCTGATCAGAGCGACATGAAGGCGCTGCTCGACGGCCTGATCGAGAACGATACCGAGTTGGCACTCTCTGCCTGTGCGGCGCGATCACTGTGGGTGAACCGGACTGAAAGGTGGCTTTACGGAAAGCCGACGATCCGGCTTTCCGGTTTCACGTCATTACGTATTGAAGTAAATGCGGCGCTCACGCGCCGCCAAACGTCCACACGGGGATGCCGAGCTTCCTCGCCTTGTCGGCGAGGTTGTCCTGGATGCCAGTGCCGGGAAGTGCATCACCCCGATCGGCAGCACGTCGAGCATCGCATCGTTGCGCTTGAAGGGCGCTGCCTTGTTGTGCTTCGCCCAGTCGGGTTTGAAGGCGATCTGCGGCACCTTGCGATTGTCGGCCCATTTGGCGGCGATCAGTTCGGCGCCTTTTGGGCTGCCGCCATGCAGCAGCACCATGTCCGGATGCTTGGCGTGGACCTGATCGAGCTTGGCCCAGACCAGCCGATGATCGTTGAAGTCGATCCCGCCGGTGAGCGCCACTTTCGGTCCCGCCGGGACGAGCACCTGGTTGTCGGCACGCTTCTTCGCAGCCAGGAAGTCGCGGCTGTCGATCATTGCCGCGGTGAGATTGCGGTGGTTGACCATCGAGCCGTTGCGCGGTCGCCAAGCTGAGTGGGTGTGGCGTTCGAACTGGTCAGCGGCCTCGTCGCGCATCAGCTCGAAGGCATTGCGGCGCTCGATCAGCGTCTGTCCCTCCGCTGTCAATCGCTCCAGCTCGACGGATTTGACCTCGCTGCCGTCCTGCTCCCGCTGGGAGCGCTGCTGGGTCACCTCGTTATCATCAAGCTCGCGCTCAATACGATGGATAGCACGGTGGAAGACATTCACTGTTGACCAGAGCAGATCATTAAGGTCGGGCTCAAGGCGGGTGTCCGACAGCGCGACGACAAGGGCGTCGAAGATATCGGCGATGCTGCCGGCAAGGATCTTTGCTTCGGAAGCGGCCGGGGGTCGGGCTCGTCTTGGAAGGGACGATAACCGTGGAGCTGGAGTTCTTGCAGAATCTGGTCGGTCGGGGATGAGCTGTGGTGCGGCTCGAAATCGTCGTCATGGTTGGTGGTCATCGGGGCTTTCCCTCGTCGGATCGACCGCGCCCATCGCGGCCTTCATGGCGACGAAGGCGGCTGGCGGAACGGACTTGCACCCGCAGTGCAGCGGAGGGCCGGAGCCTTGGCGGAGGACCGAAGGGGCCGACTATTTTGCCTCGCGATGCAAAGGCGGCTCTGCCGCCGACGGAAATAGTCGGACCACGAGGTTGCCGGTCCGGGCCGCTTGCCGCCCGATCGCCCTCTAAGAAGGCCGTGGGCGCGGTCCTCTCCGCCGCCGAGGGGAAGCTCGACCCATCGGCCTCGCGGTGACGACCGCATCCCCTCCATCCCGTACCGGCTATGCCGTCAGCTCCATGAATTGGGCGACATCCTGCGCCGCGATCTGAACGCGGCTTGCGGCCCGAAGGGCGTCGAGTCCGAGCAGGCGAAGGTCCTCATTGAAGTCGCCAAGCCGTGGCGAGATCACGATCGCCTCGATCCCGGCCTCCTGCGTCCGGTCGATCAAGGTCGCCAAGGCACGGTCACCGGCAGGATCGTCGTCGCGGGCGACGTAGAGCCGGCGAAGCGTGTCCGGGAGCAGGATGGCGGAGAGGTGTGCCGCCGAGAGGGCCGCGACCATCGGCATGGTCGGCAGGACGCAGCGGAGCGACAGCATCGTCTCGATGCCCTCGCCGGCCGCCATGACTTCGCCAGCTAAGCCAAATCGAACGGCATGACCAAGTAGGTCGCCCATCGCCCGCTTCGGCGTGTCGATCAGCGCCTTGCCGAGTGTCGTCTCGCTGAACCCGCCGGGATCAAGCCAGGTGCGATGTGCGCCGGTCAAATGGCCGGAGAGATCGGTGACCGCGGCGATCATCGCCGGCCAGGTCTCGGTCGGGCTGTGGTCATCGGGCCGGTAGTAGCAACGCGGGTGAAAGCGCAGACTTCCGGTTGCGTGCAAAGCCTTAATGCCGCGATCGCGGAGATACGCTTCTACGAGCGTGCCCTCGATCGGTTGCGACATTGCGAACAGTCGCCGCGCCGCTTGCGGCGATCCGGCGGGGACCGGTGTGCGCGCGGGCTTTGGAGGCGGTTGAGCGCGCGGCAGACTCAGAAAGCGCCGTGCCTCATTGGCGACATCGCGAAAGTCGATGAAACCGCAGCTCACGCGGATCACGTCGAGGAGATCGCCATGTTCGGCCGAGGCGGCATCTCGCCAATGCCCGGCGGCGCCAGGACCGAATTCCGGTCCGCTGAGCCGGACGAACATCGACCGGCCGGGCGTATTGCGAACGTCGCCCACCATCCAGTAGCGGCCCTGTCGCCGCCCGTTGGATAGGTAATGGCGGCACACCGCTTCGGCGTCACGTGCGAGACGGCGGGCCAGTTCGGAGGCGTTGTGGCGGGCCATCAGGCGGCCTCCCGCTCGCCGATGCGCTCGACCGGATAATGGTCGAGCACCTTGGCCAACACGGCGGCACCGGTCGCATCTGATGGCACGAACATGCGCAGCTTCCACGAGATCATCTCGCTGAAGAGGCCGTAGGCGCGCAGCCGGTCGCGCATCGTGTCGGTGAAGCCGGACAGCTCGATGCGGTGGGCGCCCATCACGCGTACGCGGCGGAGCTGCAGGCCCTCGGCAAGGTCAAGGACGGTTCGGCCCTCCATCAGGACTGAGTAAGCTTCGTCCGGGGTCAAGCTGGTGGTCCCGTTCACGGAAGCGTTCGCCGCCCAGGCCGAGGAGACCCTGCGACCGATGATGCGCTCGCCATCGTCGGTCTGAAGCCGATAAACCCGGGTCGAATCGTTCGGGAGTCGTTTCCAGATCGGCAGCAGCAGGCCGGCGACGATGTGGAGCGTGCTGTCGGCGAACTCCGGCACGTCGGCGACTTCGCTGGTCCATGCGGCAGCAAAGGCCTCGCGCTCCGCCAGCTGCCAGTGGCTCTCGTCCATCAACTTCAGGGAAACATGATGGTGCTCCATCGGCCGGATCAGCCGCACGCGGCGTTCGATCTCGCCATCATCGAGCATGAAGCCCGGCGCGGGGATCTGCACTGCGGCGCGGCTCGAGCGCTCATTGACCAGCATCACCGCGCGAGGATCGGCGAGATGATCGAGCGCTTGATCCAGCGCCATGGGGCGATTGCGCCGACGCTCAGTGATTGTGAGCAGCCGGGTTTCCGCGCCGGTCGCAATGTGCGTGTAGATCGCGCGACGATCGGTGACGACGAAGCTCTCGGCCTGCAGTGTCTCCAGGCCGACGTCGTAGACGCCGCTGGCGATTGCACCCTCAACCTTGGCGTTGAGCAACTGCTCGAACGCCGTGAACAGCACGCCCTGCAGATTGATGGTCAGTGCCAGCAGGCGGTTGAGAAAGGTCGTGATCGGCGGCAGTTCATCCTTGATGCCGTTGGCATCCAGGAGGACGAGCCCAGTCGCCTCCTCAAACATCTGGAGCGAGCAGCCTTCGACCTTGCCGCGCACGAGCAGCAGGTAGAGCTGGCGCAGCGCGTCGCGCGCATAGTGGCTTTCCAGATTGTCCTCGGGCCGGAACAAGCCCTGGCCGCCGGTCTGGCGCTGGCCGCGCGTGATGGCGCCCAGCGTGTCAAGGCGGCGAGCAATGGTCGACAGGAAGCGCTTCTCTGCCTTCGCGTCGGTCGCGATCGGACGGAAGAGCGGTGGCTGCGCCTGGTTGGTGCGGTTGGTGCGACCGAGACCCTGGATCGCGGCATCGGCCTTCCAGCCCGGCTCGAGCAGATAGTGGACGCGAAGCCGGCAATTCCGCGCTGACAGCTCGGCGTGGTAGCTACGTCCGGTGCCGCCGGCGTCCGAGAAGACAAGCACGCGCTTTGCGTCATCCATGAAGGCGGCGGTCTCGGCCAGATTGGCGGAGGCGGCGCGGTTTTCGACGCCAAGGCGGTCACCCCTGCGCACCACGCGCCGCGAACGTCCGGTCACTTCCGCCACGAGGTCTGTGCCGAAACGCTGCACGATCTGATCCAGCGCGCCGGGAACAGGCGGAAGCGAAGCGAGCCGCTCGATCAGCTCATTGCGGCGCTCGACTGCCGCACGGCTTTCGACCGGCTGGCCGTCGCGAAAGACGGGCCGGGACGAGATTGCCCTCGCTGTCGGTGAAGGGCTCGTAGAGCTGCACCGGGAAGGAATGGGCGAGGTAATCCAACACGTACTCGCGCGGCGTGATGTCCACGCGGACGTCGTTCCATTCCTCAGTTGGAATCTCGGCGAGCCGGCGTTCCATCAGCGCCTCGCCGGTCGACACGATCTGGATGACGGCGGCATAGCCATCCGCCAGATCCCGCTCGATGGAGCGGACCAGGGTCGGCGTCTTCATGCTGGTGAGCAAATGGCCGAAGAAACGCTGCTTGGCCAACTCGAAGGCCGAGCGCGCGGCCGATTTCGCCTGGCGGTTGAGCGTGCCGGTCTCGCCGGTGATGTTGGCGGCCTGCATCGCCGCCTCGAGGTGATTGTGGATGATGGCGAATGCGCCAGCATAGGCGTCATAGATCCGCCGCTGCTCGTCGGTGAGCTGGTGCTCGACCAGTTCATACTCAACACCGTCGTAGGAGAGCGAGCGGGCGGTGTAGAGGCCGAGCGCCCGCAGGTCACGGGCGAGGACCTCCATTGCCGCGACACCTCCATCCTCGATCGCCTCCACGAACTCCGCGCGTGTGCCGAACGGAAAATCCTCTCCGCCCCAGAGGCCGAGCCGCTGGGCGTAGGCGAGATTGTGGACGGTGGTGGCTCCGGTCGCCGAGACGTAGACGACGCGGGCGTGGGGTAGCGCGTGCTGCAAGCGCAAGCCCGCACGCCCCTGCTGCGAAGGGGTCACGTCACCCCGCTCTCCCTTGCCGCCACCGGCGTTCTGCATGGCATGGCTCTCGTCGAAGATGATCACTCCGTCGAAGTCGGCTCCCAACCATTCAACGATTTGGCGGACGCGCGATAGCTTCTCGCCGCGATCGTCGGACCGCAGCGTAGCGTAGGTTAAAAATAGGATACCTTCGGCCAGCCGGATCTCGCCCCCTTGAGGGAAGCGCGAGAGCGGCATGACGAGCAGACGCTCCATGCCGAGCGCCAACCAGTCGCGCTGCGCGTCCTCAAGCAGCTTGTCAGACTTCGAAATCCAGACCGCCTTGCGCCGGCCCTGCAGCCAGTTGTCGAGAATGATGCCAGCGGACTGACGACCCTTGCCGGTGCCGGTCCCATCGCCGAGCATGAAGCCACGACGAAAACGAACGGCGTTCGGCGCGTCGTCGCGGGCGGCCGTGACGAGATCGAAAGTCTCGTCCACGGTCCAAGCGCCAGCGAGATAGTCGCCATGCGCGTCGCCAGCATAGATCAGCGTCTCGAGCTGGGCGTCGGACAGGATGCCGTCGCTGACCAGGTTCGCCGGCAGGCGCGGCCGATAGCTCGGCTTCGGCGGCGCGACTGAGGCCATCGCGGCGGACTGTACCAGCTTGGTCGGGTGCGCTTGCGCGCCCACTATTCGGATCGATTGCAGCCGGTATTCCTCGTAAATGGCGTCGCTGAGGCGCGCGCTCTCGGGCGGCGTCCAGTCGATAGTCTCATAGGCGAGGTCGATGGCTTCGGGATCGACGATCGATGCCTTGGCTGACCGCGCGGCGGCGCCTACGAGATAGCCGCGCACGCTGCGAGGCGCGGGCGATGCCGACATTGGAAGCGCGGTGGTTGATTTGATGGTCAGGCGAGCAGGAACGTATTCGCCGATCCAGCGGAGCAGCGTCGCGACGTCGGGTGCTAGTCCCGGCGACTCCGGGAGCGTGTGCGGATCGTCGGCCGGCGCCTTGTCGATGATCGTCAGGCGCGTCTCGATCCTGGTGCCGTGCTTGGCATAGACAGCGCCGGCAATCGCGGCGGTAAACACCACGCGGCCGCGTTCCTGCAACCGGGTGAAGGCGTCGCGCCAAGCCGAGGCTTCGGGTGAGAAGTTTGCGCCGGTGATCGCGACCAGCCGGCCGCCATCGGCGAGACGCGCCAGGGCCGAAGCGATGTGACGGTAGGCCGTGTCGGCCATGCGGGCGGAAACGTTCGCCATCGCCGAGAACGGCGGGTTCATCAGCACGACACTCGGGACGATCGCGGGATCGAGGTGATCGTCAATTTCGGCCGCGTCGAAGCGCGTGACCGAGTTGGCTGGAAAGAGGGACGAGAGCAACATGGCCCTGGTCTCGGCCAGCTCGTTCAGCACGAGGCCGCCGCCGGCGATCTCAGCAAGGATAGCGAGCAGGCCGGTGCCCGCGGACGGTTCCAGCACGCGGTCCGCTGACTTCGGCCGCGATCATGTGCGGCTCGTCCGCTTCATCGGCCGGAGCTTCCTCGTCCTCGCCGGCGAGGAATTCCGGCAGCGCATCGCCCTCGGGCTCCGCGGCGTCGACAGTCGGCGTCTGGTCGGCGTCGGCCATTCTCAGTGGCTCGGGCAGCCAGCCGGTCTCCGCCAGGAGGCGTTCGGCCTCCTTGGCCATGTCGCCCTTCTTCAGATGATCGATGAGCTGGGCCGCCCGCTCGCCGGCGCCTTCACGCACAGCATCGAGGATTCGGCGCTTCGGGACCCGGCCGAGATAGTTCTCAACGGTGGGACGCCAGCCGGCTTCCGCCATGTCGAGATCGACTGCTCTCGCGATACGATCGGCGTCGGCGATGCGCTGCTCGACGGTGTGCGGCGTGGTGCCGCCGCCGTAGCGGTCGCCCTTCTCGTAGAGCGCGTTGACGCCGAACGAGGCGCAGTGCGCAAAGAGCGTAGCCTGCTCGTCGCCGTTGAGGCCGGTGACCCAGTCCCAGAGGTCGGCCTTGTCCTTCGGCAGACGCTCCTCCCAGGACTTGTGGCGCGCGTTGATCGCTTTGGCCGCCGGCGTGTCCTTCAGCCCCTGCGCCTGCACCGGGAAGCCGGCGCTGCGCACGGAAACCTCCATCGCCGTCCCGTAGCAGGAATAGCGGGAGAAGACGTCGAGGCAGAATTTGTGCAGCACCGCCTGGAAGGCGACCGAAGGCGTGACCGCCAGCTTGTCGCGCAGCGCCAACGCCCGCTCCGCCGTGAGCTCAGTCAGCAGGCGGTCCGGCAGCGTCTTCACCGCATCATCATCCTCGTCCTCGGGCTCTGCAATCTGTCCGCCGACGGTGATGACAGCGCGCTGGCTGACCCGCGCCGATGGCTCCGCGCACTCCGGTGCCACGGCAGCGAATTCGCCATCACTCCCCTGCCCCGGCTCGGCCACGGGCACCTCGTCCTCGGGTCGGACATAGCCGCGATCGACCGACAGCCTGCCTTCCGCGTCGATGCCGACGAACACGCCCGCGCGGGCGATGTCGATCGGCTGATAGGTGACGGGTCGATCATCGAAAGCAGGCGAGAGCCGTCTCGATCTCGCCAAGTCGCCGGTCAACCTCGTCGGGCAGTTCGTCCACGCTGTCATACTCGGCTTCGAGCCTGGCATGTTCTGCGTTGAGCGCCTCGATTGTCGCCTGCTCTTCGGCCGTGAGACCGGAGGGCACCTCGTCCAACTCGCGTAGGCCTCGAGTATGGCCGTAGGAAAAGTCTATCGCGACCTCGATCCACTTCCAGCCTTCGGCGGCGATCGTTTCCGCCTCTGCCTTCAGCTTCTCTGCGACCAGGCTGTCGAGCAGAGCGGCGTGCTCAAGCCAGCCGCCGTCGTCGGACTCGAACAGGTCGCGCAGCACCACGCCCCCGGCCGCCTCGTAGGCGTCGAGGCCGACAAACACGGCGCGCCGGTCGGAGGGCACGCACCGTCTTCTCTGTCAGCATGCGGCGGATCTGATACGGCTCCTTCTGCCAAGAGCCGGAGATAGCCAGCCAGACTTGCTCCTGGCGGCCATGATCGGCGGTGACGGCGAAAGCCATCAACTGCTCGAGCGACATGCCGTCCTCTGCATAGACGTCGAGCAACACGGGCGAAACCGAGGCGAGGCGCAGACGTTGCTTCACGACGTTGACCGAGGTGAAGAAGGCTGCGGCGATGTCCTCCTCGGTCTGGCCTTTCTCGCGCAGAGCCTGGAAGGCGCGGAACTGGTCGAGCGGGTGCAGCGGCGCGCGCTGGATGTTCTCGGCGAGCGAATCGTCCTCGGCAGGAATCTCGGTCGCGGGATTGCGCACGACGCAAGGCACCGGCGCGGTCTTGGCCAGGCGCTTCTGCTTCACCAGCAGCTCAAGCGCGCGATAGCGGCGCCCGCCGGCCGGGATCTCGAACATGCCGGTCTCGGCGCCTTCGGCGTTGAGGACCGGCCGGACGTTGAGGCTTTGGAGCAAGGTACGCCGGGCGATGTCCTCGGCAAGCTCCTCAATGGAGACGCCGGCCTTTAGGCGCCGGACGTTCGACTGGCTGAGCACCAGCTTATTGAAGGGAATGTCGCGCGAGGACGAGAGTGTGATCTTCTGAACGGCAGTAGCCATCAGGATAGTCTCCACGACGAGCGCGGAGAGCCTCTCTCTCCGCATCCAACTCGTCGCGAAGACCGGCGCAGCCCTCTCCCTCTCTTTTTCCGGCTCACCCTCACAAGTCACGACTGGGAGAACCGCCATCACCCGCGCTCGCGCTTGGACGGCGCCGCGGCGTAGATCTTGCGCTCCGCCGCCCGAATGCTGCCGATCTGCCTGGCGGCTTGGGCCCAGGCCGAGATCGGGGCCATGCCCTCGAAGAGAAGGTCGCTCTCGATTCCCATGCCGAGCGGCAGACGGACGCCGTGATCTCTGCCAGGCTAAACGACCCCAGTTCGGCTTCGCCGAGATGGGTCAGACTAAACAGAGTATCGCCTTCCAAGTCGAGCTCGGTCGCGAGCCAGACTTCCGCACCGAGCGGGTTGAAGAATTGACCACCGGCATGGTCGGTGTCAGGCTCACGCCGTTGGGCGTAGGCGTTCGCGTATCTCGGGAGTGAGGAGGATCATGCCGCACTCCTGTCGATGCCGGACTGGACACGGTCGTCGGCCAGCAGGAAGCCGAGAATCCGATCGGCCGCCTTGCTAGCCTGTGAGGCTGCACGGACGACGGCGCGATTGTCCTCGCGTAGCACCTCGAGCCAGGAGCCGATGTAATCGGCGTGCCGAACTGTCGGCACGATGCCGAGCGAGGCGCAGCAGAATCCCGCGTTCATTTCCGCAATTAGCTCTTCAAACGCGTACTTCTTCAGTGCCGAAGCTGCCGGTAAGATCGCGACCGAGTCGGGAGGCATGGCCGGTGGCGTGACCGAGCTCGTGCAAGGCCGTCCGATGCCAGTTGATTGGTTCGAAGTAGGCGTGCGGCGGCGGCACCATGACGAAGTCGGCGTCCGGCGCGTAGAAGGCACGGTTGCCGCCGATCCGAAAGTCGATGCCGGTGGAGCGGATCAGCGCCTCGACCCGGGGTTCGATCAGGCCTGGCGGAGGCGGCGGCGCGACGATCGCGACGTCTTCGGGCAGGCCCTCGCATTGCGCCGTGTTGAAGACCGTGAACCGTTTCAGGAACGGGATCGTGGCGGCTTCTTCGCCGGTCTCGCGCGCGCGCTTCTTCTCGTCGTCCGGCACGAAGCGGTCGGCATACACGACGGTCGTGCCGTGCTCACCCTTGCGAACATTACCGCCGAGCGAGAGCGCCTGGCGAAACGTAAGCCAGCTCTGGCCGGGATAGCCATGGGCGATGACGGCGCCCCAGAGGATCAGGATGTTGATCCCCGAATCTGCCGGCCTGTGGCGGCGTTCTTCGGCATGGCGAGCGGCGCTTTCGCTGCTGCCGTTCCCCAAGGCTGGACCCAGGGCACGCGGCCGGCCTCCAGCTCGCTGACGATCTTGTCGGGTGATTTCATCATAGAGGTTCGCCCGGTTCGAGCCGGCGCGAGCGGATGTGGTCGTTCTGGACATCGCGGATCTCCGCGACGGGCGCCGGAGGCCTCTCCTCCAGCCTGCAACCCGTCACGGCGAAGCCAGTCCGCACTCTCAACTCTAAGGGGGCGTTGCGGGGACCTCCCCGCAGAAGGGGTCGGCCAGAACACCGGGCTCGGGCGTAGGGAAGGCGCTCCCCCTCAAACGCGCAATGCCGGAAGTCAGGATGTCAGCATCGGCGTATTTCCGTGCTTCTGGCCGTTTTCAGCGAGTTGGCCTGTCGATTCAGTTCATAGTAAGAGAATTCGAGGCCCCTCAACCCTTACGGATACTCGTCATGCGGATCGAGCTCTGAAAAATCTGTCAGCTTGTCGTAGCGTATGCAGGTAGTACATTTGCGAGCCTTCCCGAAAATGCATGCCGCACAGACACCCGCAGAAGGGACAGCACACGTCGATCTCAAGCTTTAGCCAATTCCCACACACCGAGACATTCGGGCACCGCGTTGCGATCATAATCGTCAATCTGGAACGCATCGGCAATTTTGGCGAACGCTCGGTTCAGGCCACGCTGGTTCGCCCGTTATTGCAATCCCTTTTCCTGTGGATCGACGTGCAATAAATGTTTCGCACACTGTCGCGTCTATTGAGTGATAGATTGCGACCCCTGCTCAACTGGCGATTGACGTGAACAAACGGGGGAGAGTGGGGTGTAGATGCCGTTCGGCTGCGCAGCTGAGTGGATGTTCGGTTAATTTGAGAGTGAGGCACGCTCCCGTGACCAACATATTGGCTGGCGCGAATACATGCTGTCAGAAGCTTTATCGAATCGAGGAACCGGCACCGGGAAAATCAGTTCCCGTCGTTGCTAGTATGCCGCACAGCGGCACCTTCGTTCCGCCATCGATCGCGAATGCATTTACGCCACTTCATCGAACGTGGCTGAGAAACACTGATTGGTATCTCCCACTGGTCTACGATTTTCTGCCTGAGTTGGGCGTTACGACTATCGCGGCTACACACAGTCGATACGTCACTGACCTAAATCGGGATCCGGAAGGACTGTTATTTGGCTCATTCCACGAAGCTGTCATCTTTAACTCGATGTTTGATGGAACGCCGATCTATCAGGAGCTCCCGGAAGCACCGGCTCTTCGTCAACGATTGGTCGACTACCACTCACCTTACCATGAAGAGCTGTCAAATATCATCGGACGCCTGCTGACGTTGCATGAGCGGGTTCTGCTTCTTGATCTGCACTCTTTTTTCGGACCCATCGAAGACGATGTCTGCGTCGGTGACCTACGGGGTGTATCGTGTCGGCAAGAGACGACCAATCTCGCCATCAATGCCTTCGCACGACAACGCTTCCGGACGGTCTGCAACGAGCCCTTCTCGGGCGGTTATTTGATTACGGAGACACTCCGAACTCTTCGACGGAGGCGCTACAGATCGAGCTGCGCTACACGACGTATCTGCACTGCAGTCGCATAGACGAGCCTATCCGACCGCAAATCGATCCAATACAGCTTCAGCATTTAAAACCGCGACTTCGCGATGTGTTCAAAGAAATTATCGATCTGTGGTGCGGGATGTCACGGACCAGTGCATAGCCGCGCGGCCGGTTTGCCGGGGCGGGCGAGCGCGCGTCACATGGTCTTCCAACGCGAACAAGGTCGACGAGTTCGTCAATGAGGCGAAGGTCAATGGACCGGATGCCGCTCACGGCCCGCGTCTGCGCATCGGATTTATGATCTGAGCTCCGGCGAAATCCCCCTCGTTATCCGTTACGACAGTACATTCGTTAGCCGTCGCAACGGCTGCGATGATCATGTCGAGCCCACTGCGCGGCCGTCCGGCGACTTTGCCCTCCGCCATCAGGCGCGCCCAGATAAGCCCGGCCTTCTCGTCGAATGGCAGAATGCGACCCGCGAACAAGGCCTGAGGTCCCTCCGGACCCGAGAACCACACATCGAGAGCATCCCGTTTTTTCCCGCGTGGCTTTTCAAGGATGCCGCGCCGGATTTCCGCGACTGTCAGTGACGCGATGAACAGGTCCTCGTCTCGCTGTACTGCCATCCAGGCCAGCAGGGACTCTGACGGCTGTGGCCTGACGACGTTACTGATGATGTTGGTGTCGAGCAGATAGCGCTTCACAGATCGATCTCGCGCCCTTCTTCGCGCGGGCGCGTCAGGTCGAGATCGGCGCCGACGAGTGGCGAGCGACGCAATGCGTTCAAGATGCCACCGGGATTGGACGGCTCGCTCGAAACGGCTTTTTGAACCGTGCGCCGGAGATTCCTAGCTTCCGGCCCTTCCTCGGTCAGCTTGCGCGCAAGCGCTCTGATGAGGTCGCGGTCGGTCTCGAGGGCTGGAGTTCGAACCGCACAATGCCACGCTTCGTCAGCCGGGATCGATAATTTTCGATCGCCCTTTTCTGTGCGCTCTTGCTCACTGATCGCCTCCATAGCATATCTGGATATATAGCCAAATCTTCGGTTCGTTGCAAGGCCGCGAGTCGTTTGTGATGCGGATGACAAGAGGGCGGAGCTATGGGCGATGTCGCGATCACGCAAATGGCGATTTGAACTCGTCATCACGAAAATGTTCTCTGTGCGCTCGACTTTGCCACATCCCGATCTGCTACTCCTCGCATCTCGGATCAGCGCGCGACAGCGATGCAACGCATTGATGTCATGAGCTGTTTTTCCTTGTCTTGAGGCAGCAAGTCGCCACTTTGTCACTAGGCGGAGCGATCCGCGCAATGGCAGGGACACGGCGGTGGCACGACCGAGAGGAACAACGGCCGAAAAGCTTCGCGTGGTCGTCGATGCGGCGCCCAAAGCCACGGTTGCGTTCGTCGCGTCCAGCCCCAATCCACGCCTTATCAATCTGGTGCGATTGCTCGCCCGGCAAGCCGCGCGGGATTTCGTCCAAGCCGAAACCGAGAACCGGAAGCGTGACCGTCTCCCGGACTAAGGAGGAGTCATGAAGATCGCACTTTACGCCCGTTACTCGTCCGACAATCAGCGCGACGCATCGATCGAAGATCAGTTGCGGATCTGCCGCCTCCACGCCGAGAAGCAACGGCGTTGGTTGTGGCCGATGGACCCACATCGACGGGTTCAGCGAGACCATCATCCGCTACATCCGCGGGAGATCGAAGCCCGCGACTGATGATAGCTGGAGCTAGTGATGATAGCTGGAGCGCCGATAAAGAGGAGACGGGCCATGACGGGAATGCACAAGGCGCAACGAGAGGTGCCAGCGCCAACGCAGCGGCTGTTCCTGACACGCCGGGAGGCTGCCATCGAATTGCGGATGTCGCTGGCAAAACTGGACCGCGTGATCGCGCGCGGCGAACTGAAGGCCAAGAAGCACGGACACTCGGTGGTGGTGATGGCGAGCGAGATCACGCGCTATATCGAGCAATGGCCCGACGTACAACCGCGCGCCGTTCGTGGCGCGCGGTGAAGACTAATTTTCAGCTACGAGCCCTCCGTTGCGTCTCTAACGCCGCATATTCAGGCGACCGCCTTGAGCTGCGGCCTCGGCCGCGCAAGATGGCGCTCCCATGCATTCATGATGCCCATGCGGGGCTTCCAGAGCCGATTGCGCCGGTAGGCGCGCTTGACCTTGTCGCCCGGATTGTGTGCCATGCAGTAGCCGATGGCATCGGGATTGAACTTCATGGTTTCGCCGTCGTCCTGCAGCTCATTTTCCGCCCACGTCTGGAAGGTGGCGCGCATGCCGTGCGGCGTCGCGTTCTTCTTCAGCGTATCCACGAGCAGATCGCGCATGGTGTTTTCGGAGATCGGCTGCTCGAATGGATTTTTGAGCTGACTAGCGTCGCCGGGCCACAACAGCCCGACCGGCTGGCCGGGAAGGTTTCTTGCAGGTACGCAATCTGCTCTTTGAGCACGGCGACGAGACGCGGGACCATCGGCAGGATGAACGGATGGCCGTCGTCATCGACCTTCATCAGGTCGTTCGGCACAGTCCATTTCGGACCCGGCCGCAACGGATCGTCAGCACCGCCTTCCAGATCGAGATGGTCGATGTGCAGATAGCGCACCGCATTGGTGCGCAGGTTGGAGAGGATCAGCGCTTCAAGCGCGCGTGCCGACTGGCTCTTGATGGCCCGCAGCTCGACCATGAACTTCAGGCATCTTCTCTCCCTTGAGCGCTTTCATGGGTCCGCGAATCCGCCCGCGCTTTTTGACGGGCTTGCCGAGCACCGCGACGATAGCCTCAACGCTTGCCGGATCGCTCATGGGACGCAGTTCTTCCCTCGCCGCCGCCTTCAGGACGCGGGCAACCAGCGCACGCACTTCCTCGGCCATCGCCGGCTTGGCGTCCCAGATCCGACGCATGACGTCGAGCACCTCGGGCGTGCCGATTTTCTCAATCGGCAGGTTGTTGATCGCCGTGCAATAGATCGGAATGATCCGCTTCATGCCTGCGGCATCCTTGGCGTTCTTGCGCTTGTCAGCCCACCCTGCGACGACTTTCGTGCCATAGGTTTCGAAGGTCGGGCCGGTCTTGCGGCGGCCCACGCCTTTGGTGGTCTCAGGATAGATGCCCTGCTTGATGTCGTCCTGCAGTTTGAGATGCGCGGCGAGCGCGGCGCTGTAAGAGAAATCCTCTACGCTGCCGAGTGGCGTGAGCTTGGGCTGGCGCTTCTGGCTCTCCTTCAGCATGTGCTTGGGCTTCTCCCACTGCGAATAGAACAGACGCGAGTTGCCGGTCACGAGCAGTTTGAAGCTCCGATGGTGTTCATCGGTATAGAGCTTCTGCTTGCGCTTGCCTTTCTCGTCCAGCCCGCCGTCCGGCAGGGAATGAAGATTTTTGGCGTTGAAAAACTTGGTCATAATTTCGGAAATTCCAAGATCGATTGGGCTTAATGCCCAGTCATACTTCGCTGCGTTATCTAGCTTAATTCCGTTTTTAATTCAAGGCGGCCCGAGGCGGGTGATGAGAGATGCGGACGCAAGACATGGTTAGAGGAGAAAAGCCCATAATTAACAAAGCATTGCCGCCAAGCGCGCGATGCGCGGGAAGGAGATCGGAGGAGGATTGAGGAGGCTTGATAATACCGGTGGCTGGGGCGGGAGGATCGAACCTCCGAATGGCGGAATCAAAATCAGTTTGATTATTCAGTGATTTTAATGCGCATTTGGAAGAAACGTCAAAAATGCGCTCTAGCTATTTCAATAGCTTACTCGTCATTTCCAAATAAGACGCAGCCCGCAGATGCGCGTTTTCGTTCAGGTCATCGCTCGGTCCCGGAACAGCGTTTCGATCAGCGGGCATTCTGGCTGGGTGCCGTCCGCGCATCGCGCGACCACGTCCTTGAGCACACGCTCCATGCGCCTCAGGTCTGCGATCTTCGCCCTTATGTCGTCGAGGTGTGCGGCAGCAATCACGCGCACATCAGTGCAAGGCTGGTCGCGCTCATCGACGAGGTGTAATAGCTCACGGACTTCGTGAAGCGAGAAGCCGAGTTCGCGCGCCCGCAAAATGAAGCGAATACGCCGTTCGTGCGTCGCGTCGTAACTCCGATAGCCGCCCGGCGTACGCGGCGGTTCGGGCAGAAGACCTACCTTCTCGTAATAACGCACCGTCTCCAGGTTGCAGCCCGTCCGCTGGGCGAGCTCGGCCCGCTGCATGCTCTTCACCCCGGTGTGACCGCGCATTGGAGAATCTCCTTGACCCTGTAGTCGCTACAGACCGGATGCTACGGCGCGGCTGAAATTCGAGCAAGGAAAGAGACAGGACGTGACTGCCCGGCGACTTGGAACAACAGGAATCGTGCCTCCCGCGGCCGGCATGCCGGAACGAGGCCTGGTCGGACAGCAGCACGTGGTTGCCATTGGCGGCATCCTTGGCGCCCTTGCGGCTTCCTCTTGCTGCATCGTGCCGCTCATCCTGTTCAGTCTGGGCGTCGGCGGAGCTTGGATCGGCAATCTCACCGCACTCGCACCCTACCAGCCGCTGTTCGTGGCAGCGACGGTCGGGGTGCTGGGCTATGGGTTTTATCTCGTTTATTGGAAGCCAGGACAGACCTGCGCCGACGGCGCGATCTGTGCCCGTCCGATCTCCAATCGTATCGTTAAGGTAGCGCTCTGGCTTGCGACGCTGCTCGTGCTGGCAGCCTTTGCCTTCGGCCATGTCGCTCCGCTGCTGCTCGACGCCTGAGAACCGAGAGGAGAGTTGCCCCATGAACAAGAGCTTTGGCGTCGTCGCCCTGATCGTTCTCGCAATATCGGGCACGGCGGCCGTTGCCGGCGAGCGGACGGTCACGTTCGCCGTCGACAACATGACCTGCGCCTCATGCCCCTACATCGTGAAGAGCTCGATGGCGGCAGTCCACGGCGTCGCCAAGGTCGCTGTCTCATTTGCGGCCAAGACCGCGACCGTGACTTTCGATGACGCAAAGACGAATCCGGACGCGATTGCAGCGGCGAGCTTGAACGCAGGCTACCCGGCGCATGCAAAGCCGCAAGGCAGCTGAGATGGATGACTGCGGCCCGGGAAGTGCGGCGCATATCGCTATGGATTGTCGGCGCCGATCGAGCAACGGCCCCTATGACCTCGTCGTGATCGGCGCGGGCTCGGCCGGATTTTCGGCGGCGATCACGGCTGCCGATCAGGGCGCCCGCGTGGCTCTCGTCGGCAGAGGTACCATCGGCGGCACTTGCGTCAACGTCGGCTGCGTCCCATCGAAGACATTGATCCGTGCCGCAGAACAACTCCACAATGCGCGCGTCGCCGCGCGCTTCGCCGGGATCACGGCTGAGGCCGCGGTGACCGATTGGCGGCAGACCGTTCGCCAGAAGAACGCGCTCGTCACGGGACTGCGCCAGACCAAATATGTCGACCTGCTGCCGGCTTACCGGGACATCACTCTTCGCGAAGGGCCAGCGCGTTTTGCGGACGGCGGGGTCGCGGTAGATGGCACGCACATTCTTGCCAGGAAGATCATCATCGCGACCGGCGCGCGTCCGGCGATTCCCGCCATACCCGGTCTCGACACCGTGCCTTATCTGACGAGCACGACGGCGCTCGATCTCGAGACGCTGCCGCGGTCGCTGCTCGTGATCGGCGGCGGCTATGTCGGGGCGGAGCTTGCCCAGATGTTCGTCCGCGCCGGCGTAACCGTGACGCTGGTGTGCCGGTCTCGCCTGCTCCCCGAGGCCGAGCCTGAAATCAGCGCGGCGCTCACGCAGTATTTCGTGGATGAGGGCATCCGTGTCGTCGCCGGCGTCGCTTACCGCGAGATCCGGAAAACGGGGGAAGGCATCGCGCTCACCATCGCGCGCGGCGAACGGAACATAACCATCGAGGCCGCCCAGGTGCTCATCGCCACCGGGCGCACACCCAACATCGAAGGCCTTGGGCTTGCCGAATACGGGATTGCTGTCTCGCCAAAGGGCGGCATCGTCGTCGATGAACACATGCGGACTACCCGGACCGGCATCTACGCCGCGGGCGACGTGACGGGTCGCGACCAGTTCGTCTACATGGCGGCCTATGGCGCCAAGCTCGCGGCGATCAATGCCTTGAATGGCGATAGCCGGCGCTACGACAACCGCGCCATGCCGGTCGTCGTGTTCACCGACCCGCAAGTGGCAAGCGTCGGCCTCACGGAAGCTGCGGCACGCAACGCCGGGCACGACGTGCGCGTTTCCACAATCGGTCTCGACCAGGTGCCGCGGGCGATGGCCGCTCGCGATACCCGTGGGCTGATCAAGCTGGTGTCGGATGCACGGAGCGACCGGCTGCTCGGCGCGCACATCCTCGCACCGGAAGGTGCTGACAGCATTCAGACGGCTACGCTCGCAATCCGACAGGGCCTGACTGTCGCTGATCTCGTCGAGACGATCTTTCCCTATCTGACCACCGTCGAAGGCCTCAAGCTCGCAGCGCTGTCGTTTGGTAAAGAGATTTCCAAATTGTCGTGCTGCGCTGGGTGATCGTCGTCGAGGCCCGAACACGGCGGCGAAAGAGAATTCGCTCTTGCCACCTGCTCAGATGCTTCGGGCACCTCGCCAGAGAACCCGTGCACGGGCGGCGGACGGTCACTCCATCAGCGCAGGCCGGGCGGGATGCACCCTCGGGTCCCAACACGGCAGTGCCAACCGACCTTCCTTCCATGACTCCAGCCGGGCGGCCTGACCGCAGGACCATGCATTTGCGCTCTCGCCATCATGGGTCTGTGCGTGGCCGTCGGAGACATTCGGCTAGCACTGAAGCCAGTGTGCGCACCGGCCATGCCCTGGCCACTCATACCCATGCCAGATCGCTGTGCATCAGCAGGACCGGCTATCGCAACGCAAAATCCAACGGCTGCAGTCATAGCGAGCAAGTTCCTCCACATAGAGCGTCTCCTTTTCGGCCATGCCCTGCACCTCAACTCTCAGAAGCGAACGCCGGGCATGAAGCCGCGTTCCAATGGACGGAGGAGCGCGCGAATGACTAATGAGTCAGTTTCTGACGCAGAGGTCAGTCTTAATGCGATGCGATCAAGGACCTGCTACCGCGACCGGCCGCAGCTCTGACAGGCATGCTCGCGGCCATCGCGGCCTTCCTGGTCAGCCTCCCCGACCGGTCGCGTCTGTGGCTTCTGCTGCCGATGCCCGCGCTCATCCTTTGGCTTTCGAATGTCGGCTATCAGTGCCTCACGCAATGGGTTGCCATCGGTCCTGACGGCATGAGCCTTGGCGAGGCCGCGCGTTGCTTCGCCACGCTCGTGCTCACCAGCCTGCCATTGTCGCTCGCAATGCTGGTGATGCTGCGCTACGCAGCGCCGCTGCGTCCGACCGCCGTCACCTTCATGGGAAGCGTGGCCGTCGCCGCGATCACGGCAACCGCGCTGTCGCTCTTCCACATCATCGATGCGACCGTGATGATCCTGATGTGGAACTTCGGCACGGCGGTGCTGTTTATCGGTCTCGCAGGCGCTTTCGGCCGGAAGATGTTCCGATGGGTGGCGCCGCGAACGCTTTATGCGAAGGACTAAGCTCGTTGGCATCTCGGGCGAAGTTTGCGGCTGCATCCCTTCGGCGCGTAGAGCATGAAAGAGATCGGGTGGGCTCACAAGTCCCGGAGCCTCAGCTTCGCAGCCATGAAGCACCTTTAGAGGATGATCTACATGACAAATCCGGAACCACTGCTTCCGCGGCAGCCCGTGCCACCACTCCACGTCGACCTTGCTTCGGGCGGCGCCTTCGATCCTGCAAGCGAGAAGCCGGAGCAGTTCACGCTTCTCGTGTTCTATCGCGGCCTTCACTGTCCGATTTGCAAGACCCAGCTCAGGGAATTGGAATCGAAGCTCGAGGAGTTCGAGAAGCGCGGCGTAGCCGTGGTGGCTATATCATCCGATACGAGGGAACGGGCACTGCAGACCAGGGAAGCCTGGGGACTGACGCGGCTACGTATCGGCTATGGACTCGATCTCGCTGTCGCGCGCCGATGGGGCTTGTTCATTTCATCAGGGCGCGGCATGACGTCCGCCGGCGTGGAAGAGCCCGCGCGCTTCTCCGAACCGGCGCTGTATCTGATCCGACCGGACGGCACGCTGTACTTCGGCAGCGTCCAGACCATGCCGTTCGCGCGGCCGCACTTCTCCGACATTCTTGCTGCGATCGACTATGTGCTCAAGAACAACTATCCGGCGCGCGGTGAAGCAACGGACGTGTAGAGATGTTGATTGCGTGCCGGGCCGTGGCGCCCTACGGACAGTGGACAGCGCCATTTCCAAATGAAGCAACGAGATTTGACGAACAATATCAACTGGCTGGGGCGGGAGGGATCGAACCTCCGAATGGCGGAATCAAAATCCGCTGCCTTACCGCTTGGCTACGCCCCAACAGGTGACTGACGGAACGGCGGAAGATCGGGCTACCGCGGATTTCCCTCAGGTGCTGTCGGTCTATAGGGAGCGGCGCGGCATTTCAACCGCCTGGAGGGGCAAAATACCACACGGGCCGACGCCCCTCCCCTCTTCACTCTATATTATAGGCGCGGCGATGGCCCTGCGGCCGACCGGCGCCGGCCCGCCTCCCGGCCATTGAGACCGCCCCCGTTTCATGGGAATACGGCGCCAATATTTTGTCCACGGGAGTGAGCCATGACCTACCGCGCGCCGATCTCTGACATGCTGCTGTCGCTCAACCACGGCGCGGGCCTCAAGGCCGCCGTGGCGGCCGGCCATTACGGCGATTTCGACGCCGACATTGCCGCGGCCGTGCTGGAGGAAGCCGGCAAGTTCGCATCCGACGTGCTGGCGCCGCTCAACAAGGTTGGCGACGAACACGGCATCAAGCTGAGCGAGGGCAAGGTCACGACCGCGCCGGGCTGGCCGGACGCCTACAAGCGCTGGACCGAGGGCGGCTGGAACGCCGTCTCCGGCCCGGAAGGTTTTGGCGGCCAGGGCCTGCCCCTCGCGATCAACGCCGCCTGCACCGAGATCTGGAGCGCCGCCAACCTCGCCTTCGGCCTCTGCCCGCTGCTGACGGCCTCCGCGATCGAGGCGCTGGAGGCGCATGGTAGCGACGAGCTGAAAAAGATCTATCTCGAGAAGCTCGTCTCCGGCGAGTGGACCGGCACGATGCAACTCACTGAGGCGCAGGCCGGCTCTGATGTCGGCGCGCTGCGCACCCGCGCCGAGCGGCAGGCCGACGGCACCTATCGCATCAAGGGGACGAAGATCTTCATCACCTATGGCGAGCACGACATGACCGACAACATCGTGCATTTCGTGCTGGCGCGCCTGCCTGACGCGCCCGCCGGCACCAAGGGGATCTCGCTGTTCCTCGTGCCGAAATTCATGGTCAATGCCGACGGCTCGCTGGGGCAGCGCAACGACATCTATGCGAGCGGCGTCGAGCACAAGCTCGGCATGCATGCTTCCCCGACCTGCACCATGACCATGGGCGATCATGGCGGCGCCATCGGCTTCGTGATCGGCGAAGAGAACCAGGGCATGCGCTGCATGTTCACGATGATGAACCAGGCCCGCCTCGGCGTCGGCCTCGAGGGCGTCGGCGTCGCCGATCGCGCCTTTCAGCAGGCTCTGTCCTACGCCCAAGAGCGCAAGCAGGGCCGCGCGGTCGGCAAGAAAGGCGACGGCTCGGATGCGATCTTCGTCCATCCCGACGTCAAGCGCATGCTGATGCGGATGCGGGCGCAGACCGCGGCGGCGCGCACCATCTGCTATGCGACCGCGGTCGCGATCGACGTATCGACCCGCGCCAAGGACGCGAAGGTGCGTGCCGATGCGGCCGCACGCGCGGCGCTGCTGACGCCGATCGCGAAGGGCTATTCCACCGACATCGGCAACGAGGTCGCCTATCTCGGCGTGCAGGTGCATGGCGGCATGGGTTTCATCGAGGAGACCGGCGCTGCGCAGCACTATCGCGATGCCCGCATCACCGCGATCTACGAAGGCACCAACGGCATCCAGGCGATCGACCTCGTCACGCGCAAGCTCGCGGCCAATGGCGGCGCCTCGGTGTGGGCGTTGCTCGACGAGCTCTCGGCCACCGTCAGCCAAGTCGAGGCCTCCAACGATCCCACCTTCGGCACCACCGCCACCAAGCTGCGCGAGGCGCTGGAAGCGCTGACGCGCACCAGCAAATGGCTGCTGGAGCGCGGTACGTCCGCGCCGAACGAGGCGCTGGCCGGCGCGACGCCCTATCTGCAGCAGTTCGGCGCCACGCTCGGCGGCTGCATGCTGGCCTCTGAGGCGCTCGCCGCCAAGGCCGACGGCACCACGGACGCCGCGCGCTACGTCTCGCTCGCCCGCTTCTTCGCCGAGAACATCACGGTGCAGGCGCCTTCGCTCGAGCGCACCGTGACGGAGAGCGCGGAATCGGTCGCGGCGGCGGATGCGGCGCTGCTGGGGTAAGATCTGCCTGCCTGCCTGCCTGCCCGTCATCGCTACCGCGCCTTCATCCTCCGCTGTCATTCCCCGCGAATGCGCAGGGCTGTCCGGGGAATTCTATGCATAACAGAAGCTGATCTGGTCGGGGGAGCTTCTGTCGCGGGCAGCGGATGGGTTCACCTTGGGAGGTCGGTCGATGTCGGCGATTGGTTTTCGTGCGAACAGCGACGCGGCGACAAGACCTGCGAAGCGGATAGCCGGCATGATTAGACGACTTTCGCGTGCGGCGATCCGCAGCAGCAGATAGGCGATCATGGCGGCGAGGATTTGCAGACGGACCGCGTTCTCGGAGCGGCCGAGAAATTTGCGAAGCTTGAGGTGCTGCTTGATCCAGCGGAACAACAGCTCGATCTGCCAGCGTGTTTTGTAAAGCGCAGCGATTTCGATGGCCGAACGCTTCAGATCGTTGGTGATGAGGGTCAGTTTTGTACCGTCATCGCGTTTGAGGCGTATGCGGCGCATCGGAACAGCAAGTTTGGAGCTGCTGAGGAGCTTTACCTCAGCATCGTCGATGATTTTAAAGCCCTTCCCCTTTTGTTTCCGCAGCTTCCGCCAGCGTGTAGCTCTGAAGCGCAAATTCTTCTTCTGGCGGGTGACGAAGCAGGCGCCCGCGTCGTGAAGCCGTGTCCACCAGGCATAACTGCAATAGGCCTTGTCGAACACATAGGTGGCGCCGGCCTCGATCGGGAATTGCTGGGCTGGTGTGACGTCATTGACCGTCGACGGCGTGATCGCCAGACGGCGCGGATGATCCGAGCCGGGATCGTAAACCACGTGAAGCTTGAGACCACGGGTACGTCCGTTCCAACCGGCCCAGGTGCTGAGTTGATCCAGCGGCACCGGCGTCGCATCGATCAGCCGCAGCATCTCGGCACCCTCCCGCTTCAGCGCTCGGTCGGCATGCCCAGACAATCGCTCAAAGACTTCTGCGAAGATACTGACCGGCCGTCGGGCATTGGCATCCGCAAGCGTCGAGCGCGCCAATTTGCCGACACCAAGATGGTAGTGATGATGCGAATTGGCGTTCCAGATCGCCTCAAGGGCACGCAAGCTGTCGACGCCACTGAGCTGGGAGAATATCAATGCGACAAGATGATCCCAGCTGTCGAACGTCTTGTCGTAGGCATCGCCATCCAAACGATCCACAGTCGTCTGAAACTGCCGCCGATTGATCGGTTCAAGCAGCCTTCCAAAAATGCTATCGCTAAACCGCATGCCCGGCCCCTTTCTGAGTCTCGACAACCAGAAAGTACCTGCTTCAAGCCGGGAAAACCCGGGCATGCTCCGCGACACAGTGAATCATTCCCCGGACAGCCCTGCGCGAATGCGGGGAATCCAGTACGCCGCGGCTTCTCGATAAACGACTGACGCCACTGGGTACTGGATCGCCCGATCAAGTCGGGCGATGACACCGAATGTGTGGGACGAGCGTACCACACACGAGGGATTGCGCCGCGCTCCAGGCTACGAAGCTGCAACCTCAGCCCTTCCCCCGGCCGCCACAGCACGATTGCGGCCGCGACGAGATCGAGCACCACACACAGCGCGAACGCCGTCGTGTAGTTGCCGGTGAAGCTCCGCACCAGGCCGACGATGCCGGGGCCGAAGGCGCTGACGATGCCGCTGATCGAGGTGCCGAGCCCCATCGCGGCCGCGAAGGCGGCAGCGCCGATCTCGCGCTGGATGATCAGCGGCGGGAACGTGATCATGTTGCCGATCGAGAAGCCGTAGACGGCGCAGCAGGCCAGCAGCACGGTCGGACTCGTGCTTTGGAGCAGCACGAAGAGAGCCGCGGCCTGGCTCGTCATCGACGCCGCGCAGGCGAGCCGCGGATCGAGCCGGTCGACGAACAGGCCGAGCGACAGGCGGCCGACCACCGCCATCGCCGCCATGAGAGTGACGGCGAGGCCCGCGCTGGCGCGCCCGATCAGCGGCTCGAGGAACGTCACCTGATGGATGATAAAGCCCATCTGCGCCAGCAGCGCGATCGCGATCGGCAGCACCATGGTCCAGAACGCCGCGTTGGCGAGCAGCGCCTTGCGCGACTGGCTGGGTGCGACCGCATCGCCACTGGACGGACGTCCGGCCGATGCCGGCGAGGTCCCGGCGGGCCAAGCGATGAACGTCACGACGACCGGCAGCACCAGCAGCACCATTGCAAACGTGACCACCAGCATCGCGAAACGGAAGCCGATGCTGCCGGTCAGCGACAGCAGCAGCGGGACGAGGACGATGCCGCCGCATGTCGCACCATTGAAGGCGAGGCTGAGCGCGAGCCCGCGGCGCCGCTCGAACCAGGAGTTCAGCACGGTCGCGATCACCACGGTGCCCATACCGGTCCAGCCGACCGACATCAGCGCATAGGCGAGATAGAGCTGCCAGGGCGTCTGCATCAGCGCCAGCAGCACGGTCGACGCGCCCAGCGCCGACAGGCCGCACAGGATCAGCCTGCGCAGCCCGATGCGGGCGAGCAGATCGTCGGTGAAGATGACGAGGACGGAGGTCAGGAGGAACGAGAAGGTGCTGGCCGCGGAGACCAGCGTGCCCGGCCAGCCATGGGCGCGCTGCAGCTCGGCGAGATAGACGCCTTGGCCGTAGAGGCCGAAGCCGAACATGAAGAAGGCCATCAGGAAGCAGGCCAGCACCACACGCCAGCCGCGGTAGTGCAGCGAGGATTCGTCGACACCAGTTTTGGCAATCATCAATCGAGCAATCGGTCAAAGCAAACGGTGCAAGGTACGATCGTGCCCCACAACCAGCGGTTATTCAATTGAAACATTGTAGCCATTTGTTGCAACGCGCAATAGCGAGATCCCACCGATGCTGCGGGCGCCATGTACCTGCGTCACAAGATCGGCATCGAAAAGCTTGAGCCAGCGCATTGGCACGCCTGCAAGATGATGTAGGCTGACGTTTCGTGAGTTCATGCCAAAGGCAAGCGCCGCGGCGACCGCAGGGGGCTCTCATGCCGAATGGCAATATCGTCGTCACCGAAGAGCTTGGAACGCGCGTGATCACCCTGCGTCGTCCAAGCAAGAAGAACGCGATCACGCAGGACATGTACCGGGAGATGAGTCACGCAATCGACACCGCGCAGAACAACTCCGACATTCGCTGCATGATCATCACCGGCGGCTCCGGTGTGTTCACCGCCGGCGACGACATCGAGGATTTCCTGAAGGCCGACGCCTCGCACCCCGAGATGCTGTCGAATGGCGCCAAGTTTCTCTATTCGCTCGCCCTCAATGCCAAGCCGATCATCGCGGCCGTGGACGGCGCCTCGATCGGCATGGGCACCGTGATGCTGTTCCACTGCGACTATGTGCTCGCCTCGAACGCTGCGACCTTCTCCGCACCCTATATCCATCTCGGGCTCGTACCAGTCGGCGCGGCCAGCCTGCTGATGCCGAACACGATGGGCTACCAGCGCGCCTTCGCGATGCTGGTGATGGGGCGGACTTTTTCCGCCGCGGAGGCGCACGCCGCAGGCTTCGTCAACACCGTGGTCTCGCCGGGACACACCGAGGTCGAGGCGCGCAAGGTGGCGCGCGAGATCTGCCGCTTGCCGGCCGAGGCGGTCGCGACCTCGCGCCGACTGCTGCGCGCTCCGCCCGAGGAGCTCACCCGCCGCATCGACCAGGAAGGCCATCTGTTCGGCGAGCGGCTGCAGTCCGACGAAGCGGTGGCGGCGTTCAATGCGTTTGCGAACCGGAAGAAGCGGTAGGGAGCGCTCTGCTGCCACCCTCCCCTGGAGGGGGAGGGTCGCTCGCGCGAAGCGCGGGCGGGGTGGGGTGGGCCGCACAAAAACTCCCGCCCGTATGCGCGAGAATTTCTGGCACCTTCTGCCAGGATGGTCTGTCACCCCGCCCCGGTTCGCATTTCATGCGACACCGCCCCCTCAAGGGGCGGGTGGGAGTGCGCGGCAGTCGCCGCATGCAACAGAAGGTTTCGTGAAATCTTCGCGCCGAACGTCTAATCTGGTTCCATGCGACATCTTCTCCGCCTGACCGCCTTCGCGCTCGCCCTTACCTTTGCCCTCCCCGCCTCGGCCCAGACCGCCGCGCCGGTCGATCTGCGCATTCTTGCGATCAACGATTTCCACGGCAATCTGCGCCCGCCGCCGGGCGGCATTCGCATCGGAGATCCCGAGGATAGAGCCAAGAAGGTGATGGTGGCGGCCGGTGGCGCCGAATACATGGCGACGCTGGTGAAGCAGCTGCGCGAAGGACACAGGAACACGATCTTCGTCGCCGCCGGCGACCTGATCGGCGCGAGCCCGTTCCTGTCGGCGATGTTTCACGACGAGCCTTCGATCGAGTCGCTGTCGATGATGGGTCTTGCGATCACCTCGGTCGGCAATCACGAATTCGACGAGGGCAAGACCGAGCTCTTGCGGATGCAGAACGGCGGCTGCCATCCGGTCGACGGCTGCCAGGGGCCGCATCCCTTCACGGGCGCCAAATTCCATTACCTCGCAGCCTCCACAATCGAGACCGCGACCGGCAAAAGCGTGCTGCCGCCGTTTGAGATCAGGGAGTTCGACGGCATCTCCGTCGGCTTCATCGGACTGACGTTGAAAGGCACCGCCGGCATCGTCTCGCCCGCCGGCATCGCCGGTCTCGAATTCCGCGACGAAGCCGAGACGGTGAATGCGCTCGTGCCGCAATTGAAGGCGCGCGGGGTGGAAGCGATCGTGGTGCTGATCCACGAAGGCGGCGAGCCTGCCGGCGACTACAACGAATGTCCCGGCATCTCGGGCCCGATCGTCGACATCGTCAAGAAGTTCGACCGCGCCGTCGACGTCGTCGTCAGCGGTCACACCCATCGCGCCTATGTCTGCGATATCGATGGACGGCTCGTCACCAGCGGCGACAAATTCGGCACGCTGGTCACCGCGATCGACCTCAAGCTCGATCCCGCAAGCCGCGACATCGTCAGCGCCAGGGCCGAGAACGTCATCGTCGCCAATGCCTCGCTGGCCAAGGATGCCGAGCAGACCGCATTGATCGAAGCCTACGACAAGCTGTCGGCGCCGATCGCCAACCGGCCGGCCGGATCGGTGACGCAGACGCTGTCGCGCATTCCGAACGAGGCCGGCGAAAGCGCGCTCGGCGACGTCATTGCGGATGCGCAATTGCTTGCAACCCGCGATGCCAAGGACGGCGGCGCCGTCATCGCGCTCACCAATCCCGGCGGCATCCGCACCGACATCGTTCCGAAGGAGAACGGCGCGATAACGTTTGGCGACGTCTTCGCCAGCCAGCCGTTCCGCAACCGCCTCGTCACCATGACGCTCACAGGCCGCCAGCTCAAGGACTTGCTGGAACAACAATGGCTCGACCCGAAGCGGCCGCGGATCCTGCAGGTGTCGAACGGATTCAGCTATGCCTGGGACGCGGCGAAACCATTCGGCGAGCGCGTAATGCCGGAGAAGATGACGCTCAGCGGCAGGCCGATCGAAGCTGGAAGCGGCTACCGCGTCACCCTCAATGATTACCTCGCCGTCGGCGGCGACGGCTTTACCGTCGCCAAACAGGGCTCGGCGCCGCAATATGGCGGCTACGACGCCGACGCGCTGTTCGCGTTCTTCCGGGCGCATGGGCCGATCGGTCCGCTACCGCCCACCCGCATCCTGCGGGTGAATTGATCCGGATCAAACGGGCCGGCGCGGGACGACCCTTTGCCATTGCCGTCCAAACGCCTGAGATTGGGTTTTGCATTGCGTTTTGGCGCCGGATGCGCCAAGCGACGTCAAGAGCCGTTTTCTGTGAGGCCGACCTGATGAGCACGCTCCTTCTCTCCCACAAGGCCTGCCTCGACCACGTCACGCCGCCGGGACATCCTGAGAGGCCGGATCGTCTGCGCGCGGTGGAGGAAGCGCTGTCGCACGAGCGTTTCCAGTTTCTGGCGCGCGACCAGGCGCCGGAGGGCGATCTCGATCTCGTCACGCTGTGCCACAACGAGCACTACGTCACCGAGCTGCGCCACATCGCGCCGACCAGCGGCCAAGTCTATCTCGATGGCGACACCTCGATGTCGCCGGGCACCTGGGAAGCGGTGATGCGCGGCGTCGGCGGCGCGGTCGCGGCCACCGAAGCGGTGATGGCGGGCGAGCATCGCAACGCCTTCGTCGCGGTGCGCCCGCCCGGACATCACGCCGAGATCGGCAAGCCGATGGGCTTCTGCTTCTTCGACAATGTCGCAATCGCGGCGCGCCATGCGCAGCGCAAATACGGCATCAAACGCGCGGCCATCGTCGATTTCGACGTGCATCACGGCAACGGCACGCAGGACATCTTCTGGTCGGACCCGACCGTGATGTACTGCTCGACGCCACCAGATGCCGCTGTTTCCGGGCACCGGCGCCAAGAGCGAGCGCGGCGACCACGACACCATCGTCAATGCGCCGCTCGCGTCCGAGGACGGCGGGCCGGAATTCCGCAACGCGTTCGAGAATCTGATCCTGCCGCAGCTGGAAAAATTCAGCCCCGAGCTCCTCATCATCTCCGCCGGTTTCGACGCGCATTATCGCGACCCGCTGGCCTCGCTGAACCTGCGCGCCGAGGACTATGCCTGGGTGACGCGCAAGCTGATGGACCTCGCCGACAAGAGCGCAGGGGGCCGCATTGTTTCGGTGCTCGAGGGCGGCTATGACCTGCAAGGGCTGAAAGAATCTGTTACGGCGCATGTCGGCGCCCTGATGGGCGCGTGACGAACCCGCCACATTAAGCCCGCAAAATTCTGCTTTTGCTCATGTGAAGCGAATCGGGCAATCGGAAACGGATATGGCCGAAAATACCCAAATCGACGTCTCCAGGCTCACCTTCGAGCGCGCGATCGAGGAACTCGAAACGATCGTGAAGCGGCTCGAAGACGGCAAGGTGCCGCTCGAGGAATCCGTGACGATCTATGAGCGCGGCGAGGCCCTGAAGCGCCGCTGCGAGGACCTGCTGCGCCAGGCCGAGGCCCGCGTCGACAAGATCACCACCGACGCCAGCGGCCAGGCCACCGGCACCGCACCGCTCGACGTCCAGTAAGCCAAGTTCCCCCCCCTTCGGTTTCTGACCGCGCTTGTCCCTTTAACAGGGCACACAGGGAGCGCTGCCAGCTGCATTTTTCATGATCGCACGGCGCCGTCCCATGAAGCGTGACGGTTCCATGGGTGGGGAGCTGGTCGGGGTCGTTCCGGATTGAGGCCTTCCGAGGGACGAAAAAGATCTGATTCTGGCAAAAAAGTCCGCCAAGAAACCGGACGAGCCCGGAACCCCCCGTCACGGGCCGCAGTTAACCAAGCCGGCCCGCCGGTTGCACCTGCATACCCCCAATCGGCCCGGCGGGTTGGCTTTGGCCCAAGCTTTGGTGTAAAGCTGCGCGGAGTGTGGCTTTTTGTAAGCCTTGCGTGGGCAACGATTACCGACGACAAGCGCTTCAAACTGCTGATGAAATTGGCTGGGACGGGCGAAGCCGATCTAAGTGACAGGGATCACAGAGACTGAACCGGAGCGCACTTAAGCTTACCTAAGCTTGAAGACGGGGCCTGGCCCCATGCAGGTGGCTCCGACGGTTTGAGGACTCGCGCTGCGCCGATATTGAGCAAACCCATCGCGCACCGGAACCTTCCGGCGCTGACAAATTGGAAATGGCCGTGAACGCATACAGTAAAACGCCGCTTCTCGACACCATCCGGACGCCGGAAGACCTGCGCAAGCTCAAGATCGAGCAGGTTCGCCAAGTCGCCGACGAGCTGCGGCAGGAGACCATCGATGCTGTCTCGGTGACCGGCGGTCACTTCGGCGCGGGTCTCGGCGTGGTCGAGCTCACCACCGCGATCCATTACGTCTTCGACACGCCGCGCGACCGGCTGATCTGGGACGTCGGCCATCAGGCCTATCCGCACAAGATCCTCACCGGCCGGCGCGACCGCATCCGCACGCTGCGCACCGGCGGCGGCCTGTCCGGCTTCACCAAGCGCAGCGAGAGTGACTACGATCCGTTCGGCGCCGCGCATTCCTCGACCTCGATCTCGGCCGGCCTCGGCATGGCCGTGGCGCGCGACCTCTCCGGCGGCAAGAACAACGTTATCGCCGTGATCGGTGACGGCGCGATGTCGGCGGGCATGGCCTACGAGGCCATGAACAATGCGGGAGCGATGAACTCGCGCCTGATCGTGATCCTCAACGACAACGACATGTCGATCGCGCCGCCGGTCGGCGCCATGAGCGCCTATCTGTCGCGGCTCTACTCCGGCAAGACCTATCGCACGCTGCGCGATGCGGCCAAGCAGATCAACAAGCGCCTGCCCAAGATCCTCGCCAACCGCGCCAACCGCGTCGAAGAATACTCCCGCGGCTTCATGATGGATGGCGGCACGCTGTTCGAGGAGCTCGGCTTCTACTATGTCGGCCCGATCGACGGCCACAATCTCGACCACCTCCTGCCCGTGCTGAAGAACGTGCGCGACATGGAGGAAGGCCCGATCCTGGTCCACGTCGTGACCCAGAAGGGCAAGGGCTACGGCCCGGCGGAAGCGTCCGCCGACAAGTATCATGCGGTGGTCAAGTTCGATGTCGCCACCGGCACCCAGGCCAAGGCCAAGCCGAACGCGCCGGCCTACCAGAACGTGTTCGGCCAGAGCCTCGTCAAGGAAGCGCAGAAGGACGACAAGATCGTCGCTATCACCGCGGCCATGCCGTCGGGCACCGGCGTCGACATCTTCAACAAGGCGTTCCCCGACCGCACCTTCGACGTCGGCATCGCCGAGCAGCACGCGGTGACCTTCGCCGCCGGTCTTGCGACCGAAGGCTACAAGCCGTTCTGCGCGATCTACTCGACCTTCCTGCAGCGCGGCTATGACCAGATCGTGCATGACGTCGCGATCCAGAACCTGCCCGTCCGCTTCGCCATCGACCGCGCCGGCCTGGTCGGCGCCGACGGCGCGACCCATGCGGGCTCGTTCGACAACGCCTATCTCGGCTGCCTGCCGAACATGGTGATCATGGCGGCGGCGGATGAAGCCGAGCTCGTGCACATGGTGGCGACCCAGGTCGCGATCGACGACCGTCCGAGTTCGCTGCGCTATCCGCGCGGCGAAGGCCGCGGCATCGACATGCCCGAGGTTGGCATTCCGCTCGAAATCGGCAAGGGCCGCATGATCCGCCAGGGCAGCAAGATCGCCCTGCTCTCCTTCGGCACGCGCCTCGCCGAATGCGAGAAGGCGGCCGACGAGCTCGCAGCCCACGGCCTGTCGACCTCGATTGCGGACGCGCGCTTCATGAAGCCGCTCGACACCGAGCTGGTGCTCAAGCTCGCCCGCGACCACGAGATCCTGATCACGATCGAGGAAGGCTCGGTCGGCGGGTTCGGCTCGCATGTCGCGCAGTTCCTGACCGATCAGGGCGTGCTGGACAGCGGCATGGTCAAGTTCCGCTCAATGGTGCTGCCCGACGTGTTCCAGGATCACGACACGCCCGCCGCGATGTACGCCCGCGCCGGTCTCGACGCCAAGGGCATCGTCGCCAAGGTGTTTGAAGCGCTCGGCAAGGACGTCAAGGCCGAGACGGTCAAGCTGGCTTGATGGGTTTCACCTCTCCCGCGCGCGGGAGAGGTCGGATCGCGAAAGCGATCCGGGTGAGGGCTTTCTCCTCTTGGGGGTTCTCGATTGCCGAGATACCCTCTCCCCAACCCTCCCCCGCAAGCGGGGGAGGGAGCAGACCGCACGCGGTGGCTTGCTCCTCGACCCTAATTTTCCGGTTCTGACTCCATGAAGATCTATCTGGCAGGCCCCGACGTGTTCCTGCCGGACGCGGTAGAGATCGGCCGCCGCAAGGTCGATATCTGCACGGCTCATGGCCTTACCGGCCTTTATCCCCTCGACAACGCGATCGACCTCACCGCGCCCGATGTCTCGCGGCAGATCTTTTGCGGCAACGAGGCGATGATGGACAAGGCCGACGCCATCATTGCGAACCTCACCCCCTTCCGGGGCGCCGGCGCCGATCCCGGTACCGTCTACGAGCTCGGCTACATGGCCGGGCGGCGTAAGTTCTGCCTCGCCTATTCCAATGACGGCGCCGTCTATGCCGACCGCGTCGGCCGTTTCATGGACGTCGCCTCCGAGGACGGACGGCTGGTCGATGCGCAGGGGCTGACGGTCGAGGATTTCGGTCTCGTCGACAACCTCATGATGATCCACGCGCTGGAACTGCACGGCTGCCCGCTGGTGACACCGGCGCAGATGCCGGTCGATGTCTGGCACGATCTCGCCGCGTTCGAGGCTTGCGTCCGGATGGCGGCCGCGCGATTGATCGCTACATAAGCACTTCAGTCGTGCCCATGAGAGCGTGATGCCCCCTGCCCGCAAGCGCGCGGATGTATTGCTGGTTGAGCGCGGCCTGTTCGAGAGCCGGGCACGGGCGCGCGCGGCGATCGAGGCCGGCCTCGTCACGGCCGACGACAAGCCGGTTTCGAAACCGTCCGAGACGATCGCCGAGGACGCGGTGATCCAGGCCGAGCCGGCGCATCCCTATGTCTCTCGCGGCGGCGTCAAGCTCGCCGGCGCGCTCGAGCATTACCCGATTGAAATCGAGGACCATGTCTGCCTCGATGTCGGCGCCTCCACCGGCGGCTTCACCGAGGTGCTGCTGGCGAACGGGGCAAGCCTGGTGTTCGCCATCGACGTCGGCACCAGCCAATTGCATCCCTCGCTGCGCGATCATCCCAAGATCGTGTCGATGGAGGAGACCGATATAAGGTCCTACGAAGGCAAACGTCTGCCGGCGCGGCCCGATATTGTCGTCATCGACGTCAGCTTCATCTCGCTCAAGGCGGTGCTGCCGGTGGCGTTGTCGCTGGCGGCGGCACCCATGAGCCTGCTGGCGCTGATCAAGCCGCAATTCGAGGCGGAGCGAAAGCACAACAAGAAGGGCATCATCCGCGACGCCGCCGTGCACCAGGAGATCTGTGACGACATCGCGGCCTTTGCCGCTTCGCTCGGCTGCACCGACATCGAGATATTCCCCTCACCGATCACGGGCGGCGACGGCAACATCGAATTTTTCCTGGGCGCGCGCCGTGGTTGAGCGCCTGACGATTGATCATGTCGGCCATCGCGGCGACGGCGTCTGCCTGGACGCCGGCGCAGCGATCGTATGTGCCCTATACGCTTGGCGGCGAGACCGTCGAGGTCGATCACGTCGCGGGCCACCATCCTGACCGCCGCAAGCTGCTCGCGGTCGACGTCGCAAGCCCCGAGCGCATCGAACCGTTCTGCCCGCATTTCGGCGTCTGCGGCGGCTGCGCCATCCAGCATTGGGCGAGCGAACCCTATCACGCCTGGAAGCGCGGCATCGTGGTCGAAACGCTGGCGCAGGCTGGCGTCGATTGCGAGGTGGCACCGCTGGTCGATGCGCACGGCGCCGGGCGCAGGCGCATCACGCTGCACGGCCGCTTCGGCACGCATGACGTTCTCAAGGTCGGCTTCTCCGCGACGAGTTCGCACGACGTCATTCCAATCCATCGCTGTCCCATCCTCGATCCCGCGCTCGCCGGCGCGATAGACGCCGCCTGGGCGCTGGCCGAACCGCTGACGACCAAGATGCCGGTGACGAAGCCGCTCGATATCCAGGTCACCGCCACCACCAACGGCCTCGATGTCGATGTGCGCGGCTCCGGCCCGCTGCCGACGCCACTGGTGACGGCGCTGTCCCGCGTCGCCGAGCAGCACCGCCTGGCGCGACTGACGCGGCATGGCGAACTGGTGCTGCAGCGCCTGCCGCCGACGGTCAGGATGGGCCGCGCTGAGGTGACGCTGCCGCCGGGCTCATTCTTGCAGGCGACCGTCGCAGGCGAAGAGACGCTGGCCGCGCTCGTCGCCGAGCGCGTCGGCAAGGCCAAGGAAATTGTCGACCTCTTCTGCGGCGTCGGCCCGTTCGCGCTGAGGCTGGCCGAGAAGGCCCGCGTGACCGCCTATGACAGCGACGCCGGCGCGATCGCAGCGCTGGCGAAAGCGGCGCGCACGCCCGGCCTGAAGCCGATCAAAGCCCAGCCGCGCGACCTGTTCCGCCGTCCCGTAGTGCCGCAGGAACTGCGCGACTTCGACGCGGTGGTATTCGACCCGCCGCGCCAGGGCGCCCAAGCTCAGGCGCTGAAGCTTGCCGCAAGCAAGGTGCCCGTCGTGGTCGCCGTGTCCTGCAACGCCGCGACCTTCGCCCGTGATGCGCGACTGCTCATCGACGGCGGCTATCGGCTGGAGGCGGTGGTGCCGGTCGACCAGTTCCGGCACACGCCGCATGTGGAGCTGGTGGCGCGGTTCAGCCGGTGACGTCGGATCGCTAAGCCGACGGCTCGAATTGCGGTTGCCATCGCAGCAGGTAGGACTGGAGCGAACGCACCGCGATCGCCAGCAGGATGCCGACGAACATCATGACGAAGATGGCGACCATCATCTCGCTGGCATTGGCCCGCGCCTCGGCTTCGATGATGAGCTTGCCAAGGCCGCGCTCGGCACCGATGAATTCGCCGACGATGACGCCGATCAGCGCAAAGGACACCGCCGGCAGCAGCGAAGCGAACACCCAGGCGAGCGCGGACGGGATCACGACCGTGCGCAGCACGGTGAATTCGCTGGCGCCGAGCAGACGGGCGGCGGCGATCTGGTCGCGGTCGACCGCACGCGTCCCCTCGAAGGTGTTGAAGAACACCACGAAGAACACGACGAGCCAGGCGGTCGCGATCTTGGAGAGATCGCCGAGTCCGAAGATCAGGATGACGAGCGGTACCAGCGCGATGCGCGGTATCGAATTGAATGCCACGATGTAGGGCCCGAATACGCGGGCCAGGAAATCCGAACGGCCGAGGATCAGGCCAGCCGCGATGCCGCTCGCAGATCCGAACAGGAATCCCCACCAGGTGTTCTTCAGCGTGACGAGCGTTGCAAGCCACAGATTGTTGTCGTTGGCCTTGATGCAGGCGGCAAAGCCGCTGGTATCGGCAAAGCAGCCAAGCCGCAGGAAGCTCTGCCAGATCAGCGACGGCTTGGCGACGAAATAGGGATCGAGGATCTTCGGTACGTAGGCCTTCGGCAGCAGCGCCTTGCTCCATTCAAAGCCCCACTGCCAGATGACGAGAACGGCCGCGAGAATGGCCAGTTGCCAGAACAGGATGACGGTGCGGCTGTTGGACATGGTCAGTCGGCCCTGGTGCGGCGGAACTCTTCGCCGAGCGAATGCCAGATGTGGGAATAGAGACGGCCGAACTCGGCGGTCTCGCGCACGGCCACGGGATCGCGCGGACGCGGGATGGCGACGTCGAAGTCTTCCTTGAGACGGCCGGGCCGCGCCGAGAGCAGGATGATGCGGCTCGCCAGTGTCAAAGCTTCGCCGAGATCGTGCGTCACGAACAGCACGGTCTGCCGCTCGCGTTCCCAGATCTCCAGCAGCGTCTTGTGCATCTCCAGCTTGGTGTGAGTGTCGAGCGCGCCGAACGGCTCGTCCATCAGCAGAATCTCGGGCTCCAGGATCAGGGTGCGCATCAAGGCGACGCGCTGGCGCATGCCGCCGGACAGCATGCGTGGAAAGCTCTGCGCAAAACCCGAGAGCCCGGCCTTTTCGACCGCCGAAGCGACGCGCCCTGCGCGCTCGGTCTTCGGCAGTCCCGCGATCTCCAGCCCATAGCCGATGTTCTGCTCCACGGTTCGCCAGGGAAACAGCGTATCGCGCTGGAAGACATAGCCGACCCTGGGGTTGACCTTGCCGGTCTCGACCGTGTCCTCGTCGATCAGGATGCGTCCGCCAGAGCGCGGCAACAGCCCCGCGACCATGTTGAGGATGGTGCTCTTGCCGCAGCCGGAGGGACCGAGCAACGCGACGAACTCGCCCTGCTTGACCTCGAAGGAGACGTCATCCACCGCCACGAACTCGCGGCCGGACGCGTTGAATCGCTTGGCGAGCCCCTGCACGGCAATGCGGGTGCGCGCCGCCGCTATTTGATCCTCGTCTCGCGCGAGCGCGAGGCCCTGACCTGGCGCGGCGATCATTTGTATTTCGCCCTGGCTGCCTGGAGGAAGCTCATGTCGACGACATCCTCGTATCTGGTCTCGGGAATATCAGTTCCCTTGCGGTACCAGGGCTTGGCGCCACGTTCGAACGCGGGCTTGTCGATCACACCGTCATAGGCCCAGGTCGACTTGTCGAAGCCGAGCTCGGCGCTGACCGCGTCGGGATCGATGCCCGAGAAATATTTCGGCGTGACCAGCGCCTGCACCTCGGCGAGCGGCGTCGCCTTCACGAAAGCCATCGCGCGATGGATCGCATTGACATAGGCCTGCACCATCGCCTTGTCCTGCTCGATCGTGTCCTGGAGCGTGTAGATCACCAGCACGGGCAGCGTCCCGCCGAAATCCTTCTCAAACACGCCGGGCTTGGACGTGTCGTAGATCGTCCGGCCAAAGCCCTTCTTCTCGACCTCGACGATCCAGCTCGGCGGCGCCATGATGGCGTCGAACTGCTTGGTCTGGAGCGAGGGGAACATGGTGTTGGTCCCGCCGCCCGCGACCCAGTTCACCTTGCCGCCGAGCCCGCGCGCTTCGAACACATAAGTGCCGAACACCCAGGTGCCCGACCCGATGGCGGTCGCGGCGACGATCGGCTTGGCGCCATCGGGGCGCTTGTAGTCCGCGAGCTTCTCGACCGAATTGATGCCGGCGTCGTAGAGGTCCTGCCGGACCATGATGCTGGCGTAGGAGCACACCATCTCGGTCGCGAGCAGGATCTTGCAGGGCTTGCCACGCGCGCCGAGCTGGAGCGGATGGCTGGCATCGCCATGGGCGAACAGCGCCTGCCCCGCCGCCAGGGTCTGGCGACCGAACGTGCCGGCATTGCCGGTGACGAGCTTGGAATCGAGTCCCTTCGTCGCTAAAGTACCCCTTCAGCTCCGCGATCATGCCGATGGCATAGACCGGCGACACCGGTCCGAAGGCGAGCGAGACCTGCTTGGCCTCGGCGCGCAGCTGCCCGGCAGCAGCGATGCGCCGGCCCATGCGGAGCCTGCGATCAGCGCCTGGCGCCTGGTAATGCTCATGTGCTCCTCCTCCCTTGGTTTCTTTGTTCGATTGCGCCGATCGGTCAGGACGGCGCGACCTTGATCGTCCCTGCTTGTCGCAGCGTTTCGATCTCATTCGGCGACATGCCGATCTCGCTCAGGATCTCGCCGCTGTGTTCGCCGATCTCGGGTGGATCGTAGCGGTTGGGCAGGCGCCTTCCGTCCATGGAAATCGGCAAGAGCGGCGTCTTGGCCTCGCCGCCGTCGGGCAGCCGAATATCGGTCAGGCCGCCGGACTGGTTGAGATGCGGATCATCGAAGAGATCGCCGGGCTTGTTCACCGGCGCGTAGGGCAGATCGAGCTGCTCGAGACGCGCGGCGAGATCGGCCTTGTCCCATTGCTTGAAGATCTTCGCGATCTCGGGGATCAGCCAGCCGCGATGATCGACGCGGTCGTTGCTCGTTGCAAAGCGCGGATCAACGAGCCAGGCTTCGCGATCGAAGGCGCGGCAGAACGCCGCCCATTGCTCTTCACCGACGATGGTGACGAATAGTTTCGAGCCGTCCCGGGTATCGAAGAGATCATAAACCGGCCATGGGCTGTCCTTGATCGAATACGGGATCGAGGGCTGGCCGCTGACCACCTCGCACATCATGGCCTGCGCCATCAGGAACACGTTGTTCTCGTACAGCGCACTCTGGATGTAGCGACCCCGGCCGGTCCGCTGCCGCTCGGCCAGCGCAGCCTGAATTGCGATCACGCCGAACATTCCGCCCATGACATCGTTGACCGAGGCGCCCGCGCGCATGGGCCGATCGGGCAAGCCGGTCATGTAGGCGAGGCCGCCCATCATCTGCACGACCTCGTCGAGCGCGAGGCGATTCTCGTAAGGCCCGGGCAAATAGCCTTTGAGCGAGCAATAGATCAGGCGTGGTGCAAAGGCCGCGACGCTCTCGTAGTCGAGGCCGATCCGCTTCAACAGGCCCGGCCGGAAATTCTCGATCAGGACGTCGCTGTTCTCGATCAGCCTGCGTGCGATGTTCTGGCCTTCCGCGGTCGACGTATCCAGCGCGATGCTGCGCTTGTTGCGGCTGTAGGTCGCGAAGAAGCCGGCGGCGGGCCCCTTGAAGTACCGAGTGCGGTCGCCCTTGGGCGGCTCGACCTTGATCACGTCGGCGCCGAGATCGGCGAGGATCAAGCCGCAGCTCGGCCCCATCACCATCTGGCTGAACTCGATGACCCGCAGGCCTGCCAGCGGACGAAGCTCCGATGCAGTCTCACACGCAGCCCTGGTCATGCCGCGCTCCGCAGGACCTTGGGGATGCCGGCCTCGTGCAGATGCCCCGTCAAATGTTTTGCCGGGATATGGCGGGCGAGAATATCGCGCGTTTGCATCAGGCGGTCGAGGTCGATGCCGGTAGAGAATCCCATGCGCTCCAGCATGAACACGAGATCCTCGGTGACGATGTTGCCACGCGCACCGGGTGCAAAAGGACAGCCGCCGAGGCCGGACACCGCGGCGTCGAAACGGCGGATGCCCGCTTCGAGGCCGGCGACGGCATTGGCAAGGCCCGCACCGAGCGTGTCGTGCAGATGCAGTCGCAGCGTCATTTGCGGCCCGACCTCGCGACGCACGGCCACGACGATCTGCCCGATCGATTTGGGCGTCGCATAGCCGACGGTGTCGGCAAGCCCGATCTCGTCGGCGCGGGCTTCGGCAAAAGCGCGTGCCACACGGCACACGGCCGCCTCGCTCACCGCGCCCTCCAACGAGCAACCGAAGGAGGTGGAGATCGCGCCCATCAGTTGCGGCCGCTGGTCCACCGGCCGGGCGTCGATCGCGGCGCGGACCGCGCGAAAGCCGTCGAGCTGCTCTTCTATCGTGCGGCGCACATTGGCGCGGTTGTGCGTCTCGCTTGCCGAGATGACGAAATAGACGGCGTTGACGCCTGCTGCGATGGCGCGCTCGGCGCCCTTCGGGTTCGGCACCAGCGCGCCGATGGTTGCGGACTTGTGTGTGAGCGCATGCGCCATCACCGCATCGACGTCGGCGAATTGCGGCACGACCTTTGGCGGGACGAAGGATCCGGCATCGATCTCGCGCACGCCGGCGGCCGCGATCGTGTCGATCAGCGCGCATTTGGCTTCGGTCGGAACGAAGATGTCCAGATTCTGGAGACCATCGCGGGGAGCAACCTCGCAAATGTGGACATCGGGCGCGCGCGCCATCGTGGCTCTCCCTGGGCCGATTGTATATTGTTGCATAAAAGAACAATCCATGGGACAGTCTGTCAAGCCCAAAACTTGCGTGCACTGCAATGATCGCATCCGACAGTTCCCGACAGCGCAGCGTCAAAAACGGTTCCGAGCGCGCCGAGCACCTCGCCGGCCTGATCATGGCGCTGGCCCGGCGCGAAGGCATGAAGGTCGGAGACCGCCTGATCGAACAAAGGCTTGCGGATGCGCTGGACCTTTCACGCGCGCCGATCCGGCTCGGCCTGAAGGCTCTGGAAGCAGCGGGGCTGGCACGCGGCGAGCCGCATCGCGGCTTTGTGCTGGCAAAGAATCCCACCAGCGGCGCCGCCCAACCCGCGCTCGCGGCGGTCAGGCGCAACGAGCAGGTTTATGCGACCATCGCAGGCGACGTGCTCGCAACGCGGCTGCCGGCCGACGTCACCGAGGCCGAGCTGATGCGCCGCTATGGCCTCAGCCGGGCCGAGCTACAACGGCTGCTGGACCGGATCGCCGCCGAGGGCTGGATCGCGCGCCTGCCCGGCTATGGCTGGCGCTTTGCCGAGACGGTCTCGAATTCCGAAGCCCAGGCCAAGGCCAAGGCATTTCGCGCGGTGATCGAGCCGGCGGCGATCGCGCAGCCGGGCTTTGCGCTGCCGCAGGAGGTGATCGTACGCTTGCGCGAGCGCCAACAACGCGTCTTCGAAGGCGAGCTCGAAAAGATGACGATCGGCGAGATCTTTCACTCCGGCTGCGAATTCCACGAAGAGATCATCCGCGGCGCCGGCAATCCCTTCTTTCTCGACGCGCTCAAGCGCGTGAACTCGATCAGACGCCTGTTCGCCTATCGCAGCTTCGCCGACCGCGACGGCATGCGGCGGCACGTGCGCGAGCATCTGCGCCTGCTCGACGTCCTGGAGACGCGGCGCTACACTGAGGCGGCCGACCTGATGGCCCGGCACCTGCAACGCCCGCTGGTGGCGGGCTTGTCGTGATGCGCGAACCAAATTGCTGCCATCCCAGCTTGATTCCGGTCAATCGCTCTCGCGTCTGTTGGTGCTAACGCGTCCCTGCGCATCGGCAGGGAGCGGACGTTCGTGTTCAACCGACGGCAGTTCATCACAACCGCGCTCGGGTGGTCCGCGGCTGCGGTCAGCGGCTCGCCTGCTGCAGGAGCAACGATGACCTACGACGAGGCGGTGGATGCATCACGGGCCCCACTTCAAGCCAGGCCGAGGGATCGCGAGCTCGTCCGATTTGCGACCCTGGCGGCCAACAGCCACAACACCCAGCCGTGGATCTTCTCTGCGCTCGGCAACGAAATCGTAATTGCCCCCGACTTCGCGCGCCGCTGTCCGGCCGTCGATCCGGATGACCATCATCTCTTCGTCAGTCTCGGCTGCGCTGCGGAAAACCTCATCCTCGCAGCTTCCACACTGGGTTGGCACGCCACTCCGTTCGTCGATGGCGACCGGATCGTGATCACGCTCGAAGAGGCCCCGCCGGCAGCATCGGAGCTGGCCGCTGCGATTCCCGTCAGGCAATGCACCCGTGCGACCTTCGACGGCAGGCCGGCCACACCGGAGATCTTGCGCCGGCTCGAGAACGCCTGTCGCGAACCGAACGTCGCGGCGATCCTGATGACCGAACGCGCCGCGATCGCTGAGGTCACCGACTATGTGCTCGAAGGCAACTCGGCGCAAATGCGCGACAAGGCCTTCATGCGCGAGCTCGTCAGCTGGATCCGCTTCAACGAGGCGGAGGCGCTCGCGACCATGGACGGGTTGTTCTCGCCCGCGTCGGGAAACCCGTCGCTGCCTTCATGGGCGGCGCGACCGCTTCTGAAACTCTTCTTCACCGAGAGCGGGAAAACAAGAAATACCGCGAAGAGCTCGAAAGCTCTGCGGGCGTCATCGTGCTCGCTGCCGATCGCAGCGACAAGTGGCATTGGATCGCGGTCGGCCGCGCCTGTCAGCGTTTCGGCTTGCAGGCGACCGCGTTGGGACTAAAATATTCCTTCGTCAACCAGCCGGTCGAGGTGGCAGCGCTGAGGCCGCAATTTGCGACGCGGCTCGGGCTGGGCGAACGGCGCCCCGACATCGTGATGCGCTTCGGGACCGGCCCGAACCTGCCGAAATCGCTGCGACGTCCACCAGAGCTGGTGATGCAATTCTAACGACGCAAGCCGCCCAGCGCCGGCGACTCGCCGGGCAGCATCGAGGAGTTGATGTCGCTGTCCATGCGTCCCGATTGCTGTTGGATGAATCCGGCACCGAACGACAGGCTGAGATTGGAGGTCGGCTTGAACTCGACACCCGCGAACGCGCCATAACCGGGCGTGGCGCTGGAGGTCAGCGGCGCCAGCGAGCTGCCGATGCCGTTGCCGAATTTCAGCGTGTCGAAGCCGGCGAAGAACGTGACGGGGATGCCGCCCGCCGTCTTGGTGTTGTAGCCGAACTGCGTGCTGTCATAGGACAGCGCGCTGAAATTGCCGGCCGAGCCGGCCTGATTGAAGCCGCTCAGACCAAAATTGCCGCGCTCGCTGCCGACGAAGAAACCGTTCGCATAGCTGGTACGCCAACCCGCATCGCCGGCATTGAAGCTCGAGAAGCCGCCGTAAGTATCGGAACTCTGCTCGGCACCACCACTGAGGCCGAAAGGCCCGCCGGGAATCCAATATCTCAGCGGCGCAACTTGCGCATGAGCCGGTGCGCCGGTGAGGCAGAGCACGGCGAGAGTTGCAAGAGCGCGTGAACGTGGGAAGTTGAACATCCAGGTTACCGTTGAGAGTTTTGCAAATTATACTCCTCGGACATCACCAATGCCAGCGGTGCGACCGCGCCGACGTCACGGCCCCGAGCCTCCCGGAGAGCTCCAGCTGATGCCCCACGATCCGCTGCTCACGCGCCTGACGTCCGCCTTTGCCGGGGTACCGGGCGTCGAGGCTGTCGTTCTCGGCGGCTCGCGCGCACGGGGCAGCGGGCACTTCACGTCGGACTACGATGTCGGCCTCTATTTCAAGACGGCGATCCCGCTGGATACCGAACGGTTGCTGGCCGCCGCAAAAGACATCGCCGACGATCCCGCAGCCACGACCGTGACGCCGGTCGGCGAATGGGGTCCGTGGATCGTCGGCGGCGCCTGGCTTTCAGTGGAAGGCCGCAAGGTCGACCTGCTCTATCGCAACGCCGACGCGGTCGAAGCGGCGATGGAATCCAGCCGCGCCGGCGTGGTCACCATGGATTATCAGCCCGGCCATCCGCATGGCTTCTGCTCGGCCATCTGGATGGGCGAGATCGCGTATTGTCAGCCTCTGCACGACCCGAAGGGTTTGATCGTTCATCTCAAATCAATCGCGCTTCCGTATCCGCAGGCTCTGCGCCGCGCCCTGATCCGGCGCTTCCAGTGGGAAGTCCTGTTCAGCATCGAAAATGCCGAGCTCGCGGCGGCACGTGACGAGCGGACCCACATCGCGGGATGCCTCTACAGATCGCTCGCCTGCATTGCGCAGGTGCTGTTCGCCCTGAACGAACGCTATCTCATCAACGAAAAGGGCGCGCTCCAGGAGGCGGCTGGCTTGCCGCTGACGATTCCGCAACTGGAGGAGCAGGCAAACGAGGTCTGGCGGCTGATCGGCGACGGCACCTTTGCGCCCGCTTGCGAGGCCTTGCGCAGGATCGACCGGCAGCTGAAGGTGCTGACATCTTGAAAGCATGGAGAACCCGGTGACATCGGATAGTCCCGTCACTTACGAATTTGCAGGCAACATCGCCCGCATCACGCTGCGCCGCCCGCCCGTCAACGCGCTGAGCCTCGAGGTGATCCGCGCGGTGGTCGCGGCGCTCCGCCGCGCCGCGGACGATCCGGAGGCGCGCGTGGTCGTGCTGGCGAGCGCTATCCCTAAGCGCTTCTCGGCCGGCCTCGATCTCGACATCCTGCTCGGCAAGCCCGGCGCCGAGATCCGCGAATTCCTCCAGGCGCTCTATATCGACCTCTACGACGCGCAGTATCGGCTCGGCAAACCGTCGATCGCCGCCGTCGGCGGTGCGGCGCGGCGGCATGACCATGGCAGTGTCCTGCGATGTGGTGCTGGCGGCCGAGAGCGCGACGTTCGGCTATCCCGAGATCGACGTCGGCGTCATCCCGGCGATCCACTATGCCCATCTGCCGCGGATCGTCGGACGTCACCGCGCCTTCGATCTGCTGTTCACCGGCCGCGTCTTCAGCGCCGCGGAGGCGCGCGAGCTCGGCGTGGTCAACCGCGTCGTCGCCGACGCGGAGCTCGAGGCCGAGGTCGCAAGGCTCGCGGCGCAGTTCGCGGGAAAATCGGCGGCGGTGCTACGGATGGGCCGCGCCGCCTTCATGCGCCAGATCGATCTCGACTATCGGCGCAGCATTGCAAGCGCCGTCGACGATTTCTGCAATGTCGCGACGTCGGATGAGGCGCAGGAGGGCTTGAGAGCGTTCGTGGAGAAGCGGCCGCCGAAATGGTGAGGACGGCAGCTTTCAGGCGGTCTTGTCGACCGAAGACGAGGAGTTGGCCGGCGGATATTTCGTCACCGGCACCATGAAGGATTTCGTGCCGACCTGGTAGATGATCTTGCCGTTCTGCCCGTCATCGGTTGCGATCTGCGCCTGGCCGAACATGATGACGTTCTTGTAGACGGTGCCGGTGCCCTGGCGGGTGACGCCGTCGGTGGTGACGCTGACCTGGGCTTCCTTGCCGTTGACCGAGAGCACCTTGAAGCTCGCGCTCTTGCCGTTCTCGCTGGAATAGCCGCCCCAGCTTCCCATGAGGCGGCTGTCGGAAGCCGGCGGGTCCTGCTTCTCGAGGTTCGCGGTCTGCTTGCCAGCGCCCCCGAAGGAGAACAGCAGCACCATGTTCTTGCCGTCCTTGGTGCCGACCGTGACCCCGCCAAAGGTGATGAGCGTGCCCTTGACCTCGGCAAAGCCGCGCTCGGTGTGGCCGTTATGGGTGTACTCGACCTGCGCCCGGGCACCGCGGATGTTCACGACCTTGAAGCCGACGGGCTGGTTGTTGCCCACCCAATTGCCCTTCCAGTCACCAAGCAGCGCGCTCTGGTGATACAGCCGCTCGTTGGCGGGAGAAATCTGGCTGGTGCTCGACGTGACGATGGCCATGGTCTGCTCGGTGGACGGGTTCGACGAACCCGCTCTCGTTCGCGCGCCCGACAGCAAAGTCAAAACTGCGATCGGAAACGAACTGAAACAACCGGATTAGGGCCATGTGCCGGTTAACGAGCGGTTAAATTCAACCGTCGGGCGAGATGAGGCGAAAGGTCCCAACCGGCGTGCGCTATTAACGGCCCCAGCGGTCCGACCAGATCTTCTCGCCGATCATGCAACTGACGCGCGGCTCCTTGTCCGCAACCCGCATCACGGGGCGCTCCGGCATGCGGCCAGCGACCTCCATCAGCAGCTTGGTGCGGATCGCTTCCTTGAACTTGTCGCGATCCTTGATCGTGATGACGAAAGAGCCGGGACCGCCGATGACGCAGTCCTCGTAGTAGAAGTCGAGATTGTCGATATCCATGGTCGAATAGGACGGCTCCTTGACCATGATCGGCAGACCGTTGATGACGATGCCCTTCTCGAGCGCGGCATCGCGCGCCACCGTGACCGGGATGCCATTGTTGTTGGGGCCGTCACCGGAAATGTCGATCACGCGACGCAAGCCCCGATATGGATCCTCGTCGAACAGCGGCATCGCAAACGTGATCGCGCCGGAGATCGAGGTGCGCGAGGCACGCCGGATCGGCGTCTTCATGATCTCGGCGGCAACCGCATCCGCGGTCTCGGGGCCGTCGATCAGGCGCCAGGGGATGATGATCTTCTGGTCGCTGGAGGCGGCCCACTCGAAATAGGTTACCGCGATCCGGCCGTTCGGACCGAGCTTCAGCGCCTGGAGGAATTCTTTGGACTGGATCGCCAGCGCGTAGCCTTCGCGCTGGACCGCGAGCTCGTCCATGTCCATGGAGTAGGAGACGTCGACCGCGAGGATCAGTTCGACGTCGACCGTCTGTGCATCCTTGTCGGCAGCCAGCCGCTGCGGCTGATTCTCAAGCGGCTCGAATTTAGGTCCTGGCGCCGCGATGCCCGCGACGTCCCCTCCGGCAAGCACGCCGGCCACCAGCACAGCCCCGATCGAGAACAGCAAGCGCATCGCAGCGGTCTCCCGTCGTATGACGCGATGGTGACATGCAATCGCCTTGCCGCAAAGTGCGAAGATCGCTTGCGCTTCACATTCGAGTTAGGAACGACGTGCTCGCCGCCGTGTTGCCTCGCTTCGCGCGACTGGAACACACAGCGAGACCGGCACCGTCGTTCCAGAGCTCGCGACGCGCGCAGAATGACGCCTAGGGACAGCGCGGCCGGCCCACTTGTCCGCCGCAATTTCCATGCTAGGCTGGATGCACAGATGGGGATGGAGTCCCCGACAACCGCCCGGCGGTCGATGATCGTACTGGGCTGATGACTCCTGCTTGAGGTGGGGCAATCTTTGAGCCTCTGCCTTTGGTGGGAGCATGGACCGACCCGCCGATGGCGGGTTTTTTGTTGCCTGGTGGCGAAGGCAGGAAACTGGGCCAGCAAGCCAAGGCCAGGAGAAAGTGAAGACGTGACCACGACGACACCGAATGCTGCGCGCGCCACCTTACCCAGGGGAATCTGGGTGCTCGGCTTCGTCTCGATGCTGATGGACATCTCCTCCGAGATGATCCATGCGCTGCTGCCGGTCTATCTCGTCACCGCGCTCGGCGCCTCCACGCTCACGGTCGGCTTCATCGAGGGCATTGCCGAGGCGACCGCCTCGATCACGAAGATCTTCTCCGGCGCGTTGTCGGACTGGCTCGGCCGCCGCAAGCTGCTCGCCGCGCTCGGCTACGGGCTGGCCGCCTTCACCAAGCCGCTGTTTCCGCTCGCCCCGAGCGTCGGATGGCTGGTGGCGGCACGCTTCATCGACCGCGTCGGCAAGGGCATTCGCGGCGCGCCGCGCGATGCGCTGATCGCCGACATCGCTCCCATCGGCCTGCGCGGCGCGAGCTTTGGCCTGCGGCAATCGCTCGACACCATCGGCGCCTTCGTCGGGCCGCTCGCGGCCATCGGCATGATGTGGTGGACGGCTGACAATTTTACGATCGTGTTCTGGGTGGCAGTGCTGCCGGCCTTTCTGTCCTTCGGCCTGATCGCCTTCGCCGTGCACGAGCCGGAGCCGGATCCGAACCGAAAACCTGCAACGAACCCGCTCAATCTTGCCGCGATGCAGCAGCTCGGGGCAGTCTACTGGCGCGTCGTCGCGGTCGGTGTCGTGTTCACGCTGGCGCGCTTCAGCGAGGCCTTCCTGATCCTGCGCGCGCAGAACATCGGGCTCAACCCGATGTGGGTGCCGGCGGTGCTGGTGCTGATGAACGTCACTTATGCGCTGTCGGCCTATCCCGCCGGCGTGCTGTCGGACCGGATCAACCGCACCGGCCTGCTCGCGCTCGGCCTGGTCTTCCTCGCCGGCGCCGACCTCGCGCTGGCACTGCTCCCGAGCCTTGCAGGCCTCGCGCTCGGCGTCGTGCTGTGGGGGCTGCATATGGGGCTGACGCAAGGCCTGCTCTCGGCCCTCGTCGCCGATGCCGCGCCGCCGAGCCTGCGCGGCACCGCATTCGGCTATTTCAACCTGCTCACGGGCCTGGCCCTGCTGGCTGCGAGCGTGATCGCCGGCGCGTTGTGGGATGCCTATGGTCCGGCAGGCACGTTCCTGGCGGGACTCGGCTTTGCCCTGATCTCGCTCATGGGGCTGCTTGCCGTCGGCAACGGTCTGGCAGCGGAGCAAGAATGATGACGGGGAGGCTTTCGTCGTGCTGAGTGGGGTGCTTGCGATCATGATGGGTAGCGTGCTCGGCGGCTGTGCGCGCTATTTCGTGTCCGGCGCGATCGCGCGGCGATTGGGCGAGACGTTTCCGTGGGGCACCATGACCATCAATGTCACCGGCGCCTTCCTGATCGGCATTTTCGGCGCGCTCGCGACCCATCCCGGCTCGGCCTTCGCCACGCCCACCCCCTGGCTGTTCGCGGTGACCGGCTTTCTCGGCTGCTACACCACGGTGTCCTCGTTCAGTCTGCAAACCCTGACGCTGGCGCGGAGCGGCGAGCCGCTCTCCGCGCTCGGCAATGTCGTGCTCTCGGTCGGGCTGTGCCTTGCAGCCGTCAGTTGCGGCTTCCTCCTCGCGGACAGGCTTGGAGGATAGAAGCGCATGGCCGTCCCCTCCTCCGCCGAGCGCTGGCGTAGCGCGATACTCTACGCCTGGGTTGCCGCCGGCAGCATCGTCGGCGGACTGACCCGTTATCTGGTCGGTCTCGCGCTCGACACCGGACCGGGCTTTCCCTTCGCCACGCTGTTCATCAACGCCACGGGATCGCTGATCATCGGCTTCTACGCGGCGCTGACCGGCCCCGACGGCCGCATGCTGGCGCGTCCGGAGCACCGGCAGTTCGTCATGACCGGGTTCTGCGGCGGCTACACCACGTTCTCGACCTTCAGCCTGGAGACCTTCCGACTGCTCCACGGCGGCCTGAAGTACACGGCACTTGCCTATGTCGCAGCGTCCGTCATCTGCTGGCTGGTGTCGGCGTGGCTCGGGCATATGATGGCGAGCCGCTACAACCGCTTGACAAGGAGTTGACCATGCAAATCCCCGCTCAGGCCGTTTTGCTTCGGATCTTCATCGGCGAGAGCGACCATTTCGACGGCAAGCCGCTCTATGAAGCGATCGTGATGACCGCGCGCGAGCGGCACCTCGCCGGTGCCACCGTGCTGCGCGGTCCGATGGGCTTCGGCAAATCGAGCCGGCTGCACACTTCGAAGATCCTGCGACTTTCGGAAGACCTGCCGCTGCTGATCGAGATCGTCGACAGCGAGGACAACATCAACGCATTCCTGCCCATCCTGGATGGCATGATGTCGAGCGGCCTGATCACCTTGGAGAAGGTGCAGGTCCTACAATATGGTGCGAAGGCCGCGAGCTGATCGCTCCAGCAGGAACCCGAGCCCGCCGTGTCCGGGAGGCGGAATGAACGATACTGTTACCACACCGAAAACCAGGACGAAGACCAAGGTCGAGCGGCCGCGGCTGCACAAGGTCATCCTGATCAACGATGATTACACGCCGCGCGAATTCGTCACCATGGTGCTCAAGGCCGAATTCCGCATGACGGAGGATCAGGCCTACAAGGTGATGATCACCGCGCACAAGCTGGGCACCTGCGTCGTCGCCGTGTTCACCAAGGACGTCGCCGAGACCAAGGCGACGCGTGCCACCGATGCCGGCCGCGCCAAGGGCTACCCGTTGCTGTTCACGACGGAGCCGGAGGAATAAAGCTCAGCCCACCAGCGCGTGCGTTTCTTCGGCCAGCCCGTACACGCGCTGTGCCTTGGAAAATCCTGCGATCGGAAATTCGCCGAGCTCGTGCCAATCGTGGTGGCAGACATTGGCAAAACCTTCCGAGGCCACAACGGTCCGCCCCAGCCGCCCCGTGATCTTCTCCAGCCGGGCCGCGAGATTGACGGCGGGGCCGATGCAGGTGAAGTCCAGCCGGTTGCCGCCACCGATATTGCCGTAGAGGATGTTGCCGATGTGCAGCGCGACGCCAAAGCGGAAGCGCTCGACGACATCGCCGACCGGAAACGCGAGCTGCTCCACGCTGGCGCGCGATTCACGCGCCGCCTCCAGCACGCGCGCGCAGACATGGGCGGCATCGCCGACATATTCGTCGATCGGAAACACTGCGAGCAGGCCGTCGCCCATGAATTTCAACACCTCGCCGCCGTGGCCCCGGATCGCGGTGACCTGGCAATCGAAATAATGGTTGAGGATTGCGACCACCGTCTCGGCTGGCAGCCGGTCCGACAGCGCAGTGAAGCCGCGCAGGTCCGAGAGCCAGATCACCGCCTGCATGGTGTCGGTGTGTCCACGGCGGATCTGGCCGCCGAGAATGCGTGCGCCGGCGCGGTTGCCGACATAGGTGTCGAGCAGCATCTCGGCGGTGCGTCGCAGGCTGATGATCTCGCTGACGCGCGCGAGCGGCGCTATGATGCTTCGGATCGCCGCGATGTCGTCGTCGCTGAAGCCGCCGGGATACTGCGTGATCCAGCTCGTGGCGTGGATGGAGCCATCGAGAAAAGGCACCGGCACGGCAATATAGTCGGTCGCGCCTTCGGCGCGCATGTCGTCGAGGAACGGAAATCGCTTGCTGTCGGGATCGCTCGCGCGTCCCCTGACCTCCACCCCCTGCTCGAACACGATGCGGAGCGGGCTGCGGGCGAATTCGGGCGTCTCCAGGATCTCGAAATCGACGCTGCCGATTTCGACCTCCCCACCCTGCCGCCAGATGAAGTTGCGGCCGAAGATTTCCGGATGCAGCGTGCGGATGAAGATGCCGAACCGCCACACTGGCAGGCCGGCCGCGACCAGACGTTCGCAGAAATCGGCGATCATCTCGGCCGGCTCTAGCGACGACCAGGCACCGCCGATCAGCCAGTTGCAGATGCGCTGGAGCTCGGAGCTGTTCATGCCCGCATTTGCGGACGAAGTTGTGGGCCCGTCAAGCTGCGCGGTGGGCTAGTACCGCGACAGGGCGCGTTATCCGCGGTGTGCTCACCTCTCCCTACGGGAGAGGTGAAAGAACTAGCGTCCCACCTGCCCGCGATCGCGCAAAAAGTGATCCGCCAGCACGCAGGCCATCATGGCCTCACCGACGGGGACGGCGCGGATGCCGACGCAGGGATCATGGCGGCCCTTCGTGACGATCTCGGTATCAGTGCCCTTGCGATCGACGGTGCGGCGCGGCTGGAGGATCGACGAGGTCGGCTTCACGGCAAAACGCACCACCACCGGCTGTCCGGTGGAGATGCCGCCCAGAACGCCACCGGCATGGTTGGAGAGAAAGCGCGTGCCGTCATTGCCGGTGCGCATCTCGTCGGCGTTCTCTTCGCCGGTCAATTCGGCCGCGCCAAATCCGGCGCCGATCTCGACGCCCTTCACGGCGTTGATGGTCATCATCGCGGCCGCCAGATCGGAATCGAGCTTGGCATAGATCGGCGCACCCAGGCCCGCCGGCACGCCCTCGGCGACGACTTCGATCACCGCGCCGATCGAGGAGCCGCTCTTGCGGATGCCGTCGAGATAGGTCTCGAAGAAGGCGGCCTTGTCCTTGTCGGGACAGAAGAACGGATTTTTCCCGATCTCGTCCCAGTCCCATTTGGCGCGGTCGATCTTGTGCGGGCCGATCTGCACCAGTGCGCCGCGCACCTTGACGTCGGGCAGCACTTTTCGCGCGATCGCGCCGGCGGCAACGCGCGTGGCGGTCTCGCGCGCCGAGGAACGTCCGCCGCCGCGATAGTCGCGCAGGCCGTACTTCGCCTCATAGGTGAAGTCGGCATGACCGGGGCGAAACTTGTCCTTGATCTCGGAATAGTCCTTCGAGCGCTGGTCGGTGTTCTCGATCAGGAGCCCGATCGGGGTGCCCGTCGTCACCTGCACGCCGGTCTCCGGATGCGCCATCACGCCGGACAGGATTTTCACCTGGTCCGGCTCCTGGCGCTGGGTGGTGAAGCGCGACTGGCCGGGCCGGCGGCGGTCGAGATCGCCCTGGATGTCGGCCTCGGTGAGCGGGATCATGGGCGGACAGCCGTCGACCACGCAGCCGATCGCCACGCCGTGGCTCTCGCCGAAGGTGGTGACGCGGAACATGTGGCCGAAGGTGTTGAAGGACATCCGTCTCTACTCGTCAGTCAGTTCTGACTTGTGGTGGTAACGCGGGGGAACACCCGGGTCAAACACACACTCGGTGATTCCGGGGCGATGCGAAGCATCGAACCCGCAATGACCGCGTTCCAGGCTAACTAAACTTCTCCAGCCGCCGGTCGCGGAACACATAGACGGCGCCTTGCTCGATATAGAGCTCGGCGGCACCGGCGGGGGTCTCGATGCCCAAAGCCACCATCAGGGCCCGGCAGGTGCCGCCATGGGCGACCGCGACGGTATCGACCAGAAGCGACTCGTACCAATCGAGCATGCGCAGCTGCACCGCCGCATAGGTCTCGCCGCCGATTGGCGCGACCGTCCATTTGTCGGCGAGGCGCCTTGCATAGACCGCGGGATCGGAGGCCTCGCTTTCGGCCAGTGTCAGCCCCTCCCAGGTGCCGTAGCCGATCTCCCGCAGGCGGTCGTCGAGCGAATAATCGGCAAGCGGCAGTTCAAGCTTGCGGCGGACGAGTTCCATGGTCTGGCGCGCACGCCCGAGTGGGCTCGACACGTAGGGCAGCGCCGCCTTGTCCTTGCCGTCGCGCCTCAACAGATCGGCGAGAACGCCGGCTGCGTGCACGGCCTGTCCACGGCCACGTGCATTCAGTGGAATGTCCTGGGCGCCCTGGAGCCGCCCGAGCGCGTTCCACTCGGTCTCGCCGTGGCGCAGGAAATAGATCGTGGGCACGGGCATTGCGGTTCGAAGGCTAGTCTTGTTCGAGCATGATCTTATCGGAAAACCGGTTCCCACTTTTCCGGATCATGCTCTACCCGCCGAGTGAGATATCCGGCGCGTCTGGGCGCTTCATGCCGAGCACGTGATAGCCGGAATCGACGTGGTGCACCTCGCCGGTCACGCCGCGCGACAAGTCGGAGAGGAAATACAGCGCGCTGCCGCCGACGTCTTCGGTCGACACGTTGCGCCGCATCGGGGCGTTGTACTCGTTCCACTTCAGGATATAGCGGAAATCGCCGATGCCGGAGGCGGCGAGCGTCTTGATTGGACCTGCCGAGATCGCGTTGACGCGGATGTTCTTCTCGCCGAGATCGGCGGCGAGATAGCGCACGCTGGCTTCCAGCGCGGCTTTCGCCACGCCCATGACGTTGTAATGCGGCATCCATTTCTCGGCGCCGTAATAGCTGAGCGTGATGAGCGAGCCGCCATCCGTCATCAGCTTCTCGGCGCGCTGCGCCACCGCGGTAAACGAATAGCAGGAGATCAGCATCGACTTCGAAAAGTTCTCCTGCGTGGTGTCGACATAGCGGCCGTCGAGCTGCTCGCCATAGGCGATCGCGTGCACCAGGAAGTCGATCTTGCCCCACTTCTCCTTCAGCACCGCGAAGGCGGCGTCGATGGTCGCGGCATCCGTGACGTCGCAATGGCCGAGCACGAGACCGCCGACCTCCGCGGCGAGCGGCTCGACGCGCTTCTTCAGCGCATCGCCCTGATAGGTGAAGGCGAGCTCGGCACCGGCCGCGCGGCATGCCTTGGCGATGCCCCAGGCGATCGATCGGTTGTTGGCAACGCCGAGGATCACGCCCCGTTTGCCCTGCATCAGACCTGAATTCTGCGCCATTTTTTCAACGTCCCATCGAGCGGGTTAAGGTCTGGAGGTACACCAGCCCTCCTTCGCGGTACAGTCCTAATACGCGGCGTTAACGCTGTTTCGAGCACCGGAATAGCCGTTTCATTCGGGTGTTATGATCGTTGTGGCGCTCGCGCCGAACACCGGGACGTGAAAACCGCAATGAATGCGTTTCGCCAGAGTGTGGAAACCATGATCCCGGCGTTGCGCCGCTATGCCCGCGCGCTCACGCGCGATGCGGATGCGGCCGACGATCTGGTACAGGATACGTTGGTACGCGCGCTGCGTTCGGAGCGTCTGTTCCTCGGGGGCGACGTCAGGAGCTGGCTCTACACGATCCTGACCAACCTCAACAAGAACCGGCGGCGCTCACTGGCCAGGCGGCCGCAATTCATGCCGCTGACGGAGAACAACCCGGATGCCAGCGGGACTGAGGCCGAAGGGCGCGACATCGAGAAGGCGCTGGCGACGCTGGTCGAGGAGCAGCGTTCGGTGCTGCTGCTGGTGATGCTGGAGGGCATGAGCTATCGCGAGGTCGCCGACATTCAGGGCGTGCCGATCGGCACCGTGATGTCGCGCCTGGCGCGCGCCCGCGCCCACGTCAAAGCCTCGCTCGAGGGCGCGCGCCCGGCGCTCAGGCGGGTGAAATGATGGCAGGGCTGATGCATCTCGTGTTGTCCGCCCACACGCAGATGGAGCGAGCGGCGTTGAGCCACGAAGGACATTTTGGGCCGCAGAGCCAGAGACGACCGATATGAACGACCGCAACATTCCGATCACCGAAGACGAGCTGCACGCCTATGTCGACGGCGAGCTGCCGGCCGAACGTCGCGCCGACGTCGAGGCCTGGCTTGCCGCCCATCCTGACGAGGCCGAGCGTGTGCAGTCCTGGCGCGCCATGGCCGACATGCTGCACGCCCGCTACGACTTCGTCGCCCAGGAGCCGGTGCCGGCACGGCTGGAGCTCGAGCGGCTGGAGCGCCGACCCCGGCAATGGCTCTATGGCGCCGCCGCGGCTGTGCTGGTTGCTTTCGTCGCCGGCGGCACGACCGGTTGGATCGCGCATGGCGCCGCCAACGCGCCCTCGACCTTCCAGAGTTTTACGGCGGACGCGCTCGACGCCCACCGCCTCTACGTCGTCGAGGTCCGCCACCCCGTCGAGGTCGGCGGCAACGAGCGTGACCATCTCCAGGCCTGGCTGACCCGGCGCTGCGGCTGGACCGTGTTCGCGCCGAACCTGGAGGCGAGCGGGCTGAAGCTCGTCGGCGGCCGGCTCTTGCCGGGGCCGAAGGTCCGGCGTCGTTCCTGATGTATGAGGGCGCCTCGGGCGAGCGGTACACGATCTACACGGCCAAGACCGAGAACGGCGCGACGCAGATGCGCTACGCCAAAACGGACAAGGACGGGGCGCTGTTCTGGGCCGAGCGCGGCGTCGGTTACGTCGTCAGCGGCGGCGCCGACCGCGACCGGCTGACCAAGGTGGCGCAGGCCGTTTACGACCAGGCAGAGAAGCACGGTACCTAGACAACCCGCGCTATCGCGATGCCTCGATTCCGACATCGAAAATTTGGAATCAGGACATCGACGCGTCTCAGAATCGCACCGGATGATCACGCGAAAATGAGCAGCGTTCGATCCGCCGATCGACGCAGGCGGCCTCGATTGGGGTTTTTGGTACCGCGCTGGTCCCCCTCTCGAGGCCGCACCTTTTTATCGGCGGCCCCGCCGGACAGCCGACACGCCTCAAACGTCAGCGTTGAAGCGCGACCGCGCTTCAGGCGTATGTTGAGCATCATCCTTTCAGGAAGAGAATGCTCCGATCGTCGAGGCGGCCTCGGATAGCGCCCTAGCCGAGCCCGCTACGCGGATTGTAGGGATGTTGGTCCCGCCACTTTTCCATCAATGACTTCAAGCTCGGCATCGTTCCCGTCCGGTAGCATAATCCTGATGACGACGAAGAGGTCTCCGGTTCCACCGGCCTTCGGCAGTCCCTTGCCCTTGAGGCGGAAGGTTCGGCCGCTGGAGGTGTTTTTCGGGACCGAGAGCTCCACGGCATTGCCGAGGGTGGGGACGCGGACCTTGCCGCCGAGCACCGCCTCATAGAGCGTGACCGGCAGATCGATCCGCAAGTCGGCGCCTTCAACCTTGAAGTGGGGGTGGGGCGCGATGTTGATGGTGATCAGGAGATCGCCGGGCGGATGGCCCTGCGCGCTTTCGCCCTGCCCCCTCAGCCGGATCTGCTGGCCCTCGGTGACGCCGGCCGGAATCTCGACGTTCAGCTCCTTGCCCGTGGGCAGCCGAACACGCTTCTCGCCGCCCTTGACCGCCTCTTCCAGAGAGACGGACATGGCAACGTTCACGTCGAGATCGAGCCCGATCCCGCCGGTGTCGAAGTCGAATTGGGCGCCGCCCCCGGCCCCGGGCCGCGCGCCACGCATCCCACCGCCGAACATGCTGTTGAGGATATCCTCGAACGCGCCGCCGCCCGGGCTACCACCCGCACCGCCGCTCCGGAACGTATAGCTCTCGAACCCGCCGGGGCCCGCGCGCCCGCGCGGCCCGCCGCCCCCCGGAAAGCCCTGGAAGCGCGGCTTGCCTTCGGCGTCGATCTCGCCGCGGTCGAACTGCTTGCGCTTGTCCTCGTCGCCGAGAATCTCGTTGGCCGAGTTGATCTCGGCGAAGCGCTCGGCAGCCTTCGGGTCACCCTTGTTGCTGTCGGGATGATGCTTCTTGGCAAGCTTGCGATAGGCGCTCTTGATGGCGGCAGCGTTGGCGCTCCGCGGCACCCCCAAGACCTCATAGGGGTCGCGCATCCGTCACGTCTCCTTCACGGAATCGAATTGTTCAAAGGGCTCCCCGCCCCACCTGCAGATCATGTGGGGAGAGAGTGGCATTTTTGCAACTAGGGCCCGCGCCGGATCCTAGCTCCGCCACGGCTTTAGCGTATGAATCTCCCAACGGCCACGGCTGCTTTGGCAGCCGGCGCCCTGGAGCCAGCTTTCGGTATTGCCGTTGACGTAGCTCGCCAGGAAGTCGCGGCACTTGCGGCCGTCTTCGGCGGCATAGGATTGGGCGATCGGGGTGACCGAGCCGCGCGCCCCGGTCTCCGGATTCTCCCAGTGCTGGCTGGAATCCTTGTCGCCCTTGCTGAGGACGTCGGAGGCGGCGTTGCGGGCGAAGGCGAGATCGGTCTCGGTCGGCGGGGCGTCCTTCGCCGGCCGCGCGATCGATCCGGTCAGGTCGCTGTCGTCGGCCTTGGCATAGGCACTGCTGTCGTTGCGCGAAAAGCTGCAACCGCCGGCACCAAGCCCGATTAGAATCATCGTCATGACGAAGCCGGACGGACGGATCACCGATAGGCCAACGCGTCCCCATGCCCTATATAGGGCGGTAGCGGACAATAGCGCGTTTTGGGCCGCGGGACGCAACTCGGACTCCAGACATGACCGACACGACCTCGATGAAACACCAGACACCCTTAACATCCGGTGATTTCACCGCCGCCGACGAGCCATTTGCATTGTTCGAGTCCTGGCTGAACGAGGCGATCAAGAGCGAGCCGAACGATCCGAACGCGATGGCGCTCGCGACCGTCGACCCTGATGGGCTTCCGGACGTGCGCATGGTGCTGATGAAGGGTTTCGATACCGAGGGTTTCGTCTTCTACAGCCACATCGCCAGCCAGAAGGGCCGCGAACTCGCCGCAAATCCTAAGGCAGCATTACTTTTTCACTGGAAGTCGCTGCGCCGGCAGGTCCGCATCCGCGGCAACGTGACGCCGGTGACCGACGCCGAGGCCGATGCCTATTTCGCCACCCGCCCCAAGCAGGCCCAGATCGGCGCCTGGGCGAGCAAGCAATCCGAGGCGCTGGAGAGCCGCTTTGCCTTCGAACAGGCCATCGCGAAAGTCGCGGCCAAATACGTCATCGGCGAGGTGCCGCGGCCGCCGGGCTGGAGCGGCTGGCGCATCACGCCGGTGCGCATCGAGTTTTGGCACGACCGCCCATTCCGCCTGCACGACCGCATCGAATTTCGCCGTGACGCGGCCGGCCAGAAATGGTCCAAGACGCGGATGTATCCTTGAGCCTTGTCTTTAGCTTTTGGCCGACCTGAAAGATGTCCATGCCGCATTCGTCCAATGTGCCGCGTCGTACGCTGCTCCTGACCGGAGCCAGCCGCGGCATCGGCCACGCCACCGTGATCCGTTTCTCCTCGGCCGGCTGGCGCGTCATCACCTGTTCACGGCATGCTTTCCCGGAGGACTGCCCGTGGGACGCAGGCCCCGAGGACCACATCCAGGTCGACCTCGGCGATCCCGAGGATACCGCGCGCGCGATCACCGAGATCCGCCGCCGGCTCGAGGGTGGCACGCTGCATGCGCTGGTCAACAACGCCGCGATCTCGCCGAAGGGCGCGGGCGGCGCGCGGCTCGGCTCGGTCGACACCGATCTCGACACCTGGACGCATGTCTTCAACGTCAACTTCTTCGCGCCGATCATGATGGCGCGCGGGCTGATCGAGGAATTGAAAGCGGCCAGGGGATCGGTCGTGAACGTCACCTCGATCGCGGGCTCGCGCGTGCATCCCTTCGCGGGCGCCGCCTACGCGACGTCGAAAGCCGCGCTCGCCGCGCTGACGCGCGAAATGGCTTCCGACTTCGGCCGCATCGGCGTGCGCGTCAACGCGATCGCGCCCGGCGAGATCGACACCTCGATCCTGTCGCCCGGCACCGAGAAGATCGTCGAGCAGCAGATCCCGATGCATCGGCTCGGCACACCCGACGAGGTCGCCAAGATCATCTATGTGCTGTGCACGGACACCAGCTCCTACGTCAACGGCGCCGAGATCCACATCAACGGCGGCCAGCACGTTTGATCCACTCTCGTCGCTGCACTCGCAATGACCGAGCATGAGGCGACGGCTCGCACTCCAATCTCCACTGTCATTCCCCGCCACCGGGTCTCGCCTTCGGCGGGCCCGATGACAGGCTCCGGCGGGGAATCCAGTACGCCGCGGCTTCTCGATTCATCACTGCCGCTTCGGCGTACTGGATCGCCCGGTCAAGCCGGGCGATGACAGCGAGTTGTGGCTGCAGACATGCGTTCGCATTCTCGCGGCGTATTTCGCCCGAGCTTTGTTTCATCTCTCCACCCTCGAAGCCAAGAGGGCGATCGGCATAGAGGCGTGGAGTTTGGCTCCACGTCCCCTGCCACACCACCCGGCATGCGGGTCCGCACCGGGCGGTTCGATGGGTTGAGGTTAGCTTGCGAGGGAGGGGACTCCCAGCCGTCTGAAGCGTTCATTTGGCAACGCTTTGTTGAGCGCCACCTTCGAGGTGCGCCACCAGCGCCGTCTGTTGATGGCCACTCGCCTGGCTTCGTCGGGATGTACGCCGCGCGCGATCAATTCGCGGTAGACGACATGCCCGTTCTTCCAGTGCTTGAGCTGAACCGCCCGCAGACGATGCCGGATCCACCCGTCGATGTCGGCAAAGACGCCGGGCGTCTCTGCAAGGCGGAAGTACCCCTTCCACCCTGTCAGATACTTGCCGAGCGGCTTGCACATTTGTGCGAGACTGCGTCCGGCACTGCGCCGGGTCATGTCGCGCACGCGCTCTTTCATGCGTTCGATGGCCTGTGGTGCGACGCGCCGCCTGATCGTCCGTCCCGCAGCCACCCAAAAGGAGAAGCCGAGGAACTTCGATGCCGTGGCGCGTCGTACCTTGCTCTTGGTTTCGTTGACGCGGAGCTTCAGCTTCCCGAACAGCTTGCGCAGTGAGGTCATCACCCGCTCGCCCGAACGCTGCGTCCGAACGTAGACGTTCAGATCGTTGGCGTAGCGGACGAAGGCATGCCCGCGCCGCTCCAGCTCCTTGTCGATTTCGTCCAACAGCACGTTGGCCAATAGCGGAGACAGCGGACCGCCTTGCGGCGTCCCCTCACCCCGCTCGATCACCACCCCGTCTGCGAGCACGCCCGCATTGAGGTAGCGGCGGATCAGCCGCAGCACCCGACGGTCCGCGATCCGTTTGGCCAGCCTTCCCATCAGGATGTCGTGGTTGACCCGGTCGAAGAACTTCTCCAGGTCGATATCCACCACGAAGCTGCGGCCTTCCTGCACATAGGCTTGCGCGCGACGCACCGCGTCGTGCGCACTCCGTCCGGGCCGGAAGCCATAGCTTGCATCCGAGAAGGTTGGGTCGAACTGCGGTTGCAGAACCTGCAGCAGGGCCTGCTGGATGAACCGGTCGAGCACGGTGGGGATGCCGAGCTCGCGCTCGCCCCCGCCGGGCTTCGGGATCGCCACCCGCTTCACTGGCTGCGGCTGGTACTGCCCCGCGAGCAATTTCTCGCGCAGGAGCGGCCAGTGCACGCGCAGATGGTTAGGTAGCTCCTCCACCGTCATCCCGTCGATGCCGGGACTGCCCGCATTCTGCCGAACACGCTTCAGTGCGGCCTGAAGGTTCTGGCGTTCACACACCTTCTCCATCAGATCGCTGCTTCCTGGGCGCTCGTCTCCACTTCCAGTCAGGGGCGCTTCCACGCGCCCGGCCGGCCGCTGCGGCTTCACCGCAGCGGTCGATCGTGCGTCCGGGGCTTCCGGCTTCTGTGGCATAATTCCCCCGAGGTTTGTGGGCGTTTCGCCCTTCCCATCGTTCGGCCCTTCACGGCTTTAAGCCGCTACTACGGCCTCTGCTGACTTCTCGCTCCGAAGGCCTTGCAACCCTCGTCACCCTTTCAGGTGCAAGCGAGATCTCCCCGGGTAAGACCTTCGACCTTCGCTGCACGACCGCCGGATCTACGTCGCCTGCCTTGATCACAACGGCTTTGCGGCTCCTGGCCCGCTCGCCCTGCTCGGCTCCGCCTCATATCCGATTTCTGTTCGTCGGCCCGCAGCTTCGCTCCCCGCTTCCTTCACGCCGGCCTCGCGGTCCGACACTCTGCGGTTCACTTCGCTCGCTGTGATCAGCTCACGGAAGGACTTTCACCTCCAAGTCGAAGCCCATGCCGGGCACACCAGGGAAGGCCGGGTGCCGGCCGGCACCCGCGGTCCGCTGCGCGAAAAGCACACGCAGGAAGAACCGCACAGCAGCATACAGGTGTAGCCAATCACTCGGCCTTCCCTGCGCGATGGTCGGACGGCGTATGCCGAGTTCTCCCGGGAGCCGAGTTCCTTCTGGCCTCCCTCACTCCTGCGAAGTCGCCGGCACCGCGCCGGTTGACGCGGTTGCCGCATCCGCAAGAGCTTGACCGTAGCAACGACGGCCAGGACCACACGGTTTTGCCGTACGCACGGCCCGCCATTTCGCCGCAGTTTTCCCAGCCCTGTCGACGGAGCCGGAAACTTACGGGCGAGACGAACCTGACAGCGCCGTCCGTCCGCACGAAGCCCTGGGCTCACGGAGAGCAATCCGCCCTGCCCTGGCTGTTCGCGCCCGACGCTGCTGCGTCCACCGCAAGCCCGGCTCGCGAAACATGACGACCACACGATCGCCCCTCAAGATGAGCCGGGATGGGCGACACATACGACAAATCCGAATTTCGGTAAAGTGGAATATTTCCAAGCAGGCACCTTGACAACACGGCTGTGATCGCGCGGTGTTTTGCCCGACGGGCGACATCGCATTCTGTCGTGATATGATCGCGCGGCCGTGAACGTCACCTTGATCGCGGGTTCGCGCCACAATCGAAAGCGGCGCTCAACCGCGCCGAGATCCGCATCGTCGTCATCACCCGATGCTTTGGGCGAGAATGTCGAGGCTATGCTGCGCGATGTCTTAAAGCATCTCGTCGCTTTCAGCCGCGACGGCGCCATCGCCGAGACCATTGTCTCGACGGCGCAGATCGTGAAGCGCTAGCTGATTTGCCGAAAGACGGAAGCAAGGCGATCCAGACAACGCCGCCGCAAGACCTGGATCGCCCGCCTTCCTTCCGTTCCTCAATCGAGTCGAATCCGACGCGACCGTTCGCGCAGCCGCGGGGCGGCGGCGTTCAATGCAGTCGAGCAGTCGTCGTCGTTTTCGCCGTCGAGCAGCGGAGCACCACAGTGCCGGCACAGGCGTGCCGACAACGACGGCGCCTTGCCGCTCGTCACGGCCTGACGATAGTTCGCCAGATCGATGACGTTGCGGGGCGTCGTTATGTGTTTTTCAACCATGGCTGTTCCTCGCGGCTAACATGCTGCTTATCGCAGACAAGTTTCGCGCAAACGTTCAGCCCACCGCTCAAATTTTACCGGAGGAATTGGGGCACAGCGCACACATCACGGCACCGCCTCAATCCCGCTCTATTCTGCGACACGATCGACCGTGTCTTTGCGAACCGCGTAAGGTCTCGGTAGCTATTTTCCGAGAGCGCGGGAGATCAGAGCCACTTCTTCCACTTGAAGATCCAGTACGGGACGATCGCGGCCACCAGCATCATCACCAGCGCCATCGGATAGCCGTGGATCCATTCGAGTTCCGGCATCACCTTGAAGTTCATGCCGTAGATCGAGGCGATCAGCGTCGGCGGCATCAGGACAACAGCCATGACCGAGAACAGCTTGATGATGTTGTTCTGCTCGAGATCGACGACGCCGAGCATGGCGTCGAGCACGAAAGTGATCTTGTTGGAGAGATAGGATGCGTGATCGGTCAGCGAGGCCACGTCGCGCTGCATGGTCTTGAGCTGCTCGCGCATGTCCTTCGACCATTTCACGCCTTCGACCACTGCGGACAAGAAGGTCACGACGCGGCCGATCGACACCAGGCTCTCCCGAACCTTCGAGGTCAGATCGCCCTTGCGGCCGATCGAGATCAGGATCTGGGAATATTGCTTGGCGTGGCCGTGGCGCTCACTCTCGGGCTCGAAGATGTCGTGCGAGACCTGGTCGATCTCGGCGCCGCAGCGCTCCAGAATGTCGGCGCAGCGGTCGATCACGGCGTCCAGGAGTTCCATCAGCACCATCTCGCCGGTGATGGAAGGCGTGCAGGAGCGACCGAGCTTGGCCTCGACCAGGGCGAATGGCTTCGGCAAATCGTAGCGCACCGTCACCAGGCGGTGGTCGCCGAGGATGAAGGTCACTGCCGTGGTCCGGGGCATGTCGGTATCGGAGTGGCACATCAGCGTCGCGGTCATGTAGCGCGCGCCGCTCTCGATATAGAGCCGGCTGGAGATCTCGATCTCCTGCATGTCTTCCCGGGTCGGGATGGCGATGCCCGCCAGCCGCTCCACCGCCTTGTCCTCGGCCGCGCTCGGGTTGACGAGGTCGATCCAGACCGCGCTCTCCGGCAGCGCGGTGAGATCTTCGATGACAGCCTTCTTGAGGGAGGCCTCGGAGGGAACAAACACCGAAAACATGACAACTCCAGAGCACCTGCGACAGAATGACAGCCCTTAGCGCGATTCTGACAAGTTCACGATGACAACCGGATTAACGAAGCGTTGGTATTTGTGGCGGGGTCGGGGTTCAACTGTGGCGCGGAATCGACAGTTCGGAGTCCCCTGCCGCAAAATCCGCACAGCGCCGCAAAACTTGCGGCAAAAAAGCCACAGCCGGGGTCTTGCAGCGCGGGATAAGGGCTTCAGTGCTGGAATTGTGGCAGATTTCAACGATAATGGGATTAACGGAGTCGAGGAACTTGGGCGCTAAGCTCAGGCGTTCCGCACGGTATTGTTTTGATTGGAACCAAACCATGTCGTCGCTGAAAGTTAAATTGGGGATCTTGGCCGCTGGCCTGATGCTGTCGGGCTGCATGCAGGCCACGCATTTCGAGGCGACCGACACCAAAGCCTTCAAGCCGAAGGATAAGGAACTCCTCGCCAAGGTCCGGTATGAAAATACCCCGGTCGCAGAGCCGTTCCGCCGCGCCATCGTCGAGTATCACCGCAAGGAATCGCCGGGCTCGATCGTGGTCGATTCCGACAACCACTACCTCTATTACGTGCTGGAGGGCGGCAAGGCGATCCGCTACGGCATCACCGTCGGCGAAGAGGCCATGGCCTGGTCCGGCATTGCCAAGGTGGGCAGCATGACCGAATGGCCGGCTTGGCATCCGACGCCGGGCGAGATTTCGCGCCTGGGCGTGCCGACCTATGTCGCGCCGGGTCCGGACAATCCGATGGGTTCCCGCGCCATGTACCTCTATTCGGGCGGCAAGGACACGCTGTTCCGCATCCACGGCACCAACCAGCCGGAATATATCGGCGCCTCGATCTCGTCGGGCTGCATCCGCCTGACCAACGAGGACGCGATCGACCTCTACAACCGCGTCAAGGTCGGCACCATCGTCGTGGTGCTCGAGCCGAAGCATGGCGACTCGCCGTATAATTCGCGCCTGGCGCTCGGCGGCAGCCAAACCGGCCAAGCCGGCAGCTACTGATCGCATTCTGATCTCTGACATCCAAAAGCGCCGGTCTTACCGGCGCTTTTTTGTTGCCGGCTTGTGCGACCGGGCTTTGTTGCCACCAGCCGACGGCTTGTCCGCAGCCGCAGGGGGAGTCTCCGCCGCCCCTTCGTCGGCGTCCTCCTTGCCGTCGGGCTTGGCCGCGACCTCGCGCGGCGGTGCCTCCTCGGGGCGCTCCGCCGGCAACAGCGGGGCGACCTGCGGCAGGGGATCCCAGACGTTCCACTGGCAGATCCGGTAATCGTTGCGCCGCTGCGCCAGGTCGAGATGGATGTGGTCCTCGTGGTACCAGTCCGAGCCCGGACCGAGCACGGTGGAGAAGCGCGCGCACACCGAATGCAGCACGCGCTCGCGCACCTCGCGCGACATGGTGCGGTCGGTCAGGCCGATCGACTGGCCGTTGGCGAGCTTGATGGCGCGGACGTCGAGGGCGTTGGCCTTGCCGTGCTCGGACAGCATCGCGCCGACGACGCGGTTGCGGCCACGGCACTCGAAGCTGTCGAAATTGTCGAGGTCGCTGATGGTCGAGCCGAGGCTCGCCGCCAGCGGCACCATGTCCTTGCGTACCCAATCGGCGACCGCGGACGCCATGTTGCAGCGGAGGATCGCCGCCGGCTTGACCGCCACCTTACGCTCGTCCGGCAGCACGATGGCCTCTAACCGCACCAGATCCTCACCGCCGCAGGCGCCGGGCCCGCGGATATCCGGAATCGACGGCGCGATCGCGATCTCCTCGGTCAGCGCCAGCCGGCAGGCCGAGGCCTGCTTCTCGGGCGGCGGCGCGGCCTCGGCGGGCTTGTCGGCGCTTGGCTTGTCCTCGGATGGCTTGCCTTCTGGCTCCGGCGCCCCCTCGTCCGACGCCTTGGGGGCCTCTTCGGGGCGCGGTTTTGGCAGTGGAATCTTGGCGTGACGAACGGCTGCGCGCGGTCGTGGTGTACCAAGGCCGAAGATATCCCATGGCGCAGGATATTTCCGCGCCTCAGCCCTCTCGGCGAGCACTAGCGACAGCGCGAGCGCGGCGGTAACCATTGCCGCGCCGGTGGACATATAGCCGCGACAAGACCATTTGCGGCGAAAGTCCGGCAGGCTAAAACTCATCACAATTGTTTGGCCCAAGGCTGAGAGCGATAACGCGCCCAGCGACTTCTCGGAGGAACGTCAGAATGCTCGGTTTGATGCAAGATTGGCCCCTGCTCTGCCACCGGATCATCGAACACGCCGCCAGGATTCATGGCAAGCAGGAGGTGGTCACGCGCTCTGTCGAGGGGCCGATCCATCGCACCAACTACGCCGAGATCCACCAGCGCGCGCTCAAGGTCTCGCAGATGCTGGAGCGCGACGGCATCAAGCTCGGCGACCGTGTCGCAACGATCGCCTGGAACACCTGGCGCCATCTCGAGGTGTGGTACGGCATCATGGGGATCGGCGCCATCTGCCATACCGTCAATCCCCGCCTTTTCCCCGAGCAGATCGCCTGGATCATCAACCATGCGCAGGACCGCATCGTGATGACCGACATCACCTTCGTTCCGATCCTGGAGAAGATCGCCGACAAACTTCCGAGCGTGGAACGCTATGTCGTGCTCACCGACAAGGCGCATTTGCCGGAAACCACGCTGAAGAATGTGGTCGCCTACGAGGACTGGATTGCGCAGGCCGACGGCAAATTCAAATGGAAGGACTTTGACGAGAACACGGCGGCCGCGATGTGCTACACGTCGGGCACGACGGGCGACCCGAAGGGCGTGCTGTATTCGCATCGCTCCAACGTGCTGCACGCGCTGATGGCCAACAATGTCGACGCGCTCGGCACCAGCGCCTCCGAGACCATGCTGCCGGTGGTGCCGCTGTTCCACGCCAACAGCTGGGGCATCGCCTTCTCCGCGCCCTCGCAGGGCACCAAGCTGGTGATGCCCGGCGCCAAGCTCGACGGCGCCTCGGTCTACGAGCTGCTCTCGACCGAGAAGGTGACGCACACCGCAGGCGTGCCGACGGTGTGGCTGATGCTGCTCCAGCACATGGCCGCCAACAATCTGAAGCTGCCCGACCTGAAGATGGTGATCTGCGGCGGCTCGGCGATGCCGCGCTCGATGATCAAGGCCTTCCTCGACATGGGCTCGAACGTCCGCCACGCCTGGGGGATGACCGAGATGAGCCCGATCGGCACCGTCGCGGCGCTGAAGCCGCCGTTCCAAAACGCGACCGGAGAGGCGCGGCTCGACGTGCTCCAGATGCAGGGCTATGCGCCGTTCGCGGTGCAGATGAAGATCACCGACGATGCCGGCAAGGAGCTGCCCTGGGACGGCAAGACCTTCGGCCGCCTCAAGGTCGCCGGCCCAGCCGTCGCCAAGGCCTATTACCGGCTCGACGCCAACATCCTCGACGAGGAAGGCTTCTTCGACACCGGCGACGTCTCGACCATCGACGAGGACGGCTACATGCGGATCACCGACCGCTCCAAGGACGTGATCAAGTCCGGCGGCGAGTGGATCTCCTCGATCGATCTCGAAAACCTCGCGATCGGCCATCCGGCCGTGGCCGAAGCCGCCGTGATCGGCGTGTTCCACCCGAAATGGGATGAGCGGCCGCTCCTGATCGTGCACCTCAAGCAGGGCCAGCAGGCCACGCGCGAGGACATCCTGAAGTTCATGGACGGCAAGATCGCCAAGTGGTGGATGCCCGACGACGTCGTCTTCGTCGAGGGCATTCCGCACACCGCGACGGGCAAGATCCTGAAGACGGAGTTGCGCGACCAGTTCAAGGATTACCGCTTCCCGAACGCGGCGGCGTAAGACGGTGCCACCCTCTCCTGGAGGGGGGCGTTTGACGCATTGAAGCCTCCACGACGTCATGGCCGGGCTTGTCCCGGCCATCCACGCCTTGCTCCGCTGCACGGAGAACGTGGATGCCCGGGACAAGCCCGGGCATGACGGTCTGGGCGCACGCGGAGCCCTTCGAATTTGCCCCCGCGCCGTGGTCTCAACGGCGCATAGCCGCGCCAGATCGGCCGGCGCCGCTCGCAACACCCGGCAGAGCTCACCCGATGGCCCGCAGGTTCTCCGCTCCCTATCAGTCGGAGCCCGTGTCCAGCCTCGCGAGCTGGGCGCGTAATCTGGCCGTGTTCGCGGTGGTGGCAGTGGTGGTCTCGATCATCATCGTCCGCTTCAACTTCCTGGAGATGAAACCGGCGCTGATGGCCTTCTTCGGCGGGCTTGCGATTGCCGGCCTCTCGATCCTGTTCGGGCTCGCCGGCTTTGCCGCGATCTGGCAGAACGGCTCGCGCGGCATGGCGCGCATCCTGCTCGCTTTCCTGATCGATGCGCTGATCCTCGCCTATCCCGCCTATCTCGGCCTGCAATATCGCAAGCTGCCGGCGATCCACGACATCACCACCAACCCGATCGACCCGCCGCGCTTCGACGCGTTGGCGCCCATACGCACCGGCGATGGCACCAACACCGCGGTCTATACCGGCCTCTATTCGGCCGAGCAGCAGCGCCAGTTTTATCCCGACATCGAGCCGATCGAGCTGGAGATCCCGGTGGACCGCGCCTATGCAATCGCACGCCAGCTCGTCAACAAGCGCAAATGGCTCGTCATCGACGAGCGTGCGCCGCAGCCGCCGCGCCGTATCGGCCGCATCGAGGCGGTCGCGCGCACGCCGATCATGGGGTTCCGCGAGGACATCTCGATCCGGGTCGTGCCTGATGGCGATGATTCCCGCGTCGATATCCGCTCCGCCTCGCGCTATTTCGAGAGCGACCTCGGCAGCAACGCTGCCCGCGTCAAGAAATTCATTGATGACCTCAACACCGCCGCCGATGCCGATGCGCTCAAGCCGGTGAAGAAGACGCCGGTCGCGCCGCCAAAAGCGCCGGCGAAGACGGTGAAGAAGTGACGCGCTAGTCTAGCGCACGATGAGATTAAGCTCGGCCAGCTTGCTCCGGATCACCTCTCCCCAGCGGGGAGAGGTGAACTCCGGGCCGCCTGCCGGGCCGCCTGGAATATCGAGATTGTGGCGCGAGATCCCGGGTTCGATGCTACGCATCGCCCCAGAACGACGGGCGGCTAGCTCGCCATCCGATATGTCCCGCCGATCACGGGATCGCCATCCGTTGCGACCAGGCCTCGCGCGACCAGGTCTTCCAGGTGCGCCAGCACGGAGTAGCCAGCGGCGGTCGTCAGCCTGGGATCGATCCCGATATAGATCGCGCGCACCATGGTCGGGATGTCGGCCTCGCCCTTGGCGAGGCGGTGCAGGATCGAGGCCTCGCGCGCCTTGCGATGACGGATCAGGAAACGCACGAAGCGCGGACCGTCCGGAATCTCCGGGCCATGGCCGGAGAAGTAGAGGTCCTCCTCGCGGGACGCGAGGCGGTCCAGCGAGTCCATATAGTCGATCATCGAGCCGTCGGGCGGTGCCACGATCGATGTCGACCAGCCCATGACGTGATCACCGACGAAGTTGAAGTTCCGCTCGGGCCAGGCAAAGGCGAGATGGTTTGCGGTGTGGCCGGGCGTTGCCACCGCCTCGAGCTGCCAACCGGCGCCTTCGACGACGTCGCCATGGGCGATCCTGACATCGGGCGCGAAATCGCGGTCCGCGCCGGATTCCGGATTGTGCTTCTCGCTCTCGAAGCGCGGGCGCGAGGCCCGGTGCGGGCCTTCGGCATAAACGGGCGCGCCGGTCGCCTGCTTGATCCGCGCGGTGTTCGGCGAATGGTCGCGGTGGGTGTGGGTGACGAAGATATGGCTCACCGTCTCACCGCGCACGGCATCGAGCAGCGCTGCCGCATGCGCCGCATCGTCCGGGCCGGGATCGATGATTGCGACATTGCCGGTGCCGACGATGTAGCTGACCGTGCCGGTGAAGGTGAACGGGCTCGGATTGTTACAGAGCACGCGCCGCACGCCGGGGCGGACCTCCTCGACGATTCCGGGCTTCAGCGGAAAGTTGCGGTTGAACGGGACGTCGTCATTGTCGGACATGGGACTTCCTGTGCGTACCGCCACACTCTTCGTCATACCCGGCGAAAGCGGGGTATCCAGTACGCCGCGGCGCCTGTGACGAAGGCGAGGTCTCTGGGATGCTGGATCGCCCGCCCCAATGCGCATTGCGCACAAGGCGGGCGATGACAGCTCAGCAAAACAACCGCCACGGAATGCGTGACGACTAGAAAAACGCCTGAATGCCCGTGATCGCGCGGCCCAGGATCAGGGCGTGGACGTCGTGGGTGCCCTCGTAGGTGTTGACCGTCTCGAGGTTATGGACGTGGCGCATCACGTGGTACTCGATCGAGATGCCGTTGCCGCCGTGCATGTCGCGGGCGGTGCGGGCGATGTCGAGCGCCTTGCCGCAATTGTTGCGCTTCATGATCGAGATCATCTCGGGCGCGAACTTGCCCTCGTCCATCAGGCGACCGACACGAAGCGAGCCCTGCAGGCCCAGCGCGATCTCGGTCTCCATGTCGGCGAGCTTCTTCTGCACCAGCTGGGTCGCGGCGAGCGGCTTGCCGAACTGCTTGCGGTCGAGCGTGTACTGGCGGGCGCGGTGCATGCAGTCCTCGGCGGCCCCTAACGCACCCCAGGAGATGCCGTAACGGGCGCGGTTGAGACAGCCGAATGGGCCCTTCAGGCCGGAGACGTTGGGCAGCAGCGCGTCTTCGGGAACCACGACACCGTCCATCACGACCTCGCCGGTAATGGAGGCGCGAAGCGACAGCTTGCCGCCGATCTTCGGTGCGGAGAGGCCCTTCATGCCCTTCTCCAGCACGAAGCCGCGGATCTGGTTGTCGTGCGCCGCCGACTTGGCCCACACCACGAATACATCGGCGATCGGCGCGTTCGAGATCCACATCTTGCTGCCGGTGAGGCGATAGCCGTCCGAAACCTTCTCGGCGCGCGTCTTCATGCCGGCCGGGTCGGAGCCGGCATCGGGCTCGGTCAAGCCGAAGCAGCCAACCCACTCGCCGCTGGCGAGCTTCGGCAGGTACTTCTTGCGCTGGTTCTCGTCGCCATAGGCGTAGATCGGATACATCACCAGCGAGGACTGCACCGAGTTCATCGAGCGATAGCCGGAATCGACCCGCTCGATCTCGCGCGCGACGAGGCCATAGGCGACGTAGCTCGCATTGGCGCAGCCATATTCCTCCGGCAGGGTGATGCCGATCAGGCCGAGCTCACCCATTTCGTTGAAGATCTCGCGATCCGTTTTTTCTTCGAGATAGGCCTGGGAGACACGGGGCAGCAGCTTGTCCTGGGCATAGGCGCGAGCGGTGTCGCGCACCATGCGCTCGTCTTCGGTGAGCTGCTCGTCGAGCAGGAACGGATCGTCCCACTGGAAAGAAGCCGCAGCCGGCTTGTCCTTGGCCTGAGGGCGCACGCTCATGAAACGTCCTTTCGCGTCTGGTTCCGTCAAAAATTGCCCGACAAATTAAAGCGCCGCGGCAACAAGTGCAATTGCATCCTGGTTTCGGTCATTCCGGGGCGAGGCGAAGCGTCGAACCCGCAATCTCCTCGCCTCTACACTGCGTGTCAGCTTTCGAGCTGCTCGTTGGCGACGATCTCGATGCCGAAGCCCGACAGGCCTTTGTAGTCATGCACCGAAGAGGTGAGGTGCCGGATCGAGGTGACGCCGAGATCGCGCAGGATCTGCGCGCCAACGCCGACCTCACGCCACTGGCGGTTGCGGTCGGCTTCCGTGGACGTCTCGTCCGGCAGCGGCTCCACGGGCACACCGGCTGCGCCATCACGCAGGTAGACCAGCACGCCTCGGCCGGATTTCTTGAAATGCTCGAGCACCGCCGCCATGCGCTTGTGGCCGGTGAAAGCGTCCTTGACGATGTTCGGCTTGTGAAAGCGCGTCAGCACGTTCTTGCCGTCGCCAACGCCATTGTAGACGAAGGCGACGTGGGCGATGGAATCGAACGGCGAGCGGTAGGCATAGCCCTGCAAGGGCCCGATCGGGCTCTCGGTGACGAAGGTCGAGACCCGCTCGATCAGTTTTTCGCGCCCCTGGCGGTAAGCGATCATGTCCGCGATGGTGACGTGCTTGAGCTTGTGCTCGGCGGCGAAGCGGGCGACTTGCTCGCCCTTCATCACGCTGCCGTCGTCGTTCATGAGCTCGCTGATGACGCCGACCGGCGGCAGGCCGGAGAGCTTGCAGAGGTCGACCGCGGCCTCGGTATGGCCGGAGCGCAGCAGCACGCCGCCATCCTTGGCGATCAGCGGAAAGATGTGGCCCGGGCGGGCGAAGTCATTGGCGCCGACATTGGGATTGGACAGCGCCCGGCAGCACGAGGCGCGCTCCTCGGCGGAGATGCCGGTGCCGCCGTCGGGCTTGTAGTCGATCGAGACCGTGAACGCGGTGGTATGCGCGGAATCGTTGTGGGCGACCATCGGATCGAGCCGCAGGCGGCGTGCGTCCTCCGTGGTCACGGGCGCGCAGACGATGCCGGAGGTGTGGCGGATGATGAACGCCATCTTCTCGGCGGTGCAGAGCGAGGCAGCGACGATCAGATCGCCCTCGCCCTCGCGATCCTCATCATCGGTGACGACGACAAGCTCGCCCCGGGCAAAGGCCTGCAAGACTTCCTGAATGCTATCGGGCATTTCCCAATCTCTATCGGTTATGGCCGGGAGGCTTAGCCGGACTTGAGCCGGGGCGCTAGTCTTCCCAGCGCAACCACATATGCCGGACGGCAGGCCTGCCAGGGTGGTCCAGGCTTGCACCGAAGATACCAGGGATATAGGCGCCGACCGCCGGAAGGGAAGGCGGCCGGCGCGGTCAGGGCAGCACTTCGCGCCGCTCGCCGAGCCGTTGATCGAGCTCGGCGCGCTTGTCGGCCAGAAGGCCGGCCTGGGCGGCTTCGATTACCGTGAACAGCTCGTGGGCGTCGCTGAGCCGGGTCACGGTGACATAGCTGGCGCCGGCCCCGTAGAGCTCGCCGACATCGGCCAGGAGGTCGGCGGTCGCCACGATCAGGGCGGTGGGGTTGAGCGCGCGGACGTGGCGGACCAGCTTCTCGTTGGTGGCGCCCTTCAGCAGCGAATCCGGCACGCTGAGAATGATCATCTCGGACTTGCCGACGCCGGCATGGAGCAGCGTGTCAACATTGCTGATGTCGCCATAGATCACGTGCAGGCCGCGCGAGAGCAGGGTCTGGTACACATTGGGGTTGAAATCGACCACCGTGATCTGCTCCAGCAGCACCGGGGTCTGCCGTTCGATCTCGGCCAAAAGCGCGCTCGCCGCACGGAAAAAGCCGAGGATGACGATGCGGCGGGCCTCGCCATGGCCGCCCCCATGGGCCTCCTCGGCATGCCCGCTGCCGTGATCGAGGTCGCGCAGGCCGATCCGCTTCAGGGGGCCGATCATCCAGCGGGTGATCTCGTCACTGCGCGTCATCACGAATGTCGAGAGCACGGCCAGCACCACGAAGGCGAAGGAGGCCGCGTTCGCCGTCTCCGGCGCGATATGGTGGTCGGCGATGCCGGTCTGGATCACCACCAGCGAGAACTCGGAGATCTGGGCGAGGTTGAGGGCCGGCAACAGGCTCGCGCGGAGCCCCTGCTTCATCAGGTAGAGCGGGATGAAAGTGGTGATGAGGCGGCTCACCACCGTAAACGCCGCGATCATCAAGGCGAGCCCGATCACGGAGAGGCCGGGCACGGGAATGGTCATGCCGAGCGCGACGAAGAACAGCGTGATGAAGAAGTCGCGGAGTGTGGTGACCTTGGCGGTGACGTCGAGCGCGTAAGGAAAGGTCGAGAGCGAGACGCCGGCGATCAGCGCGCCCATCTCGCGCGACAGCGACAGCCGCTCCGCCGTTTCGGCGACGAGAAAGCACCAGGCGAGCGCGCCGAGCAGGATCAGCTCAGGGCGGCGTGCGATCTGGTGGAACAGACGCGGCAGCACGTAGCGGCTGACCAGGAGCGCGGCGGCGACCAGCACCGCGACGCGGCCGATCGAGAGCAGGATGACGCTGACTTGCAGATTGGCGAGACTCGGCTGCACCGCCAGGAACAGGATGGCGAAGATATCCTGGAGCACCAGCACGCCGAGGGTGATGCGGCCCGGCAGCGTGTCGAGTTCGCGCTTCTCGTAGAGCACCTTGACGATGATGACGGTGCTCGACAAGGCGCAGGCGACGCAGAGATAGATTGCATCGAAATGCCCGCCGCCGAGCGACAGGCCGATGCCGACGAAGAACAAGACCCCGAGCAGGCAGCCCCCGAGCAGCTGGCCGCCCGCCGCGAACAGGATCACCTTTCCCGCCCGCACGATCTTCTTCAGGTCGATCTCCAGCCCGATCATGAACAGCATGAAAATCAGGCCGAGCTCGGAGATGACGCTGATCGATTCCTGCGATTTGACCCAGCCGGCGCCGAATGGACCTATGCAGAAGCCGGCGATAAGGTAGGCCAGGATCAGGGGTTGCCGAGAGAAATGGGCGAGCAGGCCCAGCATCCAGGCAAACAGAATACAGAGAGTGATGTCGCGAATGAGCTCGTGCATGCCAAATTGGTCCGTTTTGCCGCACCCTAGAGACGGGTTGCGGTGCGGCAAGCGAGCAATTCGTCACATGCGGAAAGGGCTCTTCGCGGCAATGCTGCTATGCCCCCTCGCCTACGCCGTGCCGGCCGCCGCGCAATCCAAGGTCAGTATCGAACAAAACTTTGCTGATTCGCTAACCGCGATGCCGAAGGAAGAACTTGCCGTCTCCGGCGGGTTCTACGTGCCCGCCTATTCCAGCGTCGCCATGAGCCAGGGCAAGCTGCGTGTCGACTTCTCGGTGACGCTGAGCGTGCACAACGCCTCCGAGACCCAGCCGCTGGTGGTCAAACGCATCGCCTATTTCGACACCGCAGGCAAGCAGGTCGAGAGCTATCTGAAGGCGCCGGTCGCCTTGAGGCCGCTCGCCACCGTCTCGATCTTCATTCCGACCGACGACGTCCGCGGCGGGACCGGAGCCAATTTTCTCGTGGACTGGGCCGCAACAAGCGAGATCGCCGAGCCCGTGGTCGAAGCCTTGATGGTTGGCGGCGTCGCCAATGCGCATTACGCTTTCATCAGCCAGGGACGTCCGACCCGGACGGCCAGCAAGAAGTAAGACAGGCCGGTGCAACGCCGGCCGCCCAACAAGAACAAGACGAGGAACGCCCATGACCTCCAGCTTCGATTTCGCGCCCCTGTTTCCCGCAGGGCTGCCGGCCCCCTCTGCGCGCTGGACGGGCCTTGCCAAATACAGCTTCGTCGGCGGCAACAACGACTCCGAGCAGGTGCCGCTCGAGGGCCTGATCGAGGCGACGAACCTGGCGCTGCAACGCGAGGGCCGCTCGCTTGCCACTTACGGGCTGGCGCACGGTCCCCAGGGTTACCTGCCCTTGCGCGAATTCCTGGTGACAAAGCTCAAGCGCGATGCCGGCATCACCTGCACGGTCGACGATCTCCTGATCGTCTCGGGCTCGCTCCAGGCGCTCGACCTCGTCAACGCCACGCTGCTGACGCGCGGTGACACCGTGATTTTCGAGCAGGAGAGCTATCAGGGCGCGCTGACGCGCCTGGCGCGGCTCGGCGTCAATGTGGTGGGCGTCCCCCTCGACAAGGACGGCATGCGCATGGACGTGCTGGCCTCCACACTAGCCGACCTGAAGAGCCGCGGCATCCGGCCGAAATACATCTACACCATCCCGACGGTGCAGAACCCGACCGGCAGCATCATGCCGGAGAGCCGGCGCGTCGAGCTGCTGCGGCTATCGGCGGAATACGGCGTGCCGATCTTCGAGGACGATTGCTATGCCGACCTCATCTGGTCGGGACAGCGGCCGCCTGCGATCCATGCGATGAGCCGAAACGGTGGCGTGATCCATATCGGCTCATTCTCGAAGTCGATCGCGCCGGCGCTGCGCGTCGGCTTCGTCGTGGCGCCCTGGGATGTGATGTCGCGGATGCTGGCCCTGAAGACGGATGCCGGCTCCGGCGCGCTGGAGCAGATGGTGCTCGCCACCTATTGCAAGCCGCATTTTTCCACCCATGTGCCGGCCCTGACAAAGGCGCTGCGCACCAAGCTCGATACGCTGATGGAAGCCCTCAACGAGCAGTTCGGGACGGCGGCGGAGTTCGAGGAGCCCAAGGGCGGCATCTTCCTCTGGGTCAAGCTGCCCGACCAGGTCGATACGCTCAAGCTCTATCAGGCCGCGCTGGCCGCCGGCGTCTCGATCAATCCGGGGCCGGAATGGTCGACCAACAAGAACCATTCCAGCTCGCGGCTGAGGCTGTGCTTTGCGAGCCCGACGCATCAGCAGATCCGTGAGGGCGTCGCCGTGCTGGCCGAGGTCTGCCGCAAGGAATTTGGCGTGCCGGCCCGTAGCGCCAATGTGGAGAAGCGGGCCTGATATTAAGCCACCTGATATTAAGCCACTTGGGGCTGGCTGCTGTGGATCGCGGAGGCGAGCCGCAGCAACAGGACGATCGAGACGTTGCCCTTGCCGGCCTCGATCTGGGCGATGTAGCGCTCGGAAATCCCGGAGCGGCGGGCCAGCTCGCGGCGCGACAGGTCACAGCGCGTGCGCGAGGACCTTAAGCGCTCGCCCAGCTCGGCCAGAAACGCGGTCTCGGAATAAGGCGGCACGGCGCAGCTCCCCGGGAGCACTTCGCCCGCAAAATCCACGACTTGATTCAGCATTGGTCCATCCACGCATCGCCTTCGGGAAGCACATCCTAACCCGGAAACGGCCGGCCTCATTGACGCGGATCAAATTCGCGCGCGATCGGCAGCTGGCGTGGACGGCCGTGCGCGGGATGCTACACTTTGGAATTCTTCGAGGCGGGGCTTGCCAGGACATGACGGGTTGTTTGAGCCGCTGGATAGCGGCTGCGCTGCTGTGGGTCGCACTCGCGTCCGCGGCGCGTGCCGAGACGCTTGCGGCGACGGTCGAACAATGGGGCCTGCTCGGCTCTTGGGCGGTCGACTGCGCGGTTCGGCCCGACCGCGACAAGCGCGCGCTCTTGACCTACGAGATCAGGAAGGACGGCCGGGTGATGTACGGGCGCAACTTCGGCGACGCCAGGGACGAGAACGAGGTCGTCTCCGCCACGGTCAATGCCGAGGGCCTGCTCAATGTGATGGTGTTCTTCCCCTCGCTGCATCAGACGCGCGAATTTGGACTCCTCTTGCAGAAGGATGGCAGCCTGCGCGCGATCTACAATCGCAGCGAACGCGGCGAGTACACGATCAGGGACGGCAAATACGTCGCGACCGGCGCGCCGACATCGGCGCAGCAACGCTGCGATTAACAGCCGTTCAGAATTCTCCCGCAGTTCCTCCAGAACGTTCGCGTGCACGCGCGGTTTAGATGTGCATTCGATTGGAGGAGAGACATCATGAAGAGGCTTGGTTATGTGGTTGCGGCTCTCGGCGCGCTGGTGATCGCGGCGCCGACGCTGGCGAGCGCCGAGACGGTGGTGATCAAGCGCGGTCATCATCACGGCCCGTACGGCGCCCGCGCCGAATATCGCATGCACCAGGACTACGGCCGGCATCGCGGCCTGGCACCATCGCGGTGACAAGGTCGTCGTGATCAAGCGCAGTCATCGCCACCACTGGGACTAACGCGCAACGCAGCATGGAGATGGCCCCTCACGGGGACATCTCTTTGCGTACGAAAGCACTCGCGGCTAATCCCACGCCGGCGCGAAGCCGGGATTGACGCAGCGCATGTCCTTTGGCAGCGCGGCGATCTTGTTGCGGTCGGCATCGTCGAGCGTGATCTTCAGGGCATCGAGATTGGCCTTTTGGCTCTCGCGCCGCGAGGCCTTCGGAATCGCCGCGACGCCGTTTTGATCGAGCAGCCATTTCAGTGCGACCTGCGCGGCGGTCGCATTGTGCTTAACCCCGATCTCGCTTAGCACCGGATCTGCGGCGATGCGCCCCTGCGCCAGCGGGCAATAGGCGACAAGCGGGATCGACTTGGCGTTGAGATAGGCCAGCACCTTCGATTGATCGAGCATGGCATGATATTCGATCTGGTTGCAGGCGATCGGCGCCTTGATGTCCTCGACGGCGATCTTGAGCAGCGCTGTGGTAAAGTTCGCAACGCCGATCGCCCGTGTGCGCCCCTCCTCCTTGAGCTTCATCAGGGTCTCGAACACCGCGCCCCAATTGGCGGCTCTCGACGGCCAGTGCACGAGATAGAGGTCGACATGGTCGAGCCTGAGCTTGTTCAGGCTGGCGTCGAAAGCGCGACGGATCGCGTCCGGTGCCAGATTCTCGTGCCAGACTTTTGTGGTGACGTGCAGCTCGCCGCGCGGCAGGCGGGAAGCGGCGATGGCCGAACCGATCGACTCCTCGTTGGCATACATCTCGGCGGTGTCGATGTGGCGATAGCCGATCGACAGCGCGCTCTCGACCGCGGCGCGGCAGACGTCGCCCTGCATGCGGAAGGTGCCGAGGCCGAGCTTGGGCATGCTGATGCCCTGTGTCTGCAGATGCTCCATGAACAGGCTCCTGACGTCATTCATCCCGCCGGACGCGCGGTGACAAACTCTTCGGTGATGGAAAGGAAGTGGTGGGAGTAGCGACCATAGCGCGGGCGGCGCCGGGCGGCCAATCAAGATCGGGTTAGCTTTGGGGCGCACGATGCTTCCCCATCGTCATGGCCGGGCTTGACCCGGCCATCCACGCCTTGCCCCGCGGCACAAAGAACGTGGATGCCCGGGACAAGCCCGGGCATGACGACCAGGGCTCAGTGCGGCCGTCCCTCACGAATGCTGCGCCACCACGGCCGGTCGGGCCGGCGGCCGCGGCACGATATCGACCGACCAAAGGTCACGGTTGTCGACGTCCTTCAAAGTCACCGTCATTACTCCGGTCGCGCCATCGATGTCGACCCGGCCGAAGAACTGCAAGCCGAAGCACGGCGCCAGATTCTCGCCCTGCGCAGCGCTACAGCCGTGCTGGTACATCGCGACCGGACCAAACGTGTCATCGAGCTCGCCCGGCCCCCAGGTGCCGGCATGCAGCGGGCCGGAGACGAACTCCCAGAACGGATCGAAATCCTGGAATTGCGCCTTGTTCGGATCGTAGTAGTGCGCGGCGGTGTAGTGCATGTCGGCGGTGAGCCAGACGATATTGCGGATTCCAGCGCGCTTGATGAACGCCAGCAGATCGGCAATCTCGTGCTCGCGCCGGTCGGGCGGCCCATTGCCGAGCGCAACGGCGTCGAGGCTGATCAGGCCGATCGGCAAATCGGCCGCGATCACCTTCCAGGTCGCGCGCGAGGCGGCGAGCTCGCGCTTGAGCCAGGCGAGCTGCTCGGCGCCGAGAATCCAGCCGCGATGGTCGTTTCCCTTGTTCCAGGTCTCGTCGCGATAGCTGCGCATGTCGATCATGAAGACGTCGAGCAGAGGGCCGTAAGCGATCTTGCGATAGACCCGGCCCTGTCGCGCGCCGATGTCGCGGATCGGCATGAAGTCGAAGAAGGCGCGGCGGGCGCGCGCGACCAGGAGCGGCGTGCCGTCGTCCTCATAACCGGCGGCGTCGTAGCTGCCGGTCGGCGACCAGTCGTTGGTGACCTCGTGATCGTCCCATTGCGCGAACATCGGCACCTCCGCATGGAAGGCGCGAAAGTGTTCGTCGAGATGGTTGTATTTGTAATTGCCGCGGAATTGCGCCAGCGTGTGCGCAACCTCGGATTTCTCCTCGGTGACGATGTTGCGCCACGTCTCGCCGTTCGGCAGCCTCTGCTCGGAGGGAATGGTGCAGTCGGCGTAGATGTGGTCGCCGGAGTGGATGAAGAAATCCGGGCGGTTGTCGAGCATGGTGCGATAGCTGCGATACCCGCCGCGCGAGACATCGATGCCCCAGCCCTGTCCCGCGGTGTCGCCGGACCACAGGAACGAGATCGACTGGCCCGCGGCCGGCGCTGTGCGGAAATGGCCGATGCGGCTCTCGCCGGCGATACCGGTCGCAATATCGTCGAAGCGCACGCGATAGAAGATGTCCTGCCCGGGCGGCAGATCGTTCAGCAGCAGCTTTGCAGTGAAGTCGGCATCGGGCAGCGCATCTCGCGAACCCGACGCAATGATCGTCTTAAAACTCTCGACGGTCGAGCATTCCACCTGCATCCGCGCCGGCCGGTCGGCGCGCGCCCAGATCACGGCGGCGCCGTCTGAGACATCGCCGGACTGGATGCCGCTCGTGATCTGCGGACGATCGGCGGCGCGGCTGAGATGCGGCTTTGCGAGCGTCCCAAGCGAGGCGATGGCGAGGCTGGAGGTCGAGCGAACCAAAAATTGCCGCCGGGTCCATGCCCGCGCGGCGCGGAGCGTTGCCATTCAGGAAACCTTCGTCGAATCGCGACGGAAGGTGCCTGCGCTCCTTGAACTCCACCCTGACGGTTTCTTGACTCCGCGCCTACGGTTTTGCGACGCGGGGATGACGGGCGCGGACGGATCTAGGGCATTTGAACACAATCGATCCGTGGCCGACGCACCAAGTGCACGCGATAGGCTACAGCCAAAGCGTACTGGTGCCGTTTGCTGCAGGCGGCCGTTGCACGCAAAATCTCGCAAATGCCGCGCGCGGGCTATCCTGTCGCAAATGACCGCGAACAGAGGTGCTGCTAGCGGCGCACGTTCTGCACGATCGTTCCGAGCATCTCCAGCATCAGTCGTTGCTGCTGTTGCTGCACGGCGAGATCCTGTGTCGCTTTTGCCTCGTTCGCCTGCTCGACCTGAAGCGCCCGCTGCGCGCCCTGATGCCCGAGTGCTCCCGCTCTCGCATAAAGGGAAATTTTCGTTTCGCTTTGATCCGTGGGGACGGCGTATTTCCGATCGATCATCTCGGCGAGGCTCACCATCGAATCGGGATCGCCGAGCCGCACGCCCATGCGAAAGGTATTGACCGCCTCCGGGATGTTCTTCTTGTCCTGATAGAGAATCCAGCCCAGATTGTCGTAGGCGGCGGGATAGCGCAGGCTAACGAGCTTGCGATGGATTTCGTAGGCCCTGTTGCGATCTCCGAACTGCAGCGATCGCCCCAGTTGATACTGAAACCGCAGCTGATCCGGATACTGCCGGACAGCCAGCTCGCAATTGGCCACCGCGTCGCTGACCCGGGCCTTGAGCGCGTCGAATGAGGCCCCCGGTCCCGACCGTTGCGGGTCGGTCGGATTTCCGGCCAGCTGGTCGCAAAGGTTAGCGGCCTGGGTCTCGCGTTGGAGCTCGGCCTCGCGCTTCTTTCTCTCCTCGTCCAGCCTTTGGGCGGCTTCACGTGTTTCACGCTCAAGCCGCTCGGTCCGCTCACGCTGCTGTTGCTCGATCTTCAATCGCTGCTGTTCGAGCTCCTTTGCCTCGCTTCGGCATCCCGCTTGAGCTGCTCGAGGGTATCCTTGGTGACGACAACCAGCGCGTCGCCGGTGTGCGGCTGGAAACCCGGGGCGTCGTAGAATTCGTACTCGCCCTTCTGACTGCGCCAATACCAGACGCGCGCGTTGCCGGTGAGGGGATCGAAGAAGGCGTACTTCTCGGGATCGATCCGCTGCGGAGCCCTGACGCTTTCGGACTGCCGCTGCGCTTTCCAAGCTTCCACGATGTCCCTGTTGACCGGCAAAAGCTCCTCGCCGCTCTCGGGATGGAAGCCCATCAGGTCGAAGATCTCGATCGCGCCGGATCTGGCCTTGTAATACCAGACGATGGGTTCTCCGGTTCGCAGATCAAAGAACACCGGGTCCGGCGGCGCCTTGATCGGCTTCGGACGATTGCCCTTCTCGTATTCCCTGAGCCGCTGGAGCAGTTCGGCCGTCAACAGCCGGCATTCCTTGCCCGTGGCGCTGTCGATGCCCGGCTTGTTGCCGTATCGCACCGCATCCTTGGTGATGACGTAACATTTTTGGGATTCGCTATCGCGCTTGTACTGTTGCCAGGCTGCGATCACGTCGCGCGAAACGACTGCGAGGGCATCGCCGGTTCGCGGGTCGAAGCCTTCGCGATCGTAGAACTCGAAATCGCCCGTCTTGTCGGCGCGTCGATACCACACGCGGGCCTTGCCGGTGATCGGATCGAAGAACGCGTATTTCTCGGGATCGATCGGCGTTGGAGCCTGGCGCGCCTCTTTCTGCTTCTGCAGGCTCCAGGCTTCGACGACGTCTTTGGTGATCGGAAGCAATTCCTCACCGGAAGAGGGATGGAAACCCATCAGATCGAACAGTTCAATCTCGCCGTTCTTGGTCTTGGAGTACCAGACGATCGGTTCTCCCGTTCCGAGGTTGAAGAAGGTCGGCGTGCCGCTGATCTGAGTCGGACGATTGCCCTTCTCGTATTCGCGAAGACGCTCAACCATTTCGGGCGTGACGGCACGGCATTGGCGTCCGGTCCCCGGATCGATGCCGGGCCGTTCGCCATATCTGACGCCGTCGCGCGTGATGACGTAGCACTTCAGGGCGCTGCCATCGCGTGAAATGATCTCTTTCGAGGTTCCCCGCCACAAGATGAGGGACTGCCCGACCATCAGGACGAAGACGCCGAGAAGCCCCACAAGCCGCCGTCGCTTCGACAGCGAAATCGTCAGCCCACCGAAGAAGACGAGCGCAACGAAGGTCACATAAACAAGCGCATTGGCAAGATGCTTGTTCAGGTCGAAGACGTCAGCAACCTCCTGGACATAGCTGCGGGCCAGGAAGTAGACGAAGATCTTGTCAAGGACCCATGCTGCCACGAACAGGACAAGCAGGCAGCCAGCCGCAGCGAGAATTGATCGCAGGGGGTTGGTCTTGAACGCGAATGCGCGGTCCGCGGCCTCGCGGATCTTTTCAACCAGCATCGCAAAGCGCGTTCGGGTCTTTCCAGTATCGTGACTTTCCCCGCACCCGACGGCGGCAATAAACTGGTCGGCTCGTCAATCATCTAACTCAACCTCGGTGGTATGGTCGCAAATAGCGATAGCTGCATAATCGGAAAGCTCTATCCCAGAGCAAGGAGGACGAAACAGGTCAATTAGACGTTGTGGTATTTCGCGCGCCACTCCCAATGATTCGGATTGTCCAGATTAACCACCAATATCATAGCCCATGTCTGGCTCCGGGCGCGACGTGATCGTCCTGGAGCACTAGCAACGTGGAGCAAACGCGCTAGACGTCAGTAAGTCGCCCGGACAAAGCCGATGGCTGTGGCCGGTCAAAACTGGACCGTACACATTTAGCAAAGGCGGCCAAGTGTGTTTCGCTAGTTCGCGCCAACCGCTTGTGATCTTGTGCCAAAATCGCGACGAAGACCAGACTGCTCTAGCGCTTCCAGTTGCAGATGCCGCCGGAGCGGCACGGCCACGTCTGGATGCGCGTGTCCCTTGCCTGCGCTTCCAGCGGATTGCCGTGACGACGTGAGAGTTTGGTGCGCGCCGCACCGCGCGGCTGGGCGCTCCGGGCGTGGCCGACCTTGGGCTCGGCCACGTGCACGCGTTCAGCGGCGACCTTCTTTGGCACGTCGATCGGCTCGGCACGCGCCTGCGCCTCGTTGCCGCCGCGTGCCTCCAAAGCGACCGGCGCGAATTTCGTCTCCGGGCCGAGCCGCTTCGGCGACAGCACGGCCTTGGACAGATCGAGACTGAGATATTCGTCAGGCTTGTAGTCGTCAGCGCGCGCGATGCCCGCCCCTGCGAGCACGAGGGCCACGGCAATTGCAAAGGGAACGCTTTTCAGGACCACGGACGCCTCCTGAAATCGATTATGAAAGGGGCAATTTACCCGTATTTAGGAGGCGTCGCGCGCAATTCCAGCGGCCAATTGCCGCCGTGGTTAAGAAGTTTGGCGATGTCAGGCGACCTTTCGCGTCGTCCCTGTCCCATCCAGGAACCCGATCAGGCGGCTGCGGATGATGGTTTCCGCCTCGCTCATGATGCGGTCGACAAGTTCCTTGCAGGAGGGAATGTCGTGGATGAGGCCTGCGACCATGCCGCAGCTCCAGGCGCCCGCGTCCATCTGACCATCCAGCATGATCCTGGGATACACACCAGCGACCTGGTCGTGAATGTCGTCGATCGCGAGCTTGGCGCCCTTCTCGCGTTCGATCTCGAGCAGACGGTCGACATTGGCGTTCTTCAGGACGCGCTCGGTATTGCGTAGCGCCCGCATGATCAGGCGGGTGTCGAGCTCGGTGGCGGCGACCAGCGCATTCTTGACGTTCTGATGCACCGGCGCTTCCTTGGTGGCGATGAAGCGCGTGCCCATGTTCATGCCGGCTGCGCCCAGCGACAACGCCGCGACGAGGCTGCGCCCGTCGGCCATGCCGCCGGAGGCGACGAACGGGATCTTCAATTCTTCCGCAGCGCGCGGCAGCAGGATCATGTTGGGAATGTCGTCCTCGCCGGGATGGCCGCCACATTCAAACCCGTCGACGCTGACGGCGTCGCAGCCAATCCGCTCCGCTTTCAGGGAGTGGCGGACTGAAGTGCACTTATGGATGACCTTGATGCCGGCGGCCTTCAGCGCCGGCATGTACGCCTCCGGGCTCCGACCCGCAGTCTCAACCGCCTTGATGCCACCTTCGACGATGGCCGCGATGTATTCCGGATAAGGCGGCGCCGAGAAGGTCGGCAGGAAGGTGAGATTCACACCGAACGGCTTGTCGGTCATGTCGCGGCAGCGCGCGATCTCCTTGGCCAGCAGCTCGGGCGTCTTCTGCGTGAGCCCGGTGATGATGCCAAGCCCGCCGGCATTGGAGACGGCGGCAGCCAGCTCGGCAAAGCCGACGAAATGCATGCCGCCCTGGATGATCGGGTGCTCGATGCCGAACAGTTCGGTGATCGCGGTCTTCACTTAGTTCTCCTCCCGGAATTTTGCCTGATGTCAGGTTCAGTCTAGCCGCAGTCTCGTGCCGCGGTCACCATTTCTCTCTGATGGACGGAGGGCGCGTCAGTGCCCCCGCGCCGGCGCGCTCAAATCGATCCGGCGCAGCACGGCTGCGGTGGGAATCATCAGTATCGCGACGATGGCGAGCGTCCAGAACACGTCGATATAGGCGAGGAAGTCGACCTGCTGCTGCAAGGTCTTGCCGACCCACGCGACCGCCTGCGACGCGGCATCGCTTGCACTGGAGCCCTGCGCCTGGAAGTAGCGCGTCATCGCCTCGATGGTCTGCTGGTAACCGAGATCGGACGGCGCGGCATGCTCGATCAGGCGGCTCTGGTGGAATTGCTGGCGCTGCGCCAGAATGGTCTGCGCCAGCGCGACCCCCATGGAGCCGCCGATATTGCGGGCGACGTTGATCAGCGCCGAGGCTTGATTGGTCTTGTCCGGCGCGATGCCGTCATAGGAGGCGGTCGTCACCGGCAGGAACAGGAAAGGAAGACCGAGCGCGAGGAAGATGCGCGACAGCGCAGCGTAGCCGTAGGTGATGTCTCCGGTCAGCCCGGTGAGATGCCACATCGAGAACGCGGCGATGGCGGCGCCAAACATGATGAGATATTTCGGCTGCACGATGCCGACGAGGCGGCCCACCACCGGCATCAGCACCAGCGTCGCGACGCCGCCGGGCGACAGCGCGAGACCGGCCAGCATGGCCGTGTAGTTCAGCTCGGTCTGGAGCAGTTGCGGCAGGAGCTGCGTCGTCGAGATCAGCACCGCGCCGGTGCCGAGCATGACGAGGAAGCAGGCACCGAACTGGCGCCGGCCAAGCAGGCGAAGGTCGACGATGGGCTCCTCCCGCGTCAGCTCCCACGGAATCAGCGCGAGCAGCGAGACGGCCGCGAGCACCGCGAAGACGACGATCATGTTCGATCCGAACCAGTCATTGCGCTGGCCTTCGTCGAGCACGAATTCGAGCGAGCCGAGCCCGATCGCGACGAGGGCGAAACCGACATAGTCGACGCGCAGACCCTTGCTGAGCAGCTTCTCCCTCTCCTCCTCCGCGCCCGACGGCTCCTTGACCAGCGTGCCGACCAGGAACAACGACAGCAATCCCATGGGAACGTTGATCAGGAACACCCAGTGCCAGGTATACGTATCGGTAATCCAGCCGCCGAGCGTCGGGCCGATCACCGGCGCGACCACGACGGCGACGCCGTAGATGGCAAAGGCCTGGCCGCGCTTATGCGGTGGGAAGGAGTCGGCGAGGATCGCCTGCTCGCTGGTTGCCATGCCGCCGCCACCGAGGCCCTGCAAGATCCGGAACAAGACCAGCGACTGCAAATTCCAGGCGGAGCCGCACAGGAGCGACGCGATCGAGAACGTCGCGACGCACATCATGTAGAAGCGCTTGCGGCCGATCACGGTCGACAGCCAGCCCGAGATCGACAGCACGACGGCGTTGGCGACGAGATAGCTGGTGATGACGTAGGTACTCTCGTCGATGCCGACCGCGAGCCCGCCGGCGATGTGGCGCAACGCGACGTTGGCGATGGTGGTGTCGAGCACCTCCATGAAGGTCGCGATCGAGACCACGAAGGCGATCAGATAGGGATTGTGCCCACCCGCCGCCGAACGCTCCGGCGACCAGCCGCCGGCGGACGCGCCGCCTTGCGTGACGTCCGTCATCGCACCCTGGTCCAGGGCACGACCGACATGCCGGGACCAACAGGCAGATCGGGCGGCCAATTGTCGACCACGATCTTCACCGGCACGCGCTGTACCACCTTGACGTAGTTGCCGGTGGCATTCTCCGCCGGCAGCAGGCTGAACGCGGTGCCCGAGCCCGGCTGCACCGAATCGACGTGGCCGGTCAGCTTGCGGCCGGGATAGGCATCGATGCGGATCTCCACCGGCTGGCCCGGACGCATGTCGTTGAGCTGCGTCTCCTTGTAGTTGGCGACGATCCAGACCTCGTCGGGCACGAACATCATCAGGCTCTGGCCGGCGGTGACGAATGTGCCCTTGGCGCCGCTCAGCTTGACGACGCGGCCGGACTGCGCAGCAACGACGCTGGTATATTGCAGGTTCAGCTTGGCCTGATCGAGCTGCGTCTGCGATTGCTCCAGCTGCGCCTTGGCGCCTTCGCGCTGCGCTTGCAGCGATTTGATGCCGAGTTGTGCCGCCGTGACTGCCGTCCTCGCGCGCTCCGTGTTGGCTTGCTGGGCTTGAAGATCGGAACGGGTCTGCTGCTGGCGCTGCACGGTGCCGGCGCCCTTCTCGACCAGATCCTGCGCCCGCGCAAATTCTTCCTGCGAGAACTGAAGCTGGGCTTGCGCCTGCTCGAGCTGAGCCTGGGCCTGCTTGATCTGCTCCTCCTGCGAAACGATCTGCGCCTCGACATTGTCGATGTTAGCCTTGGAGACCGCGACCTGCGCGTTGGCCTGGTCGGCCGCGATCCGATAGTCGCGCTCGTCGATCTTGGCGAGCAGATCTCCTGCATTGACGTGCTGGTTATCCGTGACCGGAACGTCAGTCACGTAGCCACCCACCTTCGACGCCACGGAAAAGCTGCGCGCGGCGACGAAAGCGTCGTCGGTGGATTCGTAATGGCGGATCTCGAGCCAATAAAGCAGACCGCCGACAAGCGCCGCGATCAGCACAATGGCGCCGCCAGTTGCGAGCAGCCAATGCTCGCGAAGCCGCGCGCGCAACGGCGGCGCCGGCTTGTCCGACTGGTCTTTGACGTCGCGGGCTTGATCAGGATTCGTGGTCGGAGCTTCCTTCGCCCTCTGCGGCTGCTCCGCGGACGGCCCACGCTCCCGGGTTTGAGCATCCACGCTGAACACCTTTTCTCGGGACTACCGGCCGCGAGCCGATTGAGCCGAGCTCGCGCGCCGGGAGCCCAACCACAGCGCGGAAGCATGGTTCCGTCTTGCTGGAACGCCGCTGCCATTCGTGAACGCGGTGCTCAAAAAAAGCGCGGCGCCGGCGCGCCACGCTTCGATGGTCTTACGGGAAAGTACGCACCGCTAGTGCGTCTTGGTCTCGTGCCACTTCTCGAGGTCGGGCTTTACCTCTTTGTCCGAGACCTGTTCTTTCTCTGGATTGCCCTTCCAGGGCTTGTCCGTCTGTCTGTGCGAGCCCCAGTCGTTCCGATCCCGGGGATCGTCGGTGGGTCGTTCCTTGCTCATCGCATCGTCCTTTTGCTACACGAAGGGGACGCCGTAATAGGCATTGATACCGCGTACAGCAGCGTCATCGCCCCAGTTCCACTCGGTCTTTTCGCCGTATTTTGGAGCGCCTTCCAGATCCTTCGCGGTAATCGCGGTAACATAGCCGCCAAGCTCGGTGTCGTATTTCAGCGACTGCCAAGGCAATGGATAGTGGTCATTGCCGAGGCCGAGAAATCCGCCGAAGCCAAGCACTGCGTAAGAGACCTTGCCACTGATCTTGTCGATCATCACACGTTCAATCGAACCGATCTTGTTTCGATCGGCCCCATAGACCGATGTTCCCTCGACCTTGTCGCTCCCGATCAGGCGGCCCATCTCATTTCGGTCAAGTTCGCCCTGATTCAGCATCGTAATTCTCCACTCAGCCATCCGTGAATCAACCGCGAGGGGTCAGCGATCGTTCCGGCGCGTGTTCCGCAAGCGCCAAGGAACAGCGCCAAGGAACATCACCGTAAACAACAGGTTCTGAGGCTAATTGGGTTCGAACCTGGAGAGCCACGCGCAATGTCTCAGACCGTCTCCGACTTCATCGTTCAGCGCCTGCATCAATGGGGCGCGCGCCACATCTTCGGTTATCCCGGAGACGGCATCAACGGCGTGCTCGGCGCAATCAACCGGGCCGAAGGCAAGATGAATTTCGTGCAGGCGCGGCACGAGGAGATGGCGGCATTCATGAACAACATGGCCGAGCTGATCACGGCCACGAAATACTGGCGCTCGTGGCGGGACCCGCGCTTCATCGTCTGCGTCTTCAACAATGAAGACCTCAACCAGGTCACCTGGGAGCAGGCGCTGGCGAGCGATATGCCTGTCGTGCTGGAAGTGAAAACCGATCCCGAGGTGCCGCCGCTGCCGCCGCACATCACCTTGCAGCAGGCGAAGAACTTCTCGCTCGCCCTGATGAAGGGCGATCCGAACGAGAGCGGGATGATCAAGGGAGCTGCGCGGCAGGTGCTCGAATCGATTCGGCCCTGAAAGCAATGAGGTGAACCATGAGTGACTTCCGCGACATCCAGCACGGCGTCAACGACCCCGTCGACGGCGTCGACGTGAAGTGGCATTTCAACGACAACCGGACGCCGCATGAGCGGGCGCAGCGTCATGCCGACGTGCGCGCCGACGCCACCGCCGCGCCAGCCGAGGCGTTTCTGCCCGAGCGGCTTCGACGCAAGCCGACCGATCCCATCAATCCGCGCACGGGGCGCAATCCCACGGACTAGTCCGTTAGGAACCTCAGTCCTTGCGGCGTGTTGATCGGCGCAACATGGCGCGGCAAGTGGCCGCGACCAATTGGAGGGATCGGACCATGAAGCGAACCATCGTCGCCGTTGCTTGTGTGCTTCTGGCAGGCCCCGCATTGGCCCAATCGCTGGGCGAGAAGACCGGCGTCAATTCGGCGCTCGGCGTCGCGCCAACGACCGCCGACTTCGTCAAGGAGGTCGCCATCAGCGACATGTTCGAGATCGAGTCGAGCAAGCTCGCCGAGCAGAAGGGCAATGCGCAGGAGAAATCCTTCGCCCAGCAGATGGTGTCCGATCACACCAAGACCAGCGGCGAGCTGAAGGGACTGGTCGGCAACGGCAAGGTGCAGGCGACGCCGCCGACGGCGCTCGACAGCTCGCACCAAAGCAAGCTCGACAAGCTCAAGAGTGCGACCGGCAAGGACTTCAGCTCGGACTACAATTCCTACCAGGTCAGCGCCCATCAGGACGCCGTCTCCCTGTTCGACCGCTATGCCAAGGGCGGCGATAATGCCGCGCTGAAGGATTGGGCCGGCAAGACGCTGCCAGCGCTCAAGCACCATCTCGACATGGCCAAGGAGCTCGGTAAGGCGCCGAGCGTCGGTCAGTCCAAGTAGGTCTCGACCGGGGACGCCGACTCTGCCGGCGTCCTCCTCGTCTCAGCAACGATGCCCTTCTCCGCACGTTGGATCACAGAATCGCGGAGATCCTCATGGCGCAGCAAGACAAGACCTCGATATCCCGCCGGCACGTCGTCCACGCCGCGAGTCAACGTTCGCGGCGGCTTCGCTGGCCGCCTCGACGGCTAAAGGAGATACGTCCATGGCTGAGCACGACCTGATCAATCCCGTCAGCCGCTATCCGAAGCCGCCGTTCAAGAAGCAGGCACAGCCCTGGCCGGGCCTTGCGGGCAAGATGGAGCCGCGGCCGGATCATGGCGAGACCAGCTACAAGGGCTCCGGCCGGCTCGCCGGCCGCAAGGCATTGATCACCGGCGGCGATTCCGGCATGGGCCGCGCCGCCGCGATCGCCTATGCGCGCGAAGGCGCCGATGTCGCCATCAACTATCTGCCGGCGGAAGAGCCCGATGCGCAGGAAGTGATCGCGCTGATCAGGAAGGAAGGGCGCATCGGACTCGCGATCCCCGGCGACCTCAACGACGAGGCCTTCTGCAAGCAGCTGGTCGAGCAGGCCGTGCAAGGCCTCGGCGGGCTCGACATCATCGTCAACAACGCAGCGCGGCAGCAGACGCGCGCCTCCATCCTCGACGTCTCGTCGGAGGATTTCGACGCCACCATGAAGACGAACGTCTACGCGCCGTTCTGGATCATCAAGGCAGCGCTGCCGCATCTCAAGCCGGGGTCCTGCATCATCGGCACGACCTCCGAGCAGGCTTACGATCCCTCGCCGGATCTCTATGATTATGCGCAGACCAAGGCGGCGACGATGAACTATGTGAAGTCGCTGGCCAAGCAGCTCGCCTCCAAGGGCATCCGCGTCAATGGCGTCGCGCCCGGACCGATCTGGACGCCGCTCCAGGTCTCCGGCGGCGCCACGATGGAGAAGCTGGAAAAGTTCGGCGGCATGACACCGCTCGGTCGTCCCGGCCAGCCGGTCGAGCTGGCATCGATCTACGTGCAGCTTGCAGCGGCTGACGCAAGCTATGCGACTGGGCAAGTGTACGGCTCCGCCGGCGGAGCCGGACAGCCATAGTCGCGGCGCCGCCGGCTGATACCACGCGATTGAAACAGGAACATTCTTTGTCTCCGAGTTTTACAAAACTGACATGGAGGACTTCTCGCCGGCGGACCGATGGCGCTCGTAGCAATCAAACCCACCCGGATCGACGCGGCGATCGCGAACGAGATCGCGCACAACACCACTTCGGGGCTCGAGCATGTCGCCCAGACATTGACCTGGGGTGCCGACGAGCATGTGCTCGTCGCGCTCGCCACGGCAGGATGGCTCTACACCCGGCTACAGCAACCACAGAAGCGTCGCATCGCCGATCACTTACTGATGGTATCGCTGGCGACGCCCGTGCTGCCGCATGCGCTGAAATCCTTGTTTGATCAGACGAGGCCGGACCGGCTGACGGTTAGCGGCCACCGGCGCGGGATTCCCTATTCGGGGCGCCCGCGCGATGCGTTTCCCTCAGGTCACGCCGTGCACATGGGCGCCCTCGCCTCGGCCGCCGGCCTGTTGCCGCCGGTCCCGCGCCGCTTGGTGCGCTGCCTTGCCGTGGCCTTGTCGTTGACGCGCGTCGTGGTGCTTGCACATTGGGCCAGCGACGTGGTGGCGGGCTTCACCCTTGGCGTCGTCGTCGAGCGATTATTCAGGCCGTTCACACTGGCAAAGTCACGGCAGCAGCGGCCTCCAGCCTCGCGGGTACGGCCATGACGGAATATCTCGTGCGCTTCGTCGCCGGCGGCCTGATCGTCTCCGTGTTCGCGATCGTCGGCGACATGCTGCGGCCGAAGAGCTTTGCCGGGCTTCTCGGTGCGGCGCCGTCGGTCGCACTCGCCACGCTTGGCATCGCAGTCGTTCAGCACGGCCCGCAATATGCCGCGGCCGACAGCTGGACCATGATCTACGGCGCGGTCGCCCTCGGCTGCTACAGCCTCGCCGTCTGCCACCTCCTGATGAGATTTCGTCTCGCGACGCTGCCGGCCACCATCCTCGCATTTGCGGTTTGGCTCGTGGTCGCCTTCGGCTTGCTTGCCGGGTTCGGAGGCGCCGCCTGATGCTGGTCAAGCTGTCATCATCCGCGCTGAAGCAGACGCATTGGTATGAATACGCGGTGCGTTTCGTGCTGGGCGGCCTTGCGACGGTAGCGGCGGGCCTGATCGGCAGCCATTTTGGCGTTGCCATCGGCGGCCTCTTTCTCGCGCTTCCCGCCATCCTCTGCGCCAGCGCGACGTTGATCGAGCGCCATGAACGCCGCGCCAAGGAAAAAGCCAGCCTCAGCGGGCGAAGACGCGGGCAGCAGGCTGCAGCGTTGGACGCGGCGGGCGCCGGCCTCGGAAGTATTGGCCTCGCAGCATTCGCAGCGGTCTTCTACGCCGTGGTGCCGGCGAGCATCACCGGGGCATTCGCCGCCGCCATCCTGGCCTGGGCCATGGTGTCCGTGTCGGCGTGGTGGCTGAGGCGCAAGCTTCGCGTCACCTCGGGCCGCCGGCAGCCCGAACGCGGGGCGCGATCAGCGAGGGGTTGGAGTTTCTTGCCGTAGCATCAGGAAATCGTACATCTCGGCGGCAATCTGAAGCTGTTCGAGACGCGCAACAACGCAATCGCGTTGCTGCCCGTCCGGCAGCCTCGCCATCTCGCGCTCGAGCCGCAGCCTCTGCGCCTCGAGCCGTTGCTCAAATGTGTGTGGTTCAGAGCGTCTTCGCATTTTCCGTCCTTGGTGGCTGCAGGCCTGGGCTGTTCACCAGCGCTCCACCTCCTCGATCACCTTCTGATGGCTGGGGCGCACTGGCTTCGATGCTTCTGCCTCTTCGGAAAGCTTGCGGGGCAACTTGACGTCGTCTGTCATCGCCTCTCTCCCTTCGCAGGGGGAAATGCGCCAGCGCACGACTGGTTTCAATATTAACTTATTGATTTTACTTGCTATTCTTAGTCATTTGGTGATTATTTCAACTCTTGTGGAACTCCCGCCAAATTCGTCGATTGAGTAAAATACTCAACTTGCTCAATTTGCGTGTTCGACCATGAACGACCTTCGCGCCGAGCGCCTTCAGGTTATGCTCTCGCCGGAAGAATTGGCCGCCATCGATGATTTCCGGTTCAAGCATCGCATGCCGACACGGGCGGCAGCTGTCCGCGAACTCCTCAAGTTCGGGCTCGCCGCCGTGGGCGTCGATGCGGCAGCCGGCGTGAAGTCGAGCAGCTTCGGGGTCTTTGGCCGCGGACCTGACGGACATACTCAGGGCGATCCCGACGACGGGACCGAGAACTAATCCATAGGACGGTCCAAAAACAAACGACCCGGCACGGGGGGTGCCAGGGCCGTCCTTGGAGATTGCTTCCGGCGCACCGGGGGCATGACAACCGGAAGCAACCCGTCGAACTCTTCGCGCGGGAATTCGTTCCTCGTAAAGCGCTAACCCGTAGCGTCGCTCGAACCGTCCGGCATCGCGCCGGAGCCTGGCGTCTTACTATCATCGCTCAGCTTGGGATCGCGTGTCGCCTCCCGCGACGGCGAACCTTTGGGATCCGTCTTGTGCACGGACTGCGCACGCCGCTTGTCGCGCGGCTGCTCCTCCGCCCGCTTGTCCTTGACGATGCCGTGATCGGAATGGGCCATGATCTGCTCTCGCCTCTCTTGATGTTTCGCAGCGGTTACGCGCTGGCACGTCGATTGTTCCGGGCGAGAGAACCCCGACGCTAGCTGTGTGCCGCGTGGACCGCAGCCGATGCATTTTCCAGATGCACCTGCCGCACCGTCGTTACCGTCGCGAAGGCGACCGAAACGCCAAAAGCGAGAATCAGTGAAAGAAGAGCCAGACGTGGAGTCATGGCGAAACCTCCTTCTGGAATCGAAAATCAACGCGATCGACTGTTCACGGATGATCCTGGATTGGTCTCTTGCATTCCGTGCGCGGTCTCACACACGGCCTCACGAGGACGACTATCTGTCCTGTTTTTGAGGGATATGGATCGTCACGGGCGGGATTTCTCCATCGAGCCAATCCTGTTCCGTCGCAAGCGCCGTCCAGGCGTCCGCCATGCGCGAATAGCGCCTGTAAGCGGGCTTCCCTTCCGCGCGCTCGGCGAGCTGAAGACAGTTGTCGGCGTTATCTCTGAAAATGTCAGACTGTTTCATGCCGGAAGACGTGGGGACGGAACTCTCGGGTCGCAATGCCCTTACCGGATCGTAACGTTCGGGGAACTTCGCACGTCATCCGTCATTGATATCGATGCGAGTTCTCGTCGCCATAGTCCTGGTGTTCATCAGCACTGCGGCGCCTGCCGACAGTACTGGCGAGCGAAACCTTGGCGACCGCATGCCGAGCGCAACCGACGTCATCGGCGGCCTCTACGCCTTCAGTCGCTTCCAACAGGGTCTGCTGGAGAGCACCGACCTGAAGGGCAACACGGAGGTCAAGAATCTCGCCGCGCTGCGGGCCGAAGAAGCGGCCAAGCGCGACAAGGCGCTGAAACGAATTCAAGAGACGATCGGTGCGGAGCCGCACGTCAACAAGGCGACGTCGGCAAGCGCGAGCCTCATCGAACCCGAAACTTCGGACGGACCGACTTACGTCAGAAGCTTTTATGCCTCGCAGATTCCCGAATATGACGCGGCCATCAACCTGCTTGAACGCTACCTGAAGGCGCCCGACAATGCTGCGCTTGCAGCGTTCGCGCGCGAGCAGCTCCCGATGCTGCGGGCGCAGGTCAAGGCTGCCGAGCGCACCATGGCGGACAAGTAGCCTTTACTTGTCATTCGGATGATGCTGCTGACTCTGCGGCCGCACGGTCCGGTCGCTCTCAGGCATTCTGTCCCGGCCTGCATCGCCATTGTCATCCTTGCCGCCCGAGGTCGAGGTGCCGCTGCCGCTCGGGTTCGATCGGGTCGCCGTTCCCGTGGTGGACGGATCCGCGCGAGGCGTGGCCCGAGGCCAAATTCTTTGGAACTTGCGTGGAACCAGTCCGATTGTTTGCGGTTAGTACAACCGGGCTGAGCAAAGCAGGTTCCATTTCCCTGCGCCGCAACCTTGGCGCTTGATTTCGAATTTGGCTGACGCTCTATTTTGACCAAACGCGTCTTGCCTGGGATTCGGCCGACGCCTGCGGGGGAATCAGTATGAGCGACCTCGATCCCGGCACTGCATCACGCTCCGGTCGCCGCGTCCCAAAGCCAAAGCCCAACGGTACGTCGGAGCAGGATTCCCGGGCGGAATTGCTGCTTGCCTTGCAGGCGATGCGCAGCGGCGATTTCTCCGTGCGGATGAGTGGCGACTATCTCGGCATCGACGGCAAGATCGCCGACACTTTTAACGAAATCATCGCGGCCAACCAGCGCATGGCGCAGCAGCTCGAGCTGGTCGGCCAGGTGGTTGGCCGCGAGGGCAAGACCCGCCAGCGCGTGAAGTTCGGCCTCGCTTCGGGCTCATGGGCCGACATGGAAGGGTCCGTCAACACGCTGATCGACGACCTGTTGTGGCCGACCCGCGAAGTGACGCGTGCAGTCGCGGCGGTGGCGCAAGGCGACCTGCTCCAGACCGTCAAGCTCGACGTCGACGGCCGCCCCCTGCGCGGCGAGTTTTTGCAATCGGCGACCATCGTCAACACCATGATCAAGCAGCTCGGCGTGTTCACCTCCGAGGTGACGCGCGTGGCGCGCGAGGTCGGCACCGAAGGTAAGCTCGGCGGCCAGGCCCAGGTGCCTGAGGTGACCGGCGTCTGGAAGGACCTCACCGAGAGCGTCAACTCGATGGCGAACAACCTGACCAACCAGGTTCGCAACATCGCCGAGGTGACGATCGCGGTCGCCAATGGCGACCTGTCGAAGAAGATCACCGTCGACGTCCGCGGCGAGATCCTCCAGCTCAAGGAAGCCATCAACACGATGGTCGACCAGCTCCGCTCCTTCGCCTCCGAAGTGACGCGCGTGGCGCGTGAGGTCGGCACCGACGGCAAGCTCGGCGGCCAGGCGATCGTGCCCGGCGTCGCCGGCACCTGGAAGGACCTCACCGACAGCGTCAACGCGATGTGCGGCAACCTGACCGCACAGGTGCGCAACATCGCCAACGTGACCACCGCCGTGGCGCGCGGCGACCTCTCGCGCAAGATCACCGTGGACGTGCGCGGCGAGATTCTGGAGCTGAAGGACACCATCAACACCATGGTGGACCAGCTCAACTCGTTCGCTTCGGAAGTGACGCGCGTCGCGCGCGAGGTCGGCACCGAAGGCAAGCTCGGCGGCCAGGCCCAGGTGCCCGGCGTCGCCGGCACCTGGAAGGACCTCACCGACAACGTCAACTTCATGGCGTCGAACCTGACCGCGCAGGTCCGCAACATCGCCGACGTCGCCACTGCGATCGCCAGCGGCGACCTCTCGAAGAAGATCACCGTCAACGTCTCGGGCGAGATCCTTCAGCTGAAGGAGACGCTCAACACCATGGTCGACCAGCTCAACGCCTTCGCCGGCGAAGTGACGCGCGTCGCCCGCGAAGTCGGCACCGAGGGGCGGCTCGGCGGTCAGGCCAACGTGCTCGGCGTCGCCGGCACCTGGAAGGACCTGACCGAGAGCGTCAACTCGATGGCCTCGAACCTGACTGCGCAGGTCCGCAACATCGCGGAGGTGACGACGGCGGTCGCCGGCGGCGACCTGTCGAAGAAGATCACCGTGGACGTGCGCGGCGAGATCCTGGAGCTGAAGGACACCATCAACACCATGGTGGACCAGCTCAACGCCTTCGCCGGTGAAGTCACGCGTGTGGCGCGCGAGGTCGGCACCGAAGGCAAGCTGGGCGGCCAGGCCGTCGTGCGCGGCGTCGGCGGCACCTGGAAGGACCTCACCGACAGCGTCAATTCGATGGCCTCGAACCTGACCGGACAGGTCCGCAACATCGCCGAAGTCGCGACCGCGGTGGCGAAGGGCGATTTGTCGAAGAAGATCACGGTGAACGTCTCGGGCGAAATCCTTCAGTTGAAGGAAACGCTCAATACCATGGTGGACCAGCTCAATGCCTTCGCCGGCGAGGTGACGCGCGTGGCGCGCGAGGTCGGCACCGACGGCAAGCTCGGCGGCCAGGCCGGCGTGCCCGGCGTCGCCGGCACCTGGAAGGATCTGACCGATTCGGTGAACTCGATGGCGGGCAATTTGACCGCCCAGGTGCGCAACATTGCCGAAGTCGCGACCGCGATCGCCGGCGGCGACCTCTCGCGCAAGATCACCGTCGATGTGCGCGGCGAGATTCTCCAGCTCAAGGACACCCTGAACACGATGGTCGACCAGCTCAACCGCTTTGCGGGCGAGGTGACGCGCGTCGCGCGCGAGGTCGGCACCGAAGGCCGCCTCGGTGGTCAAGCCAACGTGCCCGGCGTGGCCGGCACCTGGAAGGACCTCACCGACAGCGTGAACTCGATGGCGGGCAACCTCACCGCCCAGGTCCGCAACATCGCCGAAGTCACCACCGCCGTCGCGCGTGGCGACTTGTCCCGCAAGATCACGGTGGACGTAAAGGGCGAAATCCTCGAGCTGAAGAACACCATCAACACCATGGTGGATCAGCTCAATGGCTTTGCCGGCGAAGTCACGCGCGTCGCCCGCGAGGTCGGCACCGAAGGCAAGCTCGGCGGTCAGGCCGAAGTGCCCGGCGTCGCCGGCACCTGGAAAGACCTCACCGACAACGTCAACTTCATGGCCTCCAACCTGACGGCCCAGGTCCGCAACATCGCCGAGGTCGCGACCGCGATCGCCGGCGGCGACCTCTCGAAGAAGATCACGGTGGACGTGCGCGGCGAAATCCTTCTCTTGAAGGACACGCTGAACACCATGGTCGAGCAGCTCCGCTCCTTCGCCGCCGAAGTCACGCGCGTGGCGCGCGAGGTCGGCACCGAGGGCCGGCTCGGCGGTCAGGCCGTCGTGCCCGGCGTCGGCGGCACCTGGAAGGACCTCACCGACAACGTCAACCTGCTCGCCGCGAACCTCACCACGCAGGTCCGCAACATCGCCGAAGTCACCACGGCGGTCGCGCGCGGCGACCTCTCGCGCAAGATCACCGTCGACGTGAAGGGCGAAATCCTGGAGCTGAAGAACACCATCAACACCATGGTGGACCAGCTCAACGCCTTCGCCGGCGAAGTCACGCGCGTGGCGCGCGAGGTCGGCACGGAAGGCAAGCTCGGCGGCCAGGCGCAGGTGCCCGGCGTTGCCGGCACCTGGAAGGACCTCACCGATACCGTGAACCTCATGGCTGCGAACCTGACCGAGCAGGTGCGCGGCATCGTCAAGGTCGTGACTGCGGTCGCCAACGGCGACCTCAAGCAGAACCTGACGATGAAATCGCGCGGCGAGGTCGCAGCCCTCGCCGACACCATCAACAACATGACCGAGACGCTCGCGACCTTCGCCGATCAGGTAACATCGGTGGCGCGCGAGGTCGGCGTCGAGGGCCGCCTCGGCGGCCAGGCCAACGTGCCCGGCGCCGCCGGCACCTGGAAGGACCTCACCGGCAACGTCAACCTGCTCGCGGCCAACCTGACCTCGCAGGTGCGCGCGATCGCGGAAGTCGCGACCGCCGTGACCAAAGGCGACCTGACGCGGTCGATCCAGGTCGATGCCCGCGGCGAAGTCTCGGAGCTGAAAGACAACATCAACACGATGATCACGAATCTCCGTCTGACAACGGACGTGAACACGGAGCAGGACTGGCTGAAGACCAACCTCGCGAAATTCACCAACATGCTCCAGGGCCAGCGCGATCTCACGACCGTCGGGCGGCTGCTGCTCACCGAATTGTCGCCGCTGGTGAACGCGCATACCGGCGTGATCTACCAGGTCGAGAACGAGGACAATTCCCAGCTCCTGCTGCTGGCGTCCTACGCCAGCGACGGCATCTATCCCTATCAGCGCGTGCTTCAGTTCGGCGAAGGCCTGATCGGCCAGTGCGCCCTCGACAAACGACCGCGCCTGGTCGCCGACATTCCATCCGACGTGGCGCCGATCAACTCGGCACTGCTCCGCGTCGCACCGAAGAACCTCGTGGTGCTGCCGGTGCTGTTCGAGGGCCAGGTCAAGGCCGTGATCGAGCTTGCATCGCTGATATCGTTCACGACGTCGCAGATGACGTTCCTGGAGCAGCTCACCGACTCCATCGGCATCGTGCTCAACTCGATCGAGGCGACGATGCAGACCGAAGGCCTGCTCGAGCAGTCGCAGCAGCTCGCCGGCGAGCTCCAGACCCAGCAGCGCGAATTGCAGCAGACCAACGACCAGCTTGAACAGAAGGCGCAGCAGCTTGCCGAGCGCAACGTCGAGGTCGAGCGCAAGAACCAGGAAATCGAGCAGGCCCGCCGCGCGCTGGAGGAAAAAGCGACCGAACTCGCACTGACATCGAAGTACAAGTCCGAATTCCTCGCCAATATGAGCCACGAGCTGCGTACGCCGCTGAATTCGATCCTGATCCTCGGACAGCAGCTCACCGACAATCCGGATGGCAACCTCTCGGCCAAGCAGGTTGAATTCGCCCGCACCATCCACGGCGCCGGCACCGACCTGCTCAATCTCATCAGCGACATTCTCGATCTCTCCAAGATCGAGTCCGGCACGGTGACGGTCGATGCCGAGGAAATCCTGACCGCGAACCTGCTCGAGACCGTCGGCCGACCGTTCCGGCACGAGGCGGACAACCGCAATCTGGCGTTCAAGATCGACATCGATCCGAACCTTCCGCGCAGCATCGTCACCGACTCCAAGCGCCTGCAACAGGTGCTGAAGAACCTGCTCTCCAACGCCTTCAAGTTCACCGCTGAGGGCGAGGTGCGGCTGAAGGTCGCCGGCGCGGTCGGCGGCTGGGGGACGGATCACCCGGTACTGAACTCCGCGCCGGCCGTGATCGCGTTCGAAGTGACCGATACCGGCATCGGCATTCCCCTGGAGAAGCAGAAACTGATCTTCGAAGCGTTCCAGCAGGCGGATGCCGGCACCAGCCGCAAATATGGCGGCACGGGCCTCGGGCTTGCGATCAGCCGCGAGCTCGCAAGCCTGCTCGGCGGCGAAATCCACCTGAGCAGCTCGCCGGGCAAGGGCTCGTCGTTCACGCTTTACCTGCCGTTGAAATATTCCGGCCCGACGCTCGCACCGCGCGCGGCGCCTGCGCCACAGCAATACAGCCAACCGCCGGCGCTGCAGCCGGCCGCGCCCGACCAGCAGCGCGTCATCGAGCAGCTTCCCGACGACCGGCTCAACCTTGAGCCCGGCGACACCATCCTCCTCATTGTGGAGGACGATCCGCACTATGCGCGCGTGCTCGTCGATCTTGCCCGCGACAAGGGCTTCAAGGTCCTGGTTGCGGCCCGCGGCGCCGAAGCGCTGGAGCTCGCCAAGCAGTACCAGCCGACGGCCGTCTCTCTCGACGTGTTCCTGCCGGACATGCTGGGCTGGACCGTGCTGAGCCAACTCAAGCACAATCCTCTGACCCGCCACATTCCCGTGCAGATCATCACGCTCGACGAGGACCGCCAGCACGCGTTGGCGCGCGGTGCGTTCTCCTTCGTCAACAAGCCGACGACGACCGAAGGCGTCTCCGCCGCGCTGACGCAGATCAAGGAATATGCGCGGCCGCGGCGTAAGCGACTCCTGATCGTCGAGGACAACGAGGCCGAGCAACTCTCGATCCGCGAGCTGCTGCACCACGACGACATCGAGATCGTGACGACGGATACCGGTGCCGGCGCGCTCTCGACACTGCGCGAGCAGCCTTGCGATTGCGTGGTGCTCGACCTGCGGCTGCCCGACATGAGCGGCTTCGAGGTGCTCGACGAGATCCGCAACGACGAGGCGCTGTCGAACGTCCCGGTCGTAGTGTTCACCGGCCGCGAGCTTTCGGCGGAAGAGGATGCGGAACTCCACACCATGGCGCGCAGCATCGTGGTCAAGGGGGTGGAATCGCCGGAGCGCCTGCTCGACGAGACTGCGCTGTTCCTGCACCGCGTCATCACGGAACTACCGCTCGAGAAGCAGCGCATGCTGGAGAAGCTGAACAGTTCCGACGAGGACCTGATCGGCAAGACGGCCCTGCTCGTCGACGACGACGCCCGGAACATATTCGCGCTGTCAAGCGTGCTGGAACGACGCGGCATGAAGGTGCTGACGGCCACGACCGGGAGCGAGGCGGTCACGCTGGTCGAATCCAATCCGGAAATCGCCATCGTGCTGATGGACATCATGATGCCGCAGATGGATGGCTATCAGACCATGGGTGTGATCCGCGAGAACCCGGCCTTCGCGCGGCTACCGATCATCGCGCTGACCGCCAAGGCGATGAAGGGCGACCGTGAAAAATGCCTGGAAGCCGGCGCGTCCGACTACCTCGCCAAACCCGTCAACACCGATCAATTGCTGCTTGCGATCCGCATGTGGCTGCACCGCTGAGTTGGATCCGCGAATGGACCAAGAGAAGGTCAACATCCTGCTCGTCGACGACCAGCCAGCCAAGCTGCTGGCCTATGAGGTGATCCTGAAGGATCTCGGCGAGAACCTCGTGATCGCCTCGTCTGGACGCGAAGCGCTGGAGGTTCTGCTCAAGACCGAGATCGCGGTCATCCTGGTCGACGTCTGCATGCCCGAGCTCGACGGCTTCGAGCTCGCCGCGATGATCCGCGAGCATCCGCGCTTCCAGAAGACCGCAATGATCTTCATCTCGGCGATTCAGGTGAGCGATATCGACCGGTTGCGCGGCTACGAGATGGGCGCGGTCGACTACGTTCCGGTGCCCGTCGTGCCGGAGGTGCTGCGCGCCAAGATCAAGGTGTTCTCCGAGCTCTATCGCAAGACCCGCGAGCTCGAACGACTGAACCAGGAGCTCGAGGACCGCGTCCGCGCACGCACCGCCGAGCTGGAAAATTCCACCGCCAAGCTTCGCGAAAGCGAGCAGCGGCGCAGCATGGCGATCGCCGCCGGCAAGATGGGCTCATGGGATTGGGACTGGATCACCGGCGACTGGATGTGGGACGAGGGGCAATATCGCATCTTTGGGGTCAGCCCGGAGAGCTTCGAGGTCAACCCGGCCAACGTTCAGGCGCTATTGCATACCGACGACGTCGATCAGTTGCGCAAGGCGATCGCCGAGTTCAACAAGGGCGCACGCGCCTACGAAACGGAATTCCGCATCGTGCGGCCCGACGGTGATGTGCGCTGGTGCGTCGGCACCGCGGCGGCAACGGTCGACGAGAGTGGTCGCGTGGTTCGCGTCAGCGGCGTCACCGTCGACATCACCGAACGCAAGCGTGCCGAGGAGCGGCAAAATCTCCTCGCGCGGGAAGTCGATCATCGCGCCAAGAATGCGCTGGCGCTGGCGCAATCGATCGTGCGCCTCACCCGCGCCGACGAGGTCAAGGCCTATGTCAATGCTGTCGAGGGGCGCATCAATGCGCTCGCGCGCGTGCATACCATCCTGTCGCTGTCGAGTTGGCAGGGCGCCGAGCTCTCCAAGCTGATCGACGAGGAGCTTGCGCCCTATTCGCTAGGCGGCCAGATCAAGCTTGCCGGGCCCGAGGTTCAGTTGCTGCCGGCGACCGCCCAGACGCTGGCGCTGGCGCTGCACGAGCTCTTCACCAATTCGGCCAAGTATGGCGCACTGTCGACGCGATCCGGTCGGCTCATGATCGGTTGGCAGACCGAGGACGACCGCCTCACGCTGACCTGGGAGGAATCCGGCGGCCCGCTGGTCAGGACGCCGAAATCCCGCGGCTTCGGCACGCGGAGTCTGCTTGCAAGCGTCGAGTCCCAGCTTGGCGGACAGGCGCAATTCGATTGGCGCGCCGAGGGCTTGTTGTGCCGCCTGCAGGTGCCCTTGACACGCAAGCCGGTGGCGACGACGGCACCCGGCAAATTCGATGCCGCCGCCGCGGCCGAATTGCAGCGCGCATCCGGTTAGAGCGTTTTCCAGCGAAGTGGTGACCGGTTCGCGTCAAGAAAACGCGTCAAGCGAAGAATCGAGAGCTACCGCAATCGGAACGGAAGCTCTAGCCGGACGCCGCGCTCGTGATGCGCTGCTCCGTCCGGGGGTCGCGCGCGACGCGTCCTTCGAGCCAAGCCTCCGTTCGAGCGAGATCGCGTAGCGCCTTCGCATAGCGGCGAGCCGCGCTTCGTTCCGCGCCGCGCGGGAGCTTGCGCGCCTTGCGCAGGATGTCCGCGGCCGCGTTGCGATAGGCCAGCGAGCGGTACAGAAAGACTACCTTGCCCATATCGATATTCCCGTGTTGATGGCGCTCATCTTCGCAAGCCGGGCATGAACGTCGGATGAAGCTGGCGATGACAATTCCTTCATCCTGATGGAACCAATGACGATCGCGCGCGTTTGCCTGCCAGATCGGGACATAGTTCCATGCGCGCGAAAAAGTCGTCGAACCTGATCTCTCCCACCGGCCTTATCAAGCTGATGACACATGCGATGATGGGGGCAGCCCTCGGCCTCGCGTTCAGCCTCGCACTCATCCTGACCAATCCAGCCGTCGCCAACCTGCTGAGCCATGGCGGAAGCCAAGCCGCTATAGTCTTCGCTCTCACGCTGGTGACGACCTTCGCGATCGGCGCGACGCTCACTGGCATCGTGTTCATCCTCGAAGAGAACAAGCAATCTTGAAGCGTGCGCGACGCGTGGAGAAGCTTTGTTGGGAACTCCTGCGAGGAACGGCCGTTGGCCGCCTGCGTCAATTTAACCCAGGGAGTTCCCCCATATGAAGACAGTCAAGCTCGTCCTCACCGCAATGTTGGCAACCGGCCTCGCCGCCGCACCGTTCGCCGTGCAGGCGAAGTCGCACAAGGCCAAACATGGCTCCTCGATGTCGTCGTCGCAGACCACGGGCGCGAATACCAAGTCCTCCAAGGGTGCCGATCCCTCCGGTCAGGGCGGCTCTGGCCCCGGCTCCGATCAGGGCGGCACGATGACGAACAAGGGCGGCATGAGCAACACCAAGTGAGCTCTGCCCGGCAAGGTGAGAGTCCCGCGTTCAGCGTGGGGCTCTTCACTCGAGGACGACGACGATTCATCCTGTCCCCGTCGCGCTCCAAAGCGCGATGAGATTTGGATGAATCGTCATTGCGCTTTAGGTTATTTTTTGAGCATGATCTTATCGGAAGACCGCTGCACATTTTGCGCAAACGCGGCTCTTCGGCTCCGGATCATGCTCTAGCGCCACATGGTCGGCACGCTGACCAGCGCATCGCGCGACCGGCCTGCTTCAACTCCTCCAGGGAATAGCGATCGGCGCGCAAGGCCTCGCGCAGTTTCGCGGCAATGCGGCGGCGTGTCACCACGTCGGATGAGGGAACGTTGACGCAGACCTCGTCCAGCACCGCCCGCAGCAAGGCGGCCAGTTCGGCGTCCGACGGCATCGACAATCTCCAGCATGTCGCTTGCGCGCACGCCTTAGCTGCGTCGGATGTCAGTGATGTTGAGACAGCTTGCCGCGGAATTCGTCTTAGCGAGATGCTCGAGCTGCGCCCGCTTGCGCGCGATCAGGAGTTGGGCCGCAGCGTCGTCGAGGCCCTCGCGCTGCAATTGCCGGATGGCGGAGCTCAGTTCGAGAATCTCGGCGCGCAATTTCAGGATCCGGTCGTTGTCCGGGTCTTCCTCCACCGCGCGGCCCCCAATGTCTCAGCGGCGGGCCAACACGCGCGCCGGCTTGTCGACATTCACGGAGCGAAGACGCATCCGGTCGCGGACGTCGGGCAGGACATCGCCGCCCCCGGCCGACTTCCATTCGTCGATGAGCAGGTTGATCTTCCGGCGCAGATTGATCTGCGCCAGAGCTTGTTCGCTGCAGTCGCAATCGCCGTTGACGAGAGCGCGCACAGACGCCTCGACATCGGCCAGTTCGAGCCTCAAGGCGCTGATTTTACGCCGAATTTCATTAATTCTGTTGTCCATGGCTTGTTAGAACAAAATAAGAACATATAGTCAAGCCAGATTTCAAGGACGGAGGAGCGACATGCAGGTCCAGGCCAAATACGACGCCAGGGTTTTCCTTGGCGAGCAGATGACACGGGCGCAGGGATTGAGGTTGAAGCGGCTGAGCGAAGAGGCCTATCAGCCGGCGCAATATGCGCGAGATCTGTCCTCTGCCGAGGCTGCGCGGCGCATTCAGGTACTGGAGGCGGAGATCGAGCTGGCGAATTCGTTCTGAGCTGCCTTCACCGCCCGGAACATTGCAGGCGTGCTGCCGGAACCATGCCAGTGTCGAATGGTTCTCCCTCCGCCAAGGGAGAACAGGCATGGCACGCAAGGCAAAGAAGCGCCGCTACTCACGCAGCTCCGGCAGCGATGTCGAAAGCGAGATGCGGCGTTACAAGAAAGGTACCGCGAAGAGCGGACGTGGCGGTCGCGGCGGACGCGTGAAGAGCCGCAAGCAGGCTATCGCGATCGGGCTGTCGAAGGCCCGCAAGAAGGGCAAGAAGGTCCCGAAGAAGGCCTCCAAGCGGAAGACGTCGAAGAAGAAGACGTCCAGGAAATCTTCCAAGAAATCTTCCAAGAAATCGTCGAAGCGCAAATCCAGCAAGCGATCGCGCTGACCCCAGTCAGATCATGCTGCCCGGCATGAAGCAGCGGATCGAAATCCCGAACGCAGTTTTCACCGGCCACACCATGGTGCGGCCGGCGCGGTTCGGCTCGGTGATGACGGCTTCATCCGGCACCTCGACCCATTGCCCGTCCAACCGAACACGATAGTGCCCGTTGTGCGATTCCCAATCGGGATCGGAGACAGCAAAGCCATCCGCATCCGAGCAGCACGGACCGAGGTGGCTGCGCAGACTGTCGAACCATGGCTTCAGGGGCGAGTTCGCATAGCGGCCATCGTCGCGCCCGAAGGCGTTTCCAGCCGGCAGCACGAACAACGCCACGAGCAGCGTACTCATCAGCGAGAGCTTCAATCGATCCATGTCGGCACCGATCAATGTGAACCAGCGGCCAGTTCCACAAAGCGGCCGGAGGTTCGAAGGTTCCACGCTCGCGAGCCCACTCCGCGGCTGCACTGCCGCCGAGCAGATGCCCGACCAGAAAGTGTGATGACCGAACACGGCTTTTTCGGACGAACCGGGTCACCCTCCCTGCCGTTAACGAGAATGTTATCGGGTGACCTGTGGGTGCGAATGCGAAGGGCGGCCCGAGGGCCGCCTTTTTGAATTGTACCGATCGAGGTTCGCCTTACGCGAGTGGCACCGCGACGAACCGGGTGGCATCCGCGCTTCTGACCTGCAACAGCACGCTGCGCTTGCCGGACGATTTGGCCTGCGCCAGCTCCGAGCGCACATCGCCGACATTGCTGACAGCCTTGCCACCGACATTGAGGATGACGTCACCGATCTTGATGCCGCGCTGCGCGGCCGGCCCTTCCGGATCAACCTCGGTGACGACGACACCCTTCTGGCCGGCGCCCTGCACATCGCCGGCCGGAGCCAGACCAAGCCCGAGGCGCGGCATGCCGGCGCCGGGCTGCACCTTGCCGTCATAGGCCTTGCCCTGAGCCTGCCGTTCGTTCGGCAGTTCGCCGAGCGCCAGCGTCACCGTCTTGCTCTCGCCGTTGTGGAAGACGTCGAGCTTGACTGAGCTGCCGGGCGCCAGGGTGGCGATGGTGCGGGCGAGATCGCGGAAATCCTTCACTGCCGTGCCGTTGACGGCGGTGATGACGTCGCCCGCCTCGATGCCGGCCTTCGCCGCCGGGCTGTCGGGTTGCGGATTGTCGACGATCGCGCCGCGCGCCTGCTTCAGGCCGAGGCTGTCGGCGATATCCGACGTCACCGGCTGCACCTGCACGCCGAGCCAGCCGCGGGTGACCGCGCCCTTGTCCTTCAACTGCGCCACCACCAGTTTTGCGGTCGTGGCCGGAATGTCGAAGCCGATACCGACCGAGCCGCCGGAGGGCGAGAAGATCGCGGTGTTCACGCCGATCACGTTGCCGTTGATGTCGAAAGCGGGACCGCCGGAATTGCCCTTGTTGATCGGCGCGTCGATCTGGATGAAGTCGTCATAAGGACCATTGCCGATGTCACGGCCGCTGGCCGAGACGATGCCGGCGGTGACGGTGCCGCCGAGCCCGAAGGGATTGCCGACCGCGACCACCCAATCGCCGATGCGCGGCTTCTGGTCGGAGAATTTGACGAACGGAAAATCCTTCTTGCCGTCGACCTTGATCAGCGCGAGATCGGTCTTCGGGTCGGTGCCGACGACCCTCGCGGTGTAGGTCGTGCCGTCGTCCATGGTCACCTGCACGGACTCGGCGTGATCGACGACGTGGTTGTTGGTCACGGCATAGCCGTCGGCGGAGATGAAGAAGCCCGAGCCCTCGCCGGTGATCATCTGGTGGCGCTGACGGGGCATGCCGTTCATGCCATCGGGGAAGCGGAAGCCGAACTGTCGCGAGAACTGGTCGAACGGCGAGTCTTCGTCCGAATCCATCCGGTTCTGCTGCAGCATCGCGCTCTTGTCGCTGTCCTGGTCGATTCTGACCCGCACCGAGATGACGGCGGGTTTGACCTTGGCCACGAGATCGCCGAAGCCGGGCGGGGTCGCAGCCGTTTCGGTGGCCTGGGCCGACGCGACGAAGGAGGTCAGGCCGAATGGCGAAGCACCGGGAGCAGCCGCCAGCACGGCCGCGCCAAGCGCGGCTGCGGTGCCGAGCAGCGCGAGCCTGCGCGGCCTCAAGATCTTGCGGGACGTGGGGGTGTCGGAGTTGACGCGATCGTTCATGTCGAAATGTCCATGTTGAGCAGGTGTCGCCTTGCGCGTAACATGGGCGTTGCCACCTTACGGCGTCCCGTCCAGGCGATTAAATCTTGGCAAAGGATTGGGACCGGGCCCCGCGGCGAGTTCGTCGCTGCACATTGATGCAGCTCAACGCAGGTCCTTCGTGCAGTGAAAAACTGCGTCACCGGATGATGTTCATCGGAGGCGCGCCATGTACAAAGACATTCTCGTCCACATCCCGACTGAGCGTCCGATGCGTCCCGCGATCGATGGCTCGATCTCGCTCGCGGCGCGCCTCAACGCCCATCTCGACGCGGTCGCGGTCGGCTATATCGCAACCAGTGCGGCTTACGTCATGGAGGGTGGCGCCGCCGTGGCGGCCGTGTTCGAGCTAGAACGCGAGCGCGCAATGGAGCGGGCCGAGGCCGCGCTCGCAATATTCAGGAGCGAAGCGGCGAACGCGGGCATCTCCTACGCCTGCCACCCGCTCGGCGCGATCCCGATGGATGCAGCCGGCACGCTCGGCGAGATGGCGCGACTGCACGACCTCAGCATCGTGCTCCAGCCCGATCCGACGCAAGGCTCGTTCGACAACGACATGCCCGGCGAGATCCTGTTCCAGGCGGGCGGCCCGGTGCTGTTCCTGCCGTACACCTTCCGCGGGACCTTCAAGGCGAACCGGATCGGCATCTGCTGGGACGGCAGCCCCCTCGCTGCCCGCGCAATGCGCGACGCAGCCCCGTTCCTGGCCCGCGCCGAGGCAATCGTGATCATCACGATCAACGAAGCCGACGTGGCCTGCGGCGAAGCTTCAGCGACCAATCTGGCAAGACATCTCGGCCGGCGCGGGCTCTCGACCCGCACGGTCGGCCTGTCGGCCACGCGCGCCGACATCCAGCCCACGATCCTGTCTCTGGCGGCCGATGAGAGCCTCGATCTCCTGGTGATGGGCGGCTACGGCCATTCGCGATTGCAGGAGCGTTTTCTCGGCGGCGTCACCCGCGCCATGCTGGAGGCCATGACGGTTCCGACGCTGATGTCGCACTGAGCCGAGCCGGCCCGCCGCTGCTACGCCGCGGCAGGTGTCTTCAATGCCACGGCTTCAGCGACGTCCTCGCCGCCTTGTGCGTTGCACGCGTCGAAATGCGCCTTGAGCTCGACTTCCGCGAGATATTCGAAATGTTCGGCCTGGCCGAGGAGCTCCCAGTTCTGGAGCGGCCGGTAGGCGGCCTGCTGACGACAGAGGGACGCCAGCGCCCGGTAGCGACGTACGTTCTCCATGAGACCCTCCCTCGCATTCACAGGGCTTATTGCCCCGATTTGCGTCAGGCCGATGGCGGTGATGCAAAAGTTTTGCTGCGCCCGCCGCGGCGCCGACTTCGGCTAGTTCTAGCAAATGCCCAAGGAAGCCAAAGTTCCAGTCGAAGCGGACTCTCGCTCTGAATTCCCGCCGCACCCATCAAGGGCTAGGCATAGAAGCGACGCTCGACGGTCACGCCGACGAGATCGAGATAGCGCTCCTCACGGCTGCCGAATTAGAGCACGAGCTGATCGGGCCCGAGCAGTGGATCAGCTCCGCGCCAGCCATGGGCAGCATTCCAACGGAGATATTGAATGTGCATCAACGCCCCTCTGCAGTTATTAAACCACAGATTGTAGCGCGGCGCATTAAACGAACGCGTGCTTCGGCGCTCTTGGTTACCCTGGCATGAAGGGTGTTGCCAATTCGCGCTGGATTCTCCGTAGGACCCCGGAGAAAAATGCGCGCTATGAAGCGATCGATACCTCGGCGTAATCGCCTGGTGATGCTCTCCGTAGTCTACCGGATGCGCGCACTTTCTCCGACGCGCAGCGGCCGCGCTGCATTATCTTTCGTCTTTGGAACCCGGCCAGCCTCGGCGGCGGTGCGAATGGCCGCAATATTGGCGGCGTATTCGGCGGCGCTCTTGCCGCGAAACACGGCGGACCCCGCCACGAGCGTATCGGCGCCCGCTGCAGCCACGGCAGCGGCATTGTCGCGCGTGATACCGCCATCGACCTCGAGCCGGATCGGCCGGTCGCCGATCATGGCCTTGATCCGTGCGATCTTCGCCAGCTGGGAGTCGAGGAAGGACTGGCCGCCGAAGCCGGGATTGACCGTCATCACCAGCACGAGGTCGAGACGATCGAGCACATACTCGATCGCGCTCTCCGGGGTCGCCGGACACAGGCTAACGCCGGCTTTCCTGCCGAGCGCGCGGATCGCCTGAAGCGAACGATCGAGATGCGGGCCGGCTTCGGCGTGCACGGTGATGACGTCCGCACCGGCCTTCGCGAACGCCTCGAGGTAAGGATCAGCAGGCGCGATCATGAGATGCACGTCGAAGACTTTCTTCGTCAGCGGCCGGATTGCCTTGATGATGTCCGCGCCAAAGCTGATGTTCGGCACAAAATGTCCGTCCATGACGTCGCAATGGATCCAGTCGGCCCCAGCCGTATCGATCGCCGCGATCTCTTCGCCGAGACGCGCGAAATCCGCGGCCAGGATCGAAGGAGCAATGATCATCTCTCTCGTCATCATTTTGCACTCCGCGAGTCGGCGCCGCCGCTGAAGACGCGGCTCGCCAGGACGTCAATGGGATCGATGGTTTCAAGGTCGGCGACGTCGAGCATGCGATCGAGATCGGACACCAGGCGATCGGCCTGCCGCAAGCGAATGCGGTCGACGGCGTTGCGGATCGAGCGCGCATTGGAGAAGAACGGCTGGGTCCGGCGTAGCGCGATGTATTTTTCGAACGTCTCGCGCGCCGCTGCCGAGAAGCGATAGCCGCGCTCCTTCAGCATCAGCTCGGCGATGACGAGCAGCTCGGCTTCGGCATAGTCCGGAAATTCGATGTGGTGCGCGATGCGCGAACGGAAACCGGGATTGGAGGCGAAGAAGCTCGTCATCCGCTCGCCATAGCCGGCGAGGATCACGACCAAATCCTCGCGCTGGTTCTCCATCACCTGGAGCAGGATTTCGATCGCCTCCTGGCCGTAGTCGCGCTCGTTGTCGGGGCGATGGAGATAATAGGCCTCGTCGATGAACAGCACGCCGCCCATCGCCTTCTTCAATATCTCCTTGGTCTTCGGGGCGGTGTGGCCGATATATTGGCCGACGAGATCGTCGCGCGTGACCGAGATCACCTGCCCTCGCCGCACGAAGCCGAGGCCGTGCAGGATCTTGGCCATGCGCAGCGCCACCGTGGTCTTGCCGGTGCCGGGATTGCCGGTGAACGACATGTGCAGCGTCGGCGGCGCGGAGACCAATCCCGCGCGCTGCCGAATGCGTTCGATCAACAGCAGCGAGGCGATCTGGCGCACGCGATTCTTCACCGGCTTCAATCCGACCAGTTCCTGCTCAAGCTGTTGCAGCGTGTCGGTGATCCCGGCCGCTTCGGCCTCCTTGCGGAGATCGAAACTGGTCTCGCTGTGTTCGGCTGTCGTTGCGTGGGGCACATCGAGCATCGGCACCTCGAAGAAAAGGGCTTCGCCGCGGGGGGAGCGGCGAAGCAGTGGTCCGCCAAGGATGCGGAGCAGGGAGAGCTCCGCGCGGAAGCGGATGCCTTAAGTTGACGCTTGCGCGGCCGGTCGGCGCACGGTCGTGTAACGGATTGCGCGGCCGCCCACCTCCTGCCGCACCAGCTCGAGCTCCGCCTCCTGCTTCGGCCGGTTGACGAGGAAGGAGATGCGCACCGATTCCCAGCCGTGGCTGGAATCGAAGCCGCTGATGCGGATGTAGCGGTCGCCGTACACCCTGCGGCACTCGGCGAGCTCCATCATCACGCCGGCGGCATCCTGGAGATCGAACATCGGCAGGCCCCACATCTCCCAATAAGTGTTGCGGGGATGCGGATCGTCGGTGAACTCGATGTTCACAGCCCAGCCTTTGGCGAGGCAGTACTGCACCTGGCTGTAGATCTGGTCATCGGTCAGATCAGGCAGGTATGAGAAGCAGCCCTGGGTCAGTTTCATGTCGAATCTCCTCAAACGGTTTCCAGCGCCGTCGGCACGAAGTCCGGCGTGTCGGTGGATTGATAGTTGAAGGTGACGTCCTTCCAGACTTCGAGCGCGGCCTTCAGCGGCGTGCAGGTCTCGGCCGCCTTGGCGAGGATCTCCGGACCTTCGTGGACGTAGTCGCGGCCCTCGTTGCGGGCGAGGATCATCGCTTCCAGCGCCACGCGATTGGCGGTCGCGCCGGCCGCAATGCCCATGGGATGGCCGATGGTGCCGCCGCCGAATTGCAGCACGACGTCTTCACCCAAGAGGTCGAGCAGCTGGTGCATCTGCCCGGCATGGATGCCGCCGGAGGCGACCGGCATCATCTTGTTCAGGCTCGCCCAGGACTGGTCGAAGAAGATGCCGTGTTCTAGCTTCGTCGGGTTAAAATCTTCGCGGCAGACGTCGTAATAGCCGCGCGTGGTGTTCGGATCGCCCTCGAGCTTGCCGACCACCGTGCCGGCATGAATGTGGTCGACGCCGGCGAGCCGCATCCACTTGGCGATGACGCGGAACGACACGCCGTGGCTCTTCTGCCGCGTATAGGTCGAGTGGCCGGCGCGATGGAGATGCAGAATCATGTCGTTGCGCCGCGCCCATTTCGCCATCGACTGGATCGCGGTGTAGCCGATCACGAGGTCGATCATGACCACGACCGAGCCGAGTTCCTTGGCGAACTCGGCGCGCTCATACATGTCCTCCATGGTGGCGGCGGTGATGTTGAGGTAGGTGCCCTTCACCTCACCCGAGGCTGCCTGCGCGCGGTTGACGCCCTCCATGCAATAGAGGAAGCGATCGCGCCAGTGCATGAAGGGCTGCGAGTTGATGTTCTCGTCGTCCTTGGTGAAGTCGAGCCCGCCCTTCAGCGCCTCATAGACCACGCGGCCGTAGTTGCGCCCCGAAAGACCGAGCTTGGGCTTGATGGTCGCCCCCAGCAAAGGGCGGCCGAACTTGTCGAGCCGTTCACGCTCGACCACGATGCCGGTCGCCGGTCCCTGGAACGTCTTCACATAGGCGACTGGGAAGCGCATGTCCTCCAGACGCAGCGCCTTGAGCGGCTTGAAGCCGAACACGTTGCCGATGATCGAGGCCGAGAGGTTGGCGATCGAGCCCGGCTCGAACAGATCGAGGTCATAGGCGATGTAGGCGAAGTAGGAGCCCGGCGAGCCCGGGACCGGATCGACGCGATAGCACTTGGCGCGGTATTTCTCCGCGGCGGTTAACCGATCGGTCCACACCACGGTCCAGGTCGCGGTTGAGGATTCACCGGCGACCGCAGCCGACGCCTCGATCGGGTCGACCCCCTCCTGCGGCGTCACGCGAAACAGCGCGATAACGTCGGTGTCCTTTGGCGTGTAGTCGGGCTCCCAATAGCCCATGCGCTTATATTCCATCACGCCCGAGCGATATCTTTCCTTGCCGCGAACGGTTCCTGCGTGTGCGTTCATGACTCTCTCCTGCTCTTCTCTCTGAATGACTAGGCAGCGACCGGTTCGCGGGCGTCGATGCGCGGATCAAGTTCGCCGGCGCGATAGCGCCGCGCCATCTCGCTCATCGGAACGACCTTGATCTTGCTGGCGTGGCCTGCCGTGCCGAACTGCTCGAAGCGCTCGCGACAAAGCTCGCGCATCGCATCCATCGCTGGCTTGAGGAACTTTCGTGGATCGAACTCGGAGCGCGCTTGCGCGGCGACCTTGCGGAATACCGCAGTCATCGCAAGACGGCAGTCAGTGTCGATATTGACCTTGCGCACGCCGCTTCGGATGCCGCGCACGATCTCCTCGACCGGCACGCCCCAGGTCTGCGGCATCTCGCCGCCGAACTGGTTGAACATGTCCTGCAGCGGCTGCGGCACCGAGGACGAACCGTGCATCACGAGATGCGTGTTCGGCAGCCGGCGATGGATCTCCTCGACCACCCGCATCGCCAGGATGTCGCCATCCGGCTTGCGGCTGAACTTGTAGGCGCCGTGCGAGGTGCCCATCGCGATCGCCAGGGCATCGACCTTCGTCGCGCGGACAAAATCGACGGCTTGGTCCGGATCGGTCAGCAGCTGGTCGTGGCTGACCTTGCCCTCGACGCCGTGACCATCCTCCTGCTCGCCGCCGCCATGCTCGAGCGAGCCGAGCACGCCGAGCTCCCCTTCGACGGATGCGCCGACCCAATGGGCGAGGTCGACGACACGGCGGGTGATCGCGACATTGTAGTCATAATCGGCCGCCGTCTTGGCGTCGGCCTTGAGCGAGCCATCCATCATCACCGACGTGAAGCCATGGGCTATGGCGGAGGCGCAGGTCGCCTCGTCATTGCCGTGATCCTGGTGCATGCAGAGCGGGATGTCGGGATAGGTCCGCTCCAGCGCATCTATCATGTGCGAGAGCATGAGATCGCCGGCATAGCTGCGCGCACCGCGCGAGGCCTGCATGATGACCGGCGCATCGACCTCGGCCGCGGCCTGCATGATCGCGATGCCCTGCTCCATGTTGTTGATGTTGAACGCCGGCACCGCGTAGCCGTGGCTGGCGGCGTGATCAAGCAATTGACGAAGGGTGATACGAGCCACGATTAATCCTCCTTATTGTTTCTTGCCGGCGATCGCCCGCCGGGCGGCTTCCGCAATGCTTTGCGGTGTGATGCCGAATTCGCGGTACAGCACGGGCGCCGGTGCCGAGGCGCCGAAGCCGCGCATGCCGACGAACTCGCCCTCAATGCCGATCCAGCGCGGCCAGTCACCCGCTACGGCCGCCTCGATGCCGATACGCGGTGCAGTACCGAGCACCGTGGCGCGATAGTCGTCTGGCTGTTCCTCGAACAGGGCGAAGCAGGGTGCAGAGACCACGGCTGCGCGGATGTGCTCGGTCGCGAGCAGGCGGGCCGCCTCCAGCGCGATCGACACTTCCGAGCCGGTCGCGATCAGCGTCACGTCGCGGCCGCCGTCAGGGGAGACGACGAGATAAGCGCCGCGCGCGACGCGATTTCTGCCGCGGACATCGCTGCGGAAGGTCGGCAAGGCCTGACGCGACAAGCACAACACGGACGGACGGCTCTCCGAGCTGAGTGCGCAATCCCAGGCTTCCAGCGTCTCCACCGCATCGGCGGGGCGGAACACCAGAAGGTTCGGAATCACCCGCAGTGCGGCGACATGCTCGACCGGCTGGTGCGTCGGGCCGTCCTCGCCGAGGCCGATGGAGTCGTGAGTCATCACATGAATCACGCGCAGCCGCATCAAGGCCGCAAGGCGAATCGCCGGCCGGCTGTAGTCGGAGAAGGCGAGGAAGGTGCCGCCATAGGGGATGAAGCCACCATGCAGCGCGAGGCCATTCATCGCGGCAGCCATGCCGTGCTCGCGAATGCCATAATGGATGTAGTCGCCGGCGAACGCCCCGCGCGCGACGGGAGTCTGCACCTTGGCATGCGTGAGGTTCGAATGCGTGAGGTCCGCGGAGCCGCCGACCAGGCCCGGAATCGCCCCGGCGATGCCGTCGAGCACCTGTTGCGAGGCCTGGCGCGTTGCGATCTTCGGACGCTCGCTGGCGAAGCGCTCGCGCAACTTCGCCGCAGCCAGCGCATAGGCGCCCGGCAAGGCGACGGCCTTACCCTCGACGAACAGGTCGCGCTGCTCGGGCGTCGCACGTTCGTAACGATCGAGCCAGGCGAGACGGGCGACCTGCCCGCGCTGTCCGATCATCCGCCACGCCTTCGAGATCGGGAGCGGCACCACGAAAGGCTGATAGTCCCAGCCCAGCGTCCGGCGCGCGGCCGCGGTCTGCTCAGTGCCGAGCGGCGCACCATGCGCCTTCTCGGTGCCCTGTCTATCAGGCGCTCCATAGCCGATGATGGTGCGGCAGGCGATCAGCGACGGCTTTGCGGTCTCCCGCTCCTCCGCGATCGCCTGTGCGATCGCTTCGGGATCGTGTCCATCGACGCGGCGCACCGACCAGCCGGAGGCGGCGAAGCGGGCGAGCTGGTCATCGGAGGTCGCGAGCGAGGTCGGCCCGTCGATGGAAATGCCGTTGTCGTCGAACAGCACGATCAGACGCGCGAGCTGGAGATGACCGGCGAGCGAGATCGCCTCCTGGCTGATACCCTCCATCAGGCAGCCGTCGCCGGCGATCACATAGGTGAAGTGATCGACGAGGCCGTCGCCATGCCGCGCATTGGCCATGCGTTCGGCGAGCGCCATGCCGACCGCCGTCGCAATCCCCTGCCCCAGCGGTCCAGTCGTGGTCTCGACGCCCGGCGTGTGGCCGTATTCCGGATGTCCCGGCGTCCTGGAGCCCCATTGCCGGAACGCCTTGATGTCGTCGAGGCTGACATCGCCGCCGGTCAGATGCAGCAGCGCATACGAGCAGCATCGAGCCGTGGCCCGCCGACAGCACGAAGCGGTCGCGGTCGGGCCAGTTGGGATGGGCCGAGTTCGAATTTGAGGAAGCGCGAGAACAGCACGGTCGCGACGTCGGCCATGCCCATGGGCAGGCCGGGATGGCCCGACTGCGAGGTCTCGATGGCATCGACCGCGAGGAAGCGGACGGCGTTGGCGAGATCGTTATGCGTGACCGCCGTAAGGTCGGCTTCGGCATGAACCGAGATATTCATCGGATCCTCCCGTTGTTGTCATTTCTGTGCGTCACTTCAGGCTCCGCTTGCGCTCGATCAGCTGCATGATCAGCGGCGTCAGGATGAGTTGCATCGCGAGATCGAGCTTGGCGCCGGGGCAGACGATCGAATTCGCGCGCGACATCCAGCTTTGCGGCAGCATCGAGAGCAGATAGGGGAAATCGATGCCGCGTGGGTTCTTGAAGCGGATCACGACCATTGATTCGTCCGGCGTCGGGATCCAGCGCGCGATGAACGGATTGGAGGTGTCCACCGTCGGCACACGCTGGAAGTTGATGTCGGTCTCGGTGAATTGCGGGCAGATGTAGTGGATGTAATCGGGCATCCGCCGCAGGATGGTGTCGGTGACGGCCTCGGTCGAATAGCCGCGCGCGCTGCGATCACGGTGCAGCTTCTCGATCCATTCGAGATTGATGACGGGCACGACGCCGATCTTGAGGTCGGCATAGCGCGCGACGTTGACCTTGTCGGTCACGACGGCGCCGTGCAGGCCCTCGTAGAACAGCAGGTCCGAACTCTCCGGCAGCCGCTTCCACTCGGTGAAGGTGCCGGGAGGCACGCCATGCAGCGCGGATTCCTCGGCGTCGTGGACGTAGTGACGCGTCGTCGCAGTGCCGGTCTCGCCATAGTCGCGGAACGCGCGCTCCAGCTCCTCGAACAGGTTGGTCTCGGGGCTGAAATGGCTGAAGTGCTTGTTGCCGCGCTCGGCCTCCTTCGCCATCTGCGCGCGCATCTCGGCGCGGTCGTAGCGATGGAACGCGTCGCCCTCGATGTAGACGGCGTTGACCTTCTCGCGGAAAAATATCTGCTCGAAGGTCTTCTTGACCGAGGTGGTGCCGGCGCCGGAGGAGCCGGTGATGGAGATGATCGGATGCTTCCTGGACATGGGACGCCTCGCTCAGAGCCGGAAGAATCCGCGCCGCGCGAACAGCGGTGCGGAGACGCTGGCAACCAACAGGGGATCGCAATGCAATTCCTCGACCCGCCGCACCTCGTTGCTCGAACCCATGATCAGCGGCACGCGCTGGTGCAGGCTTTGCGCAGACAGCTCGAGGATGCGCTCGCGCCCGGTCGTGGCCGAGCCGCCGGCCTGCTCGATGATCATCGCCATCGGGTGCGCCTCGTAGGTGAGGCGCAGGCGGCCGTCGCCATAGCCGGGGCGCGCGTCCGAGGGATAGAGGAACACACCGCCGCGGGTGAGGATGCGATAGGCCTCCGCGACCAGCGAGCCGATCCAGCGCATGTTGAAATCGTGGTTGGCGGGCCCTTCGACACCGGCAAGGCATTCGTCGATGAAGGCGCGCACCGGCGCATCCCAGTGTCGGCGATTGGACGCGTTGATCGCGAACTCCTCGCAGGCCTCGGAGATCTGCACGCCGCTGCGCGCGAGGCGGAAGCAGCCCGCCTTACGGTCAAGCGTGAAGATATCGACGCCGTCGCCGAGCGTCAGCACCAGCGAGGTCTGCGGGCCGTAGGTGACGAAGCCCGCCGCGAGCTGCGCCGAGCCGCGCTGATGGAAGGCGAGTGAGAGATCATCAGGCGCCGGCAGGATCGAGAAGATCGTGCCGACGGTCATGTTGATGTCGATGTTGGAGGAGCCGTCGAGCGGATCGATCGCGACGCAGATGCGGCCTTCGCGGTCGAACGATCTGAGCCTCTCGCATCTCCTCCGACGCCAGCGCCGCGATCGGCAGCCTGACGAGGCAGCGGCGCACGATCGCATCGGCCTGGACGTCGAGATCGCGCTGGACATCGCCGTCGCTGTTGCGGCCCGTCGTCAGGCCCGAGGCGTCGGCGAGATCGCCGGAGGCGATGAGGTCGGCAATCTCGATCGCCGCTGCCGCGATGGCATCGACTGCGGCCGCCACGGCGAGCGCGTGCGGCGCGGTCTCTGAGTACCGTTGAAGGTGGTCGTCCAGCCTGAGTTGCCCGGTCATCTGCGTCCATCCCCTTGCTGGCGCCGCATCCATTTCCCTCCCCCTTGGAGGGTCGATGCGGTCCGTCCCAGCACGACGAGATTGACAGGGCGAGCTTAATAAGGAAAATTTCTATTCATAATGAGCCTCAAAGAATTTTCTTATAATGGCCCCGGCCATGCGGCGACCCAGCTCCGGCATCTGACGATCCGGCAGCTGCGCTCGCTTGCGGCGCTTTCGGCCAAGGGCAGCGTGACGGCGGCCTCCAGCCATCTCGGGCTGACCCAACCGGCCGTGACCCAGCAGCTCCGCCAGCTTCAGGACCTCGCCGGCCTGCCGCTGGTGCAGCGGACCGGTGACGGCATGCTGCTGACGGAGGCTGGCAAGGAGGTGCTGGCGCTGGCCGAACGGGTCGAGGCCGCGATCATGGACTGCCAGGGCTCGCTCGACCTGCTGGCGGGGCGGACCGGCGGCACGGTGCAGCTCGGTGCGGTCTCGACAGCAAAATATTTCGTGCCGCACGCGATCGCGGCATTCTCGAAGCGCTATCCCAAGATCGAGATCAAGCTCACCATCGGCAACCGCGAGGAGATCCGCGAGGCCATGCACGGCTACGACCTCGATTTCGCCGTGATGGGTCGGCCACCGGCCGACGTCACGGTCGACGTCCGCCAGCTCGGGCGCAATCCGCATATCATCGTCGCGCGCAAGGGACATTGGCTGGAGAAGGATTCCGGCCTCAACCTGACCGATCTCGTGCACGAGACCTTCCTCACCCGCGAGCCGGGCTCGGGTACGCGGACGCTGATGGAAGGCATGTTCCAGAAGTCCGATCTCGAGCCGATCATCGGCATGGAGATGAGCAGCAACGAGACCATCAAGCAGGCGGTGATCGCCGGGCTCGGCATCGCCTTCATCTCGGCGCACACCGTGGCGCATGAGCTCGCCGAGGGCCGGCTCATCGTGCTCGACGTCGCCGGCCTGCCGATCGTCCGGCAATGGTACGTGATCCGCCGCAGCGACAAGGTGCTGCTGCCGCCGGCGCAGGCGATGTTCGATTTTCTGGGTTCGGAAGGCTCGAACGATCTGCCCGAGATGCCCGAACTCGGCGGGCGATAGGCAGCCGAAGCTCAGCTCATCAGCTTCATGGCGATCGTCGCGATCAGAACCACGATGATCTGGAGCAGGCGCTCCGTCGTGAAGATGCGGTTGAAGGTGATCATCGATTGCCCCGGCCGACGTGAAGGATCTCGTTGAGCCGTTGCTAGCACAGGCGCGCGCCGAGACAACTCCGAAATCGCCGCGTGGTGTCCCGTGCACGATCTGTCGATCGCAGCTTCGGCAAGATGGACCAAGGCCGCGCCGATGGTTAACAATCAGGCCGCGAGTGGGGCGGCGTAATCCGCGCGTGCCGCGAAATAGGCTTCCAGCTCCGACAGCGCCCGCGCCTCCCAATCCCTCGCCTGCTCCAGCAGCGACCAGCTCTGGCCCGGGCGGAATGCAGCGGTCTGGCGATAGAGCGATGCGATGCCGCGGTAGCGGCGCACGTTCTCCAAGATGGCGTGCCCGGTTATTTGGCCGTTCATGTCCGAAAACTCCCTCGTCATTCCCGCGGGAGAAACTGCGGCCAAATCTTTTTCGAAAAGTTAGCGGCGCGCGGCAAGCTCGCGGATGGTTGCCGAACTGTTGCGCGCGCGCAACGCGTACGGTCGTGCAAAGCCGACTTATTGCGGATTCGTTGCCGCGCTCTCGCCCGGGCGCTTCAGCCCGCAGCGGCTGACGATCGCCATCGTCTCGCGGCAGAGATCGGCGAGGCCGATCAGCAGCACGGCCAGCAGGCAGAACAGGTTGATGGAATCGGTGTTCGCGCTGGTCAGCGAATTGAACTCGAAGAAGGGCGGCATGAACGCCCACCACACCAGCGGAATGGTCAGCAGCGTGGCGAGGGTCGCCGCCGGCACGCCTGCGACAAGCCCGAGCACGAAGAGGCCGGGCAGGAACGCCGCGAAATAGAGTTTTGCGCCGAGCGCGACACAAATTCCCTGAAGCATCGCCGACATCGCGACGGCCACGAATCCGAGCAGAAACGCCTGCCACGACCATGGCCGTACCTGCGGTACGCCAAACAGCCCCGTACGCCTCATCAGCCTCCCCCTGCCGCCTGTTAACCAGGTCCGCTTGCGACCAAAGTACTACAGCGGCGGCCGGACCGCGAGATGGAAATTGCGGCCTCGCGGCGTTGGTAAACGGGCCGTATCGCACCATTCCGGCCATGCCGGCGGCTACTCGGTGGCCGCATCGAGCAAGCCGGCCACCGGCAGGGCAAGGCCAATGGCCGATGCCATCGTCCAGCCGCCTTGCGCGAAGGCGAAGGCCCCGAGCGCGGAGCCGGCGGCGCCAGCGGCGAAGAACGTCGCCATGTAGAGGCCATTGAGGCGGCTGCGGTGCTCGTGCCCGAGCAGGAAAATGGCGCGGAAGCCCAGCACCACATTGCCCTGCACGCCGATGTCGATCGCGATCGCAGCCACTGCCAGGCAGGCGAGGTTCAGCAGCGATCCGGCCGCGCCGACATGCGTGATCAGGAATCCGACAGCCGCGAGCAGCATCGCGACCAGCGTCGCGATTCGGCTATGGCCGCGATCGGCGAGCCGTCCTGCGATCGGCGCCGCGAACACGCCGGCGACGCCGGCGAGCGCGAACAGCGCGATGCCGCGTTGGGTGAAGCCGAACGCGTTCGCGAGCTGGAGCGGCGCCACCGTCCAGAACAGCGTGAAGCAGCCGAACAGGCTCGCCTGGTAGAGCGCGCGGCGGCGCAGCAGCGGCGTCGTGCGCACCAGCTGCGGCATCGACAGCAGCAACGCGCCATAATGCATCCGCGCGACCGGCTTGCGCGTCGGCAGCGTCACCCAGAGCACGGCTGCGAGCGCGATCATCAGCGCGGCCGAGCCGAAGAACACCGCATGCCACGATAGCGCCGCCGTGACGAAGCTCGACACCGGGCGCGCCAGCATGATGCCGAGCATCAGGCCGGTCGAGACGTTGCCGACGACGCGGCCGCGGATGGCCTCGGGCGCCAGATGCGCGGCATAGGGAATGATGATCTGCACCGCGACCGAGCCGAGCCCGATGAACAGCGCGGCGATCAGGAATGGCAGTGCGTGGGTCGCGAACGCCGCGGCAAGCAGTGCCGCCGCCCCGAGCGCGATGACCGAGCAGATCAGCGAGCGGTTCTCGACGAGATCGCCGAGCGGCACGATGAAGAGAAGCCCCACGCCATAGCCGATCTGCGTCATGGTGACGATCAGCCCCGCGGCGGCATGCGACAGGCCCAGCGCCGCGCTGATCGGTGCGATCAGCGGCTGAGCATGATAGATGTTGGCGGCGACCATGCCACAGGCCGCGGCAAGCACGAAGGTCAGGCGTTGCGACACCGCATCCGGCGCGGTCTCGATCGTGGCATTCATCGTCATTCGCATAAACTCCATGAATAGGGAATGACTATTCCCTATTATGACAAAAAATTCAGGCGAGCAGCTTCATCGCGACGGCGACGAGGCGCATCCCGTCGAGCGGCAGGCGCGCCTTGCCGACGACGCGCATGCCTTGCGTGATGCAGATCATCAGCCGCGCGGTGTCGTCGGCGGCGACATGGCGGGGAATCGAGCCATCGGCCTGCCCCTTGCGAATGAGGCCGGCGATGAAGCTTTCGTTTGTCTTGAGCTGCGCATTGACGCGGGCGCCGACCACCGGATCGAGCGCGGACAGTTCGACCGCGCTGCCGACGACCAGGCAGCCGCGCCGCCCCTCGGTGCCCTGGGAATGGTCGACGTAGGACAGCAACACGTTGCGGATTTGCTCGCGGCCGTTTGCGCCGCGCGCCGCAGCGCTGCGCGTCTGCTCCTGGCGCAGCGTGGTGTAGCGTTCGAAGGCGGCCAGAAACACGGCATGCTTGTCGCGAAACGCCTTGTAGACGCTCCCCGTGGCCAGCCGCATCGCCGCGGTGAGGTCGCCGATCGAGGTGGCATGATAACCGCGCTCGCGAAATACGCGCACGGCCCTGTCGAGCGCGGTGTCCATGTCGAACTCCCGGGGGCGGCCCGGAGGACGGGCGGCGGGCTGAGATCGGCGGGGGGCTTTTTGCATTGCGGAATGATAGGAAATGATCGTTTCCGAATAAAGACACTTGGTTGTGAATGGAGGGGCGGCGGAGGGGCGCTCGGACAAGCAGACCACCACGCTCGTGTCCCGGATGGCGGCACGGAATGCTCGGAGACATGGGCCCCGGCTCTGCAGCGCATCGCTGAAGGGCGCTGCGCTGCGTCCGGGGCACGAGAGAAGAGTGAGGCATGCTCTCTCAACGTCGTCATTGCGAGCGCAGCGAAGCAATCCAGAATCCCTCCGCGGCAAGACTCTGGATTGCTTCGTCGCAAGGGCTCCTCGCAATGACGGAGTATGGAGCATCGGCTCCGCCATCGGAAAAGCAGCGTCGCAAGGTAAGGCACGAAGCCAATCACGCCCTCGGCGGCACCGGCGTCCCATCCGCCATGGTGGCCACGCCCTTCCGCTCCACGATCATCCCATAGGCCCGTGGCCGGCGGTGAACGTCGAAATTGAACGTCGTCCGCTTGTAGGAATTGCAGAGATCGAGATCGCAGCGGGCGAGCGCGATCTCGTCGCCGTTCGTCGTGCAACTCGCAACGATCTCGCCCGAGGGCGCGATGATGCAGCTGCCGCCGATGTGCTCCACGCCCTCCTCGATACCGGCCTTGGCGACGCCGACCACGAAGGTGCCGTTCTGATAGGCGCCGGCCTGCATCACCAGATGGTTGTGAAACAGCGAGAGATGGTCGTGCTCCGGTGCGGGCGGATTGTGCTCTGGCGTGTTGTAGCCGATCAGCACCATCTCGACGCCCTGCAGGCCCATCACCCGGTAGGTCTCGCTCCAGCGGCGGTCGTTGCAGATCGCCATGCCCATTACGCCACCGAACGCGCTGGTCACACCGAAACCTGCGCCGGGCTCGAAATAGCGCTTCTCCAGATGCTGGAATTTGCGCCACGGCTCGTGCTCGGCATGGCCCGGCAAGTGGACCTTGCGATATTTCAAGACGATCGCGCCGCTTCTGTCGACCAGGACGGAGGTGTTGTAGCGTCTGGCGATCCCGGCCTCGACCGTCAGCTCGGCATAGCCGAGATAGAACCCGATGCCGAGCTCGCGCGCGAGGTCGAACAGGCCTCGCGTCTCCGCCCCCGGCATTTCGCGCTCGAAGAATTTGTCGATTTCGGCCTGATCCTCAAAATACCAGCGCGGAAAGAACGTGGTTAGCGCGAGCTCGGGATACACGATCAGGTCGCAGCCGTCTGCGTGCGCCCGGTGCATCATGGCCATCAACCGCGCCACAACCTCGGTCCTCGTCTCGCTTTTCGCGATCGGGCCAAGCTGACCGGCCGCAACATTCACAAATCTCGCCACGTGTCTTTCCTTTGTTCGCTTTGCGGTTCGTCGATACCGCGGAAACGCCCTCGACTTCGCGGGTAGGAATCAAATTCTGTGCCTGCAGGTCTCATCATGCGATTGTGCGCCATAACAAGGGAACTTCGTTGCCAATCTGCAACGGTTCCCCACCGTCTGAAGCCGGACAAAAGAAACTCCCATTCCGGCCACGAACCGCTCTCACAACGCCGTGAGACCAGCAGGGGAAATACGATGCGTGCACAGCGCGTTTGGAAAGTGAATGGGGCCGCCAGCATCGGGCAGCTCCAGTCGAGACTGGACGAGCTGAACAAGCGGCTCGGCCAACTCGAAAGCCAGCATCCCGAGGGCTGGAAGATCGAAGAGCTGAGATCGAGCGCGCTCAGCCTGTCGCGCGAGATCGACGACATCCGCTGCGCGGAGGCGACGGCCGCCCTGAGCGAGCTGCTGCGCAAGTAATCAGGGCAAGTCATCAGGCCTTTCGCGATTCGCGTGTGCCGCAAGGAACCAACCTCGCGCACCACCATTTCCATGCTGAACATGGAGCAAGACCATGACCAGGCATCTGTCGCGGGCCCATCTCGCGCGCGGCGTCACCGGCGCGATTTCCACGCTGGTGCTGTGCGCGACGGCGGCATTCACCATCGCGCGCCACTTTGCGCCGTGAGGGATTTCGCATGACGTCCGACCCCGAGGAGTCGGTGAGGCTGCAAGGCTATGGCGAGATGACGTTGCGCACCGCGATCGCGACGCTGATGGCGCTCGCGCCGCGCGACCGATCCGACGCCGCCATCTTCCGCGTCCGCGACGGCTCGCGCTTGGCCACGCGCGAGATCACCGACCTCGCCTCGGAATGGGGCATGACGCCGCTGGCCGACGTCAGGTCGCCAAGTCTCGTCCCGGCCCCGCACTGGCCCGACATCGTCCGCGGCATGGTGCGCGAGGCGCCGCTGCCGTCGCTGATGCTGGCGTTTTTGGTCGGCGTGCTGGTGACGCGGCGGTGATCTCGTTGTGCTTTGCGGCCCAGGCCGTTGCCGTGGGCGACGCGGGCCAAACAGCCAAAACAGGCGGCCGGTCAACCAACCCAACGCATGGCGGACGGCCAGAACACCGACGTCACGCCGCCGCGCGGCCCGATTTCGCGCGTTGCTCCAGCGCGTTTATCGTCGACACGAGATTCTCACGTCGCGCGCGAAGGTTCATCGCGAGCAACGGATAGGACGGGTCCTTCTCGTCAAACACCCCGGCCTTGGCCTCTTCTTCGAGGATGTCGGAATTCATGAGCTGAACGCGCCACCACAGATCCGCAATCAGCGCGCTGAGCCGAAGCTCTCCGGTAGAGCCGAAACGGGACACTTCTTTCATTGTTTTGCCTCAACCTGAAACAGTCCCTCCGCTAGGGGCTGCCTTTGGTCCTGACTGAGCAAACAGAGTGCCAGGGCTGCGGGCGGGTCGGACTGCGGGCGAGTCGGACCGGGCGCGGCGTCACCGGCGGCAGCACAATTTATTCCCTCTGTGTGAAGTATTTCACACGCTTCACGCGAGCGACCTCGCTAGGCTGAGCTACTGGAGGCGAGGCTCGTCCCGCCGCGATTGCAACGAAATTTGTGAAAACTCGACCGTTCGGCCGCACGCAAAGCTGCGCCGGCGCAGGCATTTTTTGATTGTGTTTTGAATTAACCGGCCACATCGCACCGCGCGAGGGAGGCCGGGAGCGTGAGCTTAGCGGGGGGATTCCGATGCCAATCAGCATCTTGCGCACTCGTGACGGCAAGCTCGATCAAGCAAGCCAGCACGATTTCGACGCCCTTGCCGGCCGCCTTGCGGCGCAGCCATCAAAGGTGTTGCTTCATTTGCATGGCGGCCTGGTGAACGAGGCGGCAGGCCTTGAGACCGCGCAACGTTTGAGCGGCATGGCACCCGCAGGCTTCGGGCTCGGGCCCGACTGGGAGCAGATCTATGTCGTCTGGCGGACGGGCGCGCTCGAAACGCTGAAGACGAACTGGCAAGATCTCTTCAACAACGATCGCATCTACCACACGGTGCTGAAGAAGCTGATCGGCTTCATCGGGTTTTGTCGCGAACGGATGCGGCGCGGCATTGATCAAGGCATTTGAGGCAGGCCGGCCGTCCCTGCTTTGCGTGTCGGGGCACAGCGCCGGCTCGATCTGGGCCGCGGCACTGATCCGGGCCCTCGCATCGATAGCCAATCCTCCCGACGTCCGGCTCGCTTTCCTTGCGCCCGCCGTGCGCATGGATGAGTTTGCCGACGTTCTTCAACTGGGAACGCCATTCGTCCGCGCATTCCGCATGTTCACGATGAACGACGAGTTGGAGCGTAAGGATGCGGTCCTCGGTCCCGGAACCGCCGCCATCTATCCATGCTCGCTGCTCTACGTGATCTCCGGTGTGCTCGAGGACCAACGGGCGGAGGCGTTTCCGGACGCGCCGATCGTCGGGATGCAGCGCTTCCTCGGCTCCGATCCTGCGTGGCTCACTGATCCCAGGCAGATCGCGTCGGCGCGCGCTGTCCTGAACTTCCTGACCTCTCCCAACCACGGCGTGGTCTATGCGACCACGGAAGGCAACCCGGGACTCTCCTCTCTCGCCACATCGCACGGCGCATTCGACGATGATCAAATGACGCTTGCGAGCGTGGTCACTTTCTTCGGGTGATCATGATGAACGCGTGCGCACTGGTTGTCGGCATCAACAACTACCAGAAGCCCGGCATTCCCACCCTGTTTGGTGCCGTTGCCGATGCGGCGGATTTTGCGGACTGGGCACTGGATCCCGCTGGCGGCAATGTCGAGTCCCAATCATTTGTACTTCTGGACCTCGCCGGCCCCGGCAGCACCGTCAGCCAGGCTTGCGGCTTTCCTTGCAAGTCCGACCCTCTGGGTCAACGACACCACTCCTGATCTCAGCAGGCCTCCACGGGCCCAGGAGATTTCGGACACTGCGCTCATGATGTCGAAAAATCTGCCAAGCGCGACGCCGGCGATCACACGCATCTACGTCTTCATGGCCGGCCATGGCGTGCAATCCGTGGCGATCGGCATCGAGCGCGACGCGCAAACCTGTTTTGTCGCCGGCGACTTCAATCGTGACTCGGCCACATATGGATTGATCCCATGCGACGACCTGCGGCGCGGTCTTCTTCAGATGGGCTACTTCTCGGAAGCGATCATGTTCTTCGACTGCTGCCGCAGTCCGATGAATTTGAACGACCCGGCGCCTCTACTGCCTTGGCCGCGCGGTGCGGGACAGGACGCACCCTTTGGCATCGGCCGGGCGGCGAAGCGCGGCGCCAAGGCCTTTGAGACGCCGGAGAAGGCGCCAAACAGGGGGGCGTTCTCGACGGTGCTGATGGAGGGACTTCGGCGCCACCGCAATGCTGCGAACCAGCTGACGCTCAACGATCTCGAGGTCTACGTCTCCAACACCATTCAATCCGTCCTCGATGAGAGCCGGCAGTATCCCTATTTCGATATCGACCCCCGAAACCCTCCCTTCTGCGTGCTGCAGACGCCGGTGGCGAGCCCCACCGTTCCGATCGACATCACGTTCGAGAACGGCGCCACACCCAGACCGCTGCAACTTGTCGGGGCGGATGGCACGGTCATCAAGGCAGAGATCAACGGCACAGCGCGCATCGAAGCGCCGGCTGGCACGTTCTATTCGCTCGAGACGCCCGACCATAGATTCTCGCACCCTTTCAAGCATGATGGACCGGAGCCGACCCATGTCAAAGTCTAGCTCGCTCCCGGATCTGACAAAGCTTTCGGCAGACGGCCCGCCCGGCATCGAGATCCAGATCATCGACGGGCACTATCAGATACGCGCTCGCGGCACGGAACGGGTCGAAAAGCTGCTGCCGCAGGGAATCTATATCGTCCGCTGGCTGCTGCCGGAAAAGCCCGAAGAGAAGTTCGTGCGCTTGCTGCCGTCCGCACCCCAGAATGTCGAGTTCTCGGGAAATGCGGCGCCGCCCGCGAATTCCGCCAGAGACCTGTTCGCGCGCGCTGCCGCCACGGCGGAAAAGGCTCCGCAGCAACAGCAATCGGACATTGTCATTCTGGTGCGCAATCGAGGCAATGTCAGCCCCGGTTCCACGGACCAAGAGAATGACGTACGCCTGTTCGATCGCGACGAAATCGCGATGCAATCCGACAGCAGCGCACTCGCGGCTGCGCAGACCGAGCGGCTCGATGCCGGCGCCGTCGTGTTGCAGGCATACCGCGTGCCCGCGGGCAATTACCGCATTCGCTACAGGACCAGCACCGGGCTTCAACTCGATCAGACTATTGTCGCCATCGAGGGGAGGCGCACGCTCGTGTTCCTGACCCGCGAAGCCACCGAGACCCTCGTCTCGGCCGGCGACAAGTTCGAACGTCACAGCTTTTATGGCGTCAATCCCGAGCGCACTGTCGTGCTGACGGTGCCAATCCAGGCTGGGCCCGTCCCCCAACGAATGATGTGCGGATGGCAGAGGTGCTGCTGGATGCGCTCGCGATCGGCGGCGACCCGCTGGATGCGCGGATGCTGAAGCGGCTGGACGCCCCCGACGTCGACCCCTTGCTGCGCCTCTATGCGGCCGGCCTCATCGTGTCGCAACTCGCGCGCAAAGGCTCGCCCGCGCTCGATGATCCCTATCCCGCCGGCTCGGGTCCCTCTTCAAGGTCAGCCGGCGATCCGGATTTTGAGAACCGATGGCGCGGCAAGGCGCTCGATCTGATTAAGGGGATCGTCCCGCAAGACAGTTCGCCGGATTTGTTTTCGCTGCGATGGGAGCTGGGTCACAGCACGGAAGGCCGATTGACCGCGCCGACGATGCTTGCGATCAGCTGGGAATGCGCCGCACGGCACAGCGCGGGCACAGAGAGCGCCGTACCCGATACGGCCAGCTTCCGCGGCGCATCGCTCGGCCGCGTCGCGGCCGGACCCTGGCTCGCATGGCGTCCGAGTGCGGCAAGGGAGACGTCGCTCCTCGAAGACACCCCGAAGGCCGCGCCGAAATCATTGAATGATGCATTTTCAGAATTCGCCTCCGGACTGGACTTGGCACTTCCCCCGAATACGGACTTGCCGGCTCTGCATGACACGCTGAGCAAGCTCTCGCTGAGCACGCGCGGACTTATCTCGGCAGCGCGCGATCTGAATTTCGCACCGAACCTGACCAAGAGTGCCGCGGCAAGCCTCGCGGGAACACTGTTAACACCGGCCGGACAGCTCCGGGACCGCCTGCAACAGGCCACCCAAGAGCTGGCAGCCGCAAAGACAAACCCGCCGCCGAGCAGCTCGTCGTCCGCAGCGGAGCCGCCCGCCCTGCATCGTCCGATCACTCGTTTCGACGATCCCCAGAAAGGCCGTTTCGGCGGCCAATCGGAAAAGGACGGCTTCGCGTTAAGAGCGAGCTTTGCGGAGACCAATGATCCCAAATGGGTCCAGATCAACCTGGTGGTGACGGCGGCCCCGGGCGAGCCGCAAACGGCGACCGAAGCCGAGTTCTTTCTGCATGACACGTTCCGCCGCGAGCGCGTCAAGGCGCCGTTCCGGCAAGGAGAGGCGCATTTGCCGCTGCGCGCCTTCGGCGGCTTCACGGTGGGTGTGTGGATTGCGTCGCATCAGGTGGAGCTCGAGCTCGACCTTGCCGAGCTGCCGGATGCGCCGACGATCGTGAAGGAGTGGTGAGCGGTTAGATCTGGCCAGACGAGCCGTCGTCCCAGAAACCCCGGCCGTTTGGATCATCCCGCTGCCGACGAGCCATGCCACGCGCACAGACGTCCCTGCTGGGACCAAATCGGCCGTGGACCCGCCTCGAAAATCGTTGCAAAAAGGCGCTCCCGAGGCGCCGGCGGCCGGTCTGCCAAGCCTCTGGGAATACGTCGACTTTTGGAAGAATGGTCGGAGTGGCAGGATTCGAACCTGCGACCCCTGCGTCCCGAACGCAGTGCTCTACCGGGCTGAGCCACACTCCGACAAGAAGGCGGCTTATAGCGTCGGGTTTGGCGCACCGCAAGCGGCCGAGTTGAGGAATTTTATCCCTGTGAAAACGGGTCTTGAAACGCTGATTTTACCGGCCGGAGAGGCTGCCGCTGCGGCCGCGGCCCGGGCGCTCACGGCCGGCGGGCTGGTCGCGTTTCCGACCGAGACAGTCTATGGGCTCGGGGCGGATGCCGCCAATGCCGCCGCGATCGCCCATCTCTACGCCGCCAAGGGGCGGCCCGCGTTCAATCCGTTGATCGCCCATGTCGCGGACGTTGCCGCCGCGCGGCGGATCGGCCGGTTCGATGCACGCGCCCTGAAGCTCGCGGAGGCGTTCTGGCCGGGGCCGCTGACGCTGGTGGTGCCGAAGACGGACGACTGCCCGGTGGCCGATCTCGCCACCGCCGGCCTCGACACGGTCGCGATCCGCATTCCCGCCCATCCCGTGGCCCAGGCGATCCTGCGCGCTTTTGGCGGGGCGGTGGTGGCACCATCCGCAAACATCTCCGGCCATGTCTCGCCGACGCTGGCCGCCCATGTCGAAAGCGACCTTGCGGGGCGGATCGACCTGATCGTCGACGGCGGGCCCGTCGAGGTCGGCGTCGAATCGACGATCGTCGGCTGCTTCGAGACATTGATGCTGCTCCGCCCCGGCGGGCTGTCGCGCGAGCAAATCGAGGCCGTGCTCGGCGCGCCCTTGGCGCGGCCGCCAGCGGAGGCCGAGAGCGAGGACAGCCAGCCGCTGGCGCCGGGCATGCTGGCCTCGCATTACGCGCCGCGCGCGGCCGTGCGGCTCAATGCGCGCGAGGTCGCGCCGGGCGAAGCGCTGCTGGCCTTCGGCCCGGCACGTCCGCCTGGCCTTGATGCCGCCGCCGCTGTCATGAATTTGTCGCCCGCCGGTGATCTCGATGAAGCCGCGGCCAATCTGTTCGGCTATCTTCGCGCCCTCGATGCCAGAGGGCCACGCGCGATCGCCGTGATGACGATCCCCGAAGAAGGACTCGGCGAAGCGATCAACGACCGGCTGCGTCGGGCTGCGGTTGCGCGATAAGAAGCTTGAGAAGAGACAACACCATGAACGTCAATAAGTCCGCCACCCTGCCGCTTGCGCCCGAGCTGATCGAACAATTTCGCAAGATCGTCGGCGAGCGCCACGCGATCACCGATACCGCCGACATCGAGGCTTACGTCACCGAGGAGCGCAACCTCTTCCACGGCCGCTCGCCGCTGGTGCTGCGTCCGGGCTCGACGGCTGAAGTCTCGGAGATCTGCAAGCTCGCCTCCGCGCACAGGATCGCGCTGGTGCCGCAGGGCGGCAATACCGGCCTCGTCGGCGGGCAGACGCCGCACAATGGCGAAGTGGTGGTGTCACTGCGCCGGCTCGACAAGATCCGCGAGGTCGACACCGCCTCCAACACCATGACTTGCGAGGCCGGCGTCGTGCTGCAAATCGCGCAGCAAAAGGCGGCGGAGGTCGACCGGCTGTTTCCGCTGTCATTGGGTGCCGAAGGCAGCTGCACCATCGGCGGCAATCTCTCGACCAACGCCGGCGGCACCGCCGCGCTCGCCTATGGCGTCGCGCGCGAGATGGCGCTGGGGTTGGAAGTGGTGCTGGCCGACGGGCGCGTGCTGAACGTGCTGTCGAAGCTGAAGAAGGACAACACCGGCTACAATTTGCACAACCTCTTCATCGGCGCCGAAGGCACGCTCGGCATCATCACGGCGGCGACTTTAAAACTATTTCCGAAGCCGCGGGCAATCGAGACCGCCTTCGTCGGGCTGAAGTCGCCGGCGGCGGCGCTCAAACTGCTCACGATCGCGCAATGCGAGGCCGCCAATGCGCTGACGAGTTTCGAGCTGTTGTCGCAGATGGCGGTCGATTTCTCGATCCGCCACGGCATCGACGTGCGCGATCCGCTCGCAGAAAAGCATCCCTGGTACGTGCTGATGGAATTGTCCTCTCCGAGCGAGGATGCGCGCACGCCGCTGGAGACGATCCTGACCCGCGCCATGGAAGAGGAGATCGTCGACGACGCCGTGATCGCGGCCAACCTCACCCAGCGCGCCGGCTTCTGGAAGCTGCGCGACGAGATGTCGGCGGCACAGAAGCCGGAAGGCGGCTCGATCAAGCACGACATCTCCGTGCCCGTCGCGGCCGTGCCTGCCTTCATCGCCGAGGCCGATGCCGCCGTGGTGAAGCTGATCCCCGGGGCGCGGCCGGTGCCGTTCGGCCATCTCGGCGACGGCAATCTGCACTACAATGTCAGCCAGCCGGTCGGCGCCAACAGCGCGGACTTCCTCGCCCGCTGGCACGAGATGAACGCGGTGGTCTTCGAGATCGTGCTGCGCATGGGTGGCTCGATCTCGGCCGAGCACGGCATCGGCGTGCTCAAGCGCGACGAGCTGCCCGAGGTGAAGGACAAGACCGCGATCGAGCTGATGCGGTCCATCAAGGCGATGCTCGATCCGCTGGGAATCATGAATCCGGGGAAGGTGCTGTGAGAGCGTCGATCCCGCCTGCTCCGCTCGCGATCGCCGCCATCACGGATTCCGACATCGAGCCCGTCGTCGCGCTGTGGCAGCGCTGCGGCCTGACCCGGCCCTGGAATAATCCGCATGCCGACATCGCGCTGGCGCGGCGGCGCGACAATTCCACCGTGCTGGTCGGCCGCGACAATGGCGCGATCGTCGCCACAATCATGGTCGGCCATGACGGCCATCGCGGCTGGGTCTATTACGTCGCGGTCGATCCCGATAGCCAGAAGCGCGGCTACGGCCGCGTCATCATGGCAGTGGCCGAGGACTGGCTGCGGGCGGCCGGAATTCTCAAGCTCCAGCTCCTGGTCCGCCGCGAAAACGCGCAGGCCAATGCGTTCTACCAATCGCTCGGCTACGAGGAATCCACCTCGGTGATGTTCCAGAAGTGGCTCGACGGCCGCGCGACGACGTCTTAGGACGCCGGAAACTCAAGCATCAAACGATCGCGACAACCTGTCACGAGGGCGCGGTGACGAATTTTCGGGCTGCACCACTTGATTGTTGGTGCAATTTATTACACGCTTTAGTGGTCTTTATAATTTGACGATCGCGAAGGTGGTCGGTGCTCACGATCCACCTCACCGCGATCCATATTCGAGTTATTTCAAGGGGGCTTGCAATGAGCAACATGCAGAACACGATTCTGATCAGCGCCGGCGTCGTTGCGGCGCTGCCATTGATCCCACTCGGCCACTATATCTACCATGGTTGGGCAGTCCGAAAGCTGCAGATCGTGTCGCGGTTTTCCGATGAGGCGGTCAAGCTCTACCGCGATACGTTCTGCCCCCAGAGCCAAACTGTGACCGCCGAAACCTTCGCCAAGGAATATGACCAGCGCTACGGTCGGCGGCACTTCACCTTTCCAACCTTGCTGTTTGCCGCGACGCTTCTATTCGCGGCATTTCACAGCATGAGATGGGTCTTCACCCACGACTGGATGAGCGCGGGTGAAAACATCGCGCCAAAGATCGCGATTTCCGGTTTAGCCGGCGCCTATGTCTGGGTAACTTATGATCTGATTGGCCGCGTGCGGCAGAACGACGTGGTAACGTCCGACGTCAATCGGGCGACGCTGCGTCTCCTGCTCTCCTTGCCGTTCGGCTTCGCGATCGCCGCGTTCGCCGGCACAATCTCCGGGACGAATATCACGCAAGCCGCGCTGGCCTTCTTCGTCGGGGCGTTTCCGACCGACACTGTGCTAAAGTTCATGCGCCGGACCGGATCGACGTCGCTGAAGCTCGACGCAGGCTCTTCGAGCGACGACGTTAAGGAATTGCTGACCATCGACGGTGTCGCGACACCGATCGCCGAGCGCTTCGTCGACGAGGGCATCAACACCAAGCTGCAGCTCGCCTATTGCGACCCGGTCGTGCTGACCATCAAGACCGGAATGGATTTTGCGTTCATTCTCGACTGCTGCGGTCAGGCCCTCGTCCGAACATATTTCAACGACGAGCAGATGAAGATCCTGAACAAGTTAGGTTTGCCTACGAGCATCGAGGTGATCGGGCTGATTGATCCGCTCGATGAACTCGACAAAGCCACCACGAACGCGCTGGCAAACGGTGGCCAAGCGCCTGCGGTGTCCCCGGCGCAGGCTGCCGCCCAGAGGCAGCTCACAGCGGTGGCGGCCGCATTGACACTAGACGAAACCTCGACACGGTTTATTTTGGGCCAGATCGCGGGGGATCCTTACTCGCGCTTTGCATTTGAAATCTGGTGAAATCTGGGCCCGGTCTCCTGCTGCGTGACGGGTGCGGACCCGCAGCAATCTGGAGAATGGCTTGTCAATTTCCGACCGTGTCCGCATCAAGGACGTCCGCGTGCTCTCGGACAACTGGACCCCGCTGAAGAACACCACGTTCGAGTACCGGCGCGCCAATGGCGAGTGGCAGACGCAGCACCGGGAAACCTATGAGCGCGACAACGCCGCAGCCGTGCTGCCCTACAACCGCGCGCGGCGCACGGTGATCCTAGTGCGCCAGTTCCGCCTGCCGGCCTATATCCGCGGCTACGACGATCTCCTGATCGAAGCGGCCGCCGGCGTGCTCGACGATGCCGCACCCGAGGTGCGCATCCGCGCCGAGGCCGAGGAGGAAACCGGTTATCGCCTGCACGACGTCCACAAGGTGTTCGAGGCCTTCATGAGCCCCGGCGCCATCACCGAGAAACTGCATTTCTTCGTCGCCGAATACGAGCCGGAGATGCGGGTCAGCGACGGCGGCGGCCTCGAGCACGAGGGCGAGGACATCGAGGTGCTGGAGCTTTCCATCGACGAGGCGCTGGCGATGATCGCAGACGGCCGCATCATCGATGCCAAGGCGATCATGCTGCTGCAATACGCGGCTCTGCATATTTTTAGGTAGGGCTTTCTTCACCTCGCCCCGCTTGCGGGGAGAGGTCGATCGCGAAGCGATCGGGTGAGGGGGAGCCTCCGCGAATTCCACTGTCACCTTCCTCGCGGAGACTCCCCCTCACCCCAACCCTCTCCCCGCAAGCGGGGCGAGGGAGCGGACCTGCTTCGCGGCGAGCCATTGCGCAATGCAATTCTGACCTGCGCCACCCCACTCCCCGTTGAGCAACTCGAAAACTATCTCTAGTCTGGGCCCTAACCAAGAACCAGGAGACGCGCCCATGTCCGCTCCGCGCGACGACGAATTTGGCTTTGCGCCCGACTACGATTCGCCCGTGCCCTACATGCAGCGCACGCGCGACTATTACACGGCGATCGGCTATACCACGCCGTATCGCTGGGCGCATTACACGGAGGCACCGTTCCAGCCGCTGAAGAAGCCATTGGCGCAGTCGCGCGTGACGATCATCACGACCGCGGCGCCGTTCGATCCGACCAAGGGCGACCAGGGGCCTGGCGCGGCATATAACGGCAGCGCGAAATTCTACCAGGTCTATGACGGCGACACGTCGACAGAGCACGACCTTCGCATCTCGCACATCGGCTACGACCGCAAGCACACTTCGGCCACCGACAGCGGCACCTGGTTTCCGCTGCCGCAGCTCTTGAAGGCGAGCGCCGCAGGACGGATCGGCGAGGTCGCGCCGCGCTTCTTCGGCGCCCCGACCAACCGCAGCCATCGGGTCACGCTGGATACCGACGCGCCGGATATCCTGGCGCGCTGTCTTGCCGACAAGGTCGACGTCGCCGTGCTGGTGCCGAACTGCCCGGTCTGCCACCAGACCACCGCGCTGGTCGCGCGGCACCTGGAGCGGAACGGCATTCCGAGCGTGATCATGGGCTGCGCCAAGGACATCGTCGAGCACGCCGCCGTGCCGCGCTTCCTGTTCTCCGATTTCCCGCTCGGCAATTCCGCCGGCAAGCCACATGATGTCGGCTCGCAGGCGCAGACACTCGAGCTCGCGCTAAGATTGCTGGAGACCGCGAGCGGCCCGCAAACGACGATGCAATCGCCGCTGCGCTGGAGCGAGGATGCCTCCTGGAAGCTCGACTACAACAACGTGGCGCAGCTTTCGCCGGAAGAGCTGGCGCGCCGCCGCGCCGAATTCGACAAGCAGAAGGAGATCGCGCGCGGCAACCGCGCCGCCTGACGTCCTCCGATAACGAAGAAAAAGGGAGAGAGACGTGACGCGACCGTTCGAGGGCGTGAAGATCCTGGACTTCACGCAAGTGCTGGCCGGTCCCTATGCGAGCTATCAGCTCGCGCTGCTAGGAGCCGACGTCATCAAGGTCGAGCGGCGCGAGGGCGAGGACATGCGCCGCACGCCGCTCAGCCGCGAATGGGCCGAGCGCGGGCTGGCGCCGGCATTCCAGGCCATCAACGGCAACAAGCGCAGCCTGACGATCGATCTGCAGAAGCCGGAGGCGATCGCGATCGTCAAGAAGCTCGCAGAGACCGTCGACGTGGTCATGGAGAACTTCCGCCCCGGCGTGATGGACAAGCTCGGCATCGGTTACGAGGCGCTGTCGGCGATCAATCCGAAGCTGATCTATTGCGCGGTCTCCGGCTTCGGCCAGACCGGCCCGGACCGCTTGCGGCCCGGCTATGACGGCAAGATGCAGGCGCTGTCGGGCATCATGGCGATCACGGGCCATCCCGAGACCGGACCGACGCGCGCGGGCTTTGCGGTGTGCGACGTGCTGTCGGGCGCGACCGCTGCATTTGGTGTGTCGAGCGCACTGTATCAGCGCGACCGCACCGGCAAGGGCCAGCTCATCGACGTCTCCATGCTGGAGGCGACGATGGCGTTTCTGTCCGGGCAGATCGCGGATTGGTCGGTCGCGGGCCATCGCCAGCAGCTTTCGGGCAATCAGGCGGTGAGCCGCAGGACCACGGCCAACCTGTTCAAATGCGGCGACGGCCACATCCTGCTCGCGGTCAACAACGAGAAGCAGTACCGCGCGCTGATGAGCACACTCGGCTGCGAGGATACGCTGACTGATCCGCGCTTTGCCGACTGGTTCTCCCGCAACGAGAACGAGGGCGCGCTCCGCGCCATCATCGAGGAAGCGCTGGCGGCCAAGCCGGCGCGCGAATGGGAGACGATCCTGGAAGACGCCGGCGCGCCCTGCGCCAGCATCTGGAAGGTCGAGGAGGTGATCGACCACCCGCAGATCAAGGCGCGCGGCGCGATCCAGGAGCTGGACACGCCCTACGGCCGCCTGCGCTTTGCCGGCAGCGGGTTCAAGCTCGCCCATGGCGGCGGCAAGCTGGATCGCATGGCGCCTGAGCTGGGGGCTGATACGGATGCGGTGCTCGGCGAACTCGGGTTCGATGCGGCGGAGATCGCAGCGCTGCGGGCAAGGGAGGTTGTTTAAAGCACCGCTGCGGTAGGGTGGGCAAAGGCGCAACGCGCCGTGCCCACCATTTATCTGCTTGCTCGATACACGATGGTGGGCACGCTTCGCTTTGCCCACCCTACGGCACCGCGGCTCGAACAACGAGCCCTGCCCGTCATCCGCCGGGCTAGCAGCAACCTTCCGCACCGCCTTCCTGGGCTTCACCGCCTCGGCCGCCGCCTCCATTCCCTCCGCGCTGATCGGCAAGAGCAACTGCTCGTCGTCATTGACGACGCGGTTGACGCGGGTGGAGACCGGGTGCCAAGCGAACTCGCCGATGCGCGGGGCGGTCATCAGCGGCAGGATCGCGTCGATTTCGTCGCTGCGGCAGTCGAGCCAGCGCTCGAAATCGCGCGGGCTAATGGTGACGGGCACGCGGTCATGCAACGCGGCGAGGTCTTCGCCTGCGGCCGCCGTGACGATCGCGACGGTGTCGAGTTCCTCGCCGTTCGGCCCGACCCAGGTCTCGAACAATGCGGCAAAGCCGAGCGGCGCGCCGTCGGCGCGGTGGATGAAGAAGGGCTGCTTGCGACCACCCTCCGCCTTCCACTCGTAATAGCCGTCCGCTGGGATCAGGCCGCGCCGGCGGCGAACCGCCTTTTTGAAGGCGGGCTTCTCCAGCGCCGTCTCGGAGCGGGCGTTGATCAGGAGCGTAAATCCGCGGGGGTCCTCGACCCAGCCCGGCACGAGGCCCCAACGCATCAGACGGAAATGGCGTGCGCCGTTCTCGATCAGCACGACCGGAATCGGCTGCGTCGGGGCGACGTTGTACCGGGGCGGGAAATTCGGCTGCTCAATGTAGCCGAACAGTTGCCGCAAAGCCGCGGGGGCCGAAGTTATGACGAAGCGTCCACACATCCTGGGGTATCTATATAGGGTCCGTTCAGGTCCTTTTAACCCCGAACGTTAACACTGCGGCCGATGAGCTCGACGGTCTCCCAACCCGCGCGGACGCATGTACAGACGGGCCCCGAGGCCGCCGCCTGGGCCGAGCGGCTGCGCGTCGCCAACATCAACCCGCGGACCGGGCTTGCCACCGACTATCTCAACCATTTCAATGAAGCCGTGATGCTGCTGGAAATGGTCCCCGACATGCCGGAATGCGCGGAAGATTTTCTGACCTGGACGCCACTGTCCTATGCCGAGCATTTCACCGCGTCGAATTTCAGGGCGCGCGACCTCGCCATCGAGGCCTATGAGAAGGCCGATCCCAACGTGCGCGCCCAGTTCGACCACATCACGGATACCATGACCTCGATCCTGACCGCGGTCGGCTCGGCCATGCGCGAGGTCGAGAAGGACACGACGCGCGTCCGGCTCGCCGAGCAGGCCACGGCCTGGGTCAAGCCGCTGATCGCGGCCTGCGGCGGCATCATCAATGGCGGCGCCGAAGCCGACATCGACACCATCATGGCGAACTGACCCGTGGTTTCGGCGGTCCAGCCTGCTCACCCCCAGATCGCGGTCAGTGCCGCGATTTTTCGCGACGGCAAGGTGCTTCTGACCCGCCGCGCCCGTTCGCCCGCAAAAGGGTTCTATTCGCTGCCCGGCGGCCGGGTCGAGTTCGGCGAATCGCTGCACCAGGCCCTGCTGCGCGAGGTCGACGAGGAGACCGGGCTCGCCATCGAGATCATTGGCCTCGCCGGCTGGCGCGAGGTGCTGCCGGCCGCAGCCGGAGCCGGCCACTACCTGATCATGTCCTTTGCCGCCCGCTGGGTGGCCAACGAACCCGTTCTGAACGACGAGCTCGACGATTACCGCTGGATCGCCCCGGACGCCGTCGCTGGCCTCGGCGACCTCAAGCTGACCGGGGGACTGGAGGACGTCATCCAGTCCGCCGCCCGGCTGATTGGGTCCTGACCGCCCCGCCTTGCTTCCACCGCCTCGACGGGGCATACATCGGGCCGATGTCCACGCGATTTCTGGCCATTTTCGCCCTGATTCTCGCCTGCGCCTCCGCGCCCACGAGGGCCCAGGAGGGGGCAGCGCCATTTGACGGCGATTTGCAGCGGCTGGCGGAGATTCTCGGCGGGCTGCACTATCTGCGCGGCATTTGCGGGTCCAACGAGGGCAACAAATGGCGCAACGAGATGCAGGCGCTGATCGATGCCGAAACACCCTCCGGCGAGCGCCGCACCCGCATGATCGCCGGCTTCAACCGCGGCTATAACGGCTTCCAGCAGACCTATCGGAGCTGCACGCCGGCGGCGACGGTGGCGATCCGCCGCTATATCGAGGAAGGCTCGAAGATCTCGCGCGATCTCACGGCGCGCTACGCGAACTGAGCTCTCTCCACTGGTCATTCCGGGGCGCGCGCAGCGCGCCCCGGAACGACGGCGCCGCTGGAACCCTGTCATCGATTTTGTTCACAGCCGTTAACCGTTCTTAAAGATGTAGCCTAGCGGTCGTTAACGCCCGTGCTACACCTCTCGCACAGCGCATCGCCGTGGATCGCGCCCCAGCCCTGATCGAGTTTCATGAGCCAGCCGATTTCCTACGCCCCCGCCCGCGCGCCACTGCCCGATCACGAGCAGAAGCAGGCCGCACTGAGCTATCTCAATGAGGCATGGGCCGAGGCGCGCCATGAAGGTGTCGACGGCGACTGCCTGGCGCAGGCGAGCCTGTTCGCGGCCTTTGCCGAACTCGTCGGCACCTACGGCGAGGACGCGGTGGCGAAGTTCGTCGAGGGCTTTCCTGGCCGCATCCGCAACGGCGAGTTCTCGGTCAGCCTCTCCAGGCAATAACCCTTTGCGAAAAATGACCCCGCCACGGGACGGGGCCAGTTGACGGATGTGACTTTGCCAAGTGCTCGCGAAGTCTGCCGCGATTTATCGCATGGAAGCGATTGAACGCGGACAAGAATTAGTCTGGCGATGACCGGGAGACGTTCCGATGCGATCGGGAATGCACGCCCAGGCATCAGGGCTCGACTTTCAGAGTCGCCTTCATATTGGGATGATAGCGACAGTAGTAATCGACAGTTCCCGCCTTCTTCACAACGAACGTCGCCGACTTCTTCGGCAGCAGAGGGACGTCAAAATCGCCGTTGGTCGCGGTCGCGGTGTGGGCGAAGATATCCTTGTTGATCCACTCAACGGTGTCGCCGACCTTGGCCGAGATTTCGGCCGGCGAGATCACGAGATTGTCCATCGTGATTTGAATGGTCGCCGCACGCGCCGGGACGACCATTGACAGGACCATGACCGCAAACGCGATCGACGCGAGGCGTCCCGGCTTCATCTCATCCTCCTATTTTAGCTCGGCCGCGACGTGCTCGGCGTGCTGCTGATGGCCCTGGAAGATCTTCAGGCCGGTCTGCAACAGGCTCTTCAGCTCGTTATTGCTCGCGGACGGAATGAGCTGGGTCTCCAACGCGCTATTGACCGCCTTGTGGTAGGCGACCTCGTTCTGGACATAGGCCTTGTCGAAGGCGGCGCCGCTCAGCTTGTTCGAGCTCAGCCATCTTGTCGCTCGCCTGCTTCGACAGCGCCCGGCTGGTGTCGTTATCTTCAGGCGTGACGTTCAGCTTCTTGACCAGCGCGAGCGCCTGCTTGTTGACGGCCTCGTGGTCGCGCAGCATGTCCTCGGCGAACGCCTTGACGTCCTTGTTCTTGGCTTTCTTCTGCGCCTGCTTGGCCGCGTTGATGTCGATCACGCCCGCGGTGTAGGCAATATGGGCGATCTGCGGATCGGTGGGCTTGTCGGCTGCGCGAGCGCCCTGCAGCAGCGCAGGACTCGACAGCAGGACGGCTGCGGCGATCGCCGCGCTCGATCGGAAGAACATGGCTTGATACTCCTGTGGTGCCGGACGTTTGGGCCGGCGCGTTGCTTCACAGGAGTTGGATGGTCATTTCGCGCAAACGTTCCCGAAAACTTTAGCTGCCGAAGCCGAGCCGCTTCAGCACTGCTTCAGTCAAGCGCTCACATCGCCACCCGGCGAACGGGAACGCATCCATCACCACCGGGCCGATCTCCTTCTCGACGTTCTCGCGCAGCATAGTGCGGGCGCGGTGCAGCCGCGTCTTCACGGTCTCGGGCTTGACGGCGAGCAGATCGGCGGTCTCCTCGATACTCATGCCTTCCATGACCCGGGCGACGAACACCATGCGGAAGACATCCGGCAACTCGTCGATGGCGCGTTCGACGACGCGCTGGATTTCACCTTGGGCCATGGTCCTTTCCGGATCGCCTGCGGGAGAAACGGGAAACTTGATGATCTGCGCGTCGAGCGCGGCATCCGGTATCGCGCCAAGTTCGACATCGGGCTTTCGGCTGCGCACCCGTCCGAGCGCCTCGTTGATGGCGATGCGCGACAGCCAGGTCGACAACCCGGCCTCGCCCCGGAAGCCGTCGAGATGGGTGAAGGCCCGGACATAGGTTTCCTGCACCACGTCCTCGGCTTCGCTGTCGCTGCGCAGGATTCCGCGCGCGAGGCGATAGAGCCTGCGGTTGTTGGCCTGCATGATCTCGCGCAAGGCGGCTTCGTCTCGGCCCCGCGCCCGGTCGATCAGCTCGGCTTCCAATGTCCTGACGCCGGCGGACAGGCCGGCTGCGGTCCGTTGCATGGCTGTCACCTGCTTGTTTCGCTTCGTTCCGGACATTGGATGCAGGCCTAAACGAAAGGTTCCCAACATTCTTACTGGCCGCTCTCTTACCCTCCCCTGGAGGGGGAGGGTCGTGTCGCATGGAGCAAAGCGCAATGCGAAGCGGGGTGGGGTGATCTCTCCAAACGGGCACCGCCAATGGCGAGAGACTGTCACCCCACCCCGCTCGCGCTGCGCGCGACCGACCCTCCCCCTCCAGGGAGGGTGAGTAAGCCCTAGTCCGTCTCGATCGGCAGTTCAGAATCCCGCGCCCACTCGCCCATGGAGGCGTCGTAGAGCGTCAGCTGATCATAGCCGAGCTGGGTCAGCATGAGCAGGTCGATCGTCGCCGAGATGCCGCCGCCGCAATACAGGATCACATTCTTGTCGCGCGTAACGCCTTGGGCCGCGAATTTGGCCTCGGCATCGGCCAGTGTCGTCAGCGTTTTGTCGGCATTGGTGAGCGACGCCGCTGGGACGTTGACGCTGCCCGGCACACGGCCGGGCCGGCCGTAGCGGCTCGGCTCGAGACCCTGATGAAATTGCGGACCGAGCGCGTTGACGATAACGGTCGAGGGATCGCCGATCCGGGCCTTCACAGTATCCTTGTCGACGAAGAAGCCTCGGCGCGGCGCGGCCTTGAACGTCGCGGCCGGATAGCCCCTCGGCGCACCTCTCTCGACCGGCCGCCCCTCGTCCTTCCATTTGTCGAAACCGCCGTCGAGCACACGCGCATCGACGCCGAGCGAGCGCAGCATCCACCAGAACCGCGTCGACCACATCATCGTGCCGATGCTGTAGAGCACGATGGTCTTGGACGCATCGAGGCCATGCCGGCCGAAGGCAGCCTCCAGCTGCGCCACATCGGGCATCATGAAAAACTGTTGCGCAGAGGTGTCGGAGAACTCGCCCTGCAGGTCGAGGAAATCGGCACCGGGAATGTGGCCGGCCGCAAACGTCTTGTCGCCGGGCACCGCACGATACGGCACATCGCTGCCCGGCGGCACCGGCTCGTTGTAGGTCGTGCAGTCGTAGAGGCGGAGATTATGATCGCCGAGCAGGCCTGCGAGTTGCTCAGTGGTGATGAGCGGCTGAGTCATAGAATGCTCTCCCATGCTTCCTCAATGTCGTCCCGGCGAACGCCGGGATCCATACCGCGTGATCTATCGGTGGACGTAGGTATTCGTACCGAGGGAAGGCCCAGCAACGACTAGTCTTCGCCAAACGTCTCCCTGTGGTTGTGGGTCCCGGCCTTCGCCGGGACGACATCGAGTGTGGAGCGGCCTACGCCTTCAGCGTCTCCAGAAACCGCACCGGCTCACCTTGCGAGGCCGTCACCAGCTCGCCCTGCCACATCACGCGGCGGCCGCGGATGAAGGTGCCGACGGGCCAGCCGGTGACGCGGACGCCGTCATAGGGGGTCCAGCCGGCCTTGGATGCCACCCATTTGTTGGTGATGGTCTCGCTGCGCTTCAAGTCGACGATGGTGAAGTCGGCATCGTAACCGGCGGCGATGCGGCCCTTGCAGGCCATGTTGTAGAGCCGCGCGGGCCCGGCGCTGGTGAGATCGACGAGACGGGCGAGCGAGAGCCGGCCGGCATTGACGTGATCGAGCATGATCGGCACCAGCGTCTGCACGCCGGTCATGCCGGAGGGCGAGGCCGGATAGGTCTTCTGCTTCTCGTCCAGCGCATGCGGGGCGTGGTCGGAGCCGAGCACATCGATGATGCCCTGCTCGATGCCGCGCCAGATCCCGGCGCGGTGATCGGCGCCGCGCACCGGTGGATTCATCTGCGCCAGCGTGCCGAGCCGCTCGTAGCATTCCGGCGCGACCAGCGTGAGGTGATGCGGCGTCGCTTCGCAGGAGGCGACGTCCTTGTGGTCGCGCAGGAACTCGATCTCTTCCTTGGTCGAGATGTGCAGCACATGGATGCGCTTGCCCGTCTCATGCGCGAGCTTGACCAGGCGCTGCGTCGCCATCAACGCCGCGGTCTCGTCGCGCCAGACCGGATGCGAGCGCGCATCGCCCTCGATGCGCAGCGATTTGCGGTCGTTGAGGCGGTACTCGTCCTCCGCATGGAAGGCGGCGCGGCGGCGGATGACCTGGAAGATGCGGCGGAGGCTCTCGTCGTCCTCCACCAGCAGCGCGCCGGTGGACGAGCCAATGAACACCTTGACGCCGGCGCAGCCCGGCGCGCGCTCCAGCACCGGCAGATCCTGCACGTTCTCGCGGGTGCCGCCGATGAAGAAGGCGAAATCGCAATGCATGCGGTGACGAGCGCGTTTCACCTTATCGGTGAATTCGGCTTCCGTCACTGTGAGGGGCGAGGTGTTCGGCATCTCGAAGACGGCGGTGACGCCGCCCATCACGGCGCTGCGCGAGCCGGTCTCGAGGTCTTCCTTGTGCGTCAGCCCGGGCTCGCGGAAATGCACCTGCGTGTCCATCACGCCGGGCAGGATGTGCAGGCCCTTGCAGTCGATCACCTCCGCGGCGCTGGCTTGCGACAGCATGCCGATCTCGGCGATGCGGCCACCCGTGATGCCGATATCGCGCAGGCCCTCGCCGTCCTGGTTGACCACGGTGCCGCCTTTGAGGATCACGTCGAAACGCTGGGTCATGGGACCTCTCTCATCCCCAAGCGCAGGGCTCGAGGTCTTGTCGTTTTTGCCTTGCGGGCTTACGTTCCGGAGCAACATGTCGCAAGAGATTTTCGCATGAAATCAGCGTTTCTTCCCGACCGGGGCGTGGTCAAGGTCGCGGGCGAGGATGCGCGCAACTTCCTCAATGGCCTCGTCACCACCGATGTCGACAGGCTCAAGCCGGGCCTGGGGCGATTCGGCGCGCTGCTGACGCCGCAGGGCAAGATCATCGTCGATTTCCTGATCACGGAGGTGCCCTCCGGCCATGGCGGCGGGTTCCTGATCGATTGCCCGAAGGCGCTGGCCGAGGGGCTCGCCACCAAGCTGAAATTCTACAAGCTGCGCGCCAAAGTCACGGTGGAAAACCTCTCCGATGCTCTGGGCGTGCTCGCGGCCTGGGACGGCCAGCCTGCCGCTCAGCCCGACCTCGGCTTCGCCGATCCGCGCCACAATCAGCTCGGCTATCGCATCCTGATCCCCGAGGATCTCAAGCAGAAGCTGTCCGATCTCATCGGCGCCGAGCTGGTCGACGCGGCCGAATACGAGGCCCACCGCATCGCGCTCGGCGTGCCGCGCGGCGGGCTCGATTTCATGTATAGCGACGCGTTCCCGCACGAGACCAACATGGACCGGCTTGCCGGCGTCGATTTCGACAAAGGCTGCTATGTCGGCCAGGAGGTCGTCTCGCGCATGCAGCATCGCGGCACCGCGCGCACCCGCAGCGTCAAGGTGTTGCTCGAGGGTCCCTCGCCCGAGATTGGCGCCACCATTCTCGCCGGCGACAAGCCGGTCGGCACAATCGGCTCGACCGCCCGCGGCAAGGGCATCGCGCTGGTGCGCATCGATCGTGTCGCGGATGCGCTCGATGCGGGCCAGCCGCTCACCGCGGGCGGCCTCGCGCTGACACTCGCCGAACCCGACATCGTCCGCATTCCATCGAAGCAACCCACCGCATCAGCCGCGCCCCTCGCCTGCATCCCGACGGAAAGACCCGCTGCCCGTGGCCCGGCGAAGATCCGCTCTATGTCGCCTATCACGACACCGAATGGGGCGTGCCTGAGTATGACGACCGCGCACTCTACGAAAAGCTGATCCTCGACGGCTTCCAGGCAGGCCTCTCCTGGATCACGATCCTGCGCAAGCGCGACAATTTCCGCAAAGCCTTCGACGATTTCCAGCCAGAAAAGATCGCGCGCTACAACGACAAAAAGGTGCACGCGCTGATGAACGATGCCGGCATCGTGCGCAACAAGGCCAAGATCGACGGCACGATCCTGAGCGCAAAATCGTATCTGGAGATCATGGAGAAGGGACCGGGCTTCTCGAAGCTGTTGTGGGACTTCATGGACGGCCGCCCCAAGGTCAACAATTTCAAGACCACCGCGAGCGTACCCGCCTCGACGCCGTTGTCGGTGCAGATCTCCAAGGAGCTGTCCTCGCGCGGCTTCAAGTTCGTCGGCCCGACCATCGTCTATGCCTTCATGCAGGCGACCGGTATGGTCAACGACCATCTGGTCGACTGCCATTGTCACGCGACCTGCGGCAAGACGCAGCGCAAGCCGCGCCTCAAGGCCAAATGACAGCCGAGAAGAAGACCGCGCGCGATGCGCAGTCCCGCGCCTGGCAGCGCATGTTGTCGGGCCGACGGCTCGATCTGCTCGATCCCTCCCCGCTCGACGTCGAGATCGCCGACATCGCGCACGGGCTGGCGCGCGTTGCCCGCTGGAACGGCCAAACCATCGGCACCCACATCTTCTCGGTCGCGCAGCATACGTTGCTGGTGGAGACCGTGATGCGGCACGAGATGCCGCGCGTCGACCAGCGCGTGCGAACTCGCAGCCCTGCTGCATGACGCACCCGAATATGTCATCGGCGACATGATCTCGCCGTTCAAGGCCGTGCTCGAGGGCCATTACAAGGCAGTCGAGAAACGCCTGCTTGGCGCCATCCACGTCCGCTTCGGGCTGCCGCCCGTGCTGCCGGAGGAGATCACGCAAGCCATCAAGTCCGCCGATCGCGGCGCGGCTTATCTGGAGGCGACCGAGCTTGCCGGTTTCAGCGAGAGCGAGGCACGGCGCCTGTTCGGCAAGGATCCCGGCCTACCCGACAGCGTCCGGCGCGACTATCTCACGCCCTGGACCGCGGCGCGGGCCGAGAAGCAGTTTCTGGAGCGGTTTGGCGCGGTGATTGCGTAGGGCAGTGGTGCCTCGATCTCTGCTGTCGTCCCGGCGCAGGCCGGGACCCATACTCCGGGAAGGGGTTTTGCGAAGACAGGGAGTTGCCACCGCCTCAGTCACGCCGGCCGGTGGTTATGGGTCCCGGCCTGCGCCGGGACGACAATGTGGGATGCTTTGCCCACCCTACCGGCGCTCGCTATAATCGGCGCTAAAAAGGTCCGCCATGATCCACGTCTGTTCCCTCGCCGCACTTCCCGAAACCGTCCGCCTCACCGGCGCCAGCCACGTGCTGACGGTGATGGCCAATGTCGAGCAGGTGGCGCGTCCCGTGTCCGTGCTGCCGGCCAACCATCTCAAGGTGTCGATGGACGACATCACCGAGGAGATGGACGGCTTCGTCGCACCGTCAGAGACGCATATCGAGCAAGTGTTGAATTTCGTGCGCGGCTGGGACCGCAGCGCGCCGCTAGTGGTGCATTGCTACGCCGGCATCAGCCGCTCCACCGCCAGCGCGTTTGCAGCGGTATGCGCGCTCAATCCGAACCGCGACGAGATCGAGATCGCCAAGAAGATCCGCGCGGCCTCGCCGATCGCCTCGCCGAACCGGCGCATCGTCGGCCTCGCCGATCGTGCATTGGGACGCAACGGCCGCATGCTGCGCGCGCTCGACGAAATGGGCCCGGGCGCGATGATGGTCGAGGGCCGCCCCTTCGTGATCGAGCTCGAATGAGTCGGGAGCCGAATAGCAGCCGCGACGGGACTGCGCCCCCTCTCCCGCTTGCGGGAGAGGCACAGGCGGCCTTCGGCCGCCGTCCTTTAAGAAGACGCCGATGCGAAGCATCGGCTATGGGTGAGGGTGCTTCCGCATCGGGGCACTCCCAGCGTGGAGAGAGCCCTCACCCGGCGCTGCGCGCCGACCTCTCCCGCAAGCGGGAGAGGTTGCAGCGAGCATGCGGAGAGACCGGCTCAATCAGCCGGCATATCTTATTCGCAACACCAGCGATCTCAGCCGCATGAGCGAAATGCTGCTGACGCCGATCGAGATTGGCCTGACCGCCGCGATCGTCGCGATCGAGGACCACGAGCCGCAGATCCTCACCGCACGCGGCGGTGACGGGCTTGCCGGCCTGCCGTTCGGGCCGTTCGATGCGCTCGCCCACCGCACCTTCGAGATCGGCCTGCGCGCCTGGGTCGAGCAACAGGCGGGCCTGCGGCTCGGCTATGTCGAGCAACTCTACACGTTCGGCGACCGCGGCCGTCATGCCGAAGCCGGCCACACCGGCGCGCACATGGTGTCGATCGGCTATCTCGCGCTGACGCGCGCCGTCGATGGCGAGCTCGCCGCGACCGGCGCGAGCTTCGAGCCATGGTATCGCTTCTTCCCCTGGGAAGACTGGCGCGAGCAGCCGCCGGAGATCATCGCCCGCGACATCATCCCGGCGCTGATGAAATGGGCCGAGGAGGAGACACCGGAGACCACGCGCGCGCTGCCGCGGAGGGATCGCGTGCGGTTCTATTTCGGTCTCGACGGTGCGCCCTGGGACGAGGAGCGCGTGCTCGACCGCTATGAGCTCCTGTACGAGGCCGGGCTGATCGAGGAGGCGCGGCGCGACGGCAGGCCTGCGGCATTAGCGCGCAAGACGCTTCCCGCGCTTGGGACCTCGATGCGGTTCGATCACCGGCGCATCCTCGCCACAGCCATCGCGCGGCTGCGTGCAAAACTGAAGTATCGTCCTGTGGTCTTTGAACTTTTGCCCGCCGAGTTCACACTCACGGAATTGCAGCATACGGTGGAGGCCATCTCCGGCCGCCACCTGCACAAGCAGAATTTCCGCCGCCTCGTCGAAACGGAAGCTCTGGTCGAACCGACCGGGGCGATGTCGACACAGACCGGCGGACGGCCGGCGGCGCTCTATCGCTTCCGCCGCGACGTGCTCCAGGAGCGGCCCGCGCCGGGCTTGCGCGTACGCTCCCGGCGCTGAGCATGATCCGGAAAAGTGCGTAAGCGGTTTTCCGAGCAAGATCATGCTCGAAACCGAAGACTCTAAGATTTCGCGATCGGCCCTGCCCGCCGGCTGCCTGGAGGCTTCATGTTCGACGGCCCGTTCGACGTCTTTGCGTTGATCATTGCGATCGCCGCCTTCCTCGTCGCGATCAAGGCCTCCAGTCAGGCAGCCGAACTGCGCCGCCGACTAAGCTCGCTCGAAGAGACGTTTGACGCGCAGCGGCGAGTTCAGCCGCCGCCACTCACGCCGACGTGGGAGCAGGCGCCCGCAACCGCGACGGCCGCCGCGGAGCCGCCGCCGCTTGCGCCGGAAGCCGAGCCCACGCCCCCACCCGCCACCGAAGCTGTTTCGCCGCCGCCGCTTGAAACGAGCACCGAGGCCGCTGCACCGCCTCCGCTGCCTGCACCCGCACCCAGCTTCGAGGAGCGACTCGGCACGCGCTGGGTGGTGTGGATCGGCGGGCTTGCGCTCGCGCTCGGCGGCTTCTTCATGGTGCGCTACTCGATCGAGGCCGGCCTTGTCGGCCCCGGCGTGCGCGTCTTCCTCGGCGGCCTGTTCGCGCTGGCGCTGTTAGGTGCCGGCGAATGGACACGGCGCAAGGAAAGCATCTCGACCATCCAGGCGCTGCCGATCGCCAACATCCCGGCGATCCTCACCGCGGCCGGCACGGCGGTGGCGTTCGCGACCATCTATGCAGCCTATGCGCTCTACGGTTTCCTCGTGCCCGCCACCGCCTTCGTGCTGCTCGGCCTCGTCGCGCTCGGCACGCTGGCCGCCGCGCTGCTGCATGGGCCCGCGCTCGCGGGCCTCGGCGTCGTCGGCGCGTTCGTGACGCCGGTCCTCGTCTCCAGCGGCAAGCCGGACTATTGGGCGCTCTACATCTATCTCGCGATCGTGACCGCCGCGAGCTTCGGCCTCGCCCGCATCCGGCTGTGGCGCTGGCTCGCGGTGACCACCATCGTCTTTGCGGTACTCTGGACCTTCGTGGGGCTCGAGCCCGAGTTGCAGGTGGCGCCGCACACCTTCCACGTCATTGCGGGCTTCACGCTCGCTGCGCTCCTCGTCGTCTGTGGCTTCATGTTCGGCCCGACCATCGAGGACGGCGAGATCGAGCCGGTGTCGTCGAGCTCGCTCGGCGCCTATCTGTTCGCAGCGATGATCATCGTGCTGTCGAGCGCGCATGCCGATCTGGCGCTGATCGCCTTCACCCTTCTGGTCGCGGGAACGCTGTTTGTCGCCTGGCGTGCGCCGGCAGCAACCGGTGCGCTGGGCGCGGCCGCGGCAACCGTCTTCATCGTGTTCGCCGAATGGGCGGTGCGGGCCAATCCCGACATGCTGGTGCTGCCGGGCGGTCCCCTGCCGGGTGTCGGGCCAGCAGCGATCGACAGCTCCGTGACACTGCATCTGGTGATGGCCGCGGCCTTCGCCGCCGGCTTCGGCATCGCCGGCTTCCTCGCGCAGGGCCGGTCGAATTCGGCTGTCATCCCCGTGGTGTGGTCGGCGGCGGCGGTCGCGACGCCGATCGCGATCCTGGTTGCGCTCTATGCGCGCATCGCCCATCTCGACCGCTCGATCCCGTTTGCGATCCTCGCGGTGCTGCTCGCCGCCGCCTTTGGTGCTGCAACCGAATCGCTCACGCGCCGCGACACCCGGCCGGGCATCATGATCTCCACGGCGCTGTTCGCGACCGGCACGCTCGGCGCGCTGGCGCTGGCGCTAACCTTCGCGCTGGAGAAGGGCTGGCTCACCATCGCGCTCGCGCTGATGTCGCTCGGCACCGCCTGGATCTCGATGCAGCGGCCGATCCCGTTCTTGCGCTGGCTCGCCGCCATCTTTGCCGGCATCGTCACCGCGCGCATTGTTTATGATCCGCGCATCGTCGGCGATGCCGTCGGCACCACGCCGATCTTCAATTGGCTGCTGTGGGGCTATGGCCTACCGGCGGCATCGTTCTGGGGCGCGAGCATCTTCCTGCGCCGCGGCGCCGACGATCCGCCGCTGCGCATGGTCGAGACCGCCGCGATCCTGTTCACCGCGCTGCTCGCCTTCATGAAGATCCGGCACTTTGCGACTGGTGGCGACATGATCTCGCCGCCGTCGCTGCTCGAGTTCGCGCTGCAGGTCTGCGTCGCGCTCGCGATGGCGATCGGGCTGGAGCGCCTGCGGCTGCGCAGCCACAGCATCGTGCACAATGTCGGCGCGATCGCACTCACCGCGATCGCCGCGCTCATCAGCGTATTCGGCCTGCTGATCCTGGAGAACCCACTGCTGTTCTCCAGCGCCAATGTCGGCGGCCTCGTGTTCAACCTGCTGCTGCTCGGCTATGCGCTCCCCGCGGTGCTGATGCTGCTGCTGTCCTATGCGGTGGCGGGACATCGCCCGGCCGCCTACGCCAATACGATCGCGGGCGGGGCGCTGGTGTTCGCGCTCACCTACGTGACGTTGGAGATCCGCCGCTGCTATCACGGCCCGGTCCTGCTCTACGGCGGCACCACGGGCGCGGAGCAATACACCTATTCGATCGGCTGGCTCGCCTTCGGCGTGGTGCTGCTCGGCGTCGGCATCCTGGTGAATTCGGAGCGCGCGCGGCTGGCCTCTGCCGCCGTCATCGCGCTGACGATCCTCAAGGCCTTCGTCATCGACATGTCGACGCTGACAGGCGTCTACCGCGCGCTGTCGTTCATGTGCCTTGGCATCGTGCTGGTCGCGATCGGCTGGCTCTACCAGCGCATCCTGTTCCGGCGACAGGTCGCACCGCCGCCGGCTCCGCAGACGGGCAGTTGAGGATCAGGCGGCGCGGACCGACTCCAGGAACTGCGCGACTTCGACCTTCAGACGGGTGCTGTCGGTCGCCAGCGATTTCGCCGCCGACAGCACTTCGGTCGAGGCCGAGCCGGTCTCGGTCGCACCGCGCTGCACGTCGGTGATGTTCATCGAGACCTCCTGGGTGCCGACCGAAGCCTGCTGCACGTTGCGCGAAATTTCCTGCGTCGCCGCGCCCTGTTCTTCGACGGCGGCGGCGATCGCCGCGGAGACCTCGGACAGCCGCTCGATGGTGCCGCCGATCTCCTGGATGGCGCTGACGGATTCCTGCGTTGCGGCCTGGATGCCCGACACCTGCGCTCCGATCTCGCCGGTCGCTTTCGCGGTCTGCTCGGCGAGCGCCTTCACTTCCGAGGCAACGACGGCGAAGCCGCGGCCGGCCTCGCCGGCGCGTGCCGCCTCGATGGTCGCGTTCAGCGCCAACAGATTGGTCTGGCCTGCGATGGTGTTGATGAGCTCGACGACGTCGCCGATGCGGGATGCCGCCTGCGACAGCGCGTTGACGCGCTCGTTGGTCCGCGCCGCCTGTTCGACGGCTTCCGCGGCCATCCGCGCCGAATCCTGAACGCGGCGGCTGATCTCGGTGATGGAGGAGGACAGCTCCTCCGAGGCGGAGGCCACGGCCTGGACGTTGGTGGAGGCCTCCTCGGAGGCAGCCGCGACGACGGTCGCGAGCTTCTGGCCGCGCTGCGCCGTGTTGGTCAGCGTCGTCGCCGAAGCCTCCAGCTCGGTCGAGGCCGACGACACGGTCCCGACCACTTCACCGATCATGGCTTCGAACTTGCGGGTGATGGCGTCGACGCGGCGGCCGCGCTCGATCTTGGCCTCGGCGTCGCGCGCCGCTGCCTCGTCGGCGGTTTTCTTGGCGATCAGCGCCTCCTTGAAGATCTGCAGCGCATCGGCCATCGAGCCGATCTCGGTTTTCTCGCCGCGATGCGGCACCTCGGCCGAGAGGTCGCCTTCGCCGAGCGACTGCATCGGACGGATGATCGAAGCAATGCCGCGGGAGACGTCGCGCACGAGATAATAGGCGGCGCCGATCGCGATCACGACCGAGAGCACGATGATGCCGACCAGCACCCGGAAGATCGTGGCGTAGCTGTCGGCGGCCTGCTTCGTCTCCAGCTCGGCGCCCTGATTGTTCAACTCGATGCCCTTCTGGAGCAGGGGATCGGCGGCCTGGGCCATCTTCGCGACCTTGGTCTGCAACAGCTCGTTGGCATCGGTCGGGAAGCGGCCGACGCTCTTGCGCGACAGCGCCATCACGTCCTGAACGCCATTCAGATACTCGGCCCACGCCTTGGTCCATTGTTCGTAGAGCGAGCGCTCCTCGGTAGCGGTGATCAGCGGCTCGTAGACCTTGCGGGTCTTCTCGATACGTTCGCGCAAGGAGGCCAGGCGCTTCTCTGCGGCTTCCTTGCCTTCAGCGGTGTCCTGCATCAGGTGCAGACGAAGTGCGACGCGCAGCTCGTTGATGTCGGCGCGCATCGAGCCGAGCGCACGCACGCTCGGCAGCCAGCTCTGCGCAATCTCGACGGTGTGAGCGTTGATGTTCTGCATCGTGCCGATCGCCGTCACGCCGACACCGGCGAGCGAGAGCACGAGGACCGACAACACGGTCAGCAGCTTGAAGACGATCGACAACTTCGACATCGCACGAATCCCGATGATAGCTGGCAGCGCGCACGTCACCTGCGCCACAGGCGTCACGACGGACGACCGGGCGGAGGTCAATTCAACAATGCTGGCTGGTTCTTATTCCGTAGAATTGCGCCCTATATTCGCAAGCAGGCGTTAACATGGTCCTACGTAAACTACTGGGCGGCCCGACAATCACTATTTTCTCCGACCATCCGCTGCAGCTGCACAGATCTCGCGCTGCGCCGTGCTTCATGCATAGCAACAGACAGGGCCGACGTCGTCACGCCGCCCTCACCGACTCCAGGAAACGTGCCACTTCGCTCTTCAGCCGGTTGCTCTCCTGCGAGAGCGACTGGGCGGCCGAATGCACCTGCGCAGAAGCAGCCCCAGTCTCGCCGGCGCCGCTCTGCACATGGCCTATGTTCGCCGAGACCTCCGAGGTGCCCTGCGCAGCGTTTTGGATGTTGCGGGAGATCTCCTGCGTCGCAGCGCCCTGCTCCTCGACCGCGGCGGCGATGGTCGACGAGATCTCCGACATGCGCGCTATGGTGTCACCGATCTCCTTGATCGCGCCGACGGAGTCCTCCGTCGCGGCCTGGATCGCGCCGATGTGCTGGCCGATCTCGCCCGTCGCCTTGGCTGTCTGCTCGGCAAGCGCCTTCACTTCCGTCGCCACCACGGCGAAACCCTTGCCGGCCTCGCCCGCCCGCGCCGCCTCGATCGTCGCATTCAGCGCCAGCAGGTTGGTCTGGGCGGCGATGGTGTTGATCAGATCGACCACGTCGCCGATGCGGCCGGCCGCTTTTGTCAACTCGGCGACGCGCGCATTGGTACGCTGCGCCTGTTCCACCGCGACGTCGGCGACCCGTGCCGATTCTTGCACCTGACGGCTGATCTCGGTGATCGAGGAGGTCATCTCTTCACTTGCAGCCGACACCGACTGAACGTTGGCGGAGGCCTCCTCCGAGGCCGCAGCCACAGCCGTGGCGAGCCCGTTGCCGCGCTCTGCGGTCTCAGTCAGCGTGTTGGATGACGCTTCGAGCTCGGTTGCCGCCGATGATACGGTCTCGACGATCTCGCCGACCGCGCCCTCGAAGGCATCGGCAAGCCGCTGCATGTCCGCCTTGCGCTGTTCGCGCCCACGTGCATCGGCCTCCGCCTGCTCGACGCGCAGCCGCTCGGCCTCCGCCATGCCGGTCCTGAACACCTCGACTGCGCCGGCCATCTCGCCGATCTCGTCCCTGCGTCCGACACCGGGAACGGCTATCGAAAGCTCGCCGCGCGCCAGCCGCGTCATCGCGCCCACCATGGCGCCGAGCGCCCTAGGGATCGAGCGTCCGAGCAGGAAGCCGACCGCCGCGAGCACGACGACGGTGAGGCCGAAGGCGACCATCATCCACAGACGTACGGCATCGCGGGTCGCGGCCTCGGCAGCATCGGCCTGCTTCTGCACGGCATCGACTGCGCTCTGCACTTCCGCCATGACAGGCTCGAGCTCGCGAAACGTCTTCATCATACTGGCGTCGAGGGCCGCACTCTGCTGCGCGGTCTCCGCCCAGGCCGCGAACTCGGACTGGTATTTCTGCAACTTGGCGGTGATGTCGTTCATCACCGCCGTAGGGACCGCGACGACTTCTATCGCCTTGGAGAATTCGGCCGCGGCCTTCTTCATCTCGGCAATGTATTTTGGGTCGCGCCGCAGCATGAAGTCCTTCTCGTGCCGGCGCATCATCAGCATCCAGCTCGTCGTTCGCGGATCGTCGATCTGCTTGAGCTTGGTCTCGATGTCGTGCACCGCGGCGCGGAGCGAGCCGGACAGGCCGAGCGTCTCGTTCAGGCCGAGCCTGGTCTCGGCCGCCACCAGGGCGCCGAAATCCGAGGCATAGCGCTTGAAGCCGGTCTGGGCCTGCTTCATCCTGTCGGACAGCGCACTCATGCCGCCAGTCGTCAACAACCGCTCCACATCGTCGAAATCACGGTTGATCGGTCCGATCAGCTCGGCATGCGCCTTGGCGAAGCTTTCGTTCCGCCGCTGCTGGAAATTCTTCTCGTTGCGGCGCGCTTCCAGCATTTCGATCGAAAGCTGCTTGTCGAGATCAGCGATCGCGCGGGCGCGGCTGGCAACATCGCGCGACGCATCCTGGGAGAGGCTGCCGATCTCGTAGATCACACCGAAGGCGGCGAGACCGATAAGGCCGAAGAGTCCGATCGCCATGACCTTATGGGTGAGGCGAATGGAAATGCCGCTCATTGAATGTGCTCCAACGACTGAGACGCAATACATGAAGGGCGCCTCAGCGCCCGGAATATTGCGGAGATCATGCCTGCATCGCTTTTCCGGAAGGTTAACCCTGCGCGCATCGGTCGCGGCGTCGAAATACGAACGCGCGCAACCATCGCAGTTTCGCGCGCGGCGGTTGCAGATCGGGGTCTGCTCACGACGCCACCGTCAGCCGGCGCGCACAGAGCCGAGAAACTTGCCGACCTCGAGCTTGAGGCGGCTGCTGTCACCGGACAGCATTTGCGCGGCAGACAGGACTTGCGAGGACGCCGAGCCGGTCTCGCTCGCGCCGCGCTGCACGTCGGTGATGTTGGACGACACCTGATGAGTGCCTTGTGCCGCCCGCTGCACGTTGCGGGAAATTTCCTGCGTCGCGGCGCCCTGCTCTTCCACGGCCGCCGCAATCGTCGAAGAGATCTCCGACAGCTTCTCGATGGTGTCGCTGATGTCCCTGATCGCGCCGACCGAATGCTCGGTCGCGGTCTGGATGCTGGAAATCTGCTGCCCGATCTCGCCGGTTGCCTTCGCCGTCTGCTCGGCCAGGGCCTTGACCTCGGAGGCAACCACCGCAAAGCCCTTGCCCGCTTCGCCGGCGCGGGCGGCCTCGATCGTGGCATTGAGTGCGAGCAGATTTGTCTGGCCCGCGATCGAATTGATCAACTCGATCACGTCGCCGATGCGCGTCGCAGCCTTGGACAACTCGCTGACCCGCTCGGTCGTGACACGAGCCTGGCCGACCGCTTCGTTGGCCACGCGCGCGGACTGCTGAACCTGACGACTGATCTCGTTGATCGATGAGGACAGTTCCTCGGTCGCGGATGCCACCGACTGCACGTTGGTCGAGGCCTCTTCGGAGGCGGCAGCAACCACCGTGGTCAACTCCTGCGCGCGCTCGGCGGTCGAGGTGAGCGTCGAAGCCGAGGCCTCGAGCTCGGTCGAGGCCGAAGAGACGGTCTCGACGATCTCGCCGATGGCGGATTCGAAACTGTCGGCGAGCTTGTGCATCTCGGCCTTGCGTCGCGCGGCCGCGATCTGGTCCTGCCTGATCTTGGCTTCGGCCTCCTCTTGCGCCTTCTGCTCGGACACAATCTTGAACTTCTCGACGGCAGCGGCAACGCCGCCCACCTCGTCCTTGCGGCCAAGCCCGGGTAGCACCACTGAAAAATCGCCGCCGGCGAGCTTGTCCATGGCCACGGTGAGCGCGCGGATCGGCCGCGCGATGCTGAGGAAGGAGAGGAGCCAGGAGCCGATCAGAACGAGCGCCGCGAAGGCGCCGACCGCCGTTCCGATCTGCTCGCTCGATCTCATCTGAGCGGCAGCCGCGGCATTGTCCTCGTCGGATTTGTGTCTCGCATAGTCGGCGATCTGGCTGATCAGCGCGTTCGAGTTGGGCTGCGATCGGCAGCGTAAGCTCCCGCGCGATGCGAATGCCTTCGTCATTGAGCTTCGCGGCGCGCGTCGCGCCGTCCGGGCCAGACGCAGTAACGGCGATGGCTTCGCCGCGCACGCCGGCAATCTGCTGCGCAGCTTTGCCATAGTCCGCCGCGAGCGATCTCAGTTTCTCCATGCGGACACGATTCTCAGCCGCGTGAGAAAGCCTCAGCATCGCCTCGACCAGCATGCTCATCGAATTCTGCTGATCGCCGAGACTCTGGCTGGCCTTGTGAAGATCGGCCGCACTATTGGCGAGACGAAGGTCGCGCACTGCGAGTTGCATGCCGCGAACTGCAACTTCGGCCCTGACTGCGTCGCGCGCGATCTCCTGCTGTGCAAGTGCACTTTGGCTGGTCTCGCGGGTGCTCGCATTGCCGAGCATCTGGCTCGCAATCATGGCTCCAACCAGGAGCACTCCGAGAGCCGAAGCGATCGCCAGCTTGGTCCCGATCCGCATATCCTGAAAAAGGCTCAACATGGTACGTTTCCCAAGCAACGAGCTGCCAAGTCATTGCTGGCCGCTTGGACGTTGATCGCCCTTACCGTGAAAGCCTATCGGTCAGAGTTCCTCTTTTGGTTAATGAGCGCCCTCGCAGAAATACTGATTTTGCGCGCTAAATAATTGAAATTGAACGAGGATAGTCTCGTCATAGTTGTAAATTGCAGCTTGAAGTCGGACCTAGGACGTTTTGCATCCGACAGCCTCTCCAACCAGGCTGACGCGAAAAATCGGCTGCTTGTTCTCGTCGAGCAGCTCCATGCGCCACTCGGCATTCGGCTTCAGGCCGCGGGCGATGCCGCCGAGCAGATTGGCGCAAACCTCGGTCATCTCGGTCCAGGCCGCTGCGCGATCCTCGAACTCGTAAGGTTGGTCGGCAGCGCCGGAATAGCGGCCGGTGCTGATGCGGAAAAAGTACAGCGACATCGTTGAACCCTTGCGTAGGGCCGCGTCCCCCGGCCGTACGCAAACTGGGACGCGAACAGCTACCAACGCATGAAAGCCGCCGTCCGTATGACTACGGCGCGGCGGCTTCGTGTTCGATGGGGATCTTCAACGACAAAGTGCGCGGCCTGCCCCGCGCAGCCAGCTCACTGAGTCGAGCGGCGCAGCTCCAGCGGGGCCTCGGTCTTCGCGGGTTCCGACTTCACCGGCTCAAGGCGCCCGCTCTCGACGCGCGGCGTCTCGACCCGCGCGGCGACCTCTGTGTTGGGCGCGCCGATCGAACCTGTGCGCTCCGACGAGCGCAACGAGCGCGGACGCGCGACGGCGCGCGCCATCAGCATCTGATTGCCACCCTGATGGTGGAAGTCGCAATAGGCGAAGCCCATGCCCGACACCGAGCCGCGGAAGCTGCGTTCGTCGGTCTTTTCCAGGTTGAAACAGGGCTCGAACGGAATGCCCTTGATCGAGGCGCAGACGTTCTGGCCGCGAATCTGGAGCGTGTTACCGGGCAGGCGGAGATGTTTCACCGGGCCTGCGCCGGAGAACTGCACCGCGCCGGCGGCACCGAGGTCGTCGAGGATGCGGCCCGCACCGCGGGTGCCGTCGAAACAGGTGAAAGCAAACACCTTGCCGGCGACGAAGCGGCGCGCCTCGTCTGCATTCATGCTTCCGGCAATGGCCGGCGCAAACGTCGCTGCCGCCGTGACAGCCCCCAACACAATACGCGCAAGCATGCTCAACTCCGAACCAACCCCGCGGCGGGCGATGCCTTATCTCTCTTTACCCGCTGCTTACCATACTAACCATGGCAAGATTGGAGCAGCTTGGTTGGTAAAGTCTGAACGCCGTCAGACTATTTTTACCACGATGCGCCCGCGGACCGCGCCAGCCAGAATTTTCGCGCCCCAGTCGGGCACCTCGGCAAGCGGAATTTCATGAGTGATTTCAGCTAGTTTCGTCCGGTCCAGGTCAGACGCCAGGCGCTGCCAGGCGGCTTTCCGCGGCTCGATCGGGCACATCACCGAATCGATGCCGAGAAGGCACACTCCGCGCAAAATGAACGGCGCGACGGAAGATGGCAGATCCATGCCGGCCGCCAGGCCGCAGGCCGCGATCGCTCCGCCGTATTTCGTCATCGACAGGAGGTTGGCGAGCGTGGTCGAGCCGACGCTATCGACGCCACCCGCCCAGCGCTCCTTGGCCAGAGGCTTCGCCGGTGCCGACAATTCGTTGCGGTCGATCACTTCGGCTGCGCCCAGGTGCTTCAGATAGTCTGCCTCCGAGGCGCGACCGGTCGATGCGATGACGTGGTAGCCGAGCTTCGACAGCACCGCGGTCGCAACCGAGCCGACGCCACCGGCGGCGCCCGTCACCACCACCGGGCCACTCTTCGGCGAGATGCCGTGTTTCTCCAGCGCCAACACGGACAGCATCGCGGTGAAGCCGGCGGTGCCGATCGCCATGGCGTCGCGCGCCGACAGACCCTGCGGCAGCGCGACCAGCCAGTCGCCCTTCACTCGCGCCTTCTCGGCATAGGCGCCGAGATGGGTTTCACCCATGCCCCAGCCGGTGCAGACCACCTTGTCGCCCGCCTTCCACTGCGGGTGCGAGGACGCTTCGACCGTCCCGGCGAAATCGATGCCAGCGATCATCGGGAAGCGGCGCACCACCGGCGCCTTGCCGGTGAGTGCGAGGCCGTCCTTGTAGTTCAGCGTCGACCATTCCACGCGCACGGTGACGTCGCCGTCCATCAGCTCGGCTTCGTCGAACTGCGTCAGCTGCGCGGTGGTGCCCTTGTCCGCCTTGTCGATCCGGATTGCCTTGAACGTGGCCACGACTGAACTCCCTGACTTGTTTGTCAGGGATGTTTAGCCGATCAGGCCGGCTGCGCAACCGCCCTTGCGACCGGTTTCTCCACGATCGGAAGATTGATCAATGCGGAGAGCACGCCGAACAGGATCGAGAGCCACCAGATCGGCGTGTAGGAACCGAAGCGCTCGAACACGATGCCGCCGAGCCACACGCCGAGGAAGCCGCCGACCTGATGGCTGACGAAGGCAAAGCCATAGAGCGTTGCGAGCCAGCGCGTGCCGAACATCAGCGCCACCAGCGCCGAGGTCGGCGGCACCGTCGACAGCCAGGTCAGGCCGGAGATCGCACCGAATGCGATCGCCGAGAACGGCGTGATCGGGAACGAGATGAAGGCGAGCGTCGCGAGCGCGCGGGTGAAATAGATCGTCGAGAGGATGTAGCGCTTGGGCAGAGTGTTCTGGAGGTAGCCGACACTCAACGAGCCCATGATGTTGAACAGGCCGATCGCCGCGATCACCCAGCCGCCGGTTTGCGCCGAGATGCCGCGATCGACCAGGAAGGCCGGCAGATGCACCGTGATGAAGGCGAGCTGGAAGCCGCAGGTGAAGAAGCCGAGCACCAAGAGCACGTAGGACCGGTGACCGAAGGCTTCCGCCAGCGCCCTGGTGAAGGTCTGCTCATCCGCAGGCGCCGCGGTCGCCGCGCTTGCGACCGGCGGCGTCGAGAGCGCCAGCGATAGCGGGATGATCAGCAGCATCAGGAAGCCGAACACGGAGAGCGCCTGCTGCCAGCCGAAATTATCGATCAGCGCGACGCCGATCGGCGCGAAAAGGAACTGCCCGAACGATCCCGCCGCGGTGCCGGCACCGAGCGCAAGGCCGCGCTTCTCGGCCGGCAGGAGCTTGCTGAACGCCGACAGCACCAGATTGAACGAGCAACCGGCGAGGCCGAAGCCGATCATGACGCCGGCGCCGAGGTCGAGCGACAGCGGCGTCGAGGAGTAGCGCATCAAGAGCAGGCCGCCGGCATAGAGCAGAGCGCCGACACACATCACCCGGAACAGGCCGAAGCGATCGGCGACCGCGCCGGCGAGGGGCTGGCCCAAGCCCCACAGCAGGTTCTGCACGGCGATCGCAAGGCCGAACACGTCGCGGCCCCAGGCGAACTCATGGCTCATCGGCTGCACGAAAAAGCCGAGCGCCGATCGCGGGCCGAAGCCGAGCATGCCGATCGCGCAGCCGCAGAGAATGATGACGGCCGGGGTGCGCCAGATCGAGGAACGTGAGACCGGAGCGAGCTCGCCTATCTGTGTCGACATGGTGTTCCTCGTCTGTTGGCGGATTCGCAAATAGGAAGCCACGAGTCAGGTCGTTTAATGCATTTGCATGAAAATCCCAAGTCAAAAACGGTTGCATTCCACGAGGAGCTATCGCGGGAGCATTGCGTTTCACGCGGCCTCGCCTAGACTCGCATCGGGGCGACTTGACGGGAATGTGTGCGAAGGGGCCTAGCGATCTTCGGCGGAGCGTGTTATCTTTGATTTACTCATATTGAGCATATTAGAGCTTCGATGACATCCAGCTCCGGCCTTTCGGCCGGATTACTCGGGCCCAAAATATACTCATATTGAGCATAATTGGCACGCAAGGGAGGCTTCGATGCCGATCACTGGAATCTACGGTCCCGACGACTTCGCCAACCGGCCGCACGGCCAAATCAATGGCCAAGTGAATGTCCAAGACATCAGCTCCCCTCGCGCCGCGCCCTCCCGAGCGGGAGCCGCGCTGCCAATGCCCTCGCTGGACTGGACGCCCGAGGTCGAGCGCGCCACTGCATCCCTTTACGAACGCGTGAAGCACGTGATCCCGCCGATCGAGTGGCCGCTGCTAGCGCCGACCATCAAGGCGATCAACGAGCTGAAGCGCGCCCGGAACGCGGTGATCCTCGCGCATAACTACCAGGCGCCGGAGATCTTCCACTGCGTCGCCGACATCGGCGGCGACTCGCTCCAGCTGGCGGTCGAGGCGACCAAGGTGAAGGCCGGCATCATCGTCCAGTGCGGCGTGCACTTCATGGCGGAAACGTCGAAGCTGCTCAACCCGGACAAGACGGTGCTGATCCCGGATTTGCGTGCCGGCTGCTCGCTCGCCGCCAGCATTACCGGCGCAGACGTGCGCCTGCTCCGCGAAAAATTCCCCGGCGTGCCGGTCGTCGCCTACGTCAACACCTCGGCCGAGGTGAAGGCCGAGGTCGATATCTGCTGCACCTCGTCCAACGCGGTGCAGGTAGTCGAGAGCCTGAACGCGCCAAGCGTGATCTTCCTGCCCGACCGCTATCTCGCCACCTACGTGGCCTCCCAGACCGACGTGAGGATCATCGCCTGGAAGGGCGCCTGCGAGGTGCACGAGCGCTTCACCGGCGATGAGCTGCGCAACCTTCGCGATGGCGATCCCACCGTGCAGATCATCGCGCATCCCGAATGCCCGCCGGACGTTCTGGCTGAGGCCGATTTCACCGGCTCGACCGCGCACATGATCAACTGGGTGCGTAACAAGCGGCCGCGGCGGCTGGTGATGATCACGGAGTGCTCGATGGCCGACAACGTGCGGGCGGAACTGCCCGACGTGGAGATGCTGCGCCCCTGCAATCTCTGCCCGCACATGAAGCGCATCACGCTTGCCAACATCCTGGAAAGCCTGCGGACGCTCCGCGAGGAAGTGACGATCGACCCCGCGCTCGCGATGCGCGCACGGCGCTCGGTCGAGCGAATGATCAATCTGAAGAATTGAGCTTGAGACGTAGGCACAAACACAGCCGTCGTCCCGGACAAGCGCGCCTCAAGCGCGCACAGATCCGGGACCCATAACCACAGGCCGACGTGGTTGCAAAAAAACCGACGTTGAGCAGCTGAGCCAAACAATTGCTGCCGCGGAGTATGGGTCCCGGCCTTCGCCGGGACGACGGTGGAGCAAGAGGAAATAGCGATGACAACAACAAACAACATCCACAATCTCACCCGCGGCACCGAAGACGTCGTCATCGTTGGCGGCGGCCTTGCCGGGCTGTTTTGCGCGCTGAAGCTCGCGCCGCGGCCGGTGACGTCGATCTCGGCGGCGCCGCTCGGGCAGGGCGCATCCTCGGCATGGGCACAAGGCGGCATCGCGGCGGCGGTGGCCGAAGGCGATACGCCGGAAGCGCATGCCGCGGACACGATTGCCGTCGGGGGCGGTCTCGTCGATGAAGCCGTTGCACTTGGCATCGCGCGGGAGGCGGCGTCGCGAATCCATGACCTTCTCGCCTATGGCGTCCCATTCGATCGCGACCTCGAAGGAAAGCTCGCCGTGGGACGCGAAGCCGCACACTCGGCCCGGCGCATCGTGCATGTGCGCGGCGACGGCGCGGGCGCGGCGATCATCGCGGCCTTGAGCGAGGCCGTGCGCCGCACGCCGTCGATCCGCATCATCGAAGGTCTCGTCGCCGAAGCACTGCTGAGCGAGGACGGCGCCGTCACGGGCCTCCAATTACGCGAGGCCGGCAGTCCCGCTGCACGGCCGATCATCCTCGCCTCGCGCGCGATTGTGCTCGCGACCGGCGGCCTCGGGCATCTCTATGCCGCCACCACCAATCCGCTCGAGGCCAGCGGCTCGGGTCTTGCGATCGCCGCTCGCGCCGGCGCGGTGATCGCAGATCCCGAATTCGTGCAGTTCCATCCGACCGCCATCATGGTCGGGCGTGATCCGGCGCCGCTAGCGACCGAGGCGCTGCGCGGCGAAGGCGCGACGCTGATCAACCGCCATGGTGAGCGCTTCATGCCGGCGCGCCATCCGCTCGCCGAACTCGCGCCGCGCGACATCGTCGCCCGCGGCGTCTTTGCCGAGATCGCGGCCGGGCGCGGCGCCTTCCTCGATGCACGGCAGGCGCTGGGGCACGCTTCGCCGAAAAGTTTCCGGCCGTGCATGCAAGCTGCATCGCCGCCGGAATCGATCCCGCGACAGAAGCCATCCCGATCGCGCCGGCCGCGCACTATCATATGGGCGGTATCGCGGTGGACGCACGCGGGCGCAGCTCGATCGACGGGCTCTGGGCCGGCGGCGAAGTGTCCTCCACCGGCGCGCATGGTGCCAACCGGCTGGCGTCGAATTCGCTGCTGGAGGCCGTGGTCTACGCCGCGCGCATCGCTGAGGACATCGCCGGTCGCACGGTGCCCTCGCCTGCCCACTGGCCTGACGCATTGGTGACGCCGCGCGGCAGCGCGCCGGATGCTGCGGCCGTGAAGCGGCTGCGGGCGATGATGATCGCACGCGTCGGCGTGATCCGCCACGGTGACGGACTCGCCGAGGCCGTCCGCAGCTTCGCCGCGCTCGAACGCGAGGCTACGAGCATCGCGTTACGCAACATGGCGACGTCCGCGCTGCTCGTCGCGGCCGCGGCCTGGAGCCGGAAGGAGAGCCGCGGCGCGCATTTCCGCTCTGACCATCCGGCGGAAGTCCCTGCCCTGGCGCGACGAACGATGACCACGCTCGCCGCGGTACGCAAGGTGGCCGACGGCCTCGCCGATCGCTTAATGCCGCGCACCGCGCAATCCATCATGGCCTGACGGAGTTCTCATGATCACCGCAACCTCACTGCTCTATCCCGACGCCTTTCTCTCGCCGCTCGCCATCGACGAAGCTGTGCAACGCGCGCTCGACGAAGACCTCGGGCGCGCCGGCGACGTCACCTCGCTGGCAACGATTCCGGAAGCCACGACGGCGCAGGCGATCCTGGTCGCGCGCCAATCCGGCGTGATCGCCGGATTGCCGCTGGCGCTGGCGACGCTGCAAAAGCTCTCACCCGACATCGAGGTCCGCGCGCATGTCCGCGACGCCGCGCGGGTTGCCCGCGGACAGCAGGTGTTGACGATCTCAGGGCCCGCGCGCGCCATTCTCACGTCGGAGCGGACCGCGCTGAACTTCGTCGGCCGCCTGTCGGGCGTTGCGACACTCACGGCCGACTATGTCGCGCGCACCGAAGGCACGAAAATGCGCATCTGCTGCACGCGGAAGACCACGCCGGGATTGCGAGCGCTGGAGAAATATGCCGTGCGCTGCGGCGGCGGGTTCAATCACCGCTTCGGCCTCGACGATGCGATCCTGATCAAGGACAACCACATCGCGGTCGCCGGCGGCATCCGCCCCGTGCTGGAGCGCGCCCGCGCTCATGCCGGCCATCTCGTCAAGATCGAGATCGAGGTGGACACGCTTGCGCAACTGCGCGAGGTGCTGGCCACCGGACTGGCCGACGCGGTGCTGCTCGACAACATGGATACCGCGACGTTGCGCGAGGCGGTGCGGCTCACCGAGGGCCGCCTCAAGCTGGAGGCGTCCGGCGGCGTCACGCTGGACTCGATCGCGGCGATCGCGGCCACCGGCGTCGACTACGCTTCTGCCGGTGCGCTGACGCATTCGGCGCCGAATTTCGACTGCGCGCTGGACATCGAGGCGTGATGGTCCTTGCCTCTCCCCGCAAGCGGGGCGAGGTAAGAGAACTACCGCCGCTCGCCCATCTCCGCGGAACTCTTGGCTTCCTGCGCGAGCTCGGCGGAGAGCGCCGCGGTCTGCGCGGGCGTGCCCCAGCTCGGCTCCTCGCTGCCGTCGCCCCAGTTGCGCGGCCGATAGAAGGTGTGCACGCCGGTCTTGTACATCTTCTTCATCTCGGCGACCCAGGACGGGCGCACCCAATAGGCGTGGTAGTGCGTCGACTTGCCGACCTCGGGCAGCCAGATCTGGCCATCGAGCATCGCTTTCGAAATCTTCTTGGCGCGCTCCCACATCTCGGGCTCGCGGATCACGTCCGGATTGTTGTCGCAGGCAAAGGTGAACTGGCAGGCGAAATGGCGGTACTTGTTCTGGTAGACGACGCCGCACACGGTGTCGGGATATTTGCCGGAGAAGACGCGGTTCATCACGACCTGCGCCACCGCGATCTGGCCGCGCACGGCCTCGCCGCGCGATTCGAAATACACCGCCTCGGCAAGGCACTTCTCGGACTTGGCGCGCGACTTGTCGTCGAGCGCGAGCCGCTCCGCCGGCGATCTGGCGCGCTGGTTGTCGGCGTTGACCTCGCCCTTCGGCGCGACGCTCTCGCCGCTTTCGATGTCCTTGGCAATCTCCGCCGTCGGCGGCGACAGCGAGGCCGTCACCTTCATATCGGGATCAGGCATCACGATCAGCGGCTCGGCCCCGGGCTGCCAGCTCTCGATGCTTTCGAGATTGCCGCCGAGCGAGGAGCTGCCGAAGAACAGGTTCGACGTCTTGACGGTGAAGGGATCGCGCGCCGGCGGGGCCGGCGCGGTGACCTGCTTCAGCGCTTCCAGCGGCTGCACCACGAACGCGCGCGCGGCATCGCGCGCCGGCGGCGCATTGGTATATTGCGGCAGCGGCGGCGCACGCAGCGCTTCCTGGAGCTCGGGATCGAGCGCGGCTGCGGACTCCGGCGACATCGGCTGCGGTAACGCGACGGTCTTGGCGCCGAACACGGAGCTGTTCGACGTCGCCGGATCTTCCTGCGCGGGCGCTGCCGGCGGCGCAGCCGCATCGGGAGACGTCGTCGGCGTCACGATCGCGAGACGATCACCCTTCATGGAGCGATCGACCTTGGGAAAATCGGCGGCCTGGTAGCGCGGCGGCGCCTGCAGCGCCGGATTGCGGCTGATCGCGCCGGTGACGTCGCGGCCATCGATGCTGGCAAGGCGAACCATCGCGCTCTGCGGAACCGAGGTGCCGATCGGCCGGGAAAAACTGTAGGTGGCGAGCTGGATCGAGGAGGCCGCGGAATACACCTGCTTCTGCCACCGCTCGGCGACGCCGGGTTGGCGCGCCAGCAGCGAGGCAATGTCCTGATAGCCGGTCTCTCTCGGCATCAATGCGAAGATGCAGAGACCGATGCCGAAGGACGCAAACCGCGCGCCCTTCGGATGGTTACGCAACACTGACATCGATACGCTCACGCTACGCTTACGCCAGAAAAATCGAACCGCAGTACGTCCGTGCAATTCGATCTTTATCGTAAGTATCTAATTTAGGTTGCCGGGGCGTTAATCGACGTGGCGCGCACGGCACACTCAAGCGAACACAGGTGTTTTCACGGAGTGATCGCGCGTGTTGGTAAATGCCGAGCGAGGTGAAGCGGTAAACGTCTCGTCAACGCGAATGGTGAAGGAACTCTTGACGGCACGTATCAATACGGGACGCTGGTGTGGTTCCCGGTATTGCGCGAAGCCGGGCGATGACAGTGAGTGTGTGGCGCGAGGCGCATGCAACACGATCGTCATTGCGAGGAGCACTTGCGGCGAAGCAATCCAGAATCGTTCCGCGGAAGGACTCTGGATTGCTTCGCGGAGCCTGTCATCGGGCCGCGCTTCGCGCGGACCCGTTGGCTCGCAATGACGACGTGGAGGAAGCACTGCTCAATAAAAGAGGCGGGGTTTGACCCCGCCTCTTTCATTCCAGCATTCTAATTCTACTTACGCCTGGCTCGCGATCTCCTTGCCGAGCGCGGCTTGCGCGGCGGCGAGGCGGGCGATCGGCACGCGGTAGGGCGAGCAGGAGACGTAATCGAGGCCGATCGTGTGGCAGAAGGCGACGGAAGCGGGATCGCCGCCGTGCTCGCCGCAGATGCCGACCTTGAGCGAGGCCCGCGTCTTGCGGCCGCGCGCGACGCCGATCTTGACGAGCTCACCGACGCCTTCCTGATCGAGCGCGATGAAGGGATCGACCGAGAGGATACCCTTCGCCACGTACAGGACCGAGGAAGCTCGCCGCGTCGTCGCGGCTGATGCCGTATGTCGTCTGCGTGAGATCGTTGGTGCCGAACGAGAAGAACTCGGCGGACTGCGCGATCTCGGCCGCGAGCAGACAGGCGCGCGGCAGCTCGATCATGGTGCCGACCTGATAGGCGAGCTTCGTATTGGTCTCGCGCATCACCGCCTGTGCGGTGACATCGATCCGCGCCTTGACGAGGTCGAGCTCGGCCTTGGTCGCGATCAGCGGCACCATCACCTCGAGACCGACGGCCTTGCCGGTGCGCTTCTGCGCCTCGACCGCCGCCTCGAAGATCGCACGCGCCTGCATCTCGGCGATTTCAGGATAGGCGATTGCGATGCGGCAGCCGCGGAAGCCGAGCATCGGGTTGAACTCCGAGAGCTCGCGGGCGCGGTCGGCGAGGCGCCTGGGGTCGGTGTTCATGGCGCGCGCCACTTCCTCGACCTCGGCATGGGTGTGCGGCAGGAACTCGTGCAGCGGCGGATCGAGCAGGCGGATCGTGACGGGCAGGCCCTTCATGATCTCGAACAGCTCGACGAAGTCGGCGCGCTGCATCGGCAGCAGCTTCGCGAGCGCGGCACGGCGCGACTGCTCGTCCTCGGAGAGGATCATCTCGCGCACCGTGCGGATGCGCGTCTCCTCGAAGAACATGTGCTCGGTACGGCAGAGGCCGATGCCTTCCGCGCCGAACTTGATCGCGGTGTGCGCGTCCTCCGGCGTATCGGCATTGACCCGCACGCCGATCTTGCGGACCTGGTCGGCCCAGTTCATCAGCGTGCCGAACTCGCCGGACAGCTCCGGCTCGATCATCGGCATGCGGCCGGCGAGCACCTGGCCGAGCGAGCCGTCGATGGTGATGACGTCGCCGGTCTTGAAGGTGCGCGAGCCGATGTTCATGGTGCCGCGGCCGTAATCGACGCGGATGGTGCCGCAGCCGGAGACGCAGGGCTTGCCCATGCCGCGCGCGACCACCGCCGCGTGCGAGGTCATGCCGCCGCGCGTGGTCAAGATGCCTTCGGCGGCATGCATGCCGTGAATGTCTTCCGGGCTGGTCTCGATGCGGACCAGGATCACCTTGCGTCCGTCGGCCTGGAGCTTGGCCGCCTCGTCCGAGGAGAACACGATCTCGCCGGAGGCAGCGCCAGGCGAGGCCGGCAGGCCGGTCGCGATCACGTCGCGCTTGGCATTGGGATCGATGGTCGGATGCAGGAGTTGATCGAGCGAGGCCGGATCGATGCGCGTCACCGCTTCCTTCTTCGAGATCAGGCCCTCATTGGCGAGCTCGACCGCGATGCGCAGCGCCGCTTTCGCGGTGCGCTTGCCGCCGCGGGTCTGGAGCATCCAGAGCTTGCCCTGCTCGACCGTGAACTCCATGTCCTGCATGTCGCGGTAGTGCTTCTCGAGCAGCGTGTAGATCCGCGTCAGCTCCTTGAAGGCCTCCGGCATCGCCAATTCCATCGACGCCTTGTCGGAGCCCGATTCCTTGCGCGCCTCCTCGGTGATGTCCTGCGGCGTGCGGATGCCCGCCACCACGTCCTCGCCTTGCGCGTTGATCAGGAACTCGCCGTAGAGCTTGCTCTCGCCGGTCGAGGGATTGCGCGTGAAGGCAACGCCCGTCGCCGAGGTCTCGCCCATGTTGCCGAACACCATGGCCTGCACGTTGACCGCGGTGCCCCAGGATTCCGGAATGTCGTGCAGCTTGCGGTAGGTCACCGCGCGCGCGTTCATCCAGGAGGAAAACACAGCACCAATCGCGCCCCAGAGCTGGTCGTGCGGATCCTGCGGGAACTCCTTGCCGGTCTCGCGCGCGACCGCGTCCTTGTACTTGCCGACCAGCTCGACCCAGTCGTCGGCGGACAGATCGGTGTCGAGCGTATAGCCCTGGCCGTCCTTGAAGGTGTCGAGGATCTCCTCGAAATGATGATGCTCGAAGCCGAGCACCACGTCCGAATACATGGTGATGAAGCGGCGATAGCTGTCATAGGCAAAGCGGCGGTCACCCGACAGCTCGGCCAGCGCTTCCACGGTCTGGTCGTTGAGGCCGAGATTGAGCACGGTGTCCATCATGCCCGGCATCGAGGCGCGCGCGCCGGAGCGCACGGAGACGAGCAGCGGGTTCTTGGTGTCGCCGAACACCTTGCCGGTCAACTTGCCGACATGCTCCAACGCCTTCTCAACCTGAGACTGCAGTTCCTTCGGATAGGTTTTGTCGTGTGCGTAAAAATAGGTGCAGACCGAGGTCGGGATGGTGAAGCCCGGAGGCACCGGCAGGCCCAGATTGGCCATCTCGGCGAGGTTGGCGCCCTTGCCGCCGAGCAGGTCACGCATTTCCGAGCGGCCCTCGGCCTTGCCGTCACCGAATGTGAACACCCATTTGCCGGCCTTGGCCGCTGCTGGCGCCGCTTTCGCGGGCGTAGCCTTCTTCGGTGCGGGCTTCGCAGCGACCTTCGGCAGAGCCGCCTTGGTCACAGCCTTTGCCGCCGGCTTGGCAGCGGGCTTGGCGACCGGCTTCGGCGCTCTCTTGGCCAGCGCCTTGCGGGCCGGCGGCGCGGCCTTCGCCGCGGCGGAGGACTTTGATTTCGCTGGGATTTTCGCTGGCATTTTCTTCGGCTTCGAAGCGGCTTTGGCCATAGCTTGCACACAACCTGCGAGAGGAATGGGAAATCGCGGGCCTTACACCATTTTGGGCGGGCCCGCGCAAGACGGACAGTTCCGAAAAGTGAACGCCTAGAGGTGGAGCCACTTCAGGAGCCCGAGCCCGATCGCGCCGTTCACGATGAGGAAGATCGCGACGATCAGATTGAGGAGTTCGCGGCATGATCAGGATGAGCACGCCCGCAATCAACGACAGGATCGGCGAAATGTGGGCGACGGTGATGTGCATGAATTATCTTTCTGTGGAGGTGGACGAATCGCGGGCGGATCATAGCGGTCCCGGTTCCGCGAGTAGAGACGCGTAAGACCGATGCGAGTTCCCGGCTTCGCGAAAACTGCCCGAAATTGCCGCGGATACGGCAGGCCCTTTCCCGGAACATTGCGAAGTCGCATGCATTGGCAACCGACTGCGCCACTGGCGCTTGCCGAACATCACTTCGAAGGAGTTGCCCATGCGAAACAGGATTCTTGCCCTCGCGGCGCTGTGCGTTGCGATCGGCTCGCCCCTCGCGGCACAGGCGCAAAGCGATGTCACGGTGGGACGCGCGCCCGCCGTGGTCGACAGCAGCCCGACCATTGCGGCCGACCAGCGGCTGGCCTTCCGCGACTATGTCGTCGAACAACGTGTGCCGCCGTTCCGTATCCCGGATCGCGTGGTAGTCGGCGCCATCTTACCCGAGAGCGGCATCACCTATTATGACGTGCCGCAACGTTTCGGCGCCACCACCTATCGCTACACCGTCGTGAACGGCGAGACCGTGCTGGTCGAGCCGCGCTCGCGCCGCATCGTCGAGGTGCTGAACTGAGATCGACGACCTGAGATCGACTAGATGTCCGGCGCGCCACATCAGGCTGGCGCGAGCAGTGTTAATCGGACATCAGGCCCCGCCCGGTCCTCCCCCCGCCGGGTGGGGCTTTTTTGTGCCACAGCAATAGCTGTCATTCCGGGACACGCCGAAGGCGTGGACCCGGAATCGATCGGGCCGCAGCGCATGAGGATGAATCGATTCCGGGGCTCGCGCTCCGCGCGCCCCGGAATGACAGGCTCCTGCGCGATCAGTCCTGGATCTTCGAGAAATCCGCCACCGCCCGCGTGGCGCTGCGGATCTCGTTCAGCAGCTTCAGGCGGTTCTCGCGCACCTTCGCATCGTCGTCATTGACGCGAACCTTGTCGAAGAACGCGTCGACCGGCGGACGCAGTTTCGCCATCGCGCTCATCGCGGTGGCAAAGTCTTCCTTGGCGACGGCGGCGCTCGCTTCCGCCTTGACCTCGCCGATCGCCTTCGCCAGCGCCTTTTCCTCGTTGAGGCTGTAGAGCGCAGCATCCGGCGCGCCGTCGAACGTGCGCTTGTCCTTCTTCTCCTCGATCGAGAGGATGTTGCTGGCGCGCTTGGTGCCGGCGAGCAGGTTCTTGCCGTCGTCACTGTCGAGGAACTTGCCGAGTGCGTCGACGCGGCGGACGATCATCAGCAGATCGTCCTGACCGCCGAGTGCGAACACGGCATCGACGAGATCGTGCCGCGCGCCCTGCTCGCGGAGTTGGACTTTGAGGCGATCGGCGAAGAAGGAGAGTAGGTCGCTCGGAAGCTTTTGCGCATCGGCCGGCTTGACCGGCAAACCGGCGAGTGCGGACGCCGCCACCTCCATGAGCGACAAACGCAACGCGTTCTCGGCAATCAGTCTGATCACCCCGAGGGCAGCTCTCCGCAGAGCATACGGATCCTTGCTGCCCGTCGGCTTTTCATCGATGGCCCAGAACCCAACCAGCGTGTCGATCTTGTCGGCGAGCGCGACCGCGACGCTCACGGGATCGACTGGCACGCGGTCCGCCGGACCCTGCGGCTTGTAATGCTCCTCGCAAGCTGCGGCCACCGAGACGTCCTCGCCCTGGGCCAACGCGTAATACTTGCCCATCAATCCCTGGACTTCCGGGAATTCGCCGACGACTTCGGTCAGCAAATCCGCTTTCGCGAGCTGCGCGGCGCGCGTTGCCTTGGCGACATCGGCGCTGACCAGCGGCGCGATCTCCGCGGCAAGGCGCTCGATGCGCTTGATGCGCGCGGCCTGGGTACCGAGCTTCTCATGGAACACGATCTGCTCGAACTTCGGCAGCCGGTCCTCGAGCTTGGTCTTCAGGTCAGTCTCATAGAAGAACTTCGCATCGCTGAGCCGCGCGCGGATGACACGCTCGTTGCCGGCGATGATGGTCGCACCACCGTCAGTCGCCTCGATGTTGGCAACGAGGATGAACTTGTTCGCGAGCTTGCCCGTCTTGTCAGTGCTCTTGGGATCGCTGACCACGAAGCACTTCTGGTTGTTACGGATGGTGGCGCGGATGACTTCCGCGGGCGTCGTCAAGAATTCCGGCTCGAACGAGCCCATCAGCACGACCGGCCATTCGACGAGGCCGGCGACCTCGTCGAGCAGGTTCTGGTCCTCGACCAGCTCAAAGCCTTGCGCGAAGGCGAGCTGCTTGGCGTCGGTGAGGATCGCATCCTTGCGGCGCTCAGGGTCGAGCACGACTTTTGCTGCGAGCAGCTTTGCTTCGTAGTCCTCGAAGCGACGCACGGAAATAGCCGCGGGTGCGAGGAAGCGATGGCCGTAAGTGGTCTGGCCGGCCTCGATGCCGTCGACCGAGAATTTCACGACGTCAGGCTCTTCGGTCTCGAGCCCGAAGGTCGCGGTGATCGCGTGCAGCGGCCGCACCCAGTCGAGCGAGCCTGATTTACCCGAGCGCGCCCCCCAGCGCATCGATTTCGGCCAGGGGAAGGTGCGGATGATCACCGGCAGGATCTCGGCGAGCACGTCGATCGCGTCGCGGCCGGGCTTCTCGATCAGCGCGATGTAGAAATCGCCCTTGGGGTCGCGCTGGATCTTGGCTTCCTCGAGCGAAGTCAAACCCGTCGCCTTCAGAAAACCCTGCACCGCCGCATCGGGCGCGCCGATTTTCGGTCCGCGGCGTTCGGTCTTGAGGTCCGGCTGGCGCACAGGGATGCCGTGCACGGTCAGCGCAAGGCGGCGCGGCGTCGCGAACGCCTTGGCGCCCTCGTAGACGAGGCCTTCGGCGACGAGCTTGTCGGTGACCATACGACGCAGATCGTCGGCCGCCTTGGCCTGCATGCGCGCGGGGATTTCTTCCGAGAACAGTTCAAGCAAAAGATCGGGCATCAGGCCGCTCCGCCCGCTTCAGTGTGGATCCAGGCTTCGCCGCAGGCCTTGGCCAGCTCGCGCACGCGCAGAATGTAGCTCTGCCGCTCGGTCACGGAGATCACGCCGCGCGCATCGAGCAGATTGAAGACATGGCTCGCCTTGATGCACTGGTCATAGGCCGGCAGCGCCATCAGATGCTGCTTGCTGTTGCCGCCTTCGCGCCAGCCTGCGTCGAGATATTTCCTGCAGGCCGCTTCCGCCATCTTGAACTGCTCGAACAGCATCGCGGTGTCGGCGTATTCAAAGTTGTGCCGCGAATATTCCTGCTCGGCTTGCAGGAACACATCGCCATAGGTGACCTTGGCGTCGCCGTCGCGACCGTTGAAGTTAAGGTCGTAGACGCGATCGACGCCCTGCACGTACATCGCGAGGCGCTCGAGCCCATAGGCGAGCTCGCCCGCCACCGGCGCGCATTCGAAGCCCGCGACCTGCTGGAAATAGGTGAACTGGCTGACTTCCATGCCGTCGCACCAGCATTCCCACCCGAGGCCCCAGGCGCCCAGCGTCGGGCTCTCCCAATCGTCCTCGACGAAGCGGATGTCGTGCACGGCGGAAGCGATGCCGATCGCGGCGAGCGACTTCAGGTACAGCTCCTGAAGGTTCGGCGGCGACGGCTTCATGATCACCTGGAACTGGTAGTAGTGCTGCATCCGGTTCGGATTCTCGCCGTAGCGGCCATCCTTCGGCCGGCGCGAGGGCTGCACATAGGCCGCGTTCCAGGGCTTTGGCCCGAGTGCGCGCAGGGTGGTCGCCGGATGGAAGGTGCCCGCGCCCATCTCCATGTCGTAGGGCTGCAGGATCACGCAGCCCTGCTCGGCCCAGAACCGCTGGAGTGCGAGGATGAAGCCCTGGAACGAGCGTTCCGGGCGCATATGGGCGGGCAATGAGGCGTCCATCGTCAGATCAGGCTCTCGCGGGGGGTTTTGAATTGCGCGGGACCGTATCGACGGCGGGGATGGGAATCAAGGCGAAGGGGGCTTTCTTACCTCTCCCGCCTGCGGGAGAGGTCGGCGCGAAGCGCCGGGTGAGGGCTTTCTCCTCTTGGGGGTTCTCGCTTGGAGAGACCCCCTCCCCAGCCCTCCCCCGCAAGCGGGAGAGGGGGCGCACCTTGCACGCGGGAAGAGCTACCCCGGGCGGTAAGCTCCGGTCACGGGGTCACGTTTCAGCGTCTGGATGTCCCCCATAGGGGCGGCCTCGGTGACGCGCGACAGGCGCATCTCCTCCAGCTCCTGGTTGATCCGGACAGCGGTCTTGTAGGCCCAGCGGACCACGGCAAGCCCGCCCAGGACGCCCGCGAAAGCGACGAACGGCGGCATCGGTCGATCCTTGTCTAGTGCTCAGCCCCCACGCGTATTGTTGCGCAGATGGACCTGCGCCGCAATCGGAGCGTCGAGGGGCCAAATGGCGCGGGAGTGCGAGCCCTAGAACCCGAATTTCGCCCAAATCGCCCGCGTCTCGACTGCCGAGATCAGCTCATCCGGCAGGCCGGCCATTGATTCCAGGGCCGAAAGCTGCCCCGCGCCGGGCGCTTTCCGGCCCAGAAGGCCAGAGAGGAGCCCGGTCGGCTGCGCGATCACGGGGGTGAGAACCTTCTCGCCATAGCGGGCACGAAGAGTTGAGCGGAGGTCGCCGATGCTATCGGCGAGCCCCAGCGCGATTGCGCTCTCGCCGGCCCAGTACTCGCCCGTGAACAGAGTGTCGTCCGCGCCATTCAGCCGCGCACCGCGGCTCTCCTTCACCAGGGCAATGAAGATCTGGTGGATCTCGCGCTGGATCGCCTTCAGCTTGGCGACGTCATCCGGGTTTTCCGGCAGGAACGGGTCGAGCATCGCCTTGTGGGCGCCGGCCGTGTAGAGGCGCCGCTCGACGCCGAGCCGCCTGATCGCCTCCTGGAAACCAAAACTGCCACCGACCACGCCGATCGAGCCGAGGATCGAAGAGGGATCGCAGATGATCTCATCGCCGGCACAGGCGATCATGTAGCCGCCTGAGGCCGCGACATCCTCGACGAAGACCAGCACGGGCAGCTTCTTCTCCGCCGCGAGCTGCTTGATGCGTAGGTAGATCTGGCGCGACTGCACCGGCGAGCCGCCGGGCGAATTGATCACCAGCGCCACCGCCTTGGCGTTCCGATACGAAAACGCCCGCTCCAGCACCCGGGCGACGGTCGCGAGCGTCATGCCCGGACGCAGCGGCGTCACTGCGCCGATCACGCCGGATAGCCGCACCACCGGCACGATTGCCGCGCCGGGCCGGAAACGCGCCGGCAGATATTGCATGAGCTTGTCGGCCAGGCCGGAACTCTCACGATCGTTCAATTGTTCGGCCATGCCGTTACCTCTGCTTAACCATTTCTTATCACGCGACTGTCATTGGAAGTGGCTGGAACGTGTTTTGCAGATTTTCCGTTGGGAGGCTGCAATGCGGCAGCGGAGAACGCCATGAAAATCTATTTGCTGATGCTGCTGATCGGTGCGCTATTCATGGCGATCCGTCTGACGACGCCGCAGGAGCAGCAGTCGGAATCGCTTCCGCAGTAAGGCCGTCACGGCTCCGCCAGCGGCAACACCGCCCTCCCCTCCAGAATCTCCTTCACCTCTTTTTTAGGCACGCCTGACTCTGTCGTTGAGCATGAGGCCCGGCAGCAGTCGCGCCGGCGCCCGGCCGCCTTTGACCGCGCGCACCAGCACCCGGATCGCGGGCCGTCCGGCTTCCCCATGCACCGGAAGAATCGACAGGCTGCCGAAGCCGCGTGACAGCGCTGCCAGGACGTTCGCGATCCCATCTGCACGCCAGATCAATGTCAGCTCGCCATTCGATCGCAGGATGCGCCGCGCCGCATGCACCCATGCATTCAGCGTCTCGTCGCTCGCGACATGGGCGGTGTGGCGCGCCTGGTCCGGCGACCCGCGATGCCGAGCCGGATCGTTGAAAGGCGGGTTCATCAGCACCACGTCGACGCTGTCGGGCACGAGCCCATGTGCCGCAAACGCCTGGGCATCGGCCGTGACGTCGAGCACGATCGCCTCGGCGGCAATTCCATTCGCCGCAGCGTTGGCCCGCGCAAGCTCCGCCAGCTTCGGATCGATCTCGACCAAGCTGAGGTTGATCCCCGCCACGCGCCGGGCGAGCGCGAGGCCCGCCGCGCCGATGCCGGCGCCGAGATCGACCACGCGATCGCCTGCCCTGGCCTCGGTCGCCGCGGCGAGCAGGATGGCGTCGTGCCCGGCACGATGGCCGGACCGCTTCTGCTTCAGGCGCAACTGCCCGCCGAGAAAGGCGTCCTCGGTGATGTCAGCCGGCGCCTCAATCATCGCCGCGCAGTTCGTGGCTGAGGCCGGCTTCGGTGAGGAGCTGGCGGGCCTCGAGGGCGTCGTCCTCATGGACCAGGATCCGCCGCGGCAAAATGCCGAGCGAGCCCTCGATGATGCTCATGTTCTGGTCCAGCACCAGATGATGGATGTTGGCACCGTCGAGCAGCGCGCCAATCGCCGACACCAGCACCATGTCGTTGGTCCGAACCAGTTCACGCAAAACGCAGGTCTCCTGCCTGAAAAAGGGGATAGCGGCAAATGTCAATGGTTCCGCGGCACTTGCCGCATCCGCCGCCAGTTTCTATTGTCTTTCCATCAGAATAGCCCTTCCGGGGCAAATATTGGAGACCGGCGTGGCCGTCATCGTACCTTTCGAAACTCCCGGCGCGTCGATCGAAGAGCTCGTTGCCCTTGTCGCCGGTGACATGGAGCGCGTCAACGCCACGATCCTGTCACGGACCGGTTCGGATGTGACCATGATCCCGGAGGTCGCCAATCATTTGATCTCCTCGGGGGAAAACGCCTGCGGCCGATGCTGACGCTCGCCATGGCCAACCTCGCCGGCTACACCGGCGACGGCCACATCAAGCTCGCCGCCTCCGTGGAGTTCATGCACACCGCGACCCTGCTCCACGACGACGTCGTCGACGAGAGCGAGATGCGCCGCGGCAAGCTGTCGGCGCGCATGCTCTGGGGCAACGAGGCGAGCGTGCTGGTCGGCGACTTCCTGCTCGGCCAGGCTTTTCGCATGATGGTGGAGGTCGGCTCGCTGCGCGCGCTCGACATCCTCTCCGCGGCCGCTGCTACCATCGCCGAGGGCGAGGTGATGCAGCTCGCGGCTGCCAAGAACACCGCGACCACCGAGGACGAATATCTCGCCGTGATCCGCGGCAAGACCGCCGAGCTGTTCGCGGCCGCCTGCGAGGTCGGCCCTGTCATCGCTAACCGCCCGAAGGCGGAGCAGACCGCCTGCCGCTCGGTCGGCATGAATCTCGGCATCGCCTTCCAGCTCGTCGATGACGTGCTCGACTATGGTGGCAAGAGCGCCAAGCTCGGCAAGAATACCGGCGACGATTTCCGCGAGGGTAAGATCACCCTGCCGGTCGTGCTCGCCTTCCGCCGCGGCAACGACACCGAGCGCGCCTTCTGGATCCGGGCACTGGAGCGCGGCGAGATCGGCGATTCCGATCTCGACCACGCCATCGGCCTGATGAACAAGCACCGCACCCTCGAGGACACGCTGAGCCGCGCCCAGCACTACGGCGCCATGGCGGTCGACGCACTGGCACTGTTCCCCTCTTCGCCGATGAAGAGCGCGCTGGAGCAGGTCGTGGCGTTCTGTTTGGCGCGGTCGCATTAGGTTTTCGCGTTAGGGCATACAGCCGCAACGCTCTCGATGTCGTCCCGGCGAAGGCCCTAGGGCATGCACATATCTCTGAGGCTCCATCCTGCTGCGACGGCGTGGAAGTATTCGAGGCCGTTCTTGAAGGTGATCGGGCCCGGCGGCTTGGACGATGGGTAGCCGTCCCAGCCGCCGAGGCGACCAATGATCCAGGCGGCCCAAGCGAGGCTATCGGGCGGATGTGGGTTCTTTAATCGCTTGCTCCCGGCTTCGAGTTGACGGTTGAGGGCGGTGAGCACGTTAATTTGGCCGTTGTCGAAGGCAGCGAGAATGGGTTGGCGACTGCCATTGCGGGCCTGCAGAAGTTGGATTGTGATGACGGCCGCCTTAGCGGCAATCGCGACCAGCTTGAGAAGGCGATCGGCGGTTCCGATCTGGCTGTCTTCGAGCTTGAAGCCTTGTGTCTTCAGGATGCGGAAGAACTGCTCGATGATCCAGCGTTGCTTGTACCATTGGACGATGCGCCAGGCGTCCTCGATGCCGGTAACCTCGTGAGAGGTGAGAAGCCGCCAGTGCAGCGGCTCGACCCCGGTTTCGGCATTGATCTCGCGCACATCGACCACCGCCAATGGCAAGCTTTCCGGCAGATGGCGCAGGAACTTACTCTGTGGGCGGGCGAGCTCGATTGCGCCAAAGCGAAGTTCGAGGTGAGCCAGGCGGGCGGGCCGCGCGGCGCGCGCAGGCAATTGGATCGCACGCCGATCCACCGCGGCCATGGCATCGCTGACCTCATACAAGCCGCTGCGGTCGGCAAGCTTGCGATCATGCATGCTGCGCGCGATGACGTGGAAGTGTTGCTCGGCCGAGCTGGCATAAAGGGCAAAAATATCGCTCTCGCGGTCACCCAGCACCGTCACCGCTGTGGCCTTGGTGAGGAGCGGCTTGGCCGCCATGGCAGTGGATATCCAGCGCTGCGATTCCTTGTCCGATAACTCCCGATCGTCGTGCGAGGTCGTGCGGCGACCTGTGCGCGTCCATATCTGCCCGCTCAAAAGTCCAAGACAGTTGCCGTCATCGGCATCCACAGCCAGCAGCGGATGCAGCAGCACGCCGTGGTTATTGCCTTTGCCGATTTCTCCGAGCCCGCGCCGGCGTTGCGGTGTGGTGTTGAAGTGGATCTCGCTGGTGTCCTGGATGGCCAGCACGTGGCGGCCCTCTACCGCAGCGACCGTGCTTTCGCTCCAGCTTTCGATGATCCGCTCCACCGTCACCTTGTCATGGCCAAGAAAGCGGTTGAACCGCACTTCCAGCGCGCGGTTCCCCCTGGAGAGCTGCCGAAGGCAGACAGTTTTGCCCACAACCATGCGTTCGACGAACGCCGCCCCCCTTTATCGAGACGACGATCCCCGAACCGGCCCAGCGTCCAGTCAATCCGTGACAACATCGCGGCACCCCGTCCAAATCATGGAGTGCCGCAATACGAATCACACAGAACTCTGATTCTGGAATCCTCCCAGGCCGATCCGAGTCAATCCGCCGCACCAGATATGTGCATGCCCTAGGGCGAAGGCCGGGACCCATACCGCGTGATCTATAGCTAAGCGCGCAGTGTCACCGCGCGACGACACCTTCACTACCGATCTTCGCCAAACTTCTCCCTGTGGTTATGGGTCCCGGCCTTCGCCGGGACGACGATCTTGGGAGGGTGCGCCCACCATCGCAATGACGGAGTGTGGCGCACGACCATCTTGCGCCAACTCGCATTTCAACTCACCCACAGCCCCGCGGTCGCGCCGCTTCCTTACCGGCCTCCACCCGCGCTCACCTAGTAACTTGCATTTTGAAAGTAACTACCCTACCTTCCCGCCATGCAGCCCAAATCCCCCTCCATCCTGGAATGCCCGGTTGGCCGCGCCGTGGAGACGGTCGGCGAATGGTGGAGCATCCTGATCCTGCGCGATGCGTTTCAGGGCGCGACGAAGTTCGACGAATTTTCGCAAAGCCTCGGCATCGCGCCGAACATCCTGTCGCGGCGGCTCGCCCATCTCACCGAGAGCGGCATGTTCGTTCGCCGCCGCTATCATGAGCGGCCGCCGCGCTACGAATATGTGCTGACGGATAAGGCGCGGGATTTCTTTCCCGTGATCGTGGCGCTGCTCGCCTGGGCAACAAGCATCTCGCGCCCAAGGGCGAGTCCATCCTGCTGGCGAACCGGAGCGACGTTCGCCCCTTCGATCCGGTCGTGGTCGACGCCGCCGACATGCGTCCGATCACGCTCACCAATGCAGTCGTCATCGCAGGTCCCCGCGCCAGCCGCGGGATGCGTGCGCGGCTCGCTTCGCTCAAGGCCATGAACCCGGCCGTCGCGCCGGCTGGAGACTGACATGCGTCGTATCGTCGTGACCGGAATGGGCGCGGTGTCGCCGCTTGGCTGTGGTGTCGAACTGTCCTGGCGCCGGCTGCTCGCCGGCCAAAGCGGGCTGCGCCCGCTGCCGGAATGGGCACAGGTACTGCCGGCGCGCATTGCCGGGCTCGTGCCCGACAGGGCCGATGACGCCGAAGGCGGCTTCGATCCCGCACAGGCGGCCGCGCCAAAAGACCAGCGCAAGATGGACCGCTTCATCCTGTTCGCGCTGCTCGCCACCGCAGAAGCGGTGACGCAAGCCAAATGGATGCCGCAAGACGCAGCGGCGCAGGAACGGACCGCGACGATCATCGCCTCCGGCGTCGGCGGCTTTCCGGCGATGGCAGAGGCGGTGCGCATCACCGAGCAGCGCGGCGCCCGCCGGCTCTCGCCGTTCACGATCCCCTCGTTCCTCGCCAATCTCGCCGCGGGTCACGTCTCGATCAAATACGGCTACAAGGGTGCGCTGGGGACACCGGTCACCGCCTGCGCCGCCGGCGTGCAGGCTATCGGCGATGCCGCGCGCATGATCCGCGCTGGTGAGATCGATGTCGCGATCTGTGGCGGTGCGGAGGCCTGTATCGATATCGTCAGCCTCGGTGGCTTTGCGGCAGCACGTGCGCTGTCGAGCGGCTTCAACGACGAGCCCGCGCGCGCCTCACGCCCGTTCGATCGCGACCGCGACGGGTTTGTGATGGGCGAAGGCGCCGGCATCCTGGTGATCGAGACGCTGGAGCATGCGCTGGCGCGCGGTGCAACGCCGATCGCGGAGATCGTCGGCTACGGCACGAGCGCGGATGCCTATCACATGACATCGGGTCCGCCCGATGGCGATGGCGCCCGCCGCGCCATGGAGATCGCGCTCCGGCAGGCCAAGCTTACGCCCGCAGATTTGCAGCACCTGAACGCGCATGCGACGTCGACGCCGGCCGGCGACGAGAGCGAGCTTGGCGCGATCGGCGGGCTGTTCGGCCGTAACCGCGGCATTGCCGTGAGCGCGACCAAATCGGCCACCGGCCATCTGCTCGGCGCCGCCGGCGGTCTCGAGGCGATCTTCACGGTGCTCGCTTTGCGCGACCAGATCGCGCCACCGACACTCAATCTCGACAACCCGGATCCTGGCGCTGATGGCATCGACATCGTCTCCGGCGCAGCGCGGCCGATGCCGATGCAGAGCGCCATCTCCAACGGCTTCGGCTTTGGCGGGGTCAATGCCAGCGTGATCTTCCGCCGGATGGGTTAAACGAGGGGCCTTGCAATCGCGTCAGGCTTCGTTACCAAAACAGCATGATCACGACGAATTTCTGGCTGTTCCTGGCCGCCGCTTGTCTCATTGCCGCCCTTCCCGGCCCCGGCATCTTCTATGTCGCGGCACGGACCTTGTCGGAGGGACGCATCAGCGGTTTTGCATCCACCGCGGGCACGGCGCTGGGCGGACTGGTTCATGTGGTGGCGGGCAGCCTCGGCATCTCCGCGATCATCCTGGCCAGCGCCGAACTGTTCGCGGCCGTAAAATTCGTCGGCGCGGTCTATCTGATCTGGCTCGGCATCAAGACGTTTCGCAGTGCCGGCCGGACGCTGTCGCTCGAGAGCGAACCCGTCGGCGACCGGCGCGCATTCCGCGACGGCGTGCTGGTAGAGGCGCTGAACCCGAAGACCGCCGCGTTCTTCCTCGCCTTCATTCCGCAATTCCTGGATCCCGCGGGATCGAACCCCACGGCGCAATTCATCATGCTCGGTTCGATCTCAGTCGCGCTGAACACGCTCGCGGATGTGGTGGTGGTGCTGATGGCATCAGCGACGCGCAAGCAGCTGATCGGAAGGCCGCATCTGATGCGGCGCCTGACGCAAGGCTCGGGCGTCTTCATCGCCGGCCTCGGCCTGTCGCTCGCACTGGCGCGGCGGCCGGCAAATGGCTAGCGCCCCGCAAAGCCGCTATTATGAATCGCACGGCCTGCGGCTGCATTATGCCGATTGGGGCAATGACGGCGCGCCCGTCGCCATCCTGGTCCATGGCGGCCGCGATCATGGCCGGAGCTGGGACGTCATCGCAGAATCGTTGCGGCCGCATTTCCACGTGCTCGCGCCCGACCTGCGCGGACACGGCGATTCCGATTGGACCCGAGGCGGCAGCTACGCGCTGACGGAATATGTGTACGATCTTGCCCAGCTTGTCCGCAACATCGCAGCGCCTCAGGTGACGCTCATCGGCCATTCGATGGGCGGCATGGTCAGCCTGATTTTTTCAGGATCATTCCCCGAGCAGGTCGCGAAACTCGTCGTCCTCGACGGCGTGACCATGTTGCCGGATACGCCAAAACCGCCGGCGCATGAGCGCATCGGCAAATGGATCGCCCAGCTCGACAAGCTGCATGACCGCACGCCGCGTCGCTATGCGAGCCTCGAGGCCGCAGCCGCGCAGATGATGCTGCACAACAAGCGCCTCGCCCGCGACCTCGCGCTGCATCTCGCCACGCATGGCGCGCGGCGGAACGAGGACGGCACCTATAGCTGGAAGTTCGATCCCTACCAGCGCGCCAGCGCGCCGCACCGGCTCTGGCCGGACGACCACGTCGCGCTGTGGTCACGCATCGCCTGCCCGACATTGCTGCTCAACGCCGGCGAAAGTTTTCTGGCGGGCGCAAAGGCAGCAGGCCTCGAGCGGTATTTCCAGAACGCGCGCATCGAGACCATCGTCGGGGCGGGACACTGGCTGCAGCATGACAAGCCGCGGGAGGTGTTGGGTGCGATCCGAAAGTTTCTTGGGCTGGCAGCGGTCAGCGGCTAACTCAACTGCCGTAGGGTGGGCAAAGGCGCAACAGCGCCGTGCCCACCATGCATCCAGATTGCACGAATAAGTTCGTGGGCACGCTTCGCTTTGCCCACGGCACCGTCTTCGCAGAAATACCTAGCTCAACGTCCCCGCATGCACCCACCAGCCGGGGTGATCGCGCCGGATCTTTTCGGCGGCAGCATGGGCCTCGGCCGGCGCGCCATAGATCGCAAAGCACGTCGCCCCCGAGCCAGACATGCGGGCGAGCTTGACGCCGGCGGAATCGCGCAAGGCTTCCAGCACCTCGCCAATCACAGGTTCGATGCGCATTGCGGGCGCTTCGAGGTCGTTGGGGACGGTTTCGAGAACGTCGACCCAGTCCGCGATCGACGCACCCTCCTCCGGCCAGGCCGGAGCGCGGATGACGTCGGTGACGCCGACCAGGAGCTCGCCATTGCGCAGGCCCAGCGCCTTGAACACGTCCTTGGTCGCGACCGGCACGCGCGGATTGACCATGACGCAGGGCATGCTCGGCAACGCGAGCGACAGCAGCTGCTCGCCGACCCCGGTCATGTCGCAAGCGCGCGAGAGGAGGCACACCGGCACGTCCGCGCCGGTTGCGAGCGCGACCTTCTGAAGACGGGGATCATCAAGCGACAAATCGTTGAGACGCGCCAAGAGCCGCAGCGCCGCCGCGGCATCGGCCGAGCCACCGCCGATGCCGGCTGCAACCGGGAGCACCTTGTCGAGTGCGAAGGCGCCCAGCTTCAGGCCGGGCACAGCCTCGGCGAGAAGCTTGGCGGCCTTGAGCACGAGATTGTCGGCGGTGTCGCCGCAAGCTGCCGCCAGCGGTCCGGTGGTGGTGAGCTTCAGCTCGTCACCCGGCTCCAGCGTCAGCCGGTCGGCGCAGTCGGCAAATGCAACCACGCTTTCGAGATCATGATAGCCGTCGGCACGACGGCCGACGACGCGAAGGCTCAAATTGACCTTCGCCCGTCCCTCTTCAATCAACGCCGACATCGGCGACACGCCCCCAACAAACCTCAGCCGCCCTTGCCGTCGTCCTTCTTCTTCTCGGCCTGCGCCGCCGAAGAGTTCGAATTGTCGTCCGAGAGCCCATTGGCGATCTTGGCCTCGATCTTCGGCAGTTCTTCCGGCTCGGGCTTGAGATCGCGCGCATGCGACCACTGGAACTTTGCTTCCAGCGTGCGGCCGACGCGCCAGTAGGCATCGCCGAGGTGATCGTTGATGGTGGGGTCCTCGGGCTTGAGATCGATCGCGCGCTCAAGGTTCTTCACCGCCTCCTCGTAATTGCCGATGCGGTAATAGGCCCAGCCGAGGGAGTCGACGATATAGCCGTCGTCGGGACGCTGCTCGACGGCGCGCTTGATCATCTTCATGCCTTCGTCGAGATTCACGCCCTGGTCGATCCAGGAATAGCCGAGATAGTTGAGGACGTGCGGCTGATCGGGCTGAAGTTCGAGAGCCTTCTTCATGTTGGATTCGGCCTTGGCCCACTGCTTGGAGCGCTCCTCGCAGATGCCGCGATAGTAGTACCAGACGCTGTTGGCCTTGTCGTTGCCGGCCGGCAGCACATCGATGCCTTGCGAATAGGTCGCACCGCAATCGCCGAACTTCTTGCGGCCGCGCTCGATGTTGCCGAGCGCCATGATGGCTTCGAGATCCTTGGAATCCTCCGACGTGACGCCCTTGAGGATCTTGATCGCCTCGTCGGTGCGGTCGGCGGAATCGAGGTCAATGGCGAGCTGGATCTGCGCGTTGCGCTTGAGCGGCGAGGACGAGGGCACGCGCTCATAGACCTTGATCGCCATCTGCGGCCGCTTCACCGATTCATAGAGATCGGCGAGCGAGAGCAGCGCCAGCGGATGGCTGGGCTGGAGGTAGAGCGAGAGCTGGAGATAGACCAGCGCTAGATCCTCGCCGCCGCGGCGGGTCAGCGTGGCGCCGATACCGTAGAGCGCTTCGGCGGCGCCGGCTTGCGCGGAATCGACGAGCGGCGGCATCTTCTTGCCGGCCTTGGTCTCGCGCAGGCCTTCCACGATCAGCGGATGGCGGGCGAGCTTCTTGTCGAAAGCCTGGTAGACGGTGGTCGCGGCGGCGGAATCCTTGTTGCGCGACAGCCAGCGCGCATAGGCCTCGGTGACGCGCAGCATGGAATCGTCGAGCTTGTAGGCGCGCTCGAAGCGGGTACCGGCGTCCTTCTCCTTGCCGGAGAGTTCGAGGATCATGCCAGCATGGAGGTCCTTGAACAGCGGATACCATTCCGGGCCGGCCAGCTTGTCGATGGTGGCGACACCGCCCTTGGCGTCGCCCGCACCATAGGCGGCCCAGCCCGACAATAGCGTAGCGACGAGATCGGTGATCGGACCGCGGATCGACTGGTTGATGTTGGTTTGCGCCGTCGCGTACTTCTTCAGCTTGAGATCGTGCACGCCGACGACGAGCCGCGCGACGCGGTTGGTCTTGTCGATGGTGAGGATGCGCTCGGCGAGCTTGACGGCCTCGTCGATGTCGCCGTCGGCGACCGAGGAGATGAAGGCGCGGTCGAGCAGTTCGTTGTTCTTCGGATCGGTGCGCAGGGCCGAGCGGTAGAACGCCGCGGCGGAGGAGGCGTCGCGCTCGACGCTGGCGTGGCGGGCGGCGAGATAGCTGCCGGCGCCGGTGAGCGACTTCAAATCGTTCCGGGTCGGAAACTGCGCCGCTGTGTTTTCCGGGTGATCCGGCGTCTGCGCCAGGACCGCGCCGGGGACCGCGACGAACGCGGTGCCCATGAGGGCGATGGCGGCAGCAGTCCAGCGGTTGAAACGATTTGAAAACATCAGGGCTCGCCTTGAGTTGGTAGTGCCTGGGTCTGCAGCAGAAGGCCGTATCGCATGCGAACGCGGCCGGTGGCATCGGGACCCGGAACCGTCAGGCCGACAATGCCGCTTTTGGCGCTTCGCCGCAAGGATTCGGACCGGGCGATCCCCGCCGCACGCCCCAAATCGGTCAGGCGAATCGGCCAAGAGCGCCCCAAGACGCCGCTACTATGGCCTTATCGTGGCCGCGGGCTGCCCCCGCGGCCCGGTTCTCACGCGAACGTGCGTCACATTGCCGGGGTCGCGTAACCTTGGTCCCATCGGCGCTGGCTGCACGTTCCTGGCTTACATTGCCTCGTAATTCGGACCGCCACCGCCCTCCGGGGGAACCCAGGTGATGTTGCCGTTGGGGTCCTTCACGTCGCAGGTTTTGCAGTGGACACAATTCTGGGCGTTGATCTGGAAGCGTGGGCCAGAACCCTCCTCAATCCACTCATAGACGCCGGCCGGGCAATAGCGGTTCGAGGGACCGGCGAACACGTCGTGCTCCGAGGTCTTCTGGAGGTTCATGTCCGTGACCTTCAGATGGATCGGCTGGTCCTCCTCGTGATTGGTGTTGGACAAAAACACCGAGGACAGCTTGTCGAAGGTGATCTTGCCATCCGGCTTCGGGTAGTTCTTCGGCGCGTGGCTCTTGGCCGGATCGAGTGTGGCGCGGTCATGCTTGCGATGCGATTGCGTGCCGAACAGCGACGCGCCGAACAGCGTATTGCACCACATGTCGAAGCCGCCGAGCGCGACGCCGAGCACGGTGCCGAACTTCGACCACAGCGGCTTGACGTTGCGGACCAGGAACAAATCCTTGCCGACCGACGACGTGCGCCAGGCATTCTCGTATTCGACGAGCTCGTCATTGGCGCGCTCGGCGGCGACCGCCGCGGCGACGTGCTCGGCGGCGAGCATGCCGGTGCCCATTGCATTGTGCACGCCCTTGATGCGCGGCACGTTGACGAAGCCGGCTGCGCAGCCGATCAGCGCGCCGCCGGGGAAGCTCAGCTTCGGCACCGACTGATAGCCGCCCTCGGTGATGGCGCGCGCGCCGTAAGCGAGCCGCTTGGCGCCTTCGAAAGTGCCGCGGATCGAGGGATGGGTCTTGAAGCGCTGGAATTCGTCGAACGGCGACAGATAGGGATCGTCGTAATTCAGATGCACGACGAAGCCGACGGCGACGAGATTGTCGTCATAGTGATAGAGGAACGAGCCGCCGCCGGTCTTCATATCGAGCGGCCAGCCAAACGAATGCTGGATCAAGCCCTTCTGGTGCTTGGCGGGATCGATCTGCCAGACCTCCTTGAGGCCGATGCCGAACTTTGGCGGCTCGGCCTTGGCGTCGAGTGCGAATTTGTTGATGAGCTGCTTGGTCAGGCTGCCGCGGGCGCCTTCGGCAAACAGCGTGTACTTGCCGAGCAATTCCATGCCGCGGGTGAAGGAATCTTTCGGCTTGCCGTCGCGGCCGATGCCCATGTCGCCGGTGGCGATGCCCTTGACCTTGCCCTCCTCGTCATAGAGCACTTCGGCCGCCGCAAAGCCCGGATAGATCTCGACGCCGAGCGCCTCGGCCTTGCGCGCCAGCCAGCGGCAGACATTGCCGAGCGAGCCGATGTAGCAGTGATGATTGTCCATCAGCGGCGGCATCATGAAATTCGGCAGCTTGATCGCGCCGGCGCCCGTCATCCAGTAGAAGCGGTCGTCCTTCACCTGCGTCTTCAGCGGGCAGTCGGAATCATCGCGCCAGTCCGGGATCAGCTTGTCGAGCCCCGCCGGATCGATCACGGCGCCGGAGAGAATGTGCGCGCCGACCTCGGAGCCCTTCTCCACCACGACCACGTTGAGATCGGCGTTGAGCTGCTTCAGCCGGATCGCAGCCGACAGGCCCGAGGGGCCGGCGCCGACGATGACGACGTCGAATTCCATGGATTCGCGCGGGGGAAGTTCTTCGGTGCTCATCTGATCTCAGCCCTTGAGACGGTCCTTGGTCGATTGCGCCCTCTTGTTTCCGATTTTTCCGGGTAGGACAACCTCGGAATTGCGTTCTGCCGGGATGCAAGGCCGCCCAAGGTGATATAATAGTCAAACTTTCCCATGATCCCCGAACCCGCACCCACCGTCCGTGAGCTCCTCGCCTTCTATCTGGAGGCCGGTGTCGACTGCACGCTCGCGGAGGAACCGATCGACCGCCTGGCGGATTAGATGCCCCGCCGCCAGCCGCCCGCGTGGCAGCGCCGGTCGAGCCATCGCGGCCGGTCGCTGGGCCGACGGTCCTGCGCGGCGAGGCTGCCCCTGCGCCCGACGTCGCGATCGCTTCCGCACGCGAGGCGGCGCGGACCGCGCCGACACTGGAGGCGCTACGCGAGCTGATGCAGAGTTTTGAGGGCTGCGCGCTGAAGCATACCGCGACGCGGCTGGTGTTCGCCGACGGCAATCCCAAGGCGCGCATCATGTTCGTCGGCGAGGCGCCCGGGCGCGACGAGGACATCGAGGGACTGCCCTTCGTCGGGCGCAGCGGCAAGCTGCTCGACCTCATGATCGGCGCGATCGGTCTCAACCGCACCACCGCCTATATCGCCAACGTCATTCCCTGGCGGCCGCCCGGCAATCGCACCCCGACGCCGCAGGAGACTCAAATCTGCCTGCCCTTCATCCAGCGCCAGATCGAGCTGGTGAATCCGGACGTGCTGGTGACGCTCGGCAATCCCTCGACGCAAACGCTGCTGTCGACGCGCGAAGGCATCATGCGCACCCGCGGCCGCTGGTTCGACTACGACACCGGCCAGCGCACCATCCGCGCGCTGCCGACATTTCACCCGGCGTACCTGCTCCGCTCACCGTCCTACAAGCGGTTGGCTTGGCAGGATCTGCGCGCGGTCGCAAAGGTGCTGGCGGGATAGCGATCTGCTGTAGGGTGGGCAAAGGCGCAAAAGCGCCGTGCCCACCATAAGCTTATCCCAGGTAGCGATGGAGGCGGTGGGCACGCTTCGCTTTGCCCACCCTACAATCGTCCGCGCCCGAGGCGCGAGATCGCCTCACGTCCCCTTCGGCCGCACGATGGCCCAGCCGATGCGCAGCAGTTGCTGGCGGCCGTTCACCAGCCATTCGAAGGCGCGCGGGACCTCCGGCACAATCCCCGGAAGCGCTTGAGGATCTCCGGCGGCGGGGTGCCGGCGGTATCCGCGGCGCGCCAGACCACGACGCCGCCGGTCTCGCTGAACTTAGTCTGATTCATCCACGGCGTGCGCGCCGGGTCGGCGTCGATGAAGAGATGCGGCCGCCCGGAATGCAGCGTGATCAGGCTCGCAAGCTGGGTCTCGCCGGCGACCGCGCGTAGGCGATGATTGGTGCGGCGGGCGAAGCTCTCGTCGAAGAAATCCGAGATCGCGCGGGCCGGCATCGAAGTCGCGATCTCGCCGGTGCCGGTCCAGGGCATGACCAGGACGGCGAGCGCGACGCCCGCGGCCGGCGCGACGACGGCGGCGGCCCATACCATGCGCAGCATCCGCGCGCGGCGCATCGCGATGAGATCCCCTGCGGCAACCACCACGACAAGCCCGGACATGACGAGCACGACACCGGCGCCACCGGCGGCGGATTCCAGCCCGAAGCAGACCGGAGATCAGCACCGCGCCGAGCGGCGGCGCCAGCGCGAAGAAATAGACGAAGTTGCGCGCGAGCGGCTCGACCGGCGGGCGATAGATGATCGGGGCTTCCTCGCCCTTGTCGGCGAACATCCCAGTGTTGAGGAAGGTCAGCGCCGGAATCGCCGCCGCCCCAAGCACGAGCCCGCCGAGCAGCCAGGCTGCGTGCAGGGCGCGGGCGTTGAGCTCCGAAACCTGCGGCAAGGCCGGCATGGTCAACGTCTCGGCTCGCATCAGCCAGACCGCGTAGGGCAGCGCCAGCACGGCAACGACGATCAGCGCAAACAGCGGATCGAGCCCCCATAGCGTCCTGCGGCCGCGCGCAGTCGAGATCGCGAAGACGACGATCAGCAGGAGGAGGAAGATCGCGGCGGGCGTCGTGAGCAACAACAGGCCGGCTTCGATCGACCAAGCGAACCAGGCATTGCCGCGGCGCTGGCCGATGATCTGCCAGGAGTGCAGCAGCAGCAGCGCCCAAAGCGGTCGCGCCAGCACCAGCGGGCCGAAGTCGAGCGCGGACGAGGAGAAGGCCAGCACGGTCATGGTCAGCAGCACGGCGAGCACGGCCTGCTGGGAGCCGACCACGGCGCGAGACAGATGAAAGAGCGCGATGAAGGTCGCGATCTCGCAGAGCTGGGCGAGCACGTAGACGCCGAACATGTGACCGCCGGCGGCGCGATAGGCAATGTCGGCGAGCCAGATCGGCAAGGGAGGGCCGAGATCGGTGCCGACCTGGTACTCGCGGCCGAAAGCCAGCAGCGTCGCAAGGGTGCCGGGCGGGCTGCGGTAGAACGCCAGCGCCACGAACAGCCACATCGCCGCCTGAAGCAACACGGCGATCCACACGATCAGCCGCGGCCGGGCGCGAATGAGCTCGATGACCAGGGAGGTAAACCGCATGCAAGGTCCGAAAGATGCAGCCAACCCGTCCAGCCGGCCCTATTCGCTCACGTCTGTTTTGATAAAGGGCGCAGCGCGTCGTGGCAACTTCGGTCTGCTGCCTCTCCCCGACAGTGTCTCTTCTCCCCTCTTCCCGCACGCGGGGAGAGGCAAAGAGGCCGCAGCGAAAAGCGGAGTCCTAGAGACCTGTGGAGGCGCCGGCTTCGACACCCGCCTCCACCTCCATCTCGACCTCGGTGACGGAGAACAGATCCTGCACCGGCTCGACGGTCCAGGGCATATGCTTGGCGCGGGCGGCAGCGACGGGGGCGAAGAAGCGGCGGTGGTGGATGGAGGGGCCGAGGCGGTCGAGGGCGTCGAGATGCTCGGGCACGGCGTAACCCTTGTGCTGCTCGAAGCCGTAGCCGGGGCAGTCTTGCGCCAGCGCGCACATCAGCCGGTCGCGGGTGACCTTGGCGACGATGGACGCCGCCGCGATCGACAGCACGATGCCGTCGCCGCCGATCACGGCCTCGCAGTCGCATTCCGTATCGAGCCGGTCGCGGCCGTCGACGAAGACATGGCGCGGCGTCTCGGGCAACGCCACCACCGCGCGCTTCAGCGCCCACAGCGAGGCGCGCAGGATGTTGTCGCGGTCGATCCGCGCGGGCGAAGCCACGACAACCGAGACCTGCGCGGTGGCGCAGATCTTGTCGAACAGCTTTTCGCGCTCCTCCACCGTCAGCCGTTTGGAATCGTCGATGCCACGGGGAATGCGGTTGGGATCAAGGATCACCGCCGCCGCCACCACGGGGCCGGCGAGCGGGCCGCGGCCTGCCTCGTCGCAGCCCGCGACCGGCCAGACGCCGCGCTTGATCAGCGCGCGCTCCCGACGGAAGCTCGGCGGCGCTACGGCGATGATGCCTTTCGGGCCCGCACTCTTGCCGGCTAAAGCCTCAACCTCCGAAGGCTTAGTTTCCGACTTCTTGGCTTGCGACGGCTTGGCTTCCGGCGTGTTGGCTTCCGAGGCCTTGGCAGGCGCGGCCTTCTTCGCACCGTTCTTTTTTGGCGCGTCTTTGGCTGGCTTCGTCGCGGACTTGTCCCGAATCATGGCCGGGATCGTGCGCAAGGGACTTCGCCAGCGCAACTAGGAACCCCAGATAATTCCCGTTATTCAGGTGAGCCGCCCTACTCCCCAGATGCACCCGCCGATCGTCACCGACATGGATGCCGGGCGCGACCACGACCTCCCACGGATGCCCGTCAGGGTCAGTAAAATAGCCGGAATAGCCGCCGTAATCGGTCTCGTGCGCCGCTTTCAGCAGCGTTGCGCCCTTGTCGACAGCGAAAGCCAGCACCGCATCGACCTCCGCGCGCGTCCGGCAGTTCCAGGCGAGCGTCATCCCACGAAAGGTCGACGGCCTCGGATTGTCCGGCAACGACGCGTCGGCAGCGAGCTGATCCCAGGGATACAGGGCGAGCACCGGACCACCGGTATCATAGAAGGCGACCGCCTCACCGGTCACCTTCAGCCGGCGCGAGAAACCGAGCGCGTCGTAGAAAGCGACGCTGGCGCGGATGTCGCCGACACCGAGCGTGATGACGGTCAGCCGCGGCACCGGCACGGTAAGTTCCTCGCTCATGCTACGCCTCGTCCACTTCCCGATCAGAACAGGCTGAGCTGATCGCCGTTCCGCTTCGGTCGCGCGAAGTGATCCGTGGTCAGCTTGGAGCGCCGTTTGTTGAGGCCGAGCCTGTCGCAGGCGATCTCGAAGCGGCGGCCGATGGTCCAAGCCATCGGGCCGGTTCCCTTCATCCGCTCGCCCCATTTCGCATCGTAGTCACGGCCGCCGCGCATGTCGCGGATCAGCGTGAAGACGTGGCGGTAGCGGTCCGGATAGTTCGCCATCAGCCATTCGCGGAACAGATCGCGCACCTCGAGCGGCAGCCGCAGCAGCACGTAGGAGGCTTCCTTGACGCCGGCATGGGCTGCGGCATCGAGGATGCGTTCGATCTCGGAATCGTTCAACGCGGGAATCACGGGCGCGACCATCACGGTGGTGGGAATACCGGCGTCGGAGAGCTGCTTCAGCGCCTCCAGCCGCTTCGGCGGCGTGGAGGCCCGCGGCTCCATGGTGCGCGCGAGCTTCGGATCGAGTGACGTCACCGAGATCGCGACCTTGGCGAGATTGCGCTTGGCCATCCGCGCGAGAATGTCGATGTCTCGCACCACCAGCGCCGACTTGGTGACGATGCCGACCGGATGCCCGGTGCGCTCCAGCACCTCGAGGATGCCGCGCATGATCTTTCGCTCGCGCTCGATCGGCTGATAGGGATCGGTGTTGGTGCCGATCGCAATCATCCGCGGCTCGTAGCCGCTTGCTGCGAGCTCCTTCTCGAGCAGCGCCGGCGCCTCGGGCTTCACGAACAGCTTCGACTCGAAGTCGAGCCCCGGCGACAGGCCGAGATACGCATGGGTCGGCCGCGCGAAGCAATAGACGCAGCCGTGCTCGCAGCCGCGATAGGGATTGATCGAGCGGTCGAAGCCGATGTCGGGGGAGTCGTTGCGGGTGATCACCTTGCGCGAAGTGTCGACGGCAACCGTGGTCTTGAACGGCGGCAGCTCCTCCAGGCTCTGCCAGCCATCGTCGAAGGCGACGCGCGCCTCGGCCTCGTAGCGGCCGCTGGCATTGGACTGGGCACCCCGCCCTCGCCGGCGCGCACGGTCGATGGCGACGCCAAGCTCGGGAAAATCGGCAGGAAAATCAGAAGGCGCACCCGCCGGCTCGGAGGGCGCCGTGACCGGCGGGTGCTTGAGGGCACGAGAAGATGCTCAACTCATGAAGCCAACATAGCACCCGAACGGAACAAATCAAGAACAAGAACAAAAAACGCGAAAACAACCCCATGCACAGTAGCGCTGCCCAAACTTTCGGCGCGCCCTTGACCTCACGCAACGCCGGCGCCGCGGCGATCCCGTTTCATGGCGAAGGGATCAATCGCGCCGGAACAATGTTGGTGACGATCGCTGGGTGAAGGTCGGCAAGAACATGACAAATCAACGACAATTGCGCGCGGCGAGCAGCGAACTCGATCTCCTCGATCGCTACTGGCGTGCCGCCAACTATCTCTCCGTCGGGCAAATCTATCTCCTCGACAATCCGCTGCTACGCGAGCCGCTGCGGCCCGAGCACATCAAGCCGCGCCTGCTCGGCCATTGGGGCACGACGCCCGGTTTGAACTCCATCTATGCCCATCTCAATCGCGTCATCCGGGCGCTTGACCTCAACGTGATCTACGTCTGCGGCCCCGGCCATGGCGGCCCGGGCATGGTCGCCAACACCTATCTGGAAGGCAGCTACAGCGAGATCTATCCCGACATCGCCCGGGATGCGGACGGATTGCGCAAGCTGTTCAGGCAGTTCTCCTTCCCCGGGGGCATTCCGAGCCATGCGGCGCCGGAAACGCCGGGCTCGATCCACGAGGGCGGCGAGCTCGGCTATGCCCTGGTGCACGCCTATGGCGCCGCATTCGACAATCCCGACCTCATCGTCGCCTGCGTCGTCGGCGACGGCGAGGCCGAAACCGGCCCGCTCGCGGCGTCCTGGCACTCCAACAAGTTCCTCAACCCTGCCCATGACGGCGCGGTGCTGCCGATCCTGCATCTCAACGGCTACAAGATCGCCAACCCGACCGTGCTCGGGCGGATGCGGGACGAAGAGATCCGCGATCTCTTCCGCGGGCTCGGGCATGAGCCGCTGTTCGTCGCGGGCGACGATCCCAAATTGATGCACCAGGCCATGGCGGATGCGCTCGACGTCGCGCTCGCCAGCATCCGCTCGATCCAGCAGCACGCCCGCGACGGGCGCAGAAACGTCGAGCGACCGCGCTGGCCGATGATCGTGCTGCGCAGCCCCAAGGGCTGGACCGGCCCGAAGGAGGTCGACGGCAAGAAGGTCGAAGGTTTTTGGCGCGCGCATCAGGTCCCCGTTGCGAGCTGCCGCGAGAACCCGGCGCATCTGAAGCTGCTCGAGGACTGGATGCGCAGCTATGAGCCGGACAAGTTGTTCGACGCCGGCGGCGCGTTCATTCCCGAGCTTCAGGCGCTGGCGCCCGAAGGCCAGCGGCGGATGGGCGCCAATCCGCATGCCAATGGCGGTCTGTTGAAGAAGGAGCTGAAGCTGCCGGATTTCCGCAGCTTCGCGGTCGAGGTGCCGCAGCCCGGCGGCATGGTGGCGGAAGCCACCCGCGAGCTCGGCAAATTCCTGCGCGATGTCGTCCGCCTCAATGCCGAGACGCGCAACTTCCGCATCATGGGCCCGGACGAGACGGCATCAAACCGGCTCGATGCGGTGTTCGAGGCCACCGAACGCGTCTGGATGGAACCAACCGAACCTTACGACGTGCATCTCGCGCGGGACGGCCGCGTGATGGAGATCCTGAGCGAGCATCTCTGCCAGGGCTGGCTCGAAGGCTATCTGCTCACCGGCCGGCACGGCTTGTTCTCCTGCTATGAGGCCTTCATCCACATCGTGGATTCCATGTTCAACCAGCACGCCAAATGGCTGAAGGTGACGCGCGATCTGCCCTGGCGGCGCCCGATCGCCTCGCTCAACTATCTCCTGACCTCGCATGTCTGGCGCCAGGACCATAACGGCTTCAGCCATCAGGACCCTGGTTTCGTCGATCTCGTCGCCAACAAGAAGGCCGATATCGTCCGGATCTATTTCCCGCCCGACGCCAACACGCTGTTGTGGATCGCCGATCATTGCCTGCGCACCTACAACCGCATCAATGTGATCGTCGCCGGCAAGCAGCCGGCGCCGCAATGGCTGTCGATGCAGGAGGCGGCCACGCATTGCGATGCCGGCATCGGCATCTGGACCTGGGCGGGCACGGAGGACACAAACACAGAGCCCGACGTGGTGATGGCCTGCGCCGGCGACGTGCCGACACTGGAGACGCTCGCCGCCGTCGACCTCTTGCACAAGGCGCTGCCTGACCTGAATATCCGCGTCGTCAATGTCGTCGACCTCATGACGCTGCAGCCGAAGGAGCAGCATCCGCACGGTCTGTCCGACCGCGATTTCGACAGCCTGTTCACATCAGACAAGCCGGTCATCTTCGCCTACCACGGCTATCCTTATCTCATTCACCGGCTGACCTATAACCGCACCAACCATGCCGGCATGCATGTGCGCGGATTTGCCGAGGAAGGCACCACGACGACGCCGTTCGACATGGTCGTGCTCAATGAGCTCGACCGATACCATCTCGCGATCGAGGCGATCGAGCGCGTGCCGGGGCTTGCGACCAGGGCTGCGCAGGTCAAGCAACAGTTCCGCGACAAGCTGATCGAACACTCCCGCTATGTCCGCGAGCATGGCGAGGACATGCCTGAGGTCCGCGATTGGGTCTGGTCGAACACCGCCGGCGGCAAAACGCCGGCCAAAGCCGGCAACTGAAGCCATGTCGGACACTGTCCTTGTGCTTAACTCGGGATCATCGAGCATCAAGTTCGGCCTGTTCGAGCTGGCGGCGTCCGACCCCGACCTGCTCTGCAACGGCTTGCTCGACGAGCACGAGGCGGCGCCCCGGCTCGTGGTGAAGAGCCCAGCGGGCGAGATAATGTTCGAGGCGCGGAAGGACTCATCCGATACGGACAGTGGTCATCTGTTCGCCGAGGTGCTGGCGTTCATCGACGAGCGTTTTGGCGAGCACCGCCTGCGCGCCATCGGTCACCGCATCGTCCACGGCGGCCCGGATTACTACGGCCCGGTCGAACTGACGGACGACGTCTATGCCAAGCTGGCGGCGCTGACCCCGCTTGCTCCACTGCACCAGCCGCGTTGCCTCGAGCCGGTCCGCACCATCCAGGCGATCCGCCCCGGTCTGACGCAGATTGCCTGTTTCGACACCGCCTTTCATCACAGCATGGCCCAGCCCCCGAGCCGGTTCGCCATTCCGAGGCGCTATGAGGAGCGCGGTGTCCGGCGCTACGGGTTTCACGGCCTCTCCTTCGAATATGTCGCGGGGCGCCTCGCGGCAATCGCGCCGCAGCTCGTCGCAAAGCGCACCGTCATCGCGCATCTCGGCAATGGGGCGAGCCTGTGCGCGCTGCGCGATGGCCGCAGCGTCGACACCACGATGGGACTGACACCGCTCGACGGCCTCGTAATGGGCACGCGCTGCGGCACGATCGATCCCGGCGTGCTGCTCTATCTGCAACAGCACCAGAACATGTCGGTCGAGGACATCCAGCATTTGCTGTATCTCGAGTCCGGCCTACTCGGCGTCTCCGGCATCTCCGCAGACATGCGTACGCTGCTGGCAAGCCGCGAGACTGCGGCGCGCGAGGCGGTCGATCTGTTCGTTTTCCGGGCGGCGCAGGAGATCGCGATGATGTCGACCACGCTTGAAGGATTGAACTGCCTGGTCTTCACCGGCGGCATCGGCGAGCATGCGAAAGAGATCCGCAGCGCGATCGGCGAACGTCTTAGCTGGCTCGGTGTGAGCATCGATGCCGCTGCAAATGATGCCGCGCGCGAGCGCATCAGCGGGAGCGATAGCGCTGTTGAGGTGTTCGTCATACCAACGAATGAGGAACTAACGATCGCGCGGCATTGTGCGGCGGTGCTGCAGACAATAGGTGCTCATCCGATTTAGCCCGTGATGGCCGCCAATCCGGCATTGCGAGCCAACGGGTCCGCGCGAAGCGCGGCCCGATGACAGGCTCCGCGAAGCAATCCAGACTGGCTCTGCGGCGGGACTCTGGATTGCTTCGCTTCGCTCGCAATGACGACGAATGCGGCAAAGCAACGCATCACAACGCACCAGCGATTATGCGGCGACAACCCCTCACCGAAGTGAGCTTGTGTCGACCAGCGTCGCCGCCCTCTCCCACAAGGGGAGAGGGCAAAGTAACGCGCGTCTCGCTCGCGAACAAAATTCAGCTTGGCTAATGCGTGCCCGACCATATCTGAAAACACCCGATCGCGATCTCGATCACGATCAGCACCACGATCGCGATTTCGAGGCGGAGCGAGCGCTGGGTGTCGATGATGTCGGTCAATGCGTTGGCGGTCTCCGACACCGCCGTGAGTTTGCGCTCGAGCGTGTCGAGGCGCTCCTTCAGCTCATACTCGTCCTCGAGCCGGGCATAGAGCCGGTCGAGCTCGGGCTTCTCCCAGAGCACGTCGGGTTTCTCGGCGACGGCAACACGGCCCGCGACACGCTGCTGGACGAGAAGCGCATTGCCGATCAGCTGTAAAATGCCCTTGCGCCGGCGCGGCGTGCGGCCGCGCTCGGCGAGCTCCCGCGCAAACGGCTCGATCACGTCGAAGACCGCCGCGACGCGCCGCTCGTCGCGGGCGAGCGACGTGCTCTTGGCGAGCGCATCCGCGATCAGGAGCAGCCGGTCGTCGGAGAATTTGGCGAGACAGATCGGCCCGCCCGGCTGGATCGCCTCGACATTCTCGTCCTTGCAGAGCTGCGCCTGCGCGGTCTCTTCCTCATGAGGACTGAACTCGCCGATCACCCGCGGCTTCAGGCTGTTGATCAGCACCTTCTCCTCCGAGGGCAGAAGACCGATCAGCACCACGACGCCGTAGCGGAAAATCACGACAAGTCCGGCGTGGACGCGGAAGGCAGCCGGCGTCGAGGAGACCAGCGTGCCGATCTCGAGGCCGGAAGCATTGATGCGGTCGCCCAGCATCAGGGCGCGAACCCGCAGGGTCGGCACGGCGTCCTGCTTCGGCGTCGTTGCCGTCGCGTTGACGGCGAGTTGATCGGCATTCATGCAAGGCCTCCGTCAGCACCAATCAGGACCCAAGTCGCACATCGTTCCCGTTCGACGGTTGGTTGCAGCCCATCCCCTCCTTGGACGGTTGCGAACTGCCCTGCGCCGCGCAACATCATCGTCGGACTCCGGGTTAATACGGACCGGACGAGCTTGTGCCGAAATAATCGACCAAAATACCATCCCGCGCGCGACACATTTGGCTGGGAGTTTACCATTGCATGCCGAAGCCCCGCCGAAAAAGTTGCACTCGGCAACGCCAAGTGTTTATGACAACATCATGAAAAGCTACGCTTCTTCCGAAGTGCAGATATTGAAGCTTCAATCATGCTGAGCGTCATCATTCCGACCGAAGGCGTCGAGCAGACGGCAGTCGCAACGCTGGCCGCGCTCGTCCCCGGCGCCGCGGCCGGCATCATCCGGGAAGTGCTCCTGGTCGACGGCACCCGCAACGGCGTCATCGAGCGCGTCGCCGACGTCGCAGGTTGCCGCTTCATCAGCTTCGAGGGCTCTTCGCAAGGGGCCGCGCGCGCCGCCGGCGCCCTCCAGGCCCGTTCGCCGTGGCTGATGTTCCTCCCTGCCGGCGCGGTGCTGGAAACCGGCTGGATCGAGGAGACCACCCAGTTCATCCAGGCCGTCTCGAGCAGCGGCCGCGATCGAGCGGCGGTGTTTCGCTATGCGCGTTCACCCTACGCCGACACCGGGCTCGGCGACATCCTCCGCGCCGTGGCGCGCAAGCTCGTCGGCCCGTTCGGCGATCAGGGGCTTTTGATCGCGCGCGATCATTATGACCGGATCGGCGGCTACCCGCCGCAGGCCCGCCGGTCCGAGGCACGGCTGCTCCGGCGGCTCGGCCGCTCGTCCCGGACCATGCTGCGCAGCCGGATCGTCATGGTCGGCTGAAGCCGCCCAATACTTGCCAAAGTCAAATAATTGTTTGACAATGGCAAGTATTGAGGTGACCCATGTCCTTTGAAGCTACCGACGACCACATCGCAGCGGTCCGCGCCTTCAACCGCTTCTATACCCGCAAGCTTGGTGTGCTCGACCAGCACCTTGGAAAAAGCCCGTTTTCGCTCAGCGAGGCCCGGGTGCTCTATGAACTCGCGCATCGCGACGACCTGGCGGCCAAAGAGATCGGAAACGAGCTGGGTCTCGACCCCGGCTATCTCAGCCGCATCGTGCAAAGCTTCGACGAAAAGGGGCTAATCACGCGAAGACCCCTGCCCGCAGATCGCAGGCAATACCAGCTCAGCCTCACCGCCAAGGGCCGCCAGGCCTTCGCCAAGCTGAACCTAGGCTCGCAAAACGACGTTGCCGCCATGCTCGCTCAGCTTTCGGCCAGCGATGCAACGCGGCTCACGCAGGCGATGGCGACCATTGAGGCTGTGCTGGAGCAACGTCGAAGCCAGCCCGCGGCTTTCATGCTGCGCAGCCATCGCGTCGGTGACATGGGCTGGGTCATCTCCCGACAGGCCGCCGCCTACGCCGCGGATTACAACTGGGATATCAGCTACGAGGCGCTGGTCGCCGAGATCTGTGCACAGTTCATCAGGAACTACGACGCCGCGCGCGAGCACTGCTGGATCGCGGAAGTAGGTGGCGAGCCGGTCGGCTCGATCTTTCTGGTCAAGGCCACGGATGAGATCGCCAAGCTGCGCCTCTTGCAGGTGGAGAAGAAAGCGCGGGGGCTCGGCATCGGTCGCGCGCTGGTCGAGCAATGCATCCAAGGCGCACGCGAGAGGGGCTACAGCAAGATGACGCTGTGGACGCAGAGTATCCTCGTCGCCGCGCGCGGCATCTATCAAAGTGCAGGCTTCAAGCTCGTGAAGGAAGAGAAACACCACAGCTTCGGTGCCGATCTGGTCGGGGAGACCTGGGAGCGGGATCTCTGACGAGCTTGCTGCGGAAGAAATGCATGTTGCGGCGAGATGCACGTTGATGTGCCCTCTCCCCTTGCGGGAGAGGGCGGCGACGCTGGCAGACACAGAACTCGCTTGGGTGAGGGGTATGTCTCCGAACTCTCCGTGCCGATAGAGACCCCTCACCCGTCTCGCCGCTACCGCGGCGATCCACCCTCTCCCGCAAGGGGAGAGGGGAAGAGGTCCGCGCCTAGCTCAGCGGAGAGAGCGTCAAAGCAACCGCAATCACACCGTCGCGCCTTGCGCCTTCGGTCTTCGCAGATGCTCGTCCAGCCTTGGCATGATCTCGACGAAATTGCAGGGACGCGTGCGGTAGTCGAGCTGGGCGGCAAGGATGCCGTCCCAGCCGTCGCGGCAGGCGCCGGGCGAACCTGGCAGGCAGAAGATGTAGGTTGCGCCCGCGACGCCCGCAGTGGCGCGGCTCTGGATCGTCGACGCGCCGATCTTGGCATGGCTCAGCATATGGAACGCGATCGAGAAACCATCCATGCGCTTCTCGAACAGCGGCTCGATCGCCTCCGGCGTGACGTCGCGCCCGGTGAAGCCGGTGCCGCCGGTGGTGATGACGACGTCGATGCCGGCATCCGCGATCCAGCGGCGGATCACGTTGCGGATCGCCTCGATGTCGTCGGTGACGATCTCGCGCGCGGCGAGCTTATGGCCGGCAGCCAGGAGACGGTCGGCCAGCGTCTGGCCCGACTTGTCGTCGGCGAGGACGCGCGTGTCTGATACGGTGAGCACCGCGATGTTGAGCGGGATGAATTGCTTTGTCTCGTCTATGGAGGCCATTGTATCGCACCTTCTATCCCGCCCACCGCCGTCATCCTGGGGCGCTCGCCCTGCGGTGCAAGCGCACCGAAGGGCGAAGGATGGGCCACGGGCTCCGCCATCCTTCGAGGCTCGCCGGGCGAGCACCTCGGGCTGACGCCACTACTTCTGAATCCTCAGAAGCGCAACCGCGCAACATAATTCGTGCTGCGTTGCGTCCGGGGCACGAAGCCTTCGTTACAGCGCCCCGGCACCGAACGTGTTGCAGGCCTGCACCGAGCCCTGCTGGTAGCCGGTCATGAACCACTGCTTGCGTTGCGCCGCCGAACCGTGGGTGAAGGAATCGGGCACGACGCGGCCCGTCGCCTGGCGCTGGAGCGTATCGTCGCCGATCGCGCTCGCCGTGGTCAGCGCGGCGTCGATGTCGCCGGGCTCGAGGAAGTTCGGGCGCTTCTTGGCCTCGCGGTTGACCCAGACGCCGGACAGGCAGTCGGCCTGCAATTCCACCTTCACCTGAAGCGCATTCGCCTCGGCCTTGCTGCCGGCCTGCTGCTGCAGCCGCGTCACGCGCGGAATGATGCCGAGCAGGTTCTGGATGTGATGGCCGGCCTCATGCGCAATGATGTAGGCGGTGGTGAAGTTACAGGCGGACTTACCGGAGCAGCCGCGGAAGCGCGTCTCGACCTCTCGGAAGAAGCCGGTGTCGAGGAAGATGGTGCGATCCGGCGGACAATAGAACGGCCCCATCGCCGACTGCGCCATGCCGCAGCGGCCGCCATTGGTGGCGTTACGGAACAGTACGATCTTCGGACCGGTATAGGACTGGCCGCTGGCCTGGAAGATCTCGCTCCAGCGATCGTCGATCTCGCCGAGAATGCCGGAGATCATGCTGCCCATCTCGTCGGTCGGTGCGCCGCGCTTGCCGGAGGAGGCCTGGCGGTCGGTCTGGTAGGTGGGCGCATGGCCGCCGCCGGTGAGGATCTCGGCGCCGCCGATCAGGATGCGCGGGTCGATGCCGAAGGCGTAGCCGACCAGGCCGAGGATGATGATGGTGCCGATGCCGAGCCCGCCGCCGCCCATCGGCAGCCCGAACCCGCCTCCTCCGCCGCCGCCAAACCCACCACCTTCGTCGCGACGATCCTCGATGTCGTCGCTGCGGCGGAAGTCATCGTAACGCATGGCGGCCTTTCCCCTGGGGGTCCCTGGTATCGTCGGCTTCGTCGGGCGCATGAGCGCCAAAGCTCAACGCGCCACACAGGTAAAATTTCCGTTGCGTTTATCAATATCGTGGCCGGCAAAAATTGCCTAGTGCGACACCATGCCGATGCCAGCAATTTTTTCCGAGGGTCGAGCAATTTTTTCCGAGAGAAATTTGGATCTTTTCTGAAGCCTCGACTGCTCGCGTGAGGCGAAGAAGCACGAAATGCACTGTAAAACACGGCGAATGCGCGCAACGTCCCGCACACGAGGCGCGATGCGGAGGCTGCTCACGAAAGCGGCGGGTTAAGTCGATTTTTACTTTGCCGCTTCAATGTATCGGTCAGTCGGTTGTTTGGTCCCGCGTCGCCGACAGCGTCGCCTGAGTCAGAGTTCTTGAGTTCATGGTAGAGTTCGCGTCGCGGGGCGTCTGCAAGGGCGCCCCGCACAAATTTTGAGTCCCCTTCGCATCGCATCATCCTCGGCGATTGCGTCGCCGAGATGTCGAAGCTTCAGGCCGGTTCGGTCGACCTCGTGTTCGCCGATCCGCCCTACAATCTTCAGCTTAAGGGCGATCTCAAGCGTCCCGACGAATCCCATGTCGATGCCGTCGACGACGAATGGGACAAATTCGATTCGTTCTCAGCCTATGACGATTTCACCCGCGCCTGGCTGCTTGCCGCCCGCCGCGCGATGAAGCCGTCGGCGACGATCTGGGTGATCGGCTCCTATCACAACATCTTCCGCGTCGGCGCCATCATGCAGGACCTCGGCTTCTGGCTCCTGAACGACATCGTCTGGCGCAAGACCAACCCGATGCCGAATTTCCGCGGCCGCCGTTTCACCAACGCGCACGAGACCATGATCTGGGCCGCGCGCGACGAGAAGGCCAGGGGCTACACGTTCAACTACGAGGCCCTCAAAGCCGCGAACGAGGACGTGCAGGCGCGTTCCGACTGGCTGATCCCGCTCTGCACCGGCGAGGAGCGCCTCAAGGGCGCCGACGGCAAGAAAGTTCATCCGACGCAGAAGCCGGAGGGCCTGCTCGCGCGTGTGCTGCTGTCCTCATCCAAGCCCGGCGATCTCGTGATCGATCCTTTCAATGGCACCGGTACCACCGGCGCGGTCGCAAAGCGTCTCGGCCGCTCCTATATCGGCTTCGAGCGTGACAAGACCTATGCGAAGGCGGCCGAAGCCCGCATCGCGGCGGTCGAGCCGCTGCCGGAACAGAGCCTCGCCCCATTCATGACCGCGCGCGAGGCGCCGCGGGTCGCGTTCTCCGAGCTGATCGAGCGCGGCATGATCATGCCCGGCACGAAACTGTTCGATGCCAAGAAGAAACTCGGCGCCCTCGTGCGCGCCGACGGCGCCATCATGCTGGGCGACAAGGTCGGCTCGATCCACCGCATCGGCGCCGTGGCGCAAGGCTCGGCCGCCTGCAACGGCTGGACCTTCTGGCACGTCGAGACCAAGAAGGGCCTCAAGCTGATCGACGAGCTGCGCGCGGAGATCCGCGCTGGCATGGCGGCGGAGTAATCCGATCGTGATCTCGTAGGGTGGGCAAAGCGAAGCGTGCCCACCATCTCGAATGCCGTCTAGGACCCGGTGGGCACGGCGCTTCGCGCCTTTGCCCACCCTACAGCTGCTTGAATGCCGCCACAGCCAGGACTAGATTCGCCCGATCAGTCTCGTCCCGACCGGTCCTCCCATGCGACGACAGTCCGAGACATTGCTGCTGCTGCCGCTGCTGCCGATCTTCCTGCTCGGCATGTTTCCGATGTTCCTGATTGCGCTCTTGGGATTTTTCGGCCTCGCCTTGTTCGGCGTGCTCGTGGTCTGCGTCGGGCTCGCCAGCAGCAACGAGGCCCACGACAATTTCAATCACGACGTCATCGTGCACGGTTACGCGCGCGGAACGGAGCGCAAGGCGCGGGCGTCCGATATGCATCTCGCCACGCGACTCGGCCTGCGGCCGGAAGCGGTCGGTGCGGCGATGATCATTACGGCGGCGATCGGCCTCTGTTACGCCGCCTGATCTGCGCTGCGCGCAGATACCGCCCGGCAAACTCGCCGGTTGCGCTTCCGAAAGGTTCGGGCAAGACAAGCGGCCTCGCTGCAATGATGCTGCGCTCGCTCTCGGCAACAACTCCCTGGGGAGATGATCGATGCTCAAATTCTATTTCAACGGATCGCCGAACCCGACCAAGGTCGCGCTTTATCTCGAAGAGTCCGGCCTGCCCTTCGAGCCGGTCGCGGTCGACACCCGCAAGGGCGAGCAGTTCTCGCCGGAGTTCCTCAAGATCAATCCGAACGGCAAGGTGCCGGCGATCGATGACAATGGCACCATCGTGTTCGACTCGAACGCCATCCTGCCCTATCTCGCCGAGAAGACCGGAAAATTCCTGCCCGCCGCCAGCGTGCGCGGCGAGACGCTGTCGTGGCTGATGTTCATCGCGACCGGCGTCGGGCCCTATTCGGGTCAGGCCGTGCACTTCAAGCATTTTGCGCCGAAGGACCAGAACCACGACTACGCCCACAACCGCTACCAGTACGAGACCGATCGCCACTACAGGGTTCTCGACGGTCACCTCAAAGGCCGCCGCTACATGGTCGGCGACGACTATTCGATCGTCGACATGGCGCTGTGGGGCTGGGCGCGGATGGTGCCGTTCAAGCTCGGCGACGACGCCTTCGCGCGATACCCGAACGTGAAGCGACTGGTGGACGAGATCTCGGCACGGCCCGCGGCGGCGCGCGCCATCGCCTTGAAGGACAAGTTCACCTTCAAGGCCGAGATGGACGAGGAGGCGAGAGCCAACATGTTCAAGCACATGAAAACGAAAGTGGCCTGATCGCGCGCCGTTCTTCGAGCCCACGCGCATGCGCGTGGCCTCTTGCTTTTAAAGCTCAGGCGGCGTGAACCGTCTCCAGGAACCTGGCGACTTCGACCTTCAAGCGGTTGCTGTCGGCCGACAGCGAGCGCGCCGCCGAGAGCACTTGCGACGAAGCCGAGCCGGTCTCGGAGGCGCCGCGCTGCACGTCGCCGATATTGGTCGAGACGCGCTGGGTCCCGTGAGCGGCCTGCTGCACGTTGCGGGAGATTTCCTGCGTGGCGGCGCCCTGCTCTTCCACGGCGGCGGCGACCGCCGAGGAAATCTCCGACAGCCGCTCGATGGTGCCGCTGATCTCCCTGATGGCGCCAACCGATTGCTCGGTGGCGGCCTGGATGTTGGCGATCTGCTGGCCGATCTCGCCGGTCGCCCTCGCCGTCTGCTCCGCGAGCGCCTTGACCTCGGAGGCGACCACGGCGAAGCCGCGACCGGCTTCGCCCGCGCGCGCGGCCTCGATGGTGGCGTTGAGCGCGAGGAGATTGGTCTGGCCGGCGATGGTGCTGATCAGCTCGACCACGTCGCCGATCCGGGCGGCCGCCTTGGAGAGCTCGCCGACGCGGTCGTTGGTCCTGCTCGCCTGACCGACGGCCTCGCCCGCGATGCGGGCGGATTCCTGCACCTGGCGGGCGATCTCGCTCACCGAGGAGGACAGCTCCTCGGTGGCGGAGGCGACCGCCTGCACGTTGGCGGTGGCTTCCTGCGATGCGGATGCCACTTCGGTCGACAGATCCTGGGCGCGCGAGGCGGTCGTGGTCAGCGTGCCGGCGGAGGCTTCCAGCTCGTTCGACGCCGACGACACGGTGTTGACGATCTCGCCGACAGCCTGCTCGAATTGGTCGGCGAGCCTGACCATGTCTTTCTTGCGGCTCTCGGCCTGCCGCGCCTCGAGCTCGGCCTGCTCGGCGCGCATGCGCTCGGTGTCGATCATGTTGTCCTTGAACACCTGGATCGCCTTGGCCATGTCGCCGGTCTCGTCGGCCTTCCCGCGCCCGGGAATCTCGATCTCGAGATCACCGCCGGCCAGCCGCCCCATCGCACGCGTCATCGAGGTCAGGGGACCGACGATGCTGCGGGCGATCAGGAAGGCGACGATGCCGCCGAACAGGATGGCGAGACCGCCGGCGATCTCCTGAACGGTCGTCGTGCCGGCGATCACGGCTGCGGCATGGTTGCGCGATTCCTGATAGTCCTTCTTCAGCGTCGTTTCTGCGGCCTTGAGTTTGCCGATGCTCTCGACAATGAGGGGCGCGAGGTTCTTGTGATAGATCTCATCGGCCTGAAGCATCGCGGCCGATGTCGTCTCGAACGCGGATTTGTAGATTCCAAGCGAGGTCTTCACCGGCGCGAGCGTGGCGCGCAAGTCCGCGGCCTGCGGGCTTTTCTCGATCGCCGCGAGCCGTTGCGCCGCCCTGTCCACACTCGCCCTGAAATTCGCCGGTCCCTGCGCGTCGCGCAGGGCCAGGAAACGCCAGTTTGCGACCCGGACAAGGAGGATCCTGGATTCGAGGTCGGCGACCAGGGCCGCGGTGTCTTCATCGACGGCGGCGCGCGCCGCATCGACCAGCTTGCCCATCTTGACGGCCAACTCCTCCCCGCTCGGCAGCAGCGTCGCCTTGCCCGTTCTCGCCTCGTTGACGGCATCCCCGAGATTGTCACGCAGGCGTCGCATCTTGGCGATGTCGCCGATGAGGCCGTTGTAGAGCGCTCGCCGCTCCTCCGAGAGCGTGCCCTTCGCCCCGACCTGCAACAGCTCGGTCGCCGCGGTCTCCCGCTCTTGCGCCTCTTTCATCGCGGGTTCGTTGGCGTCATAGACGTAACGCAGATTGGCGCGCTGGATCGCCTGAAGATGGGTCGATATCTCCAGCACCCGCGCCGTGCTGTCCGAGAGCGCGGATTGTCTTGCGACCTGATCCTGCACCGCCCGCAAATTCCAGACGGCGACCACCGCCATCACCAGACCGACCGCCACGAGGGCCATGAAGCCTGCGTACAGGCGTCCCCTGATCCGCAAACGAAACTTCGGCATTCCCACTGTCCACCCAGATGCATTTCACTTCGAGCGGCCGAACGATTCCGGCGATCGTCACCGGCCACCCCGGCAGCCGCGTGTCGCGTCTTTGCGACTCACGCTGCACCGCGACACAATGGGGGACACTCGTTAATTGAACCTTCCAATTGTTCGCGCAGAGCCGCGGCAGCGCCGACAAAACCTGCTGATTTTGTCGGCAGTTGCTCCCGCTCCCTACTTCCGCCGGACAGGCTTCTCCAGCTCGTACGCAATCTCCGCCCTGCTCATCCCACAGTCCTGCAGCTCCCGTTCGGTCATGGCGGCGAGCTGACACCGTGCCCGAGACCGCTCGCGGCTGGTACGAACCATCTCGACCAGCGCCTGCCAGGCCCGCACGATCATCACCGGCTCTGACGGACGAGATCGGCCGGCGGACGTGATGCAGCTCAAGTTCGTCAGCTCGCAGCCCCCGCGCCCGCTTGCGGAAAAGGACCGAGTGCCTTCTCGGTCAGGACCGAGTTGCAATATTCCCGGATCTCCTTGATCTTGCCGTCCTCGAGGCGAAACACGAGACAATAGTCGTTGTCGTAACGGACGCCTTCGGGCGTGACGTTGTCGCCCTTGGCTTCCACCACGACGATGTCGCCATCGGCAATGAAGCGGTGGGCGACCGTGCGCGTGCGGTCACGCAGGCGGGTGCGGACATAGCCGTGCAGATCGTTGAGGATCGCCTCCTTGCCCGAAAAGGTGCGCGACCAGGAATATTGCCCGGTCACGACCCATTTGGCGTCGTCGGCAAGGCTCGCGGTGAACAGCGCACGATCGCGCGCGGCGGGATCAGGGTTGGCGGCGGCGGCAAAGATATCCTGCATCAGTTTCTTGTTGGCGCTCGCGCTCATGGCGGCATCTCCTTTTGGTGGCAACACGGAGAACATCGCCGCTCAACGAGAATTCTTCAAATCGATAGCGAATATGTTATCTATTCACCTCATGAATTTGAATTCGCTTGACCTCAATTTGCTGACTGCCCTCGACGCACTGCTACGCGAGGCCAATGTCAGCCGCGCCGCACTTCGGATCGGCCTGTCGCAACCGGCGGCGAGCCATGCGCTCCAGCGCCTGCGCGACATCTTTGGCGATCCGCTCTTGGTGCGCACCGGCGCGCGGATGGAGCTGACGCCCCGGGCCGAGGCGCTCCGCGCACCGCTGGCCCACGCGCTCGATCAGGTGCGCGGGTTGTTCGTGCCTGAGGATTTCGACGCGACGCGCAGCGAACGGCAATTTCGCCTGATGATGCCGGATCTGGCGGTAGAGCTGTTGATGCCGCCGTTGATGGAGAAGGTGACGCGCCTTGCGCCCAACGTCCGCATCGAGATTGTGCCGTGGCGCGGATCTGCGATCTTCCACGCCGAGTTCGCCCGCACCATCGACCTCGTGATCTCGATCGGCAACGCCTTCAAGGGATTTCACCGCCAGCTGCTTTACACCGACAGCGACGCGCTGGCGGTGCGGCGCGGCCATCCGATGGCTGCGAAGCTGACGCGGCGCGAAACGTTCCTGGCCGCACGCCATGTCGGCGTCATCATCCGCGGCAGCGCTGAGGATCTGATCGACACCTGGCTGCGCAGCAAGGGCATCGAGCGGCACATCTCATTGGTGGTGGCAGGCTATCTCGAAGCGCTGCACGTCGCTGCCCGCACCGACCTCGTCGCCTTCGTGCCGCGAAGGCTGATCGCGGCGCTGTCGAAGCAGCTCGGCCTCGTCACGGTGACGCCGCCGCTCGAGCCTGGGATCGACGAGCAGTTCATGTTCCATCCGACGCGCGCGCAGATGGACCCCGGCTCGATCTGGCTGCGACGGCTGATGCTGGAGACGGGACGGGAGCTGGAGCAAGCCAAGCGCAAGCTCTCGTAGGGTGGGCAAAGCGAAGCGTGCCCACCGCTCTCACAATCGTGGGAAGATGGTGGGCACGGCACTTCGCGCCTTTGCCCACCCTACAAGAGCCCCTACGCCTTCTGCGCGTCCATCACCTTGCGCACCGCGGATCGATCCGACATGCGCTTGAAGTGATCGGCGATCTTCGGCGTCGCATTGATGTCGACGCTGTCGCCTTCGAGCCAGGTCGAAAGCGTATAGAGATAGGGATCGCAGATCGTGAACTGCTCACCCATCACCCAGGGCCCTCTGAACATCTTCTGCTCGATCAGGGCGAAGCAGGCCGCCATGGTCTTCGGGACCATCGCCTTCATGTCCGCGAACGAGCTCTCCTGCGTCGCCCAGCGCGCGCCGCGCATCTTGTGGGCATGGTTGATGTGCACGGTCGAACAGAGATAGGAGTTGAACGACTGCACCTGGGCGAAATCGAAGGGATCGTCGAGCGGCGCGAGCTTCGCCTTGGGAAAGGTCTGCGCGATATAAGCCAGCATCGCCGGCGTCTCGGTCAGGATCCCGCGATCGGTCACCAGGGCCGGCACGCGGCCCTTCGGGTTGATCGCGAGATAGTCCGGACTGTTCTGCTGGTTGTCTTTGAAGCTCAGCCGCTCGGCCGTGTAGTCGGCGCCAACCTCCTCCAGGGTGAGGTAGGTGGCGAGCGCGCAGGTGCCGGTGGCGTAATAGAGCTTGAGCATGTCGGACCTCCTAGGAAAGCTGGAAATTAGCGGCTGTCGGCCGTCAGGTCCATAGCACGAGCTCCTCTTCGCAGTTGCCCACCGCCGCCCGCCTATGCCAAGACGCCCGCAGTCGGAGGGGTTTTGTCATGACGGTACTCATCGCCGGTGGCGGCATCGGCGGGCTGACGCTTGCGCTCAGCCTGCACGGAATCGGCGTTCCCGTAAAAGTGTTCGAGAGCGTCGCGGAATTGAAGCCGCTTGGCGTCGGCATCAACGTGCTGCCGCATGCGGTGCGCGAGCTGATCGAGCTCGGCTTGATGGACAAGCTGGATGCCAGCGGCGTGCGCACCCGCGAGCTCGCCTATTTCTCCAAGCACGGCAAGCCGATCTGGAGCGAGCCGCGCGGGCTGGAGGCCGGCTACAAGTGGCCGCAATTCTCGATCCATCGCGGCACGCTCCAGCAACTCCTGCTCGACACCACGGTCGAGCGGCTCGGCCGCGAAAACATGCTCACCAGCCATCATCTGACCGGCTGGACCGAGACGGCGGATGGCGTGCGCGCCGACTTCATCGACAAGGCGACCGGCAAACCCGCAGGGACCTACGACGGCGCGATCCTGATCGCCGCCGACGGCATCCATTCCGCCGCGCGCGAAAAGCTGTACCCGGGCGAAGGCCCGCCGATCTGGAACGGCCGCATCCTCTGGCGCGGCGTCACGCCGGCCAAAGCATTCCTCAGTGGCCGCACCATGATCATGGCCGGGCACGAGATCCTGAAATTCGTCTGCTACCCGATCTCGAAAGAGCCGGATGCGGCGGGCAATCACCTCATCAATTGGGTGGCCGAGCGCCACATGCCGCCGACCTATCAATGGCGCCGCGAGGACTATAACCGCACCGCGCGGCTGGAGGAGTTTCTGCCCTGGTTCGAGAGCTGGACGTTCGACTGGCTCGACGTGCCCGGCCTGATCAAGAACTGCCCGCACGCCTATGAATATCCGCTGGTCGACCGTGATCCGGTGTCGCAATGGACGTTCGGCCGCGTCACGCTGATGGGCGATGCCGCACATCCGATGTACCCGATCGGATCGAACGGCGCCTCGCAGGCGATCCTCGATGCACGCGTCATCACGCGCGAAATCCTGGCGCATGGACCGACGGAAGCCGCGCTGCTCGCCTATGAGGCCGAGCGGCGGCCCGCGACCACCGACCTCGTCCTGCTCAACCGCAAGAATGGCCCCGAGCAGGTGATGCAGCTGGTCGAGGAGCGCGCGCCCGACGGCTTTGAGCTCGTCACCGACGTGCTGTCGCAGAAGGAGCTGGAAGACATCGCCGCCAACTACAAGCGTGTCGCGGGATTCCAGGTCGAGGCGCTGAATGCCAAGCCGGCGATCGTGAACGCAGGCGCGGAGCGGGCGGGGGCGTGAGTTTTTGCTGATCGTCGAGCCGCGGGCTCCTCTTCACCTCGCCCCGCTTGCGGGAGAGGTCGGATTGCATCGAAGATGCAATCCGGGTGAGGGGGTACAGGTCTCTCGACAATCTCCCGTGTGGAGAGAAGCCCCTCACCCCAACCCTCTCCCCGTAAGAACGGGGCGAGGGAGTGAGAGAGCGGTGCACACCTCACTTCACCACCCTCGCCGCCTCCAGCAGCCGCTCGCTCGCGCTCGCCGTCGCCAGCACGGTGCCGTCCTCCGCCGTCAGCTTGCCCTCGACGAACGCAATGGTCTTGCCGAGCTGCGTCACCCTGGCCTCACCGATGATCGGGCCGGGCTTTGCCGGGCTGAGGAAATTCACGGTCATGCTGATGGTGGTGGTGTAGAGCCGGCCCTCGCTCATCACGAGCACGGCCGGGCCCATCGTGTCGTCGAGCATGGCCGAGAGCATGCCACCCTGGATGAAGCCTGCGGGATTGCAGAACTCCGGCTTGCCCTCGAAGCCGAGCTTGATCCAGCCCTCCTGCGGGCGGGCATCGAGCAGGCGCCAGCCCAATAGCTCGGCGCAGGGCGGCTTTCGAAAGTTGTCCAGCGCAGTCTTGACCATACGAACCTCCGTTGCCGTCGAAGGGGATAACGCAGGCCTGCTGCCAGCATGATGTCAGCAGGGTGGGCGCTAGAGATCCAATCCATGCGCGATCACCTTGCGCATGAGGTTGGGGAGCGCTTCGCCGGCAAGCGTGGCGATCGGCACCCAGCGCATGCCCCCGGGCGCGCGGGTGCGGGCCTCCGCCTTCGCCGTGTAGACGATCAGCTCCAGCGGAAAATGCGTGAAGACGTGGGTGACGACGCCCACCTTGCGCTGCCAGCGCGTCAGCCCCTTCAGCTCCGGCGCCTGCAGCTTCGCCGCCGCATCGTCCTGGCCGGCGAGCCAATCCGAGCCGGGGACTTCGGTCATGCCGCCGAGCAGGCCCTTTTCCGGTCTTGAGCGGACGAGCAGCTCATCGCCGCGCGTGACGACGAAGGCAGCACCGCGCCGAAGCGTTCCGCTCTTCTTCGGCGCCTTGCGCGGAAATGTTTCCTGCGTGCCCTGCGCACGCGCGTTGCAATCCTCGTTGAGCGGACACAGCGAGCAGGCAGGCTTCTTCGGCGTGCAGATCGAGGCGCCGAGATCCATCAGTGCCTGCGCGCTGTCGCCGGCCCGGGAGGCGGCCAGCAGCGTCGCGGCCAGCTGCTGGATCAGCGGCTTGGCCTGTGGCAGCTCTTCCTCGACCGCGAACAGGCGCGACACCACCCGCTCGATGTTGCCGTCGACCGGCATGGTGCGGCGGTCGAACGCGATCGCCGCGATCGCGGCCGCCGTGTAAGGCCCGATGCCCGGCAGCGCGCGCAGGCCTTCCTCTCTGTCGGGAAAGACGCCGCCATGCTCGCGCGTCACCGCGACCGCGCAGGCATGGAGGTTGCGCGCCCGCGAGTAGTAACCGAGCCCGGCCCACATCCGCAGCACGTCGTCGAGCGAGGCCCGCCCCAGCGCCGTGATGTCCGGCCAGCGCGCGACGAATTTTTCGAAGTAAGGGCCGACCGCCTTTACCGTGGTCTGCTGGAGCATGATCTCCGACAGCCAGACGCGATAAGGGTCCGTTGCCTCGCCCGGCACTGCCCGCCAGGGCAGCCGGCGGCGGTGGCGGTCGTACCAAGCGAGTAGGAGTTTCGGGCGCGATGAGGCTTTCGACTGAACTGGTTCCGACTTGGCCATGAGGGCAGATCTGGGGCTCATGGCTACACTGTAGCGGCAACGCGCCGGTCTCTCCACGTCATGCCCGCGCCTGTCGCGGGCATCCACGTCTTTCTTCGCGGCAAGACATGGATGGCCGTGACAAAGCCCGGCCATGACGGCAGCAGTTCCTGAGGCATCGCGCACGGTGCTATAAGGGCCCGATGTCCAAATTCCCTCCCAAGCCCGGTCCCATCAGCGCCAAGCCGCTCTCGCTCCTGCTCAACGACGTCTTTGCCGAGGCCTATGCCAAGCAGGGCTTTGCGGCGCGCGAGTTGGTGACGCGGTGGGCGGAGATCGCCGGGCCGGAGATCGCGGCCCATGCCGAGCCCTTGAAGATGCAATGGCCGCGGCCGGTGGAGGGCCAGCCGCAGGAGCCGGCGACGCTGGTGCTGCGGGTCGAAGGGCCGATGGCGCTGGAGATCCAGCATTCGGCCGATGTGATCCTGGAACGGGTCAACCGCTTCTTCGGCTGGAGCGCGGTCGGCAAGCTGGCCTTCCGCCAGGCCCCCCTGTCGCGCGCCCGGCGGCCGGCACGGCCAGGCCCGCCGGATCCCAAAGCGGTGGCCAAGGTGGCGGAGAGCCTGGGCGATATCGAAGATGAACAACTCAAGACCGCGCTGGCGCGGCTCGGGGCCGCCATCAAGCGAAATTGAGCCTTATTCCGCCGCTAATCTGGACCCGTCGCTGCCGCTCGCCATTGCCTCACACGACGTTTCAAGCTAGCGACAGGCCGCCCAGGCGGGAACTCGCTAGACCCCTGGGCGACACCTTGCCAATCCGGGAGCCGACCTTGATCATCACCCGCCGCGCCTTCACCACGATGCTGTCGCTGACCGGGCTTGCCGCGCTCGCCGGGCTCTCGCCGCTGCGATTCATCTCCGAGGCCATGATCCCTGAAGCAATGGCGCAATCCGCCGCGGATGTGGCCAAGCCGGTGTCGTTGCCCGACATGGCGCTCGGCCCGAAGGATGCCGCCGTCACCATCACCGAATACGCCTCGATGACCTGCCCGCACTGCGCGGCCTTCAACGAGCAGGTGTTCCCCAAGATCAAGAAGGAATACATCGACACCGGCAAGGTGCGTTACATCTTCCGCGAGTTCCCGCTCGACATCAAAGCCGCCGCCGGCTCGATGCTGTCGCGCTGCATCGCCAAGGACGACGCGCCGAAATATTTCGCGGTCACCGACATGCTGTTCCGCCAGCAGAGCGACTGGGTGATGAAGAACACCACCGAGACCCTGACGCGGATCGGCAAGCAGGCCGGCCTCACCCAGCAGCAGGTCGAGGCCTGCCTGAAGGACCAGTCGCTGCTCGACAAGATCGCCGCGGACCAGAAATACGCCAGCAACGTTCTGAAGGTGGATTCGACGCCGACCTTCTTCATCAACGGCGAGAAGATCAAGGGCGAGGCCTCGTTCGAGGAGTTCGCCAAGAAGATCAATCCGCTGCTGAAGAGCTGATTCGCAACGCCACAATCCTGATTCGCGCATCTAAAGCCGTATCATTCCCGGCATAAATCCCTTGGGAAAAACGGCTTTCGCCGGTTGCCCTCGCGGCGCACCGCGGCCATTGTCCGCCGCACGAGCCGCCTCGCGCGACTCGCCCAGACAGCGACAACGCCTTCCATGGTATTGTCCCGGCAGGGGATTCGCGCCTGCCAACAGAGATGCGTGCTTATGAAAATCACCCGCCTGCGCCTTCACGGTTTCAAGTCCTTCGTTGAGCCCACGGACTTCGTTATCGAGCCCGGCCTGACCGGCGTGGTCGGACCCAATGGCTGCGGCAAGTCGAATCTCGTCGAGGCGCTGCGCTGGGCGATGGGTGAGACCTCGTACAAGTCGCTGCGCGCCGCCGACATGGACGCGGTGATCTTCGCCGGCTCCGGCAACCGTCCCGCACGCAACCACGCCGAAGTGACGATGACGATCGACAATGCCGATCGCACCGCGCCGGCGGCGATGAACGACAGCCAGCTTCTGGAAGTCTCCCGCCGCATCGAGCGTGAGGCCGGCTCGGTCTATCGCATCAACGGCCGCGACGTGCGCGCCCGCGACGTGCAGATCCTGTTCGCCGATGCCGCCACCGGCGCGCGCTCGCCCGCCCTCGTCCACCAGGGCAAGATCGGCGAAATCATCCAGGCCAAGCCCGAGCAGCGCCGCCGTGTGCTGGAAGACGCCGCCGGCGTCGCCGGCCTGCACGCCCGCCGTCACGAGGCCGAGCTGCGGCTGAAGGCGGCCGAAACCAACCTCACCCGCGTCGAGGACGTGATCGGCCAGCTCTCCGGCCAGATGGAAGGCCTGAAGAAGCAGGCCCGCCAGGCCGTGCGCTACCGCGAGGTCGCGGCCAAGGTGCGCAAGGCCGAAGCAACCTTGTTCCACCTGCGCTGGATCGGCGCCCATGCCGACGTCGACGAGTCCGGGCAGACGCACGATCTCGCGGTCCGCGAGATGGCCGAGCGCACCCAGCACCAGGCCGAAGCCGCCCGCATCCAGGCCATTCGCGCCGCCGAGATGCCGGCGCTGCGCGATGCCGAAGCGCGCGCCGCCGCCGGGCTGCAGCGCCTCACCAATGCCCGCGAGCAGCTCGACCGCGAGGAAGAGCGCGCCAAGGAGCGCGTCGCCGAGCTCGAGCGGCGCCTCGCCCAGTTCGAGGGCGACATCTCGCGCGCCCAGCAGCAGACCATGGATGCCGATGTCGCGCTGCAGCGGCTCGACGCTGAGGACGCCGAGCTGAAGGAAGAGATCAAGTCGCGCGTCGAGAAGCGCTCCGGCGTCGACGAGCGCGTCGCGGAAGCCGAAGCGGTGCTGACCGAAACCGAGCAGCGCTTCGCCGAGCTCACCACCGCGCTCGCCGACCTCACCGCCAAGCGCAACCAGCTTGAAGCCAATGTCCGCACCCATCGCGACAAGCTCGCCCGGCTCGACCAGGAGATCGCGAGTGTCGCGGCGGAAGAGCAGAAGCTTGCGCAGGAGACCGGCGGCTTCGGCGATCTCAACGAGCTGACCGCTCTGGTCGAGACCGCGGAGCAGACGCTGGCCGCTTCGGAAGCCGCGGCGCAGGCGAGCGAAGCCGCCCATGTCGCCGCGCGCCAGACGCTGGAATCCTCGCGCTCGCCGCTGGTCGAAGCCGACAAGCGCGTGCAGCGGCTCGAGACCGAGGCGCGCACGATCTCGAAGATCGTCAACGGCGAGACCAAGAATCTGTGGCCGCCGATCATCGACGGCATCACCGTCGACAAGGGTTTTGAGAAGGCCATCGGCGCTGCGCTCGGCGACGACCTCGACGCGCCGGTCGATCCGTCGGCGCCGATGCGCTGGACCAATGCCGGCGTCACCGACGGCGATCCGGAGCTGCCCGAAGGCGTCGTGCCGCTCGCCAACCACGTGCAGGCGCCGGCCGAGCTGGCGCGACGCCTGGCGCAGATCGGCGTGGTGCCGCGCGAGCGCGGCGCCGAGCTGGTCTCGCAGCTCAAGACCGGCCAGCGGCTGGTCTCGCCCGAGGGCGACGTCTGGCGCTGGGACGGCTTTGTCGCCGCGGCCCACGCCCCGACCGGCGCCGCGCGGCGGCTCGCCGAACGCGCCCGCCTCGTCGACATCGAGAACGAGCTGGAGCAGGCCCGCATCGACGCGCAGATCAAGCGCCAGGCGCTGGAGAATGCCGAGTCCGAGCTGCAGATGGCCGCCAGCACCGAAGGTGCCAGCCGCGAAGCCTGGCGGGCCGCGCAGCGCGAGCTCAACGTCGCCCGCGAGCGCCACGCTGGCGCCGAGCGCGAGATCAGCCGCCACGCCGCACGCAAGGCGACGCTGTCGGAAGCGCACAGCCGTCTCGCCGCCGACCGTGCCGAGGCCGAGGCGGCCTACGAATACGCCGAGGCCGGCATCTCCGAACTGCCGTCGAGCGAGGACACTGAGAACCGGCTCGCCGCCGTCCGCAGCGATATCGAAGCCCATCGCCGCATGGCCGCTCAGGTCCGCGCCGAGGCGCAGGCGCTGGCCCGCGAGGCGGAGCTCGCCGACCGCCGCGTGCAGGCGATCCTGGCCGAGCGCACCGAGTGGCAGAACCGCAAGGAGAGCGCGGCCTCCCACATCGACACCATCCAGGCCCGCATCGCCGAACTGACGATCGAGCGCAGCGAGCTCGAAAACGCACCGGCCGTGTTCGCCGAGAAGCGCAGCGCGCTGATCACTGAGATCGAATACGCCGAGAACGATCGCCGGATGGCCGCCGACGCGCTCGCCACCGCGGAATCCGCGATGGCCGAGACCGACCGCGTCGCGAAGCTGACGTTAGAGGCGCTCTCCAGCGCCCGCGAGGCCACCGCCCGCGCCGAGGAGCGCATGGAAAGCGCGCGGCGCCGGCTCGAGGACATCGAGCGCGAGATCCGCGACATGCTCGAAGTCGAGCCGCAGGCCGTCGCCGGCCTCGCCGAGATCGAGCCCGGCGCCGAGCTGCCGCCGCTGCACGACATCGAGGAAGACCTCGAAAAGATGCGCCGCGACCGCGAGCGCCTGGGCGCAGTCAACCTGCGCGCCGAAGAAGAGCTGCGCGAGGTCGAGACCCAGCACACCGGCCTCGTCACCGAGCGCGACGATTTGGTCGAGGCCATCAAGCGGCTGCGCCAAGGCATCCAGAGCCTCAACAAGGAAGCGCGCGAGCGGCTCCTGACCTCGTTCGAGATCGTCAACAACCACTTCAAGCGCCTGTTCGTCGAGCTGTTCGGCGGCGGCGAGGCCGCGCTGCACCTGATCGAGAGCGACAACCCGCTGGAGGCCGGTCTCGAAATCATCGCCAAGCCGCCGGGCAAGAAGCCGCAGACGCTGTCCCTGCTCTCGGGCGGTGAGCAGGCGCTGACCGCGATGGCGCTGATCTTTGCGGTGTTCCTCACCAACCCCTCGCCGATCTGCGTGCTGGACGAAGTCGACGCGCCGCTCGACGACCACAACGTCGAACGGTACTGCAACCTGCTGCACGAGATGACCGGCTCGACCGACACGCGCTTCATCATCATCACGCACAATCCGATCACGATGGCGCGGATGAACCGGCTGTTCGGCGTCACCATGGCCGAGCGCGGCGTCTCGCAGCTGGTGTCGGTGAGCCTCGCAGAGGCCGTGGACATTCTCGACCAGAACGTGGCGTGATATCTCTGCCGTCGGCCCGGGGCTCGCAAAGCGAGAACCCGGAATCTCGCGCCACAACCATTGACGTCATCATCCGCGAAGGCGGATGATCCAGTACGCCGCGGCGTCTCAGTCGAACGGCACTGTCTCGGAGTACTGGATGCCCCGCCTGCGCGGGGCATGACCGCGGATGATGATCGGACCCACCCTCCCGGCCGAACTGAAAGCAGCCCTCGACGGCAAGCTCCAGGGCTTCTCGCGCACTGACGCCGCACAACGCTCGCAGAAAATCTCGACCGCCTATCGCGCCGGCGGCGGCTCCGCCACGATCAAATCGGAGGCCGATGCGCTTGCCTATGCGCTGGCGCGCATGCCGGCGACGTATGCGGCGGTGGCCGCAAGCCTGAATGCGCTGACCGAGATCGCGCCGGGCTTCGCCCCGGAAACATTGCTGGACGTCGGCGCAGGTCCGGGCACCGCCAGCTGGGCCGCTGCCGAGGCGTTTCCGTCGCTGCAGGATTTCACCCTACTCGACGCCAACGCCTCGCTCAGCCGGCTCGCGCTTGAACTGGCACGGGACAGCACGCGGCTGGCGGAGTGCCGCTATCTGCCAGGGGATGCCGGCGGTAACCTCGCCGAGGTCTCGCAAGCCGATCTCGTCGTTGCCAGCTACATCATCGGCGAGCTCAACGAAGGCGACCAGCGCAAGCTCGCGGACGCGATGTGGGCGAAAGCGCGCCACGCGCTGGTGGTGATCGAGCCCGGTACGCCAGCCGGCTACGCGCGCATCCTCGCCCTGCGCCAGCAGCTGATCGCGGCAGGCGCCTACGTCGCCGCCCCCTGCCCACACGAAAAACCGTGCCCGCTCATCGCGCCCGACTGGTGCCATTTCTCCCAGCGCCTGCCGCGCTCGCAGGCGCACCGGCAGATCAAGGGCGCCGAGGTGCCATTCGAGGACGAGCGCTTCATCTACGTCGCCCTGACCCGCACGCCGCCCGCCGCGCGCGCCGCTCGCGTGCTGACGCCACCTGATGTCGGCAAGGCCGAGATCAATGCAAAGCTCTGCACCGAGGCTGGGATCGCGCTGACGAAAGTCCCACGACGCGACAAGCCCGCCTATGCGGACGCCCGGCGCTGGCGCTGGGGCGATGCGATCATGTCCGAAAGTTAACCTCGTCCGGCACTTTGGCCTTGAACTTGGGTGGTTCCTGATCCGACCAAGCCTTACCTCCCCTCTGCGCCGGGCTCTCGCTTCGCGCCAATTTGGTCTACCCTAGCGCCCGCCTTCTTCCCCCTCAGGAGTTCTCCATGTCGACCGGCTGGATCGTTCTCGGCGTCATCGTCGTCCTCGTGCTGTTCGCCTTCAGCGCCTACAACCGCCTGGTGGCGCTGAGCCAGCGCGTCGGCCAGGCCTTTGCCGACATCGACGTCCAGCTCAAGCAGCGCCACGACCTGATCCCGAACCTGGTCGAGACGGTGAAGGGCTATGCCTCGCATGAGCGCGGCACGCTCGACGACGTCATCAAGGCGCGCAATTCGGCAATGTCGGCGCAGGGACCGGCGCAGGTATCCGCGGCCGAGAACCAGCTGTCCGGCGCGCTCGGCCGGCTGATCGCGCTGTCGGAGGCCTATCCCGACCTCAAGGCCAACGCCAATTTCCAGCAGCTCGCATCCGAGCTCTCCGACCTCGAGAACAAGATCGCGGCGAGCCGCCGCTTCTTCAACAATGCGGTCCAGGAATACAACACCGGCATCCAGCAGATGCCCGCTGCGCTGTTCGCTGGCATGTTCGGCTTCACCAGGAAGGAGTTCTTCGATCTCGGCACCAGCCGCACCGAGGTCGAGGCGGCGCCGCAGGTGAAGTTCTGATTTGAGCCGATAGGCCGGCAGGGCACCCGCGTCATGGCCGCGTATGGTCTCTACACGCACATCGCCTCGAACAAGTTTCGTTCGATGCTGCTGCTCGCCGGCCTGTTCATGCTGGTCTACGTGCTGGTCTATGCCGGCGCGCTGGTCGCCGAGGTCGTCATCAACGGCAATGGCACGGTGGCCTACTATCTGAGCCGCGCCTTCGCCGACCTGCTCAAAGCCGCGCCGTTCGCGACCATGGCGGCGATCGCCTGGATCGCGATCGCCTATTTCTTCCACCAGTCGATGATCGACGCCGTGACCGGCGGCCACGACGTCACGCGGCAGGAGGAGCCGCGGCTCTACAACCTGCTCGAAAACCTCTGCATCTCGCGCGGCATCACCATGCCGAAGCTGAAGATCATGGAGAGCCCGGCGCTGAACGCGTTCGCGACCGGCCTCAATCCGCGGCAATATTCCATCACCGTCACCACCGGTCTCCTCGATGCGCTGAACGACAAGGAATTCGAGGCAGTGCTGGGCCACGAGCTGACCCACATCAAGAACGGCGACGTGCAGCTCATGGTGGTCGCCGTCATCATCGCCGGCGTGGTCGGCTTCTTCGGCGAATTGTTCTTCCGCCTGTTCACGAGCTTTGACTGGAGCCCCAGCTCCGGCGGCTCGTGGTCCTCAGGCTCCTCCTCGTCGTCGCGGTCGTCCTCGTCGTCGAGCGACAGCAAGAGCTCCGGCGGCGGCGCAATCATCGTCATCATCATCGCGGTCGTGCTGATCGTGCTGGCCTGGCTGCTGTCGCAGGTGGTCAAGCTCGCGCTGTCGCGGTCGCGCGAATATCTCGCCGACGCCGGCTCGGTCGAGCTGACGAAAGACCCCGACGCCATGATCTCGGCGCTGCGCAAGATCGAGGGCCGCGGCGAGCTCCCCGGCGCGACCTCGGCGGTGATGGAGCTCTGCGTCGACAACCCGCGCGAGGGCTTTGCCGATCTGTTCGCGACCCACCCCTCGGTGCAGTCCCGGGTCGACGCGCTGGTCAGGTTTGCCGGCGGCCGCGACCCCGGCCCCTGCCGACGCTCACGGAGGAGACGGAGGAGCTGGGGGCGCAAGCCGACCGGCAGGACGCCCCGCCGCCGTTGCGCCATGGCCCGTGGGATGACGCCGACGGATCGGCCAGCCCGCCGCCCGTATCCGCACCCAATCCCTCCGGAACCGCCCCCAGCAACCCGGCGGGCAATCCAATGGGTAATTCTATGGGTAACTCTATGGGGCCTTGGGGCCGCCATTGAGCACCTGATTCCCGCCACACGCGGCGAGTTTCACTGCGATTGGGAAAAACCTCGGGAATTGCCGTAACTGGGGCCTACGGAATTGAATTCTCCCTTGTTTCTGCCATGTTCACGCCCAACAGCAGACTTGGGACATCGATTTGGGGCCCGGCCGATTGCGACCTCGCGATCGGGGGCGCGCGTTAGGGGACAGCAATGGCAAAGCCGGCAGTGGTTGTGGTGGGCGCGGACAAGGGCGGGGTCGGCAAGACCACGGTGTCGCGTACCTTGCTCGATTATTTTTCCGCCAACAACGTGCCGACGCGTGCGTTCGACACGGAGTCGCCGCGCGGAACGCTGAAGCGCTTCCACCCCGACATCACCGAGATCGTCGACATGATGACGACGGCCGACCAGATGAAGATCTTCGACACGCTCAACGCGGCGAGCCCGTCGGTGACCGTGATCGACGTCCGCGCCGGCCTGCTCTCGCCGGCACTGGCGTCACTGCGCGACATCGGTTTCCTCGACGCCGCCAAGGCCGGCCAGATCACCTTCGCGGTGTTCCACATCCTAGGACCCTCGATCGCCTCGCTGGACGAGATCGCCGAGACCGCGGGTTTCATGGCCGGCGCAAAATACTTCCTGGTCAAGAACTTCATCAACGACACCCAGTTCTTCCAATGGGACCAGTCGACCTACAATTCCTACTTCCACCGCATCAAGGACGCGACCGAGCTGACCATCCCCAAGCTCAATGAAATGGCCTATGAGCAGGTCGAGGTCTCCTCCGTCCCGTTCCTGAAATTCGTCGCAAACAAGGGCATGAACGACGACGCTGCGAACTATTCCTTCGTGCTGCGCGGCTATGTCCGGCACTGGCTCGCGAATGTCTGGAGCGAGTTCGATCGGATCCGGCTGACCGACATCGTCGGTTCGAAACCCGTCACCCGCAACAGCGAAAAATAGTTGCGCAAGCAGGGCTGATACGGCTGGATTGGGCGACAAGCTCGCTCAGATAATGTGTGATGCCCGCGACACCCGTCTACATCATCTGCTCGCCCCGCCCGCAGGTCGGCAAGACCCTGCTGGCGCGGCTATTGAGCGAATTCCTGCTGCTCAAGAACGGCAACGTCGCGGCCTTCGACGTCAACCTGAAGGAGCCGTCGCTGCTGGATTACTTGCCGAAGATCACCGAGACCGCCGACGTGATCGACACCTACGGCAAGATGCAGCTGATGGACCGTGTCATCGTTGATGACGGCCTTGCCAAGGTGATCGACCTCGGCTTCCACGCCTTCGACGAGTTCTTCAAGATGACCGAGGAGATCGGCCTGCTCAAGGAGGCGGCCCGCCGTCACGTCGCGCCTCAGATCCTGTTCGTCGCCGACACCGACCGCGTCTCGGCCCGCGCCCATGAGATGCTGCGCGGGCAGATCCCGCGAATGAACCTGATCACGGTCGACAACGAATATGTCGTGCGGGGCGAGCTGCCGCCCGCAATGGCCGGCGGCCGGCTGTTCCGCCTGCCCGCGCTCCCCGGCTTCCTCAAGACCTATATCGACCGGCTGACCTTCTCTTTCACTGGCTATCTGCGTCAGGAGAAGGACGCCTCGACCGAGCTGCACCAGTGGACCCGGCGGAACTACATCGCCTTCCGGGAACTCGAGCTGAACCTGATTCTGCAGCGGTCCTAGAGCGGGATGAGCATCAGGCGTCTCGGTGCCACCTCTCCCCGTCGGGGAGAGGTCGGAATGCGCCTGGCGATGCGAAGCATCGTCAGTGCAATCCGGGTGAGGGGCTGCGGCAACCAGTGAGACCGGATCCCCTCACCCGGATCGCATCTTGCGATGCGATCCGACCTCTCCCTACGGGAGAGGTGAACCAAGGCCACAGCAGCCGGCGGCGATACATCTAAAATCGGGACGATATTCTTCGCCCGCTCAGTGCCCCTCGAACGTCATCAGCGTGCGCACTGGCACGTCCATGGCGCGCAGCTTGGCCGCGCCGCCGAGTTCGGGCAGGTCGATGATGAAGCAGGCCGCGACGACATTGGCGCCGATCTGGCGCAACAGCTTCACCGCGCCCTCCGCGGTGCCGCCGGTGGCGATGAGATCGTCGACCAGGATCACGCGCTCACCGGGCAGGATGGCGTCGACATGCATCTCCATCTCGTCGATGCCGTATTCGAGGGAGTAAGCGATGCGCACGGTGGTGTGCGGCAGCTTGCCTTTCTTGCGGATCGGCACGAAGCCGGCCGAGAGCTGATGCGCCACCGCGCCGCCGATGATGAAGCCGCGCGCCTCCATGCCGGCGACCTTGTCGATCTTGTTGCCGGCCCAGGGATTGACGAGCTCATCGACCGCGCGGCGGAAGGCGCGCGCATCCGCAAGCAAGGTCGTGATGTCGCGGAACATGATCCCCGGCTTGGGATAGTCAGGAATGGTGCGGACGCTCGCCTTCAGATCGTGGTCAAAGGTCATCGGTGCCTCTCAATCAACGCGCGCATCCAGCCGGAACGCGTTTTCAACAATACGCAGCCCCACCTCGCCGCCAAGCGACATCAGCGATTCCGGTGGAATTGCACGCCGGCGACGGGCAGGGTCTTATGCTCCAGCGCCATGGCGACGCCGTCCTCGGTGCTGGCGGTGACGCTCAGAACTTCGGGCATGCTGTCGCGCTCGACAAACAGCGAGTGATAGCGGCCGATGACGATCTCGTTCGGCAGATTGCGCATCAAGCGTCCGCCCCGCACCTGCACCCGCGAGGGCCGGCCGTGGGCGGGATAGGTGAGCTGCCCGAGTTCGCCGCCAAAATATTCGCCGATCGCCTGCAGGCCGAGGCAGACGCCGAACACCGGCAGCTTCTTCTCCAGCGCCGCATCGATGGTCTTCTTGATCGCGAAATCCTCGGGACGCCCGGGGCCGGGCGACAACACCAGCAAATCCCACCTCTTCTGCTTGAGCATGTCGAGGGCATGCACGTAGCGGACCACGGTGACGCTGGCACCGACCTGGCGGAAATAGTCGGCGAGCATATGGACAAAACTGTCGTCGTGATCGATCAGCAGCACCTGCTTGCCGCTTCCGGTGGCATCGGGCGCGAAGGTCGACAGCGGCTTTGGCGGATCGCCGCGCAGCGCCTGGAATAGGGCAGCGGCCTTGACCTGGCATTCGCGATCTTCCGCGGCGGGATCGGAATCGAACAGGCAGGTGGCGCCGACGCGCACCTCGGCGAGACCATCCTTCATGCGGATGGTGCGGATGGTAAGGCCAGTGTTGATGCTGCCGTCGAAATTCACCGCGCCGATCGCGCCGGCATACCAGCGCCGCGGCGAGCGCTCGTGATCCTCGACGAACTGCATCGCCCAGAGCTTTGGCGCGCCTGTTACCGTCACCGCCCAGGCATGGGTGAGGAAGGCGTCGAGCGCGTCGAAGCCGGGCCTCAGCATGCCTTCGACATGATCGACGGTGTGGAACAGCTTTGAGTAAGTCTCGATCTGCCGCCGCGCCAGCACCTTGATGGTGCCGGGAACGCAGACGCGCGCCTTGTCGTTGCGGTCGACGTCGGTGCACATGTTGAGCTCGAACTCGTCCTTCTCCGAGTTCAGGAGCTGGCGGATCTGCTCGGCATCGCCGATCGCATCGGTGCCGCGCGCGATGGTGCCTGATATCGGGCAGGTCTCGACGCGGCGTCCGTCCGAGCGCACGAACATCTCCGGCGAGGCCGACACCAGGAATTCGCCCTCGCCGAGATTCATCAGCGCGCCGTAGGGCGACGGGTTGATGACGCAAAGGCGCTGGAACACTTCGGCGGGCGAGCGGTCGCAGGGCTCGGCGAACAGCTGGCCCGGCACGGCTTCAAAGAGATCGCCACGGGCAAAGGCCGCGCGCGCGGTCTCGACGGTGGCCTGGTATTCGCCGGGGGCGTGATCGGCAAAGCCCTGGCGCGGCGTCTTCAGATATGGGCTGTCGGCAGTCTCGCGCGGCAGGCCTTCGGTCGACTTGCCCTTCCAGGCGAAATCGTAAGTGAGCACCACGCCGCGGCCGGTGGCGCGGTCATAGGCCAGCAGGCGATCGGGCACATAGAGCACGATGTCGCGCTGGTCCTGTTCGCGCGGGCGCTTCTGCACGAGGTCCTCGATCTGGAACACGAGGTCGTAGGCGAAGGCGCCGAACAGGCCGAGCAGACCGTCGTCATTGGCGGCGAAGGCGGCGACGAGATCGCGCACCAGCGACATCACGCTGGCACGCCGGGTGCGCTGGTCCTCCTCGACCGGCGCGTCGCCGCGGATGATGTGACCTGCAAGCCGCGTGGCCGTCTTCTCGGAGATCGCCACGCAGGGCTCGCGCAGGACCTCGGTGAGAAAGGCGATCAGCACCTGCCCGCGTTGGTTCAGCGCTTCCAGCTTGAAATTGACGCCCGATGTCTCGAGCTTGAGCGGCGGATCGGAGAAGCCGAGATCGAAGCTCTCGTAGCGGCCGGGCACGGTCGTGCCCGAGGACAGCACCACGCCGCGGCGGCGGTCGAGTAGGCTGACGAGATCGTCGAGCCGGCTCGCGCCGCCGGTGAACTGCTCGGCCACGCGCGTGATCGCGAGACCTGCACGGGTCACATAGTCGCTTCTGGCCGGGAGGGCAAAGACTGTCCTGTTCATGTCGTCCTCTTACGAAACTTGCCGAGGGAACGCCACACAGGACAAACGATCAGGCCGCCGCACTGCGTTGGCGACCTCAGACGATTTGGGAAAGGAAAATCGCACCGGCCACCTCGTTAGGAGGTGCGCCACCAGAGACGGGCTGGGCGGACGGCGGTGCTCATGGGGCAGATACTCACCATGGCGCGGGGGCGGCGTCAAGGGCTGTAGCCCGGATGGAGCGCGGCGTAATCCGGGGTCATGCCACGAGCAGATCCCGGATCACGCTTCGCTCCATCCGGGCTACGGGCTATCAGCCGAGATGCTTTCGGAAAAACTCCGTCGCCCTGCCCCAGGCGAGCTCGGCGGCCTCGCGGTCGTGCACGGCCTGGCGCTGCTCGTTGACGAAGGCGTGCTCGGCGTCATAGCGGAACAGCTCCAGCGACTTGCCGGCGGCCTTCATGGCCTTTTCGAAGCCACTGACCAGCTCCGGCGTGCACCAATCGTCCTTGTTGGCGAAGTGAGCCTGGAGCGGGATCTTGACGTCGGCGGGCTTGGCCGCCTGCTCCGGCGGGATGCCGTAGAACACGACGCCGGCCGCGAGCTCCGGGATCTTGGTCGCGCCGATGATGGTGACGGCGCCGCCGAGGCAGAAGCCTGTTAGCCCGACCTTGGCGCCGTTGCGCGACAGATATTGCGTGGCGCCGCGCACCGTCTGCGTGGTGGCGTCCATGAAGTCGAGCGAGTTCATCTCCTTGTTGGCACTGTCCGTATCGTGATAGGGCACCACCTTGCCCTTGTAGAGATCCGGCGCCAGCGCATCGAAGCCCGCGAGCGCAAAGCGATCGCACAGGCCCTTGATCTGGTCCGACAGGCCCCACCATTCCTGGATCACAACCACGCCCGGCGCGTTGCCGCGCCCGGCATTGGCGAGATAGCCCGAGGCGTCCTTGCCGTCCGGGCGCTTGAAGGTGATGGTGGTTCCCATGGTGTCCTCCGACGAGTTTTGGGGAGCGGTTGTGGGTATTCTGGCGGGTGCAAGAGGATGACGCAATCCACACTCACGTCTTTCCGAGGCGCCCGAAGGGGCGAACCCGGAATCCATCAGGCTACAGCATTGGTGGAGGAATGGATTCCGGGCTCGATGCTACGCATCGCCCCAGAATGACCGCCCAACAAAAAGCTCCCTCGCGGGGGCTTCTTCATTTTCGTCTCGTCTTACGCCACTCAGTGCGAGCCGGCCCAGACCTTCTTCTTGGTGAAGTACATCAGGCCCGCGAAGATGATCAGGAACACGAACACCTGGAAGCCGAGGCGCTTGCGCGCTTCCATGTGCGGCTCCGCGGTCCACATCAGGAACGTGGTGACGTCCTTGGCGTACTGCGCGACCGTGGTCGGCGAGCCGTCATCGTAGGTCACCTGGCCGTCGCTGAGCGGCTTCGGCATCTTGATGGCGTGACCCGGGAAGTACTTGTTGTAATAGGAGCCTTCGGGGATTGTGACGCCCTCGGGCACCTTCTCTTCAAAGCCCTGAAGCACGGCCGCGACGTAATCCGGACCCTGCTCCTGGTACTGGGTGAAGAAGTCGAAGATGAACCAGGGGAAGCCGCGCTTATAAGAGCGCGCCTTGGTGATCAGGGACAGGTCCGGCGGCGCCGCACCGCCGTTCGCCGCACGCGCGGCCTGCTCGTTCGGGAATGGCGAGGGGAAATAGTCCGCCGGCCGGCCCGGACGCTCGAACATGTCGCCGGCATCGTTCGGGCCGTCCTTGACCTTGTACTCGGAGGCAAACGCCGAGGCCTGCGCCACCGAATAGCCGGGGCCGCCGGCTTCCGCGAGGTTGCGGAAGGCGATGTAGGACAGGCCGTGGCAGCTGGCGCAGACTTCCTTGTAGACCTTCAGGCCACGCTGGAGCGCGCCGCGGTCGAGCTTACCGAAAGGGCCCGAGAACGACCATTTGTTGGCCGGCGGCTGGTCGTTGCCTTCAGACGCTTTCGCGCTGTCGATCGAGCCCGCGAACAACGAACCGGCGAGCGCAAGCATGATCGCGGTCGACACCATCGGCGTCGATCTGCTCCCGGTTTTGGCCAGCACCGCATCCGAGATCGAGTTCGGAACCGGTCGCGGCTTCTCGATGCGCGCGAGCAGCGGCAGCACGATCAGGAAGTAGGCGAAGTAGCAGACCGTCAGCACCCGGCCGGCAATCACGTAGATGCCTTCCGGCGGCTGCGCGCCGAGATAGCCGAGCAGGATGCAGACCACGACGAAGATCCAGAAGAACTGCTTGGCCAGCGGACGGTACTTCGACGACCTCGTCCTGGCGCTGTCGAGCCAGGGCAGGAAGGCAAGGATGATGATCGCCCCGAACATCGCGATGACGCCCGCGAGCTTGTTCGGGATCGAGCGCAGGATCGCGTAGAACGGCAGATAATACCATTCCGGCACGATGTGCGGCGGCGTCACGCCCGGGTTCGCCGGGATGTAGTTGTCGGCGTCGCCGAGATAGTTCGGCATGTAGAAGATGAACCAGGCGTAGAGCAGCATAAAGCAGGCGACGCCGAACATGTCCTTGATGGTCGCGTGCGGCGTGAATGGCACCGTGTCCTTTTCCGTCTTCGGCTCGACGCCATCCGGATTGTTCTGACCGGCGACGTGCAGCGCCCAGACGTGGAGCACGACGACGCCCGCGATCAGGAACGGCAGCAGGTAATGCAGCGAGAAGAAGCGGTTCAGCGTCGGGTTACCGACCGAATAGCCCCCCCACAACAGTGTCACGATGCTCTCGCCGACATAGGGAATGGCGGAGAACAGATTGGTGATGACCGTGGCGCCCCAGAAGCTCATTTGGCCCCAGGGCAGCACGTAGCCCATGAAGCCCGTGGCCATCATCAGCAGGTAGATGATGACGCCGAGGATCCACAGCACTTCGCGCGGCTCCTTGTACGACCCGTAATAGAGGCCGCGGAACATGTGGACGTAGACTGCGACAAAGAACATCGAGGCGCCGACGGCGTGCATGTTGCGCGGCAGCCAGCCGTAATTGACGTCACGGACGATCAGCTCGACCGACTTGAAGGCGAGATCGGCATTCGGCGTGTAGTGCATCGCCAGGATCACGCCGGTCAGGATCTGCATCGCCAGCATGAAGGAGAGGATGGCGCCGAAGGTCCACCAATAGTTCAGGTTGCGCGGGGTCGGATAGGCGACGAAGGAGGAATGGATGAGACCAAAGATCGGCAGACGCCGCTCGATCCATTGCAGGGCCGGATTGCTCGGCTGGTAGTCGGATGGTCCGCTCATGATGCGATCCTGAGGAAATAATACGACGAGACGGCGCGAAGCTTCGGACGCGGGTCCGAAGCTCAGCCGATCTGGATTTTGGTGTCGGAAACGAACTGGTACGGCGGCACTGGCAGGTTCGCGGGCGCGGGCCCCTGGCGGATGCGGCCGGACGAATCGTACTGCGACCCGTGGCAGGGGCAGAAGAACCCGTCGTAATTGCCCTCATGAGCGATCGGGATGCAGCCGAGATGGGTGCAGATGCCGATCACGACCAGCCACTGCTCGTGGCCGGACTTGACCCGGGCTTCGTCGGACTGCGGATCGGGCAGGCTCGCCACGTTGACGGCGCGCGCTTCGTCGATCTGCTTCTTGGTGCGGTGGCTGATGTAGATCGGCTTGCCGCGCCAGAACACCTTGATGTCCTGGCCCTCGGCGATCGGGCTGAGATCGACCTCGATCGGCGCACCGGCGGCGATGGTCGAGGCATCCGGATTCATTTGAGAGATGAAGGGCCAGAGCGCGGCCGCGCTCCCTACTGCTGCGGCTGCCCCCGTTGCAACGAATAAGAAATCACGGCGTGTCGGATGGTCCGCCGAAGACGCTGTCGTCACGATTCCAACCCTTTCTTCTTATGCGACCGGTCGAACCGCTCCGGGGGGCGCCCATGAGGTCCCCGGAAGGCTGCCGGCGCCCGCGGCCCCCCGCGGCGGCAGAACTTTGCTTGCTCACGCCCAAAGCGGGGAAAACAGCAGTCCAGAATCGTTCTATTGGCACCCTTGCCGGGCGAGCGCAAGCCCGCTATCGGCGCGGGAGCGTGCAATGCACGAATTCCCGGGGATGCGATGTTTTATTGAGACATTTTGCGCCCGCAACCAGCCCGCCACAGCCCATGCAGATAGCGCTTTTCCAACCCGACATTCCCCAGAACACCGGCACGATTCTCAGGCTCTGCGCCTGTCTGGGCATGGCCGCTCACATCATCGAACCGGCAGGGTTCCCCGTCTCGGACCGCTCGTTCCGCCGGGCGGGAATGGACTACCTTGACCAGGTTAGCATCACCCGCCACAACTCCTGGGCGAGATTCGAGGACTGGCGTGCGGCACAAGGCTACCGCCTGCTGCTGTTCACCACCAAAGGTGCCACCGACTATCGCGATTTCCGTTACCAGACGTCGGACATCCTGCTATTCGGACGCGAGAGCGCCGGCGTCACGGATGCGGTGCTCGAGGCTGCGGATGCGCGGCTGGTGATACCGATCAGGGCCGGCCTGCGGTCGCTCAATGTGGCCATGACCGCGGCGATGGCCGCCGGCGAGGCGCTGCGCCAGATCCGGAACCCCGAAGGCCCAAAGGATTGAGGAGAGAGAGTTGAGTTACGCGGTCAAGGAAATCTTCCTGACCCTGCAAGGCGAAGGCGCCCATGCCGGGCGCGCGTCGGTGTTTTGCCGTTTTGCCGGCTGCAACCTCTGGAGCGGCCGCGAGGCGGACCGCAGCGAGGCGACCTGCAAGTTCTGCGACACGGATTTCGTCGGCACCGACGGCACGCTCGGCGGCCGCTATGCCTCAGCTGCGGAACTCGCCGACACCATCGCCGCTCAATGGGCCGCATCCACCGCCAATCGCTATGTGGTGCTGACCGGCGGCGAGCCGCTGCTCCAGGTCGATGCCGCGCTGATCGATGCGCTGCACGCGAGAGGCTTCGAGATCGGCGTCGAGACCAACGGCACGATTGCCGCCCCGGAGGGGCTCGACTGGATCTGTGTCAGCCCCAAGGGCGGCAGCGAACTCGTGCTCCGCCGGGGCCACGAGCTGAAGCTGGTCTACCCGCAGGCGCTCGCCGCGCCCGAAGCCTTCGAAGGCCTCGCCTTCGAGCGCTTCTCGCTGCAGCCGATGGACGGACCCGAGGTCGCCCAAAACACCGCGCGCGCGATCGATTATTGCCTGCGCCATCCGCAATGGCGGTTGAGCGTGCAGACACATAAATCGCTCGGCATCAGATAGGATTGTTGACGGACAGATGTGGGAATTGACGAAATCGTTCCGCTTCGAGGCGGCGCACTCTTTGTCGGGCACAACGTTCGGTGCGGCGAGCGAAGAGATCCACGGCCACTCCTTCCGCGCCGAGGTAACGGTTCGCGGCACGCCGGATCCCAACACTGGCATGGTCGTCGACCTCGGGCTCCTTCAGCGCGCCATCGAGGACGTGCGCCTGATGCTGGACCACAAGTACCTCAACAAGATCGAGGCGCTGGGCACCCCGACGCTGGAAAACCTCTCGCGCTTCGTCTGGGAGCGGCTGGCCCATATCGATAAGCTCACCCGCGTCAGCATCCACCGCGACAGTTGCAACGAGAGCTGCACCTATTACGGTCCGCAAGGTTAGACTTCGTAGGGTGGGCAAAGCGAAAGCGTGCCCACCAATCAGGATCACGACAAGAAAGGGTGGGCACGGCGCAAGGGCGCCTTTGCCCACCCTACGGCACACTCCGCTTGGTTGACGACGGGAATGCAGATGGACGCCTCAACAATCGAAGACCGCAAGGGCCGCGCCCGCGCCTGGTTCGAAGCCTTGCGCGACGACATCTGCGGGAGCTTCGAGCGGCTGGAGGACGACGCGCCGCAAAGCCTCTATCCGGGCGAAGCCGGCCGCTTCAAGCGCACGCCGTGGCAGCGCACCGATCATACCGGCGCGGCCGGAGGTGGCGGCGTGATGTCGATGATGCATGGCCGCCTGTTCGAGAAGGTCGGCGTGCACTGCTCGACCGTTCACGGTGAGTTCGCCCCTGAATTTCGTGCTCAGATCCCCGGCGCCGCGGAGGATCCAAAATTCTGGGCCTCCGGCATCTCGCTGATCGCGCATCTACACAATCCGCATGTGCCCGCGGTGCATATGAACACACGCTTCGTCGTTACCACAAAAGCCTGGTTCGGCGGCGGCGCCGACCTTACGCCGGTGCTGGAGCGGCGGCGGACGCAGGACGATGCCGACAGCATCGCCTTCCACGCCGCGATGAGGGAGGCCTGCGCGCAGCCGAGCGGTGTCGCCGACTACGACAAGTACAGGAAGTGGTGCGACGAATATTTCTATCTGCCGCACCGCAAAGAGGCGCGCGGCATCGGCGGCATCTTCTACGACTGGCATGACAGCGGCGACTGGGACGCAGATCTTGCCTTCACCCAGGACGTCGGCCGCGCCTTCCTGATGATCTATCCTGAGATCGTGCGGCGCAATTTCGCGAACAAGCTGGACCGCTGCGGATCGCGAGGAGCAATTGATCCGGCGCGGCCGCTATGTCGAGTTCAACCTGCTCTACGACCGCGGCACCATCTTCGGGCTCAAGACCGGCGGCAATGTGGATTCGATCCTGTCGTCGCTGCCGCCGGAAGTGAAATGGCCATGAGCCTCGCCATGCCGCCGCTCCCTCGCGCCATGCTGATCGACATGGACGACACCATCCTGTCGGCCTATGGCCGGCCCGAGATCGCCTGGAACACGATCACGGCCGAGTTCGCCGAAGAACTCGCGCCGCTGCCGCCATCGCTGGTCGCAACCGCGGTGCTGGCGTTCGCGCGAAACTTCTGGGCCAATGCGGAAGCCGCATGGCGGCTGAAGCTCGCCGAAGCCCGCCACCTCACGGTCAAGGGCGGCTTTGCCGCGCTCGCGGCCGCCGGCCATCGCGCCCTGCCCGACGATCTCGCCATCTGCCTCGCCGACCGTTTCACCGCCTATCGCGAAGAGGAGATGTTTGTCTTCCCCGGCGCGCATGAGGCCATCGACCAGTTGAAGGCACTCGGCATCAAGCTCGCGCTGGTGACGAACGGCGCCGCCGATACCCAGCGCGCCAAGGTCGAGCGCTTCGAGCTCGCGCACCGCTTCCACCACATCCAGATCGAGGGCGAGCACGGCTTCGGCAAGCCCGAGGAGCGCGCCTATCTGCACGCGATGGAGGCGCTCGGCGTCAGCGCGAAGGACACCTGGATGATCGGCGACAATCTGGAATGGGAAGTCGTGACGCCGCAGCGCCTCGGCATCTTTTCGATCTGGATCGACGTGCATGGCGACGGCCTGCCCGAAGGCTCGATCGTCAAGCCCGATCGCATCATCCGCTCGCTGACCGAGCTGCTGCCGGCGTAACCAAAGCCCGCGACAACAAATTATCGAAAAACAACCCCATGCACAGTAGCCGGCTGTTGCAAACTCAAGGACTTACGGCAAACGCAATTCGATTTTCGATTTTACGAAATTCTTTTGACACGTCGGGCAAAACAGGGGCATGATGGCATCGTCGCGGGCTTTGCGATGAAGGCCCCTTTGCGGGGGCCCCGGCACTTGAGCGTTCCGTGCATGGGAATGCGCGGTCTGATCCACCGCCCCCGTTTTCCGGATGTCATGACAAATTGCTAGCTTCGCGTCCGGTCAATCAACGCGAAAGGACAATCCATGGAAGTGAAAGTCGGCGATGTCGTGATGCTGAAGTCCGGCGGCCAGCCGCTGACGGTCGCGGAAGTGAAGGAGAACGACGTGCTCTGCCTCTGGATGGGCATGGAAGGCGATTTGTTCCGCGAGACGTTGCCGCTGGCCACGCTCGCGCGCGTTGAAGAGGACGAAAGCGACGAAGACGACGAGGATGAAGACGACGAGGAGTAGGCAGACCGAAGACCGCCCCCCTGGTCAGATCGGAGTGCTCGGCTCCGGCGCGTCCGATGTCCGCTTCTCTGCCACTAGCGCGCAATAGCGGACATCGCTGAATGTCGCAGAAGGGCCAACAGGCGATTTCACCTGAACGGACGCTTCTGGCGCAAACCGCACGTTTGCCTGTGCACGTTGTCAGTTCGGGAGTTCTTATGACGCGAATATCGGTCCACTTTCCACGCAGAAGCCCCGCTTGCAGGACCAGAAGTTTCTTCATCCTTGGGGCAGCGACGCTTTGCCCAAATCATCGAGCACGCGTTGCCGAACAGCATCGGACCGATAGGGGAACACGTAGCGAATGTTCGCTAGGCTGACGTTCGAATTCCAGTTTTGCAATCCTGCCACTGCTACTCTGGCTTCCTCAAGTTGACCGAGCGAGGCATGAGCCGCTGCCCTGTACACTAAGTCCCTAAACGCTGGCTGATTGATCTTCGCCAGCTCATCGACAGCGTCGTGGATTTTGCCGGCCGCGTAATATGCTTCTGCCAAATAGGTGTGGAACCAGGGCGGATAGTTAGGATCGAGCTCGCTCGCCTTGCGAATGGAGGCCAACGCCTCCATCGGCCGTCCCGCAAAGGTCAGCGTCTGCGATAGATCGACGTGGACAATGGCGTCGACCGGCGCCATCGCAAGCGTGATCTCCCGCTCGTCAAGCGCGCGGCTGTAATCCTGTTTGCAATAGACATAGGCAAGAGCCATCAGCCAATGGCCGTGCATCTGCCCCAGCCGCGGGACATCCTTCCCAGCCATTCCCTCATTTCCGAGGGCGAAGGCGCGATCAAGATCGCGCCGCGGGTCGTCGCTGAAGCCTCTGCGAACATCCTGAAGATATGTCCAAGCCAGCTTGATCTTGATGATGGCCGAATCGGGGAACCGCTTCAGCCCCTCAAAGGCGATCTGCCGCGCTTGCTCCAGGTCCTCTTTTGGGCCGCGCATGATTAGCCCATGTATCCGCAGGAAATAGTCGTATTCCTGAAGCTTCGCGGGATCCTTGCTCCAAGCATTACGGTAATCCGCCCCGCAAATCTCGCCGTGCATGCTGCCCACTGAACTGACAATCTTGTGAGTGACCGCATCCTGTAGGGCGGCAACATCATTGCCCTCCTCATCGTAACGCTGCGCCCAGACATGGTGCCCCGATGCTGTCTCGATTAGCTGCGCCGTGATCCGCACCCGATCGCTATCCTTCCGAACACTACCTTCGAGAATGTAGCGCGCGCCGAGCTCGCGGCCGATCTGCCGAATGTCAGGAGCCTTTCCCTTATACGCGAAGGCCGAGGTGCGCGAAATTACGCGGAGCTCCGGGTTCTGCGAGAGCCATGTAGTTAGGTCTTCAGTGATACCATCGACGAAATACTCAAGCGCCGGATCGCTGCTCATATTTGCAAAAGGTAGCACAGCGATTGACGGTTGCTCGGAAAGCAAACCTCCAAACGAAGGTTTCGGCAGCACAGCGGCAGTTTCAGTAGGCGAAGTTCGCTGCAGCCAATACGTAACGCTGGTCACACCCATCAGCGCAAGCAGTGCCGCCGCAACGAGCCAACCGCGGCTCCTGAGCAGCAATGGCGCACGCGAACTGCTGCCTGGGTGGACACGATACACCCGCACGGCCTCTGCGATGTTCTTAACTCGTTGCTCGCCAAGAAAGTCATATCGGAGGGGAAGTTTGTTCCTAACTTGATCAAAAACTGCACCGGAGATGTAGACTGTGCCCGGCTCGGCCAGATTCTCCAACCGAGCAGCGATGTTCACTCCGTCGCCGTAAATGTCCCCTTGATCCAAAATGATATCGCCGACGTTGATCCCAACACGAAACTCAATCCGCCTCTCCCTCGGCACATCCGCATTGCGTTCAATCATTCCGAGCTGGACCTCGGTGGCGCAGCGCAATGCTTCCACAACGCTAGGGAATTCGATTAGAACGCCGTCACCGGTCGTTTTGACAATGCGGCCTTTATGCTCGGTAATTTTTGGATTGATCACTTCACGCCGATGAGCCTTGAGGCTTTCAAGGGTGCCCTCTTCGTCTGCACCCATGAGGCGAGAGTAGGCGACTACGTCGGCGGCCAAGATCGCGGCCAGTCTCCGCTTGGCGTGTTTTGGAGCTGTAGATTTATCCGCGCTGGGCATGCGAGCCTCCCTACTGGAAGAGCACACGGCTCCGCAGAACTCTCCGATTGACGAGAGGAGCGCCCTTCAATCGCGACTTTGCGCCGGCTGTTCCGGCCTCCCGTACATGCACCTACGTCGCCATCGCTTCTAGTTGGGCGGGGCGGCCGGCTCAAAGATCGATCTCCATCCTCCGACCTTCACAAGCCCTTTTCAAGCGCCTTGCCTGCCATCATGCTGCGACGCCAGTCACCATCGTTGCGAAGTCTTTGGGACGGAGGCGTCCTGCCATTTTGTTAAACCATCCAAATATTGGCGGAACAGCGGAGATTACTGTCAGCAACACTGACGAAACGGAGAAAAGCAGCTGCAGTTCGCCGACGTCAAAGCGAATGGAATATTCAATCTCAGATCTTTGAGTGAAACGGGTGCATCACAGCAAAAACGGGCTGACCATGTCGCAGATGGGTCAAAGGCTGCCCTTGGCAGTCTGCATGATGCTATTCTGCTCACCTCTCGGAAGCGGGCAGTGCGCACGCGCTCGCGGAACTCCAACGCGCTGGAACGTCTCAGGGGAAGCGACCTCGTGAACCAAGAGATCAACGTTCTGGGCGTGTTGGATAAGATTTTCAGAGGTGCGGGTATCTCCGGAGAGCACGACAGAGCGACCGGAATAGTCGATGCGATAGCCGAAAGCGGACTTCACCGGCGCCCCTGGGCCGTCGCCGCTGGGGCAAGGGCGAGGGCAAATAGTACAATTCCTAACATGCGCTGGATAATTTTTGAGGCCATGCGCTGCCCTCCTCTTCGAAATCTAAAGAATGATGACGTGTGCTGCCGCTCGTACATCGCGCGTCTCGAAGCCCTAGACCAATTTTTTCGGCCAACCTCTGAGTGGGGGCAAGATTGGAGATGCCGGGGGCCTACGCATTCCCGATTTTCAAGCAACAAAGCGTGCCGCAATCGGCAGACATTTAAATTGCAACGCCGGGTAGAGGCGCGTGCTGGATATTTAAATTTCGTATCCAATTTGTTTGGAGTTGGCCAATCCGAATACCGTCACCAGCGCGGCTCTCCCCCAGAGCGGCACGATGGACTTATGATCATGCGGCCGTGATCGCTATTCTAACTTGCCATCCTGAGGTTATACAATTAAAATGCAAAAAATATAATGCATTTAAATGATGCGGGACGGCGAGATCCCGAGCCCGCTTTAATTAGGGAGGGCTGATCAATGGCCATTAAAAAGAATGTCGTTTTGAGGGGCGCGGCGGCTCCGACAGAGGTAACGGTTCCAACCTTCTCCTTCAGCCCCAACGATTCCCTCGCGCAGTTGATCGTCGACGCGTGGGTCGAAGATGATTTCCGAAATTCGCTGCTGGAACGTGAGGCGGACAACACTACCGTGACGGCCGCCGCCGCGAACCGAGCCAAAGTCGCGCTCGCGGCGCGAGGTATCTATCTGAACCGCGCGGTCATCATCACGGAAGAAGAGCACGATAGTCACTACATCATGCAAGACCCCGATGAAGTCGTCTTTGTGCTGCCGAACAGAGGCCGCGTGACCCCTCGACCCGGCCAGTCTCTTCTGGAAACGGCTCGCTTGCTGATGTCTTGTACGCCCAACGGAATCTAGCGCCGTTACCGCTCGGTTCGAGGGGAGGCGCGATCCGTCTCCAGTTTGAAGCGCGTGTCCGAAGTGGCAACGGCAGACAGACGGTCCGTGCTGAGCACTGCAGGTTGGGAGGTTTCTAATGGAGCGGTTGAGGACGGAGTGGGTCAACGTCACGGGTGATATTTCGATCATTGCTCGCGACTCCGGACAGGTCTGGTTCCACACCACGGGTGGGACGAAAGGGAACGTAGATCCATTCGCGACGCCGATGACGGGCGTGGGTACGGCGGGCAGCGCGATCGGGCTGCTCGACGGCGCGATCAATCTCGGATTTGCCGCGATTGAAGAACGCCTCGCGCGTCCGGACCAGACGCTCGCGGGCTATGTTGTGGCCCTGGTCGGCGCCTATCACACGTCTGTCGATACGCCTCGAAATCTGCGGCGCGCGGCCAGCCGCTTCGAGGAGCTGGGCAGGCCCGAGGTCGCGGCCTACCTTGAAGAACGGGCGCGCGAGGAGTCTGGTCACGATCGCCTCGCGCTCAAGGACCTGCGCGCGCTCGGTTTGCCGGCCGAGCGACTCGTCACCAATTTCATCCCGCAGGGGATCAAGCCGCTCTGCAAGCGCTTCGATGACCTTTGCTCGCAGGACTACCCGATCGGCTGCATAGGGTACTCCTACTGCCTGGAGCGCATCGCCGCGCTCAAGCAGAAGGCCGACGTCGAGAAGGTCCAGGCGCTGTGTCCGGATGGCGTCGACGCGACCCGCTTTCTCAGAAGCCATAGCTCTCTCGGAAGTGAGGCCACGCACGTCAAAGACACCATCGACTTCGTCGCGTCTCTTCCTGCGAGTGACCGTATCACAGTCGTTCAGGAGACGTATGAATCGGCACTGATCATGGCGGAAGGCTATAACCACGAACTCCATAAATCCGAAGCCGAGATGGTCGACGAGCTTCGACAGGCGATCGGAGAAGCGCTCCCATACTGTCTCAGTTCAGGGCCTTCAAAAGACGAGGATTGCAGCGCTCGCCCCGCGGCTTGAGCAGAACGGCGCGACGTCATCGCGGTTTGCTGGGCCTGAGCGCAAGCACGCACTGTTCCGGCGTCCCCGTCGTGAGATAGTATAAGGGGTCCTACGGCGGTAAGAGGAGGGCCTCTTCGATGACGAGGACAAACACCGACTTAGCCGAGTGGCTGGTCAGACACGGTCTAGGCCAGTACGCCCAAGCCTTCGCGGAAAACAACATCGAATATTCCCTCCTTCCGGATTTGACGGAAAACGATCTCAAGCAAATTGGAGTTTCTTCCTTAGGTCACCGCAAGAAGCTGCTTAGGGCGATTGAAGCATTGACCGCTTCGCGCGAGCCCGGCGGCGAGACGCTTGCGGGTTCAAGAGTCGCTGTGGCGCCGCCCTCCATTGCGCAGCATCGCGAACCTGAGTTCCGTCAGATTACCGTACTGTTCAGCGACCTTGTGGCTTCTACACAGCTCTCCGAGAAGCTGGACCCTGAGGATCTCCAAAAAATTATCGACGCATACCGGGAGGAATGCAGCACCGCGATCGGGCGGTATGGCGGCGAGGTGGCCCGGTATTTCGGCGATGGCGTCATGGCATTTTTCGGCTGGCCCTCCGCTCATGAGGATGACGCCATTCGTGCCGTTCACGCCGCACTGGAGATCGCGTCCGGGGTCACGAAGATTTCAGGTCCGGTTACTCTGTCTTGTCGAGTGGGTGTTTGTTCTGGACCGGTTGTTGTCGGTGACATTGGAGATAGCGGCCGCTGGTCGATGGACGCGGTGGGAGAGACGCCGAACATTGCGGCGCGCCTGCAGGCCCTTGCCGCTCCAGATACGGTACTCATCTCAGAGACGACGAGGCGTCTCATATCGGCCGCTTTTGATTTTCAGGACCTCGGCATCCAGAAACTCAAGGGTGTGACTCAACCCCTTCATTTGTATCGCGTGCTGGCGGCGAAAAGCACGGTTAGCCGCTTCGAAGCTGCGCATACGGGCTCTCTTACTCCGCTCATTGGACGCTCAAGCGAGCTGAGCCTGCTGCTCGACAGGTGGCAAAAAGTCAAGGAGCGTGATGGCCAAGTCATACTTCTTTCGGGTATTCCGGGAGTCGGGAAGTCGAGGCTGCTCCACGAGTTGAAATCGCATATTCAGCAGGAACCGCATATTCTGCTGCATCATCAATGCTCGCCCTACCACAATCAGAGCGCGTTCTTCCCCGTCATCGAGCAGATCCAACATTCGGCCCAAATAACACCGCGCGAGCCCGATGCAGACAAGCTCGCCAAGCTCAGGGCTTACCTTCCCGACAATTCCGCCGAACCGGTCCTGCTGGTCGCCAGGCTGTTATCCATCCCGGTGCATGATCACCTCCAATTGTCCCGCCTGACCCCGCAGCAAATAAAGAACAGAACCATAAGCACGCTTGTCGATATGCTGTTGGCGTTCTCCGTCCAAGGGCCCACGCTCTGCATCTTTGAGGATGCACACTGGCTGGATCCGTCGACGGTCGAGCTGCTTGACCTGATTATCAGCCGGATCGACCACGCCCGCGTGCTGCTTATCGTGTCGTGCCGGCCGGAGTTCCGCCCGGCATGGATCACTCATGCGAATATCACCGTGCACTCGCTAACTCGATTATCGCACACGGAAGTGAAGGCGATGATTGGAGGTCTGTTGAGGGGCGGGAGATGCCTCAGCCGCTGCTGGACCAAATTATCGAAAAGGCCGATGGCGTCCCGCTATACATCGAGGAACTGACAAACAGTATGTTGAGCGCACCTGTACTCGGTCGAGGTGCGTCCGAGCGGACGGCACAAGCAGCATTGCTCAGGGTTCCGGACACGCTGAGTGACGCATTGATGGAGCGGCTCGACCGCGTTGCGCCAAGTCGCAAACTTGCAATGATTGCGGCGGTGATCGGGCGCGAGTTCTCCTATGATCTGTTGTCGGCCGTATCGCAACTCGACGAAGATAATATCCTGTCAGCACTCTCGCTGCTCGAACAGGCCGACATCATTTATCGAGTCGACATTTCGCCTTCCCTCCGCTTCGCGTTCAAACACGTGTTGCTGCGTGATGCGATCTACAATTCTTTGCTCAGGAGCAAAAGACAGCAGATCCACGCCGAGATCGCCACGGTCCTGGAGCATGACTTTCCGGAGCTTGCGGAAAATCAGACCGAAGTCGTGGCGTATCATCATCAGGAAGCAGGCAATCACAATTCGGCTATCCGTTATTGGCTCAAGTCCGGGCAGCGCGCGCTCGCGCACTCCGCCAACATCGAAGCGATTGCCAATTTTCGAAGTGCGCTTCAGCTTCTGAAAACGATGCCCGAAACGCCCGAGCGGACCAAACAAGAGGTCGAGGTTCAGCTGGCGCTGGGAATACCGCTTATCGCCGTCAAAGGGTATGCCTCCACGGAAACCCGCGAAGCGTTTTCCAGAGCTCGCTCCTTATGCCTGCGTCTCGGCGACATCCCTGAATATTTCCAAGCCCTGTTTGGGTTGTGGGGACACTCATGGATGGGTGGAAGGAATGATGAGGCGCTCAGCATGGCCGATGAGTTTCTGCTGCGGTCACGAGGCTTGTCTAGCCCCGTGCTGTCGATGGTGGCTCATAGAGTGATGGGCAGCACGTTGTTGACCATCGGGGACTTCCAATCCTCAGCGAACCATTTCGAAGAGACGATCAGGCTTTCGATCAGCGAAGGAAGACAGCCCCTTTATCACCTTTACATGGTGGAGCCTCAAGCGGCTTCACTGCTGCTTCAGTCCTGGGACTTGTGGTTCCTCGGCTATCCCGATCGATCCCTTTCGCGCGTGTCGGAAGCGTTGGCCCTGGCTCAGGATCTTGCTCACCCGTACACAGTGGCGTTCGCTCATTACATGACCTCTGTCGTGCACCTTCTGCGCGGGGATGCCGCTCGCGCTCTCGAGAGCGCCCAGAACAGCTTCGAAATGTCACAAGAACAGCGGTTTTCGCTGTACGTAATTCTATCGCGAATTTCGCGAGGCCGGGCCGTCGGCGAGATGGGCCGAATTGAGGAGGCCCGATCCGAGATCGCACTGGGAATCGACGAGGCGCGGCGCAGCGGTGTCGGTTTCATGCTGCCAATGATGAATAGCTGGCTGGCGGAAATTGACGCCAAGGCCGGCGAGAATGAACGCGCACTATCGTTGGTCGAAAGGCTCCTGGCCGGCATAGATGATGTGACGGGCAGGGCATGGGAGTCGGAATTACACCGGCAAAAGGCCCAAATTCTCCTATCGCTCGACCCATCGAAAGTCGGCGACGCCAAGTCTCATCTTAGGAAATCCATTGAAGTGGCGCGTGGTCAAAGCGCCAAGTCCTTGGAGTTGCGCGCTGCCACAAGCCTCGCAGAACTCTGGCGGAGGCAAGGAAGGATTGATGAGGCGCGCGCCCTGCTAGAACCGATCTGCGATTGGTTTGACGAAGGAGCCGAAACGGCTGACCTCATGCGTGCGCGCGATTCTCAATGCGCGCTGCATTAATCCTGCCTCTCGCAGAAGTGACAGCCAATCGGACCCTTTCCCGTCGACCCGCCATGAGCGGACATGATGGCGCTGGTCCGCCAGGTTAGCTCGGAGCCGCCCTCCGGTGGCCATCCGCTGACGGTCGCGGAGGTGAAGGAGAACGACGTGCTCTGCCTCTGGATGGACATGGAAGGCGATTTGTTCCGCGAGACGCTGCCGCTGGCCACGCTCGCGCGCGTCGAAGAGGACGAGAGCGACGAAGACGAGGATGAAGACGAGGACGAAGACGACGAGGAGTAGGCACACCGAAGACCGCACCCTGGTCAGATCGGAGTGCCGGCTCCGGCCCGCCCGATGTCCGCTTCTCTGCCACTAGCGCACAATAGCGGACATCGCTGAATGTCGCAGAAGGGCCGATTCTGTTGAAAAAGGCCGGCAGTATTTCGTTGTAATAGGTCGTCGCGACGTGGCCGAACTGCTCTTACTGACCCTATGCGAGCCTCGGTGTAGGCATCGGGATCAGCTTGGCCATCTTTCGAAGGTTCTGGGCGGTGGCTGCGAGGATGAACTCGTCGCGCGCGCCGTTTGGACCTCGTAAACGCAAACGATCGAGCTTGAGAATGCGCTTGAGGTGCGCGAACAACATCTCGATTTTCTTGCGGAGCCGGCGCGAGGTGCCTCCCTCCCACGATCTCGCGATCTGGCGCGCCATGTCGCGAGCGCCCTCGTAGATCGAGCGGGGCACTCTCCGTGAAGCCTGCTTGGGGCAGCATCGGGGCTTCAATGCGCATCGATCACAATCGCGCTTGCTGGCGAGGTAAAGCATGGTAGCACCATCATTCACCAACGTTCCGGTCGTGGTAAGAATGTTGCCACCAGGGCAACGATAGATGTCCCCAGCATGGTCATAGGTGAAGTCGTCGCGCGAGAAGATCCCGTCTGTGCGGGCCGACTTGTCGAAGACTGTAACGTGCGGCTCGATCCCGTGCTCATAGACCAGCCAGGCGAGCATCTCGGCCGAGCCATAGCCGCTGTCACCGAGCAGCCGGCTCGGATAGAGATCAAACCGCTCCAGCGAGCGCTCAATCATGCGCTTGGCGGCCAATACCTCCGCCTGCCGGATTGCCGTCGTTGCCTCAACATCGACGATGATCGCGTTCTCGATGTCGACCAGATAGTTCGTCGAATAGGCGAAAAATGCTTGGCCGCCGTGCGCCCCCGTCCAGCGCGCCGCCGGATCGGAAGGCGATACGAACTTCGGGGTAACCTCGGTCGCGGCTCCGAAAGCGGCATCATCAAGGCCGGCCAGATACTCATCGATTGCTCGGCTGGCAGCCTCCGGCGGAAGTCCCTTATCGCCTTCGATCCCCTTCTGCCGATTGGCATCGGCCTTGATTAGGCTCGCATCGACTGCAAATCCCTCACCGCCGACCAGTCGTTCCTCGATGCAGCGGCGCAGCACGCTCTCGAACACACGGCGGAAGAGGTCGCTCTGCCGGAAGCGGCCATGCCTGTTCTTGGAGAATGTCGAATGATCCGGCACCGCTCCATCCAGACCGAGCCGGCAAAACCACCGGTAGGCCAAATTGAGGTGAACCTCATCGCACAAGCGCCGCTCCGATCGGATGCCGAAGCAGTAACCGATCAGGAGCATCCGGATCATCAGCTCGGGATCGATCGAAGGTCGACCGATGCTGCTGTAGAAAGGCGCCAGGTCCCGCCGGACCTGTTCAAGATCGACAAACCTGTCAATCAACCGCAGCAAGTGATCAGTCGGGACATGTCTTTCGAGCGAGAACTCATAGAACAACGCGACCTGTTCGACTTGCCGATGCCCCATCATGATCTTCAGTCCTGCCAATTAGACAGACTGAATCACCGATATCTCTGCGTCGCAACAGCTGCCTTTTTCAACAAAATCGGCCAGAAGGGGACCTACCGATCAGTTCTGGCCGATCGTTTCCTCGCGATCGAACTGCCGAAATGACAGCTCGGGTCGCCATTTCGTCAGACCGGATCGGTGCTTCATCTTCGCAGCAGCGCGAACCCGATATTTGGTCCGAGCTGCTGCGTGTAAGCGAGGTTGATCCACAGCATTGCCAAAGGCTCGAGGTAGCGACTCATGGCCAGCGGGCCGGTGTCGATCGGGTCGAGACCGAGGTCTGCGACAAGCGCGATGACGATCTGCTTGGCGGGCGTATCGTCGCCGGCAAGTGCCATCATCAGCTTTCCACCGGGATAGTCGCTGTCTGCCATGTTGCGGGAGCCCGTGGTGCTGAACGCTTTGACGACGCGCGCGCTCGGCGCAAGCCGCGCTACGGTCTCGCCGCCTGAATCGCCAAATCCGATCGCAAGCTCCCTTTCGGATTTGAGAGGATCGGTCGCGTCGATCAACACTTTGCCGGCGAAGTCACCCAGCGATCTTATCGTCGCCTCGACGGCGGCCCAGGGGACCGCGAGCACAATCACATCGGTACTGGTTGCACATCGTTCAGGGGGACAACGCCAAAACCCTGCTCTCTCAGCTCTCCGGCTTTGTCGCCGGCCACATCGCGCGTCGCGAACGTCACGCGATGGCCCCTCTTGAGCCATCCGCCCGCTAGCGCACGGCCTACATTGCCCGAACCGGCAATCGTGATCTGCATGGTATGCTCCCGTGCGATTCTGCCGAACATATACTGTCGTGTGCAGGCAAGAGCTACATCGGCTCTGGGTCAATCGCGTCGGTTGCGCCGCGCTGCTAGGGCTTCCGGTCGGCGCTGCTTAGCTGACGTCCTCGGCGCAAATCCGAAAGTCTCAAACGGGCCGATTCTGTTGAAAAAGGCAGCTGTTGCGACGCAGAGATATCAGTGATTCAGTCTGTCTAATTGGCAGGACTGAAGATCATGATGGGGCATCGGCAAGTCGAACAGGTCGCGTTGTTCTATGAGTTCTCGCTCGAAAGACATGTCCCGACTGATCACTTGCTGCGGTTGATTGACAGGTTTGTCGATCTTGAACAGGTCCGGCGGGACCTGGCGCCTTTCTACAGCAGCATCGGTCGGCCTTCGATCGATCCCGAGCTGATGATCCGGATGCTCCTGATCGGTTACTGCTTCGGCATCCGATCGGAGCGGCGCTTGTGCGATGAGGTTCACCTCAATTTGGCCTACCGGTGGTTTTGCCGGCTCGGTCTGGATGGAGCGGTGCCGGATCATTCGACATTCTCCAAGAACAGGCATGGCCGCTTCCGGCAGAGCGACCTCTTCCGCCGTGTGTTCGAGAGCGTCTTGAGCCGCTGCATCGAGGAGCGACTGGTCGGGGGTGAAGGATTTGCCGTCGACGCGAGCCTAATCAAGGCCGATGCCAATCGGCAGAAGGGGATCGAAGGCGACAAGGGACTTCCGCCGGAGGCTGCCGGCCGAGCAATCGATGAGTATCTGGCTGTCCTTGATGATGCCGCTTTCGGAGCCGCGACCGAGGTTACCCCGAAGTTCGTATCACCTTCCGATCCGGCGGCGCGCTGGACGGGGGCGCACGGCGGCCAAGCATTTTTCGCCTATTCGACGAACTATCTGGTCGACATCGAGAACGCGATCATCGTCGATGTTGAGGCAACGACGGCAATCCGGCAGGCGGAGGTATTGGCCGCTAAGCGCATGATTGAGCGCTCGCTGGAGCGGTTTGATCTCTATCCGAGCCGGCTGCTCGGTGACAGCGGCTATGGCTCGGCCGAGATGCTCGCCTGGCTGGTCTATGAGCACGGGATCGAGCCGCACGTTACAGTCTTCGACAAGTCGGCCCGCACAGACGGGATCTTCTCGCGCGACGACTTCACCTATGACCATGCTGGGGACATCTATCGTTGCCCTAGTGGCAAAGTTCTTACCACGACCGGAACGTTGGTGAATGATGGTGCCACCATGCTTTACCTCGCCAGCAAGCGCGATTGTGATCGATGCGCACTGAAAGCTCGGTGTTGCCCCAAGCAGGCTTCACGGAGAGTGCCGCGCTCGATCTACGAGGGCGCTCGCGACATGGCCCGCCAGATCGCTAGATCGTGGGAGGGAGGCACCTCGCGCCGGCTCCGCAAGAAAATCGAGATGTTGTTCGCGCACCTCAAGCGCATTCTCAAGCTCGATCGTTTGCGTTTACGAGGTCCAAACGGCGCGCGCGACGAGTTCATCCTCGCAGCCACCGCCCAGAACCTTCGAAAGATGGCCAAGCTGATCCCGATGCCTACCCCGAGGCTCGCATAGGGTCGGTAAAGCAGTTCGGCCACGTCGCGACGACCTATTACAACGAAATACTGCCGGCCTTTTTCAACAGAATCGGCCACAAGGCGACATAGCCTCTTCCGAGCATGCTCGCCCCTCGCTCGTCGAGCGCTGAGCCAACGCCCGGGAGGCAGGTCGTGCATCCTGGACGCGGCCACCTCAAACAGCGCCCACCATATAGATTTCATTGTGTGACAAGCGCCTCAAGCATTGTGCTACAACGCGTCAGTCGCAAGGGCGCCCGGCCGTGCTCTCGCCTGCAAGCGGGACACCGCCTCAGCCAGCGGAACGTCGGCCTGTGAGCCGTCGCGCTCGCGCAGGCCTACCCGCCCGTCCCTCATCTCTCGTCCGCACCTTGCAGCGCAGCTACGGAACGATATTACATCTGAGAGATTCGCGGAACGAAACCGGTCGTCAGCCTTTCTCTGGGCTTTGGGAGGGTGGCAATGAACTCTCAAACCATAGAAGGTGCGTGTGCGTTCGCTTGGCGGAACTACCTGCTGTTCCACAGCGGCATCAGCGAGAACGATAACAGGCGTTCTGCCCTCTATCGCTACGTCGCCAATGTTCGTGATGCCGGTGGAGATGATTTCGATCTCTTGCAAATAGCGGCCGTCGCTTACCTAAAAAAACTGGACGAACTGCACGACGACCGACGTGCGAGGCTCGCGGCAGATCAAGTCTTGGCTGAGTGCTTAGAGTCACGCAGGGCACAACCCACCACATAGCTTACGGCCAGAACACCAAAACGAGGGAGAGAACCGCATGGCAGACAAGACCGCTAACGAAAACCGTTTCGCGCGCGACCCACAAAGTCCCATCAGCGCAGCGACTGCAATCGGTATGAATGCCTTGAAGCCAATTATGCACTTTCAAGTCTCAATGCTGAGGATGTGGGCCGACAGTATTGAGAGGTTGGCGGGCAATTACGAAAAGGGGTTGGAAGAAACCGCGACCGCCGTAGAGGAACAGTCAAACAGGGAACGCGCCGCGTAAATCAACGCAATGGAGTCCGCTCAGGGTCACTCGCGTCGTTTTGGCCGGACGTCAGCCGTTTCTCGTCTTCCCCTAGCAGCCGACATGTGCGCGAGTGCTGGATTTCGTCGGTATGGGCCAACAGGTGACATTCGCGAAATGAAGGAGACCGCCAACTCCATCACCCGGTTTATCGCCGAATACTTGCGGTCTTCACCTTGATCCAATGCTCGCAGGGCGATCTTCTAGAAATTGACCACTCGCGAGTCCGGCTGCTTGGCTGCGGCGTGGAACTCGTTCATCCCAGCAAGCTTCACCCGTTTGTCGAGCGCTGATGCCGCTAGACCGCGCGCCTCTACGCAAGGCTTGCACACCATCAACGTCACATTGGGATGCGCTGCGATCTCCTCGTACCGGTTCGGTGGTCCGACCGGGACGAGCTTCGCGCCCACGCCCTCGATTGCTGTGAATACGGCATCGGCGAATAGCATCAGCGTGACGCTGTCGCCGCTCTGCACCGCGGACGTAGCGAAGATAAACGGCAGCATTGCCCGAGTTGGATCAGTCGGACCATATGTGGCGGAGATAGCGAAATGCATCTTTGTCTCCTATCCTAGTTCCCGCGCTCCGGCGGTCTGCACGACTGGAGTTAAGCAATTTGAGGCGGATTGGGCTTGATCAGCGTCAACGGACGTCCTCCGGGATTTCTATCCGAACGACTCCATCACTCTTGCCATCGCCGGATGCTTGCGGTTCTTCACCTGGAGCCAGTGCTTCGACCGGCCAGCGTGACAGGGCCGGTCGCAGCAGCCTCTCGCAGGCGCCTGCCGACAGTTGCACGGGTGAATTTCCCGCCGCCACTTTCGACAGGCTCCATCGGGCCATCAGCCTAGCACATTGTCGAGGGCTGCTAAAACTGTTGTCAATTTCTGCTATGGGTCTTGGCCGTGTAAAAACGGCTTCAAAGGGCATCGGTCCGGAAGCTAGGAACCGCGCCTGTCTCAGGCCGCGATCGCAGTGATCAGTGGCTTGGCCCCGACGATGTTCATGACCCGTGTAAGATTATAGGCCAAGACCGAGAGTGCCATCTCGGCCGCTACTTTTGGGAGCGTTTTGGTGAGGAAGTGTGTCGCTCCCATGCGGGCCTTCATCGTGCCGAACGGATGCTCGACCGTCTCCCGACGCTGACGCATGGCTTCTGGGTTTGCGTCAAGGCGCTGCTGCACAGCCTCCAGCAGATGCTCGTGCTCCCAGCGTGTAATTCGCCGCTCTGGTCCTGTCGTGCACTGCGATTTGAGCGAACAACTTTGACAGGCAGTGGTCCAGTAGCGCCGCAGCATCTTGCCGTCTTCTTCGTTTGTGTAGCGATACGGCAATCGCTCCCCAGCCGGACAGCGATAGGCGTCCTCCTCTGGCAAATAGGCAAAGTCCTGCTTACCGAAGCGCCCCTCCGATTTGGCACCCGACGTCAGCGGCTTGGGCAGAGTTACGGTGATGCCGGCCTCGTGGCACGCGAGGATCTCCGGGCTGTTGAAGTAGCCGCGATCGGCTACAGCTTCGAGCGTCTCGGTCTCGAGAACAGCCTTCGCCTGCTTGGCCATATTGGCGAGTTGTGCCCGATCTGAGCCGCTGTTCGTCACCTCGTGCGCTACGATCAGATGGTGCTCGGTGTCGACGGCGACCTGCACGTTGTAGCCAACGGTGCCGGAGCCCCGGCCGCTTGTCGCCATCGAACGGCTGTCGGGATCGGTCAACGAGATTTGCTGATCGGGTGACGCAAGCATCTGCTTCTCGTAGACGGCAAGCTTGCCCATTTCTTCCCTCAGCTTCGTCAGCTTCTCGGTTAGCCTCGTCACCTTGGCGGCCAACGCCTCGCTCGGCTCCTGCCGGTCGGCCGTGTCCAGTTGGCTCAGATAGCGCGCGACGCTCTCCTCCAGCTGCGCGCGCCGCCGCTCCACCTTCGCGCGTGTGAAGTTCTTGTCCCGGTTGTTCACAGCTTTGAACTTGCTGCCATCGATGGCGACGCTCGACGTCGCGAGGAGACCCATTTCACGGCAGAGTTCGACGAAGCGTGCGCATACCTTGCGGAGCGCCAGGCCATTGTCTTTGCGGAAGTCCGCGATCGTCTTGTGATCAGGTGCGAGCCGGCCCAGCAGCCACATGGCCTCGACATCGCGTCCGGCCTCTCGTTCGAGCCGCCGGCTCGACTGCACCCGGTTCAGATAGCCGTAGATGTAAAGCTTCAGGAGAACCGAGGGATGGTATGACGGCCGACCGGTCGCCGCCGGCTTCACCCCCTCGAAGCTTAGCTCGGCCAAATCGAGCGCATCGACAAACACGTCGATCACGCGAACAGGGTTGCTCTCGTCAATGAAATCATCGAGGCACTCGGGCAATAGCGTCGATTGCCCACGATCCGCCTCCGCAACGAAGCGCTTCATCCCACCCCCCGCAAATCGTGCGGGAATCATATCGCGCGAATCACATCAAGCGCAGCGTTTTCACACAGCCAGGGTCATGAGCGGCGGTCACCGCAACCATCGTGCAGCGTCCGGTCGCCGACATTGCGGCGGCTCGTTCGTTGTTCAGCTCAGGGCCAGAAGCGGGCGTGACACGCTGCCGTCAGCGTTGCCAGTGGTGCTTAAAGCCGGAGATCCGTATTGGTCATGTTGGTACGTAAATTTTCGAGCAACTGCACAATTTGTTCTCGGCTCTCCAGCCGCAACTTGGTCCCGGAGAAATCGTTGAACATCCTAGAATGGCCAGCAAAGGAGGATGGTGTCTGCCGAGTCCAATAGGCTTCCGCCCACTTCATCAGTTCCGCGGCGTCATGACTTGTTGCTCCCCGCCGCAGGCCGCGGGCTAGTAGCCCGGCGCGGCAAACGCTCCACGGAAAATCTAGCCAAATGAGAGTGGTAGCTTTGGGAAGGGCCACTTCTGCCAGCCATCCGAATACGCCTTCGATAATCCAGCGCGGCTGGTCGGAAATATCCAAAACCATCTTTCGCGCGACGTCTTCATTTCGCTTTTGGCCATAGCTGCCTTCTTCCCAGTGCAGCAGGTCAAGATCGACCACAGGGATATGGGCTAAATTGGCGACGGCTTCGGCCAACGTGCTCTTACCAGAGCCACTGTTTCCAATAACCACCGTGCGTTCGGTCAGAGGTTCAGTCATTCAAGCCGGCGATGGTTGGTTCTCGTTTCGACGACGTATAACGGGTCAAAGGCTGCCCTGGGAAGCGGGCAGTGCGACGCCCAGAGCGGAGGTCAGCCACGGCCATTTCCGGACTTTTGTGGCGCAATAAATCGCGTTAGGTTCAGAAGCCTGGTCAGTGGTGCCGTGAGCAAGTTATTGCCTCTCTGTTCGGTAGATGGGCAGCCATAATTGTTTTCAGGCGAGTCTCTCGTCAGATCGCCCGTACAGTGCCTCATTACGCAGCGAAGACAAGCCGTCCGAAGAAGGATCGGGATGATGGAGTCATTGCCCAGCCGCACCGCGTTGGCGACGTCGCTTATGAGAGCGCTGCATTCGCGGTCCGACAGCGCATTGGCGAACACTGTTGAGCGCGGCACTGGTGTCGGTTTCGGGGCATGAGCGCCGGTCGGCGGCTCCGCCGGACCACGGCTCAAGTCTTGCGTGCAATCAGTTCGCAAGGGGCAATCACGCCTTTCGAGATACACGTAATCATGTTGCGTATCTGATCTTGCCGTCTCTCGCCCATCGACGTGCGCAAGGCCAGCGGTCCAGCAACGCCAGCGGCAAGCGAACGGGCCAGCTCTCAAGTGCCGCGTTGAAGTTGGTGCAGCGGTGCGACGAGGTAGGTGGCGTCAACCGAGAGGTCGGGCTTGTCTGAACTGGAAAGTGCTCGGCGTGAACCTCCTGGCCACGGCGCGCGCCTTGCCCTCGCATGTTTCCAACGCAATCTTCTGGGCAAGCATGACATCTCCGATCGGCAGCGCGCCGATCGGCATGAAGCACAGCCCCTCCCGCACGCGGCCTCTTTCGTCAATCTCGCACACGTTCACCGACGTCCCGGCGTGGATCCGGTACCGCTTCCCACTTTCGCTTCCGACAACCTCGAAGTAGCCCCTCCTTGCGAACTGCTCCCACTGCGCGGGCGATAGCCAACGCCGCAAGAGCAGCAGCGACCGCCCCTCTGGTGTGCGCTCGGCGCCGTGCCTGATAAAGAGCATTCGCGCCGCTCTCGTGCGAGAGCGGACGCCCGACGCCGACGGCCGAAAGCCGAACATGAGCGGCTAGCCGCCGATCAATCTGGGGAAAAAGAGGGTTTCATCCGCACTGGGGTCGAACGATCGGATCTGCGAGATCTGACCGGGACCCGTCCGGACCGCGGCGGTGAAGCCGGCATTCGTCAGCTCATAGAACCGCTGCTCCGCCTTCGCCACTTCCTGCAGGTCGCGGGGGTTGAAAGGGTGATGGCTGTCGCCGGCGCGGTCCATCACGATCTGAATCGCCATGATCGTCCTCCTCGGATTGATAATGGCCCAAGGGATCCTATCCAGTATCCGACTAACGTGACGAACTTTCAAGACAAGACCACATCAATCCGAAGAGCGATCTGCTGCTGACCGGAGAAGACAACCGAGTTCTGGAAGCGTGCCGTCATCGAAGCGGTCAGCGCGAATGCTGTCGTCGGCCCGCCGTCGGGCCGCGACGGCCGGCTTCCTTCCGGCTGAAGCTGATAAGACAGGTCGAAGAGTATCCCGCAGGGCCCGCGCGCGGCTCGTTCAGCCCTTTGAACGCATGCGGATCATGAATGTTTCATATGAATACTCCGCGATCTGCCACCAGAGATTCTCGTCGTTTCGAAAGTCCACTTGCGAATCGTAGATCTTCTTGAAATCAGGGTTGGATGCGGAGGTTTCCGCATTGACCTCGTTCGAAGCCTTTAGGCACGCTTCCATCACCGCCTGGCTGAACGGACGCAGAAGTGTCCCGTTGGCGACGAGCCGTTTGATGGCCGCCGGATTGCGCGCATCATAGCGCGCCTGAACGTCCATGTTGGCATAGCCGCAGGCCAGAGCGAGGAGCGACTTGTAAGCCTTTGGCAGGGCGTTCCACTTGTCCAGGTTGATGAAGAAATGCAGCGCCGTGCCACCTTCCCACCAGCCCGGATAATAGTAGTACCTCGCGACCTTGTAGAAGCCGAGCTTCTCGTCGTCATAGGGACCGACCCATTCGGTTGCGTCGATCGTGCCTTTTTCCAATGCGGGATAGATGTCGCCGCCTGCGATCTGCTGCGGAACCACGCCGAGCTTTGAAAGGGTCTTGCCCGCCCAACCGCCAATCCGCATCTTCAATCCGCTGAGATCTTCGACGCTGTTGATCTCCTTGCGGAACCAGCCGCCCATCTGAGTGCCGGTATTGCCGCCCGCAATACCGTATATGTTGTACTTCTTGCCGAACTCGTTGAGCATGTCCTGACCGCCGTGATCCTGAAACCATGCATTCTGCTGGCGCGAGTTCAGGCCGAACGGTACCGAGCAATAGAGTGCGAAGGTCGGATCCTTGCCGATGAAATAATAGGCGGCGGTGTGGCACATTTCGACCGTTGCATTGCTTACTGCATCGACAGCCTGCAAGGCAGGCACGATCTCGCCGCCTGCGAAGGGCTGAATTTGAAACTTGTTGTCGGTAGCTTCCGCAACATATTTCGCGATCGTCTCTGATGCACTGAAAGGCACATCCAGCGACTTCGGCCAACTCGTGGTGCAGCGCCACTTTAGTTCAGGCATCGACTGGGCGATGGCTGGCGCAACAACGGCGGCAGACGCGGCGAGGCCGGCGCCTGCCGTACTTAGAAATTGACGACGTTTCATGGCGTTTCCCCCTGTGGATGATTGCGCATTGAATAAAACCGCCGGCCCGCGGCCATTTCGACGGCAGTACTCCTCCGGGGATCAATTTTTCATGCGGGCCTTTCTTGGATGAACCCGGCAGATATCAATTATATCAGACATAGGGATGCGCAGGAGATGCGGACAGCCACCACCTGAAAGTCGAATAGGACCGGATGGATTGGGAAGCGGCCACGCTGCACTGCGGCAATCTTGCGCAGACGAACCCCGCCTGAACCACTAACGGCGCGAAGCGACGCAATAAATGACATCACTTCGGCTTGCGTCGTCAGGCGAGATGGCGAGCGAAGGTCCAGGACCGCTTCGGGTCAAAACCGGCGGTCTGGACCGGTGCAAGCCGCTTCCTGTCTACTCGACGGCCGCCGCTTGGACGCGCATCGAGCTAGGCAGCATCGGGCCAATAAGCCCAATAAGCGAAGTCGGTGTAGAGCTCGATGACCGAAATCAAATCGCCTCTGATGCCCGAGTGAACAGATTGGGCCGCCAGCTTACAGCCTATTCGTTGGGGAGTTGAAGGCGCCTTTGACCGGCCGTCGCTGGATTGTCGGGTGCCGGTGACTCCAGGTCGAAGAGGGAGTAGCTTCGCGCGGAGAAAGCCCCAATGCCGGCGGAACAAGACCGGATCGGGACGCATCCGGCGGACAGCCCCATGGGATAGTGTTCAAAAGTGCGCTGAGTGGTGCCGACCGCGAGCAGACGGTGCGGGTTCAGAACCGTCTGCTGGGCGGTCTTACGCCGGCGTCCTTTGAGCGGCTTCGTCCCTTCCTGCAGCCCGTTGCGCTCAAGCGCAGGGCAATTCTTCAAGACTACCACCACCCCATCGCGCATATCTACTTCATCGAACGCGGCGTCGCCTCGCTGCTGGTGCGAACTCAGCGTGATGGTCCGGTCGGAATCGCCATGGTTGGACGGCTCGGTTTTGTCGGCGTGGCGGCGGCGCTCGGTATGCAGCGCTCACCCAATCGCTGCCTGATGTCGGTCCCCGGTTATGCATTGCGCATCGCGGTGCCGGACCTGCGCAGGGCCGCGCACAGATCCCCGGACATCCAGCAGCAGCTGTTCAGCTATATCCACGCGCTGTTGGTCCAGAATGCCCAGACAACGCTTTGCAGCGCCCGCCACAGCCTGGAGGAACGGCTGAGCCGCTGGCTGCTGCTCGCAGCCGACCGTCTGGACGACCGGATCATCCCCGTGACGCATGACATGCTGTCGGTCATTCTCGGCGTGCGACGCGCCAGCATCACGACGACGCTTGCGGAACTGGAACAATCTGGCGGGCTCATCAGGCAGCGAGGTAGCATCGACGTGTGCGATCACGCGGCCCTCGAGCTGAGAACATGCGAATGCTATCAGATCATAGCGTCGGAATACCGGTACATAAATCGCAGCGGCCTGCACGAGCACCGCATTTCCGCGGACGCCGACCTTATGCGCGCCTGCCTTTGCTGCGTCTGACGCAGCCATCCAAACAGCTTGCTTCCAGCCAGCGCCGCGCGACTTCGTCCGCTGTCAATCTTTGTACGGCAGCGTACCGACTGACCGGCTTTAGTAGAAAGGCCGGTCCGGGCCTCAAAGCTATAGTGACGCCAGCGATAACAAGATCCAGGGCGGAGCTAGACTGATCCCTCATCTGGATGAGCCTTTCTCCAACTGGCGATATCCGCAGGAGGAGTCCAGATGAGCACGGGCAATTTTTTGCGCGTCACGCGACGTCGTTTCCTGACACAAACTGGTCTTATCCTGGCCGCCGCTTCGGTGCCGTCCCTTGCTGCCCCATTCGTCTCCCGTGCGCTTGCCGACACCAAATCCATCTCCATCGTACAGTGGAGCCATTTCGTCCCGGAGTACGACAAGTGGTTCGATACGTTCGCAAAGGACTGGGGCACGAAAAATAACCTCGACGTCACCGTAGACCACATCCCGGTCGCCAACGTCGCCGCGCGCGCGGCCGCCGAAGCCTCGGCTCAGTCAGGTCACGATCTGTTCGGATGGAACGGCGCAGGCGGAGCGCACCTCTACCGCAAATTCCTCGTCGACGTGACAAGCCTCGTCGAGGCAACCGAGAAGAAGTACGGCAAGGTCAGCAGGATCGGCCGCCAGATCGGATACAACCAGGACGATAAGACTTGGTCAGCTTTCCCCGATTTTTACATCAACTTCCCCGCCATGTACCGCAAGAGCATGTGGGACGAGATCGGGATGCAGCCGGACACGTGGGACAACGTGCGTATCGGCGGCGCCAAGCTGAAAGCCAAGGGCCATCCGGTCGGCATTTCGCTCGGACACAGCAACGACCCGAACACGACCTGGCGCGGCCTGCTCTGGAGCTTTGGCGGTGCACTTCAGGACACCGACGGCAAGAACGTCGTGCTCAACAGCAAGGAGACGATCGAAGCCGTCAAGTTCGTCACCGCGCTGTACAAGGAGGCGATGACGTCCGAAGTGCTGTCGTGGGACGACTCCAGCAACAATCGCTATCTCGTTTCGGGCATCGGCTCGCTGATCGTGAACCCGATCTCGGCCTATCGGACGTTCCAGAAGGCGAACAAGAAGGGCGCCGACGACACCTTCGTGATGGCTCCGCCAAGGGGGCCGGTACGCCAGATCATGGGCGGCGCTTCCGAATTCTACGGCATCTGGAAGTTCGCCAAGAACAAGGAAGGCGCAATCGAGTTCCTCAAATACTACGCCGATCATTGGCCGGAGGCGTTCAAGGCGAGCGAAGGCTACAATAACCCCTGCTTCGCCAATCTGGTGCCGAAGCCGATGCCGATCCTCTCGAACGATCCGACTTCGACGCCATCAGACAAATTAGCGGTGCTACAGGAGTCCGAGCAGTGGTCGGCCTCCCCCGGATATCCCGGCCCGTCCTGGCCCGCCGTCGACGAGGTCTATAACAACTTCGTCATCTGCGACATGATGGCAAAGGCGGCGAGCGGTCAGATGTCCGCCGAGGACTCGGTCAAATGGGCGCATCAACAGTCTGATGCCATTTTCAAGAAGTGGCACGAGAAAGCCTGAAGCCGTGTCCGGACGCAGCCCTCCTTTGCGCGCTCCGGCAGCCGGCCACGTTGCAGCTCATTGGCAAACACGATTGGCGCCCTGCCCAGCGATTGGCAGCAGAGCGCCACATGAGCTCCGGGAGGATCGATGGCAGCCGTATTGACCAGGGATATCGTCAAGAAGTTCGGCGAGATTAATGCCGTCAACGGCATCTCGCTGAGGGTGCCGGATGGCGAGTTCATGGTGCTGCTCGGCCCCTCGGGCTGCGGCAAGACGACGTTCCTGCGCATCATCTGCGGCCTCGAGCAACAGACCAGTGGCGATCTCCTGATCGGCGGCAATGTCGTCAACGACATCCCGCCCCGCGCCCGCGGCATTGCGATGATGTTCCAGAGCTACGGCCTTTATCCGCACTACACGGTACGTAATAACATTGCCTTTCCGCTGCGCACGCAGCGCATGCCCTCGCAGGACATCCAAAACAAGGTCGAGTGGGCCTCGCAGTTGCTCGGCATCGGCCATCTTCTCGACCGGCGGCCACGCCAGCTCTCAGGCGGCGAGCGCCAACGTGTGGCGCTTGCGCGCGCGCTCGTTCGCGAACCGACCGCGCTTCTGCTCGACGAGCCATTGTCCAATCTGGATGCCAAACTCCGTACCTCGGCCCGACAGGAGATCAAGAACTTTCAGCAGCGCGTTGGCCTCACCACCATTTACGTGACCCACGACCAGATCGAAGCGATGGGCATGGGCGACCGTATCGCGGTCATCGATCATGGAAGGGTTCGGCAAGTGGGAACGCCAACCGATATCTATGAAGATCCTGCCGACCTTTTTGTCGCAACCTTTGTCGGCGCGCCGCCGATGAACATCGTCACCCGCAATGGCGGCGGCTATCTCGGATTCCGGCCGGAGAATTTCTTGCCCAGGGACATGATTGAAGACGGAGGCGCGACCGAATTTTTGTTTCGCGTCGACCGTTCGGAATATCTCGGGTCCGAGCGCATTGTTTACGGCGTGATGGATGGCTTTGACTCGAAGCAGCCGATCACGGCGAAGTTGCCGCCAGCCCACGTCGCCGAAGGAAGCATTCGGCCCGGAGAGTGGCATCCGTTCGCCGTGAAGAACAGCGCGCTGCGCCATTTCGACGCCAACGGCAATCGTCGCACTCGCCACTGAACCGGGGATTCGCCGATGGCTGTCATCGCGGAGCCTGTTGCAAAGCCAATTTCACGCTTTCGCTTCGTCCTGGACCGGCGCGAGGTGCTTGAAGCGGTCATGGTCGCGCCGGCGATCCTCTACGTCTTGCTATTGGTCGGCCTGCCGCTCCTGCTCGCGGTCTATTACTCGCTCAGCGCCTATACCATCTACAACCCAACCTGGAAGTTCGTCGGTCTGGCGAATTTCGAGCAGATCCTGCAAAATCCGAATTTCCTCGACACGTTGCGCAACACCTTCATCTTTACATTCGGGTCGCAATTGCTCGGCCTCGTGCTCGGAAAGTTCGGCGCCTTCCTGCTGTTGCAGCCCTTCCCCGGCCGCAAGATCGTGCGAGCGCTAATCATCCTGCCTTTTGCGGTACCGGTCGCGCTCGCCACGATCGCCTGGCAGTGGATGTTCGATTCGCTCTACAGCGTGATCAACTGGACCTTGATTGCGGCTGGCATCCTTACTCGCGAAGAGGCGCCGAACTGGCTCGGCAATCCGTATCTTGCGATGCTGTGCATTGTCATTATCAACGCTTGGCGCTTCTTTCCATTTGCCATCGTGATTTTCCTCGCCGGCATCACTGCGGTTCCGCAGGACGTGATCGACGCCGCGACGGTCGATGGTGCAGGCTTTTGGCGCCGCAACTACCAGATCATCCTGCCGATGATCCTGCCGATCATGGCCATCGGCCTGATCTTCGGCATCGTGTTCACGTTCACTGATCTTTCCATCGTCTTCCTGCTGACCCAGGGCGGCCCCGGTGGCGCAACCTCGGTGCTGGGCTTTGAAGGCTTTCAGACCGGTATTGTCTCCGGCGACGTGGCGCACGGCGCCGCGATCTCGCTGTTCATGCTGCCGGTGCTGCTAGTCGTGGTGATCTTCATGCTTCGCTTTATTCGTCGCCGGGAGATTTGACATGTCGGAGCCTCTTGTTCGCTCGCTCCGCGGAACCGGGTTTTTCGTCGGCGTCGCATTCTTCGTTATCCTGGCCGCGTTTCCGTTCTATTGGATGATGATCACGGCGTTCAAGCAGAACAGTGACCTTTACAACGTCACCAACATCCCGTTCTGGTTCAACGAGCCGCCGACGCTGGAGCACATCAAGTACCTGTTCGAGGAAACCCTGTTCGCGCGCTGGCTGTTGAACTCGCTGATCGTCGGCGTCTGCGTTACCGCGATCACCCTGGTCACCGCGGTTCCGGCCGGTTACAGCCTGGCCCGCATGACCAGTCGCAAGGGCGAAGCGCTCGGAATCATGATCTTCCTGACCTACCTGGTGCCGCCGACTTTGTTGTTCCTGCCGCTGTCCCGGATCATCGCCGAACTCGGACTGCAAAACTCGATGTGGTCGCTGGTGCTGGTCTACCCGACCTTCACGATCCCGTTCTGCTCCTGGCTGCTGATGGGGTTCTTCAAGGCGCTCCCGGTCGAGATCGAGGAAGCCGCAATCGTCGACGGCTGCAGCCTGTTTGGCGCCTTCATCAAGATGGCGATCCCGCTGTCGGTTCCGGCGATCCTGACGGTGGTGATCTTTACGTTCACCCTGACCTTGCAGGAATTCGTCTACGCGCTGACCTTCATCTCGTCGTCCGACCAAAAGCCGATCACGCTGGGCGTCTCGACCGACCTGATCCGGGGCGACGTGTTCTTCTGGGGCGAGATCATGGCGGGCGCCTTGATTGCCGCCATCCCCGTAGCCATCGCCTACAATATCTTCCTCGATCGCTTCATCGCCGGCATCACCGGGGGCGCTGTCAAATAGCCATCGTGCTGCTTCTGGCAAGGGGGTGAACCAGGCTCCTGTGCGCCGCCTTCTTGGACCCGCGCCTCGGCCGCCGTACCGGACGCCGCGAGAACACAGAGTCGCATCCACTGTTCGGACATCATCCGACGTTGGCGATGTGTCGGCTCAAAGAGAATGGGCGTTCGGACAGTCTGGCTGCCAAATTACATCGCTTGCGCCCGTGCTACTTTGAGCGTTGAATTCATCGTGATGCTACGGCGCTGCTGAACGAATACATTCGGCCGCAGCGATCACCGTCTGGTGTCTGCACCCCTCGCCGAGGTCAGGAGACGAGCTGCACGGATGAGGCAGCTTCTGCAAGAGGCCGCAGCAGACTGCATGTTGGATGTAGTTCCCGCGATACAATAAGGGAGGCAGAACAATGACAGTCAGTACAAGGCACCTTACCTATGTTGCCGCACTGGCCGCTATGCTTGCACCATCAGCTTGGGCGATCGCGCCGTCAGAGATCAATTCCGCTCGCATCGAGGCGGCCGAGCAGAACCCAGGTGATTGGCTGACCTATCACGGCGGCTATAAATCGTATCACTACAGCGGGCTCGATCAAATCAATGCGGGCAATGTAAAGAATCTCGAAGTCGCCTGGATCCATATGCCCGGACGTTCCACGCGCGGTCTGCAGTCGATGCCGCTCGTTGCTGACGGCGTGCTCTATTATTCGGGGTCCTATAGCCGCGTCTATGCGCTCGACGGGGCAACCGGCAAGATGATCTGGTCGCACTTTCCGGTGCTCGACGAGGAACTCGTCGCGATGCAGACGCACTCACCGTACAACCGCGGTGTCGCGCTCGGCGATGGCAAGGTCTTCGTTGGCACCGTCGACGGGCATCTCCTCGCGCTCGACATGAAAACCGGCAAGGAGGTATGGAACACGCAGCTGGTCGACTCCAAGAAGCTCACGGTCGGCTTCACGGGTGCGCCGCTGGTGGTGAAGGACACCGTCATCATCGGCAGCCAGGGCGGCGAATGGACCTCGCGCGGTCCGCTGTTCGGAGTCGATATCAAGACGGGCAAGAAGAAATGGGAATTCTTCACCGTCGCCGGCACCGAGGACGCCAAGGCCACCTGGGGTAATGAATCCTGGCGCACCGGCGGGGGTGGCGCATGGATGCCCGGCACCTACGATCCTGAAACCAACACCGTCTGGTGGGGAACGGCCAATCCTGCACCGCTTTACGACTGGTCCGGCGCGGACTGGAAGAACAGCGGACCGCGGCCAGGCACAAACCTCTACACAACTTCGGTCATCGCGCTCGATCCCGACACCGGCAAGCTGAAATTCTATCATCAGGAGCTGCCCCATGATGCATGGGATTTCGACTCGGCAGTCGGTGAGTTCGTCATGATCGACCGCGACGGCCGCAAGCTCGTCGTGCATCCGAACAAGGGGGGTTTTGTGTTCGTCTACGACCGCGCCGATGGGAAGGTGCAGAACGTGTGGCGGATCGCGAAGAATATCAATTTCGTCAAGGATATCGATCCGAAAACCGGCGAACTGATCGGCCGGCGCGACTCGACTCTCGGGAAAGCGAGCGAGCCGCTTTGTCCGGCGATTGCCGGCGGCGTCAGCTGGAACTCGGGCGCCTACAGCCCGAAGACAGGCCTGTGGTACAAGCTCGCCCAGGAATGGTGCATGGATGTGGACGTGATAAAGACCACGCCAATCACCGAGCCGATGGCGCAGCTCAATATCGGCGCGAATTTCAAGCTCGTTCCGCCGCCGGACGGAGCGGCGCGCGGTCATCTTGATGCACGTGATCCCGTGACTGGTGCGAAGAAATGGGAGGTCAATTTCGACGAGCCTCCGCTGGCGAACGTGCTTGCGACGGCCGGCAATCTGGTGTTCGTGCCTGACTCGCGTGGTGTGCTGCGCGCTTACAATGCGGAGACCGGACAGGAACTGTGGTCGCATTTTAATGGCGTCGGTCACAATGGCGGCATCATCAGCTACAGCGCCGGCGACAAGCAATACATCGCAGTGCCGGCTGGTTGGGGCGGCATGGTGGCGGACGAGTTCCCGGCCCTTTTCGGCGAACCTTTTACGAGCATGCCGAAGGATGCCGGTGCGCTCGTTGTCTTCACGCTGAAGCAATAAGAATGGTGAGGAGAGCCAGGGTGCAGTCGCCCCCTGCCTCTCCGGTCCGGATGCCAATGTTGAAGTCGATTCTTCTCATCGCCGGCATTGCGTTGTCATTGCCCTTCGGCCTCTCCGCGCAGCAGAGCCAGGCTCCCAAGCAGGATCAATCGGCCCGCGAAACCGATATCGAGGGCGGGACGATGTTCGCGACCTCGTGTGGCTTCTGTCACGAGAACGGCGGCCGCGCCGCCGGCAAAGGGCCGAAGCTCGCGGGTACGGCGCGCAGCGACGATTTTATCGTGGAGCGGATCAAGAAGGGTAAGCCCGGAGCCATGCCCGCCTTCGGAGGCGCCTTTTCGGAGAGCCAGATCATGGCGATCCTGGCCTACATCCGAAGTCTGGAAGAATGAGGCCGGAGATGCGCCAAAGCGTTTTCGTAGGCCTTTTGATCCTGCTCGGAGCCACCGGTGCCAGCGCGCGCTCGCTGGAGGCGATTCGTACACGTGGGGCGCTCACGCTTTGCGCACACCCCAATGCGTTGCCGTTTGCCAGCAAGCGCAATGTCGACCCCGGATTCCAGGTCGAGATCGCCCGTGAACTGGCGAAGCAGTTGAAGGTCGCGCTGGAGCAGCACTGGGTCGTCAACAGCTTTCAGTACCGCCGTGCGGACTGCGACATCATCATGGATGCGATCGCGAACCCGGCGGCGCTGGCGGAGGTGGGATTGCGCATGTCGCGGCCCTATCAGCGCAGCGGGGTCGCGTTGGCCGTCCGGGCCGACTCTGGCGCGGCGTCACTGGCGGATTTGAGGCCTGGTCAGCGCGTTCGGGGTGCAGGTCGGCTCGATCGCCTCCATGACACTCAGCAAGCGAGGCGTCCAAACCTCACCGTTTGTCTTTGAAGATGAAATCATGGACGCGCTTGCCAAGAACGAGATCGACGCCGCGGCAGTTACACCCGCCGCAATTGGTTGGTTCAACCAAGTTCATCCCGATGCGCACGTGCGCCGCATTCCTGCTTTCGAAGACGATCCCGACTTGAACTGGAATGTCGCTGTTGGGATGCTCAGCCCAGACGAGAAGCTCAGGGAAGGACTCGACGCAGCCCTTGAAGCATTGCTCGCCGACGGCACCCTCGCGCGGATCTACGCGCATTACAATGTCGAATTGCGGTCGCCAAAATGAGCAGGGCTCCCGGCGCAAGAACTGGCGGAGCAGCCGGAATTCATTGGATGATGTTCACCATATCTTGACGTTCAACTTCGTCTCAAACAGCCTCGTGCACAAAGGCGTGCCAGCCTTCGGCATCGCACCCCCGGGGATTTTGTTGGCCCGATTGCTCTGGCCTCGGCAGGTCGTCTCTGGGGCATTCGCGTCGGTTTGGCCGGTGCCGACGACTTCCGCCCTCCCCCTATAAACAGACATCGTTACCGCGCGTCGGCTCGTCTCAAACGGGCCATATTGCACTTGCCATTCCCAAGGATGGAAATTCACTGGCTTTCCGCTATTTTGTGTTGAGCCGCAGTTCTGTAGCGGCGATCTCGAAACGAGGTTCGCGATGACCTCCAGGTCCTCGATCAGGCGGCTCGGCGCGCCGCTCGTCGCTTTTTTTCTGACCATCTGGCCGTTGGTCCCTCCGGTACATGCGATTGAGGACGCTGCAAAGGTTGGCGTGGTGTCCTTTGGTCTGTACGGAGATCAAGGCGTGTTTAGATCCGAGGCGACCGGCGCGGCTGAGGTCGTGGCCGGCCGTTTCGAGACTGGACCGATCAACGTGGAGTACAATTCCAAGAAAGGGGGACGTGCAACGATCGAAGCTCTGACCAAGTCGTTGCAGTCGGCCGCCAACCGCTTGGATCCCGAGAAAGATGTTCTCTTCTTGATTCTCACCTCGCATGGCTCTCCTGATGGCCTTGCAATCAAGGCGGGGCGGCTCACAGAAACGCTCACACCATCTCGTCTCCGCGACATGCTCGCGAAGACAGGTGTGCGCCACAAGGTGGTGGTCATCTCGGCTTGTTATTCCGGGGTTTTTATCCCGCGCCTGGCGAGTCGCGATGTGCTGGTCATCACCGCGGCCGATGACAAGCATCCGTCGTTCGGCTGCCAGGACAAGGCCAAGTGGACCTATTTTGGCGACGCTTTTTTCAATGTCGCGCTCCGGAAAGCCGTCAGCCTGAAGGATGCGTTTCTTGATGCGCGCTCACTCGTCCGGAAGCGAGAATTGCGGGAACATTTCGAGCCGTCGAATCCGCTCATGGCGGGCGGTGCAGACGTGCTGCCATTGCTTGTCGGACGCCCTTGAACAACAGGCCGCGAGCGCAACGGCTATTGCTCGCGGGCGCATCGCCGTTTCCGGTCACCCCCGATAAGCAGACTGTTTGGCGGCCCCCTTAGACTTCGCATTCGGGCCGATTCCGTTGAAAAAGGCCGGCAGTATTTCGTTGTAATAGCTCCGTCGCGACGTGGCCGGAACTGCTCTTACTGACCCTATGCGAGCGTCGGGGTGGGCATCGGGATCAGCTTGGCCATCTTTCGAAGGTTTTGGGCGGTGGCTGCGAGGATGAACTCGTCGCGCGCGCCGTTTGGACCTCGTAAACGCAAACGGTCGAGCTTGAGAATGCGCTTGAGGTGCGCGAACAACATCTCGATTTTCTTGCGGAGCCGGCGCGAGGTGCCTCCCTCCCACGATCTCGCGATCTGGCGCGCCATGTCGCGAGCGCCCTCGTAGATCGAGCGGGGCACTCTCCGTGAAGCCTGCTTGGGGCAGCATCGGGGCTTCAATGCGCATCGATCACAATCGCGCTTGCTGGCGAGGTAAAGCATGGTAGCACCATCATTCACCAACGTTCCGGTCGTGGTAAGAATGTTGCCACCGGGGCAACGATAGATGTCCCCAGCATGGTCATAGGTGAAGTCGTCGCGCGAGAAGATCCCGTCTGTGCGGGCCGACTTGTCGAAGACTGTAACGTGCGGCTCGATCCCGTGCTCATAGACCAGCCAGGCGAGCATCTCGGCCGAGCCATAGCCGCTGTCACCGAGCAGCCGGCTCGGATAGAGATCAAACCGCTCCAGCGAGCGCTCAATCATGCGCTTGGCGGCCAATACCTCCGCCTGCCGGATTGCCGTCGTTGCCTCAACATCGACGATGATCGCGTTCTCGATGTCGACCAGATAGTTCGTCGAATAGGCGAAAAACGCTTGGCCGCCGTGCGCCCCCGTCCAGCGCGCCGCCGGATCGGAAGGCGATACGAACTTCGGGGTAACCTCGGTCGCGGCTCCGAAAGCGGCATCATCAAGGCCGGCCAGATACTCATCGATTGCTCGGCTGGCAGCCTCCGGCGGAAGTCCCTTATCGCCTTCGATCCCCTTCTGCCGATTGGCATCGGCCTTGATTAGGCTCGCATCGACTGCAAATCCCTCACCGCCGACCAGTCGTTCCTCGATGCAGCGGCGCAGCACGCTCTCGAACACGCGACGGAAGAGGTCGCTCTGCCGGAAGCGGCCGTGCCTGTTCTTGGAGAATGTCGAATGATCCGGCACCGTCCCGTCCAGACCGAGCCGGCAAAACCACCGGTAGGCCAAATTGAGGTGAACCTCATCGCACAGGCGCCGCTCCGATCGGATGCCGAAGCAGTAACCGATCAGGAGCATCCGGATCATCAACTCGGGATCGATCGAAGGCCGACCGATGCTGCTGTAGAAAGGCGCCAGGTCCCGCCGGACCTGTTCAAGATCGACAAACCTGTCAATCAACCGCAGCAAGTGATCAGTCGGGATATGTCTTTCGAGCGAGAACTCATAGAACAACGCGGTCTGTTCGACTTGCCGATGCCCCATCATGATCTTCAGTCCTGCCAATTAGACAGACTGAATCACTGATATCTCTGCGTCGCAACAGCCGTCTTTTTCAACAGAATCGGCCAATAACGGACTCCGTACCGCCGCATCAAATGGCACATCAATAACCCTCGTCAGCACGTAGCAAGAAGGGCTCGGGAATGGTTAGGCCAGCAGCCCCTCGCACTCGCCGGGCGTCATCGAAGCTGGTGACAGGGAGGTCACCAGTCCTGAGCGAACCGCCGGAATTGGCCAACTGCCGGCGTTAGATGGCCGCCTCGGTCTGCGCGTCGAAAACGTGAAGCCTGGAGGGCCGCATGGCAACGCGCGCCTTATCGCCCACCCTCACCCTCGCGGTCGGCTCGATGCTCGCCACCATGATGCTCTCGCCGACCTTCATATCGAGCAGGATTTCCGAGCCGAGTTGCTCGACCACCTCAATCACAGCATCGAAGCATGGGTGGCCGAGATCAACGCTACCCGCCACGGTGAGGTCCTCCGGCCGCACGCCGAGCATGACCTCGCGTCCGATATGGCCGCGCAGCCGCTGCGCGGTCTCGTCCGGTAGCTTGATGCGCAGGCCGGAGTTCTCGGCGATCAGCGATCCGTTCGCCTCGGTCACCGTAACGGCGGCGAAATTCATGGCCGGGGAGCCGATGAAGCCGGCGACGAACTTGTTGGCGGGCTGATTGTACAGCTCTAGCGGCTCCCCAACCTGCTGCACCACGCCGTCCTTCATGACCACGACCCGGTCACCCAGCGTCATGGCTTCGACCTGATCATGAGTAACGTAAATGGCTGTAGTGCCGAGTCGCAGATGCAACTTCTTCAGCTCAACGCGCATCTGCACCCGCAGCTTGGCATCGAGGTTCGACAGCGGCTCGTCGAACAGGAACACGCGAGGGTGGCGTACGATAGCACGGCCTAACGCCACGCGCTGGCGCTGGCCGCCTGAGAGCTGGCGAGGCCTGCGCTTTAGCAGTTCGCCGATGCCGAGGATGTCAGCCGCCTCCAGCACGCGCTTGTCTATCTCGGACTTTTCGAATTTGCGCATCTTCAGGCCGAACGCCATGTTGTCGTACACGCTCATGTGCGGGTACAGCGCGTAGTTCTGGAACACCATGGCGATGTCGCGGTCCATGGGCGCCAATTCATTGACCACGTTGCCGTCGATGGAAATGTCGCCGGAACTGATCGCTTCAAGGCCGGCGATCATCCTGAGCGTCGTCGTCTTGCCACAGCCGGAGGGGCCGACGAACACCACGAACTCCTTATCGCGGATCTGCAGATTGACGTCTTTGACAGCGTGCACGCTGTCAAAGAACTTGTTGATCCCCTTGAGGACGACCTGGCCCATTCACTTTCACCTGCCTCCTAACGACCTACGCGCAATCTGGATTCGCGCCTTCGAATCCCTATGATCCGTCGTGCTGTCAGCCCTTCACCGATCCGGTCAATCCTGCGACGTAGTGCTCGACGAAAAACGAATAGGCGATAGCAACCGGTATCGATCCAAGCAGGGCCCCAGCCATCAGCGGTCCCCAGTAGAATACATCGCCACGGATCAGCTCCGATGTGACGCCGACCGGCACAGTCTTCTGCTCAGGCGAGGACAGGAAGACAAGCGCATAGATGAACTCGTTCCACGACAGCGTGAAAGCGAAGATGCCGGCCGAGAGGATGCCCGGGATCGCCACCGGGATGACGATGTAGAGCATAGCCTGCCAGCGCGAGGCGCCATCAATGCGCGCGCATTCCTCGAGCTCCTTGGGTACCGCCTTGAAGTAGCCCATCATGAGCCAGGTGCAGAACGGAATAAGAAAGGTCGGATAGGTCAGAATCAGTGACCAAGGCGTGTCACCCAGCCGATAGTTGCGTATGATCTCTGCCAGCGGAATGAACAGCAGCGTTTGCGGTACCAGATAAGTAATGAAGATGCCGGTGCCCAGGCTGCCGGCAAATGGAAAGTTCAGCCGCGACAGAGCATAGCCGGCGAACACGCCGCACACGAGCGAGATAGCGGTTGACGCGAGCGCGATGAACGTCGTGTTCCACAGCCACGATGCGAACAGCGTTTCCTCGAACAAGTACCTGACATGGTCCCAGGTCGGTTTCCAAGTCCAGAACGGATTGTAGTTGATCGAATTCCAAGGCCGGTAAAGCTCGCCGTCCGGCCGCACCGAAGTGATCACCATCCAGTAGAACGGGAACAGCAGGAAAAGCAGGAACAGCGCCATGGGGACGTAGAAGAATATCCACTTTCGCCACCTTGCGCCTTCGATCATGGCTCAGCGGACCTCCACGCGGCGGATGTAGAGAAGTTGGATGATGACGACCAGAAACAGGACCGGAAACATTGCGAGCGATATTGCGGCGCCCTCGCTCAAGAGGCCGGTGCCGATACCAATCTGATAGGCGTAGGTGGCAAACAGGTGCGTTGCGTTGGCTGGTCCGCCGCCCGTCATCACATAGACGATCTGGAAGTCGGCGAACGTCTGAATCACTGAGAACAGCACCACGACCATGGTCACGGGCAGCAGCAGCGGCCAGGTGATGTGCCAGAACCGCTGCCACGGCTTGGCGCCGTCGATGGCAGCGGCCTCGTTGAGTTCGGGACTGATAGTCTGCAAGCCTGCGAGCAGGCTGATGGCAAAGAACGGCACCCCGCGCCAGATGTTGACGATGATAATCGAGATCATGGCGAGGTCGGGATCGCCCAGCCAATTGATCCGACCGGTGATCAAGCCGAAATGGTAGAGGAGCCAATTGAGAACGCTGAACGTCGGGTCGAACATCCACTTCCAGGCGAAAGTCGAGAGCACGGTCGGGATAATGAAAGGCAGCAGGATGAAAGCACGGGTAAAGGCCTTGCCGCGGAAATTACGGTTGAGCAGCATGGCCAGCCACAGCCCGAGCGCCAGCTTGAAGACGGTGGTCACGCCCGTATAGAGGAAGGTGTTGTAAACGGAGGTGCGAAATATTCCGTCATTGAAGATCTTGTAGAAGTTAGCGAGGCCGACGAAGTCGCCGGGCATACCGACGCGCGAGTTGGTGACCGACAGCAATATCCCTCGAATGAAGGGATAGGCAATGAACATGCCGAGCAGCGCGATGGTCGGCACCAGCAGCACGAATGCCAACCAGCGCTCGTCCTCGAGCAACCGCTGTCGCCGCGGAGGGGGCGCCTCGCGGAGCGTGGTGGCGGAAACCGCGCTTATCGCCATGTTCGATCCTCGTCGGCCGGAAGATGCCCTTCCCCCACGAAAACGGGAGAGGGACGGCTTAACCTCAGACGTAGACCTTCTTGAGCTCAGCCTCTGCCCACTTCACGGCATCCTCGGCGGGCATGCCTTGCACGGCCTTTGCGTACATATCAATGATGATGTACTTGGTAACGACCTCGGCTGCCTTGCGCGTAGAGGGGCCTTGGTAGCCAGCGAAGCGCCCTGTGCGCGCCGCTTGCTTGTAGGGCAGCATGATCGGGTCGTCGCCCCACAGCTTGTGCTTTTCCCAATCCGTGGTCGGGCCGACTGAGAAGCCCTTCTGGGAGACGAACCACTTGTCGTAGACGTCCTTGGAGTGAATCCAGCCAAGGAATTTCTTCGCCGCATCCTGGTTCTTCGAATAACCCATCAGGAGGTTCGAGAACGGGACGTGATAGCTGAACTGCCCGCCGGGGCCCTTGGGCAGCGCGGCGTGCAGGATGTCGTCCTTCAATTGCCCGCCTGCTTCCGTCTTGTAGGTATCCGGCTTACGCAGAGCCTCGATGTAGATCGAGGCGCCATTGAGCGTGGCGCTGCACGTCCCGGACAGAAAAGCGCGGTTGTTGTTGGAATCGTCCCAGGCGAGCCCGCCTTCATCGTGGGCGTCCTTCCAGAAGGCCACCATGAACTTTACCGACTCGACTGTCGCTGGGCTATTCAGCACAACCGTCTTGCCGTCTGCTTCGACCTCTTTGCCGCCCCAGGACCACAGATAGGGGTAAGCGAAGGCGGGCGCATCGCCGAACGTGTGACCCAGCGTTTGGCCGATCGGCCGTCCCTTTGCCTTCAGCTTCTTGCCGGCCTCGCGATACTCTTCCCAAGTCTGGGGAAATTTTCCATCCGTGTAGCCGATCTCGGCAAACCAGGACTTTCGGTATGCGATCTGCAGGCCGACGATGCACCACGGCACTGCGATCCATTTTTTTCCGTCATTGGCGACCGCGCGGGATGTTTCGTAGAAGCCGCCCTGGCTCTTGCCGAGTGCCTCAGCGAGATCGCTGACATCCGCGACGCTCTCGCCGTAAAGTTGCCCCCAATTGTTGAGGACACAGACGACGTCCGGGCCTGACCCCGACTGGATAGCCGAGGTGATGCGGGCCTGGATATCGTTGGCGTTGATGGTCTCGATATTGAGCTTTATGCCGAGCGCCTTCTCGCCCTCCTTGGCGATCTCGTTGCGCAGAAGCTGATCTGACGCCGGAACGAAGTCGGTCCAGCGCAGCCAGTGCACCGTGGCGGCTTGCGCATAGGCGGGCGCCCTGCCGGTCGCCAAGATGCCGGCCATGCCGCCCACAACCGCGGCACCGCCCTTGAGGACGTTACGTCGGGTTACCGTCGTCATGCATCCCTCCCTCGGTGTGTCTGAGCTGATGCCCTTCGGCCGGTCTTACGCCGGCTTGGACTCCCTTTCAGCCTATCGCGCCTCCGTGGCTCAACGCATGCCCACGCTGTCGCCTGCGCAATACGTTGGCTCGATGATCTTTTGTAGGTGTTCCACTTGCAGCGCCGTGGTGGCGAGTTCGCCGCGAAACATGGTGAATTCTTCGCAGAGCAGCGGCGCGACCACGTCGTTCCCAATCGTCGCGGCGATACGCCCGGCGGCCCGGATCGTGTCGGCGCTGCAGCATGAACCGCACCGTCATAACGGTCCCTCCCGCGCAGCGACGGTATTGCCGTGGCCAAGCGGGTTTTCCCCGTCTTATATGAAGTTCAGTACCGGAAGCTGGCGTGACGTCATTGTCGCCCGTCGCAGCAGGAAATCAAGTGCTAGCTTTGACGCGCCGGCCATGGTCTCACTTCGGCTCTCTTTGCGGGTTCGCGGCCAATTGACGAGTCTCCTTTGGGGCAATCGCGCCAGGTCGCCGGCGGGTCGAAAGGGCCGCTTCGCACCCTTCATTCCTTTCTTCTGGAGATCTGGTCCTTCACCAAGAGCAAGCCGACGGCAAAGGGCCTGCTGGCGCACCTGTCGCAGCCGAAGGCAATCGAAAGGATGGTGGCCGCAGGCGGAGGCCACGACCTTCGGGCCTTCGAACAACCTGACGACGCTCAAGACCTGGGCCGACGAAGGACCGCCGAAGGGCACGCTCTACCACTACCCGAATCCCTACAACCACCAGATCCTATCGATTGCCGCGCAGCCAACACCGCTCAAGATCGCAGTGCAGATCTATTCCTAGGGCCTCATGACCCAGATGACAGTCCGCCACATGCAGGGCGAGCGGCTGGAGAAGACGCTCGCCTGGGCTGAGGGCGAGGTTGAAGGCTACTTGCGCATGTGAAGTCGCAGGTCACGTCGTTGTCCAACGAGCAGACGTTTGTCGGCCTCGCTTGCAGGTCCCTTCGGTGCAGATAGTGCGTCAATCGAATCGGGCGGTTATCGATGGCCACGGTCGAGAGTCCTGCCGACGTCTCATATGGGGTCAAAATCGGCAGTCTGCACCGATGTGAGCCCCTTCCGGTCTACACCCAACAGCCGACGCTTGGACCGGCATCGAGCTAGGCAGGATCGGGCCACAAGAGGACATCATTCAATTACCTCGTCGGCGCCGGCGAGGAGTGTCGGGGTCATTTCGAGGCTGAGCGCCTTGGCAGCCTTCAGATTGATGACCAACTGGAATTTGTTGGGCCGATAGATCGGGATGTCGCCGGCCTTGGTCCCGTTCAGGATCTGATGCACGTCGATGGCAAGGCGTTGGGCAAGTTCGCCCAGATCCGGCGCATAGCTCATCAGCCCACCTGAATCCACATAGTTGCGAAAGGGATAGATGATCGGAAGATGAAGTTTTCCGGCGAGTTCGGCAATGGAGGCGCGTCGTGAAGGGCCACCCCGCGGTGGCCCTTTTGATCATTTTTGAAGGTTTGCGGCGAAGAACTTGGCTGCTTCGGCCTTCGCTTCCTGATCAGCTTTGGCGTCGTATCTGAGCGGCAAATTGAACTTCTTGCCGAGTTCGGTCGCTTCGGGGTTCGTGAACGCGTGCACAGCGCCGGGATACTCGATGATCCGATAATCGGCCTTCGCTGCGCCGAAATCCTTCTTGAGCGCATCGTACTGCTCGCGCTTCACGAACGGGTCGTCCGCGCCGTTCAGAATGAGGATTTTAGCTTTGACGGTTCCCGGCGCCGGTGCAGGAGTGTTGAGACCAAGCGTTGCGTGAAAGGCCGCAACGGCGGCGAGATCAGCGCCGGCGCGTGCCATGTTCAGCACCACCGCGCCGCCGAAGCAGTAACCGACTGCGCCGATCCGCTGGGGATTGACCGAGCTCTGCTTGGCGAGTTGCTCCCGCGCGGCGTTGAAGCGCGCCTCCATCGCCTTCGGGTCCTTCATCACTGCCCCCGAGAGCGCGCCGGCGTCCTTAGGGTTGTCGGCGGTCTTGCCGTCGCCGTACATGTCCGCAATGAGCGCCGTGTAGCCCTGCTGTGCGAATTTCCGTGCCTCGTTATGGATATGCTTGGTGATGCCCCACCATTCGGGCACCATGACGATGCCGGTCCGCTTGGCCTGGGTCGCGTCGTCGTAGACAACGAAGCCCTTCATCGTGGTCTGACCATCCGTGTAGGTGACCGGTTCTTCCCTGACCGCTGCGTGTGCGCTCGCGACCATTGCGATGGCGCAAAGTGCTCCCACTATGTTCGTTCGCATGCTGACCTCCCGCGGGTTTGGCACAAGACTAACATTGGCATACCAGCGACTCCTGCGCTAGGCTTTGAGACCCGTGCAGGTGCCCTCTGTGGCTGCGCCTAAACTTCAAGTTTCCGGATCTCCAGCTTGAGGCGGAGCGCGCCGACATTGCGGTTGGTCGCTGGATGACGCAAAGGCGCGTTGCGCGGTCCGCCCAACCGGGCGCTGTGTCCCAGCGCGGAAGTAGGCACTGGTCCGACCGGGGGCGATATGCTTTGATGGGTTGGGGCGAGTGGCGCGTGGTGGCCTCATGTACATGGTCATTCGCAAGTACACCAAGGTTCGTTCGGTCGCGGACGCCGCCCGCCGCGCCAAGAGCGGCGTCGGCGAGATCCTAAGGCAATCGCACGGCTTCAGATCTTACCATGTGCTGGATGCCGGCGACGGTGTCGGTATCGCCGTGATGATATTTGACGACCGCGAAAGCGCCAATGCGGCGAACGCCAAGATACTGGCGTTTGTTCAAGCCAGTCTGCATGACCTCGATCTTGGAGTTCCCGAAATCGCTGCCGGTGAGGTTTTGGTGAACATCGAGCCTAATGGGTCCTCGGGCATCAAGTAGCCGCAAACCGCACCAGTTGCGTGGCGGGTGCCGTCCCTTGCTCATGTCGTCGACCTGATGTCCCCGTCGCGTTTGCGGCGATCACGCCCTGGGCATCTGCATGTCGTCGACCAGGAATATGCGACTGCACGCGCTTTTCGAGGAGCAGCAACGACATGAAGCTACACACACCCGAAACATTTTTCACCGCAGCGATCGACTGGATACCGCTCGTGCTTATGGGCACCGCGATGCCGCCACGAGATCCCGATGAAGACGAGGAGGAGGAAGACGACGAAGAGGACGATGACGGTGACGAACCGGCGGTCGTGCGCGAGCCGGACGAAGACTAGGCTAGCGCGTGCTCGACAGTCGGCGCTATAATATCTGCCATGGGCTGGGATGCGAAAGACATAGCGCTCCTCACTAGGCTCTGGTCCGCAGGACAGAGCGCAGCGCAGATCGCGCGCCGTCTCGGGTGCAGTCGTAACGCGGTCTGCGGCATGCTGACTCGTCAGGGCCTGAAGCGCGGCCACAAGCCGCCCACGGCGAGACCCAAGATAAGGCCGCCCCCGAAGCTGAGGCCGACGTCATCGGCAGCTTGCGTCCGTCCGGTCGCAAAGAAGGTGTCGCGGAACACAGCGGAGAGGCGGCAGCCCAAGGAATTCAGCAAGCAGCAGCTTTACGCCATGCTGGCTGAGGCGGTCAGAAACACCGGCTAAGAGCTCACCACGAACGTCGTTGCGCTTCCGTCACTGCCTGGCTCGGCTCGACGGGTTTGGCTGTCGCTTCCCAAGCCTTCGTCTGCTTTCAACTCAGATGGCAGCTCCGGCCAGCAAGAAAGCGCCGCCAAGCGCGACCATCACGAGCCCGGGCCAGTTCGATTTGATGCCGAAGCCGCTACCTGGCCTTTCAGGTTCCAGCGTGTCACGCCCGGAGCGAAGCCACTTTCCACCGCTAAATCGGCCTCGCCAGATGGGCTGAAACGCCATTTGGAGTATGCCGACGAAAACGAGGAGCACACCAAGCCATATGAGAGTCATGCTCACCTCCTCTACCTGCGAACGCCGATAGGTTGCTGCGCCGAGAACCGTGGTCCATTCAGCGCCTGCCCGCTGCTCTCGGAATCAGACCGACCTTGGAAGCCGCCGGACGCACCAGCGCGCCGCACGCAGGCTGGGGATCGCACTCACCGAAACTCAGGTGACGTCTAAGCGTCCTGCTTAGTCCTCGTCCGGCTCGCGCACGACCGGCGGTTCGTCGGTTTGGTTCTCTTCATCGTCCTGCTCTTCCTCCTCATCCTCTTCGTCGTCATCAGGATCTCGGGGCGGCATCGTGTCGGGCATGATCGCGAAGACGTGCCGGTCGATCTCGGCCGGAACCAGCTCGGGGAGTAGGGTCATGGTGTTGCTCCTCGGATGTGACCCTGGGGCACTCTACCCCTTTTCGGCGGGCCAGGCACGAAATTGGCGGCCGGCGCGGACGGTTGCGGAAGTGAAGGAGGAGGACGTGCATTGCCTCTGGATGGCATGGAAGGCGATCTGTTCCGCGAGACCAGCGCGAGGTGCTGCGCCGGTCGGGTGCAGCCAGATGCAGGGCGGGCTGTTCAGCCCCGGCGACCCGGTCCTCCGGGTTTGATCCAGCGCAAGATTCTAAATCGCTTTCAGGATAGCTTTGATCATTCAATGGTTCGTTGGAGGCAACAATGATCATTGAACGTCTATCCCAAGAACACCGCAATATTGAGACGCTGCTCGCCGTGCTTGAGCACGAGCTTGAGATTTTCGATCGCGGCGACCACCCCGACTATGAGGTTATTCGCGCAATCATCAGCTACTTCGAACTCTATCCCGAGATTTACCATCATCCCCTGGAGGAGCTGGTCCTTGCCAAGCTAGAGCTTCGGGATCCGGCTGCGGCGGCAAGCGTCGGCAACCTGAGACTTGAGCACCAAAAGGGGACCGATCGATTGCGCCGCGTTGCTCGGGCGATCGACGGTGTCCTGTCGGATCGGGAAATCCTTCGGCAAAACGTGGACAATATCGTTCGCGACTTCATAGAGAGCGAGCGGCGTCACATCATGATTGAAGACCGCGATTTCTTTCCTGCCGCTCTCAAGGCTCTAAAGCCTGCAGATTGGAGCGAAATCGCTTCGACCTCAATCGATCATGAGTATCCGCTGTTTAGCGAGGCTGCCGAAGAGACCTTCGGCGCGCTGCGACAGCGCATCTTGCAGATGGAGCACGAGTTTGAAGTCGGACGACGTTAGAAAGCGCTCCACTGGCAGCGCCGTCAATGCCTCGACCGTGTATCAGGTCAGCTGCCTCGCCACCGCCGAGATCATCACCAGCCCGCCGGTGATCACCGCGACGTCCAAGATCGCGGTGTGGATGTGCACCGGCATCCGCTCGACGAAGGCTTTTGCGAGGAACGCACCGGGGATCGCAATCGCGCCGATCAGCAGCGCGAAGGCGAGCACCTGCGCGGTCACAGCACCGGCAAGGCCGAACACCGAGATTTTGATCAGGCCGGTGCCGAGCGAGATCATCGCATCGGTTGCGATCACGGCTGCGCCTTCGAGGCCGGCGGCCATCAGCAGCGACAGCAGGATCACGCCGGAGCCCGAGGTGCCGCCGACCAGCACGCCATAACCGATCGAACCGGCGGCAAGGCCGGTGTCGCCGATCCTGACCTCGCGGCGGCGCAGCACGCGGCGCAGCGGCACGCTCAGGATCAGCATGGAGCCGATCACGAGCGCCGCGCCCGCATTGGTCAGCCGCGTATAGCCATAGGCGCCGAGCGCCGTCGTCAGCGCCGCACAGAGAAGCACGATCAGCGCGCGGCGGCGGTCGGCATGGCGCAGATAGGCGATGGCGCGGCTGCAATTGGTGAAGATGGCGGAGATCGCGATGATCGGCACCACGGGCTCGGCGCCGACCAGCGGCACCAGCACCAGCGGCATCAAGGCGCCGGTGCCGTAGCCGGCGAGACCACCGATGATCGAAGCCAACAACGCCATCAACGCGACCAGCAGGAGCTGCAGAATCGAGATGTCGGCGAAGCCTGAAACGATGGTCACGTTTTCTCATCGCGGCTGACGCGTGCCGCAGCTTGATCGGCGATGGAAGCGAGCGCCGCTTGCTCTAGTGGAAAATCCGCCGCAAGCCAAGCGTCCTCGGCGAGCGTCAACACGTGTCCGAGCGAAGGTCCTTCCGCCATGCCGCGCGCGATGAAATCGGCGGCCTTCAGCGGAAATTTCGGCGCAGTCCAGCGCTGCGGCAGCTCGGCGAGCGCACGCCATCGCGACGATCCGACGTCGCCGCCGGCCCGCGCCCAGGCCAGCAACACGCGATCGTGATAGCGCTCCGCGCCGAGCCGATAGAGCAGCCGGCGTGCATCGGCCTCATCCTTGGTGACCAAGCGCCACCAGCGATGCCCCATCGAATCCAGCGCCTTGGTCTCGGTATTGGAGAGCCGCAGGCGCGTGGCGACGCGCTTGGCATCCTCGGTCACGGCAACCGTCAGCGCGGCCAGGCGCCGCGTGGCATTCGCCGGCAGGCTGAGCTCGCGCTCGATCGCGATCATCGCCGACAGCGGACCTGTATAGACGACGCCCCCGGTCAGCGCCTGCAGCAATCCGCCCTCGGCCATCGCCAGCGCGGCCGCGGATGCACCGCCGGCGACCAGCAGCTTGAGCATCTCCATGCGCACCCGCTCGGCGGAGAGGTTAGCCAGGCCCGCGCGTCCCCGGATGCAGGCGAGATAGCCGTCGCGGTCTGGCTCGCCGGCGCCGAAGGCGGCGTGGATGCGGAAGAAGCGCAGGATGCGCAGAAAATCCTCGGCGATGCGCTGGCCGGGATCGCCGATGAAGCGCACGCGACGCGCTCTGGCGTCCGCGATCCCGCCGACATAGTCGTGCACGACGCCATCAGCATCGACCGACAGGCCGTTCATGGTGAAATCGCGCCGCTCGGCGTCCTTCACCCAGTCGCGGCCGAATGCGACCTTGGCCTTGCGGCCGAAGGTTTCGGTATCCTCGCGCAGCGTCGTCACTTCATAGGGATGCCCATCGATGACGAGCGTGACGGTGCCATGATCGATGCCGGTCGGCACGCTCTTGATGCCGGCGGCCTTGGCGCGCCGCATCACTTCGTCCGGCAACGCGGTGGTCGCGATGTCGATGTCACCGGGCTTAAGACCGAGCAGCGCGTTGCGTACCGCGCCGCCGACCACCCGCGCCTCCTCGCCGTCAGTGCTGAGCAGTTCCAGGACACGCGCAGTCCCGCCTGCGGTCAGCCAGGGCGCATGGACAAGTAAAGGCTCCGCGATCATCCGTCGGCCCCGATCTTTCCACGCCCGGCACGAGCTTGCCGTTCTCGATATGAGCGGGAACGTAGGTCGAATCCGGCGCCGCGCCGGAGAAATGCGCGAGGCCGATCAACCCCGCGATCACCAGCACGATCGCCGCCAGCGCAAGGCGCGCGACGATCGCAACCGGCCAGGAAGATCGCGCGAACAGGCCGGTCCGGGTGGCGGCCAGGAACAGCGCATAGACGGCAAAGGGGATGAGGAAGATTCCGATCTCGGTCAGAACCGGCCGGATCATGATGAATAGATCCGCTCATAAAGCACACGCAGCATACCCGCCGTCGCACCCCAGATGTAGCGTTCCGCGAACGGCATCGCGTAGTAGAACCGCTCCATGCCGCGGAATTCCTTGCTGTGCACCTGGTGGTTCACCGGGTTCATCAGGAAGGATAGCGGCACTTCGAACGCGTCATCAACCTCGGAATGGTTGATGGTGAGCGCAAAGCCCGGTCTGACCCTCGCGACCGTCGGCAGGATGCGAAAGCCGAAGGCGGTGCCGTAGAGATCGAGATAGCCGATCGGCTCGACGAAGTCGCGCGACAGCCCGACCTCTTCCTCGGCCTCGCGCAGCGCCGCATCGAGCGGGGAGGAGTTGGTCGCGTCGATCTTGCCGCCGGGAAAGGCGATCTGGCCGGCATGGTCGTTGAGATGCGCCGAGCGCTGCGTCAGCAGGATGGTCGGCTCGGGATGGTCGACCACCGCGATCAGGACCGCCGCCGGTCGCACCGGCTGCTCGCGCGCGATGATCTCCAGCATCTTGTCGGTGCCGGGATCGCCCGAGGCGGGAATGATGTTCGGATCATAGAGGCCGGGTGGGACGTCGAAGCCGAGCCTGGCCCTGGAGCGGGCGAAGAAATCCGCCGCGCTGAGCGCGACCGGATCGTTCTTCAGGATAGTTTTGTTCAAAGCGCGGCCCTCACCTGCTCCGCGTCGGCCATGGCGAAGAATTCGCCGGCCGAACTCGACGCCGAACATCGGCTGGCCATCGACCATCCGCTCCTCGCCCATGTCAACCAGATCGTAATAGAGCGCGCGGGTGACCTTGGCCCAGAGATCGGCGCGGACATGTAGATAGGGCGTCAGCCCGCCGTCCTTCGCCTGCTCGAAGCGCAGCCGGTGCGCGGCATCGCAGGTGACCCAGTCGTCGACATTGGTGCGGAAGCTCAGCACGCGGTGGCTGCCCTCGCCGTGCTTCAGCATCTCGACCGCCATGAACGGCGCGTCGTCGACGCGAATGCCGACCTTCTCCACCGGCGTGACCAGGAAATGCTTGTCGCCCTCGCGCTTGAGGATGGTGGAGAACAGGCGGACCAGCGCGTGACGTCCGATTGGCGTCCCCATGTAGAACCAAGTACCATCGGAGGCGATTTGGATATCGAGATCCCCGCAAAACGGCGGATTCCACAGATGCACCGGAGGCAGGCCCTTTTTGGCGCCTTCGGCATTGGCAGCGCTTTTGGCGGCGGCAGTCAGCCCCTCGAGACCGCGATCGGCACTCTGCCCTTGGTTCGCCATGGTTTGCCCTGACTTTGTCATTTGGCACGATTGGTGCCGGTCTACGTTGTACCTCGGTGAGCGGTTCCACTCCGGATGAGTCCGGTGTGCGAGGTCGCCACTTCGTGATGCCGTACATAACCCGAAGCCGATAAGGTGGGGATAGGTTAATTCAACGAATACATGGCCTTCCTGCAAGTCTAGCATAGGGCCCATGATCCGACGGATGGCCTGACGTGATGTGCTGAGGTGAAGTGCTGACGTGACGACGCAGGCAAGCCGCGTGGCAGGCTGAAGGAGCGAGCGAATGGCGGAAAGTGTCGAGAAACTCGAGGACGGTATTGTCCGTTCGGCCGAGCAGGTGTCGGGCCAGATTCGCGCGGCGAAGGAAGCGATCGCATCCGTCATCTTCGGCCAGGATCGCGTGATCGAGAACACTCTCGTCACCATCCTCTCCGGCGGTCATGCGCTGCTGATCGGCGTCCCCGGCCTCGCCAAGACCAAGCTGGTCGAGACGCTCGGCGTCACGCTCGGCTTAGATGCCAAGCGCATCCAGTTCACGCCCGATTTGATGCCGTCAGACATTCTCGGCGCCGAGGTGCTAGACGAGAGCACCGCGGGCAGGCGTGCCTTCCGCTTCATTGCAGGCCCGGTGTTCGCGCAGCTCCTGATGGCCGACGAGATCAATCGCGCCAGCCCGCGCACGCAGTCGGCGCTGCTGCAGGCGATGCAGGAGCAGCACATCACGGTTGCGGGTGCACGCCATGACCTGCCGAAGCCGTTCCATGTGCTCGCCACGCAAAACCCGCTGGAGCAGGAAGGCACCTATCCGCTGCCCGAGGCGCAGCTCGACCGCTTCCTGATGGAGATCGACGTCGATTATCCCGATCGCGACGCCGAGCGCCGCATCCTGTTCGAGACCACCGGCGCCGAGGAGACGCTGGCCAGGGGATCGATGACCGCCGATGCGCTGATCGCCGCGCAGCGGCTGATCCGCCGCCTGCCGGTCGGCGACTCCGTGGTGGAGGCGATCCTGTCGCTGGTGCGCTCGGCCCGTCCGGGTCCCGACGCCGGCGAAGCCGGCAAGTTCATCGCGTGGGGACCCGGCCCGCGCGCCAGCCAATCGCTAATGCTGGCCGTGCGCGCGCGTGCGCTGATCGACGGCCGTCTCGCGCCCTCTGTCGACGACGTGCTCGACCTCGCCGAGCCCGTGCTGAAGCACCGCATGGCGCTGACGTTCCAGGCGCGCGCCGAAGGACGCACGATTCCGGACGTGATCCGGCAATTGAAGACACGGATCGGTTGATGGCGGCAGAGAACGGGCACACAGCAAAGGAGATCATAGCGATCCGACGTGCCGATGGCGAAAGCCGCACGCTCGCCGCTTCACTGCCGCGCCTGGTGCTCGAGGCCCGCCGTATCGCCGCCAACGTCATCCACGGCCTGCACGGAAGGCGCCGCGCCGGCTCCGGCGAAAGTTTCTGGCAGTATCGTCGCTTCGTCTCGGGCGAGCCGTCGCAGAACGTCGACTGGCGGCGTTCGGCGCGTGACGACCATCTTTACGTCCGCGAGCAGGAGTGGGAAGCCGCGCACACGGTCTGGATCTGGCCCGACCGGTCGCCCTCGATGGCCTTCGCCTCCAAGACCGCGCGCGAATCCAAGCTCGAACGCACACTGATCGTCGCCTTCGCGCTGGCCGAGCTGCTGGTGTCCGGCGGCGAACGCGTCGGCATTCCCGGGCTGATGGCGCCGACCGCGAGCCGCAGCGTGATCGACAAGATGGCGCAGGCGATGCTGCATGACGACGCCGAACGCCTCAGCCTGCCGCCGTCCTTCGTGCCCTCGGCGCTCGCCGAGACCATCGTGCTGTCGGATTTCTGGTCGCCAATCTCCGAGATCAGGGCCACGCTCGCAGGGCTCTCCGGCTCCGGCGCACATGGCACCATGGTGCAGATCGTCGATCCCGCCGAAGAGTTGTTTCCGTACTCCGGCCGCATCGAGTTCGTCGAGCCGGAAGGGTTCGGCGTGATCACCGCCGGCCGGGCCGAGAGCTGGGTGCAGGATTACACGACGCGGCTCACGCTGCACCGCGACCAGATCCGCGCCGAAACCAACAAGCTCGACTGGCTGTTCACCACGCACGCGACCGACCGCTCGGCCGCCGAACTGCTGTTGTTCCTGCATGCCGGCCTGCAGGTGAGCAAGTCGGGCACGCGCACCACGACGATCAAGGCGGGGCCGGCCGCATGACGGGATTGCCGCTCGCCTTCACCGAACCGCTGCTCCTGATCGGCCTCGTCAGCCTGCCCGTGCTGTGGTGGCTGCCGCGGGTGATGCCGCCGCGGCCGCGCCGGATCGAGTTTCCGCCGACGCGGCTGTTGTTCGACATCGCGCCGCGCGAAGAGACACCCTCGCGGACGCCATGGTGGCTGACCGCATTGCGCCTGCTCGCGGCCGCGCTGGTGATCTTCGCCGCCGCCGGCCCGATCTGGAATCCGCAGACGGGTCTTGCCGGCAGCAAGGCGCCGCTGATGATCATGTTCGACGACGGCTGGAGCGCGGCGTCGCATTGGGACGTCAGGATCAGGGCCGCCGACGAAGCTGATCGCCAACGCCGACAATGACCGCCGCGCCATCGCGCTGGTGCCGCTGTCCGAGCCGAACCGCGACATCACCCTGATGCCGGCGGGTGCGGCGCGCGTCGCGCTGCGCCAGCTCGCGCCAAAGCCCTATTCGATCGACCGCGTCGAGACCCTGGCCGCGATCGATCGTTTCCTCAAAGCGACCGGCGACTGCGAGATCGCCTGGCTCTCCGACGGCGTCGACACCGGCCGCGGCGAGGAATTCGTAGCTGGCCTCGGCAAGACCATCGGCGATCGCAGCCTGACCGTGTTTGAAGGCGGCACCTCGGCGCCGCTAGCGCTGGTTGCGGCCGAGAACGCCGCCGCCAGGATGACGGTGAAGGTGCTGCGCACCGACAGCGGCATCGCCGTCGGCACCGTGCGCGCGCTGGACCAGAAGGCCTCGCCGATCGGCGAAGCCCGCTATTCGTTCGGCCCGCAGGACAAGGAGACCGACGCGGCGTTCGATCTGCCGGTCGAGCTGCGTAACGACATCACGCGGCTCGAGATCTCGGGCGAGCGCTCCGCCGGCGCGGTGCAGCTGCTGGACAAGCGCTGGCGCCGCCGCGCCATCGGCATCGTCTCGGGCTCGACCAGCGAAACCGCGCAGCCGCTGTTGGCGCCGACCTTCTATCTCACCCGCGCGCTGGCGCCGTTCGCCGACGTGCGGCTCGCCGACAAGGGCTCGCCGCAGCAGGGCATCACCCAGTTCCTCGACCAGAAGCTGCCGATGATCATCCTCGCCGATGTCGGCACCATCGCGCCTGAGCTGCGCGAGCGCCTCAATGCCTGGATCGACCAGGGCGGCGTGCTGGTGCGGTTCGCAGGGCCCCGGCTGGCGCAGGCCGAAGACGATCTCGTGCCGGTCAAGCTGCGCAAGGGCGGCCGCACGCTCGGCGGCAGCCTGACCTGGGAGAAGCCGCAGCATCTCGCCTCCTTCGCCGCCGACGGTCCGTTTGCCGGCGTCGTGGCCCCCAAGGACGTCACCGTGAGCCGCCAGGTGCTGGCCGAGCCCGACGCGGTGCTCGCCACCAAGAGCTGGGCCTCGCTGGAAGACGGCACGCCGCTGGTGACCGGCGAGCATCGCGGCAAGGGCCTGGTCAGCCTGTTCCACGTCAGCGCCGACATGCGCTGGTCGGATCTGCCGATGTCAGGCACTTTCGTCGAAATGCTGCGGCGGGTGGTCGACATGTCCGGCTACACCGCCAAGCCCGGCGCCGGGGTCGCGGCCGAGACGACCGCCGAGACGGTGGCGCCGCTGCACATCCTCGACGGCTTCGGCGCCTTCGGCCCGCCGCCGGCCACCGCAAAACCGCTGCCCGCGGATTATCGCGACCGCGCCACACCCGATCATCCGCCGGGCTTCTATGGTCCGGCCGAAGGACCGCTCGCTGTGAACACGCTTGCCGCCGCCGACCGCATCGCAGCCCTGAACACCGCGAGCCTGCGCGCCCGGCACGCCACCTACACCAACGCCGAGCCGCGCGATTTGCGCGGCTGGCTGTTGTCGACGGCGCTGGCATTGTTCCTGATCGACGCCATCATCGTCGCGCTGCTCGGCGGCGGGATCGCCGCGCTGCTGCGCCGCCGCGCTGCGCCAGCGATGATCGTCTTCGCGCTGGTGCTCGCGGGCGTCGCGGCGTTCTCGCCGACGCCAGCGCGCGCCGACGGCGCCGCCGACGAGTTCGCGATGAAGGCGGTGTCGCAGACCCGCCTCGCTTATGTCGTGACCGGCAATGCCGACGTCGATTCCATCGTCAGGGCGGGGATGAACGGGCTGACGCTGTTCCTGGCGCAGCGCACCGCGCTCGAGGCCGGCGACCCCGTCGGCGTCAATCCCGCGCGCGACGAGCTCGCCTTCTTCCCGCTGATCTACTGGCCAATCGTGCCCGGGGCGCCCAAGCCGCCGCAGGATGCCATCAACAAGATCGACGCCTACATGAAGCAGGGCGGCACCGTGCTGTTCGACACCCGCGATGCGATCGAAGCACCGCCCGGCGCGAACGGCGCGGCGCAAACGCCGGCCATGCAGACGCTGCGCGAGATCCTGTCCTCGCTCGACGTGCCCGAGCTCGAGCCGGTGCCGCGCGAGCACGTGCTGACCAAGACCTTCTACCTGCTGCGCGACTTCCCCGGCCGCTTCGTCACCGGCCAGACCTGGGTCGAGACCCTGCCGCGCGACGAGGACGAGGACAGCGCGCAGCGGCCGGCGCGCGGCGGCGACGGCGTCTCGCCGATCATCATCACCTCGAACGACCTCGCCGGCGCCTGGGCGGTGCGGCCCGACGGCCAGGCCATGCTGCCGGTGACCGGCGGCGATACCCGCCAGCGCGAATTCGCCTACCGCGCCGGCGCCAACATCGTGATGTACACCCTGACCGGCAACTACAAGGCCGACCAGGTGCACGCACCCGCCCTGATCGAACGGCTCGGGCAATAGGATAGATATGAATTACGGCATCGCGTTCACGCCGCTTGTTCCCGCGATCGTCCTCTGGCTTGCGCTGGCGGCGATCGTCATCGTCGCGCTGGTGCTGTTGCTGGCGCGCGCACGCGGCGCGGCCGTGCGCGTCGCCGCGCTGGCGCTGTTCCTGCTGGCGCTCGCCAATCCCTCCTTCACCCGCGAGGACCGCGATCCCCTCACCTCGGTCGCCGCCGTCGTCGTCGACAAGAGCCCGAGCCAGAACTTTGGCAACCGCAATCGCGAGGCCGCGCAAGCGCAGGAAGCGCTGGTCGACGGCCTGAAGAAGATCAAGGGCCTCGAAGTCCGCGTCGTCGATGCCGGACAGGCCGACGGCGAGACCGACGGCACGAAACTGTTCGGCGCCCTCGCCTCGGCCTTGTCGGACGTGCCGGTCGACCGCGTCGCCGGCGCGTTCCTGATCACCGACGGCCGCGTCCACGACATTCCGGCGAACGCCGCCGCGCTCGGCTTCCAGGCGCCGGTGCAAGCGCTGGTCACCGGGCAGAAGGACGAGCGCGACCGCCGCATCGCGATCACGGCAGCGCCGCGCTTCGGCATCGTCGGGCAGACCCAGACCATCAGCTACCGCCTCGACGACCAAGGCGTCTCCGGCGAGCGCGCCAAGGTCACGGTCCGCCGCGACGGCGAGGTCATCAACGAGCGCACGCTATCGAGCGGCCAGGCCGCAAGCGTCGACGTCGACATCAAGCATGCCGGCCCGAACATCGTCGAGATCGAGGCTTCGCCGCTCGAACGCGAATTGACGCCGGTGAACAACCGCGCGGTCGTCGCCATCGACGGCGTGCGCGACAAGCTGCGCGTGCTCTTGGTCTCGGGCGAGCCGCATTCCGGCGAGCGCACCTGGCGCAATCTGCTCAAATCCGACGCCAGCGTCGACCTCGTGCATTTCACCATTCTGCGTCCGCCGGAGAAGCAGGACGGCACGCCGATCAACGAATTGTCGCTGATCGCGTTTCCGACCCGCGAGCTGTTCCAGCAGAAAATCAACGAATTCCAGCTGATCATCTTCGACCGCTACGCCCGCCAGGGCGTGCTGCCGATCGCCTATTTCGACAACATCGCGCGTTATGTGCGCTCCGGCGGCGCGGTGCTGGTCTCGGCCGGCCCCGACTACGCCTCCAACACCAGCATCTGGCGCACGCCGCTGGATTCGGTGTTGCCGGCCGAACCCGTCGGCGTGACGGAAAAGCCGTTCTATGCACATCTGTCCGACATCGGCAAACGCCATCCCGTCACGCGCGGGCTGGAGGGCTCGGGATCCGAGCCGCCGCACTGGAGCCGGTTCTTCCGCACCGTCGACACCCGCAATGCGGTCAACCCGCCGGTCATGACCGGCGTCGACGGCAAGCCGTTGTTGTTCCTGTCGCGCTTCGGCGAGGGCCGCGTTGCGCTGCTGCTGTCCGATCACATCTGGCTATGGGCGCGCGGCTATGAGGGCGGCGGCCCGCATCTCGACCTGCTCAGGCGGATGTCGCACTGGCTGATGAAGCAGCCGGATCTCGATGAAGAAGCGCTGCGCCTCCAGGTGCAGGGCAAGGATCTCGTGGTGGTGCGCCAGACCATGTCGGACAGCGTCCAGCCGGTGAACGTGACCTCGCCGTCGGGCGTGTCGCACGACCTGACGCTCAGCCCCGGCGATCCCGGCGAGTGGCGCGCCAGCCTGCCGGCGAACGAGCTCGGCCTGTGGCAGGCGACAGACGGCACGCTGAAGGCGCTGATCAATGTCGGCCCGACCAATCCGAAGGAGTTTTCGGAAGTCACCTCCACCACCGAGACATTGAGGCCGCTGACGCAGGCAACCGGCGGCAATGCCGTGCGCGTCGTCGACGGCAACAGCGTCGAGCTGCCACGCATTCTGCCAGTGCGCTCCACCAGTGTCTTCCATGGCGACGGCTGGATGGGCGTGCGGATGCGCGACGCCAGCGTCGTGAAGGGCGTCGGCGTGCTGCCGATCTTCGCCGGCCTGATCGGCCTGTTGCGTGCCGCTCGGTGCCTTCGCCGCGACCTGGGTCCGCGAAGGGCGCTGATCTCTTGGTCGCGGGCTCGTTCAACCTCTCCCGCTTGCGGGAGAGGTCGGCGCGAAGCGCCGGGTGAGGGTTCTCTCCAAACAGGGGTTCTCGCCTTTCGGAGACCCCCTCTCCCAGCCCTCTCCCGCAAGCGGGAGAGGGAGCGCACCTTCTTCGTTGCTGCATCAGGCCTAATCTCAATCCACTCTAGTTGCCGGAACGACACATCGGGTCGGCGGCCTGCGCGCGCCGGTCCGCCTGCCGTTGACATCCCCTGACCGATCGGGCGATGTTACATTGTAACGCCGCGATGCCAGGGGATTGGCCGCGCGGTGTGGGGCACTTTCGGATGAAATGGGTTCGGTCAAATGTGAGGCACGCCGCCCGGCTCGCGCTGTTCGCGATGCTGGTGCAGTTCGCGCTGACGTTCGGCCACAGCCACTGGTTCGCGCAGGCCGCGCCCCTCGCCCAATCCTCGCTGCAGCAGGCGGACAGCGCCAAGGGCGTTGCTGCGATCGATCGCGCCGCGGTCCAGAAGCAATGGCCCGCCCGTCCTGACCGCGAGCATTCGGGCGAGGACAATTGCGCCATCTGCGCCATCATTGCGATGGCGGGCACCGTTTTATCGGCAACGCCGCCCGTGCTGGCTGCTGCCGCAGGCGATCGAACTGCTCCACCGCACCACCGATGCCGAATTCATCCATCTGAAATCGGCCGGCACGGCGTTCCAGCCCCGTGCCCCTCCCGCCTCCTGACCTCCAACGCTTGATCACGCCCAGCCTCGCCGCATGGCGGCGAATGCCCGGGAGAAGTTGAAGTCGAATTCCGTCGCGCCGCGACGGCAGGCCGCCTCCGATCAACGGACCATCACGCGGACGGCCTGACTGGAATCAGGACCATGTCATTTCAATTGCGACGCGCGCAGCGCCTTGGCGGAGCAAGCTTGCTCCTGCTCGGCGTCGCCGCCACGCCCGCCTTCGCCCAAGAGCCGGCACAACAGCCTGCGCAAGACAAATCGTCGACCGAGATCCCGGCCGTGACCGTGACGGCGCCGAGCCCGATCGTGCGCCGAGCGGTGGTACCGTCCCGCAGCGCAGGTCGCGGCACGCGGACCGCGCGGGTGCGCAGCCGCCACCAAACGGCGGAAGCCCCGCCCGCAGCCCCCGCGCCCGCCGCGCCTCAGCAGGGCGTGCTGCCTGTTGTGACCAACCAGTTCGCGACCGTCACGGTGGTGCCGAACGAGGAGATCCGCCGCGAGGGCGGCGGTCAGCTCGGCGATCTCCTGTTCTCCAAGCCCGGCATCACCGGCTCGAGCTTCGCGCCCGGCGCCTCCAGCCGGCCGATCATCCGCGGCCTCGACGTCAACCGCGTCGGCATCGTCGAGAACGGCACCAATTCCGGCGGCGCGTCCGATCTCGGTGAGGATCATTTCGTCCCGATCGATCCGCTCGCCACCAACCAGGTCGAAGTGGTGCGCGGGCCGGCGGCGCTGCGCTACGGCTCGACCTCGATCGGCGGCGTCGTCAGCGCCACCAACAACCGGATTCCGGATGCACTGCCGTCCTGTGCGCCGTCATTCCAGACCTACGGCCTGCCGACCAAGGCCCCGCTCGCGAGCGCCGCGACCTCGCCTTGCGTCACCGCCGAGACGCGCACTGCCTTCAGCTCGGTCGATCGCGGTGTCGAAAGCGGCGTGCTGCTCGATACCGGCGGCGGCAATTTTGCGTTCCATGCCGACGCCTATGGCCGCACGACCTCCGACTATTACATCCCGAGCTATCCCTATCTGACCGATCAGTCGCGCCCCGTGAACGGTCGCCAGCCCAACACGGCGACGCGCTCGGACGGCGCCTCGATCGGCGGCTCCTACTTCTTCCAGGGCGGCTATATCGGCGCGTCGATCACGCAGAACGACTCGCTCTACCACATCCCCGGCATCGACGGCGCCGACCACAACACGCGGATCGACGGCCACCAGACCAAGATCAACGTCAAGGGCGAATACCATCCCGACGCGGCCGCGATCGACGCTGTCCGCTTCTGGGCCGGCGCGACCGACTACCGACACAACGAGATCGGTCTTGCCGATCCCGCTGACCTGAGCAGCGACGGCATCAGGCAGACCTTCACCAACAAGGAGCAGGAGATCCGCACCGAGGTGCAGCTGATGCCGTTCAACGCCCGCTTCGCCGAGGTGACGACGGCGCTGGGCTTCCAGGTCGGGCATCAGGAATTGAGCGCGCCGAGCCCCGACAATCCCGGCACGCTGTTCAACGGCCTGTGGGACCCCAACAACAGCACGCGCGTTGCCGGTTACGCCTTCAACGAGTTCAAGTTCACGGAGGCGACGCGGGCGCAGATCGCCGGCCGCATCGAACATGTCGAGCTGCACGGCACGACGCCGGACTTCCCCGCCGATTACCTGCCCGACGGCACGCCGCAGACGGCGATCTCGCGCAATCCGTCCTTCACGCCGAAGAGCGGCAGCATCGGTCTGTTGCAGGACCTGCCGGGCGGCATGGTCGGCAGCATCACCGCACAATATGTCGAACGCGCACCGAAGGCGGCCGAGCTGTTTTCCCGCGGCGGCCACGACGCGACCGCGACCTTCGACATCGGCAATCCGAACCTCACCATCGAGACCGCGAAATCGGTCGAGCTCGGCGTGCGCAAGGCGACGGGGCCGTTCCGCTTCGAGGCGACGGTCTACTACACGCATTTCGACAATTTCATCTTCCGCCGTCTCACCGGCGTGTCCTGCGACGACGACTTTGCGTCTTGCGGCACGCCGGGCGCCGAGCTGAACCAGGCGGTCTACTCGCAACGCAATGCGAATTTCCGCGGCGGCGAATTCCAGTCGCAGCTCGACGTCGGCGCGTTCCAGGGCGGCATCTGGGGCATCGAGAACCAGCTCGATTTCGTCCGCGCCACCTTCAGCGACGGCACCAACGTGCCGCGGATTCCGCCGCTCAGAATGGGCGGCGGCGTGTTCTGGCGCGACGACAACTGGCTGATGCGCGTCAACCTGCTGCATGCCTTCGCGCAGAACAACGTCGCGGTGATCGCGGAGACGCCGACGGCGGGCTACAATCTGCTGAAGGCCGAGGTCAGCTACAAGACCAAGCTCGACCGCAATTGGTTCGGTGCACGCGAGATGATGGCCGGCATCGTCGGCAACAATCTGCTCAACGAGAACATCCGCAACTCGGTGTCCTACACCAAGGACGAGGTGTTGATGCCCGGCATCGGTGTCAGGGCATTCGCGAACTTCAAGTTCTGATCTCGCGTCAGTCGGGGCCTACGGGCCCCGACATACATTGTCATTGCGAGGAGCCCTTGCGACGAAGCAATCCAGGCTGCCTTTGCGGAAAGATTCTGGATTGCTTCGCGGAGCCTGTCATCGGGCCGCGCTTTGCGCGGACCCGGTGGCTCGCAATGACGGTGCACGAGGCAACGCCGCGCTTCCAATTCACAGCGTCGTAGCCCCTACCCTGCCCGCGCCTTTCTCCAGTCGGGACCGACCGCCCCCGACATGCCCTCGAAAGCGCCGTCGACGAGCTCGAACACCAGGATACGGGCGGCGTCGACCGGGCCCGGCATGGTGACGCGGCCCTTGGGGACCGGCTTGAAGCCGACCCGGCTGTAATAGGGCTCGTCGCCGACCAGGAGCACGATGGCGTGGCCTTTTTCCTTGGCATCCTTCAGCGCGCGCTCCATCAACAGACGGCCGATGCCGCGGTCGCGGAACGGCGGCTCGACGGTGAGCGGCCCCAGCAGCAGCGCCGGCGTGTCGCCGATCAGGATCGGCAATTGCCTGACCGAGCCGACCAGCAGCGTGCCGATGCGCGCGGTGAAGGACAATTCGAGCAGATGGTCGACGTGCTCGCGAATCCGGTAGGCGCTGAGCACGAAGCGGCCGGGACCAAAGGTGCGCTCATGCAGCCGTTCGATCGCCTGGGCGTCGCCGGCGGCCTCAGGAAGGATGGTGAGTGAGAGATCGGTCATGTCAGTTGGCGGGATAGCACCTGAACGCAGCGCGGTCCATCGGGCAGCAAAGATGCTCAGTTCCTTTTCAGCGCCGGCGGGAGAGGTATTCTGACTCGCCGGTCTGAATCCATTGAACGACCAGCACAGCCCGCCCTCAGCGCCACGTCGCAATCAGGGGCGTGCCGCCCAGCACTTCCGCGATCCGCAGCCGTGTGCCGGGCGTGGTCCCCTCGGGCAGCGCCGTGATCGCGAAGAACCCGCATTCGACGATCTCGTGGTTGGGCGCGGGCAGGCGGTCCTGGCTGAACTGCCTGACCACGTAGACCGCGACATGGTCGCGGCGGGAGACGTGGCTGTTGAGGAAGATGCCGTGCAGCACGGCGTCTCCGATCAGATCGATGTCGCCCTCCTCCTTGAGCTCGCGCCGTAGCGCGTGCGCCATGGTCTCGCCGAAATCGACGCCGCCGCCGGGCAGATACCAGCCGCTGACGTAGCTGTGCCTGACCAGGAACACCCGGTTCTCCGCATCCAGCACCACGGCGCGGACGCCGAGCGTCATGCCGCGGACCAGCAGGAAATAGACATGGAAGATGCGCCGCAGCAGCGGCTCGAATTTTCGTCGAATGGTGTTCAGACGTTCTCCCATCAGGTTTTCCTTGACGCCCCCTTTTGAGGCCCTGCTTGCGCGCCGGCTGCGACCTTGCCATTACAGCGGAGCAATAGCGAGGCAATCGCGCGCCATGGCCCCCTTTACGCTCGCCCATCTGTCCGATCCGCATCTGCCGCCACTGCCGAAGCCGCGGCTGATCGAGCTCGCGGGCAAGCGCGCGCTCGGCTACGTCAACTGGACGCGCAACCGGCACAAATACCAGCGCCGCGAGGTGCTTGACGCGCTGGTTGCCGACATGAAGGCCCAGGCGCCCGACCACATCGCGGTGACGGGCGATCTCGTCAACCTGGCGCTGGAAGCCGAATTCGCGCCGGCCCTGGCCTGGCTCGAAAGCGTCGGCACGCCCGACCGCGTCACCGCGATTCCCGGCAATCACGACGCCTATGTCAGCGCGACACGTCATCGCTTCGGCGAGACGTTCCTGCACTACATCGCCGCGGACACGCCCGATACCGTGGCTTTCCCAGCCGTCCGCCGGCGCGGACCGCTGGCGCTGATCAGCCTGTTCGACGGCGGTGCCGACCCTGCCGCTGATGGCGACGGGCACGCTCGGGCGCGATCAGCTCGCGTCGCTCGAACAGGTTCTCGACCGGCTCGCCGCGGAAGACGTCTTCCGCGTGCTGCTGGTGCATCATCCGCTGAAATCCGTCGCGCGCCAGAAGCGGATGACGGACGCGGCCGAGCTGCTGGCCCTGTTGAAACGCCACGGCGTCGAGCTGATCCTGCACGGCCACGACCACATTCATTCGACGATGTGGTTCGAAGGCCCGAACGGCAACATTCCCGCGCTCGGCGTGCCATCCGCCTCCGCGCTCGCGCACGGACGCTACCCGGCGGCGGCGTATAATCTGTTCACGATCGAGAAGGACAATGCCGGCTGGCGCTGCGAGCATACGGTGCGGAGCCTGGGGGCTGGATTCCAGATCGAGCAGATCAAGCATGCGCGGTTGATCTAGTTCACCGTCATTGCGAGCGCAGCGAAGCAATCCAGAGTCCCGCCGCGGAAGAATTCCTGGATTGCTTCGTCGCAAGGGCTCCTCGCAATGACGATGGAGAGAGCCTCACCAGCTCCGCAGGGCCGCCAGCACGGCGACGCCGAACAAGGCGGCGGCGCCGAGGATGAAGCCAAACGCGAACGGCCACAGGCGCGAGCGGCGCGGCGGCTCGGTGGCCGGTGCTTGCGGTTCGGGCGGGACCACCATCGCATGCTCGCGCTCGATCATGCGGCGCGCCACATAGTCGGTGACGGCCTCGACGATAACAGCGGTGTCGTGCGATTCGGCGAGCACGATGCGGCCGAAGCGGGTGTCCTGGACGAAGCGGTACATCCGCTTGTCACGCCCCATCATGATATGGGCGACGACGTCGATCCAAAGCCTGGGCGTATCGCCCTGGCTGATGCCGCGGTCGAACAGGTCGATCTTATCAGGCACCTGCGCGAACAGGGGATCGAGCGCGTCATTGAGGATCTCCAGCCGGGCCACCTCGGCGTCCCTGAGATCGACGACGACACCGGTCCGGTCGGCGGCCTCGATCCGGGCGCGCAACAGCGCATCGCGCAGCCGCACCGGGCGCGGCTGGCTGGGATGGATTCCGCTGGTTTCGGGCTCTGACATTGTCGGCCTCGTCCTCAAACACCATGGTTAACCTATCAGCAACCACAGCGCCCGCAAAGGGTCCGCAATTCCAGATACTTACGCGCCCACAGACGTTTAACCTGTGCCAAAAACAGACGATCCCACCCAGGCAGGGCCTGGATGGGACCATCCGTCCTTGGACGTCTTCTTGATTCAGTGCGTCAGGCCGGGACCCGCGACGGCTCTTCCACAATGGAGAAGCGGACGCCGGCCTTGTGGCGGCTCTCCTCCGACACCTCGCGCCAGCAGTCCTCGGCTTCCTTGCGGGTCTTGAACGGACCTTTGACCTGGGCCGAGCCTTCCACGAGCTTGTGGAAGTTCATCGAACCGAACTCGCCGCCGATCACCCAGAAATTGCTGCCTGTGGTCATTGTCAGTCTCCTGTCCAATAGCGTGATGCGTTAGCCGAACTGGTTCATGGTGTTGTGGGCGCCGCCCGCCTTCAGGGCAGCCTCGCCGGCGAAGTACTCCTTGTGGTCGTCACCGATGTCGGAGCCGGCCATGTTCTGATGCTTCACGCAGGCGATGCCCTGACGGATCTCGGCGCGCTGGACATTCTTGACGTAGCCGAGCATGCCCTGCTCACCGAAGTACTCGCGAGCCAGATTATCGGTCGACAGCGCCGCCGTGTGATAGGTCGGCAACGTGATCAGATGGTGGAAGATGCCGGCACGCTTGGCCGAATCCGCCTGGAAGGTGCGGATGCGCTCGTCGGCTTCCTTCGCCAGCGGCGTGTCGTCATACTCCGCCTTCATCAACTCGGCACGGTTGTACTGGCTGACGTCCTTGCCGGCTTCCTTCATCGCGTCGTAGACCTGCCAACGGAAGTTGAGGGTCCAGTTGAACGACGGCGAGTTGTTGTAGGCCAGCTTCGCATTCGGAACGACCTTGCGGATGCGGTCGACCATCTTGGCGATCTGCTCGATATGCGGCTTCTCGGTCTCGATCCAGAGCAGGTCGGCGCCGTTCTGGAGCGAGGTGATGCAGTCCAGCACGCAGCGGTCTTCGCCGGTGCCGGGGCGGAACTGGTAGAGGTTGGAGGGCAGCCGCTTCGGACGCATCATCTTGCCGTTGCGGTTGATGATGACGTCGCCATTGCGGGCATTCTCCGCCGTCACTTCCTCGCAATCCAGGAAGCTGTTGTACTGGTCGCCGATGTCGCCGGGCTTGTGGCTGACGGCGATCTGCTGCGTCAGGCCGGCGCCGAGCGAGTCGGTGCGGGTCACGACGACGCCGTCTTCGACGCCGAGCTCGAGGAAGGCGTGGCGGCAGGCCCGGATCTTCGCGAGGAAGACTTCATGCGGCACGGTGACCTTGCCGTCCTGGTGGCCGCACTGCTTCTCATCTGAGACCTGGTTCTCGATCTGGAGCGCGCAGGCGCCCGCCTCGATCATCTTCTTGGCGAGCAGATAGGTCGCCTCCGCATTGCCGAAGCCGGCATCGATGTCGGCGATGACGGGCACGACATGGGTCTGGAAGTTGTCGATCTTCTCGATCAGCTCCTTCTCCCTGGTCTTGTCGCCTTCCTTGCGCGCCTTGTCGAGCGCGCGGAAGATGTCGTTGAGCTCGCGGGAATCCGCCTGACGCAGGAAGGTGTAGAGTTCCTCGATCAGCGCGGGCACCGAGGTCTTCTCGTGCATCGACTGGTCGGGCAGCGGGCCAAATTCGGAGCGCAGCGCGGCGATCATCCAGCCCGAGAGATACAGGTAGGTGCGATCGGTCTTGCCAAAATGCTTCTTGACCGAGATCAGCTTCTGCTGGGCGATGAAGCCGTGCCAGCAGCCCAGCGACTGGGTGTACTTGGTGGGGTCGCCGTCATAGGCGGCCATGTCGGCCCGCATCAAGGCCGCGGTGTAGCGGGCGACGTCGAGGCCGGTCTTGAAGCGGTTCTGCAGGCGCATGCGTGCGACCGCCTCGGCCGTCACCCCGTTCCAGGTCGGCTGGGTCTTAAGAAGCGTCTGAGCCGCCTCGACCTCGCTCTGATACGACGCCGGGCGCAGAAGGGGGCTGATGCCGCGGGGTTGATAATTCATGGCCTGATCCTTTTCGCTGACGACGGCCGTTTTGCCGTCGACATTTTTGACAGTGCATTGCGAAATGCGTCTCAGGAGCTAAACGCGAAAACGGAAACTTCGTACAGACGCCTTGTTTTTTATTGGTGATGTCATGTAACATCGGAACATGTAATAGATGTTATTTTGTAAATCTTGTAAATTATAGGTCAGCGACGCTGTCCTTAATGCGCACGAGGACCTGAGAGGAGATCTGAGAAATGGCCGCCGATTCCGGCAAGAAACTCTTCGTCGGCCCGCGCTTCCGGCGGATCCGGCAGCAATTGGGGCTGTCGCAGACCCAGATCGCCGAGGGACTCTCAATCTCGCCGAGCTATGTCAACCTGATCGAACGCAACCAGCGCCCGGTGACGGCGCAGATCCTGCTGCGGCTGGCCGAGACCTACGACCTCGATCTGCGCGACCTCGCCACCGCCGACGAGGACCGCTTCTTCGCCGAGCTGAACGAGATCTTCTCCGATCCCTTGTTCCGCCAGATCGACGTGCCCAAGCAGGAGCTGCGCGACCTCGCCGAGCTCTGCCCGGGCGTGACCCATGCGCTGCAACGGCTCTATGCCGCCTATACCGAGGCGCGCCAGGGCGAGACGCTGGCGGCCGCGCAAATGGCCGATCGCGACGTCGGCACGCGTTATGAGGCCAATCCGGTCGAGCGCGTGCGCGAGCTGATCGAGGCCAACCGCAACTATTTCCCGGAGCTGGAGCAGGCCGCGGAAAATCTTCGCGACGAGTTGAACGTGCCGGCCGAAGGGCTCTACGCGGCGCTGGCCGCACGCTTGCGCGAAAAGCATTCGATCCAGACCCGCATCATGCCCGTCGACGTGATGCGCGAGACGCTCCGGCGGTTCGACCGCCACCGCCGCCAGCTGCTGATTTCCGAGCTGGTCGACCCGCCTGGCCGCGCATTCCAGCTCGCCTTCCAGCTCGGCCTAGGTGAATGCGCGCAGCATCTGGAGACTATCATCGGTCGATCTGGTCCGCTCGACGACGCGCCGCGGCGGCTGTTCCGCATCACGCTCGGCAATTACTTTGCAGCCGCTGTCATGATGCCCTACCCGGCATTCCTCGCCGCAGCCGAGGCGCTCAATTACGACATCCATGTGCTGGCGCAGCGCTTCAATTCCGGCTTCGAGCAGGTCTGCCATCGCCTCACCACCCTGCAGCGACCGAACGCGCGCGGCATTCCGTTCTTCCTGCTCCGTGTCGACAATGCCGGCAACGTCTCGAAGCGCTTCTCCTCCGGCACGTTCCCGTTCTCGAAATTCGGCGGCACCTGCCCCTTGTGGAACGTGCATTCGACCTTCGACACACCGGACCGCCTGCTCAAGCAGGTGATCGAGCTTCCCGACGGCACGCGCTATTTCTCGATCGCGCAGATGGTGCGCCGCCCGGTCGCGCCGCATCCGCTGCCGCAACCGCGCTTCGCCATCGGCCTCGGCTGCGAAATTCGCCACGCCGCGCGCCTGACCTATGCCGCGGGCATCGACCTGGAGAAGACCGAGGGCACGCCGATCGGCGTCAACTGCCGCCTCTGCGAGCGCGAAAACTGCGCCCAGCGCGCCGAGCCACCGATCACGCGCACGCTGATCCTGGACGAGACCACACGGCGGGTGTCGAGTTTCGCGTTCTCGAATGCCAGGGAGTTGTGAGGCTGCAGAGTTGCAAGGCGCGGCTCCACGTTTGGCGAAAGGCGCGCGCCACTCGTTCCGCTGTCATGCCCCGCGAAGGCGGGGCATCCAGTACGCCGCAGCCCATCGGCTCAACCACAGCCGTCACGGCGTACTGGATCGCCCGGTCAAGCCGGGCGATGACAGTTGAATGTGTGGCGGCAGCCTAAACCGCTACGCCAGCGTGTGCACGATCACCGGCCCGGCCGCAGCACTCGCATGGCCCGCCAGCAGCGGCCCCAGATCCTTCTCGATCCAGGCGATCGCGCGCCGGTTCGCCTCCTCCGCCTGCTCGAACTTGTCGAAGATCGAGATCGCGGTTACCGTGTCGTCGCCGGCATAGACGACGTAATAGGCGCGGAAACCGTCGACGTCGCTGATGATCGGAACGGCGCCGTCCTTGATGCGGCGCGCCAGCTCTTCCGCACTCCCGCTTTTCGCCTTGGCCTGACGGATGGCGGCATACATGGCATCCTCCTTCCGGCTACTGATGTGAGGGCCTGGTGCCCGGAGCGGATGTTACGCCGAAGCGCGCCGCCAATCCACGCTTGGTTAACCCCGCCCTAATCCGCCTCCGCGATCTGCAACCAAGGATTAAGCACGCCTCAACATCGGTGCCTTAGTCTTGCCCCACTCACTTTTCGCAAACAACGGTGGCCTATCCTGCCGGGCGAAGTGAGATCAGGGGGTTCATCATGCGCATTGCGTTGCTGCTGACCGCAACCATCGTCGGCGCGCTCTTCGCCAATCCATCCATTGCCGGATCGCCCGATGCGTCCACTGACGCAGCGCAGCCGCTGCCGCCGGGCTTCCAGAGCTACCGCGGCTACATGTTCGATCTGTCCGAGAATCGCGACCGCAAGGATGTCGACAAGCTCACAGACAATTTAAAGAGCCAGATTGACGTCGTCGAAGGCGTCGGCCTGTCGCCGCGCGTGCTGCGCTTCTTCCACACCGTTCCGATCGTCGCGAGCGAGCTGGCCTGCCTCGACGAAGGTGCCGCGACCGCGTGCTACGGCCGGGTCACGCCGGACATCCAGCGCAGCGCTCCCCGGACGCTGACGGTCTGGGACCCCAGCAAGCAGCGCTGGACCAATCCCAATGCCATCGATCTCGCGGTCGATTCGGGCCTCGGCGTGATCATGCTGCGGCCCGACATGATGCGCTACGAGAAGGAGGCCGTGCTGCTGCACGAGCTCCTGCACGCCTATCACGCGCGGCTGTTGCCGGACGGCTATGCCAACAAGGGCGTGATCGCCCACTATGCCCTGGCCAAGTCCAAGGACCTGCTGCCCAAGGAATCCTATGCGATGAAGAATCCCATGGAGTTCTTTGCCGTGACCGCGAGCATCTTCCTCTCCGGAAAGAGCGAATTCCACGATCCGAAGTCGCGCGAGACGCTCAAGGAGAAGATGCCGGACTACTACAAATACCTGGTCGGCGTATTCGGTTTCGATCCCGACCCGACAGCCTCGAGCGGTCCCGTCGCCTCGCTGAAGTGAGGCAGACGTCGCGCGTCCTGCGCCAGACCACATCAGAGCCGCGCGAAATGCGCGGCTTTTTTGTTTTGTCAGCCGGAAGCTGCGGATGACGCCTCCGCGGCAATTGCCAAGGCGGAGCCCGATCTGCATAGTCCCGCCCGCATCGATACCGTTTTCGAAGGGGATAGAACAACATGGCGGACGCCGACCTGGATGTCGTGATCCGGCAACTGGCCAGACAGCTGCATACGGGCCTGATGACCCGCGCCAAGGAGCGGCGGGATCGCTTCAACGGCCTTGCGGCCAAGGCCAAGGGCAAGGAGACCAGCGACCGCTTCAAGATGATGGCCAAGGCCACCCTGGAGCAGGCCACCGCCGCCGCCAAGCGCCTCCAGATGTCCGCCGACAACGTCGCCGACAGCTACGCCCGCGCCATGCGCCTCGCCGCCAGCACGCCGGTTGCGGCCAAGGTGGAGAAGACGGCGAAGGAAGAGAAGCCGGCGAAGAAGGCTGCCAAGGCGAAGAAGGCGAAAGCGAAGAAGGCGAAGTAAGGCGCGGAGCTCGCACTTCACCTCGCCCCGCTTGCGGTCCGCTTGCGGGGAGAGGGAGAGACTCCCATCACCTTCTCGGCGCGGCGAGCCGGGTCGGCTCGACATTCGAAAGCTCGGCGAGCTTGGCGCGCGCGGCTTCGCGGGTGCGGGCGTCCTTGCCGGGCGGCAGTGCCAGCGTGGCTTCGAAATCGGCACGTGCATCGTCGGTCTGGCCATGGGCGAGGAATGCGAAGCCCCGGTCGAGGCGGGCCTGCGCATCCAAGGGATCGAGGCGGACCGCGGTGCTGTAGCTCAGGATGGCGCGGTCGAGATCGCCCTTGGCGGCGAGCGCGAGACCGCGCTGGTGATAGGGCCCGGCGAGCTTGGGATCATGCGCGATCGCCTCGTCATAATCCGCAATCGCAAGCTCGAGGTCGCCGTTCTGCCGACGCGCCAGCGCCCGGTCGCGATAGAGCGAGGCGCGGTTGGGATTGAGGTGGATGGCCTCGTCGAAATCGGCGATCGCCCGCCTGAAGTCGCCGTGGCGCAGCGCGATCCGTCCGCGACCCTCATAGGCGAAGGCGATCAGCGAGCCGCGCAGCGGCGAGAAGCCGATCACGGCCGAGCAGATGTCGGGATCGTCCTCGTCGCCGCAATTGACGACCATGTGCGTGGACAGCCCAATGAGCACGCAAAGGACGATCAGCAATGGTACGGCAGCTCTGGTCATCTTCGACGCTGGCCGGCTGAGGTCCGGCCACGCATCCCCTTTCGAAGAAATGGTCTCGCCGCGGTGTTAGCACCGGCGCCGGGGAATTTGTGTGCGCCAGGTCACAAAGCCTGGCGCAAATTCCAGCCGGTTCCGCGTCAGCCCCAAGGACCACGTGAAGGACCGCGTGAAGAGGAGCGGCCCCACGGGCTTCGCGGCGGATAGTTCTCGTTGGCGCCGACCGACGGTGCCTGCGCGCCGAGCTCGGCCGCGAGCTGTTGAAGCGCGGCGATGCGGTTCTGGGTCGAGGGATGGGTGGCGAACAGATTGTCGACGCCGTGGCCCGACAGTGGATTGATGATGAACATGTGCGCGGTCGCGGGATTTCGCTCCGCTTCCAAGTTCGGCACCTGATGCGCGGCGCTCTCGATCTTCATCAGCGCAGACGCCAGCCACATCGGCTGTCCCGCAATGCGCGCGCCGAAATTGTCGGCGGCATATTCGCGCGTGCGGCTGATCGCCATCTGCACCAGCATGGCGCCGAGCGGGGCGAGGATCATCATCAGGATCGAGCCGACGATGCCCAGACCATTGTTGTTGTCGCGATTGCCGCCGAAGAACATGCCGAACTGCGCCAGCATGGAGATCGCGCCGGCGATGGTCGCGGTAACAGTCATAAGAAGCGTGTCGTGATGCTTGATATGCGCGAGCTCATGCGCGATCACGCCGGCGAGCTCCTCGCGGCTGAGCTGGTTCATCAGGCCGGTGGTGACGGCAACCGCGGCGTTCTCGGGTTGCGTCCGGTCGCGAACGCGTTGGGCTGCGGCTCGTCCATCAGGAACACGCGCGGCATCGGCAAGCCGGCGCGGCCGGCAAGCTCGGCGACGAGACCGACCAGCTCGGGCGCGCTGGCACGGTCGACCTCATGGGCGCCGTACATCGAGAGCACCATGCGATCGGAGTTCCAGTAGGTGAAGAGATTGGTCGCGGCGGCAATGACAAGCGCGATTATGGCGCCCGAGGCACCGCCGATCAGATAGCCCACGCCCATGAACAGGGCAGTGAGGCCTGCGAGCAGCATTGCGGTACGAAGATAGTTCATGGCCGTCTCCTGGCGCGGCCGCGCCGCTGGAGGCATTGCAGGCCGGCAAGCCTGAGGTAGGGATGACCCCGGCCCGGGTGCAAGGTTTCAAGGTGCGTCGCGGGGCCGCGGCTATTGTAGGAAGAGGTCATTCGGGGTCACCCAATGGGCCCGGAATGACGAAGGGAATGGCTCGGCCGCTTTCATTGCTTTAGACTGCGACAGATTCCTCCTCCCCTCCGGAAATCTCATGCTCCTGACCCGATGTGCGATCGCGACCATTGCTCTCGTCGCGTGCTCCTTTGCTGCCTCCGCCCAGTTCGCGCCAACGCCCGCCAAGCCCGCAGCGCCGAAGGCGCCCTCGCCGCGCGCGGCATCGTGCCACAATGGCGCGAGCTTCGATCGCTTCCTGGCCGACGTGAAGCAACAGGCGGTGGCCGCCGGCGTGTCGCAGCGCACGATCGCGGAGGCCTCGCCGTATCTCGTCTACGACCAGGGCATCGTCAACCGCGACCGCGGCCAGCGCGTGTTCGGTCAGCTCTTCACCGAATTTGCCGGCCGCATGGCCGCGCCCTATCGCATGCAGAACGGGCAGCAGCACATCAAGCAATACGCTGCCGCATTCGCGCGCGCCGAAAAGGAATATGGCGTGCCGCCCGCCGTGATCGCCGCCTTCTGGGGGCTCGAGAGCGACTTCGGCGCCAACATGGGCAATCTGCCGACGCTGAAATCGCTGGTGTCGCTCGCCTATGATTGTCGCCGCTCCGAGATGTTCGTGAACGAGACCATCGCCGCGCTGAAGATCATCGACCGCGGCGATCTGCATCCCGAGGAGATGATCGGCTCCTGGGCCGGCGAGCTCGGGCAGACGCAATTCCTGCCCGTGCATTATGTCAACTACGCGGTCGACTATGACGGCGACGGACGGCGCGACCTGCTGCGCTCGGGTCCCGACGTGATCGGCTCGACCGCGAATTACATCGCCAATGGATTGAAGTGGCGGCGCGGCGAGCCGTGGTTGGAAGAGATCAAGGTGCCGCAAAACCTGCCGTGGGATAAGACCGATCTCACGGTGCGAGAGCCACGCTCGACATGGGCCCAGCTCGGGGTGACCTATCCCGACGGCCGGCCGCTGCCGAACGACAATCTCGCGGGGTCCGTGCTGCTGCCGATGGGACGCTTTGGGCCGGCCTTCATGGCCTATGCGAATTTCGCGGCTTACACCGAGTGGAATAACTCGCTGATCTATTCGACCACCGCGGGCTATCTCGCCTCGCGCATCGCCGGCGCCCCGCCAATGCGCAAGCCAACGACGCCGGTGGCGCAGCTGCCGTTCAACGAGCTCAAGGAATTGCAGCAATTACTGGTGCGTGCCGGCTTCAATGTCGGCAAGGTCGACGGCGTGCTGGGCCAGCAGAGCCGTGCCGCGGTGAAGGCGATGCAGATCAAATACGGCTTGCCCGCCGATTCCTGGCCGACCGCGGAGCTCTTGGCACGCATGCGCGGCGGCACGGCGCAGGCGCAGCCGGCGAGCGTGTTGCGATAGCGGTCCATCCGCTGTCATGCCCCGCCACCGGGTCTCGCCTTCGGCGAGCCCGATGACAGGCTCCGGCGGGGCATCCAGTACGCCGCGGCCCATCGGTTCAGCCACAGCCGTCTCGGCGTACTGGATTGCCCGGTCCCGGCTCCGCCAAAGGCTTCGCCGGGCATTCGGTATTGGGCCGGCGAAGGTTCAGCGAAGACGGCAAGCCGGGCGATGACAGCGCGATAGAATTTTCGCATCGCACAAGCCGCTTCCGCGATCGTATTTTTCCATGACGCTCCCATGTGAGTGGCTCAGGTTTTCTCCTGAGGTTTCCCACCATCACAGCGAGCATCACATGTCCTTCTACGACGCCGTCGTCCCCGCCTATTTGCAAATGCTGAACAGCCTCACCGGCCTGCTCACCAAGGCGGAGGCGCATTGCGCGGCCAAAAAGATCGACCCCGGCGTCCTGCTCGGATCACGCCTCTTTCCGGACATGCTGCCGCTGTCGAAGCAGGTCCAGCTCGTCAGCGATTTCGCCGCCAAGGGCTGTGCGCGGCTGACCCATAGCGAGGTGCCCGCGACGCCTGACACCGAGACGAGCTTTGCGGAATTGAAGCAGCGGCTGGCCAAGACCATCGACTACGTGAAATCGTTCAAGCCCGAGCAGTTCGAAGGTGCCGACGTCAAGGACGTCACCTTCCCGGCCGGTCCGGACAAATCCATCACCATGAAGGGCCAGCAATTCCTGAGCGCGTTCTCGCTGCCGAACTTCTATTTCCACGCCACGACCGCCCACGGCATCCTGCGCCACAACGGGGTCGAGATCGGCAAGCGCGATTTCCTCGGCGCGAACTGATTTGCCAAATCGCACGGCCGCGTAGCGGAATTCCCCTGTCGCGGCCGAAATTGCACATGAATCATGCTACGCGGCCTTGCCGCGTAGCTCGCCTGCAGTTTGAGTATGGCTGCGCCCTTGCGCCTGATGTCGCGATGCACAAGTGTTCGTGACCTCTCATTGCCTGGAAGCATTCCCCATGAGCCGTCCGACCAAATTGTTCGAGACCTACAAGCTCGGCCCGATCACGCTGGCCAATCGCCTGGTGATGGCGCCGCTGACGCGCAACCGTGCCGCGCCCGGCACGTTCGTGCCTAGCCCTCTCGCCGCCGATTATTACAGCCAGCGCGCCTCCGCCGGGCTTCTGATCACCGAAGCGAGCCAGGTCTCGCAGCAAGGTCAGGGCTACCAGGACACGCCGGGCATCTATTCCAAGGACCAGGTCGCCGGCTGGCGCAAGGTCACCGATCGCGTGCACGAACGCGGCGGCAAGATCTTCATCCAGCTCTGGCATGTCGGCCGCATCTCGCATGTCGATCTCCAGGCGAATGGCGCGTCCCCGGTGGCGCCGAGCGCGATCCGCGCCAAGGGCAAGACTTTTGTGAACGGCACCTTCGCCGACGTCTCCGAGCCGCGGGCGCTCGAGCTCTCCGAAATCCCTGGGATCATCGACGACTTCAAGCGCGCGACGAAGAATGCGCTCGAGGCCGGCTTCGACGGCGTCGAGATCCATGGCGCCAACGGCTATCTGCTCGATCAGTTCGCCCGGGACGGCGCCAACAAGCGCACCGATGCCTATGGCGGCTCGATCGAGAACCGCGCGCGGCTGATGCTCGAGATCTCCAAGGCGGTTGCCACTGAAGCCGGCGCCGACCGCACCGGCATCCGCATCTCGCCGGTGACGCCGGCCAACGACCTCTCCGACTCCAACCCACAAGCCTTGTTCGATCACATCGTCGATGGTCTCAGCGCGCTCAAGCTGGTCTATCTCCACGTCGTCGAGGGCGCCACCGGCGGTCCGCGCGACATCGCGCCGTTCGACTATGCGTCCTTGCGCAAGCGCTTTGCCGGCACCTATGTCGCCAACAACGGCTACGATTTCGATCTCGCCACCAAGGTGCTGGACGCGAACGCGGCCGACCTGATCGCCTTCGGCAAGCCCTTCATCTCCAACCCCGACCTGGTCGAGCGGCTGAAGCAGGGCACGGGCCTGAACGATTGGGACAAGGCCACGTTCTACGGCGGCGGCGCCGAGGGGTACACGGATTACCCGACGCTGGCGGCCGAGCCGGCGGAATAAGGCTGCTTCTTCCGTCATTGCGAGGAGCTCGCGACAAAATTGCGAAGCAATTTTGCGCTGGCGACGAAGCAATCCAGACTGGCTCCGTTGAAAGACTCTGGATTGCTTCGCTACGCTCGCAATGACGGCGCGGTTGCAGGGTGCGCTCACCAACAAGGAAGGCCGGGACTGCTCCCGGCCTGTACCTGCCTATAGGCCTCACGCCAATGCGCGTGTCTCGGCGTCTGCAGCGACCATGCGTTCCACGATGCGACGCATGCGCTGCGGGGCGGCATCGATGGCGAGGCGGATGGTCTTGGCATTGGGGCGGGCCTGCGCGACCATCTCGATGCGCTCAAGAATCTCCTTGTCCTCATTAAAAGCGATACGGAAATCGGCGTGCAGGCGCTGATCGACACCGGCATCGTCAAGCGCAAAATTGCGCACATGAAGCCAGTGATCGATGCAGATGTGATCGTCGACCGGCGTGATGAAGTGGCATGCGAAGATGCGCAATCCCCTGCCCCGGTCCGCGGCATCGACGATCTTGCCGGCGTCCGCGCTGCCGAAATCGATCACCGCGATACAGGGCGCGATATAGTCATAGTAGTGCCAGCGATCGACATTGCCGGCGAAATTGCCGTACTTGGCGAACAGCGGGATCGGCGGCGCGTTCCTGATCCACCGCCACACCAGCACGCCATCCTCGGAAAAAGTGTGCTCCACCGGAATGTCTTCGCTGGCCGAATTGCCGAGCGTCGACAGGTGGACGAAGCTGACATGCGCGGGATCGCAGAGATTGTCCGCGAGGTTGAGATAGTTGGTTTCGATTCGAAGAGCGTCTCCTTCCGCCGCATGCCAGTCGTTCTGACCGTATTGCGGCAGATCATAAATCCGCGACGGGTCGGCGAGCGCGGGATCGCCGGGCCAGATCCAGACCAGTCCCATCTTCTCCCTGAGCGGATAGGACGACACCCGTGCATTCGGCGGGATCATCGGCTGACCCGGAATCCGGACACAGCGCCCGTCGGACCCGAAAGTCATGCCGTGATAGCCGCACTCGATTGCATCGCCCTTGAGCTTGCCCATCGACAGCGGCGCCAACCGATGTGGACATGCGTCGTCGAGCGCAACGACGCCGCCCGCTTCGCTGCGGTAGACGACAAGGTCCATGCCGAGAATGCGGTGGCGCGACAGCGTGCGCGTGACGTTGCGCGACCACGTCAGCGGGTACCAGGTGTTGCGGGGAGCAGCACGGTTCATGCGGCACCCTCTAGTTCTTGAGCTTGGCCATCACCTCGGCGTCGGCGGGCTGGTAGTCGGCGCCGTCGACATAGCGCCAGTCGGTCATCACGCCCTGGCCGTCCCGTACTGCGAGCCTGCCGACATAAACGCCCATGGTGGATTCGATGGTCGATCGCACGGAAGGCGATCGGCCCCACCGGCGTGTCGACCTTCAGATGCTCCATCGCCTTGATCAGATCATCGGTCTTGGTGGAGCCGGCCATCTCGATCGCCTTCGCGAGAACCAGCGTGTTGGTGTAGCCGATGAGTGCGCCGATGTTGGGCGGCTCTTTGAAACGAGCGACATAAGCTTGCAGGAACGCATCATGGGCCGGAGTCTTGATCTCGCTCCAGGGATATCCGGTGACCAGCCAACCGGGCGGCGCCTCGTCCCTCAGCGGCGCGAGATATTCCGGCTCCCCGGAGAGGATGCTGACGACAGCGCGGTTTGCGAACGCCTTGCGCGTCGACCCCTCGCGCACGAACTTGGCGAGGTCGGCCCCGAATGTCGCGTTGAAGATGGCATCCGGGCTCTCCGCCAACATCGCCTGCACCACTGCGCCCGCGTCGATCTTGCCGAGAGGCGGCCATTGTTCGGAGACGAATTCGACGTCGGGCTTCAATCGCTTCAGTTCGCGCTTGAAGCTCGCCACCGCCGCCTGACCGAACTCGTAGTTCGGTGCAATCGTCGCCCAGCGCCGCGCGGGGAACTTGGCCGCCTCCTTTGCGAGGATGGACGCCTGGGTATACGTGCTCGGCCGCAGCCTGAACGTATAGCGATTGCCCTTCTCCCAGATGAGGGCGTCAGTCAGAGGCTGTGAGGCGAGGAAGAATGTCCGCTTCTGCTTGGCGAAATCGGCGACGGCGAGGCCAACATGGGAGAGGATCGTGCCCGTCAGGAGGTCGACCTGCTCACCGTCGACGAGCTGACCGGCTGCGGTGATGGCGACGTCCGGTTTGCCGGCGTCGTCACGGGCGATGATCTCGAGCTTGCGGCCGAGCACGCCGCCTTTGCCGTTGATCTCGTCGCGCGCGAGCTCCCAGCCCTGGCGATAGCCGCGGGTCCCCAGCGGGAGGGCCGAATAGCTTGAGATCTCTCCGATCCTGATCGGCGGCGGCTCTGCGGCCCGACCTGCGCCGCAGGCCACCGCCAGGACAAGTCCGACGAACTTCGCAACAGCCGAAATGCGCATATCAGCCTCCCGTCATTCGGACCAGCTCATGTATGTAGTACTTACTACATAGCGAATACCAAGAGCTAATGATTGTCAATGGCGAAGAAATCGGCGGGCTTGCCAAAAAAACGGCAAGCCCCATCCTGCTGGTTGTGATTCCCTGGGATACGCGATGCCCAACGATACAGAGCTGCCAGCCCGTACACTGGCCGGCCCGCGCCTCAAGCGGGCAGCCAAGCGGAAAAAGGCTTCAACGGTTCGACGGACGCGAGCGCCCGATCAGACCCGCGAGGCCATTCTGCGTGCGGCCGTCGCCGAGTTCGCCCGCGAAGGCTATGGCGGCGCGCGGGTCGATCGCATCAGCAAGGCCGCCAAGAGCAACGACCGGATGCTCTATTACTACTTCAAGAGCAAGGAGAAGCTCTTTCATCAGGTCATCGAGCATTGCTATGCCGATCTGGTCGCGTCGGAAGAGGCGCTCGATCTCGACTTTTCCAGCCCGCGCCAGGCGCTGGCGGCACTCGTCGCCTTCAATTGGAACTACTATTGGGCCCACCCGGAGCTATTGAGCATTCTCGCTACGGAGAATCTCTTCAAGGGTCGTCACGTCAAGAACAACATCCGCCGCAGCTTCGCAAATACCCAACTGGGCATGCTGGAGCGCGTGCTCCAGAGCGGCATCGAGCGGCGTGAGTTCAGGCCGGACTGTGACCGCCTCCACCTTTATCTGTCGATCCTATCGCTGACCTATTTCTACCGTGCCAACCTCTATACGCTGTCGAGCTACATGCAGACCGACCTCGCCGATCAGGAGATGCGGAGCGCGTGGCTTGCACATGTGCAGGCCATGATCGAGGATCTGGTGAGACGGAAGGAGTGAAGGCGCGCGCCACAGGCTCGTCATGACGAGAGCAGCGAAGCAAACCAGAATCCTTCCGCGGCGACAGTCTGGATTGCTTCCGCCTACGCCAAGGCTTCGGCGGACAAGTCGCTGCGCTCGCAATGACGGTGTGGAGATAGCGCGCCGAACTCCAGAAAAGAGAAAGGCCGGGATCGCTCCCGGCCTTTCGTGCTTGATGATGCTTTACGCGCCGCTCACTTGGCTTCCGCGCGCTTGGGCGGGGTGGCCGGCCACGACTTGATCAGCGTGTCGTAGTCGACCGTCTCGCCCTTCGGCTTCTCGTTGGCGAGCTTGCGCTGCGGAGCAATCGTGCCGTCCTTCTGGGCCTTGGCGAACCAGTATTCGGCCGATTCCTTCTTGTGCAGCTTCGGGCCGCAGGCCCCCTGCACGCCGGACTTCTCCAGGCGCTCCATAACGGAGTCCTGGGCGGCCGCAAGGGCATCCATCGCGGCTTGCGGCGTCTTCGCACCGGACGACGCATCGCCGATGTTCTGCCACCAGAGCTGCGCGAGCTTCGGATAGTCCGGCACGTTGTTGCCGGTCGGGGTCCACTGCACGCGGGCGGGCGAACGGTAGAACTCGATCAGGCCGCCGAGCTTCGGCGCACGTTCCGTGAAGGACTTATCCCAGATGTCGGATTCACGGATGAAGGTGAGACCGACATGGCTCTTCTTCAAGCTCACCGACTTGGAGATGATGAACTGGAGATAGAGCCAGGCCGCCTTGCGGCGATCTGCCGGGGTCGACTTCAGCAGCGTCACGGAGCCGGCGTCCTGATAACCGAGCTTCATGCCTTCCTTCCAGTACGAGCCGTGCGGCGACGGAGCCATACGCCATTTCGGCGTACCGTCCGCGTTCATCACGGCGATGCCCGGCTTCACCATGTCGGCGGTGAAGGCGGTGTACCAGAACATCTGCTGGGCGATGTTGCCCTGCGCCGGCACCGGGCCCGCCTCCGAGAAGGTCATGCCCTGCGCCTGCGGGGCGCGTACTTCTTCAGCCACTCGAGATACTTGGTGATCGAGTAGACCGCGGCCGGGCCGTTGGTGTCGCCACCACGCTCCACCGAGGAGCCGACCGGACGGCAGCCTTCCATACGGATGCCCCACTCGTCGACCGGCAGGCCGTTCGGAATGCCCTTGTCACCGTTGCCGGCCATCGACAGCCAGGCGTCGGTGAAACGCCATCCGAGCGAGGGGTCCTTCTTGCCATAATCCATATGGCCGTAGACCTTGACGCCGTTGATCTCCTTGATGTCGTTGGTGAAGAACTCGGCGATGTCCTCATAGGCGGACCAGTTCACGGGCACGCCGAGCTCGTAGCCATACTTGGCCTTGAACTTGGCCTTGTAGTCGGGATTGGTGAACCAGTCGTAGCGGAACCAGTAGAGGTTGGCGAACTGCTGGTCGGGAAGCTGATATAGCTTGCCGTCCGGCCCCGTGGTGAACGACTTGCCGATGAAGTCGTTGACGTCGAGCATGGGATCGGTGACGTCCTTGCCCTCGCCGGTCATGTAATCCGACAGCACGATGGTCTGGCCGTAGCGGAAGTGCGTACCGATCAGGTCGGAATCGTTGATCCAGCCGTCATAGACGTTCTTGCCCGACTGCATCTGGGTCTGGAGCTTCTCGACGACGTCACCTTCCTGGATGAGGTCGTGCTTGAGCTTGATGCCGGTGAGCTCGGAGAACGCCTTGGCCAGCGTCTGCGATTCATATTCGTGGGTCGTGATGGTCTCGGAGACGACGTTGATCTCCATGCCCTTGAAGGGTTCGGCGGCCTTGGCGAACCACTCCAGCTCCTTCTTCTGGTCTTCCTTCGACAGCGTCGAGGGCTGGAATTCCGCGATCCACTTCTGGATCACGGCGTCGTCGGCGGCGCGAACCGGCGCCGAGACGGCGAACGACACCGCAACAATCGCGGCGACGCTGGACATGGTCAGAAAGCTATTCTTGGTCAATGGACCTTTCCTTCTCCTAAACTGTCGCATGTTATTCCTCCGTTGCAGCGACAAACTTTTATACAGGCCCGGGTTGGTCCCGGATCTGGCCGTCCCTTCGCGAGCTTCAGACCGTGCGGAAAATGAGCACGGCCGTGGCCAGCGAAATTCCTGACGCGAGCCACAGGCTCGAGATCTCAAAACCCTCCTCACCGATCGGCAGCGTGGCGATCGCATCGGTGCCGACGAGGCCGATCCACACGAGGTGAATGACGGCGGCCGCGATCAGCGAGATGAATAGGCGGTCGCCGCGCGTGGTCGGAATACTGAGCACGCCGACGCGCTCGGCCTCCGGGTAGACCGCGGCGAGCCACGTCATCACCGCGAGCGTGCAGGCCAGCCCAGCGAAGAAGATCGCGGTCGGCAATGTCCAGGCCATCCATGCGATGGATTCCATGCTCGCCTCCTTACACGCGACCGAGCGCAAAGCCGCGCGCGATATAGTTGCGGACGAACCAGATCACGAGCGCGCCCGGGATGATGGTGAGCACGCCGGCGGCGGCGAGCAGGCCCCAGTCCATGCCGGCGGCCGACACCGTGCGCGTCATGATCGCGGCGATCGGCTTGGCCTGCACCGAGGTCAGCGTGCGCGCGAGCAGGAGCTCGACCCAGGAGAACATAAAGCAGAAGAAGGCGGCGACGCCGATGCCGCTCGCGATCAGCGGCACCAGGATCCTGATGAAGAAGCGCGGGAACGAATAGCCGTCGAGGAAAGCGGTCTCGTCGATCTCGCGCGGCACGCCGGAGACGAAGCCTTCGAGGATCCACACCGCCAGCGGAACGTTGAAGATGCAGTGCGCCAGCGCGACCGCCCAGGGCGTATCGAACAGGCCGATCGCCGAATAGAGGTTGAAGAACGGCAGCGCATAGACCGCGGCCGGGGCCATGCGGTTCGACAAGAGCCAGAAGAACAGGTGCTTGTCGCCGAGGAAGCGGTAACGCGAGAACGCGTAGGCCGCCGGCAGCGCCACCGCGATCGAGATGATGGTATTGAGGACGACATATTCCAGCGAGTTGATATAGCCGGAATACCAGCTTTCGTCGGTGAAGATGCGCTTGTAGTGCTGCAGCGTCGGGGTGTGCGGCCACAGCGTCATCGTCGAGACGATCTCGCTGTTGGTCTTGAAGCTCATGTTGACGAGCCAATAGATCGGCAACAACAGGAAGATCAGGAACAGCCCCATGACGAGGCGGCGGCCGGGGATCGAATGCATCAGGCCACTCCTTCCTTTGGCTTGAGCGCGGGCACGGGCTTGAGCGCGGCCGCAGGCTTGGGCTCCACCGCCGGCTCGCTCTCCGCCTGGACTTTGCGTTCGACGCCGGCATTGGTCATGACGGTGTAGAAGATCCAGCAGACGATCAGGATGATCAGATTGTAGACCAGCGACAGCGCGGCGGCCTTGCCGAGGTCGAACTGGCCGAGCGCGATCTTGACGAGCTCAATCGACACGAAGGTCGTGGAGTTGCCGGGCCCGCCGCCGGTGACGACGAAGGGCTCGGTGTAGATCATGAAACTGTCCATGAAGCGCAGCAGCACCGCGATCAAGAGCACGCGATTCATCTTCGGCAGCTGGATCGCCTTGAACACCGCCCAGCGCGAGGCACCGTCGATTTGGGCGGCCTGGTAATACGCTTCGGGAATCGACTTCAGGCCGGCATAGCAGAGCAGCGCGACGAGGCTGGTCCAGTGCCAGACATCCATCACGATGACCGTGACCCAGGCGTCGATGTCGTTGGAGACGTAATTGTAGTCGAAGCCCATCGCGTTGAGGACATAGCCGAGCAGGCCGATGTCCGGGCGGCCGAAGATCTGCCAGATCGTGCCGACCACGTTCCACGGAATCAATAGCGGCAGCGCGAGGATGACGAGGCAGGCCGCGACGGTCCAGCCCTCGCGCGGCATCGACAGCGCGACGACGATGCCGAGCGGCACCTCGATGGCGAGGATCACCAGCGAGAAAAACAGATTACGGCCGAGCGAGGCGAGGAAGCGGCCGCCGAGATCGGTCGAGGGATCGAGCAGCTCCTTGAACCAGCCGACGCCGTTCCAGAAAAACTGGTTGTTGCCGAAGGTGTCCTGCATCGAATAGTTCACCACCGTCATCAGCGGCAGCACCGCCGAGAAGGCGACGACCAGGAACACCGGCAGCACCAGGAACCAGGCTTTTTGGTTGACGGTCTTGTCCATCAGGCGGCTCCCTCCACCAGAAGGCTGTCGGCATAGACGTGGACGTGCGACGGATCGAATTGCAGCCCGGCGTTGCCGTCCGGGCTGGTGAATCCGCCAGGGGCGCGCGCCGCGAGCTTTGCGTCGCCGAGCCGCGCCCGCGCGAAACGGATGCGGCCGAGATCGTCGATGCGCTCGATCTTCGCGGTGAGCAGGTCGGGCGCGGGCGCGACGACCTCGACGAATTCGGGACGGACGCCGATCTCGATCTTGGCGCCCGAAGGCAAATTGTCGTAGCTGCGGTTGAGCGCGATGACATGGCCGCCGATCCGCGCCTCGCGTCCCCTCACCTCCGCGGGCAGGATGTTCATGCCAGGCGAGCCGATGAAATAGCCGACGAAGGTGTGTGCCGGCTTGTCGAACAGTTCGGCCGGGGTGCCGCTCTGCACCACGCGGCCGTCATGCATGACGACCACTGTGTCGGCGAAAGTCAGCGCCTCGGTCTGGTCATGGGTGACGTAGATCATCGTGAGGTCGAGCTCGCGATGCAGCGCCTTCAGCTTGGAACGAAGCTGCCATTTCAGCTCGGGGTCGATCACCGTCAGCGGCTCGTCGAACAGCACGGCGGCGACGTCGGAGCGGACCAGGCCGCGGCCGAGCGAGATCTTCTGCTTGGCGTCGGCCGTAAGCCGCGTCGCCTTGCGGTTCAGATAGGGTTCGAGATCGAGCAGGCGGCCGATCTCGGCAACGCGCTTGTCGATCTCGGCCTTCGGCACGCCGCGGTTTTTCAGTGGAAACGCCAGGTTCTGCCCCACCGTCATGGTGTCGTAGATCACCGGAAACTGGAATACCTGGGCGATGTTGCGCTTCTGGGTCGACAGCGGTGTGATGTCCACCCCGTCGAACATGATCCTTCCGCGCGAGGGCGTGATGATGCCGGAGATGACGTTGAGCAGCGTGGTCTTGCCGCAGCCGGACGGCCCGAGCAGCGCATAGGCGCCGCCCTGCCGCCACGTCATGGTGACGGGCTTCAGCGCAAAGCTTTCCGGCGAGGCATCGTTGCCGCCGTAGGAGTGCGCGAGATCGACGAGGTCAATGCGGGCCATGTCGCACCTCCCTCAAGAGCTTTTTCTGTTCGACGCGTTTTCTTCACGCGAACCGCTACGCACTTCGCTTGAAAACGCTATGCCAGGAGCCGCGACGAGCCGGTCGGCCGCGTCGAAGACAAAGACATCATTGGGGTCGAGCACGGCATCGATGGTCTGGCCCGGCTCGAACTCGTGCACGCCGTGCAGCACCGCCACCCAATTCAATCCGTCGCGGGTCAGATGCACGAAACTCTCCGAACCGGTGATCTCGGTCACCGTCACCGTGGCGTGGAAGGCGTGGCGGTCGGCCTCGCCATTGGCAAGGGCGAGCTGATGCGCGCGGAAGCCGACGCGATAGGCGCCGTCGGCAAGGCCGGCATAGAGCCCCGAGGCCGGTGAGGTCGTGCCGCCGGCATATTGCACGGAGCCGTTCTTCTTCTCGAGACCGACGAGATTCAGCGGCGGATCCGAAAACACCTGCGCGACGCGCAGCGTCTGCGGGCGGCGGTAGACGTTGGCGGTCTCGCCCATCTGGAGCGCCCGGCCCTCCCACATGCACACCGTGTTGCCGCCGAGCAGCAGCGCTTCGGTCGGCTCGGTCGTGGCATAGACGAAGATCGCGCCGGAAGCTTCGAAGATGCGCGGCAGCTCGGCGCGCAGCTCCTCGCGCAGCTTGTAATCGAGATTGGCGAGCGGCTCGTCGAGCAGCACGAGATCGGCGCCCTTGACCAGCGCGCGCGCGATCGCGGTACGCTGCTGCTGGCCGCCGGAGAGCTGGAGCGGCGTGCGCTTCAGGAACGGCTCGAGGCGGAGCAGTCTTGCAGCCTCCGCGACACGCGCCTCGATCTCGTCGCGCGGCTTGCCCTGCACGCGCAGGGGCGATGCGATGTTCTCGTAGACCGTGAGCGAGGGATAATTGATGAATTGCTGATAGACCATCGCGACCGAACGCTGGCGCACATCGGCGCCGGTGACGTCCTTGCCATTGACCAGCACCTTGCCCGTGGTCGGCTTGTCGAGGCCGGCGAGCAACCGCATGATCGAGGTCTTGCCCGACAGCGTCGGCCCGAGCAGCACGTTGAGGGTTCCGCTCTCGAGTGTCAGTGAGACGTCGCGGATGTGCGGGATCCCCTCGACAGTCCGGGTCACGTGATCGAGCGTCACGGTCATGAGCGTCCTCCCGCTTCCAGCAGGGGAGTTTGCGGCACAGCGTGGGTCCTGATCCAGTCGTCAAGCGCCGCGATCTCGTCGGCAGATAGTCGCAGGCCGAGCTTGGACCGGCGCCAGACGATGTCCTCGGCGGTAACGGCCCATTCATTGGCCATGAGATAACGGACCTCGCGCTCGGTCAGCGTCGCGCCAAAGGCCTGGCCGAGATCGGCCGCCGATTTCGCATCGCCGAGCAGCTTGATCGCCCTTGTGCCGTAGGCGCGGGCGAGGCGCCGCGCATGCTCGTGGCTGAGGAAGGGATAGCCGCGCTGGAGCTCGGCGATCAGGCCGTCGATGTCGGATACGTTCATGTCCCCGCCGGGCAGCGGCCATTTGCCGGTCCAGCCCTCGCGCGCTTTGGCGCTGCGAAGATAAGGCGCGAGCCGTTCCAGCGCCTCTTCGGCGAGTCGGCGGTAGGTCGTGATCTTGCCGCCATAGATCGACAGCAGCGGCACGCCGCCGGGTGTGTCGAGCTCGAACACATAGTCGCGGGTCGCGGCCTTGGCTTCGCTGGCGCCATCGTCATAGAGCGGGCGCACCCCGGAATAGGTCCAGACCACGTCCTCTGGCGTGACCGGCTTGGCCAGATATTCGCTGGCGGCGGCGCAAAGATACTGGATCTCCTCAGGTGTCGTCTTCACCTTGGCAGGATCGCCGTCATAGTCGCGGTCGGTGGTTCCGATCAGCGTGAAATCGTCCTGGTACGGGATCACGAAGATGATGCGGCCGTCGGCGTTCTGGAACATGTAGGCGCGGTCGTGGTCGTAGAGCTTCTTGACCACGATGTGCGAGCCCTGGACCAGGCGTACCTTGGCCTTCGCGTTGACGCCGGCGCCGCGGCCGAGCACGTCCTCGACCCAGGGACCACCGGCATTGACCAGCGCGCGCGCCTGGATCGACGAGCGCGCGCCAGTCAGCGTGTTGACCATGCTCACGGTCCAGACGCCGTCGGACTGACGGATCTCGGTGGCGCGGGTGCGGGTGCGGATTTCGGCGCCCTTGTCAGCGGCATCGCGCGCGTTCAGCACGACGAGGCGGGCGTCATCGACGAAGCAGTCGGAATATTCGAACGCGCGGGAGTAGCGGTTCGGGATCAGCGGGCGGCCGACCTCGTCGCGTCGGAGATCGATCGTGCGCGTGGCGGGCAACAGGTGGCGGCCGCCGATGTGATCATAGAGGAAAAGGCCGAGGCGCAGCAGCCAGGCCGGGCGCAGGCCGGCGTGATGCGGCAGGACGAACCTCAGGGGGCGGATGATGTGGGGCGCGATGCCCCAGAGTATCTCGCGCTCGATCAGCGCCTCGCGGACCAGGCGGAACTCGTAATATTCGAGATAGCGCAGGCCGCCATGCACCAGCTTGGTCGACCAGGACGACGTCCCGCTCGCCAGATCGTTCATTTCGCACAGGAAAACCGTGTTGCCGCGGCCCACCGCATCACGCGCGATGCCGCAGCCATTCACACCGCCTCCGATGATGGCGAGGTCGAAAATACGCTCCAACAGACGCATCCCCCGAAGACCGCCCATTCCATCGAGCGGCTACTTTCGCTTTTGATTAGATCACACCGCAAAACGAAAGCAAGATGAAAGAGAGGCGAAAGGAAGTGAAAGCGGAACATTTTTTGTGGACGTTGCGACGGACAAGTCGCAGACCCAAAGCAGGAACTCACTGAGTGGAGCGGGGAATTGAGCTACCAGTAAATGCGTTGACGGCTTGAATGTAGTAACATGCCTACATAAGATTTGTACCGGCGAAGCCCCGGCCAGGAGGTGCAAGCAATGGTGACCACTCTCACCAGCCGAGAGTTCAATCACGATACCAGCGGCGCAAAAAAAGCGGCTTCGCGGGGACCGGTCTTTATTACGGACCGCGGCCGCCCGGCCCATGTCCTGCTGACGATCGAAGATTATTTGCGCCTAACTGGCGGGCACATGAGCCTTGCCGAAGCCTTGGCGCAGGCCGGAACGGACTTCGATTTCGATCCGCCGCGCATTGCCGGCGGGATCTTCAAGCCGGCCGATCTCGACTGATGTTTCTGCTGGACACCAATGTCATTTCCGAACTGAGGCGACCAGACAAAGCTCATCGCAACGTCGCCGCCTGGGCCAGCACAATTCCGGCGGCAAGCTTCTTCATATCCGTCATCTCGATACTCGAAATCGAACTTGGCGCACGCCTTATCGAGCGCAAAGATACCACGCAAGGAGCCATTCTGCGCGCTTGGATCGACAATCATATTCTGGCTCGTTTTGAAGACCGAATCCTGGCCATCGACACGGCCGTGGCGCAGCGCTGCGCACAACTTCACGTTCCCAACCCGCGGGCCGAACGCGACGCTCTTATTGCGGCAACCGCGTTTGTTCACGGCTTGACGATCGTTACGCGCAACGTCGGGGATTTCGAACCTACCGGCGTGCCGCTACTCAACCCGTGGGGCGACGCCTAAGGTACTATCGCAGCCTGACCACCGGCGCCGCTTCAGGCGCGGCGTCTTGTGCATCGGCCTGGGCCTCATCGATCTCCCTCACCTCCTTCGGCATTGCTTCGACCACCTCGATGCCCTTGCTGTGGCAGATGGTGGCGAGGCGCTCGGGCAGCTCCTGGTCGGTGACGAAGGTCTGGATCTGGGTGATGTGGGCGATGCGCACCGGCGCGCTGCGGCGCAGCTTTGTGGAATCGGCGACCAGCATGACGCTGCGGGCATTGGCGATGATGGCCTGCGCCACCTGCACCTCGCGATAGTCGAAGTCGAGCAAAGCGCCCTCTTCATCGATCGCGGACGCACCGATGATGGCATAGTCGACCTTGAACTGGCCGATCAGCTGCGTCGCGGTCGAGCCGACCACCGCGCCGTCGGCGCGCCGCACCGTGCCGCCGGCGACCACCACCTCGATGCGGGGATGGCGGTAGAGCAGCATGGCGACGTTGAGATTGTTGGTGATGACGAGCAGGTCCTCGTGCGAGGTCAGCGCGCTCGCGACCTCCTCGGTCGTGGTGCCGATGTTGATGAACAGCGAGCAGCCGTTCGGGATCAGCGAGGCCGCGGCGGCGCCAATCGCCTTCTTCTCGTCGGCGGCGACGAAGCGGCGCGCCTCATAGGCGAGGTTTTCGACGCCCGAGGCGATGATGGCGCCGCCATGGATGCGGGTCAGCGATCTCCGCTCGCAGAGATCGTTGAGATCTTTCCGGATGGTCTGCGCGGAGACCTCGAACCGGCGCGCGAGCTCCTCGACCATGACGCGGCCCGAGGCGCGCGCGATGTTGAGGATTTCGGCTTGGCGATGGGTCAATCCGGTCACGGCAAGGGCCTCACATCAGGAAGCTGCATGGTGCGGCGGTTCACGCGTCCGGTCAATGCGTGATCACGGTTAACGGACAAGGATCTTCACCACGCCATCGCGGCTGCGAGGTGCGCAAGCAGCTCCGGATCGTCGAACGCACTGGCGGAAGCGACCGCGCCGGCCGCAACGAGGTCAGCATGGCTGAGCGTGGTGCGCAGCCCGATGGTGGGAATGCCGGCCGCCGCGGCCGATTGCACGCCCGAGCGTGAATCCTCGAACGCGATCGAGGCTGGCGCGCTGGCGCCGACGAAACGCAGCCCCTCCTGATAGGGCAGCGGATGCGGCTTGCCGTGCGGCAGCTCGTCGCCGATCACGATGGCCTTGAACCGCTCGGTGATGCCGAGGCCCGAGAGCAGCAGCTCGGCGTTGAGGCGTGGCGCGTTGGTCACGGCGACCATGGGGATGCCGGCGCCATCTGCACGGTCGAGCAGCGCCATCAGCCCCGGTATCGGCGCGATCTGCCCGACCACCAGATCACGAAAGATCGCCTCCTTCTCGCCGAGGATCGCGAGCCGCCGTTCCGGCGATTCGTCCGGCAGAAATCGCTCCCCGATCGACACATTGGAAAAGCCCTGAAGCTCGCGCTTGAAGCGCTCATCATCCACGACGTGCCCGCGCGGAGCGAACACGCGGTGAAAGGCCTCGCGATGAAGCGGATCCGTATCGGCCAGCGTACCGTCGATGTCGAACAGCAACGCCCTGCCCATCGCTTGCCTTTTGGCCTCGATCATTTCCGTACTTTCCCACATGCGCAGCGCATCAATGCGAAAGACGTATCAATACGACCTCGCACGCGCAATGACGTATCCACATGACGACAATGCGACACTCGACAAAGTCGCGCGCGGCTGCAACACTCGTCGCAAGATCAAAAAGGAGGAAACGATGACGATCAACCGACGCGATCTGGCTCTCTCAACTCTCGCCGTCTCCGCGCTCGCTCTCACCGCGCCGGCGTTCGCTGCCTCGGCAGACGAAGAGGCCGTGGCGAAGAAGGTGGAGGCCTTCCGCCTCGCCCAGATCGCGGCCGACCCGAAGGCGCTCGGCGCGCTGTGCTGGGACGATCTCAGCTACAGCCATTCCAGCGGCAAGGTCGAGGACAAGGCGACCTTCATCGCCAACGCCACCGACGGCAAGTCGAAATTCCTGTCGATCGAATACAAGGACCCGACCATCAAGGTCGTCGGCCCTGCGGCGATCGTCCGTTTCCACTGGCTCGGCGAGCAGGAGATGGCAGCCGATAGGAAAAAAGTGTCGACCAACCTTCACATCCTGATGAACTGGCAGAAACAGGGCGACGACTGGAAGCTGCTCTCGCGGGCTGCGACGAAGTTGTGATGACAGTTCTTACCCTCTCCCCTTGCGCGGAAGAGGGTGGCATAGGCGGCCTTCGGCGGCCGTTCTTAGAACGCCGAAGCCTTGCTTCGGCGTTTTCTTAAGAACGGCCACTGAAGGCAGCCTATGCCACCTTCGCCCGCAAGGGGAGAAGGAACGGCAGCTGTGTGCTCGGCAAAAAATTCCGACCTCGCGCTTCGCGCGCCGCAGAATGACGAGTGCGGCGCTTACGCCGCCTCCTTCTCATCGCCGTTAATCAGCTTGCGCGCGGCGCGCTCGGCTTCGCGGGCGTTACGGAAGAGTTGACCTTCGAGGCGGTTGAAGCGGTGGGATGAAGCGAAGAAGCAGTAGCCTCCGGAAGAACGAACGACGATACCTGCGGTCTGCGAGTTCGACTTCGATGATGTAGCTATCCGGCATGGTCCGTGGATTCCTCAGTGCGGGCAAATAACGGTGCTCCTGCCCAAAGGTTCCTCAGGCATTTGAGGCCGTTTCCACCCCGAATCGACACGCAATTGAGTACGCTGGGACCTCATCCGTTTTATGACTGGTTCTTGACTGGTTCTTGGCGAGGGCGCGACGCGATGACTTAGTCGCGCCGCGTTTGGCGGTGCTGCACATCTTCGTGAGATGAGGCAGAGCGTCGCGCGCGATTACGTCGCGATCCTCGTGTCGGTCGCGCGAACCGCCTGCGGGCGGCCGTGCTCGTCGATCGAGACGTAGGTGAAGTTGCCGTCGGTGACGAGGAACGGATGCTCCTCGCCGCGCCGCAGCGCCCAGGCTTCCAGATGCACGGTGAGCGAGGTGCGGCCGACGCGCACGAGATTGGCGTAGACGGACACGAGATCGCCGACATAGACCGCCTTGCGAAAATTCATCGCTTCGATCGCGACAGTCACCGTGCGCGACTTCGCGACCTTCGAGGCGAACACACCGCCGCCAACATCCATCTGGCTGAGCAGCCAGCCGCCGAAGATATCACCATTGGCGTTGGTGTCGGCGGGCATCGCCAGCGTGCGGATGCAGAGATCGCCGCTCGGCCCGGTCATGGCTTGTTCGTTCATGCCTGTCTCACTTGAAATTGTCCCAGCCCGGATCGGGCGCGAAGCGCTCGCCGAATCGCTCGGCCAGTGCGCGCAAGGTGGATACGACATTCTCCACACCGCGCGTGCGCGCGTAGTTGAGTGGACCGCCACGGAACGGTGCATAACCGGTGCCGAAGATCATGGCACCATCGACCGCGTCGGCATTGTCGACGATGCCTTCGCGCAGCGCCGCGACGCAGACATTGGACATCGGCAGCACTAGGCGATCGATCATCTGGTCGGTGACGCGCGGACCGGTCTCCGGAAGCTTTGCCTTCTCCGCCTTGCCGTCCTTCCAAACATAAAAACCCTTTCCGCTCTTGCGGCCGAGCTCGACCTTGGTGACCTTCTCGCGCAGCCAGGCGGGCGTCGGCGGCAAGAGATCGCCGAACTTGGTGCGCAGCATGTCGCCGACGTCGAGACAGATGTCGAGCCCGACCTGGTCGGCCAGTTCGATCGGTCCCATCGGCATGCCGAACTGCTCGGCCGCGGCGTCGATCAGCCGCTGATCGATTTTCTCGTCCAGCATCACCATCGCTTCCAGCATGTACGGCGTCAGCGCGCGGTTGACGAGGAAGCCGGGCGAGCTCTTCACGGCGAGCGGCAGGCGGTCAATCGCGCCGACGAAGGCGAGCGCTTCCTTCAGCACTTGCGGGTCGTTGCCGTCATGGCTGACGACCTCGACCAGTTGCAGCCGCGATACCGGATTGAAGAAGTGCAGGCCGACCAGCCGCTCCGGCCGCGCCAGCGTCGTTCGCAGATCCTGGAGCGGAATGCTCGACGTGTTGGTCGCAAGGATCGCCCCTAGCTTCATCCGCGGCTCGAGGCCGGCATAGACCTTCTGCTTCAGTTCTAACTTTTCCGGCACGGCCTCGATGATGAGATCGGCGTTGCGCACGCCTTCCCCGTCCATGTCAGGGATGAGCCGATCGAGTGCGTCGCGCACGTCGGTCGGCTTGCGGATGATCTTGGCGTAGAGCTCGTTGGCGCGCTTCACCGCGCCGGCGATCGGCTCCGCCTTCATGTCGGCGAGCGAGACGCGCAGCCCCTGCCCCGCGCACCAGGCCGCGATGTCGCCGCCCATGGCGCCGGCGCCGATGACATGGACATGCTTGACGGCATTGCCGCTGCCCGCCGCCTTCTTCATCTGCTCGCGCAGGAAGAACACGCGGATCAGGTTCTGTGCGGTCGGCGTCACCATCAGCTTGGCGAACGACGCCTGCTCGGCCTTCAGCATCGCAGCCTTGCTGCCGCCATGGGTCTCCCAGAGATCGATCAGCGCATAAGGTGCGGGATAGTGCTCGCGGGATGCGGCCTTCGCCGCCTCCGAGCGCATGCGCTTGGCGAGCAGCCCGCGCACGAAGCCGAAACCCGCCGCGCGCGTCAGCAAGCCCGGCCGCGCCCGCTTCAGGCGTCCGAACAGCGCGTCCTTCACAGCGTTGTGGACGTGGCGCTCCTGCGTGACGGTGTCGACGAGGCCGAGCGATCTGGCGCGGCGCGCATCGATGGTGCGCCCGGTCAGCATCAGGGCCATCGACTGCGTCGGATTGACCAGCGCGGTGAAGCGCGCGGTACCGCCGAGGCCGGGATGCAGGCCCAGCATCACCTCCGGGAAGCCGAACCGGGCCCCCTCGATGGCGATGCGCGCCTGGCAGGCGAGCGCAACCTCGAGGCCGCCGCCGAGGCAGAAGCCGTGGATGACCGCCACCGTCGGCAACCTCAGGGCTTCCAGATGGTCGACCACCGCATGCGCGGCGCGGATGCGCGTCTCCACCATGTCGGGATCGCTGGCGCCGCGGAATTCATTGACGTCGGCGCCCGCAATGAAGCCGGAGGGCTTTGCCGAGCGGATCACGAGGCCGGCGGGGCGCTCGGTCTCGATCGCCGCGAGCACAGCGTCGAACTCCTCCATCACATCCGAGGACAGCGTGTTGGCGCTTGTCTCGGCGCGGTCGAACAGCAGCCAGGCGACACCATCGGCATCGCGCGTCAGCTTGAAGTGCTTGTAAGGACTGTCGATCGCAGGCTTGGGCCCGAGCACCAGCACGCGGTCGCCAAGCGCGGTCATGATCTTGGAATCCATGGTCACACCGCCTCGATCAGCATGGCGCCGCCGAGCCCGCCGCCGATGCATTCGGTGGCAACGCCGCGCCGCGTGCCAAGCCGCTTCATCGCATTGACGAGATGCAGCACGATCCGGTTGCCGGAGGTGCCGACGGGATGGCCGAGCGAGATCGCGCCGCCGTCGACATTCAGTCTTTCGTGGTCGATCTCGCCGGCTGCGCCGTCGAGGCCGAGAATCTCACGGCAGAATTTATCGTCCTTCCACGCGGCGAGGCAGCCGAGCACTTGCGTCGCAAAAGCCTCGTTCAGCTCCCAGGTCTCGACGTCCTTGATGGTGAGGTCGTTGCGCTGGAGCAGCGGCGTCGCCGACATCACCGGACCCAGGCCCATGATGCTGGGATCGAGCGCAGCCCAATGGCTGTCGACGATGACGGCTTTCGGCGCCAGCTTGTGCTTGGCGACGGCGGCGTCGGACGCCAGGATCACCCAGGAGGCGCCATCGGTGATCTGCGAGGAATTTCCGGCGGTGACCTGTCCCCAGGGGCGCTCGAACACCGGCCGGAGCTTTGCCAGCGTCTCGGCCGTCGAAGTCCTTGCGCACGCCGTCGTCATGGTCGAAGAACTTGCCGTCGCGGGAAAACGCGGTCTCGACCTCGCCCTTGAGAAAACCCGCGTCTTGCGCATGCGCGAGCCGGCGATGGCTCTCGGCGGCATAGGCATCGGACTGCGCGCGGGTGATGCCGAAGAGATGGCCGACGACCTCGGCGGTCTGGCCCATATTCAGATCGGTGACCGGATCGGTCAGTCCGCGCTCGAGGCCGATGATCGGCTTGAGATAACGCGGGCGCAGCTTGAAGGCCGCGCCGAGCTTCGCAGCCACGCCCTTGGCGTTGGCAAGGCCGGCAAACCAGCGCACGCCGGAATTCGGCCAGACCAGCGGCGCGTGGCTCAGCGCCTCGGTGCCGCCGGCCAGGATCATGTCGGCATGACCCTCGCGGATGTAGCGATAGGCGGTGTCGATCGACTGCATCCCGGAGCCGCAATTGATCTGCACGGTGAAGGCGACCATGTCCTCGCCCATGCCGAGCCGCAGCGCCGCGACGCGGGCCGGGTTCATCTCGTCCGCGATCACGTTGACGCAGCCGAGGATGACCTGGTCGAAGTCAGTCGGGGCGAACGGCTGGCGCGCCAGCAGCGGCCGGCCGCATTGCACGGCAAGATCGACCGGCGTGAACGGCCCTGGTCCCGAACGCGCCTTCAGAAACGGCGTCCGGCTGCCGTCGACGATGAAAACCGGTCGTGCCATCAGCTCGCCGCCCTCTGTTCACCGAGTTCCTGGAAGAATTGATGCACGTCGCTGGATTTCTTGTAAATCGGCGACAGCACCTCCGGCGCAAAATCGTCCACCTCGATCACCTCAGTGACGGCGTCGCGGGCCGCGGCAAGCTGCTCGCCCTCGGCTTGCGTGATCACGCCTTTGGTGACCGCTTCCTTCCAATCGCGGACATGCGCCGCGCGCATGCGCTTGGCGATGGCCTCCGTGCCTGCGACCAGCTTGAACGCGCGCTCCAGCCGGGCAAAGCCGCCGTTGTCATCGACTTGGGCCAGATCCGGCGTCAGACGCTCGCGCGCCGCCGAGGGCTCCAGCACGAGGCTCGCGCATTGGTGCACGACACGGTCGGAGGGGCCGAGCACGCGGGCACCGAACGGCTGGACCACGAGCTTGAGGAAGATTGCGACAAAGCGGTTCGGCAGATTGGCGAGGATTTCGGCGAGCCGGTTCTCGATAGTCCGGAAGCCCGTTGCCATGCACCATTCCAGCGCGGCGAAATCCTCCTTCTGCCGGCCCTCGTCCTGCCAGCGTTTCAGTACCGCCGAGAGCAGATCGAGCTCGGACAGGATGTCGCCGAACCGCGCCGACAGCATCTCCTTGCGCTTGAGCGCACCGCCGAGCGTCAGCAGCGCCATGTCGGCGCAGAGCGCGAAGGCGGCGGAGTAACGCGAGAGCTGGCGATAGAATGGCGTGGCATCGCCCGCGTCAGGCGCAAGCGCGAAGGCGCCAAAGGTCCAGCTCCGGCCGAAGGCGCGGAACAGGGTCCGGAAGCTGTGGCCGACGTGCTTCCAGAACGCCTTGTCGAACGCGGCGAGGCCACGCTCGCGGTCGGTGTCGGCGAGCGCGTTCATCTCGTCGAGCAGATGGGGATGGGCGCGGATGGCGCCCTGCCCGAACACGATGAGATTGCGGGTCAGGATGTTGGCGCCTTCCACCGTGATGCCGACCGGCACGGCGCGATGCAGATTGCCGAGATAGTTTTGCGGACCGTCGATCACGGCCTTGCCGCCGTGGATGTCCATGGCATCGTCGATCGCGACCCGCATCCGCTCGGTCGCATGCAGCTTCATGATGCCGGAGATGACGGCAGGATGAACGCCGGCATTCAGCGCCGCGCAGGTCAGCCGCCGCGCGGCGTCGAGCTGATAGGCGGTCGCGACGATGCGCGCGAGCGGCTCCTCGACGCCTTCGAACTTGGAGATGGAGATGCCAAACTGCTCGCGGATTCGGGCATAGGCACCTGTGGTGCGCGCCGCAAAGGCAGCGCCGGCGGCCGAGAGTGACGGCAGCGAGATGCCGCGGCCGGCGGCGAGCGCGGTCATCAGCATCTTCCAGCCCTGCCCCAGCCGCTCCTTGCCGCCGATGACATAGTCGAGCGGAATGAAAACGTCGCGGCCCCGGTTCGGGCCGTTCTGGAACACCTGCATCGACGGCAGATGACGGTGACCGATCTCGACGCCGGGCAGATTGGTCGGGATCAGTGCCACGGTAATGCCGAGCTCTTCCTGATCGCCGACGAGATGATCGGGATCATAGGCCTTGAAGGCGAGGCCAAGCAGCGTAGCAACGGGGCCGAGCGTAATGTAGCGCTTGTGCCAGTTGAGCCTGAGGCCGAGGACTTCGCGGCCCTCGAAATCGCCCTTGCAGATGATGCCGGTATCGACCATCGAGGCGGCGTCGGAGCCGGCCTCGGGGCTGGTGAGGCCGAAGCAGGGAATGTCGCGGCCGTCGGCGAGGCGCGGCAGCCAGCGCTGCTGCTGCTCTTTCGTGCCGAAGCGCATCAGCAGTTCGCCGGGGCCGAGCGAGTTCGGCACCATCACCGTGACCGCGGCCGCGATCGAGCGCGTCGAGATTTTCCGCACGACTTCGGAATGCGCATAGGGCGAGAAGCCGAGGCCGCCAAACTCCTTCGGAATGATCATGCCGAAGAACTTTTCGCGCTTGACGAAGTGCCAGACGTCCTGCGGCAGGTCGCGCCATTCCCAGAAGATCTTCCACTCGTCGAGCATGGCGCAGAGTTCGTCGACGGGGCCATTGAGGAAAGCCTGCTCCTCCGCGGTCAACCTCGCCTGCGGGACCTTCAGCAGCTTCGACCAATCAGGGTTTCCGGTGAAGAGATCGGCGTCCCACCAGACGTCACCGGCCTCCAGCGCCTCGCGCTCGGTATCGGACATCGCCGGCAGCACGCCGCGCGCGAGAGTGAAGATCGGCTTCGTCAGAGTGTCGCGGCGGAAGCTCATGGCGGACCTCATGCATCGGCGCGGTATCGGGCATTTTAGCGGAAACTGGCTGGCGGAAGCGAACACTTCGCCTGCAAAATTGACGCGGCCGGGTGGCCCCCAAGGTCATAACGGCCGGGGCGTGGGGGCAGTTCCGGGAGGGGGAATGGGGCTGAATGCCTCCCCAAGTCATTCCGGGGCGCGCGAAGCGTGAACTATGGTGCGCAATTGCGCACCTGAGAATCCATCGTCCGGCAGCGTCGGTGGATGAATGGATTCTCTGATGCGCAATTGCGCATCATAGTTCGCGCCTGGCGGCGCGCCCCGGAATGACGGCATAGGGAGAGGCGCCTGCCTAATCCGGCCGGACCATCTCGAACATATTTTCCGGCTTGATCTCGAAATAATCGCCGCGGCGGCCGGCGCGGACGATCGGGCGGGCGGCGGCGGTCTGGTAGATGCCGTCCTTGATCATGGCCTTGTCGATGTGGACGGCGACGACCTCGCCCAGCGTCAGCCAGGCGTCGGCTTCCTTGCCGTCAGCGCCCTTGAGGCGGACGATGTCGGAGACCTTGCATTCGAAGGCGACGGGGCTCTCAGCCACGCGAGGCACGTTGACGAGCCGACCGGGCACGGCGGTGAGGCCCGCGACCTCGAACTCGTCGACCTCGGGGGCGACATGCGCGGCGGTCGCGTTCATGTGCTTCGCCAGATCCATCGTGGCGAGATTCCAGACGAACTCGCCGGTCTGCTGGATGTTCTCGACCGTGTCCTTCCAGTTGGTGGAGGAGAAACCGATGATCGGCGGCACGTAGCAGAACGCGTTGAAGAAGCTGTAGGGAGCGAGATTGACGTGGCCCCTGGCGTCGCGCGAGGAGATCCAGCCGATCGGCCGCGGCGCGATGATGGCGTTGAAGGGATCGTGCTTGAGGCCGTGCCCCTTGGAGGGCTCGTAGAAGTACAGGTCTTTGTCGGTCACGCTGACTTTCCCCTGATCGTCATTGCGAGCGCAGCGAAGCAATCCAAAATCCCTCCGGGGAGACGGTCTGGATTGCTTCGCTGCGCTCGCAATGACGGAATTTGTTGATCCGTCCTGGCCCGCCACCAACCGGTCTGCCGCGGGGCGATCGGCTTGCTTATAGGAAGAAACGGCTTCGGCCGTCAGTGGCGCGGCGACAGACCCGCGATGACGAAATCGATCATCTGGTCGATGGTCGGGCCCGGCTTGGTGGCGCACTGGGCGATCATCTGGGGGTGGAAGAAGCGTATCATCGCGGTGCAGGCGCAGAGCGAGGCGAGCTGCAGGTCGGGCGCCTCGAACTCGCCGGAGGCAACGCCTTGCGCGATCATCTGGCCGATCACGCCCGCAATGCACTCCATGTGGGCGACGCAGACGTCCCAGTCCTCCTCCATCGCGATCGCGACCATCTCGTGCAGCTTGTTGTCACCGACATAGCGCTCGGTGTTCATTCGATGGATGGTGGTGAGCAGCTCGCGGAAGCGCGGGAGCACCGGGCCGGGCCGGGTCACGATCCGCTGCGCCTCCAGCTCGACCTCGCCCATCAAGCCCCGCGCCACCGCCTGATGGATCGCCTTCTTCGATTCGAAGAAGCGATAGACATTGGCGGGGCTCATCCTGAGCTCCTTGGCGATGTCCCCGACCGTGGTCTTCTGATAGCCGATCTGGCGGAACAGCCGCTCGGCCACCTCAAGGATACGATCCCGGGTGTCGCCTTCGATATGTTCCGCAACCAGTGTCATCTGTCAGGACTCGTCATTCAGCACTACTTCTCACTTATTCAGCCGCTTCAGCAAGCGGAATTGCGTGCTGGTCATCGCTCCCATGCTGCGGCGCGGCAGGCTGCTCGGGGGTGCCCGCCTCGTCCAGGCTCTTCCTGAACCAGAGCGCATAGAGGCCCGGCAGGTACAAGAGTGTCAGGAAGGTCGCGACGAACAGGCCGCCCATGATGGTGATCGCCATCGGGCCCCAGAAGGCCGAGCGCGACAGCGGGATCATGGCGAGGATCGCGGCCAGCGCCGTCAGCACCACCGGACGGGCGCGGCGGACGGTCGCCTCCACGATCGCCTCGCGCCGGGTCAGACCGTGCGAGACGTCGGTCTCGATCTGGTCGACCAGGATGACGGTGTTGCGCATGATCATGCCGGCAAGCGCGATCAGGCCGAGCAGCGCCACGAAGCCGAACGGGGCATTGGCGACGTTGAGCCCGAGCGAGGCACCGACGATGCCGAGCGGCGCGGTCAGGAACACCAGGATCAGGCGCGAGAAGCTCTGCAGCTGGATCATCAGCAGCGTCAGCATCACCATGACCATCACCGGGAAGAGGATGAAAATCGAGGCGTTACCCTTGGCGGATTCCTCGAACGCGCCGCCCGGCTCGATCCGGTAAGCCGGCTCGAGGTGGTCCTTGATCGCCTTCAGCTTCGGCGTGATCTGGTTGGTGACGTCGGGCGCCTGCACGCCGTCGACCACGTCGGAGCGCACGGTGATCGCCATGTCGCGGTTGCGCCGCCACATGATCGGTTCCTCGTGGGCATATTCGATCTTCGCAATCTGCTGCAGCGGCACGGCCACACCGTTGCGTGAGGTGATGGTGAGATCGCCGACGCCGCCGAGGTCGAGGCGTTCGGACGGGATCGCACGGGCGACCACGCCGACCTTCTCGATGCCGTCACGTACCGTCGTGACCTGCGAACCCGAGATCAGCATCGCCAGCGCCTGCGAGACCTCCTGCGGGGTCAGGCCCATCGCACGAGCGCGGTCCTGATCGACGACGAGCTTGAGGTACGGGACTGCTCGTTCCAGTCGAGTTGCACGTCCTTGACGCTCTTGTTCTGGCGCATGACGTCGCGGACCTGGTAGGCGATCTCGCGCACCTTGTTGGCGTCGGGGCCGATCACGCGGAACTGGACGGGGAAGCCGACCGGCGGACCGAAATTGAAGCGGTCGACGCGGACGCGCGCCTCCGTCAGCACGCCCTCGGCAGCGGCGTTCTCGATCTTGGCCTTGATCCGCTCGCGCGCCTCGACGCCCTTGGCGACGATGACGATCTCGGCAAAGGCCTCGTTCGGGAGCTGCGGGTTGAGGCCGAGCCAGAAGCGTGGCGAGCCCTGGCCGACATAGGACGTATAGGTCTCGATGTCCTTGTCGTCCTTGAGCAACGTCTCGGCCTTCTTCACAGCCTTCTCGGTGACGTTGAAGGCGGTGCCCTCCGGCAGACGGAGCTGGAGGAATAGCTCGGGCCGCTCCGACAGCGGGAAGAACTGCTGCTGGACATGGCCGAAGCCGACGATCGAGGCAACGAAGACGCCGACGGTCGCGACCACCACGGTGATGCGGTGGTTGACGCACCATTGCACGATGGCACGCAGGCCGCGGTACATGCGGGTCTCGTACACCGCATGCGGATCGTGGTTGTGGTGGGCCTTCATCTCCGGCAGCAGCTTGACCCCGATATAGGGCGTGAAGATCACCGCCACGAACCAGGAGGCGACCAGCGCGATCGCCACGATCCAGAAGATGCTGCCGGCATATTCGCCGACCGCGGAATTGGCAAAGCCGATGGGGAGGAAGCCAGCGGCCGTGACCAGCGTTCCCGTGAGCATCGGAAACGCAGTTGATTCCCAGGCAAAGGACGCCGCACGCATGCGGTCCCAGCCCTGCTCCATTTTCACCACCATCATCTCGACCGCGATGATGGCGTCGTCGACAAGCAGGCCGAGCGCGATGATCAGCGCCCCCAGCGTGATGCGGTGCAAGTCGAGCGACATCGTGTTCATGACGACGAAGACGATGCCGAGCACGAGCGGCACCGACAGCGCGACCACGATGCCGGTGCGCCAGCCGAGCGCCAGGAACGAGACGAACAGCACGATGACGAGCGCCTCCATGAAGGAGTGCACGAATTCGCCGACGGCGTGCTCGACCACCTTGGGCTGGTCGGCGATGAGCTTGATGTCGATGCCCTGCGGCACCGCCTTCATGAATTCGCTCGTCGCCTTCTCGACCTCCTTGCCGAGATCAAGGATGTTGGCGCCCTTGGCGGTGACGACGCCGATGCCGATCGCGGGCTTGCCTTCCTGGCGGACGACGAAGCTCGGCGGATCGACATAGCCATGGGTGACGGTGGCAATGTCGCCGAGGCGGAAGACGCGGCCGTTGCTCTCGACCGGCGTCTCGGCCACGGCCTTGGCGCCGTCGAGCGCGCCGGTGACGCGCAGCGGCACGCGCTGCGACGAGGTCTCGACCGTGCCGGCCGGCGTCACGTTGTTCTGCTTCGCGAGCGAATCGAACAGTGCCTGCGGCGTGATGCCGAGGGTGGCGAGCTTGGCGTGGCTGAACTCGACGAAGATGCGTTCGTCCTGATTGCCGTAGACGTCGACCTTGGTCACGCCAGGCACCTTCAACAGGCGCTGACGGAAGCCTTCCGAAACTTTCTTGAGCTGGGCGTAGTCGGCCCCGTCGCCGGTCATCATGTAGAGGATGGAATCGACGTCGGAGAACTCGTCGTTGACGACGGGTCCCAGGATGCCGGACGGCAACTGGCCCTGCACGTCGACCAGCTTCTTGCGCAGCAGATCGAAGAGATAGGGCACGTCCTTCGGCGGGGTGTTGTCGCGGAAGGTCACCTGCAGCGCGGTGAAGGCGGGCTTTGAATAGGTCTGCACCTTCTCGAAATAGGGCAGCTCCTGGATCTTCTTCTCGATGGGATCGGCGACCTGGGTCTGCATCTCCTGCGCGGTCGCGCCCGGCCACATCACGGAGACGTTGACCACCTTCACCGTGAAGAACGGATCCTCGGCGCGGCCGAGCTTCTCATACGAGAAGAAGCCGGCGACGCCGAGCACGATCATCAGGAAGAGCACCAGCGTCGGATGGCTGACGGCCCAGGCCGAAAGGTTGAAGCGCTTCATCGCACTCTCCGAAAGACGATCCAATTGCCAAAAACGACAGCCACTCTGTTCAAGGCGTCATCGCGAGGCAGCGAAGCAATCCAGGGGGCTGGGCAGGTTCTGGATCGCTTCGCCGCTTCAGCCTTCGCATTTGCGCTCGGGCCGAAACTCGCCTTGCAACGACGGAACTCGTAAACGCTTAGAAAGACAGCGACGACACGATCCGCACCCTCTGGCTCGGATCGAGCTTCTGCACGCCGAGGGCGACGATCTTGGCGCCCTCCTCCACGCCGCCGGTAATGACGACGTCGTTGCTCTCGTAGGACTTCACCACGACCGGCTTCAGCGTGATCGCGCCGTTGTCGTCGACGACGTAGAACGAGGGCTTGCCGCCTTCATTGAACAGCGCCGACAGCGGCAGCCGCGCGACGCGCTCGGTGGCCGCGTCCGACAGCGTCAGCGTCGCGGTCATGCCGAGCGCGACCTTGTCGTCGGCCTCGGGCAGCGAGAATTTTGCCAGATAGGTGCGGGTGGCCGGATCGGCCGCCGGCGCGATCTCGCGCAGCTTGGCCGTGTACTTCTTGTCCGGTTCGGACCAAAGAGTGACGCTGGCGACGCCCGACTTGGCGCGTCCAACCAGCGTCTCAGGGATCGCGACGACCGCTTCCTTCTCGGCAAAGCGGGCGAACACGGATCGAAGCCTGGCCCGCGGCGACCACCTGGCCGGGCTCGATCAGCGTTGCGGTGACGACGCCACGGGCGTCGGCAACGAGCGTCGCGTAGGAAAGGGAATTCTTGCTCAATTCGAGCGCGCGTTCGGCGCGGTTCAGGCGGGCGCGGGCTTCATCCGCGGCGGCGCGGCTCGAATCCATCTGCGCGTCCGTGGTCCAGCCCTTGGCCTTCAGGTCCTTGGCGCGCTGCTCGGCGGCGGCGGCCTGCGCCAGCACGCCGGTCGCGGCGGTCTGCTCGGCCAGCGCCTGCTCGGCCTGCAGCTTCAAATCGACCTCGTCGAGAGTTGCCAGCGGCTGACCGATCTCGACGGTCTGGCCGACCTCGACCAGGCGCTTTGCGACCTTGCCGGCGAACTCGGAAGCCGAGGTCGCTCTCGATCCGCGGCCGGATGGTGCCAACGAAGCTGCGCTCCGGCGTCTCGGCATCATAATGGGCGGCCGCAACCAGAACCGGCCGCGGCGGCTCGGCCTTCTCGGCGACGGTATCATTGCACCCGGCCAGTGCAGCGGCCATCAGCGCCAGCGAGACACCCGCCAAGAGCCTGGAATAGCTGGACAAAACCGACCGGACGAACATCGAAGGACACTCCTGCATCTCGAATGAGAGGAATGTCGACTAATCACTGATAAAAGTCAATAATCGTCAGTCATCAGGAAAGCGTGATCGTTAAGGTGTGGTAAGGTCGACCTTCGATTGGCTCGACGCCTTCTTTTGTGGTAGGGTTACATGTAACCGAAATGAGAGACCCTATGCCCTCTTCTTCCAGGCCAAAGTTGTCACGGGTGAAGGTACGCGAGCATCGAGAGCGCCTCCGCGCGCAAGGACTTCGGCCGATCCAGATATGGGTACCCGATGTCCGCTCGCCCTCATTCAAGTCAGAAGCACATCGTCAGTCGCTGGCCGTCGCGGCGAGCCCGCATGCATCCGAGGATCAGGCCTTCGTTGATGCGATCTCCGATTGGCCTGACGAGACAGAATAATCTGTGAATAGACCCAACCGCATGCGGTCTACGGGTCTCAGACTGGAACACTTTCTCACCCCGCTTCAGCGCAGGCTGGCGTCCCTTGAAACCCGTCCGAGAGCGGACGGATTCGCAGCAGTGGAGCAAGCCTAGGATGGCTGTTCATCAGCGAATGGAGCGCGGCGAAATCTGGACTGTAGCCGGCGGAAAGGACTACGCGGGAAAGCCGCGTCCGGCTGTAATCCGTGCAGGACGACAATTTTGACGCAACGGAATCGATCACGGTTTGCCCATTAACGACTGCCGAAACTGAGGCACCTCTCTTCCGATTGCAGATTGAGCCGAACGAACGCAACGGCCTCCGAGCACCATCACGGCTGATGGTCGACAAGATCACCACGGTGGCGAAAGCCAAGATGGGAACGCTTGTCGGGCGGCTCGACGATGAAGACGTCTTGCGCCTCAACCGCGCTATGCTGGTATTTCTGGGGCTGGCAGGCTCGCAAAGAACCGCCGAAGCGGATTAGCGAGCCGTACCGAGCCGTCGTTCCGAGATAGCCCGAAGGACTACCCCGGAATCGCGAGGTTAGCGGCCCCCTTACCGCCCTGTTCCGCAAACTCGTGCTTGCTGTCGTGGCCGCCGATGAAGACCAGGATGCCGGCGATCAGCGGCAGGACGGCGAGCACGAGCAGGCCGGTCGAGGTCTGGCCGGTGGCTTCCTTGACCCAACCGATCAGATAGGGCCCACCGAAGCCGGCGAGATTGCCGATCGAGTTGATCAGGGCGATGGCGCCGGCCGCCGCCGTGCCGGACGGCCAGGCGGTCGGCAGGGTCCAGAACACGCCGAAGCGGCAGAACACGCCGATCGCGGCCACCGTCAGCACCACCATCGTGAGGGTGGGATCGGTGAGATAGGAGGAGATGCCGAGCGCGACCGCGGTGAGCAGCAGCGGCGCACCGACATGCATCACGCGCTCGCGGCTTGCATCCGAATGCCGCGCCCACAGGATCATGGCGATGGTGCCGAACAGATAGGGGATCGCGGTGACGAAGCCGGTCTGCGCGTTGGTGAGGCCGAACGCCTTGACGATCTGCGGCAGCCAGAACTGCATGCCATAGAGCGCGCCGACGAAGCCGAAATAGATCAGGCTGAGCGCGATCACCTTCGGCGACGACAGCGCCTGGCCGAGCGAGGGATGCTTCACCGCCTGCTTGGCGGCGATCTCGGAATCGAGCTTGGCCTTGAGCCAGGCCTTCTGCTCGGCCGAGAGCCAATTCGCCTTCTCCGGTCTGTCGGTGAGATAGAACCAGGTGACGAGGCCGAGCAGCACCGAAGGGATGCCCTCGATGATGAACAACCACTGCCAGCCCTTCAGCCCCATGATGCCGTCGAGCCCGAGCAAGAGGCCCGAGACCGGCGCGCCGATCACGGTCGAGACCGGCACGGCGATGGCGAACGCTGCCAGGAATCGCGCGCGGTATTCGGCCGGGTACCAATAGGTCAGATACAGGATGATGCCCGGGAAGAAGCCGGCCTCGGCGACGCCGAGCAGGAAGCGCAGGACATAGAAGCTCGTGACACCACTGACCAGCGCCATCAGCGCCGAGATGATGCCCCAGGTCACCATGATGCGGGCGATCCAGCGGCTGGCGCCGAATTTCTCCAGCGCGAGGTTGCTCGGCACCTCGAAGATGAAGTAGCCGATGAAGAAGATGCCGGCGCCCCAGGAGAAGATCAGCGGCGTGAACTTCAGCTCCGCATTCATGGTCAGCGCGGCGAAGCCGAGATTGACGCGGTCGAGATAGGAGAAGAAGTAGGCCAGCACCAGGAACGGAATCAGGCGCCAGGAGATGGCGCGGATGGTCGAGGTCTCGATGGTGCTCTTGCTGGCGTTCCTGGCACCGCCGGCGGAACCGGCATAGGTGGTGGTCTGGCTCATGGCTTCCCCCCGGGTTGTTGCTTTTGTGGGCTGGTTGGCGGTTTTCAGCATCGCGGGCAAAGAGTCAATGGAGCGAGCAATGCATGGAGCGCAGCCGGATAAACCTGTTGCGCTGCTACGGACATCGCTGATCCGCGCCGCCCTCACGCTCGGGGTGATCGTCAGCGGACTCTCCTTGCGCTGGTACGGCTTTCCGCTCGGGCTGCCCGCCTTCGTCGTGAAGTACGGCGGCTCGCTGTTGTGGGCGACGATGGTGTTTCTGCTGGTCGGCGTTTTGCTGCCGCGGCTTACTCGGACGCAGATCGCGGCGATCGCGGTGATGATCGCCATCGTGGTCGAGTTCTCACGGCTGGTGCATACGCCCTGGCTCGATGCATTCCGGCTGACGACGGCCGGCGCGCTGCTGCTGGGGCGGATTTTTTCGCTGTGGAATTTAGTGGCCTATGCGGTGGGGATTTTGCTTGGCGTTTGGCTCGATCGAATTGTCGCAGTGCGTGGTCTACAAGGATGGGCAAAGGCGCCATAGCGCCGTGCCCACCATCCGCATCACCTATGACGATGGTGGGCACGCTTCGCTTTGCCCACGCTACGAGACCGACACCGTGGCGAGCTGCCTCACTCCGCTAATTGAAACCTCTCGAAGCGATCGAGCTCGTCCTCGATCTTGCGCTTGAGCTCCTTACGGCCTGCGGTCTTCTTGCCCTCGCCGACCCAGGTCCATTTCTGCATCAAGAGCTTCTTGGCCTGCCGGTTCGTCTTGAGGTCGAGCGCGGCAACGATCTCGTCGCCGACCAGGACCGGCAGCGCGAAATAGCCGAGCTTGCGCTTGGCCTTCGGCACATAGGCTTCGAAGAGATGGTTGTAGCCGAAGATGAGATTGGTGCGTTTGCGCTGGATGATCAGCGGATCGAACGGCGACAGGATATGGACGAGATCCGGCGATGCCCGCTCACCCAGCTCCAGCGCGCCCGGCGCCGCCCAATGCTCCTGCTTGCCCGCGCCGTCGATCGCGACGGGCACGAGCTCGCCGCGGCGGACGCGCGAGGCGATCAGGCCCGCCACCGCCTTCTTGCGCGGCGCATCGAGATGGCAGATCGACTCCAGGCTCACCACGCCCTGCGAGCGCAGCGCGCGCTCGAGCAGATAGGCCGTGATCTCCTTCGCTGACGCGGGCTTCGGCAGCTTGTCCCAGCCGAAATGCCGCGTCATCAGTTCATAGGTCTTGAGCATGCCCTGACGCTCGCTGATGGTCACGGTGCCGGTATAGAAGGCGAGCTGCAAGGCCCGCTTCGACGGCTTGCGGCTCTGCCACAAATGCTCCTTCTCGACGAGCACGTCGTCCTCGATGTCGCGGATCGTCAGCGGACCGGCGCGCAGCAGCCGCATCACCTTGCGTGTGTCTGCCGGCTGCACCGAAGCGAACCATTTATGGCCCTCGCGCCGGTGCTCGCGCATCGCCGGCAGGAAGAAGCGGAAGTCGCTCGCCGGCACATAGGACAGCGCATGCGTCCAGTATTCGAACACACTTCGCTCGACGCTCTGGGCATGGCGAAGGTCGGCGCGGCGGTAGGATGGGATCCGGCTGAACAGGATGTGGTGGTGGCAGCGCTCGATCACGTTGATGGTGTCGATCTGCACATAGCCGAGATGAGCGACCGCGTCCGCGACGGCCTGCGCGCCATCGCCGAACGGCGCGCGCCCGTCCAGCCGCTGGGCATGTAGCCAGATCTGCCGGGCCTGTGTCGTGGTGATCGGAAGCGGTTTGGGCGGGCGGGACATTGCAGCAGGCAATGTAGCGGGATTCGCGCGAACAAGACGAGAGGAAGACGATTCAGAAGCGGCCAATGAGAAACCGCGCTGCCATCTGCTGACAGCGCGGCCGGATGACGCGCCGAGGCCTACTTGGCCATCATCGCCTTCTGCGATTTCATGTAGTGCATGCAGGCGCTCTTCATCTTGCCATTGCTCATGTCGGTGTTGGCCATGGCCATTTCCTTGTTCGCCGCCATCTTGGCCGGGGTGTCGGGCGTGCCACCCATCGCGGCGGCGGACTTCATCATGTTGTCCTTGGTGCAGGCCATCATCGCGGAAGCGGGCGACAGCGAAAGCGTGAACGCGATAAAGGCTGCGGCCGTGAGCAAGGTCTTCATCGAAACGTCTCCTCAAGTAAAACGAAACCGGCGTCATGCCGGCCTTCGCAACTACGTATTTTCCAGCAGAGACGTTTCGTGGAGAAGACAATTTTCTTGCTGCGGTGCGAAGGCAGGAAGGCTCAGCGGCCTCCCTTCGGGGTCGTGGACCGCTCCCCGATGCTACCCGTGGCGACGTCCGGCTCGCACGAGGCCTTGCCGCGCCCCTCCGACTGGCAGCGATAAACGCTGCCGGTAAGACGATCGACCAGCCACATGTTATCCTCGGCCGGCCCTTCCAGGCCGACATAGCGGGAGGTCAGCCCCGTGATCAACGTCGACAGCAGGATCGCCACCGCGATCATCGCCGCGCCGATATAGATGGGCATTGAGCTCAGGGATACTGTCCGATCCGGCGGGCCGCTGCGATAGAACTGGTAGTCACGCTGGTAATCGCTCGGCCTCGGCACTGGATGGAACTCGGCTCACTCGCGGACGAATTGTTGAATGATCAAAGCCTGCTAGGCGCGCATCTGGACGAATTCTTGTTCGTAGGCGGGCCGTGGGGCGACGCCTTTGCGACGATCGGTGAACGCGGATTTCCGGGAACGGTCGGGGAGCTTGGTTCGGCGCAACCCACGAACGAACACAATGACCTCCGGCTCGTGGCTTCGAATGTGACAAGGATCACATCCGGGCCTTTGAACCTTCCCTAAGCTCGCAACATCAAATCGCCATCAGGCGTAACAGCGAGGACACGACAATGACCCGTTTTGATAAATTTTTTGGACTGAAGGCGATTACTCTCTCCGCGGCCCTGTCGATGACAGCGAGCCTTGCACTGGCCGGCGACAACAACGTCTCCGCGGGCCAGATCCTGGATGCACTGAAGCCGAAGCCGGTAACCCGTGGCCTCTCCGTGGGGCCGCAGGTCGATACCGCCGCGCAGGCCAAGGAATTGACCTTCCTCAACACCGTGCGCAACCGCTCGACCCGGTCGTTATCGACGGGCGAACGCGAGCAGATCGCAGAGCTCGCGGCGACCAAGCCGAAGATCGATCTGGAGATTCAGTTCGACTACAACTCGGCTGAGATCGCCAAGACGTCGGTGGCATCGGTGCAAGCGCTCGGCAAGGCGCTGTCCGATCCGGCGCTCAAGGGCTCGACCTTCGTGGTCGCCGGCCACACCGACGCGATCGGCGGCGAACAGTACAACCAGGGCCTCTCCGAACGGCGCGCCGACACCATCAAGAAGTACCTGGTGCAGAACTACGGCCTGAACGGCGCTGATCTCGTCACCGTCGGTTACGGCGAGACCAAGCTGAAGGACGCCGCCAACGGCGCCGACCCGATCAACCGCCGCGTCCAGGTCGTGAACATGGACACCAAGACCGCGTCGAAGTGATCTCCAAGTTACGCCTGACGAAACGCGCCGCCTGCTCTAATCCGGCAGGCGGCGATGTCATATCCAGCTCTGGAACAGCATCAGCCGGCCGAAGGTTCGCATGGAGGTGCCGACGAAGGCCGCGGAGATCGGCAACAGAACCGCAAAGCCGGCCGCGGCGACGCCGACATAGGCCCACAGCAGCCAGCGCGGCAGCCCCTCCCGGCGCAGCACATAGACCAGCGCAAGCGACGCCGCGGTCGCGGCCGGCAAATAGTAATAGATGAAACCCAGCGTGCGCGGCAGCAACGCCCAGGCGAGCCAGGGACCGAAATAGAACGCCGCAATCAGGAATGCATCCCAGCGCCGCGCCATGATGAAATCGCGCAGCACCACGGCGAGCGCCAGCAGCGCCGGCCACAACACCAGCGGATTGCCGAGGAAGACGATCGCGGCAACGTGGTCCTCCGCCGTCTTGTCGAACAGGAACCAGACCGGGCGGGCGAGCAACGGCCAGGATGGCCACGCGCTCATATAGGTGTGGCCGGCGATCGCCGTCGTGGTGTTGTCGGTGAAGATCCGCCGCTGCGCCTCGATCAAATCCGGCAACGACAATCCGTAGAGCGGAACGAAAGCGGCAAGATACGTCAAGGCCGGCAGGACGGCGAAGCAGAGCGCGGCATGCTGCGCCCGAAAACCGTCCCAGAGATCGGGCCGGTACCAGTCGCTCGGCCTGGCGTCGGCAAACAGCGTGCGCCAGCCCTGCATCAGGCGGATAACCGCAACGATGACGATGCAGACGCCCAGTGGAAACAGGCCGCTCCATTTACAGGCCGCAGCACAGCCGAACAGGCTGCCCGTGAGCGCGAACAGGGCATGCGGCCGCTCTTTTCGAAAGCCATGCATGAAGGCGGCGGTCGCGAGCAGGCCGAAGCCGAGCGCAAAGATGTCGAGCATGGCGATACGCGCCTGCACGAAGAGCATCTGGTTGCTGCCAGCGATGAGCGCGGCTGCGATCGCGGGCCCTTGCGCGGAGAACAGCGCGAGGCCGCACAGATAGATCGCGACGACCGCGAGTGCGCCGAACAAGGTCGCCGGATAGCGCCAGCCAAACGCGTTGTCGCCAAAGGCTGCGATCGATGCCGCGATCAGCTCCTTGCCCAGCGGCGGGTGCATCGGATTGAGCATCGGCTCCGACATCACGGGCGTCAGCATCTGCCGCGCCGCCGGCACATAATGCACCTCGTCGAAGACGAACTTCTCCGGCGTCGCGAGACCGATCAGGAGTGCGAGATGAGCAACCAGGAAAATCGCGACGGCAATCACTGCGCTCCGCGACACCTTTGGAACCGCGGACAATTCGAGCGTCGGCTGTGGAGATGTTTTGCGTGGCAAATTGGCGTCACCGCGGACAAAAAAGGAGATCGCGATCTTCATTGAACGCATTCTGCCGCAACTGTCACTAAGCATCACGCACGTCCCGCGCCGCTTGTGATAATTCCGCCACATCGCAAGTGCGCGCGATCCGGTACGATCAGGGACATATCGATCGGTTGCAGAATGAATTTGCGTTTCTGGCTTTTCCCCTCTCTGTTGTCGGCCGCATTGTGCGCAGGCCCTTGCGCGCAGGCGCAGACGCGCGTCGGCGAAGCCGTCGTGATCCAGAACGAAGTGGTGCGCGTGGCCGCGACCGCCACGCCGATCAATGTCGGCGACAGCATGCTGCGCGACGAGACCGTGCGCACCGGCGCCGACAGCGCGGCGCGCTTCGTCATGGCCGACAGCACCAACCTGTCGCTGGGCCCGAGCGCCACGCTGAAGCTCGACCGCACCGTCTTCAACGACGAGCACAGCTATCGCGACGTCGCGATCCGCATGACCACCGGCGCATTCCGCTTCGTCACCGGGCACTCCGACAAGGCCGCCTACAAGATCACGACCCCGCTCGCGACCATCGGCGTGCGCGGCACCACGCTCGATATCCTCTCGCAGCGCGGCCGCTCCGTCGTCGTGCTTCAGGAGGGCGCAGCCAACGTCTGCACGAAGAGCTCTCAGTGCGTGCAGCTCACCCAGCCCGGCGACACCGCGATCATCACCTCGACCGGTGGCAAGGTCGGCATCACCAAGACCAACACGCCGCCCTGGACGTTCGCCGCCAACTGCGCAGCAAGCGCTGGGCTTTGCGCCGTCAACCAATATGCCGCCGCCTCGCCGACCATCACGCCTGCCGTCCAAGACGACGGCATGCTGTGCGGGCGGTGACAATGGTGAAACTCCGCTTCAAGCGCTGGGTTCTCGCTGGCGCGCTGGCCGGCTTGGCTGCGCTTGCCTTTGCGCTGGATATTCGACCGGCTGCAGCCCATGCGACGTGCGGATCCGGATGCGATGAGCCGACGCCTGACCCGACCTATTCGCCGTCCCCAACGCCGACCTATTCTCCGTCACCCTCGCCGACCCCGGATCCTGCGTCCGCGCCGAGCCCGGATCCATCGCCAAGCCCGACGCCGACCGGCGCGGATTCCAGCGGCAATTCGATCAGCGGCCTCGCCAATCAGCGCTTCAACCAGATGATCACCAACCGCGTGCTCGGCACGGTGCTGCTCGGCGTCAACGAGCAGATCAATTGCAGCGACTGCATCAGCGCGTTCGGCTCGGCCGGCTCGTTCTCCGCCGGCATCCACGGCCGCAAGGAGCTGACCAGCAATCTGTCGCTGCTCGCCGGCATCGCCTACACGCACTACAACGAGGGCGGCTACAAGATCACGAGCGCACCGATCGGCGCCTTCGCGCTGCGTTATGACTTCACCGACTGGGGCTCGTCGCGCCCGTTCTTCGACGTCGGCACGATCCTGACGCCGTGGGAGAAGGCACGCTACACGCGCAGCTACAATACCAGCCTCGGCCCTGTGAGCGTGACCAGCTCGACCAACGCGTCGAACTACGCGGTCTACGGCCGCGCCGGCTGGATCAGCCGCCTGTCGCCGCGCGACGAGGTCGCGGCCTCCATCGAGGTCTGGCAGCTCTGGCAGCGCGTGTCGGGCTACACCGACAGCGCAGTGGCCTTCAATCCGTTCGATGCCACGATCGCGACCGGTACCGACCGCACCAGCCTGGTCAAGATCGGCGGCCAGTGGACGCATCTCTACGGCAGCAACATCGAGGCCAACATCAACGGCGGCTGGGTGCAGTCGTTTGCTGGGCACAGCGGCATCGTGGCGACCGTGACCGGCAACGGCGTGGTGGTCCCGACCACGGGCAACCAGGGCTGGTTCGAATATGGCGGCCGCCTCGGCTTCCGCGTGCAAAAAGGCTGGATCGTGGATCTCTTCGCCAACGGCACGCTGGGCCCGCAGCCGGTCGGCAACACCATCCATGGCGGCGTGGGGCTTAGGATTAGTTATTAGGGTGATGGCTTGCCGCACATTCAGCTGTCATGCCCCGCGAAGGCGGGGCATCCAGTACGCCGCGGCCCATCATTGAACCACGACCGTCTCGGAGTACTGGATCGCCCGGTCAAAGCCGGGCGATGACAGTGAGTGTGTGGCGTGACCATGCCGCGGCTCACGCCGCCGACTTGCCCTCGAACGCGCGACGCAACGCATCGACATCCAGCTTGACCATCTTCATCATCGCTTGCATCGCGCGCGCGGCCGCGGCCTTGTCCGGGCTCGACAGGAATTCGAACATCACTTTCGGCACCACCTGCCAGGCCACGCCCCAGCGATCCCTGAGCCAGCCGCACTGCTCTTCCTTTCCGCCATGGGCGAGGAAAGCGTTCCAGACGCTGTCGACCTGGGCCTGGTCGTCGCAATTGATCATCAGCGACAGCGCGTGGGTGTACTCCATCTTCATTCCGCCATTCAGCGCGACCAGGCGCTGCCCGCCGAGCGCGAACTCGACGACGAGCACCGAACCCTGCTTGCCGGAGGGGCCATCGGAGACGTTGCGCTGGACGTGCACGATCTTGGAGTCGGGCAGCAGCGAGACGTAGAAGTTGGCGGCTTCTTCAGCATCGCCGTTGAACCATAGGCAGGGCGTGACCTTGGACATTTGAATACTCCTGCTCTGGGCCGCGATCAGGCGTTCGCCATCTCGGGCTGCAGAGGGGCCGCCGCGAGATCCATCCAGTTCACACCCCACATGTGGCCATCCGGATCCTCGAAGCTGCGGCCGTACATGAAGCTGTATTCGTCCTTCGGACTGGGATCGGCCACCCCGCCCGCAGCCGCGGCCTTGCCGACGATATCGTCGACATCGCTGCGACTGTCCGCGGACAGGCAGAACAGCACCTGGTTCGAGGTCCTGGCATCCGCGATCGGCTTCGGCGTGAACTGACGGAACTTGTCGTGGGTCAGCAGCATGGCGAAAATGGTCTCGGAAAAGACCATGCAGCTCGCTGTCTCATCGCTGAATTGCGGGTTCTTGACCGCGCCAATCGCCTCGTAGAAGGCAGTGGCGCGCTTGAGGTCGGTCACCGGCAGATTGACGAAGATCATCTTGGGCATCGGAAGCTCCTTGGCGGGGGTTCTGCCCAAGGACGGACCAGCCGGCGGCCATCCGACACGGCTTCCGAATATCTTTTGACCTTCCCCCAGCGAGATTCTGTCGCACCGAACCTCGCTCCTCGGACGGCCTTACTTCTTCTCGTTGGGATCGCGGTGAACGGGGTCGATCCACAGCACCGTCTCGGGCTTCTCGACCGGCTCGATATCGAGATTGATCGCGACCGCCTCGCCGTCGCTGCGCACCAGCACGCATTCCAGCACCTCGTCGGGGCTGGCGTTGATCTCCTGATGCGGCACGTAGGGCGGGACGAAAATGAAATCGCCGGGCCCGGCCTCCGCGGTGAATTGCAGACGCTCGCCCCAGCGCATCCGCGCCTTACCCTTCACCACATAGATGACGCTTTCGAGATGGCCGTGGTGATGCGCGCCGGTCTTGGCGTCGGGCTTGATGCTGACCGTACCCGCCCACAATTTCTGCGCGCCGACGCGCGCGAAATTGATCGCGGCCGCACGGTCCATGCCTGCCGTCGACGGCACGTTCGTATCGAGCTGGTCGCCGGGAATGACGCGCACGCCGTCATGTTTCCAGCGATCTTCGTGATCGTGTGCATGGTGCGAATGCGTGTGGTCATGGCCGGTCATGGGACTTGCTTTCTGTTGGTTCCTTGGGCGGCAAACTAACCCAAAGCCGCGCCCACGAGCCACAGCAAAATCGAAACCCTCATAGTCACGAGACCTTGCTTTCGCGAGCAAACCCGTATGGCTCAGTCATCCCGGGGCGATGCGCAGCACGAACCCGGGATGACGGCGCAAACTATTTTACCGCGAGCAGTTCCACGTCGAACATCAGCGTCGCGTTCGGCGGGATCACGCCGCCGGCACCGCGGGCGCCGTAGCCGAGCTGCGGCGGGATGATCAGCGTGCGCTTGCCGCCGACCTTCATCGAGGCAACGCCCTCGTCCCAGCCGGCGATGACGCGGCCCTTGCCGATCGGGAATTCGAACGGCTCGTTGCGATCGACGGACGAGTCGAATTTCTTGCCCTTCTGGCCGTTCTCGTAGAGCCAGCCGGTGTAGTGCATCACGCAGATCTGGCCCGGCTTTGGCGAAGCGCCAGTGCCGGCGACGCTGTCGATGATCTGCAAGCCTGAAGCTGTGGTCATGGTCTTTCCTGCAGTCTGGGCCGAGGCCGTGGTGGAAACGAAATGCGACACGCCGGCGATCACGGTGATCGCGACTGCCGACATCAGGGCGAGGAGTGCGCGCTGGAAACGCTGCATTAGGCACCTTCCGTTTGAAGCGGGAGGTGTCTAGCGCAACGCGGGTGAGGTTTCCACCCCTCACACCTCGATATTTTCCAGCCGGACTGGCAGCTTGCGGATGCGCTGGCCCGTGGCGTGATAGATCGCATTGCAGACCGCCGCATTGGTGCCGACATTGGCAAGCTCGCCGAGGCCCTTCGCACCTGCCGGATTGATGTGATCGTCCTGCTCGGAGAGCATGATGACCTCGACGCTGGGCACGTCCGCATTCACGGGCACGAGGTAGTCCGCGAAGTTGTCGTTGACGTAGCGCGCATTGCGTTCGTCGATCTCGGTGGCCTCGAGCAGCGCCGACGACATGCCCCAGATCAGCCCGCCCATCAGCTGGCTCCGCGCGGTGCGCGGGTTCATGATGCGGCCTGCCGCGAACGCGCCGACCAGACGGGACGCACGGATTTCGTGCGTGAAGCGGTTGACGCGGACCTCGACGAACTCCGCACCGAAGGCATAGGCGATCTGGTCTTTCATGGCGTGGCCACCGACCAGCCGCACCTGCCCGCTGTGCATGGCGCGGAAGGAATCCAGCGGCGCGTCTTCCGGCTTCCACTCGCCATATTCCTCGACGACGCCGACACCAAGCGCGTCGAAGGCTTTCTCCAGGTCGAGCGCGCGGTCGCCCTTCGCCGCCTGCGTGGCCGGTGTCTGGCCGATACCCACGGTCTCCTTGGCCTTGTCCGTCAGGCTTTGGCTCGGCATCACCGCCTTGAACAGGCGCTGCCGGATCTGGTCGCACACCATCATCACCACGGAGCAGGTGCTGGCCGTCGAATTCGAGCCTCCGGCAACCGGCGCCGGTGGCAGATCGCTGTCGCCGATGAAGACGGCGACCTTCTCAAGCGGCACGCCGAGCCGCTCAGCGGCTGTCTGGGCGATGACGGTGTAGGCGCCGGTCCCGATCTCGTGGCCGGCGATCTCCACACGGGTGCGGCCGTCACGCTGGAGGCGCACGCGCGCGGCGGACGGCCCCATGTGCGTCGGATAGCAGGTGGTGGCACAGCCATAACCGATCAGCCAGTCGCCATCCGACATCGATTTCGGCTGAGGCGAGCGCTGCGCCCAGCCGAACGCCTTGGCGGCCTCGTCGAAGCAGGCCATCAGCGAGCGCGACGTATAGGGCTTGCCGCTGATCGGCTCAATGGTGGTGTCGTTGATGCGGCGGAGCTCGATCGGATCCATGTTCAGCTTCACCGCCAGCTCGTCCATCGCGCTCTCCAGCGCGAACAGATACGGCACCTCCGGTGGCGAGCGCATGAAGCCAGGCGTGTTGCGATCGGCGCGCACGATCGAGACGAGGCTGTCGACATTCGGACAGGCATAGAGCCGCGTCGTCGTCTTGGTGCCGCCGACGCAATAGGGATCGGGGCGCGAAGAGACCTCGGCGCCCTCGTGCCTGAGCGCGACCAGCTTGCCGTCGCGACGCGCACCAAGCTTGATCTCGTGGCGGGTCTCGGCGCGATAGGTGGTGATGGTAAAGCCCTGATCGCGGGTCGGGACCAGCTTGATCGGCCGATTCAGGCGCTTTGCGATAGCGGCGATGATGGCGGTGCGCGGCGTCATCGATCCGCGCGAGCCGAAGCCGCCGCCGACATAGGGGTTGACCACGCGGACCTTGTCTGCGTCGATGCCGAGCTGTTCGGCGACGCCGTTCTTCAGGCCGTAGACGAACTGACTCGGCTCGTAGATGACGAGGTTGTCACCCATCCAGACGCAGCTCGTCGAGAACAGCTCCATCGGATTGTGATGCTGCGTCGGTGTGTCGTAGGACGCCGTCAGCTTGACCTCGGCCTCGTCGAACGCCTTGGCGAAATCGCCGACCTTCGGGTCTTCCTTGAACTGGGCATTCTGCCCCTTCGCTGCCGCCGTGGTCGTTCCGGGCGAGTCGAAGGTCGCGCTTGGCGTGGTGGCCGTGTAGCTGACCTTGACGCGGTTGGCGGCCTCGCGGGCCGCCTCGTAGCTCTCGGCAACGACCACCGCAATGATCTGGCCGTCATGGGCAATGTCGGCCGATTTCAACGGCTGGATCGTCGTGCCCGCATAGCCGCCATTGCTGAAGAGCTTCGAGTCCTTCAGCTTCGGTGCGTTCTCGTGGGTGACGATGTCGATCACGCCGCGCACACGTCCGGCCTCATCGAGATCGAAACGATCGACCCGTCCCTTGGCGATGGCGCTGGTGACGAGGAACGCATAGGCGGGGTCGGCGAGCGGCATGTCGGACGCATAGGTCGCGCGTCCAGTCACCTTTACGGCCGCGTCATAGCGCGGCACGGGCTGGCCCATGTTCGTCTTCGGCTCGGGAGCAGCAGCGGTCATGATCAGATCTCCATCGTTACGGCCTGCTGGAGCGCGCGTGCCACCACGCGCTTGCCGAGCGCGATCTTGAAGCTGTTGTGCCGCCGCCCCCTGGCATCTGCGAAAGCGGCATCGGCGACGCGCTGCGCAAGGGCTTCGTCGAACTTTTGCCCCTTGAGCAGCGCCTCCGCTTCGCGCGCCCGCCAGGGCACAGTGGCGACACCGCCGAGCGCGACGCGCGCGTCCCTGATCGTGCCGTCCTGCACGTCGAGCGCGACCGCAGCCGAGGACAGCGCGAACTCGTAGGATTGCCGGTCGCGCGCCTTGAGATACACCGAGCGCGGCCAGCGTCCTGGCACCGCGAAGGCCGAGATCAGCTCACCGGGCTGAAGCGTGGTTTCGATGTCGGGCGTACTGCCCGGCGTCTTGTGAAGCTGGGCAAACGGCATGTTGCGCGTGCCGGCCTTGCCCGTGATCTCGACCATGGCATCGAGAGCGATCAGCGCCTGGGCGAAATCGCCTGGATAGGTCGCGATGCACTGGTCGGAGACGCCGAGCACGGCATGCATGCGGTTGACGCCGTCCATCGCGGCGCAACCGGAGCCGGGATGGCGCTTGTTGCAGTTCTCATAGGAAACATCGCGGAAATAGCTGCAACGCGTTCGCTGCATCACGTTGCCGCCGAGCGTCGCCATATTGCGCAGCTGGGCGCTCGCCGCGAGCTTCAGCGAATTGGCAATCACCGGATAGTTGCGCTGGATGCCGTCATGCGCGGCGACGTCGGACATCTTCGCGAGCGCGCCGAGCCGCAGGCCGTCATCCTTCGGCTCGATCGCCGACCAGTCGCGCGCGAGCGGATTGATATCGACGATCGCGGCCGGCCGCATCACATCCAGCTTCATCAGATCGATCAGCGTGGTGCCGCCGGCGAGCGGCTGCGCAGGGGCCTGTGTCAGCGGATTGTTCGCGGCCGCGGCGGCGCTGAGCGCCTGCACGGCCATGTCAGGGTCTGTTGCCCTCTGATACGAAAACGGTCGCATGCGCCTAGCCTTTCATGATCTCGGGCGCGGCCTGCTTCACGGCGGCGACGATGTTGGGATAGGCGGCACAGCGGCAGATATTGCCGCTCATATATTCGCGGATGTCCGCCTCGTTGTTTGCATGCCCCTCCTTGACGCAGGCGACGGCAGACATGATCTGGCCGGGCGTGCAATAGCCGCACTGGAACGCGTCGTTGTCGATGAAGGCCTGCTGCATCGGATGCAGGCGGTCGTCGGTGGCGAGGCCTTCGATCGTCGTGATCTCCTGCCCCTCGGCGGCGAGCGCGAGCGTCAGACACGACACCACGCGCCGGTCACCGATCAGCACCGTGCAGGCGCCGCACTGGCCGTGATCGCATCCCTTCTTGCTGCCGGTGAGCTTGAGCTGTTCGCGCAGCGCGTCGAGCACAGTGGTTCGCGCATCGATGCTCAGGCGCTTGTCCTTGCCGTTCACGTGGAGGGTGACCTCGACAGGAAGCGCCGGATCTTGTGCGACCGGCGCATTTGCGTCCTGCGCGGCGGCACGCGCCGTCATCGGCACGAGCGCGCTCCCAGCGACGCCGGCCATGAAGGCGCGCCGATCGAATGCGGATGCTCTGGAACTTGATTTATCGGACATGGACGGCCTCCACTGCTTCAAACCAAGCAGCGCACGCCTGCACCGCTCATCGCCCCTTAACCTGAAGCAATGGGCTCCGTTCCGAACGAGAAAGGGCGACGCAGCAAATGCCGCGTCGCCCTTCGTCAACTTTTCCTGATCTTGCGCGGGGAACCGCGCGGGCGCTCAATAGCCCAGCGCGCAGCCGTCCTTGCGCGGATCGGAACCGCCGGTGAGCGTGCCCTTCTCCCAGTCGATCCAGATCGCCTGGGCGCCGCCGAGCGGACCGACCACGCTGGTGGTCTTGTGGCCGAGCTTCTTCAGGCCCTCGACGATCGCGGCGGGCACGCTGTCCTCGAGCTGATACTGGCCCTCGTAGTGCAGGCCGCGCGGCATGTCGATCGCCTCCTGCACGTCGCAGCCATAGTCGAGGATGTTGGTCAGCACATGCGTCTGGCCGGTCGGTTGATACTGTCCGCCCATCACGGCGAACGGCATCACGGAACGGCCACCCTTGGTGAGCAGGCTCGGCATGATCGTGTGCAGCGGGCGCTTGCCGCCTGCGATGCAGTTGGGATGGCCCGGCTGGATGCGGAATCCGCCGGCTCGGTTCTGGAACAGGACGCCGGTCTTGTTGGAGACGATCGCCGAACCGAAGGAATGGGCGATCGAGTTGATGAACGAGCAGACGTTGCGGTCCTTGTCCACCACCGTGATGTAGATGGTCGACGGATTCATCGGCGGCGCGACATTCGGCAGCTCGAGCATGCCGTCCATCCGGATCTTGCTGATGTACTCGTCGGCAAAGCCCTTGGCGAGCATCTCGGCGACGTTGATCTTCATATGATCGGGGGCGGCGACATGCATCTCGCGATTCATGTAGGCGATGCGCGCGGCCTCCGCCTCGAGGTGGAAGCGCTCGACGCTGAGCGGTGCGAACTTGGTCAGATCGAACCGCGACAGGATGTTCAGCATCAGCAGCATGGTGACGCCGGGCCCGTTCGGCGGGCACTGCCAGACGTCATAGCCCTTGTACATGGTGCCGATCGGCGTGGTCACTTCCGTCGTGTGCGCGGCGAAATCATCGAGCGTGTGCAGGCCGCCGATCCCGCGCAGGGTCTCGACCATGTCCTCCGCGATCGGGCCTTTGTAGAAGGCGTCGCGGCCGCCCTTGGCGATCGCGCGCAGGGTGTTGCCGAGCTCTGCCTGGCGGATGACGTCGCCGGCCACCGGCGGCTTGCCGCCCGGCAACAGGTAACGCACGGTGTTGGTGCCGCCCTTCAGCTTCTCGAACTGGTTCTTCCAATCGAAGGCGATGCGCGGCGCGACGACGTAGCCCTCTTCCGCCGCCTTGATCGCGGGCTGCAGCAGCCGGTCGAAGCCGAACTTGCCGTGATCGCGCAGCACGGTGGCGAAGGCGTCGACCACACCGGGGATCGAGACTGCATGGGCCGAGGTCAGCGGGACGGAATTGATCTTGCGCTCGAGATACCAGTCGGCGTTCGCCGCCTTCGGCGCGCGGCCGGAGCCGTTATAGGCGATGATCTTGCCCTCGCCCCGCGGCTGGATCAGCGCAAAACAGTCGCCGCCGATGCCGGTCGATTGCGGCTCGATCACGCCGAGCACGGCCGAGCCGGCGACCGCTGCGTCCACCGCCGTGCCGCCCTCGCGCAGCACCTCGATCGCGGCGAGCGAAGCCTGCGGATGCGAGGTCGCCACCATCGCATTGGTGGCGTGGACCGTGGACCTGCCGGGGAAATGGAAGTTTCTCATGCGATTCTTGCTTTCTTGGACATCCGGCGCGACGGCGCGCCATCTCGGAAAAACCCGGCCTACATGACATATTCCGGCCAGCCGGAGCAATGCTGGCATACCAATGAAATGGCTGCCATCCGCTGGGCGTATGGACCACTCGCGGCTTTCAGCCATGGCGGGTTTTCCGGGCGGCCGTCGCCTGCTAAACGAGCCGCCATGTCTGACAACAATTCGGTCACCAAGGTCGCCGCCTTCTACCAATTCGCCGCCCTCCCGGATTACCGCGAGCTGCGCGAGCCGTTGCGTGCGTTCTGCGCTCGCCTGGCGCTGAAGGGGAGCGTGCTGCTGGCCCAGGAGGGCATCAACGGCACTGTCGCGGGCACCCCGGAGGCGATCGGCGCCTTCGCTCACGAGCTCGCGCACGGCGACATGTTCGGCGGCCGGCTCGACAATCTCGAGCTCAAATTCTCGACCGCCGCGGCGATGCCGTTCGGCCGGCTCAAGGTGCGGCTGAAGAAGGAGATCGTCACGCTCGGCGATGCGGCCGCCGATCCGACAAAGCAGGTCGGCACCTATGTCGACGCCGCCGAATGGAATGCGCTGATTGCGGCACCCGATACGCTGCTGCTCGACACCCGCAATGCCTTCGAGGTGGCGATGGGCACGTTCGAGGGCGCGGTCGATCCCGGCATCAAGAGTTTTGGCCAGTTCAAGGATTTTGCCGCCGCGCAGCTCGATCCGGCAAAGCACCGCAGGATCGCGATGTTCTGCACCGGCGGCATCCGCTGCGAGAAGGCCAGCGCGCATCTGCTCGCGCGCGGCTTTGCCGAGGTCTATCACCTCAAAGGCGGCATCCTCAAATATCTGGAACAGGTGCCGGAGACGCAGAGCCGCTGGCGCGGCGAATGCTTCGTGTTCGACGAGCGCGTCGCGCTCGGCCATGGATTGCGAGAACTTGGCTTGCGAGAACTTGGCCTGCGAGAACTGGACAAGGGCCACGGCCGTGACGAATGAGATCAAGACGCTGAGCGAGCGCATCGACACGCTGGAGATGCGCCTTGCCTATCAGGACGACACGATCGAGACGCTGAACCAGACCATCACGGCGCAGTGGAAGCAGATCGATGCGCTGACGCGGCAGATCGCACAGCTGAGCGAACGGCTCCAGGAGGCCGAGGCGAATGCGCCGGGGCCTGCCAACGAGCGCCCGCCGCATTATTGAAAAAGATGAGCTACTGGCCGGACGCCTTGAGCATCAGGCTGGCAACTTCGCCCGACATCATCAATCGGTTGCGCCCGGCTTCCTTCGCGGCGTAGAGCGCCTGATCGGCCGCCTCGACGAGCGAGGCCACGCCCGCCGTGCGCTCCAGCACCGGCCGGCACGCCGCGCCTCCGAGCGAAGCGGTGACGCAACCGGTCGCATGGTTGGTGGTGTGGACGAGGCCTGCCTCGCGGATCGCCCGCCTGATCCGGTCGCCGACCCGGGCGCAGCCTTCGGCATCGGTGTTCGGCAGCAGCATGGCGAATTCCTCGCCGCCATAGCGCGCCGCCAGATCGCCGGGACGCTGCATTTCGGTCGCGATGATCTGTGCCACCAGGCGGAGGCAGGCGTCGCCCGCGGGATGGCCGTATTCGTCGTTGTAGGCCTTGAAGTGGTCGACGTCGATCATCAGCAAGGCGAGGCTGGAGCGGTCGCGGTAGGCACGCGCCCATTCCTCCATCAGCCGTTCGTCGAAGCGACGGCGGTTGGCAAGACCCGTGAGGCTGTCCTCGATCGCGAGCGTCTCGAGCCTGGTCTCCAGCTTCTTGTGTTCGGTGATGTCGCGCGAGATCGCCACCACGCCGTCGACGCGGCCATTGTCCTTGCGCGTCACCCGCATGGTCGATTCGAGCCAGACTTCGCCGTTCTCCCGGTGCGCGTTGCGATAGACGAGGCGCGCCTCCTCCGTCTCGCCGCGCTTCATGGCGTCGACGATCGCCTGGACCTGCGGCAGATCCTCCGGATTGATGCCAGCGAGCGCAGGCGTGCCGATGAGTTGATTGGCGCGCCAGCCGACGAGGCGCACCGACGCGGGCGAGACATAACGCAGCCGCTCGTCGAGCCCGATGCGGGTCACCATGTCGCTGGAGCCTTCCGCGAGCAAGCGGAAGTGCGCCTCCTTCTCGATCAGGGCCGCGGCCATGCGCTGGCCCCGCTGCAACTGCCGCACCAGCATGGCACCGATGATCGCGATCAGCATCACCAGGGCGACCACGTAGAGCATGCGGGAGATCGCGGCTGCGCGCCAGGGCGCCAGCAGTTCGTCCTTGTCGACGGTAGCGAGCAGGACCAGCGGGTAGCGGCTGCCGCGCTTGAAGAAGCTGACGCGCTGGGCGCCGTCCAGCGGCGACTTGAAATGATAGGCGCCGCCCGGCCGCTGCAGGCTGGCGTCGCGGAACAGCGGCTTGTCGGCAACACTGTGTCCGACGAACTTTTCGTTGTTCGGGTTGCGCGCGACGATCAGGCCGTCGCCATGCGTCAGCGCCACCGAGCTGTTGCGGCCGATCTCGAACTGCTCGTAGAAATGCGAAAGATATTTCGAGCTGATGGTCGCGAGCACCACGCCGCCGAAGCTGCCATCCGCCTTGTTGAAGCGGCGCGACAGGGTGACGACCCATTCGCCGTCCAGGAGGCTCTTCACGGGACGGCCGACATGGGGCTCGCGTTTCGGAGAGAGCTGGTGATGGCGGAAGAACGCGTCGTCGCTGAAGGTCGAGCCGATCGTGCCGGGCAAGGTCAGCCAATTGCCCTGATCGTCGATGATGCCGAGGCTGTGAATGCGCTCGATGGCCTTCTTGCGCGCTTCCAGCAGGGTACGCAGCTTCGCGATCGTGGCAGGGCCGGCGCCGTCCATCTCCAGCCGGCTGACGACGCCGACGACGCCGGAATCCAGGAGATCGAGGCTGTCCTCTGCATGCTGTGTCAGCGAGCGGGCAACGTTGGCCATCTCGGCCTCGGCACCCTTGAGCACGGCATCGCGCGCGGCCCATTCGCGCCAGGCGCTGATCCCAAGGATGGTCGCGCAGGTGAGCGCGACGAACGCGGCCGCGCGCAGCGGCAGACGGCTCCATCCGGCTCTTTGGGTCACAGCACTCATGCGGCAGAATTCTCCGATCGTTCGGAAACTCTGCCGCTTCTGTTATTGAACTCTGAAATTACCGCAGCAATGCGCGGCGATCCCGTAGTCGTACGGACGCAAGCATCGGCCATCGCTAACAGAACATTAGCGTGCTTATCGGAATCCGGCTCCCGCCGGCTAGCTGAAGATGGCCTTAACTTTGTTCCAGACCGAGGGGTGCTCGGCATCCGCATCCGCCTTCGAGGGTGTCGGTTGCGCGGCGCTCACGGGATCGGAGGCCGGGAACGTATCCTTCAGACCGTCATCGAGCTTGGCGTTGCGATCGGCGGCGAGCGCTTCGCGCAGATCGTCGGCGTGCTTGTCGTGCGGCGCAGGGTTGAATGTCTGAGCCATGAGATCCTCCTCGATTGGCTGGTCAACGCGGCGCATTTGCGCCGGTTCCCCTGTTCCGCTCAGGCCTCTCACGGTGTATCAGGAACCTCAATCTGCATCAGGACAGCTCGTGCCCCAATCTGCGACAAAGCCCTTCATCGACGTGCTCTCCGGCCAGCGCCAGGCCATCCCGCCCATGTGGATGATGCGGCAGGCCGGCCGCTACCTGCCGGAATATCGCGAGGTGCGCGCCAAGGCAGGCGGCTTCCTCGATCTCTGCTTCAACCCGGAGCTTGCCGCCGAGGTGACGCTGCAACCGATCCGGCGGTTCGGCTTCAATGCTGCGATCATCTTCTCGGACATCCTGGTGATCCCCTATGCGCTCGGCCGCTCCGTGCGTTTCGAGGTCGGCGAAGGCCCGCGGCTCGAACCGCTGGATGATCCGGCGAAGGTTGCGACGCTGGCCGCGCGCGCCGATTTCTCCAAGCTCGCGCCGGTGTTCGAGGCGCTGCGGATCGTGCGCGGCGCGCTCGCTCCCGAGGTTGCCCTGATCGGCTTCTGCGGCGCGCCGTGGACGGTGGCGACCTACATGGTCGCCGGCCAGGGCACGCCCGACCAGGCGCCGGCGCGAATGATGGCCTACCGGCATGCGGAGGCCTTTGCGCAAATCATCGATGCGCTGGTCGACAACTCGGTCGAATATCTGCTGGCGCAACTCGCCGCCGGCGCCGATGCCTTGCAGATCTTCGACACCTGGGCCGGCGTGCTGCCGCCCGCCGAGTTCGCGCGCTGGTCGATCGAGCCGACGCGGCGCATCGTCGAAGGCGTGCGCGCAAAGGTGCCGGATGCGAAGATCATCGGCTTCCCGCGCGGTGCCGGCGCGCAGCTGCCGGCCTATGTCGAGGCAACCGGCGTCAACGCGGTGAGCATCGACTGGACCGCGGAGCCGGCCTTCATCCGCGAGCGCGTTCAGAGCAAGGTCGCCGTGCAGGGTAATCTCGACCCGCTGGTGTTGATCACTGGTGGCGCAGCGCTCGACCGCGCCGTCGACGACGTGCTGGCGAATTTTGCGAAAGGGCGCCTGATCTTCAATCTCGGCCACGGCATCCAGCCGGAAACGCCGATCGCCCATGTCGAGCAGATGCTGAGGCGCGTGCGGGGCTGATTTATTTCGCCCAAAGGGGCGCGGCAAAACAAAAAGTGCGAAAACAACCCCATGCACAGTAGACAAGTCATTGAAAAATCTAGGCCGGCATGACTCACCCCGCGCGTTTGACACGTCGGGCAAAACAGGCGCAGGATGACACCATCGCCGATTGTGATTTCGCGGGCAGGCTCAGCGCGGCCGGCTGCGTTCGATGATCTCGGCGGCCCCCCTGGCCAACAGATCCAACGCCACAGCACGGCCGAGCTCGCGCGGACGATTGGCGGGGCCTGAGCGCGAGGCCTCGATGATGGTATTGCCGGAGAGGTCGAGCACAGATGCGGACAGCGACATCTGATCGCCGGCAATGGTCGAGAACCCCGCCACCGGCGAATTGCAGTGGCCATTGAGCACCCACAGCACTTCGCGCTCGGCATCGGCACAGGCATGCGCGGCGGGATCGTCGATCGATGAAAGGATCTGCCGCGTCTGCCAGTCCTGCGCGGCGCATTCGACCGCGACGATGCCCTGGCCCGCCGCAGGCAGCATCTCCGCCGCGGTGAATTCGTAGGCGATGCGGCTGGAAAGACCGACGCGGTCGAGGCCCGACCGCGCCATGATCAGCGCATCGGCCGGTCCCACCGCACCGCCATCCGGCAGGCGCTGCTTCTCGCCGTTGTCGAGCTTGCGCACGCGCGTGTCGGCGGCGCCGCGGAAGTGGATCACCTCCACCTCCGGAAACAGGCGCCGCGCATAGGCGGCCCGGCGGACAGCGTTGGTCCCGATCTTGAAACCCTTGCCGCGGGACTGGCGCAGCGCCTCCAGCGTCACGCCGTCGCGCAGCACCAGCGCGTCACTGGGCGGATCGCGCGACAAGGTGGCGCCGATGACAAGGCCGGGCGTGTCCTCGTTGCCCGGCATGTCCTTGAGCGAGTGCATCGCCGCCTGGAGCTCGCCTGACAGCACGGCGGCGCGGATCTGCGCCACGAAGGCGCCGCCCTTGCCGCCGTGGGGCAGGAGCTTGCTGGTCTGGTCGAGATCGCCCGTGGTGTCGAACTTGACGATCTCGACGTCGAGATCGGGCACGGCGGCGGTCAGGCGGCGTGCAATCTCTTCCGTCTGTGCCAGCGCCATCGCGCTCTTGCGGGTGCCGATCTTGAATCGCGTAGCCAAGTCCTGATCCTTTCGAGACGCGTCATTTTGTTTGAGCATGATCTTATCGGAAAACCGGTTCCCACTTTGCGCCAACGCGGCCCTTCGGGTCCGGATCATGCTCTAACGCGCATCCTCCAATATCATGTCGGAGGCCTTTTCGGCGATCATGATGATCGGCGCGTTGGTGTTCCCCGACACGAGGTCCGGCATGACCGAGCCGTCGACGACGCGAAGGCCGACGAGCCCCCTCACCTTCAGCCGCTGGTCGACCACCGCGAGCGCGTCATTGCCCATACGACAGGTCGAGGTCGGATGGTAGATGGTGCTGCCGCGCTCGCGGCAATAATCGAGCAACTCGGCGTCCGTGGATACCTTCGCGCCGGGATCGTACTCATTGACCACGAACGGCTTCATCGCCGGCGCGTTCAATATCTTGCGCAGGATCTTCAGGCCCTCGACATTGGTGCTGCGGTCGGTTTCGGTCGACATGTAGTTGATGCGGATCTCCGGCGGCACGGTCGGGTCGGCACTTTTGATGCGCAAGGTTCCGCGGCTTTCGGGCCGGAGCTGGCACACGGAGGCGGTGAAGCCCGAGAAATCGTGCAGCTTCTCCCCCATCTTGTCGGTCGAGAACGGCAGGAAATGCACCTGGATGTCGGGTGACGCCAGCCGCGGGCTGGTCTTGAAGAACGCGCCCGCCGTGCCCGCCGCGATCGTCAGCCAGCCCTTCCGGAACAGCGCATAGCGCGCCCCAGCCATCGTGCGGCGGAGCGGATGATTGATGGTGTCGTTCAGCGTGATCTTCTGCGAGCAACGCATCACGATGCGGACCTGCATGTGGTCCTGGAGGTCATGGCCGACACCGAGAGCATCGAGCACGATGTCTATGCCGTGCTTGCGCAAGAGATCGGCGGGACCGACGCCGGAGAGCTGAAGCAGCTGCGGCGAGTTGTAGGCTCCGCTCGACAGCACGATTTCCTTGCGGGCCCGCGCGCGGCGCAAGGCCGCGCCTTGCCGGTATTCGACGCCGACGGCGCGGCGCCCTTCGAACAGGACGCGCTGGGCGAGTGCGGAGGTCTCGATCTTGAGATTGCTGCGGGTCTTCGCCGGGCCGAGATAGGCCACCGACGTCGAGGCGCGCCGGCCGTTGCGCGTCGTGGTCTGGAATAGGCCGACACCTTCCTGCGTGGCGCCGTTGAAGTCAGGGTTGTAGGGCAAACCGGTCTCGACCGCGGCGTCGATGAAAGCTTTCGACAGCGGATCGGTCACGATCATATTGGAGACCGGCAGCGGCCCGCCGCTGCCGTGATATTGATCGGAGCCGCGGGATTGGTTCTCGGCCTTCTTGAAGTAGGGCAACACGTCGTCATAGCCCCAGCCGGTGTTGCCGAGCTGGCGCCAGCGGTCGTAGTCCTCGTGCTGGCCGCGGACATAGAGCAGGCCGTTGATCGAGCTCGAGCCGCCCAGCGTCTTGCCGCGCGGCTGGAACACCTGCCGTCCCTTCAGCTCGGGCTCCGGCTCGGTCTGATACATCCAGTTGACCGTCTTCTCCTTGAACAGCTTGCCGTAGCCGAGCGGGACGTGGATCCAGATGTTGGAATCCTTCGGGCCGGCCTCGAGCAGCAGCACGCTGTGCTTGCCATTCGCAGAGAGCCTGTTGGCGAGCACGCAGCCGGCGGAGCCGGCACCGACGATGATGTAGTCGAATTCGGGATCGGACGGCGCGAGCGAGGAATTTGCGTTCATGCGCTACTGTTCTTTTTGTTGGTGTTGGCGTTTCCAGTTTCGTCACTTAGAGCAGGCTAAATTCGATCAGCGATGCGAGCTTCACCTCTCCCCGACGGGGAGAGGTCGGATTGCGCTCGGCGATGCGAAGCATCGTCCGTAGCAATCCGGGTGAGGGGCCGCAACGGCGAGTGAGACTGTAACCCCTCACCCGGATTGCATCTTCGATGCAATCCGACCTCTCCCTACAGGAGAGGTGAATCCGAGTTCTTGGCTCGCATCGCCTACAAAACTGATCTCGCATTAGCACAATCATGCACGCAGGCGCAGCGCCTCGACCAGCGACCTGAACGCACGGGCATATTCCGCACCCGCCCTTGCGATATCGGCGCGCCCGGCGCAGGCGACCGCGGCTTCCGTGACGGCGCCGAGCAGCAGCCGGGCCAGGGGCTCGACCGGCTGGCGCGCGATCAGGCCGGCCTCCATCGCCGCCGCGATCGCGCGCGGCAGCTTGCCGCCAAAGTGCTTGGCGTCGATCTCGCGCCAGCGTTCCCAGCCGAGCACGGCGGGCCCATCACGCAGGATGATCTGGCCGGTGGGGCCCTTTGCCGTCGCCGCAAAGTAGTGCTGGGTACCGGCAACCATGGCTGCGAGAACATCCTTCTCGGCGCGCGCGGCGCTATCGATCTCGACAACGAGGTCGCGCGAGACCTGGTCGAACACGGCTTCGAACACCGCCTCCTTGGTCTTGAAGTGATGATAGACCGCGCCCTTGGCAATGCGGGCGGCGTCCGCGATCTCGTCCATGGTGGTGGCGGCGAATCCTCGGCTCCCGAACAGGCGGCGTGCCGCCGTCAGGATCGCTTCCATCGTCGCCGCGCGCCGTTCCGCCTGCTTCGCCATGTGCCTCGTCGAGGTCCACCTCTCCCCGACGGGGAGAGGTGGATTGTGCCTGGCGATGCGAAGCATCGTCCAGTGCAATCCGGGTGAGGGGCCGCGGGCACACAGTGGAGACCCTAACCCCTCACCCGGATCGCATCTTTCGATGCGATCCGACCTCTCCCTACGGGAGAGGTGTTCTGAGTTCTCGGCTCGCATCGCTTCAACTCACTCTCGCTTTAATCCAATCGAGCACCGGCGGCCAGTTGACTTTTCGACCATCGGTCGGTATTTACCGACTATCAGTCGGTTTTGATTGTGAGGTGTTCGATGCCGAGCCGTGACATTGTCGAGGCGTTTGCGCAGCGGCTGGAAGCCGGAGACTTCATCGGCGCCATCGAACAGTTCTGCACGCCTGATGCCGTGACCTACGAGAACAACGCTGCCCCGACGGTTGGCCGCGACAAGCTCGTCGCCAAGGAGCGTGGCGTGCTGGCGGCATCCAAGGACGTCAAGGCCGTGCGTGTCGGGCCGAGCCTGATCGAGGGCGACCACGTCGCGACCCGCTGGCTCTTCAGCTTCACCAACGCCGAGGGCGTCACGCGGACACTGGACGAGATCGCGTGGCAGACCTGGCGGGGCGACCAGCTGGTCGAGGAACGGTTTTACTACGATCCGAAACAGCTGGGGCGGTGACCGCGCCTGCCTCTCGCCCTGCCACCGCTGTCATCGCCCGCGAAGGCGGGCGATCCAGTACTCCGCGGCGGCTGTGATAAGTCGGGGGGCCGCGGCGTACTGGATGCCCCGCCTGCGCGGGGCATGACAGCGGAGTTAGGGGCGAACATTTCCTGCCATCACGCATTTGTATCGATTTGTTATCGATACCTTCGTTTGAACACGTAGAAGTGCTCACTCCCATTGCGGCAGCTAGGGATAATTCATAGTTCGTCAAAGGTTTGCAGCGAATTTTCCGCTTCTAGCCGGACAATCGGCCGATGCTGCTAGGCTCTGGAATGCGGACTCAAACGACCAGCTATTTCGCACGGCTGTTCGCCGGCGATCTGTCGGCCTTTGGCGGTCCCACAACCGACGAGGCGGTGGCCGGCCATATCCGGGCCGAGCAGATGTCGCTGGTGCTCGGCTATTCGGTCGGCATCATGCTTGCCAACGCCTGCAACGCCATCGTGCTGGCCATCGCGTTGTGGCAGTCGCCGGACAGGATGCCCGCCCTGATCTGGGCGGCCGCCGTCGCCAGCGCCGCGATCGGGTTCGGCGTGCAATCCCACGCCGCGCGCCGCATCACCAAACCGCAATTCGTCTCGCGCCGCGCCATGCACCGGCTGGTGCGCAACGCCTTCATCCTTGGCGCGGCCTGGGGCATCGTCCCGGTCGCCTTCTTCGCCGATGCTTCGACCGGCGGCCAGCTCGTCATCACCTGCCTGTGCTCGGGCATGCTAGCCGGCGGCGCGCTGGCGTTCGCCACGATTCCGATCGCGGCCATCGCCTTCACCGCGCCCATCTTCCTCGGCATCGCCATCTGCCTCGGCAGGAACGGCGATCTCGCCTTCCTGCTGATCGCCTTCCTCGTCGTGGTCTACGGCAGCGTGCTGCTGCGCGGCGTGTTCGTCAATTCGTTCGCGTTCGCGCGGCGCGTGATGCGGCAGATCGAGGCGGAGCGCACGGTGCGGCAGGATCCCCTCACCCATTTGCCCAACCGCGTCGCCTTCAACGAAACGCTCGATGCCGCGCTCAAACGACTGGCATTGTCCGGTGAGGAATTCGCGGTGCTGCTGCTCGACCTCGATCGCTTCAAGGAGGTCAACGACCAGTTCGGTCATCCCGCCGGCGACGAATTCCTGGTCCAGGTCGCCAGCCGCCTGCAACGCTGCACGCGCGCGGCCGAGCATGTCGCGCGCATCGGCGGCGACGAATTCGCGCTGGTCATGAACAATCTGGCGCGGCCGGAAGATGCGCTCGAGATCGCCGAGCGCTTCGTCGCGGCCTTCACCGAGCCGTTCCAGATCGAGGGCCGCCAGATCGTCGGCGCGACCAGCGTCGGCATCGTGCTGGCACCGCGCGACGGCACCTCGCCGCTCGACGTCATGAAGAATGCCGATGCCGCGCTCTATCGCGCCAAGAAGGCGGGAGCCGGCACGATCTGCTTTTTCGAGACCAGCGACGACAGGGTGTCGCGCGACCGCAAGGCGCTGCAATCGGACCTCGCGGGCGCGATCGCGAGGGACGAGCTGTTCCTGGTGTTCCAGCCGTTCCTCGACCTCGGCGACAACCGCATCACCGGCTTCGAGGCGCTGCTGCGCTGGCAGCATCCCGCGCGGGGGCTGGTGCCCCCGAGCGAATTCATCCCAATCGCAGAGGAGACCGGGCTGATCCACGAGATCGGCGAATGGGTCATCCGCCGCGCCTGCGCGACGGTGGCGCAATGGCCGGACGAGATCAGGGTCGCCGTGAATTTCTCCGCGGCGCAATTTCACAACACCGGCGTCCTCCAGACCATCGTGCAGGCGCTTGCCGATGCGAAGGTCTCTCCCAGCCGGCTCGAAATCGAGATTACGGAATCGATGCTGCTGTCGAAATACGGCTCGGCCGAATCAGTCCTGAATGCGCTGCTGGAGCTCGGCGTCACCGTGGCGCTCGACGATTTCGGGACGGGCTTCTCCTCGCTCACCTATTTGCGCAAGCTGCCGTTCAGCCGCATCAAGATCGACCAGTCTTTCATCAGCGACGTCTTGGTGCAGCCGGACTGCGCCGCCATCGTGAAGTCGGTGATCTCGCTCGCGCGGGACCTGCGCATCGGCGTCGTCGCCGAAGGCGTCGAGACCGCCGACCAGCTCGAATATCTGCGTCAGATCAGTTGCGACGAGGTGCAGGGCTATCTGATCAGCCGGCCGGTCGCGGCCGATGCCGTGCTGGCGCTGCTGGACGCGAAGAAGTATCGGGCGATTTACGCGGCGTAGGCCTCGATCGGATTAGGATCGGTGCGGCCACGAAGGAGGTGCGCTCCCTCCCCCGCTTGCGGGGGAGGGCTGGGGAGAGGGTGTCTCCGCAGAGGGACTCCCCAAGAGGAGAGAACCCTCACCCGGCGCTTCGCGCCGACCTCTCCCGCAGGCGGGAGAGGTGGAGGTCGCGGCGCTATCCATTTCTCCTAACGGAATGCCGCTTCGGGCTCGGTCAGACCGCGTCCGCGCGCAGCAGCGTGTCGACCGTAATCGTGCCTCTCGCGCGGGAGACGCAGGCGCAGATCTTCTGGTTGTTTTGCTTCTGATGGTCGCTGAAAAAGACGTCGCGATGGTCGATCTCGCCGTCGACCGCAACCACGTCGATGGCGCAGAGACCGCACTCGCCGCGCTTGCAGTCGTACATCACGTCGTGGCCGCTGGCGTTGAGCACGTCAAGCATCGAGCGTTCGCGTGGAATCTCGAGCTCGACATTCGAGCCCTTCAAGCGCACCCGGAACGTCTCGGTCGGCAGCGTGCCGCTGGAGCCGAACGTCTCGTAGCGGAGATCTGAAAGCGGATGGCCGGCGCCGATCCAGGCGTGGCGCGCGGCATCGAGCATGCGCATCGGGCCGCAGAACAGCGCGAGCGTGCCTTGAGGAAGCGAGGCGAACAGCGCGTCGAGATCGAGGCGCTTGCCTTCGTCGCTGGCATGAACGACCAGACGATCGCCGAGCAGCGCGGCGAGATCGTCGAGATAGGCGGCTTCGCTGCGCGAACGCACGGCATAGTGCAGCGTGACGTCAGCGCCGCGGCGGGCTAGCGCCTGCGCGGCACCGAGGATCGGCGTGATGCCGATGCCGCCGGCGATCAGGCAATAATTTTCGCGCGCCCAGTCCACCGCGAGCAGCGAGGCGGGCTGCGTGATGTCGAGCCGCGCGCCTGGCGCTAATTGCCACATATAGCGCGAGCCGCCGCGGGAATCCTCGGCGCGGCGCACCGCGATCTTGAAGCCGTGGGACGAAGCTTCGCCGACCAGCGAATAGGACCGCGTCTCCGGCAGGCCGTCGATGCTGACGCTGACATTGATGTGGCTGCCGACCGGATAGGCTGTGACGTCGAACTGATCGGGCCGGATCAGGAATTCGCGGATGCCGGGCGCAAGGTCGCGCGTCGAGACGAGCGTCGCCGGAATCCAGGTTTCGATGAAGCGCATGGCGATTGCCTCAATCGGTTGCGGTCTTGATCAGCGCGAGCGCCGGCAAGAGGTCGAGATGGGTCCGGTTGCGCAGCGCGAGCCGCAGGTTTCGTACCGCGAGCCGCGCATGCTCGCGCATGACGGCTTCGGCGCGCGCGCCTTCGCGGTTCTCGATGGCGTCGATCACCACCCGATGATGCTCCTGGGCGATGATCAGGATCTGTTGGGCCTCGGGCAGCGCCGACTGCGCCATCACGAAGCCGCTCGGCGAGGCGAACGGCAGCGCCGAGGCGCGGTCGATCTGCCGGATCAAGGGCGGGCTGCGCGACAATTCCGTAAGCAGGGCGTGGAAGCGCGCGTTCAGCGTGACGTAAGACGAAAATGCGTCGACCGAGATCGGCACCTGGCGCAGCAATTCGTCGATCGCGGCGAGACACTCCTTGAGCGGCTCGAGCTCGCGCGCGGAGACGCCGCGCTCGGCGGCAAAGCGCGCGGCGAGGCCTTCCAGCGTGCCGCGCAGCTCGATGGAGTTGGAGATATCGCGCTCCGAGAACGCCTTCACCATGAAGCCGCCGGAGGGGATCGCCTCCAACAGGCCCTCCTCCTCCAGCCGCACCAGCGCCATGCGCACCGGCGTGCGCGAGACGCCTGTCGTCTCCACCGCCTGGAGCTCGGAGATGCGCTCGCCCGGACGCAATGAGCCCGACAGGATTTGGTCGCGCAGCGCGAGCTGTGCCTTCACGGTCTGCGAGACGGAGCGGTCAACCTCACGTTCGGCCATCGTCTACTCCGCGGCCTGGAGATGTGTTGGTGCGTTTTCCTTCGCCACCATGCGATCAATCAGCTTGCGCGACCACATCGCGCCGGCATCGATGTTGAGGTTGTAGAAGATGCGATCCGGGTTCTCGTCCATTGCGCGCTGCTGCGCTTCGAGGATCAGCTCGTCCTCGTGGAAGATGCCGGACACGCCCTCGCGGATCTCGGTGGTGATGCGCTGCTCGCCGAGCTGGTAGTTGCGCACGAACGCCCAGAAATAATGGCAGGTCTTCTCGGTCTCCGGCGTGATGGTGTTGAGCACGAAGCCGTTGACGCCCTGCGAGCGGTCGCCTTCCGGCGCGCCGGTGCCGGTCGGCGCCACGCCGACGTCGATGGCGATGGTGCACGGGGCCTCGAAACGGATGATCTGCCAGCGGTCGACGAGACCGGGCTTGCCGAGCTGCTTGGCCCAGAACGGCGGCGGCTCGATGCCGCGCATCCAGCGCGTCACCGTCACCGTCTTCTCGCCATGGGTGACGTCGAACGGCGCCTCGGCCACCGCATCGTTACCGATCGAAGAGCCGTGCACGAAGGTCTCGTGGGTGAGATCCATGAGATTGTCGAGCACCAGGCGATAGTCGCATTTGACGTGGATGGTCTTGCCGTCGCCGGCCCAGGCCGGATCGTGATTCCAGTGCATGTCCGGAACCAGCGCGGGATCGGCCAGCGCGGGATCGCCCATCCAGAGCCAGATGTAGCGGTGACGCTCGACCACGGGATAGGCGCGGACACAGGCGGAGGGATTGATGGTCTCCTGCGAGGGCATGAAGGTGCAACGCCCTTGCGCGTTGTACTTCAGGCCGTGATAGCCGCAGACGACGGTGTCGCCTTCGAGCCGGCCCTTGGACAGCGGCACCAGGCGGTGCCAGCAGGCATCCTCCAGCGCGGCCACCGAGCCATCGGCCTTGCGGTACATCACGATGTGCTTGCCGCAGATCGTCCGCGGCAACAGCACCGGCTTCACCTCGGCATCCCAGGCGGCAGCGTACCAGGCGTTCATGGGGAAGGGTTTTGTCATCGGCTCGCTCCCACGGCTTATGCATACGTTTTGTATACAGTAGCGGCGGCAAGGAGATCATTCAAGGCTCAAAGGTGGCGCATCTAATTACCGTATCCATCTATTCTGTATACAAACCTATCCACCGTCATTCCCCGCGAAGGCGGGGAATCCAGTACTCCGCGGCGGACATTGGGTTCACACAACTCCTGCCGCGGCGTACTGGATCGCCCGCCTGCGCGGGCGATGACACCGGAGGATACGGCGACCGCTCCGCTGGAGGGGCCCCCTGCGGCGCCGGCCCCGCGCCCTACGCCCCGAACACCTTCGCAAGCCCCGCCTTGGCTTCTTCCTGAATCCGCGTCAGGTGCTCGGTGCTGCGGAAGCTTTCCGCGTAGATCTTGTAGACGTCCTCCGTCCCCAACGGCCTGGCCGCGAACCAGCCGAAATCGGTCTCGACCTTGATGCCGCCAAAAGGCTGGCCGTTGCCGGGCGCCTTGCTCAGGGTGGCGCGGACGGGATCACCGGCGAGGTCCTTGAGGCCGAGCTGCTCGGGCGTCACGGATTTCAAAATGTTCTTCTGCGGCCCGGTGGCGGCAACATCGATCCGCGCGTAATGGGGCACGCCGAACTCGGCGGTGAGGTCATTGAAGAGTTGGCTGGGATCACGGCCAGTCCTGGCCATGATCTCGGCGGCGAGCAGGCCGAGGATGACGCCGTCCTTGTCGGTGGTCCATACCGTGCCGTCGCGGCGCAGGAATGAGGCGCCCGCGCTCTCCTCGCCGCCGAAGCCGAAAGAGCCCGTGAGGAGGCCGTCGACGAACCATTTGAAGCCGACCGGCGTCTCGACCAGCTTGCGGCCGAGCTTTTTCGCAACGCGGTCGATGATCGAGCTCGACACCACGGTCTTGCCGATCGCGGCATCCTTGCCCCAGTCCGGGCGATGCGCGAACAGATAGGAGATCGCGGTCGCAAGATAATGATTCGGATTCATCAGGCCGCCGGTGCGCGTCACGATGCCGTGGCGATCGGCGTCGGTGTCGTTGGCAAAGGCGACGTCGAAGCGGTCGCGCATCCCGATCAGGCTCGCCATCGCATAGGGCGAGGAGCAGTCCATGCGGATCTTGCCGTCCCAGTCGACCGTCATGAAGCGGAAGGTCGGATCGATCGCCTCGTTCACGACGGTGGCCTTGAGGCCGTAGCGCTCGATGATCGGATGCCAGTAATGCACGGCGGCACCGCCGAGCGGATCGATGCCGATCGTGACGCCGGCGGATTTGACCAGGTCGAGATCGACGACATTGCCGAGATCGGCCACGTAAGGCGTGATGAAGTCGTAGGCGTGAACGTTCGAAGACTTGCGCGCCTTGTCGTAGTCGATGCGCTTCACGCCCTTCAGGGCATCGGCGAGATAAGCATTGGCGCGCTTCTCGACCACGCCGGTGACGTCGGTGTCGGCGGGGCCGCCATGCGGCGGATTGTATTTATAGCCGCCGTCTTCGGGGGGATTGTGCGAGGGCGTGATCACGACGCCATCGGCGAGGCCCGAGCTACGGCCCTTGTTGTAGGTCAGGATCGCATGCGAGATCACCGGCGTCGGCGTGTAGCCGCCGTCCTTGTCGATCATGACGTCGACGCCGTTGGCCGCGAACACCTCGACGGCGCTGACCAACGCGGGCTCTGCCAGCGCATGGGTATCGATGCCGATGAAGAGCGGGCCAGTCAGCCCCTTTTCTCTTCTGTAGTCACAAATCGCCTGCGTGGTCGCGAGGATGTGGCCCTCGTTGAAGGTGTTCTTGAACGAGGTGCCGCGATGACCCGAGGTGCCGAACGCAACCCGTTGCGCGGGGTCGGCCGCATCAGGCTTGCCGGCGAAATATTCCGTAACCAGCCGCGGAATATTGGTGAGCGCGTCCGGCGAGGCCTGCTTGCCCGCCGCGGGATGAACATCAGCCACTGAAATACCTCGTCCTTGTCAAATTGAGGCCTGCCGCACCATAGCATTGGGCTTGCACGCGCCAACTCAAAAGCCATTGGCCGACACCGGCAACAAATGGCCGCATTTGGGCCCATGAATAGTGATATGACCATTTTCGCAACGACCCTGCTGCTCGCCAGTTCCTTGGCGCTATCGTCTCCGGCACACGTCGGGCGAACCGACGTCGAACTCAACCCGATGCTGCGCAACGCGGCCGTGGATCATGACCTCGCCAAGGTGAAGCAGCAGTTCGAACGGGAGCTCCACAGCGACGCTGCAGACCGCTCCGCGGCATCCAGCCAGCGCTAGCGCCGCGGGCCGGGCGCATCCAAAGGGCATTCCTGACGGCCGCACATGGCGTTTACTTCCCTGGGGCCGCCTCGAAAGAGGCAGGCACCACAATGCAAATTGCGGGACCATGCTATGGTTGATGCGTCCCCGCTGCCGCGCCGCAAGGCCGGTTTGTTAACTCGGAAGCTCTATCACAGACCCATGCTGTGGGATCGAACACGCTTCAATCTTGGCGCGACGTGGGGACGCGTGGCGGTCGCCCTGCTTTTGTCGGCTCCGATCTGCGCGCAGGCCAAGGACGGCGGTCCGGACGAGCCGCGCACGACGGCGGCGCTGCCGGACGGCGGGACCGAGCTCGGCGCCGGAGAAACGCCGGCATCCCGCGCCGCGATCCGGAAGATCATCGAGAGAGAGATCGCAAACACCCATTTGCCTGCCGACATCGCCGAAGCGGTGGTCTTCGTCGAGAGCGGGTACAACCCGGCCGTGATCGGCAGCGTCGGCGAGATCGGGCTGATGCAGGTGCGGCCCGAGACCGCGGCGATGCTGGGATTCCGCGGAAGCAATGCCGAACTGGCAGAGCCGGACATCAACATCCATTACGGGGTGATTTATCTCAGCGAGGCTTGGCGCCTGGCGGCCGGGGATCTCTGCCGTGCGCTCATGAAATATCGGGCGGGTCATGGCGAGGAGACGATGACCCCGCGGTCACAAGTCTATTGCAACCGGGCTCGTAACCGGCTTCTCGCGATGAACTCGGCATCGCTGAACGTCGAAGCCGCGGCCGTTCCGGCTCCGGCGCCCCCGGCCATTCCCGCGGCGCCGGCAAAACTGGCAAGTGCACCGAAGATGTCGACGCAGCCCAAAGCCGTCTATGCCCGCTATCGTCAGGGCACGGCCGCCGCCAGCCGCGCCTATTGGGCCGCCCATGAGGCCCGGATCAGCCAAATCAAGGCTCGCATCGAAGCAAGATGGAAGCGCGTCGCATCGCGTTGACGGCGATGCCCCGATCTGCCGCTAGAGCCGTTCGCTTAATGCGAGCTTGTAGCCGACGCCGGTGACGGTCCCGATCACGGGCGTGCCGCTGCCGGTGAGCTTGCGGCGCAGCCGCGCCACCAGCGCATCGACCGTGCGGATGTCGACTTCCGCTTGGCGGTTGCTGACCACCTCGATCAGATAGTCGCGGCTGAGCGGCCTGCCGTCGGCGCCGACCAGCGCGGCGAGCAGGTCGAATTCGGCGCGGGTCAACGCCACCGGCTTGCCGTCGCTGCCAAGCAGCTCGCGCCGGGTCAGGTCGATGATCCAATCACCGAACGCGATCGAATTGTGGTTGCGCGCCGCCTTGCGATCGAGCGAGCGCCGCCGCAGCACGCTGCGCACGCGTGCGAGCAAGTCGCGTAAGTTGATCGGCTTGGTGACGTAATGGTCGCCGGCGATCTCGAGGCCGAGGATGCGATCGACGTCGGTGTCGCGGCGCGTCACGAAGATGATGCCGGCGTTGCTGGTCGCCTGGATTTCCTTGGCAAGCTCGAAGCCGTCACCGTCGGGCAGCTGCACGTCGAGGAAGACGAGATCGGTACGCGCGCGCAGTGCCTGGCGGCATTCCGCGCAGGAGCCGGCGCCGACCACGTCGAAATTGTTCTCGTTGAAATAGCCGACCAGCATCGTCCGCGTCACCGGATCGTCTTCGACGACGATCAGCCGCTCGCGGCCGGCGGGGCGCAATTCCGGACGGGCGGAATCGGCCACGATCTTGGATGTCCTGTGTGTCTGCGGCACGGCCTGGAAATTCAGGTCCTCGCGCAACGCGCTGTCCTGTGAACGACCATTCACGACCTGTTCGAGCCCCCGAAATTGCCTGCCGCGATACTAGGCGTGTTGTGATGCCCAAACAATATTGGTCATGGTCTTGACGTATTAAGTATGAATTGGCCCACAATTCTCATCCCGCGCATGATCATGCCAGCATGATCCGCACGGCCGTCGCCGAGCCGACACCGCCAATTCGGCACATCCGGCTCCGGACAACCGCCGTTAACGTAAAGGACGCCTTCGGCTTCGGAAACGCCGGCCCCGCCTCTATGGTCCCCACTCGCAGACACGAGGCCATGGAGAAGGCGTGATGCAGGGGCAGGCCCGCTTGGCAGCCGGTCGAACCAAAGAAGGCGCAACGTCCTTCGGCCGTTCGCACACGCTCGACTTGCTGCGCGGTCTCGCCATTGCCGGCGTGATGGCGATCCACGTCTCGCAGTCGTTCCCGTCGCACATCGGCGCCGTCGACTTCGCCTTCATGTGCGGCTGGACCGGCGTCAACGTGTTCTACTTCGTCAGCGCCATGACGATGTGCCTGATGTGGACGCAGCGCAGCGAAACGAATCCGGCGCGCAAGTTCTATATCCGCCGTTTCCTGCGCATCGCGCCGCTGTTCTGGCTCGCGATCCCGGTCTACCTGCTCGTCAACGGCACGGGGCCGAGCGCCAACGCTCCCAACGGCATCGGACCGCTTCAGGTGATCCTGACCGCGACGTTCCTGCACGGCTTCTGGCCGGACAGCGTCAACAGCGTCGTGCCGGGCGACTGGTCGATCGCGGCGGAGATGACGTTCTATCTCGTCTTTCCGCTTCTGATCATCGCGTTCGGAGCACGCCGTCATCTCTATCTCGCGCTCGCGATCGTGCTGCATCTCGTCAATGTCTGCCTGTTCAAGCCGTTCGCCTTCGCGCTGTTCTCGGCCTATTACGGATCGGGCAACGAAGCCTTCGTCTGGACCACGCTGCACATCAGCTTCCTCAACCAGCTTCCGGTCTTCCTCGTCGGCTGCGCGCTGTTCTTCTCCCTGCGCGACGGCTTTGCGAAATCGGATGCCGCGGTCTTCGCCGTCTTCATCGCACTGTCCTTCATCGCCGACCGCGCCACCGGCTCGCATGAATTCAATTATCTGATGATCAATCTCGTGCTCGGTGCGCTGGTCGCCGGCTGCATCCGTCTCGCGATCCGCTGGCGGCCGCTCGAGGCGCTCGGCCGCGATTCCTACTCGATGTATTTGTCGCACTTCGCGGTGATCTATGGCCTGCGCCAGATCTGGCCGCTCGCGGACGGGCTGGTCTCGCTGCTCATCGCCTATGCCGTCACCGCCGCGCTCAGCTATCTCGTCGCCCGCGCGACCTGGCATCTGGTCGAGCGGCATGCGCAAGATCTGGCGCATCGCCTGACGTCCGCGAGAGTGGACCGATCAACCATCCGGCCGACCCTCGCCGCCACCGCGGCCGGCATGCGCTGAGCGGCCTGCTCCGTTCCGGCGCTGGTCCTTGATGCGGCTTGCTTAGCTTGCCGTGTTCAAATCTACTGTGAAAAATCTTCACGCTGGAGGTGGCGCCATGGAGGTCATACTGCTCGGCACCGGCGGCCCACGCCCGGATCCACGCCGGATGGCGACGACCACGCTGATCAGGCTCGGCGACGAGAACATCCTGATCGACGCCGGCCGCGGCGTCACGCTGCAGCTCAGCAAGGCCGGCGTGCCGCTCGGCGCCATCAACACGGTCTTTCTCACCCATCACCATTTCGACCACATCGGCGACCTCTACGATGTGATGCTGAATTCATGGATGCATGGCCGCAAGGACGAGCTGCGCATCTATGGCCCTCCGGATACCGAACGGCTGGTCAATACGCTGATCACGCAGGTCTACGACAAGGACATCACCTGGCGGGATCGCGGCGAGCCGGCCTTCGGCGGCTGGAAACCGGTGGTCGCAACGGACATCGTGCCCGGTCCCGTTCTCGACACCGGCCGCTGGAAGGTCAGCGCCGAGCTCGTCTCGCATGGCGACGGCCTCGACATGCCGCGGGCCTTCCTCCAACGCTGGATGTGTCTCGGCTACCGCTTCGAGGCGGAGGGCAAGGTCATTGCGATTTCCGGCGACACGGTCCCCTGCCCCGGTCTCGAGCGACTGGCTGAGGGCGCCGACCTGCTCGTTCAGTGCTGCTTCCTCGCAACGCCAGAAATCAACAATGAGCACTTGCGCCGGCTTGCGAAATTCACGATCGCCTGCGGCGATACGGTCGGCAAGGTCGCGGCCAAGGCCGGCGTCAAGAAGCTCGCCCTGACCCATCACCGGCCGCGCACCGACGATTCCATGCTGAACGCGCTGCTCAACGATGTCCGGCGGGACTACTCAGGTCCTGTCGTGCTCGGTGAGGACCTGACGCGCATCGAGGTCTGAAGGCATCGCTCTAGGACGATCCGACTTCGATCCGGAACGACAAGCGTTCTTCCGCTCCCGGCTCGATATGCATCAGGCCGGGCTTGTCGGTGAACTCGCCGTCGAAGCCGGCGGGACTGGCATGGCCGCGCCAGGGCTCGATGCAAAGGAACGGCGCGCCCGACGGTTTCGACCAGACGCCGAGCTCGCGAAAACCGCGCCAGGACATTTTCAGCCACGGCCCGGTTGATGCGCCCTGCCCCGCGGCATAGCGGACCGAGCTGCTCTCGATGCGGTCGAAGATGATGGCGTCATCCACGAACAAGGCTTCGGACAAGGGCAGCGATTTATCTTTGACCGGACTTGGTGCCGTTGTCGCGCGCAGCAAGCCGCCGTCGAGACGGCGGACGGGAGACGATTCCGCGTTCGCAAAGGTCAGCGCATAGCTCTCCTTTGCCAGTCCGGATTGCAGCGGCCAGTTGAAGGCGGGATGACCGCCGAGCGACGCCGGCAATATCTCCTTGTCGGTGTTGGCGATCGTGAACGTCAGATCAAGGCCGGAATCGTCGATCGCATAGGCAGCGGTGAGCCGGAACGCGAACGGATAGAGCGCACGCGTCGCCTCGCTGTCTTCGAGCACCAGGGTGCAGCGGCTCTCGCCGCGCTCCGTCCACGCAAAGCGGTTGTCGCGCGCAAAGCCGTGCTGGGTCATCCGATACGTCTTGCCCCGGTGCCGCAATTCGTCATTGGCGAGGCGCCCGACGATCGGAAACAACAGCGGCGCGTGGCGCGGCCATTCCGGCCCCGCCTGCCAGACGAATTCGATGCCGCCTCCGTCCTTGAGCGAGCACAGCTCGGCTCCGTGCGCCTTGATGGCCGCGCTGAGCCAGCCGCTTCGAATGGAGTGGGTTTCATCGCTCATGCGCGACATCTACACCGCGATCTGATACGCAGCAAGGCGGCGCCAGCGGAGACGTGACGGTCATCGATGGCGCTTGCTTATACAGAGCGTTGAAACGTAAAAGAGAATTTGGTGTGGACCATCGCCAGCTCGACACCGCGGCTACGCGCAGCAACTCGCATGATCAGCGCCCAGGTTGTCACACCGCCGGACCTTCGGAGCAGTCGCGCTAGGCCGAATACAACAGTAAGCCGCCGAGGTCCGCAACGCCCTCGCCACAGGACTGAGGCGCAGCCGCGAACTCGGGCACCGACCATACCTTCGACCCGCAGTCCCAGATGTCCCAGCAGGGCGTCCTCTCAGGACGATGCGACCGGTTTAGACTTCAGCACGACGGGATACCCCAGCGCCGGTGAGCTCGTCGGAATTGGAGTTACGCAACAGGAACAACGACCTCCAATCGCCTTGATGGCCAAATTCAATATAACGATAGCTCAGCGCACTTAGCAGGATCGTTATTGCAAGATACGGAAACGAAAGTCGAAGCGTGGCTTGCAACGAAGACGTATCGGGTGGAATCATTTCAACCATGATGATCGAATGCCACGCATAGATACTGTAGCACATGCATCCGACGACTTGAATTGGCCACGCCTCGAACAAGCGATTTGCGGACCATGCCCCGCACAACACCGCCAGCAGCACCATGGAAAACCCGGCGCAAAAGATCGTGGCGTAGAGAATGCTCACAGCCCAGGGGCCGTTATCCTTGAGATATATGGCGGCAATCATCAGCAGCAGTCCGGGCAGCAGCCCGCGCGACTGAAATCTCCTTAGTGAAACGCTGTCCCTGGACTTGACGTAGAGATCGCAAACCAACATTCCGAAAATGAATTGGTAACACGACCCAAATATTCCGCCCACAAACGGGCGAAACATCCCAATCCGATCCACCACGATAAGATGCCCAGCCACCACGAAAGCTGAGCAGATGACGACGCTCAACAGCAACAGTCTTCCAAGGCCGAAGCGCGCGATCAGAAGAATCAGCAGCGGAAACAAAAGGCTGAACCAGATTTCAACGCCTACGGACCACAATACGGGATTGGAGGGGGCATAAACCCGTGCGGCACAAAAATGAAAAGCGTAGATAACAGTCCGCCGAGCTCCAGATACCACGCATGCGATCCAGCGGGCGACTTGGCATGGAGTGCAACCGTCACGAGGACAACCGTATAGTAAAGTGGAAGCAACCGGGCTGCGCGATGCCAATAGAAATGCGGGAAGTCGGCGAGCCGATCGATGACTCGCTTCTTTGTGCGATAGGGCAGGTACAGAACGAATCCGGAGAGCACAAAAAAGATATTTACGCCCAAGAAGCCATGCTTCGCGACAATGGCCAGGAGACCATTCGGATCAAGTTCGCCGGGAAATGCCGGCGCGCTGGATGTAAACGGAACAAGCAAGTGAAAAAGGATCACCATCAAGATGGCGAGTCCGCGAAAACCGTTGACGGCCCCGATCTTCTGCGCGCGGCTGTCGGTTATGATGGCGGAACCTGGGGATTGTAACGACAAGACGGCGATCTCGGTATTCGTGGTTTCCTGTTTGCGATGTTCGCTACGTTGAGCGAGCTGTCAATCGATGGCTGTCGCATCACCCACGAAACGTGCGATGCCAAATCGAAGGCGCATTGACCAGCAAATAGGCAAGTCACCGGATCGCGGGGATGCAGCGAATATCTCGTATCGCTCACGACGCGTCAGAAGCGCTCCTGAGGCGAGCGCAGCCCGACACGGATACGGCGAACGACGTGCCTTCAAATCGTCAATTACGGCATCTATCAACTACAGGATATAGACGGTAGCAGGTTAACTCTGAGGCAGAATTATGAGTGGGCGCGTATAGTTTGATGGTTGGGCTTCTCATCATATTTGTTCTGCTCGCGATTGGCTTCGCGGCCGGCTACGGCACACGTGAGCTGATCTCTCGTAAGCGGCACGCCGAGTACTTGAACTTGCAGCCCTACGTTTCGCCCGCGCTCAGAACCAGGCGACCAGCTTCGGACGAAAGCACCAGGGCGCGATACGCCACACCTCAACCCGCAATGACTGAGCAGACGAACCATGACATGCCTCAGTCGTTTAAACCCGTATCCATTCGGGAGCCGAAGCCAGTGAAATCCGGGCCTTCCGGCGCAAGCTTGCGTCTGATCGAGCCGCGTTCCTCTGAGCCCGATACCAGATCTTTGCAGTCCGCGGACATTGAGCAGAGCCTCGAAGAACTGGTCGGGCTCCTGCTGCGTAAAAGCCAGGGGAGCTAGGACTGGTCTCCTCCGGGGCGTCTTGATCACAAGCCTCTTGCCGCATTTGCGTGTCGGCCTGTTGCCGAGGTCGACCACCCGGGTGGAAAAGTAAGCCCCTGGAACCGAAAAGCACCCAACAGGAGACCAGGTCGACCGAGCACGTTTTACGACAGAACCGCGCGCCCACAGCGCAGCGGCAGGCGCACCAAAGATTGGCCGCGGCCGCGTAAAAGTGGTATGTTTTTAGCGGTTCTGTGGCTACAATACGGCCCATCATGCGTCGGAACATCTCTGGTGCAAGAGCAGGAGGGCAGATCTTGGTCGTGCTGATGATCGCAAGCGCCGTAGCGGGTGTTCTTCTTGGGCGTTTTCTTCGCGCATACGCCCTTATTCCCGCAACGATGCTGATCCTGGTTGCAGCGTGGTATTTGGGTCTTGAGCAGGGTTTCGCCACGGGCGCGATAGCATTCGTCGCCAGCGTGGTAATTTTGCAAGTCGTCTATTGCGCGAGCCTGCTGATCTATCTGCTCATCGCGAACCTCTCGGTGCTCGATCAGGTGCAGTCGGAGGCATCACCGCAGATGCCTGAATCGCAAATCGCAGTCTAGTCAGCCCCCTATCATGAGCGGCCAGCGAGCATGTTGTCGCATGGTCCGTGCATTGTGACATCCTCCTGTAGAAGCTCCGCACCTGTTTAATTGCCATGCAGATCATGCCGCAGGGCCGCATTCCTGCCGGTGTGCTTGTGAGCCGCTTCGTTTACGCGGCATGATCCCCTGCACGAGCGATGCTCCGCAGAAACCGTTGGCCACAACTCTAATCTGCTCTCAACGGCTCGACAGATCTCCTGCACCCAACTGAATACGCGTATGAATGCGTGGCGGAGGCTCCTTCCTTTGACCTTGAATTCGGCTCCTTGAAACCGCAGCGGAATGGCTGTGTTGCACAAAGGCCAAATGCTTTTGGATGACACGAATCCGCGACAAGCTGGCGCGACACTTCACTTTATGACTTTATGCTCAAGACGTTTGGGAATGAATGGCAATGCGATCTATTTGGAACCGACGCGAAACCGCCGGCCGATAGTCCTCGATTGCAAATAAGAAGCGCACATTTGTAGCTCGCCGTGGGCTTATGAGGCTAGATCAACCCGCTGGGACAATGTGACCGTCCATAGCACCTATATTCGCCGTCTTTATCGTAGATAATGCAGATGTGATCGGTTGGCTGGAAAATCTAAAATGGAATTGCTGGCGAGAGCAGCGGCGGGCGGCAACCGCGCGCGGAACGCGTTACAAGGGTCGATCGTAAGGGGTCAAGCGGCTGTCGCACTTTTGACGCCAACGCGATCACGGGCCAAGCATCCCGATCCAGTCATTCACCGGATTGATAGCAGGCCGCTCGACTTCGGCGCCGATGAGATCGTGGCTGTCGGCAAGCTTCGCAACGAAATGCTGCGATTACCCGATTTCCTGCGCCACCATCGCCGGCTCGGGGTCGGACGTTTCCTCGCGATCGATGATCGTTCGGATGACGGCACGCGAGCATTCCTACTCGATCAGCCGGATGTTCACGTGTTCGAGATCCGAGAGCCCTTTGCAGAATCAAGTGGTGGCGCGCGTTGGACCAGCGCCGTGCTCGACCAATTCGCGCCAGGACGGTGGGCGCTGACGCTCGACGCAGACGAACTCTTTGTCTATCCCGGTTGCGAAAATTTTGATCTTCGATGGCTGTGCCGATATCTGGAGAGCACCGGCGCAGATTGCATGACTGCGGAGATGGTCGATATGTATCCACGCTGGCTCGGTGGCCCGGAGCGCTACCATGCCGGTGAGAGCCTCGTCGCGTTCTGCCCCTACTTCGATTCAGATACCTATTTGAAGCGCCGTCGGCGCGGCTTTCCGACCAACTACCTGGTGGGTGGTGCGCGAGCAAGGTTGTTTTATGACGAACCGATGCCGCCGAAGATCGCTCTTTACGACGCACTTGTGCGGTTGCTTGAGCCATACGGGCTGGCGCGGCTGCTGCCTGCAGTTAACATCACGCGCTGGCAGCCACCGCTGCTCACTAAAGTGCCGCTCGCGCGCTGGTTGCCCGGCCGTCGCTATATCGCCGCCGGTCACCTGATGGCCCCACCAGGCAAGCCAGGCGATGTCACAGGCGCCCTGCTCCATTTCAAATTTCTCCACGACTTCACCGACAAGGTCGCAATCGCGGTCCGCGAGGGCAATTACTATCTCGGATCGGTCGAGTATCAGCGTTACGCGGAGCGGCTCGATCAGAATCCGTCATTCGAGCTCATCTATCCGAAAAGCCTGATCTACCAATCATCCGACGATCTTGTCCGTTGCGATCTGATGCGTCTCTCTCCGGCCTATCAGGCCGCGACGCGATAACCTGACCCACCGCTTCTTGTACACAGGAGGCGCGCTGGAGCCTTCCTCCAAACGTCATCGGACCCCGTCGTTGTGCTTGATGTTTTCGTCGGAAGGACCGACCGGTAGCCGCTGTTCCGGAGCATTGATCTCATCGATCAGCTTGCGGCCGAGAAGCCGAAGGAGAAGCTTCCTTCCGCGCACCAGTGCCGGATAAAGTGCCCTTGCGAGGCGTGGCCGGGAGAACACGAGCCGATTAAGGCGATTGAAGACAGTCGCCTCCCCGGCAAGCGTTGCCAGCAGATGCATTGCATCGGCCCCATAGTAATGCCGCCCACGCCAGCGAACCACCATGCCTTCATTGAGATCGAGATTGCGGGCGCGGATATCGCCTACGATTGGATGCTCCGAACGCGCGTCGATCAGGTGAATGCGCTGTCCACGCTCCCGCAACTGGTACAGCAGAACATAGCGGCTGCATAAGGGGCATTCGCCGTCATATACCACCCAGATATCGTCATCACTATGGGTCAATTCGATAATCCGTACGCTTCCGAACGTCGCGCACAAGCTTGCCCTCCGCCAGACCGAGGCATACTGAGTCCACCACATAGTGATAGGCGACAATATCGTCCATGGTCAGCTTGTTGAATTCGCCATACAGCCATGGATTGGACAGCATGTGGTGCGGATAGGCATAAAAGCTGTTGTTGTCCTTCACCCAGGGATAGACACGGAAAAAGCGATCCGTCTCGTGGACCAATTTTTCCACGGCCTCCATGGGTACGCCTGTGTCCTGACGCGGAAGGATCTCCGGGCCGCAGGTGGTCGCGTCATGCCAAGTCGCAAGATCGTGGTTGTTGCCGCCAACGCGAGCCCGAAAATGATTCTCAGGGATGTACATGGTTCCGGTCCCGATCATGTACGAGTAGATGCCGAAATACGTGGAAGGCGCGAGAACCTGGCGACCATCGCGGGTCTCGACGAAAAGCCGCGGGCTTGCCAGCTTCGGCCCGTCCAGCCATCCGAGATGATTGGTGTAGAAGAAGAACCGGCCGCAGATGACGGTCACGACCATCACAACCTTCATCGCCGGGGTGAATCCATCACGCGGCAGCGTGCGCGCCGCGGCTACGATGAACAGGTTGAGCGCAATCCAGAAGAAGAACAGAGCCCCGAGCGTGAAGTACACGCCGATGTGGAAGATGTCGAACAGCAGGCAGAAGAACGACAGCGCGCGCGCCGAGATCGCAGCCAGGGGCGACAGGAGCTGGGCACCCAGCACGAAAACGTTGAAGATCAGCTGGTTGCTCGCGATCGCGTCCCAGATCGTCTGCAACGCGCCCGGCCATAGGCCGAGCGGGGCGTCGCCGCGTTCGAGTCCCATCAGGATTGAGGTTTGCGTGGGATTTGCGAGCAGCCAGGTCCATGGCCTCTCGCCACCAGCCTGCAGCTTTGAGATTCCCGACCAGAAATAGCTGCCGAGATGCGCCCCGACGGCGCACGCCCAAATCAAGCCATAGGCGCGATCGCGAAGCTGCTTCACGTTATCTGCGGAAGCGAACAAAGTTCGCAGCCACGGCACGCGATCGATCACCCAGGCGCTGGTGAGGACGATCGTGCCGAGTACGCCAAGGACGGCGAAGTTACCGACGTCGAGCATCCCGAGATAATCGGTCTCAGTCACGAAGATGCCGGACACGACGCTCACCATTTCGCGCCATGCATGATAGAAGTAGAACAGCGGCACCAGAAATGAAGGACGCCAGATCGCGGCTATTCCTGCCACAACCGCAAGCACCGCACCGTAGCGGAAGAACAGTGCTTTGTCGCTCGAACCGAACAGGATGTTGGGAGGCCCTGCGAAGGGCCCCAATGAATCGAACAGCAACTGCACGAAGATCGTCATTCCGATCGCGAAGGCGGTGATCCGCAATGGCGGCGGCGAGAAATCACGGTAGCGAATGGAGCTGAAGGCGAGCGCGCCGGCAAATGCCAAGCAAACCAGCACCAGAGCGTAAATGTCAGACCAGCGCGCGAGATGCGTGACGGCCCGCCGCGAAATCGCAGAAAGAATGACGGCTACTGCAAGGAGGAAGAGAGGTCCCGCAAGCGACGCGACGCCAGACCGCGCTCCTTGCTGTGATGCAACGGTATACAACGTCATCCCGTCTCGGACCTCCGGAGCTTCGCCATCGAGATCAGCCGAACATTATAGAATCACGAGCGGTCTGCAAACATCGCAATCGCAGCTTGCCCTTCTCCTGGTGTGAGTGCACAAAATCATCTCACGGGAACCTCAGCACTGCGAATTGAAATATGACAAACTGCGGGCATTGATGTGACCACAAGTCTCCGCATTGACATTGGTGATGGTCAGGCCATCGTTTGAAATCAGCTTCGACCAGGCTCGCCCAGGTACGCCGGTCCCACTTCGCCCGATCACGTCTTCCGTTCGTGTCAAGGCCAAGCTAAAAGCCGGAGACGATCGGAACCGCCATCGTTCGGCGCGCTGGATTTCCCGCGGCATTTTTTGGCAGGCGCAAGACCGCGCAAGAACTGTTTGAGATCGCGGGGGTGAGCTCGTTGGACAAAGACAGCAAGTCACGGGCCGTAAACAACATCCTCATAACGGGCGGGTCCCAGGCCTGGAAACTGTCGGCCGGTTTTGTCTTGACGATATTCTCGACGCGAAATCTTGCCCCGTCCGACTTCGGCCTGCTGGCCATGTCTGCGACGGCTGCAACGTTCCTCGGGCTCATCAAGGACGTCGGCGTTGGACAGGCCATCATTCAACGCACGGAAATCGCCAAGGGCCAGATCGATGCGCTGTTCTGGCTATCGGTGCTCGCTTCCGCGGCATCTGCTCTCGTTCTGGCGTTGAGCGCGCATCCGGTTGCGCTGTTTTACGGCGATACGAGGCTTCAACAGCTCATGATCGCAATTGCCGGCCTAAGCTTCATTGCTGGCCTTGCGACCGTTCCGGCGGCGCTACTTGCCAGAGAATCCCGGTTCAAGACCCTGGCAATCCTGGATGTCGCTGCGACAACCGCTTCCGTTGTCGCCGGGATCGTCGCCGTAATCATCTTGAGAGACTATTGGGCACTTTATCTGTCCACGCTCGTTCTCACGCTCATTTCGACAGTCGGGATCTGGGTCTATTCTGGCTATCGCCCCGGATATGCCCGTCTGGACAGCGAGACGCGGCACGTGGCGCGATTTGGCCTGCACGTATCAGGGTTCAATCTGGTCAACTATCTCTCGAGAAATGCGGACAACATTCTCATCGGCAAATTTCGAGGCGGCGACGAACTCGGCCTGTACGATCGGGCCTATAAGCTGTTGCTGCTGCCGATCGTCCAATTACACAACCCCATCGGTCAGGTGATTGTCCCGCTGCTTTCGCGGCTTCGTTTCGATAAGGAGAGATATCTCAGCACCTACAACGATGCCCTTTCCATGGTTATGCTCATATGTCAGCCGGGCATCGTCTTCGCCATCCTGCTCTCGGAGCCGCTCTTCAGAGTTCTCCTCGGGGAGCATTGGGTGGGTGCAGCCCCGATTTTTTCTTGGCTTGGCGTTGCGGGCTTGATCCAGGTCGCAACCGCGACGGCAGCTTGGCTGTTCCTCAGTCAAGGCCGTGGCCAGGAGTACTTCAGGCTCGGCGTTTGGACCGCCCTGATCAACGTGACCTCATTCCTCGTCGGTCTTCCCTGGGGCGCCCTCGGAATCGCGGCGGCGTATACGCTGGTGAACTGCACCGTCGTGCTGCCGCTTTACGCGATGTCAATCGGTCGTCATGGCCCGGTGACGACTAGGAGCCTGGTCAAGACGACCGTCCCACATTGGATCGGTTGTGGCGTTGCGGCGGCCGTCACAAGGATTTCGATCATCTCATTGCTGGATGGAAACTCTTTCGCTGGGTTAGTTATGCTGCTGGCGCTTGCCTATGCATCATATCTCCTCCCCATGACCTTCTTCGCGCGGAAACGGGAACTTGCGAAACGCGTATTACGCAACGTTTTTCGAAAGGCAAAGACCTTCAGCGAAGGATGAAGTCATGCAACTCCGCCAGATGGGCATCAATCGGGGCTACCGCGTGAACGGCGTCGACCTGATGAAGGCTTGAGTTAACATCTGGATAAGTGGTGGCCACGAGGAGCCTTGCCTTGGCCGATTCATGAAAAGCCTCGTTGCTGAACTCATATACGGTGGGGATAGCGGACTGCTCGAACACGAACCCGTCGTCTCGCGGGCGCGCGGGGCCGACGGCCGGTGCGGTAGGAGGAGGCTGCGACGGCGCAACCGCCGAAAAATCAAAGCTGGCCTTCGGAGGATCGATGACCAGCGTGCCCCCGGATCCGTCGCTCGAGAGATTGAACGTGGAGTTGGTGTAGTCGCCAACAAGCGAGATATGTGCCGTGTGATTTTGAGTATCGACCACGGTCAACACGCCACCGGCTGTATCGCCGGAAAAGGACGCCGACGTTCCCGCTCCATACGCGATGTCCTTCAGGTCGATATGATTGGAATTGGACGCGGTGCCGTCACCCGTCAGACCGATGAGCGTTCCCGTAAATTGCGACGCGTGGTCCAACACCAGATTGCCGGTCGACGCCTTGAAGGTGATCGACCCGGAAGCGGCGCCGGACAATTCGAGCGTGGCGCCGGGGTCGACCGTCGCGGCCTGTGACATATTGCCCAGATTCAATACGACATTTCCGGAGATCTTGAGGATGGTCGATGACGTATTGATTACACCATCGCCATTGAGGTCCTGATAAAAAGTCATCTCGACCGCTTTAAGAGCAGGGTCGGTCGGGGCCACCTTGTTCAGGAGGTTCGATACATAGTTGCCATTGCTGTCCGTAGTCCACACACAGAGTTCGCCGGTGGCCGGAATCTTCCAGGCCACATCATAGCCGCTGGTCGTTTGCTCCACGCCCACCGGCGTCCAAGCGCCGAACTGTCCCGACACAACCGCTACGCCACCGTACTTCAAGGTCGGTCCCGCGCCGCTGGCCATCGCGTCGAGCAAGTAATTCGAGCCGACCAGAACCAGGCTGGTTGAGCCGGACGCCTCGATTGTCGTGCCTGAAACCTTCTCGGGCGTTGGTGGAAGACCAATCACGCCATCACCGTTGAGATCCTGGTGAAAGAGGGTCTCGGTCGACTCAAGAGCCGGGTCGGTTCCGGACACCTTGTTCAGATAGTTGGATACGAAATTGCCGTTGCTGTCGGTGCTCCAGACCGCGAACTGGCCGGTCGAGGGGATCTTCCACGCGACGAGATAGCCGTTCGACGACGCTTCCGCAGCCACTGGCACCCATGCGCCAAGCTGCCCCGCGACAACCGCGGTTCCGCCATTCTTCAAGATCACCGATGAGCCGGCCGTCGAAAGGTAAAAGTTGTTTCCGGACTTGATAAGCGATGTCGTGCCGGCCGCTTCGATCACCGTACCGACGGCGGAGCTGAAAGCGTTCGAAAGCTGGCTCAAATTGCCGGCGATGTCGGTGGCGGTCGCGGTGAAGCTGTGTTGCCCTGCCGTGAGCGATCCGGTGGTGACGCTCCAGGCCCCATTCGTCGCCGCGATCCCCGTGCCGAGCAAGGTCGAGCCTTCGTACAGCCGGACAGTGCTTCCGGCTTCTGCCGTGCCGGACACGATTATTGCGCTCGAAGCTCCAGGTGCGCCCGAGGTCAGGATAGGTGCAACCGGGGCACGCGTATCGACCGTGACGTTCAACGCGCCGGACGAAGCGCTGACGTTGCCGGCGGCGTCCGCGGTCTTGCCGGTAAAGGTGTGATTACCGTCCGCCAAGGTTGCGGTGGCAAAGGACCAGGCTCCGTTGGTGTCGGCGATCGCCGTTCCGATCATCGTCGCGCCGTCGAAGACCTGCACCGTGCTCCCGGCGTCCGCGGTTCCAGTCAAATTCACGTGGTTGACATTGGTGACGCCATCGCCGGCAACGTTGCTGTCTGGCGAGAACGACGCGAGCTTGGGCACGTTCGGGGCGACCGTATCGATGGTGACATTCACCCCGGCTGAGAGCGCGGTGAGATTGCCGACACCGTCCATCGCTGCGGCGGCAAAGGCGTGGCCGCCTTCGGCCAGCATTGCGGTCGCCATACTCCAGTTACCGTTGCCGTCGGCGATCGCCGTGCCGATCTGAGTTGTCCCGTCGAAAACCTTGACGGTTACACCTGCCTGCGCGCGACCCGTGAGGACCAGATGATTTGTATTGATGAGGCCCGACACGATCGAACCGCTGTCGTTGACAGCCGAGATCGTCGGCACGGCGATAGGTGTCATCGCCATCGGCGAATTCGTCGCGGAAACGAATGAATAGTCGGCCGACGTCAAGCTGGTGACGCCCGCAATGCGCAGCGTATCTGCTCCACCCGCGTAGTGAACGGTCCACACGTCGTTCACATGGGTCAAATAGGCGCCGCTGTCGTATCCTTTCAGAATCAGCTTGTCGTGTTCGGCAGTCGAGGTCGTGAAGACGTGGAAATCGGCGACCGTATCGTTGCCGCTGCCTGCATTGTAAATGAACGTATCGTTTCCGGCTCCTCCGGAGAGCCAGTCATTCCCGCCCGCGCCATCCAGGGAATCGTCACCGCTCGAGCCGACCATGCGGTTTGCCAATTGGTTGCCGACGCCCGCGAGCCCGCCCATCATCAACGTCAGGTTTTCGACGTTTGCCGGCAACGTGTACGACGTCCACGCCTCCACGCTGTCAATGCCGCCGCCGGGATTCTCGACGATTTTCTGGTTCGCGTTACCGATGACGTAGGAATCGTCGCCGTTCCACCCGACGAGCGTGTCATCGATATTGACCGCCGAGAGCTTGTCGTTTGCCGCGGTACCGTACACCATGCGGCTGCTCGCTTTCCCGCTGATCCAGGACGTGATCGTCCCACCGACCGGGAGTGTTGCTGGCAATTGGAAATCGTCGCTGGTGAATGCCGAGACCGTCGTGTTGCGCAACACCAGGGTGTCCTGGCTGGTCAACTTCAGATAGACGTCGCTTCCGACCTGGGTCATCGCCGCCTGCACGTCGGCGAATGAGGTGAAGGCAAAGCCGTTGAGCTGGACGACGTCGTGCGCGGCACCCGATCCCGGAGAAAAGTCGGTGATGATGTCCGAACCATCGCCGGAGTTGACCACGAAGGTATCCGCACCGCCGCCGCCGGTCAGGATATCATTGCCGAGCCCGCCGGTGATCACGTTCGCCGCGGAATTGCCGATGATGATGTTGGACTGAATATTGCCGGTGGCGTTGATGGCCGCCGAACCGGTGAGCGTCAAATTCTCGACGTAGCTCGAAAGCGTATACGTCACGGAGGAGTTTACCGTGTCGATGCCTCCGCCATAGGCCTCGATAACCTTCGCACCGGAATCGGTCACGACATAAGTGTCATCGCCGGCACCGCCGGTCATGGCATCGGCGCCTCCCGCACCACCGATCAGGTCATTACCGGATGTGCCGCTCAGCGTGTCCGCAGCCGCGCTTCCCACGATCGTGTTGGTCGGTGCGCCACTCGTGAGCAGGGTGTAGTTCGCAAGCGTGTACTCCGGCAATTGATAGGCTTTGATTGAATCGATGGTCATCGTCGCCGTCGATCCTGGAGCGGCGTTGCCCGGCCAGCTCCCGCCCATCGCCAGATTGGCGATCATGTACATCGCCGTATTCATGTCGGAGGGCGTCGCCTGCTGTGCGACCTCCTTCCCGTCGACGAAGAACGTCAAGTCGTAAGGGGTCCATTTGAGCGCAAACGTGTGCTCTCCACTGGTCAGGTTGGCTGTATTTGCCCACCCCCCATTCGTCGCAGGCGCGTAGGGCGAATGAATGGCCCAATGAGCCTGGTCAGGATCCTGACCAAATGCTTCGAGCACGTCGATTTCCGTGTTGAGGTTATTGGCAGTGCTGGGAAGCATCCAGAACGCCGGCCACGCGCCGCTTGTGCTGGGCAGCGTGGCCGTCATCTCGAAATAGCCGTAGGTCTGGGTAAAGCTGTTCTGGGTCGAGATCATGCCCGACGAAAATATGGCACTGCCTGTATAAGGCGTTGCGCTCGTAGGCAACGGTTGCGCCGTGATGACGAGGTGACCGTCCTGAATCGAGAACGGATTAAGCCCGAGCGACGTTGATGCCTGAGTGGCCGGCAGTCCGGAAAAGCTGGGATCGACATACACTTCCTGTTCGCCGGCCAGCCCGTACCCTGCGGCTCCGCTCCAGGCATAGCTCGTGCGCCAGGTCAGGCTCGGATCCTGGCCCGCGGAGAGCGTGTTGAAGTCGTCGTTGAAGGTCTGGACCAATCCGGTCAGCGGACTGACGATGTTTATATTGGCGGTCGTGAGATTCTGGAGGCTGGTGTTTTCAAGTGTTATCGTTTCGCCGCTCGCGAGTTTCAGAACAAGGTCGGTGCCGACCTGTTTCATGGCCGCCGTGACATCGGTGAACGTCTTGAAGCCGGTGTTGTTGAGCTGCAGGACGTCCCCGCCGGCGCCCGCCTGAAAGTCGGTGACGGTGTCATTGCCGTTGCCCGCTGTCACGACAAAGGTGTCGCGACCGGCCCCACCGGTCAGCACATCGTTGCCTCGCCCGCCGTCGATCATGTTGTCGCCGGCGTTGCCGACAATGATGTTGTTGCGGTCATTACCGGTGGCGGGAGACGGAACGCTATCTGTCAGGACAAGATTCTCGACGTTCGGCGCATTGACGAGGCTGTATCCGTTGATGTTCCAGACACGGATCGTATCGATACCCTCTCCGGCCTGCTCGACGACCTTGGTGTTGTGATCATAGACATAGTAGGTGTCGTCCCCTGCTCCGCCGATCAGCGTGACGCCCGTGCCGCCAGCCTCCATGCCGTCATTTGTCGCCCCGGTCGTCAGCGTGCCGCCTGCGGGGACGGTACCCGCCCAGTTCCATGCCGTTCCGCTCGCTGGCAGCGGATTGTCCAGCACAACATTGCTTGCAACCAAGGTCGAAAGCGCGACATTCTGCAGCGTCAGGGTTTCGGTGGACGACAGCGTGACGACCGTATCGGAGCCCACTTGGGTGGCCGCTGCCAGGAAGCTCGCGAACGTCGCAAAGCCGTAGTTCTGCACTCGCAGCACATCGCCACCTAAGCCCGCCTGGAAATCAGTGACGGTATCGGAGCCGTACCCCTTCGAGACAACGAAAGTATCGCTGCCTGCTCCTCCGGTCAGAACATCATTTCCGGTACCGCCAAACAGAACGTCGGCACCGGCGCTTCCATTGATAGTGGTCATGATGGATTACGTGCTCCCTTTACGTGGCACACAACTATGCACGCGTTCAAAAGAGCCTTATGGATTCGACGCAATTTGACGCATGACGAGAGAATCAGCTGACGGCTGGAGATTTCTGCGGCGACACCGGAATGCTACGGGCTCATGTGAAGTCCGCGCTGCCTTGCAACAAGCACGCTCAGTGCATTGCCCGTCGTTCCCTGGGCGGGCGCCACACGCTGGGTTCCGATTAGGGAACCGCATTTTACATCCGATAGTATGTGATCGCCCATCAACCCGTATGTCACCATCGTTGGCCGAATGGAGTCGCAACAACGTGGGTACGATCAATCGGCGGCATGCGGACGCGTGGAGCTGGAGCTGCCACAAAGGCCCGAAACGGTGCAATACGTGGATTGACGTTGCCAAATTATTGCTTCGCTGCGGTCTGGTCCGAGGGATAGAATCGCGCCTGATGCGCTTCCGATAGAACCTGTCCCGTCGATGATTTCACGAGGGCGGTCCATTCATACAGACCCGGCTTGCAAGGACCAAATGTCCGGATCGTCCCAGACGGCACAACGCCATTACCAGGAACCGGAACGTTCTGGCCTCCCATTTCGCGAGCACCTTCCGCAAGTGTGAGCGTCATCGAAGTGCCACCGGCGGGAATGTTGCGCAGACGTATCTCCGGATTTGGGAACAGCGTGACACAGCCGTGCGCCCCGCGCCATGAAAAATCCAACGTCATCGGATCGGCCGATGCAGGATGACAGAAGGCTAGCAACAAAGCGACGGCAACAACAACAGCAGCTCTCACATATCGCTCCCAGTCCGGTTCGCTTCCGATCTTCGAGCGATCGGGGCACGCACTATTCACGATTCACGCAGAATAGATCGCCCATTTTAAGGCGCCATCGGTAAGCCCACTTGCAACCGATGCATTAAAGGAAGCAGTCACGAGTTGGCCATTCTTTTGACGGACCGTCGGTTCGTCCTTTGGCGTGCATCAACGACCATTCCCGCGCCTGCCAACGGATTAAGCAAACAACCGCAAGCGGCAGCTAAATCGTGTCCAGAGAAGTCCTGATTGTCATACCGGTACTGAACGAGGCCCCCCAGATCGAGACGGTTGTCCGCAACCTGGCCGGGGACAGTCTTCACGCAGGTCGCACAATAGTGGTTGCAGATGGCGGCAGCACCGATGGGACGCCCGACATTGTCCGCCAGCTCGCCAAAGACATTGGCGGCGTCCATCTGTTGCGCAATCCGCAGCGGCTGCAGAGTGCCGGGGTCAATCTAGCCGTACAGGTCTATGGTGCTGCGGCGCAGGTCCTAGTGCGGTGTGACGCCCATTGCGGATATCCAGCGGATTATGTTTCGAGCCTCCTCAAGACTCTGGACGAGCGTAAGGCCAACTCGGTCGTGGTTCCCATGGACTCGCGTGGCGAGGGTTGCCTGCAGAAGGCCGTCGCCTGGGTCTCGGACACAAAGGTCGGTTCGGGTGGATCGGCACATCGCGGCGGAAAGCAAAGCGGCTTTGTCGATCACGGGCATCATGCGGCGATGACCATCGACGCGTTCCGCAGGGCTGGTGGTTACGACGAAACCTTCGCTCATAATGAAGATGCAGAGTTTGACTGCAGGCTGCGTGCAATCGGCGGCCGGATATTTCTGGATTCGGACATCCGCCTTTCATATCGACCGCGGTCGAGCTTTCTGAGCCTGGCGAAGCAGTACTTCAACTACGGTCGCGGTCGATCGAGAACCGTGAGGCGGCATCCCGGATCGTTGCGACTGCGTCAATTCGTGGTGCCCACGCATGTTGCATTGACGCTTGGCGCCATCGTGCTGTCGCCGGTGGCGCCGCTGCTGTTGACATTGCCGGCAGCCTATCTGGCGATACTGGCGCTGACTGCAATGATGATTGCAGTAAAACATCGCTCTATTTGCGGGCTGCTTGCACTGCCGGCCGCTGTCGTGATGCACTTCGCGTGGGCACTTGGCTTTTTCTGGGGCATCCTGTCGATCCGCCAGGCCACCTGGCAGATGACCCCTTCAGTTTCCTGAACCCTGTAGAACCTGGGCACTGGCCGGCGCGCCCACACGCCGGCCCGCCTTCGCATAGGCCGCCTCGGTCAGGCGTGCAATCGAGGTCCACGTCGGCACCGAGTTCGCAGATCCAACATTCCTTGAACTCTCGCGGTTTCGATAATCAGGGTCGCTGATCAAGCGCTCGAGCGTCCGGGACAACGCGGCGGGATCACCTGGAGGAACGAGCGTCCCCTCTGCCCGATCGCTCAGCCATTCCGAAAACGTTCCAAGGTTCGAAGCGACGATCGGACGTCCCGCCGCGATCGCCAGCATCAGCACACCCGATGCGTCGATATCCCGGTACGGAAAAGCCAGGATGTCAGCGCGCGCGACCAGTGAGGTAACTTCATCTTCCGGAACGAAACGCAGGTCGAATTCGACATGGTCTTCGAGCTGCAGATCCTTCACCATCGCAAACAGCGGCTCCATCGCCATTTCCGGCCAGCCCACGACCTTCACCACGCAATGCGCCCTGACCTCTCGGGGAAGCAGCGCAAGCGCACGAAGCATGACGTCGACGCCCTTGTAGGGCTTTATCTTGCCGAACAGGAGTATTTGAACGCGCCCGTTCCCGGCCGAGGTCTCGTCGGCCGGTCGGGTGATATGATCCGTCAGCAATCCGTGCGCGATAACGGATATCTTTTCGTCCGGGATACCAACGCGTAGCAGGCGATCGCGTGCAACGGTCGTATGAACGATAAGATGGTCGAAGCAATGCAGAATGCTGAACGCGCCAATTCGCTGTATCCGCGAGCTCGGATTGTTATTGAACGGATTCAAGTCATGAACGGTCAGAACCGTTGGCGCGACCCTCCTGAACTTGGGAATGAACTGGCTGTCGACGATCGCCAGCGGGGCCCATTGGAAATGGATCACATCAGGCGGCGTTCTCCTGAACCGCCTGATCAGCCGTGTCATTGATTCAGCGTGACTGAGGCCCTTCAGCCCCAGCTGCACGTTGCGTGGAAGTTTCTTGAAAAAGCGCGACTGCAATCCCGGATAAAAATGCCGGTCGAGAAACAGGTCTTCATCAACGGAAGGCTTCCGCCCGAGCTGGCGCCCGACAATGCTGGCTGCATGCCCAATATCGGTCAATCCTTTGGCTAATTTAAGATCATATGGCCAAGTAAACAGCGACGGATCGATCAGAGCGATTTTCATGCGATTGCCTCACCAACCATGCTTTGCGGACCGTGAAATTACTTCTGGCTCATCAAGGCATGGATTGATAGCCTCTTCTGTCACCTGCAAATTGTGAGCGACACGCGTTGAAGATCAGCATCGTCATAACTGTCTACAATTACGAACGGTATGTCGGATTGGCAATCGACAGCGCGTTGAATCAGACCCGTCCGGCGGACGAAATCGTCGTCATCGACGACGGATCGATCGACGGTTCCCGCCAGATCATCGCCGGCTATGGTGACAGGATTCGAGCCATATTTCAGGCAAATCAGGGCAACATCGCAGCATTCGAAGTTGGGTATCGCGCAGCGATAGGCGATGTACTCCTGTTCCTCGATGCGGATGACATCCTGATGCCGACGGCGGTCGAAAACGTCGCGGCGCACTGGCGTGAAGGTGTTTCGAAAGTTCAGTTCAATCTGGACATCATCGATGGCGCCGGCAGGCGACTTGGGCGCTCGTTTTGTGCGTTTCCTAAATCCTACGCGCCAGACGATGTGCACGCAGAATTTACCCGGTCGGGAACGTACATCTGGCCAGTCATGTCGGGAAATGCGTACTCCCGAGAGTTTCTTCGACAGGTCATCCCGCTCAATCCGCCCGTGGGATACGACGGCGCCCTCAACACGATCGCGCCTCTTTACGGAGACGTGGTCACGGTGCAGGAAACCCTGGGGCAATATCGGCTCCATGGCAGAAATATCAGCCGAAATGACGCGAAGGGCCGGGCGCAGCGGTTTCCGGATTTTCCTAGGCAGATCGGGTTCCGTGTCGCAGAGTTCGATATCCTGAAGGCGCATTGCGACAAGAAGTCCATGCACGTGCAAGCGGCACGGCCGATCGATAACGAGATCGTCTTTGTCAACTATCGCCTCGCGTCGCGTAAACTGGGATTGCGCTATGTTCGGCAGGACGCGGACACATCGAGTTCACTTCTGCGCCGTGGGATATGGCTTGCGCTGACCACGACAACACATTGGCGCGCCGCCGCCTCTCATATCGTCTGGTTCACAGGGCTGTTCTTGAGCCCTTCCTGGCTTGCGTATCAGCTGATCATGCTCCGCTTCAACAGGGCAGAACTCTTGAGGCCGCTCGTCAGGTTCGGAAGTGTCATCCGGCGCAAGCCCGCCTGAGTGGGCAACGCCGCAAAGGCAACCCGCCTCGTCAGATCTCGTCCTACGCCTCCAGGCGTCGATCACACGCTTTCGATCGTACGAATTGTCTCCGGCATTGGCCCGGAAAGACTGGTTGCGCCGGCGAGGCGGGCGCGAATCCGCCTGTCGGACTGGCGAAGGCGGATATTTTCCGACAGGCGCAGAACATATTCCTTTGATTTCCACGCAAACCGAGCCGCTCTGTCAAACGCAGTAGGCTCGCGGACCGACTCCGCCGCCTTTGCGATCGAAGACGTCAGCGTCACCTCAAGGCACGGAAAAGGAAACAAGGCATAATTGTGGAGGCCATTTGCCCAGAAGCGATCCATCTCCCAGTCGATCGGCCGATGGATCGTTGTCACGCTGTCGATGAATCGACGCGCGGCATGGCCGGAGATTCAGATAAGCCTGCGTTCCCATTGGCGCACGCTCAAACCGCACCAATTCCCGCTGATCCAGCCAGGCCACGTGCGTGCACGGCGCCATGTGTCGCCCATACAGCCGGAGATAGCCGATCTCGGCCGCCTTGCAGATGTCCGGAAGCGATCGAAAGCTGAACCCGGCATCGAGAATGACGTCGTCTTCGACCACAAGTGTCCATGAATCGTCGGCGTCTAACGCTGCCACTTGCGCCATGATGCTCATATGACTAGCTGCGCAGCCGATCTCGGCACGTGAAAGGCCCCTGCCCCAAAAGCGGATGGCCAGCGCCTCATCATATTGCGGGAGCCCCTTGGCGGGCACACGCAAGGCATCAAAGAAGGTCCATGGAATCTCAAGCAACTCCAGATTTGCACTCGCGCGCTCGCGGCGCACGGAACCGGCCAAACTAATCGCCACAATTCTGAGATTGCTGCCCATCGATTGATCAGTCCGACGCGTTGATTGGGAACCGTATTGCACGTGATCTCCAAACGATTACCGCGAACCGGTCTGTGCTGACAAGGACGCGGCGCCCGGCGGCTGCCATGCTGGTGGCCATTTCACATTCTTGTTTCGTAAAGCACGGCGAAATCTGCGGCTATACCTAAAGCGGTCGCATTCGGATGCCTTGGATCGAACCAACGGTTCCTCACAGACGAGTGAAACATGTACATCGCGAAAGTCGCGATGGTCTCAAGCAAAGAGGCGCGGATGCCATCAAAGCATCAATTCACCAGCACCATGGCAGCATTGTTCGTCGCATCATTGGTTGTCGGTGGCTCAGTACTTTATCTTGGCCTGAGCAACGATGGTTTGCGACAGCGCCTGCAATTCATCCCGCTGTTTAAGCAACGCAGCCAGGTCGTCGGCGGCGCCGTCGTCGGCCAGAACGGCAGTGGGTTGTATGCCGGCTATACGCTGTCCTGGGGTGATGAATTCAACACTCTCGATATCGTGGGTCCGGCAAACCCTCGCGGCAAGTTCTTCCCGACTGGCGCCTATCATCCAGGCATCCGCGGCAATACCACGTCGCTCGGGACCGCTTTTGATGCCAACCCGCTGACCACCGGCTACAAGGACCGCAACCGCGGCGTCGCGGTTGGCTTCGACAACATGTCGATCTCCGGCTCGGTGCTGCGCCTCGGAGCGCGCAAGGCAACAACGCGCGAGCAGGCATTCCTTACGCCGACCGACCGGTCCATCAACGGAGGCGTGCGGCCGCACCTATCCGCGATGATCCATACCGCCGGGGCGTTTGCATACTACCCGACCGCCAACGCCGTCATCATCGAGATGCGTGCCCGGTTCAGCCCCAGGCTTACAAATCCGGCCGGCTTTCATCCCGCGTTCTGGACCTATTCGGTCGCACCCGTGCTTAATCCAACCGGCAACGAGTGGGATCTCGAGTGCAACTCCCAAGGGATGCACTTCAGCAATATCGTCCATACCTCGGGGGCGATCTCGACCGACAACAGCGCCGGACCATTCGACTATATGGACGGCGCGTTCCACGTCTTCAGCTTTGTTTTTCGAAACGGCGGAAACACCCAACTCTACGTCGATGGCGCCCTTCGATCCCAGTTTGCCGGCGTGGATTCCAATACCAAAAATATGCCCTCATTTGTGCTGCTGACGTCACACATATTCAATAACACGTTCGCGGGCGAGGCGTATGACGCTGCAGCGTGGGCCAGCTCGGCGACCGGCGCCTATCTCGATGTCGACTGGATCCGCGGCTGGCGCACGACAGGCGTCAAGCATTGGAAGCCGCTGGTTTCGGTCGCAGATCTCAATGTCGATTACGACGGCAACGGCAAGATTGTGCTGCCGAGCGCCAAGGCCCTCTGGGGTGATGCGAGCGTTACCGAATTCGTCCAGGTCGTACCCTATGACAGCTCCGAACCGGGTATGACGGAGCAGACGACGTTTACGCAATTCCCGGAAGGCATTTCGTACGATGCGACATCGCGCACGATCAAGGCGGACTTCACCACTGCCAAGGGCAATGCCGGGCGGTCTCATGTCGTCGTTTATGGCTACAAGCCTGACGGCTCAACGATGGAGCCACTGCGATTCTCCATCAATCGCGGTCCGCGCGTGACGACGCGCCCCCTTTCATCCGCCGCAGGCGACAGCTACCGCCACGACATCTATGGGGAGTGCGATGTCGGAGTCATGATGCCGAAGATATTGTCCGTCAAAGGACTGCCGCAGGGGCTCGCTTTTGACCGTTCTACCGGACTGATCAATGGTGCTCCAACGACGCCAGGGGTCACCAGCCTGACAATCTCCTGCGCAAACAATGCGGGCCAGACAACAAAGAGGACGACAACGTTGACCGTCCACGCGCACGATCCGGCGAACCGCCCGTACGGAGGATGATGCTCGACCCTCAACCTTGATCCGTCGGGGCCGAACTGCCCTGGCAGATATCCAGAAAATTTGCGAGGGCGTCGTCCACACTCGTGCTCAGTGGCCGGCTCAACTTTTCGAAGGGCTTGCTCCACGCATCGACGAACGTGCTGATTTTCCCATAATTGTTGTCAAGGACCGAGTGCGGCACATTCAGCAACACGCAAAAGATATGCGTGTGAAGCCGGTCCGTGATCACGTAGGCCGACGATCCAACCTGCCTCATTCCACGGGCTACACGGTTCGACGCCAGCAGGTGAAACCACCGAATGCGCACGTCGAGCTCCGACGGCGTCATGCCCTTGAGCAAGAGGAGCGCCGTCTCGAGCAGCGCCTTGACAAACAACCTCTTTCCCAAGCCTCGTTGTTCGATGAGCCAGTCCTCGACAACTGCAAAGTTTGGGAGCGTCGGAAAACGCTTGTGCTCCACCTTCTCGTGATCGGTTCGGAGCAGCCAGCAACAATTTCCTGGTTACTGCCGCTGACGAGCTCTGCGCCCCCAGGCAGAATGCCATGTCCGGACAGAGATCGACGGGCGCAGTAAATTCCGTTGTCGCGATATTCAAACTTTGCACGTCGCGGACCAAAATCCGGAATTTCTTATGCGAGTTGATGATCTCCGCGGCGCGTTTGAGACTTGCCTTCGAGGAGAAGTGTATGGTTTGCGGCAACTGAATGATCTGGCGATCCGGAAACTCCGACAGAAGCCTGAGCCGAAACTCCTGATGGCTAGGCCACAGGTCGCCGAAATTGCCGCCACCATGGATAAGGATAGGTCCGACAGGAACGGCTCTTTCAAACTCTTCCTTTGACCAGGTGTCATAGGTGCAGACGTAGGACGGTGCTCGGCCTAGCTTCTTCTGCAGATATGTCTCTTCACCCAACCATATGGCGCTGTCGCCCACATTCGAGTGGTTGGGGAAGTCCACTAGCGCAAAATTCTCGACACCCTCCAAATGAGGCCCGATGACCTTTTCGATCTCATCCTGCATTTCTGCAATCAGTGTACGAGAATCCTTCATGGGAGTTTCGGCCATCGTCCTGAGTTCGGTCCCGTCGGTCGCATCACCGCATCGAACGGCTTTCGATGCATCGGCAAAACTTCCCATTCGATTAATCCACTTCTGCCATTGCGCCAGGTACTCGCTGCGGTTGAGCGATGACGGATCTGCCTGCCGCCAGCGAGAACGCCGGACGTTTGCGCTGCGAGCTTCCCGCGTCAGTCATTCGATCTTTCGCGCTCAGCCGGCTTCTGCCTCTATCACGCTCTCGTGCCTCTCTCGGTGTCCCCTCGCCGATGCGGAAGCTGACCGGGTTCCAGAGCACGGAATAGATCGGCTTAGCAGCCAAAAGGCAAGTCTCGGCAACGCTGCCGATTAGCGACAACACCGCACATATTCATGACAAGAATCGAATCTATTGAAGTCTTAAGGCAGGCAAATGTGTTGATCGCAACGAACATAGGCAGCGAGCCTGCGGGAATGCCGCTTCTTGCAGCAAGCCTGCACCCAGTGCGTTAGCGAGCTCGGAGTCACCATGATCGGTTTGTTGAAAGACTACGTAAAGGCCCGCCTGCTTGATAACGACTTTATGATATCCGGCACCTCAAAGGAGCAGGAGCTCAGGGAATTCTTCCGGGACCTTTTCCCTGTCGTGACGGACAAGAAATTGATTCGACTGGGCGGATCGGCTGATGGCGGCTATTTGGTTCCGGACGACCTCGATGGCTGCGTCGGTTGCTTTTCGCCGGGGGTCTACAACGTCTCTGACTTCGAGCTCGGCCTTGCCGAACGTGGCATCCCGTGTTTCCTCGCTGACTTCTCGGTGGATGCACCGGCGATCCACAATGACCTGCTCGATTTCGAAAAGAAGTTCCTCGGAAACGAAAACAACGCCAAGTTCATGACTTTAGAGAACTGGATGTCGAGAAAGGGCCCTCGGACCGGCGATCTCATCCTCCAGATGGACATTGAAGGCGGCGAGTACGAGGTTCTCATCGAAACGAGCTGCAACGACCTGAAGCGCTTCAGGATCATGATCATCGAGTTCCATTCCATGGACAGAATTCTCAATCCCATCGGTCTCAAGCTGATCGGCGCTGTTTTCAAGAAGATCACCAAGCACTTCGACGTCGTACACATTCATCCGAATAATTACTTCAAACCCATCGAGTACAGGGGCTTCAAGGTACCGCCGATCATGGAATTCTCGTTCTTGCGCAAGGATCGCGCTGCTCGCCGGACGCCTGCGAGAAAGTTTCCTCACGACCTCGACAGGAGAAACGTCGCAAACAGGGACGATGTCGTGCTGCCGAAATGCTGGTTCGCTCCGGAGTGATCGCCCCCGTGGCCGCGCCGACAAATCACGCCAGCCGCGCACGACGGGCGCGCGGATGCGTGACCGTTGGCTCGCAATGGCAGAAGTGCGCTTCCTACTCTCGCGCCTGCAGGTTCTCGCCGAGATATGCCTGATAGGCCAGCTTGAGCCCATCCTCGAGCGGGGTCTTGGCCCGCCAACCCAGTTTCGCCAACCGGTTGACGTCGAGCAATTTGCGCGGAGTGCCGTCGGGGCGCGAGGTGTCAAAGCTGATCTCGCCTGAATAGCCGACGGTCTCCGCGACCACGCGGGCGAATTCGGCGATCGCAATGTCCACGCCGGTGCCGATGTTGACGAGCTCGCCGCTCGAATAGGTCTTCATCAGATGGATGCAGGCGTCCGCAAGATCGTCGACAAAGAGGAATTCGCGCCGCGGCGTGCCGGTGCCCCACACCACGACGTTCTTCGCTCCCGACGTCTTGGCCTCATGGAAACGGCGGATCAACGCCGCGACGACGTGGCTGTATTCGGGATGATAATTATCGCCGCGACCGTAGAGGTTGGTCGGCATCACACTGATGAAGTCTGAACCGTACTGGCTGCGATAGGCCTCGACCATCTTGATGCCCGCGATCTTGGCGATCGCGTAGGGTTCGTTGGTCGGCTCCAGCGGGCCAGTCAGCATCAACTCTTCGCGAATCGGCTGGACTGCTAGTTTGGGGTAGATGCAGGAGGAGCCAAAGAACATCAGCTTCTCGCATCGATTGACATGCGCGGCGTGGATGACGTTGGTCGCGATCGCCAGATTTTCGTAGAGGAACTCGGCGCGCAGCGTATTGTTGGCGACGATGCCGCCGACCTTGGCGGCAGCAAGGAACACTGCCTGCGGACGCCTTGCCGCAAACCATTTATCGACCGCGGCCTGGTCACGCAGGTCGACCTCGCTTCGCGAGACCGTCAGAAGTTCGACGTTTTCCTCCGCGAGCCGCCGCACCAACGCGGAGCCAACCATGCCGCGATGGCCGGCGACAAAGACGGTCTTACCGGCCAGCTCAAATGGAGTGCTTGGCATTGGTAACCTCTCGCCTGGCCTCGAGCAAATCGGAAGCCACCATTTCCTTGACCAGTTGCGCGAACGGGGTCCTAGATTTCCAGCCGAGCTTCTCGCGCGCCTTGCTGGGATCGCCGATCAGGAGATCGACCTCGGTGGGACGGAAATAGGTCGGGTCGATCCGCACGATGATCCTGCCTGACTTCTTGTCGATACCGGTTTCCTCGACGCCCTTGCCCCGCCATTCGACTTTGCGGCCGACTTCGGCGAAGGCGAGCTCCACGAACTCACGCACCGAGCGAGTCTCTCCGGTTGCCAGCACGAAATCGTCGGGCCGGTCGGCCTGCAGGATCATGTGCATGCCTTCGACATAATCCCTGGCATGGCCCCAGTCGCGCTTGGCTTCGAGATTTCCGAGATACAGCGTCTCTTCGAGGCCTGTCTCGATGCGGGCAACGGCACGCGTGATCTTGCGGGTGACGAAGGTTTCGCCGCGGATCGGGCTCTCGTGGTTGAAGAGAATACCGTTCGAGGCAAACATGCCGTAGGCTTCGCGGTAGTTCACCGTGATCCAATAGGCATAGAGCTTCGCCACCGCGTAAGGGGAGCGCGGGTAGAAGGAAGTCGTTTCCTTCTGCGGCACTTCCTGCACAAGGCCGTAGAGCTCGGAAGTGGACGCCTGATAGAACCGCGCCTCCTTCTCCATGCCAAGAATGCGAATCGCCTCCAATAGCCGCAGCGTTCCGATCGCGTCAGCGTTCGCGGTGTACTCCGGGCTCTCGAAACTGACCGCCACATGGCTCTGTGCGGCCAGATTGTAGATCTCGGTTGGCCGGATCTGCTGCATCAGGCGGATCAGGTTTGTCGAATCCGTCATGTCGCCGTAATGCATCAGGAACGGCACATTGCCGGCATGCGGATCCTGATAAAGATGATCGACACGGGCGGTGTTGAAGGAGGACGAGCGCCGCTTGATGCCGTGGACGATGTAGCCCAGGCCGACCAGATACTCGGCGAGATAGGCACCGTCCTGACCGGTGACGCCCGTAATCAGCGCGACGCGCCGCTTCGACCTTTCATTCATATTGCTCACCCGACTGCTCGGTTATCATCGACGATTTTTCCCATTTTCCCAAACCTGTTGGCGATTGCGCCGAGGATTCGCAGGATCTCACGCTCGGGCCCGGCCGGCGCGCCTGTCGCTCGCCAGAATCCAAAGAGTGACCCGACATAGGCAAGAGCGCTCACGAGAACAACAGCGATCAACCGAGCATAGACGTGAAACTCATGGCCAAAAGATGTGATGAAAGCCCAATTCGTCAGAAGACCGACAATGATCATCGTGCAGGTGGACAAAGCGGTCCTCAAATTCACGAGAAATTGCCGGGAGACAGAAGTGTCGATCAATTCGCGGACCAGGACCATGTTGTAGACGACACCGCCGAGGGTAACCACCACGCGGGCGACCAGCAGGCCAACTAACCCCCCTACCCACAAGCCCGCAACAATGAAAGGCAGCCTCACGATCAGGATCGCAACGTCGCGATGAAATAACCTGCGCGTCTGGCCAAGGGCCAGACCAAGGGGTTGGACGGTCGCGCTGAGCGTGTGCAACGCAATTGCACCACCGAGGAGCTGGATCACGATCGTCGCGCCTGCCCAAGCTTCACCCAGTGCGAGCGGAACGAATTGATCGGCGATCAACGCGAAGCCGAACCCCGCCGGAAAGGCGATCGCACACAGCATTGATTGCGCTGACAGATAAGCTCGCTGAAGAGCGGCTTTGTCGTCCCTCAGCCTCACGAACGCGGGAAACAGCGTCCCGGCGAGCGGATTTGTTGCTTCTCTTGTCGGCGTGGCGGCCAGGTCGCTGCCAAGCACATATCCACCCAGGGCGGATTTCCCGAGAAAATATCCGATGATGATCTGGTCGAAACGCCAGTTCAGCGTGCTGACGGCCTGCCCGAGCGATAGCCACACAGAGAACGAGAATAGGGAGCGGCTACCCTTTATCCGGAATTTCGGCCGGAACGGCTGGATCAGATAAGAGGCGACGACATCGATGAAGTTGGCGACGACGGCTCCGGCGATAAGCGCCCAGTAGCTCCTGAAGCAAATGGCGATCCCGGAGGAGACGAGGATGGTTGCGAGCGCCCGGCTGCTGCTCGTCACAAATTCCTGCCAGAAGACGAGTTGACGCTGCATCATCGCAAGCATCGGATTTCGAAGGCCGGATATCACGATCGAACAGCTCAGGACCAACAGGATCGGAATCAAGCGGCCATCGCCGTAGGACAATGCCACCGGATAGGCGAGCAACGACAGCAAGAGTGCCAGCAAGCAAGCACGAGCCAGGCTCAACGTCCACGCGGCGTGGAATTGATCTTCACTTGGATCCTTGTGGTGAATGAGCGCCGATGCCAGGGACAGTTCAGTCATCGACGTCAGAACAGCAATGATGGCCGTCGCGACGGCAACCAGGCCGAAATCTTCCGGCGTGAGCATTCTCGCCAATATGAGCGTGTTCAAGAAGCCGAGACTGGCAACCACCAGCCGGCTCACGCCGATCCAAGCAGCTCCGATGGCGATTGAATTTTTCGACAAAGGGAGCGTCGTACGCGCACCAATAGCGACCATTTTCAATGCTCGTTCATTGACAGATGGTTTCCAGTGCGCGCTCGAAGATGTCAGGCGCAACCTCGAAATCGAATGGACTGGGCCCAAACGCTCCCGGCGGGCGCGTTCCCTTGCTGTCCCCCACGATGTAAGAATAGTCCGCGCCGGCGGACGTTGCGATCGTGTAGTAGTAGGGATGCACGTGGTCTGACGGGATCAACTCCAGGACTTTCGTTCCAGGCGAGCAGAATACGAGATTGGTCAGCCCCGCACCATGTGCGCCAACGACAATCGAGCATTCTGAGAAAAACGCCGCTTCATCCTCAACGTCATCAAAGTCGTAGATCTGGAAGCCGAACTTTTTCAGTGCAGGCATCAGCTCTTCTTCGTTGGCGACCTTCCTTTGTCCTTTGCGCGGAACGTATACGCGCCTGTCGTGACGAAGCGGCGACTTGGCTACCTGCAAGCGGAAGAACTCCGTAAGCCAGGGCGCATAATTCCGTCGCAAGCCTGGAAACGAAGTGCCGATCACGAGATCGGCCTGGATATCCTCCTGGCCTGCCCACACGCACTTGTGCATCGGAATTCCAAGCCGGCGAACGAGCTTGGCTGCCGTTTCGGACCCAGGCTTGGGCAAATAGACATAATCGACATCATCGAGCGAGAGGCCACTTTTCTGAAATAGCGCCAAGCGTCCCAGGCAATCGAGCAGGAAGTGCCCATAGTTTCCTCCGGCGAAATCACTCGCCAGCGAGAGACAGGTGCCGCTTAGCGGCAGCGGCGTGCCGTAGGCAATTGATCGCGGATGGCGCGAGAACGACGATCCGTACCAGGTGCTCTCGTAGAGCAGCGATCCATCCTCCGTCACGAGCCAGCCGTCGGGACCGAGGATGCGGGCCTTGTCCAGGCGGAGAATGCCCAGCTCTGGCATTCTGTTGTCAACGCTTTCACCGAAACCTGCGTCGCGGCTGCCGAATCGAACCGGCGCCTTCCGCGCCAGTACCTCTTCCTCGACGGCAGTCAGCCAAGTATGCGGATGTTCACTTCGCCACGCGCGATGATCACAAAGCCGGCTCGGGCTGCCGCGCAATGCGCCACGGAGGATTTGCCTGACGGCGCGAACCTTTGAGTTCATGGATGACTACCATTGCAAGAGACACTGACCGTGACAGGCAAGCCCGCATGACGGCCCACCTGCCACAGCCAAAGCAAAATTCAGACCGGCCGTACCGATCGCAATCAGCGGTACTCGGCTTGATCCAGATCACACGGAGTTGTGCGCACGCTGGATGCACCCCTCCGATCAGCGTCGCACATGCAGCGACAATAGACGGCAAGATCTGGCTTTTTTGGTTGGATCACCGTGGTGTCGCAAGCAACGGGGACTTCTTTGGGGCCGACCTCGCCCGCGACTTCAGCCGTCAGTTTGCTGCCCAGCAGATAGTTCCCTTCGCGCGGCACGGCGGGCAGCGCGAATTCGATCACGCTGACGCCATCTTCCCCTTCCTTGCGAGAGACCTGTTGCAGCGGCTTCTTTGCCGATGCGACCATGGCGCCGGTTGTTGCATCGAAGACGTACGCATGAAGCGTTCGATTTGTCGGATAGTCTTCCGGAATCTTGATGGGAATTTCGATCTTGAGCGGATCGGTTGTGCTCAGCGACAATACCCCCGCATTCGGCTTCTTATCCGCTACCACATTCGTAACATTGAGGAATGTCGGCTTGGGCATGTCGTTGAGCGCTGCCGTATATCCAAAATCATTGGGATCCGGTGTCACGTCGCTCGGACCGCATTTTCGGCTTCCCCGCTCGGACGTCGTGAACTGGCAGACGCGAACGTAGTCGATCTTGAACGTCTGCGGGAAAGCCGCATCATCGACCCCGTGCCGGCCGGCCCAGGCTGCTCCGCCGACGGCGTAATTGAGATCAATGTGCGCCGGCGGCCCCAGTTGGCCGTCCTTCCTGAGCCACTGGTACATGCGCGTGTAGATGAGACGGCCGTCCCAGAAGAACGAAATGCGGTCAGGAGCCCAAACGAAGCCGGCAATATGCCAGTCCTTGTTCAGATCCTCCTTGCCGACCATGTCCTGAAACCTGAGCACGAACGAGTTGTCTACATACGTGTAGGACTGCGGCGTCCACTTATCTTTACTCATGGCATTCGAGTGCAGCATGTTCGGCTTGTCTTCCACGCCATTGATGACGTACTCGAAAATGTCGATCTCCGGCGGATGCCAGAACTTTCCATCGATGTCGTAATCGGCTTCGAGCCAGAATGCCGGCCACGATCCCCGCGCATTCGGAAGAAAGACCCGCGCTTCATAGTAGCCATAGTAGAATGTCTGATGGCTACGGATCATCGCGGAATCGAACGTGTCCGCCCCCTCATTCTTTTTTGCAGTCAGATTCAGGGCACCTTCGGACACCACGTGGTTGTCGCGGTAGTGCTGCTTTTCATCGTTGAAACGATCCATCGTTTCGTTGTTGTAAATGTATCGGGTAGCCCATTTGGTTCGATCAAGCTTGTCGCCGTTGAACTCGTCCGAAAAAACCAGCTCCCAGCCAGCGCACCAGGCCGGCGCTGCGGATCCGAGTGCAACGACTATCGAGGCGACACAAAGGACTTGCCTGCGCACGGCTGCGATCATCAACGAGATCCTTTCGGTTCGGCTGTTAGCCCGGCTGGGAAACGCTCTGCCGGCCCAATGCGCAAAGACGATGGCAATAGTGACGCGCCACGTCGTAAGCCGGCACAATCAAGCGCACGGCTGCGGCATTTTCCCGAATAGACAGTCAACTTGCGATCGTTTTGGGGCGGTGACTTGTCGAACAATCAAGAACATTTGACTGTTCCCGATCAGGTTCCCTCCTTGAGTGCCGTCGAGTGCTTGATTGATCGGCCGGACTGCCGGTTTCGCTTCCGAGGCCCTGTCGAGCCGTTTTCGAATTTGTCCCGTCGCCTTCACTTCAAGGAAGCGATGGCTGATCGTTGCAACGATAAGCGACGGCGGAAGCGAAACCAGGAGGAAAAACAGTTGCGATCCGCTCCCCAATGCATCGACCATGCCCGTTCGATACATGATCAGCTTGACCCCGGCCATGACGATCGGCGGCCAGAGATAAAAACTGAAGCTGATCGTTCCAAGCCACTGCATCACCTGCCAACGCAGCATTCTTCCGAACAGACCGTTTCCTCGGGACATGCCAAGCAGGAAAATAGTCCCGAAGACGCCACCAAGAACAACAAATGGAAAAGCAGAGATCCAGTCATGGAATGACAAATATGCCGGCGTGACAAAGCCAACGTAGTCTGTTGCGCTGGCCAGCTCGAGGCCTCTCCAGACAGTCAGGAACAGCACGAAGAAGATCGCCGGGTACTTCGCCAGGGATTGCAACAAGGTCGACGATAGGTACTTCTCCGCAATGAGCACGCCACCAATCATCAGGAGCGCGCGGGGATAGTACACGACCAACATCAGCGAACTGACGGCTAATGCCAGCGCCAGCGGCCGACTGACGCCGCTGACCAGGAAAACGACGGCACATACTCCATAGAACAGGAATTCGTATCCGAGCGACCACGCGGCGGGATTGATCTGGATGATGTCAACAAATGGAGGCGGCGCCAATAGATTTGCACCAACCAGCAGCAGACTTGGACCCTTTCCTAAAAGCCGGCCAAAAATCGCGATCGCGATCACGGTCGCCCAGAGCACAGGAAGAATCCTCGCATAGCGATCAAGAATAAAGGTCAAGACCGACGATGCGCGATACAGGCTTGGCAGAATGACAATTCCACTGATGCCGAAGAAGAACTCGACACCGAATTTTCCGGTCTGCAGCGCTTCTCCCAACAGCCCCCTGGCAAACAGATCGAACGTCGGGAGGCCGGAATGAACGACGTGATAGACGAATACCATGAGGCAAAACAAACCTCTGGCACCATGAACGTAAGGGTTAAATCTTGCGCTCGTGTCGTGTTCCATATGGGAAGTCACTACAGGCTCAAGTATAGAGGGTGAACAGCCTCACGAGCGAGACCAAGATCGACCGCGATCGTTGCCCTGCGCTCAGACGTACCCACCAATCGAGGCGCCAAGAAGCAGTAATCGACGAGTCCTAACATGGTGAGCCTCGACACATTCCCAGCCAGAACCTCGTCTAACAAGCGCGCTGCAGTAGCGTCAAGCGACGAGACCAACAGCGTCATTTTCGCGCATATCGCCTTCATTCTGTGCATTTGCATGCAGCGCTTCGGACTCCTCATCGGAACCGGACAGATCTTCTTTTCGCTGTTCGGATTCTTCGCGCTCGTTGCGTGGGGATGGTGGGTTGGTCTGGTGAGCATTCGCGGGCCGCAGACTCTTGCATTCGGACTCGTCGTCGTCTGGCTTCTCTTCAGCGCGGTCGCCGCAGCCGAATCTCCCGATCGCGGTGTCGAGACCAGTGCGGCATCACTTGCGATGGTTCTTGTCACGAATTCGATCTTCCTATTCGGACCCTCGACGAGATTCTCGAACGAGGCGGTCCTTCCCGTCTTCCTGTTCTATGTTCGCCTGTGCGCCGTTCTGGCAATCGTCCAGATCGTTCTTCAATTCGGCGGAATACGCATCTTCTCGTTCAAGGATGCAATCCCGGCGCTCGATCCGGTCCTCGTCGAGTCCGCCTACAATCAAAATGCGGTGGAATTTTATGGGTCTTTGAATCGGCGCGCGAACGGGTTTTTCCCGATGGAGCCGGGAGCGCTATCCCAACTGCTCGCTATAGGTGTGATCGTCGATGTGTTCATTTTGCGGCGACTTGCCTATCTTCCGTTGTACGCCATCTCGTACGTGCTCACTCGGTCCGGATCGGGCCTCCTGGTGCTCGTCGTGTCCCTCGGTGCCTATCCCCTGATTGCTCCGCTCAAATCACTGCGGGTTATCGCCATCGGGGCGGCCGTTGCCTTGGTGATCGGCACAACGTACCTCGTTGCACCGGAACCTTTTGATCCCATCGTTAGTAGGCTTGATGAATTCAGTTCAACCAAGTCGAGCGGCTATGCTCGCTACGTCGCACAACTACAGACCTGGGACTATCTCTTTCAGACCGACAGAGTGCTTATCGGCTCCGGGCCCGGCGGGTTGGAACGGTCGCCCGCCTACTTTGGCGGCAGCGGAAATCCCGTTCTCAAGCTCGTCGCGGATTACGGAATTATCGGGCTACTGATTTTCCTGTTCTATCTCATCCTCTCGATATTCAGGAAAGACAACTCGATGCTCGCATTGACAATGCTGGCCTGCTATCAGCTCGGCGGCGGCAACCTCGCCATGGCCCCATTCCTGATCATGATGGCAATGCTGTGCGTATGGTCGCAGCCGCCAGGCGCCGGCCTGAGGTCGATCCGTCCCAAAGCTGCCGTCTGACCGAAGCGTCCCAGCCCTGCCTTGATCATCGAATGATGCGGAACCGACCGAGCAAAGCGCGCAACCATTTCGGCCGCTGGGCGGGCACGTAGCGCAAACTCACCAGGGCACGACGGAAGTACTGCGGACTGATCAGGATGCAGAAGATCCAAGCCAGCAGCGATATGCGCTGCGATCTTGAGAAACCTTGCGGCGACGCAGCCGCTCCAAGCGCATCGACAGCGATGCTCAACGAGCTATCCGCTGCGATTGGATGAAGGTCCGGCCGCAGCTTGAACGACGCTATCCGCAAACAAAGAAATATCAAATTGCGCTTGAGTGCATCGGGCGCAACCGGCAGCTTCTCCGTGCGCGCGATCTCGGAAAAGAACTTGTACCGCCTCCGCGTGAGGTCGATCTCTCTCGCAAAGCGGGTATCGTCGAGTTGAAGGAAAGCCCCGTGATTGAGGCCGTGCACGCGATAATCTGCCAACGGCTTGGTGAGCGTTACGATCTCGCCACATGCAGGAGCGGCCGCCAAAAGATAACTGTCCGGAGCCCGATCAACGAAGTCGGACTCAAAGCCGAAGACACGCTCGACAAACCATTTCGGGTAGGCATTTCCCGACCCGGGCGGCGTCGGATAAGCGCCGGTGGTTGCCATCCACTTCCGGACGTCCTCCGAGGACGGACAGGAGAAGTACTGCGGCAGGACATTTCCGGTCGGCTGCCCGTCGGCATCGATCACGCGCATCTGAAACTGATATTTGCTCGCGGCTTTGGACCAGACGGATACGATCTCCGTCATGACATCAGGACGCAAGGCGTCGTCCGAGTCGAGAAATATGATGATATCGCCGGACGACCTGCGAAAGCCATTCACACAGGACATCATCTGCCCGGCGTTCGCCTGGCTGATGATCGTGACTTCGTCTGCAAATTCGTTGATGACGTCGAGTGAATGGTCCGTCGACCCGTCATCGACGACGATCACTTCGACGTTTGACCATCGTATGTCCAGCGCGCTGCGGATCGCGGATCCCACGTAAGCTGCGTAATTGTGGTTCGGAATGACGACCGAGAGGCGCGGCAGGGTCGCCAGTTCGACTTCTGGCAACACAGCGTGCCCTGGTATCTCCTTCAACATTCGCCGCCCAGAATACTCGCGTTGTAAGTACGTCGCATGACCGTCGACAGAACATCACAGTCGACGGACGTCAGACATCCAATCCAGGAAGGTGCAGCCTCTAGCACGTGTTTTCAAGCGCAAGGAAGAGGCAAGATTCCTCCTGCAATCCCGGGAACCATTTTGCCTGTCATTCTGTTGCCGCAACTGCAAATCTATCCTGCCGCCGACAATCGCGGCTTCGTTTCGAGAGCTGGCCCCAACCATCATGGATGTGCAGAGCAGTGAAGATACATGATAACCGATCTAGGCGCTCAGACGGTTATGCGGCGATATGTGTAGCTATCGCTTCCTCGCTCCTCGCAACGACGGCCGATGCTCAAATTTCCGGCTTCGGTCGCACATCTCCTCCGATGTATGGCGGCTCCGGCATTTCCACTCGGCCTTCGAGTTCGATTCGACCGATGGAAGGTACTTTCGCTCCAAATCACACGACAGCGGACGGAAAGCTTTGCATATCGGTCAATCCGTTGACGCACCCCCAAGCCAACAATCCCAAGATCATCGAGCAGATTGTGCTGGTTCAAAACATTTGCGGTCAATCGATCAGGGTTCGGGTTTGCTACGCGGGAAGTTCCGACTGCATTGTCGTTCCGCTCGCAGGCTACCAGAAGCTGCAGAGACTACTGGGGATTGCGGCCGGATCAACGAACTTTCAATTTGAGTATCGCGAGCTCTATTCAGTCGTTGATTCAGACGAACACCCCTGGTTGAACGCTCACAAGAAATGTGCGCGTTGCCGCTTGAACCAACGCCACCGCATTCGGGATCGCCAAGATGGAACTGATGTTTCCGCGTTCACACGCGCTGCCTGTAACGATCTTGTTATCGCCGCATCAAAAACGCACGACTAACCAATTGCTGCCCCGATTTGCTCGCTTCATTGATATCCAGCGGCGAAAACGCTCGCGGTCGCGAGCGGGCGTACTGCGCGTCAAGCGATCTTGGTCTGTGCGGGCACAACTCTTGCAACGGCGGGGCGTGCAGTTCTTCAATGCGCGTGCTCGATCGTCAGCAAGCCTTGACCGAACTTCGTCGCAGTTGATTCAGCACCTTCACTCACGTTGACCCTCGCGCACATGTCCCATCCCACCCAGGCTATTGTATTCGGAGGCGCAGGCTTCATCGGTACACATCTGATGACGCGAATGCTCGCTTCCGGCCGCTACGACCGTATCGTCTCAGTGGATATCGGGAAGCCCAGGGCGTGCGTCGAAGGCGTCGAGTATGTCCATCATGATGTCCGTGAGCCAATCGACCCGAAGCTCGGTGGCGGGGTGCCTGCCGACATCTTCAACCTGGCTGCGGTCCATGTCACCCCGGGTCATCCGGACGGCGACTATTATTATACAAACGTGCTAGGTGCGGTGCACGTCTGCCGATTTGCGAGAGACACTGGCAGCCGGAATGTCATCTTTACCAGTTCGATATCGGTCTACGGTCCGACGGAAACCCCACTTACCGAAGATGCGACGCCAGTCCCGGTCAGTGCTTATGGACGTTCCAAACTCTCGGCCGAAGCAATCCATCGTCTATGGCAGTCGGAGGACCCGGACAGGCGGCTTACCATCGTGCGCCCCGCCGTCATCTATGGGCGCTACGAGCGAGGCAATTTCACGCGATTGTCGAGGCTTCTCGAAAGGCGGGCCTTCATCTATCCCGGCCGCACCGACACCATCAAGTCGTGCGGCTACGTGAAGGACCTGGTCTCGTCGATGCTCTTCATGGCGTCTCGCAACGACAGTCTGTCGATTTACAACTTCTGCTATGAGCACCGTTACACCATCAGCGAGATTTGCTCCGCCTTCTCTCAAGCTGCCGAGTACCCCAAGCCGACGATAACGATTCCGGTATGGCTAATGAATCTCGCCGTGCTTCCATTCGAGGTGCTGCAGGCTGTCGGCATCAAGACCGGCATCAATCGTGACCGGATCAAGAAGTTGTGGTTTTCTACGAACATTCTGCCGAAGCATCTGATCGCAAGCGGGTTCAAATTCGACTACGATCTGGCAAGCTCGCTTGTGGATTGGAATCGGGAATCCTCCATCAAGGATTTTGATTGAGGTCTCGTTGCTTGATCTTTCGAGTGCCCGATCGATCGGGGATTCACCGTGGAACTGCGAAGCCGACCCTCGCCACCATAGTGGATGCTCCGAAACCGGACTCGTTCGCATTCCGCCGTCACGTGCTCAGTCGCAACCGCGAGACCGGATTCGCCTTGCCTGTGGCAGTTGCAAGATCCTCATGCTTGTCCGTCACACTCAGGTCGATATTGCATTGCAGAATTCGAGGCCGGTCGGACCCTGTCCACCGGCTCGGCACGTGAGATTCGTGGAACCCTGCCCAATTCGTGGGCGACCCGTTCTCAGGCGGCGTAATTCGTCTCGATCTTGAAAGTCGCTTTTTTGGCAGAGTTGACGGAGATGGGCATTGTGACGATTTTGCGGCGAGCAGCACCGACAAAGGGCCGGCAGCGTTGCCGAAACTTCTCTGACCAACAACGTGTCGAACGACCTGGCTAGGTGTTTCGCCGAGAGCCTCGATGGCACTGGTCAACTCTCGAGCGCTGCGACGTCGACCACCACATCCGACGTGTCGAATTCTTACCAGCAGGAACTTCTACGTGACACTTTAACGTTCACGAGTTCAGCCGCGGCACGGCCAGCCTGATGCCGCATTCACAGAGATTTAAGTAGGCGGGCCGGATGCTTCAAAAGATCACATCTCGCGAGATTGAAACCACCGCACCGGAGGCTCCATCGCTGGAGCAGACCATCTCCTCTGCGCTTGCGCTGGTGAGCCGCCAGTATCCAGTGATGATTTTCACGCTGCTCCTGTGCATCTGTCTTGCCGGCGTTTACGTGTTCACGGCGCCGAAGCGATATACCGGAACGGCCATCCTGATGATCGACAGCCGCAAGATGCAGGGCCTGCAGACGCAAGCGCCTGCGAGCGGCGCAGACAACCCGATCGACTCGGCGATGGTCGACAGTCAGGTCGAACTTCTTAAGTCCGAGGCGATCGCCTCCAAAGTCATCAAGGACCTGAAACTTGCGGAGTTCGGCAGACTTCATGAGCGACGGTGGCGGATTGCTCAGCAGCATCAGTAGCGCGATTACCGGAATATTCTCCGAGTCGACCCCGCCCACGGAAGAGCAAATACTGCGCGCGGCACTCGCTCGCTTTGCGAGCGGCCTCAGCATCAAGCGCGTCGGCGTGAGCTATGTTATCGAGATCTCCTTTCAGGCATTGTCGCAGGACCTGGCAGCACGGATCGCCAACGCGGTCGCCGACGGCTATATCGTGGACTCGTTGGAATCGAAATATCAGGCCTCGAGACGGGCGGCGGTCTGGCTGCAGGACCGATTGAAGGAATTGCGGTCGCAGGCGTCTTCCGCTGAACGCACCGTCGCGGATTTCAAGGCCAAGAACAACATCGTCGACGCCGGCGGGCGACTGCTCACCGAGCAGCAACTCGCTGAAATCAATACTTCGCTGACGGCTGCGCGTAGCCAGCGTGCGGAGGCACAAGCTAAGCTCGAACGCATCACCGCGATATTGAATGCGGACACCGACGATTCCAAGGTCATTCTGAATGAACTGGCGACTGTGAGCGAGACGATGGCCAACCCGGTCATCACCAAATTGCGCCAGACCTATCTCGAGTACGCGGCCAAGCAGGCCGATTGGTCGAACCGGTATGGATCGACACATCTGGCGGTTGTCAATTTACGCAACCAGATGCGAGAAATCCGACGCTCGATCATTGACGAACTGCGACGCACGGCCGAGGTCTACAAGAGTGACCTTGAAATTGCCAAGGCGCGCGAGGAGTCCAGCCAGAAGAGCTTGAACGATACGATCGCGGTCTCGAATAATACCAGCCAGGCCCAAATCATCCTGAGGGATCTGGAAAGCAACGCTCAGAGCGCTCGCGCATTATCGGACAACTTCCTGCAACTGTACATGGTCTCGGTTCAGCAGCAGTCGTTTCCCGTTACCGAAGCGAGGGTGATCAGTCAGGCCGCGTCGACTCTTCCCAACAAGACGTCGCCAAGAACGACACTCATCCTGCTTGCGGCGATTGTGGGTGGGTCGATTCTCGCAGCTCTCGTCGCAATCCTGCTTGATATGATGGATCGCGTCTTCCGTACCGTTTCGCAGGTCGAGCAGTTCGTGGATACCCGCTGTCTCGCTTCGATTCCGGTCATAGAGCAGGGTGCCATCAAAGCGAATTCCGCTCAATCGGGCAAAGCGGCCTGGCGATTCGGCAAACGCGACAAGCCCAAACCGCAGCAGGCATCACCGAGTTCACGGGGCATCCGGCACGACGTTGCCACTCCACGGGTCCGCGCCCGCGTTCAGCCACCAACAGTCGCATCGCGACCGTCTGCTTTCAACCGAGGAGAGCGTCGGGCGGCACGTGATCAATGCCCCGTTTTCACGCTTCGCGGAGGGATTTCGGTCGATCAAGCTCGCCAGCGATTTCGCAAATTTCGGTGCAGGGTCCAACAAGGTCCTGGGGATTACCTCCGCTCTTCCGAACGAGGGAAAGTCAACCGTCAGCGAAGCGCTGGCGCAGACCTTGGCGCAAAGCGGCTGCCGTACGCTGCTGATCGATGGCGACATCCGCAACCCCAGCCTCACCGCAAGGCTTACTCCGGCTGCGCAGGACGGCTTAATCCATGTCGTCATCGGCCAAGCCGACTGGAGGGACGTGGTCTGGATCGACCCGCAGACGAATCTACATTTTCTTCCTTGTGCTATCACATCCCGCTTCTCGAATTCGAGCGACCTGCTGGCCTCGCAACAGATGGACGATCTGTTCCAGCAACTACGGCAGCACTTTGATCGCATCGTTCTCGATCTTAGCCCGCTGGCGCCGGTCGTCGACGTTCGGGCGACCAGGGGGCTGGCTGATTCCTATATCCTTGTCATCGAATGGGCGAAGTCGAAAATCGATATCGTCGAGCGCGTGCTAGGCGAAACGCCGGTTGTGCGCGAGCGGATGCTCGGTGCGGTTCTTAACAAGGTGAACGTGTCGGTGATGAGCCGCTACGATACGTACGGCGCAGCCTACTATCGCAATCGATACTACAAGAGGTATGGTTACGTCGATTGACGTCAGATACTTGATCCGGAGCGGTGGGCAGCACTACAGGGCCCTTGGATACAACATGAATGATTTGGCGCTAGCGCATGTTAGGTCGGCGCTTCTGATGGTGCGCTCAGTTCTGCTCGGTGCTGGTCTCTTGGTGACGACGGCTCCTGGTCGAGCCGAGCCGGTGCGTCCGGGCATTCTGAACTGCGGGTCTGGCATCAGCGCCGAGCAGCGTCGACGTTGCGACGAAGAGGCGTTCAAGCAGATCGAGTCCGGCAGCCAATCGACACAGCTTGAGAGCGGATGGCGACTAGTTAAGAGCAAAAATCCAGACGGCGGCGCCGATGCCATTTCAGTGATGCATGTCGTCGATAGTGCCAAGTCGGATACGCGCCTTGCTGGTCTGAGCCTGCAATGCGGGAAGAGTGGCATCGAAATTGTACTCATTGTACTCGAGCCACTGTCCCGCTCGGCGCGACCGAACGTAGCCCTCATAGCAGGAGAGAAGCGCGCAGAGTTCCAGGCATCTGTGATCCAGGGCGGCGTGGCGCTCCTACTACCCGCCGACGCCTCGAAGCTTGCTGCCAGCGACTGGCAGACCGCAAACGAGCTTGCGGTTGAAATTGGGACCACACCGAGCGCGATCCGCGGCGCGGTGCCGATGGCTGGACTGGCGACGGCTCTCCGTTACTTGTCGCAGTACTGCTATGCTCGATAGTTTAGCCGGTCACGGAACTGTCATGCCGGGCGAATCCCGCAAATCGACTGCATGTGACCAGTTGGCAGGCCGCGTGTGATGATGCTTTATAGTGGCAACTATCCGGCCATCCATCACCGAGACGACGGTGGCCTCGCATGCTCGGCTATGCGACGCGTATCAATGTCCCACTTGTGCAATGCTGCACTCCATTCCCGCTTCCACGTCTCACGGTTCTCCGATTGCTCATCGCTTCCTGCTTTTTGATCACATTGCTGGCCGCGACTCCGATCTTGGCCATCACAAGCGGGTCCTTCGCACAGCATGTGATTTCACTTGCTACTGCGTTAATGATGGCAATGGCAACAAGAGGTCCGGAGGCGCAAATCGCGTCGGCCGCGCAGTTGCTGAAGCAATTTCTCCTCATATTCTTGCTTCCGGTCGTCTGGATGACGTTGCAAATCTTTCCGATGTCTTCGCTTGCGAACCCGATCTGGTCGGCGACTTCGATCGCATTGAATCAGCCATCGCTGCCGGGCCGCATCAGCGTTGATACGGGCGCGACGTTGCAAAGCCTGTTCCTCTTTCTGGTCGATGTGTCGCTCCTGGTGTCGACCATCATCATCGCCAGGGATCGCCGTATGGCCGAAACGATCCTGTTCGTATTGAGCGCAGTGACGACCCTCATGTCAGTCGAGCTCCTACTCGGCCGGCTCGATTTATTCGCCGGAATCATTCCCCAATCCGGCGCAGCTACGAACCTGTTTCCGGCAGCAGCCGCTCTTGCGATATTGACAAATGGCGCGCTCGTCGCCCGGGCACTCGAACGCCACCTGCACCAGCAGAACATCCACAATCTGGCCTCGCCCCAACTCTGGGTCGGCGTTTTCTGCGGCCTGTTAGGAATTGCCGTAGCATTCGCCGCACTTGCGACCCTCGAGCAACACACATTGGTGGCGGTTACTGGCTGCGGATTGATGGTCCTCGTGTTCATAGCCGCTGTCCGGCGCTTGGGATTTCGGTTTTGGCCTTCGGCGCTATTGTTCTTGGTCCTTGCAGCGATCGCCAGCGCGATGGCTGTGCCGCACACTCTATCCGGAGGCTTGGGCCTGCTTGGATTCGTCAGCCTCCCCCGGAAGCAGTTGCGCCGGCAAAGCACCTGCTCTCTGATGCACCGACGTGGGGCAATGGTCTCGGAACCTTTAGGCTGACTTCGAGAGCCTATCAGGAGTTCGGCGCTGCGCTGGCAGACCCTCCTTCCACCGCGGTCTTAATGGCTGTCGAGGCGGGAAGATTGGCGAGCGCCATCCTGGTAGTCTTCGCCGCCCAGTTCTTCCTCGTTAGCTTTCGCGGCGCCGTTCGGCGAGGACGTGATTCCTTCTTCGCGGCCGCCGCGGCCGCCGGCGTTGTCGTTGTACTCTGCGAGAGCTTTCTTGACTCAAGTCTCTCAAACCCCACGATTCGAGCGATCGTGGCGGTGATGGTCGGAGTTGGACTTGCACAATCCGTGGGACGGACCAGTGGCGCCAACCACTCGGCGGCATCCGCGCGACCGTAACATTGGGCATCGAGAATGAGTTCATCGAGCAGATTTCGCATTCTTCTGATGGCGTCGGCCTTGACGGTCGGATCCTATGCGATCGTGTCGGCCGTAGCGGAGGTGACGGCGCTGGGGCGGATAGCATTTCCCGCAGATGCGGCCGAGATTGGGGCGCGGTGGACTGGAGACGCCCCCTCATTGTTGGGAACGCGCTCGCCGTTTGGATCAGAGCTGGAGAGCAATTATGCATTGATCGCCGCGCTACAGACAATCGAGTCCGGTCAGCAAAGGGCCACGATCCTGCGATCAATAGCGCCCGATGCTCTCGGCCGGGTCAGGCGGACGCTGTCGATCTCTCCCTACAAACCCGAACTATGGCTGGCACTGGCTCTGCTTCAAGTCCAGCGCGACCCGTACGATCCGGTCGTGGTCGAGGCCCTGAAGATGGCATATTTTGTCGCACCAAACGACGCGCGATTGATGCCGGTGCGGATCGACATGGCGGCCCGCTTCGACGCACTCGCCCTTCCCGATGTCAAGGACCTCGTACGCAATGACGTCCGGCTCATCCTAATTCGCCGACCTGGGTCGAGATCGGCACTGGTGTCCGCTTATCGGCGGGCATCAAAACTGGGCAAGGCTTTCCTTGAGGATGCCGTTGAATTGATCGATCCGTCCTTCCTGGCGACACTGCGCGGTTGAATTCGGACAGGACACCTGATGAAGTGCGGGGAGCTGTCGGCACCAAAACACGAGGCGCGAACTTCGCCCGGAACAAGCACTCGCTTCGCTGCACTCACCCGAACCCAGCCTTACCGGTCGATCTTGGGTGATGCCGGAGTTGACCGCTTCGCTCATAGGTTACAGATCTTCGATCGTTCAGGAAAACGGTTATGATTGGCGCGCTGCCGCGCGTTTTCTTTTCACGATCAATCCTCTTGCGCAATACGGGGGCGGTTGCCGCCGCCGGCGAACTCACCTAGCGCTCGCGCGATCCATAGGTCCAGCGCCAACCGTAGTGGTACGGAGTCCACAAACGACGGTCATTGTCGTAGCCGATGTTTGCGCGGATTGATGAAGGCGGGCGTGAGGTGATCGAGATAGAGCATTTCCGGGAACTCGTCGGCTGAAAGGAGCCGGCTTACATTGCAACAGCGCTGTGCACCCTTTCCTTCTGAGGTTCCGACGGTTAATTTGACCCCATACTCTTGCATTTCGGTGGGACTGGATGACGGTACTTGCCATATACTGGATGACGGTACTTGCCATATTAAGCATCTGGCTACTGCTCAACGTTTTATTCGTGCTCATCGTGGTTCCTCCCCGCGGGGCGCGATCGCGGCTCAACAGGTCAGGAACAATCCTTGCGCCCGTCCCGATCGAAAAGCATCAAGACCAGCTCGATCACAACGAACAGTTCTCCCTTCGCCACGCTCTCGGATCATTCGCAACGGGAGTCTTTTTCGTCCTGATGCCCCGGCTGATCGCAATACGGGAGGCCATCATGCGGCTGTGGAACAGGGCGCGTAGGCATAAGACCTAAAACTTGGTGATTGGCGCGACGGCTGAAGGGCTCCAAAAGGAGCTCTCGCCTCAATCCGCATCTAGCTCAGCGCCTATGAGTCCGCGCCGCGCCGCCAATGACGCCTGCGCTGACCTAGTACGCCTCCTGGGAAATGACGGTAGCCGCCGTGCGCGCCATAATTTTCAGGTCGAGCCAAATGCTCCAGTTCCTTACATACCAAACGTCATATTCTACCCGCTTTTCCATCAGGTCGATGGTCGGCGTTTCGCCCCGGAAACCATTAACCTGAGCCCAGCCCGTGAGACCCGGCTTCATGTGGTGGCGGTATACGTAATTGCTGATGATCTCGTCATAATAGTTGTCGTGGGCAAGCGCATGTGGGCGCGGTCCGACCAACGACATGTCGCCGCGCAGCACGTTCCAGAGCTGGGGCAACTCGTCAATGCTGGTCATGCGGAGGAAGCGCCCAATCCTCGTGACGCGCGCGTCCCTCTTGGTTGCTTGAGCAATCGAATGACCATTCTCGCACACGTACATGCTGCGAAATTTCCAGATGTCAAACGGCTTGCCGTTGAAGCCGCGGCGCGACTGTCGAAAGATCACGCTCCCAGGCGAATCCAGCTTGATCAGAATGGAGACGGTGATCAGCACCGGCGCCAGGGCCACTAGCGAAAACAACGCCAGGCCGACGTCGAGGCAGCGCTTCTGGAGACGTTCAAACACGCTGAGCGGTGGTCGCTGAATCTCGATTGCCACCGTGCCGCTGACCGGCAAAAACGGACGCGATACCAGATCTGCAATCGAGTTATCCGGCAACAGACGGATCGGCTGTGGTACGGCGCGCAGGTGCAGTTCGAGTTGCTGCAACGACGGCAGCTCGTTCCAGTCAACCGCCAACAGGTACTCCTCGACATCTGCTGCACGGGATTGGAGGATGACATCGCGGATTTGCCTCTCCCAGCCGTTCCCATGGCTGTTAGCGGGAAGCACGAAATGGCGAACCACGTCGAATCCGTTCTTGCGCAGGTCCTTGAAACGGCTCGAGGTGAAATCAAGCGGCTTCAGGCTGAGCAGGGCAACCTTGCGATCGACCAATCTGCCCTTGGCAAAGCTCGTGCCGAGCGCCCACTGCCACGCAAAGCGCAGGCTGAGCAACCCAACGCCGCCAACGCCGGTGAAGATAAGGAACGTGCCGCGGGACAAATTGTCCGACGATTTCAATAGAAACGCCGCGACAGCAAGGATTGTCAGTGACACCAGCCAGATGATCACCGCTTTGCGCAATTGCCAGACCAGGCTGAGCAAACGGTGCGTTGCATACACACCCTGAAAATATGCGATCGCAACGAACACTGCGCTGACGATCAGTCCGGCACCGATGGGCGCTCCGTCTCCAGATGACGGCGTAGCGAGGCTATACAGTTCCGACGCCACCGCGTAGCAGAGCAAGATCAGCAAAAGGTCGGCCGCGATGACGAGAAGCTGAAAGGGCCTCTGAAGAGCCGTGCCCCGTGCGGAGGACACCGCATAGGTGCTTTCAGAACCATAAGTTGCAACAACCATTCGATCCTCTACGTGTGGAGAGTGCCTGGCGGTCATTGTGATGCTGAAGATTTGCCGCTTCCCAGACGAAGGGTGTTAAGTGATCGCAGCGACATTGTGGCGCTGCATGCAAAACTTTTGCGATGCACTGATGCGTCGCGTCGAACGAGAAGTGATAATCCGACGCGCTGAAAATCTCGTCACAGTGCTGACATATCGGCGACGCGCTGCCCTATTTTGAATTGAGTTCCACATCCAACACGATGCTTTAATGCTCGCGCGAGCGCGTCTTCGCTCATCTTTGAGGCGCCGATCCGTTGCGAGACTGCGAACAGTATTTGCGGGAACTTCAATTTCTGACTACGAGGGCATCGTAGGATTTGCATTGAGGCATGCATCTTTGCCGCGCTCTGAAGTTCAGCGATGCAATTTCCACGGACCGCTCTTCGCTCGACCCGTTGCAAACAGGTAGGCAAAAAGTTCCGCCCTTCTTTTGGCGTGATCAAGCCGGAGAACGACGACGCTACCCTATTCACCGCACATTGTTCGCGTCAGATGGGGGAGTTCTCAGGTGCCGGCGACTTGGGGAAATTTTCTCGACCACCTCATCGATTGTGCGCCATGATATCTTTCGCCCGACCACGTCGGCCAATCCACAAGCCGCACCTGCCGGAGGGAATTCGCATCTATGCGATCTCGGATATTCACGGCTGTGCGCACTTGCTCCAGCCGATGTTGCGGGTGATCGACGCCGACGTGGCTCGCAGCCGCCCGCACTATGCGATCGAGGTCTTCATGGGCGATTACATCGATCGCGGCCCGGACACGCGCGCCACCCTCGACATCCTGGTCGAGCGTAGTCGCCGGGGCAATGCGGTCTTCCTCAAGGGTAATCACGAGGCATTTCTGGTGAGCGTGTTCGAAGACCCTTCACTGTTCGCGGACTGGATTGCCGTCGGGGGGAGCCAGACATTGATGTCTTACGGGCTCGCCCCGCCGGACTTGAAGCGCGACGAGCCGACGTCGATCTTGCGCGATTTGATTTGCGCAATGCCGACTGAGCATCTGGAATTCCTGGACAATCTGCGGCTGAGCTTTACGTGCGGGGATTTCTTCTTTGTGCATGCGGGCGTTCGACCGGGCGTGGCGTTATCCGAACAGCAGGAGAACGATCTTTTGTGGATTCGCGAGGAGTTCCTGGAGAGCAAAAAGCATTTCGGCAAATATGTCGTGCACGGTCACACGCCGGTGCGGAACGCCGATGTGCGAAATAACCGCGCCAACATCGATACCGGCGCCTATGCGACCGGCAATCTCACCCTGATGAGCATCCAGGGAAGCCGCATGCTCGCGGTGTGACATCTGGCAACCGCTTGCCATCTGCCAAAGCCTCTTCCGCGACGAGGGTCGAATGGGCCTCGGCGCCCAGAGGTGAAGCGCCTTGCTAATTGAGGACTTGCCTAATTGAGCAAGCAGGGCTTCTGCGGCCGGGCACGCGTCTCGGCCATCCAATCGTTCCAGGCTCGCTCATGCTTGACGTAGAGCTCCAGCCAACGCGCGCCGTGCTCGTTCTGCTGCAGACGACGCTCCTGGTCAGGTAAACCGGCGCGCAATCGCGCATCCGGATTGTCCAGCGTTTCGAACTCGACCGTCTCCGAAATCGTCAGGCCGACGAGAACACGCTGTCCCGCGCCATCCACGATGTATCGCCGCGGAGCGTCCTTCTTGGGTTCACTCATCTCGTCATGCCCCCATTCGTTTCAGTGAGACCCCCGCGTGCCCGCCGACGAGCCGGACGGTGCCTAAAAGGCTCGTCGGGCATGGCCGAATGTTGAGGTGGGAGTCGAGGTCTCACCGGAACTTGCAGCCCTTCGCTGGACGCGCCAAGCACGCAGCGCATATCCCAAGATGAGGCCAGCGCCAAAAATGGAAGCGGAGACAAATGCAGAAGCCATGGAGAGTCGTCCCGGATAGTCCGGGGACACATCAAGACCGAGCAGTGTGTCGACATCATGATTCTCGATGGCTCCCGGCGCCGAAAGATTGTTCACGCCTCGACTTCTTGTGTGCATGCAATGCGGTGCCGTGTCAGATCGTCCTTTCCCACCTCTCATCTCGGTCGGCAACGATCACTCTCTCTATATAACGATCACTCTCTCTATATAGAGAAGCCTTTGCGACCTTGCGGGCCGGGCCTTTATCGTCGAACAGGAGCGCTTCGAGCTGACCTCGCCTCCCGCAATGGGAAATTTCGGGCTGATCGGTCGACCGATGCCCTTGCAACCGTCCGGGAGCCGTCGCATTATTTCGCATCGCATTTAGAAGGGATTCAATCCAATGAACTTCCGCGTGCTTATTCCATGCATTGCCCTGTCTGCCCTTGGCCTCACCTTGACGGCATCCGTGGCGCCAGCCGCCGAGCTCGCGCTTGGTCCGGCGCATCATCGGGCGGCTTCCGTCCAAGGCGGAGTTGTGCTGTGGGATGATGTCTACCCGCCCGCGATCTATGGTCCCCAGCTTCGCCCGGTCGAGGAAGTCGCGGCCATGAAGGCGCAGGCACGGCCCGTGTCCCAGCGCTGGTGGGGATACTGGTACGCCTGGTAAATTCGAGAGCGCTTGGCTGAGGCCGAGCCAGGCTGGACTAACGACCGCCGCCACATCGGGCAACCGGATGGCGGCGGTCTTTGTTTTGAGGCGCGCCGCATATATCCGGCGGCCGCGGTGGGCCATAGGGCCCCGACGCCGACGCCTCCAAAGCCTAGGTGATGAGGAAGTTGCCATTGTGCAGCGTGCCAGTGGCGTTTTGCAGGCTAACGTCCATATCACTGGCGCCGTCGCCGTCGATATCGATCTGGAGGTAGTCGTTGCCAGGCCCAAAACTCTGCAAATGGGCCGAAGCCTGGTCGGCGCCGAGGAGCGCCGCACTGTCCACATACTCGATGTGACCGCCGGCGATGCTGATGCCTGAGAAGGTAAAGCTATCGTTGCCCGCATCGAAATTGTGAATGGTGTCGGCAGCACCGGCGGCGGAATCTGCGATGCTGGCGAAACGGAAACTGTCGTGGCCCGCACTGGCGAAGATCTCATCCGCGCCCGCGCCGGCAGTGATCGTCGTGTTGCCTGACGTATTGCCGATCGTGATCCTGTCGAAATTCGCGCCAGCATTGATGTTTTCGACGTTGCTTACCGTGATGTCGTAGACGTTCGCGTTGAAGGTCAAGCTGTCGTTGCCGTCGCCGAGATCGATCACGTTCGCCGGACTGCCGTTCAACGTCAGGGTATCATTCGACGAGCTCCCGTTGAGCAGATTCACGTTCCAGAGATTGTCGAACGAATTGCTGCCTGCGGCGAGATTCAGCACGTTGGCTGTACCCTCGCCGAGATTGACCGTGACGCCGGATACGGTGTTCAGGAGTGTGACCGTGTCGTCCGATGGGTTGAGATTGCCGGTAAAATCACTGCCGTTGAGGTTTTCGACGCCAACGATGCTGAGCGAATTGACGCCGTTGGCGAGAGAAACCAGATCGCTGCCACCGCCCATGTCGATGGCAATGCCGTCGACATTATCCGTCAAGCTCAAGGAATTGTCGCCTGCATTGCCGTTGATGTGCTCGACACCGACCGCGGCAAATGCAGCGAAGTTTCCGTTAAGGACGATGGTGTCCTCGCCATTGCCGAGGTCAATTGCGACCCCGTTCGCAGCAGAGATCGCACCGGTCACGCTGAGAGTGTCATCACCCGCGGTTCCGTTGACGTGATTGACATCGAAGATATTCACGAACGAGTTCGCGCCGGCGGCGAGATTCATCGTGTTGTCGCCGTTGCCGAGGCTGATCTCCAGGCCAGTGACTGTCGTCGACAAGTTGAGCACGTCATTGACGCCAGGCGTCGCACCGAAATCGGATCCGGCGATCCCCTCGACATCCACGAGGCTCAGCGTGTTGGTACCACCCACGAGGCTGAGATGGTCATTGCCGCCACCGAGGTTTACAACCAATCCGTCAGCGTTGTTCGTCAGGTTGACGAATTCGTCGCCATTGCTGCCGACCAAATTCTCGACGCCGGCAAGATTGAGCGTGTAACCGTTGCCGAAGACGCTGCCGTTGAGCAAGACAGTGTCCGCGACCCCGCCCCCCAGATTGATCTGATGGCCGAAGATGTTGCTCCCGATACGAAGATAATCGTCACCGGCCGTTCCGATGACGGGCGCACTGCCGGAGATCTGCTGTTGCGTCGAGAGATCAATCGGACTGCCCGAAGCACCCGACGACAGCAGCACGATGCCGTCGCTGAACTGCAGAACTTCGACATTGGTCAGGCTGTCGGTGCCGTCACGGCCCGCCGTATTGTCTTGAACCACAATCGGTCCAGACGTCGTGACGGTGTACTGCGATTGCGTCCCGCTGAAGATCACCATGTCGGTGCCGGCGCCGCCGTCGATCGTGTCGTTGCCGCCCTGGCCGGTGATGCCGTCATTGCCGCCGCCGGCACTGATCGTGTCGGCGCCGCCACCGCCGAAGAAGAACTCGTCATTTGAGCTGCCGACCAACGTGTCGGCCAGATTGGAACCCTGGACGCTGTTGACGCCACCCGTGATGACGTCGGCGCCTGCGGCCCCGCTCACCGTCCCCGTCGAGAGATCGATGGAAATGCCTCCGCTTGCCTGGGAATAAGAGACCCGCGTATTGCCGTTGCCGGTGATGGTATCATTGCCGAGGAGGCCTTCGAACAAATTGAAGGTACCGAACAATCCGACGAATGTCGCCGCATTGTAAGTGTCGGCCTGATTGCTGCCGGTCACACTGTTGACACCCGTGTAGGTGTCGGCGCCGATCGAGCTGCCGCCGGTTGCAGTTCCCGCCTGCAGGTTGATCGTCACGGCATTGGTCGCGCTGGCGTAAATGATGCGGGTGTTGCCGTTTCCGGTGATGGTGTCGTTGCCGGCCAAGCCTTCGAACTGGTTGAAATTGCCGTTGTTGCCGACGTTGTTGACGGCGGCATTCTGGAAGCCAATCGCACCAAAATTCGTCGCCGTGAAGACGTCGTTGAAAGTGGTGCCCTGCGCGCCCTCGATACCGCGGAACGTGTCATTGCCGATCGAGCTATCGCCGGTCGCCGTGCCGGCCGTGAAGTCGATGGTTACCGGGCCGGTGGAGAAGTAGATATTGTTGTAACTGATGACGTCGAAGCCGCCGCGACCATCGATGGAGTCGTCACCGGCAAGGCCAGTGAACGTCTCGGTAGCTGCAGTGTTGTTGCTTCCATAAAGGACATCGTTGAACATCGAGGCCATCACGGCATTGACGCCGCTGAAGGTGTCGCTGCCCGTGGATGCGTCACCACTCGCCGTGCCCGCCAGCAGGTCGACCGTCACGAGACCGGTCGCATTGGTGAACGCGATGCGCGTGTTGCCGTTACCGGTGATGCTGTCGTTGCCTCCCATGCCGATGAATTCGTTGAAGGTCCCGTTGGAGCCGGCATTCGTGCTGCCTGCACCGAAGCCGGTGGCGTTGAAGACGTCCGCGTCGTTCGAGCCGCGCACGGATTCGATCGATCGAAGCGTGTCGGTGCCGACCGTCGCGGCGTCGCCCGTCACGGTTCCCGCAGCGAGCTGAACGTTGATCCCGCCCACGGCTGCTGGATCGAGCGCGTAGTCCGCCCGGTCGAAACCGGCCCGGCCATCGATCGAGTTGTTGCCGGCGCGACCTTCGAAGGTCTCCACGGTCCCCGGTCCGTTGGTACTGCCCAGCAACTGGTCGGCAAATCCGGAGCCGACGATGCCGGCAAAGCCCGAGCCCACCAGGGTATCGGTCCCGACCGAGCTATCTCCCGTCGCCGAATGCGCGGCCAGATCCACTGTCACGCTACCCGTCGCGTTGGCGTAAGAGATGCGCGTCAGCAGCGCACCCAGGTTGTTGGTGGCTCCCGTGATGTTGTCATCGCCGCCGCGGCCCTCGAATTCGTTGAAGCCGAGATTCGTGCCGGCAATGCCGGTGTTGCCCGCAAAGCCGGTCGCGTTGAACGTATCAGCAAAGCTGCTGCCGACGATGCCCTCGACGTTCACGAGCGTGTCAGTTCCGACACCCGGACCTGTCACCGAGCCTGCGGCGAGACTTGCGGTAATGCCGCCCGTTGCATCGGTATAGTCGGCGCGGTCGAAGCCGAGGCCGCCGTCGAGCAAATCATTGCCATCGAGGCCTTTCAGGCGGTCGTTGCCGCCGAGGCCACTCAGGCTGTCGGCATAGGCCGTGCCGGTCAGCGTGTTCGCATTGCCGTCGCCAGTGAGGTTGACGCCTTGCCCCAGGATGAAATCGGCCGCCGTGAGGTTCGAGAGCGTCACGTTCGAGAGCGTCAGGCTGTCGCCATTGCCGAAGTCGATGACCGTGTTCAGCCCAACCTGAGTGGCAAGCGCCTGAACCTGCGCAAAGCTGGAGACGCCCGCGACGCCCGTGAGGTCGATCTTGTCGGTCTGCGCCTGCAAGAAGTCGCCGATGGTGTCCGCGCCACCACCGGTGGCGTAGACGAAGGTATCGGCGCCGAGACCGCCACCGAGGAAATCGTTGCCTGCACCGCCGTTGATCAGGTCGTTGCCGTTGTTACCGAACAACTGGTCGCCACTGGCCGAGCCGGTGATCGTGTCGTTGAAGTTCGAGCCCGCGACGTTGGTCACCCCTCCTGTGATGGTATCGTGACCCACCGAGCCGTCGCCGTCCGCGGTACCGCCAGCGAGATTGACGGTCACACCCGACGTGGCGCTGCCGTACTGGATCTGGGTGGAGCCGTTGCCGGTGATGGTATCGTTGCCGGAGCCGCCCTGGAAGAAGTTGGCCCCGACGAAGCCGGCCGCGTCGAACGTGTCGTTGCCGCTACCGCCGACCGCACTGTTGACGCCTGTGAAGCTGTCATGGCCGGTCGAGGCATCGCCACTGGCCGTGCCTGCCGTGAGGTTGATGGTCACGCCGGACGTCGCATTCCCGAACAGGATCTGCGTGTTGCCATTGCCGATGATGGTATCGTCGCCGCCCTGGCCCTGGAACGCATTGAACCCGACGAATCCCGTCGCGTCGAAGCTGTCGGCAAGATTGCTGCCGGTTGCGCTGTTGACACCCGTAAAGCTGTCGTGCCCGACCGAGGCGTCGCCGCTGGCGGTTCCGGCCTGAAGGTTGACAGTCACCCCGTCGGTCGCATTGGCATAGATGATGCGGGTGTTGCCGTTGCCGGTGATGACGTCATCGCCGCCCAGGCCCTCGAACTGGTTGTAGCTGCCGTTGTTGCCGACGTTGGAAGCACCGTTCTGGCCGTAGCCGGTTGCGTCGTAGCTGTCGGCGTAGCCGGTGCCCTGAATGCCCTCGATCGAACGCAGCGTATCGCTGCCGATCGACGCATCGCCGGTCGCCGTGCCCGCCGCCATGTCGACGGTCACACCGCCCGTGACCGTGCTGAGGCTGTTGTAGATGGCAACGTCGAACCCGCCGCGACCGTCGATGTAATCGTCGCCGCCAAGACCGGTGAAGTTGTTGTTGAAGCTGCTCCCGAGCAACGTGTCCGAGAAGGTCGAGCCCTGCACGGCGTTGACGCCGGTGAAGGTGTCGGTTCCCTCGGTCGCACCCGTGGCACTGCCGGCGACGGTGACTGCATTCGTCGTCCCGACGGCGCTGGTCTCGAGGTCGACGCTGACGCTCGAGGCGGCGATCTGGTAGTTGAGGCGGGTGAAGCCGTTGCCGATGATGGTGTCGTTGCCGCTGGCGCCGGCGAAGTCATTGAAGGCCCCCGAGGAGCCGACATTGGTCGCCCCGACCTGGCCGAAGCCGGTCGCATCGAAGGTGTCGTCAAAATTGGTGCCGCGCGCGGCCTCGACGTTGCGCAACGTGTCGGTGCCGACGGTCGCATCACCGTTCACAACGCCCGCGGCCAGGTGAACGTAGATGCCTGACGTGGTCGTCGTATCCGAGTTGTAGGTGACCTGATCGTAGCCGCCGCGGCCATCGATATAGTCGTCGCCGCCGCGACCCTCATAAGTCTCGTAGGTGAAGGCGGCATTGTCGCTGCCATAGATGGTGTCGTTGTAGGCCGAGGCCCAGATGGTCGAGACGTTAGAGAAGGTGTCGTGACCGACCGAGGCGTCGCCGTCGGCGGTGCCTGCGCCGATGTCGACCGTGACGGCACCGGTCGCGCTCAGATAGGACAATCGCGTCACCGCCTGCCCCAGGGCGTTCAGATCGCCAATGACGCTGTCGTCGCCGCCACGTCCTTCGAACTCACTTTGACCGGCTGCCACGCCGGGCAGGCCGGTCGAGTCGGTAAATCCAGCCGCGTTGAACGTATCCGCAAAATTGCTGCCGACCGCCCCCTCGATACCAACGAGCGTGTCGGTTCCGACGCCCGATCCTGAGGCGACGCCTGCTGCCAGATTGACCGTGATACCGCCGGTCGCGTCGGTATAGACGGCGCGGTCGAAGCCCGCTCCGCCATCCAGGAGGTCGCTGCCACCCAGGCCCTGAAGGCGATCGTTGCCGCCGAGGCCGCTGATGGATTCGGCATTTGCCGTTCCGACGAGGCTGTTGGCGTCGTCGTCGCCGACGATCGGCGCGGCCGGCGTTCCGAACAGGAAATCGCTCGCCGTCAGGCTGCTCAGAGTGACGTTCTGAAGCGTGAGCCCGTCACCGGAACTGAACGTGATGATCGTGTTCGGGCCGCTCTGCTCCGCGTGCGATTGCAGATCGGAGAGGCTATAGATGCCGTAGACTCCGGTCAGATCGATCTTGTCCTGGCCATGGACGAAATCCTGGATGAAGTCGAAACCACCGCCGCTCGCATAGACAAAGGTGTCTGCACCGGCTCCGCCGCTAAGGAAATCGTTGCCGGCTCGGCCATCCAGCGTGTCATTGCCGCCACTGCCGGAGAGGCCGTCATTGCTGGCGCTACCGACGATCGTATCGTTGAAATTCGATCCGAAGACGTTGAAGACGCCCCCGGTGATGGTGTCATGGCCGACCGAGCCGTCACCGTCAGCCGTACCCGCGGTGAGATTGATGGTCACGCCGCTGGTCGCGCTGCCATACTGAATCAGGGTGTTGCCGTTGCCGGTGATGCTGTCGTTTCCGGCGTTGCCCTGGAATGAATTGAAATTTGCGTTGACGCCGGTGAATCCCGTTGCGTCATAGACGTCGTTGAAATTGCCGCCGATGGCGCTGTTCACGCCGCTGAAACTGTCGTGGCCGACCGACGCGTCGCCGCTGGCAGAACCAGCCGCGAGATCGATAGTCACACCGCCGGTGGCGTTGTTGTACTGGATCTGCGTCGTGCCGTTGCCGATGATCTGGTCGTCGCCCCCCTGCCCCTGGAACGAGGTCCCGCTCGGGCCAGAGAATCCGGTCGCGTCGAAGATATCGGCAAAGTTGCTGCCGAGGGCGCTGTTGACACCGGTGAAGGTGTCGTGACCGATCGAACCATCGCCGCTGGCGGTGCCGCCCACGAGATTGATAGTCACGCCGCCGGTGGCGTTGGCGAAAATGAGGCGAGTGTTGCCGTTGCCAGTGATGACGTCGTCACCGCGCAGCCCTTCGAACTGGTTGAAGGTCCCGTTGTTGCCGATGTTGTCCCCGGTCACGCCGTAACCGGTCGCGTCATAGGTATCGTTGAAGTTTGTGCCCTGAATGCCTTCGATCGAACGAAGCGTATCCGTGCCGTTCGAGACATCGCCGGTGACGATGCCGGCCGCCATATTGACGGTGATGCTCCCCGTGGTGAAAAAGATGTTGTTGTAGGACGACACGTCGAAGCCACCGCGGCCGTCGATATGATCGTTGCCGGCAAGGCCGGTGAAGGTATCGTTGGTCGCGCCGCCGTAAAGGGAATCATCGAACATCGATGCTTGGACGGCGTTGACGCCCGTGAAATGATCGGTGCCGACGGATGAATTACCGGTGGCGATGCCGGTCACGAAGTCGACCTGGACGCCCGCCGTCGCATTGTTGAAACCGAGCCGCGTAAAGCCATTGCCGGTGATGGTGTCGTCGCCACCATTGCCGGTGAACTCGTTGAACGTCCCATTCGAGCCGGCATTGACGCTGTTGGAGCCGAAACCGGAGGCATTGTAGGTATCCGCGAAGTTGGTGCCGCGGATTGCCTCGATCGCGCGCAGCGTGTCCGTTCCGACGGTGGCGTCGCCGGTCACGATGCCGGCTGCCAGATTGACCGTGATTCCCGTCGCCGTGGCCGGATCGACGTTATAGTCGACGCGGTCGTAGCCGCCGCGACCGTCGATATAGTCGTTACCGGCAAAGCCCGAGTACACTTCCGCGGTGAACATCGGATTGTTGCTGCCGAGAATCGTGTCGTCATGGGCCGAGGCCCAGACACCGTTGAAGCCGGAACCGACCAGCGTATCGTGGCCCACCGACGCATCACCCTGCGCATAGCCGGCCGCGAGATCCACCGTCACCGCCCCGGTCGCGCTCACATAGGAAACGCGCGTGAGCTCCGCCCCCTGGCTGTTGGTATTGCTGATGATGGTGTCGTCGCCGCCCTTGCCCTCGAACTCGTTGTAGCCGATGGGACTGCCCGGAGCACGCGCGTCGCCGGTGAATCCGGCGCCGTTGAATATGTCGGCGAATTCGCTGCCGATGGCGGCTTCGATATTGACGAGCGTGTCCGTATCCACTCCTGCGCCGGACGCTGTTCCCGCCGCGAGATTGATCGTGACTCCGCCGGTCGCATCGGTATAGACGGCGCGGTCGAATCCTGGGCCGCCGTCGAGAACATCGTCGCCGGCACCGCCCGTGAGATAATCCTTGCCCGCGCCACCAAAGAGAATGTCGTTCCCGGCGCCGCCGCTTATGCGGTCGTTGCCGTCCTGACCGTCGATCAGATCGCTGCCGCCCCCACCCGAGAGCACGTCATCGCCGAGCGAGCCGAACTGGGCGCTGCCGACGGGCGTGAGCACGGCATTCTCGACCTGCTGGTCAAGGTTGTCGACGTAGAGAGTGGTGAGCTCGGTCACCGAATCCGGGTCGGAAAAGTTCGTCGCGGCCAATTGGTCGGCGGCCGCGCCTTGAGCGACCTGGCCGGCCTGCGCCAGTTCAGTGACATTCGTCGCCGACTGAATGCTGTCGTTCGCGGCAGCAACGACCTCGATAACCGTCGCGGCAGCCGCCGCGTCGATGCCGGAGGACACCACTACGCTCTGCACCGTTTCCTGCGAGCTGAGATCGAAGGGCAGTGGATTGTCCGGATCGGCCTGAGCGGTCGCAACCGCATCCGCAATTGCGGCTATGACCGTATCCGGCGCAACGCCGACGGCCGAGACCTGCGCCACCGTGCTCTGGACCTGGATGGCCGCCGCAAGCACCGCGGTCGCCGTTGGATCGCTGTTCACCGCGTCAGGCACCGGATCGTACGACCTCAAGTCGATACCGGTGAGGTCAAGGTCGAAGGCGGCGGCCACGGCGTTCATGGCTTGGTCCGCCGTCAGCGACGTGCTGTCGATCAAGGCAGCGATCAACGTCGTCAGCGGCGTGATGACGGTGGATCCCTCCGGCGCCCTCAGCACGCCATCGACCTGCAGTCCCGTCGAGATGTCGACACCGCCGATGCTCACGAGCGGACCGGATCCGCCGGACAGCGTGAAGCTGCCGTCGGCCCGGGTCGTCGTGAACGCCTCGCCCGCATCGAGAATTCCGTTGTTGTTGGCGTCTGCAAAGACCGTGGCTCCGCCGATGTAGCCGTCGATGTCCAACGCGTTGATTTCGTTGGCGCCGGGCGTCACGGTCAGCGTGAGGTCGGCCGAGTTCGTCGCCTGATGCACGCCGTCGTCGGAGATGGCCGTGACCTTCAGCGTGAACGGGGTCGTGCTGCCGACGGCATTGTGCGGGATCAAGACGATCTCGGAGATTGAATCGCCGGTCACGAGCCAGGTGCCGTCCCCGATTGCCACGCCGTTCTCGACGTCAAACGTCGTCGGCACACCTTCGATCTTGACCGACAGGGTGCTGCCTTGGTCGACTTTGCTGGCCGCGACGTTGAGCGTGATCTCTCCGTCGGCGGCGCCAGATGCGTCCTGAATGCTCAAGCTCGGCGCGTCCTGCGCGCCGTGGATATCGAAGCTGATCTCCTTGGTCGTGCCATCGGCCGACGTGACGGTGAAGGTCTCCGTCTTGGTGTCGGTGGCACCGAGATATTGGATCGCCGCGTTATCGACCGAATAGGTGTAGTGACCGTCGGCAGACAGTGCCACCGCACCGAGATTGCCCGGTGCCGTAATGACGCCAGCCTGGAATGCGGCCTGGTTCTGGTCGGGATCGCTGATGGACAGCTGCCCCGATGCCGTCAGCTGGCTGTCCTCGGTGACGTTGTGCTCTGCAGGATTGCCTATCGCGGCTACGTCGTTGGCGCCCGTGATGTTCACCACGATATCAGAGGTGGCGCTACCGTCGGCCGAGGCGACCGTCAGGGTGTCGGTGACGTGCTGCCCTGCGACGAGCGAATCTGATTTCGCAGGATCGAGAGTATAGGTCCAGGCACCGGTCGCTGGATTGAAGGTGAAGTTGCCGTAGGTGCCGGCCAGGGAGGCCGGGGCGGCGAAATGGTCTTGGCCGCTGTCGAGGTCGTGCACCGCTAGTTGGCCCGACGCGTTGGGATCGCCGGCCACTGCGTCGGCAACGCCGCCAGCCTCGATCACCGAAATATCCTGGCTCCCTGACACGGTGATCGTGGCCGCGTCGTTGCTGCCGGTGACGGTCACCGTGAGCGTCGACGAGCCCGTGCCTCCATGGTTGTCGGCATTCGTGTAGGTGAACTGATCCGTTACCTGCTGGCCTTCGGCGAGCGCTTGCACGGACGCGCTGGAATTGTTGAGCGTATAGGTGTAGGCGCCGGTCGCCTTGGTGACGACCAGCGTTCCATAGGCGCTGACGACGGTGATCGTGGTGCCGTTGTCCGCGCCTCCCGCTACCGCCGATACGATGCGGGTGTCGCCGACATCGGCGTCCGTGTCGTTTGCGAGCAAATTGCCGCTCGCAACGGTCATCGCATCCTCCGTGACGGAGACGATATCTGCGACTGCGACCGGCGCATGATTGGTCGCGCCTTCGATGACGACCTCGACCTTCTCGATCGAGACGATGGCCAGATTGAAGCTCCTGAACGCGTAGTCCGCGCTGCCATAGCGCGCGATAAGCGCCTGGATTGCCGCAAGATCGGACTTGAACGAAGCCGAGTTCGCCAGTTCCTGCGTGACGACGAGGCGGAGCGTGTCCTGGCCCTTGCCGCCGTCATAGATATCGCAAGAACCCACATTCTCCGAAGCGCGGTAGATCAGGATATCGTTGCCATTCTCGCCGCTGACGATGTCACGACCCGCGCCGCCGTCGATGATGTCGTCGCCGTTTCCGCCGCCGATCAGATCATTGCCCGTCCCACCGAGCAGCGTATCGTTGCCGTTGCCGCCGAGAATGACGTCATTTCCGGTGCCGCCATCCACCGTGTCATTGCCATTTCCGGCGTCGATCAGGTCGTTGCCCGCACCGGCATTTATGCTGTCATTGCCGTTGCCGCCCTGAATGAGATCATTGCCTGCTCCGGCGTTGACGATATCGTCGCCGTTTTTTGCATTGATGACGTCAGCCGCGTTAGTGCCGGCGATCTGATTGTTTGCGTCGGTGCCGTTGATGATCATGGCGGTTCATCTTTCTCGATAGGGCAACAGGCATTGCTCGCGAGCGCGCGGCAGCGGCTTGCGTTATGCGGATGGAGAAATCTTCAATCGTCGATGGTGGAACGCGATATGGACGCGACGCGTAACGTCGTGCGGTCCCTCATGGTGAGCCCCTTCGTAACCTCTTTGATTTTTCAAGTTCGCCGTCAGCCCAACGGCGCGAGTTGGAAATGAACTGGTCTTGTTATTGTTCTACTGAAGTACCGCTCGACGAGGCATCGTGATACTGCGTCGAACGTCGAATTCGTATCGCGGAGCGTCAAACGATTTTTGACAATTGCAAATTGTTTCCATTGTTGCGCGACGGCGTCAAGGCAGCACAGCTGCTAACCTTAAGCAGGACGCGAACCGAACGGTGCAGCTGCGAAATTATGCGTTTCCGATTTGCAACGACCGGCCATCTCACCGAGCCAAAGCATCGACGCATCGCTGGGCCACGGCGCAATCCGCACCGAAATGAAATGTGCGCGCTCTCCACCTGTCGCGATCGGGCCAGATCGCTCAAGCTGCTGATAAAACGAATTGCTACCGTTGACAGCGCCGGCCCCCGGGCCGCGTCGCGTGCTGCAGACCGCACTGCGACACTCTGACGCGCCGAGGCGTCCCCACAGAAACAGAGCATGAGCGGAAACCGAAAACCTGCAACAAACTGGCTCAAGGCCTTAATTCCTCGATCAAAGGCTATTCCTCGCCAATGGAATAGCGTTGGCACGTCTCGACGCATGACCCGAATGGGTCATTGAGAGCTTGCTGGCGCCGCCTCACGGCGCCGATCTCATTAGACTTTCGTCGACCGCGATTCTTCAGGAAAAGCAGGCAGCAGGGCTTGCTTCGAGCTGCCGCCTCACGAACATCCTGGACCAGGGAAGCGCGTTCGAGGGGGCCCAGGGTCGGTTGTGGACCTTCTGCACGGCGTGCAACGAAGCTCGCCGGCTGCAACGAATGCTTGGGCACGGCGGAGGGGGGCCGCTCTTGAGGACCAATAAGATAGACGATCAGGAATTGTCGAAAGTCATCGATCGGCTTGGCGAAGCCGCGGTGAATCCGGATGCGTGGCGCGACATCATGGATGACATCTGCAAGGCGGTCGGGGCGTCGGCGGCACTCCTGCTTCAGAGCGACATCAGGACCCCAGACGTCCCACGCACCGAATCGATCGACGAAGGGACCCAATTCTACTTCAGGAATAACTAGCATCTCAGGGATCCCCGCGCCAGGGGGTTTCCGCGCATGATGGCGGGCGAGGTCGTGACCGACCTCGACGTGATGACCCTGGAGCAGATCCGCTCCGATCCCATGTACAACGAGGTGCTATTTCCGTTCGGATACCGTTGGTTCGCCGGCATAGGCTTCTGGGCCGATACCGCAGCATGGGCATTGACGATCCAGCGAACGGGACCCGAGGGCATGTTCGAGGCCCGCGACAAGCAATTGCTCGCGCAATTGGCGCCGCGCCTCACCGAGACCGCCACGCTCGCGACCGCCGTCGGCAGGGTCGCGCTGACGTCGATGACCGACGTCCTCAGCCGTGTTCGTCAACCTGCATTGGTCCTCAACCGAGAGGGAATGGTCCTGCGCACGAACGAGGTGGCCGACTGTGGCTTTGACGATGAGATCCGCATCAGGGAGCGGCGTCTCGTTCTGCGCGACAAGCAGGCGATGACGAAACTCGATCAGCTGATCAGCTTGATCCGGTCTACGCCTGACGCCATCGCTATCCCCGCCTCTCCGATCCTCATTCGTCGGACGACAAAGCCGCCGGTTGTCTTGCGCATCTTGCCAGTGGACGGCGCGGCGCGTTCCGTCTTCCTCGGAGCGCGTGCCGTGCTGATCCTATCCAACCTCGTCCCACGCGCAGCGCCAGACCCGGCGCTCATCGGCCAAGCCTTCGACCTCACACGAGCCGAATCTCGATTGGCCGCGCTGCTTGCAACCGGCGCATCGATCGACAGCGCCTCCGAACACCTCGGCATTTCGCGCGAAACGGCTCGCAATCACCTGAAAGCGATCTTCTCGAAGACGGGAGCGCACCGCCAGTCGGAGCTGGTCACTCTCGTTTCTCAACTGGCGTGAGCGGAACGTTACTATCAACGCTGCAAGACTCTTCGGCGTCCTCAAACAAAGGTCGCTACAGGTCCAGCTGGTTACGCAATGCGTCACGCTCTTCGAAGAGTTCTCGGAGTCGCTGAGCATTGTCGGATTGCATCTCCTGCCACTCGATGCGATCCTCCGCGGTCCACAAGTAAGACTCGCGATTGAATCGGTCTTTCTCTGCCTTATCAAATTCCATGTACAGTTTGATATCGCACTCAACTTGGTCAAGTTGCTCTCGAAGAGTTCTTGGCATCAGCCGTTCCCTCGGCTCTGCCTCTAGCCCACTTTTGATCTTTGACGCTATCGGTGCGGCGATCAATAGGCCTTCTCTCCCCACGGATGATCCCCTCCATCTTATTTAAAGTTGTGTGGTCGGCGTGGCTCTCTCTGCGTCAATCCTTGGCCCGAACGATCAACAAGCCGGGCCTGTATAGGCCGCCTGCTGATGAACGCGTCACTCTAAGCTGCCGTAGCATTGTCCAGAATCATTCGCTTACGATTGCAACGTATGCAAAGTGAAGGGTGATCGGTGTTTTTGAACCGTCCAATATGATGCGGAGGCTTTTGGGATGATATCCAGCACCAATCAAAGTCCCAGTTCTGCCGGACAACCGAGGCCCGGCAGATGGTCTCACCTCGATGCGAGCACCAACAGTAAATTGCTCTTTGATCGAGTGAGATTCTTGCATCGCTGATGCCTGCATCAAATTCCGGTTTACTCGATCCAGGCTACGGCTTCTTGGTCGAAGCGCCGAAGACGCTGGCTTGCCATTTCATCACCAGGCGCGGTCCAACAAGGATTTCCTCGTCGGCGACTTTTGCGGACTCGCGAACCAACGGCAATAGTGACCTCGCTTAGTAGCAAGCGTATTTTGCCCCGGCCTGCATCCCTTCTTAGCGCCCTTGGCTTTGTCGGGTGTGTTTTGCTGGGCCAGTGCTGGAGACGGATAGAGCGGCGCGACGGTCGAAATAGCGAACAGAATTATGACTGTGAGCATGATCGATTTCATCGAAGATACCCCTTCTTGACCCGCACAGATTTATCTGCCATTTTAAATACGACGCATTGATATAAAATATTTAAAAAGACTTCTTCAAGAGCTATTTTCAAATATCGTACTCATTCCCGCCCGGATGGAAGATGATGGACGAGAAGATTGTCCGTTTGCGCACATATCAGAAGAACATAGACCGGTATGTGCGCCTGCTCGAAACGACGCTGACCGAAGTTGAACGGCAGTACATTGAGAGGCGCCTGACCGAAGAACGATCGGCTATGGCACTGCTGTCTGCCTCGTCGCTTCAGATGGCCATCGAGGCTAACGTTGCCAATCAGGCATGCAATCGCCAGCCCAGCTTCAACGCCGCAGAATAGAGCTAACATCGGTCAACCGAGATCCGCTGTGCAACTGCCCCGCAAGTGAGGATGCACAGAGATCCCGGCAGCGACGGATGCACGAATCTGCGCAAGCGGCTGCGGCCCGCAACTCCGCCAGCATGGCCGGAATCGGGTCCGGTGCCAAAAGCCGGTATTTTTTTGGTCATTGCATCGGTGACGCGCGCGCCGATGCTCTGGGCCTGCTGCTGCTTGCACTAAGCTGAAGGACAAGCTTGGGCAGCGGTTGCCTCTCTGATCGGGACTTAGGTCAACTAACCTTCGGATGTGCCTCGGAGCGCAATTTGAACAGCTTTGCGAATTCGCTCACCTTGGCTGGGGGCGATGCCATCCAAGTGGTAAATCCGGCATAGCAGGCCGTTGATGCGCCTTACGATAACGCGGTTACCGGAATGCCGGTTGCGCGCGCGCACCAACTGACGCCGCACCTCGATCAGGTCAAGGCGACGAAACGCTCTTGATCGTACCATGTGAGTTGGACCTTCCGCACGGGTGCCAACGCTCTCGTTTGATTCCGGGGTCGAACGATCATGGGCTTCAAAACAGATTCCGGCGCCGACCGCACAATCTGTTTGCAGTTAATTTACGATGTGTTATTAACACAAAATTAATTAATTTCAATTTCTGAGTGGGGCACTATTTGAATACCCCATTAAACCAAAAGCTCGATGTTGCCGGATCTGAGGTCGCTTGGGAGTCCTTCAGCTTCCCTGAACCTCGCCCAGCCAACGCTCTCATCATTCCTGACGCGCATCTCCTGTTCTCGGGTGAATATGCACGTTCGGGCCATGATCTCATCATTTCCGATCCCAACCATCGGATCACGATCCCCAATTACTTTCTCGGTGAGAAGCGTTCGCCGCTCAGCTCTGCGGACGGCGCGCTGCTCGATGCAAGAGTCGTTGATGCTCTCACCGGCTACCAAACCTTTGCTCAAGCCGGAGGAAATGCTGCCGCTGGAAAGGTGATTGGCCATGTCGCCACCATAACGGGCAGCGCCAGCATCGTTCGCAACGGCGTTACTATCGAGGCGAATAACGGGGACGTCGTCTATCAGAACGATATCGTGCAGACTGGAAGCAGCTCTACCCTCGGCCTCGTTCTGATCGACGGCTCAACGTTCAACCTGAGTGCCAACGCTCGCTTCATGTTGAACGAATTGGGGTATGAGGGGCAGAGTAGTGCGAGCGGTACCTTAGTCAGTCTGACGAGTGGCTCGAACCATTCGCTGTTCACTCTCGTCCAGGGCGCTGCCAGTTTCGTCGCCGGCCAGGTTGCCAAAACGGGTGACATGCAGGTTGCAACGCCTACCGCCGTGATCGGAATTCGCGGTACAGCCGTCCTTCTTAACGTCGATGCAGTGGATGGACAGGTCTCGGTTTCCGTTGCTGATCAGCAAGACGGTCAGGTTCATTCCGTACAGGTCTTCAAATGCGTCCCAACGAACTTGCTTCAAGGCGTTTGTACCGCGGGGGATCCAATCGGGATAGTTACCAGCGACGGTCCATCGATGACCATCACGCCAACCGCGAATTTCGAGGTGATCACCCAAGCCGTCAGTAAGAGCCCAGGCCAGGTTGCGCAGGAATTCAACGCCTTTCAGCAGGTGTTAACGACCTACGATATCGGGAAACAGATCGCTCCAGACACTCCGGCACCTAGCGACGGCAAGCGAGGAGACGTCGATACAAAATCACTGCAGAAGTTCGCTGGGAGCCCGCCACCATCACCCACCGAGGCTCCGACTACCGTTGTTGCGGACGACGTCAAGGGCCAACCTGGTGGCGGCTCGATCACTCCAACTTTTGCGCCCCTCGCCTCCATCACGGGAGGTTCTGCGTCCGCATCGAAACCGCTCGTCCCGACTTTGGATACAACGCAAGCTATCGCCTTGGTGTCGTTGGCGCCGGTAACAATCGCCAATGCAGGTGGGCCAACCAATCAAGGAGGCCAAACGATCAGCGGAACTGTCGATGCGTCCCTCGTTGGAACAACAGTGACGCTGTACGATACCTACAATGGTGTCACCACACAAATTGGAACGGTGACCGTTGGCTCCGGCGGTGTTTGGAGCACGGCAGTCACTCTGGCAGGAGATGGCGACCACAGCATCGTCGCTTTGGACGCTAGCGCCAACGTTAGCACAAGCGTGCCCGTTGTTTTCACCCTGGACACGACGGCGCCCGCCGTCGCGATCACCAGTGCGGGCGGACCGGTCAACCAGGCCAGCCAGACCATCACCGGCACGGTGGACGTCGCCGATGCCGGCGCCACCGTCACCATCCTGGACGGCACCACCGCAATCGGCACCGCCACCGTGCAAGGTAACGGCAGCTGGAGCACCACGGTCACGCTCAACAACGGCCCGAACTCGCTTACCGCACGAGTGAGCGATGCCGCCGGCAATACCGCGACCAGCGGTGCAGTGGTCTACACGCTCAGCACCACCGGCCCGGCGGTGACCGAGGCCCTGGTCGTCGACACCGGCACCTCGGCGACTGATCATGTCACCGCCAATCCGGCGCTGAACGGCACCGGTCTTGCCAACATCGTGGTGCACTTCACCATCGACGGCAGTCCGATCGCGGCGACGGTGACCGCCGATGCGCAAGGCGCCTGGTCGTTTACGCCGAGCGGGCTGGCCGACGGACCGCACACCATCGTGGCGAGCCAGACCGACAGCTTCGGCAACACCGGCTCGGCCTCGCTGAGCTTCACGCTCGACACCACGGCACCCACCGTCGCGATCACCAGTGCGGGCGGACCGGTCAACCAGGCGAGCCAGACCATCACCGGCACGGTGGACGTCGCCGATGCCGGCGCCACCGTCACCATCCTGGACGGCACCACCGCGATCGGCACCGCCACCGTGCAAGGTAACGGCAGCTGGAGCACCACGGTCACGCTGAACCAGGGCGGTAACTCCCTGACCGCACGGGTGAGCGATGCGGCCGGCAACATCGCAACCAGCAGCGCGGTGGTCTACACGCTCGGCACCACCGGCCCGACGGTGACCGAGGCCCTGGTCGCCGACACCGGCACTTCGGCCAGCGACCACGTCACCGCCAACCCGGCGCTGAGCGGCACCGGCCTCGCCAACACCGTGGTGCATCTGACGATCGATGGCGTTCTCAGCACCGCCACGGCGACCGCCGATGCGCAAGGCGCATGGTCGTTTACGCCGAGCGGGCTGGCTGACGGATTACACACCATCGTGGCGAGCCAGACCGACAGCTTCGGCAACACCGGCTCGGCCTCGCTGAGCTTCACGCTCGACACCACGGCACCCGCGGTCGCCATCACCAGCGCGGGCGGGCCGGTCAACCAGGCGAGCCAGACCATCACCGGCACGGTCGGCGTCGCCGATGCCGGCGCCACCGTCACCATCCTGGACGGCACCACCGCGATCGGCACCGCCATCGTGCAAGGCAACGGCAGCTGGAGCAGCGCGGTCACGCTCAACAACGGCCCGAACTCGCTGACGGCACGGGTGAGCGATGCCGCCGGCAACACCGCGACCAGCGGTGCGGTGGTCTACACGCTCAGCACCACCGGCCCGACGGTGACCGAGGCCCTGGTCGTCGACACCGGCACCTCAGTCACCGACCACGTCACCGCCAACCCGGCCGTGAGCGGCACCGGTCTCGCCAACACCGTGGTGCATCTGACGATCGATGGCGTTCTCAGCACGACCACGGCGACCACCGATGCGCAAGGCGCTTGGTCGTTTACGCCGAGCGGGCTGGCCGACGGATTACACACCATCGTGGCGAGCCAGACCGACAGCTTCGGCAACACCGGCAGTGCATCGCTGAGCTTCACGTTGGACACGACGGCGCCCGCGGTCGCCATCACCAGCGCGGGCGGGCCGGTGAACCAGGCGAGCCAGACCATCACCGGCACGGTTGGCATCGCCGATGCCGGCGCCACCGTCACCATCCTGGACGGCACCACCGCGATCGGCACTGCCACCGTGCAGGGCAATGGCAGCTGGAGCAGCACAGTCACGCTCAACGACGGCTCGAACTCGCTGACCGCACGGGTGAGCGATGCGGCCGGCAATACCGCGACCAGCGGTGCGGTGGTTTATACGTTCAGCACCACCGGCCCGACGGTGACCGAGGCCCTGGTCGCCGACACCGGCACTTCAGTCATCGACCACGTCACCGCCAACCCGGCGCTGAACGGCACCGGCCTCGCCAACACCGTGGTGCATCTAACGATCGATGGCGTTCTCAGCACCGCCACGGTGACCGCCGATGCGCAAGGCGCCTGGTCGTTTACGCCGAGCGGGCTGGCCGACGGACCGCACACCATCGTGGCGAGCCAGACCGACAGCTTCGGCAACACCGGTTCGGCCTCGTTGAGCTTCACGCTCGACACGACGGCACCCAGCGGCGGCACGCCGGATCTGACGGCGGGCTCGGACAGCGGCAGCTCGAACACGGACAACATCACCTCGGCGACCTCGCCGAGCTTCACGGTGGCGCTGAACCCGGCGGCTGCCATCGGCGATACGGTGCAGCTGTTGCTGGGCGGCTCGCCGCTGGCACATCCGGTCACGCATGTGATCACGGCAGTCGACGTGACGGCCGGCAGCGTCAGCCTGACGGTGACTGCCGGCGATCTCGGCGCCGATGGCGCCAAGCAGGTCACGGCGCAGTTCAGCGATGCCGCCGGCAACAATTCGATGACTGCAGCGCTGAGCTTCACCCTCGACACCACGGCGCCCGCCGTCGCCATCACCAGCGCGGGCGGACCGGTCAACCAGGCGAGCCAAACCATCGCCGGCACGGTCGGCGTCGCCGATGCCGGCGCCACCGTCACCATCCTGGACGGCGCCACCGCGATCGGCACCGCCATCGTGCAGGGCAACGGCAGCTGGAGCACCACGGTCACGCTCAACGACGGCCCGAACTCGCTGACCGCACGGGCGAGCGATGCGGCCGGCAACACCGCGACCAGCGGTGCGGTGGTTTATACGCTCAGCACCACCGGCCCAACGGTGACCGAGGCCCTGGTCGCCGACACCGGCACTTCAGTCACCGACCACGTCACCGCCAACCCGGCCGTGAGCGGCACTGGTCTTGCCAACACGGTGGTGCATCTGACGATCGATGGTGTTCTCAGCACCTCCACGGCGACGACCGATGCGCAAGGCGCCTGGTCGTTTACGCCGAGCGGGCTGGCCGACGGACCGCACACCATCGTGGCGAGCCAGACCGACACGTTCGGCAACACCGGCAGTGCATCGCTGAGCTTCACCCTGGACACGACGGCGCCCGCGGTCACGATCACTAGCGCGGGCGGGCCGGTCAATCAGGCGAGCCAGACCATCACCGGCACGGTCGGCATCGCCGATGCCGGCGCCACCGTCACCATCCTGGACGGCACCACCGCAATCGGCACCGCCACCGTGCAAGGTAACGGCAGCTGGAGCACCACGGTCACGCTCAACAACGGCCCGAACTCGCTGACCGCACGGGTGAGCGATGCGGCCGGCAACACCGCGACCAGCAGCGCGGTGGTCTACACGCTCAGCACCGCCGGCCCGACCGTGACCGAAGCCCTGGTCGCCGACACCGGCACCTCAGTCACCGACCACGTCACCGCCAACCCGGCCGTGAGCGGCACCGGCCTCGCCAACACCGTGGTGCATCTGACGATCGATGGCGTTCTCAGCACCGCCACGGCGACCGCCGATGCGCAAGGCGCCTGGTCGTTCACGCCGAGCGGGTTGGCCGACGGACCGCACACCATCGTGGCGAGCCAGACCGATCTCTTCGGCAACACCGGCTCGGCCTCGCTGAGCTTCACCCTGGACACGGCGGCCCCGAGCGGCGGCGCGCCAGACCTGACGGCGGGCTCGGACAGCGGCAGCTCGAACACGGACAACATCACCTCGGCGACCTCGCCGAGCTTCACGGTGGCGCTGAACCCGGCGGCTGCCATCGGCGATACGGTGCAGCTGTTGCTGGGCGGCTTGCCGCTGGCGCATCCGGTCACGCATGTGATCACGGCCGCCGACGTGACCGCCGGCAGCGTCAGCCTGACGGTGACTGCCGGCGATCTTGGCGCCGATGGCGCCAAGCAGGTCACGGCACAGCTCAGCGATGCCGCCGGCAACAGTTCGACGACTGCTGCGCTGAGCTTCACGCTGGACACGACGGCGCCCGCGGTCGCGATCACCAGCGCGGGCGGGCCGGTCAACCAGGCGAGCCAGACCATCACCGGCACGGTCGGCGTCGCCGATGCCGGCGCCACCGTCACCATCCTGGACGGCACCTCGACGATCGGCACCGCCACCGTGCAGGGCGACGGCAGCTGGAGCAGCACGGTCACGCTCAACAACGGCCAAAACTCGCTGACGGCGCGGGTGAGCGATGCGGCCGGCAATACCGCGACCAGCGGTGCAGTGGCCTATTTTGTAGGCGTGCCCGGCGCCATTCTCGGCGACGCTGGCGACAACACCCTGACCGGGACTGCCGGGAACGATGTATTCCAGGGCTTTGGCGGTAATGACATATTCAACGGCTTGTCGGGTGTTGATCGAGCGGTCTATGTCGACGCGACCGGGGGCATTACCGCCGATCTGACGGCAGGGACCGTGACGGGTCCAGGTGTCGGCACCGACACGTTGATCGGTATCGAAGCCATCCAGGGCAGCAACTTTGCCGACCATTACTCGGCGGTCGGTTTCAGCGGCAATTCGGGGGTCCCCGGTACGCCAATTGGCTTCAACAGTTTCGAAGGCATGGGGGGAGATGACATCATCGCCGGCACGGTCAATCCATCCGGCGAGATTCTGACCCGCATTTCCTATGTCAGTGCGACAGCGGCAGTCGTCGTTGATTTCGCCGCGGGAACGGGGAACGGCGATGCGTCAGTTGGCAACGACACCTTCACCAACGTCAATTCGGTCATTGGCTCGGCATTTGGAGACACGCTGCGAGGCAGCGACAATCCGAATGGCACTTTCGAGCAATATGACGCTCGTGCCGGCAACGATCTGATCGACGGCCGCGGCGGCTACGATTTTGCCATCTACAACAACGACGTCGCTACAGCCACGGGCATAACGGTCAATCTTGCAAGCGGAACCGTCACTGGCGATGCTACGATCGGAACCGACACGCTGCGTTCAGTGGAAGCTGTGCGCGGCACCAACTTCGCTGATACTTACGATGCAACGGGTTTCAGCGGCACCAGCACCAATGCTGGATCAAGCGGCACCTTCAATAATTTTGAAGGCATGGGCGGCAACGATACCATCATCGGCAATGGCAACACCCGAATCCAATATACACAATCAAGCGCCGGCGTGACGGTCGATTTCCTTGCGGGCACCGCGATCGGCGATGCCTCGGTGGGGACCGATACATTCACCGGCGTCAACGCCGTCATGGGTTCGATGTTTGCCGACACCTTTTCGGGCAGCGGCGCCAACGAGAACTTCATGGGCCTTGCCGGCGATGATTTCATCGACGGAAAAGGCGGCTTCGACACGGCGCAGTATGCCAACCTCACCTTCACGACGGGTGGGATCAGCGTTCACCTTGCAGCTGGAACGGTGACAGGCGATGCCTCGAGCGGCACCGACACCTTGCGTTCAATCGAAGCCATTCAGGGCACTAACTTTATCGACACCTATGACGCGATCAATTTCGGCGTCACGGGAGCTATCGATCCCGCTACCGGCCTCCCCTATGCCAACGTCGGCAACAATGGCACCTTCAATCAATTTGAGGGAATGGGCGGTAACGATATCATCACCGGTAACGGCAACACGCGTCTGATCTACGCCAATGCGACCGGCCCTGTGACAATCACTTTCAGTCTCAATGGCTGGACCAGCAGCACCAGCGGCGCGTCGGGCACCGTGACCGGCGATGGGTCCGTAGGCACCGACACCTTCTCCGGTGTCGGCTCGGTATCGGGATCGTCATTTGCCGACACCATCACCGGCTCGAACAATCCAAACAACACCTCCGAAGAATTTTCGGGTCGCGCCGGCAATGACTTCATCGACGGCAAGGGTGGGTTCGACAGAGCATTCTACAACAACGATGGCTCGGCTTCAGGTATTCAAGTCGATCTGGCTTCGGGCGTGGTGACCGGCGATGCGGCTATCGGAACGGACACCCTCCGATCGGTTGAAGCGATCCGCGGGACCGCCTTCGCCGACACTTATGTCGCGACCAATTTCGGCACCTCCGGGCCAAATATCGGGGATTTCGGTTCTCTCAACGAGTTTGAGGGGATGGCCGGCAATGACACCATCACCGGCAACGGCAATACCCGCATAGCATTCTACAATGCTCTGGATGGGGTGACTGTGGATCTCGCCGCCGGCAACTCCCACGGGACGGCCTCCGGTGACGTCGCAAGTGTCGGGGCAGACACGTTCACCGGCGTGAATGCCGCCCGTGGTTCGTCGTTTGCCGACGTCATCCTCGGAGATGCCAATGCCAATACGCTCGACGGCAGGGATGGCAACGACCGGATCGATGGCCGTGGCGGTGCCGATACCCTGACTGGCGGGAACGGCTCTGACACTTTCGTCTATGCCGATGGCGGCGGAGCAGACACCATCACGGACTTTGACCGCAGCCAGGGCGACACCATCGATCTGACAGGTTTGTCCGGCATCTTCACGCTCGCAGACGTTCAATCGAAATCGACGGTGAGTGCCGGCAATACCATCATCAATTTCGGGAGCGGAAATACTCTGACACTGATTGGTGTCACGAGCCTCCAGCAAAGCGACTTCATCTTTCCGAACGCCACCAATGGCACCTCGGGCTCGGATGTGCTGCTCGGAACGAGCCAGGCGGATGCAATTTACGGGCTTGCAGGAAATGATCGGCTTCAGGGGTTCGGTGGCAACGATCTGCTCGATGGCGGGGCCGATTTCGACCGCGCTGTCTACACCGATGCCACGGGCGGAATCTCGGTCAACCTTGCGGCGGGCACGGCATCCGGTCCGGGAGTGGGCACCGACACGCTCGTCGCGATCGAAGGCGCAGTTGGCAGCGATTTCGCGGACACATTCAATGCGACCGGCTTCGCGGGAGCCACCGGTATTCCCGGTACACCCGTCGGGTTCAACGAGTTCGAGGGTCGAGGCGGCAATGACACCATTCTAACTGCCGTAAACTCTCTAGGCGCGGCTCTGACGCGGGTTTCTTATGTGAGCGCCACCGCGGGTGTGACTGTCGATATCGCCGCCGGTACGGCGGATGGAGATGGATCCGTTGGTCACGACACGTTTGTCGGCTCGGGAATTATTGCAGTCTGGGGCTCTTCGTTCGCCGATACCCTTTTCGGAAGCAACAATGGATTCGGCACGATCGAGGTCTTTGCAGGCTTTGCTGGCAACGATGTGATCGACGGCCGCGGCGGCTTCGACCGTGTCGACTACAATAACGATCCGACCACCACGTCAGGCATCACTGTCAATCTCGCGGCCGGCACCCTGACGGGAGACGCCACGGTTGGTAATGATACACTGGTGTCGATCGAAGCTGTTCGCGGCACCAATTTTGCCGATACCTACAACGCCTCCGGGTTTGGCAACACCAGCACGAACTCCGGATCATTGGGGACCTTCAACGAGTTCACCGGCGAGGGCGGCAACGACATCATCATCGGCAACGGCAACACGCGCATCGGATTCAATAATGCGACCGCGGGCGTTGTGGTGGACATAGCAGCCGGCACGGCTACCGGGACTCCTCGGTCGGAAGCGATACGTTCACCGGCGTGAATGCCATCATGGGCACGACGTTCATCGATTCCCTGTCGGGAAGCAGCATCAACGAGACATTTATCGGGCTTGGCGGCAACGACACGATTGACGGTCGCGGCGGCTTTGATACCGCCAGCTATAACAACATCTACCTTTCGACCGGCAGTGTCACCATTGACATGGCGACCGGCACGGCTACGGGCGATTCCTCGATCGGCGTGGACACGCTGCGCTCGATCGAAGCTATCCAGGGAACCATCCTTGCCGATACCTATGTGGCAACGGGATACGGCCTCGCAGGCGCTCTTAACGTCGGCAACAATGGCACCTTCAACCAGTTCGAGGGACTTGGTGGTGACGATTCGATCACCGGCAACGGCAACACGCGTCTGATCTACACCAATGCGACCGGTCCGGTGACAATCACTTTCAGTCTCAATGGCTGGACCAGCACCACCAGCGGCGCGTCGGGGACCGTGAGCGGCGACGGGTCCGTAGGCACCGACACCTTCTCGGGCGTTGGCTCCGTATCAGGGTCGTCATTTGCCGACACCATCACCGGCTCTAACAATCCCAATGGTACAGCGGAAGATTTTGCGGGTCGCGGTGGCAACGACTTCATCGACGGCAAGACTGGTTTCGACAGGGCGTTCTACAATAACGACGGTTCTGCGTCAGGTATTCAGGTCGACATGGCTTCGGGCGTGGTGACCGGCGACACTGCTATCGGAACGGACACCCTTCGATCGGTCGAAGCGATCCGCGGGACCGCTTTCGCCGACACTTATGTCGCGACCAATTTCGGCGTGTCCGGTCCGAATCTCGGCGATTTCGGTACTTTCAACGAGTTTGAGGGGATGGCCGGCAATGACACCGTCGCCGGCAACGGCAATACCCGCATTGCATTCTACAATGCCCTGGATGGAGTGACCGTCGATCTCGCCGCCGGCGACTCCCACGGAACGGCCTCCGGTGATGCCGCAGGTGTCGGGACAGATGCGTTCACCGGCGTGAATGCCGTCCGTGGTTCAGCCTTCGCTGACTTCATTTTCGGCGATGCCGGCAACAACACATTGGATGGGCAAGCAGGAAATGACGTGATCCAGGGGCGCGGAGGCGCCGACACGTTGATAGGAGGAGCGGGAAACGACCAATTCGTCTTCGCCGCGGTTTCCGACTCCACGGTAGCAAGCCATGATACGATCAGTGATTTCGCTCATGGTGCAGACCTCATCGACACCTCGGCGATCGCGGGAGTAACGACTGTCCAGGGCCTGCTCAGCGGGAGCGCCCAAGTCGCGGCGCATAGTATCGCGTGGATTCAGAGCGGCGCGAATACAATTGTCTACGTCAACAGCTCGGGCGCTGCGCAGAACCAGGGGTCGGCGGATATGGAAATTGTTTTGACCAGCGTCACTGCGAATACTTTGACCAATCAGGACTTTCTCTTCCAGATCTAACGGCGCAATTCTTTGCTCCTCACACTGCCGGGCCTATGGCTGTGAATCCTTGCCGAATCGTGCCTGCCGCGCGCAATGCCTAGCTTGGTCTAACCGCAAGATCGCTGCCGCGGCGAACAGGCCGTCCCACAACAGAGACACGGGGCACGGCTTGCTATGCCGGCCCGTCAAGCATGACCTGATACCCCTGAAAAAAACCATGTCATCGCGCTGCCGCGGGCACCCTGCGGAGAAAGCGACGACGTTTGAGCAGCTTACGAGCTGAAGGCAGAGCGCGATGGCGACGCGAACAGGATCCGGAACAGGAGGCGATCAGGGCTCTTACACGGCTCTAGCAGGGTCCTAGCAGGATTGACGCAGGCCCGGAAAGTCGCACCAGGCCGAACGGCGGCGTACTCGAGAGAGCCGACCGGGATCTGCCGGAGACAGTTACAAAAGCAAAAGAGGAGTGCAACGATGCACCCCTCTTGTCGGCAGCGCGAACGCGAAAGTTGGCGTTCGAACCGGCTAAAACGGATAATAATACCGATCGATACTCTGCTTCAGCAAGCTCAGCGCTCTCTTGAATTCGTCTGTGACGTCCTCGGGGAATTCACGTAAACGGTCTTCGGCTTCGACGATCACGCGCAGATTTTCGAGCTGCTGATTGACGTGCTCAAGGATAAATCGATCCTTCCTCTTATAATACAGGTCCCTAGCACGCGCATCGCCTGACACCGCCTTAATGACGAGCTGCCTGTCTATTGCCACGCGGGCTGGAATCATCTCGCGCTTGTTTCCGATCACGATCGGAACCAGCATCTCTTCAGCTTCGAAGAAGTCACGCCGAACCTGATCATCCGAGATGGGATGCGGCTGCTTTGGCGGCCGGCCTCTAGGATTGCCGGACGCCCCCTTTTCGAACTGCCCCTTGGGATTACGAGCCATGTTGTGCTCCTTGAATGATGGAGTTCAGGAGGACACAGGCACAAACGAAAATGGCGCGGCCTCCGGGTTCGCCAAATCCCTGCAAAGAGGAATTTGGACCCATCAGGCGTCACGCCATCATTTACGCACTACATGCCCGGTTTATGCATCACGCAAAGCCCACATGGGCTCAACCGCCGCTCTCGTGCGAGGCGACTTCCTTATAGCTCAGATCAGCGCTTCGATCAACGAACGCGCGCACTTTTCTGACAAGCTCGATCGCGCGATCATGAATAGGCGCCTCAAGCAGGGACAAGAGCTGCATACTCTGATCTGCCGGAATATCGCCGAAACGCTCGCTTACTGAAGCGGGTCGGACCTCCGCTGCTCGACCTCCGCGAAGGTTTCGCCTGTTAATGCCATGCTCGCCGGCTGCCCGGTATAGGCCTGCCAGCGCCGGATGGCGACATCGACATAGAGCGGGTCCAATTCGATCGCGCGCGCCCACCTCCGGCACTTCTGTGCCGCCATAATGGTAGTGCCGGATCCGGAGAACGGGTCGAGCACGATATCGCCGCGGCGCGAGCAATCCTTGATGGCGTCGATCACAAGTGCGGTGGGCTTCACTGTGGGGTGCATCTCGAGCTCGGCATCCCGTCCCGAACGAAAGCTGTTCGCACCGGCATAGTCCCAGACGTTCGTGCGATAGCGGCCGTGCTTGCCGAGCTCAATCGTATTCACGTGGGGCGCCTGCCCGACCTTGTAGACGAACACGAGCTCGTGCTTGGAGCGGTAGAACGAGCCCATGCCGCCGTTGCTCTTGTTCCAAACGCACAGGTTCTTCAATTCGGAATAGATGCCTCCGGCCGCCTTCAGCACCTCGTCCACATGGCGCCAATCCATGCAGATGAAATGGATCGCGCCATCCACGCTCGCCTGCGCCATATTGCCGAAGACCACAGCCAGGAAGCCGGCGAACTCGGCCGAGCTCATCTCGCCGGAGGCCATCTTGAATTCGCGGTGCTTGACCGCGCCAAGTCCGCTGACATGCCCGTCGATCGGCACGTTGTAGGGCGGGTCAGTGAACACCAGGCGCGCCTGTTCGCCATCCATCAGATCTGCGAAGGAGGCGACATCGCAGGCATCGCCGCACAGCAGCCGATGCTCCCCGAGGATCCAGAGATCGCCGAGCCGCGATACCGGATCGGACCCAACGGGTGGAACGAGATCGCTTCGGTCGGGCTTCTCGCGGTTGGCTTCGCCGTCTACCAGCAGGTCGATCTCAGCGGTCTCAAAACCAGTCACTTCCACATCGAAATTGATCTCGACACCCATCAGCTCGCGCCAGAGCTCGCGCAGCTGATCCATGTCCCAGTCGGAGTTCAACGCGATCTTGTTGTCGGCGAGCGAGAACGAGATCTTCTGCGCGGCGGTCAAATGATCGACCCGCAGCACCGGTACCCGCTCTAACCCTGCCATACGCGCGCCCTCGACGCGGCCATGGCCGACCAGGATCATGCCCTCCTCGTCGGCCACCACGATGCTGTTGAAGCCGAACTCGCGGATCGAGGCTGCAATCTGATGCAGCTGCTTGCGTGAATGCCGCCTGGCGTTGGCGGGGTTCGGCTTCAGCTCGGCAATTGGTAGGTGCTCAACGCGGAAATCACTCATGGGACCTCTCCAAAAAGACAGGCCTCAACTATACCATGGTCTAGCCAGATACTTCATATATACTTTCTCGATAAACACCCCTCGATCCGCCATTGGTTAATCCGGTCATCCCTTGATCGTGATCTCGATATCCTCGGGCCGCACGCCAAAGGTGGCGGCCAACGCTTTCTTTGCCTCCGCGATGGTCAGCCCTCCTCGTGCCCTGTCAGAGCCGGCCTGCCGAGCGTCGGGCAACGGTTGAAACCTCAGCCGCTTGAGGTCGATCCCGAGCTGCTTCAAGCCGATATAGGCGACCGGGTTGCGGAGCTCCTTGCGCCAGACATCCGCAACGGCAATGTCTGCGAACTCCGAAATTCCTATGCGGAAACGAGCCTGCCCCCGCGAGTTTTTGGACTCTTCGAGCGGCGCGAGCGATGAAATCCGGCCAACCAAAAATGCAGTCCGAGACGGAATGCCCTCGGCCTTATTGTCCCAGTCCTGCCTTCGGCAGCAGACAAGGTAGGGGCATTGCTCGACGCTTCTTGGACTGAGGACCCATCCCCGGGAGCCCGCCTGCTCCAGGATTCGTTGCCGGGTCTCAGAGGTAAAGACGACCACTGCGGCGTCATTGGCCTTGCTCATGCGCAGTCTCAATCCAAGTCGGCGCCGTGGTCGACCGCGGGCCTATTGGCGGCCCCGTGGGCAACCATAAGCTCATTTCCGGCCTGCTGCAGCAAGCGGCTTGGCTTCAAGCGCCCGTAGGCACCCCGCTCGTTGCGTACGCCGTGCACGAGCAGAAGCAGCTTATCTGCGAGATCTAAGGGATCGCGCAACGCTGCGGCCTTACATAGTCCCACCACCCGCCGCCGCTCCGACTGCCAATGTTCTTCGACCTCCCTCAGCAGGGGATGACGCTTGAGAGGTTCGAACAATTCCGCCGCCGTGCGCGAGAGCAACACCCGGGGCTCCATCGCATAACCAATTTGGTCCTCTTCGAAGGCAAGCCACCACCGCAGCTGTGCCTCAGGATCGTTCGGATACTGCGCGGCGAGACCATCCCAGAGCTTCTCTGACTTCGCGATCAGCGACTCGACGAAGCGGTCGATCAGCGGATCGCCATGGCCGAAATATTTGGCAAAGGTGTCCACGTTTGAATGCGCGTCCTTGGCAATCAAACTTTCCGCGACTTCGATTCCGAGAAGACGGAACAATTTGTCGGAGGCCTCAATGATCCGTTCCTTCGCCGGCTTATCAAAGCCGAAGGCCGGCGGCTGTACCGTTTCGGGAAGCTTACGCATCAAACTGGCTCCTCAACCATGTATCAGCCGATTATAGCATAACTTGTGCCAATCTTCTCTTTCCCTCCGGACGATTGAGCCGAGCCGTCCGTTGGCACACGCAGGCTACGCTTGCATGAAAATGACTACACCACTCGGTTTAGCAAAATTCTAAACAATTGTTTTCATTCGATGTTTTGGGCAGAGATCGATGAGCGCGCCGCGAAGACCCGGACTCTGGGCGAGATTTAAAGGATTTCGGACCTGTCGGAGTGCGGACGAGACCCAAATCTCCTGTACGGCCTTCCCTGGGCCTTTGAGGGGCTATCGATTTTCTCGGCTTTCCAGCATGGCCCGAAGTCCCTGCGTGGCGACCGCGCCGACCGAATGTGTCCCAATCGACGGACCGCGCATTCAGCCCAACAGCTCGGTGAACACTGTCTTTTACAATCAGAACGCCGGAAAGGAAGCGAGATGCACCGCGCCAAATGCCGCGATCGATGCTCGAATCCCGCTGCGCTCCTGGTAACGCCCGTTGGAGCGCTCCGATCCGGCGCTAACCGAACAGTCTGCCCAGCAATTCGTCGATCCCACTCAATCGCGTGAAGCGCGCCTTTCGGAGATCCCGGTGCATCGGACGTTCGGGCTTCCGTCCAGAACTGTCAGCTCGCGAATTGCAGCTGACCTTCGTGCCCAGGTCCGGTAGCCGTGATCCCGGAGGATTTCCGAACCAAAGATAACGTTCCAGCTCTAGCGTATCCTTGTCGACTTCCAACCAGATCACGCAGCCGCTCGGCTTGTCGAGCAGCCTTGCGTTGACCGAGACCTCGCTGACCTTCGAGCCTCTAAAGGTCGATTTCAGCTGGATGTGGCGGGTGACCCGGCCTGCTTCCAGCACGATGTCGTAGCCGCCGCGGTCCACCTCGCCCTTGAGCACCTCAATATCATGAAGGCCCTGGCGCCAGCGCGCCGCGATTAATTGCCAAATCAAGAAATGCGATAGCGCCTGCTCGCGAATACTGGACGCCGAGGAGTGTGACGCGATCGGCTGCCGCGGCGCTTTCGTCGGGCTGATGGCTTGAATGGATGCAATCAGGTTGGTCATGGGGCCGCACGTGCGCTCGTCTGGCCGCGCAAGTCCAGCGCGACGGCGCCAAGCTCCGCGTAGCTTCCCAGATGACGGTTAATACTATCCTGTTTTGGGATAATCCCGAAGCGGGATCAAATTGGCTGCCGCCGAATCGCAAGTGCTCCGGCGGCTATGGAAAAATCCCTCAAATCCGCCGACTACGCGCGCCTCGTTGCCCTGCTTGTCGCAACGCGACATAAGGCCGGCATCCGTCAACAGGCGCTCGCCAAGAAGCTGCGCAAGCCGCAATCCTTCGTCGCCAAATATGAGGGCGGCGAGCGCCGGCTCGACGTCGTTGAGTTTATCACCATTGCCGAGGCGCTTGGGGCTGATCCGCTGAAACTGCTGCGGCGATTCGTGCGGGATAAGACGAAATAACGGCAACCAGCGCGGGCTGGGATGCAGATCCTCGCGATGTGCTTCGACGGGCCCGCAATGAGTGAGCCATTGCTCGGAAATGACTGGACTTCGGCATTGATTGGCGCGCGCATCCCGCTGTTGCACCTCTCAGCGGAGCCCTTCGGCTATGGATGCGCAAACGATCGAACCTGCTATAAAGGCCTGTCTGGTGGAGATTCACGCGAAGCTGAAGGAGGCGAGCCAGATCGCCAAAGCCGCCCAAGCCTGTGCGGAGGCCGGCAGCTTAGCCGAGGCAGTGCATGTCTCGATGGATATCGAGCAGCTCATCTATGAAATCGGGCGTCTGCATGATGCCGTATGTCTGCTTGGTCGATTGAGCAGAAGCTAACATTGACGTCATGACGCAAGGATCAAGGTGGAACGCGTCCCATCAAGAGCGATCACTGATCGCTTGCCATCACGGTCCAGTTGCGTCCATGGTATGATCTGTCCCCACGATTTGCAGATACAGATAAAATTGGCTTATTTCGAATCGTTCGTTCACAGCGCCGGCTTCTTTCCCTCATACTTTCCGCAAGCATCTGAGAGCACGCCGCTGCGCGGTGCGAGCGGCTCTCTCATAGCGCTCCAAGCCAGCAACGCGTTTCATTTGGCTGGGGGTTGGAGATTCCAAGAACGCCGCAAGCATCCCATGCCGGATGCGTCGAATCTGGGATAGCCATAGTTTGGCTTGGACCAGATCCCGGGTGATCGGCAGGCGCGATTGATCCGCCAGTCCCGCGAGAACGGTGCCGGCGAACGCATCCAAGCCGAGATCATCCTCATTCAATCGCGAAAGCCCATGCCGATACGCGTTGCGGCTTGTACGTGCCTTCCCAATTTCTGTCTTCGGTCCCGTGCTTCGCTTGGCGTTCGCGCGATTGGCTTCGATTTGTCGTTTTGATGCCACCCTGTTTTCTCCGTCGATCTCACTATTTGCGTACTACGTCGGTTGTCTTTTAACCAGCAAGACCGGCCATGGATTACGGCAATGAGCAACAATCTTGCTGCAGAAAGGACTGGCATTCTTCCGGAATCGGAGCGTTACTGAGTCGGCCGGGCACGATGGCAGCGCCGGTATCTCACCTCGCGAACGCGGGGCTTAAGGCAGTGCGGCAGATGATGCCGCACGAAGCGTTAAGCGTAAGCAGGAGATACCGTTGCGTAGCGTTGAGCCCGAACCTGTGGCAGAGCCACAGACCCACATCGTCAAATTCAATCCCAACGACCGACGCCATTTCATTGGCGGCTCGGACGCCCGCATCGTCATGGGCGATGATCAAGACGCCCTTATTCGACTCTGGCGCGAGAAGCGCGGCGAGGTCGCTCCGGAAGATCTCTCAGACAACCTCATTGTTCAGCTCGGAACCGTGACCGAGGTCCTGAATCGTGCTTGGTACCAACGGTCATCGGGACAAACCGTCAAGGACATTCAGAAACGCGTCCGCCATCCCGTGCACAAATGGATGGGGGCCACGTTGGACGGAATCATCGAGCAGACCGGCGCAGTGTTTGAGGCGAAGTTCATGCTGCCGTGGGCCTTCACCGAGGAAGCGGCAGCTGAGAAGCACATGGCTCAGTTGCAGCACAACATGTGGGTTATGGCTGCCCGCAGCTCGGTGCTCTCGATCATCACCGGCGGCGGCAAGTGGGTTGAGATCAAGATTTATGCGGATCCGCTCTACCAACATCTCCTGCTCACTGCGGAGAAGAAGTTTTGGCGCTGCGTCCAGAGCGGAGATCCTCCTGCCCTCTTCAATATCGAGACGCCGCGCCCTCGCCTGGAAGCAGTCAAAGTCGTCGACATGTCGACGTCTAATCAATGGGCCGAGCTTGCGGCGACCTACCTTCGAACCCGAGAGGCGCATGGCGAGCATGAGACCGCCAAGGCTGATCTGAAGAAGCTTATGCCGGGGGATGCCAAGGAGGCGACGGGTCACGGCGTCAAAGCCAAGCGCTCCAAGTCCGGCGCTATCAGCTTCGAGGCTCTGGTGACGGAGAGCTCCGATGCATCAGTCCAGTGAGTGCATTGGGACCATCGCTGCCGCCCTTGCCCGGGCTCAGGCCGAACTGACGAACCCAGAGAAGAACCAGTCCGCCGTCATTCGGTCTCCCTTCCCGCGGGAGGATGATCGGACCTTTCGTTACGCTTCACTAGCCTCCGGCCTGGACATCGTCCGCAAGACGCTAAGCCAGCAGGAGATAGCCACCATCCAGACCACTCGGGTTGAGCAGGTCACAGGCCAGATCCACCTCACCACCCTGCTTGCCCATGCTTCCGGGGAATGGATTTCCTCAGACCTTCCGGTCTGCGCCAGCAAAGACGTCGAAGCGCCGCATCGGATGGGGACAGCGCTGACCTACGCTCGCCGGTATGCCCTGTTTGCCCTGGTCGGGATAGCCGGGGAGGACGATCTGGACGCGTCTGATGTCGTTACAGGGCCTCCAGCTGCCACCGAGCCGCAGACCGCGCCAGCACCGAAGGGAAAGCCCTCGAAGGGCGTCCTGAACCGTCCTTCCGTCTTACCTCCTGAACGCTCCGCCGAGCTTCTAGACAAGCTCTTAGGCGAGCTTGCGCTCCAGGAGGGCAGCGAAGGGCTGCTTGCCTGGGCCAAGATCAGTCTCCCGCTCAAGAACACGCTCCTGGAGGCGGACGCCCGCGTTCTCGAGGCCGCCTACCAGAAGAGGTTCGACGAAGCCGCCCTTCCCGACATCGATTTAGCAGACGAGCGGCCCATCTCAGCGCTCGGACGGCCTCTACCTGAGGAACGCCCATTCGAGACAACCAGCGACGTTCACGCACCTGACAACGCCTCTCCCGGAGAGCAGGTGGGCCTCGCCTTCCCAAAAGAGCCGCCGCGGCGGCGAAGCAAGGATCACCTCGCCTTCATCCGTAGCCAGGGTTGTCTGATCTGCCAGAAGACCCCAGCTGATGCGCATCACCTGAAATTCGCTCAACCAAGAACATTGGGACGCAAAGTCAGCGACGAGTTCACCGTCCCGCTTTGCCGATCCCATCACCAATCCCTGCACCGGCATGGAAACGAAAGAGCCTGGTGGACCAATCTGCAAATTTCGCCCCTGCCGATCGCGAAAGAGCTTTGGGATGCGAGCCCCGTCCATGTGACGACCGGCGCAAACGTCGCCGCATCGATACCACTCCCGGTATCGGAGGCAGGGGATCAATGAATGGTCCTGTGAGCCTACCTCAACCGCAGAGCGTCTTGCCGTCTCAGTTCGAGGCGCTGTGTCCTCCGCCTCAACTTCTGCCCGGGGAGAACATCGACCACTATCATGCGGTCCAGGCCGCAATCTTCCGCGATCTCGATCCTCAATCAGCTATCGAATGGCTGCTTGCCATCGACATCGCCGAACTCTCCTGGGAGATGCAACGTTACCGAGTACTGCGGCACAGGCTCCTGAACACCTACCGCCAAAAGGCTATCGAGATGACGCTTCGCCGCATCGATCTGGCGGGCATTGACCCGGACTTCCAGGAAGTTGCCGAAATCTACACCATCCACAACGCCCTGGATTGGCAACTGGACGCCTCAGCCGCACGCGATATCGAAGCCCGCCTTCAATCGTACGGCTTCGATCAACACGCTATCAGCATGGAGGTCTACGTTCAGGCGCGCGAGATCCTCTCGCTGTTTGAATCACTCTTGAGCGGAGCACAGCTTCGACGCCTGACGTTGCTGAGGGAGATTAACAACCTTCGACACTCCAACATCTCGGATGTTGCTCATGTTGCTGGTCGCAAAGGTCAGCTAAGGGGTCCCAAGTTTCCTCGAAGAGCTATTGTCGACGACCCTTTGCATGGAGGCTAGCATCATGCGGCCATCGGCTTTCTCAGACGGGATCATGCGATGTACGAAGCCCATACCAGCGAGTACCCAACGCTGGCACGGTCGTCACCGCTTCCCGATTAGACTTCAGCCAGCCGAGACCGAACCTGCCCCACGATTGTGCATCGATTGCCTCACAATTGTCATGGCGCCTCCATTGCAACGCAATATACTTCGATTAGCAATCAGGAATGTCAGGCGAATTTTCGATGATCAGACATGCTATGCGCATGCTGGCCATAATGTACTGCGTTTGCAGCCAGCCCGCCTATTCACACTACGAATCTCAAGCGGTGACACCACCGCTTTCATTCTCTCAATTCTGCATTCAATATCCCGCGGACTGCCAGCGCCACGATGACCGCAGGATTCGAGATTTCCGCTCCTCTATTCAACGTTGGCGAGAACTCGCCCAGATCAACTAGACGGTGAATTTCGGCATAGCGCCAAAGGATCCCCTCGGCCAGCGGCGGTTTTGTTTTTGAGCTGCGAGGACAGCCGAACCAGCATAGCCCAACGAGCAATCCAGCCGTAAGACGACCGGCCACCGCAGCGAGCGCAGCAGATGTCCGTCGTTTCTGAATAGGAGTGGGACCCGAACGCTTCATCTTCAGGAGAGCGGACGCGGAGGCGCGCTCGCCTCGCCCGCCGCTTGTGATCCGGAGCGGACGATCTGCCCTTGGGGACTAGCGATGCCCGAACTGCGCTACGACCGCATACCACAGGGCCATAGCTTCGGGCGATTTGGGATTCCCGACCGGCAATTTACGAACCGCCGTCTGCACCATGATCAGCTTCGACTCGGGATCGACGAACAAGCCCTGTCCATGAATGCCCAAGAGAAGAAACATTCGCCGCTCTCCCGGCAGGATCCACACTTGATAGCCGTAGCCCCAGGACTGCGCAATCGTGTTGCGCAGGTAACTATCCGGTGGCACCGTTGTGGCATCGAGAAGCCACTGCCGGGGGATAATCTGTTGGCCGTTCCAGGCGCCGTCATTTGCCAACATCAAGCCCAGGCGCGCCCAGTCGCGTAGCGTGGCTATGAAGCAGCAGTAAGCCACTTCCTGCCCTGTCGGATCGATAGCCCAGGCGGCGTCGGAACTCGGCACCGAGCTTTTGCCAGATCCGCGTTGCAAGATAGTCGGAAAGGGGCATGTGGACCGCGCGGCTGACGACGAGGCCGAGCACCTCTGTCTCCGAACTGGCATAGGCAAACCGTGTATTCGGCTGCGCGTCACGCCTGTTGAATTGTCGAAGTGCCGCAACCGCACCCACTGCATTGTTTCCCAGCAGTCCCAGATGCAATCTAAAAATGTCATCGTCTGACTGGTAGGTTCTTTCGGCAAAAGCGACGCCTGACGACATGTGAAGAAGAGCGCGCAACGGCGTAGCCCCGTATGCAGTTCCCTCCAATTCCGGCACATAGGTTGCTGCCGTATCGTCGATCGAATGAATTGCGCCTTCAGATACAGCGATGCCGACCAACAAGCCGGTAAGGGTCTTCACCATCGACTGCGAGAGGAAGCGATCCTTGTCCGTTCTGGCATATTGATAGTGCTCTAACAGGATGGTGTCACCGCGCGCGATTAGCAGGCCGGTGACAGGGTGCGCATCGAGATAGTCGCCGATCGCCTTCTGCCGGCCATCGTAATGATACACCGGAGCGATCTCCTCAGCCGCGCGCTTCAAAACCGACGGCGTTGCCGGTTTTCGACCGTGCGCACCGGGCGCACTTTGTCGAAATGACTGTAGGTCCCGACCATGAAATCCTGCCCGCGGCCTGGCGGGTATTCAAAGGGGGGCACCGGATAACCCCGAGAGGCGCCATAGGCCTCCGCCTCGGGACCCGTGTCGGAGAACACCGGACCCGATTCCGCGAAAACAACACCCTCGAAAATAAGCATTGAAAGGAACGCGAGCAGCAAGGGACGGATCATGGCGCCCTCAACTAGCAAAATAGACCCGATGATCAGAAGCATCTCAGACATTGACGATATCATCAATCAAGGCTCATGTCCGGCCGATACCGACGAAACCAGCGTTCGGCCGCGTGTGAACTGATTTGGCTCGGCCGCTTTGCTTTGCACTGCGCGGCGGAAGCTGGGCAGCCCCGTATTGACGTAAATACGGCTCTCGCGGGATTGCCGCTTACAGGTACGCAGAAGAGTGCTAGACTTCTGCTTGTCCCACCGGCTTCGGAGGGCGCGTGACGGAGCAGCGGGTTCATAGGAGATTAGCGGCAATCCTAGCCGCAGACGTGGTCGGCTATTCCGCGCTGATGGAACGAGCCGAAGAAGCCACCTACGCTGGATTCGAGCGGCTCAAGCGAGATTTGATCGAGCCAAGCCTCTCCCGCCATGAAGGCCGGCTTATCAAGACAACGGGCGATGGAGCGCTCGCCGAGTTCGCCAGTCCATTAGCCGCCGTGAGATGCGCGGTTGAGATACAGGACGGTCTTATTTCGGGCCGCCATGGCTTCAAGATGCGCATCGGGATCAATTTGGGTGATGTAATCGTTGGGACCGACGGCGAGCTCTTTGGAGACGGGATCAATATTGCGGTCCGGCTAGAGGGTCTCGCCGACCAGGGTGGCATCCTGATTTCCGAGAAGGTGTTGAACGAAGTCGAAGGTAAGCTGGACGTCGGGTTCGAGGATCGTGGTGAGCAACAGCTCAAGAACATCGCCAGGCCGGTTCGGGCTTATGCTGTACGCTCGGGAGCGGATAGCCCGCTGACCGAGAGGATAGGTGTGGCCCCTGCACTCCCAGATAAGCTTTCCATCGCGGTTCTACCGTTCCAGAACATGTCCGGCGATCCAGAGCAGGAGTATTTTGCGGACGGAATGGTTGAGGAAATTACTACCGCCCTTTCGCGGTTCAAATGGCTGTTCGTGATCGCTCGCAATTCGAGTTTCACCTTCAAAGGTAAGGCGATCGATATCAAGGACGTCGGACGCAGACTCGGCGTCCGCTATGTCCTCGAGGGGTCTGTGCGCAAGGCGTCGGGGAAAGTTCGTATCGCAGGGCAATTGATCGACGCGGTAACGGACGCACATGTCTGGGCGGATACATTTGAACGAGACCTGAGCGACATTTTCCTGCTTCAGGATGAGATAACGACCGCCGTTGTCGGCGCTATCCTGCCAAAAATGCTTCGAGCACAAATTGTAACGGCAACGCGGCGGCGACCGGAGAACCTCACCGCCTATGATCTTCAGCTCCGGGCCATGTATCAGTATTCCCTGGCGACCCGCAAAGGATTGGCCGAGGCGATCAGGCTGGCGAATCGCGCGTTGGAGTTAGACCCACGGTTCGGCTTTGTCGCGGCTCTGGCAAGTCTCTTTCACATGGTCAAAGTCATCTTAGGCTTTGCTACTGATCCTCAATTCGACAGGAAGGAGGCAATTCGATTTCTTCGTTGGGCCTCAAGCGTCGATGATGGTGATCCGCAAACGCTTGCGACGACCGCCATGGTCTCGGCGTTCATGGTTGGCGATTATGAAAGTAGCATCGAAATGATTGACCGGGCGGTCGCGCTCAACCCAAATTCGCACTGGGTATGGCTCGACAGAGGTTGGGTCTATCACACTGCGGGCGTGCCGGAGGAAGCGATCCGGAGCTTTGAACTTGCCATGCGCATGAGCCCGCTTGACCCGATGCTAGATCGGTTGTGCGTTGGAATGGGGATGGCCCTTATCGAGCTTTCTCGCTTTGACGAGGCCATCGCCGCAGGTAAGAAAGCCCTTCGTCATAACCCTTCTTTCTCGGCAACTTACTGGTGTCTCGCGTCCGCTTTCGCCCATCTCGGACGTGGCGCCGAGGCGCGAGAGGCGGCGGCACGTTTGCTTGAGCTCGATCCCGCTTTCACAATATCCGCCTGGATTGCTAGGGGCGGTCAATCAAACGCGCAGCTGGCGATCGAAGGGCTCCGCAAAGCGGGGCTACCCGAATAGCCGTGGCGCGTCGTGCGGAGGCGATACCCGCTTCTGGCCCGGAGGGAAGATCGCGATGGCACCGGGCACGTCAGCAGCCGAAGCCAGACCGGACGCGGTGGCGACGGGGCCAAATCGACGCGAATGACCCGAACCGGACCAATGTGACTCGCCACGCTATCCCGCGCGGGATAGGATGCGTCTATTCCTCGGTGTGCGGGCTGCCAGACGCTGGTGTGTTCGGCACCCCAACGCCTCCGCCCTGGAGTGCGTTTCCGCGTGATGCCTTGCGGCAGCAAAGGCCACGTAAAGGGAGGATTTGATCATGCTACTTTGCCAATGCAACGCAATTCATCGACGCGATGTGGTATGCGGCGGCGGTGCTGCCTTGTTCAGCGCCGTCGTGGCGACGCTGATCGGCAGCGGGAAGCCGGTACGCGCAGATTCGATCGCCGGGAAGGTTCCGGAGATCGATCGTGTGGCAGTGCGCGTGGTCGTCGACAGCTACCAATTCGCTGTCGCGCCGAGCCGGAAGGTTTCCGATGTTGAGATTGAGCACTTCGGCTGGGGCATCGGCGGTGGCAAGCCGCCGGGTAAAACGTTGATCAGTGAGTTCGGCCTGTCGATGCACGTCGAGTCGCGGCGCGGCGCCGAAACACGACATGTCCTGGTCGATTTCGGGTTCACACCGGACGCGCTGGTCAACAACGCCAATCTCGTAGGCATCGATCCGGCCGCGATTGATGCCCTTGTCTTGAGCCACGGACACTACGATCATTTTGGCGGTCTTGCCGGCTTCCTTAAACAAAACAACGGCAAGCTCAAAGCCAAGCTACCGATTTACATCGGCGGCGAGGACGCATTCTGCTCCCGCGAATGGACGGCTCCCCCGGTGCGCGCCGACTTCGGAGTCTTGGATCGCAAGGCACTGGAAGGTGCCAATGTTGCTGTGACCTATGCAGAAGGGCCGGCACTGGTCGCTGATCACGGCTTCACCACGGGGCATATCGGCCAAACGAGCTTTGAGAAGCTGCTGTCCCCCAGCGCCATGAAGATCGGCGTGGATCACGGCATTGGATGCTATGCTGACAAGCTTCCGGAGGACGAACGGACGAAGACTGTCGTCCCGGACCAGTTCCGGCACGAGATCGCCACTGCATTCAATCTAAAAGGCCGCGGGTTGATCGTGTTGACGTCTTGCAGCCATCGCGGGGTAATCAACGCGATCAAACAAGCCCAAGCGGCTTCGGGTATCAGCAAGATTCACGCGGTGATAGGCGGGTTCCACCTCGCGCCCTACAAGGAGGACTATGTGCGCGACACGATCACGGCGCTGAAGCGTCTCGACATCGACTACGTCATTCCACTGCACTGCACTGGTGAGCCGTTCTACGAGATGACGAAGACCGAGATGCCGAACAAGCTCCTGCGCTCCTACACGGGCACGCGCTTCATCTTCGCTGCTTAGCAAGGACACCCGCGATCCTCGCGCTCACGGCCGCGAACGGGTGCAATTGCTGGCTGCAGCAGATGCTGGAGGATCTAAATCGCATAGCCATGCCGAACGAGTAGTGCGATGCCGATGGCGCTAAGCCTCGTGCTAACAATGTCCGGATTTGTGCCCGTTTGAGACATGCAGGCAGACTCAAACAAGGTCTGCTTGTGAGGGACGACCGGAAGTCGTTGGCGGAGGTCAAAACGACGCGATTGACCTTAAGCCGACAATTGAACCCCGCTCCTGGGCATATGTGAAGATGTGCTATTGGCAAGCGGCTTCTGACAGTGAATAGAAATTGTTCTCAGCAAAATGTGGTGGGCGTATCAGTATGGGGCTGATGAACGCATGCGGCCGCCCGATAGCGTCGGCTGCGCTCGCGACCAATAGGGGTTCTCCACGCACATTGCCGCAAGTCCGATGGCCGCCGCTCGGCACTGATCCCATGATGTATAGGCGCACTCGAAGTAGGTGCTGCCACCCCACTGCCATTTCTGAAGACAGACGGGATGCCTGGGATCGTAAGTTTGAGCTGTAGCCGAGGTGACTACCAGGATCCCCGTACTCAGGACTATCCAACGTAGCATCCGCATCGCCGCCTCCTTCAAATGGTCAGCAGAGCTTTCAGTTTCGAGGCCGGTCTATTGTATGCCACCCGACGTGATCGGGCTAGATTGACCTCAAGGCAGCCGCTTGAAGGGATGCGCGCCGAATATAACGATCCAAAGGAACAGGATAGTTCGATCTTACCGCATAAGCGCCCGAGTGAAGCGACGGCTTTTCTCGTTCGCAACAGCGATGCTCGCACAAGTCACGCCCGCGCCAACGAGATGGTCGAATCCCATTGCGGTTTTGGCCCATCGCGACATTTGCGGCGTGGCACAAAGAAGGTCAGTATTGGCCCGACGCGACGTTGAGATCGTGCCGCGATGGGTCTGCTGGGCGGGGCAGACCGGATACCCCAACCAATCGAACTGGATGGTGCTTCTGCCCCACAGCGGACCACGAACTCAGATCGTTCGACTTCGATGTGCCACGCCCTGAGGCGTCCTCAGATTTCGCAGCCGGTCAAATTCAATGCCTTGCGCAAGCCACCAAACGCCTTGAGCCGACAGGGCTCGGTATCGCTGGCGGCCTTTGAACGCTCGAAATTGGCAGTTCGCTTGATAGCGGTTGCCTTTGGCTTCGGCCTGGGACGTTCAGCGGTCGCGATCTTCTTCGGATTGTGCCGATGACGGACGATCGGTTCCGGCTCGGGCGAACCGATATGGATGTCTTCTGGGGGAGCAACGTGGTCTTCGACCAAAGCAGCCTGTGTCGGCATCTCGCTGCTCACAGCGACGACTTCAAGGCGATCGGCCTTCGCCAATGCGTCATGTGAAGCAGAGATGCCTGCGTTTTGCTCGGCAAGCGGCTGGACGATCGCTACTGCGCGACGCGGTGGAGCTCTCAGCTCCATAGCTGACAGCACTCCTACACTCAACAGGATGAGGAGGCCCAACAACGCCAATCTCAGCATAATGCGCCTCTAACCTAAGTTAGTGCCGCTGAAAATTCTCCGCGCCAATAAGGCAACTTGTCGACGGCTGCCGACCCCACGACGAATCATTTTCCGACAGGGTTAACGTCGATGATGTTCCCCACACGTAGCGAGAATGCCGCCGCCGCTCATGTCGGTTTCCGTGAGCGGACCGTGCGCGGTCACGGGAAGATGGTCCTGTCAGTGGCCTCGATCTGAGCCACGAAGGTGATCGTCATGTCTGCTGTTCGAGGGAAGCCGGACACCGCCTGACCGATTGGGAGACCGCGGCTCTTGACCCTGAACGGAAGTGGGGTGCAGGCAAATTTGCTGCACTGCGATTAGGGCTTCCGGCACGCTGGCCTGAGCGGTTAGGATACTTTCCGCCGGGCACAGAGGAAGACAATGAAGCGGGGCTCAACCGGAAGATGCAAACCGGGTAAGTCGGCGCGCCACAAGGCGGCGACCTCCAAGGCGAGGGCCGACGATCGTTCGACAACGGCCACTCAGCAACGACGCTTAAGACGCGAGCGCGACGAGGCGCTCGAGCGGGAGAAAGCCACCGCCGAAGTGCTGCGGGTCATCAATTCATCGGCCGGCGATTTGGAACCGGTATTCGACGCAATGGTCGAGAATGCGCTGCGGCTTTGTCAAGCCGAGTTCGGAAACCTGTTTCTTTACGATGGCGAGAATTTTGCGACGGCTGCGCTGCATGGCGCGCCGCCGGCCTATGCTGAGACGCGACGTCACGGCGGGGTGGTCCGTCACCCACATCCGGATGTTCCCTTAAACCGCGTCATTCGCACGAAAGAGGTTCTTCACATTGCGGACGTCAGAAACGAACAAAGCTACATCGATCGCGACCCACGATTCTCCGAGCTTGTCGACATCGCCGGCGCGCGTACCCTTCTCCTTGTACCAATGCTCAAGGATGACAAACTAGTCGGCGCCTTCGCCATCTACCGGCGGGAGGTCCGGCCTTTTGGAAGCAAGCAGATCGAGCTGGTTCGGAATTTCGCGGCCCAAGCTGTCATTGCGATCGAGAACGCGAGGCTGCTGAAGGAATTGCGCCAGCGCACGAATGATCTCAGCGAAGCGCTGCGGCACCAGACAGGCAGCGCCGGCATCCTCCGCGTCATCGCCTCCTCCCCCACCGATGTCGGGCCGGTTCTCAGCGCGATCGTCGAAAGCGCCTGCGAACTCTGTGAAGCCTATGATGCCGTTGTCGTGTTGAAGGACGGCGGCGAACTGCGCCTTGGCGCTCATCACGGCCCGATTTCAATGAGTCAGCAGCGCTGGTCCAACGACCGGACCTCGATCTCAGGCCGCGCCGTGGCCGACAGGCAGCCGGTACACGTGCACGACGTGCTATCCGACGAAGGCGCAGACTTTGCGAATGCGCGCGAAATGTCGCGCGTCGATGGCTGCCACACACTCCTTGGCGCGCCGCTGCTACGTGATGGCGAAAGCATCGGCGCGATCGTGCTGCGTCGGGCAGAAGTCAATCCATTCAGCGACAAGCAGATCGCGCTGCTCCAAACATTTGCCGATCAGGCGGTAATCGCCATCGGCAATGTCCGCCTGTTCGAGGAGGTGCAGGCGCGGACGCACGAGTTGACCGAATTGCTGGAGCAACAGACCGCGACATCGGAGGTGCTGAGCGTCATCAGCCGATCGGCCGGCGATCTCGCGCCGGTGTTCGATGCGATGCTGAGCAAGGCGATGCAGCTCTGCGGCGCCAGTTTCGGCGTGCTCAACACCTACGCTGGCGGCCAATTCCATACAGCGGCCAGTTATGGCCTACCTGCCGCCTACGATGAGTTCCGGCGCAAGCACCCCCTCAACTATGGTCCGGCCACCGCGCCCGCACGCCTTTTGAAAGGTGAAGCTTTCGTCGAAATCGCCGATCTGCTCGAATCGGACGCCTATCGCAGCGGCGATCCCGACCGTCGGGCGCTTGTCGACCTCGGCGGCGCACGCTGCCTACTCGCGGTGCCGTTAGTCAAGGACGAGCGAGTGGTCGGCAACGTTATGATTTTCCGGCAGGAGAACCGGCACTTCTCCAAAAAGCAGATCGCGCTCCTGCAGCAATTTGCTGCTCAGGCGGTCATCGCCATCGAGAACACGCGGTTGCTCAGCGAATTGCGCGAGCGCACCGAGGATTTGAGTGAATCGCTGCAACAACAGACGGCGACCGCCGATGTGCTCAAGGTCATCAGTCGCTCGGCCTTCGACTTGCAGGCCGTGCTCAATACGCTGGTTGAATCGGCGGCACGACTGTGCGAAGCCGATATGGCGGCGATCACCCGCAAGACCGGCGACGTTTATTTCCGAGCCGGTTCGTACGGCTTTCCAATCGAATTCGCCGAGTATGTAGAGATCTACCGGTCAGGCCCGACAAGCGCACCATTACGGGTCGGACTCTGCTCGGTGACAAGGTGGTCCATATTACGGATGTGCTAGAAGACCCTGACTACTTCTTTGAAGGTCAGGAATTGAGCGGCAATCCGCGCAGCTTTCTCGGAGTGCCCTTGCTGCGCGAAGGCAGCCCGGTCGGCGCCATAGTTCTCGCCCGTCGCGAAGTCCGGCCGTTCAGCGAAAAGCAGATTGAACTCGTTGCGAGCTTCGCCGACCAAGCCGTCATCGCGATCGAGAATGTGCGCCTGTTCGACGAAGTGCAGTCCCGCACCCGGGAACTTGCCGCCTCACTCGACGACCTCCGCACCGCGCAGGACCGGCTGATCCAGACCGAAAAGCTTGCCTCACTCGGCCAGCTCACCGCTGGCATCGCGCATGAGATCAAGAACCCGCTCAACTTCGTCAACAACTTCGCCGCGCTGTCATCGGAACTGACTGACGAACTGAACAATATTCTGAAGTCCGCCAGTCTCGCCGGTCATGTCCGCGACGAAATCGATGAATTGACAGGACTGTTGAAGGACAATCTGCAGAAGGTCGTCCAGCACGGCAAGCGCGCCGATTCCATCGTCAAGAACATGCTGCTGCATTCGCGCGAAGGCAGCGGCGAGCGCCGGCCGACCGACGTGAACACCCTCGTTCAAGAGAGCCTCAACCTCGCCTATCACGGCTGGCGCGCCGAGAAGCCGCAGTTCAACGTCGCGCTCAAATGCGAGCTCGATCCCGAGGCCGGCACGGTCGAAGCCTTCCCGCAAGAGATCACGCGCGTCCTCCTGAATTTGGTCGCCAACGGCTTTTACGCGTTAACCAGGCGTAAGGTAGAAACGGGCGATAAGGCCTTTGACCCGGCTCTCACTGCTACCACGAGAAATCTCGGGAAGACGGTCGAGATCCGAATATGGGACAACGGTACCGGCATCCCACCTGAGGTCCGAGGAAAGATTTTCAATCCCTTCTTCACCACTAAACCGACCGGGGAAGGAACAGGACTCGGCCTCTCGATGGCTCATGACATCATAGTAAAACAGCACGGCGGCAGGATTGACGTTCAGACGAAGCTCGGCGAGTTCACCGAGTTCGTCATTACCCTGCCGCGCGACAACGGCACTCCCTCTAAATAGAGGCCGAAATGACGGCTTATGGCCCATCGCGTCAATCGGCGGCGAGCGCTCCATCGTCCGATGCCGTAGATGGACCGGACCTCGCCGAAACGGGCCTAATTGACGCGATTGACCCTGGCTGTGTGAAAAGCCACGAGTTAGCTACGATTCCTCCGTTTCCTGATGGGGGATACGGATGGGACGCTTCGTTGAAGGTGCGGACAGATCCCAGCTGACGCTCTTGCCGGAATGTTTGGAGGATTGGGTAAGCGAAGACAACGCGGTCCATGTGATCGACGTGTTCGTCGAGGCGCTCGATCTGCATGGAATGGGGTTTGAGCGTGTGATCGCCAAGGAGACGGGCCGGCCCTCCTATCATCCGGCAGTCCTTCTGAAGCTTTACATTTACGGTTATCTCAATCGGGTGCAATCCAGTCGCCGCCTGGAACGTGAGGCGTGCCGCAATATCGAGGTGATGTGGCTGATCGGCCGCCTGGCTCCCGATCACAAGACGATCGCCGATTTCCGGAAGGACAATGGTGCGGCGATCCGGAACGTTTGTGCGAAGTTCATTGCACTATGCCGGCAAATGGGCCTGTTGCAGACCCCAAGCGTCGCAATCGACGGCAGCAAGTTCAAGGCGGTGAACAACCGCGATCGCAACTTCACGCATGCCAAGATGGCGAGGCGGGTAGCGCAGATCGAGGAAAGCGTCGGTCGATATCTGCGTCAACTCGATAGCGCTGATCGGCAGGAGCCATCGGAAGCAATCAGCATCAAGACAACGAGGGTCAAGGAAAAGATCGCTCGGCTGAAGCAGGAGATGAGCCGCCTGGAAGTACTTGACGCGCAGATGCGCAACACGCCGGATCAACAGATATCGCTCACTGATCCGGATGCCCGTTCGATGGCCACCAGTGGACGCGGATCGGGTGTCGTCGGCTACAATGTCCAGGTCGTGGTGGACACCGAACACCATCTGATTGTTACGCACGAGGTTATAAACGTCGGCAACGACCGTGGGCAGCTTGCTCGGATGTCGAAGCAAGCCAAAGAAGTACTCGAAGTGGACAAGCTCGAGGCGGTCGCCGACCGTGGCTACTTCGACGGAGAGGAGATATTAGCCTGCGAAGAGGCTGGCGTTGCAGTCACCTTGCCCAAGCCCATGACTTCGAACGCCAAGGCGGAGGGCCGGTTCGGCAAACAGGACTTCGCCTACCTGCCTGATGAGGACGTCTATCGCTGCCCCTCCGGCGAGCTGCTGCCCTATCACTTCACCAACATCGAGCATGGAATGACGCTGCGCCGTTACTGGTCGACGGCGGCATGCCAAGGCTGCGCGATCAAGAGCCAATGTACGCCGTCCAAGGAGCGTCGCATCACGCGCTGGGAGCACGAGCATGTGGTCGAGGAGGTCCAAAGAAGGCTCGATTCCAATCCCGACGCCATGCGGACGCGGCGCGAGACGGTCGAGCATCCCTTCGGCACGATCAAGGCCCGTATGGGTGCGACCCACTTCCTGATGAAGCGCCTGCGGAATGTCGCTGCTGAGATGGCGCTGCATGTTCTCGCCTATAACCTCACACGGGTGATGAACATCCTCGGCAAACCAAGCCTGATTGCAGCCATCCGCGCCGCCTGACGGCCGGAAGTGCGTCCAAAACTACAATCCCCCGGTCGCGGTACCTACTTTGGCCGGTCATTGGACGATTCGATACGCAAATACCGGCCGCGCGCAATACTTGGCGACCACGCCGCGTCAGGCCTATGCGTTTGCACACAACCAAGACCCACAGGCGACACTCGCCTAATCGAAATTTCGCGGTACAGCAGTCTCGTGCAGTAGCGTAAACCCGCCTTACAGAGGCTTGATCTCCACCTTGCGGAATTTGATCGCTCCCGCGCCGTGTTGCAGGGCGATCGAGCCTTCATCGAACATTCCGTTCCGCAGTTCGGCCGTTTTCTGTCCGTTAAGCACGACCGTGATGTCGCGCCCCTTCGCCGTGATCTCGAACGTATTCCATTTGCCGCCGGCCTTCGGCATCGGGTTGATCTCGACGTAACGTGTGATCGCGCCAGTGCCGTAACTCGGATCGGGCCGTTGGTCGAAGATATTTGCTTCGTAGCAGGTACGGTCGGTGATCTTCTTGGCATCGAGGCAGCGGAAATAAATGCCGCTGTTTGCATCATCGCTCGGCCAGAATTCGACGCGCAGCACGAAGTCCTTGTACGTCTTCTTGCTGACGAGATAACCGGCCTCTTTGTCTTCCATCTTGTCGGCAATTACTGTGCCGTCCGCCAGATGCCAATTGGATTTCCCGACCTGATCCCATTGTTCGATGTCTTTGCCGTCGAAGAGCGTGATCCAGCGGGCTTCCTGGGCTTTAGCCTGCGGCAGCGCCTGGCTCACGGTGAAACTTGATGCGACGAGTGCAAGAACGAAATGCAGCGAACGCCGTGATGTTATTAGCATGAGGGTCTCCTCCTCGGTCATCCGTCAGTTGTTTCGCCGGGCGGCAGGCTTCGGTTTGGCTATTGGTCTCGCATTGGCATGTCCGTGTGTTTGCGCGCCGAGACGGCGCGCAAATATTGGACTACCTGACGTCGTGGCCGTTTTCTTGCGTCAAGCGTTAGCAGTGCCGCTCATGTTTACCAGACAAAATCCTCGTCGGAGCGGGTCAAGGCTTCATGGAGCCCTGCGCACTCGTGTAGACCGCATAAAGCGAACTCGAGCCACAGATGCAGAGCCTGTTTCGTTGCTGGCCGCCGAAGCACAGGTTGGCGAGGGTTCCCGGAATATGGATCTTGCCGAGCAGTTCGCCGGCGGGCGTATAGCAGCGCACGCCGTCCTCGTTCGGATCGCCCCAGCCGACAGACAGCCAGACGCGCCCCTCGGTGTCGGTGCGCACCCCGTCGGTGATACTGGGCTTGGGCATTTCCGCAAACACTTTGCCGTTCGACATCTTCCCAGCACTCACGTCGAGATCGAACGAACGGATATGCGATGGATTGGTTGGCGCATCGGTGAACCCGGTATCGATGACATAAAGCTTTTTCTCGTCGGGCGAGAGAGCAATCCCGTTCGGCTCCACGAAGTCATCGACGACAACCTTGATGTCACCTGATTTCGAATCGACCCGATAGACATTGTGTTTTTCCTGCTCCGGTTCGGCTTTGACGCCCTCATAATAGCCGCCGATGCCGTAGACTGGATCGGTGAACCAGATAGCACCATCCGATGTGACAACGGCATCATTCGGCGAGTTCAGCCTTTTGCCGTTGTACTTGTCGGCGATGATCGTGATCGAGCCGTCAAGTTCCGTGCGGGTGACGCGTCGGCCGCTGTGTTCGCAAGTGATCAGGCGGCCCTCGCGATCGATGGTGTTTCCGTTCGAGTTCATCGACGGCTGGCGATACACGCTGACATGGCCGTCGTCCTCCGAAAACCGCATGATGCGGTTGTTGGGAATGTCGCTGAACAGCACGTATCGCCCGGCCGCGAAGTAGACCGGGCCTTCGGCCCAGCGAAATCCGGTTGCTACGCGTTCTACCGCCATGGTGCCTGCGAAGGCCGGGAAATTGGCGGGCCCGAACGAAACAGTGGGCTTGGCGGACTCCAAGCGAGCATCCGGATAGCGGCTCCCGGGCAATGGCCCGAGGGGCAGCGGATTGGTCGACCTGGTGGGCGAGCCCGTTTGACCGAAAGGCGTCACCGTCGCCGCGGACACCCCTTTCATGCTCGCGGCCATTGCGGTCAGCGCCGCAGCGCCCTTGATGATGTTGCGGCGGTTGAAGGCTCGCTTGTAGGCAAGGGTCAGTGGAGTTGTCATGGTTTCCTCCCATCCGTGGGGACCATAAAACAACCCGAGATAGATCAAGTTCCACTGGGTTAGATCGCGTTCTCCGCAAGCGATCGATATAGAACCGTGGTTCAGCGCGGGATCCCAATGCACGGATGGCGCAACCGGCTGAATAGGAAGAATGTGCTGCTGTCGTGTGATCTGCGGGCCGACAAAGTGAATCCAAGAACCATGTCGCGTATTCGCCCGATGGCGGAGTTCGGTGGCTCAGATATGGTTTGCTGATCGGGGCAGACCGGAAGTGACACGGCGCCATTCAAACCGGCGCTGTTGACCCATAAGAGACATGCAGCGATCCGCGATTTCGATCGCCTCGTCGGCGCGGGCAACCGGCGTTGATCACTCCGGCAGTCCGGCTTTTTGGAGCCCCTCGTTAAATCTTAGCCCCCACATAAGAAAACGCGGACTATAGGATGGCAACGGTACGCCTTGCCTTCGAGCTTTCCATTGAGTGATGGTCCTGATAGGGGCATTGTCGTTCGCCAAATATCGCTGCATTGCTGCGCGCGCATCTGCCTCTTTACCCGCCAAGGCAAGTAGCGCAGACCGCACAAATCCGATTAGCAAAATCTCGGGAGAAGCAGCTTCAGCCCGGTCAATCCATACAAGCGCCTCCTCATAGTCCTGCAAGATGCTGAAGGCGAGAGCCTTGGCGAGATACAGCGGCGTGGAAAAGGGGTCGTGCGGGCTGAGCCGCATCGCCTTGTCGGCATAGGCGATGGCCTGTTCCGGCTCACCGGCATAGCTGTAGGCCAAAGCCAATCCCGGCGGAATGCTGCCGGGAGCTAACATCAGGGCGCGCTGATAAGAATCAATCGCCTCCCGAGAGCGCCCCGCCACGAGTAGAACATCGCCTTTCGCCGAGTGAGCCAGGAAGTTGTCCGGATCGATCTTTATGGCTAAGGAGGCAAGTTCGTCCGCGCGGTGAAGATCAGCTTGGCGATCGGGACTCGCAAAAACGTAAACGCGATGGCTGAACTTGATTGACAGGAGGGACAGTGCGCGGACATTCTCAGGGTCGATCTGCAACGTTTGCTCGCACAGGCGGTAGGCGGAATCGAGTACCGGCGTCAAATACATGCGCATCATGGCCGCGGTGCAGCGCCACGCAAGGTCTTCCGCACTGGGATTGGCTGCGCGAGATTGTGCCCAGCGGGCTCTTTCTGCAGTCATCTTGATACCGATCGCGTGCGCGATGCGGGTAACGATGGCATCTTGCATCTGCAAGACGTCGTAGCGATTTTCGTCAAACTGGTCAGCCCAGAGGTGCGCATCGCTCTCGGTATCGATGAGCTGGGCATGCACGCGCAGCCGGTCGCCAGTTGGCTGCACGCTGCCTTCCAGCACATAGCGCACACCTAGATCCTTGCCGATCTGCCGCACGTCGATTGGCTTGCCCTTGTAAGTGAAAGCAGTCGAGCGGGAGATGACGAAATTGTCGCGAAAACGCGAGAACCCGGTGGTCAGTTCGTCACTGATGACGTCTGCCAGATAATCCTGGCTCGCATCGCCGGATAGGTTGATAAAGGGCAGCACGACGATGGAGAAGCGCTCCGAGGGCTTTGCCAGCTTGTCCTGCATCTGTGAGACGATGGGCGCTCGGCCGGGGTGGAAGTACAATCCCGCGCCACCAGCGCCGGCGATTAGCACGACTGCGGCTCCGATCGCCGTGAGGCGCGCACCCCACCTGTCGCGACGTACAGCCGGCGCCGTACTGTGCCGCGGCCAGTTTGGCTTGGCGGGCCGCGCGTCATCAAGAGCGACTCGGAAGACACGCACCGGCCGTGCGATGTTCTTGAGTTGCCGTTCGCCTGTATCCTCGAAGGTGACATCGAACTTGCCCCGAACCTGTCGGTGCGCGTCATCGGAGATGCAAATGCCACCGGGCTTCGCCAATCCCTCCAGACGCGCTGCCACGTTCACGCCATCGCCGAAAATGTCACCTCGATCGATGAGGATGTCGCCAACATTGATGCCAATCCGGAACTCGATGCGCTTCTCATCTGGCACCTCGGCATTGCGCTCGGCCATCCCGCGCTGGACATCAAGAGCGCAGCGCAGTGCGTCCACTACGCTGCTAAAGTCAGCCAACAGCCCATCGCCGGTGTTCTTGACAACACGGCCGCGGTGTTCGGCAATCTTGGGATCGACGAGGGTGTGTAGATGGTCCTGGAGCTGGACGTGCGTGCCCTCTTCATCCAGGCCAGTTAATCGGCTGTAGCCAGCAACATCGGCTGCCAAAATGGCAGTGAGCCGACGCTCGACGCGCTCGCTGGCCAAGGCATGCCTCCAAGATAGGTTGATGACAGTCTACGCCTCCAGGTTCCGAGAACCAAGTGATGGGAGATGGTGCTGGGCACCCACTGAGCCCAGCGCCGTGAGGCCGCCTCCGTGGCTGATCATGTCTGGATGTGGCCCTTAGCGTCGAACCCACGCCCCACCTTGGCGTCTGCTCTTTGGGGGTAGACCGGACATGGTCGCGGCCCCAGCCGATCGACGCGAATGACCCAAGCCGGACATCGGACCAGTCCTCGTTCGCTGCAGCCAAGCTGCCGTTAATCTAAGCTTGATTTTCGTTCGGTTTCACCCTCCCTAGCCAAATCAACTTCGTGTAAGTACAAATTTCCATTTTGGGACTGATATGACAAAGAAACGAGCACTTATTACCGGCGTCACCGGCCAGGACGGCGCTTATTTGGCCGAACTTCTTCTACAGAAGGGATACGAGGTCCACGGCATCAAGCGCCGGACCTCCCTCTTCAATACCGACCGCATCGATCACCTTTACCTTGACCCGCATGAGCCGGACCCGCCGTTCCGGTTGCACTACGGCGACCTCACGGACTCGTCGAGCCTGATCCGGATCGTCGGGCAGGTGCAGCCTAATGAGATCTATAATCTCGCTGCCCAAAGCCATGTTGCCGTTTCGTTTGAGGAACCGGAATACACCGCAAATTCAGACGCGCTGGGCGCGCTTCGGATTTTAGAGGCGATCCGGATCGTTGGCCTGGAGAAGAAGACGCGTTTCTACCAAGCCTCGACGTCCGAACTCTATGGCCTCGTGCAGGAGATTCCGCAAAAGGAGACGACGCCCTTCTACCCACGTTCCCCTTACGCGGTCGCCAAGCTCTACGCGTATTGGATCACCGTGAACTATCGTGAAGCCTACGGCATGTATGCCTGCAATGGCATCCTGTTCAATCACGAGTCTCCCGTCCGCGGCGAGACCTTTGTCACCCGAAAAATCACGCGCGCCCTGGCGCGGATCCATTTGGGCCTGCAGGAACGTTTGTATCTCGGCAATCTCGACGCGCTGCGCGACTGGGGACATGCCCGCGATTATGTTGAGATGCAGTGGTTGATGTTGCAGCAGGAGAAGGCAGAGGATTTCGTCATCGCTACCGGCAAACAACACTCGGTGAGGGACTTCGTCAACGTCGCGGCCAGCGAGATTGGAATGCGAATTCGCTGGGAAGGCGCGGGGGTCGATGAAAAGGGATACGATGCCAAAACTGGAAAGTGCGTTGTATCGGTCGATCCCAGGTACTTCCGACCGACCGAAGTCGAGACGCTTCTCGGCGATCCTGCCAAGGCGAAACAAAAGCTCGGCTGGGAGCCGAAAACGTCGTTCGAGAGCCTAGTTCGGGAGATGATGAAGGAGGATCTCGAATCCGCGAAGCGGGACGAACTGATCAAGCAGCACGGCTTCCGCTACTTCGCGCGGCACGAATAGCCTGTCGGTGGGTTGTCATCACGATTGATGAGAAGCAAGTAAGCGCTCTCGCGGCGCTTACTGGTGGCTGCTCGTGCCCAAGCGACGTCATCGCGGTGTCATCCCTCTTTAGGCAAGCGAACCGCATCTTCCACCGGCAGTGGGGAATGAGGCGTTAGAGACCGGACCGACGTCTCGCTGCTCTTGCCAAGACCCCAAGGTTTCCGAGGAGATGTCTTGCCGCTATCGCCGCACTCTTGCCTTCGGTGACTTCCTGGACCTTATACTCAAAGTAGTCAGGCAAGACGCGATCCAGATCGAACGGACTGGTTAGCGAGGAATAACCTGCGGGACAACAATCGCCGCGACAAAAAACGAGAAGGTTCTGTCGATACCAGGGCCGAATTCGGCTGTCGTCATATATCTGCGGTCGGACGCAATCGAAGGCGCTGTAACCATGGCGGCTGAAACGTTCTGCCCAGTAGGATGGCCATTGCTCATTCAGGTGGTTTCTACCGCCTTGCCCTTTGACTGCGGCAGAGAACAATACGATTGGTGCAGCGGCCACGAGCGCGGAAACGAACTCATTCGCGCTACTCTCGGGCAAATGCTCGGCCACCTCTAACGAACACGCCAAATCGAATTTGCGGCCGATATCGGTGATGGATCGAAGGTCCATGGATCTGAACCTTTCCGACGGAATTCTGAGCTGATCACGAGGCACATAGTCGCCGTCAATTCCGAGATAATCGCTCACACCGTTCGTAGCGAATTCGTGCAGCCAAGCGCCGACACCGCAGCCGACGTCAACGACCGAATTGACTTTGAAAAGTCGAAGCACCAGCGGGACGATCACCGACGCAAATTCGAACGACCCGCCTGACTGCTCCTTGAAGAACTGCGCACCGTAATGCTCAGCGACAGACTTCTCCATATCGACACCTCCGGACACCCAACCCGCCGGACAATCAAGGCTGCGCCATGCCGGCGCATAACGTCAAGCCCGTCACTCATTTGAGTTGCAGAAAATAATGTGACTTGTGCGATCGAGTTCCGCACTGCCACATTTGTGATACGCGAGCTCGGCTCGCGGATCGCACTCTCAACTTCGGGCGCTGCAATAACGCGGGCTCTATCGCGGCAATACGTTCGGGTGCTTTCGGAAAAGGCCTTTCTCCCTCTTCAATTGATCTTTCACCGACCTTGAAGCACCTGGGCAACATCGCGTACTTCGTCGAATGCGTCGCCGCTTTGCCGCCATTGTTTCCAACGGAACACTGGCGCGCGCTTAGCATAGAGCGGGTTGACCTCCCCTCATGTGGAGGTCAAATTGCCGGGTGGGCTGTTCAGGCGACAAGCACAGGCGAACTCATTATGCTCACAGCGCCGCTACGCTTTGCCGGCCGATTGCGCCGCTACATTTCCCGCCGCCTTTACGGCGATCCCAACTCCTATCTTGAACTATGTTCCGGCGTGATTCATGTCGGGGCAAATGCTGGCCAAGAACGGGACCTCTATGCCCGACACAAACTGAAGGTGGCGTGGATAGAACCTGTCCCGGAGCAATTTGAAATGCTTCGACAAAACATCCGCTCGCTGCCTGACCAGCGGGCAATCAACGCGCTGATCGCCGATACTGATGGCAAGCCCTATACTTTCCATGTCTCGAACAATGATGGCCTGTCATCGTCCATTCTGGATTTGCAAGACCACAAGGACATTTGGCCGGATGTGCACTTCGTCCGCGACATAACGATTCGTTCTTCGACGTTGAAAACGGCTCTTGAAATGTGGCAGGTCGATCTCGGGCAATACAATGCCCTTGTGTTGGACACCCAGGGCTCGGAGTTGCTGGTTCTGCGGGGTGCGCAAGAAATCTTGCGGCAATTCAGATTCATCAAGGCCGAAGCGGCGGACTTCGAGTCATACCGGAATTGTGCGACCGTTGATCAAATTCGCTCGTATCTGAAAGCTTTTGGCTTTCAGGTGAGACGCGAGGACCGGTTTGCGAAGCGTGCATCTGGTGGCGCCTATTTCGACATCTTGTTCGAACGCGTCTAAGGCTGAGGTCACCGAATGACGCCAACCTGCCGGCTTTGGTCCGAGCGGATATTATCTGCAGATTACTTCCCTGCGCTTGGCGGGTCAGGCCCGACTTCTCCTTCGCGTATCCGCCGACACTAGCCCTTGCCTCGCCGCCGCCCCACGAACAGCCGAAAACGGACAAACTCCCCGAACGAAATGCGTGGTACTGATTGTTCGCGCGTTTCTAGATGCAATGTGCACAGCAATAGACATGCAGCCCGTATCGCGAGCGGCGACCCATTTCAGAGCTGATGTCGAGGGGCTGAGGGCGATCGCAGTTCTATCGGTGGTCGCCTTTCATTACGGAGTTCCGGGCTTAACCGGCGGATTTGTCGGTGTAGACGTGTTCTTCGTCATATCCGGCTTCCTGATCACGCAACTTTTGCTTCGGGAGATAGCCGCGACCGGGAAAGTCGATTTTCTTGGCTTCTATGGTCGCAGGGCTAAGAGACTCTTGCCTGCCGCCTTCGCGGTCACGCTAGCGACCTTGATCATCGGATACTTCGTGCTGGCGCCCTTTGAACAGAAGGAGATGGCCAAGTCGGCCGCAGCTTCAGCGCTGTATGCCGCCAATGTTTGGCTCCTCCGCCAATCCATGAACTATTTCGCCCCCGAAAGTTCGCTCAATCCCTTCCTTCATACGTGGTCACTTTCAGTCGAGGAACAATTTTACTTGGTCTGGCCCGCGTTTCTCCTCATTGTCGGTCGTTTCAGCCAAAAGATCATCCTGCTAGCTTTGCTGATCGTAGTGTTCGGATCGTTCGCTGGCTGCATCTACCTGACCTACGGCAAGCAAGCTTGGGCGTTCTATCTCGCGCCCCCTCGGGCGTGGGAGTTTGGAGCAGGAGCTCTGATCGCAACAAGACCCTTCGAGCGCTGGGCAAAGCAGCATGGCTCGAGTTCAATCGTTGGATGGTTGTCATTCGCACTTCTCATCCTGTCATTCTTTGCTATCGACGGCTTCATGGCGTTCCCGGGAGTCGTTGCCGTTGTTCCAGTGGCAGCTACGGCACTGCTGCTGCTCACGGGGAACAATCCTGCTGGACCGTCGGCTTTGCTCAGGACGTATCCGTTTCAGTTCTTCGGTGCCCGGTCCTACGCCATTTACCTGTGGCATTGGCCGATTGCAGTTCTTGGTACGGTGCTTGTTGGCAGCACGGCACTGGCCCATTGCCTTTTCTTTGTCATGACGATCGTTCTCTCGTCGCTCAGCCTCGCCTGGCTCGAATACCCCATCAGAGCTAGTTACTGGCTGGCACAACGATCTGTACGATCAATTGCCATGGGCGGTGCCCTTACGCTAGTCGCTACAACTGCTGGCGTCCTTTCGTTCACGATTGCACATTATGTTACGGATGCTGCGCAAGCGACCATAGTTGCCTCAACCTCCAAGTATTCACTTGCGAGTGAGAGCGGTTGCTTAGCCGGGTTCACGACACCGAAGCCAATTCGTTGTGTATTCGGCCCATCCAGCTATACGAAGACAATTGTGCTGTTGGGAGATTCTCACGCCGATCAATGGACAACCGCGCTTACAGCCATTGCCGAACAGAAAGGATGGCGGCTTATCACTTATCTTAGGGCCTCCTGTCCTATCGCTGATATTCCCGTTTCCGAAATCTACAGTTTACGACTTCGTCGTCTTTCGCCCCAGTGCGCAAGCTGGCGCGAGCAGGCAATCGCGATGATAAAAACTCAAGATAGCCCGGACGCGATACTGTTGGCGCAGTTTTCGAGCGGAAACGTCAAGGGACCATTCACCAATCTGGGACCTCACGCAGTGAGCATTGAGACCTGGGAGCGTGGATTATTTGGAGCGCTCAAGGAACTCGAACCGGTCAACGCCAAGCTCATTGTGATCCGCGACAATCCCACTCCTTACCACCCGGTCGGCAATTGTCTTGCTCGGGCGGAATGGCGGCGCTTACCATTTAGCACCTGCAGTCGCAGTCTTTCGCTCACTACAAGCAACGAAGTGTTCGAAGCAGAGCAACGTGCCGTCGCGTCCATCAACCACGCGCGCATGATCGACCTAACATCGTCGATTTGCACAGGCTTGGTATGTCCAGCCATTCGCGACGGCGTCGTTGTCTATAGAGACGCAAACCATCTCACGGTTGATTTCACACTAGTGCTTATGGATCGTCTCGCCGCAGAACTAATAGCCGCCCTCTGAGGAAGATCGTGTCGGTCAAGCATCGCAGCGAGCGAGACTCGGGTATGAGCGCTCATCGCGGCGCTTATTTCCGGCTAGTCTCGGTCGACAATCCTATCGCAGCGCAACTGGTTGAGGCTAGGCACCTCAGGGCACACGAACCGCATCCTCCACCGGCAATGCAACGTTGTCGTTAGCGCCTGCCGAGCCGCTTTCCTCTTTCCCAGTTGAGTTGGACTCGCCTGCCATGACTTCCGCCCACCGCCGAACGATCGTCCACCGATCCCATCGCTCGAGGGCGCGCTTTCGTCCTTCATCGCCGTAACGCCGGCGGAGTGCGGGCAACTCACTGAGCTGGCAGATCGCAACTTCCAGAGCTGACAAATCTCCCGGCGGAATCACGAGACCGGCGCCGGTCACTTCCAACGACAGCCCCGTACCTTCTTCGGCCATCGCTATGACCGGCCGCGCGGACGCGAAGATCGCACCAAGTTTCGAGGGCAACACCAGATCGGCTGCCTCGGCCTTCTGCGGAATGAGATGAAAATCGGCCGTCGCCATCAATTCGTTGAAGCTCTCGTTGGGCTGAAGTCCGAAAAAATGGACGTTGGAATGTCCGGCGCCCATCTGCTCGAGCCTCGTTTTGTGCGGCCCCTCGCCGCTAAGAATAAAGTGAACATTTGGATGGCTTTGCTCCAAGCTGACCGCAGCCTCGATTACGAGATCGAGCCCCTGTTTGTTCGACATCGTTCCAGAGTAGAGCGCAACAATATCGCCCTCGCCAATGTTTAACTGCCGGCGGTATTTTGTCATTCGTGATCCGGGGCAGATCGCGCTGGTATCAATCCAGTTTCTGACCTCAAGCGCTTTGTTGGGCGCTAGCCCCTTGATTGCCAGCCGCAGCAGCATCGCCTCAGAAATAGTTGAGACGCGATCGAAGGATTTGAGGATTGCAGCTTCCATTCTCAACATCCACTTGCGCAGTGAATGGTTGCGCAGGAGACCAAGATCGAATGCCGCGTCGACCTCGAAGTCCTGCACATGAAGCCATGATTTGGCACCGACGCGACGAGCGACGAACGAGACGAAGGCAGCCGACATCAGCGATGGCGCGACAGCGATCATAACGTCTGGTCGCCAGGATAGCGCCTCGAAGAGGACCGGCACCGCGCTCGTGAGCGCGAATGAAGCGTGATGGACCAGCCGTTTGGCGCCCGAGGGATGTGCGGGCACATAAATCGGCGCACGTGTTACTCGAACACCGCCGACAGCTCTCGGTCTGAAGTACGACGATTTGAATGCGGGGGGATCTTCCAGGCCGGATAATAAGGGGGCGCCGTAACGACTCGAACTTCATGACCGTCGGCTGCCAAACTTTCGCAGAGCTCGGCGTTGTATTTCGCAACGCCGATCAGATCTGGGGCATAGTTGATGCCCACCAAGAGAACACGCATAAAGCCCCGCCCAAGTCAAAGTTCAGAATAAAAAGCTTTGTTGTAGTCCAAGTAGTCTACTCAGCGCGTTGCGCTGACTTCCAGATGACGTCCGTAGCCTTCCAAGAAATCTGCGTATGCGGCCGCGAGACCGGCCTGCAAAGCGACGTTTGGTCGCCAACCAAGCCCGCGAATTCTCGAGCTATCCAGCAACTTGCGTGGCGTTCCGTCAGGCTTGGAGATATCGAACGCGAGCTTGCCTCCGTAACCCACGACTGCCGCTACGGCCGCCGCGAAGTCTGCGATCGATAACTCATCACCACTACCGACGTTTATCGGCAGGTCGCTCGAATAATTCTTCAGAAGGAAAGCGCAGGCATCGGCGAAATCATCGACGTTGAGAAACTCGCGGAGCGGCGTGCCGGTGCCCCATACGGAGACGCTTGGCGCATTGGCGATCTTGGCTTCGTGGAAGCGCCGGATCAGCGCTGCAGGGACGTGACTATGGTCCGGATGATAATTGTCGCCCCGGCCGTAGAGATTGGTCGGCATCACCGAGATGAAATCATCGCCATATTGCCGACGATACGCCTGGCACATCTTGAGGCCGGCAATCTTAGCGATCGCATACCACTCGTTGGTCGGCTCAAGCGGCCCCGTCAGCAATTCGCTTTCGGCGATCGGCTGCTTGGCGTGCTTGGGATAGATACAGGATGAGCCGAGGAACAACAGGCGCTGCACGCCAACCGTGTGACTTGCGCGGATGACGTTCAATTCCACCGCAAGATTGTCGCAGAGAAAGTCGACCGGGAAACTGTTGTTGGCTGCGATACCGCCGACCTTTGCAGCGGCGTGCACCACAACGTCGGGACGATTGGCCTGCAGCCATTTCAACGTGGGCTCTTCCTTTGTGAGGTCCAGCTCACGCCGGTCGGCAACCAGCAGGGTGCAATTCTCTGATGCAAGCCTTCGGACGACAGCTGATCCGACCATGCCGCGGTGACCCGCGACAAAGACACGTTTGCCCGTGAGATCGTAGGTTGAAGCCCCTGTCATCGTATCCTCTAACAGCGGCCGATTGGCCGGATCACCACTCCCAGGAGATCCAGCCACCGCCGCCTTAAGCAATCACGCTGCCGATGCAGCCCCGCCGATCTGGTAACACAATCTTCACCATGCGAAAGACTATCCCGGCCCGGCAAAGATATTCATGGTGAACCTGCGCTGCGCGCACAAAAGAGCAGCACTCTGCGAAACAAAAATGAGCAAGGCAGCCGCATGAGCTGTGCGGCTGCCTTTAAATCTTTGCAAGAAACGGCGGCCGCCGCTCCGTCAGCCCAAGCTCAATATGCCCGACGCAGGACAGGACCGACAGGCGCGCAAACGCGGTCCATGTACCAGCCATAGGGCGTCTCGACCCGCACCAAGGGGCAACGGCGCACCGGCACATAGCGGTATGGGTACGGCTGCGCCCAGAACGTAACAGGCGTCACCTGGCTCTCGCCCGTGAGCAGGGCTGCCGGTGCGGGCATCTGCATCGCGGCGCTTGCTCCGCTCGCTGCGCCGAGGGAAACAATCGCGGCCAAAAGACCTGCTCGCATCAACGTCTTAAACATCCCAAAAAGCTCCTCGCCCCTACGGATTTGATCCCCGCCCCGCGCCCGTCAGACCCCCGCCAACCGACTTCACAGGTCGCAAACCACTCCGCGACTAGCCCAAATAGTGAACCGAACTTTACCAAGGCCATCGGTAGAAAAGCAACCGATGCCACGGCGGCCAACGGCCTTTTGGGGCGATATGGCGCACAGGTGTGGCTTCTTGGTCCTACTTCTCCTCGCTCCAGGCGCCCGGGGCTGCGAGGTCGGGTGAACGGCGGTACACATCCCGAAGGAACTGGTAGTTGACCGTCTGAGCCAGCGGCACGTCTTCCTCGCCGAGCTTGGCGAAAATCAGAATATCCCGGAGCGTCCGCCAGCGGCTTTCGTCGTAGTCGCCAATACGACCGCCCGTCGGCAGCACCAACGGCCGCTGCTGCTGCAGCTCGAATTTCAGCCGCTCAGGGCTTAGCCTGGTCGAGCCGGCGCCGGCGAGAACGGGCACGCTCCGTGCATAGTCCGCGTAGGTAAATTGCCATCCTCGAATGAGGCCCTGAAGGATGTCGGCAATCATGGATGGCTGTTCATGGACGAGACCATTGCTCGCGAAGTAGACCAAGCCAGGGACATGGATGCCGTAGTCTTGCGGCTTGATGACATTCAGCTTCACGAAAGCCGAACTGGAGGGATCGGGTCGCGCGTCGATTGCGGTGATGATCGCATCCACCTCCCCGGCCCGCAGAGCCTCGAAGCTGTCGCGGCCTGCGACCTTGGTGATCTGGCTTCGGGGAAGCCCGAGCTGCGCCATCATGGCATCGAAAACGACGTCTCCCTCACTCGCCCCGCGGTATCCGACCCGCTTTCCGACCAGATCAGCCGGCCGCCGCAATCCCGAGGCTTCGAGCGTGAAAATCGCGACAGAAGTATCGAGAAAGCTCGCAGCAAAGGCGGTCACGGGCACGCCACGCCAGCTCGCCAGCAGGAACTTCTGGCCGCTCGTCACGCCGATGGCATGTTGGCGTGCAATGGTTTGGACGAAGTCAGGGTCTTCAGGCTGGGCCGACACCTCAATGCGGGAGGAGAAGTATCCCTGTCTGGATGCCGCGAGTTCGCCGGCAAATCGCGCGCCATATGGCCCGTCCAGGAGGAGCTTGACTGCGGCGGCCCTGGAAGCTGTCGGAGCTCGTATGGGCGCCCTATCGGGACGAAGAACGAGGAGTACAATTCCTACCAACGCGACGACTGCAAGGCCAATGGCGAGGTAGCGCTTCCCTCTCGGCCGAGGTCGCCGCCGGGACTGGGTTCGAGGCAACGAGAACTTCCTAACGGGTTGTGAAATTTAACATATCAGTCACGAGGCGAGATGGGCTACAATGCAAGCTTCTGGGGTAAGGTTAATTTTTCCTTCGCCTTGTTTTAACAGCGATTTTGACCGATAGCACGGCGCGTTCGGGCAATGAATATTGCGTCAATGGGTTTGGCAGGATGACTTTTCTTTCCACGCGACCGGTGCCCGTCGCTGATTCGGCGGGGAAATTGGCGTGGTCGAGCCAGTTGCATCCACAGCTACTGGCTTTGCGCCGAGCTGGCTGCGCCCTGTGGTTGTGGAACGGTCGATGGCCGTGATCGATGCGGCGCTGATCGTGGTCAGCGGGATCGGCTGCGCGGTCGGTTATCACGTTGCGACCGCCGGCACGCTCGGCAAGGCCGACGTCTATGCGGCGGCGAGCCTGCTCGTCGCCATCAATTTCGTGCTTCTGACCATCGTGCAGCAGGGCTATCGCCTCAAGAACATCACGAACCTGCCGCGCACGTTCCGGATGACGCTGACGACGTGGACCTTTCTGTTCGGCGCGCTGCTGGCGATCGCCTTCACGATGAAGGTCAGCGACGAATTCTCCCGCGGCACCACGATCTCGTTCTATCTGGTCGGCCTCGCCGTCCTCATCGCCTGGAAGACGGCCGCGGCGCGCTGGACCGCGCATGCCTTGCGCACCGGCGCCTTCGCCAACGGCCGCGCGATCATGATCGCCGAGTTCGGCCTTGCCACCTCGTCCAACGCGGTCGACGACCTCGGCCAGCACGGCTACCGCCTGATGCGGGTGATGGAGGTTCGGCCAAAGGAACTCGAATTCGCCGCTGCTGCTGTCTTCGCTGGCGCCGCGCTTCGAGGAGCTGATCAGTTACGCGCGCGAGAACCGGATCGAGCACGTCTTCCTGCTGATCAACTGGAGCCGGCAGCATGCGATCGACAGCATTCTGGACGTGCTGAAGATCCTCCCCGTTCCGGTGCATCTGGTGCCGGACGCCAACACGGCGCGCTTCCTGCGCTATCCGCTTGAAGGCACCGGCAACACCTTCACCGCCGAGCTGCGCCGCGCCCCGCTCTCTTTTCGCGAACGCGCGCTCAAGCGCGCGCTGGACCTCGTCGGCGCGAGCCTTGCGCTATTGGTGTTCGCGCCGGTGATGCTGGTGACCGCGATCGTGATCAAGCTGACCTCGAAGGGCCCGGTGTTCTTCCGCCAGACCCGCCACGGCTTTGGCGGGCGCGCGTTCAGGATCTTCAAGTTCCGCACCATGCGCGTGCTCGAGGACGGCCCGACGATCGTGCAGGCGCAGAAGAACGACCCGCGCGTCACGCCAATCGGCAAATGGCTGCGCAAGACCTCGATCGACGAGCTGCCGCAGCTCCTCAACGTGCTCAAGGGCGACATGTCGCTGGTCGGCCCCCGCCCGCACGCGGCCGCCCACAACACCGAATATGAGCAGATCATCGGCAACTACGCCTTCCGCCACCACGTCAAGCCCGGCATCACCGGCTGGGCCCAGGTTAATGGTTATCGCGGAGAAACCCGCACGCTCGAGCTGATGCAGAAGCGCGTGGAGCATGACCTGTGGTACATCAATAATTGGAGCGTGTTCTTGGACGTTTCCATTCTCGTGCGGACGGTCTTCGGCGTGCTGCACAGCTCAGCCTACTAACTCGCATCCTAATCAACGCCACATTATGTCTACCAAGCAACGTTTCATCGTGGCGATCGGGCAAATTCCGCCGCCGACGGACGGACTGGCGTATATCACGTCGGAATACGTCAAGCTTCTGAGCGAGGAACACGATGTCAAGCTCTTGAATATCTCGCCGAAGGTAGCCAAGCGAGGCGTTGCTTACCACTTTTCAAGAACGGCCACCGTGCTGCTTGCCTCAGGGCATCTCGTGCTCAACGCATGGCGGCAAAATCGCGTCTGCTATATGCCGTGTCAAAGCGATTTCGGCCTCGTCTACACGATCTATCTTTTGGCCCTCGCACGACTGTTCAGGTATCCTACGTACCTGCATCATCACAATTTCGGATACATTAACGAGCGACGCCCCCTGATGGAGGCAGCTCTAAGGGCGGGCGGACGAAAAGTCGTTCACATTTTCCTTTGCGACCGCATGAGAAAGAGCTTCGGTCAAACCTATCGGAATCCGAGACGATCAATCGTAATTTCGAATGCTGCGTTCGTAGCGCCTCAGGCCAACCAAACCCCACCTTCGCCTGGCTCACCTCTCAGAATTGGATTACTGAGCAATCTCAACCGAGATAAGGGACTTTACTTGTTCCTCGATCTGTTGCGCTCGGCGCGCGAGCAAGGGATGAGAGTCCATGGAAGACTCGCCGGACCGGTGCCCGACCCTGACGACAGGTGCGCGCTCGAAACTGCGCAGAAGGAGCTTGGTGAGGTACTAAACTATGTCGGTCCTCTCTACGGTGATGAAAAACTCCGATTTTATGACTCGGTAGACGTGTTTATCTTTCCGACAATCTACGCCAACGAGGCTCAACCTACAGTGATTTTCGAAGCTCTAGCGGCGGGCAACCTGATAGTGGCCTACAATAGGGGCTGTATCAGTTCCCAAGTAGGCACGAATGGCTTGTTGATCCCACCGGAAGAGCCTTTCATACCCAAAGCTGTTGCTTGGCTGCACGCTCTTGAACTCAAGCGCGACCTGGCAAACCGCAGTGCTATCGCTCGACAAGCATCAAAGCGGCACATCAGCGAGAGGGCCAGCGCTCGGAATGCAATCTCAGCAGGGAGAGAGTAGAGATTCGATGGAAGGCTCAGTTTACAGGAATCGCGCGAGATCCGGCACTGGCCTCCTATTCGCTCAACGAATCATATCGTTTGCCCTTAACATTAGCCAAATCGCAATAGTATCTCGGCTGATCGAGCCGGGCGAATTCGGCATCGTAGCTATCGCACTCTTTTTTTCGACCCTGTTCTCTGTCTTTCGAGATTTCGGCCTACCTTCAACCGCCGTGCAGTTAAGGGAGCTTGAAACTGAGCAGCGCGATGCTTTGTTCTGGTTCAATTTTATCGGAACTGTTCTGCTCGTCTTGGTAATTCTTCTGTGTGCAGAGCCGATCGCATCGGCTTATGGACAGCCCCGGTTAAGTCCCGTTCTTATGGTCGCCACCGTCAGTTTCTTTCTCCTGGGGGTGAGCGCACAACACGCCGCTCTACTCAGAAGGGAGTTGCACTTCCGGTCCATTTTCGTGGCCGAAGTTGGAGGTCTCGTCGTCGGTTGGATTGCCACAGTGATACTAGCCTACTTGTTCAGCAATGCGTTTTCGCTCGTATTGGGCACTGCAATTCAGGGAGCGGTTTGTGCCGCCGGCTATCTAGCTTTCGGAGGATGGCTTCCAAGCCATAGAGTGCGATTGAAACCCTATCTGGACCTTCTGAGATTTGGGGCAAGTGTTGCTACGTTCTCGGCTTTGAATTTCTTGTCAAACAATATCGCGGCAGCCTTTGTGGGTCTTTGGAGCGGAAGCTCGGCTGCTGGGCTATTCTCCCGGGCGCAATCTCTATATGGCCTGCCTACGTCCTTTCTTTTGGGCCCTTATCTTCAGGTTCAATTTCCGCTGTTGTGCCGGATTGCTCATCTGCCTAGTGAGGTGAAAAAGGAGTACGGTAACATCTTGGCAGTCTCTGGCCTCATCTTCTTTACAATTGGCTCAACGCTTCCTCTTATCTCTAGTGACTTAGTCGTGCTGCTCCTTGGCCCTGCATGGGAAAAGGCGGGCCAAATACTATTTTGGCTCTGCCCAGCGCTATTTGCGCTGGGATTTGTTGCACCCTTCGGGCAGTTTATGACAAGCCAAGGACGTGTTGGAGAGTTGCGGACTTGGAGCGTAGCCGATCTTCTCCTGCGTGGCGGAGGCGCTATTCTTGGCAGCCTATACGGGCCTACAGAAGCCGCCGCCGGGTTCTCCGTTGGAACGTTATTTGCGGCCGTGCCGATCATTATCTGGATCACCGCCAGACGAGGACCGATCACAGTCGCAGATCAACTAAGAGCCGCGGCTCCGGGATTGACCGTTGCGACTTGCACCGCATGTGCGACGTTTGCGACAATGTTCCTTTTACACGAGATTGGGGTGACTAGCGGCCTGCTACGTGTAGCCACATTTGGAGGTGTCGTTGCAGTGACGTGGGCCTCCTTGGTTCTACTTCTTCCAACGCCCAGGCGTCTCATCTACTCAATAGCGGCTCGTCAATAAAAGGAATTACCACGTGAACATCGGCGCAGGCACTAATGTTGCAGCATTTTTGGCGACCACGACCCGCAGGATTGCTGCGCGGACGGGCGTCGCGCCCGCACAAGAGGCTGTGTATTACGCAATCTTTGACCGAGATGTTCAGGCTCTCGGACTCGCGAACCACTTCTACGCAGTCGGCGCTGCCGCGAACTACAGCTTGCTCTATGTTTTGGTCCGCGCCCTGAAGGACTTCTCATTCCAACAGATTGTGGAACTAGGGGGCGGTCAGTCGACTTTGCTACTGAATCAAATTGCCGTGGCGAATTTGACTAGTGCAAATATTCTGACTGTCGAGAGCGATCCGCTCTGGCGCGAGCTCCTACAGTCTAAGGTAAGGCACGAGGTTCGCCTACTACGCTTGTCCGAGCAGCAATATGGTGGGTTCAATTTTTCTGGATACGATTTCGCAGCAACAACGGTCCCAAGCGCCATCGACTTCCTCATCGTCGATGGGCCTGCAGGCGGCACAAGACAGAATGAACATTCTCGGTTTGGCGCCCTACAACTCATCTCGCGCCTTAACAAAGATGGTTTCCTGATCGTCATTGATGACGCAGAACGTTCCGGAGAAAACGCGCTCTGCGACGCGATCGAAAAAAAGGTGGAAAACCTCGGCGTGAATTATAGAACGGGGATTATCAAAGCTGCAAAACAGCAACAACTCTTTGCGTCCGGAAAATTCATATCCGCGGCTTTTTATTGATGCTCTCTTCCGTGTTCCAAGATCATTCCTGCATCGCAAAAGGGATATTGGATGTCATCGCTCGCATTCACGCGGCGCCAAATCGTTGGCTTTATGGGCGCCGTACCATTTCTGCCTTCTTCCACTGAAGCAGGCCCGCTCGATATAAGGAGTTTCGGCGCGCTGGGCGATGGAAGGCACGACGATACCGAGGCCATTCAGAAAGCCATTGACCAAGCTTCAGTCAACCGCGGTGTGGTCTCAATACCCGCCTGCGACGTCACTCAAGGGAAGTACTGGAGAATCACACGACCGCTTTTCCTGCGATCAAATGTCAATGTAATCGGCCAGGGAGCAAATAGCCTTCTCTATAACGACCGGAAAGACAGTACGATCTTCATGGATCAGGCGGTGATCCTGCCAGGCAACTACCACCCGGAATTTCTGAATTCCATCGAGTTCGATGAAGCAAAACTTACCGATCAATCGAATGGCACTATAGCGGTCAACAATGCCACTGGCCGCTATTATACTGGGCAGACAGTATTCGTTAGATCTCAGGATTTCGACCGGTCTCGACCAATTGTCTCGATTTCTAGCTTAACGGCAATATGTCGAGTCATAGCATCTGGGCCCAACGAAATTAGACTCGATCGTGCGATTAGGTTCGCCGGACCATTGGTGGTCGGGCCAGCAGACGGGCAAGTTCCCTGGCGCCGTGTCGGCCCCCCAAGTAGCTGCTTTGTGTGCGTCGACTCCAGTCTACAGAACCTCTCTATCCGATCCGAGGGATTCTGGACCGGTGATACAGCTGCAAGGGGGTGCAAGTTCGCGAACCTTTGGATTCGATCTCGAGTCGGTGTCTATGGCAATCTCTTCCAGGAATGTCACTGGACAAATATACACCTGACGTTTGACCGTCTCGCAATCGAACTCGCATGCAACTCAATGGACGTGACCATCGACGGGCTCCATGCCACGATGAGTGGTGACCCGGAAACTCCGATCCACCAAATTATTGCGATCCAAGAATCGGCCATACGATGTGAAGTACGCAATTTTTTCATTGACGCGGACGCGTTTACAAAAGCAGCACCCGTGGTGAGATTTGGGCCTTCATCTGATTGCGTTTTATCTGGAGGAAAGATCCTGTGTAAGCAAGCTCGAGGAGCCATTATCTCCTTCGACACCGGCGCCTCGAAGGTTCTACGCAATCGAGTTAGCGATGTGGCATTTCAAGGCAGCTCTGCAGCCGTTGGAATCGCATTTGAACCGAGGCAGCAAGGCGAGGTTTCTAAGAACAAGGTCAACAAAGTCCGCATTGAAGGGCTCACGAGTGCCGCAGCCGCGCGGATTGGGGGCGTTGGTAACACCATCAGCGACTGCAAGCTAACAGGCAGTAAGATTGTGATCCTGCCAAGTGCCGCAAATTGCGTGGTCAGTGACAGCTCGATACCCCGCAACACCGATCTTTCCGGCTCACATAACGAGTCGGTGAGCTTCTTACGTAACGAGACGCTCAGATGATTGAGGCGCAAGTAGAGATAACGCCAATCGAAGGCCTAGAAAGAGTCCGGTGACAAAAAGGAAAGTCCAAAGCACGCGGGACGCCGTAAACAAATCGGACCTCCAAAAGGAAAACACGAAAAAGTAGAGTACAAAAGCTTGTATTTGACGATTGTGCTTCATCGACAGACGATACTGCAAGGCAGAAACTGCCGCCAGAGCGGCTCCAAACAAGATGGCACCAGCAAAACCTAGCTCCGCCATCAGCGTACCTACTCCGGAGAGCGTGATCTCAGAGCCAGTATTCTCGAATCGAACGGGGCTAATTACTTTGGTAAAAACTGTGCTCGGAGGCTCGGGTTTGAAGGGAGCGATCGACCTAGGCACTGGAAAAAAAAGAGACGCCGATAGACTATAAAGCGGATAAGGAAGGCGAAAATCGATCTCTGACACCGCATATACGCTCTTCCAAATCGCGAACGTTTCGGACTCAACCACCTCTCCAAACCAGATATCCTGCCCCCGCTCAACCTTCTGAAAACCCGCATATCTTATGTAAGTAGTGTATGCCTGGAGAAGCAGGATCAGGGGTAGAACGCCAAACACCGCCATCCGATAAGGATTGAGCGGACGCCCATTAGCGAGAAAAGCGCAAACCAACAGGAGAAAAGCCGAAACGATGTTGCCGCGCCCTCCAGAGAGGATTGCGACACCCGCGGAAATGAAAACTGCTATCAGGCTAAAGGCCAAAGACCTTGAATAGAAGATCACGTACAAGCAAGCCACAAATACGAACGGAGAGGCATTCAAGATCAGAAAAACAAAGTCATTTCTATACTGGCGAGCGCCAACGAGTTCGAGAAGGCCACCGATTCCGAGCGCAACAATGCTCCACATCAAGATTCCACAAACCGCGCCGCCGATGAAAAGAAACAATATAACGGACGCAACGCGCCCGTGAGGGCTTGTGGGACGACTGTTGGTCGCACTCTTCCGCGTTACTAACGTCTCCAACAAGGCTGCATAGACGCAAAATATGATTGCGTTCGCGAACTGGAAACTTAGCAAGGTCGTATCGCTGCAGTTCAAAGTTTGTTCGCCTATCCGAAAACTCTCGTACTGCGATGCAAGCAAAAATTGAAAATCAAGGAGCAGGAAGAACGAAGAGTTCAGAAGATGAATGTCCAGTGGCCAGTACCTCGTTGCCGGGGACCGCGACACCCACGATATTGCCCAACAGACTATGAATACCGCGAGCACAAGAGAAACCAGCAAGAGCGCTGCAAAATCTGTGAACATCAATCGATCCGCTCTGCCTCTAACGATCTATCCCTGCACCACCTCTAGGACCCAGCCTCAATCAGGCACCGAACCTTCCTAAGGCAGCATCACCGCAGAACCAATGCCCTGACAATGCTGCGACAAAGCCGAAACCTCACCGAAGGCGCGAGTTTTGATCGAGCAACACGAGCCAGGGCCCATGCTGCCATGCTCCAATTGATGCTGTCTCTATTATAGAAATGGTGCCTTATTAGGAAGCACAGACGTGAATCAACGGACATTTGTCTACGCCATTTCAAAAGAAAGAGCCTCGAACTCTTTGGCCGTCGCTGCTTGCTGACCCGTGAACGAACTGCTCTGGAATCGTGATACTTAGTTGTGCATTCGCCAAGCTGGTCGATTGCAAGTCCACTGCTGAACGCACTCATTATGAAATCGAAATCCTGATGCTTGAGCAGCGCCTCATCGAATCGGAGCAATGGCCGATTGCGAAATACAAAGCTGCTCGTTTGCGCCATCCCCCCTTGCACAAAGATAAACTCCAAGGGTGATGAGGCAAACCTGTACTGAGGTCCTTTTGCGAACTGTTGCGGAGATCCAAACACGAAGTCTAACCCGCGGGCGACAAGACAAGCTACCGAAGCTGAGACATGGTTCGGCAACCACTCGTCGTCGGCATCCAACAAAGCTACGAACTCTGTTTCCGAGGAATCGATACCCCTATTCCGGCAAAACCCTCCTCCCGAATTCTGAGCGTTCCTAATTATCCTCAGTTCCAGATGTCTCGGACACTCGCCGGCTATCTCCTGAAGCACGTCGACTGTTCCGTCCGTCGAGCAGTCATCCACTACAACAACTCTCGACAGTTCGCGGTGGCTCTGTTGAAATACGGACCGCAGGGCTCTCGCGATTGTACGTTCCGAGTTGTAGGTGGGTATGACAGCCGTGACACTACCTTCGAGCAATCCCGACTTCGAATGTCGTGGAGATTGAGATTGCTGATCCATTGTTTCGAGTTGGTTCAAGAATAAAGTCTCATGGGTTAGCGCTGGAAAATTGTATATCTAAAGACCTTTATGCCCGTCATCGTCCCAAGCACAGTGTCGACTCGCCTATAGCCTGCGACCTCAAACGAATTGCAGTTTTGTGAATTGAAGTAACAGACTTTCACCTTGATTAGTCGAGAACAATTGTTCTTTACGCTCACGACATGATCAACCACATCGGGGCTAGTCACATGCGCCCTCGCAGCAGCCTCTACATCCAAGCAAGGGCAATTCAACGCGTCCCTAATAATAGTCGAACTAGATTGCTCAGCGGGACCCTGCATCGTTAATCGGGACACACTAACCGCTTGAGATTGGGCAAGGGTTTGGCCTGCAGACAAATAGGCAAAAGTGGCTATCCCCACCTTAATGTGGCGATTTACCGCCTCTAGAAGCTTCTTCACCAAGGTCTGTCCTTCATTTCAATTCCAGGTACGACGACCTTAACGCTATTGCGTGACAGCTGCCGTGCCAGAAGTTCGCGAGCCGCGATATCCACTTGCTCTAAGCTAGCCAGCAAACGCTCTCGATGCGGCCAACCTACGTCGGTAAGGTTCACTACCGCTTCATCAACAAAGCCTAAGTCTACCATCTCTGCAAATTCGGAAACTACACGCGCTTGGATCGATGTAGTCAGCATTGGAAAAACCGATAGCGCCAGCCGGTTGCGTCGAAGCACGATCCATCCCTCGTGCAGTCCAGAACTGTAAGATTGCTCAAAATAGCGAACGTTCTCGGGAGCGAAACCTTCGCGCGCCGTTCGTACCGAGTAGAGCATCAACCACAGAAAGGAATCCGTGGGGTTCAGCGCAAGCGACGCGTGCACCGTTTGCTCGGCGGCAGCTATCTCGGCGTCTGCCTCCTCAGAAGATTTGCGCCCCACCGCTTCCTCGGCGGCCCTAAGTTCGACGAGCGCTTTTGCTCGGACAAACGAGGACTGCACCACTGGCCGCTGCGGCTCTCGTTCCATCTGCAAGAGTACGTGCCTCAGCGTGCCGGCCTTGAAACGTTGATCGGTCATGATGCGCTCGGTGATCTCACGCGCTGGTGCAGCGGAGCGGAAGATCGGCAACACGATTGAGGACCACCACAGCCCAGCGGCCCCAAGCAGCAGCAAGGCGGGCCGCACACTATTCCACGTACCCATAGCGAGCGTAGTATTTCTGATAGTAATAGCGGCCGTGATAAGATTCGTAGCGCGCAAGCGCCTTAGTATCGGCCTTATTGAGAACGACGCCGAGCAGCTTGTCCTGGATTTCCGGTGCGTTGCGCAGATTGTGGCGCACGACGTCTGTCTTTGTCTTACCCCACTCGACGACGAACACATAAGAATCGACAAACGGCGAAGTCACGCGCACGTCCACCACCGGGGCCATCGGCGGCATGTCCAACACCACGTAATCATATCTCGCGCGGAGCAGGCTGATCACGGCGTGCATCGCCTTGGAGGCCAGGATCTCGTTGGTGTGCAGGAGCTTCGACGTGGTACCGGCCGGCAGCACCGCAAGGCCGGTCTGCGGGTCGACGCTGATAGCTTCCTCAAGCTGCACCTTCTGCGCGATCAGGTCGACCAACCCGACCTTCGCGTCCGGCCGTAGTGCGCGTGACAGCGAGGGATTGCGCAAATCGGCATCGACCAAAATCACCCTGGCACCCGAATGTGCCATGAGCTGCGCAAGGTTGGTGGAGAGGGTGCTCTTGCCCTCATTCGGCAAGGTCGACGTCACCGCCAGGACGCGGTTCTCGCGAACGATCGAGTTGAGGTCGACCGCCACCTTCAGCGAGCGCACGGCTTCGGCAAAGCGGGAGAGCGGGTTGTCAACGACATAGCGCAAAAGGTTTGCCTGCGGGTCGCTCTTCGGCTTCGTAAACTTGCTCGTAAGTCCGGCCGCCGCACCGTCGAGTGCAGGCAGAATGGCGATGCAGTTGGCCTCGAGTTGCTCCTCCACCTGAGAGGTGGTGCGGAATACCTTGTCGGTGAATTCGCGCGCCATGGCGACGCCGAAGCTCAGCATCACTCCCCCCATCAAGACGCCTGCCAGGATGATGAGCGTCTTCGGGTAGCTCTTCTTCAGCGGCGAGGTCGCGGCGCTGATCACGCGCGCCTCGGTGATCGGGAACGACTGCTGCTGCACGCTTTCCATATAGCGCTGCAGGAAATTGTCATACATCGCCTGGTAGGACTGCGCGTTGCTCTCGAGCTCGCGTAGCTGCACCTGCGCCTGGTTGGTGAGCTGCAATTCCGAGACGACATTGGCTAGGCTCGACTTGATGGCCTCCTCGCGCGTGATCGCGATGTCGTAATCGCTCTTGTAGGATTCCTGGATGCGCTTCAGCTCGTCGATGATGTTCTTCTTGATCTCCGCCATCTGCCGGCGGAGATTGACTGCGGCAAGGTGATCCGAGCCGTATTTCATCGACCAGATCAATTCCTTGGAGGCCATGTCGACATACTGGCCACGCAGCTTGACGATGGTGTCGTTCTTCAGCGCGTCCGCGACGCTGGCGTCCGGAATCTCCTGCTTGAGGATGTCGTTGATGCGGTCGAGACGCGCCTTGGCTTCGGCAGTCGAGGCATGCGCAAGCACCAGCTGGCTGTTGACCTCGGCGAGCTGCTGCTCGTTCATCAGCCGCCCGCCGCTGTCGACGATGTTGTTGGCGATCTTGAAGTCGACCACAGCCTTCTGCGCGGCGGAGGCCTGGGTGCGCAGCTCCTTGATGCGGTCCTGCAGCCAGACACTGGCGCGGCGCGTTGCCTGATACTTCGCCTCGAGCTGGTCGACGATATAGGCATCGGCGATTGCGTTGGCGATCTTGGCTGCCTTCTGCGGATCGTACGACGTGAAGCCGATTTCCATCACGTAGGTGAGACCGAGGCGCTTGATGGTGCGGTTCTTCTCAAAGCGCTCCAGCGCCTTGCAAGTCAGCTCGAATTCGGACGGTGCATGCCCGTCGGAGAACAAATTCCCGACGAAATCAATCACCGCGCCTAACACGCCGCCACCCGCGCCGGTGAACTCGGGATCCTCGATCAAATGCAGGTCGCGGATCACTGCAAGGCTGATGTTCTCGGATTTCAGGATTTCGACCTGGGTCTCGACCGTCGCGGAGTCGACCGCGATGTCGCCGAGCACGGACTGCTGCTGGAACAGCTGCACCTTGCGGGTGTCGATCACCATCGAGGCGGTCGAGGTGAACTGCGGCGCGGCGGTGAAGAGATAGAGCAGCGCCAGGATCACGCAGGCCGAGACGATCGCGACCATGGTCGGGAACTGGCGCCTGATAATGTCGAGATAGGAGGTGAGCGTCTGGGCCGGAGAGCCTTCAACCGAGGCGTAGTCGCGGTTGATCTCCGACGACGGCTTATTCACCTGCAGCATTGTGCAATTCCTGAAATCGTCCAGCGAAAGGTTCTGGAGGATGGCATTGGGATGAGAAAGTCACGCGAGCAAAAGCACTCGAAAGAACCGGTAGTTGAGGGCGAATATAACACGCGGCGAAACGCGGCTGAACTCAATTGATGCAGCGCAGCGGTGTGCGCACATTATAATTTGTGCGGAAGCTTAACGGGCGAAACGCAAAACGGCGCTGCGAAGCGCCGTTCCGTCGTTGGTCGGTCCAGCTGGACCGCTCCTTGAAGCTCGTCTGCGCTCAGCGGCGCGGGCTGACGCTGTTGGTGGTGCCGGTCACGCCATTGCTCGCGTGCGGCGTCACCGTCGTCGCATAGTGCAGGCCGCCGAAGGTGCCGAAGCTGCCGCCCTGTCCGCCGTTGGCGAAGCCGCCGGCTCCGGTCGGCCCGCCCGCGCCGGTGCCACCGCCGCCTGCGCCGCCGCCGGTCGCGGCGATCGCGACGTCGCCGGTCGCGGCCTGGTAGGCGGCGATCACGTCGGGGTTGCCGATGCCGGCGATCGCGGTCTGGATCTCATTGGCGAAAGCCGCATCGCTCTGCGCCGCCATGCGGGCGACCTGGGCGAGGCCGCCGACGATCGCGCGCATCTGGTCCTTGGTGGTCGCGGGATCCTTCAGAAGCGCGATCAGGCCCGGGAGCGTGGTCGGATCGGAGGCGCCGAGGTCGCGCACGCGCGAGATCAGCTGCGGGCCGCCGGTCGGATATTGCTGCAACAGGCTGTTGGGCGAAGCCTTGAACTCGGAAATGATCTGGGCCGGCAGCTGGCGCTGCGGCGGATAAACGGCGGCGCTTGCGGCCGAGGTGATCGTCACGGCGAGGGCCGCGGCGGCAGCCATGCGAAGCGCAATCTTGATAACGCTCATAAATAGACCTCCAAAAAATCAGCTGCCCCGATTTGCTTCCTCGGCCCGGGCAATGGCTTGCAGTTGCGGAACCTATCCGAAGAGAAATGGGCTGTCCACTTATTCTAAAGACTTCGTAAACAGCGCAACTGCTTCAAATCTAGACACTTTTATGAAGCCGAGGCATTCGCCGCGCGGTTGTGTCGGCGGTTGAGGTGCGGCCCTCGCCTCGCCCGCCGGTAGCGACGGCATCGCTTGCGGAGCTGCCCTCCCGGGTCGAGAAGGATTGGGCCAGGCCGGCGCCGAAAAGCGCAAAGAATGGAATGCTGTAGCCGGGCACCTGGAGCGTGAAGTCGAGGCACGAATGCAGCAGCGACAGCGTGGCGGTGGCCGCGGCCGTCAGCGGGATGATGGCATCGCGCCGCCGTCCGAACACGCCCTTGGCCAGAACCAGCAGCATGATCGCCCAGGCGAGCGCAACCAAGAGCGCCATCGGAATGCCCACCTCGGAGGCAAGCTCCAGCGGCGTCGAATGCGCGGCATCCCAGATGCCGCGAATCGAGATGTTGGCACTGCGATAGGGCGGAAAGGCCCATTGGAACGTGCCCATGCCGGTGCCGAACAAGGGATTGTCGGCGATGATTCGAAGCGTGGATTTCCAGGCCTCGACGCGGCCCTCGTCGACCAGGCCCTGGCTGTCGAACCGGCTCGAGACGCGGCCGCCCAGCAGCTGCAGCAGGCCTAGCGCGACGGCAAGGCCCGAGCCGAGCGAGATCCAGATGCCGGTGCGTCGCGGCAGGTCTTTGCGGAGGAAGAGCGTGAACGAGACGATCATCGCGAGCAGCGACAGGCCGACGCCGGCGCGCGATCCCGTCATGAACATCGCCATCAGGCAGATCAGGAGGCAGCCAAGCTGCGGCAGGATTTCCTTTGGCGGAATCGTGCGCAGATCGAGCGACAGGCGCCGCCATTCGATATGCCGCTCCGGCAGGCGGCGGCGGACGTCTTCCAGGATCAGCAGCATCCAGATCACCGCGCAGGAGCCGAAATAGGCCGCCGCCGTATTGCGGTTGATGAAGGTGCCGGTGACGCTGCCGAGATAGGCCGTCTTGTCCCGCCACAGGATCATGGTCGGCTCGATCAGGAACGAGAGCACGCCGTAGAGCGCGTAAGCCGCGCCCGAGATCGCGATCACCCACAGCAAGCGGCGCGCGCGCTCGCGATCGGCACCGACGGTGATGCCGAGGACGATGGCGAGAATGTTGGCGAGCGGCGCGCCGAGCGCGAAGAACGCCTCGTTCTTCACGATCGAAGCGGACGGGGCGATCGGCACGCCGAGCAGATCCGACGCCTGCTTCCAGATCGGCTGGAATGGCGCGAGGAAGGGATGGTCTGAGAGCTGCTCATGCAGCACGAACGCGTAAGCGGCGACGATCACGGCGATGCCGGCGAGCAGCCCTAGATGCGGCCTTCGCAGCTCGCGCGTCGGTGCGAACATCACCGCGATTCCCAAGCACAGGCACCAGAACGCGATCGACAGATCGTTGGTCGAGCCGAACGGAAACGGCGCGCCGGCGACCACGAAGAACAGGATGAAGGTCGCGGGCAGGCTCCACGACCAGCGAATCCTGGTCCAGCTTATGTTGGGAGGCCAAAGGCGCATCGTCGTTCTGGAGCGAGCTTTGCTTTAGCTTCTAGAGGAAGCAATCAATCGGATAGATCTTCAGATCAACGTTGAGGCGGCTGTTCCGGGTCTGCGCCCGGAAGGCGTAGAATAGCCCAAGACTATCACTCCCCGGCTCGAGTTTTATTCCGGGGGTTAACTTCATCCGGCGGGACCAGAAGGCCGATGTGCCGGTTGATGGCGGAAATCTCGATCCGCCCCTCACCCTCGCCGAACCGACCCTCAAGCCGGGTCACGGTGACCTTCGGCAGGCCGCGGCGCTGATGGCAGACATCCTCCTCCCATAGCTTGGTCTGTTGGACCAGCGGCTTGCCCGAGCCGTCGGGGACGACGATATCCGGGAAAGACGGGCGCAACATTCCGAAGAACCGGCTCTCTTTGGAGTTCGCCGACAGCCGGACCGTGAATGAGAGCTCGCCCTTTTCCCCGCGAAGACGCGACAAGATCGGCGCATCGGGTTCGGCGGAGACTATCACGTCGATGCGATGGCGAACGCCGAGCTCCCCTGCAGCAGCAAGGGCCTGCCCGAACGGTCCAAGTCCGACGGCAGTAGGGACGAGAGCCAGAAGACGCCAGAATGCTCGAAAGCGCATGAAGCCCCTTGCAACACTGCGGGATGACCGATGGCCGGCGCGACGTGCTCAGTGGCGCCTTGATCCAAATCCCGAACTCGTAGCCGCAGCAGAACCGCTTCGGTTGCTAAACGAAAATGGCACCGGGACAAAGCCCCGGTGCCATCGGTTTTGGTCGATCAAGTCGGCGTCTTACGGCGCCGTCTTGATGTTGTTGCGGAAGATCAGGGCGTCGTTGGAGAGGTTCACGGCATCGCTGCCGGTCGCCATGATCACGCGCAGGTAGTTCAGGAACTTGGCAACTTCGACGTTGCGCGAGTTCGAGACGTAGATGATGTCCTGGTTCTTCATCATGACCTTGGTGGCGAGGAAGAAGCCACCCGGATCGCGGAAATTGACCGCGAAGATGACCGGGATCGTTTCTGACGTGTACTTGCTCACGTCGATGCCGAGCTGGGCGGCAACCTCGCGCGGCTCGCGACGGTAGAGATACACGGCAGCCGGATCGGCCTGGCCATCCAAGAGACCTCCGGCCTTGCCGACGGCTTCGCCGAGGTTGATGCGCCAGGCATCGAAATTGAACTCGCCGCTCTGGCCGCTGGCGCCGAACGCCAGGAACTTCTGCTGCTCGCGATAGACATAGATGCTGTCGTCGGGGCGAACATAGATGTTGTTCTCGGGCGTCATCACGAGATTTTCGAACGGCACGGTAGCCCGCCGTCCGCTACGCTCCAGCATGACCCAGGTCTCGAAGCCCTGACCCTTGATACCGCCGGCGCGGGTGATCGCATCGAGCACGCGATCCTTCGCACCCGCCGCGCTCGCCGGATAACGCGCCGGCGTATTGACCTCGCCGAGCACGCTGATGAGCTGGGTCCGCTGCGAGGACATCGCAACCACAACCTGCGGCTCGATGGCGCGGTTGGATATCTTTTCAACGATGGCTCGCTGAATCTGAACCGCTGTGAGGCCCGCCGCCTTGACCTGACCGGCATAGGGCACGGTGATGAAGCCGTCATTGTCGACCGATTGATCCGGGATCGTCACGAAGTTACCCGGACGGACGCCGGCTTCCGCCGGGATGAACAGACCACCGGCGGCAGCTTCGAAGATGGTAACGCTGACGACGTCGCCGATGCCGAACACGATGCTGGCCGGCGGCCGCTTGTCCGTGAAGGCCCCGGCGAGCCCCTTGGGCTCATGGGTGTGCAGAATCTTCACCGTAGCCGGATTGATCGGCACCAGCTCATAGGCCGGCGCATTTTCGGTCTGGATCTTATTGTTGACGTCATCCGTCAGCGGGCCCGAACCTGGATTGGTTGAACACGCTCCGAGCGCTAAAGCGGCCGCCAGAAATGCCGGCTTGAATACATAAGTTTTGGCAAAGGAATGCATGAATCGCGCCCCAAGAGACCCCAATTACCGTCGATTGGTACGGCGGCGCGGGCGGTGCGACAAGGGTTCCCTAGTGGTTAACGGTGCGATCAGTCGGCTACTGTTGCGTGCGAGCCACTGTTTGGGGCTTAGTTTAACCCTTTGTGACTATTTGTTGTATTTCCTGTGCCCGGCTGACGAGCAAACCGCCCAAGTCAAGGGCTAGGCGTGTCGAGCGCGAGGCTTCTTGGCCTCGCCGCCCTCTGCTAAGGCTGGGCTATTAAGAGTCAGGAATCCCCGTGTCTGGCATCCTTCTGATCCCGCTGCTGGCAGGTTCCCTCCTTGGCGCCGCTGATCGCCCATTGGACGGTACAATACCTTGCGCTGAGAGCGCCCGATCCACCTGCCACGGCCCGGCTGTTGTCGAGGTCGCCTCCTCCGCCTCCTCCTCCGTCTGGAAGTTCAGCCGGACCCAAGGGACGAAGGACGGCGAGAGCTTCGCCGCCATCATGAAGACGGCGGACACCAGCCAGTCCGACCCGGACTTCGCCGGCCTGATCGTGCGTTGCGCGCCGAAGGGCAAGGTCAACGTGCTGGTAGCCTTGATCCGGCCTTTCCCGCCGCGGAGCCATCCTAAGGTCACGATCGCCGCGGCCGGCGGCGGCACTTTGACCTTTGATGCCAGCATGGCGGCCGCGGGGGCCGCAGTGCTGTTGCCCGATGAGGTCTCTGCCTTTGCCGCCGGAAAGTGGCAGACGACCCCCTCACTGTCCGTTGTCGTCAAGGAAAGCGACAGCGAGATCAAAGGTGCGGTGGCCCTAAATGGACTGCGGGAGGCCTATCATTCGCTGCTGGCAAATTGCAGCCAATAGGCCAAATTTAGCCATACAACTTAAGGGTCTTTTTAGGGGGGGAACCTAGGGTCCGGAGCACAGAGAGTGTTTCGGATGACCGCGTTTTTGATTTTCAATTTTCTCGTAGGTGCCGTGCTGGGCCAACGCTTTCGCGTCCTGGTGCTGTTGCCGTTGACCTTCGTCATCGTGCTCGCCGCGATTCCGGTCGGCTTGATGGTCGATCTCACCGTGATCGAGAGCCTGAAAGGAATGGTACTCGCAGCCATTGCCCTCCAGGGCGGCTATCTCTTTGGATCAGGGGCGCGCTTTGGCCTTGCTGCCGCGCGTGCCGGACGCGCCTTCGCCCGCCCAGTCAAGACGGCTCGCTGATTTATGCCGACTGACACTGCGATGGACCTTCGCGGGCGCGCGAAGGCTGAAGGTCAAGCTGTTCTCCTGATAGACGTCTGTTTGAAAACCCATCGCCCGCTTGTATGGTGACCTGACCGTTTCAGGATTCCCTTCGAGCGCGCCGTTTGTCCTTCGCTTATTTTGCCCTCATCGTTTCAATCGTCTCAGCTTCCGCTCTCGAAATTGCCGGCGCCAGGGTCGGTGCGCAGCTCGGGACGATGGCCGCAGCGCTGAGCTTGCTGGCGGCCGCTTCGGCCGCGCGGAAGGCCGACTACGACCACTATGTGCGCGCGACCGCCTGGGGCCGGTGGATCCTGCTCGCCATTCCGCTGTGCATCGCCGCCCAACTCGCGCCTCTTCCGCTGAGCTGGGCGCATCCGATCTGGGCCAGCGCTCACGACGTCCTCGGCGGCCTGTCGCTCGGGCCGATCACGGCCGATACCGGCTTGACGGTGAACGCGCTGCTGCTGGCACTCGCGGCGATTTCGTTGCTCGGCGTCACCATCCTGGTGGTCCGCAACCGCGGCCGTGCCGAGCTGGTTCTCTTCGTGCTCAGCGGAGTGACCGCGGTCTCCGCCTTGACCTTGGACTTGCATCGACTGTCGCCGGCCGTTGCGGCAGCCGCGCCCGCTGACTTCACCACGACTTTGGCCGGCCTCGGCCTCATGCTCAATTTAGCGGTCATGCAGCTCGCTGCTGAACGGGCCGAAACGCATCACTCGGTCCTTCGCTCGATCGCGATCGGCCTTTGCGGCCTTGTAGGGACCCTGGTCTGCGCAGCCGCGATCTTTGGGTTTTCCGGAACGAACAGCGCGATCGCAGCGGCCTTTGGCGTTGTGCTGATCCTGCTGATCCTCGTCATCCGGAGGCTCGACCTCTCGCCATTGGCCGCGGGCGCATTGTCGGCAGCAGCTCTGATCGGCGCGACCATCGTCCTGACCTTCCTCTTCGAGAAGAGTTCTGGGCCGGTCCTCATGCGGCTCGTCCCGGATGCGGGAGGCGAGACGAAGGCCACCCTCGAGCGGATGTTGGCCGACACACGCTGGTTCGGCGCGGGGGCAGGAAGCTTTTCGGCCGTCGCGAAGATCTATCAGAGCGAGGCTGGCACGACTTTGGCCGCGCCCTCGGCGGCCATCGCCATCTTTGCGGACACGGGATGGATCGGCTTGACGGCCATGATGGCTGTAAGCCTGATCGCTCTGGTGCGCCTGTTCTTCGGCGCGCTCCAGCGCGGACGCAACTCGTTCTTCCCAGCGGCGACCGCGGCCTGCGTTCTCTTTGCACTCGTCCAGAGCTTCGCCGGTCCGGGACTGCTGCGCCCGGCAGCAATCCTGTGTCTTTCGGTGATCGTGGGACTGGGGCTGTCGCAGAGCGTCAGCCAATCCTCATCACGATAGAGCGCCGGTCATCAGACGGCGCGATCGCCGAGTGACGCCCAATAGTTCGGGTTCTTGGGTGATTGGATGCGGACCCAGCGATAGGGCTTCTTCGACCACGGCAGGATGTGACCGGAGAGATTGTCCAGCACGAGATCGCCGGAGAAGGTGCGCACCACGACCACGAGATGATGCTCGCCCCATGTGGTCACGACCTCGCTGAGCAGCACCGAGCGCGCCGGAAAGCCCTTGGCGATCAAATCGTGGCGTTTTGTCACAGCGTAGTCGTTGCAGTCGCCGCTCGCCGGATGTAGCAGCCATTTCTCGCCGCGCAGCCCCTCCAGGTTGGCCTCGGGACGGATCGCGCTGTTGATCCGTTGGTTGATCTCTTGCATCTGCGCCAGCCGCTCCGGCGTGAGCTTCAGACGGCCGCCCCTGAACACGACCTGCTGCGGCCGCGGCCTGCACTCGTCCTTGTACTTCAGGCAAAAGAGCGTGAATGCCATCGGCGCCAGCGTCGGCTGGTCGAACTTGATGTACTGGATGGCACCGCGCAGCCCCAAGGGCGCGCCGACGAAGGCGGCTTCCGCTCTCTGCTGCACCCCCGCAGCAACGACGATTGCGGCCACGGCCGCCAGGAACTTTACAACTTTGCGCATGTCGCGCTCCCCTTCTTGTAGGAAAGGACGCTACGCGAGACCTCTTGAAATACGGCTCAAAGGCCACACGATCCTTTAATCAAAATGCGGGCGCGTTGGTTGCAAACAATTAAGAATATCGATGTGTGACTGGTTCTGCTAAGAGCGGTCACGATGATCCGCTCGTGACGCTGGAAGCGATTCGACCGACCTGATGGGCCTTTCCTCACGCTTTCGAAAGAAGACCAAGCCTCGGCTTCCCGACGGCGTTCGCGTCTATGCGATCGGCGACGTGCATGGCCGCGCCGATTTGCTTCAATCGCTGTTAACCGTGATCGACGCCGATCTTGCCCGCTCGGCTCCCCAACGAGCCATTCAGGTCTTTCTCGGCGACTATGTCGACCGCGGCCCGGACTCGCGCGCCGTTCTTGATCTCTTGATCGCGCGCTCGAAATCACACGAGACGGTCTGTCTGAAGGGCAACCACGAGGTCTTCCTGCTCGAGGTCCTCAAGGACCCCGCCCGCTTGCAGGAGTGGCGCCACTATGGCGGCCTCCTGACGCTGGTCTCCTATGGCATCAGGCCGACGATGAATCCGTCCGCGGAGCAGCAGGTCGAGCTGATCGATGAATTGAAGCGCGCGCTCCCGCCCGAGCATCTCGCCTTTCTCCAGCAATTGCCCTCCTCCTTCACCTGCGGCGATTTCTTTTTCGTCCACGCCGGCGTCAAGCCGGGCATCGCGCTCGATCGCCAAAAGGATGAGGATCTGCTCTGGATCCGCGAGGAATTCCTGGCCTCCGAGGAGCGCTTCGGCAAATATATCGTTCACGGTCACACGCCGGTCAGCGCGCCCGACATTCGACCAAACCGCATCAATATCGACACCGGCGCCTACGCGACCGGCAACTTGACGCTGTTGACGATCCAAGGCGATAGTCTGCTCGCAATTTAAGAGTTGAATGTCGGTCCCGTCGTCGGCTCGCGCTCATAGGCCTCGTCAATTCCACCATGAATCGCATGATCCTGCTTCGCGTCATCGGCACCTTGACCGCAATCGTGCTGGCGCTTCACGCCGGCATGGCGTCCTACGGCGATCTCATACGACCGAACTTTCGCGCCAGCGACTTGTTCTCGGGCGAGATTCCGCCCGACAAGGCCAAGCTGGCGGCCGCCGGCGGCCTTGCATCCTTTTCATGGGATGGCGAGCTGCTTGCGAATTACGCGGCAGCGATGGCCGCTGACTTTCTTCATCGCCCCTCCACCGACGCGGGCGGCAGGGCCAGCGAGAACAAGGCAGCTCAAGGTGCCGTCGTGGCTGCCTTGAAAGTATCACCGATCAGGCCCGCGCTATGGCTCACGCTCGGCACGCTGCAGGCCCAGGCCGGCGAGGCGGTAACGCCTGCGGTGAAGATGTCTTACTTGACCGGGTCGGTGCCGATCGACGTTGCCTTCTCTCGCGTCCAAATCGTGACGTCGGGCGCGGCCGCGACCGATGAAGAGATCAAGCTCCTGGCGCAGTCCGACATCCGGTCGGCGCTGGCCAATCGCTCTCGTTACGAGCCACTGCTGATCGCGGCCTACGTGCAGGCAACTCCACAAGGCAAGTCGCTGCTGCTGGAGACCACGAAAGTGGCCGACCCCAAATTCAACGAGATCATGCGGCGATACTGAACCCGGACGAGCTTCGTTGCCATCGCTCCTGGGGCTGCAGCGAATTCCTCAGCGCACCGATTTCGGGTTGACCGGCACAAAGTCGTGGTCGCGGCGCGGTTGCTCGGATCGCCCCTGGTAGACGAACATGCCTTTCTTGGTCGCGACAATGTCGCCCCTTTGCAGGCTCTCGTCGTTGAGGAGACGTTCGCTCGCGACAAGGTCCGGATCTTCGGGAATCGGCTTGTAGAGCTCTGGATGCTCGCGCCGCTCGCGCGAGACCTCCTTGGCCCGGCGCCGCGCATCCTCGATCCGCTGCCGCCATTCGTCGCGCGTAACTTCCGGCTCGCTTGGCGGAAGATAATCGTTGAGCGAGGGCTCCGGTTCGCTCTGAGCGAGACACAAGGACGGACTGGCGAGACCAAGGCCGAGCACGCCGACAACAATGATGACCGCCTGAGGCAGCTTCCCAAACCGCTTTTCACAGTGGCCACGTCGACCCGTTCGCACGCTGATGACTCCAGGCAGAGCGACAAGGACGACCATTGGCCAATTTCCTCATCTCCAGCTTTTCAATCTATACCTTTGCCGATTGCAAGAAAGCCAATTCGCCGGGCACCCTTTCCACTTTAGCGCGCGGGGATTTCAGCACCTGGGGCCGTTCGAGGACCATCCCATCAAAAAATTGAAAAACAACCCCATGCACAGTAGCCGACACCAGTCGGATCAATTGGTTACGCCTTTTCCGAAATTCGGGTTAACTCGTCGGGCAAAACAGGGGCAGGATGGCATGATCCGGAAAGAGGCCGACCGGATGATTGATGTACCCGAGATCCGCGGCATTTGATCGGCTTAAGGGCCAACGGCCCTGTTCTAAGACCTCGTTAGGTCATTGCTGTTAACTTTGGCATGCGCTCGTGGAGTTGCCGAGAATGCGTGCAAGACCGTTATTGCTGCTAAGTATTGCCGTCGCGGCTTCCTTCATGTCTGGCCTGACGGCGCACGCCAGTCCCGTCTGCATCAAGGAGCGGACGCCTTTTGCCTTTTCGGAAGATTCAGTGAGATGGACGATGTCGATCGCGCCTGGGGCAGATTGCATCCAGGGACTGCGTTGGTCGTATATGCAGATTTTCAACGTGTCGGTCGTGAGCGGACCATCATGGGGACAATTGGCGGTGGTCGGGTCCGGCTTCCGCTATTCGGCAGGAAACGAAACGCCCGGCGCCGACAAGTTCACGCTGGTGATCTCGGGCAAGAGCCGTCATCATCGCGGGACATCGATCCTGGAGGTCGAGGTAAACCCGCAATAGCTGTCTCACGACGCCACCGAAAGGTGCAGGCAGGGCTAACGACGGCTCGACCCGCTGCCCCGGGTTCTGTTCCCGTGATAGGGGCGGGCGTGTCCGCCCCTCGTCACGGGGGGCTCGATTCGACTCGGAATATTTGGCGTCGCTGTGGAGGGCGAGGGCTGCGACGGGTTGACGATGATCACGTTGCGATTGGGCGTCGACGGATCGTTGACGCCCTGGGCCCAGGCGCCGGCAGGCACGACAAGCGCGAGTGTGATCAAGACTAAGCGTTTCATGCGAGATCTCCCGAGCAAGAACGTCAGGGAGGCGAACACCGTTCCTTCACGGCTGCTTCACGGTTCCTTGCGTGACCTCACCGAGGCACGGCAATCAGCTTGCCATCCCGCCAGACGCCTTGGGCCGCCCTTCCGGCAGGAAGGCTCCCCGTCACATTTCGGACGGCGGTCGGCCGCGACGCGGCCTGGATGGTCTGCGCCTTTTTCGTGGGCGTTGTGATGATGCTGGAGCTGGTAGTGTTGGCCTGATCCTTGACCCCTTGCGCCGAAGCGGGCTGAACCAGGAACGCCAAAAATGTGATTGCTGTCAAAATGCCGCGCATCGTCAAACACCGGAAAGAGGAGCTGGGCGAAATGTCACAGGTTTTTGCCCAAAAGCAAGCTCTTCGAGACATGTGCGCGCAGGACCCAGGGATCCGGGTGAAAAAGCCTAGCGAAACAGCTGTATCCGGGGTAGTTGATCGGCCTTGATGACCGAGCCCGGCGACACTGCAGCCAACGCGCACGAGATCAAGGCTGGACTTGTCCGCCTGTTATCAGGGCGGATCCGCGAAATCTCCGACGACCCCCGGCAGATGCGGGACGTCGTTTACGAACTGGCCCGCATCAAGCTGCTGGAACAATTCAACCACGCCGATGCGCGGGAGGCGCGAGCGCTCCAGCAAGTGCTCGAACGCGCCATCCAGGAGGTCGAACGGTCCTTTGAGCGAAGCGAGCCGTCCTCACCGGCAAAGGCTGCCGGCACTGTCGTGGCGAATTCTCGGCCTGACAACGCCCCTGCTCCGCCGCCCATTCCGACGCCGCCGGCTCTGGCTTCACCAGCCCCTTCGACGGCCGCGGAAACGCCACGCGGACCTGCGGCACCGTCAAGATCGCTGGACCAACTCAAACGGAGCGGCGCCTTCAAATCTCTCGTTCGATTGACCGCCATGCTCCTGCTCATTGCGGGCGCCGGGGCCGCGGCTGCCTATTGGCTACATCTGAGGACACAAGTGACCGCATTGCCACAGGTGGCGCTGCCGTCCGCGCGCTCACCGGAAACCTCGGGCCCTCAGCCGACCGCCATCCCGACTCCCTCGGTGGGTGAACCCGCTGAACGGACGCCGGATAGCGCAAAGGAGCCGGCGCAAGCTGCACAACCGTCGATGCCTTTGCCGACGACGTTCGGCGTCTACGCCTTGAGCGAGGGCCAGCTCCATGAGCTCAAGCCGGTGCCCGGAAAGATTCCGGACCGGCGCGTCGCGATCTCGGCAGCCATCAACACGCCGAGCGCAACCACATTGATGGGCGGCGACGTCAGATTCATCGTGTTCAGGCCCGACGGGGGTGTCGATGCAAGCGGGACCGAAGTTCGGGTGGTCGCGAAAGTCTCCCGGGCGATGGGCGTCGATGCCACCGGGAAAGCCGCCATGGTCAGCGCCGGCGATTCCTGGGTCATCCGCAGCATGTCGTACCCCTACAAGGTAGGTCCGGTCGAAGACCAGTCGAGAATGCTGTTGCTCCAACCAGAGCAAGACGGCTTTACGCTCGCCCCCGGCCGCTACGTCGTGGTGGTCAAGGGTATGGGCTACGACTTCACGGTCGCCGGAACGGTCACTGATCCCAATCAATGCGTCGAACGCATCAATGCGGCGAACGGCGCGTTCTACTCGCCCTGTCCGCCGCCCCGACGCTAGAGCATGATCGGTTCTGATTGAATCAGAACCGAAGCTCTAGATTCTAGTTTTGACGCGTTTTCTTCACGCGAACCGGTATCCACTTCGCTCGAAAACGCTCCGGCCGTAGCCACCCTGTTCTTATTTCGCCGGCTTGTTGTCCTTTGGCGCGTCCACCGGCATGTCGTCGACCTTACCGTTGTTGGCGACGCATTTTTGGAAGTATTCGCGCTTATCCTTGGCCGTTCCCTTAGTGCTCCCGGCCGCGGGGTTGCCGATCTGTCTGGGCGGAAAGGCCTTGGCCATCGCCGCATCGCATGTGCGGGCCACTTCCGCCGTGATGGCCGAAGCCGTCGCCGGCGCGGCCAGCGTCAAAGCGCATGCCAATCCAACCGACGTCCTCAAATTCTTGACTGGCACCTCTTTCGCTCCTTCAATCCATGAATGGCCGCCGAACCATATCAAAAAGGGTCGAAGCGCCCAACGGCAAAGCAGCGCCGAATTGTCACGCGGTCTGCCCTGCCTGCCGCCGGGCTATCGGAAATACTCTTGGCGGCGGCCTGCGCGCACACGCCTCGTCCTTCGAGACGGCGCTTACGCGCCTCCTCAGGATGAGGCTAATCGGCGTCAGCACCCGTTGAAACTGCTGCCGCGCACTCCGTCCTCATCCTGAGGAGCCCGCCTAGAGCGGGCGTCTCGAAGGATGGCCGCAGAGCGTGCAGCAAGATCCGCGATACTAGCTGTCGAGCTGCGGCGGCTTGAAATCCGGAAAGCGCGTGAGCATTGCGGTCTTGACGAACTTCAAGTGCGCGATGGCGCTTGCCAATTCCTTGAGCCGTCGCTGGCCATTCGAGATGTCGGCCGCAAAGAGATCCTGATGATAATTGTCGAGCGGCTCACGCTCGAGATATTCATCGGTGCCGTTGCCGAAGGTGACGGATGCACGTGCGAGGGCATCGTCAACACGCCGGTTGAGGCCGGCCTGCTCCCTCTCCGCCTCCTGCAATGCTGTTTCGATCGCCGCCAGGACGGCACCGATCCGCGCACGGTCGGTCTCTGCATCACGCTCGACGGAGCGGGCTTTAAAACCTTTGTCCTCACGGCGGGAGCCGAGAAGATTGTGTGCGCGCGCTCTCAGGAACAGCTGAAACATTTGGGCCATCCCACATTCGAGATTTAGGCGGCTACCATCGGTCAGACATAGTTAACAAAGCTTAAATCCTGCGCCCGCTCCGCCTGGCTTTGTGCGATCCACGCCCGCCAAGCCCCTTCGTGCTTGGAATAGAGCTCAAGCCAGCGAACTTCGTCCGCCGCAACGGCTCCGTCGTTCACGCAAATCTCGGACGCGAATTGCGCTGTCTCGTTCGATGAAAGATCCAGCGCTTCGAACTCCGCCGTCTCTTCCAAAGAAAGGCCGATCAGGACGCGATGCCCTTGGGCGTCGACGAAATACCTGCGGGGCGCGTTGTGCCTTTGATCAATCATTCGAATGGCCCTCATTAATGATCCAAGGCCGCGGAAGATCTTTCAACCGCCGATCAAAGGTACGAACAAAAGCGATCAAAATAAGGACGCACGTCGCGCCCAGCAACGCAATCAAATACGCCATCTACGCCCACCCATGCGGGCCCCGAAAAAAATCGAGGCGGCTAAACTCTCGCAATGAACCGATACGTTTTAGGTTGCCTTTCCAAAGCTCTCAAGGACCGCACCACGTTAACCTAACCGCACATGGTTATCCGACCTTGCCGCGACGCAAGATCAACTTCCGCCTGAAACATCGCGCCCATGGTTCTGCATTACGATGGATGCTCGCTTTGTTTCACTCCCATCGATGCCGGCGTGTAGGGCGCATAGAGGCGATATCGTGCTGATCGCTTGCGCGAGCGCCACGCCCGCACACCATAGCCACAGCCAAAGCCAGCTGCAAAAATCGAAATCAAAACCAGAATCGCAAGCATTTGGAATGTTCCCAATTTTTCGGAACGCTCCTCCCGGTACATTTCAAACGTGATGTTGCGACGACTTCAAGGTCATCGGCGCTGAAACTTTTGTCAGACGATCATGAAGTTTGTGCAACGTGGTGCTCGAAGTTTGGTCGTCGCGCGAAACCTTGGCGGCAGGAGAGGATGACGAAATCTCTCATTGTTCGAGAGCGATATCCAGCCGACGATGTTAACCCCTGTTCACCTCGGCAAGCAGCCTGAAGCCACGAGCGCGCTGGTGGTCGAGCGTGTCTGTCCTCTGCGTGATGAAGTCGCTTCCGACACATTTTTCGCACGCGGCTGCTGGCGATTGCAGACAACACCGACGAAACCTCCGTGGTTATACGGAGCGGCATACACAAACTTCATCGCGGTAAGGTTGAGCGGTTAGCTTAATCCGCGGTGTTTGTTGCGAAGTCTCGCGTTTCGCTTATCCATCTTCGCACCGGGCTCCCCCAGTCCGGCCCCACCCAAGCAAAGCCGTCGAGCGAACATGGGTCGCTTGGCGGCTTTGTCCCTTGTGTCGACGAGAGGATCATTTCGGTTATGGCGCGCAAGCCCTGGTCGTTCAAGGAAGACCGCCGGCTCATGGAGCTGGCCAAGTCTTCGGCTTCGCTGGAAGAGGCGGCGAAAGTTCTCGGGCGCTCGCCTGATGCGATCAAGCGCATGGCGTTGCGGCTTGGTCTTTCGTTGAAGTCGAAAGCGAGCAAGAAAGGCTAGCCTCGGGAAAGGCTAGCCTCGGAAGAGAGAAAGTCGAGGACGGCAGCGCCATCATCGCGGCAACGCTCCTCTTCGACCCAGCCGCAGCTTTTCGCTTTGGCAGGACGGAACCAAAGCAACCATTGGGTGTTGATTCCAGACTTCACGGCGAGGTCTGGCAGTGCTCCACTTTGCCATTTCCGCGATATTGGTTTGGCTGGCGATCAACGTCGCTTTCGTGGTGCTTCGGCTGCGAGCCACCCGCCATCCCGTCACGCCCCACAGCGATAGGCCCAGCCGACCTCTATCCAGAGGTCATTTCCGTCCGCCATCGCGGCGGGCGGTGAGCGTTGATTGAGCTGCCTGCGGCGGTCCGTCCGGCCCGTTCACCGGCCAGTTGTACGTCTTCTGGGCCCCCTCTAAGGCTGGCTCCGTAGCGGGGCATCCCCGTTCCTTCGTCCCGTTAAACGCTATCTTAGTCCCCGCAGGCTAGGATCAATTTTCCAGGCCTCCCCTGAATTCCGCCCGGACCGGATGAGATTACAGCGACCCAACCTCCTGTTTGCGGCGCTCGTGCTTGCGAGCACGATGGCGTTCGCCCTGGCGGGCCATTTCGCGGCGGAGGCCGTCATTCGCCACCAGCAGGCGCATCAGCTGAGCGAGTTGACCGAGGTCGTTCTGCGCCGCTCCGAATTTGCGGTCGATTTTGCCGCGGCCAGCCTGGACGAGCTCGCAAAACGCAATCTCGCCAGCTGCGAGCCCGGGGCGTTGCAAGCCATCCGCCTCCACGTCTACCAGCGCTCGGCGATCAAGGACGTCCGCCTCGTCAAACCGGATGGCTCGGTGATCTGCTCGGCCTATTCCGAGACGCTCGAATTCGACAAGGGATGGGTGAATCGCCGCGACATGCTGCCCTCGCGCGACAAGGCACTTTCGCTGTTCCGCGTGGAGCAGTTCGGCGGCGACGCCTTGGGCGTGCTCAGGGACATCAACGACAGCTCCGCCCTTGTCGCCATTGTCGGCATCAACGCCAGCCTGTTCGACATCATGCCCGCCGAACTGCGGGCGCACAGCGAGGTGATCCTCGCCTTGAGCAGTGGCGAGAAACTCGGCGAATTCCAGACCGACGCCGGCAAGTCCCTGCCGGGGCCGGTCAGTTTCGACAGGACTTCCACGCGCTTCCCGCTTCATGCCACGATCGGGCTCGAGCACGCGGTGCTTTCGAGCTGGAACCACGAGGCTTATTGGCCCGTCCTCGCAGTAGCCCTTGGACTTGGCGCAATCTTTGGCATCCTGCTGGCACGCAGCCGCCGAATGGAGGGGCCCGTCGCCGATCTCGATCGGGCGCTGGCGGCCGGCGAATTCAAGCCGTACTACCAACCCATCTTCGATCTCGGGACAGGTCAGATCAAGGGCTGCGAGATTCTGGTTCGCTGGGTGCGCCGAGATGGCTCGGTCGTGCCGCCGATGAACTTCATTCCGCTCGCCGAATCCAGTGGACGCATCCAGGCGATGACCTGGCAGATCCTGGCATCGGCGCTCGCCGAGCTGAAGCCATTGCTGAGGGCAAACAAGAATTTCAAGATGTCCTTGAACGTCGTGCCCGGGCATCTCCTGAGTGCAGGCTTCGTTGAAACGCTGCGTCGCAAGGTGCTGACGGCAAGAGTCTCGGCGCGCCAGATCGTGGTCGAGATAACCGAGCGCGACGAGCTCGACGATCTCGCGCGCGCCGCGGCGGTTGTCGCCGAGCTGCGGGACCATGGCTTCCGCGTTGCCATCGACGACGTCGGCGTCGGCCATAGCGGACTGTCTCGACTGAAGGGCCTCGGCGCCGACATGATCAAGATCGACAAGTTCTTCGTGGACACGATCACCGTGGACGCGTCGACGACGACGATCGTGGAGATGCTGGTGGCGCTCGCGAGAGACCTTCATATGAGCGTGGTCGCGGAAGGCATCGAGACCGAGGAGCAGCTCCGCGCACTGCTCGCGTCCGGCGTAGCGGAGGGCCAAGGTTATCTCGTTGCGCCGCCCCTGCCCTTCGCCAGGTTTAGTGAGCTCGTCGAGTTCGCGCCGCGTGCCGCAGTCAGGCGCGGCGGTCTCGAACGATGCGGCTTTGGTGGCCTGACGGTCGAGGAAGAACTTCGATTTCCCTAACGGGGGGTGAGCCGCCAAACGGTATCACCGTGCTTGTGCCAGCGGAGCCTTTGGCGGCGGCCAGCGCCTTTAACGATATTTTCGTCTTTCGAACCAGACGGGCGCCCAACCTTGTATGTTGGCGCCATGCGCAGGAGCCACCTCATCGCAGCCGCGAGCATCTGTCTAGCGCTGATCGTCTATGCCACCCTGGCGAAGCTGGCGGGAAGACCCGCGCTCATGGGACATCACGAGGCCTATTGGATCGTCGTGATCGAGCGCTTCAGTGCCTATGGTCTGCTCGGCTTCCTGCTTTCCTTCCTGTTGCCAGGACGGCTTGGTTTGGCTTGCTCGCTCGTCGTGGCGGTCGCTATGGGGCTGGAGCTGATGCAGGTGTTCATACCCGACCGGGATCCGGGCTTTCTCGACGTGCTCCAGAAGGCGGCAGGAGGCACCGTCGGCGTCATGCTCGCCCAGATGATCCTGGCGTTCTTGCCGAGACCGCCGTCCTAAGCAGCCAGCATCCCCTCAGCGAGATGACCCGTGGACGTACACCCGGTCTCTACTTCACTTCATCATCTGGCCGCGCAACTCGCCGCCCGGGTTCGCGGCCGTATGGATGTTCGCGTACCATTTTCCGGTCAGCAGATCTGCCGCCTGCGCGTCGGTGAGCGTGGCACTGCCCTGGATCGGGCTTTGCACCGTCTTGAACGGGAGGACGATGCCGGCGTTCTTGCCAGCTTCGCCGGGGCCATGGAAATGCGCCCCCATTGCGGGTCCCGTCAGCCCGGCATAGGTGACGGTGTAAGTCAGAACTTTCGTTACAGTGTCGTAGCTGGCTTCTGCCTTGCCCGATCCGGACGAGCTGTTCGGGGGCACTTCATTGCTTCCCTTGAGCTCGGCTTGCAGCGTCACGGCTTCCGCGTTTGCCATTCCGCTCGTCGCAACGACGCTTCCAACCAGCGCGAGCGTCCCCAACAGTGCCACCGACGGCCGACGCACAGCTTTGCTCATGCACTCCTCCTGCAGACTTCGCTCCCCATCGCGATTTGAACACCGACGACAGCCGGAAATTCCGCCGCAGAGCTTATGCTGATTCGGGACAACGAGCGCGGGAATTAGCCTTCGGCATGGGCCGGAACACGCGGAGGCTCAGGCCGCTCCACGCCTGTTATGGAGCTGGGTGGGAGCCAGGAGTTCGGCCATTTGCCGGTGGGTGTTGTGCAGCGCCTCAATGGCGCAATCGAGATCGAAATCCGCCTCACGAACGGATGCGAAGAACTTGGCCGTCAGTGCCAGATCGAGTTTGACGCGCGTCGTCCCGTCGCGACTTTTGCGACGATCGAGCGACAGATGGATGGCGCGATCCCTCGCCTCCATTGCACCGCAGCCGCAAAGCGCGCCGAGTTCATCGTATGTCATCCAGATTTGAGGCATGTTCTTCCACCACACTTGATCGGCCGCAAGGCTAGCCCCCGCTTCTAAAGGCAGAGTTGCTGCAGCGCGGCCGCGGCGTGATTTCGAGACAACAGCGTCAATGCAACGCTAATCACGGAGCTGGGCGCACGTGGAGCTGCGCGATTTCACTTGGACGGGCCTGCCGTGAACGGATGCCGCGGCCGGTAACGGCTGTCGGCCCCCTTGGGCAGCTTATCTGCATTCAGCCTCACGACCGCGCTCCTGATGTCGGCAGCCGGCGCGTCTTCCTGGCTGTAGATCAGCGTCGCCTCGAACTTCACGTCAGGCGCTTGCTTGGCCGTGCCCGAGCACGTCGCCATCGCACCGCTGCACACGCCGGAGAGATAGACTTCGACCTCGTCACGCCCGAACACGGTTGGCGGGCCCTCGGCATGCCGGCGCGTCGTCAGAACGGCCGTGAAACGCTGGTCGTCATCGAATTGATAGGAGCCGCCATAGGTGAAGAAGCTGTCGCTGCCCGAAATCCGGCCTTGAGACAGATGCACAATGCCGGTGCCTTGCGCCTGCGCGGTTCTAAACCACGCCGCGTATTTGCCCTCTTTCAGCATGGAAACATCCGTGGTGAATTCCATGCGTATTTGCAACGAACCGTGGGGCGCGACAATGACCGACGCGGCGCGCATTCCGCCACGGTTAATGCCTCGCAAAGTCAACCTGTCAAATTGCTGAAGCCGGCAGCGACGTCAGAACAGTTCTATGCCGTCATCGGCGGTCTCGACCGCCTCGACCCGGCGCGTGGTGGCGATCGACGCCAGCCCGAGCGTTTGCAGGAATTCGCGGTGGACGTCCCGCTCGCGCTCCATCGTGTAGCGCGCGAAGAGTTCGTCGAGCATGGCCTCGTCCTGCGGACGCGGTTTCTGCGCGCCAGCACCGGCCGTCTCGAGGCGCGCAGCGACCGCGGGCAAAGCCGCGGAGCCTTCGCCGAGCGTGCTCATCAGGCCTTGCGCCGAATTCATCAGCCCCTCGAACTCCGCGCCTTCAACCACGAGCCGGTTCATCAGCTTGCCGAGCCGTTCATTGCCGGCCTCGACCTCGCGCAGTGCCTGAAGGATCTGCGGCTCGAGCTTGGCGAGCTGCGTGGGATCGCCCTGCACGCGGAGTTGCTTCAGTTCCCTGGCCGAGCGCTCGATGCCGTCGAGCACCGGCCGCAAGCGTCCTGCCCCCGCCGAGACCTGGTCGGCGGTCGTCTTGAGCTCGTTGGCGATGACGACGAAGGCGCTGCCGCGGCTGCCGAGATGGCTTGCCTTGAGACCGGCATTCATCCCGATCAGCGTGATGTCGACGGTCGCCTCGGCAAGCCCGGCGATCGCCTGACGAAACTTCGTCAGCGTGTCCTCGACGATCGCAAGCGCCTCATCCACCGAGCGGCCAGCGCCCTCGCAGGTAGCAATCAGGGTCGAAGCGTGCGCCAGCGTCTGCTTGATGCGCGCCAGGAATGATGACGAACCGCCGTCCTCGCCGCCGAACAGCGTGCGACCGTGGCCGACGACACTGCTCGCATCGTGCAGGATGGCGGTCAGCGCGCGAACGATCTGACCGATGTCGCCGCCGAACTCGCGCTGGGCATCCCTGAGCTGGGCCGCCTGCAACTGGCAAATCGCGCGCGCGCCGTCATTGCTCGCGACCGGTTCGGGAACGAGGCTCGGGGCGGATTCCGAGGCGAGGCCGAGGCCGTGCGCGACATGCTCGAGACGCTGGCGCGTGCTGTCGCCGGCCTGCAAGGAGATGATCGCGCTCCCCACCGCCTCGGCGATCTTCCTGGTGCTGGAACTCGCGAGGTCGGCGAGATGGCTGCTGTTGCGGCGCTGATCGTGCAATCCGGAATAGGCCGCACCAAGCTCGACGCTCTCCGCCGCCAGTTGATTCCGGTAATGGCTCTCGAACTCCTTCTGCCGGCCGAGTGCGGTGGCGACCGCCTCGGACAGGCGCTGCTGATCCCGCGCGCAGCCCTCGATCGAGCCCTGCACGGCCCTGCCGAGATCGTAGGCTTCCTGCGTGAAGGCGAGAAAGCCCTCGCGGTCGGCGTCAAGCGAGGCAGCCTCGATCCGCGCGCTGCGGGCGATGATGGTGATCATCTGGATGTGCTTGAACACCGGCTTGAGCAGCGAGGACGCCTCCGCCGTGCTCTTGCCGATCGTCTCCAGCAGGGCGGTCTCGGCCGGAAGCGTTTGCGCCAGCTCGCTGAGCTGTGCGGCGATCTCCTGCAACGCGGTCGCGGCGCCCTCGATCTCTGCACCGGAGAGTTCCGAGGACAGCGTCGCGAGACCTTGGTTCAGCTCCTTGAAGATGAGATGGCCGCGCCCGAGCTCGTGACCGACGCGCGCGAACACGTCTTCGATGCGCGAGGAAACGTCCTCGATCGCAGCGATTGCCTCATTGAGCGTGTTGGCCGGAATGACGGACATTGCGATCAACCTGCCGCCGCGGCGTGGCCGGCCTGATACCAGTGCATGATCTCGCGCGGGATATGGTGCAGCGATACGACCTTCTCGACGCCGCCATGCGCGATGGCTTCCTTGGGCATGCCGAACACCACGCAGCTCTCTTCATCCTGCGCCCGCGTCGAGGCGCCGAGCTTGCGCATCTCCAGCATTCCGCGCGCGCCGTCGTCGCCCATGCCGGTCATGATCACCGCGAGCGCGTTGGCGCCGGCATGCTGGGCCGCCGAGCGGAACAGCACGTCGACGGACGGACGATGCCGCGACACCGGAGGACCGTCCTTGATCGCGATCTGGTAGCGCAGGCCGATGCGCTGGAGCAGCATGTGACGGGCACCCGGCGCGATGTAGGCGCAGTCCGGCAGCACCGGCTCGCCGTCCTCGGCTTCCTTGACCCTGATCTGGCAGACGCCGTCGAGACGTTTGGCAAAGGCCGCCGTGAATCCCGCCGGCATGTGCTGGACGATCAGAAGCGGAGGACAGTGCGGCGGCAGCATCTCGAGGACGTCGTTGAGCGCTTCGGTGCCGCCCGTCGAGGCGCCGATGCACACGATGCGCTCCGTGGTCGGCCGGACCTTGCCCTGCACCGGCGGCGGGATGATCGCATCGGCCGTCAGCTTCTTCTCGACCACCCGACGCTGCGCACGCGGCCGCACCCGGGCGCGGGCGGCCGACTTCACGGCCTCGCGCAGCCGCGTGGAGCATTCGAGCAGCGCCTGCCGCGTGTCGATCTTCGGCTTCGGCACGATGTCGACCGCACCCGCCTCGAACGCCTCGAACATCACGTTCGAGCCCTCCTCGGTCATCGAGGAGCAGATGATCACCGGAATCGGACGTTGCGCCATGATCTTGCGCAGGAACGTCATGCCGTCCATGCGCGGCATCTCGATGTCGAGGATGATGACGTCGGGAATTTCGTTCTGGAGCCGGCGCGCCGCCGCGAACGGATCCGAAGCCGTTGCCATCACCTCGATGTCGGGATCGTCGTTGAGGATCGTCTGCAGGATTTGGCGCACCGACGCCGAATCGTCCACGATCAGTACGCGAACTTTCTCCTTCGGCATTTTTGGCGGCGCTCCGATCAAACCTGGAAGATGGTGGGCTGGACCTGCTTCAGACCAGGCACGGCGCTGTGAATCATCGATTCCGAATGCCCGACCAGCAGATAACCGCCGGGTCGCAAATGGCTGCACAGTTGCTCGATCACCTTGCGCTGGGTCTCGCGCTCGAAATAGATCAGGACGTTGCGGCAGAAGATGATGTCGACGTCGCGGTCGACGGGATAGGACGTATCCATGAGATTCATTCTCATGAAGTGCGTCATGCGCCGTAATTCCGGCACCACCCGCACCTCGCCGCGCGAACTGTCCCGCGACGACAGGAAATATCGCTTCACGAAGTTTTCCGGCACCGGCGCAAGCACGTCGCGCGTGTAGATGGCGGTCTTGGCAAGGCGCAGCACTGCGGTCGAGATGTCGGTCCCGAGGATGCGATACTGGAAGCGCGAGCCGTTCCGCGTCATGTCGTCCAGCACCATCGCGGTCGTATAGGCTTCCATGCCGGTGGAGCTTGCCGAACTCCAGATCTTCAGGTTCGCATTCTTGCGTCCATGCGATTTGAGCAGGGCAGGGATCGCGACATCCCGCAAGAAGGTGAAGTGCTGCGGCTCCCGGAAGAAGTCGGTCTTGTTGGTCGTCACCACATCAATGAGATGAGTGAGCTCGGTGTCGAAATGATCGGCCTCGAACAGGTTTTCGACGTACTCGTTCAGATCCGAATAGTTCAGCGCGCGCACGCGCTTGTGCAGCCGCCCCTCCAGCATCAGCCGCTTGCCCGGCGGCAGCTTGATGCCGACCTGGCCCTCGATCAATTGGGCGATGGTCCGGAAGTGGCGGTCCGACAGATGCACGGCCGTATCCTGCACGGCGAGCATCATGGCCGCCTGCCCCGGTCCGGGATGGCCGCCTGCAGTGAATGTCGGGCCGTCCTGGCCATCTTGAATCCTACGCGTTCACGTAACCGCTGAAAGCGGACCGGTTCACCGTCATCGAGCGGGCCGGCCCGCAGCAGCCCTCGCGGGCCCTAGCGCTGGAAATCGGCGTCCCGGTCGTCTCCGCCGTCGTTCATGTCGAATGCGAAGCCGCCGCCATTGGCAGCCTTCAGGGCGCGCACCGGCTTGCCTTGCGGCTTCCTGGCCGGACGCTCAGTGGCCGCCATTGTCGCCGCCTTGGCCCGCAACTGATTGACCGCCCGGTCGATCGGCGCCGCCGCCGGGCTCTTTCCGCCGTGCTCGATGCGGAAATAGGCGATCGTCGACTGCAGCTGTTCGGCCTGCGAGGCGAGCTCCTCGGAGGTCGAGGACACCTGCTCGGAGGCGCTGGCGTTCTGCTGGCCGACCTTGTCGAGCTGCTGGATCGCCTGGTTGATCTGCGCCGAGCCAACGTCCTGCTCGCGGCAGGCCGAGGTGATCTCCTCGACGAGCTCGGCTGTCCTCTTGATGTCCGGAACGAGCTTGGAGAGCATGGCGCCGGCCTCCTGCGCCACCTTGACGGTGTCGGCCGAGAGGGTGCCGATCTCGGCAGCGGCGGCCTGGCTGCGCTCGGCGAGCTTGCGCACTTCGGACGCCACCACCGCAAAACCCTTGCCGTGCTCGCCGGCGCGGGCGGCCTCGACCGCCGCGTTGAGCGCGAGCAGGTCGGTCTGACGCGCGATCTCCTGCACGATCGTGATCTTCTCGGCGATGGTCTGCATCGCGTCGACGGCGCGGCCGACCGCGGCGCCGCTAGCCTCTGCGTCCTTGGCGGACTGCGCTGCGATCTTCTCGGTCTGGTTGGCGTTGTCGGCGTTCTGCTTCACGTTGGAGGCCATCTCCTCCATCGAGGAGGAGGCTTCCTCGGCGGACGAGGCCTGCTCGGTTGCGCCCTGCGAGAGCTGTTCGGCGCTGGCGGACAGTTCCTGGCTGCCGGCCGAAACGTTCTGCGCCGCGGTGAGCGCCTCCGATACGATCTGCCGGAGCTTCTCCACCATGCGTTGGAGCGCGAGACCGAGCGTGTCCTTGTCCGACAGCGGCTTGGCTTCGACCATCAGATTGCCTTGCGAGATCTCATTGGCGACGGCCGCGGTCTGGTTGAGGTTGACCGTCATCGCGTTCAGGGATTTCACGAGATCGCCGATCTCGTCGTTGCTGGAAGCATCGATCTTCTGGCTGAGATCACCGATCGCGACAGCATCCGCCAGTCCGACGGCCTTGGCGAGGGACCGGCTGATATTGATCGAAATCCAGACTGCGCTGATCGCGGCAGCGATGAGCGAGACGACGACGAGGACGATGAGGATCAACTGGGCGCGACGGCTGTCTTCATTGGACTGCACGGCCTGCTCGGCCATCTGCCTCTTCGTGTTCGCGACATAGGCTCCCATCGCCTCCGTCGCGTCCGCGACCACCTTGCGCCCGTCACCCATCGAGCGCTCCGTTGCCTTGGTCTTGTCCGTCTTTGCCAGCCTGATCGTCTCTTCCTGGTAGACGTTCATCCTGGCGTAGACACTCGCAAAATTGTCGAGCAGCTTCCTGCCACCTTCGCTGGCGAGCGCATAGACCTCGTCCCTGATCTTCGTCGCTTCCTCGCGGAGCTTGGCCGCGTTCGCGGCGAATTCATCGACTTCGCTTGGTGTTCCCAGAATTGCGTTCTTTTCCGCCCTGACCTGCTGCCAAATGATCCTTTCGACTTCGGATGCTTTCTCCATCCGCTTGGCGCGAAGCACCATGGAATCTGCAGTCGCGGCCATGTCGGCCAATTTCGTGTAGCTCACAGCGCCTGCCACAATGAACAGAAGGATGACGACGCCGAAGGCGCTGGCAAGCTTAGCTTTGACGGTGAATCTCATGTTCGATCTCATTGGTTCAAATTGGGATTGCTACTCGGCAACGCTTTACGCTTCGCAATTCATGCGGCGCGAGATGCATCGGCATCACGCCCCTCCGGGATCTCGTCATGCGCCATCAGCTTGGCGAGATCGAAGATGACGACGAACTTTTCGCCCTTGCGGCCGATTCCCGCGGCATAGTCGGATTGCCATTTGCCGCCGACTTCGGGGATGGGCTCGATCGCCTGCTCGTCGATATCGGTGACCTCGAACACGCAGTCGGCAACGAAGCCGACGCCGACCAGGCGATCCTTCATCGGTACATCGAGGATGATGATCCGGGTTGCTTCAGTGGCAGCGACGCTCGGCAGGCCGAGCTTGGTCCGGAGATCGACGATCGGATAGCCGCTGCCGCGCACGTCGATCATGCCGAGCAGGAAATCCGGCGCATGCGGAAGCCGCGAGATCGGCCGCATGTCGAGAATTTCGCGGACGTTGCGGATGCTGATGCCGAACGTCTCGCCGGCGAGCCCGAGCGTCAGATATTGCGAGGTTGCGGCCATGATGCAGTCCAAGGGTCCGAAGGAGGGTCCGAAGGTTTGGAAATGAGCACGGTCCGGCTCGAGGCCGGACCGATCAGTCAGCGTTGAAACTCGGCGTCGCGATCGTCTTCGCCGTCATGCATGTCGAAGGCGAAGCCGCCGCCGCTTGCGACCTTCATCGCACGCGCCGGCTTGCGGACGGGCGCGGGCTTCTTCGCGCCCCGGTCCGCCGCCGCCATGTGCGCGGCCTTGGCGCGGAGTTGGGTCACGGCACGGTCGATCGGCGCGGGCGCGGCACTCTCGCCGCGTCCGGCATGCTCGATGCGGAAGAACGAGATGGTCGACTGGAGCTGCTCGGCCTGTGAGGCGAGCTCCTCCGAGGTCGAGGACACCTGCTCGGAGGCGCTGGCGTTCTGCTGGCCGACCTTGTCGAGCTGCTGGATGGCCTGGTTGATCTGGGCCGAGCCGACGTCCTGCTCGCGGCAGGCGGCGGTGATCTCCTGAACCAGCTCCGCGGTCTTCTTGATGTCGGGCACGAGCTTGGACAGCATCTGGCCCGCCTCCTGCGCCACCTTCACACTCTCGGTCGACAGCGTGCCGATATCTGCCGCAGCGGCCTGGCTGCGTTCGGCGAGCTTGCGGACCTCGGAAGCGACCACGGCAAAACCCTTGCCGTGCTCGCCGGCGCGTGCGGCTTCGACGGCCGCGTTGAGCGCGAGCAGGTCGGTCTGACGGGCGATCTCCTGCACGATGGTGATCTTTTCGGCGATGGTCCGCATCGCCTCGACGGCGCGACCGACAGCGACACCGCTGGCTTCGGCATCCTTGGCCGATTGCGCAGCAATCTTCTCGGTCTGGTTGGCGTTGTCGGCGTTCTGCTTCACGTTCGAGGCCATCTCCTCCATCGAGGAGGAGGCTTCCTCCGCGGATGAGGCCTGCTCGGTCGCACCTTGCGAGAGCTGCTCGGCACTGGCCGACAGCTCCTGGCTGCCGGCGGAAACGTTCTGCGCCGCCGTGATCGCCTCAGCGACGATCTGCCGAAGCTTTTCCACCATGCCGTTCAGCGACTTGACGAGATCTCCGATCTCATCGTTGCTCGCCGAAGGTATGGTCTGGCTGAGGTCACCCTCGGCGACCGCGCCTGCGAGGCCAACAGCCCTTCCGAGCGAACGACTGATCGAGATGGAGATCCAAAGCGCAGCCCCGATCGCAACTGCCAACGAGATGCCGATCAGCGTCATCAGCAAGAATTGCGCCTGGTGTCCCTCTGCCTTGGATTGGACGGCCTGCTCGGCCATCTGCTTCTTGGTGTTGACGACATAGGCGCCCATCGCCTCCATCGCGTCTGCGACGACCTTGCGGCCGTCGCCCATCGAGCGCTCCATGGCCTTCGTCTTGTCCGCCTTCGCCAGCCGGATCGTCTCTTCCTGGTACGTATTCATCTTCGCGTATGCGGCTGCAAAGCTGTCGAGCAGCTTCCTGCCCGCCTCGCTCGCCAACGCGTAGACCTCATCCCTGGTCTTCGTCGCCTCCTCACGAAGCCTGGCTGCTTCCGCTGCAAATTGTTCGGCCTGGGCTTCCGTTCCGAGAACGGAGTTCTTTTCCGCGCGCAGTTGAAGCAGGATATCCTTTTCGATCTGCGTCGCCTTCTCCATCCGGCTTGCGCGCAGGACCATGCTGTCAGCGGTGGCCATCATGTCGCTGAGCTTCATGTAAGCCACACCGCCCGCAAGCGCGGACAGGATGATGATCAAGCCGAATGCAGTGGCAAGCTTTGCCTTGACGGTAAATCTCATTTCCAGCCCCTACCCCAGTCTCGCCCGAGACCCCGTTTCAATTCAGAATGCGTTCCATGTTGGGAACGATGACGAACTCTTCCCGCCATTTGGCGATGAAGCGAATGAATTCCGGCTTCCAGTGCATGCCGACGCGCGGCGTCTGCTGCACGTCCGTGTGCGAAATCTCCGTGACCTCGTAGACCTTGTCGGCGGTGACGCCGACCAGCACAGGCTCGCCGTCAAGTTCGAGCTCGATGACGACGATGCGCGTATCGGCCGAATTGTCGAGCTGGGGCATACCGAAGCGGATACGGAGGTCGGCGAGCGGAATGACGTTGCCTCGCACATTGATCACGCTGGGAACGAAGGCCCGCGCGCCCGCCACCTTGGTCACCGGCACGGGGTCGATGATCTCGCGCACGAGGCCGGCGTCGAGCGCGAATTTCTCCTCCCCGAGGCCGATCATCACGACCTGCATCGCGTCATCCTGGCGCTCGCCAGCCAAACCATCGTTCATCACGCTGCCTCGCTGATGTGCTTCTCGACCTTCGACTGAGCCAGCGCGACGAGCTGCGCGACGTCGAGGATCAACGCCGCCGTGCCGTCACCGAGGATGGTCGCGCCGGAGAACATCGTGACATCCGAATGCAGCTTGGAGAGCGACTTGATCACGGTCTGGTGGTTGCCGATGATCTGATCGGCGACGAGGCCGACGCGGGTCTCTCCGGTCGAGATGATGATCGTCTTCTGGTGCCGGTCGGGCGCGCCGGATGCGGCCATGATCTCGCGCAAGCGCAGGAAGGGCACGAGATTGCCGCGCACGTTGAGGAAGTTGCGGCCGCGCGAACGTTCGTCCTCGGCCGTGAGCTCGACGCATCTTCCACCGCCGACAGCGGAATGATGTAGCGGCCTTCGCCGACGCGGATCAGGAGGCCCTCGATGATCGCGAGCGTCAGCGGCAGCCGCAGCGTCACGGTAGTGCCCTGGCCCGGCCTGGTCGACAGGTCGATCGAGCCGCGCATGTTCTCGATGGTGCGCTTGACCACGTCCATGCCGACGCCGCGGCCGGACAGCGCCGAGATGGTCTGCGCGGTCGAGAAGCCCGGGTGGAACAGGAATTGGTGGATCTCGTGATCGGTGAGCACGGTCCCGGCCGCGATCAGCCCCTGCTCTTCCGCCTTGGCGCGGATGCGCGCGGTGTTGAGGCCGCCACCATTGTCCTTCACGGTGACGAGCACCTGCGCGCCGGAATGGACGGCGGCGAGCTCGATCCGGCCCTGCTCAGTCTTGCCGCTGGCAGCGCGCGTCGCGGTGTCTTCGATGCCATGGTCGATGGCGTTGCGGATCAGGTGCACCAGCGGATCGGCGAGGCACTCGATCATGGTCTTGTCGAGCTCGGTGTCCTCGCCCGAGGTGACGAATTCGACCGGCTTCGACAGGTCGCGCGACAGATCGTGCACCAGGCGGCGGAAGCGGCCGAACAGCGAGCCGATCGGCACCAGGCGCGCGCCCATCGTGGTGTCGCGCAAGGAGGACGCAAGGCGCTCGATCTCCTCGGCGATCATCTTGATCGAGAGGTCGGAGCCGGCGGCGGCGAGCTGGGTCAGCCGCGCTTGGGCGATGACGAGTTCGCCGACCCGATCCATCAGCTCGTCGAGGCGCTCGGCCTGGACGCGGACGGTGGCGATGCCGCGATCGTCGCGTTTGGCCTCGGCCTTCGGTTCCGGCTTTGATTCAGATTTCGGCTCCGCCTTTGCAACAGGCTGCTCGACGACCGGCGCGGCAGCAAGCTCAACCGCCGGCGCAGGCATCTCGGCCGTCGGGCCCGCCGGCTGCTCGTCGAGCAGCTGGAACAGCGGTACCGGGGCAGGCGCCTCAACATGCTCCAGCGGCGAGAGCGTCAGCTTCATCTCGTCCTGGACGAACATGAAGACGTCGTCGATCGCGTCCTTGTCGCAGGCCGCATGCAGCTTGACGTCCCACTTCAGATAGCAGTCTTCGGGCTCCATCTCGTCGAGGAACGGGATGCCGTCCGTGATCGGGACGACGAAACAGGGGCCGAGCTTGCAGAGATCTTCCAGCAGGTCGAGCGGGTTCGAGCCGTTGCGCAGGACGTGCGATTCGAATTCCAGATTGAGGTGCCAGCCGGCCTGCTTGCGCGCGCCGGGGGCCAGCGGCGGCGCTTCGGCGATCTCGACGACGGGAGCGGCAGGCTGGTCGGACGAGACGAAGCGCCTGAGGTCGTCGAGGATGGCTTCGCCGATGATGTCGTCTGTGGACTGGGGAGCCTCGATCAGCGCGCGGATGTAGTCCTTGGCGGCGAGCGCGACCGAGATCAGCTCCTGCGTCGGCTTGATCTCGCCCTTGCGGACGCGGTCGAAGGCGGTCTCGAATTCGTGAGTGAAGGAAGCGACCTTGTCGAAGCCGAACATGGCGCCCGAGCCCTTGATCGTATGCAGGGCGCGGAAAGCGGAATCGACCAGCTCGCGGTCGTCGGGACGCTGGCCGAGATCGAGCAGAGCCCCTTCGAGGACTTCGAAGAGCTCGCTGGCTTCCTGGCGAAAGATCTCGGTCGGGTCCATTGCGCTCATGCACGCACCAGCTTGCCGACGACGGCGAGCAACTGCTCGGGCTTGAACGGCTTCGTGATCCAACCGGTTGCACCGGCGCTCTTGGCTTCCTGCTTCACCGCGTCGTTGGATTCGGTGGTCAGGAACACGATGGGCATGCCGACCGCGCTCGGCAGCTTGCGCAGCGCCCGGATCAGCTCCAGCCCGTTCATGACGGGCATGTTAAGGTCGGTGATGACGAGGTCGAGCTTGCCGGCCTGGGCCTTGGCAAGCCCCTGCGCGCCATCGCCGGCCTCGATCACGTTGTGACCGGCCGGCTCGAGCACGACCTTGATCATTTGCCGAATGCTGGGGAATTGTCGACGGTCAGAATCGTGGCCATCAGGTGCCATCTTTCTTTTGCGGGAAGTGCTGATCCATCATCGCTTCGCTGGCAAAGCCGGCGCGGCGAAGGGTATTGCGCAGAGACTGAGAGAAGGAGGTCAGGACCACCGGGCGGCCTTGCGCCTCGCCCGTCTTGGCGGTCGACAGCAGAAGCTGGATCGAGGTCACGTCGGCCTTGTCGACGCTCGAACAGTCGATCTCGAGCCGCTCCTGGCGGCCGAACGCCTCGCGAATGAGGTCATAGACGCTGCGAATGGCCGCAATGCTGCAATCAGCGGGCAACCGCAACGACCACTTCGGCTCCGTGGGATTGAGCGCCATCGCTGCCCCGCCCTTGCTAAAATCAACGATACACGTTTGACGCGAATCGAGTGAGCAAACCCCTAACGCGAGGCTCCGTACAACTACGGGTCACATTCCCTGAGCCTTCGCGCAGTGCATGCAAGCGTGCATAGCCTGCTGAAATCCCATGCGACACGCGCATAACCGAAGCACCGGGACTCCCGATCCGCATTTGCTCGGCGTTAAACGCGCTCGGCTATGCCTTGGGGTTCGTGCCTTTGCCAGCGAAGAGAGCCCCGGCCGCCGATGCTGACCCAAGCGCTCCTGGTTGATGACAGCCGCTCCGTCCTCAACTTCCTCAAACGTCATATCGAGGCCGAAGGCCTGGTCGAGGCCACCACCTTCCTCGATCCCGTCGCAGCGCTCGCCTGCGCGCGCGAGCGCGTCTTCGATCTCGTGTTGGTCGACTACGAGATGCCGCATATGGACGGCATCAGCTTCATCCGTGTCTTCCGCACCCTGCCCGGCTGCGCCGACATCCCAATCGGGATGATCACCTCGCGACAGACCGATGACCTCAAGATGGAAGCGCTGCAGGCTGGTGCGACCGACTTCCTGCCCAAGCAGCCGCAAAGCGTCGAGATGACGGTACGTCTGCGGAACTTGATTCAGCTTGGTGCAGCCGTGCGCAAGCTCAGCGATCGTGCCGCGCATCTGGCCAGCGACGTCGCGGCAGCAACACGAAAGCTCGGCGAGCGCGAGGAGGAGATCATCCTGCGGCTCGCGCTCGCGGTCGAATACCGCGACAATGACACCGGCGAGCACACCCTGAGAGTCGCCCGCTATAGCCGCATCATCGCCGAACAGCTCGACCTGCCGGCCCGGCTCTGCCGCGACATTTATCTGGCCGCGCCCCTGCACGACGTCGGCAAAGTCGCCATTCCCGACAATATCCTGCTCAAGCCCGGCAAGCTCACCGAGGAGGAGATGGCGGTGATCAGGACGCATGCAACGATCGGCGAGCGGATCCTGGCGGACTCCAGCTGCGAGCTGATCCGGCTCGGAGCACAAATTGCCGCAGGCCATCACGAGCGCTGGGACGGCGCGGGCTATCCGAACGGCCTCAGGGCGGACGCGATTCCGGTCGCCGCACGCGTGGTCGCGGTCGCCGATGTCTTCGACGCCCTGACGACCCGTCGGCCCTATAAGGAGCCGATGCCGCTCGAGGTGGCGCGCAATTACCTGGTCGAGAACAAGGGTCGGCAGTTCGATCCGGCCTGCGTCGAGGCCTTCCTGTCGCGCTGGGACGAGGTGGTCGAGATCGCCGCCGGTCGGCTTGATACCCGATCGCCGATTTGAACCTGTTCCTGATAAGGTGCACCAATATCAAAGAGTGATTCTGGTCACACTTGCCTGGGCGCGCCGCTGCTAAGCATCGGACCGGGACGGGGACCGGCAAAGCATCGGTCGAACTGAATGAGAATACACATGAGAAGCCTGATCGGCGCCCTTGTCGGCGCGTTCTGTGTTGCGGGCCCCGCCCTGGCGGAGACCCCGGCCGCAATCGTCGAGGATGTGCAAGGCAAGATCGACGGTGTCGAGTTCATGGACTATGTGGCGCCGGGCAAAATCATCAAGCTCGGGCCCAAGACCAGCATTACCCTCAGCTATCTCAAATCCTGCTTGCGCGAGACGATCAGCGAAGGCGTCGTCCTGGTCGGCACTGAACAGAGCACCGTGCAGCTCGGCGACGTGCAGCGCACCAAGGTGCCCTGTGATACCAAGGCGGCACAGCTCTCCGAACGCGAGGCGAACCAGAGTGCCGCGACCACGTTCCGGACCATGCGGTCCGATGCCAAGGGGGCTCCGTCCAAGCTGCCGACGATCTATGGCGTCGCGCCGCTGGTCCAGGCCAAGAGCGGCAGCACGCTGGTGATCGAGCGCACCGACGGCAAGGAGCCCACGATCAGCGTGCCGCTCAAGAACGACGTCATGATCCGCGGCAAGTTCTATGACTTTGCCAAGGCCGGAAAGTCGCTGACCCCGGGCGGCAGCTATCTCGCCATTCTCGGCGCCAAGCGTTACGCCTTCCAGGTCGACGCCAGCGCCACCGCGTCGCCCACCCCGGTGATCGGCCGCTTGCTGCGGCTCGAATAGACGGCCTCGACAACACGATGCGGCGGATCGGCAGGCGGGACATCGTTGCGGCGATCCTGATTGCGCTCCTCGCGGGCGCGATCGTCACGTCCCCGCCGCTCCAGATGCTGCAAGGTCTCTCGCTCGACATCCTCACGGCGATGCGCGGCAAGCTGGTCGGCGAGCGCCGCGAACCTGCGACGTCGCCGGTCGTCGTGGTGGCGATCGATGGAGAGACCTACGACACCCCGCCCTTCAAGGGATCGCCGACCCAGACCTGGACGCGCGAGATTGGCCGGGTGCTCGGCAGCATCACCGAGGGCGGCGCCAAGGTTATCGGCTTCGACGTGATCTTTCCGAGCTCGATCGAGCAGTCGGAGATTCCTTTCGGCGACATGGCGGTCGGCAGCCGCATGAAGGGATTTGACCGGGATTACCTGATCGCCCTGCGGCAAATCTCCGACAACGGCAAACTGGTGCTCGGCGAAATCCTGAGCATCGATCATCCGGAAGTGCCCTATCGCGCACAGCAAGTGGCCGTCCGCAACACCATCCGCGCGCTCAATGTCCACACCGATCCCGACGACGTGATCCGGCGCATGCCGTTGAGCTTTGCCATCGAAGGCAGGTCGGTGCCCGCGATGGCGGTCGAGCTCGCTGCGCGTGCGCTTGGCGCAAAGCCCGAGATTGCGCCCTCCGGCGCGACCGAATTGTCCGGCTATGCGATCCCGAGCGCGATGCCGAATACAATGACGCTCAACTTTCGCGGGCTGGGACGCGACGTCCCGACCTTCTCCTTCGCCGACCTGCGCGCCTGCGTCGAGAAGGGCGATCGCGATTTCTTTCGCCGCGCCTTCGACGGCAAGGTCGTGCTGCTCGGCACGGTCCTGAATTTCGAGGACCGTAAGCTCACCTCGATGCGCCTGTCTGGCGGATATGACGGCACGCCGGCCGCCCGATGCGCCCTGCCCGCGCCGGAGCGTGGCGCGCAACGCCCGCGCAGCGATGTCGCCGGCGTCTTCGTGCACGCCACCGTCGTTCGCAACCTGATCGAACGCGATGCCGTGACCGAGCTCGGCTTTCCCGTGCGGAGCATTCTCACGATCGTGTTCGCGCTCGTCATCGCTTGCGCCGCCTGCATGCTTGCGCCGAGCGGCGCACTGATTGCATGGCTCGGCCTCACCGCCGTTTACGCCGCAATGGCCGTCGGGGCGTTCGTTCACGCATTGGCGCTGCCGCTGACCGAGCCCGCGCTCGCAAGCCTTGCGGCGCTCGCGATGATGATCGGCTACCGCTTCGTGCTGGCCGATCGCGACGAGCGCTTCCTGCGCAAGAGCTTTGCTCTCTATCTCGCCCCTGAAGTGATCAACACCATGGTTGCGTCCGGCAAGATGCCGGCGCTCGGCGGCGAGATGCGCAATGTCACCATGTTCTTCTCCGACCTCAGCGGCTTCTCCTCGATCGCGGAGAGGATGACACCTGGCGAGCTTGTGACCTTGATGAACGAGTATCTGTCCGCCATGACTGACATCATCGAGGGCCATGGCGGCTATGTCGACAAATATATCGGCAATTCCATCGTCGCCATGTTCGGCGCTCCGGCCGACGATCCCGCACATGCGCGCAATGCCGTCCATGCCGCGCTGGAGTGCCACCAGAAGTTGGCGGAGCTCAATGCCGACAATCCCGCCTTCGCCGGCCACGGCCTGTCGCACCGTATCGGCCTCAACAGCGGCGAAGCCGTGGTCGGCAACATCGGCTCGCGCCGCCGCTTCAACTACACCGTGATGAGCGACACCGTGAACGTGGCCTCGCGGCTCGAGGGCGCCAACAAATATTCGGCACCGCGATCATGGCCTCCGAAACCACGATGGCGCAGACCGGCGACACCTTCGCCTGGCGTGAGCTCGATGCGATCAGGGTGCTGGGGCGCGGCGAAGCGATCAGGGTGTTCGAGCCGCTGGCGGAGAGGGGCGCGGAGAGCGCCGAACAGGCGAAGGTGGCGACGATGTATGCGGAAGGGCTGGCATGCTGGCGGGCGCGCGAGTTTCGCAAGGCGGTTGAAGCGTTCGACGGCGCAGCGAAGATCGATCCGCCGTCATCCATGTTCGCGGAGCGCGCAAAAGCATTAACTGCTAATCCGCCACCGCCGGAGTGGACGCCGGTAAACACGTTGGAAGGGAAGTAGCGACGTCAACCGCGGGCGTACTTCCCCTCTCCCCTTGTGGGAGAGGGTGGCTCGCCGCGCAGCGGCGAGACGGTGAGGGGTCTCTCTCCGCGCGCACTTTTCTCAATGAGTCCGTGGAGAGAGACCCCTCATCCGGCGCCGTAGCCGAAGCTCCGCTTCGGCGTTCTTAAGAACGGCGGCCGAAGGCCGCCTATGCCACCTTCTCCCACAAGGGGAGAAGGGAAGACGTCCGCGCTAGACGCGCCCCTGCCTAAAACGGCAGCCCCACATAATTCTCCGCGAGCAGGCGCTGCGCGGTCTCCGACGAGAGCAGATAGTCCAGCTCCGTCTGCTGAAGCCGATCCTCGTATTCGAGCCGGTCGGGGAAGCGGTGCAGCAGCATCGTCATCCACCAGGAGAAGCGTTGCGCCTTCCATATCCGCGCCAGCGCCTTGGCGGAATAGCCCTTGAGGCCGGAATCGTCGCCGTGCTGATAGTGCGCGAGCATGGCGTGGTAGAGATGATCGATGTCGGAGGCGGCGCTGTTCAGTCCGCGCGCGCCGGTCGGCGGCACGATGTGGGCGGCGTCGCCGGCGAGGAATAGGCGGCCATAGCTCATCGGCTCGGCGACGAAACTGCGCAAGGGCGCGATACTCTTCTCGATCGACGGACCGGTGATCAGGCGGCCGGCGACCTCTACCGGCAGGCGCCGCTTCAGCTCGGCCCAGAACGCATCGTCGCTCCAGTCTTCCACCTTGTCGGTCAAGGGCACCTGGATGTAGTAGCGGCTCAGCACCTGCGAGCGCAGCGAACAGAGCGCGAAGCCGCGCTCGTGCTTCACATAGATCAGCTCGGGCGATACCGGTTTCGTGCGCGACAGCACTCCTAACCAGCCGAACGGATAGACCTTCTCGTATTCGCGCAGCACGTCTTTCGGGATCGACTTGCGGCTGACGCCGTGAAAGCCGTCGGCGCCGACGATGTAGTCGCAATCGATGCGAACGGTCTCGCCGTTCGAACGATAGGTCACGTAGGGACGGTCCGACGTCAGATCGCGCGGCGTCACGTCCTCGGCATTGTGCACGACCTTGCCGCCGAGCCGGTCGCGCGCTTCGTAGAGGTCGCGCGTCAGCTCGGTCTGGCCGTAGACCAGCACGGAATTGCCGCCGGAATGCTTGTGCAGGTCGATCTGGGAGAGCATGCCGTCATGGGCGATCTCGAACCCCCGATGGATCTCGCCCTCGCGGTCCATCCGCTCGCCGCATTGCGCCTCGCGCATCAGTTTTGCAAAACCGTGCTCGAGCACGCCGGCGCGGATCCGGGCCAGCACGTGGTCGCGGCTGTATTTCTCCAGCACGACGGTATCGATGCCCTTCAGATGCAGCAGCTGGGACAACAGCAGCCCGGATGGCCCGCCGCCGATGATACAGACCTGAACTTTCATTTTTGCGTCCTCCCGTCGGCGCTATTTTGCAAATTCAAAGCCGCAAACCGATGGAGGGTTTCGTCTTTGTCTTGTACTATTCGAACATGAGAAGCACAGCCCCTGCCCGGCGATCCGGGTTTACAATCTCTTTGGCGAGTCCGGTGACCTGCCCGACGTCGTGCATTGCGAGACCATCGCCTCCCGCTCGGTGCTGCACGACTGGACACTGGCCGTGCACCGCCACGCCCGGTTGCACCAGGTGCTCCTGATCGAGCGCGGTGGCGGCGAGGCAACGCTGGACGGACGCGTGGTACCCTTGAGGCCGATGCAGATCGTCAACGTTCCGGTCGGACACGTCCACGGCTTCCGCTTCGTGCCCGATACCCAAGGATGGGTGCTGACCATCGCCGCGGAGATCCTGGACGAGGCGCTGCTCGCGGCCGAAGGTCTGCGCGGAGCCCTGTCGCAATCGGGCGTGGTGCGCGGCACGCCTCAGATCCGCGCCACCATGAAGCAGATCTTCGCCGAACACGCCGCCCGCGATTTCGGTCGCGCGCATGTGCTGCGCGCATTGTCGTCGGCCATGATCGGGCTCGTGGCGCGCGCGCTCACGAGCGAGAGCGGCGGCAACGGTTCAGCGGAAAGCGGATTGTTCCGCCGCTTCGAGGCGCTGCTGGAGCAGCATCATCTGGAGCGCTGGAGCGTCGCCGATTATGCCAATGCGCTGTCGGTGACGCCGACGCATCTCAACCGGATCACGCGGGCGGCGACCGGCGACACCGCCTCGCATCTGATCCTCAACCGGCTGATCCGCGAGGCGAGGCGCAACCTCGTCTACACCAACCTGCCGGTCTCGACGATCGCCTATGCGCTCGGCTTCGAGGATCCCGCCTATTTCAGCCGGGTTTATGCCGCTGCCACCGGGCTGTCGCCGCGTGCCTTCCGCGCGCAGCTCCATGGCAGTGAAAGCTGAGGCCCCGGATACCAAACTTCCAAGCGTCGCATTCTACTCGCGCGCGCTTTCCTGCCTGCCATGGATCGGCTCTTCCTCGGGATGCCTCTTGTCGTAATGGAGGAAGAGATCGAGCAGCGCCAGAAGCACAATGACGATACCGAAGCCGATGCTGAGGTGCATCGCGCGTGTGTGCGGGAAGCCAAGCAACCAGGGCGACACGATGAGCCAAATGCCCATCAGAACGTTGAGCCACTCCTCCCAATCCCGATAGGCGATGATGGCAGCCAGCGACAGGATGCCGATGATCGCGCTCGTTACCCAGAGGTCGATCTTGCCTTGGCTGATCGTCAGCTTGAACAGCCACGGGGATATGAAGAGTACAGCGGCGAGAAACAGATTGTAGACGTCAGGGACAGTTTCGCGCTCTTGCAACCTGCTCATGACCCACCTCTCAACGAGGATATGTTGGAGGAAGCATTCGCCAGCGCTTTGGTTCCCGATCAACGCGCTTCGCATGATAGACTTTGGTCGCAGCCCGTGGTTTGAGCCGACCTCCTCAATCCAGCGTCTTCGCAGCCACTTACCTTCGTATATAGGCCCTTTACCTCAGTACAATTGAGTGGGGCATGCGCGCGCTTTAGCGTGGCTGCATTCGGCGCCCTGGCGCTGGTGGCATGGAACCTCCCTGACCTTGGCGCAAGACGGCCACCCCTGTCTGGTCGTCTGCGCCGCCTTTTCAGCAAGCCATCGGCGCCTTCAGTGTTTTCCGGCTTTTTTGCGGAACTGGAGATTTGTGCACAATGTCTTCTCTCGAGAAGATCGCACTCTTTATCGATGGCTCCAATCTCTATGCCACCTCCAAGGCGCTCGGCTTCGACATCGATTTCAGGCGGTTGCTCGGCGAATTTCAAAGCCGAGGCGCACTGTTGCGCGCCTTTTACTACACGACCGTCATCGAGGATCAGGAGTTTTCGTCAATCCGCCCGTTGATCGATTGGCTCGACTATAACGGATACACCGTCGTCACCAAGCTCACCAAGGAGTACGTCGACGCCACCACCGGCCGCCGCAAGGTGAAGGGCAGCATGGATGTCGACCTCGCCGTAAGAGCGATGGAGCTCGCCGAGCACGTCGATCAGATCGTGTTGTTCTCGGGCGACGGGGATTTTCGTTCGCTGGTGGAAGCCCTGCAACGCCGCGGTGTTCGCGTGACGGTCGTCTCCACGCTCTCCACTCAGCCGCCCATGGTCGCCGACGACCTGCGCCGACAGACCGACGTATTCATTGATTTGGCAGAGCTGAAACCAAAAGTGGGGCGCGATCCCGCCGACCGGCCGCGCGAGCTGCGGCAGCCACCGCAATTCCTCACGCGCGGATCGATCAATCGGGGCGACCCGGTGGAGTGATCCCAGGACGGCCGCCCGTCACACGTCGAAGAACACCGTCTCCTCCGGCCCCTGCAAATTGATCGTGAAGGCATACACGACCTTGCCGGCACGTTCGCTGCGCGTGGCGACCAGCGTCTTGCGGCGCACCGGCGGCTCGACCAGGTTGAGCACGGGGTCGGCGGCATTGGCGGCCTCTTCATCCGAGAAATAGAGCCGCGTGTTCAAGCCGATGTTGATGCCGCGCGCGACGATCCAGACATTGACATGCGGCGCGCATTTGCGGCCCGCCTTGTCGATGATGGCACCGGGCTTGATCGTTTCGAAGGTGACGAGGCCGCTGTCGAAGTCGGAGCCGGCGCGGCCCCAACCACGAAATTCCTGCTCCAGCGCACCCGCCGAGCGGTCGGCCGGATGGTTGTAGCGGCCGGCGGCATTGGCCTGCCAGATCTCCAGCAGCACGTCGCGCAGCGGCGTGCCGGTACCATCGAGGACCCTGCCTTCCAGCGTGATGCGTTCGCCCTTGGTGTTCGGCGTCACCAGGACATTCGAAAAGTTCTTCTCGAAGATGTCGAAGCCGGCCATTGCCGGGATCAGACCGATATGAACGTAGGGACCGGCGGTTTGCGAGGCGGTTTCCTTGAGGTAGTTGAGCGGCTGCGGCATGGCTCAGTTTCCTTCGGAGCGATTTTCGAAATAAGTGGAGCGCTGGCCGCGCAGCACGATGTCGAAGCGGTAGGCGAGCGAGTCGAAGGGCGTGGAGGCGTTGAGATCGAGCGGCGCGATGAGGCGGTCGAGCGCGTCCTTGTCCGGGATCGTCGTCAGGATCGGGCAGACCGGGATCAAGGGATCACCCTCGAAATACATCTGCGTGATCAGCCGCTGCGCAAAGCCGGAGCCGAACACCGAGAAGTGGATGTGGGCGGGGCGCCAGCTGTTGACGTAGTTGCGCCAGGGATAGGGCCCGGGCTTCACCGTGCGGAAATAGTAGTAGCCGGTGTCGTCGGTCAGCGCGCGGCCGCAGCCGCCGAAATTGGGATCGATCGGCGCCAGATAGGTGTCCTTCTTGTGCCGGTAGCGGCCTCCGGCATTGGCCTGCCAGAACTCGACCAGCGTGTTCGGCACGCCGCGGCCGGTCTCGTCCAGCACACGGCCGTGGACGATGATGCGTTCGCCGACGGGATCGCCGTCCTTGGCGTAGTTGCGGATCAAATCATTGTCGAGCGGCCCGAGATCGTTGTGGCCGAACACCGGCCCCGTGATCTCCGAGACCGAGTTCTCCAGCGACAGCAGCGCCTGGCGCGGCGAACGCAGCACCGAGGACTTGTAGCCGGGCGCATGCGCCGGCGGATGGATCGAACGGTCGCGCTGGAAGAAGCCGCCGTCGCGGGGCGTGAACGGCTCGGGGCGGTTGAGGCGGGGATCCTGCAAGGCTGCGAATGGAGCCTGGGCATTCATCGGCGTTGTATCTCCCTTGGCGCCCGGGGTCCGGGGCGCGGCTTATCGGGAGATCATGAGCCGGTCTATTCCACAGATAAATAGATCGATTATAATATATTGCATGAAAGAAATCGATCATTTGGCTCTCGACGGCCACGCGCTCGAGCTGTTCCTCGCCGTGCTGGAAGAAGGCTCGGTGACGGCGGCCGCCACGCGGCTCGGCCTGACGCAATCCGCCGTCAGCCACGCCCTGAACAAGCTGCGGCGGATCGCGGGCGACCCGCTGTTCGCCAAGTCCGGCCGCGGCATCGTCGCCACGGCGCACGCCCAGGCCCTCGCGGCGAAGGCGCGCGCGCTGATCGACGAGATGCGCAGCTTCGCCGGCGGCGTCGCTTTCGCGCCGGCGCAGGCCCAGCTATCGCTAACGATCGCCGCCAATGACTTCCAGCGCGACCTGCTGCTGCCACGGTTCTTCGATCATGTCGCCGCGCAAGTGAAGAGCTTCAACCTGCGCGTGATCCCCTCGCAGTCGCCCTCGCCTGCGATGCTGCGCGAAAACCGCTGCGATCTGCTGATCACGCCGTTGCCGCCCGCCGGCGTCGACATCGTGCAGAAGCGGCTACTGAGAGATCATTACGTCTGCTATTACGACGCCAAAGCGCGTGCCGCGCCAAGCGGCCGTAGCGCCTATCTTGCCGCGCGCCACATCACGGTCGTCTACACCGACAACGAGCGGCTCGACTTCGACCGTCGCCTGGCAGCGAATGGCTTCCACCGCGATATCGCCATCTCCGTGCCGAGCTTCTCTGGCGTGCCATCGTTCCTGCGCGGCTCGCAGATGCTCGCGAGCATGCCGAGCCTGCTGGCGCCTGGCGTCATGCTGGGCTTCGCCCACGTGCGAATTCCGCTGGCCTCGCGCACACAGACACTGGCCGAGCTGCCGATGTTCATGGTCTGGCACCAGCGCTACCAGAAGGATCCGGCCCATCGCTGGATCAGGAATCAACTCGAGACTGTCGCGGCGACGGCCGCCGCCTGAGCGACGGTCCGCGGCCTGCGAAAACCTGATTCCCACCAAACCCACTGGTTGCGCAGAGGGAGCCACGCTAAAATCCGCCCATGACCGTGACCGACATTGCGAGCCGAACCTACAATCACAGCTGGCGGCTGGATCCCATCATCCGCAGCCTGCTTGATACCGATTTCTACAAGCTGTTGATGTTACAGATGATTCGGGAGGATTACCCGGATCAGCAGGTGACCTTCTCGGTCATCAACCGCTCGCGCCATGTGCGCCTCGCCGAGATCATCGACGAGGGCGAGCTGCGCGCCCAGCTCGACCATGCCCGCACCATCCGTTTCTCCAAGAAGGAGCTGATCTGGCTTGCCGGTAACACCTTCTACGGCAAGACCCACATGTTCTCGGCGGACTTCATCCGCTGGCTGGCCGAATTCCGCTTGCCCGAATACGAGCTGCGTAAGGTCGAAGGCCAGTACGAGCTGCATTTCCACGGCCCCTGGACCCACACCACCATGTGGGAGATTCCGGCACTTGCGATCCTCAACGAGCTGCGCTCGCGCGCAGCAATGAAGGACCGCGGCCGCTTCGAGCTCGACGTGCTCTACGCCCGCGCCAAGGCCAAGCTGTGGACCAAGGTGGAGCGGCTGCGCAAGCTGGAGAATTTGCGGCTGTCCGACTTCGGCACCCGCCGCCGCCACGGCTTCCTCTGGCAGCGCTGGTGCGTAGAGGCGGTGAAGGAAGGCCTCGGCTCGTCCTTCATCGGTACCTCCAACGTTCTGCTCGCGATGGACAACGATCTCGAAGCCATCGGCACCAACGCGCATGAGCTGCCGATGGTCGCGGCCGCGCTCGCCAGGGACGACGAGGAATTGCGCTGGGCGCCGTATCGCATCCTCGACCAGTGGCGCCAGACCTATGGCGGCAATCTCCTGATCGCACTGCCCGACGCCTTCGGCACGAAAGCCTTCCTGCGCGATGCGCCGGAATGGGTCGCCGACTGGACCGGCTTCCGCCCCGACAGCGCGCCGCCGATCCAGGCCGGCGAGGAGATCGTCGCCTGGTGGAAGAAGAAGGGCCGCAATCCCAAGGACAAGCTGCTCGTCTTCTCCGACGCGATGGACGTCGGCTCGATCGAGGAGACCTATCACCACTTCGCCGGCCGTGTGCGGCTCTCGTTCGGCTGGGGCACCAACCTCACCAACGACTTCGTCGGCTGCGCGCCGGACGGCTCGTTCAATCTCGATCCCATCTCGCTGGTCTGCAAGGTGTCGTCGGTCGACGGCCAGCCGGCCGTCAAGCTCTCCGACAATCCGGAGAAAGCGACCGGCCTGCCCTCGGAGATCGAGCGTTACCTGCGTGTGTTCGGCGATGCCGGCCGCGTGCGCAAGCCGGTGCTGGTCTAGAGCGCGATAAGATCAGGATGAATTGTCATCGCGCTTTAGGTTATTGTTTGAGCATGATCTTTTCGCAAAACCGCTGCACACTTTTCCGGATCATGCTCTAGCAGCGCACCGGACTCCTCTCTCGATCGGTAAACGGCGCACGATGAATGCGAAGCATTGGTTCGCCGATGCCGCGCCAGTTCCGATTGACCAGTATTTGAAGCGATCTGCGCGCACCCACTTCACAGCGCCTTCACCCTGCGGCGCAGTCGCTCGCGTTTTCAGGTCGAGTTAAGCAACATTCTGCTCTACTTCGCGTTGTAGGCCAACGCTCCGCTGGGATCGTTGATCGATTTGGGGAACGCAGGGTGTTTCGCAGAACAGCGACGTCGACGAAGGGACACAGTTTCCTTCACGTCATCAAGCTCGTCTCGCCTTTCGTGATGGTCGTCCTGCTCCAGGCGGCGATCGCGGGATTCAGCCTCGAGGTGATGTCATCGGTCCGCGCCTATGTTGCGGGCGAAGCGTTGTGGTCGCGCTCGCAGAAGAACGCCGTCTATTTCCTCCATCGCTACCTGCATTCGGGCGAGGCAAGCCAGTTCGCGCAATACCGGGCCGCGCTCGCCGTTCCCATTGGCGACGAATTCGCGCGCTGGGCGCTCGAGCGCGATCCGGTCGACGTCGACGTCGCCCGCATCGGCTTCCTGCAAGGCGGCAACCATCCCGATGACGTTCCGGGACTGATCTGGCTGTTTCGCTACTTCAATCGCGTCAGTTTCCTCCAGGAAGCGATCCGCGAATGGGCTGCCACCGATCCGATGCTGCTGGAGCTCAGCGTGTTCGGCGAGGTGATCCGGTCCGAGCTCGAGAACGGCCCCATTCAAGACGACGACCGCCTGCAATTCCTGTCGTCGCGCCTCTCGGATCTCAACACCCAATTCACGGTGCACGCCAAGCGGTTCTCCACTGTCCTCGGTGAAGGCTCCCGTGCCATCAAGCTGACGCTGACTTGCATCAACATCGTCACCGCCGCGACGCTGATCCTGCTCCTGATCTGGCATACGCGGCGATTGGTGCTGCAGCGACAGGCATTCGAGGATGCCTTGCACGCCGAGAAGGAGCGCTTGGCCTGGCAGGCGTCGCACGACTGGCTGACCGGCCTGTCCAACCGCCGCGCCTTCGAGGCGCGTCTGCAAAGCGAGCTGGACAATAGTGCGGCGGGTTCGCTCGGCCTGATCCTGATCGACCTCGACCAGTTCAAGAGCGTCAACGACAGCTGCGGTCATCTCGCCGGCGACCGCCTGCTCTGCCAGATCTCGCGCCTCCTGCAACAGGACCGGCATGCGCATGATCAGGTGGCCCGGCTCGGCGGTGACGAATTCGGCCTGATCCTGCCGCGGTGCCCGCCCTCGAAAGCCGTCGATATCGCCGAACGGCTGCGCCGATCGTTCGAACTGTTCAATTTCGCCTGGGACGACCGTTGCTTTGCGGTGACCGCCAGCATCGGCGTTGCCTGCATCGCCGATCGCAACACCACGCTCGAGGACGCGATGCGGCGTGCGGATGCAGCCTGCTATCGCGCCAAGGAAAAGGGACGTAACCGGGTTCAGGTCGACGGCGGGAGACCGGATGTCGTCGTCGTGTCAGCCCGGCCACGCGAAGCTGCGCGCGCTTGACGCTGCCCGCCCCGTCACCGCCGAGGCAAAATGCCGAGGCCGGCGAGATGGGCGTCAACAAATTGTTCGATCTGCTGGCGCAGCATCTGCGGCGGCACGGCCACCATGCGCTCCTCGAGGCCGAGCGAGATGATTCCATGCACGGCGGAAAACAGCGTGCGCGACAACAGCGCGATCTTCACGTCATCCGCATCCGGCAATAGCCGCACCAGCGGTGGATGCATCAGCGCGAAGGCGTCCATGACCATCTGAAGGATGTCGTCGGGATAAGGACGATCGTCCTCCATCCGATGCTCGAACAGCGAGCGCAGCAGATTGGCGTGCTCGGCAAAGAAGTCGAGATAGGTCGCGGCAAGCCCATAGAGCTGGCGAACGGGATCCTCGGTGGGAACTCCGCGCAGCCGCGCCGTGAGCGCCTGAACCGTCTCCCGATTGACGGTCAGGATCACCCCATCGAAGTCGCCGAACTCGTTATAGACGCTGCCGACCGAGCAGCCGGCAGCCTCCGCGACATCCCGAACCTTCAATGATCTCAGCCCCTTACCGGAAATGATGCCGCGGGCGATCTCCACGATCTGAAGCCGTCGCCGATTTTTTTTTCGCCCGCGCAGCGATTCTTCTTGAACATTGTTCATTTTCAAGCTACTCATGTGAACATTGTTCAAATTAACCCGGAGACCTGCAAAATGCAAACCCTCGCTGTTGATATCGCCGCCACCTTCCTCGATGACGCCGCAGCTCTCGTGACCGGCTTTGGCCGGGCCCTGCTGCGGTTCGCCATGGCCCCGATCGATCGCATCGCAAATGCCTGCGACATCGCCGGCGTGCTCACCGAGCGGCGCGCGACCTTCCGGATGTGGCGGAAGAGCCGTGCTCGTGCGCGTCACGAGGGCCGCCGGTTCAGCCTGCTCGGCCGCCTCTCGCCCTTTCGCCACCTCGCCCATCTCACCTGAGACGGGCGCAGCCGGCACGTTTCGATCGGTTCGAATGCAATATCCGGTTGCAACAAAGGACTCACCATGTCCCGACATTCGCAACCGACACCGCGGCGCTAGACAATGCGGTTCAGCTTTTCCTCACCGCTGGGCCGATATCCCGACAAGGCGTTTCCGGCCGAACCTGGCCGCGATCAGATATTTGCGAACCTAACAAGACCACTTGGAGACCAACAGGATCGGAGGGATCGAGGGGACAAAGCAGGCTGGCAACCGTCGTCACCCTGCAATCGTTCGTCCCATACCTTCCGGTCGTGACGCTTCACAGACAACGTAACGAACCTCAGGCTGCCTTTTTCAAAACAGGACTAGTCATGATCAGGGAATTGATGTCGTCACGCCGCTTCGCGCCGCTGTTCTGGGCGCAATTCTTCTCGGCGCTCAATGACAACGTGCTCAAGAACGCACTCGTCATCATCCTGCTTTACAGTGCCGCGACCGGTCACGGCGATGCGCTAGTGACGGTGGCAGGCGCCGTCTTCATCTTCCCTTATTTCATCCTGTCCGGGCTCGGCGGCCAGCTCGCCGACAAATACGTCAAGTCCGTCGTCGCAAGGCGGCTCAAATTCGCCGAGATCTTCGCCGCCTGCTTTGCTGCCGCCGGCTTCTTCCTGCATTCGGTGCCGCTGCTGTTCGCAGCGCTCGCGCTGTTCGGCATCATCGCCGCCCTGTTCGGCCCGGTGAAATATTCCATGCTGCCGGACCAGCTCGAGCTCGGCGAACTCGCGACCGGCAACGCGCTGGTCGAAGGCGCGACCTTCATGGCTATCCTGCTCGGCACCGTCGCCGGCGGCCAGTTCGTGGCCGGCTCCGCGCATATGGGCTGGGTCGCATCGGCCGTGGTCGTGCTGGCCCTGTTGTCCTGGGCCTTCGCCTCCCGCATTCCCGCGACCACGCCGTCTGCGCCCGAACTGCCCGTCACAGCCAATCCCTGGACCTCGACGCTCAGCCTCCTCAAAACGCTGCACGCCGACCACCGGCTGTGGGACGGCACCGTGATCGTCTCCTGGTTCTGGCTGGTCGGCGCCATCGTGCTGTCGCTGCTGCCGGCGCTGGTGAAGGACGTCGTGGGTGGCACCGAAGGCGTGGTGACGCTGTGTCTTGCGATCTTCGCGATCGGCATCGCCATCGGCTCGCTGTTCGCCGCCAGCCTCAGCCACGTTCGCCCGAACCTCGCGCTGGTGCCGATCGGCGCCATCATCATGGGATGTTCTGGCCTCGATCTCGCTTGGGCCATCGGCGTGACCACCAAGGGCCAGGACATCACCGCGGCCGGTTTCGCGACCTCGTTCGCGGGCCTGCGCATGATGATCGACTTCGTCGCCTTTGCATTCGGCGGTGGCTTGTTTGTCGTTCCCTCATTTGCGGCTGTTCAAGCCTGGTCGGCTCCATCCGAGCGCGCCCGCATCATCGCCGCCGGCAATGTGCTGCAGGCCGCGTTCATGGTGGTCGGCTCGCTGTTCGTCGCGCTGCTGCAGGCGGGCGGATTGCATGTCGGCTGGATCTTCTTCGGCCTCGGCGTCGCGAGCTTCGGCGCGGTGTGGTTTGTCCTGACGAAGTGGGGCAAGGAAGGTGTGCGCGACTTCGGCGGACTGCTGTTCCGCGCGCTATTCCGCACCGAGGTGCGCGGGCTCGAGAACCTGCCGCCATCAGGCACCCGCATGCTGATCGCGCCCAACCATGTCAGCCTGATCGACGGCCCGCTGCTGCATGCCGTGCTGCCGATCGACGCCAGCTTCGCGGTTGATACCGGCATCTCGAAGGCCTGGTGGGCCAGGCCGTTCCTGCGCGTGGTGAAGCACTACACCATGGATCCGACCAAGCCGCTGGCCGCGCGCGACCTGATCAAGCTCGTCGCCGCCGGCGAGCCGGTCGTGATCTTCCCGGAAGGCCGCATCACCGTCTCCGGCTCGCTGATGAAGGTCTATGACGGCACCGCGATGATCGCGGACAAGGCCGACGCCGTGGTCGTGCCGGTCCGCATCGAAGGCGCGCAGCGCTCGCATCTCAGCTATCTCAACAGCAGCCAGATCAAGCGCTCCTGGTTCCCGCGGGTGACGGTCACCATCCTGCCGCCGGTCAAGCTGCCGGTCGACCCATTGCTGAAGGGCAAGGCGCGCCGCAATGCCGCCGGCGCCGCGCTCCAGGACGTCATGATCGACGCCCTCGTCAAGAATGCCATGCTCGATCACACCCTGTTCGAAGCCCTCGGGCACGCCTATCGCGACCGCGACACCGGCAAGGTCATCATCGAGGACGCGCTCGGTACCAAGCTGACCTACCGCAAGCTGATCCTCGGCGCGCAGGTCCTGAGCAGCAAGCTCGAAGCCGGCACCTCGGTCGGCGAGAATGTCGGCGTGCTGTTGCCGAATTCCGCGGGCGTCGCCGTCGTCTTCATGGCGCTGCAAAACATCGGCCGGGTGCCAGCGATGCTCAACTTCTCCGCCGGCCCGGTCAACGTCCTCGCCGCCATGCAGGCTGCGCAGGTCAAGACGGTGCTGACCTCGAAGGCCTTCATCGAGAAGGGCAAGCTCGACAAGCTGATGGCGGCGATCTCCACTGAAGCCCGCGTCGTCTATCTCGAGGACATCCGCGCCTCGATCAGTGCCGCCGACAAGATCAAGGGCCTGCTCGCCGGCACCGCGCCGCGCGTCACCCGCCAGGCGAATGATCCGGCCGTCGTGCTGTTCACGTCGGGCTCGGAAGGCACGCCCAAGGGCGTGGTGCTGTCTCATCGCAACATCCTCGCCAACGCGGCGCAGGCGCTGGCGCGGGTCGACGCCAATGCCAATGACAAGGTGTTCAACGTGCTGCCGGTGTTCCACTCCTTCGGGTTGACCGGCGGAATGATGATGCCGCTGCTGGCGGGCATTCCGATCTACATGTACCCCTCGCCGCTGCATTACCGGATCGTGCCCGAGCTGATCTATCAGACCGGCGCCACGATCCTGTTCGGCACCGACACGTTCCTCACCGGCTATGCGCGCTCGGCGCATGCCTACGACTTCCGCACGCTGCGCCTTGTCATCGCCGGCGCCGAAGCGGTCAAGGATCGGACGCGCCAGGTGTTCATGGAGCGCTACGGCATCCGCATCCTCGAAGGCTATGGCGTTACCGAGACGGCGCCGGTGCTGGCGATGAACACGCCGATGGCGAACCGCCCCGGCACCGTCGGCCGCCTGTCGCCGCTGATGGAAAGCCGGCTCGATCCGGTCCCCGGCATCGAGGACGGCGGTCGCCTCTCGGTGCGCGGACCGAACGTGATGCTCGGATATTTGCGGGCCGAAAATCCCGGCGTGCTCGAGCCGCTCGCCGAGGGCTGGCACGACACCGGCGACATCGTGTCGATCGACGCGGCCGGCTTCATCACCATCAAGGGCCGCGCCAAGCGCTTTGCCAAGATCGCGGGCGAAATGGTCTCGCTGTCGGCGGTCGAGAGCATCGCGACGACGCTGTGGCCGCAGGCCGCATCGGTCGCCGTGTCGATCCCCGACCAGCGCAAGGGCGAGCGCATCGTGCTGCTGACGACGGAGAAGAACGCCGAGCGCAGCGCGATGCAGGGCCAGGCCAAGGCGATCGGCGCGTCCGAGCTGACCGTTCCAGCGGCGATCATGGTGGTCGACAAGGTGCCGCTGCTCGGCACCGGCAAGACCGACTACGTCACGGCAACGACGATGGCCCGCGAGCAGGCGTCGGCACCGGAGCGCGAGGTGGCGTAACGAGAGATGCACGGGGCCCCCCAACAGGCGAGGCGCGCTGCCCGGGAGTGGTTTTGCTTCATGGCATCGCGCGGACCTCTGCTTCCCATACCGGGCTTCCGCGCCACGCAGTCGCAATCGAACAGACGATCGCCTTCCTGCGCGAGGGCCGCTTTCAGCCGGGGTAACGGTCAGGCCGCGGTCCGCCGCTCCTGCGCGTAACGTACCAGCGCCGCGAAGCGATAGATGCCGTGCACGAACTTGCCATAGGGCATGGTGATGAACAGCGCGAACACCGCGCCGAGATGCAGCGCCAGCAACGGCCCCATCGCAGAGGTCTCGCGCAGGAGCAGAAGTGCCATGCCTGTGATGCCGGTCAGGAACAGCATGGCGATGAAGCCGACATCCATGCCGTAGCGACTCTCGTCGAGCAACGCCGGATCGCGCCGCATCCTGGCCCAGAACAGGCCGATCGGCCCGATGATCAGGCCGATGCCGCCGAGCGTGCCCAGCACGACCGGCAGGTCCCACCACGGATACGGCGCCTCGCGGCCGAGCAGATAGTGATACAGCGTGGCAACCGAGGTCGCGGCAAAGCACAGCAGGAAGCCATAGAAGGTCAAGTGGTGATAGAGCTTGCGCCGATCGGTCGGCTTGTCGTCTTCATTGTAGCAGCCCACGCCGCCGCCATGGAGATAGCGCAGCTCGCCGGCATCGCGGATCGCCTGAAAGATCGAACCGGCGTCGGCGCGGCCGCCAATCGGCGGACCGATGTCGCGCCAGAAGGCGCGCACGCTCAGCACGAGAGCGAGGATCGCATAAAGGAAGGCGGCGCTGAACAGCGCGGCCATCGCATTGTGCGGCATCAGTCTGTAGAACGCGCCGGGGCCGGTGTGCACGCCGAACAGTACGCTGCGGTCGTTCAAGGCGGCGAAGCCGAGGATGAAGGCGGCCATGCTGAGCGCGGCGATGATGCTGATGACGAGGCCGTTCCGCGCAAATGTGCCGGATAGCGCCCGCGGCCAGGCATAGGCCGCGTAGGACTCGGCGCGCGCAATTGCCAGCGTCTTCGGAACGTTGACGTTGAATTCGTGCGGCGGCGAGAACTGGCAGTCGACATAGCAGGCGCCACAGGCATGGCAGAGATTGGCGAGATAGTTGAGATCGCCGTCGGAGAAGGCGCGGCGCATCTCCATGGCCGGAAACACCGCGCACAGGCCCTCGCAGTAGCGGCAGGAATTGCAGACCGTCATCAGACGGTTGGCTTCGTCCAAAATTCTGGTTCCGTGCATGGCTTTACTTCGTCAGGCCCTTTGCTTCGAGCCATTTCTGGATCAGGCCTGCGACCTCGAGGTTGTTCTTGTCCATCATCACCATATGCGAATTGCCCTTGATGCCCGCCTGCGGGAGATCGACGACGTCGACGCTGCCGCCGGCCGCCTTGATGGCGTCTGCAAAGGCGATGCCGTTGGCGCGGATCTTGGGCCAGCGCGAATCGCGCTCGATATAGTCGCCATAGATGATGAGGGTCGGAATGTTCTTCAGCACATCCGCCTTGGCGGGATCGCCGATGCCGGCCGGCTCGATCGCAATCAGCGCCTTGACCTTGTCAGGCCGGGCTTGCGCGACCTTGAAGCCGAAGCTGCCGGCCTGGCTGTGGAATAGGATCACCGAGGGACCGACGCGATCGATCTCGGCGATATAGGCGGCGATGGCCGCATCGTCAGTCGTGGTCCAGCGCGGGACGTTCTGCTTGACGAAATTGTCGTAGCCCTCGACCGGAAACTGGCTGCCCGGCAACAGCTTTCGCTTGGCGGGATCGGGGTCGTAGGAGTTTGGCCCATCGCCGATGCGGAAACGCTCGAACGGATTGGCCGTGGTGAGGAAGACCGGCTCGCCCTTGAAGATGTCGGGGTATTGCGCCCAGCCTGCGCGCCCGCGCTCCACCGCGTCGGAATTATAGACCGCCCACCCCTTGCGCAGAAAATAATTCAGCCAGCCTTCGCGTCCGTCAGGCGTGGTCTCGTAGGTGACGCCGGTCAGCCCGCCGCCGTGCCACATCAGCAGCGGATAGGCCCCCTTCTCGTTTGCCGGCAGGAAGTATTGCACATACATCTGCTCGACCTGATAGGTGCCGTTGGGATCGACCTTGGCCGGCACGCCGCCGGGCGTGAACACGACCTCCTTCACCGGCTTGCCGGAGATCTCGGCGAGACGCCCACCGACATGGAACGAACCCATGTCGCGCAGGGTGATCGGCTCCGCGGCGCGGGCATGGCCGGCGATCAGCAGAGCCGTGATCGAAGCGATGGCAATGCGTGACATGGTGTCTCCCTGGCCTTTTGTCATTCTAGTTCTTCGCATGGCGTGCCGCTTCGCGCCCCGCGATCCGCCCGAACACGCTGCCGATGGTCATGCCCATGCCGGCGGCATAGCCCTTGCCGAGCACGTTGCCGGCCATGATCTCGCCGGCCGCGAACATGTTGGCCGACAGCTTGCCGTCAGCCATCAGCATGCGCGCCTCCTTGTTCACGCGCGTGCCGAGATAGGTGAAGGTGATGCCGGGCCGGACCGGATAGGCGAGATAAGGCAGCGTCTCGATTTTGCGCGCCCAGTGCGTCTTCGGCGGCGTGATGCCCTCGGTGCGGCAATCGTCCAGGATGGTGTGATCGAAGGTGCCGGGCTGCACCGCGGCATTGAACTCGGTGATGGTGTTCTCCAGCGCCGCCGGATCGAGCTCCAGCTTGCCGGCGAGCTCCGCCACGGTCTGCCCGGCGATCGGCGGAAACAGCGTCGGCATGAAGCTCGTGACCACGGTCGAGTCGAAGATGATATAGGCGATCTGGTCGGGCTGCGCCGCGACCAGCCGGCCCCAGATCGCGTAGCGCTTCGGCCAGATGTCCTCGCCTTCGTCATAGAAGCGCTGCGCATGCTTGTTGACGACGATGCCGAACACGACGGAGTCGTGGCGAGTGATGATGCCGCCGTCGAATTTCGGCGCGCGGGCGTCGATCGCAACCGCATGGCACTGGGTGGGATCGCCGACCTCCTGCACGCCTTTGTCGAGCAGCATCTTCAGGATCGAGCCGCGGTTGTAGGGCGTGCCCCGGATCAGGAAATTGTCGGCGGCCTCGCCCCAATATTGCTTCAGCCATTCGATGTTGGCCTCGAACCCGCCGGCCGCCGCGACCAGCGAGGTGGCGCGGATCTCGGTCTTGCCGTTGATCGGCCGCTTGAGGCGCGCGGCGAGGAACATGCCGTCCTCGATCACGAGGTCGATGACTTCGGCATCGTACTCGACCTCCACGCCCAGCTGCTCGGCGGTGAGATAGAGCGCATTCAGCATCGCGCGGCCGCCGCCGAGAAAGAACGAGTTGGTGCGGCCGAGGCTCAGCGTGCCGCCGAGCGACGGCTGCCAGCGCACGCCCTGCTCCACGATCCAGTTCAAAATGTCCTTGGACTCCCGGATCATGTGACGGGCGAGCACCTCGTCGGTCTGCCCGCCGGTGACACGCAGCAGGTCCTCCCAGAACTCCTCCTCGGTGTAGGGGCCGGTCAGGATTTCCGTGGCGGCGTCATGGGCGCAGCGCATGTTGCGGGTGTGGCGGGTATTGCCGCCGCGATAGAACTTTGGCGCACCCTCGAGCACCAGCACCGACGCCCCACCGCGCCGCGCGGCGATCGCCGCGCACAGAGCGGCATTGCCGCCGCCGATCACCAGCACATCGTACTTGCTGCCCATACCGTCTGCCTGCTGGCACGCGAGATTAGAGACATTCTGTCCGTCAGCGGCCATGCCCAGCCAGAGCCGCCGTTGCGTACTTTTGTATACAAAGATATACATAGACGACGCAAGCGGCGTCTTCGCATGGGCCGGATGCGCATTGAGGAACAATGGCCAGACGTCCGGCAAAGACAGGCGGAACGATTGCGCGCGGCGGCGGTGTCGCGCTCGGCGAAGCCGTGTTCCGCTCGCTCTGCGAGGCGCTTCAGGCCGGCAGCTACCGCGCCGGCGACCGCCTGCGCGAGGAAGAGGTCGCGCAGCGGCTGAAGGTCAGCCGCACCCCGGTTCGCGAAGCCTTGGGCCGGCTCGCGGCGCGCGGCTTCGTCGAGCCGGCCGGCGGCCGCGGGCTGATCGTGCGCAACCTCGACATATCAGAGGTGCTCGAGCTCTACGCCATGCGTGAGATCATGGAAGGCGCCGCTGCGCGCCTTGCCGCCGCACACGCCTCCGCCACGGAGATCGACGCGCTCCGCGATATCGAGCAAGCCTTTGTCGAGATATCGGAGACCGACGCGGCCGAGATGGCGAGGCTCAATCGCGCCTTCCACGAAGCCATCTGCCGCGCCGCGCGCAACCGCTATCTCGACAACGCTTCGCGGGAATTGCAGGACTGGATCGCCCTGCTCGGCCCGACCACCTTTACGGTGACCGGCCGTCCTTCAACCAGCCACGGCGAACATCGGGCCATCATCGAGGCCATCGCCGCGCGCGACGGCGACAGGGCCGAGCAGCTTGCGCGTGCACACATCCGTGAAGCGCTACGCTGCCGGCTCAAGCTGCTGCAGAAGCAGTAGCGCGGATCACGCCTCGAAGACACGCGTCAGCAGCCAGTAGCCGCCGAGCAGGCTGATTGCCGCGGAGACAGCATAGACCAGCCTCGCAGCCCGCACTGGCTTCGTCCGGTCGGCTGCAAACAGCCGATCGAGCAGGCCAAGCAGCGGCAGCACGATCGAAACGATCGCGACCTGCCCGATCTCGACGCCAATGTTGAAGGCGGCGAGCGCCGGCACCACCGCGTTCGGCGGCAGCCCGATCTCCTGAAGCGCACCGGCGAAACCAAAGCCGTGGATCAGCCCGAACAGAAAGGTCACGCGCCAGCGCTTGTCGATGTCGCGCGAAAAGAAATTCTCCACGGCAACGAACAGGATCGAGGCGGCGATCGCCGGCTCCACGATCCGGTTCGGAATGACGAGGACGTCCAGCGCGGCCAGGGACAGCGTGAGCGAATGGGCAATGGTGAAGGCGGTGACGATTTTGATGACGGGAATGAGCCGGCGCGCCCACAGCACGACGGCGATCAGGAAGGCGACGTGATCGTAACCGAGAAAAATGTGCTCGATCCCGGTGAGGAGATAGCGCTGCATCGTCGACCACAGCGGCGGCGCGGGAGCGGACAGCGTGACCGTGGAATTGCCAGAATTGAGCAGCGCCTGCGCCTCCGTCCCATTCTGCGCGACCAGCACCACCTGACGCGCGGTGGGATCCCTCTCGGTCAGCACGGTGGAGCGATAGACGATGTCACCGGCCACGGCGGCACAGTCGAAACTGTTGCGATAGATGATGCCGTCGCCGTCCGCCAGGATCGCGGCAGTCCCGGCCAAGCACGCCGTGCCGCCGGCGCCGGTTACCGCGAGATGTGATCGCACATAGGTCAGGATCGATGCCGCGGCCACGTCGACCGCGGCCGGATCGACCGCATCTTGCTTCGCGTCATAGACCTTTGTACCGACAAGCCGGTCGACGTCGCTACCTTTGAGTGCCACCTCGATGGTCACGGCGCGAGCGGCGGTCAGTGCCACACGTGCGGTCGACAGATTGACCTGGTGTGCCCACGCCGGCATGCCGATGCCGAGCAGAATCATGCCGAGCAGCGCCAGGCGCGGCCGCATCATGATCCGGCTCCGACCGCGCGCAGCAGCTCCGTCAACCGGCGCATCTCGAACTCGGCCACCGTGACCACGGCGCCCTCGGGCGCGAGCCGCGCGTAACGATCGAGACTGTCGGCGGAGGCGCCGAATTCGAGCCTTGCGAGCGGCGCGGGCGCGTCGCGCGCGAAGACCAGAACGATCAGGCTCGGCAGATCGAGACCGTACCGCCCCAATTGCGACGGATCGGCAGCGCCAATCCGCGTCTCGACCGCAGCGGCATCGAACGCACGCAGCGCTGCATCGATGATGCGGGCCTGCTCGGGATCGGCGACATGGACGACATTACCGGCGGCATGATTGTGCTGACCGAGATGGCGGAACCAATTGCCACCGGCATCGCGCTCGAAACGGGTGAGCTTGCCGGCGAAGACGATCTCGAGCGCCCAGACCTGCGCCATCGATACCGGCAGCAACAGGCTCTTGCCGCGGCTCGCCGCATCGGCGCCGGCCGGACCGCGCAGGCGGCGTATCATGTCGAAGGTGACGCGCCACTCCTCGCCGACATGGCGCGGCATCAGGTATACGGCGGGGCGGCCGCTGACCCGGACATAGTGCGACGTATTCGCCGGATTCAGCGCGCCCACATTCACCGACGTCGCCGTACCGTCGACCGCCTCGATGACCGCGACGGTTGCGGGTGGGTCCAGACCGAAGCCCGCGAAGCTTGCCGGGCTGAGCTCGCCGGCGGGGATTTCGCGCGCCGGCTCGCTTACCGCGGCGAGCCGCAGCGCCGTCTCGAGATGCGTCCTGAGCTCAGCCGGCATGGTGCCATCCAGCCCCTCGATCGCCCATGCGCCTTCCCTGCGAAGCAGGACGACGCTGTCACCATCCGAACGGATCTCCACTCTCCGAACGTCGGCCGGCGTGAGAGCCAGGAGGCCCTTGGGTGCGAACGCGACCTTGCTGCGCAGCGCCGGCCACTCCCCGCTGAGAACCAGCAGCCCGAGGAGCGCCACCAGCACCACAGCCAGGAGCGGCATCAGCCATCGGGGCGTCCCGCCTCTGGCCGCCCCGGCCCTCACCGCCGCCTCCACCACATCGCAACACCGAACAAGGCCGTGCTCAGCGGCAACAGCACTTCCAGCACAATGAAAGTGTCGCGCATCTGGCTGCTGGTCAACACGATCTCCGGCAGCTTGAAGGTCTGCGGTGCGACACTTGGCGAGTGATCATCCTCGGCGAGCCAGCGTAGCGTGGCGAGCGACAGCTCGCCGTTGGAGACATAGGGGAAATATTCGTTGCTCGCGAACTTGCTTGTCCCGGCCACGACCATGCGGAAGCGCTTGTCTGGCGCGCCGCCCGGCCAGGTCCCCTCGAGAGCAACCGCGAGCGGCTGGGCACTGCGGGTCCCTGTTGCCGCCCCATCGCTCGCAGCGGCAACAGTCCTGGGCGAACGCAGGTAGCTGTCCTGGCTGCTGGCCGCGAGCACGATCGTGCTTACGCCGCTTGGCGGCTGCGCCACCGCGAGCGGCCGGACTTGCGGAAACACGGTCAACGCCAGGCGCCGGGTGATCGGATGCGGCGGATAATCGGGGACCGCGACCTTGTCGGCGTCGGTGCGGAAATGATTGAGGGGATCGATCACGATCGCCGCCTCGGTCGACAAGCCGACAGGCCTCAGCAGCAGGCGCTCGAAATCGCCGTTGACCTCCGACAGCGGATCAATCAGCAGCAGAAGCCGGCCCCCTCCTCTGACATAGCCGCCAAGCAGCGCCGCCTCGTCAGCGGAAAAGGCGGTGCGTGGGCCGACATCGGCGACGACCGAGCAGTCCGACGGGATGCTGGAGGCAGTCGCCGTGACGAGATCGCGCATCTCGAAACCGATCTGGTTCAACGCGAGCTGGAGACGGTCGAGCGCTTCCGGCGCCGCCTCCAGCACGTCGCCGGCGCCGGGCGTCTCGTGCCCCTTCAGCGTCTCGACATGGCTGAAATGGAAATGCGAGGGCAACGGCCGAAATGTCTCGCCGTGACCCGTGACGAAGCACACAGTCTCCACCCGCTTGCGCAGCACCCGCAGCGCCGCATAGCCGATGCGGGCGGGATCAATGACGTTCTCGACCAGGACCTTGCGATCCTCGGCCTGGAGCACCGCCGTGTTGTAGGCACGAACGCCGAGATCGCGGGCAAGGCCTGGCTCCTTGTCGAGATCGATGGCGCGGAACGCGAACAGCGGATGATTGCGCGCGGCGGTCTGAACCAATTCCTTGACATTGACTGCATTTGCATCGCCCGCATTGTAGAAATAGGTCAGGGACAGCGGGACGCGCAATTGCGCGATCACGTCGGTGAGCTGCTGCGGCGGCGTGTTGCGCCCTTCGCGGCTGACGTCGAAGTGCAAATCATGGCGATAGAGCGCAATGTTGGCGCCGATCACGACGGCGATGGCGGCAAGCACGATCGACGTGTTCGCGAGCCAGGCCGAACCGCCGCCGCGCAACGGCAGCCTGATCGCGACGATGAAGAGTGCGAGCAAGGTGAGGACGCAGGCCATGAACAGCAAGGTGTTCGAGGCCGTCTCGCCGAGTCCGGCAAAGCCGAGTGCGCCGCAGATGATCGCTCCGGCCGCCAGGACGAGCAGCGCGACGTTCGATCTGGCGGGGCCGGTCATTCGGTTGCCTCTCACCGCCGCGCCAGCGCGCGGACCGTCAACAGCAGCGTCAGCAGCGTGACGCTGAGGAAGAAGCCCACGTCGGACAGGTAAATCGAGCCGACGGCAAAGGGACGGAAATGAACCGAGAGCGACAGGTTCACCACCAGCGTGTTCAACGGGCTCGGCAGCAGCCAGCCGAAATTGTCGATGATCCAGAGCAGAAGGAACACGCTGAGCGAGATCAGCGCCGCGATCACCTGGTTGGCCGTCAACGCCGAGGCCAACAGCCCCGCGCCGATCAGCGCCGAGCCGAATAGCAAGAGGCCGAAATAGCCGCTGTAGATCGGGCCGAAATCCGGATCGCCGAACCAGGCGAGCGCGGCCGCATAGGCCCCCGACAGCACAAGCATGACCACAATCAGGCTCATCGCGGCGAGAAATTTCGCAAGCACGATGGCGACCTCGGAGACAGGCGCGGTCAGCAGCACCTCCAGCGTCTTGAGCTTCCGCTCCTCCGCGAACAGGCGCATGGTGATCAGCGGCGCGGTCAGCATGAACAGCACGAACATCTGGAAAAAGACGTGCACCATGCTCGGCTGATGGCTGAGGAACAGCGTCAGCGTGAAGCTATAGCCCATGATCAGCAGGAACACGGTCATCAGCACGTAGGCGATCGGCGAAGAGAACAGCGCCGTCGCTTCCTTGCCCAGCAGCACGGCGAAGCTTCTCATGCGGCCGCCTCCGGCTGGCGGGTGAGGTCGAGAAACACCCGCTCGAGGTCGGGCCGCAGCTCGGTCAGCTCACGCACCGCAATTTGCGCACCGATCAGCGCGGACAGGAGGTCGGAGGCAAGTGCGGGACGCCGATCCGCCGCAACGAGAAAGCGCCCACCTCCATCGGCATCGGCGACGATGTCGCGCACGCCGGCGACCGCACCAGCCGCAGCGCGAATGGATTCGAGCGACGCATCCGCCGACAAGCGAAGCCGGAGATCGGGCGCGGCATCCTTCAATGCATCGGATGTCAGCAGCACGCCATCGAGCAGGATCATCACCCGCGAAGCAATCTTCTCGATCTCGGGCAGGATGTGCGAGGCCATGAGCACGGTGTGCCGTCCGGCCAGCGACTGGGTCAGGTCGCGTACGGCGATCACCTGATGCGGATCGAGCCCGCTGGTCGGCTCGTCCAGCACCAGAACGTCTGGATCGCCCAAGAGTGCTTGCGCGATCGAGACACGCTGGCGGAAGCCGCGCGATAATTTGCCGGCCGTCAGCTTCATGACGCGCGCAAGGTCGAGCCGCTCGGCCGCCTCGTCGACCGCGGCCCTCGCCTTCGCCCCGTGCAGGCCTTCGAGTCCGCCATAAAATGCAGGAATTCGCCGACCCGCATATGATCGTAGAGCGGCGCATCTTCCGGCACATAGCTGATGGCGCGGCGCACGCCGATGGAATCCTCAACCACGTCGTGGCCGGCGACCGCAATGCGCCCGCTCGTCGGCACCAGATAGCCCGTAAGCATGCGGAAGATCGTGCTCTTGCCGGATCCGTTCGGCCCGAGCAGTCCGACGATCTCGCCCGGCGCGATGGAAAACGAGACGTCGGCGACAGCGCGCCGCGGCCCGTACCATTTTGTCACGCGCTCGGCGACAACGACCGGAGAGACAGCCGGAAGCATGGAGACTTCAGATACCCCTCTGGCAGGTACTCCCTCGGAGCACCGAACGGAATCCGGGCCCAGGGACCCGGGATAACGACTTGCGCGAGATGACCCGATGTCGCGACCGATCACTCGTAGAATTCGGGCGAGTGCTTGTGCGCCTTGAACACGTCGGGATCGTGGGCGTAGATGATGTCGGCGCCCTCGGTGTCGCGGACCCGCTTCACCCAGGCATAGGCATCGAGCATGCCGACCGGATCATAGACGCTGCCGATGCTCGGCAGGATGTTCTTATCCAGATTCTCCTGGAGATAGATGGCGTCGCTGGTCAGCACCACTGTTCCGGTCTTCGGCAACCGCACCACCAGGATCTGGCTTCCGGGCGTGTGCGACACGGTGCGATGGATGAAGACGCTGTTGTCCCCGAACAGATCGAGATCGCCGTCGAGCTCGATGGTCTTGTACTTGGCCGGCATGCCGCCGCCGACGCTGTTGCGCAGCATGGCGAAGTCGTCCGAGATGAAGAAGGTCGCGTAGCCAGGCGCCGGCCAGAACGCGTTCCTGATCTCGTCACGCTGGAACACGAAGGTCGAGTCCAGGAATTTTTGGATGTTGCCGGCGTGATCGACGTGGAAATGGCCGAGCACGACATATTTGATATCGGACGGCTTGACGTTGATCTTGGCAAGCTGGGCGTCGATGGCGATGTCGGGCGAACGGCCGGGGTCAAGCGCCTTCACGAACGGGCCCCAATAGTCGGGATCCTTGATGATGCGGTCGTTGTTGCCGCAGTCGAACAGCACGTCGCCCTTCGGATGCCGGATCAGAAAGAAGCCGACCGGGATCTGGACCTTGCCACTACTGCCATTCTGAATGATCGACTTGTCGAGATTGAGCGCCCCCGACGAGAAGACGTAGAGCTTCATCTCCTTCGGCGGCTCCGCGGCCGTCACGGCACCGGACATAAAAAAAGTCCTGCGGCCAGCGAGCCAAGGACCTTCGACGCAATCACCCGCATGTCGTCCTCCCTGTTTTCGACGCACTTTTTTTCCGCGGATGTCGTACCCTACCATAGTCTAATGATGCTGTGCAGGCTCAATGCACGCGAGCCCGCAACAAATTCAACTTGCACGACGCCGCGTTTGTGCACCGCAACTGATGGCGCGTGCGACCGCCTGCGTGGTCAGGCGATCACGTCGGCCACGACTGCCTTGAGGACCTCGCGCGCATCGTCCGGCTTGAGCCGCACCTGTAAGCCGCGCTGGCCCCCGTTGAGATACACCTGTTCCTGCGTCATGGCCCGCCGGTCGATCACAGTGCGCACCGGCTTGCGCTGCCCGAACGGGCTGATGCCGCCGACCTTGTAGCCGGTGACGCGCTCGGCCTCGAGCGGCTTCATCATCTGCGCCGACTTGCCGCTCACGATTGCGGCGAGCTTCTTCATGGAGACTTCCTGGTCGGACGGGACGACCACGCAGACCGGCTTGCCGTCCACTAAGGCCATCAGCGTCTTCAACACCCGCGCCGGGTCTTCACCTAGCGCGGCGGCGGCCTGGAGCCCGATGCTTTCTGCGTCGGGATCGTAGTCGTATGTGTGGACGGTGAAGGCAACTCCGGCGGCTTCAAGCGCGCGCGTGGCGGGGGTGACTTTGGACATGAGTCACGTTTACCACCGTCATTGCGAGGAGCGAAGCGACGAAGCAATCCAGAATCTTGCCTTTGAGGCAGTCTGGATTACTTCGCTGCGCTCGCAATGACGATGCGGATGCAGACATGCGCCACACGCTCGATTGTCGTCCCGGCGAAGGCCGGGACCCATAACCACCGGGAGTGGTTTGACGGAGGCTAGTCGTTCGGGACTGCGACCGTCCGCAATCGATGGATCACGCGGTATGGGTCCTGGCTTTCGCCAGGACGACACTGAGGGTTTGGCGGCAGCGCGTCGCCGAACGAGGCCGTCCCTACTCCGCCGCGTCGCGCATCTCCACGCGCTCCGCCCTGGCCGCGCAGAACTTGAACTCCGGGATCTTGCCGAAGGGATCGAGCGCCGGGTTGGTCAACAGGTTCGCCGCCGCCTCTGCGTAGCAGAACGGCATGAACACCATGTTCTCGGGCACGTCGCGGTCGGAGCGCACCTTGACCTCGACGGCGCCGCGGCGGGTCTCCAGGCGAATGAAGTCGCCCGGCGCGAGCCTCTTCTTGCGCATGTCCTTCGGCGACATGAACGCGACCGCCTCGGGCTCGATCTGGTCCAGCACTTGCGCGCGGCGCGTCATCGAGCCGGTGTGCCAATGCTCGAGCACGCGGCCGGTCGACAGCACCATGGGATATTCGGCATCCGGCAATTCGTCCGGCGGGACGACCTTGGCCGGCACGATCTTGCCGCGGCCGCTCGCGGTCGGGAAGCCCGTGGTGAAGATGATCTCGTTGCCGGGCTTATCGGGAGCGTCGGCCGGATAGGTGACCGCGCCTTCGCGCACCAGCCGTTCCCAGCTGATGTTTTTCAGCGACGGCATCAGCTCCGCCATCTCGGTGTAGACGTCGCCGGGGCCGGAATAATTCCACGGCAGCCCCATCCGCTTGCCGATCTCCTGGATGATCCAGAGATCCTGCCGCGCGTCGCCGGGCGGCTTGATCACCTGGCGCGCGAGCTGCACGCGGCGATCGGTGTTGGTGAAGGAGCCCTCCTTCTCGGCGAAGGCCGAGGCCGGCAGGATCACGTCGGCGTGGAACGCGGTCTCGGTGACGAAGAGATCCTGCACCACGAGATGATCGAGCATGGCCAGCGCGTGGCGCGCGTGCTGGAGATCAGGATCGGACATCGCGGGGTTCTCGCCCTCGATGTACATGCCCTTGATCTCGCCGGCATGGATCGCGTTCATGATCTCGACCACGGTCAATCCTCGGACCGGATCGAGATCCTGCTGCCACAGCTTCTCGAAAGCGCCGCGCATGTCGTCGCGGCCGACCGGCTGATAGTCCGGCAGGAACATCGGGATCAGGCCGGCATCGGAGGCGCCCTGCACGTTGTTCTGGCCGCGTAGCGGATGCAGGCCCGTGCCGGGACGGCCGACTTGGCCGGTGATCAGCGCCAGCGCAATCAGGCAGCGCGCATTGTCGGTGCCGTGGACGTGCTGGCTGATGCCCATGCCCCAGAAGATGATCGAGGATTTTGCGCGCGCATAGGTCCGCGCGACCTCGCGCAGGGTCTGCGCCGGGATGCCGCAGATCGGCTCCATCTTCTCCGGCGTGAACTCCTTGATCTTCTCCTTGAGCTCCTCGAAGCCTTCGGTGTAGCCGGCAATGTACTGGTCGTCGGTCAGGCCCTCGGTGATGATCGTGTTGATCATCGCATTCAGCATGGCGACGTCGGAGCCCGGTTTGAACTGCAGATGCTTGGTCGCGTGGCGCGACAGCGACTGCCGGCGCGGATCCATCACGAACAGTTTTGCGCCGTTCTGCTTGACCGCGTTCTTGATGAAGGTCGCGGCGACCGGATGGTTCACGGTCGGGTTGGCGCCGATCACCCAGATGACCTCGGCATCCATCGCTGCAGCAAACGGCGCCGACACCGCGCCCGAGCTCAGGCCTTCGAAAAGTGCGGCGACTGACGAAGCGTGGCAGAGCCGTGTGCAGTGATCGACGTTATTGGAGCCGAAGCCGGTGCGCACCAGCTTCTGGAACAGATAGGCCTCTTCGTTCGAGCCCTTGGCCGAGCCGAAGCCGGCCAGCGCCTTCACGCCCTTCTCGTCGCGGATCTTGACCAAGCCCTTGGCCGCGATGTCGAGCGCTTCTTCCCAGCTCGCTTCGCGGAAGTGAGTGAAGGGATTGGCCGGATCGACCTGGTCGTTGGCATCCTTCTTCGCGTTCGGCAGCCGCACCAGCGGCTTGGTCAGCCGATGCGGATGGTGAATGTAGTCGAAGCCGAAGCGGCCCTTGACGCAGAGACGGTTGTGATTGGCGGGGCCGTCGCGGCCCTCCGCATAGATCACCTTCTCATCCTTGACCTCGTAGGTCACCTGGCAGCCGACGCCGCAGAACGGGCACAGCGAATCCACTTTCTTGTCCGCATAGGTGACGCGGGTCTGCTTCTCGTCGAGCATCACGGCCGGCATCAACGCGCCGGTCGGGCAGGCCTGCACGCATTCGCCGCAGGCGACGCAGGTCGACTCGCCCATGGGATCGTCGAAGTCGAACACGATCTTGGCGCCGGCATTGCGGTAGGCCATGCCGATGACGTCGTTGACCTGGACCTCGCGGCAGGCGCGCACGCACAGGCCACACTGGATGCAGGCATCGAGATTGACGCGCATCGCCGGATGGCTGGCGTCGGTCGCCCAGCGCTCGGCGGCAGGAAAGCGGCTCTCGGTGACACCCGTGGTCTCGGCCCAGTGCCAGAACTTCGAATCCGGATCGTGCGAGGTCTCGCGCGCCGGCTGATCGGCGACGAGCAACTCCATCACCATTTTTTGCGCGGCGACGGCGCGCGCGCTCTCGGTCTTCACCTTCATGCCGACCGATGGCGTGCGCTTGCAGGACGCCGCCAGCACGCGCTCGCCTTCGATCTCGACCATGCAGGCGCGGCAGTTGCCGTCAGGGCGATAATCGGGTGCGGGCGAATAGCAGAGGTGCGGGATCTCGCGGCCCTGGCGCTGGGCCACCTGCCAGATCGTCTCGCCGGGTTTGGCCTCGACCTGCTTGCCGTCAAGCTCGAACGTAATCTTGGTCATTCGGCCGCGTCCTTGAACTCGTCAGGGAAATATTTGATCACGGTGGTCAGCGGATTCGATGCCGCCTGTCCGAGCCCGCAGATCGAGGCATCGCGCATCGCCTGGCTCAATTCTTCCAGCAAGGCCCGGTTCCAGACCGGCTTCTGCATCAGCAGCGCTGCTTTCTGGGTTCCGACGCGGCACGGTGTGCACTGACCGCAGCTCTCGTCCTCGAAGAACTTCATCAGGTTCAACGCCGCTGCGCGCACGCTGTCCTTCTGCGACAGGATCACGATCGCGGCGGAGCCGATGAAACAGCCGTATTTCTCCAGCGTGCCGAAATCGAGCGGGATGCCGTCCATCGACGCCGGCAGGATGCCGCCCGACGCGCCGCCCGGCAGGTAGGCATAGAACTGATGGCCGTCGGCCATGCCGCCGCAATATTCGTCGATCAGCTCGCGCACGGTGATGCCCGCGGGCGCCAGCTTCATGCCGGGATTCTTGACGCGGCCCGAGACCGAGAAGCTGCGCAGGCCATGACGCTCATGGCGGCCATTCCCCTTCCACCAGTCGGCGCCCTTCTCGACGATGTCGCGCACCCACCACAGCGTCTCGATGTTGTTGATCAGCGTCGGCAGGCCAAACAGGCCGACCTGGAACGGGTAAGGCGGCTTGTGCCTGGGCAGGCCGCGCTTGCCCTCGATGCTCTCCAGCAGCGAGGATTCCTCGCCGCAGATATAGGCACCGGCGCCGCGGCGCATATGCAGCGTCGGACCGCCCGGCGGGAGCTTGGCGATCTCGCGTTCCAGGATCTCGCGTGAGGCCGGATATTCGTCGCGCAGATAGATGTAGACGTCGGAGGCCTGCACCACATGCGCGCCGATCAGCATGCCCTCGATGAAGCGATGCGGATCGGTTTCGAGATAGTAACGGTCCTTGAACGTGCCGGGCTCGCCCTCGTCGCCGTTGATCGCCATCAGCCGCGGCCCGGGCTCGCCGAGCACCGCGCGCCATTTGCGTCCCGTCGGGAAGCCTGCGCCGCCGAGACCGCGGAGCGAAGCGTCATCGAGCGCCTTCAGCAGCTCGTCCGTCGGTAATTCGCCGGAGCGCAGGCGATTGAGCAGCTTGTAGCCGCCGCCGCCGACATAGGCCTCGTAATCGATATATTTCGGCAGATGCGCGTGGGTGTCGCCGGCCTTCGCGGCCGCCATCACATTGGCGACGGTCGCGTGGTCGACGAAGTTGTGGCCGACCTCAGCAGCAGGTGCCGTATCGCAACGGCCGACGCAAGGCGCGCGCACGACGCGGATGCCAGGGCCCGAGGCGCTCTGCAAATCCTCGAGCAGCTTCTCGCCGCCGAGCATCGCGCAGGTCAGCGAATCGCAGACGCGGATCGTCAGCGGCGCGATGTCAGGCTCACCTTCCTTCACCACGTCGAAATGCGCGTAGAAGGTCGCGGTCTCGAACACCTCAGCAAAGGCGAGCTTCATCTCGTCGGCGAGCGCGGCGAGATGCGCGGCCGAGATCTGGTGGTATTTGTCCTGGATCAGGTGCAGATATTCGATCAGCAGATCGCGCCGCCGCGGCCTGTCGCCGAGCAGTTGCTCGATCTCGTGCGCGGCCGTAGGGTCGACCTGGCGCCCCTTGGGCGTCGCCTTGGCTCGCTTCCGTCCCTCGCCCGGATGTTCGAACGAGCGGACCTGTTGCACGTCGTGGCTCATCGCTGCGTCTCGTAGCCCTTCTTTAGAACAAGTCCAACTCTAATCATTGGCATACCAGATGCCAAGAGAATTCGTGCGTTGCAATAAGTATTTAGGGGGCATGCGGCCAAAAAGCCGCATGCCCCGCTCGGATCGATCTGGCGCCGCCCTCATGCACCTTCGAGTGGAGATTCCCGCTGCGAGAGGGCCCTGCACGATCAGAAGATCTTCACCGCGCTCTCGAGTGTCTTGTACACACCCCATGCCAAGGGAACACCGACGAAGGCCCAGAACAGCGCGGCCCTGGCATCCAAACCGCCCTTGCCGATGCCGAAGGAGCCATACTGGATGCCGGCTTGGGTCTTGGCACTTGCAGCCTGAAGCTTGGCAACCTCCTCCTCGCTCATGTTCCACTTCGGATCGACCGGCTTGATCAGGTAGTTGCAGATCAGGCCCGCGATCAGCATGGCGCAGAGGATGTACATGGTGGTGTTGTAGAGCTGGTCACGTGGAACGCCCGCCGCGAGCTGGAACTCGCGAATGTAGTTCACCACGACCGGGCCGATGATGCCGGCGGTCGACCACGCCGTCAGCAACCGGCCGTGAATGGCGCCGACGAACTGCGTGCCGAACATGTCGGCGAGATAGGCGGGCACGGTCGCGAAGCCGCCGCCATACATCGACAGGATGATGCCGAAGCCGAGCACAAAGAGCAGCTTCGAGCCCATCGCCGCGAAGGTCGGCGCCAGCGCGTAGAGAGCGATGCCGAGGATGAAGAACGTGTAGTAGGTGTTCTTGCGGCCCATGAGGTCCGACATCGAGGCCCAGAAGAACCGGCCGCCGATGTTGAACAATGACAACAGACCGGCGAAGCCGGCGGCGATCGCAGCGATCGCGGCCTTCTGTTCGACCGAAAGCTGGCCGAAGGTCAGCTCGGGATGCCCGATCAGCTTGCCGGCGAATATCTCCTGAAGCATCGGCGAGGCCATGCCGATCACGCCGATACCCGCCGAGACGTTCAAGCAGAGCACCCACCAGATCAGCCAGAACTGCGGCGTCTTGTGCGCGTTGTCGAGGTGCACATGGTGCTCGGTGATCATCGACTTCTTCTCGCTCGGCGGGGTCCAGCCTTCGGGCTGCCAGCCGGCCGGCGTCACGCGATAGGCGAAGGCGCCGATCATCATGAAGACGAAGTAGACCACCCCCATCGTGACGAAGGTCTCCCAGACGCCGACCGAACTGGGTGTCTTGAAGTAGTTGATCAAGAGATTGGCGAAAGGCGCTCCAATCATGGCACCGCCGCCGAATCCCATGATGGCCATGCCGGTCGCCATGCCGCGACGATCCGGAAACCATTTGATCAGGGTCGACACCGGGGAGATGTAGCCGAGCCCAAGTCCCACGCCACCGATCACGCCGGCGCCGAGCCACATGATCCAGAGCTGGTGGACGTAGACGCCGAAAGCACCGATCAGAAGACCACCGCCCCAACAGCAGGCGGCGACGACGCCCGCCTTGCGCGGACCGGCGCGCTCGAGCCAGCCGCCCCAGATCGCGGCGGAGACGCCGAGCAAGACAAAGAACAGCGTGTACATCCACCCCAGGCTTGCGACCTTCCAGTCGCAGGTGGTGGTGAAGAGCTCTTGCCACAGCGACATGTCCGGGCAGGCTTTCGGTGCGGTCAACCCGATCGCGCGCGAGAGCGGCAGCCAGAACACCGAGAAGCCATAGGCCATGCCGATGCACAAATGGATGCACAGCGCTGCCGGCGGCACCAGCCAGCGATTGAAGCCGGCGGTCGCGATCGTGCGTTCACGATCGAGAAAGCCGGGAGCACCAATTGGTGCAAGAACGGTATCGGCAGTCGTCATAAGCATTACCTCCCAAGCGCGGCCTTGCCGGCACATCGGTTTGAGACCGGCCGTGCGAGCTTGGCAGCCGCGCATGACAGGTCGGACTTCATGCCGAAGCGGAATCGTCTGGTGCGCATCCGTCATATGCGCCGAGCAAGCAGCTGGTTGCGGGTGATGTCCCTTCACCCCGCAAGCAGCGTTGCAGTGACGGCTATCGCGCCCTCATCCCCCTCAACACCCTGTCCTGAGATGAGCAACGTACGTGCCAGAAGTCGCATCGTGACAATTCAACGACTTCCCGCAGCGCAATGTGCTGCGCCGGACAGAATGTCCCGAGATCCTCGGACAAAATGTCCAATCAGGTCGCTTCCGGCAGCCACACTGTGAATGTACTTCCGGAACCGACGCGGCTTTCGGCCGTGATCTGCCCACCCTGGCGCTTGATCAGCGTCTGGCTGATGGAGAGGCCGAGCCCGGTGCCTTGCCGCCGCTTCGTGGTGTAGAAGGGGTCGAATATCTTTTCGATCACCTCAGTGCTCATGCCGATGCCGGTGTCGGCGACCTCGATGGCGACGCCTTGATGGCCGTCGCGCTCGGCATCGAAGGAGCGGAGCGTCAGGGTTCCGCCTTCCGGCATGGCATGGATCGCGTTGACGATGAGATTGACCAGGACCTGCTGCAGCTCGTTGCGGTTCATCAGCACGAGCCGGTTGGCGCGGTCGTCCCTGACCACGGCGATCTCGGTCTTGTTCAGAAGATGCTGCACCAGCGGCAGACAGTCGGAGATGACGCTCGCCGGCGCATGGCGCTCGACATAGCCGGCATATTCCTCCGGCCTTGCAAACTGCAACAGCTTGGTCACGATCTGGCTAATGCGGTGAATCTGCTCGTCGAGCAGGCGAAACTCGACCTTCGCCTTGTCGGCATCGGCCCCGAACACGCTGCGGATAACGTCGAGATTGCCCTGCATCACTGCGATCGGATTGTTGATCTCGTGCGCAACGCCGGCGGTGATCTCGCCGATCGCAGCCAGCTTCTCCGACATGATGAGCTGCTTGGTGGTCGCCTCGAGCTTAAGATTGGCGTGCTCGAGGTCGCGCGTGCGCTCCCGCACGCGGACGTTCAGTTCCTCATTCCATTCCCGGAGCTGTCGATCGCGTTCCTGGATCTGGTCGAGCAGGCTGTCGAGATGAACCGCGACGCGGCCGATCTCGTCACCCAACACCGGCATCTTGGTGCGGGCGGAGAGGTTCCCGCGCTCCACCTCGGTGATCGTCGCCGTGACGCGCTCCAGCGGCATGAAGATGGAGCTCGCCCAGCGCAGGAAGATTGGTACGGTCGCTGCGGTGATCGCGATGAACGCTGCGATGATGATTATCAATGTCTGGTATTTGGCTTCGCTGAACGGCTTCTCCAGAAAGCCGACATAGAGCATGCCGACCCGCTTGCCGTAACTGTCGACCAGCGGCTCGTAGGCGGAGATGTACCAGTCATTGACCACGAAAGCGCTGTCGAGCCAGGTCCGCCCCTCGCCCAGCACGGCCGAGCGCACCGCCGCCGACACGCGCGTGCCGAGCGCGCGCCGTCCCTCGAACAGACGGACGTTGGTCGATATCCGCACGTCGTCCAGGAACAGCGTCGCGGTGCCCTGGCTGCCCTCCGGCAGGCTCGCCGCGCGATAGACGAGATCGTTGATCGTGTCGATGAATTCGAGATTCTGGTTGAGCAGCGTGCCGCCGACCAGCGCAGCGGCGCCACCGTCAGGTAGCATCGCCCGGCTCGCCGCATGCACGACCATGCCGCGCGTCTCGGTGCTGCGGTCGGTCGGCACCGCGTTCGGGGTCGGCACGAGGTCTAATCGCGCGCGCTCAGCCAGGGCCGGCGAAATTGCCGCGAGCTCGTCATTGCCGAAAATGTCGACGCCCGTCGCAGGGACCTGTCCCGACAGCGCCGACCTGATGATCGGCCAGTCACTTCTCGGTCGATGCTGCAGCGGCGGCGATGAGGCCAGGACGTCGCCGCGATCGTTGGTGAGATACAGGAAATCGAGACCGATTTCCTTGCGGGTCTCGTCGAGCAGATCCTGCAGGGAGCCGCGCGCATCCGGCGCCAGCACCTCATGGAAGCGGGCCAACAGGCTGAGCGCCCGGAGCTGGACGCCGGTCTTTTCCAGGATGCGGGCGAGATATTGGTGGGCGATGGTGAGATCGCCGTTGACCTTGGAGATCAGGGTCGCGTCGAATTTCGCGTTCCAGCGATAGATCGCAACCCCGAGCAGGAGCGGCAGGATGACCAGCATCGGCAGCAGCGCGATGGCGAGCAGCCGGAAGCGGACGGAGCGTCCCCGCACGGGCTCGCCGCTGCGGCCGGCAGCATCAGACATCCCACAACGCGCATTTGCGGTCGATGGTCTTGCGCGAGATACCGAGGCGACGCGCCGCCTCCTCGCGATTGCCATTGACCTCCTTCAGCACGCCGAGAATGTGACGGCGCTCGAGCTCCGCGAGACTGTCGGCAGGCGCCGACTGACCGTTGTTGCGGGGATCGGCGAAATCGTCGGGGAAGGCGCCGAGGATCAGCGTGCGCTCGATCAAATTGCGCAGCTCGCGCACATTGCCCGGCCAGTCATAGCTTGCGAGCGCCGCCCGCACCGAGGCATCGATCGGCACCGGCGGCATGCCGAGCTGAGCCGACAGCTTGCTCATGAAGATGGCGGCAAGCTCCTGCACGTCATCGCCGCGATCCTTCAGGAGCGGCAGGCGGATCTGCATCACGTTGAGTCGGTAGAACAGATCAGCTCGGAAACGGCCCTTCTCGACCTCCTTCTGAAGCTCGGCATTGGTTGCGAAGATGAAGCGAAGGTCGACCGGAACTTCACGCTCGGAGCCAACCGGACGGACGCGGCGGTCTTCGAGCACGCGGAGCAGCTTGCTCTGCATCGGCAGCGGCAGCTCCCCGATCTCGTCCAGGAACAGCGTGCCGCCATGCGCATACAGGAATAAGCCCTCGCGCCCCGAATCGGCGCCGGTGAAGGCGCCCTTGATGTGTCCGAACAGCTCGGCCTCGATCATCTCGGGCGGGATCGCCGCGCAATTCACGGGCACGAAGGGCTTGTCGGCGCGGTCGGACAGCGAGTGGATCGAGCGCGCTGCCACTTCCTTGCCGGTGCCGGATTCGCCGGTGAGGAGAACCGAGGTCGGCAGGCGCGCGACGCGCGCGATGGTCTCACGTACGCGCAGCGTCGCTGCCGACTGTCCGATCAGATTGTCGCGCAGAAAGGTGCGGTCGGACGAGGCACGCAAAGCATAGCGCAGGACATAGTTCTCGCGCTGGAGGCGGACACGGTCGAGGCATCGTGCCACCGCGTTGAGGATCTGGTTGGAGCGGAACGGCTTGAGCACGAAATCGGCCGCACCGGCGCGCAAGGCCTGAATCGCGGTGTCGAGGTCGGCATAGGCGGTGATCAGGATGGCGTCGGCGAAAAAGCCGACGGCGCGCTGCTCGGCGAGCCAATCGACGCCATTCTTGCCTGGCATGATGTTATCGAGAATGACGACGTCGTAGCGGTTGGAATCGAGCTTGCGCGAGGCCTGGTCGGTATCGGCTGTCTCGTCCACCAACTTGCAGCGCGGCGCAAGCGTGCGCACTAGGAAATTGCGCATGCCCGGCTCGTCGTCGACGATCAGGATGGAGGCCTGCGCCAGCGCGCCGAACTCCGGCCCTGCAGCCGTCTTGCCGAGCTTGACGGCAGGCTCGCGGCCCACCGCGGGACTCGCGGCTGTGCTTGCCCTCGGCGTTGAGAAAGTCATGCCCGATGTCTTAGGTTTGAGATCATCCACCGCAATATTCGGCGCCTTTCGCACTGCAGCGAAGCTTCGGCCGTCCCCGCAGGCGCAGCATAGTCAAACGTCGCCGCCGTGAACATTCGCCTTTCTACGGGGCGTCGCTCTTTTCGACCAGGAATACGATGCGCGCCTCGTTGCGCTCGGTGATCTCGACCTTGTCGCCGGTCTCGCGAATCAGATTCGGAATGTCAATCACCGACAAGGGATCGGTGCAGTGCACTTCGAGTTGATCGCCAGGCTGCAACGGCTTCAGCGCCTTGCGCGTCTTCAGAGCAGGTAACGGGCATTTCAGCCCGGTGAGATCGAGCGTCGTTCGGGTCATGGGCGCAACATGGCGGGATGAGGCGATGGCGTCAACGCAGCCGCATCAGAGCAGATCGGCGTAGGGTAGGAAACCTACGCTGTGCCCCGGCTCGACGCCCGTGACGCTTTCGGCGAGTTCGACCAAGCCGTCGGTCTCGATCAGCGACGACAACAGCCCAGCGCCTTCCCGCGGGAACTTGATCGCCTCGAGCATGCCATCCTCTCCGCGCCGCAAGGAGACGCGAACATATTCGCGCCGGCCCGCCTTCTTCTTGTAAGTGAACGCGGCGCGCACAGGGATCGGCGTCAGCGGCTCCGGCAGGCTGCCGGCGAGCGCCAGCACCGTCGGCCGCACCACATGGACGAAGGTGACGAAGCTCGCAACGGGATTGCCGGGCAATCCGATCAGCGGCGTGCCGTCGATGATGCCCATTGCGACCGGCCGGCCGGGCTTGATCGCCATCCGCCACAGCACCAGCGAGCCGATGCTCTCGACCGCCGCCTTGACGTGATCCTCCTCCCCGGTCGAGACGCCGCCGGTGGTAAGGATAAGGTCGTGTTCGCCGGCGACCTGCTTCAGGCCGTTCGCAAGCGACGTCGGTTCGTCGCGCAAGATGCCGAGATCGCTGACCTCGCAGCCGAGCCGGCGCAGCATCGCCATCAGCATGAAGCGGTTGGAATCGAACAGTTGCGAGGCTGCGCGCGGTTCGCCGGGCGATGCCAGCTCGTCACCGGTCGAGAACACCGCGACGCGGATGCGCCTGACGACGTCGAGGCTGGTCAGGCCGAAGGCGGCGGCGAGGGCAACGTGCTGCGGCCGCAAGCGCTGGCCGGCGCGCAGTGCGACGTACCCTTCGGGAATGTCCTCGCCCGCAGGGCGGACATTGGCACCCGGCTTCAGCCCCGGCGGCAGCACCACCTTGCCGGACTTATCGATGCGGACATCTTCCTGCATGAAGACCGTCTCGGCATCCGGCGGCATCGGCGCGCCCGTGAAGATGCGCGCGGTGTGGCCGGGCTTGATCGGCGCTTGTGCAAGGCCGCCGGCCTGGATGCGGCCGTCGAGCGGCAACGCCTGCTCGGTGCCTTGCGGAAGATCCGCGCTGCGGACGGCGTAACCATCGACGGCCGAGTTGGTGAAGGGCGGCAGCGGCAAAGGCGCTGCGATATCGCGCGCCAGCACGCGCCCGTCCGCTTCGACGAGCGCCACGGTTTCGAGATCGGCGATCGCATTGACGCGCGTGGTGATCAGGCCAACGGCCTCGTCCACCGACATCATCGGGCCGCCGAAGGCAAAGCAATCGTCCGATAGTTGCGCCATGGTGCCTCGTCAGCGCATCGCGGCGCTTTTCGCCACCGCTTCCTCAACCGGCATCGCCGCGCGCAGCAACAATGCCGCCGCGGCCGGAATATCGTCGAGATGGACAGTCGGCAGCCGGGTGTCAACCGCGACGTCGGCGACAATACCGGCAATGCCGGGATCGTCTGGAAACAGCAGTGGCTTGCCATTGGCGCCGCGAAACACCTCGATCTTGCGATGTGGCTCGCGCTTGAAGCCCTCGACCACGACCAGATCGACCGCGGACAGCTTGCCCAAGAGTTCCGGCAGCCGCGGCTCCGCCGCGCCGCGCAATTCGTGCATCAAGGCCCAGCGGTTGGACGAAGCAACCAACACCTCGGCCGCGCCGGCCTCGCGATGGCGCCAGGAATCCTTGCCGGGCACGTCGACGTCGAACTGGTGATGCGCGTGCTTGATCACGGAAACGCGCAGGCCCTGCGCGTTGAAATGCGGGATCAGCCGCGTCAACAGCGTGGTCTTGCCCGCCCCACTCCAGCCTGCAAGGCCGATGACTTTCATCACCTTTCGATCTCCGCCAACGGCTCGCCAGCCGATGGAACTTCCGGCCTCTCCCCGCCATGCTTATATCGGCTTGACCCGAATGTCATGCTAACGTCGCAACCATGATGAAGATCGACAAGACCCCGGTGCCCCTGATCGTCCCTGACACGGACGACCCGCGCCTGACCCAAAGCGTGACCGGGACCGACCAGACCGGCGCCAGGGTCGAGATCAAGGTGCCAATGGAGCGGCCGCTGACGCTCTACCTGAATTCCCAGGAGATCGTCACCATGATGACGATCGGCGACTATCCGGAATATCTGGCGCTCGGCTACCTGCTGAACCAGAACATGCTGAAATATAATGATGCGGTCACCGAGGTCGAATACGACGACGACCTCCAGGTGGTCGTGGTGCGCACCTCACACCACACCAATTTTGAGGCCAAGCTGAAGAAGCGCACCCAGACGTCGGGCTGCGCGCAGGGCACCGCCTTCGGCGACCTGTTAGAGGCGGTCGAGAGCGTCGCACTCCCCAAGGCGGAGCTGCGCACCTCCTGGCTCTACCAGATGACCCAGACCATCAACACCATGCCCTCGCTTTATCTGGAGGCCGGCGCGATCCATGGCTGCGTGCTGTGCAAGGAGGGCATCCCACTCTGCTACACCGAGGACGTCGGCCGCCACAACGCGGTCGACAAGATCGCGGGCTGGATGTACCGCCATGGCGTCGAGCCTGGCGACAAGATCCTCTACACCACCGGGCGCCTCACCTCCGAGATGGTGATCAAGACCGTGCGCATGGGCATTCCGATCCTGGTGTCGCGCTCCGGCTTCACCGCCTGGGGCGTCGACCTCGCAAGGCAGGTCGGGCTGACGCTGATCGGCCGCACCCGCGGCAAGCGCTTCATCGCGCTCGCGGGCGAAGACCGCATCGTCTACGATCAGAATCTCGCCTACGTCGAGGAGGAATCGGCGAAGCACAAGCGCAAGGGTGAAGGTGGTGACGACTGAGATTCCCGCGACGAGTGTTCCGCCGACTCTTGGCGTTCTGCTCGCCGGCGGTCTCGCCCGCCGCATGGGCGGGGGCGACAAGCCGATGCGCAGCATCGGTGGCCGCACCATCCTGGAGCGTGTGATCGCGCGCCTTTCACCCCAATGTAGCGGACTGATCCTCAATGCCAACGGCGATCCCGCGCGCTTCGCCGCGTTCGGCTTGCAGGTGGTCGCCGACGACGTGCCCGGCTTTCCCGGCCCGCTCGCCGGCATCCTCGCCGCGCTCGACTGGACTGCGGCAAACCGGCCGGAGATCGAGTGGGTGCTCAGCGCCGCCGGCGACTGCCCGTTCCTGCCGCGCGATCTGGTCGCCCGCCTACATGAGGCGCGGGCGCGCGAGAACGCACAGCTCGCGGTCGCCGCATCGGGCGATCAGTCGCATCCGGTGATCGGCCTTTGGCGCGTCGACTTGCGCGACGAGCTCCGCCACGCGCTGGTGGTCGAAGACCTCCGCAAGATCGACCGCTGGACCGCGCGCTATCCGCTGGCGACGGTGACATGGCCGACCGAGCCGCTCGACCCGCTCTTCAATGCCAATACCGTCGAGGACATCGCCGAGGCCGAGCGGCTGGCGGCGCTCGATGACGCCTCGTAAGGCGGTGTGCTCCGGTTAGGTTGGATCATTGAGAAGCGCCGCTTCGTCAATCTACGCGGGCCGGAAACCCGCCCGCTCCAGCGCGGCGCGCGCCTCTGTCGAGCCGAGCGCATCGAGAAAGGCCTGCACTGCCGGCCGCGCTTTGCGCGCCGTCACCAGCGCGAAGTCATAATGCTCCTCCGCGAGCGGAATGAAACCGAGGCCGACCGCATGGGCGACCGGCGCAATGGTCATGCCCCAGTCGGCACGATGCTGGGCGACGGCCGCCGCCACCGCGTTGTGCGAGCGCGGCTGGTTCCAATAGCCTTCCGGGCGCGCGCCGCCGAGCAGCCGGTCGATCAGGATGCGCGTGCCGGCGCCCTGGTTGCGGTTGACCATGATACAGGCGGGGTCAGCGAGCGCAGCCGCGACGGCGGCCTTCGCACTGAGCCCTTCAAAACGCTTGTCGCCCTTGCGGAAGACGATGCCCTGCATCCGCCGCCAGCCCGGAACGAGTTCGAGCCCCTCGACGAGATAGGGCGCGTTGTAGGTCTCGCTCTTGTCGTCGAACAGATGGATCGGCGCGAGATCGCACTCGCCGCGCCGCGCTGCCGCGAGCCCGCCGAGGCTGCCGACCGCGATCGAGCGCACGATCAGGCCGGCATGCGCGAGCTGTGCGGTGACGAGATCGAGGCCGGTGCAATGGCTGCCGACGATGACGAGATCGGGCACGCGCACATGCGGCGTGAACAGCGTCACCTCGGCTTCGGTCCCGGCCGGCATCTGATCGGCGAGCGCGTCAATGCGCAGAAAGCCGTCAGCCTGCGCGAATGACGTGATCGCGCCAGACCCCTTGCCGGAGGGATAGGCGATCAGGCCGCCCCGACCTTCAACCAGCGAGACCATGACGAATTCGGTGCGGCCGAGTTCGGAAGCGATGCGCACCGGCACGGTCGCGTTCACCTTGGCCTCGGAGCGCGGCGGCAGTCCGGCCATCCTGCGCAGCACCGGCACGATCATGTCGTGGAAGGTGAACATCGCCGAGGTCGGAAAGCCCGGCAGGATCACCACCGGCTTGCCGTCGCAGACCGCAAGGCACAGCGGCTTACCGGGCTTCAGCGCAACACCATGCGCGATGATGCCGGGCTGGCCGAGCCGGCCGATGATACGATGGGATAGGTCGCCCGCGCCTTTCGACGTGCCGCCCGACAGCACCAGCATGTCGGCATCCGCCAGCGCGCGGCGCATGGTGGCTTCGAGCTTGGCTTCATCGTCGGGAATGGCGCCAAGAAAGACCGCCTTGCCGCCGTTCTCGTCGATCGCAGCAGCGACGATCGCACCGTTGGTGTCGTAGATCTCGGCGGGCGCGAGCCCCTCGCCGGGCTGCACCAGCTCGTCGCCGGTGGAGACGACGGCCACAATCGGCTTGCGCGCGACATTCACCTCGGCGATGCCGCAAGCGGCCAGCATGCCGATCTCGCGCGAGCCGATGATCGTCCCCGCACGCAGCAGCGCTTCGCCGCGCGCGATGTCGGATCCGGCATAGGAGACGAATTGCCCGGGAGACGTGGCGCGACGAACCTCGATCGCATCCGACCCGGCCGGCTGGGTGTGCTCGACCATGACGACAGCGTCGGCGCCGCGCGGCAGCGGACCGCCCGTGGCGATCGCCGTTGCGGATCCAGCCGCCACTTGCAGTGTCGGCGCTGTGCCGCAGTGGATGGTTTCATCGTTTAAGGCGAGACGAACGGGTGCACCTTCCCCCGCCGCAACGACATCGGCTGAGCGGACCGCAAAGCCATCGACATTGGAGCGGTCGAACGGCGGAACGTCGATCGGTGCCGTGACGTCTTGGGCAAGCGCCGCACCGAGTGCATCGGCGAGCTTGCACGCTGCGCTCGGAAGCGATCGCGGGAACAGCGCCGCCTCGAAGCGTGCCAGCGCTTCCTCCCGCGACAGGATCTTGAGGAACTGGTCCTGTTCGAGCGCGCTGCGGTCTTGCGATCGCGGAATCATCGTCATGCCGGAACCCATATCATTCCCGCATCAGATAAGCACCGACTGGCGTGCCCGCCGCAAATCCCTCGTGGCTGGCGGGGACGAGCAGCCATGCATCGGCACGGGCGATCGCCTGGAGCGGCCATTCACTCACGGCAAGCGGCATCCATGCATGATGTTCCTCGGCCAGCAGGGCCACTTCTGCGATGCCGACACCGGATGTGATCTTGCGTGCGAGCGGCAAGCTCACCTGTCGGCGTGGCCGGCGCGCCGACAGGTGGTCGATGAGCGGCAGCACGAGCGCGAGCCAGGCCGCGAGCGCATGATCGGGCGAGCAGGGCAAGGCGACAACGGGAACGCGCCCGAGCCGGCCGACCGCGGCGGTGCGTCCAGGCTGGAGCGCAAGGCCATGGGCAAGCACCTCGCCGCGCCGGGCCAGCGCCGTGACAGCTGCATCCCGGCGGCCGACGCCACTGCCGCCGACCGTCAGTAGCAGATCGCTGGGTGACGCATCGAGCGCCTCGGCAATCGATGCTTCGTCGCGCGCGCCGGCCTCAAACGTCTTTACATCCAGTCCCGCTGCGCGCGCGATCTCGGCGATCATCCGCGCCGTCGTCGTTGCACCCGGCACATTGACGACGCGCAGCCGCGGCCGCCGCACGAAAAGCTTTTCCAAGCCCGCAACGCGCGCGATCAGCAGATCAGCCGGACCGATGGGATATCCCTCGGCGCCGGCGGGCGTGCGCGCGGCGACGTCGCTTCCGGCGCGCCTGACGCCCTGCCCCGGCACGGCCTCTGCCAGCACCTGGGCCAGCGGACCCGATACCTCGACCGCGCCGGCATCGAGCACGCAATCGCATCCCTCCGGCATTGCGTCACCGGCATCGACCCACGCAGGAGCCATCGCCAGCGGCAGCGGCGCGTACGCAGACGCACCGACGAGGTCATTGGCCGAGAGCGCCCAGCCGTCTGCGGCGGCCATGTCGCGCGGAGGATAGGCGGCAAGCAGCGGAGTGCCCACCGCGACGCAACCGATCGCTTCCGCCAGGGGCAACTCCACCGGCGCAACAGCATCGACGCCTCGCAGCAACGCGGCGAGCGCAGTGTCGAGCGGCGTGAGCGAGGACGGCAGGCGTTGGGTCATGCGCCATGATGGACCATGCATCGCCCGGCTTGGCAACCGCCAGCGCTGCGGACGTCAGCCGCCCGACCTGTCCGAATTGGGAAAGAATAGCTGCTGCCCGTCGACCTTGTAGCCGGCGATCACCGTCTGCCCCTCCGGCGAGGTCAGCCAGTCGATGAAGGTCTGCGCGAGGTCCTTCTTCACGTTCGGAAACTTCTCGGGGTTCACCAGCATCACGCCGTACTGATTGAGCAGCCGCCTGTCGCCTTCGACCACGATGTCGAGATCGCCGCGATCCCTGAACGAGATCCAGCTGCCGCGGTCCGACAGCACATACGCGTTCGCGGCGCGCGCGGCGTCGAGAGCCCTCGTCATGCCCGACCCGGCCTCGCGATACCAGGCGCCCTTGGCGCTCGCGATGTCGATGCCGGCGACGATCCAGAGCGCGAGCTCCGCGGCGTGGGTGCCCGAGCGGTCACCGCGCGTCACGAATGGCGCCCCCTTGGCCTCGATCGCCTTCAGCGCGGTCGCGATGTCCTTGCCCTTCACCGCGGCGGGATCGCCCTTCGGCCCGATCAGCACATAGTCGTTGTACATCACGTCGAGGCGCTTCACGCCGAAACCATCGGCGACGAATTTCTCCTCCTGCGGTCGCGCATGCATCAGCACGACGTCAACCTCGCCCCTTCGCGCCCCGTCGAGCACTTCATCGGCGCGCCGCGCGATCACCGTCACGTCGATGCCGGTCTTCGCGCGGAAGATCGGCAGCAGATAATCGAGCAGGCCGGACTCCTGGGTTGCTGTCGTCGTGGCGAGGACGATGCCACGCTCCTCCGCGGCTGACGCCGTAACGCCCGCAGCAAGGCCGCAAAGAAGCGCGAATGCAACGGCGAGGCGGCGGACGGCCATGATAAGGGTTCCCCTTGGCTGTGACGGGATCATCATGATGATCGATTGCGCCGCACTCGTGACGCCATCTGCTCCTCGCGCTCTCCACTCGGGAAATTTCGGCAAAGCGGGAGCACTTTCGGATCGTTCACCAAAGCAGAAATCGCGCGCGAGGATGTGTTGCAAAGCAGCGAGATGATCGGGCATGGTTCCCGCGGACACGAATTGAAATGCAGAATTCCACCTGCGTCGGACGTCAAAAAGAAGCAAGAATTTGCATAGGAATGCAGGATGGAATTCCTGACGACCAGCGAAGCCGCCGACTATCTTCGGCTCGGCGAACGCAAGCTTTACGAACTCGTCACCACCGGTGCGATCCCCTGCACCAAGGTGACCGGGAAGTGGCTCTTCCCGCGGCACGAGCTCGATCTCTGGGTGCTGTCGGGACTGGCGCGCCCGGCCGGCATGCTGATCGCGGAGCCGCCGCCGGTCGTGGGCGGCAGCCAGGACGAGCTCTTGGCTTGGAGCCTGCGCGAATCCGGCTCTGGGCTGGGATCGATGAGCGAGGGCAGCGCGCGCGGGCTCGAGCGCTTGCAGCGCAACGAGGTGATGGCCGCGGCGGTGCACTTCCATGCCTTGGACGCCGCCGACAATCTCGCCAGCGATGCCAATGTCGAGGCGCTGCGGGCAGCTCCTGACCTGCACGATGCGGTGCTGGTCGCGTTCGTGCGCCGCGAGCAGGGCCTCGTGCTGCCGCATGGCAATCCCAAGCAGCTGCACGGCCTGTCCGACGTGCTCGCACGCGGCGCCAGGATGGCGATGCGACCACAGGGCACGGGCGCGCAGATGCTGCTCGACGGGCTGCTCAAGCGCGCGGGCGCCTCGACGCGGGATTTGCGCCGCATCGAGACGCCGGCTCTGACCGGCCCGGACCTCGTCGAGATCGTCCGCGCCGGCCAGGCCGATTGCGGTATCGCGACGCGCGCGGCGGCGCGCTCGGCCGGGCTGGATTTCGTGCCGCTGGTCTGGGAAAACTTTGACCTCGCGATGCGGCAGCGCAGCTATTTCCGCCCCGCCATGCAGGCCCTGCTCCGGCTGCTCGGCGAAAGGCGGCTGCGGCAGCGCGCCGAGGAGCTGACCGGCTACGACCCCTCGCTGGCCGGACAGATCCGCTTTGCGGCCTGACATTGACGCCCGCCCCCGAATAGTTGCAAAAGAAACCAATTCAGCCGGGCATACCCGGGCAACACCGGCCAACGAGCCGGATCAGGGGAGGAGAAGCATGAATCCAATCAGATTTGGACTGCCGGTCGCGGCCGCCTTGGCGGCGCTGCTGCCGGGTGCGGCGTCGGCGCAGGTGTCGGACAACGTCGTCAAGATCGGCGTGCTCACCGACATGAACGGCCCGGCCTCGGCGCCGACCGGCCAGGGCTCGGTGACGGCGGCGCAGATGGCGATCGACGATTTCGGCGGCACCGTGCTCGGCAAGCCGATCAGCGTCGTGATCGGCGACCACCAGCTCAAGGCCGATGTCGGCGGCGCGATCGCGCGGCGCTGGTACGACGTCGACCAGGTCGATCTGATCGTCGACGTGCCGGTCTCCGCGGTCGGGCTCGCGGTGCAGAACATCGCCAACGAGAAGAAACGGCTGTTCATCACCCACTCCACCGGCACCGCGGATTTCCACGGCAAGTTCTGCTCGCCCTATGCGATCCAATGGGTGTTCGACACCCGCGCGCTCGCGGTCGGCACGGCGGATGCGGTGGTCAAGCGCGGCGGCGACAGCTGGTTCTTCATCACCGACGACTACGCCTTTGGCCATTCCCTGGAGCGCGACGCCTCCGCCGTCGTCACCGCCAATGGCGGCAAGGTGCTGGGCTCGGTGCGGCCGCCGCTGGCAACGCCCGACCTCTCCTCCTTCGTGCTACAGGCGCAGGCCTCCAAGGCCAAGATCATCGGCATTGCCGCCGGTCCCCCCAACAACATGAACGAGATCAAGACCGGCTCGGAGTTCGGCGTGTTCAAGGGCGGCCAGCAGATGGCGGCGCTGCTGGCGCTGATCACCGACATTCACGGCCTCGGCTTGCAGGCGGCGCAGGGCCTGCTCCTGACCACGTCGTTCTATTGGGACATGGACGACAAGACCCGCGAATGGTCGAAGCGCTATTTCGCCAAGATGAACAAGATGCCGTCGATGTGGCAGGCCGGCGTCTATTCCAGCGTGATGCACTATCTCACCGCCATCAAGGAGACCGGCACCGACGATCCGCTTAAAGTGGCCGCGAAGATGCGCGAGAAGCCGATCGAGGATTTCTTCGCCCGCAACGGCCGCCTGCGCGAAGACAATCTGATGGTGCACGACCTCTGGCTGGTGCAGGTGAAGACACCGGAGGAGAGCAAATATCCGTGGGACTATTACAAGATCCTCACGACGATCTCCGGCGACAAGGCGTTCGGGCCGCCGGACCCGGCATGTGCGCTGGTGAAGAAGTGACGGGCAACGCAATCTAGCCGCAAACGTCATGGCCGGGCTTGTCCCGGCCATCCACGTCTCGCCACGCGGACAGAGGAACGTGGATGCCCGGGACAAGCCCGGGCATGACGAGCGTGGGTGTGGTTGCGACCGTCACTTCGTCACGCCGATCTCGCGAAAATACTTCATCACGCCCGGATGGATCAGCTCCACCTTTGGCGCTGCCGCGACCGTGTTCGCGGCCGTGGTCTCGCAGGCCTGCGCGAGCTTCTTGCAGAACGTCACTTCTGCGCCATGCAGCGTCTTTGCCAGCCGATAGGCCACGTCATCCGGCAGGTCGTTGCGCGTCAGGACAAAACTCCACGAGCCGAGCGAGGCGATCGGCTCCGTCTGCTTCGGATAGCTATTGGCCGGCACGGAGAGCGGCTTCAGGAACGCATGCTTGGCGCGGATGCGTGTGATCTCTTCTGCGCTGGGCGCGATGAAGCGTGCGCCTGACGCGCTCGATGCGACCGCGGCAAAGCCGGGCCAGCCGATGCCGGCGCCCCACAGCGCGGCGACGCGGCCGTCTTCGACCATTGCGGGGCCGTCGCCAGCGCGATCGAGATAGACCGCCTTGAAATCCTCGTCCTGCTTGAGGCCGAGTCCATCGAGCACGTAGCGCGCCAGGATCGGCAGGCCCGAGCCTTTGGCGCCGAACGCGACGGGCTGACCGACCAAATCGCGAATGGTCTTGTAGGGACTGTCCGCCCGCACCACGAACATGCCGGGGTTGGAATAGATCGCGGTGAGGATCTTCAGCCGCACAGGCGCACGGCCGATGCCGGCAAAGGCTTCATAGGCCGGCTCGCCTGCGACCAACGCGAGATCGAGCTCGCCTTTCTCCAGAAGCGGGATGTTCTCGTTGCTGCCCTTGGTGTTGCGCGGGGCGATGCTGGTTTGCGGATCGGCCGCGTTCATCACCTCCGCGAAGGCGTTGCCGTAGAGCGGAAAGCCGCCGCCGGGCGTCGCAGTGCCGAGGCTGAGTGTCGTGGTCGGAATGGCGTTGCCTCCGGTTTGAGCAGCGGCGGGGCCAAAGAGCAGCGCCGCGGCGAGAAGGATAGTCGCCAATCTCATGGTCATTTCCGCCGAGCCTGCGTCAACACCGACTTGCGACGATGTAGGCATCAGCCCGATTTTGTGAAAGCATGCCCCCAACGACAATAGAACAATGGGAGGCGTCATGTTGCGAATTTTGCGGTACGGTATTTTCGGACTCGCATTCTTTTTAGGGCTTTTCAACGCCACACCTCCCGCCTCCGCCGCCTATCCCGACCGCCCCGTGCACTGGCTGATCGGCTTTTCCGCCGGCGGCCCGGTCGACATCGTGGCGCGGATCATGGCGCAGTGGCTGTCGGATCGTCTCGGCCAGCAATTCATCGTCGAGAACCGCACCGGCTCCGGCGGCAACATCGCGGCCGCCGCCGCGATCAACTCGCCGCCGGACGGCTACACACTGCTGTTCGTCGCGCCCAACAACGCGATCTCGACCTCGCTCTACAAGAAGCTGCCGTTCGACTTCCTGCGCGACACCGTGCCGGTCGCGAGCATCATGCAGCTCACCAACATGCTGGTCGTCTCCAACGCATTCCCGGCGAAGACGGTTCAGGAGTTCATCGACTACTGCAAGGCCAATCCCGGAAAGGTCTCCTTTGCCTCGTCCGGCAACGGCACCTCGGTGCACATGTCGGCCGAGCTGTTCAAGGTGATGACCAAATGCGACATGGTGCACGTGCCCTATCGCGGCTCCGCCATCGCGTTCCCCGACATCATCTCCAACAAGGTGCAGCTGATCTTCGACAACCTGCCCTCCGCCATGGAGCAGGCGAAGGGCGGCAATGTCCGCGCGATTGGGGTGACCTCGCCGCAGCGCTGGCCCAGCGTGCCCGACGTGCCCGCGATCGCCGAGACCGTGCCGGGCTTCGAATCCGTCGGCTTCTACGGCATCTCCGCGCCGAAGGGCACGCCGCCCGAGGTGATCGAGGTCCTCAACAAGGCCGTCGGCGAAGCGCTGAAGGACCCGAAGCTGGTCGCGCGCCTCGCGGAGACCGGTGGCATCCCCAAGCCGATGACCCCGGCCGAGTTCGGCAAGCTGGTGGCAAACGAAACCGAGAAGTGGCGCAAGGTGGTCGAGTTCGCGGGGGTGTCGGTGGACTAGGAAGCGGCCCCGCGCCGGGGCGCGTCGCTTGCGGGCAAGAGGGTTTTGGAGGGACCGACAGGCCCCTTCAAAACAAAAAAGTGCGAAAACAACCCCATGCACAGTAGAAGACGTGAGCAATCACAGCGGGTTAAGGAAACGCAAGAGCAGGAACCGGCCGGATGACCGCATGGCCATTGACTCGTCGGGCAAAACACTGGCAAAATGCGATTATTCCGAATCCAGCAATCATCCGACGAGCAGTGCTTGCCGCGCAGCCCCGGATTTCCGTTGACCAGAGCCGGCATTGCACCCCCGCCTCAGGCCCTGTAAACGAACCGCGCACCGTTGCCGGCCGCGCGAAGCGGCCGCCTCGCGGCGGGGCCTGTAGCTCAATGGTTAGAGCCGGCCGCTCATAACGGTCTGGTTGCAGGTTCGAGTTCCTGCCGGGCCCACCAGCCTTCGCTCGCCTTCGCGAGCTACGGCTCGGCAAGCCAGCTCAGGCGGCTATGGCGCGAAGTGTGCGAAGGCTGCCACGCCGGAGCCCGAAGGGCGAAGGCGAGCGCTGCCATGAAAGACTTCGGAACAGCCCATAACGCGCGGCAGGCTGAGATCGTTTGCAACTAGGGGTTTCGATGGCCAAGCCTACGAAAAGGAAAGCGCCACGCTCAGCGGCCAAGCTGAGCACGCTCGACGACCTTCTCAAGGAAGACGGCAAGCTCGAAGAATTTCAAGCCGTAGCCATCAACGTCTTCAGTCCCACGCGGCTCGTAGGCTCTTTGGACGATACGTACGCGACGACTTGTGCATAACTGACCTGTTCCGCTTCCGGCGCGGATCATCGCGGGCATAGCCCGCTTGGCTAGCATCGTCGTCCCCTGTCAAATATACCACTTTTTTGCCCAGCACAGTAACGGCCGCATTTGCATTGCATTGTCGAATAGGGTGACATGCACCCAAATGACCCTCGTCAATTTCACGGATTCGGAGGCTCACGATTTAAGTGCGTCACCGTAATGCGAGGGGGCGGGGGAAGTTCCGGCGTCGGTCCCTCGGATTTTTCTGCATTTGTCGGTGGCCTCATTAAGGTGCTGCACATTGAGTCCAACTAAGGGGACAGCCTGATGTCGGAGATCGACCCGCATACGCTGGAAGGCCATCTCTCGAAGCTAGTAGAGGACTGCGAATCCTTGACGATTGTGTTCGGCGTGCAGAATGCATGCACCATGTACCCGCCCTACATCGTGGGGAGGGATTTCATCGCTGGGAGCGATCATACGGACCACGCAAAAGCTAGGCCTCTCATGGCGCCGTTCAACAGCATCCAACAGATCATCTGTCACCCGACGAAGAGCTAGATGATCAAGCCCCCGCACATGGCAGGGGGTTTTACGTCACTACACGTATTGCCCCGCAGCAGCTCGACGCGCCGTGATGGGCGCCCCGGATTTGAGGATTTGGAAACGCCGCCTGCGGCATGGCGAGAGGAGCGCGATTTGACGGCGCGGAAGCTATTACGGTGACAGTGGATTCAATTGACCCGCCTCGACACGCATCATCGCGGGCATCGCCCGCTTGGCTCGCATCGTCGCCCCCTTGTCAACCGCACCACTTCGCCTAGCGCGGGACCAGCCGCACTCGTTGCCAATTGAGTGCACTGTCACCGTAATCTTGTAAACGAACCGCGCACCGTTGCCGGCCGCGCGAAGCGGCCGCCTCGCGGCGGGGCCTGTAGCTCAATGGTTAGAGCCGGCCGCTCATAACGGTCTGGTTGCAGGTTCGAGTCCTGCCGGGCCCACCAATAAATCAATCATTTGGCTGCTCTTCATTTCACAGACTGCTGGCCGCCGCACCAGAAATGCCTCGCTTCGTTGTGCCGAGCAGCGTCGCCAGCCTGGTTCGCGTCCAGCCTTCGCCTTGCTCCATGGCAAGACATGCCAGCAGTGCACGCGAGCGGCGACTGCGCACTCTTGCGCGTGCAAGTCCCGCCGTAGGTTGAACAAGTCGTTCTAGGCGAACGGCATGTCGATGAGCCGAAGCTGGATCGCCTTCGCTATCGCATGCGGCCTGTTCGACGCGTTGAGGTGCACGATCGCGCGCTTCATGTGCGAACGTACCGTCTCGCAGGACAAGCCGAGGATCAGGGCAATGTCGTCCGAGGTCTTCCCTTGCGCGGCGAGGGACAGGCACTCCTTCTCACGCGCGCTGAGCCATGCCTTGGTGTCGGCGGCTTGGTTCCACAACCATCTCCGCAGAGAGGTGTTCTGAAATTGATGACACAATGCGAACAGCCCATTGACAACCGTCGGTGAAGAACCGGCCTCATACTTGGTCGCGGTTTCCGAGATCGCACTGACGAACGCAAATGACCCGTTCGGCATGTGCATCGGAACTGTGATGCCGTAGTGCAGGTTCTTGTCGTTCAGGTGGTCCACGCACGCCCGCTCGCCAGCGCTCAGGCGTTCATGGGCTTGCACGTCGACCCACCTCAGAGGCAAGGTCGTCGTGAAGCAGAAGCGGTAGTAGGGGTCGCAAAGGTGGCTCCAGTGCCGATCCCATCGATTAGGGAAGGCTCGCGTCTTCACGATAGGTGACGTGAAGCTGCCGTCTTGCGCTCTCGGCGTGCTGGCCATGCCATAGGCGAAGGCGGAAAAACCCAGGCCCGACAGGGTTTGATGCAACGCATCCAAGGCGGACTCGAGATCACCCGCCCGTTCGAGGTCGGCCGCGAAGCTTCCCAGCAGAGCTTCGCGGTCGACGGTGGGAAATGCGTGAGCTGCTGGGAGAGACATCAAGGTCCATCTCTCAATCATGGGCCATAATGGCTCCTCCTGCGGCCCGCAGGTGTCAAGCCACGCTAAAGCGCGATGAGATTGGGATGAATTGTCATCGCGCCTTAGGTTGTTGTTTGCGCATGATCTTTCGGAAAACCGCTTCGCACTTTTCCGGATCATGCTTTAGACAGCCAGTTTCGGTCGCCGATGCTGCCAGGGGTGCGTCGCGCCTTCGAACGCGGACGCGATGCGGAACACCCTCAGGTCGTCATAGGCCGGACCGACAATCTGCATCCCGGTGGGCACGCTTGTTTCAGCATCAAAACCGGTGGGCACCGACATCACGGGAAGGGTGCCGACCAGGTTGAAGGGATACGTCATGAACCAGCCGATAAACGGGTTCACCGACTTACCGTTGATGGTGAGCGGCTCTTCGCTGCTTCGCCCTGCGACGATCTTCGTCGTTGCCGTCGTCGGGCAGATCAACGCGTCGTGGGTCTCGAAGATCTTCGTCATCGACGCGTACATCTTCTGCCGCACGGTATTCAGGTTATAGAACTTCGTGACGTCGTGCTTCTTGCCCTCTTCGAGGATCTTGATGACGAACGGGTCCACGTCGTTGCGGGACTTGGTCAGAAGACTGCCCGCCAGCGCGTAGAACACGCCTTGCCACCTTGTGTTCCACGTCTCTTCGATTTCCTTGGTCCAGCCGATGTCGACTTCATCGACCACGGCGCCGAGCGAACGCAGGACCGACACAGCATTGCGCGTGTTCTTCTCGACCTCGGGGTCGACCGCGAAATAGCCCAGGTCCATCGACAGCGCGATCCTCATGCCGGCGATGCCGTCGAAGGTCGGCGGGATGATCACCTTGTCCCGCAGGGACGACATGTCGGCCGGATGCTGGCCGGACGTAACGTTCTGCATCAGCCCGCAATCGCCGACGCTGCGGGCCAGTTCGCCATAGTGGATCAGCCATTCATTCGGGTGCTCGCGGTCGTCGGGGTTGCGTCCCCATGGCGGCTTGTAGCCGAACACGCCGTTCATCGCAGCCGGGATGCGAATGGACCCGCCACCATCCGTGCCGTCCTGCAAGGTCGTGTAGCCGGCGGCCAAGGCCGCGCCGCCTCCGCCTGTCGAGCCGCCGGGGGTATAGGCAGGGTTCCACGGGTTGTGCGTGACGCCCCAAAGCAAGGACGCCGTCACACCTGAATGCGCGAACTCCGGTGTCGTCGTGCGGCAATGCAAGATCGCCCCGGCGTCGAGAAGGCGCTCCACGGTCGGCGCGGATTGGTCCGGAACGAAATCCTTGTAGAGCCGCGAGCCGTAGGTGGTGATCTTGCCCTTGACGGAGTGATAATCCTTGATGGCACAGGTGATGCCTTCCAGCGGGCGGACCGGTTCACCACGCGCGTACTTGCCCTCCGCAATCCGTGCCTGTTCCAGCGCCTCGTCGAAATAGGTGTATGTCAGTGCCTTGAGCGTCGGCTCCCATGCTTCGACCTGTTTGATCTGCGCCCGCAACAGTTCGACCGGCGATAGCCTCTTGGCCTTGAATCTCGCGAGCGCCTCGCTGGCCGTCAGGTAGGCAATGTCGTCGACATCGACCTTTTCGGACGGCCCGGCGGCGGCCGCGCTCGACGCTGCCGGCAGGACCGACCCGGCGACGCCTGCGAGGGCGATGCCCAGGAGACGGCGGCGCTCCAGGTTCGGCCGGCCTTCAAAACTCTCGTAGGGGGCTTGGCTCATGATGTCTCGTCTCCCGTTGGTGGAGCTGGTGGGCGACCGAATGCTTGCGCCAATTCGACGCCGCGCGATTCCAAGTCGCAATTCCCCGAAAGGGTGAATCCAAATGAGAACGAGACGGAAATGATGCTGCGCCGTCACAGAAAGCAGCGAAGCGCCATTCAGCACCTCTATTACGGTGACAGTGCACTAAATTACCGACCATCACTTTTGACCGGAAAGGAAGGCGAGAATTAAGTAAACTGCCACCAACGGATCAATGGCTCAGCAGGTTTTTATTTTCGTCGTTGGAGGCCGCACCAGTGTAGCTATTCGTTGTTCTGCTTCAACGGCGACCAACTAAACGTCCAATTCGGCCTCGGCTCTCTTCTTGAGTATAAATTCGGCGGCTCTATCGCAGAACCGAGACAACAACGTTGAGAACCTGTTCCATCGAACGGCCCCACCAGATCGACGCCGTCCCTTTACGTACCGCGTAAGAGCCGCCGTATGGCGTAGTCCTTGTTCGCCAGGAACATAAAGTTGCGAACACGATCACCTAAAGACGAGTTCGACTTGGCGATCGTTCTATCAAAGGAGAATTGCGCCGCGCATCGCAAGCGCCAGCGCCGACGCAAAACGGACTCAGCGTCTCATCGGTCATGGAGATGCTTCTGTTCTTAAGTCAAGCTTGCGCTTCCTCGTCCGCCACAGCATTTATCGTGCAGGTGGTTCAGTCCCGAGGCTCCAACGAGAGATAGGGCCTTCGTCGCACACAGCGACTTTGTCCGAGTTTAAATCCAGCCTTTCGGAGAGCCTATCTTCGTCGTACCATGCTTCCCCCGAAAAATCGGGTGAACGCGAGACGGCGCGAATTCCTCCGGGCGCAACGGCGGCCTGTTCGTCTCCCACTGGTGCTGAGGCGAGGGATGGACCGCAAGTCGGCCAGATGTTCCTCCAGCGCACGCGTCGTCTCTTTAAATTAAAAGTCAGTCATAGTGAACGACCCAATTGCCTAGTCCAGGCGCCGACGATGTCCGATCGACGATCGCCCGACATGGATTCATACCGCAGCGTCAGCTACGTCGGCGGTCTAGTCGTGATTGGAGTGATCTATTTCGCCTCGGCAAAGGGTGGCCTTGCCCTCGCCTCCATTCATCCCAGCGCAACGCCAATTTGGCCGCCGACAGGCGTCGCGCTGGCGGCGGTGCTGTTGCGGGGATATCGAACTTGGCCCGCAATTTTTGCGGCGGCGCTGATCGCCAATGCGACGACGGCAGGCTCCGTTGCCACTGCAACTGCGATTGCAACCGGGAACTCTCTTGAAGCGATTGCCGGCGCGTATCTCATTAATCAGTGGTCAGGCGGGTGTGAAACGTTCTCAACGCCAAATTCCGTCGCAAAGTTTACCCTGATCTGCGTCGTGATCGCGACACCGATCAGCGCCAGCATTGGACTGACCAGCCTGGCACTCTTCGGGTACATCGAGCCGGAGAATTTCGCGGACGCGTGGATCACCTGGTGGCTGGGCGACGTCACCGGCGCGCTGGTCATTGCCCCCGTGATCGTGCTGTGGGCATCAAAACACCATCATGCCTTCAACCGGCACGATTTTGCGGAGACGGCAGCGGTCCTCGCAACAGCGGCGGCTGTTGGCCTCATTGCCTTCAGCCCCCTGACCGAACAGACGCCCGGCCGAGATCCACTCGGCTTTCTGGCGATCCTGCCCATGCTATGGGCGGCGCTGCGTCGCGGTCCACGCGATACCGCAATGGTTGCCCTCGTGCTCGCGGGCATCACGATTTGGGGAACGCACACGGGCGGTGGCCCCTTCGCGACGCCAGATCCCAATGCGTCATTCCTGCTCGTGTTGATGTTCTTGATCAGCATTACCGTTCCAAGCTTGCTGCTGAGTGCGGATGTCGAGGTCCGCAAGAGTGCGGAAGGAAGCCTGCGCCGCGCGCACGTCGAACTCGAGCAGAAGGTCGCAGCGCGCACGCAGGAACTGGAGCTCGCCAACGCCGCGAAATCGCGCTTTCTCGCCATGGCAAGCCATGATCTGCGGCAGCCGTTACATGCGTTGGGGTTGTTCGTCGCCCAGCTGCGCACGCCGCTCAACCCGGAGGAAAGGACAAAGACGATCGAACGGATCGACGCCACCCGCAAGGAAATGGATGAAATGTTCAATTCGCTCCTGGACATGTCCAGGCTGGATGCCGGGATGCTTACGCCCAGGATCACCGAGTTCCCGATCGGGCGCCTGTTGCAAAAAATCGAGACGGCGTTTGACCAGACGACGCAAAAAAAGGGGCTGCGGCTACGCGTCAGGCCAAGTGACGCCTGGGTGCGAAGCGATGCGATGCTGCTCGAACGCATCATGCTGAAATCTTGTATCGAATGCGGTGCGCTATACGTTGCAGGGCGGTGTCCTGGTCGGATGTCGTCGTCGCGGTGAAATGTTGCGCATCGAAGTATGCGATACCGGTCCTGGCATTCCCGACGATCAAAAGCACAATATCTTTGGTGAGTTTTTTCAAGTTCCTACCTCAGGACAGAACCGGTCCGGCGGACTGGGCCTCGGCCTCGCCATCGTCGACAAGCTTCGCCTGCTTCTCGACCATCAAATCGACCTGGCTTCGACTGTGGGCCGAGGTTCGCGATTTGCGATCCTGGTTCCAAAAGTCGATCAATGCGTCAGGTCAGCGGCGCCCGCCGACTTACCATACCCTGATGCCTTGGCGGTCGACGGCAAGGCAATTCTTGTTATTGCCGATACTCCGATCGTGCAGGAGGGAACGGGCGGATTGCTTAGCAAATGGGGATACTCGGTTCTTGCCGCCGGATCCGACGAAGCTGCACTTGTCCGGCTTGCCGAGCGCGAACAGCGCCCCGATCTCATCATCTCGGACTATCATCTCGCAAGCGGGAAGACCGGAATCAGGGCAATTGAACAAATCAATGCGGCGTTTGGCTCGTCAATTCCCGCCATTCTCATCAGCGGCGATACCGGGGCTGAACCTCTGCGGGACGCCAGGGACAGAGGATACATTCTGCTGCACAAGCCCGTCGACCCGATGCAGCTCCGCGCTGTCATGCATGAGCTCCTTAGCGATCATGATGGTGGAAGAGGCACCGGAGCAGTTTCATGATTCAGATTTCGGCGGCCATTCCCAGCCCATTTTTCCGACCTTTATGACGGCCTCAGTGCGCGTCGCTACGCCGAGCGCCTTGAGAACGACCGTGATGTGATTCTTCACTGTCGGCACCGCCATATTGAGCGTCCTGGCAATGACCTTGTTGCTTTTTCCCTTCATCAGCAGCGCAAGTACGTCGATCTGACGATCGGTCAATCCGCGCCCCTTGAGCGAGTCGCGAGCCAATGGTTTATCTGCAAGCCGCGGACCCGCCGTTTCCTCCAGAATCTCCGAGGGAATGTAAACTCCGCCGGAGAACACCAACTCAATAGCGTTGAGCATCACGTCACGTTCCGTGGTTTTCGGGATGAAACCCAGCGCGCCAAGTTTGAAAGCGCGCCTGACCGTGTCCTGATCATCGGAGGACGAGAGAATGATGATAGCAATCGTCGCATAGCGATGGCGCAGTTCGCAAAGGACAGAGAAGCCGTCGCGGTCGGGCAAATTGATATCGAGCAAAATGAGGCTGATATCGGGATGCTGCTCGACGATGTGCATGGCCTCTCGACTGCTCGAAGCTTCGAATATCACGGCCTCTCGCTTCAATTGCTTCAGGACGCCGTGCAATGCCTCGCGGATCAATGTGTGATCGTCAACGACAAGAACCTTCATAAAAATGCTCTCCGTTCTCTGAGCGCCCGGAGATCAATGAAAAATCATACACCCACCTTCGAAACCGTCCACCTTCTATCTCTGGTCCAGTGGTTCCGCCGTCAGGCACTCAGAGTAGGAGCCGAGCGCTGCTGTGTGCAATGGTTGCAATCGGCACACAATCGTAAAGAGCGCGGACGACGTGAAGCGCGGTACTCGCTGGCCTGTCCGTCCACGCGAGCGATGAATTACTTGTCACGTGTCTGAGGGTATCAAATGGATACCGCGGCCCGGACGATACCTTGGTCATAGGACCTAGGCACCTCCCTGTACCGACCTGCGGCCGATTTACACACTGCGCCACTTGAACGATGATATCGACAGTCCGCCTCTCCACCAGCGTTTTACTCGGCGCGGCCATATGATCATTGTCGCAATCGCTGTCCTGGCCAGGTCGATGTGAAGCAACCCTGAACTGCGGCGCTGTCACGACCCGCAGGGCCGCGTTTTTTTCAAATTCGATCCGTCTCGATCGTTCCTCTTTAAGCGTGCGCGCACGCTGGACGAGGCAGGCCAATGCATGATCGAACCGCCCCCCTGAAGCCATCCGCGGACGCGTTGCCGGAGCCGAAAGCCAACGGCCGCGACCTGCGCATTGACGCCTGCCGCGGCATCGCGCTCTGGTGCATCTTTCTTGATCATGTCCCCAATAACATTGGAAGTTGGCTGACGCTGCGAAACTACGGCTTCAGCGATGCCGCGGAAGTGTTCATGTTCGTCTCGGGCGTCACCTGCGCACTGGCCTACGGAAAGGTATGGAGGTGCGAGGGATGGACCAGCGTGATCCGCCGGACGCTGCGGCGAAGCCGGGACATTTATGTCGCATTTCTGCTGCTCACGCTCGCCTGCGCCCTCCTGGTCCACATCGCTGGCGTGGAACGTCTTGCTGACGAGAGCAATACGCGCATTCTGCTGGACCAGCCGGGCGCGACGCTCGCGCATGCGGCGATTCTGCAGTACCGCCCGGTCAATACCGACGTGTTGCCGATCTTCGTGCTTCTCCACCTCTTGTTCGCGCCGTTGCTGTGGTTGCTGCTCCGACTGCCGAACGTGACGCTTGGCGCCTCGCTGGTGCTTTATACACTGGTGCATATGTTCGGCTGGTCCTTGCCGGCGTGGCCGAACGGCCACTGGGCTTTCAATCCACTGGCCTGGCAGCTGCTAGTGGTGCTTGGCGCGTGGATGATAATCGAGGGCGAAAGAGTGCGCCCCTGGTTAACGTCACGCATGGCGCTTACGCCTGCCGTTCTCTATCTGGTCTTCAGCCTCGTCATCGCATTGAGCTGGAGAATCAAGCCGCTGGAAGCATTGATCCCGCAGGGGCTGACGAAGTTGGCTTACCCGATGGACAAATCGAATCTCGATCCGTTGCGTCTATTGCATTTCCTGGCTCTTGCAGTTGTAGCGGTATGGTTCGTGCCGCCCAATCGCCAAGCATTGACGACTGCGGTGATGCGCGGCGCCATCCTCTGTGGCAGGCACTCGTTGCCAATCTTCTGCCTCGGCGTTCTGCTTACGCTCGTCAGCCTCCTGGCGCTGCTCGACATATCTGAGGGGCTCGCGATGCAGATCACGCTCAGCGCTGGTGGCGTCCTAACGATGATCGTGGCGGCGACGCTGCTGAACTTGATCAAGGTCAAACGCAGGCCGCAGCCGATCATTGCACGGCCGATGGGTGTGCGCGCCCCGCAGGACGCCTGGAGCACCGTTGGCTGGCGCACCCTGGAGGCGTTTCGCCGAGGACTGCGCGAGGTCGGATGGGCCGGCGGCCAGAAGCGCCTCATCGATTGCCGGTTCGCGGAGCGGCAATCCCACCAGGGTCCTCGCCTCGCAGGCGAATTGGCGCGGCTCAAGGCGGATGCCATCGCGGCCTCGTCATGCCCACCAAGTCAGTCCTCCTCCGTATCCGTCTGACCTGACTTCTATCACTCGAGCACAATGTCTGTGGCCTCCGCGACGGGCTCGGCGAAAAGGCCAGCATGATCGTCGCGGAGTCGAAGCGGACGCGCGGATCAGATCTTGGGGATCTTCGCCCGCTCAACCACGCCCGACCACTTCGCGATTTCGGACTGGATCAGCTTCTGCATCTCGTCGGGAGAGCTGCCACGGACTTCGCCTCCGACGGCCGTTTCCAGCCGCTGCTTGATCTCGGGATTCTTGAGGATGTCGAGGGTCGCTGAGTTGAGTGCGGCGACGACGGCAGGCGGGGTGCCCTTGGGAGCGAGAAGGCCCGCCCAGGTCCGCACGTCATATCCCTTGACGCCGGCTTCTTCGACCGTTGGAACATCCGGCAACAGCGCGGTCCGCGTCGGCGAAGTGACTGCCAAGCCCCGAATGGCCCCACTCTGGATTTGCGGTGCAAGCAGGACGGGCGTGCCGACGATCACAGGCACTTCTCCGCCGAGAAGCGCGGTGACGGATTGGGAATCCCCGCGATAGGGTACATGCACCATGTCGATGCCGGCCATCGCGTCGAGCAGCTCTCCCGCAAGATGATGCGTGCTGCCGAAACCGACCGAGCCGAAGCTGAGCGCGCCGGGCTTCTGCTTTGCCGCCGCGATCAATTCGCCGAGCGATTTGGCCGGGTAGTCGTTACGCACCGCAATGACCAGCGCGTAGTAGACCAGCGTCGAGATCATGTCGAAACTATCGGCCGGCTGGTAGCTCAGACTCTTGTACGTCGCGGCCGATATGGCGTGGGCGCCCGTGACGAGTCCGATCGTGTAGCCGTCAGGCTCGGCCTTGGCGATCGCGTCCGCCGCAATGTTGCCGCCGGCGCCGGGCTTGGCCTCGACGACGATCGGTTGCCCGAGCTTCTTGGAGAGTCCGTCGGCGATGATGCGCGACAGCGTATCGGCCGCACCGCCGGCGGCAAAGCCGTGAATCAAGCGTATCGGGCGCGACGGATAGTTGTCCGCCGACTGGGCCGGGCCGGCCGCCACAAAGCTGCCAAGCAGAAATCCGGTCGCAGCAAGTCGCTTCATCCATCGCATGGATGCATCCTCCCTTTGACTGTTGTTTATGCTCTAGCGGGCGAACTCGACGCATTCCGGTGATGGCGGCAGACCCCAGACGTCGCGCGGCAGCCCGACCCAGACTTTCGGTCGCTGCGGGCGGTCGCGATGCCACGGACGCGGATCGAAATAGCCGAGCTCCTCATCGATCATGCGGTCGAGATCGTGGAACAGCTCGACCAGATGACCATCGGGATTGCGGTGATAGACGGCTGTGTTGTGGCCGGGGCCGTGACGGACCGGTCCCCAAAGGATGGGGAGCTTGTGGCGGGCGAGATGATCGCAGGCCTGCTGCATGTGGGAAGGGCCGCGCAGTTCGAATGCGAGATGATGCAGGCTGCGCACGGGAGCACGGGCGAAGTTCAGCGTGTGATGTTCATAGCCGCTGCGCATGAAGACGAAGCGGTCCTCGACCCAGTCGGAGACCCGGAAACCCATGACGTTCGCATAGAACTCCGAGGCCGCAAGCGGATCGGGCGTACGAAGCGCGACATGGCCGAGCTTGGTGACAGCGAGCGCACCGATCCGCTCCTGCGTCGGCGTCGGCGTCCAGCCCTGGATCAGCTCGAATTGCGTTCCTTCGGGATCGATGAACGACAGCAGCCTGGAGACGCCGGGCAGAGCATCACTCCGCAGTTCAGGACGCAAATCCGCGCGTTTCAGGGCGGCGCTCAGCGCCTCGATCTCGACATTCGGAGAAATCTCGAAAGCGATGCTCTTCAACGCCGCCTCGCCGGGCTCGATCACCAGCGAAAGCTGCTCGGAATCGCTGGCGAGAAAAATGCGATGTCCATCGCGACCGACCAGGCCGAGGCCAATCACTCCGCGGTAATAGTCGAGCAGTCGCTCGGAATCCGGCGAGGCGAAAGTGGCGTGTCTCAGCCGTGTGAATCGGGCAATGGGCGCTTGGGTCGTCATTGTGTTGGTTCACTCTCTCATGGCGTCATGATGATCTTGCCGAGCGCGGAGCCCTGCTCGAGCAGTGTATGAGCTTGCCTGACCTGGTCGAGCTTCAGTGTCGCCGAGATCGCCGGCTTGATCGCGTTGCGGCTCAGGGCCTCGATCACGTTGCGCATCAGCGCGCGACGGCCCTCGCGATCATGGTCATAGATGTGGAAGGAGAAGCAACGCACGGCCGGGCAGATGTCGAGATGATTGCGCATCGCCGCCATCAGATTCTCTTCCGGCAACCCGGCGAAGGCGTTGTATGACAGCAGCGTGCCCCATTTGCCGAGCGCGCCGAGATAGGAGGTGAACTCGGGTCCGCAGACGTGGTCGAGCACGAGGCCGACACCTTCGCCATTGCTCAGCTCGCGGGCCCGCGCCACGACATCTTCGCTGCGGTAGAAGATGGTGTGATCGGCGCCGTTGCTTCGCGCAAACGCGGCCTTCTCCTCGGTCGAGACCGTGCCGATCACGGTCATCTGCGCCAGCTTGGCCAGCTGCACCAGCGCAGTACCGACGCCGCCGGCCGCGCCGATCACCAGCACACTTTTTGGCGCGCGCGGATGCCGGCACTCGTGCAGGAGTGCGTAAGCCACTTGGTAGTTCGACAGACACACCGCTGCCTGCAGATCGACATTGTCGGGAAGTGCATGAACGGCGTCTGCCGGAGCGACGACGTAATCGGCGTAACAGCCGCCGCGCTGCGACAGATCACGCGCGCTCAGCAGGACCTTCTGGCCGACCTGCAAACCTTCAACGCCCGATCCGAGCGCGGCAATACGGCCGGCAACATCATTGCCGGGATTGGCCGGCAGCGGCGGCATCCATTTGTAGACGCCGCGGCGGATCAGAACGTCGGGTTGGCCGACCCCGAACGCCTCGGCACGGATCTGAACCTGTCCGGCGGCGGGCGCCGGCACCGGCACTTCGACCAGTTCGAGTGCATCCGGCCCGCCCGGCTGACGTACCAGAACCGCTCTCATGAGTTCATTCCCCCTCCTCGGACCTTGATTTTCGAAAATACTAACGGTTACGAAAATTATTGCAAGATGGTCCTTGGCGCGGCATCTTGGGCCATCGATTCATGGGCAGGACCATGCCTGACAGCGCCATTCGCCCCCGCAAGGAATTCGGCAAGACGATCGCCGCCGACATCACCCATCGGCTGCGCGAGGAGATCGTGACCTGCGGTCTGGCGCCGGGCGAGCCGCTGCGCTTCGACGTGTTACGCGAGCGCTTCGGCGCGAGCTTCACCACTTTGCGCGAGGCGCTGACCGCCCTTGCCGCCGAGGGCCTGGTCGACGCGCAGGAGCAGCGCGGATTTCGCGTGGCACCGGTCAGCCGCCAGGATCTTGTCGAAGTCACCGATGCCCGGGTTCTGATCGAAGTGGAGTTGATTCGCCGCGCGATTGAGCGGGGCGACGACGACTGGGAAATCGCCGTCATCTCGACGCTGCACAGGCTGAAGCGCATCGAGCAGCGCGATCCCGAGCATCCGCTGCGCGATCCCGAATGGAAGATCGCGCACCGGCAATTCCATCAGGCGCTGGTCTCCGCCTGCGGCTCTGCGACCCTGCTGGCGATCCGCGCCGAGCTGTTCGATCGCGCCGAGCGTTACCGGCATTTGTCGGCCAATTTCCGGCCGCGCCCGCGCGACAAGGCCGGCGAGCACCAGGCGATCATGCAGGCGGCCATATCGCGCAATGCCGATCTCGCTGTGCAACTGATCGAGACCCATATCCGCACCACCGCGGATAATGTCGCGAAATACGCCGGGCACCTGCTCGACGCCGAATAGATGGCGCGGCTTTTTCAGGCGCAGTGGGCTTGCGTCCCGCATGATTTTCGAAAATACTAGAGATCATCGAAAAATGCCAACTCGTGGGTCGTAATCATGAAGCTGCTGTCGTTCTTGGATGGAAATCGCGAAAGCTGGGGCGCCGTTGTCGAAAACGGGGTCGTGGATCTGGGCCGTGCCCTGCCCCAGTATCCGACGCTCGCGGACTTCGTCGGCAGCGACGACTACGCGCGACGCGATGCCATCGTCGCCCAGCACAAGCCGGCGATGGCGCTGAGCGCCATCAAATATCTCCCCGTCATTCCGCGCCCGGAGAAGATCGTCTGCGCCGTGCGCAACTATCTCGACCACCACAATGAAGCGGTCGCCTTCGGCATGAAGCGCGAGATCACGGAATTCCCGCCGATCTTCCTGCGAGTCTGGCGCTCCCAGGTCGGCCACAACGCACCTGTGATCCGGCCGAAGGTCTCGGACAATTTCGACTGGGAGGGCGAGCTCGCCGTCGTCATCGGCAAGGGCGGCCGTCACATCAGCCAAACCGACGCCTGGAATCACGTCGCCGGCTATTCGATCTACAACGACGTCAGCGTGCGCGACTGGCAGCGTCATGCGCAGCAGATCGCCTCGGGCAAGAACTTCGTCGGCACGGGTCCGTTCGGACCCTGGCTGGTCACGCCGGACGAGATCGGCGATCCCACTAAGCTGAAGCTCGAGACGCGGGTCAACGGCGCGACGGTGCAGTCGTCCGACACCTCGATGCTGATCTTCTCGATCCCGCGGCTGATCGAATATTGCTCGACCATTTTCGACCTCGTCCCCGGCGACGTCATCGCCACCGGCACGCCGGCCGGTGTCGGCTTCACCCGTAAGCCGCCGATCTTCCTCAAGCCGGGCGACGTGGTCGAGGTCGAGATCGAGAACATCGGCGTGCTCAGTAATCCGGTCGTGGACGAGGCATAGGTTCGCATGTCGTCCTATGACATTCGCAAGACCGCACTCAGTGTCGAGACGGTCTGGCACGAGCGCGGCCCCCGGCTGGAAAAGCCGCTCCTGGTCGGGACGGCCGTTGCGGTCGTCGCCAATCCCTTCGCGGGCCGCTACGAGCCGAACCTGATGCCGTTTCAAGCGTCGTTGCGTGAGCTCGGGCGCGAGCTCGCGACCCGCCTGATCGCGCAACTTGGCGGCGCGCCGCACATCGAAGCCTATGGCAAGGGCATCATCATCGGCGAGGACGGCGAGCTCGAGCACGGCGCCGTCTGGCATGAGGCTGGCGGCCAGGGCATGCGCGAAGTGCTCGGGCAACCCAAGGCGATCGTTCCGGCGGCAAAGACCATCGGCGGTCCCGGCACGCGCTTGATGGTCCCGCTCGGACACATCCATGCGTGTTATGTGCGCAGTCATTTCGGGACGGCTGAGATGACGCTCTGGGATGCACCGAGACGTGACGAGATCGCCTTCGGCCTGGTGATGGCGACCGGCGGCAGGCCGCATGCGCGGATCGGCGGGCTGGCTGCATCGGATATCTCGGTGCACGATGGGCAGCGCTGAGGATTGACGGCGGATCGCGCCACGAAACTCACAAGCCTGGCAGTCATGACGCCCGCGGGAGCTTCAGACGAGGCGCCGGTTCATTCCGGCGCCTCGTCTTTTATGTAAGAGGCTCAAGACAAGACCTACTTGGCTGTCGGCGCTATCACACCGACTTGATCATCATGCCTCTCATTTTTGATCTGAATCAAAGATCGCGACGATCGATATAATTAACATGTTAAGTATTATATCGAAGGGAGGTGCCCCATGGGTGAAATCGTGCTTGCAGCAAAGATTGCACACGTCCCCTCGATTCTGATTTCGGAACGTGAGGGACCCCTAAAGGGCAAGCGAGCGGCGGCAATTCAGGCGTTACGAGAGATCGGCAAGCGCGCCCGCAATAGAGGAGCCGACACATTCCTCGTGTTCGACACGCACTGGATCTCGAATTTCGGCTGCCACATGAACGCGAACGCGCGTCATCGCGGCGTGTATACGAGCCACGAGGCGCCGCACATGATTCAGAACATGAACTACGATTATCCTGGTGATCCAGAGCTCGGCGATGCCATTGCGGTCGAAGCCTCGAGGAGCGGCCTGCAGGTCCTGGCGCACAAGGTGGAGACGCTACCGCTCGAGTACGGCACCATCGTGCCGATGCACTACATGAACGAAGGCGGCTGGGCGCGCGTCCTGTCGGTCGCAGCCCCGATCTTCGCCAGCATCGAGGAGAACCGCACGTTTGGAGCTGCCTGCGCCACGGCGATCGCCGCGTCGAGCCGCAAGGTCGCGGTCCTCGCCTCCGGCTCCATGTCGCACAAGCTCATTGCCAACGAGCAGGTCGGCGACGGCCAATGGGAACAGGTCGGCAGCGAGTTCAACCGTCAGGTCGACTTGCGCGTCCTCGATCTATGGAAGGAACGCCGCTATGCGGAATTCGTCCGCATGCTTCCCGAATATTCGACCAAGTGCAACGGCGAAGCTTTGATGGCCGACACCCACATGATGTTCGGCATGCTCGGTTGGGATGCATATAAAGGCGAGACCGAACTGCTGTGTCCTTATTTTCCGTCCTCGGGCAGCGGCCAGATCATCGCCGAACATCATCTGTGAACGAATCCATGCTGTCGGCTCTGCCGCCGACTGTGCACATCCAGCGGGAAGTTCGCAGCGTCCGGTCGAGGGACGGCCATGTTTTTGGTCGCCAACTCAAGCCTTTCTGGGTCGCCTTGACCGCGGCTTGCCTTCGTCTCGGGACCGAGAACTTCCCGCAGCACGTGTCTCGGCGGGCATCAGATGCCCAAGCGGCAACTGCGAGGTTTGCTTCAGGCAATCAAGGACGATGGACGAGCGCACGTGCGCGACACTGTCGTGCGGCAGAAATACGCCGTTGAGAAGCATCGAGAGCGCCTTGAGGTCGGTGATCGCCACCTTGACGAGGTAGTCCGCTTCGCCCGTGAGTGCGTAGGCCTCCTGCACTTCTGCCAGGCTCTCGATGAGCTTGAGGAAGCGTCTCGAATTGTCTGGCGAGTGCGTTGCGAGCGTCACCTGTACGAAGACGACGATGCCGAGCCCGAGCGCCTCGCGATCGAGATGAGCATGGTAGCTTGCGATCGTGCCGGCATTTTCGAGCGCCGCGCGACGGCGCGAACATTGAGATGCCGACAGGCCGACAACATCGGCCAGTTCAAAATTCGACAACCGTCCATCGGATTGGAGCGCTTGCAGCAATTTCACATCAAACTGGTCCATGCGCGATCCTTGCACGATAATGGGGACGCGCGCATGTTTCACGCATAATCTGATTTTGTCGAGCAGATTATGCGAAGATCGTGCAACGGAGCCGCGGTATTTTGATCTAAATCAAATACCATTCCAGGAGCGCGATATGGGCCCCTTCCCTCACGATGCCCCACCCGCCACGATTTCGGCAGCCAATCCGGCCGGCACCGACGGATTCGAGTTTGTCGAGTTCGCCCATCCGGAGCCGCAGAAGCTCGCCAAGCTCTTCGAGCAAATGGGCTACACCGAGGTTGCCCGGCACAAGACCAAGGACATCTCCGTTTGGCGCCAGGGAAAGATCAATTACGTCCTGAACCGCGAGCCGAACTCCCATGCCGCCCGCTTTGTCGCCCAACACGGACCTTGCGCGCCGGCGATGGCCTGGCGGGTCGTCGATGCCAAACACGCCCTAAAGCGCGTCCTCGAACTCGGCGGAACGGAATACACCGGCAACGACAAGTCACTCGACGTGCCCGCCGTCGTCGGCATTGGCGGATCCCTGCTGTACCTGGTCGAGACCTATGGCGCCAAGGGCTCCCCTTATTCAGCCGAATATGACTGGACCGGCGAAGTCGATCCAACCCCGAAAGGCGTCGGGTTCTATTATCTCGATCACCTCACGCACAACGTCATGCGCGGCAACATGGACACCTGGTACAAGTTCTACAGCCAGACGTTCAATTTCCGCGAGATCCGCTACTTCGACATTTCCGGCAAGCTGACCGGCCTGACCTCGCGCGCTCTGACGTCACCCTGCGGCAAGATTCGGATCCCGATCAACGAAAGCGCCGACGACAAGAGCCAGATCGAGGAATATCTGCGCCAGTACAAGGGCGAAGGCATCCAGCACATCGCCGTCGGCACCGACGACATCTATGCGGCAACCGACGCCATCGCCGGTCGCGGGCTCGAATTCATGCCGGGCCCGCCCCCGATCTACTACGACAAGTCGTTTGACCGCGTGAAAGGCCACACCGAGCCGCTCGATCGCATGCGCAAGCACGGAATCCTCATCGACGGCGAAGGTGTCGTCAATGGCGGTCTGACCCGCATCCTGCTTCAGATCTTCTCAAGGACCGTGATCGGCCCGATCTTCTTCGAGTTCATCCAGAGGAAGGGAGATGACGGTTTTGGCGAGGGCAACTTCAAGGCCCTGTTTGAGAGTATCGAGGCCGATCAGATTCAGCGCGGCGTGCTCAAGGCATCCTGATGGAGGCAGCCATACCTGACGCATGGAAGAGCTATCGCGGCGCGCCGGCCGAAGGAACCATCCTGTGCGACGCCCATGACGTTGGCGAAGGGAGCCTCAAGTCCATCAAGTTCGGTCCCGCAGATTTTCCGATCCTGATCGTCAGGTCGGCAGGCACTCTCGCAGCCTATGTCAATGCATGTCCGCATCAGTACCTACCCCTCGATCATCGCGGGGAGAACGTGCTGAGCGCGGACGGCACGGTTCTTCGGTGCACCAACCACAGCGCCGGATTTCGCGTTCAGGATGGCACCGGCGTCGAGGGACTGGGCCTGAATTGCGCCCTCGATGCCATTCCGATCGTCGTGGACGACGACGGTCGGATTCGCGTGCATGCCGCATCAGCGGCTTGAGCAATCCAAAGTCCACTGCCCGACCTTGGCAGTCGACAAGGATCATGCCTCATCTGCGATCGTGTTGCGCAGGATACCGATGCCCTCTGCTTCTATCTCGACGACGTCGCCGGGCTTCAGCCAGATAGGCGGCTCGAAGCGCGCGCCGGCACCTGTCGGCGTACCGGTCACGATGACATCGCCAGGAACCAGCGTCGTGAACGTCGAGATATAGTTGATGATCTTGCGGAAGGAGAAGATCATCCGGCTCGTGCGGTCCTGCTGGCGGACCTCGCCGTTGACCCGGGTTTCCAGCTTGATGTCGGCAAGCTGGCTCTCATCGGTATAGGGGATTAGCCAAGGCCCAATCGAACCGGTGCGATCGAAGTTTTTCCCCTGCGTCACGTTGAATTTGGCGTGCCGCACCCAATCGCGGATCGTGCCTTCGTTGCACAGCGATATTGCGGCGATATGGTCGAGCGCTGCGCTCTGTGGAATCCGGCGACCGCCCTTGCCGATCACGATGACGATTTCGCCTTCATAGTCGAGCTGCCGGCTCTCCGGGGGACGCAGCAGAGCCTGTTCATGGCCCGTAAACGAGCGCGGAAAACGGATGAAGAGCGAGGGATTCGAGGGGGCCGCCTGCCCGTCCTTGTATTCCTCGTTCCGGTCGGGGAAGTTCACGCCGACGCAGATGATTTTTTCCGGTGCCGGAATCGGAATCTCGTAGCGGATATCAGTGACCGGAAAATCCGCCGGCAACCCGGCGCTCTCCTCGGCCAGGGACACCAGCGCGCCGGCTTCGATCACCTCACGCAACGTACGCCAACGCTTGCCATGGCGGCCGGACAGGTCGACAACGCCCTGATCGCCCAGGAGACCGTAGCCGGGCGTGCCGTTGCGAGTGAAGCTGACGAACCTCGGACGAGACATGTGGTGCCTTTCCCTCGTTTCAGGCGATATGCGAATGCCGGTCACGGGGCGATGATCGGCTGGGCGGCCAGATCGGCGTCGCGCGGTTCAGCTCCGGCAAAGAGGCTGCCATGCTCGAACCAGGATTTCGGCGCGGGCGCCCCCCAAAGCGTCTGACGTTGCGGATCCTTCAGGTCCCATTTGATCGGCTCGAGATCGGGATCGACCGTCTGGTAATCCGAACAATAGATCTCGATCCGATGACCGTCCGGATCAAGGATATAGAGGAAGAAGGCATTCGAGATGCCATGGCGGCCGGGACCGCGCTCGATGTTGGACACCCATCCGGTGGTGGCCATGAGGTCGAGCAGATCGATGATGTTGAGCGGGGTCGGCACCCAGAATGCGGTGTGGTGCAGGCGCGGGCCGCGGCCATTGGTGAAGGCCAGATCGTGAACGCCGCCCTTGCGGTAAGTCCAGGCAGCCCACAGCCGCCCAGTCTCCTCATCCGCCGTGTACTCCGTCACGCGAAAGCCGATCTCGTTGTAGAAGGCGACGGATTCATCGACGTTCGGCGAGAAGCAATTGAAATGGTCGATGCGGAGCGGCTTCACGCCCTTGTACAGCGCGTATTTCTGATGAATCGGCGGCAGCCGGTCCATCTTGGAATAGAACTCGAGGGGAATGCCGTGGGGATCGCGGGTGCGGAACGTGCGGGATTGATAGGGACGCTCGACCCACTCAACCGGCAGATCCCTGCTGCTGAAGAAGCTGGCGGCCTTGTCGAGATCTTCCTCGCTGAACACCTTGAAGCCGAGGTCACGGGCTTCGATCTTCTCGGACTTCCGCAGCACGATGCAGTGATGGCCGCGCTCTTCCATCGCGCGAAGATAGATCGCATCGGAGCTCTCGTCCGTCACCTGCAAACCAAGCATGTCGACATAGAAGGCCCGTGACCTCGCAAGATCGCTCACGCCGAGTTCGACATGACTGAGACGCACGATGTTGAATGGTGGATAAAGGTTGGGCTTGGGCAATGCCATGATTTCCTCCGTTGGTCTGCTGCGGACCGCTTAGCCGCCCAATTTTTGGATGTTGTGCGCGGTGGTGGCAAACGCGACGTTCTTTGTCTCCATATAGAAATCGAACGACCAATCTCCTCCGTCGCGTCCGATGCCCGAGCTCTTCACACCGCCAAAGGGCGTCGGCAGATGACGAACATTCTCCGAGTTGACCCAGATCATGCCGGCTTGCAGCCGGTCGGTGAAACGGAAGGCACGGGTGACGTCGGCAGTCCAGAGATATCCGGTGAGGCCATACTGAACGTCGTTGGCGAGTGCGAGGGCATCGGCCTCATCCCTAAACGGGATCGCCGTCAGCACCGGCCCGAAGATCTCTTCCTGCGCGATGCGCATTTGGTTGTTGGCGCCGGTAAAGAGTGTCGGCGCAACGTAGCAACCGCCGCCGGGACCGTCGATCTTGCGGCCGCCGGTCGCAATCTTGGCGCCCTCCGTTCTACCAATCTCGACGTAGTCGAGCACCTTCTTCTCGTGAACCGGATGGATCAACGGACCGATGACGGTCTCGGGATCGAGCGGATGCCCCACTTTGATCCGGCTGGCCTTCTCTGCAACCATCGCCGTGAATTTATCATAGATGCTCGCCTCGACGAGAAGACGCGAGGACGAGGTGCAGCGTTCGCCGTTGAGAGAGTAGATCATGAACACCGCCGCGTCCGCGGCGCGTTCGAGGTCGGCATCCGCGAATACGATCACCGGATTCTTGCCGCCCAGTTCGAAATGAACACGCTTCAGCGTATCGGCGCCCTGTTTCATGATTATCGATCCGGTGCGGCTTTCGCCAACGAAGCCGATCGCCTTGATGAGCGGGTGCTCGGTCAGCGCCTTGCCCGCGTCCTCGCCAAGACCGTTGACGAGATTCCAGACGCCCTTGGGCAGCCCGGCCTCCTCCGCGATCTCGATCAGCAGGCGTGCAGTCAACGGCGAGAATTCGGCGGGCTTGTGAACGATGGTGCAGCCCGCCGCGAGCGCCGGCGCGATCTTCCACGTCGACAGCATGAAGGGCGTATTCCAGGGCGTGATGATGCCCACCGGACCGATCGGCACGCGGGTGGTCATGTTCACCTGACCGGCGGTGCGAAGTGACTTGCCGTCGCGCGCCTCGGGCGCGCGGTCGGCGAAGAAGCGGAAATTCTCCGCCCCCCGCAGCGCGGCCTTGGCCATGAACTTCAACGACTGTCCCGTATCCATGCATTCGACGAACGCAATTTCTTCAGCGCGGGCGACGATAGCGTCAGCGACCTTGTGCAACAGCTCCTTTCGCGCATCGCCGGATGTTTCGGCCCATTGCGGAAAGGCCGCCTGCGCCGCCCTCGCGGCGCGATCGATGTCCGCGGCCTTGCCATGCGATACCTTGGCGAGCGGCTTCAGGTCGACCGGAGAGATCGTTTCAAAAGTTACATTGTCCGCAGCCGGGATGTCTTCACCGCCGATGCGGTTGAGCACGCCCGTCTCTCTGAAGCGGGCAAGGTGCCGCTCGGCCTTGGCGATATTTTCCTGCAGCTTGGACATGACGGTTCACTCCCTTTTGCAGCGCCGCACGCGGGCAGCGACCCTCCACCTGTTTTCGCGATTCCAGAGATGAATGGCATCGCCCTTCCGATGGCCTCAATCCCGGGTACCGGTGGATATACTTAACATGTTAAGTATTTCGTCAACTGTCAAGCGTTTTCGCACCTCCACTTCAGGGCGAAATGCCCCGACCGGTTTGACACAGGGTACGAGACACGAGCCCATGCCGGGAATATTCTCCTCGGCCAAGCCATGGTCGAATCCATGGTTCCATAGATCGCATTGAAGAAATCGACGGCGCCGGCTTCCTTTAGGGATCAGCGCGTGCGCGTGCTCCAACGGCTGCCGTTGTAACTGGACGCGCGGCGTCGGAACTAAAATATCAGCAACAGTCCCGAAACCAGCAAGATGCTGAGAATAATCCGCCGGAACAGCGCGTCATTGACGCAGCGAAAGACATAAATACCGAGCGCCGTTCCTGCGAGGAGCGCCGGGATGCTGACTGCGAAGTCAACCAGGACCTTTGCCGACAGATCTCTTCGGATCAGCATAAGAACAAGGGCGAATATCTGCATGGCGGCGATGAAGGGTTGAACCATTCCGCGCTGCTCGGTTTTTGGCACCCCGTGGATGTCACACCATATGGTCGGTATTGCACCCGGCATTGCCGTCAACCCGCCGATAAAGCCTCCGCCGAAGCCGATTAATGCATTGCGTCCTGCATTCATCTGCAAGCGATGAGAAAGCACCGGCCGGAATAACGTATAGGCCGCATAGCAGGCGACCGCGAGACCAAAGCTCTCCCTGAAGATCCGCGCGTCAGCGGCTTGCAGCAACCACACGGCGATCGGAACGCCAAGCAATCCGCCAACGACGAGAACCGAGCTCTGTTTCCAGCGGATGCTTTTTCTCAAGGCCCAAAGACCCGTGGCCTGCACGGTGATGCTGCAGGCCATCATCAGCGGGACCGCCTCCAGTGGCGGGAGAACGTGAAGGAGAATCGCGCCGGCCACCGCCGAAAAGGCAAAGCCCGCGAGGCCCGAGACGAACGCGCCGCAAAACACTGCGATACTGAGCAGGCAAAACGACGCAATGTCGCCCATGAGCTAATCTTTCATCCTGGAGTGGCGACCTTGCGATTAGTCCTCCGACGATAGTCCGGGCGGCTCGGGCGCGGCTCCGGCATCGCTCTGGCCGGTCGACGTCAACATCGTGGCTGCAAGGATGTGCAAAATGACAAAGCAGATGGCGATCGTTGCAAGCAGCGCATTCTCGCTCAACGCCGAAATCAGAAGCTTGCGTTCGAACGACTCGTCACTGACCGACATTGTCACCTCCGCCAATATCTGACCGAGAGGCAAACTGGTGCCACGTATTGTCGATCAGACGATGATACTGTCGAAGGGTGCGCCCTGCCTGCAGCCGTCGCGAGTGATGGAGCGTTTGAAGGAGGCGCCCAAACCGGTCTTCTTTTCGAGAAGAACCTGTGGAGGCGACAAACGAATTCGCTGAAAATGGCGCGTCGCTTTTGGTTGAAGCTCTGCTGTTGAATAATGGTACGGAGGGTGCCGCGATCGACTGACACATCTTGTGAAGCAACGCCCCATAGAACACGCGAGTGAGACGCGGCGCCCTTTCTTCCAAGCGCATGACACGAACACCTTGTCTGAGTGGCTGGATACGGCTGGAAGTATCGAACGGGACACCGCGCCGCGCTTTAAGACGAGCTTAATTTGTCCTTATCGTTTCCTTGATTTTGCAGGGTGTGCTTGATTTCGACCCCGTGTACCGGTTGAATATCCGCCTCGCGCGCACCTCCGAAGGCATTCTTTTGCTGTATCTATTTGACGAATTTGTTCTCGACACCGACCAGCGGGAATTGCGCCGCGACGGACGTGCGATTCCGTTGCAGCCTCAGGTTTTTGACCTCCTCGAATATCTGATCCGCCACCGTGCCCGGGTGGTAACCAAGGACGATCTGATCAGTGCAATTTGGGGCGGGCGCATCATCTCGGAGTCAGCGCTCACCACCCGCATCAACGCCGCTCGTACGGGAATAGGCGATTCCGGCGAAGCGCAACGGCTGATCAAGACTTTACCGCGCAAAGGCGTCCGCTTTATCGGCGCGGTGCGCGAAGCACCCAGGGAGGCCGAGAGCGCAGTCGCACCTCTGAAGCTCGAAACCTCCGCCCTGGTGGTCGGCCGGACAGCCCCCCTCGGGATTATCGACCAGATGGCCCGGCACGTATTGTCCGGCAAACGGCAGATGGCTTTTGTCACGGGAGAAGCCGGAATAGGCAAGACGGCATTCATCGCCAAAGCCATCGAGCGGCTGACGGAACAGGGCTTCGATCTGCTTTATGGGCGCTGTACCGAACGGTTCGGAACAGATGAGGTGTTTCTGCCGCTCATCGATGCCCTGGTGAACAGGTATCGAACGAACGGTCCCGAGCTGATTTCGGCTGTTCGCACCCACGCGCCCACCTGGCTGCTGCAATTGCCAGGCGCGATCGACGCATCGGAACGCGCGGCTTTTCAGAATGAAGTGTTCGGCGCGACGCGTGAGCGGATGCTGCGCGAGTTTTGCGATCTCCTCGAAGCGCTGAGCGCCGGCCGCCCCTGGGTGATTGTTCTCGAAGACCTGCATTGGAGCGACTTCGCGACACTCGACGTGCTGTCTCGTTTCGCGCGCGGAAACGGCAGGGCACGCGTGCTGGTCCTCTGCTCTTATCGGCCGGCCGACAGCGCCATCGGTGGGCATCCGATCCGCCGCCTGCACCAGGATCTCCAGATTCATGGGTGCTGCAGCGAATTGCACCTCGATCGATTGTCGCCCCAGGAGGTCGGGCACTATCTCGCATTGCGCTTCCATGACGCCGAATTGGCCTCGGCCCTGTCAAAGCCGGTATTCGAGCGAACGTTGGGGCACCCGCTGTTCGTTGCGTCACTGCTCAAGCATCTGATCGACCAGGAATGGATCGTCGAGGTGGACGGCAGATGGCGCCTGTCTTCACAAGACGCGTTTGCTCGAGACGGCATTCCAGACAGCCTCTTGAAGATGATCGGCCATGAACTCGAACGCCTTACTGACAACGAACGGCGCCTGCTCGATGTCGCCAGCGTTGCCGGCGAAGAATTTTCTGCAGCTGTCGTTGCAGCCGGCCTATCCGATGATGCCATCGACGTTGAACGCGACATCGAAGCGTTGATCCGGAAGGATCATATCCTGGTTCGTTCAGGTGTTTCCGAATGGCCCGATGGAACTTATTCGGGCACTTACGCCTTCCGTCACATTCTCTATCAGAACGTCATTTATCAGAATTTGCCGCCCGGACATCGCGCGCAGACACACAAGCGCTTGGGCAAAAGGCTGGAGGAGGCCTATGCGGGCCGCACCGGTGAAATAGCGCCAGAGCTTGCCCTTCATTTCGAGCAGGGTCGCGACTTCCCGAGCGCGTTGCGCTATCTCGGAGAAGCGGCACAGAACTCGATGAAGCGTCTTGGCCATGCCGAGGCCGCCAGCTATCTCACCCGCGCGCTCGGCATACTCGATCGCTTCGATGCTGCCGACAAACTCTCAACCCGCATCGCGCTTCTGCGGCAACGAAGCCTGGCTCTCCGTTCGGGTGGCGACCTCGTCGGCTCGATCCGCGATCTCCAGGATGTGATTGCGTGCGCCGAACAGGTCGGCGAAATCAAGCAGCAGCTCAACGGTCTCATGGCCGTGAGCTCTTTATGGCTGCGGGTCGATCGCCACGCCTGTCTCGAGGCAGCCGATGATGTATTGTCACGGAGCCAGGCGCTTGCGGACGACACATTCAAGGCCCTGGCCCAGGGCAGCAGCGCCAGCATCAACCTGTTCCTCAACGGCTGGAGGGATCAGGACGCCACGCTCTGCGACAGGGCGATCGAGTTGAGCGCCAGCGCGACCAACTATGGCATCCTCATCCGGCGTCATGGAATATCGGGGATCGTTGATTGTTGGAGATCGCGGTACCAGCAATGCCGCCGCGCCGGCACGGAGGGAAAGCGGCTGGCGCGCATGGTTGGCGACGTTTACACGTTCGTCCTGTTCAATGTCCTCGAGTCGATCGCGCTCATTCATCTCGGCGAGTGGCGCGAATTACAGCGCGAAATCACGGCCGGCCTCGAACTGGCGGTCAGGAACGCGAACGATCCCAGCAGCGCATTGTGCCGGCTGACGCTTGCGTGGTTGCATGTCGAAGCGATGGATTTCGAGGGAGCCCGGGAGCTCTGCGAAAGCGTCGACGACAGTCTTCTGGTGGGCGATCAGTCCACATATTTCCACAAGCGGGCCGTCCTTGCGAAGGCGTTTGTCGGCCTGAATGATCCGTTGGGAGCTCGCAAGCAATTCGATGATATTGAGCGCCGCAGGCGTGAAGAAGGCATCGACATCGAGTTTACCGCCGCAACGCAGGTGTATCATTGTCTCGGCGAATATTGCCTGCTGATCGGCGACTTTACCCAGGCTCGCAGATGGGCACGCCAGCTGCACGACTATGTCGCATCGGCGCCCGATCTCAATCACCTGGCCAAGGCCCACGAGCTGCTCGCGCGCATCGCATTTGGCCTGGGCGATTCGGGGGACGCTCTACCGCACCTCTCCCGCGCGCTGGAGATCGTTGACGACGCCGATTTCCCGATTGCTTCGTGGCGGGTGTACGGCACCGCCGCCGAGATCTTCGCGAGGTACGGAGACGTCGACAGGGCGGCGACTTATCGCTTGCGATTTGTCGAGACCGTCCGAAGGCTCGCGCGAAATTTCGAACCCGAGGATCGGCTGCACAAGAGCTTGCTCGCTGGGTTAGCAACGCGAACAGCGCAACTGGAAGCGATGACCTCGCTGCCTCTGCGACCCTCTTAGCCGACGGCCGTGCCGACGCGTTTGAGAACTCACCCCTCCACCCGCCACAGCCTCCACCGCTCCGGCACGCCTTTCAGCTGATGCACGCCGTGATCCCTGAACCGGATCTCGGGCTGCGAAACCAGCTCCTTCACCGCGCTCGACACCAAAACCTCCCCCGCCCGCGCCTTCGCGGCGACGCGGGTGCCGATGTGGAAGGCGAGACCGACCATTTCGCCGCCGCTGATCGTGTATTCGCCGGCGTGCAGGCCCACCCTGATCTCGAGGCCGAGCGTGCGCACGGCCCTCTGGATCGCGGTCGCGCAACTGATGCCGGCAGCGGGCTTCTTGAACGTTGCCAGCACGCCGTCGCCGGTGGTCACGACTTCCTTGCCGCGCGAGCTCTTCAGCTCCTTGCGGACGGCAGCGTAATAATGGCCCATCACCTTGGTCCAGCGCACATCGCCGAGCTTGGCAGCCTTCGCGGTGGAGCCGACGATATCGACGATCAGGATGGTGGCGAGCGCCTGCTTGAGCTCGGTGCCGCGCTCGGCGGATCGGCGCCGCAGCGCGATCGGTCCGGTCAGCGGCTCGTAGCGATGGTTACGACGCCGCGCGATCGCCGCCGTTGCGTAATCAATGGCACGTTGCGCCGTGCCACAACGAACGGTTTTCTGCTGCGGCGATCGCGACCAGTAGACTTTGCGCCCGTCGCCGGCGCCCTGCACCTCGACGGCGCCCCACTTCAGGAAGACTGCCGAGCCGACGCGCCTGACACACCACGCCTTCGACGTGTATCCGGAAACGTTGGACTGATGGACTCCGATGCGAAGGAATTTTGGCATGAACGAGCGGCCAAAGACCGTTTGGGCGGACCTTCGGCAAAACGTAGCCCTACAATCCAACGTTGGCAACAAGACTCCCGCCACTCCGCCCTCCGGGATCTAAGCCCGCTTCCTAAGCTCCCCTGCCGCCGCCCTGCTTGCCGATCGTGCAGCGCCATGCGGCCAGACGTTCGGCCGGATGCTGCGCCATCCATTCGGCGAGCTGCGGCGCGCCCATCAGGCAGGACTGCATCGTCACGTCGGCGAAGTTCGAGGTCGTGACGATCTGTTCACGACAGTCCGTCGGAGACGAGAGGCTACAGAGCACGGCAATGATCCTGATCATTTCACGTCAGCTCCTTCGACCAGTCGTATTCGGCTCTGGCGGCCGAGCGCTCCAACGCCCTGGCCGCATCGACGCTCGAAGCTTTTTCGGCGCGCCGCTGATAGTCCTCAGCCAGCATCTTCAACCGCGCCGCAACCACCTCGTCCGTCATGCTCCGCGCCGCACGCAGCAGGCTCTGCGCCGTTTCGATATATTGCTTGCCTCGTCGTGACATCTGAAGCGTCATAGCGCCCTCGCGCGGTTCCGATGAAGCGGGCGGCATTCGTCGTCTGGGCCGCCAACGAAACCAGCCTACGGGTCTTGCGCGGGAATCTCTTTCAACAAGGCGCTCTCGATTGCCCATCCGCACGACGAGCGGCCCCGCGCATGAGGGCGGCCAAACGTCCCGTTTGCGCAACCGATGCGCCAGGCCAGAACGCGCCAGATCGCGGGGTCCGAATTTTCGTTCGATCTCGGAAACGCAACGACCAGGCAGGCGCGATCACGACCACGGCCGTTGCGGGCGCGACCATTCAGGCCCGCCCCCGAAACGACATGGAGATCTATGACGACGACGTCGCCGGTCTTCCGCGCGCCGTTACCCCTGATACGCAAACAGTTCGATGGGATCGCTGAAGCCGCGCACCTCGTGTTGGCCGACGTGCTCCAGCTCGAACTCCCGCTCCACCAACTCGGCGAAGGCGCGCGACAGCAGCACCGTTCGTCCCAGCTGCTTGGTCAGCGCCTCCAAGCGAGAGGCCATGTTGACGGCGGGGCCGATGACGGTGAAGTCGAGCCGGCTGGTCGAGCCGATATTGCCGTACATGACGTCGCCGACATGGACGCCGATGCCGTAATTCAGCGGCGCGCGGCCGGTCCCGTTGTTGCGCTCGTTCAGCGCGGCCATGGCCTTGCGGGCTTCGGTCACGGCATGCAGCAGGTTGGCGCAGGCATCGGGCTGACTGAGCGGGAAGATGGCGAGCAGGCCGTCGCCGATGAATTTGAGGATCTCGCCGCCATGCCGCGCGATCGGCTCGGACATCGCATCGAAATAGTCGTTGAGCAGATCGATGACGTCGTCGCGCGGCCAGTTGTCGGAGATTTTCGTGAAATCCCTGAGATCGCAGATCATGATCGCGGCGCGGACCGTCGTGCCGGTGCCGCGCCTGGTGGCACCGGCCAGGATCAGTTCGCCGGCATGGGAGCCGACATAGGTCTCGAGCAGCGTGCGCGCCAGCCGGTTCTTGACGCGGATCTCGCTGACCAGCGCTAGCACCGGCAGCAGCTTCTTCAGGCCCGCGATGTGCGCATCGTCGAACCCGCCGGGACGATCGGTGGCGAAGGTGACGAGATGGCGCTTCCCGAGTGTGTGGTAGAGCGGCCAGGCCACATAGTCGGTCAGGCCTCGTGCCCGCATCTCGTCATAGAGGGCGTGCTTGCGGCCGAGCGAGGAATCCTGCTCGAGCCGCTCGCGCACCTCGGCGGCGCCGTCATGGATTTCGTTGGCGGCGCTGCCGATATATTCGGACCGCTCGCGCACGTCATAGTCGACCAATGCAATCTCGGCCTCCCGCATCCCGTCGGACCACATCATCCGGGCCCCCAGCCATTGCGGGTGGTGGATCAGGATGTGAAGCGTCGACCGCTTGAGCGGGATGCCCGCCTGCTGGAGGCGGATGCACATCTGTGCGAAGATATTGTCGACGAAGCGCTCATCGCGCGTGCCGTTGGTCAGCCAGTCGACGACGCTGTCGGCTTGCGTAGGGGCGTTGTTGTCTGTCGGCGCGTTCATATCCTGCCCCTTTGAGCGGCGGTCTGCATCGAGCAGATATCGTGCTCCGACGCGGCGGCGTCAACCTGGCCAGTTGCCCGGTTTGTGCGCAGCGGCTCGGCGGGTCAGTCGCCGTCTAGCCGACGATCCGGATCGATCCCAGCACCGCCAGACCCGATGCAAGCGCGAGGCGCGATGGCACGGTGACTTCGATCTTCAGCGTGCCGCCGCCAGGAATGGCAAAATGCGCGTCGCCAAGACGGATACTGCAATCGCCCCGAACCGCGTAAACCAGATGCGTGCCGGGAAACGACGATCGATCGCCGGGCTCCCTGAGCGCTTCGAGCTCGATCTCCGCCGCACCCCGCCGCGCCATCAGGTTCACGACCTCGACGGGACCCGCCTCGAGCTCGGTGACGATCGCGAGCTCGCCAGAAAAACGCACGGTGGTGAACGGCTCGCGCTCGTCGAATTCCTGCGTGGGCGACTTCAGCACCAGCCCGCGCCCGCCTACGACCATCTGGAGCCGGTCGATGCCGGGCATATGGGAGAACGGACCCGGCGCCACGATCGGTGTGCTGGCAAAGCGCCAGAGCAGGCTATCCCAGTCCTTCACGGGCGCGCCAGCGCGATGGGCACCCGCGATATCGGTGAAAATGCCGCCGCCATTCTTCCAGGGCGAGCGGGTGTAGTGTTCGGGTTTGAGCAGCGTTGTTTTCATGTCCGCATCATGCCCGTGATGGATCGACTTTGCCAACCGGTTTGGCAAATGACGCGCGCCGATTCCGCGCGCCTGCCATCAGACCTTCGCGTCGGAGTCCGCCGGTCGGCTCGTTGACCAGCGCTTTTTCTACTTCGTCGTCAACGCTGCGACCGGACGCCAGGAGTCATCGGGTGCAGCGGCGGACAATTTCCGACAGCGCTCGCGCATCAGCTCGGCTGGACCATCGCGGCCGCGCTCAGACAGCACGGCTTCGAAATCGGCGAGCGCGGCAGTAAACCGGCGTGCGCGGTAATGGGCAAGGCCCCGCGCGTAGTGACCGACCCAGGCGGGGGGTTCGTTGCCGACGCCATCCTCCCCGACGAGCCCGATCAGCTCGTAGACCGAAAATCCCTCCTCGCGTCCGTACACGGCAATGCTGTCGATCTCGCGCCTGATTATGGCGCCGCGGGCCAGACGTTCGGTTGCCTCGCCGATCAGGATTTGCGTGCCATAGGATTTGTTGGCGCCCTCGAGACGGCTGGCAACGTTCACGGCGTCGCCGATCACGGTGTAGTTCAGGCGCAGCTCCGAACCGATATTGCCGACCAGCATCCGGCCGGAATTGATGCCGATCCGGATCTGGAGCGGCTGGCCGAGATCGTCGGCAAGGCCAGAGGCGTCGATTGCTCTCCGACAGCCGAGTGCCGCGCGGCAGCATCGCAAGGCGTGGTCGGACTGCGGCTGCGGCGCGCCCCAGAATGCCATCACGGCATCGCCGATGAACTTGTCGATGGTGCCGCCATTGGCAACGATGACCTCGGAGGCGAGGTCGAGATAGCGCGACAACAGCGGCACCACGCGGTCGCCGAGCCGCTCCGACAATCCGGTGAAACCGGCGATATCGATGAACATCACGCTGAGCACCTGAATGCTGCCGCCGGGTTTGGCCTCGACGCCCTGACGCAGGAGCGAACGGACGAGATCGGCCGGAATGAACTTGCGGAACGCGGAGAGGCCGGCTGCCATTTCGGCGATCGCGCCCGAGAGGCTCGCGATTTCCTTGAGACGCGACGGATGGCGGCGGACCTGCTCAAGCGCGAAAGCCTCGACGTGGCGGAGCTCGCCCACGACACGCGACAGCGGAGCGGCAATGACGGAGCGAGCCAACATTGCCGATGCCAGCGCCGCGAGCACGGCGCCGATTGCGAGGCCGAGGATCAGCCGCCGCAGCGTCGCCTCGACCGGCCCGAGAAACTCGGCCTCCGGGATCACCGTGGCGAGCGACCAGCCGTGAAAAGGCAGCGGCGCGAGCGCGACTTCATAGGTGGCGCCAGCGAAATTCAGCCGGCTGCGCGAGCCCTGCTTGCGGCCCTCGTCACCTGCCGTCGCAAGCGCCAGCCGCGCCAATGGGAGCAGCTTGGTATCGCCCTTGGCGGCATGCAGCTCGTCGGCATCCTTGTCCGGTGCGGCGACCAGCTCACCGCTATCATCGATGATGAAGGCCGTTCCCGTCCGCCCGACCTCGAGCTGCGACAGGAAGCGCGCGAGCCGCGTATATTCAATCATGATCGCGAGCACGCCCTGCCGCTCCTGATAGACGTCGATCGGACCTGCGAAGGCAATCGACGGCCGCGCGCCGGTCGGATGGTCCATCACCCTGAACCATTGCGGCTCCTCGGCGGCGAGCCCGGCCTTGAACCAGGCGCGGTCGGCGACGCGAAACTCGGTCGGCTCGAAACGGCGATTGGCGAACTCGATATCGCCGGGCACGACGTCATACTCGTCGACGCGCCGCTGGCCCGCATGGTCGGTCAGCGATATCTCCATCATCTCCAGACGGCGATCGCCGAGCTTGTGCGCGGCGAAGAAGGAACCATCCGGCCAGCCGAAGGCGACCCAGGAGATCGTCGCCTGCGACTGCAACTGCGAGAGGAACACGAATTCGCGCTTGTCGGCCTCGCGGGTGTCGAGCACGTTCTGGAGGAACAGGGTGCGGATTGCCGTGTGCGCGGCGCGCGCCTCGTCGACGATAGCCGAGACCTCCTTGCGGACTGCCGCGACGATCTGTTCGTTGATAGTCGAGGCAAGCTGCCGGCTAGTCGCCTCCGCCGTTCGCCACCACAACAGGCTCGACAGCGCCGCGGTCAGCAGGATCGCGGCCAGGACCAGGGCCGAGACGGCCAGGCGAATGCTGACCGTCAGCCTGGCGATCGCGCGAAGCTGCCGTCCGGGATCGACGTTCATGGTTGTTTCCGCCTTCGGCCGGGCACGGCTCCTATCATCGCTCTACGCGAGCTTCCGCCGTTCGTTACCTCTGGCAGGCCCAATCGATCGCAGCCAATGCTCTCCCGCTAATGTCTCGATAGCGCCAAGGCATTGGATTTGAACGGCCGCATGCCCGCTAATCCTGACCCAGGCGCACCTGTGGTGCGCCTGGTCCAAACGGTCTCACGGATTCGTGAGCAGCTTCGCGGTAACGCGGGCTGCGCGCGGAGCGAAGCAGACCATGCGCCTTCGCCTGCCCGGGCGATGCTATCTCGAACAGGAGAAACTCCGATGTCTGCCAAGCATGTCGTCACGTCGATCGTTCTCGCCGGCGCGGTATCAACCGCCCTCGCCACCCTTGCCGCCGCCGGCCCGCTGACCAAGGCGGAGGGCGATGCGGCCATCGCCGCCAAGAAGGAAAAATGCTTCGGCGTCGCGCTGAAGGGCCAGAACGATTGCGCGGCCGGGCCGGGCACGACTTGCCAGGGCACCTCGACCGTCGACTTCCAGGGCAACGCCTGGAAGTTCGTGCAGGGCGGCACCTGCGCCAGCATCGAGCTGCCGAACGGCAAGAAGGGTTCGCTCAAGCCGGTCTAACGCGCTGCGTCGCGCCCACGACAACATGGAAAAGCGGAGGAGACCATGACGACGGCAATCGTGCCCGACGTGTCTGCGGTGCCACTCCGCTACTCCACTCCCATCGGCCGCGTTGCCGGGACGAGCTTCAAGCCCGAGCACCTCCAGGCCATCCTGAGCGCGGACCGGCAACGCGGATTCTTCGAGGTGCACGCCGAAAACTACATGGGCGCGGGCGGCCCTCCCCATCGCGCGCTGGAGGCGATCCGCCGCGACCATCCGCTGTCGCTGCACGGCGTGTGCATGTCGATCGGTGCACCCCAGCCGCTCGACAAGGCGCATCTGGCCCGCTTTCGAGGCTTGGTCGCTCGCTACCAGCCGGCGCTGGTCTCCGAGCATCTTGCCTGGTCGACGCATGACACCAGCTTCTTCAACGATCTTCTGCCACTGCCTTACACCGAAGCGACGCTGGCTTGCGTCTGCGACCACATCGACCAGGTGCAGGACGCGATCCGCCGTCCGCTGCTATTGGAAAACCCGTCGACCTATGTCGCCTTTCGCGAATTGTCGATGAGCGAGACCGATTTCATCCGCGCCATTGCCGAACGCACCGGCTGCGGGCTGCTGCTCGACATCAACAACGTCTTCGTATCCGCGACCAATCACGGATTTTCCGCCCTTGAGTATCTCGCGGAGTTTCCGCTGTCGCGCGTCGGAGAGATCCACCTTGCCGGCCATGCTGAGCAGGCGGACGACGAAGGCGACCTGCTGCTGATCGACAGCCATGACGGCCCGGTCGCGGATGCCGTGTGGAAGCTCTACGAGATCGTCATCCGGCGCCGCGGCGGCGTGCCGACGCTGATCGAATGGGATAGCATGATTCCGGACTGGCCGGTCCTGCAGGCGGAAGCCACCGCAGCACAAGCGATTCTGGATCGTTACGGCCCGGCCGTGCTGGTGGGAGACCGTCATGCCGCCTGAGCAGGATCTATCCTTTGCCGCCGCCTTTGCGCGGGGCCTGCTGGACCCCGCGCGGTCGGCGCCTGCGATCGTGGCGGGTCCCAACGGCAAGGCCGCCGGCAAGCGCTACGCCGTCTACCGCAACAATGTCACGGTGAGTCTGATCAACGCGCTCGCTGCAATTTATCCGGCGGTGCAGCGCATCACCGGTCCTGATTTCTTCCGTGCCATGGCGCGCTTCCACATCCGCAGCAGCCCACCAACTTCCCCGCTGCTGTTCGAATATGGCCGCGAGTTTGCCGACTTCATCGCACGATATGAGTACGCGCAGACAATGCCCTGGCTTGCCGATGTCGCCCGCATCGAGCGGGCTTGGCTCGATGCCTACCATGCGCAGGACGCCGCGCCGCTGTCACCCGCCGGGCTCGCAGCCGTCGCCCCGGAGCGACTTGCCGATCTCGTCTTCATCCCGCATCCGGCGCTGCGGATCGTACGCTCATCATTCTCGGCGGTGACGGTCTTTGCCGCCAACCGCGACGACGCACCGCTTGAGCGCATCGACGCATCTACGCCGGAAGACGCACTGATCACCCGGCCCGAACTCGACGTCATGGTGCGGCGCCTTCCGCCCGGCGGCGCAGTGTTTGCCGAACGTCTGGCGTCGGGCGAGCCACTCGGCGGGGCCGCTGCGTCGGCGCTGGATGCATGCCCCGATTTCGATCTCGCTTCCAACATCACCGGCCTGATCGAGGCTGGCGCGTTCACTTCGCTTGCTCTCGGAGACGCACGATGATCACCGACCAACACATGCCCGCAGGAAGCGGCCTGCCATCACTCGGGCTGCTGTTCGACAAGGCCAACGATCTGATACGGACGATCGCCGCGCCCTCGCTCGTTCAGCTCGTGCTGCGCGCGGCGCTCGCCGTTCCATTCTGGCGCTCGGGCATTCTCAAGTGGGACGGCTTTCTCGAGACTCAACGACACCGCGGTGACGCTGTTCAGCGACGAGTTCATGCTGCATCTGCCCGGCGGGCCCTATCACTTTCCTGCGCCGACGGTGCTGGCCTTTCTGTCGGGATGTGGCGAGATCATGTTTCCGATCCTGCTGGTGCTGGGTCTCGGCACACGGTTCGCCGCGCTCGGATTATTGTTCATGACCGTCATCGTCGAGCTCACAGTGCCCGACGGCTGGCCGGTTCACCTCACCTGGGCGGCCATGACACTCGCCCTGATGGCTTACGGACCCGGGCACATCTCGCTCGACCATCTCATCTGTCGCGCGCGATCGCACGCGCGATAGGACGCTGCCGGCCGCAGATCCCGCTCAAACCGCTGTCGACTGCGCGCGTCTGCGCGGTGACGTAGACGCTCTCGTCCGACGGGAAGAACAGCACGGCATAGGACGACGCAGGAGCCGGTGGTTCACATCTTTGCTGGCGCGGTGACGTGGCGATCCGTGCTAGCTTGGATCTCGTGTCCAAAGCTTCAGCGAGGCAAGCATGTCCGACACTGACAAGGTTTTCGCCGGCTCGGTCCCAAAACTCTACGACGAATATCTCGTCCCGATGATCTTCGCCGAATATGCCGACGACATCGCAAGTCGCGTCGCCGCACTTTCGCCCTCGGTCCTTCTCGAGACCGCCGCAGGCACCGGCGCCGTCACGCGCGCGGTGACGGCAGCGCTGCCGCCCGGCATCCGCTACGTTGCAACCGATCTCAACGAGCCGATGCTGGCGATCGCAGCGCAGCGCCAGGGTGAGGATCCCCGCGTTTCATGGCGGCAGGCGGATGCAACCGCTCTTCCCTTCGGCGACGCCGAGTTCGACGTGGTCTGCTGCCAGTTCGGCGCCATGTTTTTTCCGGACCGCGTCAAGGGCTATTCAGAAGCAAGGCGCGTTTTGAAGCCAAGCGGCACGTTCCTCTTCAATGTCTGGGACCGCATCGAGGAGAACGTGTTCGCCCACGATGCAACGATGGCCCTCGGCAAGTTGTTTCCCGATGATCCACCTCGTTTCATGGCGCGGACACCGCACGGCTATTTCGACCAGACGATCATCCGAGCGGATCTCGAACGCGCAGGTTTTGGCAACGTCTCGATCGAAACGCGGGCCGCCATCAGCCGCGCGCCAACGGCGGGCCACGTGGCGATCGCATACTGTCAGGGAACGCCGCTACGTGGCGAGATCGAAGCCCGGGATGCGAGCAAGCTTCAGGCTGCGACCGACGCCGTTGCCGAGGCGATCCGAATCCGCCACGGGTCAGGGCCGGTCGAAGCCAAGATCCAAGCGCTAGTGATCACGGCGCGCCGTATCTGATGATTTCGGCGTCCATCACGTACGGCCCCGGCGCGGTGGCGCGCCCGCTTACCACCAATTCCGCTGCATCGGCTGCGTCGATTGATAGTACTGGTACTGGCCACGCTGCCGACGCGGATTGACCGGTTGCACATACGGGTCGCGCTGCTGGAAGAAGAAGAAGCCGTTGCCGCCATTGTCCCAGCCGTCATCGCTCGCGATCATGGCAGGCGCGGTCGGCTTGCGCGTGATGAAGCCGCCCTGCGGCTGGTTGCTCAGCACCGCGACGAATTCGGTGCGGTAATTGGTCTCGCTGCTCAACGGTTCGTCCGAGATGATGATTGACGAGCGCGGCAACGCGGTCGGCGCGATGCGGTCGAGCACCTCCTGCGGGATGGTGATCCGGTCGAGCGCGTTCCTCGCCCCGTCGCCGTTTTCAATCGTGACCACGCTCCAGCGCAGACCCGTATCGGTCTTCGCCATCGCCGTGAAGATGTGCGTGCCGAGCGGCAGGTCGGGATTGCGGATCGTGACGGGGACCTCGATGCTGGTGTCGAACACCTCGCCGCCGCCGTCGGGCGCCGGCTTATGGGTGTTTCGCCGCACATACAGCTTCTGCGTCGCGCGGCTGATGTAGACCGAGACCGGCTCGAGCGCGAGCTTTGCGTCGGTCGCCGCCTTCACCGCGTCGGCCTTCTTGGTCGCCGCCGCCTTGGCGGCCTCCTTGGTGGCGGCAGCGGCGTCGCGCTTCGGCTGCGCGGCCTCCTTGGCGGCTTCGAGCTGCGTCGCTGCATCCGCAGCCTTGGTGGCGGCCTTCTGCTTCAGCTCCTCGGCCTTGGCGCGGGCCTGATCGGTCTTTGCGTTCGTGAGCGACTTGTCGGCGAAGGCGAGCTCGGCGTCAGCGCGGGCCTTCTGCTGGTCCAGCTTGCGCAGCGCCGCCGGGAGCGAGGCGGCTTCTTTCGCCGCTGCCGATGCGGCCTTCTTGGCCTCGTCGGCGGCCCTCGTGGCCTCGTCGGCCTCGACGGAGAGCTTGTCGGCACGGCTCGGCGCCGCCGCCATGGCCTCCCGCTTCGGCATGAACAGCGAGGGGTGAGAGAACTCGGTCGGGACCGCATCATCCGGCGAGATGATCACCCGCATCCCGATATAGGTCTTTTCGAACAAATTCTCGGCAAAGCCGAACGGCATCCGCACGCAGCCATGCGAGGCGGCGTAGCCGGGCAGCGGCCCGCCATGCAGCGCGATGCCATTCCAGGTGATGCGCTGCATGTTCGGCATCCAGGCATCGTCATACATGGTCGAATGATGGTCCTTGTCCTTCTCGATGACGGCGAAGACGCCGGCCGGCGTCTCGCGTCCCGTGGTGCCGGTCGACACCGGCGCGCGCAGGATCCAGCCGTCGGCGTCGTAGAAGGTGACCTGCTGGCTCTTGATCGACACGATCGCCATGATCGGCTCGCCGGCCACGCGCGGCGCCACAGCCTCGGCCGCCTGGCGGGGCTGCTTGGCCGCGGTCGCCGGGGCCACCGCTGCAAACATGGCCACTGCCGCAAGCGCAATGATCCCGGCAGGCCCCCGACGCCGCATCGCCCTGGTGGATTGCGCCGTCGTCGATCGGTTTTTCATGCCATCCTCGGTCGAACTGCCAGTCTGCCGGTGTCGCTCAAATGTCAAATTGCGATCTTTGACTTAAGAATTCGCAGCCGCCTTACGTTCCCTCTGTGGCGAGATTCGGCACGTTCCGGCGACAATCTCTCATATATGACGGTTCGCACAGGTGGAAGGCGGCCTCCGGCCGAAGCTGGCCCGAAGCTGGCCTCGATCGCTGCGGCAGAATGTCCGGATCGGCCGCCCGGGGCCGGCGTCTGGCGGCGACCACGCCCACTGCGCAACTAGACGCCCAGCGCCTTCCGGTTGAACGTGCGCAGGAGGCGCAGTGACAACGTTCGCACGTTCGCAACGTTCATCAGCCACGCCGCGGCAGCGTAAGCGAGGCCACCGGCGAGGCTCACGACGATGAGCGACCCGAGACCGGTGCCGCCCGTTTGCGATCGCGCGATCAGGATCGCGACCGCCATCGCCGCAGCGGAAGCGGCAACAGCGGCGAGGCGGTTGAGGTCGAACGGGACCGGGTGGGCGCGATGCATCAGGACGACGGCAACGAGGAAACCGATCGCCTCGGTCGCGAAGGTTGCCAGCGCCGCACCGTAGAGCCCGTAGCCAGCGACCAGCGCGAACATCAAGACGACGCTGACGACCAGCGTGAGAAAGGACTGTGCCGCCAGCATGAAGGGCCGTTCGGCGAGCTGGAAGCTGATCTGGACATAGAACTGATTGGCAATGCCGAACAAGCGCGCGAGCACCAGGGTCGGCAGCAGCGCCGACACGCCGGCGCGGAAGTCGACGCCGACCAGCGTGCCGGCGACCTGGTCTGCCGCCAGCGCGAGCCAGACCGCGACCGGCGCGACGACGACGAGCAGCAGCTCGAGGCTCTCGGTCAGCCGCTCCCGCGTCACCGCATCGTTCTTTTCGGACAACGACCGGAACACCAGCGGCACGGTGGCCGCCGCGACGCTGGAAGCGATCATGACCATGAACTGGCGCGGCAGATCGGCGGCGACGCCAAAAATGCCGGCGGCGTCCGTGCCTAGCAAATAAGCGACGATGAGACGGTCGCAGGCTGAGTAGACCGCAACGGAAAGCCCGGCCAGCGTCAATGGAAGGCCGTAGCGCGCGAGCTGCATGAACTGACTGCGCTGGAAGCGCGCGATCTTGGTGCGGTCACCGACCAGATTCAGGATGATGCCGGTGAGCGAGCCCAGGCCGAATGCCGCAAGCAGCCCCAATCCACCCCAGCCGAGCCAGATGCCGGCGAGGCCAAAGCCGACGCTCGACACGCTGCGCACGATCGAGATCGCCGCGAACCGGTAGGGCCGCAGCTTGGCGCGCTCGAATTCCTGGCCGACATCGACCGCATTGGCCATGATCGCGACGAACATGCTGGCGAGCAGCAACTCGACGCTGACGTCGCTGCGGAACAGGAAGACCAGTGGAGTGGTGGCGCAGAGAACCGCGGCGGTCAGCGCAAAGGCGACCATGGCCGTGCCGCGAAAATCCACCTCCGCAGACATCGCCTGATAGCGCGACACCGACAGCTTGATCCAGGCGAAAAAGACCGCGCCCAAGATTCCGGCAAGGCTGATGCCGACGACATAGACGCCGTACTCCGCCGGCGTCAGCAGCCGCGTGTAAGCCGTGACCGCGAAGAACCCCACCGCCGCCGGCAGGATGTAGGCGACGAGATAGATCGAGAAATGGCGATTCAGCATGCGAGCACGGGACCGTTGGCGGCCATTGAGATTAACGGGTCGTTAAGACTGATGGACTTTGCTGGAGCAATCGAACTCCGCCGCTGGGCATCGGCAAGATACCCGCATAAGCCTGCAAATCGGACCGCGAATGAAACGTTCGCGCGGTTATCGCGCGTTAGCGTTAAATTTGCCCTGTTCTTGAACGGGCCGGCGGGATCACAGAAAAGAAGCAATGATATCGAAACGTCGCCCGACTCCTCCGATGCGCTGATGTGACTGACATGGACGTTGCCGAACGAACACGGGCGAAGCCGACCTCTCGGCCGCATCGCGGCGATCACGCGCCGCTGGTTCCGGCAGCCCCAGGCATGACTGGCGGCGACAGGATGGTCCTCAACCTCTTCTTCGAGGAACGGGACGATCGCTGGTTTCCCGGTGACCGCCACCTCCGGCCGCTGCTGCGGCGCTTGCTGCTGGGCAAGTCCTACGTCAGCGGCCAGCGGCGCGTGCTGCTCAATCTGTGCGCGGGCCTCGATCGGCTCGGCATCCGCTATCGCGTCAACGACTATCGCTACATCCAGAAGCACCCGGAGGAACTGGCCTGCATCATCGGGCGGCCGTTCGTGCTCGACTGGTTCAAGTGGAAGAACCCGCTTCTGCTCGGCGTCGCCATGTACGACCACCCGATCGATGCGCCGGAGAGTTCTGAAGGACCTCGACGTAAAGCGCGTGCTGGTGCCATGCGCCTGGTACGCTGACATGTTCCGTCCGCACTGGCCCCATGTCGGCGCCTGGCCCGTCGGCATCGAGACCGAGTTGTGGACACCAGCGCCAACCGAGCAGAAGAACGTCGACGTGCTGCTCTATGACAAGGTCCGCTGGGATTACGAGCGGTACGAGGCGGAGCTGATCGAGCCGGTCCGCAGGTATCTCGAAGCGAGCGGCCGCTCCGTCGAGGTGATCCGCTACGGCCACTACAAGGAAGACGACTACAAAGCGGCGCTAGCGCGTTGCCGCAGCATGGTCTTCCTCTGCGAGCACGAGAGCCAGGGCATCGCCTGCCAGCAGGCGCTGTCCAGCGGTGTCCCTGTCTTTGCCTGGGATCGCGGCGGGCCGTGGCAGGATCCAAAATATTTCCCGAACAAAGTGAGGTTCGAGGGCGGCGTATCCTCGGTGCCTTATTTCGATGCGCGCTGTGGCATGACCTTCACCGATGCGGACGGCTTCAGATCCGGCTGGAACGGCTTCTGGTCGCAGGCTAGCGCCGGCGACTTCGCGCCGCGCGACTATGTGCTGGACAATCTGACGCTCGAGAAGGGCGCGCTCCACTATTACGAGATCGCCGAAGCGGCGATGCAGAACCACACGTGACGAGGCTCGACAGACGCGAATTCCTGCTCGGTAGCGCCGCGACACTCGCGACGGGTGCATCCGCGTCGGCCGCGCCGTCGAAACGTGCCCAGCGCCGCCCGGGCTATGGCGCTGCGGCCACGCTATGGGACCTGCAAGCCGATCCGCGGCTTGGGGACGCCATCAGCACCTATTGCACGCAGGTGGTGCCGGTGCTCGAGCTGAAATGGCCGATGCTGCGGCCGGATGCGCACACCTTCGCCTTCGAGCGCGCCGACGCGATCCTGGATTTCGCGCGAGACAACGATCTGACGATGCGCGGCCACGCGCTCGCCTGGTATCACGACATTCCGGACTGGACCAAGCAGATCAAGGACGGCAAGGGCGTCGAGCGCGCCTTCGTCGACCACATCAGCACCGTCGTTTCCTATTACAAGGACAAGCTGACGTCTTGGGACGTCGTCAACGAGCCGATCCCGGACAATCCGAAGAAGATCACCGACCGGCGCGATACGTTCTGGACACAGCATCTCGGCGAGCGCTGGATTCCGCTGGCCTTCCGCACCGCCGCCGCAGCCGACCCCTTCGTCAAGCTCGCGATCAACGAATACGACATCGAGTTGGCCAAGGACTCCTTCATCGCCAAGCGCGCGGCGTACCGCAACCTGATCATGGACCTGCTCGACCAGGGCATTCCGCTCCACGCCGTGGGCTTGCAATCGCATCTGCATGCCGAGCTCGAGATCGACAGCCACGGGCTTGCCGAATTCGTCACCGAGCTGCGCTCCTGGGGGCTCGAGGTGCTCGTCACCGAGCTCGACGTCGACGATCAGAAGCTGACGGGGAGCCCGGCGGAGCGCGATGCCATCGTCGCCAAGCGCGTCGACGATCTGCTGACGGCCATTTCAACCAGCGGACCGGTGCGCTCGATCCTGACCTGGGGCATCTCGGATCGCTACAGCTGGATCAACGGCACCTTCGCCCGCAAGGACAAGCAGCCGAACCGTCCTCTGCCGCTCGACGGCGAGTTCAAGCCGAAGCCGTTCATGGACGTGATCAGCAAGTTCACGAAGGATGCTTGAGCGCGTCGGCGTCTAACGCGTCTTCGGCACCTCGAATGCGGCCACCTCTCCCATATGGTCGGGAGACAGGCTCGGCGCGCGCCGGTCGCGCGAATTCAACCGGAACACATCGCGGATGTCGTCGATCGAGGTCGATGAATAGGACTGGATGCAGAGCGCGACCTGCTCGGGCGAGGCGGCGCGCATCATCGCTTCAATGGCCGGACGGTCGAGGCGCGTGTCGTCCCAGTGCGAGACCGCGATGCTGTCTTCCGTGACCTGATGCGCAGCCAGATGCGCCGGCGAGTTCGCGACGAAATGGCCATAGAGCAGGTACTCGGAAAATTTCTTCTTCCGGCACAGCGCCAGGGCCCAGTTCAGCCCCGTCGCCGCCTTGATAGCACCGGTCATCGCGCGCGCGGTGTCCCTGTCCCACACCAGCGCGTTGCCGACATAGTCGTCCGCGGGGAAGCACCGGTCCTTCACGCCGAGGAGCTGATCCCCGGTGCGCAGCCACAGGGCGTGCAGCGGCGCATCGGCAGCGATGGCCTTCGGCGTGACGAAGAGCGGCGTCTTCTCACGGCCGGCGTATTGGCCGACGTCGAATTCGCGAAAGAACAGATTGTCCGAGTCCAGGATGCAGACGCGCTGCTCCGGCGCGTTGAGGACGCCGGCGATCTTCAGGATCTGCTGGATGTGCCAGCCGTGCACCGGCGACGACAGCAGCGAGAGCCAGACGCGCCGGCTGCTGATGAACTGGAGGGCCGGCGGCAGCGCGAAGAGCCATTTCGGCAGGTAACGCGAGGCCGGGACGATGACGCGCTTGTCGGAACCGAACGGCTCGAACAGCGGCACGTCCTCATCGTTAACGAGAACATAATGCCGCGTGTATCCCGAGAGCCAGGTGTCGATGCTCTCGCTGAGCAGCGAAAAGCGCTCGATATCCTTGGCGTAGCTGGCGGTCAGCAGGGCAACGGAATGCATGGGCGCGCTCGAATGGCAGTCAAGCCGCAGTCATAGCCGCGTCAGGACGCGTTGGATACTTCCATTCGCAATCAAGGTAAAATGAAACGAAGTATTAGCCATCCGCCGGCAGCCCCTGTTCGAGCCTGCGAAAGCGCAGCGGCGCCAGTGCGGAAGCGCGCTGCCACCAATCGGCGACGCGGTCGTCGAGCGCGGACACGCCGCGGCCCTGACCGGGAAAGATCCGGATCTGCTGAACCGCCTCGGCTTCAAAACCCCTGCCCTTGCGCGTGATCTTGAGGGCGGCACCTTCGCGGTCCCGCTGCGTCAGCGGCACCAGGAGGCGGCCGCGCGGACGGAGCTGCTCGAGCCAGAGCGGGTGCGGGTGCGTGAAACCAGCGTGGACGATGATGACGTCGGCGGGTTCGCTGATCTTCTCACATCCATCGCCATGGACCACCTCGACATTGCGATAAGCGCGGAGGTGACCCGTAGCGCGCTTCGCAAGCCGCTCGTCGCATTCGATTGCAAGCACCCTGCCCTTTGGGCCGACGATCTTCGACAGCACCGCAGAAAAATAGCCGAGCCCACAGCCGATCTGGACCACGTGGTCCTTCTCCCCGACCTCGAGCACGTCGATGAAGTGCGCCCACAGGCTCGGCAGCCCGGTATCAAGCCTGCGGCGCGCGTCGATTGCGACCAGCACATTGTCGTAGAGATGTACGGGATCGGCGTCCGGCGTCAGCCGATAGCTGCGCGCCGTCGCGCTCTTGATGCGCCAGGGTCCCCTTGGCAGAAAACCCTCGCGCGGGACGGTGGCGAGCGCTTCGAGCAGGCGCTTTGAGGAAATCCGCTCGCGCTTTGCGATTGTCTCGGCGTAACGCGCACGCGTTGCGGCAAGATCGCTCATGTCAAGGGTCGACCTGCTCGCGGACGAGCGCGTCCGCACCGAGCTCGTTGATCAGCTGCATCGCCTGCTTCAGGTCCGGCGTGTAGAAACCTTCGCTGAACTTGCCGACGATAGGCACGAGCAGGAGCCTTGCGTGCTCGCGCCTGCCGGCCTGATGCGACAGCCGCGCGAGGCTTACCGCGGTACGAAGCTCCCAGGACAATGCACCCTGCTTGCGCGCGGTCTCTAGCGACAGGGCGAACATATCCTCGGCCTCCCGCACTGATGCCGGGTCGCCGTCCGACAGCGTGATCTCGCCTTGCAGGCGATAGACCTCGGCGAGGTAGGAGTGATCGCCGGTCCGTCTTGCGGTCGCGAGCGCGCCGTCCAGTGCCCGCAAGGCGGCATCGCGCATCCCGACCTTGGCATAGGCCTCCGCGAGCAGGCAGCGGAACCAGCAGCCGGCGAGCCAGGAATCCATCGCCTCATACTCGTCGAGGCCAAAGCGCATCTGGCTGAGGCCTTCGTCGGCTTCGCCGAGCTGAGCCAGCGCCCAGCCGCGCAGGATCGCCGCCTGCTGCTTCCAGTGCAGGAAATTGTGCTCGGTGGCGATGATCATGGCGCGGTTGGCGTGATCACGTGTGCCCTCGACGTCGCGCAGATGCTGGCAGAGATAGGCGCCGAACATGAGCGCGAAAGCGAGCGTGAAGGGATGGCGGATCTTCTCGGCGTTCGCGATCGCCTGCTCGCTGTGCTGGCGCGCCGCGTCGGGATGGCCGAGGAACCAGAGGAGATAACCGAGATAGGAGAGCGAGACGACGCCGGGATCGATGCCGTGGCGCTCCATCAGATCGGAGTGCAGATCGGGGCTGTAGAGGTTGATGCAGCGGTGCAGGTGATGCTGGGCGGCAGCAAAGCGGCCGCGATAGAGCATGGTCATCGCGATCGCGCGGTGCGCCTCGATCAGATAACCGGTTTGCTGCGACGGCTGCGCCCGCTGGTTCAGCCGCTCGCGCTTGGCGAATCTCAACAATTCGACGCTGAGATCGTGCGCACGCGTGAGATCGGCGCGGATGAAATGGCACACCCAGAGCCCCCGCGTGGCGGCGAAGGTCTTTTCGTCGTCGTCGAGCTGCTGGCCGAGCTCGAGCGCGCGGATGTAGTTCTCCTCGACCTCCTGCACGGCATAGCCTTTGGCGGCGATCAGCGCGTTGCCAAGTGCGATCCGCAGCTCGAGCTCCATCTCGTCGGCGCCCTGCATGCGCGCATTGGCCTGCACGACGCTGAGGCCGCGCCGCAAATGACCGATCGCTTCCAGATTGGCGCCGCTCTTGGCCGCCTGCTTGCCGGCCTTGAGCCAGAAGCTCGCGGCGCCCTCGCTCTGCCCGGATTCGGTCAGGTGATGAGCGAGCAGCTCCGGTTCGCGCTCTGTCTTCTCCGGATACATCTCGGCGAGCACCTGGGCGATCCGGGAGTGCAGCTTGCGGCGCTCGCTGTGCAGCAGGCTCGCATGCGCGGCATTCTGGATCATCACGTGCTTGAAGGAGTAGAGCGCGTCCGGCGGATGGCCGCGGCGCATGATCAGGCCCGCCTGCTCCAGATGATTGAGCGCGGCTTCGATCTGCTCGGCGGGCGTGTTGGCGACTGCGTGCAGCGTCTCGTAGGAAAACTCGCGGCCGATCGTGGCGCCGATCTGGGCGATCCGCTTGAACGGACCCATCCGGTCCAGCCGCGCCATCAGCGAGTCCGTCAGGGTCGCCGGGATCGCGAGCTGCCGCCACGGGCCCGACAGCACGTAGCGCCCGTGCCGCTCAGTCAGGAGGTTGGATTCCAGAACCGTCTTGGTCAGCTCTTCCAGGAACAGCGGCACGCCGTCGGTCTTGACGATGATCTCCTCGACGACTTCCTTAGGCAACTCTCGTCCGGCGACGCGCTCGACCAGCGTCGTGCGCAGCTGCCGGCTCAGACGGTTCAACACCAGGGTCGTGACATGCGAATGCGCGTTCCAGCTCGGCTGGAATTCGGATCGCGCGGTGATGATGACCAGCATCGGCCGGTTCTGCACCCGGTCGACCAGGAGGTCGATCACCTCGCGCGAGGTCGGGTCGATCCAATGCAGATCCTCGAACACAATCACCAACGGCATCTCGCGCGCAAGGCCCAGGAAGTGATTGACCAGCGCCGCGACGGTCGCATCCTTCTGCTGCTGCGGCGAAAGGTCGAGCCGCGGATAGCGGTCGCCGGTCGGTATCGACAGCAGCGCGGCAAACAGCGGCGCGACCTGATCGACGTCGCCATGCGCGGCGGCGATTGCGGTTTCCAGACTCGCCAGCGACTGCGCGGACGCATCCTCGCGGTCGAGACCGAGGGAGAATTTGAGCTGCTCGACGAACGGATGGAATGCCGTGGAGGTGTAGTAAGGCGAGCACTGGAGCGAGACTTGTCCGTGGTGATCGCCGGATATCCGTTCGAAGATTTCCTGAATGATGCGCGACTTGCCGATGCCGGGCTCGCCGAACTTGACGACGACCTGGCCGTCGCCGTCCTTGACCTGCTGCCAGCGCCCCATCAGCAGCGCGATCTCCTCCTCGCGGTTGACGAGCGGCGTCAGCCGCGTGCCCATGGCGGCGGCGAAGCGGGTCTCCACCCGCGAGGCGCGCATCACGTGCCAGGCTTGCGTCTTTTCGGAGATGCCCTTCAAGTCATGGACGCCGAGATTGCGGTAGTCGAACTTCCCCTTCAGCAGCGCTTGTGTCGAGGCGGAGATCACGACGCCGTTGGGCGGCGCCAGGCCTTGCAGGCGCGCGGCGAGATTGACGGTTTCTCCGACCGCGGAATCGCGCTCTTCGGTGCCCTGTCCGACGAGATCGCCGACCACGACGAGACCGGTCGCGATCCCGATGCGGACGGCGGGCGAGTGGCTCAGCGCGCCACGTGGCTCGGTCGCGCGCGCGCTCGACAGCACTCGCACGATCTCGAGCCCGGCGCGCACCGCGCGCTCGGCGTCGTCCTCATGAGCGGTCGGATAACCGAAATAGACCAGGATACCGTCGCCGACGAAACGGGCGGCAAAGCCCTCGTAATGCTTGACCACGCGGACGCAGGTTTCGCGGAAGCCCGCGATCATGTCGCGCACGTCTTCCGGATCGAACTGAACCGAGAGCGAGGTGGAATCCACCATGTCGCAGAACATGGTGGTGAGCTGACGCCGTTCCGCGCCGACCTCCGCCCGCGCTTGCGGAGGCGCCACTGCCGCCGACGGCTCCGCCGTTTCAGCCTGGAATAGCGCCGACATGGCTCGCTGAAGCCGCTTGCGATCACCGAGCGGCAATCCGAGCTCGACTAGATCCGACTCGGTCAGGTCCGCCACGACGTCGAGATCGAGACGGTGTTGCGCGAACAGATCAGCGTAGTGGCCGAGACCGATGCCCTCGAGCCAGCGCTTCAGCCCGCCCTCCGTTCTCGTACCCGGCTCGTTCTCCAGCATGGTGATTTCTGCCCGACCATCACTCCGTCCTAGGGCTTTGGACCCCTCAACCACAGATTTTGGGGCCCGAACTTCACCTCAGACTGGACGCGTTCCCTAACTCCTGGGAAGAATAGCTCAATCAGATCAAAAGGGAATGGCGTTGTCGGACATTGCATCCGGAGCGAAAAGGGGATCGGAAGGCATAGGCGCCGAAACCAGGTCGTTTGCCGATATCGGCGGCGTCCTCGACTTCCATGCGCGGAAGATGCCGGCGGCACCCGCCCTCCTCGCCCCGGGCCGGCCGGCCCTCAGCTACGGCGCACTGGGCGAATTGATCCAGCAACTTGTCCGTACCTTACGTGGGCTCGGCATTGGTCCCGCAGACCGCATCGCCGTCGCGCTGCCGCGCGGCGCCGACAGCGCGCTGGCATTGATCGCAGTCGCCTCGAGCGGTGCCTGCGTCCCCATCAATCCCGATCTGACTGCGGACGAGCTGCAGCGCTATTTCAGCGAATTGAAGCTGACGGCGCTCGTGACCCGAGCCGACATGAACTCGGCGAGCCGCGACGTCGCCCGGGCGCTCGACATCGCGGTGATCGATTTCGTGCCGGGGCCGGTGAACGATCTTGGCGGCTGCGCGTTCATCGGGCCGACGATCGGGCCGGCGAATGGCAGCGGCACCTCGCGCGGCGACGACGATGCGTTCATCCTGCTGACGTCAGGCACGGCGGCGCGGCCGAAAATGGTGCCGCTGACGCATCGCAATGTGTGCCTGTCCGCCCACAACGCCGGCCGCGTGCTGTCGCTCGCGTCCCACGATCGCCTGCTCAACGTCCTGCCGCTGTTTCACGCCCATGGTCTGATCTCCGGCCTGCTGACGGCGCTGGCCGCAGGCTCCAGCGTGATCTGCACCGAGGGTTTCGACGCGTCATCCTTCTTCAGTTGGATGCGGGAGCTGCAACCAACCTGGTACACGGCGGTGCCGACCATTCATCGCGCGCTGTTGACGGCGACGGAAGCTGATCCGGATCGCGTCCGGGCATCGTCGCTGCGCGTGATCCGCTCGGCCTCAGCCTCGCTGGCGCCGGCTATTCTCGAAGGGCTGGAAGCGACGTTCGGCGTTCCCGTGCTCGAGACCTACGGCATGACCGAGGCGGCCTCGCAGATCGCGGCCAACCCGTTCGAGCTGCGCAAGGTCGGATCGGTCGGCCGCGCCGCTGGCCCGGAGATCACGATCATGGACGAGACGGGCCGCGCAGTCGCGAGCGGCACGCATGGCGAGATCATGCTGCGCGGCCCCAACATGAGCCGCGGCTACTACAATGACGAGGTGGCGACAGAGGCCGCGTTCCGCAACGGCTGGTTCCGGACCGGTGATCTCGGCTATCTCGACGCCGACGGCTACCTCTTCATCGTTGGCCGCATCAAGGACGTCGTCAACCGCGGCGGGCAGAAGATCTCGCCGCTGGAGGTGGAAGAGGTCCTGCTCAGCCATCCGGCGGTGCTGGAAGCCGGCGTGTTCGCCGTCCCGCACGAGAAGCTCGGTGAGAACGTTGCAGCCGTCGTGGTGCTGCGACCGAATTCCGAGGCGACCTCGGAGCAGTTGCGCCAGTTCGCGCGAAAGCGGCTCGCGGCCTACAAGGTGCCGAGCCTGATCCGCAGCGTGGCCGCGCTGCCGAAAGGCGCCAGCGGCAAGGTCAAGCGCAATGCGCTGGCCGATCTGATCGCAACAGTAGAGGGCGGCGACGAGGCCCGGCTGCCGCGCAATGCGCTGGAGACCCAGCTCGCCGCGATCTGGGCCGGTCTATTGGAGCTGCCGCAGGTCGGCGCCGATCAGGACGTCTTCGCGCTCGGCGCGGATTCGCTCGCGGTGACGCAGATGCGCTCGCGCCTGCGCGAACGCTTCAACGTCGATTTCTCGTTCGAGGACATTTTCGACTGTGCCACGGTCACAGCTCTTGCGGCCCGGCTCGAGACCGCCGCAAGCCACCGCGAGGCGGCGCTGCCGGCATGGCGCAAGGCCATAGACGCGAACGCGCCGCTGTCGTTCCAGCAGCAGCGGATGTATTTGCTCTCGCGGCTCGATCCGACCAACTACAATTACAATGTCGCCGAAGTCGCGCTTCTCAAGGGCCCGGTCGACGTCGCTGCGCTTTCTGCGGGCCTCGCGGCGATCTGCGTGCGCCACGAGGCGCTGCGCTCGGTTTTCACCGAACGGCAGGGCGAGCCGGCGCAGCTTGTGCTGCAATCGCCACCGCAGTTCGAGCGGATCAAGCTCAAGCCGTGCCCTGCGGACAAGCGGATCGCAGTGATCCGGCGCGAGGCGCTCAAGCTCGCACAACATCCGTTCGATCTTTCGCACGAACCGCCGCTCAAGGTGACGCTGCTGTCTTTCGACAAGACGAGCCACGCGCTGGTGGTCAACGTCCATCACCTCGTCACCGACGGCTGGTCGCAACGGCTGTTCTGGGAAGAGCTTGCCGCCCATTATGCGGCCGCGCACAAGAGGAGCGCCGCCGCGCTGCCGCCACCCGCCTTCCAATATCGCGACTTTGCGCTGTGGCAGCAGAGCTGGGCGCAGACGCCGGCGGCAAAGGAACAGCTCGACTATTGGCGAACCCAGCTCGACGGCGTCACCATGCTGCCACTGCGAACCGACCGGCCGAGGCCGGAGATCTGGAGCGGCCACGGCGCCCGTCACTACCTCGAATTCTCAAGAACTCTGTCGGCCGACCTGCGCACGCTCAGCCAGAATCAGGGCGTCACGCCGTTCATGACGCTGCTCGCCGTGTTCCAATGCCTGCTGTTTCGCCACACCTCGCATGAAGACGTCGCCACCGGCTCGCTGATCGCCAATCGCAACCAGATCGAAAGCGAGCGCCTGATCGGGCTGTTCGCCAACACTCTGATCCTGCGCAACGATTTCAGCGGCGATCCGAGCTTCGGCGAGATGTTGCGGCGGGTGCGGCAGGTCACGTTGGACGCCTACCGCAATCAGGACCTTCCAATCGAGGAGGTGTTGCGCGCGCTCCAGGTCGCGCGCCGCAGCGACGGCAATCCGCTGTTCCGGATCATGTTCATCCTCCAGAACGCCTCGATCGAGGCGGCGCGCTTCCCGGGCCTGTCGACGCGGCGGCTGGAAGTCGATCCGAAAGTCGCGCGCTTCGACATCACGCTCGAACTGGTCGAGGCCGACGGCGGTTTCACCGGCTTCTTCGAATACGCCACCGATCTGTTCGACGCGGCGACGATCGACGGCATGGCCGCCCAGTTCAAGACCCTGCTCAAGGCGGCCATCGCCAATCCGGAGCAGCGCATCTCGCGCCTGCCGCTGCTGACCGAGGCCGAACGCCGGCAATTGCTGGCGAAAGGCCGGGGCGTGCCGGCCAATTTCACCACGCGCGGCAATTTGAGCGAACGCTTCGATCGTCAGGTCAGGACGACACCGAACGCTATCGCGGTGTCGGACGGACGCACGTCCCTGAGCTATCGCGAGCTGGCGCGCCGCAGCCAGGCGGTCGCGCGCTGGCTGACCCGCGAGGGCGTTGGTGCCGAGAGCGTGGTCGCCTTGCTGGCGGAGCGCGGGCCCGACCTGCTCGCCGCGATGATCGCGGTGCAGCGCGTGGGCGCGGCCTTCCTCAATCTCGATCCCGACCAGCCGACGGCACGGCTCGCGACCATACTCGGATCGAGCTGCGCCCGCGTGCTGCTGACCGGGCGGGCTCAGTCCGCCATGGTCGAGACGCTGATCGATCCGCTGGTCGAGCGCATCCATGTGGCCGAGCTCGAAGACGCGATAGCGCCAGGGACGACCAAGCCGGCCCGCGCCGCACCGCGCGCCGCCGCGAGCCTAGCTTATCTCGTCTATACCTCCGGATCCTCCGGCACGCCGAAAGGCGTCATGATCGAGCAGCGCGGCCTGTCGAACCATCTGGCCTCGCTCATCTCCGAGCTCGGGCTCACGGCCAGGGACGTGATCGCGCAGACCGCTCCACAGAGTTTCGTCATTTCAGTCTGGCAGTTCCTCGCCGGGCCCATGGTCGGCGCACGCGTGCATATCTGTGGCAACGCGACCATGCAGGACCCGATCCTGCTGGCGCAGGAGATCGAGCGCGAAGGCGTCACGGTGCTCGAGATCGTTCCCTCGCTGTTGCGGGTCGTCGTCGAACGGATGAACGAGGCGCAGGTCCAACGCGCCTTCTCCAAGTTGCGGCTGCTGATCTCGACCGGAGAGCCGCTGCCCGTCGATCTCTGCCACGCCTGGTTCGCCCGCTACCCGAAAGTGCCGCTGATCAACGCTTATGGCGCGTCGGAATGTTCTGACGACGTCTCCCTGCATCGCCTGACCAAGGCGCCGGCAATCGCGACCGGCAACGTTCCGGTCGGCGCGCCGCTGCCGAACACCCAGCTCTATGTGCTCGATGCAAACCTCCAGCCGCAGCCGGTCGGCGTGACCGGCGAGCTCTGTATCGGCGGCGCTGGCGTCGGCCGCGGCTACATCAACGATCCCGCCCAGAGCCGGCAGCGTTTCATGCCCGATCCGTTCACGCGCCGGGCGGGCGCGCGGCTTTACCGGACCGGCGACCTCGCCCGCCGCCGCGCTGATGGCACGATCGAATGCCTCGGCCGCGCCGACCATCAGGTCAAGATCCGTGGCTACCGGATCGAGCTCAAGGAGATCGAGAGCGTACTTGCCGAGCATCCGACTGTGCACGCCGGCATCGTCGAGCCGCGTCGCGAGGCGAGCGGCGATGTCAGACTGATCGCTCATATCGTCGCAAGGCCCGGCAGCACGAGCAGCGCCAGCGAGCTGCGCGAATTCCTGAAGGGCCGGCTGCCGGGCCACGCCATCCCGTCCGCATTCCTGTTCCTCGATCAGGTGCCGCTCAATGCCCATGGCAAGCTCGACCGGTCTGCGCTGCTGGCGCCGGCGCAGCGGGACGTGTCCGGACCGGATGCGGCCGTGCCGGCGCGGCGCTTCACCGAGAAGGTGCTCGCCGACATCTGGATCGACCTATTGAAGGTCGAGAGCATCAGTGTGACCGACAATTTCTTCGATCTCGGCGGTCATTCGCTGCTCGCGGGACAGGTGATGGCGCGCATCGCCCGTGCGCTCGGCGTGTCGCTGCCGATCAAGACCATCTTCGAGGCCCCGACGATCGAAGAGCTGGCCCGGCAGGTCGACACGGCGGTGGCCGCGAAGCCGCGCAAGCCTGCCGCAAGCGGGACAAGGCAGACTGAAACGAGGCTGGCCGGCGGCAGATCCTCCGGCGCTCTCGATCGCACAGGATCAGATGCTGCGGATCGAGCAGAACCTGCCGGGGCTGCCGCTGTTCAACCTGCCCTTCGCCTTCCGCCTCAAGGGCCCACTCGATCGGGACGCTCTGGCGCAGGCGATCGATGATATCGTCCGCCGGCACGAAGCGCTGCGAACCAGTTTCGACTGGAACGGCGAGGAGCCCGTGAGCCACATCGTCGCGCCCGGCACCCTCGGCCGCGTCCTGGCCAATGAGGTCATCGGCGATGGTCTTCCCCACAACAACAAGCGGCGCAGGGCTCTGGAGCTCAGGAAGATCGATCTCCTGATCGAGCAGGAAACCTATACCCCGATCGACATCACGCGCGCGCCGCTGTTGCGCGCCCGGTTGTTGCGGCTCCACGATAATGATCATGTGCTGCTGCTGACGCTGCATCACGCCGTCGTCGACGGCTGGTCGATCGGCGTGGTGTTCGAGGAATTGTCGAACCGCTATGCGGCGCTGGCCGGATATCCGTCGGTGCCGCTGCCGAAACTGCCGCCGGCCTTTTCGGACGTCGCGCGCTGGCAGCGCTGGTGGTGCGGCACCGACGCGGCCCGCCGCCAACTCGCCGACTGGACCGAGAATTTGCGCGGCGCGGCCCCGCTCTTCGATAGCGAATCAAGACCGGGTGCGTCCACCGGGCATCATCCGGTGAGCCTGGATCGTGAGCTGATCGGCCGGCTCACGGCGTTCGCCGGCCGGCATAACGCCACTCTGTTCATGTGCCTTCTCACCGGCCTGAAGGCGTTGCTGCTGACGCGAACGGAGCGCACCGACATCGTGGTCGCCACCGCCATGGCCAATCGCGCCCAGCCGGATACTGACCGAATCGTCGGCCCGTTCGAGAACACGGTGATCGTCCGCACCAAAATCACGCCGGAGCTGTCGTTCGTGCAAGCCTTGGCGCGGGTGCGCCAGAACGTGCTGGACGCGCATGCCCGGCAGGAGCTGCCGTTCAACATCCTGGCCGAACATCTTGAGCGGGAGGGGGTAGATCCGGCCTCGCTGTTCCAGGTCTATTTCACCTTGCAAAATCCGCTGCGCCAGCCGCTCGATCTGCCCGATCTCGCGACAAATCGATCGGCAACATCGCTCGCGAAGGCCAGCCGGTGCTGCCGATCGACCAGACCTGGCTGTCACTGATGCTCAAGGAACGCCCGACCGGAATCACCGGTTCATGCAATTACAAGCGGGAGCTGTTAGACGGCCGCATGGTCGGCGCCTGGATGGAGGATCTCGTCGCGTTGCTGGCGGCGGCGATCGCCGAGCCCAGCGCGCCTCTCGGCAAATTGCTCGACCGCAGAGCAGCCTGATTTCAAGCCGGAGGAAAACGCCGGCTCGTCGAAGCTGTGAATGATCCAGTTGCATCTTGATTATTTGGCGCCGCCGCGCAAGATTGTTCGCGGGCTTTGATTTGCACGATTATTTTCAACCGGGGAAATGTTATGGGTTTCATCAAATTTACGAAGAAGACCTCGCTCAGCGAGGAGGACAGCAAGGCACTGCGAGAGCTGCTCAACTTCGAGAAAGACAAGCTCAAGGTCGCGCTGAAGGATGTCGACGACAGCCTTAAGGCTCTGCGCGGGGCCAAGAAGAAATCCAGGAAGAAGAAAAAGTAAGCGTCGGCCGGGACGCCGCACGATTGTTTAAAAATCGACCGCTCGCCTGTCGAGTTGGGGTCTCGCACAAGCTTGCGTCTGTAAACCGGCCAGCTATCGACAAGGATTTGCCCGAGTGGACCGCTAGAAGCGGTCTGCTCAATTGATTCTTGCGTCCCGCGCCGGGGGATCCCCTCCCGCCTGACGCCAAAGGCCTCATTGATGGCAGACGACGGAATTGAACTGTTTGTCGGACTGATCGAGACCATCGACACGCCGGGGGCGGTCGATGCGTGCCGACGCCTGCTCTCGGTCGACGAACAGATCCGCGCCGACCGTTTCATGTTCGAGCGGCATCGACGGCAGTATATTTTCGCGCACGCCATGCTGCGCATGGCGCTGTCGCAGGTCGCCTCCAACGTTGCGCCCTCCGACTGGTCCTTTGCGGCCGGCCGCTATGGGCGGCCGTTTGTCGCAGCGCCCAAGACCTCGACCGCGCTGCATTTCAGCCTGTCGCATGCTGACGGCTGCGTCGCCTGCGTCGTGTCGCGGCATGAGGCCGTCGGCGTCGACGTCGAAACCGTGTCCCGGCGCGTCGCGCCGTTATCCACCGCGCTTCGCTTCTTTGCCCCGGAGGAAGTCGAAACCTTGCGCGGATTGCCGGAGCCCGCCGCGATCGACCGCTTCTTCGACTATTGGACGCTCAAGGAGGCCTACCTGAAAGCCAGAGGCTTTGGGCTCAACTTGCCGCTGGACGCCTTTGCGATGCAGGTATCGCGCGAGGGCATCGAGATCAGCTTCAAGCCCGATATCGCCGACGATCCGCATGGCTGGCGCTTCTCGCTGTGCTCGCCATCGCCATCACATCGCCTCGCGATCGCCGACGGCTCCCGTGCGCACGGCGGCCTTCCCATCAGCCGCAATGCCTGGCCGCTCCAGGAAGCGGCTGAATGACGACGTCGTGGCTGCGCGTCTGTCGATGCAATGACGCGTTTTCCGGCCTCTGCCCGCATCCGCCTTCGCCAAGGCTTCGGCGGGCAAGGGCGGTAAAAGGCAGAGATCACCGCGCCTCTTCGAATCCTGCCAGCACCGAGGTCAGGTTCGCGCCCAAAATATCCGAGAGATAGCCGCCCTCCTGCACGAACACGGTCGGCAGGCCCATCTTCGCGATGGCCCGGCCGATGCGGCGGAAGCCCGGCGTGGTGACGGCCAGTCCCTTCAGCGGGTCGTGCTCGGAGGCATCGAGACCGAGCGCGATGACGAGGGCGCCAGGCGCAAAGGACTCGATCGCCTTGCGCGCGACGTCCAGCGCCTGGATGTAGCCGTCATCGCCGGTGCCGATGGCCAAGGGAATGTTGAGATTGGTGCCGAGGCCGGGGCCCTCGCCCCGCTCATGGGCATAGCCCCACACGAACGGATAATACGCAATCGGATCGGCATGGATCGAGATCGTGTAGACGTCCGGTCGCGCGTAGAAGATGCCCTGCGTGCCGTTGCCGTGATGGACGTCGACGTCGAGGATCACGACACGCTCGTGCTTCTGCCGCAGATGCGCCGCTGCGATCGCGCTGTTGTTGAGGAAGCAGAAGCCGCCCGCCATATCGCGATAGGCATGATGGCCCGGCGGACGGCAGAGCGCATAGGTCGCATCCTCGCCGTCCATCACCATCTGCGCCGCCGTGACTGCAACGTCGGTCGCGGCACAGGCGGCCGCCCAGGTGCCCGGCCCGATCGGCGCGGCGGTGTCGGCGGTGTGCCAGCCGAGCTTGCCGACGATGTGGGTGGGATAAGTCGCGGCGTGGCGCACCGGATGGATGTTGCCGATCATCTCCGGGCCGGAATCGCCGAGCGCAGTCCAGGCATCCCAGGCTTCGTTCAGGAACGACAGATATTCCGGACTATGGATGCGCGCGCGCGGGCCCTGCCCGAATTTCGTCGGCTCGACCAGTTGATGCTTGCCGTCCTTCAATCCCTTGAGCAGGCGATCGGCGCGCTCGGGCTGTTCGGTGGTCCGCTTGACGACACCGCGGACCAGGAAGAATTGCGGATCATGGCTGCGATGCAGTTCGGTATGGACGGCTTTCACTCACACACTCCGTGGGTCGCATGCTCTTCAATGTGCCGCAGAGTCTTGATCTCCGCGGCGGCCAGATGCAAGCAAGAAGAATGCCGCCCTTGTCGCGCTGCCCTGCGCTGAAGGCAGATCGCCCGTGATGCTCAGCAGCGCCCGCGCTGAAGACAGTGCTCGCGGCCCTGCTGATCGGTCCGGAAGGCCTCAATGAAGCCGCCCTGGCGCTGCGTGACGAAGACGGTCTTACCGTCGCCGCCGCCGAAAGCGAGGTTGGTCGGCTCCTTGGCCCTCAGCGCGATCTCGCGCTCGACCGCGCCGTTGGGCTTCATCAACGCGATCGTGCCCTTGAGAATGCGCGCCACATACAGCCGACCGGTGACATCGGTGCGCAGGCCGTCGATGGTGTCGGGCTGGAACGACTTGACGAGCTTTGCGTCGACGAGGTCGTTGCCCCGGATGCCATAGGACCAGATCTGGCCGCTGCTGGATTCGCCGACATAGAGCGTCTTGCCGTCAGGACTGAGATCGATGCCGTTGGTAGTGCCCATCGCGCGCGGCGCCGCCATGACCTGGCCCTGCACCGATCCGACCGCTGCCTTCGCGATGCGCCAGATGTGCCCCTCGCGGCCCTTCCAGTTCGGGTCGCTCGCATAGATCGTTCCGTCGCGGGCGATCGTGATGTCGTTGGGCTGGTTCATCTCGTCGGAGTGAAACCAGAGGGACGGCTCTGTCGCTCCCTTCGGAATCGTGAAGACGTTGTGCTTCTTGTAGTCGGCAATGAACATGGTGCCGTTCCGATCGAAACGGATGGCATTGCCGACGCTGCCTTCGGGCAGCATCGTGAACGGCTCCGACGCCGCCCCGCCGGCTGGCAGCCTGCCGATGGTGCCTTGCTTGCCGAGATTGACCACGAAGAGATTGCCGTCGAGGTCGGCGGCAGGCCCTTCGATGCCGAAGGTGTATTCGCCCGTGGGCGTCACCTGCACGCTTTCAAACAGCTTGGTCTCGGCAGCGGCCGGCAGCGTCGCGACGAGCAAAATGCTACTGCACAGGCACCAGAAATTCCTGCCGGATGTAATAGCCATCGTCGTCGGAGCACTCGCCGTTCAGATAGGGATCGGCCGGCCGGAAGAAGCGGCTGAAGCCGGGTTTGTCTACAGCGCTCCTTTGTGTCACGACCACGACCTTGGCGGCCGGTATTTCGCCGCATTCCTTGTTGGTCTTGCCAAAGAACTTGCGCTGCGGCGGGCCGGGCTTGATCCGCATCCGCGTGCCCGGAACCATTTTCGCAACGAGCAGGTCCGCAGTGTCGAGCAGCCGCCTGTAACCCGGCTCGCTCTTCGGCAGGCCCTCACCGCCCGGGGGCATCAGCTTCTCCGCACCGAGGCCGCGCAGTCGCGTGCGCAGCTTGCCGGCGTCGGGATCGCCCGGATAGATCCAGCCGTCCTGCGACAGCATGAAGCGGAGCACGGCTCCGTCCTTGTCCGCATCCGATTGCCCCGGCTTCAGGCCGAAATCCGAGTGGCAGCCGACGCAATGCTTCTCGACGAGGCCCTTGCGCAGCGTCGTCAGCCGGACGCTGTTCTGTGCGTCTCTCACCACGAACGCCGCGAGCTGGTCGATCATCGCCTGGCTGCGCATGTCGCAGGGTAGCGGCGCCGGCGCGTCGCCCGTGGCGCGATCGATGCGGATCACGGTCTTGTTCTTGTCCTCGACCAGCCAGATCGCGCCGTCTTCCGCCACCGTCATGCCGACCGGGGCGCCTTGCGGCCGCGCGCCGTTGACGCGGTGCCAGCCTGAAATCAGCTCCTCGAACGGCGCGGCGGCGACTTCGCCGGCATCGGTCAGGAAGCTGCGGGTCGGGTCTGCGGCGCAGCTGACGTGATAGTGCACCGGCGCCGGGACAGGCTTGGGGAAGCCGTGGTCGTCGACGTCATAGATGAGGACGCGGCTGCCGGTCGGGCGATAGCCGTGCAGACCGACCAGCAGCTTACCCTCCAGCTCCGGGAATTTTGTGCCGTGATAATGATAATAGAGCATCGCGAGCGGCGCACCGTGCGGCGGCATCAGCGAGAGCGGCGGCTTGTAGAGCGCGTTGGCGGTGCAGAGCGATTTATAAATCCCGGACTGCAGCACGCCCCTGAATTCCGGGCTCGGCGTCGACGCATCGTAACAATAGGGCCAGCCATAGTGCCTGCCCTGCTCGATCGCGTTGATCTCCTCGTTGGGCTTGAGGATGTCTGGCAGGTCGCGGCCGTTCTCGCCTTGCAGGAAGGCGTAGCCGGTATCGGGAAAGTTCGGATGCAGCGCCAGCGCCATCGAGTTGCGCAAGCCCCGCGCATAGACGGTGTGCGGCGGATCGGGATCGTTCGGCTTCAGCGCCGGGAAGACGCCACCCGCAGGCGGCGTGTACAGCCAGATCGATGCCATCGCCGACGCGCCCTCGGCGGCCGCGCAAGGCTTCGTGATCGGTGCCGGCGTGATGCAGTCGTCGCTGTGCGAGCCGATATTGACGAACAGCCGCCCGTTCCTGTCAAAGACGAACTGCTTGAGCGGATGCGCGCTTTCGTCGAGCCTCGTGCCGTCGGGCAGACTGATCCGCCGGCCGGGCATGCGACGGATGATGGTCTCGACCGTGCCGCGCGGATTGTCCGCAAGCGGATCGAACCGGAAGATCGTCTCTGCGGTCGAGGCATAGAGCTTCCTGTCGGGGCCGATCACCAGGCCGAACGGATACTCGACCCCGGTCAGCAATTCCTTCAACCGTTGGCCTGGGGGCGCATGCGGATCGAGCAGCAGCAGCCGTCCGTCGGCATGGCCCCAGCCGCCCATGTCGGCCACCACGAACAGGTCGCGGCCCGGCACCTGGATGATCGCGCGCGGGAATTTCAGGCGGTCGTCCTCGCTGGCGACGAGGCCGGCGCAAAAGCCTGCCTTCATGTCGATCTGGATTCTGGGAAAAGCGAGATCGCCGCTGCCGCAGACGTCCGTGCCGATCGCATAGCCGCCTCGCCTGACGAGCTCGGATGATGCCCCGGGGGCAAGACCGAGCAGGAGCGCGGCGAAGGCGACTGCCCACGCGGGCAGGCTCCGGCCTTCCTTGCAGATTGTGAGATGTTTCACTGCCGCCCTCCCCCGACTTTCGTCGGAGGTTGTTCCATGCCGCCGAAGCGCGGTCCAGCTGATCATCACCCGCCTGTGATTAAACCTGTAACGACCTCGGAGGCGACCAATCTCCGTAAATTCCCTTACCGGGTTCGACCCGAATGTTTCGCGAATGCCTCGGGTGGTATCAGTTTGCCATCCCAATCGCTCCCTACAGGAGGCGTATATGGTCCAGGTCTATTTTCACTGCTCCAATACCGAGGGCACACTGATCGATCGCTACGGCGCCGCCGTCTCCAATCTCACCGAGGCCCGCGACCGCGCCGCCCAGATCATGCGGTCGATGATCCTGACGCCGAGCAACGAGGATTGGCGCGACTGGGTGATCCATGTCAGCGACGACGATGGCGAGGAGATTTTCGATCTCCCCTTCACGGCCATGCTCGGCAAGCCGCATTGAGGTGATGCCATGCTGCTCGCTCCCTTGACCCTGCTCCGCCACCCCCTGAGCTTCGTCGCCACCAAATGGCAGACCTTGATGAGGGTCGCAGGCGATCCTTACCGCCCCAGCTTCACTACATGCGCGGGCCCGGCCCGAAATGGCGCGCCAAGTATCAGGCCAGCCGGCTGACCCGCCCACTCTGAGCGCTCCGGCTCGTCGCTTTCCCATTGATCTGCGTCGTCATGGCCGGGCTTGTCCCGGCCATGACGTTCTTGGAGCACCCGCGGAAGACGTGGATGCCCGGGACTAGCCCCGGCACGACGAGCCAGTATCCCGACCGCGCCATCCCGCGCCTGTTTCACACCAGCCATGTCGCGCCTCCGTTTCGATGTTCTCGTTGGCGGCAATGTGCCATTGTCTGCGGGCTTCGCCAATTGCGGAGCCTCGACGTCAACGCAGCAAAGCCACGACAAACATCAAGACCACAACATGCCTCACCAGTTCAGCCGCGCCCAACAGATCCGCAAACCCGCAGTTAGAACCAAGGGCGGCATCGTCGCCGCGCAATCGCGCCGGGCCGCCGAGGTCGGCGCAGAAGTGCTGGCGGCGGGCGGCGACTGCGTCGACGCGATTGTCGCAACGACGTTTGCGCTGAACGTGCTGGAGCCCTGGATGAGCGGCATGGGCGGTGGCGGCGCGATGGTGCTCTACCGCGCCAAGGACAATCGCTACGAGGTGATCGACTACGGCATGTGCGCGCCGCAGAGCCTGCGCGTAACCGATTATCCGATCACGGGCGAAGGCGCGGCCTCCGACCTGTTCCCCTGGCCGCGGGTGAAGGACGATCGCAACATTCACGGGCCCGGCTCGATCGCGGTGCCCGGCGTCGTCGCCGGCATGGAGGAAGCGCATCGCCGCCACGCCAGGATGCCTTGGAAAGATCTGGTCGCGCCCGCCGCGACGATCGCGGGCGAAGGCCTGCTGGTCGACTGGTGGACGACGTTGATGATCGCAAGCACCGCCGCCGACCTCAGGCGCTATCCCGCCAGCGCGGAGATATTCCTGAAGGACGGTCTGCCGCCGAATGCGCCCTGGGGCATCAAGGCCGAGACGCGGCTGCCTCAGGACAAGCTGAAGGCGACGCTGGCCCATCTCGCCGCGGCCGGCCCGCGCGATTTCTATGAGGGCGATCTCGCCAAGAGCATCGCTTCCGACATCAAGGCCGATGGCGGTTCGCTGTCGGTGGAGGATCTCGCCGCGTTCCGTAGCCACCTGCGCGAGCCGCTCGCGATCCCCTATCGCGGCGGCAAGGTGTTTGCGACGCCGGAGCTCACGGCCGGGCCCACGATAGCGCATGCGCTACGCCTGTTGCAGCAGAACCTGAAGCCGGGCACCGCGCCGGATGCGGCCGCCTACGCTGAATACGCGCTCGCTTTGCAATCGGCCTACCGCCAGCGGCTGGGCGACATGGGCGATGCCGACGGCAAGCGCTCGCTCGGGGCGGAATATCTCGCGCCGGCCTGCACCACGCATTTCTCCGTGGTCGACCGGCACGGCAACATGGCCGCGGTGACGCAGACGCTGCTCTCCACCTTCGGCTCGAAATATGTGACGCCGCACAGTGGCATCCCCATGAACAACGGCATCATGTGGTTCGATCCGACGCCTGGCACCACCAACTCGCTCGCCTCCGGCAAGCGCTGTCTGACCAACTACACGCCCGTCATCGCCGAGACGAAGGACGGCAAGCGCCTCGCGGTCGGCGCCTCCGGCGGCCGCCGTATCCTGCCGGCGGTGACGCAGCTCGTGTCCTTTGCGATGGATTTCTGCATGGACCTCGATGCCGCCATCCACCAGCCGCGCATCGACGCCAGCGAAGGCGCGGTCGTGATCGGCGATGCCCGCCTGCCGGCGGAGGCGCGCAAGACGCTGGCGGCGCGGTTCGACTATGAGGAGACGCAGGTGCAGGCACTGCCGATGAAGTTTGCTTGCCCGAGCGTGGTGATGCGCGAGGGCGACACCAATTCGGGCGCGGTCGAGATTTTCCAACCGTGGGCGGAAGCGGTGGAGGAAGGCTGAGCGCACGGATCGATGCGAGCTTGTGCCAGCGCTCGTTGAGTTGTCGCGCCATTGCCGAATTTCCTCGAGCGTCATGACTCCTCCACATTCGCAGGGAACTTACCTACCCGCCGTTCGTTCAGTGAACGGACAAATGCGCTCGCCCCAGTGGAGGACATGATGAAGAAACTTGCGCTCGCCGCGTCGCTGATCGTTGCGGCCGGCCTCACATTTGCCAGCCCTGCACTGGCCAAGGGTGGGCATGGACATGGGCACGGCTACGGTCGTGGCCACGCGATGGGCTATCATTACCATGGCACGCCGCCGGGATGGTACCACGGGCGCAAGGTCGGCTGGCGCGGCATGGGCTGCCCGCCCGGCCTGTGGAAACAGGGCCGCTGCTGAACATCGGATCGAGCAAGGCGCTGCCTCGGCAGCGCCTTTTCTATATCCCTAACCGATCTCTCACCCGCCCTGCGATCACCGCCGTTGTCACCCCGATCGGCCAGAACGCGTGCATCGGCATCGGCTTGATGCCCGTGATCGGCATGTCGATTTCCACCTTCGGCCCGCCGATCAGCCGGCGCGCCAGCTGCGCCCCCATCGCGGTGGATAGCGCAACGCCGCGGCCGTTGCAGCCCAGCGAGATCAGGATGTTCTCCGCGGGCTCATGCACATGCGGATAATGATCCACGGTGATCGCGAGCCGGCTGTTCCAGCCATGCGTCCAGGCGACGCCCTTGAGCTGCGGCCATAGCCGCTCGGCGTAACGCATGAGGTAGGCGACGTCGTTCGGCGACTTGATCCAGCGCATCGGGCCGCGGCCGCCCATCAACAGGCGGTTGTGCTGATCGATGCGGTAATAGACCGTGATGTGGCCGCTCTCGTAGAGCACGGGACGCGTCGGCATGATCGCGCGCGCAACCGCGTCCGAGAGCGGCGCGGTGGCGGCGATCGAGGAAAACACCGGCACGATGGTGCGGCGAAGTGCCGGCCACAGGTCGTCGGTGAAGCCATTGGTGGCGAGCAGGACTTTTTCGGCATGCACGATCGCGCGCGGCGTCTCGATGCGCCAGCGCGTGCCCTCGCGGCGGAGTGACAGCGCTGGCGTTTCTTCATGCACCTTCGCGCCGGCGGAGATCGCGGCGCGCGCGAGGCCACGGGCGTAGCTGAGGGGATGCAGATCGCCACCACGCGTGTCCAGCATGGCACCGATATAGCGGTCGGTGCCGGTCATCTCGCGCAACTGCTCGCGATTTAAGAATGACACCGGCATGCCGCGGTGGATGCATTGCTGCGCGGTGTTTTCGATCGCGGCGGCGCTGGCCTCGTTGTAGGCCGCGCGCAGCGTGCCGTTCTGCCGCGCCTCGCAGGGAATCTGGTAGCGGCGGATCAGGTCGTGGGTGAAGTTGGTGGTGCCGTAGGAGAAGTCGATCATGCGGCGGCCGAGATCTGCGCCGAAATCGGCCTCGATCTGATCGGGATCGTGCTTCAGTCCGGGATTGGTGTGGCCGCCATTGTTGCCGGACGCGCCCCAGCCGGGCTCCTGCGCCTCCAGCACCAGCGCCTCGACGCCCTGCTCCGCCAGGTACAACGCCGTGGACAGGCCGGTGTAGCCGCCGCCGACGATCGCGACGGAGACAGTCTTGTCGACGTCGAGCGGCGGCGTGGCGATCGGCGCGACGGCGGTGTCGGCGTAGAGCGAGGGAGGCAGAGGCAGGCGTGTGGTCATGGCGAAGACCGATCAGAGCGGATGCAACACGCGGCGCAGAAAATCCTGCGTGCGCGGATGCTGGGGTTGATTGAGCAGCGCCTTGGCCGGCCCCTGCTCGACAATGACGCCGCCGTCGATGAACAGCACGCGATCGGCGACATCGCGGGCAAAGCCCATCTCGTGGGTGACGACGACCATGGTCATGCCGTCGTCGGCGAGCTTGCGCATCACGCCGAGGACGTCGCCGACGAGCTCGGGATCGAGCGCCGAGGTCGGCTCGTCGAACAGGATGGCCTTGGGCTGCATCGCAAGCGCACGCGCGATAGCAACGCGCTGCTGCTGGCCGCCCGAGAGTTGCGGCGGATGCGCGTCGGCTTTCTCGGCGAGCCCGACCTGGGCGAGCAGCGCGCGGCCGCGCTCCAGCGCCTGCGCACGCGGCTCCTTCTTCACATAGAGCGGTCCCTCGACCACGTTCTCCAGCGCCGTACGATGCGGAAACAGGTTGAAGCGCTGGAACACCATCGAGACCTGGGTGCGGATCGCCACGATCGACGGTGCATCGCGATCGACCTTCAGACCTTCGACGCTGATCTCGCCGCGGTCGTAGCTCTCCAGCCCGTTGATGCAGCGCAGGATGGTGGACTTGCCGGAGCCGGAGGGGCCGATGATGCAAACCACTTCGCCCTTTTGCACCGACGCATTGATGCCCTTGAGCACCTCGACCTTGCCAAAGCTCTTGTGGACGTCGTTCAGCTCGATCATCGCTTGCCAGCCGGCTTCTCGAAATGACGAACGAGCAGGATCAAGGGAATGCTCATGGTGAGGTACATCAGCGCAACAAGGGTAAACACGCTGGTGTTCTTGAAGGTCGAGGACGCGATCAGCTTGCCCTGCAGGGCAAGCTCGGCGACCGTGATGGTGGAGGCCTGCGACGAATCCTTCAGCATCATGATCATGACGTTGCCGTAAGGAGGCAGCACGATGCGGACGGCCTGCGGCAGCACCACGCGGCGCATGGTGAGCCACCAGCCCATGCCGATCGTCTGCGCCGCTTCGATCTGGCCCTTGTCGATCGCCTCGATGCCGGCGCGGAAATTTTCCGCCTGATAGGCCGAATAGGCGATGCCGAGCCCGAGGATCGCGGCCTGCAACGCCGACAGCGTGACGCCGAGATCGGGCATCACGAAATAGAGATAGAACAACAGCACGATGATCGGGATGCCCCGAATCACGTTGATCAGGCTGGCGCTGAGCATCGACAGCACCTTGATGCCGGAGACCCGCATCATCGCCCAGACGAGGCCGAGCACCGTCGAGAGCAGCAGCGAGCCGACCGTGACGATGATCGTCAGCGCGACGCCGTTCAACAGGATCGGGAAGAACTCGACGGCGTCGCGCCAGAAGCCTTTCATCGGGCAGCCTTCATTGATCAGCCTCCTCTAATGATCAGCCTTGTGCCTTCAGGCCCCATTTATCGAGGATCTTGGCGATGGTGCCATTGGCCTTGAGCTTCGCCAGCGAGGCGTTGATCTTACCGAGCAGCGCGGTCTCGCCCTTGCGCACGCCGATGCCGACCGAGCCGACGGTGACGGGCTTGTAGCCGTCGACGAGGCGCACCTCGGGGAAGCCGCCCTGCTTCAGATTGTAGGCGAGGATCGGATAGTCGGCGTAGCCGGCCTTGAGGCGGCCGGTGTTCACGTCGCGCAAGATGTCGGGGATGGTGTCGTAGGCCTTGACCTCGGCGAACAGGCCGGACTTCTTCAGCGCATCGACGAAGGCGGTGCCGACCTGGGCACCGACCGTCTCGCCCTTCAGGTCGTCCTGCGTGGTATAGGCCTTGGTGTCGCTCTTCGGCACGACGAGGCCTTCGCCGTAAGTGTAGATCGGGTCGGAGAAGTCGACCACTTCCTTCCGCGGCGGCGTGATGAACATCGCGGCGGCGATGATGTCGATCTTGCTCGAGGTCAGCGACGGGATCAGCGCCGAGAATTGCATCGGCTCGATCTGCACGTTGAAGCCGGCGTCCTCGCCGATCTCGGTGACGAGATCGACCATGATGCCCTGGATGGTGTTGGTCTTGGTGTCGAGGAAGGTGAAGGGAATGCCTGTCGGTGTCGAGCCGACTTTCAGCACCTGTTGCGCCGAAGCCGGCACCACGGCTGCAATTGCGAATGCCGCGATCGCGGCCAGACCAAAACGCTTCATCGCATCCCCCTTTGGGTCTGGCCGATGGCGGCGCTGGCGCGTGTCATGGGATCAGACGTTGCGGGCCAGACCGTTTCGGCCTATTTTCACCAATATGAAAATTTGGTCACACTTTCGCGGATCGCGCAAGCGGTTTTCATGCACATGAAGGAAGCGATCTGACGTGAGCGGTGGCAAAAGAATGCGCAAACCGGCCGCGAGGCCGGCGAAGAAGCTGAAGGCCAAAGCCAGGACCAAGGCTGTCACCAAACCCGCAGAGCCCGCGATGGACGTCGCGGTCGGCCGCCGCATCAGGGATCTCCGGCGCGTCAGGCAATTCTCGCTGGAAACGGTCGCGGCGCGCACCTCTCTGTCGATCGGGTTCCTCAGCCAGATCGAGCGCGGCCTGTCATCACCCTCGCTGCGTGTGCTGGCGACGCTAGCCGACGTGTTCGGCGTCGGCATCGCCGCGCTGTTCGGCGCGAGCCCGAGCGCTGACGGCGGATCCGACCAGGTCGTGACCCGTGGGCTTGAGCGCCCCGAGCTGAAGCTCTGGCGCACCGGCGTCTCAAAGCAATTGCTGAGCCCGGCGAGCGCCGACAACAAGCTCAATCTGTTCCTGGTGCATCTGGAGGCCGGCGGCTCCACCGGCGATGAACTCTACACCCATGACGGCGAGGAGGCCGGCCTCGTGCTCCAAGGCGAGATGATGCTGACGGTGGACAGCGAAACGTGGTCGCTGAAGACGGGTGACAGTTTTAGGTTTGCGAGCCGGCGGCCGCACCGGTTTTCCAATCCGGCGCAGGATGCCAAGGCGGTGGTGCTGTGGGTGAATTGCGTGACGGGGGCGGGGTAGCCCTCTTCGCGACGGAAACAATGCCAGCGCCGTCATCCTGAGGCGCGAACCATGAGGCGCAACGCCTCCACCGCGTCATTGCGAGGAGCCCTTGCGACGAAGCAATCCAGACTGTTTCCGCGGACGGATACTGGATTGCTTCGCTGCGCTCGCAATGACGGGCCGATAGAGTCTTACCCGAACCGATGTTTGTACCGGTCCACCACCAGCGCGCTCACGTCGATGTCCGGCTTCTTGCCCGACAGCATGTCCGCGAGCACGCGCCCCGAACCGCAGGACATGGTCCAGCCGAGCGTGCCATGGCCGGTGTTGAGGTGGAGATTGGCGTATGGCGTCGGGCCGATCACGGGTGGGCCGTCCGGCGTCATCGGACGCAGGCCGCTCCAGAACGTCGCCTTGGCGAGATCGCCGCCGCGCGGGAACAGGTCGGTCAGCGAGTGATCGAGCGTGGCGCGGCGGGCGTCGTACAGCTTGCTGGAATAGCCGGAGATTTCGGCGGTGCCGCCGACGCGGATACGGTTGCCGAGGCGGGTGATCGCGACCTTGTAGCTCTCGTCCATCACGGTCGATTCCGGCGCGCCGGAGGCGTCCTTGATCGGCACCGTGATCGAATAGCCCTTCACCGGATAGACCGGCAGCGAGATGCCGAGCGGCGCGACGAGCCGTGACGACCAGCTTCCGAGCGCAAGGACGTAAGCGTCTGCCTGTAACAGGCCGGCACTGGTCACAACGCCGCTGACACGCGCGCCGTCGGTGACGATGCGATCGATGCCTGTGTTGAACATGAAGCGCACGCCGAGCGCCCGGGCATGCTTGGCCAGCGCCTGCGTGAACATGTGGCAGTCGCCGGTTTCATCCTGCGGCAGGCGAAGCCCGCCGACGAACTTCTCCTTCACGCCGCCGAGCGCCGGCTCGACCGCGATGCAGCCCTCGCGGCTCAGCACCTCAAAGGGAACGCCGTACTGCTTGAGCACAGCGATGTCCTCGGCCGTACCGTCGAGCTGCGCCTGGTAGCGGAACAGCTGGAGCGTTCCTTTCGAGCGCTCGTCATATTGAATGCCGATGTCGCGGCGCAGATCGCGCAAGGAATCGCGGCTGTATTCCGCGATCGGGATCATTCGGCTCTTATTGACCGCGTAGCGCGCGCTGGTGCAGTTGCGCAGCATCTTGAGTAGCCAGACCCACATCACCGGATCCAGCTTCGGCCGGATCACCAGCGGCCCATGCTTCATCAACAGCCATTTGATCGCCTTCACCGGCACGCCGGGACCGGCCCAGGGCGAGGAATAGCCCGGCGACACTTCGCCGGCGTTGGCAAACGAGGTTTCCAGCGCCGGCTCGGGCTGGCGGTCGATGACCGTCACCTCATGGCCGGCACGCGCGAGGTAGTAGGCAGAGGTGACACCGATGACACCGCTGCCGAGGATCAAGACTTTCACGCTTCGTCAAACTCCCGCGGCATCACGCGCGCCGCTGCAAGAAGAAACTCCGTGAACCGCGGGAGCAATTATCAGGCCACCTTCTTGATGGCGTCGCCGAGGATCGAGACCATCTGATCGATGTGGCTCTTCTCGACGATGAGCGGAGGCGACATCGCGAAGCTGTCGCCGCTCATGCGCAGGTAGAGGCCCGTGTTGAAGCAATCGACCATGACGTCGTAGCCGCGAGCGCCGACGGCACCGTCGCGCGGCGCCAGCTCTACCGCACCCATCAGGCCGCAATTGCGGATGTCGACGACGTTCGGCAGGCCCTTCAGCGAATGCAGCGCATCGCGCCAGTATTCGGCGATCGACGCACCGCGCGTGAGCAGGCCTTCATCCTTGTAGATGTCGAGCGTCGCGATGCCGGCGGCGCAGGCGGTCGGATGCGCCGAATAGGTGTAGCCGTGGAACAGCTCCATCTGGTTCTCGGGGCCGACCATCAGGCCGTCATGCACCTTGCGGCTCGCAAACACCGCGCCGCAGGGAATGGTGCCGTTGGTGATACCCTTGGCCGTCGTCATCAGGTCCGGCGTGACGCCGAAGAAGTTGGCGGCGAACGGCGTGCCGAGGCGGCCGAAGCCGGTGATGACCTCGTCGAAGATCAGGAGGATGCCGTGCTTGTCGCAGATCTGGCGCAGGCGCTGGAGATAGCCCTTCGGCGGCGGCAGCACCGCGGTCGAGCCCGGCACCGGCTCGACGATGACGGCGGCGATGGTCTCGGCACCGTGCAGGCCGACTAGACGCTCGAGATCGTCGGCGAGTTCGGCGCCGTGCTCAGGCTGGTCCTTGGCGAAGGCGTTGCGGGTGAGATCGTGGGTGTGGCGGATGTGGTCGACGCCCGGGAGCAGGGTCGCGAAGGCGCGGCGATTGGCGACCATGCCGCCGACCGAGGTGCCGCCGAAGCCGACGCCGTGATAGCCGCGCTCGCGGCCGATCAGGCGGGTGCGGCTGGCCTGGCCGTTGGCGCGGTGATAGGCGAGAGCGATCTTCAGCGCGGTATCGACCGACTCGGAGCCGGAATTGGTGAAGAAGACGCGATCGAGGCCCTTCGGCGCGATCTCGGCGAGCCGCTCGGCGAAGTCGAACGCCAGCGGATGGCCCATCTGGAACGACGGTGCGAAGTCCAGCGTCATGAGCTGGCGCTCGACCGCAGCAGCAATCTGCTTGCGGCCGTGACCGGCATTGACGCACCACAGGCCCGCGGAGCCGTCGATCACCTTGCGGCCGTCGACAGTGGTGTAGTGCATCCCCTCGGCCGAGGAGAACAGGCGCGGCGCCTTCTTGAACTGCCGGTTGGCCGTGAACGGCATCCAGAACGAGTCGGTCTTGATAGTGTTCGGAATCTGATGAAGGGTCACGGCCGCGCTCCTTTGCTGACCTGTTAGCAGAGCCACGGCTGATAAAGCGCAACAAGTCCTTTTCTGATCAGCTGCAAGCCATTGATTTCACTGGGGCTGCCGGTCCATATTTGCGCGATCCGCAACACCTGCAACACAGGACCAAGGCATGAGCGTCGACATCGGTGGACGGCTGCGATTCATCCGGGCGCGCCACAAGCTGTCGCAGCGTGAGCTGGCAAAACGAGCCGGCGTCACCAATTCGACGATCTCGCTGATCGAATCCAACCAGATGAACCCGTCGGTCGGCGCGCTCAAGCGCATCCTCGACGGCATCCCGATGGGGCTCGCCGAGTTCTTCGCGCTGGAGCCAGAGAGCCGGCGCAAGATCTTCTACCGCGCCGAGGAACTCACCGAGGTCGGCAAGAAGCCGATCTCCTATCAGCAAGTCGGCGACAATCTGTTCGGCCGCAGCCTCCAGATCCTGAAGGAGCGTTACGAGCCCGGCAGTGACACCGGGCGCGTCCACCTCGTCCATGACGGTGAGGAAGGCGGCATCGTGATTTCGGGCAAGCTCGAAGTGACAGTCGAGGACGAGCGCCGCATCCTCAATCCGGGCGATGCCTATTATTTCGAGAGCCGCCGGCCGCATCGCTTCCGCTGCGTCGGCGGCAAGCCGTGCGAAGTGATCTCGGCCTGCACGCCGCCGACATTCTGAAGCGAGCCCGCGTCGGCCCGGCAGCCTTCTTGCGCTAACTCAAGGAATTTGATCCCGCTCGAATTCTCAGCGCGCTTGAGCCACCTCAATGTCCGCTGGCTGAACCTAGGCTAACTGTCATCACGTAGCCGAGCAGCCTCGCGCAAAAGGTGCTGAGGTTATGGCCCCGGACTCCTAGGCACTCCGGGGCCGCTTTGTTCCGGGACGGCAGCTAGAGCTGCGTCAGCAACTCCTCGATCCGGATCGGAAAGCGGCGGACACGCACGCCGGTCGCATGCCAGACCGCGTTGGCGACCGCGCCAGCGCTGCCGGTGATGCCGATCTCGCCGACGCCCTTGATGCCGAGCGCATTGACGTGGGGGTCATGCTCCTCGACCGTGATCACGTCGAGCGGCGGCACGTCGGCATTCACGGGAATATGGTACTCGCCGAGATTGGCGTTCATGATCCGGCCGCTGCGGCGGTCGGTGATGGCCTCCTCGTGCAGCGCGAAGGACAGACCCCAGATCATGCCGCCGAACAGCTGGCTCTGCACCATCCGCGGATTGACGATGCGTCCCGCCGCGAAGGCGCCGACCATGCGGGTGACCCGGACCTGACCGAGTTCGGGATCGACCTTCACCTCCGCGAACACCGCGCCGTGGGCGTGCATCGCGTATTCCTCCATCGCCGCAGGGTTCGGCGCGCCGGTGCCGCGCGCCTCGACCTCGGAGACGCCAGCGCGTGCCAAGATCTCGGCATAGCTCTCGCCGCGGCTCTCGTCGTCACGCCGGATCAATCGGCCGTCGCGCGCGATCACGCCGGCATTGCCGGCGCCGAACAGCGGCGAGCGCTCGTCGTTGGTTGCGAGATCGGCGAGCTTTGCAATCACGGCCGCGCCGGCGCTGTGGATCGCCGCACCGGCGGTTGCCGTGTGCGCCGAGCCGCCGGCGATGCCCGCGTCGGGCAGGTCGGACGTGCCGGCCTTGAACGTGATGCGGTCCATATCGAGACCAACGGCGTCGGCGGCGATCTGCGCGAGCGCCGTCCAGGCGCCCTGCCCCATGTCATGCGCGCCGATCTCCATCACGCCCGAGCCGTCGCGGCGGATCGCCGCGCGCGCCTCGGCCTGGAACATCAGCGCCGGGAAGGTTGCGGTGCCCATGCCCCAGCCGACCAGCAGGCCGGCATCGTCGCGCATCTGCCGCGGCTGGAGCGAGCGCTTCGGCCAGCCGAAGCGCGCCGCGCCCTGCTCGTAGCAGGCGCGCAGCGCTTTCGAGGAGAAGGGCTTGCCACTGATCGGCTCGACCTCGGCGTAGTTCTTCAGGCGAAAGGCCAGCGGATCCATGCCGCAGGCCCAGGCCATCTCGTCGATCGCACTTTCGAGCGCGATCGATCCGGTCGCCTCGCCGGGCGCGCGCATGAACAACGGCGTGCCGGTGTTGACGCGCACGGCGTCATGCGAGGTGCGGATTGCAGGGGCTGCATAGAGCGAGTGCGAGGCGCCGGCCGCGGGCTCGTAGAAATCATCGAACGTGCTCGATACGGTCCTGGCGTGATGATCGAGCGCGGTCAGACGCCCCTCGCCGTCGGCGCCGATGCGCAGCCGCTGGCGCGTCGGCGCGCGATGGCCGACCGGGCCGTACATCTGCTCACGACGCAGCACGAGCTTGACCGGCCTGCCGACCAGCTTGGCCGCCATGATGCCGAGCGTCGGCGGGCCGGCCATCAATCCCTTGGAGCCGAAGCCGCCGCCGAGGAACGGGCTGCGAATGTGGATCTTGTCGTGCGCGATGCCGAACAATTCGGCGATACGCGCCAGCGACATTGTCAAACCCTGGGTCGGCATGTCGACCGACAGTTTGTCGCCGTTCCAGCTGGCGACGATCGCATGCGGCTCCATCGCGTTGTGATATTGCGGCGGCGTCTCGTAGACCGCGTCGATCTGCTTCTCGGCCGAGGCAAGGCCCGCCTCGACATCGCCGTGGTGATGCGCCGCGGGGTTGCCGACGCCGACGACCGGCGGCACGAAGCTTTCGCCGGCGTCGAGACCGATCAGCGCCGGCAGCGTCTCGTAACGCGGCGCCAGCAGCGCCGCGCCTTCCGTTGCGGCCTCCAGCGTCTCGGCGATCACGACGGCGATCGGCTGATTGGCGTAGCGGACCTCATTGCTCTGCAACACCTCCATCCGGAACACGAACGGATTGGTCTTGATCTCGGGGTCGATCGCGAGCTGCGGCTTGTGGTCGGGCGTCATGACGTCGACGACGCCGGGATGGCGCTTGGCGGCATCGACATCGAGCGAGCCCACACGGCCGCGCGAAATGCTGGCGACGGCCATCACCGCAAACAGCATGCCGGGCGGATGATTGTCGGCGGCATAGATCGCCTGCCCCTTGACCTTGAGGATGCCGTCACGGCGGGTCAGCGGCTGGCCGATGTTCGAGCCGTGGCGCAGATGGGCGGGCGCGCTGGTCAGGTTGAGCTCAGGCATGGACGGCTCCGGAGGTCGAGGCAAAGGGAGAGGCCGGCAGCGCCGGCAGGCGCGCCGGCGTACCGGCTGCGGCCAGCGTCAACGCGCGCACGAGAATGCGGCGCGCGAGCTCGATCTTGTAAGCATTGTCGCCGGACGGCTTTGCATCGGTGAGCGCGCGGCTGGCGGCTTCCCGGAAGGCGTCGGCCGTGGGCGCGACGTTCCTGAGAACATCCTCCGCGGCGCGGGCACGCCAGGGCCTTGCCGCGACACCGCCAAGCGCGAGCCGCGCCTCCGCGATCTTGCCGCTCTCGATCCGCAATGCGGCCGCAGCCGATACGACGGCAAAGGCATAAGACGTACGCTCTCGAACCTTGAGGTAGCGCGCATGCGCGGCAAAGCCGCGCGCCGCAGGCGGCAGGCGCACCGCAGTGATGAGGTCGCCGGGCTCGAGCGCCGACTCGCGCTCCGGGGTATTGCCGGGCAGGCGGTGCAGCTCGTCGAGCGCGATCTCGCGCCCGCCGTTCCTGCCCTCGATCTCGACAACGGCGTCGAGTGCGACCAGCGGCACGCAGAAATCGGACGGATGCGTGGCGATGCAGTTCTCGCTCCAGCCGAGCACGGCATGGCTGCGATTCTCGCCCTCACGCGCATCGCAACCGCTGCCGGCCTCGCGCTTGTTGCAACGGCTGGCGGTGTCGTAGAAATAGGCGCAGCGCGTCCGTTGCAACAGATTGCCGCCGACCGTCGCGGCGTTGCGCAGTTGCGCGGATGCACCCGAGAGCAACGCTTCGGCGACCGCGGGATACGATCTGGCGAATTCGACATCATGTGCGAGATCGGCGTTGCTGACGAGCGCGCCGATGCGCAACGACCCGTCAGCGAGGCGCTCGATCCCGTCGAGTCCATCGAGATGCGTGACGTCGACGAGACGATCCGGACGGCTGACGCCGCCCTTCATCAGATCGAGCAGATTGGTACCAGCGGCGAGATAGACGGCGCCCGGCTGGGCCGCGGCGGCGACAGCCTCGGCGACCGTGGCGGGCCTGACATAATCGAACGGTTTCATGCGGAACGCCTCTGATTGGATTCGTCCATGCGTCCTTGCGCGTCGAGCACGGCATCGACGATGCCGGCATAGGCGCCGCAGCGGCACAGATTGCCGCTCATGCATTCGCGGATGCGCTCGGGATCGTTGCCGGCCTGCGCCTCGCTCATCATGCCGATGGCGCTCATGATCTGGCCGGGCGTGCAGAAGCCGCACTGAAAGCCGTCATGGGCGATGAAGGCGGCCTGCACGGGATGAAGCTGGTCGCCGCGCGCAACGCCTTCGATGGTGAGGATGTCGGCGCCGTCATGGCTGATGGCGAGTGCGAGACAGGAATTGATGCGCTTGCCGTCGGCGAGAATGGTGCAGGCACCGCACTGGCCGCGGTCGCATCCTTTCTTGGTTCCGGTCAGATGAAGGCGCTCACGCAGGAGATCGAGCAGCGTGACGCGCGGATCGTCGAGGACGAATTCGCGCCGCGCACCGTTCACGGTGAGGCTGATGGAGTGGTTCATACAAGGCTCCGATCAGATATGGACATGACTAGTCGTGCAGCGCGCCACCGCCGTGGCCGCCGTCAACGTGGCGCCGCCCGAACATGATCCGGGCCAACACTTGAGCGAAGATACGGAGGCACCCTCCGCTTAACAAGAGCCACAGGAAAATATTTGGAATTCGTCAAAACCCCGTGCGCCACCAACGCGATGCAGCCGGCCAAGGGTTCAACAAGGGTTCAATCTAACCAATTCGTGATCTACATTGCCGACATGGACGAGCACACCGACCAGACCCGAAAGCCCCGCGCCGATGCCGTGCGCAATCGCGAGCGCGTGCTCGAAGCCGCCAAAACCGTGTTCAGCGCCGGCGGCCCCGAGGCCAGCCTCGAGGCCGTGGCGAAACGCGCCGGCGTCGGCATCGGCACGCTCTACCGGCATTTCCCGACGCGCGAGGATTTGTTCGAGGCGGTTTACCGGCGCGAGGTCGAGCAGCTCAGCGAGCTTGCCGAGCAGCTGAAGAATGCCAAGGACCCGGTGGATGCGCTGCGGCGATGGCTGCGCTCCAACGTCGAATTCGTGGCCACCAAGAAAGGCATGTCGGCTGCACTGGCGCTGACGTTCCAGAGCTCGTCGGAGCTCGCGGCCTTCTCGATGGACCGGCTGACCAAGGCGATCGGCTCCCTGCTCGATCGCGCCGTCGCGGCCGGCCAGATGCGCGGCGATGTCAGCCCCGAGGACCTGCTGCGGGCATTTTTCGGGATGTGCTACATGCACGATCAGCCGGGGTGGCAGGCCTCGGTGCTGCGCCTGCTCGACGTGTTCGTGGACGGGCTGCGGGTGCAGCCCGTCACGAAAGCCAAGCCGCGCAGCGCCGTCGCCAAACCTGCGAAGCCCATCGCGAAGCGCAAGCGATAATGGAGGGCGATCAAAAGATAACCGGAGGCTCGCTGCTGAAAGCTGGACGGGAAGCCTAAGTCGCAAAGCCCGGGCCGGTCTTCGTTGCGTTCATCCGCGAGCGGATCAGAAGCAACACGACGATGCCGATGTTCAGCGCGTTCCATCCCACGCCGTTGGCGAACGCTGCGGCATAGGAGCCGGTGGCGTCGAAGATGACGCCGGACACCCAGCCGCCGAAAGACATGCCGAATACGGACGCAAAGATCACGATGCCGACGCGCGTTGCGGCTTCGCTCGCCGGCATCGCCTCGCGCACGATGATGGCGTAGCTCGGCACGATGCCGCCCTGGAACAGGCCGAACATCGCCGAGATCAGATAGAGCGAGGTGAGGCTGTCGAAGAACAAATAGAACACCAGCGCAAAGCCCTGCGCCAGCGATCCCACCAGCAGCGTGCGGATGCCGCCGATCTTGTCGGCGAGATAGCCCGATCCGATCCGGCTGACGATGCCGCAGCCCATCATCAAGGACAGCATCTCTGCACCGCGCGCCACGCCATAACCGAGATCGCCGCAATAGGCGACGATATGCACCTGCGGCATCGCCATGGCGACGCAGCAGGAAATGCTGGCGATCGAGAGCAGCACCGTCAGCGTGTTGGTCGACAGCTTGAGATCGACCCGCGGCGGCGGTGCATTGGCATGGTCGCGGATATGGTCGTCGCCCATCTGCGCGCGCAGGACGAGGACCAGAAGTGCCATCGTGCTCGCGCAGACGAGGCCGATGCCGATATGGGTGTAGCGCCAGCCGGCGGTCTGCGTGCCCCAGCTCACGATCGGCGGCCACATCGTGCCGGCGACATAATTGCCGCTGGCAACGATGGTCACCGCAAGTCCGCGATAGCGCTCGAACCAATGCGAGGCTTCCGCCATCAGCGGCGCGAAAGTCGCGGAGGTGCCGAGCCCGATCAGGAAATACGCCGCCACGAACTGCCAGAGCTGCGTCGATAGCCCCGCGAGCACGTTGGCGATGCCGAGAAAGGCGATGCTGATCGCCATCGCCAGCACGATGCCGAACCGGTCGGTGATCTTGCCGGCGATCACGCCGCCCAGCCCAAAACCGAACATCATCAGCGTGAAGGCTAGCGACACCGCGCCGCGTGTGGCACCGAATTCGGTCTGCACCACGGGAATCACGACCACGACCGCCCACATGCCGACGGCGCCGATCGAGCCGATCAGGAGCGCAATGACCAGCCGCATCCAGGCCTGACGCGAATCAGGGGTGAATGAAGCCGGGGTTTGTCCTGGATGATTTGGCGCGTGCACGGAACGGACCATGTTCGCTGATTGCCACATGGTCAAGCATTGTGGCGCGATATTGGGCATGCGCGGTGCACTGCGGTAAGAAGGAGCTTGGCGAACGCGGGTTTTGCCACTAGTTTGCAATCAGCGTGTGCAACATTGCCGCGCGGGGAACATGTCGGCGGAATGCTATTGCAATTGACACGATCGATGCGGATCAGAGTGGGGCGCCTCGTTGCCCTCGCCTATCTGTTCTGCGTGCTCGCGCCCGCAGCAGCGCTCGCCTGGGGCGGCGGTCCGGCACCGTGTCTTGCGGACGAGGCCCCGCTCGCCGATCTCGCGCCGGCGCACCACCAGATGCAGGCAAGCCATCAGCATGGCGCTCCCTCGCATGACCACGCGGGAGCGCATGCGCATCACCAGACCGCTGCGCAGGACGCGCCCGCTCCGCATCATCATGGCGGCAAGGGCACGACCGGACCGTGCTGCGGGATGATGTGCGTGAGTGCGCTGCCGACCGATCTGCCCAGCGTCGCCAAGCCGCTTCAGCCCATCTCCGCCTGCGCGCCCGAGATCGTGGCCAGCCTGCACAGCGCGACGCCGCCCCTGCACTACCGCCCTCCCATCGCCTGATTTGACGCGACGACGTCAGGCCGAGCGCGCGTCTGCGCGCGCGAACCTGTGGTCTCTACGGACAGATCAGGGATGAATCGATGTTGACGCTTTCCGGGGCGAAGTCCGCCGCCGCATCCGCGGCGCGTGGACGACACTTTCTATTTAATTGGCCGCTGCTGGCCGTGATTGCGCTGGCGTTGGCCGGCTGCATGCCGGCAACGACACACATCGCCGCCGCGGATCCTGCCGATCCCGCGGCTAAGGTGGCGCCGACCATCTATCGTTCGACGATCGCGCCCTACAGCAGCCTGCGGCCGGCGACGCCGGCACCATGGCGCGAGCGCAACGAGAATGTCGCGCCGCAGCCGAAGCAAGACCGGTAGGAGCGCGCCATGGCACATCATTTCGCGCGAAGCCTGCTCGTTCTCGCTGCGCTCAGTCTGTCCGGCTGTGCCGCGTTCTCGCCCGACAGCGGGATGACGACGGTCTCGGAGCTGACGAGCCAGAGCATCAACAAGGACGTCGCCTTCGTGCGAACAAGCGAGGGAGAGGGCGCAGTTGACGGGCGCATGCGCCAGCTGCTGTCGCGGACATTGACCGCAGACACTGCCGTGCAGATCGCGCTGCTCAACAACAAGGGGCTGCAAGCGGCCTATAACGAGCTGGCGCTGGCCGAGAGCGATCTGGTCGAACAGAGCCTGCCGCCCAATCCTGTGTTCTCGATCTCGCGGATCTCAGGCAATGGCGCCAGCGAGATCGAGCGCCAGGTGGTGGGTGACATCCTCGCGCTCGCCACCCTGCCGTTTCGCTCCGACATCGCCCGCGACCGCTTCCGCCAGGCCCAATTGCGCGCGGCGCTGGCGACATTGCGGCTCGCCGCCGACGTCCGCCGCGCTTATTGGCGCGTCGTTGCCGGCAACGAGATGGTGGTGTTGCTGACGGACGCGAAGGCGACGGCGGAATCGACCGCACAGCTCGCGGTCAAGCTCGGCGAGACGGGCTCGCTCAACAAGCTCGACCAGGCGCGCGAGCAGGTGTTTTACGCCGAGACCACCGCCGACCTCGCCACCGCACGGCAGACGGCAGGGAGCGCACGCGAAAGGCTCGCGCGCCTGATGGGGCTGTGGGACGGCGGCCTCGACTTCCGCCTGCCGAACGCGTTGCCGCCGCTGCCGCGCCGGCCGCACACGTTGCCTTCGATCGAAACCGACGCGGTCGCCCATCGCATTGACCTGCAGATCGCGCGGCTGGAGCTGACGGCGCTGGCGAAATCGCTGCACCTCACCGAGGCGACGCGCTTCGTCACCCTGCTCGATCTCGCCGGCATCTCCCGCCGCACCCAGGATCCGGAAGGTGCGCCGTTCCGCGAACGCGGCTTCGACGTTCAGTTCCAGATCCCGATCTTCGACGGCGGCGAGGTGCGCGTGCGCCAGGCGGCGGAGACCTACAATTTCGCCTTCAACCGCCTGACCGAGCGCGCCGTCAACGTCCGTTCGGAGGCACGCGACGCTTATCGCAGCTATCGCTCCAGCTACGACATCGCCAGCCATTACCAGCGCGAGATCATCCCCTTGCGAAAAATCATCACAGAGGAGATGCAGCTGCGCTTCTCCAGCATGCAGGTCGACATTTTTGCGCTGCTCACCGAGGCAAGGCAGCGCCTGGCGTCGCTGCGCGGCGCCATCGATGCAAAGCAAAGGTTCTTCCTCGCTCAATCCGACCTGCAGACCGTCGTCAATGGCGGCGGCTCGCCTGCGGCCGGCAGCGACAATCCAACCACCATCGCCGCGGCAGCGCCCGCCGATGGCGGTCACTGACATGGAGGCCGACATGTTTTCCCGCCGAGGATTTTTAGGCACCGCCGCGCTTGCCAGCGCCTCAGCGATCAGCGGCCGCGTCCAGGCCGCGTCGATTCCGGAGGCTGCGCATATGGACAAGGTGGTGATGCAGCCGCCGCTGCATCCGAGCAGCGGTCCGGACTACCGCCCCGTGGTCACGCTGAACGGCTGGTCGCTGCCGTTTCGCATGAACGGCGACTGGAAGGAATTCCATCTCGTCGCCGAGCCCGTGGTGCGGGAGTTCGCCGAAGGCATGAAGGTGAATCTGTGGGGCTATAACGGCCAGTCGCCGGGCCCGACGATCGAGGCGGTGGAGGGCGACAAGGTCCGCATCTTCGTCACGAACAGACTGCCCGAATACACCACGGTGCACTGGCACGGCATGATCATTCCGAGCGGCATGGACGGCGTCGGCGGGCTGACGCAACCGCACATCCAGCCCGGAAAGACCTTCGTCTACGAATTCGAGATGAAGAAGAGCGGGACCTTCATGTATCACCCGCATTCCGACGAGATGGTGCAGATGGCGATGGGCATGATGGGCATGGTCGTCGTGCATCCGCGCGATCAAAACTTCCGGCCCGTCGACCGCGACTTCGTCTTCGTGATGAGCACCTATCGCGTCGATCCCGGCACCTATCTCCCCCTGGTCAATGAGATGACCGACTTCAATATGTGGACCTGGAACGCGCGGGTGTTTCCCGGCATCGATCCGCTGCCGGTGCGGCTCGGCGACAAGGTGCGCGTGCGCATCGGCAATCTCAGCATGACCAACCATCCGATCCATCTGCACGGCCACAGCTTTGCGGTGACCTGCACCGACGGCGGCTGGATTCCGGAGAGCGCGCAATATCCGGAGACAACGACCGACGTGCCGGTCGGCGCGGTGCGCGTGTTAGACGTGCTCGCCGACAATCCCGGTGACTGGGCGTTCCACTGCCACAAGTCGCACCACACCATGAATGCGATGGGGCACGAGGTGCGCAATCTGATCGGGGTGTCGCGCAAGGACCTCGCCAAGGCCGTCGGCAAGCTCGCGCCCGACAGCATGGCGATGGGCTCGACCGGCATGGCGATGGGCAACATGGAGATGCCCGCGCCCGACAACACGCTGCCGATGATGACCGGCACCGGCCAGTTCGGGCCGATCGAGATGGGCGGCATGTTCACCGTGATGAAAATCCGCGAGGACCTCGCCCGCGACGACTATCGCGATCCCGGTCCCTACCAATTCCCGAAAGGCACCGTCGCCTACGAGATCACGGCGCCGGCCACAGAGCCGGCACGGCAAAAACCGGGCACCTCGCCGATGAAGAACATGAAGATGTGAGCGTTTCGATGAACCACCAACTGGAGACCACAATGAAGAAGACCGTCACATTCGTCCTCGCGCTGGCAACGCTCTCGATCTCGTCCGCCGGTGCGCACGAAAATCACGGCCATACATCCTTTTCAGCGGGCGAGCCTGGCGACCCCAAAAAGCCGGCGCGCACCATCGAGATCGCGCTGAGCGAGATGTCGTACGAGCCGTCGAACATCAACGTGAAGCGCGGGGAGCAGATCCGCTTCGTGCTGCGCAATGTCGGCAAGGAGGATCACGAGTTTCTGCTCGCCACACCCAAGGAGAATCTCGCGCATGCCGAGGTGATGAAGAAACATCCGCACATGGAGCATGACGATCCGAACGGAGTACGGCTTGCCCCGAACAAGACAGCTGAGATTCTCTGGAAGTTCAGCAAGGCCGGCACGTTCGAATTTTCGTGCCTCATTCCCGACCACCGCGACTACGGCATGGTCGGCCACGTCACCGTGAAGTAAGCAATGGAGACCCGCATGAACCGCATCATCCGTATCACTGCAGCGCTGGCGCTGACGTTAGGCGTTGCCACTGGAGCTCTGGCAGCCGGGGCGGCCCCGATCAGCGGCGAGGTCAAGAAGATCGACGAGGGCGCCGGCAAGATCACGCTCAAGCACGGACCTGCGAAGAGCCTCGGCATGGAAGAACCCATGACCATGGTCTACCGCGTCAAGGACACCGCGATGCTGAAGCAGGTGAAGGTCGGCGACAAGGTGACCTTCGAGGCCGAGGAGGCCGCTTCGGGGTACACGGTGACGAAGATGGAGAAGGCGAAGTAAGGGCCCTCGGCATTCCGTTGTGGTCATTCCGGGGCGCGCCCTCTTGGCGCGAACTATGATGCGCAATTGCGCATCAGAGAATCCATGTCTCCACGTCACTTGCCGCACGATGGATTCCGGGTTCGCGCTGCGCGCGCCCCGGAATGACGGGCTAAACACCCGCCCCGCACTCCTGCCCGCCCCTTCGTTAACCCTTTGCTAACCATACACCGGGCAAAAATTGCCGGGTGAAGTCGAGTGTCGTCAGCCGGGTAGAACGGGAGATCCCCCGTGGACGCCAGTGCGGTGCCTCACTTTCGGAGCGGCGGCCCTTCGGCCGCCGCGCAGACGTTTGGGGCGCGCGGACGGCAGTCGCGCGGGGAGGCAGCTACCATGGTCGACGTCACCGCAGGACAGGGCGTAGGCGCAGCAAGGCCCTCGATTCCCTCCCTCAACGAGATCGTCACGATCCTCAAGCGCGGCGACATCGCGCTGGCGCTCGGCATCCTCACCATCCTGGTGGTGCTGATCCTTCCCCTGCCCGCGATCGTGCTGGATCTGTTCCTGGCGATCTCGATCACGCTCTCGATCCTGATCCTGATGACGTCGCTGTTCATTCAGGCACCGCTGGAATTCTCCGCCTTCCCAACCATCCTCCTGATCTCGACCATGCTGCGCCTGTCGCTCAACATGGCCTCGACCCGGCTGATCCTGTCGCACGGCCATGAGGGCACGGCTGCCGCCGGTCACGTCATCGAGGCCTTCGGCAGCTTCGTGATGGGCGGCAATTTCGTCATCGGTATCATCGTCTTCGCCATCCTGATCATCGTCAACTTCGTCGTCATCACCAAGGGTTCGGGCCGTATCGCTGAAGTTGCCGCCCGCTTCCACCTCGACGCCATGCCCGGCAAGCAGATGGCGATCGATGCCGATCTCTCCGCCGGTCTGATCGACGAGAAGGTCGCCAAGGAGCGGCGCAAGGAGCTGGAGGACGAGAGCGGCTTCTTTGGCGCCATGGACGGTGCCTCCAAATTCGTCCGCGGCGATGCCATCGCCGGCCTGCTGATCGTCTTCATCAACGTCGTCGGCGGCATGATCATCGGCGTGGCGCAGCAGGGCATGTCCTTTGCCGACGCCGGCCGCAGCTACACGCTGCTGACCGTCGGTGACGGCCTCGTTACCCAGGTGCCGGCGCTGATCGTCTCGACCGCGGCCGGCCTGCTCGTCTCCAAGGCCGGCGTCTCCGGCGCCGCCGACAAGGCGCTGATGAAGCAGTTCTCCGGCTATCCGCAGGCCCTGGCCATGTCCTCCGCGGTAATGCTGGTGCTGGCGGCCCTGCCCGGCATTCCGACCATCCCCTTCCTGGCGCTCGGCGCCGGCGCCGGCGCGCTGGCCTGGCACGCCCGCAACCACAAGAAGACCGCCGTCAAGGCCGAGGAAGCCGCCAAGGCCGCGCCTGCTCCGGGCATGCCGGGTGCGCCGGGCGCGGCTGCGGCCGAAGAGCCGATCTCGGCGGCGCTCAAGATCGACGACCTCAAGATCGAGCTCGGCTATGCTCTGCTGCCGCTGGTCAACGGCCCCGATGGCACCGACCGCCTCACCGAGCAGATCAAGGCGCTGCGCCGTTCGCTCGCGATCGAGATGGGCTTCGTGATGCCGGCGGTGCGCATCCTCGACAACGTCCAGCTCGAGGCCAACACCTATATCATCAAGATCAAGGAGGTCGACGCCGGCACCGGCAAGATCTGGCCGAACCAGTTCATGGTCATGGACCCCGGCGGCAGCCAGGTGCAGGTGCCTGGCATCCACACCACCGAGCCGACCTTCGGCCTGCCCGCCACCTGGGTCGATGCCAGCCTCAAGGAGGAGGCCTCGCTCAAGGGCTACACCGTCGTCGACGCCGCGACCGTGCTCTCGACCCATCTCACCGAGCTGCTCAAGGCCAACATGTCGGACCTGCTCTCCTATGGCGAGGTGCAGAAGCTGCTCAAGGAGTTGCCGAAGGAGCAGAGCGAACTGGTCAAGGATATCGTCCCCGGTCAAGTCACGGTCTCCGGCATCCAGCGCGTGCTGCAGCTCCTGCTCGCCGAGCGCATCTCGATCCGCGACCTCTCGACCATCCTCGAAGGCATCGCCGACTCGCTCGCCTTCTCGCGCAATCCCGCGACCATGGTTGAGCACGTCCGTGCCCGCCTCGCCCGGCAGATCTGCGCGCAGAACACCTCCTACAACGGCTATCTGCCGCTGATCGCGCTGTCGGCGCGCTGGGAACAGGCCTTTGCCGAATCCATCATCGGCCAGGGCGAGGAGCGCAGCCTCGCGATGCAACCCTCGAAACTGTCGGAGTTCATGACCGCCGTGCGCGAGGCCTTCGAGCGTGCCGCCCGCGAAGGCGAGGCGCCGGTGCTGGTGACCTCTGCCGCAATTCGTCCGTTCGTGCGTTCCCTGGTGGAACGGTTCCGAGCCCAGACCACCGTGCTGTCGCAGGCCGAAATCCACCCTAGGGCGAGGTTGAAAACGGTCGGAAGCATCTGATTTGCCTTAAGAAGCCGTGTGTTTTTCGGCCACAGGCAAATGGTTTTTGAGTTCCTGGCGCCTTGTGGACCAAGCATCGAAAAGGCAACCCGCAGGCACATTACATCTTTGAAATAATTATATAATCGAACGACACAGGGTCGTTTTTGATCGCGACGTTTCACGTCCTTTCACGCCCTTGTGATCGCCTCTTGGGAACGAATTCCTCCCAATATTAGGTTGTTGGGCACCGGAAGCATGAACCGGCCTGAAAGGGCTGGCGACTACTTCGGGTAGATGGCGGCAGGAGGCTTCCATGAACCACTCGATCTACAGCGCTGATCGCGCGACCCATTTGAAGATTGTGGTCGTCGCCCTCGTCGCAGGGATCGCGGTGGCGGGCCTCGGCATCACGGCACGCACGGGTTCGGATGAAGGTCTGACCCAGACCGCCCGCGTCATCAAGGCCGACAAGCCGGTCGTTATCACCAGTTCGAACGCGTCCCTCGTTCGCTAAGGAGATCTGACGAGTTTTGTGAATTCACGCGGCTCTTTACCAGCCCCCCAAAGTCGCCACGTGGATATGTAGACGACCCCAACCCCAAGTCGACTACAGAAAGCGCCCGCCCCCCACGGGCGCTTTCTCACGTCTGGGGTACCCGTCATTGCGAGCGCAGCGAAGCAATCCAGACTGTCTCCGGCGAGGTAGTCTGGATTGCTTCGTCGCATCAGCGCAAAATTGCTACGCAAATTTGTCGCGGTTTCCTCGCAATGACGGAGTGTGAGGCGAACGCTTCGTTGTCTCAATTCGCATCTTCATTGCAGACACACCTTCGCAGCCTCGCGGCGCATTTCGCCCGAGCTTTGCTTTATCTCTTCACCCCCAAATGAAAGAGGGCGCAGGGAAGACCGGGAGCCCGCTGGCACCCGCGGTCCACTGTGCGAAATTGCAGTGAGAAAATCTGCACAGCGGCATACAGGTGTAGCCAGGACATCCCGGCCTTCCCTGCGCAGTGGTTGGAACGGCGTATGTCGTGCTCTCCCCGGGGAGCGATGCACTATTGCCCCCGTCGCCTTGCAGATGGCTGATGCACGTGCCCGGTTGGGCCGCCACATCACCGCAAGACTTGGCGCACAGACCCCGGGCGCCAGGACGACACGATTTGGCCGTACGCCGATCACACCGGTCGTATGCGCGAGGCCATTGCTCACGGTTACCCGCCCTGCAAAACCCTTCGCGCCGATGTGACCCACGTCCACCGCCGCCCAGCCCACGTCCGTGACGATCGCGATACGCCCCTCTTCCTTGGGCCGGGTTGCGCGATACATATGCGATTTCCGAATTTCGGTAAAGTGGAATATTTTTGGCGTCGCGGATTGCCCTAGGCCTGGGGTGTTTTGCCGATCAGGTAACGCAAGGGCTTGTAGATGGACGCAACCTGCCGAATTGGAAGCGATCAGTAGCCTCTGTGTCAAATTTCTGGAATTGGAATCAAAGCTGACGTCGGCGAACCGCACCGCAAGGTCAGCTACGAGCCGATTCTGTCGAAAAAGGCCGGCAGTATTTCGTTGTAATAGGTCGTCGCGACGTGGCCGAACTGCTTTACCGACCCTATGCGAGCCTCGGGGTAGGCATCGGGATCAGCTTGGCCATCTTTCGAAGGTTCTGGGCGGTGGCTGCGAGGATGAACTCGTCGCGCGCGCCGTTTGGACCTCGTAAACGCAAACGATCGAGCTTGAGAATGCGCTTGAGGTGCGCGAACAACATCTCGATTTTCTTGCGGAGCCGGCGCGAGGTGCCTCCCTCCCACGATCTAGCGATCTGGCGGGCCATGTCGCGAGCGCCCTCGTAGATCGAGCGCGGCACTCTCCGTGAAGCCTGCTTGGGGCAACACCGAGCTTTCAGTGCGCATCGATCACAATCGCGCTTGCTGGCGAGGTAAAGCATGGTGGCACCATCATTCACCAACGTTCCGGTCGTGGTAAGAACTTTGCCACTAGGGCAACGATAGATGTCCCCAGCATGGTCATAGGTGAAGTCGTCGCGCGAGAAGATCCCGTCTGTGCGGGCCGACTTGTCGAAGACTGTAACGTGCGGCTCGATCCCGTGCTCATAGACCAGCCAGGCGAGCATCTCGGCCGAGCCATAGCCGCTGTCACCGAGCAGCCGGCTCGGATAGAGATCAAACCGCTCCAGCGAGCGCTCAATCATGCGCTTAGCGGCCAATACCTCCGCCTGCCGGATTGCCGTCGTTGCCTCAACATCGACGATGATCGCGTTCTCGATGTCGACCAGATAGTTCGTCGAATAGGCGAAAAATGCTTGGCCGCCGTGCGCCCCCGTCCAGCGCGCCGCCGGATCGGAAGGTGATACGAACTTCGGGGTAACCTCGGTCGCGGCTCCGAAAGCGGCATCATCAAGGACAGCCAGATACTCATCGATTGCTCGGCCGGCAGCCTCCGGCGGAAGTCCCTTGTCGCCTTCGATCCCCTTCTGCCGATTGGCATCGGCCTTGATTAGGCTCGCGTCGACGGCAAATCCTTCACCCCCGACCAGTCGCTCCTCGATGCAGCGGCTCAAGACGCTCTCGAACACACGGCGGAAGAGGTCGCTCTGCCGGAAGCGGCCATGCCTGTTCTTGGAGAATGTCGAATGATCCGGCACCGCTCCATCCAGACCGAGCCGGCAAAACCACCGGTAGGCCAAATTGAGGTGAACCTCATCGCACAAGCGCCGCTCCGATCGGATGCCGAAGCAGTAACCGATCAGGAGCATCCGGATCATCAGCTCGGGATCGATCGAAGGCCGACCGATGCTGCTGTAGAAAGGCGCCAGGTCCCGCCGGACCTGTTCAAGATCGACAAACCTGTCAATCAACCGCAGCAAGTGATCAGTCGGGACATGTCTTTCGAGCGAGAACTCATAGAACAACGCGACCTGTTCGACTTGCCGATGCCCCATCATGATCTTCAGTCCTGCCAATTAGACAGACTCAAATCACTGATATCTCTGCGTCGCAACAGCTGCCTTTTTCGACAAAATCAGCCAAAAGCGGACCTCTACAAGCCGGTCGTGGTGGCTCTCCAAAACCTATCCATCGCTGAGCAATGCTCTCTGGACTTCGGCCCCAGAAAGCCTATGACCGACCTAAAATCGAATGCCTTTGTGCTATCTGCATGCTGTAGTGATTCGAGAAAGCCGGTTGATAAAGCGGCACGTTCTTGAGCAGAGCCATTTTCGAGCGCTTGTTCGCAGAGTTCAAAGACGGAGTGTATTGTGCTGTTTGGTAGTCGATTGAAATGCTCGACAAGAGCCTCCGCCAATGCGGTACCCACGAGGGTTACAGGCACCACTTCAGGCGACCATTCGGCCTTTAGCTTAGCGAGCACCTCTTTCAATTGAGGTGCAAGACCAGCAATTCTCTCAAGATATCTCTCATCCGTGGGCATGCGGCCAATATGTCGGACACGGATGATGTCGGCAATGGGTCCGATTTTGTTGCAAAAGTCGGTTGAGACGAGCCGGCAAGCGTGATTCCGTTGTGTTGACGCGAATCGCGACGAGGTCGATCCATGATGGGCCGTCTGAAGAGTGACCAAGGTCAACTGTTCTACGAGTTTCATCTCAGCGACGCGGTTCCCGAAGATCATCTGGTGCGGAAGATCGACACTGCGCTCGATCTGTCTTGGCTTCGCAGCGAGCTAGCTCCTCATTATTCGTCCATGGGTCGCCCGTCGATCGATCCGGAGCTGATGATCCGGATGCTGATCGTGGGATATGTCTTCGCGATCCGCTCGGAGCGGCTGCTCTGCCGTGAAGTGCAGGTGAACCTCGCCTATCGGTGGTTTTGCAAGCTTGGTATCGAGGATGCTATCCCGGATCATTCGGCCTTCTCGCGGGCCCGCAATGAGCGCTTCCGCGAGGGAGATGTCGTTCGTCGCGTATTCGAACATATCGTCGAGGCGTGCATTGTGGCCGGTCTGGTTGGTGGCGAAGGTTTTGCGGTAGACGCGAGCCTGATCCAGGCAGATGCCAACAAGCAGCGCTCGATCGCGGGTCAGGATTGGCGCAGGGATCGCGATCCGGCGAGGTCAAGCCGCGCGGTGAAGGAGTATCTGGCAACCCTCGACGATACGGCGTGGGGTGCGGCCAGTGACGTTGTCCCGAAGTTCATCTCGCTGTCCGATCCCGCGGCCCAGTGGACCGGAGCCCACAAGGGACCAGCATTCTTCGCTTACTCCGACAATTATCTCATCGACGTGAAGTTCGGCGTCATCGTTGATGTTGAGGCGTCCCGCTCCATTCGCCAGGCCGAGGTCGGAGCGGCGAGGACAATGATCGAACGAACAGAGGAGCGCTTTGGTCTCAAGCCGGAACGGCTTGTCGGGGATACCGCTTACGGGGCTGCTCCGATGCTGAACTGGCTGGTCGAGGAGAAGGGCATCGCGCCACATATCCCCGTGTTCGACAAATCGAAGCGAGATGACGGTACCTTCTCGCGCAGCGACTTTCGATATGATCCGACCAGCGACGTCTACCACTGCCCGGGCGGAAAGCGGCTCGGGACGAGCGGCACCGTGCACGAGGGCAAAACGCTTCTGTATCGTGCGAGCAAGCTCGACTGCGACGCATGCCCGCTTAAACCGCAGTGCTGTCCAAAAGAACCATCGCGCAAGATCCCGCGCGACATACATGAGCACGCCCGGGACGTCGCCCGGTCGTTCGCTGGCACCGAGAGCTTCGAGACGTCGCGACGTCAGCGCAAGAAGATCGAGATGCGGTTTGCGCACTTGAAGCGCATCCTGAGGCTTGGTCGGCTTCGGCTTCGTGGCCCACGGGGCGCCCAGGACGAGTTTGTTCTGGCTGCCATCGCTCAAAATCTGAGGCGCCTCGCGTCGCTCGTTGCGCGACCACCACCCGCTCATGCTCTGTGCATTGCGTAGCGTAGGAGTTGCGTTGAGAGCGTTAGGGCCGGGGGCTCAAAGCCGGTCGGCCTTACCGAATGGCCGAAAGATATCCGTCGGTTACAGCCGACTTTTGCAACAAAATCGGTCCAATTGCCGACCTCTCGGCAGCTAGCGGCAAGGTCGGCTAAGGGCCCCGGAGCGGACGAAGGCCGGCAGCCGCCGCGCTGGAGCTGTTCGCCCCAGGCGCTGCCGACTACAAGCTCCAACATGTCCGATGATGCCCCGGTTCTGAACGCTTGCGCTCATCTACGCGAGGCTGTTGCAAAGCGGGTCTCTTCCGTGGTCGTGGCGATTTCGACCATGCGAGTCCGTCGCCTACGTTTCGTTTCGACTGGCTGAAGGGCGCACGAGCAGCTCAACGACGCGGCGCCCCATAGGCCGGCGGCGGCGCCTGCACCATCGGCGCAGCGGCCGCAAACAGCTCCTCCTTGCTACCCGTCAGCGGCGGATAGATTCGCCTGCGGTTGATCGTCTCTTTGGTCACTTTCGCCGCCGCGCCGGTGGCGCGCACCTCGCGGTCCCAGCCTTCGGTATAGAGCGCGCCCCAGCCGCCGAGATCGAGCACGGTCACGTACCAGTCGATCCGCAGCGGCAGCATCGGCAGGCCGGCGAGATCGGCAACCACGTTGTGGCCGGCGAAGCGGCCCATGGGCCGCGCGAACTGACAGGACATCACGGTCGGATGCAGCCCGTCGATCACGCTCGAGGCAACGTCGCCGGCCGCGAACACGCCGCCGACATCCGCAACCCGCATGAAGGGATCGACCAGAATGCGCCCGAGGCGATCGCGCGCGTCCGGAAAGCTCGCCGCCAGGGGGCTTGCACGCATCCCTGCGCACCAGATCACCGTCTGTGTCGCAATGAACTCGCCCGAGCTCAGGCGCATGCCGCCGGCCTCCACGGAGACCACACGCACGCCGAGGCGTGTCTCGACGTCGAGCGACGACAATGCCGTCTCGATGACGGAGCGCGCGTGCGCGCCAATGGTGGCGCCGACCGCTGGATTGGGATCGACCAGGATGATGCGGCGGCTGCCACTGATGCCCGCACGCGCCAGCCTGGCGGGCATCTCGGCCGCGACCTCGATGCCGGTGAAACCGGCGCCGACCACCACCACCGTCGAACGCCCCGGCGACGGGGCGCTGCGTCCGAGCGAGACGAGATGATCCTCGAGGCGAAGCGCCGCGGAATAGGTGTCGACGTCGAAGGCGTGGTCGGCAAGGCCTGGAATGTCCGGACGCATCACCTCGCTGCCGAGCGCCAGCACGAGGCGGTCATAGTGCAACGTCTCCTCGCCGCCGCTGGTGACCAGCGAGATTTCGCGATGTGCATGATCGATGGCTTCAACCTCGCCGAGACCATGGTTGACGCCGATCGGATCGAGCAGTTGCGGCAGCGGCAGCGCGACCTCGCCGAGGTCGACCTCGTAATTGCGCACGCGGATGTTGTGATAGGGATTGCGGTCGATGAGGCGGATCTCGATGTCCCGCCCGCTCGCGCCGATCTCGTCGCGCTTGCGCGCAGCACCGATGGCCGCCCACAGGCCTGCAAACCCGGCGCCGAGCACGACGATACGCGCCATGTCCGCCTACACTACTTTCCAAAGCAATCCCGCGGTCTGCCCGCGCAGGTAGATATAGCTCAACAGCCCGCATCCACCAACTGCGGCAGCAACGCTGCCGCTGCACAAAATCGCGACTTACGCCTCGCGCAGCTCCGACGGCGTCGCGCCAAAACGCTTGCGGAACGCGCGATTGAAATAGGACAGATCGGCGAAGCCCGAGGCATGCGCGACGTCGCTGATCTTGCGCGCCCTGGCGCGGGGATCGCCGAGCAGCTTGCGGGCCTGGAGCAGGCGCTGCTCCAGCACGAATTCGGTGAAGGTCGTGCCGGCCTGCTCGAACAGGCGCTGCGCCTGGCGCGGGCTGAGGCCCGAGCGCGTCGCGATCTCGGACAGGCAGAGATCGTTACGGCCGAGCGCGGCCATCACGTCGGCGCGCATGAGATCGAGACGCGCCGCGGCATGCCCGCGTCCGCGCGCAAGTCCGGCATGCTCGGCGTCGGTCCCGAGCAGGAGGCCGACGAGATCGACCATGTGTTGCGCGGTCAGACGCTGGCCGACGGCATCGAGATGCGGCGCCTGATTGGCGGCGAGCGCATGGTAGCGGAAGATGGTCTCGGCGACCGCGCCGTCGGAGAGCACCTGTGACAGCTTCTCCTCCGCGCGCGGATTGATGTCGAGCAGCGCGCGGCGCGGCATGCGGATGGTGGTGAAGCGCTCCTCGTCGGTGTGGCCGACGGTGCCGGTGATGCTCATGTCGACGAGCACCATCTGCGCCGGCGCGAGCTCGACGGTGTGGCCGTTCTGCCCGACGCGGACAAGGCCCGCATGTGCTGCAATCAGCACGAGATCGTCGCTGCCGTCGGCAAGGTGGCTCTGCGTGCGTGAATATTGTGCGGAAGCGCCTTCGGGAATGGCGAGCGCGATGTTGTCGACGACGCTGACCTGGAGCCGGCAGTCGATGCTGTCGCCCTGGCTCGGGCCGATATCGAGGCCACAGGACCCGAAGGCCCGCTCGCGCCAATGCTCGAACGCCGGGCCGTGCGGCAGCCCCGCATATTGGTGAATGAAGATGCCTGGCGTTCTCGCTGCATCCATCTGATTTCTAGCCCCTCTCCGGCACCATGATCGGCGTGCCGACTACAAATTCCGGGGATTTGACGCCGCCAAGTGCGGGGAGGTTCAAATCGGGGGCGGATTCGGCAGGACTTGTCGGGATGCGACGGAGGGTGGACCGTGGCGACAATTTTTGCTCGTAGCCCGCATGGAGCAGAGCGGAATGCGGGACGGTGGACCCGGATTGCGCTGCGCTCCATCCGGGCTACGACACCTACTTCTTCGCTGGCGCCGGCGGCTGCGTCGGCGGCACGGTCTCGATCAGCTTGCCGGAAAACACCGGCGTCGAGGTCGGCTGGCCGTTGGGCGAACCGCCGGCCTGCTCGACCGTGACGGCATAGGTCGCGCCGTTGACGACGTCGGAATCGTAGGAAGCGAGCAGCGGACGCGCGGTGAAATCGCTCGCACCGATCACGCCGAGCGAACGCGGCCGCGGCAGCTTGTCGGAGATCAGCCAGAGCTCGAAGCTCTTGCCGGGCTCCGGGGTCGCGCCGACCTTCCGGACCGTGAAATTCCGCGTCGCACCGTCGATGGTGAGGATGAAGGCGGGGCCGCCACCCTGGCCCTGCAGCAGGGCGACATCTTGCGCAGAGACGGTGAGCGGGGCGGCCGGTGTCCTCACTTCCACCGTCTGGATGCGTGGCGCAGGACGCAAGGCGCCCGGCAGCGCATCAGGCAGGAGGATCTGAAGCGACAGCGTCACGAGCAGCGCGGCCGCAAGTGCGCCAACGGCGGATGCGATGTTGCGCCAGCGCTTCACGCGCCCCTCGAGACGGATCACATTGCCATCGTCGACGACCGGCGCCTGCGGCGCACGGACGACATTGAGATCCGGGGCATGGACCTGCGGGATGAACTGCGGCGCGATGTCCGGGATGGCGTCGGGCTCGGGACGCGACGGCTGCGGCTGCTCCGCTTCGGGTTGCTGCGGCTCCGGGGACTGCACGCCCTCCGTCGCGGATTCCGATGACGCAGTCTCCGGCGAGGGCAATTCCGGTATGGGCGGAGGTGGCGGCGGCGAAGGCTCGGCAAGCGCAGGCGGCTCCTGCGCAAGCGCCGTGCGCGCGATCTCGGACCTGATGTTCTCCCACACGATCGGACGCGGTTCGACCGAGCCGACCATCTGGTCGAGGACGCCGAGCCGATGGGCCCAGGCCTGCACGATTTCGGCGAACGCCTCATCCACCGCCATCATGGTCTCGACCTGCGCGCGCTCATCGGCGTCGAGCGTACCGAGTGCATATTCCGCGGCGAGCGCGATATGGTCCTCCGTGTAGGCCATCAGTTTCCTTCACCTCTCCCCAACGGGGAGAGGTGGACAGTCGTTGCCGCGCTGGTTTCTGCCACTCTCATCATCCTCTAAAGTCCGAGGCACTCGCGGATATCCAACATGCTGCGCCGGAGCCACGTCTTCACCGTGTTGACGGGCGCGGCGAATTTCTCCGCCAATTGCTCGCGGCTCCAGCCGTTGTAATAGGCGAGAAGCACGAGGCGCTGGCGGTCCGGCTCGAGCCGGCCGATACATTCCAGGAGCCGCTTCAACTCCTCGGTCATCTCCCTCCGCGCCAGCGGATCGGGACTGTCGGCCGCCACCTCCATCGCCTGAGGCTCTTCCTCGATTGAGACTTCCGATTTCTTGCGCACGATGTCGATCGCACGGTTGCGCGCGATCGACGCCATCCACGTGATCGGCGAAGACATGGCCGGATTGAACTGGCCGGCGTTGTTCCAGATCTTGACGTAGGTCTCTTGAATGACCTCCTCTGAAAGATCCTGACGGCGCAAGATACGGAGCACGACGCCATAAAGTTTCGCGCGCGTGGCGACGTAGAGCCGCTCGAATGCGGCCTGATCGCCCTTCGCCACCGCCTCAATCAGCCCGACCAGCTCTGCCGGCGTCAGCATTCAGCCCCCTGAAACGCGGCCCGTCGCTTCCCTTCACCTCTCCCCGACGGGGAGAGGTCGATTTGCGCAGCAAATCGGGTGAGGGGGCGCAGGACTAACGGGAGACCGTCACCCCTCACCCGGCGCTCCGCGCCGACCTCTCCCAGGGGAGAGGTGGGCACCGCCGTCGCTGGCACAGCATTCATTCCCGCTACCATAGCGCGCGACAAAGCCGACCACCAAGCGGCGCGGCGCCACACTGTGGACAGCACATACGAAAACCCGGACCTTGCGGGTCCGGGTTTTGCAGATTTCTCGGCGATCTGGCTGCTGGCGCCGTTAGGCGACGGCGCCGATGCGGGCGCGCATCAGGCCGATGCTGTCGAGGTCGGCCTGCTCGCGGGCGTTCTCTTCGGCCCGTTCGCGGGCCTGGTCGCGCTCGTCCAGCAGCTCGACCTTCTTCAGCTCCTCGAAGGCCTCGGCCAACGCGGTCTTGGCTTCGTCGAGCTGGCCCTTGAGCTCGTCGGCCGAGCGGGTCAGATTCTCGCGGCGCTGGATCGCGGCCTTGGCGTAGGTCGGGTAGGCGAAGTGCGAGGGATCGTTAATCCCGGCGCGCTCCTGCTCGGTCTGGATCTCGCGCTCAAGGTCGACCGACATCCGCTGGAAGTCGGCGATCATGGTCTCGATCTGGGTGACCCGGCGGCGCTTCTCGTCGACCTGAAACTTCTTCAGGCGGATGAGGGTATCACGTGACTTCATCAACTCGTACTCCCCAGAAGTCCCCTCGCTGCACGTGGGACGGCACCGGTCTGCCCACAGGCCCGATTGCGGCCAAGACCGGCTCTGCTACTCTGTGGGATCGGATGATGAACTGACAAAGTTAGCGTTCCGTTTCCAAATCACCGAGGATTTGCGCCAACTGGCGATAGCCGTCCGCGAGTGATGCATTTTCGTCCTTGCGCTGGCGCAGGAAGGCCTCCAGCGGCTCGTGCAGGCGGATCGCCTCGTCGACCTCGGGGCTGGAGCCGGCCCGGTAGGCGCCGAGCCGGATCAATTCCTCCATGTCGGCATAGGTCGCCATCACCTGCCGTGCCCGCTGGATGGTCGGCCAGAATTGCGGATCGGCCGATTTCGGCATGGTGCGGGAGACGGATTTGAGGATGTTGATGGCGGGGTAGCGGCCGCGCTCGGCGATCGAGCGCTGCATCACGATATGGCCGTCGAGGATGCCGCGGACGGCGTCCGCAATCGGCTCGTTATGGTCGTCGCCGTCGACCAGCACCGTGAAGATCGCCGTGATGGCGCCCTCCCCCAGGCCCGGTCCGGCGCGCTCCAAAAGCTTCGGCAGCTCCGTGAACACGGTCGGCGTGTAGCCCTTGGCGGTCGGCGGCTCGCCAGCGGACAAACCGATCTCGCGCTGGGCCATGGCGAAGCGCGTCACCGAGTCCATCAGGCACAGCACGTCCTTGTCCTCGTCGCGAAAATACTCGGCGACCGCGAGCGTCAGATACGCGGCCTGACGGCGCATCAGCGCCGGCTCGTCCGAGGTCGCGACCACCACGACGGAGCGCGCCAGGCCCTCCTCGCCGAGGTCGTCCTGCAAGAATTCCTGCACCTCGCGGCCGCGTTCGCCGATCAGCCCGATGACGCTGACCGCCGCATCGACGTTGCGCGCCAGCATCGACAGCAATACCGACTTGCCGACGCCGGAGCCCGCGAAGATACCCATGCGCTGGCCGCGACAACAGGTGAGAAAGGTGTTCATCGCGCGCACGCCGAGATCGAGCGGCGCGCCGACACGCTTGCGCGAATGCGCGGGCGGCGGCGTATTGCGGAACGGCATCGGCGAGGAACCTTGCGGCAACGGCCCCTTGCCGTCGATCGGTTCGCCCAGCGCATTGACGACGCGGCCAAGCCAGGCCGCTGACGGTCGCACTTGATTGGCGGCATTGGCGATGACCGCCTTGCAGCCGCGGCGCACGCCATCGAGACCGGCGAACGGCATCACGACAGCATTGTTGCCGGAGAAGCCGATCACCTCGCAGGGGATGGAGCGGTTGGCGCCGGTCTCGATCACCAGCCGCGCGCCGACCGACATCGCGTGAATGGGACCGGCCACCTCGACCATCAGGCCGCGCACGCCGACCACGCGGCCATAAATGTTGATGCCGTCGATGTCGCCGATCTGTTCGGCCAAAGCCTTCATCGGTGAGCCTTCATTAAGGGGCGCGCCTAGGTCATCCGGGACTTCACGGTGAAACTCTTAAGTTTCGCCATATTTCTGAACGGCGCTTAACTTCGTGTTTACCCGCATCATTAATCATTGCGTCACTGTCTTTGAGACTGAGCGTGACTTCCCTTCAGAAGAAGGCTGAGTCGCGGGAGTTGGTTAGGTCCGTCTCTTAAAGTGGAGCTTGAACGGAATCGGGTGACGAAAGCTGCTTCGTACGCAAGACCTTAGGGCGATTCGACAAAAATTGCACCGGGGGGACTTGCGTTCCAGAATCAGAGTTTGTTAACCATCTGTTGTCAGGATCCGAATCAGTTGTTCAAAGGCGTTTTGTTGAGTGCCGCGAATGCGGCCGACCTGACGCCCAGGAGCGGCGACTATGGGGAACTGGCATGCGCGTTTTGCTGATTGAAGATGACAGCGCCGTCGCGCAGTCGATCGAGCTGATGTTGAAGTCGGAAAGCTTCAACGTCTACACGACCGATTTGGGGGAAGAAGGCGTCGATCTCGGTAAACTATACGATTACGACATTATTCTCCTCGACCTCAACCTGCCCGACATGTCCGGCTACGACGTGCTCAAGCAGCTCCGGGTCTCCAAGATCAAGACACCTATCCTGATCCTCTCCGGCCTCGCCGGCATTGAGGACAAGGTCAAAGGTCTCGGCGTCGGCGCCGACGACTACATGACCAAGCCCTTCCACAAGGACGAGCTGGTGGCGCGCATCCACGCGATCGTGCGCCGCTCCAAGGGCCATGCCCAGTCGGTCATCCAGACCGGCGACCTCGTCGTCAACCTCGACACCAAGACGGTGGAAGTCGGCGGCCAGCGCGTGCATCTGACCGGCAAGGAATATCAGATGCTGGAGCTGCTCAGCTTGCGCAAAGGCACGACCCTCACCAAGGAAATGTTCCTCAACCATCTCTATGGCGGCATGGACGAGCCGGAGCTGAAGATCATCGACGTCTTCATCTGCAAGCTCCGCAAGAAGCTCGCCAACGCTTCCGAGGGCCGCAACTTCATCGAGACCGTGTGGGGCCGCGGCTACGTGCTGCGCGAGCCGCATGAGGCCGACGAGCGCATCCCCGCCTGATCCTGGGTTTACGTCGCGAGCCCCTCGGGGCTCGCTCCTCCCAGCCTGGACCCCCGCCGCAAATGGCGGGGTTTTGTTTTTTGGGGATGCCTCATACGAAGCTTAATGTTTGAACCGCTACCCTCCGCCAGCCGACGAATTGGTCGCTGCACGATGGGGGAACGATGATCCTGCAATCACTCGCCGGCCTGCCCGCCTTCCTGGTCTATTTCTGGCACCGGGCTGATCGCGATCGTGGCCTATCTGTTCGTCTACACCCGCATCACGGCGCATAACGAATTTCAGCTGATCCGCGACAATGAGCCGGCCGCGGCGATCGCGCTCGGCCTCAGCCTGCTCGGTTTCGTCGCGCCGCTGGTCAGCGCCATCGCGCATTCGGCCAACGTGCTCGACTGCCTGATCTGGGCGACGATCGCACTGGTCGTGCAGGTCATCGTGTTCTTCCTCGTGAAGGTCCCGGTGCCGAACCTGTCGGCGCGGATCTCTGCCGGCGAGCTTGCCCCGTCGATCTGGCTCGGCCTGTCCTCGCTCGCCGCGGGCCTGCTGAACGCCGCCTGCATGATCTACTGACATGGCCGACAAATCCTCCAAAAAGGAGTTCGGCAAGCGCCGGCCGGTGACCGAGCCACCGCCTCCGCGGCCACCGATGAAGCGCTCCGGCCATGTTGCGCTGCTGGTGATGGGCACGCTCGCGGTCGGTACCACCGCCTACACGATGATGCCGCGGCAGACCTGCGAGCCGCCTCCTCCCGGGGCGACAGTTTCCGGAACGGAGACGCCGACACAGGTGAGCACCGCGTGCAGCAGCAGAAGCAGCTCCTCCAGTGGGAGCAGCTCGCGCTGGTCGTCGCGATCGAGCTTCTTCAGCAGCGATTCCTCGAGCCATTCTTCGTCGGGAATGTCGTCCGACTCGGGCTCCCATAGCGTGAGCCGCGGCGGCTTCGGTTCGTTTGGCCATGGCTTCTCGGGCGGCGGCTAGCGCATGATCCGGAAAAGTGGCCACCGGTTTTCCGGCAAGATCATGCGCAGGAAATGACATGCAACGCATCGTTTGTCTCGAGCGCGACGACTGGCGAGAGACCGCAGCGCAATGCGGCTTCGTCTTCCACACCATCGATGGCGAACGCTATTGGGACGAGCGCGCCTATTACGGCTTCACCCTCGACGAGATCGAGCGCGGCATCGAGACGCCGACCGGCGAGATCGACGCCATGTGCCTGGAGCTGGCCGGTCGCATCATCAGTGACGAGCGCTACTTGCGCCGTTTGAAGATTCCGGAAGCATTCTGGAGCTTGATCGCCGAGAGCTGGAAGCGCAACGACCGCAGCCTCTACGGCCGGCTCGACCTGAAATTCGACGGCAACGGTCCGGCAAAGCTGCTCGAATACAACGCCGATACGCCGACCTCGATCTTCGAGGCCGCGGTGTTTCAATGGACCTGGCTCGAACAGGCGATCGAACGCCGCATGATCCCGGCGCGTGCCGATCAGTTCAACTCGATCCATGAGCGGCTAATCGCGGCGTGGAAGGAGATTGCAGCAGGCCGCCACGTCCATCTCACTGGCATCACCGGCAACGAGGAAGACGCCGGCACGCTCGCTTATCTCGAAGACACCGCACGCCAGGCGGGGCTTTCGACCAGGCTGCTCGACATCGAACAGGTCGGCTGGCGCGATGAAGGTGGCGGCTTCATCGATCTCGACAATTGCGACATCACGCTGGCCTTCAAGCTCTATCCCTGGGAGTGGATGTTCCACGACGCCTTCGGCGCAAAGCTCAAGGAGGCACCGACGCGCTGGATCGAGCCGCCGTGGAAGGCGGTGCTCTCCAACAAGGGCATCCTGCCGCTGCTGTGGGAGATGTTTCCGAACCATCCCAACCTGCTGCCGGCGTTCTTCGAGGACGATCCGCGCGTAGCCGAGCTCGGAACGTCCTATGTACGCAAGCCGCTGCTGTCGCGCGAAGGCGCCAATGTCACGCTGGTCTCGGGCGGCATGCCGCTCGACGAGCAGGAGGGTCCGTACGGTGCCGAAGGATTCGTGCGACAGGCTCTAGCACCGCTGCCGAATTTTTCGGGCTTCTACCCGGTGATTGGAAGCTGGCTGGTGAACCACGAGCCGTGCGGCCTGTCGATCCGCGAGGACGAGAGCCCGATCACAGGCAACCGCTCGCGCTTTCTGCCGCATGCGATTTTGTGAGAGATGCACTTCTTTCCTTCTCCCCTTGCGGGAGAAGGTGGCGCGAAGCGCCGGATGAGGGGTTCTCTCCACTCGCAAGATCGTTCGTGAGGATAGAGACCCCTCACCCGGCTTCGCTGCCGCGAAGCCACCCTCTCCCGCAAGGGGAGAGGGTGAAGAGGCACCTCACCTCGCCGCGGCGACCTTCAGCGGCTGCGGCATCAGCCCGCCCATCGGGCGACCGGAGCGCGCGGGGTTGAGCTGGTAGAGACCGCGGCGCTCAGTGATGGGGCGGAACGCGTCGGTGATGCCGACGACGGATTCGGCCGCGCCAAGCAGCAGCGTGCCGTCGGCTTCCAGTCCCTTCGCCATCCGCTCGAAGATCACCGCCTTGGTGTCCTGGTCGAAATAGATCAGCACGTTGCGGCAGAAGATCACGTCGAACGTGCCGAGATGGGAGAAGTCCTGCAACAGATTGAGCTGGCGGAACTGCACCATCGCGCGAATGTCGGCATTGAGCTGCCAGACTTCGCCGACCTGCGTGAAGTACTTCATCAAGTGCTGGATCGGCAGGCCGCGCTGCACCTCGAACTGGCTGTAGACGCCGGCCTTGGATTTCTCCAGCACCTCCTGCGATAGGTCGGTGGCGACAATCTCGATGCGCCAGCCGGCGAAGGCCGCTCCCATCTCCTTCACGCACATTGCGATCGAATAGGGCTCCTGCCCCGTCGACGACGCCGCCGACCAGATGCGCAGCGATTTGCGCGCCGCGCGCGCCTGGATCAGCCCCGGCAGGATGGTATTGCGCAGATGATCGAACGGGATCTTGTCGCGGTAGAAGAAGGTTTCGTTGGTGGTCATCGCTTCGACCACGTCGGTCGCAAGCCGGCCATCGCCGTTCCTGATCTTCAGCACGAGATCGGGAATGCCAGATAGGCTCGCCTTGCGGGCGAGCGGCAGCAGCCGGCTCTCGACCAGATATTGCTTGTCGGCGGACAGGTCGAGACCGGAGCGCTCTTTCAGAAACTTGCGCAAATAGTCGTAGTCGACCGGCGTCACGAGCGGTCTCCCGCGAACAGGCGATTGACCTTGGCGCCGATCTGATTGAGGGGCAGGATCGCCGCGCAGATGCCGGCATTGGCGGCCGCGCCCGGCATGCCCCAGACCACGCTGGAAGCTTCGTCCTGCGCGATGACACTGCCACCGGCAGCGACGATGTCCTTGCCGCCGCGCATGCCGTCGGAGCCCATGCCCGTCAGGATCACGGAGAGGATGCCGCCGTGCCAGATGTCGATGGCGGAGGTGAAGAGCGGATCGACCGCGGGCTTGCAGAAATTGACGGCGGGGCCGTCGTCGAGCGCGATCACGGTGTCGGCGCCGCTGCGCACCACGCGCATGTGCTTGCCGCCGGGCGCCAGATAAATCCGTCCCGGCTTCACCGGCTCGCCGTCGATCGCCTCGGCTGCCGGCTTGCGGCTCGAACGCGCCAGATGCTCGGCAAGAATGGTGGTGAAGGTCGGCGGCATGTGCTGAGTGATCAGCACCGGGACGCGGTCGATCACCGGGCCGAGCTCGGTGACGAGTGCCATCAGCGCCTGGGGACCGCCGGTCGAGGAGCCGATCAGCAACACCTTCGGCGTCTGGGTCGAGAACGGGCGCGTCGCCAGCGCTCCCGACGACGGCGCGGCCGGTGCAGGCGCGGCGGACCGCGCGACGGCTGGTGCACGTACGGCCGGAGCCGGGCTCGCGGGCGCCAGCGGCGGGCTCGCAACCGCGGGTTTCCTGCGCAGACGCGCGCCGAGGTGACGGATCTTCTGGATCAAATCGTGGTGGAAGGTGTCCGCGGCGGAGGCCTCGCGCGTCGACTCCGGCTTCGGAATGTAGTCGGCCGCGCCAAGCGACAGCGCCTTGAAGCTGATCTCCGCGTTACGGCGAGTCAGCGTCGAGGCCATGATGATGACGAGATTGCGCTTCTTCGCCAGCAGTTGCGGCAGCGCCGAGAGGCCGTCGAGCTCGGGCATTTCGATGTCGAGCACGGCGACATCGGGATTGATGCGTTCGATCTGGTTGACCGCCTCGAGCCCGGTGCGCAGCGAGGCCGCGACCTCCATGTCGTGCTCGGCGCCGATCCAGCGCGAGATCAGACCGCGGATGACGACGGAGTCGTCGACGATCATCACCCGCAGCGGCCCCGCGTCGCGCGACGAACCCGTGGTCGAACTACCTGCGAACGCAGTACCCATTACTCACCAACTCAGACTGAAACGGTTCAGTTGAAAACAAGCGCCGAAGGATCCGTTCAGCCTCCGGGCGATCGCTCAGATAAGGCCGACTTCCTGGAATTTCGCCGTCACGATGTCCTTGTCGAAGGGCTTCATGATGTACTCGTTGGCACCGGCGTGCAGCGCGCGCGCGATGTGCGCCACGTCGTTCTCGGTGGTGCAGAACACCACTTTGGGCTGGTCGCCGCCGGGCATGCGCCTGAGATGGCCGAGGAACTCGTAGCCATCCATCACGGGCATGTTCCAGTCGAGCAGCACCGCGTCGGGCAAGCCGCGCTTGCAGGCCTCCAGCGCCTTCTCACCGTCTTCGGCTTCGAGGATCTGGAAGTCGAGTCCCTCCAGGATCCGGCGCGCAACCTTGCGGATGACGCTGGAATCATCAACGACGAGACAAGTTCGCATGTGAACCTCTGCTTCCTCCCCTTTGCCGGGGCACTTCCAGTTGCAGGCCCGATGACGGCGATGCCGCCGTATCAGGCCGCCATCATCTCGGGCGCGAGCTCGAGGACGCGATCGACGTCGAGGACGACCATGAGCTGGCCGTCGAGGCGGTGGACGCCGCCGGCGAGCTTGGCCATGCGCGGATCGAGGTTGACGGGGTTTTCCTCCTTGCCGTCCTCGGGCAGGCGCAGCACCTCGCCGATCTGGTCGATCAGGAGGCCATAGGATTCACCGCGCAGGTCGACGCCGACCGCCATCGGCACCTTGCCGTCTTCGGCCTTGGGCAGGCCGAGCCGGGCGCGCATGTCGACCACGGTGACGATGCGGCCGCGCAGGTTCAGGACGCCGGCGATCTCGCGCGAGGACAGCGGCACGCGGGTGACGCGCTCGGGCATGAACACGTCCTGGACGCGGGAGATCGGCAGGCCGAACAGCTGGCCGCCGATCATCGCGGTGACGTATTCGACCATGGCGCCCTCGGTGGACTGGGTCTTGCTGCTCATCGCTTGTCTCCTGATCCCTGCGGTTTAGGCCGCCGCCCGGCTCAGCTCGGAGGCGCCGGCGGCGCCCGCGGTCTGCTCCTTCAGCGCCGCGATCAGACCGGGACGGTCGAACTTGGCGACATAGTCGTGGAAGCCGGCCTGACGGCCGCGCTCGATCGCCGCCGGCGACACCAGCGCGGAGAGGCCGATGATCGGCATCGACCCCAGATTGTTGTCGGAGCGGATCAGTTCGGCGAACTCGAACCCGTTCATGTCGGGCATCTCGATGTCGGTCAGGACCACGTCAAAGCTCTGCGCGCGCAGCGCAGCGAGGCCCTCCTGCGCGGTCGGCGCGGTGCGGACGCGGTAGCCGGCCGCTTTCAGCACCGGCGCCAGCATGTTGCGGAAGAAGGCGCTGTCGTCGACCAAGAGCACCGACTGCGAGTGCAGCGACGGCTTCATCTCCTTGCGGGTGAACCAGTCGGCGAACGCCATCGGCAGGAAGTGACCGACGTCGATCACCTCGGTGGCCTGGCCCTTGATCACGGCCGAGCCCAGAATGCCCGAACCGGAGCCGCCGACCTCGATGTTGAGCCGCTCCTCGACGATGTCGATGATCTCGTCGACGACGAGGCCCATGGAGCGGCCGTCATCGGCGAACACCAGGATCGGCTGGGCGCCCTGGCTCGCGATGGTGACGCCCTCCATGGCGACCAGCGGCATCAGCTGCTCGCGGTACTGCACCATGTAGCGGCCGTTACTGAACTCGATCTTGTCGGCCGGCAGCTCCTCGAGGCGGGTGACGAGGCCGAGCGGGACCGCCTTGGGCTGGGACGAGCCGGCGCGGAACACCAGCAGCGAGGTGGTCTGCTCGCCACTGCCGATGTGATGGCCTGCGTTCTCGTCGGCCATGTCATGGGCCGAGGAGCCGGCGGCGCCGAGCGCCTTGGCAATGCCGTTGGGATCGATGATCATGATGACGGCGCCATCGCCCAAGATGGTGTTGCCGGAGAACATGTCGATGTGACGCAGCTTGGTCGACATCGGCTTGACCACGATCTCTTCGGTGTGGAACACGCCGTCGACGACGATGCCAAAAGTCTGGCTGCCAACCTGGGTCACCACGATAAAACCGTTCTCGGGATCGGACGCAGCGCCGTCGTCGATCTTCAAGAGCTTCTTCAGATGGATCAGCGGCAGCAGCTTGTTGCGCAGGCGCAAGACCGCGGTGTCCTTGATGCGCTCGATGCGGTGCTCGCTGTTGGCGCGGGCACGCACCAGCTCGACCACCGAGAGCTGCGGGATGGCGAAGCGGTCGCCGGCGGCTTCGACGATCAGGGCCGAGACGATCGCCAAGGTCAGCGGGATCTTGATGGTGACCGAAGAGCCCTCGCCGGCCACGCTCTTGATGTCGATGGTGCCGCCGATCTGGTCGATATTGGTGCGGACCACGTCCATGCCGACGCCGCGGCCGGAGACCGAGGTGATGGCGGCCGCGGTCGAGAAGCCCGGCGCGAAGATGAACTTGTGGATCTGGGCCTCGCTCATCTTCTCGAGCTCAGCCTCGGTGACCAACCCTGAGGAGATCGCCTTGGCCTTGATCTTCTCGGTGTTGAGGCCGCGGCCGTTGTCGGCGATGCAGATGATGATGTGGCCGCCCTCGTGATAGGCGGAGAGCCGAATGGTGCCCTGCTCGCCCTTGCCGGCCGCTAAGCGCTCGGCGGGGGTCTCCAGGCCATGATCGGCGGAGTTGCGCACCATATGGGTGAGCGGGTCCTTGATCAGGTCGAGCACCTGGCGGTCGAGCTCGGTGTCGGCGCCGTGCATCTCCAGCTCGATCTGCTTGCCGAGTTCGCTCGAGAGATCGCGGACGATGCGGGGCAGCTTCTGCCAGGCATTGCCGATCGGCTGCATGCGCGTCTTCATGACGCCCTCCTGCAGCTCGGCGGTGACATTGGACAGCCGCTGCAGCGGCACCTTGAACTCGGTGTCCTCGTTGCGGCGGGAGATCTCCAACAGCTGGTTGCGGGTCAGCACCAGCTCGGAGACCATGGTCATCAGATGCTCCAGCGTGTCCACGTTGACGCGGATCGACTGGTTGGCGATGCGGTCGCCTTCGCCGGCACTTTCGTCGGCCATCGACTTCTTCGGCGCGGGCTTTTGCTTGGCAGCTTGCTTCGCGGCAGGCGCCGGGGCTTCAACCACCGGCGCGGGCTCGGCCTTGGCTTCAGCCTTGGCAACGGGCGCAGCAGGCACCGGCGCTTCGATCGCGGTCTCGCGGAAGGCGCGCTCGAGCTCGTCGAGCGAGACTTCGCCGGGACGCAACGGGCGCTCCAGCGTCTGTGCGATCAGCGTGCCCGTGGTCATCGCCTTGGTGGGCGCAGCGGCAGCCGGGGCTTCCGGCGCCAGCGGCGGCGCGTCGGCGACGGGAGCTGCGCCAGCCGCCATGGCGGCCATGCCCTGCTCGACCATCGCCTCCAGCTTGTCGATGAGGTCGCGGTCGTTGCCCTCCGGCTCGGCTTCGGTCGCCTCCAGGCCAGCCAAAATCTCCTTGATGCGGTCGATCGAGGACAGGATCACCGTCACCGCCTGCCCGGTCACCGGCATGCCGTCGCGGAATTTGCCCATCAGCGTCTCGCCGGCATGCGCCAGCGCTTCCAGCCGCGGCAGGCCGAGGAAGCCGCAGGTGCCCTTGATGGTGTGGACCAGGCGGAAGATGTTATCCAGGATCTTGGCGTTGTTCGGCTCCTGCTCGAACTTCACCAGCTGATTGTCGACGGTGTCCAGGCTCTCGCTGGTCTCCGTCAAAAACTCCCGCAACAGATCATCCATGAAAACAGGCCTTCATACAGGAAGGGCGCGCACGAGGCGTGATGCGCCATTTCGGAATGGGGCCAGCTTCACCGCAAAGCGTTTAATATTGGTTGAGTAAGTGCAAAAGAACGGAACCAACAAAGAGATAAGGCGCTCCGGACAAGTCGAAGCGCCTCGTAAAGATTGGATTAAGACTTCGAGAGCGAAGGGCGCGTTTACGAAGCGGTAACGGTGATGGCTTCGCCTTCCGGTGCGAGCCTCACGGTGAGTCCGCAGGCCTGCGCCAACAGCCTGGTATGATAAGGCTGGATCGCATGCGCATCCGCGGCAGGTCCGCGCTCGCCGCTCAGGAGCTCGGAGATGTTCTGCGGCAGGCGCGCATTGTGTCCGGTCGCGGTGATGCGGAAGCTCATCGTCTCGCCCTCGCCGATCGGATCGATCGTCAGCATGCCGCCGCGCGGGATCGTGTGCTGGGCAACCACCAGCATGTTGAGCAGCAGCTTGACGCGATTCTTCGGCAGCAGGAGCCGCGGCAGATTCCAGGTGATCGAGCACTTGCCATCCTCGATGTGGCCGCGCGCCATGGTCTGGGCATCACCGAGATCGATCTGCGCGCCCGAGGAGCCGGCAGCGCCGAAGGCAAGACGGCAGAACTGGAGCCGGGCCGAGGCCGTCTTGGCACTCTTGCGGATGAGGTCGAGCGCGAACTCGCGGTCCTCGGGCTTGGGATCGTCGTCGAGCACTTCGAGCCCATTGACGATGGCGCCGACGGGGCTGATGAGATCGTGGCAGACCCGCGAGCACAAGAGCGCAGCGAGTTCGAGCATATCGGGAGCAGTAACGGTCGCGGGCGACGAGGCGTCAGACATATAATGGGGTCCTGGAGGGTTCCTGGAATTGCACGGCGCTGGACGCCGCGAATCACGCATGCTTGACGGATGCTGCGGGTTCTAACATTCGCAAGCCCGCGGCAGCTAGCTTGCGATCACTTCGAGGCGGCCATAAGCCCCCAATCGAATCAATCCGGGCGAATCAGTCGAGGAGGAACGAAATTGCCGATGAATGAGGCATCCAGGTGAAAAGGATCATCGACGCCGCGGTCGCAACCGGCCTGATGGAGCCGCTCACCGCGCTGGTGGTGAAGGCGGGCGAAGCGATCCTTGCCGTCAACCGCACGGCGATGCGGGTGGACGGCAAGCAGGACGGCTCACCGGTGACCGAGGCGGACCTTGCCGCCGACCGCATCATCGCCGAGGGCCTGGCGCAGCTTGCGGCCGACGTGCCGACGCTGTCGGAAGAGCGGAGCCAGCTCGCCTCGCCGCCGTTTCGCGAGAGCTTCTTCCTGATCGATCCGCTCGACGGCACCAAGGAGTTCGTCGCCGGCCGCGACGAGTTCACCGTCAACCTCGCCCTGGTGACTGAAGGCGTGCCGCTGCTCGGCATCGTCTCTGCGCCCGCGCTCGGGCTGCTCTGGCGCGGCGTCGTCGGCCGCGGCGCCGAGCGCGTGAGCTTTGACGGCGCAACCATCGGCGCGGCCGAGCCGATCCATACCCGCAAGCTGCCGGCGCCGGGCGAGCCCTGGATCGCGGCGGTGAGCCGCTCGCACGGCGATCCCAAGAGCGAGGCGTTCATCGATGGCAGGCCCAATGCCGTCAGACGGACGGTCGGCTCGGCCGTGAAATTCGGCCGGATCGCGGAAGGCAGCGCCGACATCTATCCCCGCTTCGGACCGACCTCGGAATGGGACGTCGGGGCCGGCTCTGCGGTCGTGACCGCGGCCGGCGGCAGGGTGACCGACGGCCAGGGCGGCGAGCTCCGCTTCGGCCAGCGCAGCGACAGCGGTTTCATCATCCCGGAGTTCGTCGCCTGGGGCGACCCGCAGGCGGTCGACCGCTACTGACCGAGCTGGTCCTGGAGCGCCGGCCAGCGCTTGCCGACCTCATAGAGGAAACGCTCCGGGTCGGCGGCGAAGGCGTCGCGATTGGCTTCCCGGCTGAACAGATAGAGCCGCTGCGCCACGAGCGCGAAGAAGCGGGGATTGCCGGCGATGACGACGCCGCGGGCGATATCGGCTGGATCATAGCCGCCGAATTGCGGCCCGTAGATCTCGGGATGGGACAGGAAGGAGGCCCGGTTACCCTCGTTGCGGAAGCGCCAGACCGCGCCCCAGAGGTTCGCCTCGAACTGCGCCTTCCCTCGCACGGCCGCGCCATCGACGAAATAGGCGACGGGATCGAAGCCCTCGATGGCGACGCCGCTGAACCGGTTGACGACGATCCGCTCGGTGGTGGCAGCCCCCGCCGGCACCCCTGCGCAGATGATCCAAATGCCCGCCAGCAGGCAGACGAGGCAAACGCGGCGGCCGATCAAGGCAATTCCGGGGCGCAAAGGGCTATCTTCCTGCCGTTGTGCCGTCATAGTTGCTGCGGATAACATCCGAGTCGAGGGGACATCCGGCGCAACCTAGAACCGTGCCTGTTGGCGTCAGGTTAAGGAAGCGATCGGTTTCGATACCAGGGGTTCTTTTATGACTTTCGCATCACGCCTTGCTGCGCTCGCGCTCGCCGCGATGGTCGGCTGGATCGTGCCGGCCTCCGCCCAGCAGGCGCCGCCGCCCAACCTGCCGCCGCCGCAGCGGACCCCGACGCCCAACACCTACGGGCCGGACGAGCTCGTGACCGCCGGTCATCGTTTCTTCGGCAACGTCTCGCGCGGGCTCGCCTCGATCATCGAGAAGGCGGTCAGCCAATGGGGTCTGCCCAACGGCTACATCCTGGGTGAGGAAGGTTCCGGCGCCTTCGTCGCCGGCCTGCGCTATGGCGAAGGCACGCTCTACACCAAGAACGCCGGCGACCTGCGCGTCTATTGGCAGGGGCCCTCGCTCGGCTTCGACTGGGGCGGCGACGGCGCCCGCACCATGACGCTGGTCTATAACCTGCCCGCCACCAACGCGATCTACCAGCGCTTCGCCGGCCTCGACGGCTCGGCCTATATCATCGGCGGCTTCGGCATGACGGCGCTCACCGCCAACAACATCGTGCTGGTGCCGATTCGCTCCGGCCTCGGCCTGCGGCTGGGCGCCAATATCGGCTATCTCAAATACACGCCGCGTGCGACCTGGAACCCGTTCTAGGTCTCCTCTCCCAGCTGGGTACGGATCAAGGTTAACGACAGAGCGGGGCTGGCTTTTTGCCGGCCCGCCATGGCATTGTCGTTGGTAAATTTTTCCTTAGCTCTGGGAGTTTTGGCCCATGGTCGAACCGATCATGTACCTGGCGATCGGTTTCCTGCTCTCGATGCTGTGCGGGCTTGCCCTCGTGCCGCTGGTGCATAACCGCGCGGTGCGCCTGACCACGCGCCGGCTCGAGGCCGCCACCCCGCTGTCGATGGCCGAGATCCAGGCCGACAAGGACCAGCTCCGCGCCGAATTCGCCATGTCGGCGCGGCGGCTGGAGATGAGCGTCGAGCAGCTCAAGAACAAGACCACGAGCCAGCTCGCCGAGCTCGGCAAGAAGAGCGACGCCATCAACCGCATGAAGATCGAACTGGGCGAGAAGAACGCCACGATCTTCGCACTCGAGGCGCGCGAGAAAGCGGTGAAGGAGCAGCTCCGCGCCACCGAGGAGGAGTTCAACGCCAAGACCGAGGCGCTGCACGCCGCCGAGCTGGCGCTGAGCGACAAGCAGGCCGAGCTCGCCAAGATCAACTCTGAACTGTCCGACCGTTCGATCATGGCGGAGAGCCGCCAGGTCGAGCTCGTCGCCGTGCGCGCGCAGATCGAGGAATTGAAGAACCGCGTCGGCGATGCCGAGAAGGAGTTTGCCGCGACGCAAGCGCGCCTTGCGCACGAGCGCACCGAATCCGAGACCGCCTCGCGCGAACTCGGCGAGGCGCGCGGCCGCGTCGAGAATTTGAGCCAGCGCGTCACCGAGCTCGATCGCCAGCTCATCGTGCAGGTGAAGGAGGCCGAGATGCTGTCGGGCCGCGTCGCCGACCTCGAGGGACGTCTCGCCACGCAGGGCAAGCTGCTCGCCGAACGCGACTACGAGAACAACCAGCTCCGCAAGGCCAATGAAAGTGCCGAACGCACCGTCAAGGAGCTCCGCGTCGAGATCGCCGCCTTGAGCGGCGGCAAGTCGCCGGCCGCGCTCGAAGCGCTGCGCGCGGAAAAGGCAGCGCTCGAGGAGCAGCTCCGTACCGCGCGCGACGAGCGCGCAAAGCTCCAGCGCGACATCAACGCGATCCAGCAGCAGGCGGAGAGCTCCTGGGCGACCGAGCGGATGGAGAACGCGCTGCTGCGCGAGCGCATCAACGACATCGCCGCCGAGGTCGCCAAGCTCGCGATGCAGCTCGAAGGCCCGAACTCGCCGATCGAGGCGCTGCTCGCGGCCGAGGCCGGCCAGCCGCCGAAGCCGGCGCCGCGCCCGGCCAACGACGCCGCGAGCAACGGCGCGGCCGGTAGCGCCCTGCCCGAGGGCGGCGGAACGCTCGCCGAGCGCATCCGCGCGCTCCAGGCCCACGCCTCCCGTGCCCGCCAATAGGGCGCGTAATTGGGCCAAAACCCGGCTTCCTACCGAATTGCCTGGCTTGCGGCAGGTTTTCCGGCCCCACGGCGCCTGGAAACTTGACACCTTGGGCCCGCACTTCTAAATCGCGGGCTCCGATCTGCCGGCCGGCCGAAAGTCCGGCCGCCTGCATGATGGTCCCGGGCGCATAGCTCAGCGGGAGAGCGTTCCCTTCACACGGGAGAGGTCCAAGGTTCGATCCCTTGTGCGCCCACCATTAGCCCCGAAAATTCAGGAACTTAGTGTCTCACTTCCCTCGCGGTGTGCCCGGAAGAAACCTGGGGCACAATGGGGGCACATCGCTTGTCTCACCTTTAAGGGCACGAGCAATCGCTCGCCTTAGCTCTCGAAACTTTCGCCGTTCGGCTTGCGACCCGGCCCGGCCTTCGGCGCGTCGGGATATTTTCCCGCTTTGATGTCATCCTGAAACGTGATGTGGGCCGAGAGCGCCTTGGCATAGCTGACCTTGTGGGCGCTGCCGAGCGGAAGCAGTTTCGGGGCACGAGTCTGGCCCTCCTTCGTAAGCGCTTAGCCGGAACCCTTGCTTCGGGATCGGTATAGCTGTGCGAAAGAAGCCTCCGGCTTGGACGGAGGTTTGGGATGGGATTGGACAGCAAAAAGGACGTCCATTTGGACGGCTCAACGACGGGGTCGGTGAGCCGGCTGGAGGTTCTTGAAGGACCATCTGGGCGTCGCGTAACCTTCGTGTTCCCGAACGATTCTTTCGATGTCCTGCCGGCGCCATCGCCCTCCGCCGGCTCGCGCAATTCTCGAACGTGCTTCCTCGCGCAGCTTCGACCGGCAGGAAGCTAAGCGCGCATTGGGGACACGACAGCCTTCTGAAAGAAGGCGATCAATGTCTCCGCGCAGACGTTCGTCATCCTGATTTGCAATGACCGCAACCCGCCCAGAAATGTCGTGATCGATGTCCTTGGAGATGACGTTCGGCATCGCATTGGGCTTCGGCCACGAGCCGGCTTGCCGTCTGTTCAGCTTCCTTGCATCGCCATTGACGCCGGCGCTCGTCACCAAGAGATAGCGCGCGCCGAGGTTCTTCAGTCGCTCGGCCGCCGATATCCGAGTGTCACTTCCGTGCTTCAACAGGGATTTGAGTGTTGTCGGCGTCCAAGCGTCACCGCCACGGCGCTTGGCTTGTACAATCAGCGTGTAGCCGGTCATCGGCACTCGACTGACGAGCCGTCCCGGTTCGGCATCGGAAAGTGTAGCTTCAAGGTCCTCTTGGCTCGCGGGTTCGAGGACAAGCTCGTCTGTGAGGCGCGAAATCAGGACCAGATCGAGCGCCAGCCATATTGAGACGTCGATCTGATATTCATAGCCCGCAAGCGAAGCGGAACCTGCTCCACTCTCGTTTGTGCTCGCTGATTTGCTCGTCTTCACGCGAGGTATCTTTCTTCGCGGTGCCACCGCAACGCATCGATGTCGGGCCTATTGTCGACGCGCACTGGCAATGCGAGCCGTTGCCCCTCCAACTCGTAATAGTGCCGACCGTTCTGGAAGTCCTCTCGAAGGCGTTGGCTCACAACAAACCTGTGATCAGCGTCTACCGTCACGTAGCCGCGATCGAACAGCTTGTGGATATCGGTGCGAAGGAGCAGGCCGTTACTAACTTCATGCTGGCCGCCAGCCCCGTACGCACGGATGTGTGCAGCATCGAGGACCGGCAACGTGCGCTCGCCCGTGACTGCGCAGCGCCTACCGTAGCTGTCAGTGACAGCAACCCGGAACGTGCCTTGACCAAGGCGTGGCCGTACAAGCCTAGGATCGCCGTACCGCGCGACCTCGGCGAGCGGAGTCGACGCACCGACAGGCGCGGCAGTCAGTCGCTCTCGAACGGCGTCCCATAGAAATCGTCCGTCCGCTTCGCCGGTGTCGAACCCCTTTCCGACCACAATGCTCGGCGCCCAGCGATCGGCAATTGGAAGCCAGAGATCCCGCGGCCAGAAGAACGGTTGCTCCAAGATGCGGCAACCGATCGAATAGTCGGTTCGAAAGTCGACCGGCTCGCGCCGATAGCGAGCCACCCGACCGCGCATTTCGTCGAGCGAGGCGGCACCGTTCTTGTCCCCGAACGCTTCCCATGCGAGCGAGATCGGAACGATCGAGGCATGGCCGAACAGACCGCCGCCGACAATGAAGTTGTTCGGGCTATGGAGCTTGAACAGAAACAGCTCGCCGGGCTGAAGCGCGCGAAACTGCGATCGGCCACCTGGTTGCCAGAAATTGACCTCGTCGACGCTTCGCGCGGACAGAAACTCGAACCAGTCGAGGTCGGTCACGCCAACATATATTTTGACCGATTCCAAGCTCATGCGAAGGCGCCGCATCGCTCAGCCACGATCGCCTTGACGCGCCCCTCGGCGGACGTGGCGCCTTCGCGGTCACGCGCAATTTTGGGCAGCGATAAGGCATCCGCGGCCTTGCGCGTTGCCACCGCTACGGTCGCCATCGCGTCTTCCGCGCGCGCGACGGGGAGCTCGATAGTACGGGCAAGCGTGAGAAAATCACGCGGCGTGAGCCGTTCGTCCTTCCCACTCAGTTTAAGGGCCATGCGATCACTGGCAAGGCCCGGAAAGACCCGCGTCGTGACCGCGTCGTAGAGCGGCGCGAACCGGACGCTCTCGAATTGCCGCGCGCCGGGCGCGGCGATCTTCAGCAACGCCAGGTTCTTGAGGTGCATGTCACCGTCGGCGATCAGCCAGGCGAAGAGCGCGCGCCGGAATAGAATATCGAGATCGTCGGCGGGATCGGTGGAGAGCGGTCGAAGCCCGCGCGCCACGCGCTCGATAGTGCCGTCGTACTTTGCCGCCGCGGGCAGATCGAGCACCGAGCAAAAATCCTCGAGCGCGAGGCGGCGCTCGTCAGCCTCGTCCCGCCTGATGTCGAACCGCTCGACGACGAGTGCGGGCGCCATGCCGTCGGGCATGCCGACAAGTGCGGCGTCAGGCACGACGAACCCCGCCGCTCGACCGAGCTCCAGGCAGATCCATTCGACGACTGGCAGCGCCTCGAAGCCGGCGAGCCCCGCAGGCTTGAGGATGTGGGTGAACGGCGCGTCGATCGCCGGGATCAGCTCGCCCTCGGACGTCAGGCACATCGGTGCCTTGATTTGCACGCCGGACAGACGGGGCGTCTCCGCACGCTCAAATAACTGCGCGAGATTCTCCTCGAAGCTGTGCTCCAGCTCACCCCGCGATGGACCGACATAGCGTCCAGTGAATTCCCCGCCTTTCGCGAACTTCGCAAGCGGCGCTTGCAGGACGTCGAGCGGGAGCGCTTCGAGCTCTTTCTTATTGCCAACAACAGCGACGTTCGACATGAACCGCTTGCCGCGGCGAATGGCATCGCGATCGTCCCGCTCGTGAAGCACCTGGGCGAGCCAGCCTTCCGGCAACAGCAACTCCACAAATGCGGGGAGCTTGCCGGGCGCTGTCTGGCGAACGAGCGGCGGTGCCGTATTCGCCGTCGCCTTCCAACGCCATTCGAAGCCGTCATGCGTCAGGCGGCCGAGAGGCTCGCCATGCCAGGCGACGATCCGCTCAAGAGCCGCCTTGTTCGCCACCGCCTTTCCGGCAGAGGTGCGCGTGGTCAGGTAGCGCTCGGCCCCTTCCCCCTCGCGATACCAGCCATTCTCGCGAGCCAGCGCCCAGACGGCGTCCGCCGCCGCTTGTGGTGATCCAAACTCCTCGATCAGCCGTGCCGCCATATCGGCACGAAGCTCGTCGGTAATGGCGCTGGCATGCTCGCTTCGGAGCCGGAACGCTTCCAGGAACCGCTGGCGCGGTGACGACACCTCGATCCTGATCTCACCTTGATCGTCGCCCACGATCGCCGGCGCCGTCGACGGATGAGCGGGCGCTTCGTTTTGGACGATCTCGAGCGTGCGGATCCGGGTTCGCTGGTTGCGTCGTCCGCTTAGGAAAAGCCGGCCGTCGGGGGTTGGTCGCAGGAGCGCGGCGGACGCCGACGAGAGATAAGCGGTCGGGTAGAGATAATGTGCGATGCGCACGGCGTGGGCCAAGACCGCCGCATCGACGTCGGGATTGGCCTGGGCGTAGACCCCACGGACGAGCTGAATGAGCTCGCCCGCCGCCGCCTGGGCATGGGCGCGTCGCCTGTCAATGGTTTCACCGACCAGGAGGATTGTCACAGACTTGCCCGCATTTCAGATGCGCGAAAGTTGCAAAACCGGGGAAAATGTCAAGGACAATCGCGCATTTCAGATGCGCGAAAGTCAGACCCGTCCCCGATCTGGCGGATTCAGGCGACCAACTTCGCCCGATAGGCCTCCAACCGCGCCCGTCGATCCTGCAGGTAAGTGCGATAATGCATCAGAAGGTCGTCCGGACCGACAGCCTCTCCCAGTAGCCTTCCCGTCTCGGCCATCGCCTGATCGATAGTGAGGCAACCCGAACCGTCACCCGTCATCTGATCGGTTAAATAGCGTTCGACCTCCAATCGAGCAGGTTCGGGGAGAACCGAGCGCGCTTCGAAATAGATCAACCGGAGGCCGAACCAGCGCAGTCGCTCGTCTTCCATGCCCTGGACGATCGCGAAGCGGTCCTCCCATCGCGCATCGTGGAACGCGGCTATTCGTGCCTCGTCAGCAGGGCCGGGAAAGCCGTTATAGATGCGCTCTTCGATGTGCGGAGATAACGCGTAAGGCTCGCGCGCGGCGATGTACGCAGCCACAAGCCGCGTGCGCAGACCAATGTCCGCTTTCACGCGACGGGCCCAGTCTTCGATATCGCCAATCGCACCGCCCTCCAACATATGTTCGGGAGCGTCGAAGAACGCCGTCAGTGTGGGTGCGGCATTGATCCTGAAGCGACGGATCGGACTCGGCTTCTGCGTCAGATGAACTTGCAGTTCGGGATCGCTCATCGCGGCGAGCCGGCCCACATCTTCGTTGAGGCTCAAGCAAAGCCGGCCATTGGCCTGATCGGGATCCGAGCCGATGCAGACGACCGGCGAATGATAGGCTTGGCCGCCGAAGAACTCGGTCAACACGAAGCCGTCTTCGGCCTCGACAAAATCCGCGACGGTCGCCTTGTTCGAGAAGCGCACAAACCGCTGCCACAACTCCGGCGATCGTTGATAGATCAGCCGGCATAGGTCGAGCGTCGCAAGTACATCGGACATCGCGTCGTGCGCCCGAGCATGGGAGACGCCATTCGCGGTCGCCAGCTGTTGCAAGCGAAAAGTCCGCCGCCCTTCCTCGTTGACCGGCACGACCAGCTGCGCAGGCGATACGGCATCGGCGGCCATCACCAGGCTGAGCGCATCGGCGCGGCAGTTGCGGTGATTGCTCGTCAGATATGCCGGATATAGGCTCTGAAAGAGCGCGTGGCGCAGCATCTCCTCGTCGAAGCGGATGGAGTTGAAGCCGACGAACACCGCCGGGCTCCAGGAAATCAGGGTCCGGCGAATGTCTGTCACCATCGTGTAGTGCGACGGCAGGTTCCCATCGGTCAGCCATTCGATCGGCAAGCCATTCGTGCGAAGCGCCGAAGGATGGGGAAGCACATGCGGTTGCAAACGCGAGCGCGTCTCGAACCGCGCCAGCTCGTTCAGGTTCGCATCAGTGCGAACAGCCGCGAAGTGGAGTATCTGATCGAAGCCCCGTTTCAGCCCCGTCGTCTCTGTGTCGAAAAAGACGAAGCTCATGGGCTTGTTACCAACGGGTCAACCGGAAACGCATCGCTGCCGGGCTTACCCTAAACCGACGCGCGAGACCCTCAATCGCCGCCTCGTCCTCAAGGTCCACGCCACCGCCTTCCAAGGCGGCGGCTAAGAGATCGCCGGGGATCAATAGCTCTGAGGCGAAGGCGTTGGCTTCAATTTCCATCGGCTCGGTTCCGAGCGCCGAGATGTCGTCCCGGAAGAGAACACGAATCCCTTTGTCGACGTGAACGGCTTGTCTGATGTCACCGTCGTGCAGCACATGATGGGCGAGCTCATGGGCTGCAGAAAAGCGCTGGCGGTTGGGATGATGCAGCGCGTTGACGCCGATGATGCCGACGCCGTCCTTGATATAGGCCATGCCCGAAAGATCCTCCTCCAGCGGCGCGTACTGAAGAACGATCTTGCGCGACTTGATGATGCGTTCGACCGGAACGGGCGGCGCTGAAACGCCGAACTCCCGGAGGATCGCGCGCGCGGCTTCGCGCGCTCGACCTGGATCGGCGTCTCTCACGATCCGACCTTAGGACCGCGACGTGGCGCCAGCGCGCTCGTGATCAAGTCCGCGACCTGAGCCCCCGCATGTTCCGATAGCGATTGCTTCGACAGCGCCTGGTTCGACAGCGTCATCTTCAATTGCTCCCCTATGGACTTTTGCGGCAATGGCGGCAGCAAGTCAGCGACCTTCGCGAAGTCGAGCGCGGCGGCGAGCGCATAGACATGATGCAGCAATATGTTCTGCCGGCCGCTCTCGATGTTGGCGATCGACGCGCGAGACATTTTCACTTTGCTTGCCAGTTGCGCCTGCGTCAGGCCAAGCGCCTTTCGCCGGGCCGAAACGGCACTCCCGAACGTCCTATAGACCGGATCGCCTGCCATAGCCGATGTTTGCGCTCCATCGCGTCCGGTGTCAATATTATAAACATAATGTGCTTATTACTCACATATTAATGTGATCAATAGTTGACATCCAGCTTGAACTCGGGAATCTCTATCCTGGCCGGTGGGCGCTGGGCTCTCCGCGAGTCGAAAGAACCTGCAATGTCAAAACGCATCCATGTAGTGCCGCACGAAGCGGGGTGGGCCACACGCCGCGAAGGCGCGTCGCGAGTGGGCTCCACTCACGACACCCAAGCCAAAGCGACGGAAGCTGCGCGCGAGACCGCGCTTCGCGAGCATGGCGAAGTCGTCATCCACCGTCCTGACGGTCGTATCCGGGACGCGAATTCGTACGGCAACGACCCCTTTCCGCCGAAAGGATAACCACATGCCGACGCAGCTGTTGCGCGGCCCGTTCCCCGAGGCGGAAGTCGTCCGAGCCAGAAAGTCCATATCGATGTGTGAGCGCCCCCTACTTTGCCACCAAGGCCCGTCGGATGGAAATATCTGAGGAACATCGACAGACGGCACACCCCTTTCGCGTTCTGAGCCTTGATGGGGGCGGCATGCGGGGCATTTATACCGCCGCGTTCTTATCTCGCCTGACCGACCAATTCGCCCGGATTAGAGGTAAGACGGCGCTCGATCTTGGCCGTGGGTTCGACCTGATTACTGGCACGAGCACCGGGGCGATTGTCGGCTGTGCTCTCGCGGTCGGCCGACCCATGTCCGAGGTGGTGGCGCTCTACCGCGAACATGGGCCTAAGATCTTTCCGCACCGGATCGCCGGGAAAGGCGGCGCGATCTATCGCGCTACGCAGGGCAGCCGGTTCGTACGCGAGGGCGACAAAGCGCTTCGCGATGCGCTGCAAGGTGTCCTCGGCGCTGTGACGATGCGCGATGTTTTCGACGGGCGCGGCATCTCCCTGTCAATTCCCGCCGTGCTGATGAGCCAACACCGCGCCTGGGTATTCAAGAAGACGCCGAAGAGCGGCATCCGCGATGATCGCTACCCGCTGGTGGATGTGTGCATGGCGACCAGCGCAGCGCCGATCTATCGCTCGCTTGCGGCTATCGACGATCCGAACACGCCGAGCGGGCCACAGCAAGTGTTCGCGGACGGAGGTCTCTGGGCCAACAACCCTATCATGGTCGGGCTCGTCGATGCGCTGACGATCGCGGCGCCGGACCGCGCGATTGAGATCTTCTCGTTGGGAACCTGTCCGCGTCCCGAAGGAGATCATCTCGACGCGGAAAGCGCCCATCGATCGATGTTGGACTGGACACTCGGCGCCGACGTTGCGCCGCTCAGCATCTCGGCGCAGGAGTTTGCCTTCGATCACATGGCGCGGCTTTTGGCGAACGCCATCAGCAATTGTGGGCGCTCGATCCGAAGGGTGCGGTTCCCCAACAAGCCTGTCCCGGCAAGCATGATGCCTTACCTGGGGCTCGACGACACGCGGCCGGAAGCAATGGATCGCCTGATCGCGCAGGCGCATACGGATGCCGACCTGACCAAGAGCTGCTGCGACGACGCAAATAGCGAGGACGGTCGGATGATCCGACGCCTCATGACCGAACTTCCGGCGATGCCGGCCACAGGAGCGGTCTGGGACCGCCCCGCAGCCTCCGACCAGAAAGGATAGAGGATGTTCGACTGCTCCAAGGATGTTCGTGCATATCACGATCAGGAAGTGACCCTGCCGAAGAGCGAGCAGGACGCGATGCGCGACCGGCGCAACGCTAACCGCACCCGACTCCGCAACGGGCTTGCTGAAGCGGATAAGCCGGCACCGCTCGAGTTCGTCAAGCAAGGCAGCTACGCCATGAAGACGATGACCCGCGATCCCAACAATGACTACGACATCGATGACGGCGTCTACTTTAGGAAGGAAGATTTGGTCGGCGATCGCGGGGCGGAGATGACCTCGTTGCAGGCGCGCCAGATGGTCCGCGACGCCGTTGATGACGGCAAGTTCAAGACGCCGCCCGAGGTTCGGTCGAATTGCGTGCGCGTCTTTTACGAAAAGGGCTATCACGTCGACCTGCCGGTCTATCGACGAGTGCTGACATCAACCGCCTTCGGCGAAGAAATCCATTACGAGCTGGCAGCGAGTAGTGGGTGGAAGCGATCCGACGCACGAGACGTGTCGGACTGGTACGAGGACGAACGCGCGAAGTCCGCCGATGGCGTTCAGCTCCGTCGGATCAATCGAGACCTCAAAAAATATGCACGCAGCCGCGATAGCTGGCGGGACGGCATCCTGAGCGGCTTCGGCATCTCGGTACTCACGACCCAGCGGTTCCGTCACAACGACCGGGAGGATCAAGCGATCTACGATACGATGGTCGCAATCCGTAATCGAACTCAACGGCGATCTCCAAGTCGCCCACCCCGTCACGCCCGGCGACTATATCACCACCGGGCCCGACGACGCTCGGGCGCGCTGCTTTCGCGAAAAGCTGACCGAAGCGATCGACACCTTGCAGCCCCTCTTCGATGACGACTGCACGCGCGAGCGTGCGCTAAAGTGCTGGGACAAGGTTTTCGCGACCACCTTCTTCAGCGAGCGGCTGGAGGAGGAACAGCGCGCCGCGGTCGCCGCCCCGGCGATCATCACGTCGGCCGGCCTGCTTTCGCAGACCGCGGTAGCGGCCGCCGCCGTCAGCAGCGCTGGCGGCGGTCGGCATGCCTGAGAAGACGCTCCCGCTGCGTTGGCGACAGGCGGCGCTTCGCCTTGAAGCCACGCTGCGCGAACTGACTGGGCAGGCACCCGAACGTCTCGACCAAGCGACGATCAGCACTTGCTATCCTTCGCGCCGATGGGTCGCGGCGTGGCGGGTCAGCGTGGTCTTTTCCGATGGTGGAACGCGTCGCGTCGACGTGGTGGCGACGGCGGCCTTTCCAACCGTTCCGGTCAGGACCGCGCTCGTCGATCATCCAGATTTCATGACATGGCCGCACGTCGAGAGTGACGGCATTCTTTGTCTGCTGCCGAACATGGCGGAATATGATCCCGATGACCCTTCCGCCGTCGCCGCAAACCTGCTTCACCGATCGATACAACTCATTGAGGAGCTGCTTGAGGGCTCGATCATCGAACGCGATTTCCGCGAGGAGTTTCTGACTTACTGGGCCTACAAGGCCCATTTGAAAGGAACAGACTTTTACAGCTTGGTCGCTCCTGCGCCGCCATCGAGACTTGTGCAGGTTTGGAGAGGAAAAGGGTTGGAAGTCGTCGGCGAGGATGCCGCTTCACTCGCACAGTGGGTGCGTCGCCGCTTCGGCGACAATGTCGATACCAGGACCGAGGTCGCCGCCTTCATCTGGCTTGGTGAACCTCTGCTTCCCGCCGCCTACCCCGAGACTTCTTCAGATCTCCTCGCGTTGGCTGCCGCGATCGGGGATGAATCAAGAGGGGTGCTCGAGGATGCTGCTGTTGGCGAACCCGATTATCTCGTCGCCATACTGGGAGCGACTGGCCGCGGCGGGGCCGCCCTGATCAGCGTCAAGGTACCAAATCCGAAGTGCCTAAAGGACCATGTCCGATCGGCGGCGGAGCCTCTGTCCAAAGGCTTTCGACGCGGCCACACGCCGAGGCCGGTTCTGCTCAGTCGTTTCTTCGGGCCCGTCCCCGTTGTCAGAACCTCGGTGCAACGCGCCGACGCGAGTTGGATCCACGGCCGAGATCGCGACCCTCGGGCGGAGCATTTGCTTCGGGCCACTGTCGTCTTAGTGGGATGTGGATCCGTTGGTGCCCCGATCGCTCTTGCGTTGGCGCAAGCTGGCGTTGGCCGGCTCATTCTGGTCGATTACGATACGCTCAGCTGGCCGAACGTCGGTCGGCACCCTCTGGGCGCGACTGCGGTCGGCCGCAATAAGGCCGAGACGCTGGCTGAGCGCCTACAGGCTGATTTTCCCCACCTTACAATCGAGCACCGCGATTGCGACCTGCATCACCTGCTTCATACCGACCAAGATCTTATGGTGGCGGCTGACTTGATCGTTTCTGCTACGGGAAGCTGGGCAGCTGAGTCCGCTCTTAATCGCTGGCATATTGCTCAGGGACGAGATCGACCAATCGTGTATGGCTGGACCGAGGCGCATGCTTGCGCCGGACACGGTGTGGCGATCGCCGAGGCTGGCGGCTGCCTGCAATGCCACATCGGCCGTACGGGAATGCCGTCGTTCAAAGTTGTGGAATGGCCGGAGGGCGGAGACGCCAATCAGGAAGAGCCGGCGTGTGGTGCTCATTATCAGCCGTATGGTCCGATCGAACTTAGTTACGTGACCGCGATGCTTAGCGAGCTTGCCCTCGACTGCGTGCTCCGGCCGCCAGCGCATTCATTCGGCAGGGTATTCGTCACGTCGCAAGGTCGCATCGCGAATCTCGGCGGCCGCCTCAGTGAGTCATGGCTGTCGGCTTACGGTGAGTTGGCTTACCGCGAGGGGGACACGGGCACTAGGATTGTCAATCGACAATGGTCACGAGCGGAATGTGCCGCATGTGGAGGCGCGCGAGCGGACGAAGCGGCTTGAGTTCGAGAGGCGCCTTCGGGCTGGGCCGTTCGCCCGCCATTCTGCGCTCGCCTGTGCGCCGATCGACCCGGAGCACGAGCTTCGGGTTGGATGACAAGGACTTTCGGATATCGATCGCCAACGGTCGGGGAATCCCCGCTGGTACGCCATATACGCTGCAGCGCATAAAACACAGCGAAATACGCTTCAACGTATAACCCATACTCCCCCTGCAGGGGGCCAGGGGCTCTCGCTCACCATATCCCCATGAGCGCGCGGTGACGACGACGGTATCCTGAAAGCGCGCGTTCACCGGGAGGAGCGCACCCGCAAACGCGGCGCTATCTCGAGCCAACAGCTCAACCACGGCAAGGCTGTCCGTGTGAAGCTCTAGACGAGCCCGGTCAGGAGTTTCATTAGGTCCGTCCATCACGTGGGCACCGCTTTCGCACTCCGACACCTATGCATCGACCGCCCACCCCATCCATCCGTTCCATCGAACACCGGAGCCAGGCCGAGGGCGTCGCGCCTTCGCAATATTTAATGATTACAGTGGAGTCGAACTGACCCAGAGGATTGGATTGACCACCATTTCTCGTGAAGCACTTTACGACCTTGTCTGGACAGAGCCGGTGCGCACGATCGCTCAGCGCATGGGCGTCTCCGATGTGTGGCTGAAAAAGTGCTGCGCCAAGGCCGATATTCCCGTACCGGACCGGGGCTATTGGGCAAAACTCCGCGCAGACAAGAAGGTTATCCGCCAAAAACTGCCGCCACGGTCGCCGGGAATGGCGACGGACGTGACGATCGGAACCGGGCCGCGCTCGTATCTATGGCCTCCCAATCCTGAAGTCGTACTTGCCGCACCGCCGCCGACTGAGCCCACGTTCGTCGAATCCATCGAAGCTGTCGCCGTCAGAGTGGACCAGTCCCTCGGGAAGATCCGCTTTGTGCGCGATCTCGGGTCGGCACATAGTTTGATCCGCCATCTCCTCGACGAAAATGCGTTGCGTCGTCTGAAACCCAGCGATCCTCCGTACAGGCTCCGTTATAGCGAACCGCTTTTTGATAGCCCATTCGAACGAAGACGGCTGCGGATCCTGAACAACCTGTTCCTTGCCCTGATCAAAGCCGGCCACCAGCCTTGGCTTGGCGAACAGGCTCGCAATGTGGGTGTGACGGTAGGCAGCCAGAAGATCTCGTTCACGCTCGACCACCCCAGAGCCAGGGCGCAAGCCAGCGGACGAATCCAAACGCCGCACGAAGCTTACGAAACCCTCCGACTGGAAATCCCAGCCACTGGGGATTCCTGGGCAGATGATGATAGCGGTCGCATCGAAGATCGCCTCAGAGAAATCATTCTGAAACTGATCGTGGCCGGCGAGATTCAGTACCGCGCCAACGCCCACACCGTCTATGAAAACGCATGCCGACGTCGTGCCGAGATGGAGCGTAGGCTGGCCGAACAACGCGATGAGGCCGACCGACTTGCGCGCGAGAAAGTCATCAAGGCGGAAGCAGAGCAACGCAAGATGCTGCTCCGAATGGCAGCCGATCGTCGAGCCGCCCAGGATATTCGCGCATTCGTCGCAGCCGCCATCACGGCCTTCGGTCCGAAAAAGGCTGAAGAAAGCCCCGTCGCAGGTTGGACGGCCCGGGCCTTGGGAGTCGCAGACCAGATCGATCCAGTAGGCCGCCTTCAGATCACCGAGGATGGAACGTCCATCGAGAAACCGGCGGCCGCTCCAGAAACCGAGCCGGAGAGCCAAAGGAGGTGAGATGCCAGAAGACGAGAGGTTACAGGCGATCAAGCATCTCCTTTTCGATTATGTGCGGAGCCCCTCCTTGCGCCACATCCGGGATGAACGGCCTTCCGCTCCCAGCAAACGATCCCCGTTTCTCCCCGACCGATCCCAGTTGCGGAACAGTGGAAACGCCATGGCAAGCCTGACCGACACCGCGATCCGACATGCGATGAAGCGCGTCGAACTCAGCCGGAGACAAGAAAACCTTGCAGATGGTGAAGGCCGCGGCACCGGGCGTCTCGTCCTTGTCCTCAAGCCGATGCCGAAGCGCGTGACCGCTGAGTGGATGGCGCAGCAATGGCGCGACGGTAAACGCCTTGGGTGTGAGGATCGGCTTGACGACGCGCCGCTAATCAATCCGGAGACGCCGACTATGATGGCCAGATATCCCGACTGGCGACCGCCATTTGCGAGGGCTTCTCTGCGAGAGCAGCGACGGTGATTCTGATGCGCAGCTCAACGGACAGCACGCAGCGCATGTGGGGCTTGCAGCTTCGGGAGAGGATCGGCTTCAAAGAGCGACCGTGTCACTGGTGCCCGGCAAGCGGCTGCTGAACTGCTACTCGCGCCGCAAACATAAACACACTTCGCGCCGCCGGCTGGGCGGCCGCGGTGTCTCCTACTTGCGATACTGAGCCGCAGGCTGCGGGTTGTTGGCCGGATTAGTATCGTGCTTGGACAGTCGCGTAATCAACTTGCCGCCGACAAGGGGTTGCAAGTCCGCTTCCAGAGCATCAGCGAGCGGCTTGGCATAGACTTCATTGCCTTCGACATAGAGCGTGAACGCCTTGAGGTATTTCGCCTGCTTTTCTGCATTCTCGATCGTCGCTTTCGTCCAAGCGTAAAGCGGATAGTTTTCGGTACCTCGTTTCTCGGCTTCCGCCACATACTCGGCGAACGTATCGAACTGACACTTCATCGTCGCACGATGTTTAGCGAGGATGTCCGCCAGCGGCTTGATCGCTGCATTGTCGGGATCGGCGCGCGCCAACCCGGCGAGCTCCTCCTCGAGATTGATCCGCACCTGGTATTCCCATTGCTTGTCCATCACCGGCTTCCCGAGGCCCTTACGAGCCCGCCTGTCGGCTATGAATGGTCAACTTGGACCGCGGTTTTCTGGGATGTTCATCATCGTCATGTGGTCACCCGGAACGGCCACGGCGTGAATGCGCCCGGCCAAGATCGATCCGGTGGCCACCATCGCGACGCTCCTGCTGACGCAGCATCATATTGTCTCGGATGGCTGGTCGCTGGGCGCCACCGCTCTTCTTTGTTCCCACAGGGTTGGGCGTGCGCTGCCGCCTGACGTGCGCCGGACCGATCTGCCCGCACTTGTCGAACGTGGTACGCAGTCGCTCTTGACTTGCACCAGTCCGTCCAATTGCAGGTGCAGCGCTGTCCTGGTCCAGAACCCGCAGCAACCGGAGATGAGTGTCGTCCTTGTGGCCGGCGCACGACTGACGGGATTGACGGCATCAGAATGGCACTGATTTTGATTGATCGAGCAAGTTGCATCTGAACTCTTAGACGGAGGATGCGATCATGGTGTCGTAACGGATTAGCCCAGCATCTCAAGCAACCGACGTGCCAATCTTATTTTGCGAGCTTTTCGTGAAAGCCCAATCGCCTTTCGCTGCGCTGCCGGAATACTTCCTTTCTTACTGTCGCGCCTGGTACATCGATGTCTTGAACCAGACGCAGCTCGAAACAACAGACGGACGGCGATAGCGACGATCGCCACTTTTGCCCCGAGAGAATATCGTGCGATGGGTATGAGGCTCGACCTTGCCACGCGAGAAACGCCTCTCAGCGGAGCAAAAATTGATTTCGTTTGACGAGGCAGAACGGAGCAGCCTGACTTCGTGGAAAAACTTATGCAGGATAGTATCCTTACAGTAACACAACGGGGAAACTCGATCATGATGTTTTGGACCGATCTCGATGCCGCTTACGACGAAGTGCACAACGCGCGCGCCGCCGTCGAGAAGGCGGAGGTCAACTACTCGCGCGGTGGCGGCACGGTTGCTCTCAATGTCGCGAACAAGCGACTGGCAGATGCCTATGCCGATCTGCGCGCCATCAATGGCGGACGGGTGCGTGATCTACGGTGACTAGACAATGTCGGGAGAACGTCGGGAGATCATCCCGGTTCGTTCCCCTGTAACGTAGGGGTAACTACATGGCGCGCGCCCGACGCTTCCCGGTGATCTTCGAGTTCTGCGGCCCCGAGGAGCGCGAAGCCGCCTTCAATGCGCTGGCGGCGAACGGGCTATTCACGAAGTCGGACCTCTACCGAATGGCATTCGATCAATTCCTTCGGCAACAGGGCGCGCTGCCGCCGAGGATGAAGGCGCAGGACCATGCCGCTTAGATCAACCAGGAGTTTGCGTAATGCCCAATCTTAGAGAAGTCCACGAGCGAAGCTTGCAAGGCTTTCAGCTCGCGATGCAAGAGGCCAACGTCGCCTATCAGCAGGCCGCCCGACCTTGAAGAATGGCTTCAATCTCTCAAGCGGAAATCGACGGCCGACGCCGGTCCTGCTTCCTCGGGGCGAAGGCGACGACGTTCTCGGACCTCGGAGCGGGAGCTGGAGCCGGAGCGAGCAGGCTCCTGATGTGAGCCGCGAACCTCTCGATTGCGGCGGCCTTCTCATCTCGATAGCCGTGGACGTTGTAGACGGCATCGATGCCCTGCATCTTGTGCCCGGTGACGGCCTTGGCGTGAGTTTCGTTGATCCCGAGCGACACCATCAATGTCCGGCATGAGCGGCGCAGATCACGAATCTGCCAATGCTTCATCGGCTTGCGTCCTTCCCGCTTGCGGATCGTATTGATCTTCTTGTCGAGCGCCACCTTCATCTTGCTAAAGCCGGAGATCGGAACCTCCCCGCCCGTGGTCGAGAACACAAACCACGATTTCGATTTGCAGCCTTCCGGCTTCCGCTCGACAAGCTCCAGCAATGAAGGCGTGAGCGGGACGGTGTGGTCGACATCGGTCTTGTAGCGATCCGCCGGGACGATCCAATCGCCGCCCTCGAATTCCCGCGTGTGCATGTTGGCGACTTCGCTGCGCCGCCCACCGCAGAGCAGGACCGCCTTCCAGTAGTTCCGAGCTGGCTCTTCCAGCTCATCGGCGGCACGCCAGAAGTCGGCGATCTCCTCGAACGGCAGGAAGCGGTCCCGAACTCTTCTCCATGCCGCCCGGCTTCCTGCCCGGCATCGGTTGCGTCGTGAACTTCTCGTCCCAGTCCGCCCACCATTTCAGGACCGTCTTAAGGTGGGTATGGACGCGGTTGGCCATCGGTGGGCCGCCCTTGGCACCGCCGTGTGCTTTCACCTTGTCGAGCATGTCGGTGACGCTGCCGCGCGTCTTAGCGGTGCGGGTCAGGTCATAGACAGCGATGTCGCCGAATCTGGCAGGATATGCCGCTCTAAGATGCCTTTAATGGCATTGCGGTGCGTACAGGCGGGGACGGCTCTGGTGTGTTCCAGCCTCGCGCGCCAGAGCCGTTCTCGTTTGCACGGACTGACCCCGGCTGGCGCAAATGACACTGCTAGGGTCGCGAGGGCAACCGTGAAATCCCCCTCGTGAAGCGATCCATCGTTGTCGGCGGCCACAAGATCGGTGTCAGCCTAGAAGAGGCATTCTGGACGGCATGAAGGAGATCTCCAGCCGCGGAATCTGGGCCGGCAGTTTCGTGGAGCCGTGGCGGTACCGAGACTGTATCCGAGCCGGCGGCAGGCCGGCGGCTTGCTCAGATGATGCGAGCGATCGATCCCTTTACCTGAGCGAGCAACGAATATCGTCCGCCCAAAACAGCGTCGCCTATCCGTGGGAGGAAGGTACTCTCGCTATTGTCAAGCTCTCGCAATCAAACGATTCGGAGCAGCTATGATGAAGCAATACGTTGGGCTGGACGTCTCGCAGAGGGAAACCGCGATATGCGTAGTTGGCGAGATGGGACAAGTGATTTTTGAAGGAAAGGCCAAATCTGATCCGGGCTTGTTGACCAGCCTGCTTCGTAAGCATGCGCCTCATGCCGAGCGCATCGGGTTCGAAACTGGCGCGATGGCGAGTTGGCTGTGGCATGAACTCTGCAGGGTTGAGCTTCCCGTTGTCTGTATCGACGCTCGGCACGCGCACGCAGCCTCGTCGGTTCGCATGAACAAGAGTGATCAAATCGACGCGCGAGGCCTCGCCGAACTGGTGCAGGTCGGTTGGTACCGGGAGGTGAAGGTCAAGAGTGTCAATCGGCTTGCAAATTTTGGACGCCGATCCCCCGGCTTAGGGGGTCAATATTGGGCTCTGACTCACTTTTGATGCAGTTCGAGGGATGTTTGGCGCATTGATTAGGGGAGAATCAGCGCCATGCAGCAAGCACTCCACCGCTCCAGTCTGGTGCCGCGTGGGTTTGTTGTAGAGAGTGCGTGCTACGAGGGTGATAAGGCCGTCATCACGGTCCGGGCGTCCGGAAGTGTTGGTCTGTGTCCATCGTGCGGGACAGTTTCGCGGCGTATCCATAGCCGGTATCGGCGACGCGTGACCGATCTGCCGCTGTCCGGGCGGATCGTGGAGCTCGTGGTGATCGCCCGCCGCTTCCGCTGTGATGCCGTCCTATGCGGGCGCCAAATCTTCACCGAGCGCTTCGCCGAAGGGGTACTGGCGCCATCGGCGCGACGGACGGCAAGGCTGGACTCCATCGTCCATCACCTCGGTCTGGCGCTTGGCGGTCGACCGGCAGCGGGCTTTGCAAAGCGGCTAATGCTGCCGGTGAGCAAAGATACGCTTCTTCGGGTAGTTCGGCGCCGTAGCCGTCCCCCAGCTCACCCGCTCAGGGTTATCGGCATTGATGACTGGGCTTGGCGGCGCAATCACCGATACGCGAGCATCATCTGCAACCTGGAAAGGCGCCGGGTGGTCACCGTGCTGCCGGATCGTGAACCAGCGACCGCTCAAGCCTGGCTCTCTGCTCACCCCACGATCGCGATCATCGCTCGCGATCGTGGCGGGGGATATGGCGAAGCAGCAGCAAAGGCCCTGCCGCACGCGGTGCAGGTAGCCGATCGTTGGCATCTGATGGAGAACGCCAGTCGGGCCTTCCTCGATGCCGTGCGCAAATCGATGCGCCAGATACGCCTCGTCATCGGTGCGACCACGATCGATCCCAAGCTGCTCACGGCCGCCGAGCGCCTCCAGTATGAGGGCTATCTGCGCCGCGAGGAGACCAACGCGGCTATCCTGGCTCTGTCGAAGAACGGCATACCTATCAAGCAGATCGTGCGTCAGACCGGCCATAGCAGGAAGCTGGTGCGACAGGTGGTCCGCGACGAACGCCACGACGTCTTCCGAACCCGGCAAAGTTCGTTGGATCTGCACTTGCCATGGCTCGACGATCAATGGGCGTCCGGCTGCCGCAATGGAGCTGAACTTTGGCGCCGCTTAACAGCGCGTGGCTTCCGAGGCTCGCTCCGTGTCATCAGCGAGTGGGCAACTCGCAGACAACGGGCTGAAAAGGCCGACGCGCGAAATCTTCAGAGGATTCCGTCGGCCAGAACGATCGCGCGGCTAATGACAATCGGCCGGGACTTGCTAACGAAAGCGGAGACCGTCACGGTAGCGGCAATCGAAGCTGGGATACCGACTCTGGTCGAGGCACGCGAGATCATCGCTGAATTCCACTTGATGGTCCGGCGCAAGGTTGACGCGGGACTGACTCCATGGATCGAGCGCGCCCGCAGCAGTCTCGTCGCTTCGTTCGCCAACGGCGTCGCCAAGGATGAGGCGGCGGTGCGGGCGGCGATCACTTCGCCCTGGTCCAACGGACAAACCGAAGGACAGATCACGCGCCTCAAGCTCGTCAGGCGTCAAATGTATGGCCGCGGGAAGATCGATCTGCTCCAGGCCCGGCTAATCGGTGCAGAATAATCGGAGCTGCACCAAAATTGCGTCAGAGCCAATATTTGGCTCTGACGCAACTTCGATGAAGGTTTGCCGCAACTAGATGGGGCCTATCAGCCATGGCAGTTCGACCGGTCTTCCGCCGTCGGAACAGACCCGATCAGGCAAATGCTCTGGCGTTCGACCTCCGCGCGACGCTTTCACGTTGTTCTGCCATTTTTCCGAAGCGCAAGGTCCACGTGGGTTGCCAGGAGGTCACCTACCGCCTGAGCCGCGAAGGGGAGCGGAGTATTGCCGGAAGAGATCAGCCATGCCGTCACATGGATCGGCGGATCTATTGACATCAGCCTCAGGCGGCCCTGCCCCGGTATGTCCGAGAAGACGATCTTCGGAACGATCACATTGCCGATGCCTGCATTGACCAGGGAGAGCGCACTGGCGAACGTGTCGACTTCCGCGACGCAATTGGGAGTCAAACCGGCCCCCTGGAACGCCCGGTCCAACGCGCTGCGAACTGTGTTGGGCCGTGTCGGCAGCACAAGAGGAAGGTGAGCCAGCCGCTCGAGCGAAATGGTATGCGCGATATCTTCGGCAAACAGAGGTCCAACCAGCGATAGTGGCTGACAAAAAAGCGGCTGCCGGGCTAGACCCAGGATAGGCTCATCTTCCAGAAGGAAGCAGATATCGACCCCGCGCGACGCGATAAGCGATCTCATGCGCAGAATGTCACCCGCAACCAGACGGAGCTGCACTTTCGGCAGGATCATCCGGCAGGCTTCCATAAAGTCGCAAGCCCAGCACACCGCAAATCCCGGTGACATGCCGAGCCTTACCAGGCCTTCCGGTTCTCCTGCCGCTGACTGGACGACGCGGCCCAGCTGTTCCACCTGCTCAATGATCGATGCCGCCTCACGATAGAAGATTTCGCCCGCGGGAGTTGGACGAATGCCGCGCTGACTGCGCTGGAGCAGTGCGACGCCAAGTTCAGCTTCAAGGGCAGTCATTTGCTGACTGAGGGCGGGCTGCGCCACGTGCAGCATGCCTGCCGCCCCCGTGAAGCTACCGGCATCCACGATGCCCAGAAAATAGCGGAGATGACGAAGTTGCAGGAAGTTAGGTGACATCAGTCGCGTTCGATTTCGTTCGGTCGATTCGGGCCTGATCAGTATATCCGGGCTCGCCCATCAGCCCGCATATCGTACCGGCGCCGAACGACCAAACCTACCGATGAAGATCAGGCAATATTCCGGATGATACCATTGAGTGCGTCGTGAACCGCCTTGATGATGGTGGAGTTCAAGTTCAACAGCGTCGTGTGCTTGCTCATTGAGAGCTGAAACCGAAGCTGATCCATAGTGTCGTCTGGGTTCATGGTTGCCATACGTTCTCTCACATTGCGTTCCGATTGGGTAACGGACTGCCCAATAGAGTTGGTTATGCTGCCGAAATCAATTTCACCTCTCATTACTCAGCGGACTATTCCGCGGTGATGCCGTATCCATGTAGCATCAACGACTTCTGTCGCGCAATCTATTGCCTCAAGCAGCGCCCGCAGTGCCTCGAACTGCCGCGTCGTGACGCCGATATCAATGTCACGTTTCAGAGATTGCCTCCAGTTCTGGAGGTCTCCATTGATGACAGCTCTGCTGGAGCCATCAACATCATTTAGCAGCTGCTTTTCCAGCTCAAGCACGATGGATTCCTCTTCACCTTTGATCATCCTCGGTTAACCACTCTGGGTTGCCTCGATAGAGCATGCGAAGGTTCGATTCTCCCACACGCACGATAAGTCCGTCGTGGTCAATGTCAGCAATCTTGCCGATGTGATCGATGCTGTCGCCCACTTTCAACTGCGCTCCGTTCTCAACCACGACGAACGGTGTGCGGCCCAGGTGTACCCCCCGTACCGCGGGCAATACCATCAGCTCGCATCGTGACTCGAGCCGGATATAGGGGTTGAATCTTTCCTCGAACCGAGCGGCAAGGTCCTTCCACTCATCGTATGTAGCCGAGGCCAGCGCTCCAGACACAGATACGACATCGGGCCTTGCGGTGATGCGGATGGACCGGCGCAGTTCGGCGGAAGCCGCCTCCAGCAGAAAAGCGCGTGCGCGATCTGGTGTTGCCACTTCATCATTGGTCTTGTAAACGCCCGGGATATCCTGCTGCAGACGACGAAGGGCCGCTTCTACTTTGGCATCGCTCCGACAGTACCCTTTCACTGTGAGTTCGCCTGCACCTTCTACGTGAACGCGACCGTCGATATCAAAAGCATGTAAGATCGTAGCTGCGAGATCGATGAGCCTTGCGTGAGATAATTTAGCAGTGGCCGGTGGCTTTGCTGCGAGGTCAGCCGCAAGCCCGGGGTCTTGCCCGCCAGACTGGCTCTTGTTGGTATTCTCTCCAGGCTCCAGGTCGATCGCCAGCTTCCCGGCCGTCGACGGGATATTGACGTCGGGTGCAATGTCCAACCCATGAGGATCAGCCGTCTGCGGCTCGATCGCCGGAGTGCCCAGAGCGGTAGAAAAAGCCCGGGAGTGAAGCCGCTCCATACCTGCCCAAGCGCCACATATTATCATCAGGAGGCCACAAACCACTGCCCCCAGCCGCAATCGCCACGGTATCCAGCCCACCGCGAGACGTGTTCGCCGGCTGCCCAAAGCCGATGAGTCTGTCGCATCTGAAGGGGGCCTGCTTGCACCCAACCTCTGGCGCTCGAGTACGGTATCATCCTCGGGAAAGCCGAGCCCGATGGGGCCCAGGCTGAAGATTGTGGGCCAACACGGACCGGGGTGAACGGATCAAGGATAGTCGGATTGTTTGTAGTGCACTCCCTACCGTTGACAAGCACGCCCGGTGCGAACGCAGTGATCTGGATTTTTCCGACTCGATAACAACACGAATATGCGAACCGACGAGTTCCGGATCGCCGAAGGTGAGGTCATCCGTACTATGGCTACCGATGAGCCACGCTCCCTCGCCCAGCCATGTCTCCGCACCCAGGTTTGGCCCGGACAGCACGCGCAAAGTGAGCTTGGCCTGTTCAGCGGTCACAACATTCTTTTCCATTGGCATGTTCGTCACTACAGCGCAATTCGCGCCAAGGGCTGGACGGAGATGTCAGGGGTAAGCTCCTGATAGGAGAGCACCGGGAGCTCGTACAAATCGACCTCGACAAGCTTGCGGATGTACCGACGGATATCGAACGAGGTGAGTAGCACGGGCTTGTACGGCGGTGATTCAAGGATGCCGGCGGCATCTTTTATCCTGCCAATGATCTGCTGCGTGGTCTGCGGATCGAGAGCGAGATAGCTTCCGGCAGACGTCTGCCGAATTGACTTGCGCACTGTGTCTTCCACATCCGCCGTCAAAATGTAGGCCGGCAACAAATTCGTACCGGCACAATGCTGAAAGCAGATCTGCCTCTTGAGCGCGCCACGCACATACTCGGTTAGCAGGACTGTATCCTTCTCGTTTTGTCCCATTGGACCAATGTGTTGAGGATAGCGCGCATATTTCTCAGCGAAACCTGCTCCGAAACGAGCCGCTTAAGCACCTCAGCGATCTTTTGCAGAGGGACCAGGCGCAACGCCTCCTTCACGAGTTCCGGAAAGGATACCTCCGCCTGCTTCAAAAGCGCTTTCGTTTCCTGGATACCGATGAACTCATCGGCGTGCCGACGCGCGATTTGACCAACATGGCAGGAAAGAATCTGGGCTGCTTCCAGATACAGGATGCCCGCAGCTCGCAGCGACTCGAGGTGTGCGACATCAACCCAGACGGCCTCGATCTGAGGCAAGAACGAGGACTCTTCCATGACACATGGAATGTCCACCATTTCGAGGCCCTCGGGAGTATCACGCGCCAGGATATGTTGAGGCCGCAATCGTCCCGAGCTGTATGGAACTTCATTTAACCTGATAATATATTCACCCCTGCTACAATCATCGTTTATTCGGACGTTGATCACGGGAACCGGAACGCCAAGATCGAGCATCAGCGCCTGCCGCGTGGCCACCAACGCTTTGTCAAGCACGTCCGGCTGAATCATCGTCTGGATATCGCGGTCAATGTCGATCATCAGCGGTACGGTAAGCATGATGCCATTACTGCCTACCTTGTTTGCCTCAGAGGCCTCAGTCGAACTCGTCGACAGCGCTCCCCCGCTAAGTGGCTGGCCATGCGAGTCAGTGCGCAATAGCTGGCCACGACGCTGCAGCAGCCAGCCGGCCCCACCCACGGCTGCTGCCAAAACTATAAAACTCACTATCGGAAAGCCTGGCACAAGAGAGAACAGGACGAGCATGAATGCTCCAACCATGAGTGCACGTGGCTGCGCACTCAGTTCATTGCCGATCGCATTGCCGAGGTCTGCGCTGTTGTCTTCGGAGCTAACTCTCGTGACGATGAATCCTGCCGTGATCGAGGTGAACAGCGCCGGAATCTGACTGACGAGACCATCGCCAATGGTCAGGGTCGTATAGACTTCAAGCGCCTCCGAGAATCCCATTCCCCTTTGGAGTGAACCAATCGCGATCCCGCCCATGATGTTCACGATAATGCTGATCAGGCCTGCGATCGCGTCCCCTTTGAGGAACTTCATGGCGCCGTCCATGGCACCGTACAATTGACTTTCGCGCTCGATGGCAACACGGCGCCTGCTAGCCTCTCTCATGTCGATGCTGCCTGCCCGCAAGTCGCCATCGACGCTCATCTGCTTTCCCGGCATGGAATCCAGTGAAAACCGTGCAGCGACCTCGGCAACGCGCTCTGATCCTTTGGTGATGACGACAAATTGTACAATTGTCATGATCAAAAAAGTCACCGCGCCTACCACGAGATTACCAGCTACGACAAAGTTACCGAAGGTCTTGATGATCTGGCCAGCATCCGCATGAATGCAGGATGGTGCGAGTTGCCGCAATACCGAGCGCCAGCCGAAACAGCGTTGCTAGCAAAAGCGCCGATGGAAATGAGACGAATGCAAGTGGCGATTTGATGTAGATCGCCACCATCAGCATGAGCGCTGCAATTCCCAGATTGACCGCTTGCAGCATATCCATAAGCACTGACGGAAGCGGAATAATCATCATGAAAACGATCGTAATCAGCAACGTCACCAGAACAATGTCGCTGCGGCCGGTAGCGATAGTCAGGAGTTTGTCGAGTGACTTCATCTGATCAACCTAGCGCGACTTGCCCCGTGAAATGCCAGTCCATAGCCAGAGGCGCGTCTCGCTGCTGACGATGGCTCGCTCCGGCCGTGAGACAGACTGCCGGCGCGCCTTCATCAAACCTTCCAAGATTCCAAATCTGAACCGTCCGGCCGATTAGCTGCGTCCAAAGCCAACTCGCCCGGGCTGCAACAGTGACTCTCATGTTTACTCGATAGTTTGCGGAAGCCCGCAGTCTTTGGCCTAGACGATAGGCGCACGCGATTGTCTTACACGCGAGAGGTCGTCATGCAACATTCGCCGCGATCCGTGCACAGCCGATAGCCTCGATGAATTCGGATCTGCATCGATGTAGACCGCAGGATCCGATGCACCATGGATGAGATCGACCTCTGGGTTTGGCAGGTGTGGGTGTTCGCCGAACAGCATGATGGAAGCGCGCAGCAATAAGCAACGTCGTCCAATTCGCTGGCACTCGGTGATACCGAGGCGACAGTCCAGGCTGCTTCAGGAGCCGGTGCAGAAAGTGCACTTGCGTATACGCCAGCGCGTGCAGGGAGACGTTACCGATGTCCAATCGTCCGGTCGCGGGCAACGGCGAATCGCCGCAGGCAAAAGGATGCGCCAATAGCGATCGCCGTGCCCGGTCGCAGTTCTCGGCCGAAAGGTATGGCCGCAACGTCAGATGATCGAGAAATAATGTTCAGGGTGATGCTGAACGTCCGCAGCATTTACATTGGAGAGCGTGATCGAATTACCCTCTCCGAGGTCAACGACCGTGGAATCCGAGCCATCCGCTTCAACGCGATTGGCAAGATCGGCAAGCGTATGAATACCAGTGTGATTGATCCCTGCCTCGATGTCCAGTGTATCCCCCACCGCGAAGTCCATCACGGCATCCTTGCCATTCCCGCTCGTGAACACGAAGGTGTCGTTGCCGTCTCTGCCGAACAGAGCATCGTTGCCCTGATCGCCGAACAGAAAATCGTCACCCGCACCACCAGAGAGCGTGTCGTCGCCCTGATTGCCTTCCAGACTATCGGCGCTCGCACCACCATCGATCCAATCGTTCCCGCCCAGGCCCTGGATAAAGTCTCTGCCGGGCGTCCCATGCAAGTGATCGTCGGAGTCTGTGCCGCGGATTACAGCCATGTCGTTCTCCTGTGTTGTGTCTGCTAGGCCCCTTTGATCTGCTTAGGGCCGACCAGAAGCAAATACATTTTCGATATCGGTCCAGCTGATCGCGCTATGCCCTGCATTGAAACGTGCGGGGCTTTCAGGACCCACGGGGACCATATTTGCCGGCCGACGAGGTCGAGCGATCGCTCGACAATGCCAGATCAATGGCCTGACGCTTCTCGTTGCAGGTAGGCGACCGACCTTGACGTTCCATTCGACACCCCCGGCTCGGTGAGGTTGCTTCAGGTGTCCTGTCATTCGGAAGAGGCTAGTGTGAGAGTGCCGGCCAGAAAAAGCGCGCGTTCACGCGCCTGCATTTCTGACACGCACGCCCGGCCGCCATCGCGGGGGAGGAGAAGCCACGCGCGTGAGGTCGTGAACACCTGCACTCCGCAGCTTAACGAAGGATCGGGCCAGGCCCGATCCATATGGTTGTTGAACGGCCGCCTGATCTCCTCCATGAGCGGGGGCGGATCCCCAGGGGCTTGGCACCGGCGCGATATTCCCGTCAGCTTCATCAGCCCAACCCGGGAAAAGCGCCTAGTCGGTTCCGCAAGCCCCGGCGATCGGCGACGATGTTGTCGAGGTGCAGCACCTCTGGCCGTTGTCTTTCCGCCAAACGCTTAACCAGCGTCCGCGTGGGGTCGAGCACGAAGACGCCTTGCACGCCGCGATCGGAATGATGAATGAGGCTGGCAGGTCTGGGCCTGCGACCGGCAAGCGCCTGATCCAGCGTTTCCACGGCAAGCGAAGCGTCGAGATGGGGAGCCAGAGCCCACCCCACCACCTTGCGCGAGAAGCCGTCGAGAACCACGGCGAGATAGGCGAAGGCCTCGCGAAGGCGAAATGGAGTAAGAAGCGCATAAGCGCTTCTCCTCCCCGAACCGTACGGGCACCTTTCAGCGCATACGGCTCTCCGTTCAAGTCTGGCCCATGGCCATTGCGACATCCTGATATCGCGAGGTGATGGTCTTCCTGGGCTCCTCCCTGAAGATGTAGGGATTTGCTTCTGGGTTTCTCCATCGGAACTGCCCCTTTGGACTGGATACCAATCGGTGCAGTGCTTTCCCGACACGATGGCCTCGTTCACTGACCCCGTGGACAAACCAGGTCTTGGCCTGCCCAGCGACTGGTGCTCGATACCAGCTCCGCATCAATGGTTTGATGCGGCTCCGATACTTCTCGCCAGCCAGTGCGCCATTTTCCAGAACACGACATGATCGACGTGCCGGAACGTGGTCGCGGTGAAGTCCGTGTACTTGTAGAAAGCCGCCCAGCCCCGCAGTTGGCGGTTCAGGCGGCCCACCATATCGACCTTGGCAAGATCATGGTCACCAGAGAGGACCTTCGACAATCTTCGTGCGAATGCCTTGGCCTTCTCTTTGGGTATGGTCGTGACGACCGCCATCCGTCCGCTTGATCCCCGCTTGCGAATGATCCGATGCCCCAGAAAGACGAAGCCGTCATTGACGTGGGTGATATGGGTTTTCTCCATATTCAGCGTCAACTTCAGCTTGCCTTCCAGAAAGGCCCGGCACTCTTCGCGGACGGCCTCGGCATGGGCCTTCGTCCCTTTGACGATGACAACGAAGTCATCGGCATAGCGACAATAGGCTACAGCAGGTTTCCACTCGCGGTTCTCTCGAACCGTGATCGGACGTCCCTGTTGAATGCCGAAGTTCCACGCCCAACGATCCTTCCTCGCTTTCTTGTTCAGGTATTTCGCCTCCAACCAGCAATCAAACTCATGGAGCATGATGTTGGATAGGAGCGGCGACAGAACGCCGCCTTGCGGAACGCCCTCACTTGCTGCGAAGAATAAGCCACGATCAACGTGACCGGCTTTGAGGATTCGCCAGAGCAGATCAATGAATCGCAGGTCCCTGATGCGACGACGTACGCATTTCAGGAGCAGCCGATGATGGACAGTGTCGAAAGACTACTCGACAGACTACCCATCACCGCGCTCATCATCTCGACGACTATCCCGATCAGGTAACCATCGTTCGGTCGCGCCATCCCTTTGAGGGATCTGCGCTTAATGTGCTTGGCTGGTGTCATCGACGCGGCGAACTTCATCTGACGCTTGTACTGCCCGATGGTACCCGTGCCCTTGTACCGGCCGCGTGGACAGATCTGCCTATCGCACAACATTTACCGCGTGCAAGCCCGCAATGCGCTCGAGCGGCATTCCTGGCTTCCCACGCCGAGCTGCTGCACGCCCGGACGATCGTCGACGCTTTGCTGCGGCAATTGGATGCCGCGCATACTGTCCTACCACCGGAATCGGAGGACAGCCATGCAGCAGCTAAGCTTTCTCGACCCACCACCTCAGCGCGGGGCCGTACCTGTATGGGGAGCCCTCGATAAAGAGCAGCGCGCACATCTCGTGCTGCGACTCGCCCGACTAATCGCCCGAGCAATCGCCACTGCCGGAGATTACAACGATGAACGAACTGAGCAAGATCACCGCTGAGCACCTACGCCGATGCGCAATCGTCTACGTGCGTCAGTCCAGTACGACGCAGGTCGAGCATAATCGCGAGTCCACTGCCCGTCAGTACGAGTTAGCCGAACGCGCCGCGCGGCTTGCTTGGCGACGCGATCAGGTGAAGGTCATCGACGAGGACCTCGGTATTTCCGGTTCCGGCCTTTCCGAGCGCACCGGCTTCGCGCGTATGACCGCGGAGGTCGGCCTCGGCCAGGTGGGCATCGTGCTCGGCTTGGAAGTCTCGCGACTAGCGCGCAATAATGCTGATTGGTACCGTCTGCTCGATCTATGTGGCCTGACCCACACGCTCATCGGTGATGGAGATGGGATTTATCATCCGGGCTTGTTCAATGACCGCCTGGTGCTCGGGCTCAAAGGTACGATGTCAGAGGCAGAGCTGCATGTGCTGCGTGCGCGGCTGCTCGGTGGCATCCGCAACAAGGCCGCACGCGGAGAACTGCACCGCGGGCTGCCGGTGGGTCTGGTACGGGGCGACGCCGACGGGGAGGTGCTGTTGCATCCTGACGAGTCGGTGCAAGCCGCGATCCATGCTGTCTTCGACCGCTTTGCCGAATTCGGCTCGGCACGACGCGTGTGGCTGTGGTTCCGCTCGCAAGGCCTGCGCTTTCCGCTGCACTCCAACAGCCTTGTCGATCTCCGCTGGGTCGCCCCCACTTACACAAAGATCCACCAGGTCCTCACCAACCCGTTCTATGCCGGCGTTTATGTGTATGGCCGCACCCAGCAGACATGCTATCTCGATGCGGGCGGTCGAATCCGAAAGCGCATCAGACAACGCGACCGCGAGCAGTGGCCGGTGTTCATTCGTGACCATCATGCCGGATACATCGATTGGAATACCTTCGAGGCGAACCAGAAGCGCCTGGCGCAGAACATCCGTCCTCGACCGCACCAGAGCGGGGGTGCCGTGAGAGAAGGCGCAGCACTCCTGCAAGGCCTCGCCGTATGCGGACACTGCGGTCGGCGCCTGGCCGTACACTACAGCGGCCGGTTCTCGGCGCCCGGATACCACTGCGCCGGCAAGAACATCGTCAACGGCCGGGGCGAGTACTGCCTCAACATCGGCGGTATGCAGATTGATGCGGCTGTCGCCGAAGCGTTCCTTGCGACTCTCGCGCCCGCAGGCCTGGAAGCCTCGCTCCAGGCGATCGAGCAATTCGACGCCGATCACGAGACGACTCTCGCGCAGTTCCGTCGCGACGTCGAGCGTGCGCGCTACAACGCGCAGCGCGCCGAGCGACGCTATCGCGCCGTGGACCCGGAGAATAAACTCGTCGCGCGTGAACTCGAAGCAGAATGGGAAAGCGCTCTGCTGGAACTGAAGACTGCCGAATCCGAACTCTCGGACCGCGAACATGCCCGACCGCGCTCGCTTACGCACGAAGAACGCGACGCGATCCTTGCACTCGGTAAAGACCTCAAGCGTATCTGGTTCGCTCCCACGACGAGCGATCGCGATCGCAAGGAGTTGCTCCGCACGCTGCTCGACGATATCACCTTAGGAGTCGAGCGCGATAAATACCACGCTCACCTGACGCTGCGTTGGCGCGGCGGTCTCTTCAGTGAAGTTAATGTCCCATTGCCGCACTCGCATCCATCGCCGATCCGCACCGCCGACGATACGATCGATCTGCTGCGGCGACTGGCTGCACATTATCCCGACACCAAGATCGCCGGCATCCTCAATCGCCAAGGCCGGACAACGGCCACAGGACTGTCGTTTACGGCAAATCGTGTGTCGAGCCTGCGGACGCACTGGGAGATCCCGTGCTTCGAGCCGAAACAGCAAGTGCAGGACGGCGAGTGCATGACGATCGAGAAAGCAGCACGCGCTCTCGGGACCGCACCCTCTACTTTGCATCGCTGCCTCAACGATGGCTTAATTGCCGGAGAGCAGATCACACCTGGCGCGCCGTGGCGCATCCGTATCAATGGCGAGTTGCGGTCGCGCTTTGTGGAGAGCGCGCCCGAAGGTTACGTGAAGATGTTCAGGGCCATGAATCTACTCGGCGTCTCGCGGCAAACCATCTTGCAACGTGTAAAGCGCGGCGAGCTTAAGGCCGTTCACGTCTATCGCGGACGGGCAAAAGGCATACGAATTCAAGTACCTGCAGTTGCTCCGGACCTCTTCGACCCTCTCAAAAAAACTGAAGGTGTAGTATGACGCAACATCCAAGTATCTACGGATGTCGGCATCGAGTACCCAGTTCACCGGCTCCGTCGTGATGGCTTCGCGCACCACCCGCAGCGCCTGATGAGCGCTGCGCCCGGGTCGGAAGCCAAAGGAGCAATCGAGGAAGTCGGCTTCATAGATGGCGCTCAAGACCTCCGCCACCGCGCCCTGGACGATTTTATCTTCCAGCGCGAGGATGCCGAGAGGCCGCTGACCGCCGTCAGCCTTTGGGATGTAGGTCCGGCGAACCGGCAACGGCCGATAGCGGCCGCCATGGACCCTGTCGGCTAGATCGCGAAGATTACCTTCGAGGTCTTGCCCGTAGGAGTCCACTGTCACCCCATCTACCCCGGGCGCCGCCTGCCGCCGCAGCCGTCGATACGCCCTTTCGAGCGCAGCGACGTCGACGTGGTGCAGCAGCGCCGTGAACCGAGTCTGGCGCGACCGTTTGGCCGCCTCATTCACCCTGGTGAGATTGGCTGGCAGGATGACCCGGCTCTGTGTCCGGTCCCGTGCCTGCTCACCGGAGTTTCCCATCAGTCGGGGCCTTCCCTCCGGTCGACTCGTTGCCTTCGCCGCCATCGACAGTACTACGTCCCGATCCGCCACCCTGCCGTGCCTGAGGAACGGCCTCTGCTTTTCGCTCGGCCAGTTCTCCCTCCGGTGACGAGCCGGAGCACACGACAGGGTTTCTCAGGTTCCCATGATTTCTGTGCGCGCGTGATGTGGTCTCCGACCCCGGCGGCCCAGAACCTGCTCGCCTTTAGCGCAGATCCCGGTGTTGCCTTCGACTTTTGAAGCAGCCTCGGCGACCGCGACGATCCGATTACGTGGCCCAATACACACCCTGCACGCTTGCTGTCTACGCTTGGTCCTGCCGTTACCGGTTCGGACCCAAGACTCGCTACGAGGCGTCTGGCTAAGACCTACCTCGGCGGCACTTTCATCCACTAGACATCATGAGCTTCTCCTGACGCACTTCAAATCTTGCCCCGCAACCAAGTTTCAAGCCCTTGAGAGCGCTCCGTTTTCGAGGGCTTTTTGTTGCTCCCATTTTGGCTGAAAATTCAGCTCGTGGAAGCGTCGGAAGGAAAGTCGCAGCGTAAAATCGGCGAGGGGCACGATGACTCAATTGCGATTGCAAGTCGATGGCGAGCGCCGT
>NZ_JBPUGF010000003.1:5952500-8496748 GCF_051547705.1 Bradyrhizobium sp. BR 1432 | reverse complement strand
TGCGGCGTATCCCTCCGCCAAAGCTTTCAATTACCCACAAATGCTTGATTCGATGGCGGTAGTCCTGATCGAAAAATCTTGAATCGGATGAATCGCTTGTGATTCATTGTCGGGCACCTGAATCGCGACGGCGAGGTGCCTTGATGTGTTCAAGCGGAGCGGCGTGTCGTTGCTCGGCCGGCCCGGATGATGGTGATGAAAGTGCCGTCGAACATTGGACGGAGCGCGAGATCGACAAGACAGCGTTCAAGGACTATCTGAAGGCAACCGGGGCTGCCGGCGGCATCGCCGTGATCAGCAGCCTGGGTCAACTCGGAAGCTTCGCGAGTCCCACAATCATTGGATGGCTGATGCACACCTCGGGACATCCCGATGCCGCGCTCTATGGCCTGGCGTCCTTGTTGCTGTTGAGCAGCGTAATTCTGTTCGTGCTGGTGCCGTCCATAGACCTGCTCCAATCAATGCCGCTGAGGCCATCGAATCGAGGAGTTCATAGATTGGTACAACGGGCCTATCGCGGAGCGACAACCAATCCTGACTGCAAGCCGCAGCAGTAGAAAAAGTCGTCCCGAAAACGATTGAACGAGAGCCATCCATGCTCGCACTGAGCTTCTAAGCGGAGAGGAACCCATGCTTGATTACGCGAGCTTCGGACACGGCCCAAATAAGGTGATGGCTTTACACGGCTGGTTTGGGGATCACTCGACATTTGACAATGCGACACGCGCTTAGGCCAATGCCACGGCTATCCTTCGAGTGCCGGGTAGCGATGTCCAATTGTTCACCGCATGCGCCCAAGTTAGGTTGTTCAGAATAACAAGGTCCCCTGGTTTTAGCTTGAGAATAATCTCGTCACAAAAAAGTTTCTCGTAATCGGCGCCTGAACACCAGCTCCGTCCTGCATTAACGGGGTCCAGTTGGTGCAACTCAAAACCGTCCGGCGGGAGCTTGAGAAGTTCGCGCTCCTGCAACATCCGAACGAAAAAGTGAAGACAGCTTTGGTCAACACTACCAATGTTATCCCAAAGGACATTCACATCGCGCCCTAGGAGAAGGGAAAAGCTTCTTTTCGGCCTTGCCATAACAATCGCCAGCAAAAGGCCCGGGATCTCGGATTTAACCTCGGCTACTATTTGGTCATCTGGTACCAAATAGTCATCCGGCGAGCTCAGACGATAAAGTGCTTTTGCACGAGTGATCATGCCCCGAGACAATGGTTTTGATCCAGGTAATATTTTTGTCGTTTTTTCTCGTAAAAGTCCCCATGCCTCACTTGTGTCGTCGATGTTCAATAGGATTGTTTCTCCTCCGTCTTTACTATTCTCGAAACAATAAAAGCACGACAACTGCATATTAGATATTCTATCTCCTTCGGAATGCGGGGTGACAAGCTGATAATCATCTCGGGAATTAACGCTCATGAAGTATTTGTTGATCCGCCGTCGGTGACCAAGAAAATCGGAAAAGCCGGCCTCCAGCTCTAGCTTTTTTTGCAATCCCAGTTCACCGGCAATTTGATGTACGAGGCCGTCCGCCTCGCTCGGTGAGACATTACGAATCAAAATGACACAGTCTCGACTGAGTGCCTCGATCACGCAAGTCACATCCAAGCCGCTGCACCCAAGGGCCAACAGCATGCGCCGATGTGAGAGATCAGGAGTTAGTTGTGGTTGCGACATTCGCCGTGGACCCGTTCTTCGTCGCTTTCGTCGCCTCACGAGCAAGGGCCGTGCCACAGACGTCAGCGGGCATTAAGCGAAAACGCTACTCTAGTGCCGAGCCCCGGCCAATCTGCGAAAACGCGATGCGTGGCGAACTTTGCAACATCGAGCGGAATCCCTGCCGCAGGACCCTCTCTCACTCGACGAGCAGACCACCTGGAGAAAGCAGCGGCGAGCATTTTGGCTCGCAAAGGCAATTCGGGCAAGGGGCGGGCGCCCGATCTTGAGTGGTCGTCGCTGTTGACGGCGCGTGCTGTTGTGTTGAGCTCTGTTCGGTTCAAGGCGTTAATGTCCCAAGCCCGACGGCATGACGGCAACCGGCGAGAAGCGAATTGTTTTCTTCAGAATGAGCTCGCAGAAGGTCATTGGCGCGTCCGTTACTTAACGTGAGCGCCAAGGAGATTCTGCTGTACGCGCGGCGATGACGGCGGCTGTTGCAGAGCTTCCGACGACTTTGCGGACCGCCCATGCGGTGATCGTCGCCAATGACGTCCGTATTGTTGTGCTGAGCTGTGTCTGGTTCAGGACGTCGATGTCCCAAGTCCGACGGCGGCATTCCGAGCGAGGCGCGCGTTGTTTCTTCAGGAAACGCTCGCAGTACCTCATTGGTATGTCGATTGCTTGAATTGGTATGTCGATTGCTTGAAATGCGGGGTGATCCGTTACGGCCTTCATCGTAACCCCTGTCTAAGAGTTCAGATGAAACTTGCTACACCGGTTGGCTCTTGCATCTTTGTTGGTGGTGGTACGCTAGCTGTTAGATGTGCTCAGCTAGTGATGGAGATGGGCCACGTGATCCGGGCGGCGCTGTGTGCCGACGCCATATTCCGCGATTGGGCCGCTCTCGCCGATATCTTGTGTGTGACGAGCATTGAAGAGCTATCTGCGCTGCTCAACGCCGAGCCAGTCGAGTGGATATTTTCCGTTGCCAATCCGTTCATATTGCCAGCAGATGTGTTTGGGAAAGCGCGTAGAGGCGCTTTCAATTACCACGACGGTCCGTTGCCGCGATATGCCGGAACTCATGCGACGTCTTGGGCGCTTCTTGCCCGTGAGACCGAACATGGCATCACGTGGCATCGTATCGATCACGGTGTTGGTACTGGTGAGCTGGTCGTCCAACGCCAAGTGTTGATTCCGACGAGCGATACTGCGCTGACGCTGAATCTCAAATGTTATGAGGCTGCTATCGATGGCTTCCGCGAGCTTCTAACTGGCTTAACAAATGGAGAGCTTAGTGCTCGTCCGCAAGCGCTAGCGGACCGAAGCTTTTTCCCGAAAGGTCGACGCCCAGATGCTGCGGGCTGTCTGCGATGGGATCGATCCGCACAAGATCTGGAAGCGATGACGCGCGCCTAGACTTTGGCCCGTATCATACCAATCCATTGGGGTTGTCCAAGGCTCTCTTAGGCGATGACGTTGTCGTCGTCAGGCGCTTGGAGGTGACGGCTCGGCGCTCGGGCTTTGCTGCGGGGTCTTTAGTTGAGATCCACCCCAGCCACTGGCGTGTGGCGACAGGGACAGAGGATGTTGATGTTTGGCTTAGCAGCTTGGATGGTAAGGCTCTGGATGCGCGGGCACTCGCGAGGCGTTCTGATTCCCATGTAGGCGACCGCCTCCCGATTCTGCAGCGATGACGAGGCGCGGAGCATAGACGGTTGCGCATGAAATGTTGGCGCCTCGTGAGAGTTTTTGGCGACGGCGGCTTGAACAGTTCAAAACATCCCAGCTTTCCTTTTTGTCGTCTTCAGTAGCTTTGGCTGCACCTCAATGGCAGTTGAGTTCATGGCGAATTCCAGGTGCTTTGGCTGAGCTGTCTCCCAGTAATCGCACGGAATTCTTGCTAACGGCTTGGCTGATCTACCTAGCCCGCATCACGGGAGAATTAGAGCTTCAATTGGGATGGACTCCCGCGCCGAGTGGATCGCGAGCGGGCTTGAAAGCGCTCGAGGTGCTTGTCGCTTCTGTTGTGCCGATGGCAATTACCATCGATCTCGACAATGATTTTGCAGAGGCGCGCACGGTGGTGGCGGCCGAATTCGCTCAGCTGAAGGAGCAGGATAGCTTCGCGCGAGATCTTATTGCGCGCTGCCCAACGTTGCTCGGTATGGAGGCGTTACGATTGCGCCGGCCCTGGCCCGTTGGCGTTATGCTTACTGTAAGTGGCGAGTTTGCCACTGGTGACCTAGCTTCGAGCCCGACTTCTGAGGCAGCCCTGCCCGGTGAGGCGTTAACATTTGAGGTTTGCGCTCTAGATGGGAGCTTTCGATGGCACTTTGATGCAAGTCGCTTGGAGCCCAAGCATATCGACCGTATGACCCAGCATTTGCAAAATTTGCTATGTGCTGTGAAGGCAGATCCGCGGCAGCCCGTGGCGGATCGAACTTCGTCATCCGCTGAGCGTGCGTATCTGCTGGAGGAGCTGAACCGGACGGCATCGGCCTATCCGTCGGACGTGTGCATCCACGAGCTGTTCGAGGCACAGGTGCGCCAGGCGCCGGACGCGGTGGCGGTGGTCCATGAGGAGGAGCGGCTAAGCTATGGCGAGCTGAATGCGCGGGCCAACCGCCTGGCGCATCATCTGATCGCGATTCGGGGTCAAGCCGGACCAGCCGGTGGCGATCTGCGTTGCGCGCAGCGTGGCGATGGTGGTCGGGCTGCTGGCGATCCTCAAGGCGGGCGGCGCCTATCTGCCGCTGGACCCGGCCTATCCGCCGGCGCGGCTGCGGCAGGTTCTCGACGATGCGGCGCCGCGGCTGCTGCTGGCCGATGCAGCCGGCCGATCGGCGCTGGGCGACGATGCGCTGGCGCGATCTGACGCGTGGTGGATCTGGAGACGGCCACGCCGGAGTGGGCAAACCTGCCGGCGTCGGATCCGGACCCGCGTGCGCTCGGCCTCACCTCACGCCATCTCGCCTATGTGATCTACACCTCCGGATCAACAGGCACGCCCCAAGGGCGTCATGGTCGAGCATCGCGGAGTACGGTGCGTCTGGTGGCATTGGAGCAGCGACGATTTACGGCATCGAGATCTCGCCGCAGGACTGTTTGTCTCAACGCTTCCTCGCCGAGCATTCGATGCGACCACCTTCGAAGTCTGGCGAGCTTTGGCGAACGGCGCCAGTGTTGTGCCTTATCCTGAATGCGCTATCGCTCGACGGCGACGCTGGTCCCTGGATCATCTCATAGACCAAGGCATCACTATCGCTTGGATGACTGCGCGGTTGTTCGACGTCTATGTCGGGGAGGGGCGGAGCACCAGTGGGCTGCAGCAACTGCTGGTCGGGGGCGAAGAGGTCTGACGGCCAGTTCCGATCGAGAAGCATGTCAGCAAGCGACATCCGGTCGCTGGAGATTTCAAATGGCTACGCGCCTGACCGAGAACACCACCTTCAGTCTCTGCTACCCGGTGCCTGCTGGCTTCGATGGCCAGCAACGTGGTGCCGACTGGGACGATCCAATCCGCGAATTCGCGTGGTCTATCTGCTGGACGGTCATGGCGCGCCGGTGCCGTTCGGCGCGGTCGGGGAGCTCTACGTCGGCGGGGCGGGGGTGGCGCGCGGCTACCTGAACCGGCCCGAGCTGACCGCGGAGCGGTTCATCGCCAGTCCCTTTGTGGACGGCGACCGGCTGTACCGCACCGGCGATCTGGCGCGCTACCTACCGGACGGCAATCTGGAGTTTTTGGGCCGCAACGACGACCAGGTGAAGATCCGCGGCTTCCGGATCGAGCCGGGCGAGATCGCGGCGCGGCTTTGCGAGCACCCGTTCGTGCGCGAGGCGGTGGTGGTGGCGCACGAGGTCCCCGGCGGCGAGCAGCGTCTTGTCGCCTATGTGGTGTGCGCGCCGGAAGCAGCTTCGAACGGGCTGGAGGGAAGCGAGCTTGCCGGCGCCTTGCGCGCCCACATAAGTGCACACCTGCCGGAGTACATGGTGCCATCGGCGTTCGTGCGGCTGGCGGCGCTGCCGCTGACGGTGAACGGCAAGCTGGACCGCAAGGCGCTGGCTGCGCCGGACGATGAGGCGTATGCGCATCGCGCCTATGAGCCGCCGCAGGGCGAGATCGAGATCACGCTGGCACAGATCTGGGCCGAGCTTCTCGGTGTGGAGCGGGTCGGACGCCACGACCACTTCTTTGCGCTCGGCGGGCACTCGCTCTTGGCGGTGCAACTGATCGAGCGTTTGCGGCGGCGGTCGCTGGGGGTTGAGGTGCGCACGCTGTTCGCCAGGCCGGTGCTGGCCGATCAGGCCGCAAGCCTGGGCAGTCATCAGGAGGTGGCGGTCCCGGCCAATCGGATCAGCGAACAGAGTCCGGCGATCACGCCGCAGATGTTGCCGCTCATTGAGCTGGCGCAGGGCGAGATCGACCGGATCATCGCCACAGTGTCCGGCGGGGTCGGCAACATCCAGGACATTTATGGCTTGTCGCCGCTGCAGGACGGCATCCTGTTCCATCATCTGTTGGCGACAAAGGGCGATCCGTACCTGCTGGTATCGCAGATGGCGTTTGCCGACCGTGGCGTGTTGGACCGCTATCTTGCTGCGGTCCAGCGGGTGGTGGACCGGCACGACATTCTGCGCACCTCGTTCGTCTGGGAGGGGCTGTCGCGCCCGGCGCAGGTGGTGTGGCGCCACGCATCGCTGGAGGTGAGCGAGGTCGAGCTGGACGGGTCTGCTGGTCCTGGCGCCGCGCAGCTTAAGGATCGGTTTGATCCGCGCCAGCACCGCATCGATCTTGGCCGAGCGCCCTTGTTGCGGTTTGTGATCGCGCGCGAGCCCGGCAGCGGGCGCTGGCTGCTGTTGGAGCTGCAGCATCATCTGATCGGGGATCACACGACACTGGAGGTGATGCGTGCCGAGGTCCAGGCTGTGCTGGAGGGACGCGAGCACGAGCTGACCGCGCCACAGCCGTTCCGCAATCTGGTGGCGCAGGCGCATCTCGGCGCTGATGCCAAGGCGGATGAAGCGTTCTTCCGGGGGTGGCTGGCAGACATCGACGAGCCGAGCACGCCGTTCGGCTTGAGCGAGGTGCGCGGCGACGGCAGCGGGGTTCGAGAGGCGCAGCGGATGCTGCCGCAGGCGCTCCATGCGCGGCTGCGGGAACAGGCGCGGCGGCTGGGGGTGAGCCTGGCCAGCCTGTGCCATCTGGCCTGGGGTCAGGTGGTGGCGCGCAGCAGCGGCCGCGAGCAGGTGGTGTTCGGCACGGTGCTGTTCGGCCGCATGCATGGCGGGGCGGGCGCCGACCGCGCGATGGGGCTGTTCATCAACACACTGCCGCTGCGGCTTGATCTTGATGGCACCGCGGTCGAGGCGAGCGTGCGAACCACGCATGCCCGGCTGGTCGAGCTCTTGGCGCACGAGCATGCCTCGCTGGCGCTGGCGCAACGCTGCAGCGGCGTTGCGGCGCCGGCGCCGCTGTTCAGCGCGCTGTTGAACTACCGCCACAACACGCCGGCGGCGGTCACCGCCTCCGCAGCCGATGATGCGCTGTCCGGCGTGGAATGGCTGGGCGAGGAGGAGCGCACCAACTATCCGCTGACCTTGTCGGTGGAGGATTTTGGCGAGGCGCTCGGGCTGACGGTGCAGGTGGCGGAGCCAATCTCGGCGGATCGGATCTGCGGCTACATGCAGCAGACGCTGGCGCAGCTGGCGGAGGCGCTGGAGCGGGCGCCGGACATGCCAGTGCGGGAGCTGGACATCCTGCCAGCGGACGAGCGCACCTATCTCCTGGAGGAGCTGAACCGGACGGCGGCGCCGTATCCTGTGGAGCAGTGCATCCATGAGCTGTTCGAGGCCCAGGTGCGCCAGGCGCCGAATGCGGTGGCGGTGGTCTATCAGGACCAGCGCGTAAGCTATGGCGAGCTCAATGCGCGGGCCAACCGCCTGGCGCATCATCTGATCGCAATTGGGGTGAAGCCGGATCAGCCGGTGGCGATCTGCGTTGCGCGCAGCGTGGCGATGGTGGTCGGGCTGCTGGCGATCCTCAAGGCGGGGGGCGCCTATCTGCCGCTGGACCCGGCCTATCCGTCGGCGCGGCTGCGCGCAGGTGCTCGAGCGATGCGGCACCGCGCCTGCTGCTGGCCGATGCAGCCGGGCGATCGCCGCCTTGGGCGACGATGGCGCTACGTCGATGCTGAGCGGTGGTGGATCTCGATGCGGCGGCACCGGCGTGGGCCAGCCTGCCGGCGTCGGATCCGGACCCGCGTGCGCTCGGCCTCACCTCACGCCATCTCGCCTATGTGATCTACACCTCGGGCTCAACAGGCACGCCCAAGGGCGTCACAGAATGAGCATCGGGCTATCGTTAATCGCGCTGATCTGGATGCAGAACGCCTATGGTCTCAACGCAACTGATGTCGTGTTGCAGAACGACGCCATTCAGCTTCGATGTCTCGGCCTGGGAGTTGTTCTGGACGCTTGCTTGAAGGGGCAACCCTGGTGCTGGCGCTTGCCCGGTGCGCACAGAGATCCCGACGCATTGGTCGACTTGGATTATCAACGAGCGAATCACGACGGTTCGCTTCGTGCCATCCATGCCTGGTCAGCTTTATGGATGCGAAGAGTGCTGACCGCTGCGCATCGCTGGACGAGTTTTATGCAGCGGCGAGGCGCTTCCGCCGCCAGTGTGCATCAAGGTTCGGCGACTCTTGCCTCGGACGGGCCTGCACAATCTGTACGGTCCGACCGAAAGCCGCGATCGTACGTGACAGCGTGGAGTTGTCCGGCTGAGTTTGATGGCGCCATTGTCCCGATTGGCCGTCCGATTGCGAACACGCGGGTGTATCTGCTGGATGGTCATGGGGCACCGGTGCCGTTCGGTGCGGTGGGGAGCTCTACATTGGCGGGGCGGGGTGGCGCGCGGCTATCTGAACCGGCCCTGAGCTGACAGCGGAGCGGTTCATCGCCAGTCCCTTTGTGGACGGCGACCGGCTGTACCGGACCGGCGACCTGGCGCGCTACCTGCCGGACGGCAATCTGGAGTTTTTGGGCCGCAACGACGAGCAGGTGAAGATCCGCGGCTTCCGGATCGAGCCGGGCGAGATCGCGGCGCGGCTCCTGCGAGCATCCGGCGGTGCGTGATGCGGTGGTGGTGGCGCGCGAGGATGGCTGCGGCGACAAGCGCCTTGTCGGCTATGTGGTGTGTGCGCCCGAGGCAGCTTCGAACGGACAGGATGGCGGCGACCTTGCCGGCACCTTGCGCGCACACATCAAGTGCGCACCTGCCGGAGTACATGGTGCCATCGGCGTTCGTGCGACTGGCGGCGCTGCCGCTGACGGTGAACGGCAAGCTGGACCGCAAGGCGCTGCCGGCGCCGGACGATGAGGCGTATGCGCATCGTGCCTATGAGCCGCCGCAAGGCGAGATCGAGACCACGCTGGCGACAGATCTGGGCCGAGCTTCTCGGTGTTGAGCGGGTCGGACGCCACGACCACTTCTTTGCGCTCGGCGGGCACTCGCTGGTGGCGGTGCAGCTGTTGAGCCGGTGTCTGGCAGGCCATCGGCTTCACACTGCCGCTGACCACGCTGTTTGCCAAACCGGTGCTGGCCGATCTGGCCGCGAGTATCATGGATGCAGTTGAGCCGCTCCGGCGCGCAAGACCTGCCAGCCATTGCGCCGGTGTCGCGTGACGCGCCGCTTGTGCTGTCGTTTGCGCAGCAGCGGCTGTGGTTTTTGGCGCAGCTGGATCAGAGGCAGCACGAACTATCACATTCCGCTCGGGTGGCGGCTCAAGGGTGGGCTCGACCGCAGCGCCTGGCAGCGTAGCCTGGACCGTGTGTTGGCGCGCCATGAGGCGCTGCGCAGCGTGTTTGTCGCGCCGGAGGGCAAGCCCTGGGTGGAGGTGCTGCCGGAGGATGCGGGGCTGCCGGTTGTGGAGCACGATCTGCGGGACAGGCCGGATGCGGACGAGGCGCTATTGGGTCTGTGCAGAGAAGAGGCGTGCACGCCGTTCGATCTGGCGCGTGGCCCGCTGATCCGTGGCCGGCTGATCCGGATCTCGGATGAGGAGCACGTCTTGCTGCTGACCCAGCATCACATTGTCTCGGATGGTTGGTCGCTGGGCGTGTTGGCGCATGAACTCAGTCAGCTGTACCGGGCGTTCGTGGCCGGAGAAGGCGATCCGCTGCCGCCGCTTGCGAATCCAGTATCCGGACTATGCCGCCTGGCAACGGCAGTGGCTGTCGGGCGCGCGGCTGCAGCGCCAGGCGCAGTATTGGCGCAGCGACCCTGTCTGGCGCGCCAGCCCGTCTGGCGCTGCCGACGGACCGGCCGCGGCCGGCGCAGCAGTCGTTTGCCGGGGCGACGGTCCCGATCGTTATTGATGCGGAGCTGACGCGGGAGCTGAAGCGGCTGGGCCTGCAGCAAGGCACGACGTTGTTCATGACGGTGCTGGCGGGGTGGGCTGCGGTGCTGTCGTGTCTGTCGGGACAGGACGATCTTGCGATTGGCGTGCCGAGCGCTAATCGCGGTCGCCGCGAGATCGAAGAGCTGATCGGCTTCTTCGTCAACACCCTGGTGCTGCGGCTGGACCTGTCGGGCGAGCCGAGCGTGTCGGAGCTGTTGGAGCGGACGCGGCGCACGGTCTTGGGAGCGCAGGAGCACCAGGACCTGCCGTTCGAGCAGGTGGTGGAGATCGTGCAGCCGCCCCGGGCTCTTGATCACACGCCGTTGTTCCAGGTGATGCTGGCCTGGCAGAACAACGCCGCTGGGACGTTCGACCTTCCTGGGCTGATGGTGGAGGCGGCGGCAGACGGCTTCGATCAGGTCAAGTTCGATCTAGAGCTGAGCCTTGGCGAGCAGGGTGAGGTGATCGCTGGCACGCTGGGTTATGCCACGGCGCTGTTCGATCGCGCGACCATCGAGCGGCAGCGTGGTTATCTGCTGGCGCTGCTGCGGGCGATGGTTGCCGATGCGCAGCAAGCGGTCGGCCGGATCGAGCTGCTGCCAGCCGACGAGCGCGCGTATCTGCTGGAGGAACTGAACCGGACGGCGGTGACGTATCCTGAGCAGCAGTGCATCCATGAGCTGTTCGAGGCGCAGGTGCAAAAAGCGCCGGAGGCGGTGGCGGTGGTCTATCAGGACCAGCGCGTCAGCTATGGCGAGCTCAATGCGCATGCCAACCAGCTGGCGCATCATCTGATCGGGCTCGGGGTGAAGCCGGATCAGCCGGTGGCGATCTGCGTTGCGCGCAGCGCTGGCGATGGTGGTCGGGCTTTTGGCGATCCTCAAGGCGGGCGGGGCGTACCTGCCGCTGGACCCGGCCTATCCGCCGGCGCGGCTGCGGCAGGTTCTCGACGATGCGGCGCCGCGAGTGCTGCTGGCCGATGCAGCGGGGCGATCGGCGCTGGGCGACGATGCGCTACGCGATCTGGCGGTGGTGGATCTGGCGGCGACGCCGGAATGGGCAAATCTGCCGGCGTCGGATCCGGACCCGCGTGCGCTCGGCCTGACCTCACGCCATCTCGCCTATGTGATCTACACCTCCGGATCCACAGGCACCCCCAAGGGGGTCATGGTCGAGCATCGCGGCTTGGTCAATCTCAGCTTGGCTCAGATCGGGCTTTTTGGCGTTTGTTGCAACAGCCGCGTGGTGCAGTTCGCCTCCTTCGGTTTTGATGCAAGCGCCTCGGAGCTTGTTATGGCGTTTGGTTCGGGAGCCGCATTGCATTTGCCTGCGGATCAGCTCCGTCAAGCGAGTAACAAGCTATCGGATTATCTGCGAAGCGAAGCCATCACGCACGCGACGCTGCCTCCAGCCTTGCTTCAGGGAAGCCAGAAGCTGGAAGGCTTGGGATCGCAAGTTCTCATTCTTGCTGGAGAGCTGCCGAAGGCAGAACTCATCCGGAGTCTGGCTCCAGCATCCATTATCAATGCTTATGGACCTACCGAAGCAACAGTTTGTGCGGCGACCTGGAGTTGCCCCGATGGGTTTGATGGGGCCATTGTCCCGATTGGCCGCCCGATTGCGAACACGCGTGTGTATCTGCTGGATGATCATGGCGGGCTGGTGCCGTTCGGTGCGGTCGGGGAGCTCTGCATCGGCGGGGCGGGGGTGGCGCGCGGCTACCTGAACCGGCCCGAGCTGACCGCGGAGCGGTTCATCGCCAGTCCCTTTGTGGACGGCGACCGGCTGTACCGCACCGGCGATCTGGCGCGCTATCTGCCGGACGGCAATCTGGAGTTTTTGGGCCGCAACGACGACCAGGTGAAGATCCGCGGCTTCCGGATCGAGCCGGGCGAGATCGCGGCGCGGCTTTGCGAGCACCCGTTCGTGCGCGAGGCGGTGGTGGTGGCGCACGAGGGCCCCGGCGGCGAGCAGCGTCTTGTCGCCTATGTGGTGTCGCCGGAAGCAGCTTCGGACGGGCTGGAGGGAAGCGAGCTTGCCGGCGCCTTGCGCGCCCACATAAGCGCACACCTGCCGGAGTACATGGTGCCATCGGCGTTGGTGCGGCTGGCGGCGCTGCCGCTGACGGTGAATGGCAAGCTGGACCGCAAGGCGCTGGCTGCGCCGGACGATGAGGCGTATGCGCATCGCGCCTATGAGCCGCCGCAAGGCGAGATCGAGATCACGCTGGCACAGATCTGGGCCGAGCTGCTCGGTGTGGAGCGGGTCGGACGCCACGACGACTTCTTCGAACTGGGCGGGCACTCACTGCTAGCGGTGCGGCTTCTCAGTCGAGCGCTCGATGCCGGGTTCAAGTTTACCGCCGCCGATCTCTTCCAAGCTCCTGTTCTGAAGGAACTTGCATTGAAGGTTCATTTGGAGCCACAGCCCAGTAGTCCGGGAGTGATTTGTGTTCGCGCAACCGGATCGCAGCCGCCGCTGTTCTTTGTTCCCACAGGCTTAGGAGATTGTTCCTATATCCTCAACTTGGTGGAGGAAATGGACGCGGACTGTCCAATCTATGGTCTACCGTGGCCTTCTTTCAGTGAAGTTTGTTCACCAACTCTTGAAGCGATAGCCTCGCAAGTCATTCCGGCGATCAGGGAGATACGGTCCCGGGGTCCATATCGATTTGCTGGATACTCATCAGGCGGAATATTGGCTTACGCCATAGCCGAGCAGTTACTGAGCCTCAATGAAACTGTCTCATTTATGGCGTTCATTGATGTTACCCTACCCGCAAAGCCAGCCGGCATGACGCCCACCCAGATGGTATGCGAAGTGGTGCTGGAAACTCTTGAACCCCTTGAGGACGAGCACTTTAAACTATTAAAGCGCTTTGCACGGCACAGTTCAATCGCTCAACTGCTTGAGAAGGCTCATCAAATAGGAGCTATACCTCCGGATCACAATGATGCTTTGATGTACGAGAGAATTGAGCAGTTTCAAAGGGCGCTGCAGCTATATCGGGCTCCGTCGCTGCCAATTGAGGTACATCAGTTTTACGCGACGGATTCTTCCCTAAGTTGTTGCGCACGACTAGACAAGAGCTCAATAGCTCCAGAGATGAGCTCGCCGATGCGAGGCTGGGACAGGGTTTTGAGTGCAGCAGCCATTGATACCACACCGATTCCAGGCAATCACGCGACGATGATGAACACTCCAGAAAACCGCAAAGTCCTGGCACGCTCGTTATCAAGAGCCTTAAATAGCTCACCGACGTGATCTGAGGCCGCCGGCGAACTGGACCATTTTTGGTTAGAGTTTTTCGCGATTTCCCCGGCCGGGAGGAGCGAAGAAGACGATGAAGGCTCGAAGTTTTCGGGCGCCCAGAAGGCGTTCATTTGAAGCTCCACTGAAAGTCCTTGAAGCGGCGTGCGGGTTGATCGGTCTTCTCGGCCGTAGCCCGGGCCGCCGTCACTTCGTCCGCGATCATGGCGAGCAGCCGCGTGTTGCGGGCGAACGCTACGCCGCCAATCGAGGAATAGCTCTCTCGACCAATCGCAAGAATCGGGTGTTGCGTGTCCCCGATTTGAACCTATCGGTCGATCCTCTTGTAATCGCGGTTGACCCGTAAAGTCAGAGTAGCGCGTGTTCAGATATCAGGCAGCGCAATGACGATGATCATGCGACGAACGCCCATTTCGGCCGGATAAACCCAGTGATGCGACCAGTAAGTCATTGATTGTTCTCAACCCGGGGCTGTCTCTTAATCAGCGGGTCCCAAGCTCGAGCGCGGGTGCGGCCACGAAGGAAAGAGTCTTCTTCTCCAATAAGTTATGGGCGCTCGCCGAAAACAAAACGGTCTCGTGCGACGCTTTTGTGGTCGGATGTCCCAGGGCCAGATTGCTGTACGACTTCTGTTTCTATTCGCCCCAAGCGCTGCACGCTGCCACAAACAGCGGTCCGTCGTGTCGGTGGTTGCGTATGATTCCATCGCTGGGCACCAACGCTCCCAGCGATACGGCGGACCTCAAAGCTCCGGCGTTTCATCCACAGAAGTTCGCGAAGTGGTGGATGATGCTCAGCTCGGGAACGACGCTCGCTTTCCAGCCCTTGGCCTCGATGTAGGCCACCTCGTCGTCGGTCATTCCGGTGAGGACTTTGCTTTTGAATCAAAAGATGGAATCAAACGGGCGGGCCGGAATAGAAAAATCCTTGTTTGGCAATGGATTATTGCAGGGTTCGATCCCTCCCGCCGCAGCCAGATCTCCCGCTCAGCCTGAGACCACTCCCGAAATCAGCCTGGCTGGGGAGCTGCTGGGTCTGGCGCGGCCTCGTCACGTAGTGAAGTCGCATCGGAGCGCGACCGCCCGTCCGGGTCTCAGCGCGATGCGCGCTGTCGCTCGAAAGTGTCGTGGCAGACCGACGAAGCCCGCGACGTGGAGCGTGCCTGCATCGTCCTCGTTGGGCGTCCTTTCGTAGCTTCTTTGTCGGCCTGTCGCCCCGGCTCTTGTCGCCATGTGTGCGTGCCTCCTCGGAGCGACCAGGGCTGGGTTGTTACAGTCGGTGTCAGCGACGACAAGTTGGTGATCGGCGCTGCGACATGTTCTCCCAAGACAGGAACGCCCTCGGAGCGGCCGCGTTAGGCCGACAAAACCACTTGTGAAGGAGACAAGGTCATGGCCCGCGCAACAGCACATCCGAATCATCAATGCATCTCGAGCGAAGATGTTCAGGGAACCGAGGTGTACGGTGCAGATGGAAAGAATATCGGTGAGATTGATCACCTCATCATCGACAAGGTGTCAGGCCGCGTGGCTTATGCGGTCATGAGCTTCGGCGGATTTGTTGGCTTGGGTCATAGCCACTACCCCATTCCCTGGGGCGCTCTGACATATGATACGTCGCTTGAAGGTTTTCGAACCAACATCACCGAGCAACAGCTGAAGGATGCGCCTGAGTTCAGCGATGACTCCTGGCAGGATCGAGACTGGGAAACGCGAACTCACCGCTATTATGGGATGCCCACCTATTGGGAAGGGCGGGGTGGCCTATAACGCCAGGCGGCGCGTCGGAAATTTCCAATCGTGAGTGCCAGCTGAATTGATCGGCCGGCCCTCATTGGATGCTGTCGGATTTGATCCTGCCGACTGACGCTAGAGCATGATCCGGACCCGAAGGGCCGCGTTAGCGCAAAGTGTGCAGCGGTTTTCCTCGCGACAAACGCCGAACGCGTTTGCGCGGGGATCATGCTCAAACGTTCAGCCAGCGCTCCCTATCCCTATCCCTCATACTGATCCGGCCCCATTGCCCAGGCCGCCTCGTCGTGCCCGTACGCATAATTCCGGTTGGTCAGCGCCGGATTGCGATTGACCATCGGGCGCATGAACATCGGATGGGTGGCGCTGCGCACCTCGTGCTCGACAGTGAAGAGGTGCTTGCCGCTGTCGAGGTCGACGATGTCGCAGAACCGGTACTGGTATTGATTGTCCTCGCGGGAGATCAGGCCGCGCGCCAGCAGCTTGCGGTACGGGCCGGAGAAATCGGTGATGTACATCTGCACATGATGGCCGTCATAGTCGCCCTGCGGCCGATCGGTCTCGCGGAACAATAAATGCTGGTCGCGGCCCGTCTTCACTGCGGCAACCTTGCCGTCGCCGTTCCGCAAGTCGGCGGGCATGCCCATGACTTCGGGATAGAACGCGCAGATGCCGGCCGCGGAGCCCAAGGGCACGTCGAATTCGACATAGGGAATGCCGAGCGCGATGCGCCCGAAGCGCGCAGCGTCCGGCTCGTAGCAGCGCAGGCGGTTGCCCCACGGGCAGGTCGCCTCGACATGGTCGTTGCGCTCGGCGAATGCGAAGGCCGTGCCCTCGAGTTTCTTCGCGACCGATGCCAGCCGCGCCAGCAGCGCCTCGCGGCTCGCGATGACCAGCCCGATATGGCCGCGCAGCACCTGCGGCCTGCCGCTCGGCAAATGAAACTGGCTTCGCCCGGCATTGATCCACATGTTGGTGTCGGACACCATCAGATAGGGATCGCGGGTCAGCCCGAGGCCCGTGACGTAGAACAGGGTCGCCAGGCGCTGATCCGGGACCTGGACGTTGACGTGCTCGAAATGGATCGCATTCCCGAGATCTTCGGCTGATCGATCGAATGGCTGCGGCATGGATATTTGCTTCCGGCTGGGGGATCTAGCGGCAATACTAGAGCAGAATTTCCGTCCGCCGAAACTGGTCGCCGTTCACATCTTACGAGCTGGGCATCATGTCCATTGCCGCCTTGCTGTGGTGGGCAGTCCCTGTAATCTGACGAAAACATTGGGGAAGGGATCGATGGGAGGAGTTCTCGAAGGCGTCCGTGTTCTCGATTTCGGGCGCTATATCGCAGGTCCCTATTGCGCGACATTGTTGGCCGAATTCAGCGCCGAGGTCATTCGCGTCGAAAAGCGCGACGGCAGCGAGGATCGCTTCGTGGCGCCGGTGGGCGAGGATGGCGAAGGCGCGCTGTTCCTCCAGGTCAATCGCAACAAGAAGTGCATCACGCTCGATCCGATGAAGGTGGAGGGGCAGGAGGTGATGCGCCGCCTGGTTGCCACCGCCGACGTGGTCGTCGCCAATCTGCCGCCGCAGACCCTGCGCGCGATGAAGCTCGATTACGAATCTTTGAAGGCGGTCAAGCCCGACATCATCCTGACCACGGCCACCGCGTTTGGCGGGCCGGGGCCCTGGTCCGACCGCGTCGGCTTCGACGGCGTCGGGCAGGTCATGTCGGGCTCGGTGTACATGACGGGCGCGGGCGATCCGCCGTATCGGGCCGCGGTGAACTGGGTCGATTTCGGCACGGCGCTGCACTGCGCGTTCGGAACGCTCGCCGCGCTGATCGAGCGCGGCAAATCCGGGCGCGGGCAGATCGTCGAGGGCGCGCTGCTCGCAACCGCCTTGTCCTTCACCAATGCCACGCTGATCGAGCAGGCGGTCATATCAGTCAACCGCGTGCCGACAGGCAATCTCGGCCAGACCGCGGCTCCAGCCGACATCTACCGCACCCAAGACGGCTGGGTGCTGTGCCAGGTCACCGGTCATCCGCTGTTCAAGCGTTGGGCGAGGCTGATGGGCGAGGAAGAGCAGTGGCTGAACGATCCGCGCTTTGCCGACGACATCAGCCGCGGCAACAACGGCCCCATCATCAGCGAGCGGATGGCGCGCTGGTGCGCCGAGCGCACCACGCAGGAGGCCGTCGACATGCTGGGACGAGCGATGATTCCGACCGGACCTGTCCTCAGCCCGCAACAGGCGCTGGACCATCCGCACATCCGTGCCGCCGGCTTCATGCAGGACGTCGATTATCCCGGCCTGCCGAAACCGGCGCCGGTCGCCCGCGCCGCGGTGCGGCTGTCGGAGACGCCGGGCGACATCGCAACGCGCCCGCCGACCCTTGGCGAGCACACCGCTCTCGTCCTGGCTGAGCTCGGCTACGACGAGGCCGCGATCGCGGCGCTCCGGCAGGGCGGCATCATCTAGCTATCATGCTGCAAGCTCCGGGATGGCGGAGCATTCAAAGCGAGCTGCCGCCGCAGATGACCAGCTGCTGTCCGGTGATGGCGGCGGCTTCCGCCGAGAGCAGGAAGGCGACTGCGCCGGCAACTTCCTCGGGGCGGATGTAACGGCCGATTGGCGGCAGTTTTGGCGCAACATCAGCGCGCGAGGGATCCTTCAACATCGGCGTCTCGGTCGCAGCCGGCGCAACGACATTGACGGTGATACCGCGAGGTGCGAGCTCGATTGCCCAGGACCGCGTGAGCGCCACCAGCGCCGCCTTCGTCGCGGCATATTGCCCGCGGCCAGATGCACCCGATGCGGTGCGGCTGCCGATGAAGACGATGCGCCCTCCTTTCGGCAGGCGCGGTGCCAGCGCGTTGGCGAGGCGCTCGGCAACCTCGACATGCAGCCGCCACATCGCCGCGCCGTCCTCATGGCTGAGCGTTCCGAGCTGGCCGACCCTCAGCATGCCGGCGGCATGAACCAGCGCGGTCGGCGCGATGCCCGCGACGGCGTCCGCGATGGCCTCGACGTCGGCAAGGTCGAGCGACACATGCTCGAAAGCCGGATGGTCGAATGGCGCGGCCCGCCGGCTGATCCCGGTGACGCGCCAGCCGTCGCGCAGCAGCCGCTCGACGATCGCAGCGCCAATCCCCGAACTGGCGCCGGTGACGAGGGCGTGAGGCCGCTTGTCCACGATCTCAGTCCCGGGCGCCGCGCATCACCCATGGCTCCCTCACGCGCACATATTTGATCGCGCGGCGGTGGAAGGTGAACGCCATGTGGAGCGCGCCGTCGGCGGTCTCTTTGACGGAAGGATAGGATAGCTCGCGATTGCTTTGCTCGCGCGAATTGTTGGTCATGCAATAGCCGTCGCCGGTCTCGACGTTGCGCCTGGTCCAGCTCCGTCCACCGTCGGCCGAGACCGCCAGCGTCATCGGTGCCCGCGGCGCGCCCCAGAATGCGGTGCGTCCGTTCGCCGTGCTGCCGTCGGCGGCGAGAACCGGTGGCAGATCATCTTCGATTTCGTCATAGAGCGAGAGCCGACGCCCGGTTGCGTCATTGGCGCTCGAGTTCGTCGAACACGAGTGCGAGATGGCCGTTCACGAGCCGCGTAAACTGGATAGATGAGTTGTTGTTGGGAAGCGCGGTCGCAACCGGCGCCGACCAGGTGCGGCCGTGATCCGCGGATCTGCTCTGATAGATGTTGTCGGCCCAGCGGCTGCGATACAGCGCGAGCAACGAGCCGTCGTCGAGGCGCGCGATGCACATATGCACGCAGCCGCGGCTGCCGGGGACGTCGACGTCTCGCCAGGTCGCGCCGGCATCCGACGAGATCTTCACCGCGCTGGTGTCCTCGTCGCCGTTCCATTTCCGGCCCGGCGTGCTGTGGCAATAGAACACGGGCAGCAGCCAGTCGCCATTGTCGAGCACGACGACCGGCTGGCGGATGAAGGTGCCGCGGCCGCGCTGCTCCGGGAACAGCGTCTCGATCGGGCCCCAGCTCTTGCCATTGTCACGCGAGAGACGGCGGCGGATCAGCGCGGTGTCCTGGTTTCCGGCGAGCTGAGCCGTCCACATCAGCCACAGCGTGCCGTCGGGAGCGGGAAACAGCACCGGGTTCTGCTCCGAACGTCCCTTGTCATCGGAGAGCTTTTCAGCCGGCGACCACTGCGTCGCGCCACGGGGTAGGCGTGAAAAGTAGATGGAGATATCCGACATACCCTCCTGCGTGCCGCCGAACCAGACGCAAGCCAGATCGCCGCCCGCGAGCGGCATGAGATTGGCGGCGTGGTTCTGCACGCAAGGCGAGGGAATGAAGGCGTCGAACCGCTCGGGATCACCGGCCGCCGGGCGGACGATGCCATCGGCAACGATCTCCATGTCGGCGATCATGTCGAGGTCCTTTCCATCAGGGCGTTTGGTTGCGCCGCCTGGGGCGTCGCCGGGGCGGTGGGCGAGCGGCTCAGCACCAGGCGCTCGATCGCCATCACGATCAACGGCGTCACGGCGGCGACGTACATGTTGTCGATGCCGAACGGGTTGCCCAGCAGGTACCAGACCGTGGTCGACACCGCCGCGCCGATCAGCCCGGCCGTGGCGCCGCGGTTGCTGGCAAACAGCGGCAGATAGAAGCCCATCATCGCCACCATCGTGATCGACAGGCGCAGTGCGCGCGTGAAGAACGACAGCTTGAGGATCTCCGGAACGAAGAAGACGAAGACCAGCGGCACGATGCCGATCAGCACCGAGAACACGCGGGTCATCTTCAGCTCGCGCTCCGGCGTCGGCTTCCAGTATGGAACGTAGAAGTCGCGCACCACGAGCGAGGCGATCGCGAGCGCCACCGTGCAGACGCTGACGAAGATCGAGGCGACGAGCGAGGTGGTCACGAAGGCCGAGGCCAGCGGCGGCATCTTCTCGAGGAACACCGGCAGGGCGTAGAGACTGTTCATGTCAGGGTAGAGGAATTTCGCGGCGACACCGATCAGTGCGAGGAGGATGCCGAGCGGCAGGCAGAACGCGGCGGCATAGAAGGTCGCCTTGCGGGCGTCGTCGGCGCTCGGCGTCGAGGAGATCGCCTGGACAATGAACTGCGTCGAAAAGATCGCGCCGACCGTGCCGAAGGTCCAGGCGAAGATGGTCGCAAAGCCGATCTTGCCGTCCCAGCTGAAATAGTGCGCCGGCAGCTTGGCCTGCATCGGCGCAATCCCGCCGGTCAGCGACATCGCCACCGCAAAGATGATGAGGATGCCGACGACCTTGAAGGCGCTGTGCAGGATCGTCACCCAGGCGACGCCCTTCAGCCCGCCGAACACGTAGTAGAAGGTGCTGACGACAGCAATGACGCACATCGCGATCGGCAGGCTGACATGCAGCGCCGTGGCGATTGCGGCTGCCCCGCTGACGTAATTGCCGACATTCACCAGCAGCAGGGCGTAGATCATGATCACCGATACCGTGAGCATGGTCGACTTGCCGTATTTCTGCGCGATCGCGGCCGAGATGGTGTACTCGCCGGAATTGTAGAGCTTCTTCACCATCAACAGCCCGAACAGCAAGAAGCCGATCGAGGCGCCGAGCACGGCCCAGCCTGCCGCGATGCCCGACTGGAAGGCCTCCTGCGCCGTGCCGACGGTCGACTTGGCCCCAACGAATTCGGACATCATCAGCACGCCGACGACGACGGCCGGCATTGCGCGCGCGCCGGTCATGAACTGCTCGCTGGTTCGGCTGCGCAGTTTCAGCGTGAGCCAGGACGTGAAGGCGATATAGGCGACGATCATCGTGATGATGAGCGTGCTCTCGCCGTTGAGGATGGCTTGCATCGTTGGCGTTTCCTCTGGTGACGGACGCGGTGTTGTGAGCCCGCTCTGGTCCGAGCAAAATGTTCGGAATGCGAACAATTGTTGTCAGTGACTATTAGACCTCTCAAGACGCCTTGCGTCAAGCGCACGGGCGCGCCGCGAGGCGCGGAACGCGCGGGGAAGCGGGTGCCCGTTCCCTTCGTCCACGGCGGGAATCAAGAGGTCGAGCTATGCGGGGCGAGCCGGCGTCCGCCTGCTACAGCAACTGCTTCAACGCCCGTGCATCGGCCGGTGCCGCGCTCTTCTGGTCGTTGTCGAAATAGACATAGACGTCACAGCCCTGCCGCTTCCACGACTTGATCCGTCGCGCCCATTGCGCGAGCGTGGCTTTGGTATAGTGCCCGTGATAGCGCCCGCTCGGGCCGTGTCCGCGCACATAGACGAAATCCGCCGTGCGCTTCCATGGTGCCGGCGCATCGTGATGGTCGGACAGGCACAGCGAGATGTTCTCGTCGGCCAGCATTCGCAGAATGCGCGGTTGATACCAGCTCGGATGACGGAATTCGAAGCTGTAGCGTCGCCTCCGCGACAACAGCTTGAAGAAGGCGGCGAGGCGGTCGGCGTCCGCCTCGAATTGCGGCGGGAGCTGGAACAGGATCGGGCCGGCCTTGCCGCCCAGCCGTGAGATGCGATCCTCCAGCAGCTCGAGGCTGTTGACGGAGCGGCCCGACAGGCGCTTCCAGTGCGTGATGAATTTCGACGCCTTCCAGGCGAAGACGAAATCACGCCCGGTCTGCTCCCGCCACCCTTTCACCGCCTCCGGCGTCGGCGTGCGGTAGAACACGCCGTTCAGCTCGGTGGTGTCGAATTGTCCGGCGTAGTAGCGAAGCTGCTCTTTCAGCGTCACGCCCTTGGGAAAGAACGGGCCTCGCCAGGAGGCGTAGTGCCAGCCGGAGGTGCCGATCAGAACGCGCGCCATCTTTTGCGTGCCATCCGTTGCCATTTGCCGGAAGGGAACGTCCGTGCGGCCGATACGTTGCTCGTGAACTTAGAGCGTTTTCGATAATGCTCTAGCCAACGCAGGACCGGAACCGATGTACGCGCTGTTCGAAGGCAACAAGCAGATCGGCAGTCCCTTTCCCACCGAGAAAGAGGTGTGGGAAGCCGCCTTGATCGAGGGACTGGTGACCGACGTTCCCGTCGCGGACGAGGAGGGCGGCCATCTTTTGCCCGCCGGTTATCACGTCGAGCGGGTTGACGAGGTTTGCGAGCCGCTGCCGGACTGGAAGCTGCCGCGCGAGATTTCCTGAGCAGGCCTAGTTCGACGCCAACGCCGTCTTGGCGACCTCGGCCATCCAGCTCGACGCGACCGGGAGGATCGCGTCGTTGAAATCATAGCGCGGGCCGTGTAGCTCCGCGCCGTCGCGCAAGTCCCCATTGCCGATCCAGACGAAGGCGCCCGGCCGCTGCTGGAGGTAGAACGCAAAATCCTCGCCGGCCATGCTGGGCGCGAGGTCGCGCCGCACGGGAGCCTGCACCTTCTCCGCAGCGATGCGGGCGAGGCCCGCTTCCGCCGGCGTGTTGATCACCACGCCCACACCCATGACGATCTCGGGCGTGACCTTGACGCCAAAGCTGGTCGCGATGCCAGCGCACGTGCGCTCGATCCCGTCGAGGATGGTGTCCTTGACCGCATCGCGGTGGTATCGCAGCGTGCCGCGGATCACGACGCGTCCGGCGATCTGGTTCGGCGCGGTGCCGCCTTCGATCGTGCACAGCGAGAGCACGGCGGTGTCGAGCGGATCGACGCCGCGCGCCACGATCGATTGCAGTGCCACGATCAGATGGCCGGCCGCCATCACCGGATCGCGCGTCAGATGCGGCATGCCGGCATGCCCGGCATGGCCCTCGATGGTGATGGTGATGCGTCCGCCGGAGGCCATGACGACGCCGTCATGGACCGCGATGGTGCCGGCGGCAAGGCCCGGCCAGTTGTGAAAGCCGAACACCCGCTCCATCGGAAAGCGGTCGAACAGCCCGGCCGCGACCATCGCGCGCGAGCCGCCAAAACCTTCCTCGGCCGGCTGGAAGATGAAATCGACCGTGCCGCTCCAATCGGTGTCGGCGGCGAGCAGCGCCGCCGCGCCGAGCAGCGAGGCGGTGTGCCCGTCATGGCCGCAGGCATGCATCACGCCGGGCGTTTTTGAGGCGTAGGGCAGGCCGGTGTCCTCGGTGATCGGCAACGCATCCATGTCGGCGCGCAGGCCGACGCGCCTCTGCGCATGCCCGCGCATCAAGGTCGCGACGATGCCGTGCCCGCCGATGTCTGAGACGAAGGGGATGCCGAGCTCGGTGAGCCTATCCTGCACGAAAGCGGCGGTGGCGTTCTCCTGGAGGGACAATTCGGGATGCGCATGCAGGTGCTGGCGCCACGCGGTCAGTTTCTGGTGCAGCTCGGGTGTCAAGATGGGTGACTCTCGCAAGGTATTGGCGGCGGCACCCATAGCGGCAATATCCGTGCACTGCATCCAGCACGTTGGAATGCCTCGCGTGCAGCAACGTCGCTCGCCGTCAGCTCGGTGCGAACTTCGGGCAAGGTGTGCTCCCTCCCCCGCTTGCGCGGGAGGGGTGGGGAGAGGGTTGGCTCCGCAATGGGATTCCCCAAGAGGAAAGAACCCTCACCCGTATCGCATCTTTCGATGCGATACGACCTCTCCCGCAAGCGGGAGAGGTTAAGCGCACCGCCCGCTACCCCGCCAGCTTCGCCAGCCCCTTCCAGTCAAAACCGATGCCGTGGCCGGGCCGGTCCGGCGCCAGCGCCATGCCGTCCTTCAGCACCAGCGGATGCTCGATATATTTGTCCAGCCCGAAACCATGCGCCTCCAGATAGGAGCGGTTCGGACAGGCCGCGAGCAGATGCACGGTGATGTCGTGCGCACCGTGGCTGGTGACCGGCAGGTTGAAGGCCTCGGCCAGCCGCGCGATCTTCATGAACGCACTCACGCCGCCGCAATTGGTGACGTCGGGTTCGGGATAGGACACCGCGCCACTGGCGATGTAGTTCTTGAACTCCCACAGCGAGCGCAAATTCTCGCCGGCCGCGATCGGCACGCCACCGGCCTGCATGATCCGTGCGTGGCCTGCGACGTCATCGGGGATGATCGGCTCCTCGAGCCAAGTGAGGTCGTAGGGAACGAAAGCACGCGCGGCGCGGATCGCCTCCTCGACCGTCCATTTCATGTTGGCGTCCGCCATCAGCGGAAAACCGTCGCCGAGATGCTGCCGCATCGCGGAGACACGGGCGACGTCGGATTTCAGGTCGGGCCGGCCGACCTTCATCTTGATGGCGCGAAATCCCTTGGCGAGATTGCCGTCGGTCTGCTTGAGCAGCGCATCGACGGAAAGATCGAGGTCGATGCCGCCGGCATAACACGGCACGGCCGCGTCGAAACCGCCGAGCAGGCGGAACAGCGGCAGCTTGGCGCGCCGCGCCTTCAGGTCCCACAGCGCGATATCGAGCGCGGACAGCGCCAGCACCACCGGCCCGCCGCGGCCGCCATAATGCAGCGCCCACCAGAGGTGATGCCAGATCGCTTCGGTGTCGTCGGCCTCGCGTCCCTCGATCAGCGCGGGGATCTCGCGCGTGAGGATGTCGGCCGCGGCGCCGCCGTTGCGCCCGACAGTGTAGGTGTAGCCGACACCCTCGGCGCCGTCGGCATCACGGATGCGGCAGGTGATCAGCTCGAACGCGGCGATCTCGCCATGGGTGGAGTCGGAGAGCGTGATGGGGAGGGGGATCCGGTAGAGTCCGGTCTCGGTCGTTGTGATACGCGCCATGGTTCCTTCCTGCGTTTTCTTTGCAGGCTAGGACGGTGCGCACCGGCGGGCAAGCGCGCACCGTGCAGGGCGGCTCACCGCATCGTCGCGAGCTGCAGCGCCAGCGCGCAGGCGCGGTCGTATTCGTCGAGATTGATCCATTCGTCGATCGTGTGCGCCTCGTTCTGTCCGGCGCCGAAGGTCACGGTCGGAATGCCGTGGCGGACCATCCAGTTGGCATCCAAGCCGCCATTGGCGGCGCGCACGTTCGGAGTTCCGCCCACGGCAGAGACCGCCGCGATCGCGCGTTTGACCACGGGCAGGCTCTCCTTCATGCGGAACGGATAATAGTCGGTCTGCGCCTTGAACTTGACCTTGCCGGATTTGCCTTGCGCGTTGGTGACTTTCTTGGCGGCCTTCTCGAACGCGGCCTTGTAGGCCTTGGTGATCTCCTTGAAGAACTTTCCGTCATGGCTGCGGCATTCGCCGCGCACATGCACGTAGTCGGTGACGACATTGGTGGCATCGCCCGCCGGGCGGCCCTCGCCGCCGGTGACGGGACCGACATTGCTGGTGCCTTGCTGCTTGCCCTTCACCACCTTGCCGAACCAGCCGCCCGCCTTCACCTCGGCGAGCGCCAGCGCCATGATCATGGTCGAGGAGATGCCGCGCTCCGGCGCCACGCCGGCGTGGGAGGCGCGGCCGAAGATCTCGACGGTCCAGCGGTCGGCGCCGACCGCGCCGATGACGACGTTGGAGGCCGAGCCGCCGTCATAGTTGAAGGCCATCACCGGCGCGCCGAGCTCGTCGAGCTTGACGTGGCGCGCGCCATAGAGCCCGCTCTCCTCGCGCACGCAGAACAAGAGCGTGATCGGCGGATGATCGAGCTTCTGCTTCGCAAGCTCTGCGGCCAGCGTCACCAGCACGCCGCAGCCGCAGCGATTGTCGCCGCCGAGCGCGGTCTTGGCCGCGTTGACGATCTTGCGGCCTGATTTCTTCGGCTTCGCGCCGGCGCAGAGCGGCACGGTGTCCATGTGGGTCATGAACATGATGCGCGGCTGGTTGTGCAGCGCGCCGCGGCCGGGCAGGTCGACGATGAGGTTGCCGGTCTCGGTCGGCACGGGAATGCGGGTGTTGGCATCGTCGAGCCGGATCGCCTTGGCCGGCACGCCGCATTCCTTCAGCGCGGCCGTGAGCTCTCGCCCGATCGCCGCCTCCTGTCCCGTCACGCCCTCGACGGAGAGGAAGCGCATGAGGCGGTCGGTGGCGGCTTTGGTGTCGACGGGCATGAGCGATTCCTTTGGCGGGCGGGGCGCGTCATCCTAGAGCATGATCCGGAAAAGTGTGCAGCGGTTTTCCGAAAAGATCATGCTCAAACAAATAACCTAAAAGCGCGATGACGATTCATTCTGATCTCATCGCGCTTTATGGGCTTGGCGAGGTGTAAGCCAAGAAGATCAGCACGCCGAATGCCAGCATGGCAGCCATGAACAGCAGCACCGCCGGCAGGCCGGCGAGCGCCGCCACCGCACCGGTGACCGACTGCATCAAGGCCGCGCCGAGAAAGAATGCGAGGTTCACGGCCGCGAGCGCCTTGCCCGCGGTTTGCGCATCGACCAGCTGCCGGGACATGCCGAACAGCAACGGCTGCGCGGAGGTCGCAAGGCCAATGAGCACGAACAGCACAAGGTCGTATTGTGGCGGCATCGATGGCAGGCCGAACAGCACGGAGACCGGGTAATGCGGCGCCCCCAACGCCATCAGCGCCAGGAGCAGCGCCCCGACCATATGCGAGGCCGCCACCAGCGCGCGGCGGCGGCCCAGCCTCCGGTCGATCATGCCGATGCACAGCGGGCCGGCGATCATCGCCAGCGTGAACGCGCCGAGCTGGTTGCCGGCCTCGACCCGCGACAGGTCCTTGACCTGCATCAGCCACGGTCCGCCCCACAGGCCGCGCAGCACCAGCGAGCTCGCGAGCGATACCAGCGCCAACGCGATCAGGCCGCGCAAGGGCCGCGACAGTCCGAGCCGGAGCACCTCGATCATCTGCGATAGCGGCGAGGAATCGTCCTTGTGCTCGGCCGCCTGGTGCGGCACCAGCGCGAACACGGCGAGCGCCACCGCGACGCCGCCAGCTGCGGAGATCCAGAACCCGGCGCGCCAGCCCCAATTGTCGACTACAAAGGCGAGCGGGCTCGACGACAGCAGCATGCCGATATTGCCGATCGAGAGGATCGCGCCCGACCATAGCCCGAAGCGGCCGGCCGACAATTGCTTGGCGGCAAGAGTCATCGGGCACATCAGCATGCCCGAGGTGGCAACGCCGAGCAGCACCTGCCCGACTGCAAAGCTCGCAGGCCGGGTCGCAAACCCCGACGCGATGGCACCGATCACGGTTCCCGCGAGCAGGCTGAGCGCCACCGGCCGCACGCCGAAGCGATCCATCGCCGCGCCGACCGGGATCTGCGCCGCGGCAAAGGCGAAGGGATAGACCGAGGTGAGGCTGGCGAGCGCCTGCGGCTCCATGTCGAAATCCGCCGCCATCAGGTCAAGGCTGACGGCCGGAATGGTGCGCAGCAGGGTCGAGAGCATGTGGCCGCAGGCCAGCGCGAGCAGCGCAAAGATCAGCGCGCGGGTGCCATCTCCCGCGTCTTTCGTGGCAGCGGTCGTCATGGGCGTCCCGTCCCGAGAAGATTTCGGATCGGCGTACATGATCGCGGGGCGGGCGCCAATGGCGGCAGCGGGACCCCCTCATTCCGGAATGTGGCTTCTCTGGATCACCGCGCGAAAGACCAGGTGTGCAGGCAGCCGGCAATCAGCATGACCCTTGCCGAGTGCCGGCCGTCACGACGGCGCGCTTGGCAGGCGTTCAGGCGGCCTCGGACGGTTGTGAACCAGGACGGCCGCCAAGACGTTATGCTCGGGAAAACGTGGTATCCTGCCAAGCGGGAGGCGCCTTGATCTGCGGCGGCAGCGGCAATGTCCTCGTCCGAGAGTCCAAGTCAGACGACCAGTGACGCGGCCCGCCGAGAGCGGAGAAGGAGCAATTCCTTACTGTTGGTCCTCGCCGTTGGATTTCTTGTTTTCGGCGCCGCAACGGGTGCACTCTATTATGCGTTGCGGCCGGACATTCTCCGGATCGCCGTTGGACCGCCGGGCAGCGACGACTACAAAGTCATTCAGGCGATGGCCGATGCCTTCGGCAGCGAAAGCCGAACTATCAGGCTGGCTCCGATCAAAACCGAAGGGGCGGTGGAGTCTCTCGCTCTGCTTGGGGCTGGCAAGGCGGACCTTGCCGTCGGCCGCGGCGACCTGGAAATGCCCGCCGCGGCGCAAACCGTCGCCGTCTTGCGCAAGAACTTCGTTGTGCTGTGGGCGCCGTCTGGACTTGCCGGCAAGAGTTCGAAAAGAAGGAGCCCGCCGAAAATCAAGGAGGTCGCCGATCTCGCAGGGCGCCGTGTCGGCGTGATCGGGCGGGCCCCGGCGAACGCCGCGTTGCTGCGCGTCATCCTGAGCGCCGCCGGAGTGCAGGCGGACAAGGTCGCGGTGACGCACTTTGGCACTGAACAGATCCAGGAGCTGGCGCGCGATCGCACCCTCGATGCATTCATGGCGGTCGGGCCGCTCGACAGCAAAATTACAGCGGAGGCCGTCGTCGCAACGGCGCGGGCACGCGGCGAGCCGAAGTTTCTCGCCATCGAGACATCGGAAGCGATCGCCCTGAAGTATCCCCGCTATGAATCCGAGGAGATTCCGCCCAGCGTCTTCAATGCGGATCCAGCCTGGCCGGATGACAAAGTTGAGACAGTCAGCGTCAGCCATCTCATCGTGGCGAGAAAGACCTTGTCCGAAACGACGGTCGCCGCCTTTTTCCGGCAGCTCTTTGCCATTCGCCAGACGATTGCGCGGCTGGCCCCCGGCGCTGCGCACATCACCAAGCCGGACCTCGAGAAGGACACCGAGCTGCAGGTCCATCGGGGAGCGGCGGCCGTCATCGACGGCAATGAACGCACCTTCCTCGACCGGTATGGCGATTACTTCTGGTTCGGGCTCCTGCTTCTCTCCGGAATCGGCTCGGCCGGCGCCTGGTTGCGTCGCTATTTGAACCGCGACGAAAGGGAGGACAACACCAGCCATCGCAAGAGAATCCTGGCCATGGTTTCCAGCGCGCGCACCGTGGAATCCAATCAGGAACTTCTGGCCCTGCAGCGCGAGGCCGACGCCATCATCGCTGAAACGCTCGAGTGCTACGATGACGGCGCTATCGAGGGGGAGGAGCTGGCGGCATTTGGGCTGGTGCTCGACCTCTTGGGCAATGCCATTGCCGAGAGGCGAGCCGCGTTGCAACGCGCCACAATCGAAACCGTTCGCGGCGCGGTAGCGGGCCATGGCGCTACGCCGCGCGGATGAGGGCGGCCATCTGAACCTGTCGCAGCTGGCTCCGCGGTGCCCGCGACGGCTGCCAGCCGCCTCGCCGTACTCATCTCCGTTCGGGGGCCTTCGGTCGGCGGACGATAGGAACAAAAAAGACATCGTCGCTCTTACCTCGGTCAGGAGATCTACTCATGCTGTCCTCAAGACCGCCACGGCCCATCCGCACAACGCTCGATCTTGCGAACGCAGTGCAGGTCAAGTCCGTACGCAGGCGGCTTCGCATCTCCAATACCGATCTGGTCAGGATCGTCGACAAGATCGGCAACTCACTAACGGCCATAGAGAAGGAAGTGGAGATCGAGAAGCTGACCGTTCAGCAGTGTAATGCCAAGGATACGCCCACGACCCTCGAATAAATTCAAGTCATCAAGTCGAAGAGGAGAATTGCGAAGAACGGCCTGATTACCTCATAGGGCTCGTCGTTGTGATCGCGGCCATTCTTTCGTTCTTTGGCTTGCGATGATCGTCTCGGTCCCGCAGGCTGACGCACCGCCGATCCGGTGAAGTCATTCGCAATTTCGCGTGCAGAAAATGGATGATCCGCACCAGGTGAATACCATCATCGCCACGACGGTTTGCGCGTTCTTCAAAGGACATCCTGACGTCCAAATCGGAACCGAAGAAGCCAAGCTGCTGGCCAAGCAGATCACTGAAGCCCTGAACGAGGCTGGGCTGCAGATTGCTGCCGTCAATGAGATCACGCCGCGCTAGCGCGGACATCAATCCGCCTAAAGTCCCGATGAATCCGCCGAAATTGGCTCTCTGCGGACCCTCACCCTTCCTGCCAACGTCCCGTTTGCGCCCGAGAACTGCCGTTTCGGGTCCTTCCCGAGGCGCCTACGAGGCAGACGCCGCGCAAGCGGATAAGCCGCGGCGCAGGCGGCCCGTCACAGGACCGTATCGCGAGATGACCGCCACCGGTAATCCTGGATCCCTCAAGCTCGCTTTGGTTGTTTATTCGTGGTACGCGTTGACGACCGCGCGCGCTGATCTTCTGTTGCCGAAGCACGCTTCAGTTATGCGAGGGAGGCGAGAATGACGAGTACGGCCAGGCGCCGCTCTGGATGCACGCTCTCCGCACGCCTCCTGCTTGGAGTGGGCATATTGCTCACTGGCGTGCTTCCGGTTCATGCGGAGGAGGCGCTAAACTCGCGTGGCGAGGTGCTCTACCGCACCCGCTGCGCATCGTGCCACGAGGGTGGCGTGGCACGTGCGCCTGACGCCAACGCGCTGCGGCAATTCAGGCCTGAGCGCATGAGCTTTGCCTTGATGTTCGGCATGATGAGCCAGCAGGGGCGCGACCTGAGCCAACGCGAAATTCAGGCCATCGTTCGCTATCTCGTCGGGACAGCGCCGGAGCAGCAGCAAGCACTGCCGGATTCCACGTGCGATGTGCGGGGCCCCGCGGTAGCGGACGCTTCGTTGCCGCGCTGGAACGGCTGGGGCGTCGACATCGCTCAACACCGGTTTCAACCCGCTGCCATGGCCCAGCTTTCGCCGGACGATGTTCCGCGTCTGAAGCTCAAATGGGCGTTCGGCTTTCCCGGCGATACCAGAGCCTACGCGCAGCCGACGGTTTGGGGCGGCCGGGTCTTCGTGGGCAGTGCGGGGGGCAAGGTCTATGCGCTGGATGCCAGACTTGGCTGCCAGCGCTGGGTGTTCGACGCCGGCTTTGGCGTACGCACCGCGATCACCATCGGCGAGGATGAGCGGGGCACGACCGCCTATTTCGGCGATCAACGCGGTGAAACTTATGCGCTCGATGCCGAGAGCGGAAAGCTGCTGTGGAGGCGACGTGTCGATGCGCATGCGGGAGCCGTGATCACGGGCGCGCCGACATTGGCCAATAATGTGCTTTATGTGCCAGTCTCCTCCGTCGAAGAGGTATTGGCGATCGATCCACACTATTCTTGCTGCACCTTCCGCGGTCTGATCGCCGCGCTCGACGCCAGGACCGGCGAGGTGCTGTGGCGCGGCTATGTCAGCCCGCCGGCCCGGCCAATCCGCCTCAACGAGATCGGTGTCCAACTCTTCGGACCCTCTGGCGGCGCGATCTGGTCGTCGCCGACCGTCGACCTCAAGACAAGTCGGATCTATGCGACGACGGGCGACAGTTATCTGGACCCGGCTTCCACGACCTCCGACGCGTTTGTGGCCTTCGATCTGGGCACCGGACGGCTCGTCTGGTCGCGGCAGCTGACCGAGGGTGATGCCTACAACGTCGCGTGCAGCAGCCAGTATCGCGCTAACTGCCCCGGCACCAAGGGTCCCGATTTCGATTTCGGCTCCTCTCCGATGCTGGTCGATCTACTTGACGGACGTCGTGCGCTCATTGCCGGCCAGAAATCCGGCATGGTGTACGCGCTCGATCCGGACCGCGATGGTGCCATCATCTGGCAGCGCCGGGTGGGACTCGGCAGCACACTCGGCGGCGTGCAATGGGGCTCGGCTGCGGATGATGCGAACGTCTATGTCGCGGTGTCGGATGTCGGCATGAAGGCCGTGCCGCCGGCCGCCCCCGGCGCGCAGAAATCGGTCTTCGGGATACCCATGAAGCTCGATCCAAGTCAGGGCGGCGGGCTGTATGCGATGACCCAGGCGACGGGCGAGATCGTCTGGCACGCGGCACATCCGGGCTGCGGAGATCGGCCGGGATGCAGCCCTGCGCAGTCGGCTGCGGTAACCGCCATTCCTGGTGTGGTGTTCTCCGGCGGACTGGACGGCCACCTGCGGGCCTATGCCGCCAAGAGCGGCGAGATCATCTGGGACGTCGACACCATGCGGGACTATGCGACCGTAAACGGCGTGTCGGCGCATGGCGGCTCGCTCGATGGGCCGGGACCGGTGATCGCCGGGGGCATCCTCTACGTCAACTCGGGCTACACCAATTATGGTACCGCGCCCGGCAACGTGCTGCTCGCCTTCTCCGTGGACGGACAGTAGGCGGGAGTTTTCGCGCAACGCGGTTGGAATTCACGAGAAAGTCCGCTGTGCGCCGTAAGCAGAGCGAAGCGGACACGATTTATGAGTGGCCGTAGCTCCGTTCGAACGTATCGACGTTCGAGGTCACGGCGCGCCACCAATTCTGTGGTTTCAGCTTCGCCGGCTCACCCTCCCTGGCCGCGCTCAGCGCTTGGTCTGCGATCACGAACCAGGCGGTCTCCATCTTTCCGTGGCGCAGCAGTCCGGTATAGGAGACGGCCCGGTCGCCCGTCGCAGATGAGCCCACCGCGACAAAGGCGATGCAATTGCCCTTGTGAAACCCGGTGATCGGCACCGCCTGCCCGTAAAAACCGCTGTCTTCGAGCGCGGTCTCGAAATTCCCCGCGATGCGGCCGTTCGCATCATCAGTGATGCGCAAGATGGAGCCGAATTGATTTCGCCAATTGCCGACCCAAGCCATGTCGGATCCCATGTCGGTGCTCCTACGCTCGTCCATTCGGCGCCGCGCGCAGCCGGCGCAACCGATGCAGCTCGTTTGCTGCGTCCTGCATCAGGCCGTCCGCGGCCTTGCGTTCCGCACCGACGATGATGCCCGCCGCGAAAGCCTGAGCGCGGCGGTGCGCAGGCGGCGCCGTCAATGCAGCCTCCGTCGCCAGCTCGCGATGCGCCATGAAGTCGTTCAGCGATCCCAGCGCGGATTGAATCTGCTTCAGCCGGTCGGACAGGGCTGCGAGCTCGTTCTGGTCGCCATCGCTGTAGAGGCTCTCGAAGAAATCCACGGCGTAGCGAATCTTCTTGATCTTGATCCGCAGCTTGTGACGCTGCATCGGATCGAGATCGTTCAGTCGATTACCCTGCTTGCGCGCCTTCCGGATGCGCCGATCGAGAATCTCCGCAGCGTAGGCGGGGATCGTGCGGTCGTCATCGGTGTGAGGCCGTCCGCCTTCGATCCACTCGATCACGTCGATCAGCAGGCGGCGGTAACGCCCCGACATCACCGCCTCGCGTGCGCGCTCGAATGCCGCCTGTCGTTGCCCGGAGAACCTCTTGCGGATCGCGCGGGCACCGCGTCGCGGCACGTCCTGCTCGGTGATCGGCCGGATGCTCTCGTTCAGGAACACGTCGATTTCACGCGCAGGCGCCAGTTCGCCCGTGAGCCATTTCAGCTCGGCCTTGATCCGCGCAGTGCTCGCGCGCGGCATGATATCGGCGAACAACGAGATGGCCGCACGCAGGCGCCGCAGGCCGACGCGCATCTGATGGACCCCTTCGGCGTCCATGTCACGCACCGGATCGGCATTCGCCGTGACCTGACGCAGCGTCGAATGCGCGATGATTCGGAAGGCCTCGCGCGGCGACAGCCCAGCCTTCAGCGCGATCGGTTCGGCGCGTTGCGCGCCGCCGCCACCACCCGCGACGAGCAGATAACCTCGCTCGGCCTTCGAGCGCAGATCGAGCTCTGCCCCAGTTCTGCGCTCGAGATCTCGGGCAAGGCGGAACAGGTCTGCAACATGGCCGGACTTCAGTTCCAGCTCCAGCTCGGCAACCGGCCGCGAATGGCGTCCGGCGCTGATGCGACCGCGGTCGACCGCAAGTTCAATCTGGCTCTTCCGGACGCGTCGCGCCTGCGCCATGCGATGAATGTCGGTCTGGAAGACCGGCTTCAGCTTGCGCGGAAGCTTTCGGGTCGCAAGCTCCTGGAGCGGCGTATGCCTCGTCTTGCTCAGGTCGGGGTTTGCACCGGAAACCTCGTGCTCCCATTCGCCCCGCGTCACGCTGCCCGCGCCGCCGGCTTTCACGGTCTGCACGTAGCGGCCCTCGATCTTGCGGACGCGTAACGTCACGCCATGGCGTTTGAGCTTATGCTTGGTCGTATCGTAGTAGGTCGACGCGAGCGACTGTTCGCACTGGTCGCCGCGCCGCCCGCTCAAACGGCCGTTCCGCAACACTGACGACAAGTTTCGCGGCGCAACGCGGAATTTCAGTTCCGTTTCGGAGGTCATGGCAAATTCTTCCATTTGCCGAATTCAAAGCGATGCCAGTGCGGGAAGTTCCGAGGCCGCGAGCATTTGAATCCGGACGCTAACCTGACTTCAGCTCGGCCAGCAGCTTCCTCGTCTCACCCAGCAGCACCCGGATCGCGCGCTGCTCCGCTAGTCCGTCCTGCGCGAATGCGCCATGCTTCCGTGCATTCTGATTTCCCCTCGGCGCGCCCGATCCCCACGCGCCGCCGTGCATGCGGCAGCGGGCCTTGCCGTGCAGCGCCGGTGCGCGGCAGACGGTACCCCCGCGCATCCGTGCGCCGCAGCGCGGGCTCGACTGCATGGCATCCGTGTTACGGACGTGATCGCGGCTCATGCGCTGGCGCCGCTCTCTTCGCAGAGCTCGTCTTTTCCGCGTTGGTCCTCGCTGCTCGCGGCCGTTTCTGCATTCGCCGCCGTATCCGCCGCGCTCGCTTCCGCCACGATGACGCTCGCATGCTGCGTGACGTTGCCCACGATCGCGCTGCCGCCGTCCTGCACCGACACATTCTGCACCGTGATGGCGCGCTCGCCGCTGCTGCGGTGGCGACTGAGCGCCTCGATCTGGGCTGCAAAAGTGCGGGCCAGCCGGGTCAATGCGCGGGTGATCCCTTCCTGCTGCTGAAGATGGTCGGTGAAGGCGAGGCGGCAGGCGGAGCGCATCGCCGCGACGTGGACGGACACCATCTGCGCCACCAGCATGGCCTCGACGGAATCCCTGGGTGCGATGCTCTTCATCATCGAGATCATGAAGGCGAGGTTGGCCTCATTGGGCTTCTGCTCGATCACGCTCGCCTTGAGCAATTGCTTGAGGATGCCGTGCAGCGCGTCGCGATCGACTGCGCCGAGCGCCTCGGCCAGCAGCCGTTCGCCAGTTTGCGCGTCGGGATGTTGGATCTCCAGGCGTCGTCGGGTGAGCTTGATCCGGGGCGTGGGTCTGCTGCGATCCGTTGCCGCGATCGGTGACATGCTGGTGCGATGGGGAGATGGCGTCATGTCCTAAGGTCCTTTGCTGGCGCTGGCGCGAGCGCTTGCGGCGCGAGGCCGGTCGCGCGCGTGCCGCGCGGTGATTGCGATTTTCAGATGTCGATGAAGGGGGCTTACGTGCAACCAGCTCGAGCCGCGCAGGGCTGAAATGGCCTTGGCGCTCACGGCCGTTGCGATCATGCCATTATGCCGGTGTTTTGCCCGACGTGTCAACTCGAATTCGTAATACCAGAAATCTGCTTTGTCCTGCCCAAGTCGTTGTTTCGACAACGGTCGGCTACTGTGCATGGGGTTGTTTTCGCATTTTTTGTTGCGGAGCTGCTCTCTCGTGCCGCGCGGCGGAATGCCGGCGCGCAGACGCGATTGCGAATTTCGGCGCCGCCGCTCATCATGTCCCTCGAGCGCGCCGCGCCAACATGCACAAGCGGCGCGATCAGGTCTGGGGAGGGAACGAATGCAACGAACGCTTCGCCTGATGGCGATTGTCGCCGGATTGTGCGTGACGACACAGGCGCTCGCGCAGAAATATCCGGCGCGGCCCATCAAGATCGCGGTCGGCTTCAGCGCCGGCGGCCCGGTCGACGTGGTCGCGCGCATCATCGGCGATCGCTTAAGCAACAAGCTCGGCCAGCCCTTCGTGGTCGAGAACCGCGCCGGCGCCAATGGCATGATCGCCGCCGAAGGCGTCGCGCGTGCGGAAGGCGATGGCTACACCATTCTCGCCTGCAACTCGTCCACGATCACGCTCAACAAGACGCTGTTCAAAGATATCCGCTACGATCCGGAGAAGGACTTTGCGCCGCTCACGACCGTAGTCTCGGCGCCGCTGGTGCTCGTGGTCAATCCGGAGAATCGCAAGACCGCCGGCATCAAGACTGTCGCCGATCTTGTCGCCGCGGCGAAGGCCGCACCCGGCGCGCTCGCTTATGGCTCGGGCGGCAACGGCAACCTCGCTCATCTCGCCATGGAGCTGCTCAGCCAGAAGGCTGGCATCAAGATGATCCACGTGCCCTATCGCGGCGGTTCGGCGTCCGAGGTCGGCCTGCTCGCGCAGGAGGTGCTGGCGGTGTTCGATCCGCTCTCCGCCGTGCCGCTGGTCAAGGCCGGCAAGCTGCGCGCGCTGGCGGTGTCGTCAGCCGAGCGGCTGCCGGCGCTGCCCGATGTGCCCACCGTCGCGGAAGCCGGCTATCCCGGCTTCGACATCTCGTTCTGGGTCGGCTTCTTCATGCCGAAGGCGACGCCGGCGCCGATCCTGGAGACGCTTCACCGGGAGATCGTCACCGCTGCCAAGGATCCGGCTGTTGAGGAGAAGCTCGGCTCGCAGGGCGTGGTCAGCGTGCTCAGCCCGACTGAGTACGCCGCCAAGATCGCGAAGGAAACGAAGGAGCTTGCCGAGGTCGTGGCCGCCGCGAACATCAAGGCGGAGTAGGAAAGTCTGCTTTGCTCGGAATAGCCGTCATCGCGACGCGCCTACTCGCCGCTGGCCAGTCGCTCTAGCCGATCAAGCAGCGGGCGTTGTCCTGCATTGATCCTCTCCTGCGCCTCTTTGAGCGTGAACCATTCGGCGCGATCGACCTCCGGGAAGGTCTGCCGTTTGCCGCTGCGTGGCGGCCATTCGATCTCGAACGTGTTGCTGCGAATGCTGCTCGTATCGATGTCGAGCTCGGCAGCAAACGCGGTGACGAGCTTGCCGCCGCGCTGCTTGACCTCTCCAAGCGCGATCAGCGGCACGGACAGCTCAAGCCCAAGCTCTTCGGCAAACTCCCGCCGCGCGGCGATTTCCGCATCTTCTTCTTCCGCATATTCGCCCTTCGGGATCGACCATGCGCCGAGATCCTTGTTGCGCCAGAACGGCCCTCCGGGATGAACGAGGAGAACCTCGAGCCTGCGGCGCTTCCGATAGGCGATGATCCCGGCACTCTTCAATGGCATCGCAGGTTCCGTGCAGACACAGGGTCCACCCCTCTGTCGGGAAAGCGGAACGGAGCATTTTAGCGCTCGGGCAGCTCCAAAACTAGCCGGACGGCCGTTCGCGTGATGCGAAGCGAACGGCGCGGGCTTTCGCACTCTTGCCGGCCGCGCGTGCTGCAATCATGCTGCGCGCCTTGCCGTGAGCCGACGCATTCTTCCGGAGCAAGGTTGCGAACCGCTTGCGGGCGCGGTTCTCCGCCAAGCGTGTGGCGAGCTGCTCCGCCTTGCGAATGATGGTCGTGACCGATGGCGTCAGGTTGACCGGAACCCAGGCGACTTCCTTGGCTTTCGAGAGGCTGCCGATGCCTTCGCACGGGGCTTCGCGCGGCAGGTCGATCCGGATCGCAAGCGCTTCCGCGCGCTCGGTCCAGTCCTCGGCCTTGGTGCCGGTGATGATGCGGACATAGTCGCGCGTCTCGCGCGGCAGCTCGCTCTCCTTGGCCAGCCACTTCTGGATGCGGCCGGGGCCGGCGTTGTAGGCGGCGGCGGCGAGGCCGAGATTGCCGAAATCGTCGCGAAGCTTGCGCAGGAATTTTGCCGATGCCGGCAGCGCCTTCATCGGATCGAAGGGATCGTCGAGCCCGACCTCGGCGGCTGTTTCCGGCATGAATTGCGCAACGCCCTGGGCGCCGGCGTGGCTGACCTCGTTGGACTTGAAGCGGCTTTCCTGCCAGATCAGGCGCGCGAAGAACGGCACCGGAATGCCGCTGGCCTCGGCGGCTTCGCGAAGTGCATGGCAGAATCGTTCAGTCGGCGAAACCGGACCCTCGGCGACGGTTTCGGCCGCGCGCGGCGGCTCGCTTTTCTCCTCAAGGGCCGCGTGTGCATTGGCGAGCTCGATGGCCTGCACGCTGGCGAGGAAGAGTTCGACCACCGGAACAAGTGGCGAGGCATGATTGTTCTGGAGAGTAGTGGTGTCGAATGCTGATGTTTGCCGGGACGCCGGCGGATCGAGGTCGCACATCAAAATCATGAACGCGGCGCAAGCCGCGACGACAAATCGCATTTGCTGGGGCAACCTCGAACTGTGGGATGAACGGCCGGCGATGCGCCGGCGATAAGGAGTTCTTAACCGCGCGATTGCGGCAAAGCTGCGGTCTCATGGGTTCCGTCGGTGTTACTACGGTGTTCCCAAAGGGAAACTCTCCGCGGTTTTGCGGATCACTTTGCGAATTGGGACGAGCGATCATGATGCGATGGATGCTTGGCGCGGTGATGTCGCTCTGGTTTTTCTGCCCGGCACTCGCGGGCAATCTCGATGCAGTGGCGGTGAATGATGCTGCGCGTCCCGAAAAGCAGCCGGCGACCGACAAGCTCAACGCTTCGGTGACGAAGCTTCAGATCCTGCTCGATCGTGCGCAATTCTCGCCCGGCCAGATCGACGGCAAGTTCGGCGAGAACGCGCAGAAGGCGATGAAGGCGTTCGCTGAGCAGAACGGGATCGCCCCCGACAAGACGATTGCCCCCGAACTGTGGGACCAGCTGAACGCAGCGAGCGAAGGCCCTGCCGTCGTCGACTACACGATCACCGACGCAGACGTGAAGGGGCCGTTCCTCAAGAGGCTGCCGGCCAAGCTCGACGAGATGAAGTCACTGCAGGCGCTGAGCTACACCAGTCCGCTCGAAGGACTCGCGGAAAAATTCCACATGAGCGAAGAACTGTTGAAGACTCTCAATCCAAGGAAGGCCTTCGACAAAGCCAGCGAGACGATCGTCGTGGCGAACGTTCCGGCGCGACGGGAGCTTCCGCGCATTGCGCGGGTCGAGATCGACAAGACGCGAGCGACGTTGAAGGCGTTCGACGGCTCCGGTCGTCTCATCGCGTTCTACCCGGCGACAATCGGCAGTCCGGATCGTCCGACGCCGATGGGGACGCTGAGGGTGACCGGCACCCACGAGCAGCCGACCTATCACTACAATCCCGAGTACAAGTTCAAGAGTGTCAAATCCAAGAGGCCGTTCGACATCAAGCCGGGGCCGAACAATCCGGTAGGTTCGTACTGGATCGGCTTGTCGGCGCAGGACTATGGCATTCATGGAACGGCAGAGCCCGACAGGGTCAGCAAGTCCGCGTCTCACGGCTGCATCAGGCTTACCAATTGGGACGCGCGTGTGCTCGGCGAGAACGTGAAGCGCGGCACGCCCGTCGTGTTTCTCGATGCGCCGACGGATACCTCCTCGAGGCAGCAGGGCAAGACGGCCGGCAGCCGCGCCTCGAATTAGTCTTTCGGAAAATCCTTGCGCATCGCGATCTCGGCGGCATCGCCGGGCGACAGCACGGTCTGGTCGAAGGCCGGTTGCGGCTTCGTCATGATGTCGTAGAGCGAAATACCTTTGATCGGCTTGCCCATCAGCTCGCGGACACAGTCAGCGAGCGTGCCGTTGTAGACGAGATAGGGCGGGCCTCGGTCCTTCTGCCTCTGTCCCTTCAGCGATGGCCACTTCTTCAGCTCGGCCGGCGCGTCATAGGCGATCGGCGATCCCTCTTTGAACATGCGTTTGGCTCCGGCGGCTTGGACTGCCGGAAATCCTGAAAGCCGCCGGGTAAATACGCGTTAAAGAATTAGTTCAAATCAGCCGGCAATGAAGGCGAGCAGGGTGCCGTTGGCCTTGGCCGGCGGCACGCAGATCGCAGCCCCGCTGCGCACAGCAGCCGAACCGAGCGCCTTTTCGGTAGCAGTGAGATCGCCACTGAGGAGCACCAGCGCCGCACCGCCGCGCTCGGAGAGGCCCGCGAGCTGCACGCCGGGATAGCGTTTGCTGAGCTGGTCCAGCGTCAGATAGACGAAGTCGGCACGGTCGCCGCCGGAGGGCACGGTGACCGCGCCGTCGGCAGCCGTTTTCGGCTCGCGGTCGATCAGCCGGCCGAGATGCGCGGCCTCCTTCGCGGGCTCGGGCGTTGCGATCAACGTCTGCTTGATCCGCCTGGCCGCATTAGCGTGTCTCATCAATTCCGGAATCCACACGGTCTCGCGAGTCTTGTGCTGGCAGGCGAAGATACGCACGCCGCCGGGCGCTTCCGCGGTCGGCCACATGAAGGTGCGGAACTTTGCCGCCGAGACCGTGCCATCAGGCAGCGTCACCGGCCGTTCGAAATCGGTCGGGCCGATCGGCGTCAGGCCGCGTGCGCGGATCTCCTCGGCGCCGGCGGCGGAATCGATTGCGGTGAAGGCGATGCGCTCGATGCCTTCGCCGTGCTTGTCGAGGAAAGCGCGCGCCGGGGCATCGAGCTCTGTCGCAGCGAGCACGCCGAGCAGCTCCATATAGTCGGGGTCGAACATGATGGTGTAGTTGCCGGTGCCCATATGGATGCTGTGGGTGCCGCGCGGGGAGACGGTGAAGCCGAGCTGCCGGTAATTCTCGGCAGCCTGGTCGAGGTCCTTCACCATGACCACGGCGTGGTCGATGCCGATGACGTTGTTGAGAGCCACTGTTCTTTCCCCGCGCATGCAACTGACTTTGGCCGCGGCAGCGGCCACGGCTCCTGTCTACGCCGGATAGACGGTCGAGTCATTTTCAATTCAGTGGGAGATGCGGGAATTTCATTCCGCGAAATGCTGTGCCGACGCGGGACGGCATCAATTCGCCTGCTCGATATAGGCGGCGAGCATGGCGCGCTCCTCGCTGGTCATCTCGGTGACATTGCCCGGCGGCATCGCATTGGACCAGGCCGCGACACGCCCGATCAGGCGGATGTTGCGATGGATGTGCTCGGGCGCGTCAAGCAATATGCCTTTCGGCGCAGTGACGATGCCGGCCCAGACCGGCTCGGCCGCGTGGCACATGCTGCAGCGGGACATCACGATCTCCTCGACATTGGCGAGCGTCGGCTGCGCCGGCAGCGCGCTGATCTTGACGTCGCGCGGTCCGGCGGCGGAGAGGAAGAGGATCGCAATCACGCCGAGCGCTGCGACGCCCCACACCCACCACGGCGATTTGCGCCCCGCATGCCGCGCGTTGAAGAAATGGCGGATCACGGGGCCGAGCGCCAGGATGATCGCGACGATGATCCAGTTGAAGCGCGTGGCGTAGAGCAGGGGATAGTGGTTGCTGATCATCAGCACGACCACGGGCAAGGTCAGATAGTTGTTGTGGACCGAGCGTTCCTTGCTGGCCTTGCCGAGCTTCGGGTCGGGCGCCTGTCCCGCGATCAGGCTGGCCACGATCTTCTTCTGGTTCGGGATGATCAGCGCGAAGACGTTGGCGACCATGATGGTGCCGATGATCGCGCCGATCTGGTTGAAGGCGCCACGACCGCTCAGCACATGGGTGAAGGCGTAGGTCAGCGCGACCAGGAACAGATAGCCGCCGATGGCGAAGGGCAGCTCGCGCTGCGCAAGCCCAGAGCGGCACGCGGCCTCATAAAGCAGCCATGCCAGAGCGAGGCTAAGGAAGCTGAACAGGCCGGCCTGGAATGGCGTCAGGTCGAGGATGGACTTGTCGACCAGGAACAAATCGGCCTCGAGATAATACACCACCACCATCAGCGCGAAGCCGGAGAGCCAGGTGGTGTAGGCCTCCCATTTGAACCAGGTCAGCTCGTCCGGCATCTGGCTCGGTGCGACCAGATATTTCATGATCCGGTAGAAGCCGCCGCCATGGACCTGCCAGGCCTCGCCCTGCACGCCATCAGGCAGGTCGCCCGGTAGGTCGCCCGGTAGGTCGCTCGGTAGGTCGTCCTTGGGCCTGAGGGTGAGATCGAGGGCGATGAAATAGAAGGAACTGCCAATCCAGGCGATCGCGGCAACCACGTGCAGCCAGCGCAGCAGCAGGCTCGCCCATTCCGATATGACGGATCCCCACATGATCACCCCATCACTCGCGACACCAATGCCGCAGCTTTGAACAACCGCCGGTCGCGCCCCGCCAATGTGTCGCACCGATCAGCCGCATTTTCCAGTACGATGGGCCGCGGCTGATGCCCATCGTACGGGCATGAGCTGACGTGGAATTCGGCAGCATGACCTGCCGCAGAACGTTTGCGGGTCGTCGCATATTGACGTTTGAGACGCGCAGGCCGGGAGGAAGACGTGAAGAACAGGATATGGTCCGTTGCGATGTCCGCGGGATGGCTGGTCGCGGCTGTGACCGGCGCACGAGGTGAGCCGGTGCTGCAGGGCAAGGACGCCTATGGCGACTGGCGGGCCGACAAGCCTGGCACGGTCAGGTTCATCCGGCCACAGGATCTGATCAGGCCCGGGGCGACGCGGTCGGTCGCGAGCTCGTCGCGTGTGGTGCCGCGTCCGCCCGAGGCTGCGCTCCAGGTGCCGGCCGGATTCAAGATCGAGCTGTTCGCCGAAGGCTTGCGAACGCCACGCGTCGTGCGGGTCGCGCCGAATGGCGATGTTTTCGTCGCGGAGACGCGGGCCGGCAACATCCGCGTGCTGCGCGCGGGCGATGGCGGCAAGGTGACCAACGACGTGTTTGCCAGTGGACTGAGGCAGCCGTTCGGCATCGCCTTTTTTCCGAACGGCGACAACCCGCAATGGGTCTATGTCGCCAACACCGACAGCGTCGTTCGCTTTCCCTATCAGGCCGGCGATCTCAAGGCGCGCGGCAAGGCGGAAACGATCGTGGCAAGCCTGCCGCATGATGGCGGCCATTCCACCCGCGACATCGTGTTCACGCCGGACAACAAGCGCATGCTGGTGTCGGTCGGCTCGCTCAGCAACGTCGCCGAGGGCATGGGCACGCCGCCGGGCGGGATGGAGGCGTGGTCAAAAGCGCAACCGCTTGGCGCGGCCTGGGCCAGCGAGACCGAGCGCGCCGCCGTGCTGGTCTTCAATCCTGACGGCAAGGAGCGGAAGATCTACGCCACCGGCCTCCGCAACTGCGTCGGCCTCGCGATCCAGCCGCAGACCGGTCTGCCCTGGTGCTCGACCAATGAGCGCGACGGTCTCGGCGACGATCTGGTGCCCGATTACGTGACCAGCGTGAAGGAGGGTGGCTTCTACGGCTGGCCCTGGTTCTATATCGGCGGCAACGAAGACCCGCGCCAGGCCGGCGCGCGGCCGGACCTCAAGGACAAGGTGACGATGCCGGATGTGCTGATCCAGCCGCACTCGGCCTCGCTCGGAATGACCTTCTACCAGGGCGCGCAGTTTCCGCCCGAGTACCAGGGCGACGCCTTCGCCGCCCAGCACGGCTCCTGGAACAGATCGAAACGCACCGGCTACAAGGTGATCCGCATCAAGATGAAGGACGGCAAGCCGACCGGGGAGTACGAGGATTTCGTCACGGGGTTCGTGGTGAGCGATACCGAGGTGTGGGGACGGCCGGTGGGAGTGACCGTGGCGAAGGATGGATCGCTGCTGGTGTCGGAGGACGGCAACGGCACGATCTGGCGGGTGACGCACGTGCCGCAATGACGCTGCACCCTCCCCTGGAGGGGGAGGGTCGATCGCGCGCAGCGCGAGCGGGGTGGGGTGACAGTCTATCCATTGAGGCGGTGCCCGTGGGGAGAGATCACCCCACCCCGCTGCGCATTTCGCTTCGCTGCATGCACAGCGACCCTGCCCCTCCAGGGGAGGGTAAGAGAGGCGCTCGCCTGGACCTACCCCCGCCGCACACTCGCCCCGCCATCCACGGGCAGCGTCACGCCGGTGATGAAGTTCGCTTCATCTGATGCCAGGAACAGCGCGGCATTCGCGACATCCCATCCGGTGCCCATCTTCTTGCGCAGTGGCACCTTGCTGTCGCGTTCGGCTTCGACTTCGGCGCGGGTCTTGTGCCATTCGCGGGCGCGGGTATCGACCGCCATCGGTGTGTTCATCAGGCCGGGCAGGATGACGTTGGCGCGGATGCCGTATTCGGCATTCTGGTAGGCGAGCTGTTCGGTGAAGGCGATCATTGCCGACTTCGTCGCCTTGTAGGCGACATAAGGATAGGTCGTGATCGCGGCCATCGAGGAGATGTTGATGATGGCGCCGCCTCTCTGCGCGCGCATGATCGGGATCACCTCTTTCGCGGCGAGAATGCAGCTCTTCAGGTTGATGGCGACGACGCGGTCGAATGCCTCTTCGGTCAGCTGCAGCAATTCGGCATCGCCGCCCGAGAGACTGACGCCAACATTGTTGTGCAGCACGTCGATCCGGCCCCAGCGCGATTGCGCGTCCGCGACCATCGCCTTGATGTCGGCGGCTTTGGTCACGTCAGCCTTGAAGGCTGCGGCCGTGCCCTGCTTCGCCGTGATCATTGCAACCGTTTCCTGCGCCGACTCCAGCTGGTGATCGACGCACAAGACCTTGGCACCCTCGCGAGCGAAGGTGAGCGCGGTGGCGCGGCCATTGCCCATGCCCTCGCCGGGGCTCTGGCCGGCGCCGACGACGATCGCAACCTTGTCCTTCAAGCGCATCTCGGTTCACTCCCAGGCTCGGTCTGTTCATTCGGTATTTTCGTGCAGATTAGCAATCGCTCCAATCGGAGAGAAGGGCGCGTCTCTGCGTTCATGTCATTGAGATCACATGGAATTGCATGTTGCGCCCGGCCCATCGCGCATAGCTGACCCTTCGCGGTTCAGGAACCGTTTTCAGGCAATCGCGTTTGTTGCGGAGCCTTTCCCGCGCTAGGCTCTGTCCCGGGGCTTCCCAACCGCCAGTGGCTCGCCGATGAATCTGTTCGATCCGCAAGGGCCTGTGGCTGCGGCCAACAGCACCATCCTGATCGATTCCGTCTTCATCATGCTCGTGATCGTGGTGCCGACCATATTCGCGATCCTCGGCTTCGCGTTCTGGTTTCGCGCGTCCAATCCGAAAGCACGTTTCCAGCCCGACTTCGTCTATTCGGGCCGCGTCGAGATGGTGGTGTGGGCGATCCCTGCGCTCACCGTCATCCTGCTCGGCGGCGTCGCCTGGATCGGCTCGCACCAGCTCGATCCCGCAGCGCCCGTGCCGGGCACCGGCAGCCCGGTGCGGATCCAGGCCGTCTCGCTCGACTGGAAATGGCTGTTCATCTATCCGGATCAGCGCATCGCCACGGTCAATACGCTGACCGTACCGGCCGGCGCCGAGCTAAATTTCCAGCTGACGTCGTCGAGCGTGATGAACACGTTCTTCATCCCGCAGCTGGGCAGCATGATCTACACCATGAACGGCATGGTGACGAAGCTGAACCTGCGCGCCGACAACGAGGGCAAGCTGCAGGGCCTGTCGGCGCATTTCTCCGGCGACGGCTTCCCCGACATGATGTTCGACGTCAACGTGATCTCGCCGCTCGCCTTTCCGGAGTGGGTGGCGACCACGGCGAAGACGGACGCCGTGCTGAATGCGGACAGTTACACAAAGCTGATGCAGCAAGGCGTCGAGACGGGGCGGCCGACCTATCGGCTCGAAGATCCGCGTCTGTTCGATCTGATCGCGACCCAGCATATTCCGCCGGGTCCTGGACCGGAGCTCGCATCCGAAGCGGGCCGGTCGCACAGTGGAGGCCACGATGCTCGGTAAGCTCGACTGGTCCGCCATTCCGTTCGATCAGCCGATTCCGCTCGTCGCGGGCGCGGTGGTGCTGGTCGCAATCCTGGGCGTGCTGGCCTGGGTCGTGATCAAGGGTCATCTGCCCTATCTCTGGCGCGAATGGATCACCAGCGTCGACCACAAGCGCATCGGCGTCATGTATGTGCTGCTGGCCTCGGTGATGCTGCTGCGCGGCGGCAGCGACGCCATTATGATGCGAATCCAGCAGGCCGTCGCCTACCAGTCGCAGGGCTATCTGCCGCCCGAGCACTACAACCAGATTTTTTCCGCGCACGGCACCATCATGATCTTCTTCGTGGCGATGCCGTTCGTGATCGGGCTGATGAACCTGATCGTGCCGCTCCAGCTCGGCGTGCGCGATGTCGCGTTCCCGACGCTCAATTCCGTCGGCTTCTGGCTGGCCGCGACCGGTGCGCTGCTGGTCAATATCTCACTCGTGGTCGGCGAATTCGCGCGCACCGGCTGGCTCGCCTTTCCACCGCTCTCGGAATTGTCCTACTCGCCCGGCGTCGGCGTCGATTACTACGCCTGGTCGCTGCAGATCTCCGGCGTCGGCACGCTGGTCGCCGGCATCAATCTCGTCACCACCGTGCTGAAGCTGCGCACCAAAGGCATGAACTATCTGCGCATGCCGATGTTCTGCTGGACCACGCTGGCCTCGAATCTCCTCATTGTCGCGGCGTTCCCGATCCTCACCGCTACGCTGGCGATGCTGCTGCTCGACCGCTACCTCGGCTTCCACTTCTTCACCAACGAGGCCGGCGGCAACGTCATGATGTTCATGAATTTGATCTGGGCCTGGGGCCATCCCGAGGTCTACATCCTGGTGCTGCCGGCCTTCGGCATCTTCTCCGAGGTGGTCTCGACCTTCTCCGGAAAGGCACTGTTCGGCTATCGCTCGATGGTGCTGGCCACCATGGCGATCTGCGTCATCTCCTTCATGGTGTGGCTGCATCATTTCTTCACGATGGGAGCGGGGCCCGACGTCAACGCCATCTTCGGCATCGCCAGCATGATCATTGCGGTGCCGACGGGGGTGAAGATCTACAACTGGCTATTCACGATGTATGGCGGCCGCATTCGCTTCGCGACGCCGATGCTGTGGGCGGTCGGCTTCATGGTGACATTCATCGTCGGCGGATTGACGGGCGTCCTGCTCGCGGTGCCGCCGGCCGATTTCATGCTTCACAACAGCATGTTCCTGGTAGCGCACTTCCACAATGTCATCATCGGCGGCGTGCTGTTCGGCGCTTTCGCCGGCTTCGAATATTGGTTTCCGAAAGCGTTCGGTTTCCGCCTCGACGAACGCTGGGGCAAGGCTGCGTTCTGGTTCACCTTCCTCGGCTTCTTCATCACCTTCATGCCGCTCTATGTCGCCGGCATGCTCGGCATGACGCGGCGCATGCAGCATTATGACGTCGCGGCCTGGCGGCCCTGGATGCTGGTGGCGGCGGTCGGCATGGCGGTGCTGACGATCGGCGTGATCTGCCAGATCATGCAACTCGTCGTCAGCATCCGCGACCGCGAGGCCCTGCGCGACCGCACCGGCGATCCCTGGGACGGCCGCTCGCTGGAATGGGCGACCTCGTCGCCGCCGCCGGTGTTCAATTTCGCTTTCAATCCGGATGTTCGTGGCGAGGACGCTTATTGGGAGATGAAGGCCCATGCCAAGCAGCAGCTGCTCGAGCACGAAGAGCCGGAATATCAGGACATCGAGATGCCCCGGAATTCGCCGACCGGCTTTGTCTGCGCGTTCTTCGCCAGCATCATGGGCTTTGCGTTGATCTGGCACATCTGGTGGATGGTGATTTTGGGCGGCTTAGGTGCCTTCGCGACCTTCGTCGTGTTCGCCTGGCGCGACCATGACGAATACGTCATCCCGGCCGATCGGGTTGCCCGTATCGACCGCGTCAATCTGGAGGAACGGCGCAGGCTCGTCAGCATGGCGGGGGCAGTTTGATGTCGATGACCGCGACCGCTGGCCACGCCCATGCCGATCCCCATCACATCGGTGTCGTCATCGAGCATACCGGACCCGCGCCGAAGCGGATCGTGACCGCGTACGGCTTCTGGATCTTCCTGCTCTCCGACATCGTGATGTTCTCCTGCTTCTTTGCGGCCTACGCCGTGCTGGCCGGCCAGACCGCCGGCGGCCCGAAGGGCTCGGAGATCTTCGACCAGAAGAACGTCGCGATCGAGACGGTCTGCCTGTTGCTGTCGAGCTTTACCTGCGGCATGGCCAGCATTGCCGCCGACGTGCGCAACCGGTTTTGGTTCTATCTCGGTATGGCCGTGACCTGCGTGCTCGGCCTCATATTCCTCACCATCGAGTTCCGCGAATTCGCCGGCCTCGTCGCCCGTGGCTATGGCCCCTCGCGTAGCGCGTTCCTGACCGCGTTCTTCTCGCTGGTCGGATGCCATGGCCTCCACGTCTCGGCCGGCGTGTTGTGGCTGCTCACCATGATGGCGCAGGTGTTCGCCAAGGGCTTTCGTGCCGACATCCAGCGGCGGATGATGTGCTTTGCGCTGTTCTGGCACGCGCTCGACATCATCTGGGTCGCCGTGTTTTCCGTGGTCTACCTGCTTGGGAGTGCGCCATGAGCGATCAGACGCATGAGTTGGTCAAACACGACCTCGCGCCCGGCGAGGAAGAGCAACACAGTGTCGGCGTCCGCATCCTCGGTTACGTCGTCGGTCTTGTCCTGGCCCTGCTGCTCACGGCGACGTCGTTCTTCATCGCCGGCACCGATCTGGTCTGGCAGCCGTCTATCCCGGTGGCGCTGATCGTGCTCGCGATCGCGCAGATGGGCGTGCATCTCGTGTTCTTCCTGCACATCACCACCGGCCCCGACAATACCAACAACGTGCTGGCTCTCGCCTTCGGCCTCCTGGTCGTCTTCCTGGTGGTCGGCGGCACCGTCTGGATCATGGCGCATCTGAACGCCAACATGCCGCCGATGGACCAGATCATGCAGATGCGCGGTTAGTCTAGGGCGCTATCGCCTTACTGAATTTGGCTCGACCGGTTGCCGGGGGTCACCTCTCTTGCGGGAGAGGTGAACCCGGAGCTCGCATCGATTTAACCAAGGCTCATCCTGCTTTGGCGTCGCTCCAAAAGAAGAGCCGCTTGTGATGACAAGCGGCCCAAGTCTAGGGAGGAAACGCCCGAGCAAGGCAATCGGGCCGAAGCCGGATTGCTGCCAAGGAAACGCTCGCGCAAGGCGCTTGCGTACCAATACAAATGACGCAACCCCCGATCGAGTTCAATTCCGGATCAATACGGTCTCGGACTACCACTCACGGATGTGTGAAGGAATTTTTCACTTCGGCCGACGGCAATTATAGGCCCTGCGGAAGCCGGCGGCCTGCGCGTCGTCCTCCGAGCAGAACCAGCGGTCGGGCTTGGTGGTCGCCGGATAGCTCGGGCAGCCCCGCAAATGATAGATGCCGATATTGCCGGTGACGCGTGCGCGCACTGCGAGCTTGCCCTTGATGCTGCAACTCGGCGGCATCGTCAGCTCCTCCGGGAACAGCACGGCGCGGATTTCCTTGTCGCGGTCTGGGCGGCACGCGGCGCCGAGGAGCGCGCCGTCCTTCTTGCCGCTACGAAAATCTTGCGGTGCAACAAAGCAGCCCTTCCAGATCCCGACCGCCGCCGTCTTGGCCTCGGTGGCCGCGGGCTTGACGTTGGCCTTGATCGGCTCGCGCGCGAGGGCAAAGCCGAGCTTGATCAGCTGCTCGTTCAAGCTGGCCTTGTCGCCCTCGGCCGTGCAGATGGCGCGGTGCCGCTTGCCAAAACTCTTCTCCGGTCCGACGTCGTCGCAGCGCACCGTCCGTTTGCCGATCAGCTTCGTCAGTTGGTCACGGGCCTCGATGCCGCAGGTCCAGGAATTGGCGTGATCGTCGATGCAGACCTGGTCCAGCTCGGGCGCGTCGACGCCGTCGAGCCGGTAGGTGACGTCGCCGAGCTGGACGGAGTTGCCGTCGCGGACCGTCGCGGCGGCAGTCAGCGCGGAGACCGGCCCCGACGAGGCCAGAAATCCGGACAAGGCGAAAAACGAAACGAGCGCAAAAGCGCAGGCGGGGGCAAAGAAATTTCGGAAGGACATACGATCTCGCTATCGATGGCTCGTGCGCCCTGTTCCTAGCATCCGGATGTGGCGATACCAATGGTCTGCGCCCTGCGAAGTGCGACATTCCGGCCTCGCGGCTTTACTCAGCCATTGCTCTGATCTTATCGTTCGCAGGCCTTGCGGACTGCAGAGGCCGAATCGCCCGGAAGCGGCGAGGGGGAGGACAAGGTTGCAATGAAAGACCCCGTGGACGTCCTGATCATCGGCGCCGGCGCTTCCGGCGCGGCGGTGGCGTGGTCGCTGGCCGAGACCAAGATGCACATTCTCTGCCTGGAGCAGGGCGGCTGGATGAACCCGGCGGAATATCCCAGCACGGGCCGCGACTGGGAGGCCAAGTTCTACGGCGAATGGTCGTCGAGCCCCAACGTTCGCGGCCGGCCCGAGGACTACCCGATCAATGACGACAATTCGCCGATCAAGGTCGTCAACTACAACGCGGTCGGCGGCTCGACGGTGATGTACACTGCGCACTGGCCGCGGCTGCATCCCTCCGATTTCAAGGTGAAGACGCTCGACGGCGTTGCCGACGACTGGCCGATCGACTACGACGCGCTGGCCCCGTTCTTCGAGGAGAACGACCGGATGATGGGTACGTCGGGCCTGTCAGGCGATCCGCTTTCGCCGCTGACGCATCCGCCGATGCCGCAACAGCCGCTCGGATTATCCGGCGCCATCATCGCCAAGGCCATGAACGATCGCGGCTGGCACTGGTGGCCGTCCGACACGACGGTCGCGACCATGGACTACGAGGGGCGGGCGCGCTGCATCAATCTTGGCCATTGCACGCCGGCCTGCGCGCAAGGTGCAAAGTCTTCCACCGACATCACTTATTGGCCGCATGCGATCCGCGCCGGCGTTGAGCTGCGCACCCATTGCCGGGTGCGTGAGATCACCACCGACGAGAACGGCATGGCCTCGGGCATGGTCTATTACGACAAGGACGGCGTCGAGCAGTTTCAGCCCGCCCACGTCGTCATCATCGCCTGCAATGGCGTCGGCACGCCGCGACTGCTGCTGAACTCGGCCTCGGGGCGCTTCCCGAACGGACTTGCCAATTCGTCGGGCCTCGTCGGCAAGAACCTGATGTTCCACCCCTATGCGCAGATCTACGGCTATGTGAAGGAGCCGACGGATTCCAACCGCGCGCCGCCGACCTGCCTGTGGAGCAAGCAGTGGTACGACACGGACCTCTCGCGCGGCTTCGTGCGCGGCTACGGCGTGCAGTTCGTACGCGGGGCAGGGCCGGTGTTCGAGGCCGTCGTCAGCGAGCAGAAGGGCATTCTGCCCTGGGGCGCCGACCATCACCGCGTGTTCCGCAAGCTCAACGGCCATCGGCTGGGTTTCTCCGCGATCTGCGAGGACCTGCCCGAGGAGCACAACCGCGTCACGCTCGATCCCGTCCTGAAGGACAGCCACGGCATTCCCGCGCCGAAGATCGACTATACGATCAGCGAGAACAGCCGGAAGATGATGGAGCATGCGCTGGCTCGCGGCCGCGAGGTTCTCGAAACGGCGGGGGCGACCGACATCTGCATCAATTCGCCGATTCCGTGGGGCGGCTGGCACCTGCTCGGCACCGCGCGGATGGGCACCGATCCCGAACGCTCCGTCGTCAACGAATGGGGCCGTTCGCACGACGTGAAGAACCTCTTCATCGTCGACGGCAGCATCTTCGTGACCTCGGGTGGGGTGAACCCGACGTCCACCATCCAGGCCCTCGCGCTCTACATCGCCGATCAGATGAAGCAGCGCCTCGCCAATTTGTTCGACTAGAGATGATGATTGCACGCAGCTCGCCACGAACTCGCTGCACCTCTCCCGCGTGCGGGAGAGGTCGACGCGCTCGAAGAGCGCGGCGGGTGAGGGCTCTTTCCTCTTGGGGAGTCCCTCTGTGGATGCACCCTCTCCCCAACCCTCCCCCGCAAGCGGGGGAGGGAGCGCACCGTCACCTTAGCCGCAACGTTCCGACGCGAGGCCCCAATGACTGATCAGCTCACCCTCACGCCTCGGCAGCGCCAGGACCTGCGCACCATCGCCGCGATGATCATTCCCGCGAGCGAGGAATATCGTGTTCCCGGCGCCGACGACTCCGCAATCCAGGCCGACATGCTGACAACCCTCGGCCGCGACACCAAATTGGTGGCGGCGGCGCTGGATCATCTGGCGCGGCTCGCCGGAGCGCCGCTCGCCGCGCTCGATGTTGCCAAGCGCGATGCGGTGGCGCAGGAGTTTCGCAAGCACGGAGACGTCGCCGCTGCAACGCTCGTCCGCGTCGTGCTGCAATGCTACTACCGCGACGACCGCGTGCTGGGCTCGCTCGGGCTCGAGCTGCGCGCGCCGTTTCCCAAGGGCCATGTGCTCCCGGATGGAGACTGGTCGCTGCTCGATCCGGTCAAGGCAAGAGGCGGCTCGCTGAGGCGGGTACCCTAGCAGCCCAGCCCTGCGCCCCGGTTGGGCCACTTGCGCTGGAGGGAACAGGCCACCATCTGTGTGAGCCTCAAGGACTCTTGCCATGTTGGACTTCACCTCAGATATCGCCGGTGATGCATCGTCATCGCGAACGACGGCGTCTGCCCCGGTCGATGACCGGGCCTTGCTGGACGCCTATTCCAATGCCGTGATCGACGTGACCGATCGCGTCGGCCCTGCGGTCGTGCGGGTCGAGACCGGGCCAAAAGTGCCAAACGGCCGCGAGCGCGGCGGGCTCGGTTCGGGCATCGTGATCTCGCCGGACGGACTCGTCCTCACCAACAGCCATGTGGTCGGCTCCTCCAAGGAGATCCGGCTGCGGGACGTCGAGGGCCATGTCGGCGATGCCCAGGTGCTCGGCGTCGATCCCGACACTGACCTTGCGCTGCTGCGCGCCAATGGCGTGCGCCATTTGCCCTATGCTGCGCTCGGCAATTCCAAGAACCTGCGGCGCGGTCAGCTCGTGATCGCGATCGGCAATCCGCTCGGCTTCGAATCGACCGTGACCGCCGGCGTGGTCTCGGCGCTCGGCCGCTCGATCCGCTCGGTCAGCGGGCGCACCATCGAGGACGTGATCCAGACCGATGCCGCGCTCAATCCGGGCAATTCCGGCGGCCCGCTGGTGTCGTCGAATGCCGAGGTGATCGGCATCAACACCGCCATCATCAACGGTGCGCAAGGCATCTGCTTTGCGGTCGCCAGCAACACCGCGCAATTCGTGCTGTCGGAGATCATCCGCCACGGTTACGTCCGCCGCGCCTATATCGGCGTTGCCGGGCAAACCGCGCCGGTCCCGCGGCGGCATGCCGTGCTGGCCGGCGTCGAGAACAAGATGGGCGCGCTCTTGATGCAGATCGAGCCGGACGGCCCGGCCGCGAAAGCGGGCCTGTTGCCCGGCGATGTCGTCGTCAGGCTCGACGGTGTCGAGATCAACGGCGTCGACGACCTGATCCGCGTGCTCGACCGCGACCGCATCGGCCGGCGGCTGGCCATGGACGTGTTGCGGCTCGGCCGCCTGCGGGCGATCGACATCGACCCGGTCGAGCGCAAGAAGGCGCGCTAGCTGCGGGCCGGTGAGCGAGGTATGACGGTGTCATGCCTCGCTCCCGGAACCTTGCCGCATGATGCCGGCGCATGAGACCTACGATGTCGTTGTCATCGGCGCCGGTGCCGGCGGCATGACGGCGGCGGCCGTTGCGGCCGCCGAAGGGCTGCGGGTGCTGGTGATCGAGAAGACCGCCTTCGTCGGCGGCACCACCGCATGGTCCGGCGGCATGGTCTGGATCCCCGCCAATCCCAAGATGAAGGAGGCGGGGCTGTCCGACAGCGTCGCGGACGCCGTGCAGTATCTGTCGAGCACGGTGCCCGAGCCGGCCAATGCCGGCCTGCGCGCCGCCTTCCTCGCGCGCGGACCGGAAGCTATCGCCTATCTCGAAGCCAACACCGAATTGCGCCTCCGGCCGGTGAAAGCCTATCCGGACTATTATCCGGAGCGGCTGGGTGCGACGTCCGGCGGGCGCGTGCTGGAGCCGGTGGCGTTCGACGGCACGCGGCTTGGCAAGGCTTTTGCGCGCTTACGGCCGCCGCTGCCGGAATTCACGCTGTTCGGCGGGATGATGGTCAACGGTCTCGACATTTCGCATCTGCGCCAGGTCGGAAAATCACTGCGATCGACGTTACGCACAGCGCGGCTGGTTTCAGCGTATGCGTGGCAGCGCTTGCGCGCGCCGCGCGGCACCACGTTGCATCTCGGCAATGCGCTCGCCGCGCGGCTGTATGCCTCGCTTCTTGCACGGCAGGTCGAAATTCTCTTCAGCGCCGATGTCGAGGACTTGTCGATGCAAGGCGATCGCGTGGCTGGTGTGGTGATCCGACACGGCGCCCGCGACCGCCTGATCGCGGCGCGTCGCGGCGTGGTACTCGCGACCGGCGGCTTCTCGCACGATGCGCGCTTGCGCAAACGCTTCTTCCCGGCCGCTACCGGTTTTGTCTCCGCCACCAACCCATCAGGGACAGGCGACGGGCTTCGGCTTGCGGCTGCCGCCGGTGCCGCGCTCAACACGGACGCGACCAGCCCGGCCTATTGGGTGCCGGCCTCGCTGTTCCGCCGTGCCGACGGCAGTCGTGGCGTCTTTCCGCACACGGTGACTGACCGCGCCAAGCCCGGTGTGATCGCCGTCAATGCCGCAGGCCGGCGCTTCGTCAACGAGGCGCTGTCCTACCACGAATTCGTGCTCGCCATGTTGCGTGATGGCAATGGTGAGCCGGACCGGCCGTTCTACCTCATCTGCGACCGCCAGTTCCTGTGGAGCTACGGTCTCGGCCGCATCAAGCCGTTCACGCGCAATTATCGGCGTTATGTGGCGAGCGGCGAGTTGACCGAGGGTTCTGACGTTGCGCAGCTCGCGGCAAAGATCGGCATCAAGCCGTCCCCGCTCGCGGCGACGATCGCGGCCTACAATGCCGGTGCGAAAGAGGGCCGCGATCCCGAATTCGGCCGCGGCAGCACCATCTACCAGCGTCATCTCGGCGATGCCGCTCACAAGCCTAATCCTTGCGTCGCGCCAATTATCCGCGCGCCATTCTTCGCGATGCGCATCCATCCAACCGATCTCGGAACCGCGATCGGCGTGAAGGTCGATGCGCAGGCCCGCGTGCTGCGCGCGGATAGCACGCCGATCGCCGGCCTCTATGCCTGCGGCAACGACATGGCCTCGATCATGAACGGCAACTGTCCGGGCCCGGGCATCACGCTGGGGCCAGCGCTGACATTCGGGTACATCGCGGGGCGGCATTTGGCGGAGGGGCATGTGGCGTCGGTCGCATCAAGCGTTGCCACGACGTCGGTCTAGCCATCTCCACCGCAGTCATGCTCCGCGGAGGCGGGGCATCCAGTACGCCGCGGCTTATCGGCTTAAACACAACTGTCTCGGAGTACTGGATCGCCCGGTCAAGCCTGGCGATGACACCGAGTGTGTGGCGAGCGCATTCCACAATCTCGTCATTGCGAGCGTAGCGAAGCAATCCAGGCTGCCTCTGCGGAGGCACTCTGGATTGCTTCGTCGCTTCGCTCCACGCAATGACGCGTAGAGAGTGCGCGGCTATCCGTCATTCCGCAGCCGCCGCAAAGCGGCTGTTCTCCAGCTCCGCTTCCAGCCGCGCCGTCTCGGCCGCCGCCTGCTTGATGTTGGCTTCCTTGACGTGACCGAAGCCGCGGATCGTCTCCGGCACGCGCGCAAGCTGTGCCAGCAGCGGGATCTGCTCGGCCTTCAGTCTCGCAATCCGCTGATTGATCATGCCGAGATAATCCTCGATCAGCTTGCGCTCTGTCTTGCGCTCCTCGGTACGGCCGAACGGATCGAACGCGGTGCCCCGCAGGAATTTGAGCCTCGCGAGAACGCGGAAGGCGTGGATCATCCAGCCGCCGAACTCCTGCTTCTGGAGCCGGCCCGTCGCCTTGTCGCGCTTCGCAAAGATTGGCGGTGCCAGGTGGTACTTCAGCGTGAAGTCGCCGTCGAATTTTTCCGACACCTTCTTGGCAAAGCTGCCGTCGGTGTAGAGCCGCGCCACCTCATACTCGTCCTTATAGGACATCAGCTTGAACAGGTTCTTTGCGACGGCCTGCGTCAGTTCCGTGGAGCGCGGCGAGGCCGCGCTCTCCGCCTTGCGCACCTTGGCGACAGCTGCGAGGTAGCGCTCGGCATAGGCCTTGTCCTGATAGCCAGTCAGGAACTCGGCGCGGGTCGCAATGACATCGTCGAGTGACTTCGTCGGCGCGGCCGCTCTGTTCTTGAACTGGAGCACGCTGCGCACCCGCGACATGTCGTGGGCGGCGAGACGGCCCCAGGTGAAAGCGAGCTTGTTCATCTCGATTGCGGCGCCGTTGATCTCTATGGCGCGGAGCAGGGCTTCCAGCGACAGCGGGATCGCGCCCTTCTGGAAGGCGAAGCCGAGCATGAAGGGGTTGGTGGCGATGCTATCGCCCATCAGCGCGGCGGCAATGCCTGTCGCGTCGATGATGTCGAGGTTCTTGTCGCCGATCGCGTCGCGCAGCACGGTTTGCATCGCGCCCATCTCGAAATCGAGATCGGGGTTTTGCACGAAGCTCGCGGTCGGCTGCAGGTCGGCGTTGATGTAGGCCCTGGTCACGCCGCGCTCGGCGCGGCTCAGCGCAGTGGGACCGGCCGAGACGATCATGTCGCAGCCGAGAATGACGTCGGCGCCGCCGGTGGTGATGCGGACGGCGGAGATGTCTTCCGGATTCGGCGCGATGCGGACATGGCTCATCACGGCGCCGTTTTTCTGCGACAGGCCGGTGAAGTCGAGCGCCGAGCAGCCGCGACCATCGACATGAGCGGCCATGCCAAGCAGGGCGCCGATGGTGATGACGCCGGTGCCACCGATGCCCGTAACGAGGATGTTGTAGGGACTGTCCAGCTCGCGCGCCGGCGGTAGCGGCAGGTCGGCGAACAGCTGGCCGGAATCGACCGCTGACCTCTTCATGCGCTTCAGGCTGCCGCCATGCACGGTGACAAAACTCGGGCAAAAGCCTTCGACGCAGGAAAAGTCCTTGTTGCAGTTCGACTGGTCGATCTGACGCTTGCGGCCGAACTCGGTCTCCAGCGGTTGTACCGAGACGCAGTTGGAGGCCTGAGAGCAATCGCCGCAGCCTTCGCAGACGAGCTCGTTGATGAAGGCGCGTTTGGCGGGATCGGGATAGAGCCCGCGCTTGCGGCGGCGGCGTTTTTCGGCGGCGCAGGTTTGGTCGTAGATGATGACCGTGAGACCCTTGATGTCGCGCAGCTCGCGCTGCACGGCGTCGAGCTCGCGGCGGTGGTGGATGGTCGCGTCGTGCGGGAAGTAATTTTCTTGCGGATATTTGCTCGGATCGTCCGAAACGATTGCGAGCCGCTTGACGCCTTCGGCCCAGACCTGATGCGCGATCTGCGCGACGTTGAAGCTGCCTTCGGCCGGCTGGCCGCCAGTCATGGCGACGGCATCATTGTAGAGGATCTTGTAGGTGATGTTGATGCCGGCGGCCGAGGCGGCACGGAGGGCGAGAAGGCCGGAATGGGTGTAGGTGCCGTCGCCGAGGTTCTGGAAGATGTGCTTCTCGGTGGTGAAGGGCGATTGCCCGATCCAGTTCACACCTTCGGCGCCCATATGCGAGATCAGATCGGTGCGGCGGGTCGGCATGCTCAGGGCCATGCCGTGGCAGCCGATGCCGGCCATGGCGCGGCTTCCTTCGGGCACGCGCGTCGAGGAGTTGTGCGGGCAGCCCGAGCAGAAGAACGGCGTGCGCGCGAGCTTGATTGGCGTGCTGGTGGTGACAGGGTTGTCGAACGCCTCGAGCCGCGCCAGGCGCTGCTCCAGCACCGGGCTGTGGTGACCGAGCTTACGTAAGCGCGCTACCAGCGCAGAGGCGACGATGGTCGGCGTCAGCTCGCCCTCGCTCGGCAGCAGCGGTGCGCCGCGCTCGTCGCGCTTGCCCGTGACGGTCGGGCGCCTGGACGCATCGATGTTGTAGAGGATGCGCATCAGCTGGTCTTCGATGAAGCCGCGCTTCTCCTCGACCACCAGCACATCCTGAAGGCCTTCTGCGAAACGCTTCGCGCCGCTTTCCTCCAGCGGCCAGGTCATCGCGACCTTGTAGATGCGCAGGCCGAGGTCCTGCGCGTCCTTGTCGGTGATCCCCAAGTCGGCGAGCGCCTGGCGCAGGTCGAGATAGGCCTTTCCGGTGGCGACGATGCCGAGCCGCGCGGGCTTGGAATCGAGCACGATGCGGTCGAGCTGGTTGGCGCGGGCGAAGGCCTGCACCGCTTCCATCTTCGGTCCGAACAGGCGCCTCTCGGCCTCCAGCGGCGGATCCGGCCAGCGGATGTTGAGACCGCCGGGCGGCATCTCGAAATCGTCGGGGAGCACGATCTTGATGCGTTCGGGATCGCTGTAGATGGACGCCGAGCTCTCGACGGTTTCGCTGATCGCCTTGAAGCCGACCCAGCAGCCGGAGAAACGCGACAGCGCAAAACCGTAGAGGCCGAGGTCGAGATAATCCTGGAGCGTGGCGGGATTGATCACGGGGATCAGCGCTGCCGCGAACACCTGCTCGCTCTGATGCGCCAGCGTTGAGGACTGGCAGCCGTGATCGTCACCGGCCAGCGCCAGCACACCGCCATTGAGCGAGCTACCCGCTGCGTTGGCGTGCTTGAGCGCATCGACCGAGCGATCGACGCCCGGCCCCTTGCCGTACCAGATGCCGAACACGCCATCGACCTTGGCGCCGGGAAACAGGCCGACCTGCTGGCTGCCCCAGACGGCGGTCGCGGCCAGATCCTCGTTCAGGCCGGGGACGAAGGCTATGTCATGCTGCTGGAGGAAAGACTTCGCGCGCCACAACGCGTGGTCGTACATGCCGAGCGGGGAACCGCGATAGCCCGAGATGAAGCCGCCGGTGTTGAGCCCCTGAAGCCGGTCGCGTTCGCGCTGCAGCATCGGCAACCGGACCAGAGCCTGGGTGCCGGACAGGAAGATCCGCTTCGATTCGAGCCGGTATTTATCGTCCAGCTCGACCTGCATCAGCGTCATTTCGGAAGTCCTCGGGCTTTCGTTGGGGCGTGGGGTTTGCGCCGCGGGAAGGATTGCGGCAGCGCGGCGCGAATTGTGACAGTCAAAAGCATGCACAGGCGAAGTCAATATCGCTGGCCGCATCCGTGGCGCTCCTGCTAGTCATGGCTGCTTGTGGAGAACACCATGGCTGCAAACGCATTCGACACCGAGATCACTGAGACGGTCGAGGCCCTGATCGGGCCGTGGCGCCGGCCGCGCCAGATGCTGCAAGCGCAAACTTACGACGCGCACGCCTCGATTCATGACGACGCCACCGCGCGGAAGCTCGGCTTCAAGGGCGGCACCATCGAGGGGCCGACGCATTTCAGTCAGTTCGCACCGCTTGGCGAACGGCTGTGGGGACGCGCCTGGTTCGAAACGGGGTGCCTCTCCGCGCATTACCGCAGCGTCTGCTACGAGGGTGAGGAGGTGCAGGCGATCCTGTCGAAGCCGCTGCCTGCTACCCGCCAGTGCCAGATCCAGATGGTCAAGCGCGATGGCACCGAGGTGCTGCGCGGCACGGCCTCGGTCGGCGAGCCGCACGCAGCGACCGCGCTCGAGGCGCGTCTTGCCGAGCTCAAGCCGCTCACCGATCCCGTGATCCTGCGTGACGTGAAGGTGGCGCAGACGAGCAGGCGGCAGACGGTGCGGATGGTGTTCGACCAGATCATGGGCGACCTCTATCCGTTCTCTCTCCGGCAGAAGCTCGCCGTGATTACCGAAAACTCGCCGTACTATTCCGGCGCCGATAATCCGTGGCGCAAGCCCATCATCCCGACGGAGATGCTGAGCGTGCTGCTCCAGTACCGCTCCAAGGACGATCCGCTGCCGGCCAAGGGACCGGCGGTCGGCCTGTTCGCCGATCAGGAGATCAGGCTGGTGCAGGGGCCGCTCTTCGTCGACGAGGATTACGAAGTGGAGCGCGAGGTGGTCGCGCTCTCCGGCAGCCGTCGCACCGAAAGCGCCTGGGCCAAGACGCGCGTGTTCGACAAGGCGAATCTGCTGGTCGCGACCATGCTGCTGAACATGGCGACGCTGAAGGAGTCGTATGCGCCGTATGAGGACGAGTATCGGCGGCTGTACGGGGCGGGGCGGTAGGGGCGAGCGGTGGCACGGCGCTTGCAGAAGTTCCGGCAAAGGGTGTTCTCGCAAGGATTGGCATCATGCTGAACTCAACCAAGCCGCCAGGGAGCGTCATCAGCGCCGAGCCCGAGCCGATCAGGCTCGACTGGCCCGCCACCGCGCTTCTCATCATCGACATGCAGCGCGATTTTCTCGAGCCAGGCGGCTTCGGCGAGACGCTGGGCAATGACGTCAGCCAGCTCGGGCGCGCGGTGAAGCCGATCGGCGCGGTGCTGAAGGCCGCGCGCGACACCGGCATGCTGGTGATCCACACCCGGGAGGGCCATCTGCCTGACCTCTCCGACGCGCCGCCGGCGAAGGTCGAGCGCGGTGCGCCGTCCTTGCGCATCGGCGATCTCGGCCCGATGGGCCGCATCCTCATCCGCGGCGAGGCCGGCCACGACATCATTCCTGAGCTCTATCCGCTCGACAGTGAGATCGTGATCGACAAGCCGGGCAAGGGCGCGTTCTACGCCACCGAGCTCGGCAACGTCTTGGAAAAATACGGCATCGAGAATTTGCTGGTGTGCGGCGTCACCACGGAAGTCTGCGTCAACACCACCGTGCGCGAGGCCAATGACCGTGGCTATCGCTGCGTCGTCATCTCCGACGGCTGCGCATCCTACTTTCCCGAGTTTCACGAGATGGGCCTGAAGATGATCAAGGCCCAAGGCGGCATCTTCGGCTGGGTGGCTAGCTCGGCCGCAGTCCTGGAGGCGATGAAGGCTTCGACGGCTTAGACGACGGCCAGTCCAGGCCGTTATCGCCTACGGCCGCACCGCGGGCGTCTCGATCGGCAGGCCGCGCGCCCGCGACATCAGATAAAGCTCGAGCGCGACAAGCTCGGGCGAACCGTAATCATAAGCCTGAGCGCGCACCCCGGTCATGCAGCTGCGCAACCGCCGCTCCAGCGAACCCAGCGTCTGCCATTCCAGGCGGTAGAGCGGATAGCCGGTCGGCTGTCCCTGCGTGATCGGCGCGCCGGCAAGGCGTTTGTCGAAATTGTCGTCATGGCAATTGGCGCAGGCGAGATTGAGCTGGCCCTCGCGCTGCATGAACAGGTCGCGGCCCTGTTCGATGAAGGGTTTTACCTGCGGATCATCGCCAGCGGTGATCGGAACGCCGCGCGATTGATGAGCGACGAAGGCGGACAACGCCAGCAGATCGCGGCTCTCATAGGGCAGCGGCGTCGCCTGCTGGTGATTGCCGCGGCAGAGGTTGATGCGCTGGTCGAGCGTGACGGGACGGCCGAGCGCCTTGTCGAAAGCCGGATAGCGCGCCGCGACGCCCTTCATGCTGCTACGTGCATCGCCATGGCAATCTGCGCAGGATTTCTCCGCACCGCCGGTCTTCTTTCCCCACAGTGCCTGACCGTCGAGCACGAACAGCATGCCCGGATTGGACGTATCATCATCCTGCATCGCGCGCGTGTCGGGTCCCATCAAGGAATAGCCGGAGCGGCGCGCCTCGGGCGGGATTTCACCTGCGAGGAGGGCAGGGGCCGTGGCGGTCAGCGCCGCCACCACTATCGCGCGCCAAGACTTCATTCGACGATGATCGATGCCGATGCGGTGGACGAATAGCCGTTGTCGCCGATCCATTCGAACTCGAACTTGCCGCTCTCCTCGGCGACCGTGAAAAAGGACAAATATGGATTCGCGGCGATCGCCGGAAACAGATCGGCGCGAAAGATCTCGGCGCCGTTGTAGCGACAGCTGAAGCTCGTGATGATGTCACGCGGCACCAGCTTGCCGTCCGTAGTGTGGCGGAAGCCGGTCTCCATGATGTGCGAGGTCAGCGTGCGGATCTCGATGATCTCGCCGCGCTTGGCCTTCGAGGGAACATTGATGAGGGCGGCCATCAGTTCATCTCCTCGGTGCAGGCGGCCAGCGTCACGACGACGTCGGCGGCGACCTGCCAGAAGCTGTCGTCGGACAGGCGCGCGATCGCCACCACCTTCTGGCTGTCGGCGAGCCGGATCCGGGTCGAGACCTGGGCCCGGCCGGAGGCGGGGCCGAGATGGAAATTGCCGATGTTCGGCTGCGGGTTCTTCTCGTTGAAGACGTGGATGCTCTTGACGTAATCGTCCGCGGTCATCGGGCTTGCGACGCTGACCGTCATCGGCACCGTGTTGCCGTTTTCGACCAGCGGCGGAATGTCGAGCTTCACCCTGCCGGTGCGAATCTGCGCTTCACCGACGATGTTGCGGATCGCGGTGGTGAGCATCGCCGGCGTCGCCTCGACCGGTCGCAGCGTGACGATCGGGATCGCGCCGGCGACCGTCACGCTGCCGGCAAGGCTCAAGAATTGGCGTCGCGTGGTCGGCATGATCAGTCCTAGTCCCGAAGCGTTGCAAGAAAGGCCACGATGTCCTCGATCTCCGCAGCCGATAATATCGGCTTGCCGGCGAAACTGCGTCCAACACGCACGAGGTCATCCTTGCGATAATACGAGGGCATGATGGTCTCCGCGTTGAAGCGCGACGCATCGACCAGCCGAAGCCGTAACTGGCTCGCCGTCCACCGGTTCCCGGCGCCGGTGAGATCGGGCGCAAGATCACCTTGGAAACGCGTTTCCGGGAAGGGACCGGAGTGGCAGAGGATGCAGGTCGTCGTGCGCGCCAGCACCAGCGCGCGTCCGCGCGCGGCATCGCCCAGCGAGCCGGTGAGGGAAGCCGGAATGCCGTCGCCGACGATTTTGTAAGGCACTAGGTCTTCGGCAGTCGCACCACCCCCAAGTGTAAGATTTGCTGCGACCAGCGCAGCGACAATCAATCGGTTGTGTGACGAGAAATCTAGCCGCGAGCTCCACTTACCTCTCCCGCTTGCGGGAGAGGTCGCGCCGAAGGCGCGGGTGAGGGCTCTTTCCTCTTGGGGGTTCTCGCGTGCGGAGACACCCTCTCCCCAGCCCTCCCCCGCAGGCGGGGGAGGGAGCGCACCGGATTGGTGGTGACAGCTTCGTCTCACCATTGCATTAGCCAAAACAATCCGCCGTGATGGTTTGAAACCAGTGCTCCGCCTCGGCCGCCTCCCGGACGCGCAGCTCGCGCGGGGCATCGACCGGGCTGGTCGCGCCGCCTTCGACCTCGGCGAAGATGTCACCTTTCGGCTGGTAGTTGCCGGCAAGCGAAAAGCCGTAGCCGGGTGCGACGGTGGTGTAGCAGACGCCTGTCAGTCGCGGCGCTTCCGGCGTGCGGCCCGCGAGCAAAGCGATGATCGCGGCGGCGCAAGCCTTGCCTTGTGCGCTTGCAGCGGAAGCCGATTTGGGAATGCCGCCGCCAAGGCAGGCGTCGCCGATGACGTGGATGTCTTTGACGAGCTTCGATTCGAAAGTGACGGGATCAATCGGGCACCAGCCGGTGGCATCCGCGGCGCCCGCGATCTCGGCAATGCGCCCTGCGCGCTGCGGCGGAATGACGTTGGCAACGTCAGGGGTGTAGTTGCCGAACTCGGTGACGATGGTCCTGCTCGCCGCATAGACCGAGGTGACGCGGCCGCCTTGCGACAGCGCGACCCGCTCGATCATGTCGCCGTAGAGCTCTTTCCAAGCTCTCTCGAATAGCCGCTGCTGGGAGAAGGCGTCCTTGGCATCGAGGATCAGGACTTTCGAGCGTGGCTTCGTGGTCTTGAGATAATGCGCGATCAGGCTGGCGCGCTCGTAAGGTGCCGGCGGGCAACGCGAGGGATTGGCCGGGATCGCAATCGCGACCGTGCCACCGTCCGCCATCGCCTCCAATTGCCTGCGCAGCAGCAGTGTCTGCGGACCAGCTTTCCAGGCGTGGGGCATCTTTTCCGACGCAGCGTCGTCGTAGCCGGGCAGAGCTTCGACATGGAAGTCAATGCCGGGCGAGAGCACGAGACGGTCATAACCAAACGCTTCGCCGTCGGCGGCCGTCACGCTGCGCTTTTGCGTGTCGATGGTCGTCGCAGCCTGAGCGACGACGCTGATGCCCTCGGCGGCGAGCTTGTCGTAACCGAACTGCTGCGCTTCCATATCGCGCAGGCCCGCGATCACCTCGTTGCTGAGGGGACAGGAGATGAAGGTCTTGTTCGGCTCGATCAGGGTCATCTGCAATTTCGCGTCAGCGCGCTTGAGTGCGCGGGCGCAGGCCGCGCCGCCAAAGCCGCCGCCGACCACGACAATGCGGCCCGCCGATTGCGCGCGCAGGATCGAAGGTGCGGCGAGCGATGTGGCCGCGGCGGTGATGCCGAGGACGGCATTCCGCCGTGTCACCGGCGCATTCATGAGACTTGTCCGGAAAAATGCCGCGGCTGCCGTTGTGGCAGCCGCAGCGCTCTCTTAGGCGAAGGTGATGTTCTGGTCGCGCAGTCGCACCGAGCGGATGCGCTTGCCCGTCGCCGCGAAGTAGGCGTTGAGCACCGCGGGCGCCGCGACGCCGATGGTCGGCTCGCCGACGCCGCCCCAGAACCCGCCGCTCGGCACCATCACCGTCTCCACTTTCGGCATCTCGTTGATGCGCATCGAGTTGTAGGTGTCGAAGTTGGTTTGCTCGATCTTGCCATCCTTGACTGTGCAGCCGCCGTAGAACAGCGCCGAGAGGCCATAGACGAAGGAGCCCGCGATCTGCCGCTCCACCTGCGCCGGATTGACAATATAGCCGGGATCGGTGGAGGCGACGATGCGATGCACCTTGATCTTGCTGCCGTCGGTCACCGAGATTTCGGCGGCGCCGGCGACGTAGCTGCCATAGCCCATGACCTGCGCGATGCCACGATACACGCCCTGCGGCGCCGGCGTGGTCCAGCCGATCTTCTCGGCCACGGCATCGAGCACCGCGAGGTGTTTGGGGTGATTGCCCATCAGATTGCGGCGGAATTCGAGCGGGTCCTGGCCAGCGGCCTGGGCCAGCTCGTCCATGAAGCATTCCATGTAGATGGCGTTGTGATTGACGTTGACGCCGCGCCAGAAGCCGGGCGGAACGTGCGGGTTACGCATCGCATGCTCGATCAACAGGTTCGGCACCGAATAGCCGAACGCGGCCTCGCCGGATTGAGCGACGCCCTGGAATGCCGCCGGATCCATGCCGTTCTGCAGCGCTTCGGGGCGCAGCGAGAACAGGATCGACTGCCCGGACAGGCGGTAGTGCAGCGCGACCAGATTGTTGTTGGCGTCGAACGCGCCGGTCATCTTGCACTGGGTGATCGGGTGATACCGGCCGTGCGCCATGTCCTCTTCGCGCGACCACAACAGCTTGATCGGTGTGCCCGGCATTTGCTTGGCGATCATGACCGCCTGACGGACATAGTCGGTCTGGCCGCGCCGGCCGAAGCCGCCGCCGAGCATCACTTTGTGCACGTCGCACTTTTCCGCCGGCAAGCCCGACGCCTCCAGCACCGCCGCGAAGGCCGCCTCGCCATTCTGCGTGCCGCACCAGACCTCGCATTTGTCCGCCGTGTAGAGCGCGGTGGCGTTCATCGGCTCCATCGTGGCGTGGTTCTGGTAGGGATAGCTGTAGACCGCCTCGATCTTCTTGGCGGCACCGGCGATCGCGGCCTTCGCGTCGCCGTTCTTGTTGCCGACATAGGCCGGCTGCGCGTCGTCGAGGCCTTCAGTCAGCCATTTCGCAATCGAACTCGCTGGAGACCTTGGCGTTGTCGCCCTCATCCCAGACGATCGGCAGCGCCTCCAGCGCGGTCTTGGCGTGCCACCATGTGTCGGCAACGACGGCGACCGCGGTGTCCCCGACCTTGACGACCTTCTTGACGCCCTTCATGCCGGAGATCTTGGCCTCGTCAAAACTCTTCAGCTTGCCGCCGAACACCGGGCAGTCCTTGATCGCGGCATTCAGCATGCCCGGCAGCTTGACGTCGATGCCGTAGGTCATGGCGCCGGTGGTCTTGTCGGCGGTGTCGAGCCGGTTCACGCCCTTGCCGATCAGCTTCCAGTCCTTCGGATCCTTCAGCTTGACGTCCGCCGGCGGCGTCAGCTTCGCCGCAGCCTCGGCCACCTTGCCGTAGGTCGTGGTCTTGCCCGAAGGCGTATGGGTGATGACGCTGTTCGCGGCCGTGCATTCGGATGCCGGCACTTTCCACGCATCGGCGGCGGCCTGGATCAGCATCACGCGCGCGGTGGCGCCGCCCTTGCGGACATAGTCCTGCGAGGAGCGGATGCCGCGGCTGCCGCCGGTCGAGAAATCGCCCCAGACACGCTTGCGGGCGACGCTCTGGCCGGGCGTCGGATATTCGGTCGTGACCTTGGTCCAGTCGCATTCGAGCTCCTCGGCGACGAGCTGGGCGAGGCCGGTCAGCGAGCCCTGGCCCATCTCGGAGCGGGCGATGCGGATCACGATGGTGTCGTCGGGCCGGACCACGACCCAGGCTCCGATCTCGGGCGAGCCGTCGGCGGCGCGGACCATGGCGGGGCCGCCGAAAGGAATGTCAAAGCCGATTGCGAGACCGGCACCGACCGCGGCCGTGCCGATGACGAAGGCGCGGCGGTTGAGCCGCGGCGAAACATGCTTGTTCATGTGGGATTTCCTTACGCGCTTGCGATCGTGTGGATCGCCTCGCGCACCTGCTGGAAGGTGCCGCAGCGGCAGATGTTGGTGATGGCCTCGTCGATGTCGGCGTCGGTCGGCTTCGGCTTCTCGTTCAAGAGCGCCGCGACCGCCATGATCATGCCGCTTTGGCAATAGCCGCATTGCGGCACGTCCTGGGCGATCCAGGCTTCCTGCACCTTGTGCAGCGAATTTCCGGATGCGAGCCCTTCGATCGTTGTGATCTTCTTGCCCTCGGCCTCGCTGACCGAAACGCCGCAGGAGCGCATCGCCACGCCATCGATGTGAATCGTGCAGGCGCCGCATTGTGCGATGCCGCAACCATATTTGGTGCCGGTCAGGCCGGCATTCTCGCGGATCGCCCAGAGCAGCGGCGTATCCGGCTCCACGTCGAGTGTGAAGGTTTTTCCGTTGATTGTTAGGTTTGCCATCGCAAGTCCCCTGATTGGCCCAATCCACCGATTGAACTCAGCGGCGGAATGTGTCCGGCAAACTGGAACTGTTCAAATCAACAGTCCGCGGGGTGGCCGGGATGCATGGCCCTCCTGCTTGAAAGTATGGACCGGAGCGTTGTTTTGCCTCATCCCCTTCTCAATCGATTCGGGTTGGCGCCTCTTCCGCGGGCGCCAATCCACGGCTTGAGGCGACGTCCGGCCGTGAACGCCGGTTCCGGGCCGGATCGCCGCTGCACAGCGGCGACAGTTTGTCCCTTTTGCCGGGGTGCAAGACGCAGGCGCTTTGATACACTGCGCCGCCGCCAACAGGAGTTCCATGAACGTGCCGAGTCCCTGCAACGTGCTGATGCTCTACCCGCTGTTCTCGGCGGAGTCCTTCTGGACCTTTGGCGAATCCTGCAAAGTGTTGGGCGTCAAGCGCCCTGCCGCCCCTTTGGGGCTGATCACCGTTGCCGCGATGCTGCCCGAGAGCTGGACGGTCCGGCTGATCGACTGCAACACGGCGCCGCTCAGCGACGACGACCTCGCCTGGGCCGACGTCGTCTTCACCGGCGGAATGCTGCCTCAGCAGGCCGACACGCTGCGCCTGATCGAGCTCTGCCGCGCGGCTGGCAAGCCGGTGGTGGTCGGCGGTCCCGATCCCACCTCGAGCCCCCACATCTACGAGCGGGCCGACTTCCGGGTGCTCGGCGAGGCCGAGAGCGTCATCGACCAGTTCATCGCGGCCTGGGACAGCGGCGCGCGGTCCGGCGTCTTCACCGCGCCGAAGTTCCAGGCCGACGTCACCAAGACGCCGGTGCCGCGTTTCGACCTGCTCAAGTTCGACGACTACCTCTATCTCGGTGTGCAGTATTCCCGCGGATGTCCGTTCACCTGCGAGTTCTGCGACATCATCGAGCTCTATGGACGCGTCCCACGGACCAAGACGAACGAGCAGATCCTGCGCGAGCTCGATACGCTCTACCAAATGGGCTATCGCGGCCATCTCGACTTCGTCGACGACAATTTCATCGGCAACAAGAAATCGCTGCGGCTGTTCCTGCCCCAGCTCGCCGAATGGCAGCGCGCCCACGGCTATCCGTTCGAATTCTCCACCGAAGCCTCGGTCAACCTCGCCGACGATCCGGAACTCTTGGAGCTGATGGGGGCGGCCAATTTCTTCGGCATCTTCGTCGGCATCGAAAGTCCGGATCCGGCGACCCTGGTCGCGATGCGGAAGAAGCAGAACACGCGGCGTAACATCGCCGAGAGCATTCACAAGATCTACGCTGCCGGCATTCTCGTCACCGCGGGTTTCATCGTCGGCTTCGACAACGAGAAGGTCTCGATGGCGGAGTCCATGATCGAGTTCATCGAGGAGGCGTCGATCCCCGTCAGCATGGTCGGCCTGCTCTATGCCTTGCCGAACACGCAGCTGACGCGCCGCCTCGAGCGCGAAGGCCGGCTCCACCAGGGCCACGACGTGGCGCCGACCATCGGCGCCGATCAGTGCACGGCCGGGATCAATTTCGATCCGGTGCGCCCGCTGCGCGACATCCTGATGGACTACAAGCGGGTGCTCGAGCACATCTACAGCCCGGCAGCCTATGCAGGACGCGTCGACCGCTTGATGACGCTGCTCGACCGCTCGCGGCAGCGCCACGAGCTCGCGGAAGGCGACATCCGCGCCAAGCTCGGCGCGATGGAGACGGTGCATCGTGTGGTCAGCGCCCTTCCCGAGGCGCGCGGACCGCTGTGGCAGACCTTCATGAACTGCGCCAAGCGCGACACGTCATCGGCGCGCATCGCCGTGCAGATGATCGCCGCCTACGCCCATCTCGGACCGTTTTCGCGCAAGGTCATCGCTGCCATCGATGCGCGCTTGGCGGCGCTGGACAACGAAACCGTCGCTCCGGCGACTGTCGACGTGACGGCGGCCTGACGTCTGGCTTGAGAGCTTACTTCACCGCCAGTCGCAGGAAGCTCATCACGCTGCCGAGCGCGGCAAAGCCTGCGCCGAGCGCCAGCGCCAATGTCGCGCCGTCGTGGCCCGCGAGTGCGAAGCAGGCCGCGGCGAGCGCGGCGCCCGTGGTCTGGCCGGTCAGGCGCGCGGTGGCGACGATGCCGGAGGCGCTCCCGCTGCGATGCGGCGGCGCGCTCGACATCACCGCCTTCATGTTCGGCGCCTGGAAGAAGCCGAACCCCATGCCGCAGATCACCATCCGCCAGATGATGTCGGCAATGGCGGGATTGGCCGGCAGCATCGCGAGCAGCGCCATGCCGAGGCCGAGCAGCACGAGGCCGATGCCGCCGAGCAGGCCGACCGCATGGCGGTCGGACAGGCGTCCGGCGATCGGCGCCATGATGCCGACCACCAGCGGCCACGGCGTCATGAAGAAGCCGGTCTCGACCTGCGAGCGCCCGAGCACGTCCTCGAAGTAGAACGGCAGCGAGACGAAGGCGAGGCCCTGCACGGCAAAGGAGCACACCGCCGTCGCCGCCGACAGCGCGAACATCGGCCGGCTGAATAAGTCGATCGGCAACATCGGCGCGGGATGGTCGGCGTGGCGGCGCGTCAGGATGAAGCCGAAGGCGAGGGCCGAGACCAACTCGATTCCCACGGCCACCGGCGACAAATTGTGGGCGGCGCTGCCAATGCCGGTGATGAACAGGCCGAGGCAGGCCGACGCCAGGATCGCGCCGATAAAATCAAAACCGTGATCGGCGCGCGGTGTCTTCGGCAGCATCGCAAAGCCGATGCCGATCGCGACGAGGCCGAACGGGATGTTGACGGCGAACAGCCACGGCCACGGCCCGAGCGCGAGGATGGCGGAGGCGATCGAGGGTCCGAAGGTGAAGGCGGTCGCGACCACCAGCGCGTTGTGGCCGAAACCGCGGCCCAGCATCCGGCCCGGATAGACGAAGCGCACCAGCGCCGTGTTGACGCTCATGATGCCGCTGGCCCCCAAGCCCTGCAGCGTGCGCGCGAGGAGCAGGCTGTCCAGCGACCACGCCACCGCGCAGAGCAGTGAGGCGACGGTGAACAGGATCAGGCCGCCGAGATAGATGCGCTGGTGCCCGACGATCTCGCCGAGCGCCCCGAGCGGCAACAGCGTCGCCACCAGCGCGATCTGATAGACGTTGACGACCCAGACCGATTGCTCCGGCGTGACATGCAGGTCGGCGGCGATGGCGGGCAGGGCGATGTTGGCGATCGCGGTGTCGAGCGAAGCCATCGCCAGCGCGGTGAAGATCGCCGCGATGGCCCAGCGCCGCTGCGCGGCCGGCAGGCCATCGGACATGGTGTGGTCGGGCTCGCGCGCGGCGGCAGGTAACGTGATTGTCATTCTCTTATTGTCATTGCCTGGCGCGTTGCTCCGGCGGCGTGGCCAAAAGGGGCTTTCGGCATGTACTACGGCCGGGCGGCCTGCCACAGAGACAAGCACGCATGCGGTGTATGCGCGCCGTCCGCGGCTGTGCGCTCAGACAAAAAGTGCGAAAACAACCCCATGCACAGTAGAGATGGGCTTGATCGATAAGGGATTTTCAAACTGCGCTGGGATGACACCCGTCGTCGCCGCGACGTTGACACGTCGGGCAAAACACCGGCAAAATGCTATGCTGCCAACGAGGGGTCACAAGGCCCGCATAGGTTCGCTTGAATGCGCGATGTCCGCTTCGCGAGCAAGTTCAGCGCATCCGCTCATCTCATCGCCGCGCGCCCAACTGACCGGATGCTCGCTGTCGTCAACTGATCCGGACAACGTCAGCTCGTTCGAGCTTATCGCGCCACCTCTCGCCGGTGTAGTCCAGGGCAGCATCGGCGCCGAACCTGATCGCAAATCGTCACTAGTCTGCGGTCGATGCCGCCGCGATCACGCGAGGTGTGGGCCTGCCTGTTGTCTCGACTGCGATGTGGCCAGCGGACGACACATCTACTTCGCCATCAGCCTATGAATTCGCACGACCGCGCCAGGAAAGGGGACCTCTTCCCTAACGGGAAGATAGAGCGCGCATTCATCTGTTGATGGCGACGTTGAACAGCGCGCCAGACCGCGGCGCGGCCTTCGATCTGGAGTTCCGTCGGGATGGACCAGACGTGCTTCGGCCGATGCTCTGGTGCCGGCCATGCCGTACCGGTTGATTTAATTTGACTTTTGCGCAGGGTCAAAATTATATAGTTAATATATTTAATTATTTAATCATTATAGACAGTTATTTCGATCTAAGCGTGTTCTGATCGAGGACTGTAACCATGCGAACAGGCCGGGCCATTTGCTCCATTGGAGTTGCTGTCGAGAGAGGCGTGATCCATGCGCCGACCAATTGAGACTGCACCGAGGAACGGAGAAGGCATCTGGGTGGAAGGTGCGACCGGGGCTGTTGAGGTCGGCCATTGGTCATCAGAGGCGGGTAAATGGGTCTGGCAGGACGGCTCTCCAATCAATCCTGCGCCGACCCATTGGTGTCCCGTGATCGAGGATGTCGATCCAGAGGAGGAACGATCGGGCAGTTGGCTTGTGACGGTGGCAATTTTTGTTCCCGTCATCCTCGTTGGGGCTTCCTTGCTCGGGGTGTTCGAGCCATTCCACGCGCAACCCTTTCCGGACATGACTCGCGCCGGCGACGAGAGCGCCCTCAGCCTCAATCAGCGGCCGGAAATCACGGCCGGATCGCTAGCTCTCCTTCGGCGCGAAACGGCCGGAGCTCTGATGCAGGCGGAGCCGGCAAGCGTGGTGCGACCACAGCCGCGGCTGGAGGAAGAGGCTCCGCGCATTGAAGCGCTCGCCAACGAGCTGGCCGAGGCGAACAGAGAGCTCGACGAGGCAGTCCAGCGCACGCAGACGGCGGAACTCGCCGGTGAGGAGCTGCGGAAATCACTTCAACAGGAGCAAGCCCACAGCGCCGAGCTCGCGAACGAACTTGCCGGAGCCCGCCGCGAGATCGATGCCGGTAAGGCACAATCCCGCAACGCGGACGATGTGGCCGGGCAGCAGAGAGAGGCGGCGGCGGGAGAGATCGCAGAACTGCAGCAGTCCCTACAACAGGAGCGGCAAAGAAGCGGCCTCCTCGTGAAGCAGGCGAACACCGCGCAGGCAGCAGCGGCGAGCGCGGAGCAAGAACGCCACGAGGCTCAGGCACGCGCCGCCGCACTCGCGAGCGAACTCGCCGGAATTCCTCGCGGATCGCTCATGGCGGAAGCTGCGGCCGCGGAACAAACGGAGGCGACGGAGCGGGAGCTGCGGCAGTCTTTGCAAGATGAGCAGCGGAAGAACGCCGACCTTGTCGCCGAGGCCAAAGCGGCGAAGGCGGCAATGGCCAATGCCGAACAACAACGTCGCGCTCTCGAAGAGGCCCAGGCGCACGCCGCCACGCTGGAAAGAGAACTCGCTGAAACGCGCCGTGAGATCGAAACCCGGAACGTGCAATTGCGCGAGGCGAACGATGCGGCCTCGCAGCAGAGACAGGCCGCAGACCGAGAGATTGCTGAACTGCGGCAGTCGCTGCAACAGGAGCGGAGCGCGACCGAAGCCAAGCAAAGAGACCGCGCATCGGCATGGGCCCCGACCGATGCGCGCCTTCCGGTGGAGCAAGCGAATGAAGCCCCGATCTTGCCGGCGACGCAGAACGTGGAAGTGACCGCAGCGGAGCCGCCGACAGCCGCAAACCAAAACGACGCGGATGCCCGATTGATCCCGCGCGCCAGGGCGTTGCTCGATCAGGGTAATATCGGTGCAGCGCGCATCGTCCTCGAGCTCGCGGCCGAGAAGGACATTGCGCAGGCAAGTTTCATGCTCGCGGAGACCTATGATCCGGCGGTTCTGGCCGCCTGGGGTACCTATGGAACGCGCGGCGAAGCGGCCAAGGCGCGAGAGCTCTACGCCAGGGCATACCGGGGCGGTATTCGCGAAGCGAAGGAACGGCTGGATGCGCTGCAGCGCTGAGAATGGGCTCGTTGCATTTCGAAGGGACGAAAGGTTGTGGTGGCTGATTCAGAAGGGAACGACATGAACAAGGCGCCAAAGTCACTCTCGTTGCTCCTGCTCACCTGGTTGGTGCCGGTTGCGATGATGCTTCAAACGGCCTGCTTGGAAGCGCAAACCGCGAGAAATACCAGGGCCGATGCTCAGCTCGTCCGACGGCCGCTCCCGCAAGAGAATGAAAAGGACCGGATGAACGCCTGGACGGTCGGGCTCGCCGGCGGCCTGCTCGAGGGCGCGCCGATCCGCCTCGCCGCAGAAATGGCCCGGGTCGTCGACGATGGAGCAGACCTGCATCTCCTGCCGATCGTCACCCGGGGCGCCACCGACAATCTGAATGCGCTGCTCTATTTGCGTGGCGTCGATACCGCCATCATCAATTCCGACGCGCTCGAAGAATATCAGGCTCAGGCACCGCAGATCCGAAGCCGCATCACGTATCTGCTCAATCTCTTCCCATCCGAGCTGCACATTTTCGTGCGACCGGAAATCGCGAGCCTGCAGGATCTTGCCGGCAAGAAGGTGAACTTCAATACCCTGGGCACCGCAGCTGCCTATTCAGGACCACTGATCTTCAGCCGTCTCGGCATCGATGTCGACAAGACATTCATTCCGCATCAGGTGGCCCTGGAGCAGATGCGCAAAGGCGAGATGTCGGCCGTCGTGTTCATCACGTCGAAACCCGTCGACGCCTTCGTAAAGGGCCGCTGGGAGGCTGGATTCAAGTTCCTCCCGGTGCAGTACGATAGGAAGTTCGAGGACTATTATCTGCCTGCGACCTTGGACCCCAATGAGTATCCCAATCTGATCAAGCAAGGCGAGCGGGTCTCGACCATCGCGGTGCCGACGGCGCTCGTTGCGTTCAACTGGCCGCCACGCTCCAATCGCTATCAACGTGTGGCACGCCTTGTCGAGTACCTGTTCTCGCGAATCGACCGCCTGCAGGCTCCGGGCTTCGATCCGAAATGGCGGTCGATCAATCTCGCGGCATCCGTTCCCGGGCTCACCCGCTTCCAAGCCGCGCAGGAATGGCTGGATCGCAAGGCGCGCAGCGTACAGGCGGGGCCATGAAGACTGCCGCTCCTCGGCTCGCCGTCGCCTTGAATGTCGCCTGCGGAATCGCTTACGCGCAAAACACTGGCGATCCCATGGAAACACTTCGGGCTTGTTCGGCGATGGAGGGGCAAGCCCGGCTGGAATGTCTGCAAGACTTATCACGTAAGATCCCTCCGCCAAGTCGGCGGGGGGCAGATGACGGCTGGCTGGTCAGCGAGACCACTTCGCCGGTGGATTATCTGCCGATCGTCACCGCCACCACCTCATCCGTTAGCGGCTCTGATGGCGCCGCGATGCAACTCGCAATCCACTGCCGCAGAGGCCGCACGGAAGTCGTGGTCACCGGACCGGCGCTGTCACGCAGTGCCAACGAATACGTCATCTCTTTTCGGCTGAATGCGGATACGCCAATGCAACTCACGGCATCGTCGCCCTCATTCGGCTCCGGCGTCGCTTTCGGGGGCGACGTCGTAAAGTTGCTAAGCTCGCTACCCGACGACGGTCACATCGTTGTGCGCCTTTTCACCCGCGCTGGTCCGGTGCAAGACGGACAATTCCTGCTCAGCGGATTCGAAAATGTGCGCAAGAAAATGGCGGCTGCATGCAAATGGCCCCATGCCGTCGCCAGACCAGGAAGGTGATGGGCAGGGAAAATGGGAGATACAAGATGATCAATCCAAAATGGGCGATGGCAGTCATCAGCGGCCTGGCGATGCTGCTTCTGATCGGACCAAGCGCGGCGCAGCAGGACAACCAGTTGATTCCGCAGGTGCGTGAGAAGAGCCAAGCGAGCAACCAGAAGCATCCGGCTCGACAGAAGCAGGTGAGCAAGCCGGCGCAGAATCAGGCGATCAAGCAGGATCGTGCGAACAACACGAAGATGGCTCTGGCGACGAAAGCCGAGAGCGCCAGGAAGCCGCATCGGCTGATACTGCAGGTCAATTCCAACGAACCTGCGATGATGAACCTCACACTCAACAATGCGACCAACGTCGCGCAATACTACCGCGATCTCGGTGAACCAGTGTCGATCGAGGTCGTCACTTTCGGTCCTGGCCTTCACATGCTGCGCGATGACACCTCGCCGGTAAAGCCGCGCATCGAGGTGCTCGCGATGAGCCATCCCGAAATCTCCTTCAAAGCTTGCGGCAACACCCAGGAAAACATGCGCAAGGCGGAGAACAAGGACATCAACCTGATTCCACAGGCCACGGTCGTCAAATCCGGTGTCGTCCGCGTCATGGAGCTGCAGGAGCAGGGCTGGAGCTACGTCAAACCGTGAGGTCCGGCGGCAAACCCAGGGCAATCGCATATGGGAAGCGGATTCCCTGCGGCCCATCCTTCGAGACGCCCGCTTTGGCGGGCTCCTCAGGATGAGGGCGGAGTGTGCGGAAGCAGTTTCAACGGCCTCGATGCCAACTCGCCTCATCCTGAGGAGACCGCTGGAAGCGGTCGTCTCGAAGGACGAGGCGCTTGCTCAGGCGGCTCCAAGAGATCATACGCGATAGCCATGCCGGCAAATCGGACATGGCATGCGTTCGCGGGCCGAGCGGGTTCAGGAGACCACCTCTAAAACTGGTATCTCCGCAAGCCTCCATCCACCGGGATCACCGTGCCCGTGATGTAGCGCGCCACCGGTGAGGCCAGGAACACTGCGAGCGCCGCGAGATCCTCCGGCTCGCCCCAATAGCCGACCGGGATCTCTTCCTCCGCGAAGCGCTCGCGATAATCCGGCGGGTAGTTGCGGCGGATCTGCTCGCTCATGATGCGGCCGGGCGGGATGCAGTTGATGGTGACGCCGTGCGCGCCGATCTCGCGCGACAGGCCCTTGGCCCAGGCGTGCACGGCGGCTTTCGCGGCGAAGGCGGCGTTGAGGCCTTCCGGCTCGGACTTGCCGGTGATGTTGACGATGCGGCCCCATTTGCGTTCGATCATCTGCGGCAGCAGCGCATGTGCGATGCGGCGGTAGCTGGTGAAATTCAGCGCGATCGCCTCGTCCCATTTGCTGTCGGGCGCATCGACGGGGAGGGGACGGCTGCCGCCGGCATTGTTGACGAGGATGTCGACATGGCCGAGCTCCTTGATTGCAAACGCCGCGATCCTCTCGGCCGCGTCCTTCGCCATCACGTCCTGCTCGAACGGCGTTATCAGCCCGCCGCCGACCTCTTTCACCAGCTCGGCGAGCAGATCGGTCCGCCGCGCGACGCCAACGACGCGCACGCCTTCGGCAGCAAGGCCCTTGGCGATGGCGCGGCCGATGCCGATGCTTGCGCCCGTGACGACTGCGGTTTTCGATTTGAGCCCGAGGTCCATGGTGACACGCTCTCTTGTTGTTTCTTGGCTGTTGCTTTCGTTTCCTGCCGCGTCCTGTGAGCTTTGCGAATTGCCCGACCGGGACGAGCAGTGGTAACCAAGAGCTTCGGCGAAGGAAACACGAAAAAGAAAAGGCGCGAGTGATGGTCTGGGACCCGCAGCAATATCTGAAATTCTCCGGCCACCGGCTCCGGCCCGCCGTCGACCTGTTGATGCGGATTCCGAATTTCGGCCCACGCGCGATCGCCGATCTTGGCGCCGGCGCCGGCAACGTGACAAAACTGATCAGGGAGCGCTGGCCGGATGCCACCGTGACCGGGGTCGAGGGTTCGGCCGAGATGGTCGCGGCCGGCCGCAAGGCCGCGCCCGACGTGGAATGGTCACATGAAGACCTCGGCCATTGGCGTCCAGCGAAGCAGTATGACCTGATCTATTCCAATGCCGCACTGCACTGGCTGCCCAATCATGCGGCACTGTTTCCGTCGGTGATGGAGAAGGTGACGCGTGGGGGCATGCTTGCGGTGCAGATGCCGCGCAATTTTACCGCGCCGTCGCATGTGCTGATCGGAGAGACCGCGCTGAACGGTCCCTGGCGGTCCAAGGTCGAGCATCTCGTCACCCCGCCGCCGGTCGAAGGGCCGGCCTTCTATCACGACCTGCTCGCGCCGCTCTCGCAGAATATCGACATCTGGGAAACTGAATATCTGCAAGTACTCGAAGGCGAGAACCCGGTGAAGGAGTGGACCAAGGGGACCTGGTTGACGCGCTATCTCGATGTCTTGCAGGGTGATGAAAAGGCTGCGTTCGAAGCCGCCTATGGGATGCGGGTCGCAAAGGCCTACCCGAAGAATGCGGCGGGGCAGACGCTGTTCCCGTTCCGGCGCCTCTTCATAGTCGCCCAGCGCAAAAACTGATGGCACTGCCGCAATGCGGCAAAAGCGCTCGTTTCCTTGGACTGAAGCGGGCGCCGGGTTGCGCATCCGGCAGCGGTCAAGTTAGCTTGGCTGCGGCAAATTGGGCTTAGGTCTAGTTGTTCGGGTGGCGGATTGCTGCCACTACTGACCTGAAAAACAAAAAGACCCAGTTTAAACAGGTTGTTGGGAGGTTACTTCATGCGCAAGCTGCTTCTTGCAGTCGCCGCCACGGCTATTCTGTTGGTCCCTGCCTTCGCCCAGGCCCAGAATCCCATCGTCATCAAGTTCAGCCACGTCGTCGCCAATGACACCCCGAAGGGCAAGGGCGCGCTGAAGTTCAAGGAGCTCGCCGAGAAGTACACCGACGGCAAGGTCAAGGTCGAAGTCTACCCGAACTCCACGCTCTACAAGGACAAGGAGGAGATCGAGGCGCTTCAGCTCGGTTCGGTGCAGATGCTCGCGCCGTCGACCGCGAAATTCGCGCCGCTCGGCGTCAAGGAGTTCGAGGCGCTCGACCTGCCATGGCTGTTCAGGGATGACCAGACCTACGCCAACGCGATGAAGGGCACGGTCGGCAAATGGCTGTTCCAGAAGCTCGAGGCCAAGGGCATCACCGGGCTCGCTTATTGGGACAACGGCTTCCACATGCTCTCCGCCAACCGCCCCTTGCTGAAGCCGACCGATTTCCAGGGGCTTAAATTCCGCATCTCCGGATCGAAGATCGCCGACCAATATCTTCGCATCATGGGTTCGATCCCGCAGATCATGGCGTTCTCCGAAGTCTACCAGGCGCTGCAGACGGGCGTGGTCGACGGCTGCGAGAACACGGCGTCCAACTACCTGACGCAGAAGTTCTACGAGGTGCAGAAGGACATTACCGTGTCCTATCACGCGCATCTGCAATATGCCGTCATCGTCAACGCGAAATTCTGGTCGGGCCTGCCGCCCGACATCCGCACCCAGCTTGACAAGGCGATGGCGGAGGCGACCGACTACACCAACTCGATCGCGCGTCAGGAGAACGAGGACGCGCTGGCCGAGATCAAGAAGCTCGGCAAGACCAATCTGCATTATCTCACCGACGCCGATCGCAAGGCGTGGCAGGAGGCGATGCAGCCGACCTACAAATGGGCGAAGGGACGGGTCGGGCAGGAGGTGCTCGATCTCCTCGCCAAGGAACTCGACGTCAAGATGAACTGACGGCCGCGCCCTACTAAGAACAATAACAACGGTCGGGGGTGATCGCACTCCCGGCCGTTTCGCTCTTGAATGGACGAGCCAATGCTGGGGGGACCAAGTTGCTGCGTGTGCTGAATCGAGTGCTCGATCATCTCGAGGAATGGCTGATCGCGACGATGATCGCGGCTGCGACGTCGCTCATCTTCGTCGCGGTGCTGCATCGTTACGGCGCCGGCCTGTCGATCGATATCGCCAGATGGGCGGAGGCCCGCAATCTGGCCTTCCTCGCCGTTCCCGCGCGCGCGACGTTCAGCTGGCTTGCCTCGCTCGACCTGTCCTGGGCGCAAGAGCTCTGCATCTACATGTTCATCTGGATGGCGAAGTTCGGCGCCGCCTACGGCGTGCGCACCGGCATCCATGTCGGCGTCGACGTGCTCGTCAACATCCTTCCGGGCGGATCGCGCCGCCGCGTCATCACCTTCGGGCTGTTGTGCGGCGCGCTCTTCACCGCCATCGTGAGCTATTTCGGTGCCGCGTTCGTCAGCCAGATGTGGCAGACCGGCCAGCAGTCCAACGATCTCGAAGCGCCGATGTGGGTGGTGTATCTCACCATCCCGCTCGGCTCCGGCTTGATGTGCTTCCGCTTCCTCCAGGTCGCGTGGTCGTTCTACCGCACCGGCGAGCTGCCGCATCACGACATGGCGGGCGTCGAGGGCGTCGAGGCGGACCCGGTGCATCCGGCCCCGGTCACACCCAGCCAGGTCGTCCGGGACGAGCGCAGCCCGCTCGGCTGGATCCTGATGCTGCTGCCGGTCCTGATCGTCGCCCTGTGCTTTGCGCATGCCGGCCACGTCATCACGCTGCCGCATGGCCTGCGCGTCGTCATCGTGTTCGCACTTCTACTCTCGTTGATGCTGACGGGCATGCCGATCTCGATCGCGCTGGGCCTGACCGTGCTCAGCTTCATGTTCACGCTGACCGATGTGCGAACGGAATCGGTGGCGCTGAAGCTGTTCACCGGCATCGAGAATTTCGAGATCATGGCGATCCCGTTCTTCATCCTTGCCGGCAACTTCCTAACTCATGGCGGCGTGGCGCGCCGGATGATCACGTTCGCGACCGCGCTGGTCGGCCATTGGTACGGCGGTCTCGCTTTGTCGGGCGTGGTCGCTTGCGCGCTGTTCGCGGCAATTTCCGGCTCCTCGCCGGCGACCGTGGTGGCGATCGGTTCGGTGATCCTGCCTGCGATGGTCGCGCAAGGGTTTCCGAAGCGGTTCGGGGCGGGGGTGATCACGACATCAGGCTCGCTCGGCATTCTCATTCCGCCGTCGATCCCGATGGTTCTCTACGCCGTCTCCACCAACAGCTCGGTCGGCAAGCTCTTCATCGCCGGCATCGTGCCGGGATTCGTCCTCGCCACGCTGCTCGGCGCCACGACGTTCTATCGTGCCTGGCGCAACGACTATCCGCGGATGCCGAAGGCCACGTTCCTCCAGCGTCTGGATGCGTTCCGCAAGTCGATCTGGGGCATCCTGCTGATCGTGATCGTGATCGGCGGCATCTACAGCGGCTTGTTCACGCCGACCGAAGCTGCCGCCGTCAGCGCGGTCTACGCCTTCATCGTCGCAGTGTTCATCTACAAGGATCTGAAGCTGCGCGACGTGCCGCGGGTGCTGCTGTCATCGGCGAACCTTTCGGCGATGCTGCTCTACATCATCACCAACGCCGTGCTGTTCTCGTTCCTGATGACCTACGAGAACGTGCCGCAGGCGCTGGCGCAATGGATGATCGACCAGGGCTTGGGGTGGATCGGCTTCCTGCTCGTCGTCAACCTGCTGCTGCTGCTGGCGGGCAACGTGATGGAGCCGTCCTCGATCATCCTGATCATGGCGCCGATCCTGTTTCCGGTCGCGGTCAAGCTCGGCATCGATCCGATCCATTTCGGCATCCTGATGACGGTCAACATGGAGGTCGGGCTGTGCCATCCGCCCGTCGGCCTCAATCTCTACGTCGCCTCAGGCATCGCCAAGATGGGCATCACCGAGCTCACGGTCGCGGTGTGGCCGTGGCTCCTGACCATGCTGACGTTCCTGGTGATCGTGACTTATTGGCCCGGCCTGTCGTTGTGGCTGCCGACGCTGCTGGGGATGTAGCGGCTTAACCCCGTCTCGTTCTGGGGAGAGGGCAAATCGTAGCCTGGATGGAGCGCAAGCGTAATCCGGGACTTTCCCGCGTCTGGATCGAAACCCCGGATTGCGCTTCGCTCCATCCGGGCTTCGGTTCGCTCTTTCCTCCGATGGCAATCAACCGCGAGATGCGGTTAGATGGCCGCGACAGGCCGGAGAACAGAAATGACAGAACACAGCAGCGAGCCGAAGAGCGCAACGCCGTCCGTCATCGCGCAACACGAGGCCATGCTGAACGCGCTGCCGTTTTCCGACATGCGGGATTTCGACGACGCGGCGCGCGGCTTTCTCGGCACGATCGAGAACGCGACGGTCACACATCCGCAGGGGCGGACGGTCTGGAGCCTTGCGCCCTATGGCTTCCTCGCCGAGCAAGAAGCGCCGCCCACGGTCAATCCGAGCCTGTGGCGACAATCGCGGCTCAACATGCATCACGGTCTGTTCGAGGTCGTGCCCGGCGTCTATCAGGTGCGCGGGCTCGACATCGCCAACATGACGCTGATCGAGGGCGACAGTGGCGTCATCGTCGTGGATACTCTGACCTCGATCGAGGGCGCGCGCGCTGCGCTCGATCTCTACTTCAGGCATCGTGGCGAGCGCCCGGTCGCGGCCGTCATCTTCACGCACACCCACACCGATCATTGGGGCGGCGCGCGCGGCGTGCTGGAGGAGGATGCGCTGGCGACCAGCCGCGTGCCGGTCATCGCGCCGAACCTGTTCATGGAGCACGCCGTCTCCGAGAACATCATCGCGGGACCGGCGATGCTGCGCCGGGCGCAGTACCAGTTCGGACCGTTCCTCGCCAAGGGCGCGCGCGGGCAGGTGGATTGCGGCCTCGGCAAGTCAATGGCGGCAGGCTCGGTCGCGCTGCTGCGCCCGACCGATTTGATCATGGCCACCGGCGAGACGCGCGTCATCGACGGCGTCGAGTTCGAATTCCAGATGGCGCCCAACAGCGAAGCGCCGGCGGAGATGCATTTCTTCGTCCCGCGCTACAGGCTTCTGAACCTCGCCGAGAACTGCACCCACAATTTCCACAATCTGCTGCCGTTCCGCGGCGCCGATGTGCGCGACGCGCTGGCCTGGTCGAAATATCTGGGCGAGGCCCTGCTGCTCTGGGACGGCAAGGCCGAGGCGATGTGCGGCCAGCATCACTGGCCGGTGTGGGGGAGGGATCGGATCGGCACCATGATCCGGCAGCAGCGCGACCTCTACAAATTCGCGCACGACCAGACCATCCGCCTGATGAACCACGGCCTCACCGCCGCCGAGATCGCCGAAACGATCCAGCTGCCGAAGAGCCTGGAAGCCGCCTGGCACGGCCGCGGCTATTACGGCCACATCCGGCATAACGTGAAGGCGATCTACCAGAAATATCTCGGCTGGTACGACGCCAATCCGGTCAATCTCGACCCGCTGCCGCCGGTTGAATCAGGCAGGAAGTATGTCGAGTACATGGGTGGCGCGGATGCCATTCTGGCGCGGGCGCGGACGGATTTCGACAAGGGCGAGTTTCGTTTCATCGCGCAAGCGCTCGGCCATCTCGTCTTCGCCGAGCCGGACAATCAGGCGGCGCGCGCGTTGCTGGCGGATACGCTCGAGCAGCTCGGTTATGCCGCCGAAAGCGCGACCTGGCGCAACGCCTATCTGTTCGGCGCCCAGGAATTGCGCCAGGGCATGCCGAAGGTGTCGGCGCGCCCGCCGATGCCGCGCGAGACGCTGGCCGCATTGCGCACCTCGCAGCTCTGGGACGTGCTCGGCATTCGCCTCAACGGCCCGAAAGCGGAAGGCAAGCACATCGTGCTGAACTGGAGTTTTTCCGACACCGGCGAGACCTTCGTTCTCAATCTGGAGAACTCTGCGCTGACCTACACCGAGGGCGTGCAGGCGGACGGCGCCGATGCCAGCTTCACGCTGGCGCGCTCGACGCTCGACGAGGTCATCGCGAAACAGACCAGCTTTCCGGAGGCGGTCGCCGCCGGCAAGATCAAGCTCTCAGGCAATCCGATGCGGCTCGCCGAGCTGATGGGCCTGATGGACGAATTCCCGCGCATGTTCGAGATCGTCGAGCCGAAGCGGACGGGCGTGGTGTAGGGAAGCGCGGTGTCGGCTTCTTCCCTTATCCCCTTGTGGGAGAAGGTGGCGCGAAGCGCCGGATGAGGGGTCTCTTTCCACGGAGAAACTTTTCTATGCGGAAGCAACCCCTCACCCAAGCGACTGTGCCGCTTGGTTCTCGAGCCCTCTCCCACAAGGGGAGAGGGCACTTCCACTGGCGGTGTAGAAAATCTACTCCGCGCTGCTCACCAGCTTGATCCGCGGTGCTTGTTCCTCGGTCAGGCTGCGATACGCCGCGAGATAGTCCAGTGCCATGCGCCGCGCCGTGAAGCGCGTCTCGAACTGCTTGCGGATCGCGGCGCGGTCGAGCTGCGGCAGGCGCTTGATCACGCCTGCCGCGCTGATGACGTCCTCGACCACGAAGCCGGTCAAGCCTTCGTCGATGATCTCCGGCACCGAGCCGCGGTTGAAGGCGACGACCGGCGTTCCGCAGGCCATGGCTTCGATCATCACGAGGCCGAACGGCTCCGGCCAGTCGATCGGCAGCAAGAGGCCGAGCGCGCCGCTCAGGAAGTCCGATTTCTCGTGATCGCTGATCTCGCCGATGAACTCCACCAGGGGATTGTTCTCGATCATCGGCCGGATCAGCTCGTCATAGTAATCCTGGTCGGCGCGATCGACCTTGGCGGCGATCTTCAGCGGGATGCCGCAATGGGTCGCGATCTTGATGGCGCGGTCGACACCTTTCTCCGGCGCGATGCGGCCGAGCACGGCGAGATATTCTTGGCGAGCCGGCTTCGGCGTCAGCAGGTTCTCCGGCAGGCCGTGGTGGATCGTCGTCACCCAGCTTGCCTGCGGCACCGGGCGGCGCTGCGCATTGGAGATCGAAATGACGGGCATCTTGGTGAAGGTGTTGAAGACCGGCTGGTGCTCCGGCAGGTCCAGCCGGCCGTGCAGCGTGGTCACGAACGGCGTCGGCTGCCGGTGGAAGAGCGACCACGGGTAATAGTCCAGATGGAAGTGGAGGAAGTCGAACTCCTCATCGTCACATTTCTGCCGCACCCGCTCCAGGAGCACCATGTGCAGCGCATTGGGATCGCGCACGGAACCGTCGAGACGGAGCGCCCGCGGCCATAACGCATCCAGCTTTCCCGAGGTTTGCGAGTCGCCGCTGGCGAACAGCGTCACATCGTGTCCAAGGGCCACCAGCTCTTCCGTCAACCAATGCACCACCCGCTCGGTGCCGCCATACAGCTTGGGTGGAACAGCCTCCGTCAACGGAGCAACCTGCGCGATGCGCATCTCACCATCTCCTTTGTGCGATCATGATCGAAGAGCCCCCGCCAGTACGGCACCGGCAATGCCAGACAAGGGAACGTTCCCGCACTTGCGAAGTTCCTTCCTCCAAACGTTACATATTCGACACGTCCGGGGCTGTCTCGATGCTGCCATCACATCTTCTCAGATCGTCCGCATCCGCATGTCGTGATCGCCCCGCCCGGGAACCGAGGCGAAGCGGTCGATGTTCAGTTCGATCAGTAAACAACATCCGAAAATCATCACGACGGGGTCGGTAGCCACATGGATCAGCTTTCTGGATACGCGCGCAGGCCATTTGCTTTTGTCCTGCGCTATCTCCGGCGTCGTCTTGCGTCGCATCTGGTGATCCTGACCGCTGTCGTGGCAGCCGTTGCCTGCTCCGTGGGCACGCAGTATGGCGTCAAATCCCTGGTCGATAGTCTGTCCGCCGGACCATCACATGGTGGCAGCGTATGGCTGGCATTCATTTTACTCATGTCGCTGATCACCGCCGACAACTTCCTGTGGCGGGTCGCGAGCTGGACGGCGAGCTTCACCTTCGTCCGGGTCACGGGTGATTTACGCCGTGACATATTTCGTCATCTGACCGGTCACGCGCCGAGCTACTTCTCCGATCGCATGCCGGGCATGCTGACGAGCCGCATCACGGCGACCTCGAACGCGGTGTTCACGGTCGAGAACATGTTCGTCTGGAACGTGCTGCCGCCCTGCATTGCCACAGTTGCGGCAATCATGCTGATTGGAACCGTGAGTCCCTATATGGCGCTCGGCCTGATCGTGATCGCGGGTGGCATGGTGATCGCGATGTTCCACCTGGCCGCCGCCGGCAAGCCGCTGCATGACGATTTCGCCGACAAGGCCGCGGTGGTCGACGGCGAGATGATCGACGTGATCAGCAACATGCCGCTGGTGCGCGCTTTCTGCGGCATCAGCCACGAGCATGAGCGCTTCGATGCGACGGTGAACCGGGAGCTCACCGCGCGCGGCCGCAGCCTGCGCTATCTGGAGAAGCTGCGGCTCACGCATGCCGGCGTGACCGTCGTGCTGACGGTGGCGCTGATGGCCTGGGCGATCACGTTGTGGCAGCGGGGTGAGGCGACCACCGGCGACGTCGTGCTGGTCTGCACCCTTGGCCTATCCATTCTCAATGCCACGCGCGACCTCGCGGTGGCGCTGGTCGACGTCACCCAGCACGTCGCGCGGCTGACCGAGGCGATCGCCACGCTGCTGGTGCCGCACGAACTGCGCGATCACCCCGAGGCCGAGCCCCTCGTCAAGAGCGGCGCCGCGATCGCGTACAACAACGTCACCTTCGGCTATCCCGGCGGCGAGAAGATCTTTGAGCGGTTCAGCCTGCGCCTGCAGCCCGGCCAGCGCGTCGGTCTGGTCGGCCAGTCCGGCGGCGGCAAATCGACGCTGTTCACGCTGCTCCAGCGCTTCTACGATACCGACGAGGGCAGCATCACCATCGACGGACAGGACATCTCGAAGGTGACGCAGCTGAGCCTGCGCGAGGCGATCTCGGTCGTGCCGCAGGATATCTCCTTGTTTCATCGTTCCATCCGCGAGAATATCCGCTATGGTCGCCCGAACGCGACCGATGACGAGGTGTTGCGCGCGGCGATCGCGGCGCGCTGCGATTTCGTCGAGAGCCTGCCCGACGGCCTCGACACCATGGTCGGCGACCGCGGTGTGAAGATGTCGGGCGGCCAGCGCCAACGCATCGCGATTGCGCGCGCCTTCCTCAAGGACGCGCCGATCCTGCTGCTCGACGAGGCGACCGCAGCGCTTGACAGCGAATCCGAGGAGGCGATCCGCGAGGCGCTGTCGCGGCTGATGCGCGGCCGCACGGTGATTGCGATTGCGCACCGTCTGGCGACGCTGCGCAATTTTGATCGCGTGGTGGTGCTCAAGGCCGGTAAGATCATCGAGGACGGCGCGCCCGACCGGCTGATGCAGGCTCACGGTCCCTACCGTGAACTGGTGACGCAGGAGATGAGCCGGCTCTCGAAGTTCGCCGCGTAGATCCAGCAGTCGCGTTCGTTGGTTGCGTTTCGAATCAAGGCGCAGGGGAGCAGCTCATGGCAGCCGAAACCGTAACCCAGATCATTTCGATATCGCAGACGGCCGAAGCCGTCGCGGAGCAGACGTTCTACATTCCGATGACGGGACCCGCCGCCCGGCCGCGGCGGTCCCTCAAGCACGACGATACCTTCATCGTTCTCGACAGCCATGGCGACATCGGCGCTTCGGCGGGCGGGCCGGACGGGCTGTTTCACCACGACACGCGCTATCTGGCGCGGCTGGAGCTCGTGCTCGACGATCTCCAGCCGCTGCTGCTCGGCTCGAATCTGCGCGACGACAATTCGGCGTTGACAGTCGATCTGACCAATCCCGACATCTACCGTCAGGGCCGCCTCGTGTTCCAAAAGGATCTGCTGCACATCGTGCGCACGATCTTCCTGTGGCGCGGTGCCGCCTATCAACGCATCGGCGTGCAGAACCACGGCGACGCGCGCGCCAGCTTCGAGTTGACGCTGCTGTTCGACAACGACTTCGCCGACCTGTTCGAGGTCCGCGGCGAGCGGCGCCCGCGCCGCGGGACGGGCACGAGCCGGCTGCTAGGCCCGACCGACGTGTTGTTCGGGTATCGCGGCCTCGACGACGCCGAGCGCACCACCGGCCTGCATTTCGACCCGCGCCCGACGCGGCTGTCAGTCAATGCCGCGACATGGCAGCTCGAGCTCGACCCGCACGAGGCGAGATCGCTGTTCGTCGCCGTCTCCTGCAACCGGCCGGTGACGGAAAAGCCGGCGCGGTTCTTCCAGGGCCTCCTGGCGCACCGCCGCGAGATGCGGCGGTCGACCATGGGCGCCGCAAGCATCGAGACCTCCAACAACATCTTCAACGAGGTGCTGTGCCAGGCCATGGCCGACCTCAACATGCTGATGACGGAGACCCCGCAGGGGCGTTATCCCTATGCCGGCATACCCTGGTACTCGACGACTTTCGGCCGCGACGGCCTGATCACTGCGCTACAGATGCTCTGGGTCGATCCGCGCGTCGCCAGGGGCGTGCTCAGACGGCTCGCGCATTTCCAGGCGAAGGCGATCGATCCGCTCGCCGACGCCGCGCCCGGAAAGATCCTGCACGAGATGCGCGGCGGCGAGATGGCGGCGCTGGGCGAGGTGCCGTTCTCCCAATATTACGGCAGCGTCGATTCGACCGCGCTGTTCGTCCTGCTCGCCGGAAGCTATTTCGAGCGCACTGGAGACGAGGCCACGTTGATCGAGCTGTGGCCGGCGATCGAAGCGGGCCTCGCCTGGATCGACGGTCCTGGCGATCCCGATCAGGACGGCTTCGTCGAATACCAGCGCGCGACGGAGAAGGGGCTGGCCAACCAGGGCTGGAAGGATTCCTACGACGCGATCTTCCATGCCGACGGCCAGCTCGCGGAAGGCAACATCGCGCTCGCCGAGGTCCAGGGCTACGTCTACGCGGCCAAGCAGCTCGCCGCGCGCTGCGCGCTGCGGCTCGGCAAGCCGGACCGCGTGCGCCAGCTCGAGGCCGAAGCCAAGGCGCTGGCCGAGCGCTTCGAGAAGGCGTTCTGGTGCGAGGAGCTCGGCACCTATGCGCTCGCCCTCGACGGCAGGAAGCGCCCCTGCAAGGTGCGGACCTCGAATGCCGGGCAGGTGCTGTTCAGCGGCATGATCCGCGAGGATCGCGCCCGTCTCGTCGCCGCCGATCTGATGCGGCCGCATTTCTACTCGGGCTGGGGCATCCGCACCGTCGCGCAGAGCGAGGTGCGCTACAACCCGATGTCCTATCATGACGGCTCGATCTGGCCGCACGACAACGCGCTGATCGCGCTCGGGCTCGCGCGCTACGGCCTCAAGCATTCGGTGGCGCATGTCTTCAAGGGGCTGTTCGACGCGGCGACCTATATGGACCTGCGCCGGCTGCCCGAATTGTTCTGCGGCTTCCGGCGCGAGAAGCGGCGCGGCCCGACGCTCTATCCGGTCGCCTGCGCACCGCAGGCCTGGGCCAGCGCGACGCCGTTCACGCTGCTGGAGGCGGCGCTGGGCATCGAGTTCGACGTGGCACGCTGTGAGATTCGCCTGCGCAATCCGCATCTGCCGACGTTCCTGAACGAGGTGATCCTGCGCGATCTGCGTCTGGGCGGGTCCAGCGTGGATCTGCGCGTCAGCCGCCACGGCGACGACGTGGCGCTGGAGGTGTTGCGCACGCGCGGCCAGATCCAGGTCTCGATCGTGCTGGCGCGCTAGCGGCGCGCCGTGAGGAGGGTGCGATGCGTGCGATCGGAGCACTGATCCTGGGCATAGCCATCGTCTCGGGCCTGGCGGTGGCGACCTCGCGCGCCGCGGAGGATCAGCCCGCGGGCGCGAGCGAAGCGAATGCGCCGCCGACGGCACAGCCGCCGGCCTCGACCGTTCCGGTCACCCCCAAGGATGCCGCCCCGCCGCCCTCGGTGACCATCATCGGCGCAAGCGAGGCGCATGGCGTCCTCGGCCGCGACGTGCGCAGCGCCGCCGGCGAAGACATGGGCCGCATCGTCGACGTCATCGTCGATCGCACCGGCCATGTGCGCGCGGCGGCGATCGATTTCGGCGGCTTCCTCGGCGTCGGCAGCCGCAAGATCGTGGTGGACTGGAACGCGCTGCGCTTCGGCAAGATCGCCAACAAGAAGGACAGCATCACGCTGGAATTGACCAAGGCGCAGGTCGCGGCGGCGCCGGAATACAAGGAAGACACGCCGATCGTCGTGCTCGGCGCGTCCGGCAGCCTTCAACCGCTGCAAGCGATTCAGTGAGGTGCCCGGAGGGCTGACCGCCTGTGCTGTTGTCGAGAAAGCCGAAACATGCAGATCGCGACGGCCGCGTTGAGCAGAACAACGTCGCCGCGTCGCCGGCTGCAGGCCTTCCGGCACCGTCGCGCCAGAGCCTGCGCGGGCTCGACTGGTTCGTCTTCTTCCTTGCCGATGTGCAGACCGGATTCGGTCCGTTCATCGCGGTTTATCTGACGACGCAGAAATGGACCCAGGTCGAGATCGGCCTCGTGCTGTCGATCGGTGGCATCGTCGCCCTGATCGGGCAGATGCCGGGCGGCGCGATCATCGATGCGGCAAAATCGGAACGGCTGGTGGCCGCCCTTGCGATTGCCACCATCGGCTGCTGCGCGCTTGCCTACGCCGCGATGCCGATCTTCCCCGTCGTGGTGACCGCCGCCACCCTGCATGCGATGGCGAGTTGCGTGCTGGGGCCGGCGATTGCCGCGATCAGCCTCGGCCTGGTCGGCCCGCTCGCGATCGGCGAGCGCCTCGGCCGCAATGCCCGCTTTGCCTCGCTCGGCAACGGCGTTGCGGCGGCGGTGATGGGCACTGCCGGGTACCTGCTCTCGAGCCGCTCGGTCTTCCTGGTCACCTTCCTGCTCGCGATCCCGACCCTGATCGCGCTTTCGCGCATCCGCGAGCACGAGGTCGACATTAGACGCTGTCACGGCGAGATGCCGCCTGAGGCCGCCGATCGCGGCGACACCAATGTCTGGCACCTGATCCGGCAGCGTCCGCTGATCGTGTTCGCGCTGAGCGTGCTCTTGTTGCAGCTCGCGAACGCCGCAATGATGCCGCTGATGGCGAGCGCGGTGACGGCGCGGTCGAGCCAGTGGGCGACGGTGCTCGTCGCCTTTTGCATCGTCGTTCCGCAAGCGATCGTGGCGCTGCTGTCGCCGACCATCGGGCGCAAGGCGCAACTCTGGGGCCGGCGGCCGCTGCTCCTGATCGGATTCGGCGCGCTGACGATTCGCGGCCTGTTGTTCGCAACCGTGCGCGATCCCTATCTGCTCGTGCTGGTGCAGGTGTTCGACGGCCTCACCGCGGCCGTGTTCGCGGTGATGATTCCGCTGATCGTCGCCGACGTCGCCTTCGGCAGCGGTCACTTCAACCTGGCGCAGGGCATCGTCGGCACGGCGACCGGCATCGGTGCGTCCTTGAGCACCGCGCTTGGCGGCTATGTCAGCGACAAGTTCGGCAACGCCACCGCCTTCATCGGACTGTCCGGCATCGCCGCGATGGGGCTTCTGCTGATTCTGTTCGTGATGCCCGAGACGCGGCGCGCGGGTATGATCGCGGCCAAAGAGATGGCCGGCTGACGAATTCAGCCGGCCAAGGAAAAGTCGAGTGGGTGGGGAGGAGGTCGTCGAAATCAGGCGTCCAGATTGTGCAGGCGCTGGCGGTTGCGCAGCACGATTTGGCGCGCGCCCGAGAAGCCCAGGATGCCCTGGGTGTGAAGCTGCGACAGCGCACGCGACACGGTCTCGAGCGTGAGGCCGAGATAGTCGCCGATGTCGCGGCGGCACATCGGCAGCGCCATCATGCCAGCAACGGCGAGGCGGCGGTCCATTTCGAGCAGGAAGGTCGCAACGCGCTCCATCGCGGTCTTGCGCCCCAGCAGCAGCATGTGGTCCTCGGCGTGGCGCAGCTCGGAAGCCGTCATGGCCCAGAGCTTGCGGGCGACCTGGACGTCGATGCCGGCGGCCTTCTCGAGGCTGGCGCGCTTCACGAGGCGCACGGTGGTGTCGATGATGGCTTCGGCGGCGAGGCGGTGACTGGCGCCGGATTCGAGCCCGAACACGTCGCCGGGAAGATGGAAGGCGCCGATCTGGCGGCGGCCGTCGGAGAGAAGCTTGTAGCTGCGCACCGCGCCGGTGATGACCTGATAGACATATTCGGCCGGCTCGTCCTCGCCATAGATCTCCTCGTCCTTGCGGTAGGAGAACTCCGTGGCGACGAGGCCGACATGGCCCGTGATCGCGCCGAACTGGTCGGTGACGGGATGGGCAGGAGCAATCTTGCCACCAATCTGGGTATTGATTGCCTTGGTGTTGATCGTCTGGGTCAGCATCTGCGCCATCTCCGTTGTGATGACGCATTGGTACGCGGTATCGGGGGCTTCGAAAATTTCGAGCGATATCTTAAGGGGGTTGCCTTACGTAGAATCCCGTAGGTCAGGCGCGGGGGTGGTCCTGGATGGCGCGGCGGATGCGCTTGAGCAGGTTTTCGTCGAGAAGCGGCTTCAGGACCACGTCTTTCACCCCCGCCGCGGCCGCCCGGGCCGAGATGTTCTCGTCCGGATAGCCGGTGATCAGGATCACGGGGGTCTCGCTGTCGGACTGGCGCAGCCGGCCGGCGAGCTCGATGCCGTTGATGTCGGGCATCTTGTAGTCGATCACGTAGCAGTCCGCGCCCGGAGCACCGCTCGCGTTGAGCAGGGCCGTGCCGCTCCTGAAGGTCCGCACGGCAAAGCCGTCGGTCTCCAGTAGGAACCGCAGGGATCCCAGGACGGCGGCATCGTCGTCGACCACATAGACGGTGGGTTTTGTGGGAGACGACGGCCGCGCATGGTGTGAGCTGACCTCGATCATGCTGCTTGACTAGCACGGGTCTCGCCAAGGGCCTTGACCTGCCTCAAGGCGACCTGGCTCAATCGTTGAGCATGCCGGCGCGCATCGCCATGCGGACCAGCTCCGAGAGGCTGCCCGCCTGCATCTTGGTCATCACATTGGCCCGGTACACCTCGATGGTCCGCGGGCTGATGTCGTATTCGCGGGCGATCAGCTTGTTGGAAAGGCCTGCGATCAGTCCCTCCATGACCTGGCGCTCCCTCGGGCTCAAGGAGGCGACGCGGGCGGCGATGTCCTGCGAAATGGCCTCACTCTTGGCCGCCGGCTCGGCCTGGCGGATCGCCGTCTCGATCATGGTGATGAGACGATCGTCCTCGAAGGGTTTCTCCAGGAAGTCGACCGCCCCAAGCTTCATTGCCTCGACCGCGAGCGGCACGTCGCCATGCCCGGTCATGATCAGGATTGGAAATGGGCTGTTCTGCGCCTTCATGCGCTTCAGAAGCTCGATCCCGTCAAGGCCCGGCATGCGCACGTCGGAGACGACGCAGCCGAAGGCGAGGCCGGGCAGGGTGTCGATGAAATCTTTCGCATTGTCGAACAGCGTGACGCCGAAGCCGGAAGAATCCAGCAGGAAGTTCAGCGAGTTCCCGCATCGCAGCGTCGTCGTCGATGACGTAGACATGTCCCTTGTTGGTCATGAATCAGTTCTCGTCGGCTGCTGGCAAGGTGAAGCGGAATGTCGCCCCGCCCGATGCGTTGCTCTCGGCCCACATGCGGCCGCCGTGAGCCTCGATGATCGAACGGCTGATCGACAGCCCTACGCCCATGCCGGTTTCCTTGGTGGTGAAGAAAGTTTGAAACAGGTTTGGAATGACGTCGTCCTGGAAGCCGGAGCCGGTGTCGGAAACCTCGACCTCGATCATGTCGTCGGCAACGGGCTTGTTGGCCACCACGAGCTCTCGCCGCGGCGACTGTGCCATCGCTTCCAGCGCGTTGCGGAACAGGTTGACCAAGACCTGCTGGACCTGCACGCGGTCGGCCAACACGAGGTCCGCCTTCGGATCGAGATTGAAGCGGAGCTGGACATTCTGCTCGCGCGCGCCGGCGAGCCCGAGCGCGCCGGCCTCCTCGATCAGCTTGGACAGGCTCTCAATCCGCTTCTCCGACTCGCCGCGGGAGACGAAGTCGCGCAAGCGGCGGATGATCTGGCCGGCGCGCAAGGCCTGCTCCGAGGCGCGGTCCAGCGCGCTTTCGATCTTCGTCGTATTCGGGTCAACACTGCCGGCAAGCAGGCGCCGCGATCCCTTCATGTAGTTGCTGATCGCCGCCAGCGGCTGGTTGAGCTCGTGGGCGAGCGCCGAGGCCATCTCGCCCATCGCGGTCAGCCGCGAAACGTGGACGAGCTCCGACTGCAGCTGCTGAAGCCGCGCCTGGGTCTGCTGATGTTCGGTGAGATCGCGCACGAAGCCGGTGAAATAGAGCTCGCCGCCCCGTTGCGTCTGCCCGACCGAAAGGTGCATCGGGAACGTCGTGCCGTCGCGGCGCTTGCCGGTCACGATGCGGCCGATGCCGATGATGTGGGGATCGTTGGTCTTGAGGTAACGCACGATATAGCTGTCGTGACGCGATTGATCAGGCTCCGGCATCAGAATGCTGACGTTCCGACCAATGGCTTCCTGCCTGCTGTAGCCGAACAGCCGCTCCGCGGCGCTGCTGAAGAGCTGCATGATGCCGCGCGAATCGATCACGATCATCGCGTCTGGCACCGTTTCGAGAATCGAGCGAAGATGATTCTCCTGAGAGCGCAGGGCCTCTTCCAGATGTCTTTCCTCGTTGATGTCGAGGAATATCCCGCTGAGGTGACGTGGCGAGCCGGAATCGTCTCGGATCACGCCGGCCCTGGCCCGGATCCATTGGCCCTTCCCCGCAGGACCGCCAACCTTGAAGGACACGTCGAATCCTGCGCCGCTCTCCGAGCTGCGCTCGATTCCCTGCAAGACGCGGTCCCGATCGCTGGGGGCCAGCAGCGACAGAAAGAGATCGTGGCTGATGGCATCATCCCCCTCGAGGCCAAACAGCCGCTTGGACATCTCGGACCATTCAAGGTCCCGAGTTCGCAAATCGAGATCCCAGGTGCCAACCCCGAATCCTTCGATGCGGAGCCGGAAATGCTCGCCCCGACCATCGTCTGCCGGATGGGTTACGCGGGTCGGCGCCAAACTTCACTCCTCGCTAAAGCGCGGTCGGCAGGATGCGCTTACCGCTCATGACAATGTCGCTCAAGGTTCGTTCGGAGGCAAGCCGGATTGAATTCATTGGCGGAATTCCTGCGACATGACGGCCGGCGATTTGATCTATCTCATCCTGCCTTGCGTCGGCGAGGCTAGATTTCGCGGCAGTTCATTGCCTGCCGGAGAATCCCGATGACATACGCGACCGTGATGGTCAGCCTGGCGCTCGATCAGTCCAACGAGGCGCGCCTTCAGGTCGCGGGCGAGCTCGCCGAGCGATTCGAGGCGGCCATCGTCGGCGTTGCCGCGGCTCAGTTCGCGCCGCCGCTTTATTTCGCCGACGGCGCTGAAGCACAAGTGCTGATCGAGGATGGCGAAGCCTCCGTCAAGCGGCGGCTCGCCGGTCTCGAGGCGCAGTTCCGCGCCGCCACCAGGAATCGCGGCGGACACGCGGAGTGGCGCAGCGCCATGGATTTTCCGACGCGTTTTGTCCTGGAGCAGGCGCGCTGCGCCGACATCGTCATCAGCGGCGGACAGAGCCCCGCCTTCTCTGACGCCTTTGCGCTCGCAAGCGCCAAGGACCTGGTGATGCAGGCTGGCAGGCCGCTTTTGGTCGTTCCCGATAACGCCAATTGGCTCGATCTGCGCAGCGTGCTGGTGGCGTGGAAGGACACGCCGGAGGCGCGGCGGGCAGTCGTCGACGCGTTGCCGATGCTGCGCAAGGCGAGGGACGTCACCATCGTCGAAATTCCGGAGCAGGGCGACAACCGCTCGGTCGTGATGGCCGGCGTCAGCGACGTGGCCGCCTGGCTCGCCCGTCACGGGGTCACCGCGACAGCGCGCGTCTCGGAGGCGGGGCGGAACGAAAGCGCTGCCGCGCAATTGGACAAGGTCGCCGGCGATGTTGGCGCCGGCCTGATCGTTGCGGGCGCCTATGGTCATTCGAGATTTCGTGAACTGATCCTGGGCGGCGTCACCCAGTATCTGGTCACACAATCTGCCCGCAGCGTGCTGCTGTCGCACTGAGGGCCGGCCGCCCGGCCAGTAGCGACTCGAGGAGGACGCGCCATGTACAGATTTCTCGAACAAACCGTCGACCGCTACATGACACGCAACGTAAAAACGGTGCAGCGCGACCGCGACTTGCTCGAGCTCAGCGAGATGTTCGAGACCGACGACTTCAACTCGTATCCGGTCGTGGATGACGGCCAGGTGGTCGGCATCGTCACCAAGTTCGACATCCTGAAGTGCTTCGCCTTCACGCCGAGCCAGATGCTGCCGCGCTATCCCGACTTGATGAGTTCGCAAGATCGGCGACGTCATGACACCCGAGTTCATCTATGTCGGCCCCGAGACGCGGCTGACGCGCGTGCTCCAGATCATGGTCGAGCATCGCATCAGGAGCATCATCGTGCTCGACGGCGCGCAGAATCTGGCCGGAATTATCGCCCGCGAGGACGTCATCGCGGCGCTCAAGGCGACGGCGCGGGACTGACGCGATGCCTTTCCCCTTCTCCCCTGTGGGAGAAGGTGGCGCGAAGCGCCGGATGAGGGGTATGTCTCCACAGAGACACCGTTCCCCGCCGCACCAACCCCTCACCCAAGCGAGTTTGCCGCGCTGTCCTCGCTGCCCTCTCCCACAAGGGGAGAGGGCACTTCAACTGGCCGTACCGAAAAAATACGGAGGAACCCAGAAAATATTCGTCGGCTACGGCTAACCTCCAAGGCCATCTTGATTTCAATCAATTCCCCGCGAGGGTGAATGTGGTTTCTGGCATCGTGTTCTTTCGAGAGAATCCGCATGAGCCAGCCCTCCATCTCCAAATCCATGACCATCGGCGAAAGCGGCCTGTCTGTCGTGTTTGCAGTCGCCGCCTTCCTCTGCGTGATCGCTGCGGCCAAGGCGCTCGATGCGCCCTTTGCCTTCCATGCTGCGCTCAGCGCGGCGGCGAGCCTGGCTGCGGTGTTCTTTATCGTGAACCGCTATTTCGAACGGCCGGCCACGCTGCCGCCGGCGGAGATCAATGGCCGGCCCAACTACAACATGGGGCCGATCAAGTTCACCGCCTTCATGGCGATGTTCTGGGGCATCGCGGGCTTCCTCGTCGGCCTCATCATCGCCTCGCAGCTGGCCTGGCCCGCGCTGAATTTCGACCTGCCCTGGACCAGCTTCGGCCGTCTGCGGCCGCTGCACACCTCCGCGGTGATCTTCGCCTTCGGCGGCAACGTGCTGATCGGCACGTCGTTCTACGTCGTGCAGAAGTCCTGCCGCGCGCGCCTGGCCGGCGATCTCGCGCCCTGGTTCGTCGTGATCGGCTACAACTTCTTCATCCTGATCGCCGGCACCGGCTATCTGCTCGGTGTCACCCAGTCGAAGGAATATGCCGAGCCGGAATGGTATGCCGACCTCTGGCTGACCATCGTCTGGGTCGCCTACCTGCTGGTCTTCCTCGCCACCATCTTCAAGCGCAAGGAGCCGCACATCTTCGTCGCGAACTGGTTCTATCTCGCCTTCATCGTGACGATCGCGGTCCTGCATCTCGGCAACAATCCGGCGCTCCCGGTCTCGGTGTTCGGCTCGAAGTCCTATGTCGCCTGGGGCGGCATCCAGGACGCCATGTTCCAATGGTGGTACGGCCATAACGCGGTCGGCTTCTTCCTGACCGCCGGCTTCCTCGCCATCATGTACTACTTCATTCCGAAGCGCGCCGAGCGGCCGGTCTATTCCTACCGGCTGTCGATCATCCACTTCTGGGCGCTGATCTTCCTCTACATCTGGGCAGGTCCCCACCACCTGCACTACACGGCACTGCCGGACTGGACGCAGACGCTCGGCATGACCTTCTCGATCATGCTGTGGATGCCCTCCTGGGGCGGCATGATCAACGGCCTGATGACGCTGTCGGGCGCCTGGGACAAGCTGCGCACCGATCCCGTGCTGCGCATGCTCGTGGTCTCCGTCGCCTTTTACGGCATGTCGACCTTCGAAGGTCCGATGATGTCGATCAAGGTGGTCAACTCGCTCAGCCACTACACCGACTGGACCATCGGCCACGTGCATTCCGGCGCGCTCGGCTGGGTCGGCTTCGTCTCCTTCGGCGCGCTCTACTGCCTGGTGCCGTGGGCCTGGAATCGCAAGGGCCTCTACAGCCTGAAGCTCGTCAACTGGCACTTCTGGATCGCCACCCTCGGCATCGTTCTCTACATCTCGGCGATGTGGGTGTCCGGCATCCTCCAGGGCCTGATGTGGCGCGCCTACACCTCGCTCGGCTTCCTCGAATATTCCTTCATCGAGACCGTCGAGGCGATGCATCCCTTCTACATCATCCGCGCCGCCGGCGGCGGCCTGTTCCTGATCGGCGCGCTGATCATGGCCTACAATCTCTGGATGACCGTCCGCGTCGGCGAGCAGGAAGTCCAGATGCCCGTCGCTCTTCAGCCGGCGGAATGAGGAGCTCAAGCAATGTCATTCTGGACACGCCATCAAGTCTTTGAAAAGAACTCGATCATCCTGGTCGTCGGCATTCTGCTCGTGGTTGCGATCGGCGGTCTCGTCGAGATCACTCCGCTGTTCTACCTCAAGAGCACGATCGAGGCGGTCGACGGCGTCAGGCCTTACACGCCGCTGGAATTGGCGGGGCGCAACGTCTACGTCCGCGAAGGCTGCTATCTCTGCCATTCGCAGATGATCCGCCCCTTGCGTGACGAGGTCGAGCGCTACGGCCACTTCTCGCTCGCCGCCGAGAGCATGTTCGACCATCCGTTCCAGTGGGGCTCGAAGCGCACCGGTCCCGACCTTGCCCGTGTCGGAGCGAAATATTCCGACGACTGGCACGTCACCCATCTGACCAACCCGCGCGCCATCGTGCCGCAATCGGTGATGCCGGGCTATCCGTTCCTGAGCCACACCGAGGTCGATCCGGACACGATCGCCGACCACATGCGCACCTTGAAGGCCGTGGGCGTGCCCTACACCGACGACCAGATCGCGAGCGCAGGCGCCGACCTGAAGGCCCAGGCCGATCCGGACAATGCCGGCGGCGATGCCTTCAGCAAGCGCTACGCCAAGGCCGTCGTGCGCAACTTCGACGGCAAGACCGGCACGCCGACCGAAATGGACGCGCTGATCGCCTACTTGCAGATGCTCGGCACGCTGGTCGACTTCAAGCTCTACAACGAGAAAGCCAATCTTCGCTGAGAAGGCATCAACGATGAAAGCTATCCTGACAGTCCATAATCTCGCGTCCGAGCTGGTGACGACGATCTGGACGCCGGTGTTCGTCGCGATCTTTCTCGCGATCATCGCCTACGCATTTTGGCCCCGTAACAAGGCTGCGTTCGACGAAGCAGCACACCTGCCGTTGCGGGAGGAGTGAGAGACCATGACCGATCATAGCGAAGTCGATACCGTCACCGGCAAGTCCACGACAGGACACGAATGGGACGGCATCAAGGAGCTCAACACGCCGCTGCCGCGCTGGTGGGTGATCGCCTTCTATCTCACCATCGTCTGGGCGATCGGCTACTGGATCGTCTATCCGGCCTGGCCGCTGATCGCCAGCAACACCACGGGCGTGTTCGGCTATTCGTCGCGCGCCGACGTCGCGGTCGAGCTCGCCAATCTCGAGAAGATCCGCGGTGACAAGATGTTGGCGCTGGGCGCCGCCTCGCTGGCCGACATCGAGAAGGACCCCGCGCTGCTCGCGCTCGCCCGTGCCAAGGGCAAAACCGTGTTCGGCGACAATTGCGCGCCGTGCCACGGCTCCGGCGGCGCCGGCGCCAAGGGCTTCCCGAACCTGAACGACGACGACTGGCTGTGGGGCGGCACGCTCGATCAGATCATGCAGACTATCCAGTACGGCGCGCGTTCCGGCCATGCCAAGACGCATGAAGGCCAGATGCTCGCCTTCGGCAAGGACGGCGTGCTGAAGGGCGACGAGATCGTCACGGTCGCCAACTATGTGCGGTCGCTGTCGGGCCTCTCGACCCGCAAGGGCTTTGATGCCGCCAAAGGCGAGAAGATCTTCGCGGAGAATTGCGTCGCCTGCCACGGCGACGGCGGCAAGGGCAACCAGGAGATGGGCGCACCGAACCTGACCGACAAGATCTGGCTTTACGGCTCGGACGAGGCGAGCCTGATCGAGACCATCAGCCAGGGCCGCGCCGGCGTCATGCCGGCCTGGGAAGGGCGGCTCGATCCCGCCACCATCAAGGCGATGGCGGTCTACGTTCATTCGCTCGGCGGCGGCAAATAAGCCGATCCACGGCCAACGACTTCCGGCGGGGGCGAAGAAAAGCGCCCCCGTTTGCGTTGGATCAAGGGACGTGCCGGCGCCGAGTTTAGGTTTGATCGCACCTCTTGAGAAGATTCCGCGATGAACAAGACCGTCAATCCGAACGAACTCAAGCCGGCCGACGACAACGCGCCGCTCTATGCAGCCCGCAAGAAAGTCTATCCCCAGAGCGTCTCCGGCACATTCCGCCGGATCAAATGGGGCCTGATGGCGTTCTGCCTCGGCGTCTATTATCTCCTTCCGTTCGTGCGCTGGAACCGCGGCCTCGGCGCCCCCAGCCAGGCCGTGCTGATCGATCTCCCCAACAGCCGCTTCTACTTCTTCTTCATCGAGCTGTGGCCGCAGGAGGTCTACTACTTCACCGGCCTGTTGATCGTCGCCGCGGTCGCGCTGTTCCTGATGAACTCCATCGGCGGCCGGATCTGGTGCGGCTACCTCTGTCCGCAGACGGTGTGGACCGACCTGTTCTATGCCGTCGAGCGTCTCGTCGAGGGCGACCGGCGCGAGCGGATGAGGAAGGACAAATCGTCCGAACCCGCTGAAGCTTGAGCGCATCTCCGAGATCGTGCTCAAGCACTCGATCTGGCTGCTGATCGCTTGGTGGACCGGCGGCGCCTGGGTGCTCTATTTCAACGACGCGCCGACGCTGGTCAAAGAGCTCGTCACCTTCCAGGCGCCGATGATCGCCTATGTCTGGATCGGCATCCTCACCGCATCGACCTATGTCCTCGCCGGCTTCATGCGCGAGCAGGTCTGCACCTATATGTGCCCCTGGCCGCGGATCCAGGCGGCGCTGACCGACGAATGGGCGCTCAACGTCACCTATCGCTACGACCGCGGCGAGAAGCGCACCTCGGTGAAGAAGGCCGCCGAGCTGCGCGCCCTCGGCCAGCAAGTCGGCGACTGCGTCGACTGCTATCAATGCGTCGCGGTTTGTCCGACCGGCATCGATATCCGCAACGGGCCGCAGCTCGAATGCATCCAGTGCGGGCTCTGCATCGACGCCTGCGACAACGTGATGACCAAGATCGGCCGGCCGAAGCGGCTGATCGGCTACGACAACGACATCAACATCCAGCGCCGTCAGGAAGGCAAGGCGCCGATCTACCGCATCGTCCGTGCCCGCACGGTCGTCTACAGCGCGATCATCGCGGCGGTCGGCGGCATCATGATCTATACGCTCGCGACCCGCAGCCTGCTCGACGTCAACGTCCTGCACGACCGCAATCCGGTCGCGGTCAAGCTCAGCGACGGCTCGATCCGTAACGCCTACACGGTGCGGCTGCTGAACAAGAGCGGCTACGACCGCGTCATCGCCATCGACGTGGAGGGGCCAGTCAACCCGACGATGCACGTCGTCGGCGTCGATTCGGTGACGCCGGACCGCCCGATCATCGTGATTCCGCGCGACTCCACCAGCGAGCTGCGGCTGCTCGTCACCGCACCGGCCGAAAATAATCCGGAGAAGTCGATTCCGGTCCGCTTCCACGTCATGGACATCGGACTGGGCGTCGCCGCGAGCGCCACCGACAATTTCGTCTCGCCTTAAGGATCAGGAGACAGCCATGGCTTCCAAGCCGCTGACCGGAACCAAGGTGTTCCTGATGTTGGTCGCCTTCTTCGGTCTCGTGATCGGCGTCAACGTGACCATGATGAAGCTCGCGATCGCGACGCTGCCCGGCACCGACGTCGACAGCCCCTATGCCGCGGGCCTCACCTATGACCGCGAGATCTCGGCGGCGCAGGACCAGGCGCTGCGCAAATGGAAGGTCAACGCCCATATCGAGCGCCGCAGCGACGGCGGCGCCGTGCTTCAGGTCGAAGCACGCGATGCGGGCGGCCAGCCGATCGCCGGACTGAAGTTCGGCGGCCGCCTGGAGCGGCCGACCGACAAGCGCGCCGATCTCGCCGTCGAGCTCACGGAAGCCGGCATCGGCATCTATCGCGGCCATGCCGCCGCCGTCGCGCCCGGCCAGTGGGATCTGGTGATCGAGGGCGAGGCGCGGGGGGCACGTGTGTTCCTGTCGCGCAACCGCGTGATCCTGAACTGAAGGGATTTCGTCATGCAGGTCACGCGGGATTTTTCGCACTACGTCCGGACCGCGGGCGAGGGCCTCCAGCACATCGATCTCGCCGTTGAAGGCGTCCATTGCGCCGGCTGCATGGCCAAGATCGAGCGCGGGCTGTCCGCCATCCCTGATGTCACCCTGGCGCGGGTGAACCTCACCGACCGCCGCGTCGCGCTGGAATGGAAGGCCGGCACGCTCGATCCTGGCCGATTCATCGATCGGCTCGAAGAGCTCGGCTACAAGGCCTATCCGTTCGAGACCGAGAGCGCGGAGGCAACCGAGGTCGCCGAATCTCGCTTCCTGCTGCGCTGCCTCGGCGTCGCCGCGTTCGCCACCATGAACGTGATGATGCTGTCGATCCCGGTATGGTCGGGCAACGTCTCCGACATGCTGCCCGAGCAGCGCGACTTCTTCCACTGGCTCTCGGCGCTGATCGCCTTGCCGGCGGCGGCCTATGCCGGTCAGCCGTTCTTCCGTTCGGCCTGGCGGGCGCTTGCAGCGAAGACCACCAACATGGACGTGCCGATCTCGATCGGCGTGATCCTCGCGCTCGGCATGTCCGTGGTCGAGACCGTCCACCACGCCGAGCACGCCTATTTCGACGCCGCGATCATGCTGCTGACGTTCCTCCTGGTCGGCCGTTTCCTCGACCAGAACATGCGGCGGCGGACCCGTGCGGTCGCCGGCAATCTCGCGGCGCTGAAGGCGGAGACAGCCGCGAAGTTCATTGGTCCCGACGAGATCTCGCAGGTGCCGGTCGCCGCGATCCATCCCGGCGACATCGTGCTCTTGCGGCCCGGCGAACGCTGCGCGGTCGACGGCACCGTGATCGAGGGGCGTTCCGAGATCGACCAGAGCCTGATCACCGGCGAGACGCTCTATGTCACGGCCGAGCAGGGCACGCCGGTCTATGCGGGGTCGATGAACATCTCCGGCACGCTGCGGGTGCGGGTCTCGGCGGCGTCGGAGGCGACGCTGCTCGCCGAGATCACGCGGCTGCTCGACAACGCGCTCCAGGCGCGCTCGCGCTACATGCGGCTCGCCGACCGCGCCTCGCGCCTCTACGCGCCTGTCGTGCATGCGACTGCGCTCCTGACCATCCTCGGCTGGGTCATCGCCGGCGCGAGCTGGCATGATGCGATCGTGACCGGCGTCGCCGTGCTGATCATCACCTGTCCCTGCGCGCTCGGGCTCGCGATCCCGACGGTGCAGACGGTGGCCTCGGGCGCGATGTTCAAGGCGGGGGTGCTGCTCAATGCGGGCGACGCAATCGAGCGGCTGGCCGAAGCCGACCATGTCATCTTCGACAAGACCGGCACGCTGACGCTGCCCGATCTCGAAGTCATGAATGCCGCCGACATCCCTGCCGATATCTTCGCGCTCGCCGGCCGCCTCGCGCTGTCGAGCCATCATCCGGTCGCAGCCGCAGTTGCGCAGGCTGCCGGTGCGAAGTCTCCGATCGTCGGCGCTGTCGAGGAATCCGGTCAGGGCGTCCGCGCGACCGTCGACGGCGTCGAGCTTCGCCTTGGCCGTCCGTCGTTCTGCGGTGCCGAGACGCTGGTCGGCGGCGCCACGCTCGATCCCGAAGCCTCGATCGTGGCATTCAGCAAGGGCAACGAAAAGTTCATCCTTTCCGTCCGCCAGGGCCTGCGCCCCGACGCGCAAGGCGTGATCACGGCGCTGAAGGCGCGCAACATCGGCATCGAGATCCTTTCCGGCGACCGTGAGCCAGCGGTGAAGGCGGCGGCGCACGCGCTCGGCATTCCCGAATGGCGCGCCGGCGTCACGCCGGCCGACAAGATCGCGCGGATCGAGGAGTTGAAGCGGCGCGGCGCAAAAGTGCTGATGGTCGGCGACGGCATGAATGATGCGCCGTCGCTGGCGGCGGCCCATGTCTCGATGTCGCCGATCTCCGCCGCGCATCTGAGCCAAGCCACCGCCGATCTCGTCTTCCTCGGCCGGCCGCTCGCTCCAGTCGTCGCCGCCATCGACTCCGCGCGCAAGGCGCTGCATTTGATGCGGCAGAACCTCTGGCTTGCGATCGGATACAATGTGCTTGCTGTTCCGGTTGCGATCAGCGGTGTCGTGACCCCCCTGATCGCGGCGGCCGCCATGAGCGGATCGTCGATCCTGGTGATGCTCAATTCGTTGCGGGCGCGCAGCGCCTCGCGGGAGATCGTGTGATGGAGATCCTGGTCATTCTGGTCCCGCTGGCGCTGGCCCTCGGCGGTGCCGGTCTCATAGCTTTCCTCTGGTCGCTGCGGAGCGGCCAATACGACGATCTCGACGGCGCTGCCTGGCGCGCGATTGCCGACGACGAGCCTCCGCAGCAGGCGCCGACTAGCGCTAGCGCTTCAAGTCAATCGTAAGCAGAGCTGCGGCCGCGAGAGCCAGACCCACGCCGGCCACGCAAGCCTGCCAGCCGAAGGCGTCGAACAGCCGTCCGAGCACGGCCGTGCCGACGAGCCCGCCGCAGAAATAGCAGGCGAGATAGGTGCCGCTGGCGATGCCGCGGCCGTCGGTGGCCGCCTGTCCGACGAACCCGGTGGCGGTCGCTTGCGCGAAGAACGTGCCGACGCCGACCAGGACCATCCCCGCGAGCACCGCGCTCAGATGCGGCGTCAGCATCAACGGCAAACCTATCCCGGCGACGGCGAGCGAGCCCCAGATCGTGGGCCGTGGTCCGAGGCGCGATGCTATTCTGCCCGCTAGCAATGTCGTGAGCACCGAGGGCAGGAAGACGACATAGACGAAGCCCAGACCCATCATGCCGAGCGATAGCGGCGGCCGCACCAGAACGAAATTGACGAAAGTGAAGGTGCCGATGAAGGCGAACAGGATGCAGAAGCCGATGCCGTAGGCGGCGCGCAATCGCGGGTCGCGCCAATGTGCGAACATCGCGGCGAGCGGCGATTCCGTCGCGCTCATCGCATGCATCGGCTGGACGTGCTTGATGGTGAAATAGACCAGCGCCGCGCCGGCGAGATTGAGGGCAGCGAAAACGTAGAAATTCCACGCGAGGCCGAGGCCATCGGCGACGGCCGCCGAGATCAGCCGGCCGACGAGATTGCTGGCGACGTTTCCGGTGATATAGGCGGCAAACGCGCCGCCGGCGTCCATCGCGCTGCATTGCTCGCCGAGATAGGCGAGCGTCAACGCGAAGGCGGATGCCATGCAGAGGCCCTGAGCAACGCGTAAGGCGGTAAAGACGGCAAGATTGGGTGCGGACGCCAGGAGGCTCGTCGGAATCGCAAGAAGTGCCAGGCTGAGCAGGATGCCGTTCCGACGATTGATATGTGGGCTGAAGAAGCCAACGACGAGGCTCGCGACGGCCATGCCGAAGGTGCTGGCATTGACCGCGAAGCCCATCGCCGCCGGCGTGACGCCATAGTGGCGCGTCAGCGAGGGTAGGATCGCTTGCGTCGCGAACAGGTCGACGACGGTCAGGAATGCGGTGAGGCCGATAACGAGCGAACGCAGCGCGAGATCTGCGGAAAGCCCATCCATGGGCACCGCGCCCGGTTTGATCGGGGTGGAAAGATCGATCATGGCACGCTTGTCCTGTGAGGGACGTGGCGCCCGGCATGAGATCCGGGCACCACATCGGGTGACGAATGCGCCGGGGGCCGAGCTACATGTGGTGGTCGTTCGGGTCCTTGCGGACGTCGCCGACATAGAGAATGACGGTCTCCTTGCCGAGGTTCTTCCACCAGTGCGAGGTGCCGAAGACTTCGGGACGGATGTCGCCGGCCTTGTGCACGATCGGATCGGCGCAGTTGGAGGCGTATTCGACGATCTCGCCCTGCTGCACGAAGATCAAAGCGGGGCGGTCGTCATGGCTGTGCCAGGGCACGATGCCGCCGGGCGCGATCGTCAGCTTGCGGAAGCGAAGCTCGCGGCCCTCGATATGGGCCGGCTGCTTGCCGAGGTCGATCGCGCCGAGCGTGACGTCGGTGACGCCGACCGGCTTGTAGTCGACCATCTGCTGGGCGTTCGGCTTGATCTTGTCGGCGGGGCACGCGCCGGCGAAAACCGGTGTCGCAAATGTCAGCGCCCCGAGAACGGCAACGCCTGTCCAAACCACGCGCGACACGATGTGATGCCTAGACATGGGAACTCTCCTGTGTTGGCCGCAACCGTGGTGGTCGCCGGCTATGGCAGGAGCTTCGTCGAGACCGCGTCGATGTTGAAATGCCGGCTCGCTTTCGATGCGATAGCCCGGCGCTATGTTGATGCGCCGCGGCTATCGAACCGATTGGGCATCGGCATTTCCGCCTCCGGGGGATCTGGCGTCCGATGACAGGGCGCCCGATTGGCGGGCGTTCACGTCAATCCGGAGGAGCATCTCATGACGAAAGTGTCCAAAACCCTGATCTTTACCGCGGCCTTCGCGGTGATCGCCACGTCGGCTTTCTCGGAGGCCGCCTGGGACTTCAAGGCTGGCATGGCTTACGTCTATGGCGGACCTGGCAAGATGTCGGCGATGGCCATGGCGCCGGCCGAGAAGAACCACGACGCCATGATGAAGAACGCGAAGAAGGTTCCCGACAATACCGTCTTCTTCACGGACAAGGGTACGCTGTACTCCACATCGGGGCGGCTGGATCCGACCGGCAATTTCTACGTGAACTGATCACGTGCGCAGGACGGCCGCCCCCTTGCGGGCGGCCCGACCACGCAACTAATATTCGTCCCCTGAACGCCGGAGCAGAAGATGACGTCTCTCTCGCCCGCCGACGCCGAACAGCTCAGGCTTGCCTTCCAGCGCTGCCGTGACATGGATGGTACGCTGAACGACCAACTCCGCGCCTATGCCGACGCCAGCCGCAAGGTGTTCCCCGCCTATGGCGAGGCGGTCGATCGCCTGGTCGCGCGGTTAAACGGAAACGGGGGTGGTGAGACGGCGCCGCGTCCGGGCGATGCGATGCCGCCGTTCATGCTGCCCGACGAGAGTGGACGTCTCGTCGCGCTGAATGCGCTGTTGGAGAGCGGCCCGGTTGCGGTGATGTTCTTCCGCGGTCATTGGTGCCCGTATTGCCGGCTCAATGTCCGCGCGGTAGTCCAGGCACTCGGCCGCATCAAGGCGATAGGGGCACAGGTCGTCGCAATCGTGCCGGAGACTCAGGAATATACGCGGCAGCTCAAGTCAGATGCCGGTGCGCCGTTTCCAATCTTGACTGATCTCGACAACGGCTACGCGCTCTCGCTCAATCTCGCGATCTGGCTCGGCGCCGAGATCCAGCATCTATTGTCCTATCAGGACATGGCGAAATTCCACGGCAATGACGGCTGGGTGCTGCCGATCCCGGCCGTGTTCGTGGTCGGACGCGACGGCCTCGTGAAGGCCCGCTTCGTCGATCCCGATTTCCGCAAGCGCATGGAGATCGATGATCTCTTGGCCGCGCTGGAGGATGCACGCAGGGGAAAGCTGAGCTTCGCATAACGCGCTTTCTTCCCTTCTCCCCTTGTGGGAGAAGGTGGCGCGAAGCGCCGGATGAGGGGTTCTCTCTGCGCCCTCGATGCAAAAGACTAGCGCGCTGAGACAACCCCTCACCCGTCTCGCCGCTGTCGCGGCGAGCCACCCTCTCCCGCAAGGGGAGAGGGGAAGAAAGAGCGTCCGCACTAAGGCCTGTTTACAGTCGCTAGTTTGCGAGGAAAGCCGCGACGAGATTGAGGAGGCCGGCAAAGCAGGCGTCTGTCTTTTCGTAGCGAGTTGCGATGCGGCGGAATGCCTTGAGCTGGCAGAAGAAGTTCTCGACCAGGTGGCGCCATTTGTACATTTCGGCGTCGTGCGGGATGCGCCCGGCGCGGTCGGCCTTGGACGGGATGACCGCTGCGGCGCCGCGTTGGTTCAGATTGGCGCGCAGCCAGTTATTATCGAAGGCCTTGTCGCCGATCAGCGCTTCAAAATCGAGGCCAGTGATCAAAGGCTCGACGCCAATGCTGTCGTGACGCTGGCCGGGCAGCAGGGTGAAGCGAATGAGATTGCCGAGTGCGTCGACCAGAGCCATGATTTTGGTAGTCAGGCCACCACGCGAGCGGCCTATGGCCTGATTTTGAGTCCCCTTTTGCCCCGGTGCCATGTTGGTGGACCCGGACGAGTGTGCCGTCGATCAGGACATATTCGAAATCGGGATCGTCACAGAGAGCTTTGAAGACCCGCTCCCAGACCCCCTTCTGCGCCCAGCGCCAGAAGCGCGTATACACTGTGAACCACTTGCCGAACGCTTCCGGCAGATCTCGCCACGGCGAGCCCGTGCGCGCAATCCAAAGAACTGCTTCGATAAAGAGCCGGTTGTTACGCCCGGTGCCGCCGGGATCACCGGCTTTGCCAGACAATTCCGGCGCAATCCGCTCCCACTGCGCATCGCTCAACATCAATCGAATCAAGGCTGATCTCCAATTTTCAGCCTTGAATCAATTTTCTACTGATTTGGGAATCCTGTCTGTAAACAGGCCTTAGCCCGCCAGCTCTCGCCAGTCCGCGCCGCGCAGCATGCGCATCACGGCATTGCCCACTGCCGTGCGCTGCCGGCCGGCCACCCCGTAAAGGCTGACAGTACGGCGGGCGTCCAGCCCCGTCACGGCGGCGCGTGTCAGCCGTTCCGGCACGGGCGAGGTGTGCGGCAGCATGGCGATGCCCATGTCGGCTTCGACCAGCTCGATCAGATCGCGCTCGTTCGAGACTTCGTGGCCATGTTCGATGTCGATGCCGTGTTCGCGTAGGCTCGCAGAGATCCGGCCGGAATGCTCGCAGAACGTCCGGCTCAGAAGCTGCTCCGATCGCAAGTCCTCCAGTTCGACCGAGCTGCGGCCGGCCAGCCGATGGCCATCGCCGACGACGAGCTCAAAAGTTTCCGTGAAGAGGGGCCAGACGTCGAGCCGCTCCCAGGCCTCGTCGATCTCGGCGGCAATCCCGAGCTCGGCCTCGCCCTTCTTCAGGAATTCGCCGACCTCGCGGCTCGTCCCGCGCAGGAAGCGGAATTCGAGCCGATTGAACTGCCGCCTGATCTGGTTGAGATGGGGAATGAGCAGCGACAGATCGATCGAATGTGTCAGCGCAATGCGGAGCGCGCCGATCTCGCCGCTCTTGAAGGAGGAGGCGAGGGAACGCGCGCCGACGGCGGCGTCATAGCACTGCTTCAAGAGCGGATGCATGCGCTGGCCGAGCTCGGTCAGCTGCGCAGCGGGCCGCTCGCGACGAAACAGGTCGCCGCCGAGCTCGGCCTCGAGCTGCTTGATCGCGCGCGTCAACGACGGCTGCGTCACGTTGCACTCCTCGGCGGCACGCGTGAAGTTCAACAGCTGCGCCACCGCGAGGAAATAGCGGACCTGATGCATTTCCATGGATCGGCTCCCCAGCAGGATCGGGCAGCAAAACTCTAGCCGATCGGGGCAGGGAATGACATCCCGGCCGCAATAGCGGGCGCGTATGGTTTCGGAAGCCAGGCGGCATTTCCATTCGGGCCGGCGCCGCCTCATGGTCCTGCGAAAGCGGGCGCCGGGGCCAAGCCCAGCGATCGCCAATGGAGGATCTCGCATGAACATATCGCTGAAGCCACAGACGTCTCAACCTGCGCGCGCGCTGGCCGGAAAGGTTGCGCTGGTCACGGGCTCGACCAGCGGCATTGGGCTCGGCATCGCACGGGCGCTGGCCGCCGCGGGTGCCGACATCGTGCTCAATGGCCTCGGTGTCGCGAGCGAGATTGGCCGGACGCGCGAGCACATCGCCGCCGAGTTCGGCATCAAGGCGAGCTACTCGGCCGCAGACATGACGAGGCCCAAATCGATCGCCGAGATGATCGCGGCCACCATCGCCCAATCCGGCCGGCTCGACATCCTCGTCAACAATGCCGGCATCCAGCATGTCGCGCCGCTCGACCAGTTTCCAGTCGAGAAATGGGACCAGATCCTCGCGATCAATCTGACGTCGGCCTTCCACACCACGCGGCTCGCGCTACCGGCGATGCGCCGGAACGGTTTTGGCCGGATCATCAACATCGCCTCTGCGCATGGTCTGGTCGGCTCGCCGTTCAAGGCGGCCTATGTCGCCGCCAAGCATGGGATCGTCGGTCTCACCAAGGTGACGGCGCTCGAGACCGCGGAGGAGGACATCACGTGTAATGCCGTCTGCCCGGGCTACGTCTACACACCGCTGGTCGAGGCGCAGATCGACGGACAGGCCAAGGCGCACGGCGTCTCCCGCGATCAGGTGATCCGCGACGTGCTGCTCGCGCAGCAGCCGAACAAGCGTTTTGCCACGGTCGAGGAGCTTGGTGCGCTCACGGTCTTCCTGGCGACGGAAGCGGCCGCTTCCATCACCGGCATTGCACTTCCGGTCGATGGCGGCTGGACCGCGCATTGACATGGGTCGGCGCAACAAGCTGCGGCGGACTGCGAACATTCGATCGGCGCAAGCGCATGAGGAGCGAGACATGAACGGCATGCAGGACAACGCGCAGAACAATGGTACGGACCTGCCGGGCCAGGTCGTCCTGGTGCTTCAGGGCGGCGGCGCACTCGGGTCCTATCAGGCCGGCGTGTACCAGGCGCTGCACGAGGCCGGCATCGAACCTGACTGGATCATCGGCACCTCGATCGGCGCCATCAATGCGAGCCTCATTGCGGGCAACGCGCCTCGGCAGCGACTCGCGCGTCTGAGGGAGTTCTGGAAACGGATGGAGCAGAATCCGATCTGGAATTTGCGCACCGCGTTCCCCGGGTTCAACGAGAAGCTGACCTATTGGTCGACGGTCACCAACGGCATTCCCGGCTTCTTCCGGCCCAATCCGCTGGCGCATGCGGGGGATTCCTTTCCGCTCGGCGCCGACCACGCCGGCTTCTATTCGACTGCGCCGCTGGAGAAGACGCTGCTCGAACTCGTTGATTTCAGCCTCGTCAACCGCTGCTCGCCGCGCCTGACGGTCGGCGCGGCTCATGTCCGCACCAGCCAGATGCGTTATTTCGACAGCCGCGACGGTGATCTCACGGTGAAGCACGTCATGGCCTCGGGCGCGCTGCCGCCGGCTTTCCCGGCGGTGCGCATCGACGGTGAGCTCTATTGGGACGGCGGCATCCTGTCCAACACGCCGACAGAGGCGGTGTTCGACGACAATCCGCGCAAGGACTCGCTGATCTTCGCGGTGCATCTGTGGAATCCGGTCGGAGCCGAGCCGACCACGATGGCGGAGGTGCTGAACCGTCACAAGGACGTGCAATATTCCAGCCGGATCGCCAGCCAGATCGCGCGCCAGCAGCAGGCCCATCGCCTGCGCCACGTCATCAACCAGCTCGCCGCGCGACTGCCCGAGCGCGAGCGCAGCGATCCGGCGGTGCGTGAGCTCACGAGCCATGGCTGCCCGACGCGCATGCACGTCGTGCGCCTGCTCGCCCCGCAGCTGGACCGCGAGAGTCACACCAAGGATATCGATTTCAGTCCGTCAGGCATCATGCAGCGCTGGGATGCAGGCTATGCCCACACGAGATCCGTGCTTGCGCGAAAGCCGTGGATCGGTGAATTCGATCCGCTCGCCGGCGTGGTGCTGCACGAGCATATGGACGTGCTGCCGATTGCGGCGGAGTGAGGGCCTTGTTCGTCATTGTTTTACGTGATGATGATTTCGCAGGGGCGCGGTCCGGGGTATTGTCGCCGTGTCTTCGTCGCGAGGCTTGCAATTGGTCGGTGAGAAAGATCTGGAGGCATCGCTCGAAACGCTGCGTGCGAACGCGGCGGGACCGGTCGCCGGCGTGTTCGGTCCGTCCTCGCTGACCTGGCGGATCGACCGGGAGGCCGTGATCTTCCTCGGCGCCGGCCGTGCGCTGTTGCTGCAACTGGCGCACCCATGGGTGGCGGCGGCGATCGCCGAGCATTCGAGTACCCTTGCCGACCCGATCGGCCGCTTCCATCGCACGTTCGACATCGTCTTTACCATGGTGTTCGGCTCGCTGGACCGAGCGCTGCTGTCGTCCCGGCAACTGTACCGGCGCCACAGCATGATCATTGGCGAGATGCCTGAGACCGTCGGTCCGTTCGCGGCCGGCTCGCGCTACTGCGCCAACGACATTCCCTCGCTGCGCTGGGTCCATGCGACGCTGGTCGAGACCGCGCTGATGGTGCATGATCTGGTGCTGCCGCCGCTCTCGGCGGAGGAGCGCGAGCGCTATTGGAGCGAGGCCCGGCTGTACGGCGCCCTGTTCGGACTGACGGGGGATGATTTGCCGGCGGACTGGTCGGGCTTCGCAGCCTACAATGCGGCGATGGCGCAGTCGGATACGCTGACCGTCAGCCCGGCGGCGCGCGAGATCGCCGAGCAGATTTTCAGCGGCGCCCGCCCCTGGTTGCGGCCACCGCGATGGTACCGCGCGCTCGCGGCGCGGATGCTGCCGGAGCGACTGCGCGCCGGGTTCGGCCTTGTGCTTGACGCGCGCGACATCAGAGCTGCCGACAATGCGCTGACCTGGATCAGGCGCGTCTATCCGAAACTGCCTGACCGGCTGCGCTATGTCGGCCCCTATCAGGAGGCGCAGGCGCGCCTGCGGGGCGAGCCGCAGCCCGACTGGATGATCCGGTGCCTCAACCGCGCCTGGATCGGGCGGCCGCAGATGGACGTGCGCGGGAAGGGGTGAAGTCCTCCGCTGCTGCCACAGCTTCCGTCATTGCGAGGAGCCCTTGCGACGAAGCAATCCAGACTGCCTCCGCGTAGATAGTCTGGATTGCTTCGCGGAGCCTGTCATCGGGCCGCGCTTCGCGCGGACCCGTTGGCTCGCAATGACGGATGTGAGGAAACGCCTCAGGCTCACACCGACGCCAGCTTCCGGTACAGCGCGCTGTAGCAGCCGGCAGAGATGCTCCAGGAGAATGATCGTCCCATCGCACTGCGGCGCATGGTATCGAGCTGGTCCTGCGCCATGAACGCCTCGAACGCGCGGCGGACGCCGCCGATGAAGGATTCGCGCGAGGGTCTTGCGAACAGGAAGCCGGTCTCGCCGTCGGTGATGGTCTCGGCAAGGCCGCCGGTCTGGTGTCCGATCGGCAGCGAGCCGAAGCGCTGGGCGTACATCTGGCTGAGCCCGCACGGTTCGAAGCGCGAGGGCATCAGGGTGAAATCGCTGCCGGCGAAAATGCGGCGCGCCTGGGCGTCGTTGAAGCCGATCACGACCCCGATGGCATCGGGGCGGCGGCGATGCGCATCGATCACGGCCTGCTCGAGCGCCGGCTCGCCGGAACCGGTGATCACGATCTGGCCGCCGGCATCGACGATCTCGTCGGCGGCCGACAGCACGAGGTCGATGCCCTTCTGGTGCACGAGGCGGGCAACGATGCCGAACATCGGCCCGCGTGACACCGCAAGCCCGAACTGCTTGCGCACGTAGTCCGCATTCGCTTTCTTGCCGACCCAGTCGCCGGCGCCGAATTGCTGGGCGAGCTGTGCGCAGGAGCGTGGATCCCAGCTCTCGTCGATCCCGTTGAGGATGCCGGTGAGCTCGGCCGCGTCGGAGCGGACGCGAAGCAGGCCTTCGAGGCCGCAGCCGAATTCGGTTGTCGTGATCTCGCGCGCATAGGTGCCGCTGACCGTGGTGAGGTGCGAGGCATACACCAGCCCGGCCTTGAGGAAGGAGACCTGGTCGTAGAATTCGACGCCGTCGATATGGAACGAGCTCTCCGGCGCGCCGATCCGCCGCAGCGATTCCTTTGGGAAGAGGCCCTGATAGGCGAGGTTGTGGATGGTCAGGATCGACGGCAGCTTGGCGCCGCGCCAGGCGAGATAGGCCGGCACGAGCGAGGCCTGCCAGTCATTGGCATGGATCAGGTCTGCTGCCCAATTCTTGTCCAGCGTGCCCATGGCCAGCTCAGCGGCGGCCGAGGCAAGGCGTGCGAAGCGGATGTCGTTGTCCGGCCAATCGCGCCCGGATTCGTCGCCATAGGGATTGCCGGGCCGGTCATAGAGCTGTGAGCACAACAGCACGTAGACCGGCAGGCCGTCCTTGGTCGCGGCCCGCCCGAGCGAGCAGGCTGGCATCTCCGCGAATGCCGGACAGCGGCCAACGATTTGAATGTGCGTGAGTTGTTCGATGATGTCGCGATAGCCGGGCAGCATGATCCGGATATCGGCAAAGGAGCGAAGGGCGCGGGGAAGGGCGGCAGAAACGGCTCCAAGTCCGCCGACGCGGACGAAGTCGTCCATCTCTGTCGTGACGAACAAGACCCTCAAGAACAGCCGCCCTCTGCCGATCCCGTTCGCTGCTATGCAAGAACGGGTCCAGTTGTTCCGGAATTCCCAAGCCCGCCCATGCGGCGCGTCGGTTCGGTAAACACTTTCCTACTCAGCCGCCGCCCTCTAGGGTCGCCGCATCAACAACAGAGAACTTCGATAAGTTCCTAAGACACCCAAGGACGTGGGCAGGCATGCAGCTAAGGCCTGTTTACAGACAGGATTCCCAAATCAGTAGAAAATTGATTCAAGGCTGAAAATTGGAGATCAGCCTTGATTCGATTGATGTTGAGCGATGCGCAGTGGGAGCGGATTGCGCCGGAATTGTCTGGCAAAGCCGGTGATCCCGGCGGCACCGGGCGTAACAACCGGCTCTTTATCGAAGCAGTTCTTTGGATTGCGCGCACGGGCTCGCCGTGGCGAGATCTGCCGGAAGCGTTCGGCAAGTGGTTCACAGTGTATACGCGCTTCTGGCGCTGGGCGCAGAAGGGGGTCTGGGAGCGGGTCTTCAAAGCTCTCTGTGACGATCCCGATTTCGAATATGTCCTGATCGACGGCACACTCGTCCGGGTCCACCAACATGGCACCGGGGCAAAGGGGGACTCAAAATCAGGCCATAGGCCGCTCGCGTGGTGGCCTGACTACCAAAATCATGGCTCTGGTCGACGCACTCGGCAATCTCATTCGCTTCGTCCTGCTGCCCGGCCAGCGTCACGACAGCATTGGCGTCGAGCCTTTGATCACTGGCCTCGATTTTGAAGCGCTGATCGGCGACAAGGCCTTCGATAATAACTGGCTGCGCGCCAATCTGAACCAACGCGGCGCCGCAGCGGTCATCCCGTCCAAGGCCGACCGCGCCGGGCGCATCCCGCACGACGCCGAAATGTACAAATGGCGCCACCTGGTCGAGAACTTCTTCTGCCAGCTCAAGGCATTCCGCCGCATCGCAACTCGCTACGAAAAGACAGACGCCTGCTTTGCCGGCCTCCTCAATCTCGTCGCGGCTTTCCTCGCAAACTAGCGACTGTAAACAGGCCTTAGCAGATAAGCATGAGGGGACGACGACAAAGGCCTTCGCCGGCCTGCGGGTCCTGGATTTTTCGACCACGATTGCCGGTCCCCACTGCACGCGCATGCTCGCCGACATGGGCGCCGAGGTGATCAAGATCGAGACCGACGGCGGCGAGACGATGCGGACCCGGCCGCCGCTGCGCAAGGGGTGCAGCACCACGTTCGGCCAGCTCAATGTCGGCAAGAAGAGCGTGGTGCTCGACCTCAAATCCGAGGACGGCCTGGAGGCGGTGCGCCGGCTGGCCGCGACATCAGACATCCTGGTCGAGAACTTCCGCCCGGGGGTGATGCACCGGCTGCGGCTCGACTACGACAGCATGCGTCAGGTCAACCAAAAGCTGATCTACTGCTCGATCTCGGGCTACGGCCAGACCGGCCCCTCGGCCGAGCTGCCGGCCTATGCCCCGGTGATCCATGCGGCCTCGGGCTACGACATGGCGCATCTCGCCTATCAGCCCGGCCGTCACCGCCCCGACTATTGCGGCATCTATCATGCCGACGTCGTCACCGGCACCTACGGCTTCGGCGCGATCGCGTCCGCGCTCTATCAGCGCACCGTGACAGGCCTTGGCCAGCACATCGACGTCTCCATGCTCGAAACCATGCTGTCGCTGACGCTGACCGAGTTGCAGAGCTCGCAATTCGCCGTGAAGCCGCCGCCGCGCCCGATGTTCGGGCCGACCGAGACGGAAAACGGCTATGTCATGATCACAATCGCCAGCGAGAAGACGTTTCAGGGTTTGATGGGGGTGATCGGGCGCCCCGCATGGATCTCCGATCCGCGCTTCTCGACTTACGCCGCGCGTCGCGAGAACTGGGCCGACATGATGGACGGGGTCGAAGCCTGGTCACGGCAGCTCTCGACCGATGCATGCCTTGCCGCGCTCGGCGGAGCCGGCGTCCCGGCCTCGGCCTATCGCACCGTGTCAGAAGCGCTGGCCGATCCGCAGCTCGCGCACCGGCAGGCGCTGTCCGAGGTGCGGGACGGAGGCGGTTCATTCCAGGTCCTCAATCTGCCGTTCCGAATGTCGGGCGCCGACACCACGCCGGCCAAGACGATGGCCGTGCTCGGCGAACACACGGATGCGCTACGCGATGAGATCGGTCTTGCGGACGAGGCGCCAATTCCGTCAGGCAAAACGGCCGCGACGCGCTGAACGCATCGCGCCGCGGTATGCGGCGCTCGAACCCTCGTGCGTTCCTCTTGCCGTGGCGGACATTTGTCGCCAATCTCGCTCCCCGAGTCATTCAACGATCCGAAACATCGGACGAGGGACCCCGGGAGGAACCATGACGAATGCGGCTGCCGTGGCACGCAAGTGCGTGCCGATTTTCCTTGTTGCGGCATTTGCACTGGCAGCGCCGGCGCAGGCGCAGAAATCGGGCGGCAGCATCACCGTCGGTCAGGAGCTGGAGATTGTAGGTTTCGATCCGCTCAAGGTCGGCGTCTACGACACCTCCACCTTCACCGCCGCCGCTGCGATCTTCGACACGCTGACGACGCTCGACGAGAAAGGCGAGGCGGCGCCAAAACTCGCAGTGTCCTGGACCCATTCCGACGACTACATGAGCTGGACATTCAAGCTGCGCGAGGGCGTGAAATTCCACGACGGCACGCCGTTCAACGCGCAGGCTTTCAAGGAAAACTTTGACCGGCAGAAGGATCCCGCCAACAAGTGCCGCTGCGCCTTCTACATCACCAACGTCAAGGAGGTGCTGGCGCCGGACGAATACACCATCGTCTACAATCTCACCGATCCCTCCGTGAACCTGCCGGCGGTGATCACCATCCAGAGCTCCAACAACGCCATTCATTCGCCGACGGCCTGGAAGACCAAGGGCGACGACTATAATCGCAATCCCGTCGGCACCGGCCCCTACATTCTGAAATCCTGGACTGCGGGCGACCGCATGGTGCTGGAGAAGAACCCGGACTACTGGGACAAGGGCCGTCCCCATCTCGACCGCATCATCTTAAAGCCGCTGCCCGACGCGCAGTCGCGCTTTGCCTCGCTGCAATCGGGCGAGGCCGATATCATCTGGGACGACGAGAACGACGCCGACAACATCATGAGGGCGCAGAAGGACTCCAAGCTCACCGTGCACACCTACAAGGGCTCGGGCGCGCAGGTCTACGCCTTCAACACCAAGGTCGCGCCGTTCGACGACGTTCGCGTGCGGCAGGCGCTGGTGATGGCGATCGACCGTCCAAAAATGTCGCAGGCGATCAGCAACGGCCTGAGCCGGCCCGCGACCAATCCGTACGGCGACGGCTCCTGGGTCAAGTGCAAGGACGACGGCGCGCGGCCGTTCGACATCGACAAGGCCAAGGCGCTGATCAAGGATTACGGCAAGCCGGTCGAGTTTAAGATGCTGGTGACCGCGACGCCGCGTGGCCGCATGATCGGCCAGGTGCTCCAGCAGTTCTGGAAGCGCGTCGGCGGCAACATGGAGATCGAGCAGGTCGATCAGGCCACCATCCCGTCGCGCGCCTTCACCCGCCAGTTCCAGTTGACGCCGTGGCGTATCGTCGATCTCGCCGATCCCGATCCACAGATGTATGCGAACTTCCGCAGCGGCAGCCCGCTCGCGCTGTCCAACTACGCCGATCCGGAGCTCGACCGGCTGCTCGACCATGCCCGCGTCACGGCCGACCTCGGCCAACGGACCGAGGATTATTGCGCGATCAGCCGCCTGATCAACAAGCAGGCGATCTGGTTCTGGACCTTCCAGAACACCTATTACGCGCTGTCGAGCGCCAAGCTGAAGGGCTTTCCGAAAATCTACAACGGTGTGATCGACGTCTCGAACACCTGGCTGGAATGAAAGCGCGATGCTGAACTTCGTCGTTCGGCGGCTCCTTGCCATCCTGCCGGTCCTGCTGGCCGTTTCGCTGCTGACCTTCCTGATTGCCTCGCTGCTGCCGGGCGATCTCGCCTTGGTCATCCTCGGCGACCAGGCAACGCCGGATAATGTCGCAGCGCTGCGCCGTGACATGGGGCTCGACCATCCGCTGTGGTGGCGTTACCTGAGCTGGCTCGGCCATGTCCTGCAGGGCGATCTCGGCCGCTCCTTCCGCACCGGGCAGACGGTGCTCCAGGCGGTGGCCGAGCGCATTCCGGTCTCGCTCCAGCTGATGCTGATGGCCGAGTTCATCGGGCTCGTGATCGGCGTGCCGCTTGCGATCGCCTGCGCCGCGCGCGCCGGCGGCGCCTTCGACCGCTTCATGACCGGCAGCGCTTTCGCCATGCTGTCGATGCCGTCCTTCCTGACCGCGATCCTCCTGATCTATCTGTTCGCGGTCGAGCTGCACTGGCTGCCCGCGACCGGCTATGTGCCGTTCACCGAGGCGCCGCTGGCCAATCTGCGCTTCTTCGTGCTGCCGGCGCTGACATTGGCGCTGGCGGAATGGCCGGGCATCATGCGGGTGCTGCGCTCCGACATGATCGCCACCTTGCAGGAGGATTATATCGCGCTCGCCAAGGCCAAGGGCCTCAAGCCGGCGCGCATCCTGTTCGTGCATGCGCTCAAGCCCTCGTCGCTGACCCTGGTGACGGTGACCGGGATCAATATCGGCCGCCTGCTCGGCGGCACGCTGATCGTGGAATCGATCTTTGCACTGCCCGGGATCGGCCGGCTGCTGGTCGGCGCGATCTACACCCGCGACCTCGTCATCCTGCAGGGCGTGGTGCTGCTGGTCGCCTGCGGCTTCGTGCTCGTCAACTTCATCGTCGACATGCTCTATGCCGTGCTCGACCCCAGGATCCGCCATGGCCACGCTTGAGCTCTCGATTCAGGATGAGGCGGCGGTCGCGCCCGTTCGCGGCAGGCGCAAGCTCGGCCTGCTGTTCTGGCTCGCAAGCGGCTGGCTTGCCATCATTCTCGCGCTCGCAATCCTGGCGCCGGTGTTGCCGCTGCAGAACCCGACCGACATGGACATGCTGGAACGCCGCGCGGCATTCTCTGGAGAGCACTGGCTCGGCACCGACGGGCTCGGCCGCGACGAACTCGCCCGCCTGATTTTCGGCGCGCGGGTGTCGCTGACGGTCGGGCTGATCGCGCCGATGATCAGCCTCGTTTTCGGTGGCGCACTCGGCCTGCTCGCCGGCTATTTCCGCGGCCGGTTCGAGACCCTGGTGGTCGGCAGCATGGACGTGCTGCTGGCCTTTCCGCCGCTGATCTTCGCGCTCGCCGTGACTGCCTATCTCGGCCAATCCGTCCCCAATCTGACCTTGATCCTCGGCGTGCTCGGCATTCCCGCCTTCATGCGGGTGGCGCGTGCGGCGACGCTGACGCTGGCGCGGCGGGAATTCGTGATTGCCGCCGAGGCGCTCGGCGCCAGCCATGCGCGCATCATCTTGCGCGAACTGCTGCCGAACGTGATCCTGCCGCTGCTCGCCTTCTTCCTGCTCGGCGTCGCCGTCACCATCGTGGTCGAGGGGGCGCTGTCCTTTCTCGGTCTCGGCGTGCCGCCGCCGATGGCGAGCTGGGGCAGTATGATCGGCGAGGGACGTGAGAGCCTCGACGTCGCGCCGCGGCTCGCCTTCCTGCCGGCGGCGGCGCTGTTCCTGACCGTGCTGGCCTTCAACCTGGTCGGCGATACCTTGCGGGCGCTGACCGACCCGCGTCAGGGGGCATTGTGAGCGCGCCGCTCTTGACCATCGAAGACGTTGCGGTCGAGCTGCCGACACCGCGCGGCAATTTGCGCGCGGTGGATCACGTCGACCTGTCGCTGGCGGCCGGCCGCACACTCGGCATCGTCGGCGAATCCGGCTGCGGCAAGACCATGCTGTCGCGCGCAGTGCTTCAGCTCCTGCCGAAGAAGGCGAAGCTGACGGGCCGGGTGATGTTCGACGGCGAGGATCTGGTGCGGCTCGATGCGGGACGGCTGCGGCGCCTGCGCGGGCGCGATCTCGCGGTCGTGTTCCAGGATCCCATGACCTCGCTCAATCCCGTGCTCACCATCGGCACCCAATTGACGGAGACGATCCAGGAGCATCTCGAGCTGGATGCCCCGGCGGCCAGGAAGCGCAGCATCGGGCTGCTGGCGGCCGTTGGCATTCCGGCACCAGAGCAGCGGCTCGCACAATACCCGCATCAATGCTCCGGCGGCATGCGCCAGCGCATCGCGATCGCGATCGCGCTGTCCTGCGAGCCGAAACTGCTGATCGCGGACGAGCCGACGACGGCGCTCGACGTCACCATCCAGGCGCAGATTCTCGATCTCCTGGCGCGCGAGCAGCGGCGCCGCCACATGGCGATGATCATCATCACCCATGATCTCGGCGTCGTCGCCGGCCGCGCCGACGAGGTCGCCGTGATGTATGCGGGCAGGGTGGTCGAGCGCGCGCCGACGCCGGCGCTGTTCAAGCGCATGCACATGCCTTACACCGAGGCGCTGCTGGCGGCGATCCCGAAGCTTGAGACCGCGCCGCATACGCCGCTGCCTGCGATCTCCGGCCGCCCGCCCGATCCGACGCGGCCGCTGCGTGGCTGCTCCTTTGCGCCGCGCTGCCGCTATGCCGCGGGGCGCTGTCACGAGGCCAAGCCCGAGCTGAAGAGCGCGGAGGTGCCGAGGCATCTCTATGCCTGCTTCCATCCGATCCAGATGGCCGAGGGGATCGGCGCATGATGCAGCTTGCCGTGCGCCCCGAGCCGCTGCTGAATGTCGACAATCTCGTCGTCGAATATGGTCTCGGCAACAAGACAGTGCATGCCGTCTCCGGTGTCAGCCTTCAGGTCGCACGCGGCGAGACGCTGGGGCTGGTCGGCGAATCCGGCTGCGGCAAGTCGACGCTGGGGCGCGCGGTCCTGCAGTTGCGCCGCGCCAAATCCGGGCGGGTGATGTTCGACGGCGAGGATTTGACAGCGATGGAGGGCGAGGCGCTGCGCAAGATGCGCCGCCGCGTGCAGCTGATCTTCCAGGATCCGATCGCCTCGCTCAATCCGCGCCGGCGCATCGGCGATATCGTCGCCGAGCCGCTGATCATCGCCGGCGTCAAGGACGCCGCCGAGCGCAAGCGGCGGGTTCACGAGGTGCTTTCCGCGGTCGGGCTCGACCCTGATATCGTGGCGGGTCGTCTGCCACATGAATTCTCCGGCGGGCAGTGCCAGCGCATCTGCATCGCGCGTTCGCTGGTGCTCAATCCTGAGTTCATCGTCTGCGACGAGCCGGTGTCGGCGCTCGACGTCTCCATCCGCGCGCAGATTCTCAATCTGCTCGAGGAGATGAAGGCGCGCTTCGGCCTGACGCTGCTGTTCATCGCGCATGATCTCGCGGTGGTCAAAGCGGTCAGCGACCGCGTCGCGGTGATGTATCTCGGCCGGCTCTGCGAGGTCGGGCCGTCGGAGCAATTGTTCGCAAAGCCGGCGCATCCCTATACCGGGTTACTGTTGCAGGCGATCCCGGTGCCCGATCCGGATGTGCGTCCCGTAGAGAGTGTAGCGACCGGCGAGCCGCCATCGCCGATTGCGCCGCCGTCCGGCTGCCGCTTCCGCACCCGCTGTCCGCGGGCCGATCAGCGATGCAGCGCGGAGATACCGGAGTTGCGTGAAATCGCGCCCGGCCAGTTCGCGGCTTGCCATTATCCGCTGGCCTAAACTAAGACGGTCGGGGTTTGTCTCGCCTCGCCGGTCGTGGCATGCTGGCGCGACAACAAGAACATGCCGGGAGGATGTCGATGAAGAGCTTCAAGGTCGCCGATTTCAAGGCGCCGCTGCAGGAGGTCGACGAGGCCACGCCGCAGCCCTCGGGCACCCAGGTTCTGATCAAGGTGAAGGCGGCTGGCGTCTGCCACAGCGACCTCCACATCTGGGAAGGCGGCTACGATCTCGGTCACGGCCGCAAGCCGCTGTCGCTGAAGGACCGCGGCATCAATTTGCCGCTGACCATGGGCCACGAGACGGTCGGCGAAGTCCTCGCCTTCGGTCCCGACGTGAAGCCGACCGACCAGGGCGACCTCAAGCTCGGCGATGTCGGCCTGGTCTATCCCTGGATCGGCTGCGGCAAATGCGCCACATGTCTTGGCGGCGACGAGAACATGTGCCTGACGCCGCGCTCGCTCGGCGTCTATTGCGACGGCGGTTATGCCGACCACATGCTGGTGCCGCATCCGCGCTATCTGCTCAATCTGAGAGGGCTCGATCCCGCGACGACCGCGCCTTACGCCTGCTCGGGCGTCACCACCTACAGCGCGCTGAAAAAGGTCGAGCAGCATTTCGACACGCCGATCGTGATGTTCGGCGCGGGCGGCCTCGGCCTGATGGCGCTGTCGCTGCTGAAAGCGATGGGCGGCAAGGGCGCGATCATGGTCGATATCGATGCGAAGAAGCGCGAAGCGGCGGATAAGGCCGGCGCACTCGCGACGGTCGATCCCAAGGCGCCGGATGCGCTGGAGCAGCTCGCGAAGAAGGCGGGCGGGCCGATCCGCGCCGTGATCGACCTCGTCGGCAATGCCGCGACGACGCAGCTCGGTTTCGACTGCCTGACCAAGGGCGGCAAGCTCGTCATCGTCGGCCTGTTTGGCGGCGGTGCGACCTGGGCGCTGCCGCTGATTCCGATCAAGGCCGTGACGATCCAGGGCAGCTATGTCGGCAATTTGCGTGAGACGCAGGAATTGCTCGATCTGGTGCGAGCGAAGAAGGTGCCGCCGATCCCGGTGACGACGGTACCGCTCGCCAGGGCCAACGACGCGCTGCTGCAGTTGCAGCAGGGCGCGGTGGTCGGACGCACCGTGCTGACGCCGTAACGAACGCTCTCTCCTCCGTCATTGCGAGAAGCAAAGCGGCGAAGCAATCCAGACCGCCTCAGCGGAAAGATCCTGGATTGCTTCGCTTCGCTCGCAATGACGACTTGGCTAACTCCTTCCTTGAGGCTCTTATGTCCGCAAATAACGCCTTCCACATTGCCGTGCTCGCCGGTGACGGCATCGGTCCCGAAGTCATGGCGCCGGCGATCGAGGTGCTGCGCAAGATCGAACAGAAATCGGATTTGCGCTTCCGCTTCACCGAGGCCCCGGCCGGCGCCAACAATTATCTCGCCACCGGCAAGTCGATGCCTGATACCACGATCAAGCTATGCGAGGAGGCGGATGCGATCCTGTTAGGTGCCTGCGGCCTGCCTTCGGTGCGCTACCCCGACAACACCGAGATCGCGCCGCAGATCGAACTGCGCTTCATCTTCGATCTCTATGCCGGCGTGCGTCCGGCGCGGCTCATTCCGGGCGTGCCGAGCCCGATCGTCGGCGCCGACCGGCGCGGCATCGATCTTGTCGTGATCAGGGAGTCCACCGAAGGCCTGTTCGCCTCGATGGGCAAGGGCGTCGTCACCCATGAGGATGCGCGCGAGACCATGGTGATCACGCGCAACACGTCCGAGCGCCTGTTCGAGTTCTCGTTTCGCCTTGCCGAGCGGCGCAAGGCGCGCGGCAAGCCCGGTGCGCTCACCTGCGTCGACAAGGCGAACGTGTTCAAGGCCTTCGCCTTCTTCCGCGGCATCTTCGACGAGATCGCCAAAAAGCATCCGGAGGTGAAGACCAACTGGCTCTATGTCGATGCCTGCTCGGCGATGCTGGTGAAGCGGCCCTGGGATTTCGACGTGATGGTGATGGAGAACATGTTCGGCGATATCGTCTCCGACATCACCGCGAGCCTGATCGGCGGCCTCGGCATGGCGCCGTCGGCCGACATTGGCGACAAGTATGCGGTGTTTCAGCCGTGCCACGGCACCGCGCCCGACATCATGGGGCAGGGCAAGGCCAATCCCACCGGCATGATCCTGTCGGCGGCGCTGATGCTGGACTGGCTCGCCGACAAGCATGGCGTCGAGAGCGCGACGGAGGCCGGCGAGACGATCGAGCGTGCGGTAGACAAGGTCTACGCCGGCGGCATCAAGCCGATGGAGTTCGGCGGCAACAACGGCACGGCGGACATCACGAAAGCGGTGCTCGCGGCGCTGTAGTCAAGGAAAAAGGGGCCCGCAGGCCCCCTGTCGTTCACCAGCGGCGCCAGTGGTGGTAGCGGTGACCCCAGCCCCACGGACGCGGGCCGTAGAAGCGTCGCGGGCCGCCATAATAGCCGTAGGCGCCGTAGTAGTTCGGACGCCACCAGCAGCGGCCCCAGGGGTTACAGACCCAGCGCACCTGATCGACATCGGCGGCGGGACCGCCTGCAATCTTGTCCGCCTGCGGGATGCCGTTCGGCATTGCCGCGAGAGCGGGACCCGAGGCGAGCGCCGCACCGCCCAAGGCAGCCAGACCGAGAACAGCAAATTTGAGTTTCATCGCAATCTCCCTCGTTGGTGGCGAGAGAACTTTCGACAGATCAACTGGTTGCTATCGCGGTGCGTGCGCGCGGGAAATTTAATCTTCCTGAACGAAGGTTCAGTTTCAGCGCCCCTGGAACTTGGGTCTGCGCTTTTCCATGAAGGCCTGCCGGCCCTCGCGGAAATCCTGAGAGTCCATGCAGGCGTTGCCGATCGCCTTGATCGTGTCCATGTCGCGCTGGCTCTCGTCCTTCAGAACCTGCGCGATGGTGATCTTGGCGGCCTTGATGGCGAGCGGCGCGTTTTCGGAAATGGTTTGCGCGATTCCCATGGTCTCGCCCAGAGTTGATCGTCGGGGATCACGCGCTCAACGAGGCCAATGCGCAGCGCCTCAGAGGAATCGATGCGCATGCCCGTGTACATCAACAGGCGCGCCCAGGACGGGCCGACCAGCGACACCAGATGACGCAAGCCGTCATAGCCATAGGCGATGCCGAGCCTGGCGGCGGGAATGCCGAACTGGCTGTCGTGCGAAGCGATGCGGATGTCGGCAAGCATCGCGACTTGCATGCCGCCGCCGAGGCAAAAACCCTGGATGCAGGCGATGGTCGGCTTGGGATAGTCGGCGAGCAGCGCGCGCTGGGCGGCGCTGCGCTTGGCGTACTCCTCGGACGCCGCTGCATTGTGCCTGACCTTCGCGAACTGGCTGATGTCGGCGCCCGAGACGAACGCCTTGCCGCCGGCGCCGCGCAGGATTACGACCCGCACCGTCTCGTCGTCGCGCAGGCTGATCAGTGCCTCGCCAAATCCCTCCCACATCTCCAGCGACATCGCGTTGCGCTTGTCGGGATTGTTGAAGGTGATCACGCCGACGCCGCCGGCCGCGTGCATGAGGATATTGCCGTCGGCGTAAGCCGTTTCGGTCGTGCTGGACATATCGGACATCGCGCGCTCGCTGATCGTTGGCGAGGCAATGTGCGGCGCGGGCGCCACCGCGGTCAACCGGGGCCGGGGTAGGCGAGCTTGCATCCGCCTGTGCTGCGATTGCATGGCGCGCGCGAAGTTCGGCGCATGGCAGCAGACCGCCAAGAAAAGGGGCGACTAGACCGCCCCGAGAAAGACCGCGCGCAAGCGCGCCGGCGCAGACATATCTTCTCGTCCGGTCTCGTCCAATCCGGCCGCGCCCCCGCGACGCGGCGGATTGAACGTCGGCCGCAAAGGCCGGACCGTCGATCGATCTCAGCTTTCGTTCGCTGCAATCGATTCCATCAGCGAGACGAGCTGACGCTGCACCGTCTGGTCCTTGATCTTGCTGTAGGCGCGCAGCAGACGGAGGCTGAAGGCGCTGTCGAGGAAGAGCAGGCTCTCCACTTCGCGCGCCTTGTTGTCGCCGTCATAGAAGAAGGTCACAGGCACATCGAGGGCGGAGGCGATCTGCTGAAGCCTGGCCGCGCCGACGCGATTGACGCCCTTCTCGTATTTCTGCACCTGCTGGAAGCTGACGCCCAGCTTCTCGCCCAGTTCGGCCTGCGAGATCTTCATCTCGACCCGCCGCAAACGAATCCGCTTGCCAAGCTCAATGTCCGGCTTGCCGGCACTGCGCTGCTTCATTCTCTTCGCCGCTGCTTTCATACTTCTCACCGTTGTTCTTCGGTTGAAAATCCCCCGAAGAGCTGGGTCAGGGGTTCGCCCATATACGAGTCCTTGAATTCATGCGGATGCACGAACTCCTCCTTAAACCACGGGAAGCGAGCCGGATTGAAAGCCTCGATCAGCCAGTCAATCATGTGCCGCACGCGCGGAATCCGTCCGCTACCGGGATGGTAGGACAGCCAGATATCCAGCGGTCGGTTCAGCTCGACCTCCAGTGGAATCAACTTCCCGCCAAGCGCAATGGCGTAGCTCGGGAATACGCCGATTCCGGCGCCATTCGCGACCGCCCAGTAGTTGGCGCTCGAGACGTTGGTTTTCATGACCAGAAGGTCACGTTCCGAAACGCCCGGGAAGAAGCTCTCGAAAGATTCCTTGGCGGCGAGCTGGTCGGCGAATTGCAGCACCAGGCGATGCTTGATCAATTCCGCTGCCGAGCGCGGCGCGCCATGTTTTGCGATGTATTTCTCCGAGGCCCAGAACATCAGATGCATGCGGCCGAGCCGCACCAGCTTGACGTCGAGCGCCGAGGGACGTGACAGATGGATAGCGACGTCGGCCTCGTGGCGGGAGACATCGGCCGAGCGCATCGCGCAATGCAGGTCGACCAGGATCTTCGGATAGGCTTGCTGGAATTCGACCAGCCGCGGGGCAAGCCAGAACGTCCCAAGTCCCTCGGTGACGGCGACGCGGACTTCGCCGGACAGGGCGTTGACCGTCGAATCGCTGGTCCGCATCACGTCGAAGGCCGCCGCCTCCATGCGCTCGACGGCAGAGACCACGATCGCGCCTTCATCGGTCAGATAAGTGCCGTGGACGTCGCGGGTGAACAGGGTGGTGCCGGTCTGACGCTCGAAATCATCGATCCGGCGACGGACGGCGTTGATCGACAGGGACAGACGTTCGGCCGCCGAGCGGAAACTTCCACATCGGACGACTTCCAGGAATATGCGGGCCGCGTCCCAATCGGAGAGGCCGCTGATATTTATCTTCGGGCGTTCTTCCAACGGAACGCCCCTTTCCGCCAAGGAGTGCATACAATTCCCTTTGGTTTGCTAAACTGGCAGAATCTGGCGCAAACTACAACCACGGCGGGTTGCGGGGGTGATGAGTTTTGAACGTCATCCTTACTGCGGCGCGAGCGGTATTTGAGTGCTGCCAGGGCTGGGATCGGGCAGCCTGTTGCCCGTTTGAGGGGTATCGCGTGAGTTCCGTTGCAAGCCTCGAGATGGCTGCGGGATTGTCGGCGCTGTCCGCAGTGGACATTCCTGCGCAACAGCGGTTGCCGTGGTCCCGGATGGAGCAATCGCAGCGCACGAAGCGTCTTGTCCCGAATCGCTCCGACGATTGCCAGTGGCGTCGTGGCACGATGTTGGCGGGAACCGCGGTTTCATCGCAGAAACACACTGAAATCATGTTCAGAGGCTCAGCGGCCTCGTGCTATCTTTGGCGCTCCACGGGGGCCGCAGGGGTCGTCACAGACAATTCTCGCAGGCCGAATTAACGGAAAGAACGCTTGTGTCGCATTCAGACGAACAGTTGCAGTCGGTGCTGGAAACGCTCGAGGAGTGCCGCAGGGTTCTCAATGCGAGCAACAGCCGCGACTCGGCCGAGCTGCTGTCCATGGTCATCCTCGACGTCAGGATGAAGCTCAAAGGAATTGACGATGCCGATCTCAAGGCATTGTGCGACGAAATGCTGCGGAGCGCTGCGAGCGAACCGCGGTCCCCTTCCAAGCAGACGCAGGACCAGCCCCGGCGTCCGCTGCTCCGCGTGGTGAAGTAGCCGCGCCGCCGAGTCTCGCTTTTTGGCGAGATTTGTGCGCGTCCCGATGCCGCATCTGTGATCACGGACGGCATCGGGAGGAGCCCTGGTTTCGCGCGCCTCTGTTGCGCATTCCGAGCCATCGGTTACACCAGAGCCGGTTCGGCTCCGGTCCGCGCGCTCCCCGCGCGTCGTGTCGGGCCTGAGATGGCTCCGATTGCATCATGCAAAATGTTTCGATCCCGGCGGCGCTGATTGCCGGCCTCGTCAGCTTCCTCTCGCCCTGCGTCCTGCCTTTGGTTCCGCCCTATCTGATCTACCTCACAGGGGCCACGATCGAGCATGTCGAGAGCGACGAGCCGGCCGCGGCCTCCAAGCGCGCGATCTTGATGTCGGCGCTCTTGTTCGTGCTCGGCTTCTCCACCGTGTTCGTGGCGCTCGGCGCCAGTGCCTCGCTGATCGGCGGCCTGATCCGCGCCTGGTCGGCCGAGCTGTCGATCCTCGCCGGCATCGTCATCATCATCATGGGCCTGCACTTCCTGGGACTGACCCGGATCGGTCTGTTGATGCGCGAGGGCCGGCTGCCGATCCCCAAGCCCGTCGGGCTCTGGGGCGCCTACATCATGGGGCTTGCCTTTGCGTTCGGCTGGACGCCCTGCATCGGCCCGATCCTCGCCGCGATCCTGTCGATCGCCGCAGCGGAAGCGACGGTCACCAAGGGCGCGGGCCTGCTCGCCGTCTATTCCGCGGGCCTCGGCATTCCCTTCCTGATCGCCGCCCTGATGATCGAGCAGTTCTCCGCGCTGTTCGCGCGGATGAAGGGCCAGCTCGTCAACGTCGAGCGCGCCATGGGCGTGTTGATGGTGATCACCGGCATCGGCTTCCTCACCGGCGCGGTCTCGAATGTGAGCATCTGGCTGCTGGAGACGTTTCCGGCGTTGCAGACGATCGGGTAGGGCGGAATCGGCGAGCTGCACCGGCTCAGAACCGCCCGGGTCTTTCACTCAGCCGGCGCCGTTCCGGGAACGGGGATTGATAAAGCCAGGCGAGATTCTCGCAGAAGCGCTCCAGGCTTGTCTCGCGTATCAGCTGATTGCGCAGCAGCGCGTGGACTCCGGCCGGATGATAGACGTGATCGCCGAGTTCCCGGGCCTGAAGCTGGACCCGCGCAGTACGCAGCATCCGGGCATTCCTGTATTGGTCCAGCGCGTGGGCGACATCGCCTTCCGTCTCGTCGAGTTCGTCCGCGAGACAGACGGCATCTTCCAGCGCCATGCAGGCCCCTTGCGCGAAATATTGCAGCATCGGATGCGCGGCATCGCCCAGGAGAACGACGCGCCGGTCGATCCAGCGATCGGTCGGATCGCGATCGCAGGTCACCCACGCCTTCCAGTCCCTTCCATGATGGATGATCGCCTTGGCGCGAGGGTGCACGTCCTGAAAACCTTCGAGCACCTCCTCGTGGGTCACGGGCCTTGCCGCAAACGCCTCGACGGGATCGTTATGGCAGGTGATTGCGAGATTGAACACCTTCCAGCCCGAGAGCGGATAATGCACTAGATGGCACTTGGCGCCGGCCCACAATGTCGCGGCGTTCCAGCGCAGATCCTCCGGCATCTGCTCGGTCGGGATGACTGAACGATAGGTGGTGTGGCCCGCGACCCGCGGCGCGCCGTCGGCGACCATCTGCTGGCGAATGCGGGAGCGAAGTCCGTCCGCGCCAACCACGAGGCACCCGGTGACACGCTCACCAGACTTGAGCAGTGCCGTTGCCGAAGCATCGTTCTGCTCGTAGCCGACGACATCGCAATCGGACCGCAGCGTGACGTGGGGGTGCGCCTCGCAGGCGCGCACGAAGATGCCGTGAAGATCGCCGCGATGGACCACGGCATAGGGATTGCCAAAGCGTTGCCGGAAATAGCTGGTCAGATCGATGCTGGTGATCTCTTCCGCCGAGATCGCGTCCATTAGCCGGAGCTGGTCGATGAAGACGGCGATCGATCGTGCGACATCACCGAGTGCGAGTCGGTCGAAGGCGTGGAATGCGTTGGGACCAAGCTGGATGCCGGCGCCGATCTCCTGATAGCGCGGCGCGCGTTCCAGGACGGTGACCTGAAAACCCTTCCGTGCCAGCGCGATCGCGGCCGCAAGTCCGCCGATGCCGCCGCCGACAATGATGATGGGATCCTGTCGCATGTCCTCTCCTCGGTGGTTTGCTATTTTCTCGATGTCCTGGTACGCGGCTGCCTCGCCTTGCTGCGTGCCTCCGGCTGCTCGTCAAGAACGTCCTGCGGCCGCGCCGGCGGAGGCACCTTGATCAATCCGGCTTCGACTTCCTGCTCGAGCCGATCGATATTCTTGTAGAGCTCGACCAGCACGCGCTTGAGCTCCGCCGCTTCCTTGGCGGACATGCTGCCGGTTGCGACTTCTTCATAATAGGCGGCGAGCGGCATGAGCCGCCCTGCCAGCTCAGCACCTTTGGGCGTCAAGACGACCTGGAGGCTGCGCTGATCGTTCTCAGGCCGGTCGCGCGTCAAGAGGCCGGCGCGGCTCATCTCCGCGACGATGCGCGACAGGGTAGACACGTCGGCCGACGTCAGTTCGGCGATCTCTCCAAGGCGCAACGGATGGCCCTGCTCTGACAGTGCGGCCAGCACGCGGTACATCGGAAGCGTCAACTTCTCGTGACGGATCACGCGCGCGAAAAGGTCGCCCATGCGAACGCCGAGCCGGGCGAGCAGATAGGGCAGCGAATTCGAAAATCGATACATGGACTTGGATCCTGGCGGGAGAACTCCGCCCGGAATAAGGGTCAACCTTCGCACGTGCAATATTTGCGTTTCAATCATTTGCATTTGCAACTTTATCATTGACAACTATTTGCGCCCGGTGCTTTGCTTTGTCAACGCCAGAGTTGAAGGGACGACGCCATGCAGGAAAAGATCGCGCTCGAGGAGCACTTCGCGCTTCGGGAGACTGTTCAGGACAGCGCGGGCTTCGCGCCGACCGACGACTGGCGCGAGCTGGAAGCGCGGCTGCTCGACATTCACGACCGCCGCCTCGCGGAGATGGACGGTCACGGAATCGAGATGATGCTGCTGTCGCTGAACGCGCCGGCCGTCCAGGCCATTCCCGACCGCAGCCGTGCACTGGAGCTGTCGCGCCGTGCCAACGACTTCCTCGCCGAGCAGGTCGCCAAGCGGCCGGATCGCTTCCAGGGCCTTGCAGCGCTGCCGATGCAGGATCCCGACGCGGCCGCGCGCGAGCTCGATCGCAGCGTCGGCACGCTTGGATTTCGCGGGGCGCTCGTCAACGGCTTCAGCGAGCTCGCCGGCACCGATCATGCGATTTACTATGACCGCAAGGAGTTCTGGCCGTTCTGGTCGGAAGTCGAACGCCTCGGCGTTCCCTTCTATCTGCACCCACGCAATCCGCTGCCGAAGAACTCGGCGATCTATGAAGGGCATCGCTGGCTGCTGGGACCGACCTGGGCGTTTGGGCAGGAGACTGCGGTCCATGCCCTGCGCCTGATGGGCTCCGGACTGTTCGACGCGCATCCGCGGCTCCAGATCATTCTCGGGCACATGGGGGAGGGGCTGCCGTACTCGATGTGGCGGGTCGACAACCACAACAAGTGGATGCGGAGCCAGAATGCCTATCCCGCGCGGCGCAAGATCGCCGACTATTTCCGAGAGAATTTCTACATCACCACGTCGGGCAACTTCCGCACCCAGGCGCTGATCGACGCAATCCTGGAGATCGGTGCCGACCGCATTCTCTTCTCGGCCGACTGGCCGTTCGAGAACATCGATCATGCCGCCGACTGGTTCGATAGCGCGGCGATTTCCGAAGGCGATCGCATCAAGATCGGCCGCGACAATGCGCGTGCCCTGTTCGGGCTCGGCAAAGCAACGACCCAATCTGCCGCAGAGCAGAACGTGTCAGCAATCTCAATGGAGGAAACCCGTGAGCATCTCGTCCGAAATCGACGTGCATGAGGAATTGTCCGGCGCTCCGATCGGCCCGTTCCACAAGCTGCTCGGCATCCTGATCACGCTCATCACGCTGTTCGACGGCTATGACACCTTCAATCCCGCCTATGTCATCCACTACGTGGTCCAGCCCTGGGGACTCCAGCCAAGCCAAGCGGGGTTTCTGGTGAGCTCGGGTCTCGTCGGCTTTCTGTTCGGCGCGATTGGTCACGGCAGCGTAGCCGACCGTTTCGGCCGGCGTGGCACGCTGCTCGCAGGATTGTGGGTCGTCAACGTCTTCACATTGCTGACCGCCGTGCTGGCGTACGATTTCTGGAGCTACTGCGCTCTTCGCTTCGTCACCGGGCTCGGTCTCGGCGTGCTGCTGCCGCTCGGCACGACCTTCATCAACGAGCTCGCGCCCAAGCGTGTCAGCAACACGTTTTCGCTGTGGGGCGTGACGCTGGGCTGGTCGCTCGGCGGCGTCTGCGCCGGTCTCGTCGGCGTATTCCTGACGCCGCAGCACGGTTGGCAGATCCTCTACTACGTTGGCGCGCTGTCGATCCCGCTGACTTTCGTGGCACACGCCATCCTGCCGGAAAGTCCGCAATTCCTGGCGACCCGATCGCGGATCCCGGAGTTGCGTGCGCTGCTGGCACGGCTGCGGCCCGAGCGGGCCGCCGTCTACCAGAATGCGACGTTCGCATCGGATGACGGTACGCGGCCGCAGAGCACGATTGGAGCGTTGCTGAGCCCGCGCTATCGCCGCGTTTCGCTGACCATCTGGATCACGGCGTTTCTCAGCCTGTTCGCGATCTTCGGTCTCACCGGGTGGATTCCGACGGTCATGCTCAAGCGCGGCGAGACCTTCGCGGCATCATTCGGCTTCGGTGCCTTGATGCAGGCGATGTCGTTCATCGGCGGCCTCACGCTCGCAATGCTGGCCGATCGCAATTTCTTGCTGACGCCACGTTATCTCGCGACCTGGTGGCTGACCGGCGGCATTGCCGTGCTGGCGCTCGTCTTCGTCAGCGGTCATGGCGTCAATCTCGCCATCGTCGCCGTTGCGGGCTTCTGCATCATCGGCGCCCAGCACGTGCTCAACAATTTCACCGCCGGGTCATACGAGACCTGTTTCCGCGCCAGCGGCGTCGGAATGGAATTGGGCATCGGCCGGGTGGGAGCGATCCTCGGCCCCTATGTCATCGGTCTGTTGCAGCAGGCGACCGGAGGCCCCGACGCCGTGTTCTGGGCGATCGGCGGCGCGTCCATGGTCGGTGCGCTGGCGATCGGATCGCTCAGTGCTGCCGCAGCAAATCGTCTGCCGCGCGCCGATATCGCACCCGCGGAGTGATGAGGCGGGCCGATCGACAATCACCGGCCGCGCCTTGACTGGCCAGCTTCACCAAAGGAGATCCGAAATGTCCACATCCACTCGTTCCGCTGCGACCGCAGGGCCGCTCGACGCCTGGGTACTTCTGTTCGCACGCGTCGCGATTGCGCCGCTATTTCTCTACAGCGGCATCGGAAAGGTGATGGCATTTGCCACGACCGCGGGCCGGCTTCCCGGCGGCGCCGAGGGATTCGGCGCGGTGCTGGCCGCTGGCGCGATTGCAGTCGAACTCGGAGGCGGCACGGCCCTGCTGCTAGGCCTGTTTGCGCGCCCGGCGGCGGCGGTCCTGATCCCGTTCACCATCGCCGCCACGCTGATGTTTCACAATTTCTGGGCCGCGCCCGAAGCGCAGGTCGTGATGCAGACCATCAACTTCCTGAAGAATCTCGGCCTGCTGGGCGCCCTTGCGCTCATCGCCTCTTACGGGCCGGGCGCCCATGCCGTGCAAGCGGCCATCAAGCCCGGCTCCAAAGGTGCTCCCGAGCTCTCGTGATCCTTTAGCTACGCCGATGAGCTGACCGCGAAGCGCGCCAGCGCCTTGCGGTCCACATGAGTGATCTTCATCGCCGATATCCTTTTCGTCCGTTCAACGCGTCTCGTCCAGTACGCACGTCACTGTGCAGACGACGCCGCGCGGCAGGAAGTCGCCGTTGCGCAGCGAGTTCGTCAGCGCCAGAACCTGCAGGCCGCCGGTCATCCGCTGCACTTCGGAGTCCAGCACAAGGCGCATACTGCGCACGTTCTCCAGCACGCGGCTGGTCGCGTCACTTCGATCCTGCTTGTAATTGTAGACAGCGATGCCGACCGCGAAGATGATCAGCGGCAACATCGTTCCAGCGACCAGGAGAGCGAGCCGGACCGGCAGCGTAAGCTTTGACAAGCGCGGGCGTCCCGATTCCGGCGCAGCGGCACCGGATTATGGTTTTGGCAAGACCATAAGGGCAGCACTTGCCCGGCGCCACGATTTTCGCATCTGCGAGCGGGGAGAAGATTTTGCGATGCAGTCGGGGGCCGGGTCAGATCATCGTGATCGCGGTCAATAGCAGACACGTGGCGTAGACAGCCGCCAGACTGAGCCCGACGATCCGGGCCTCTCGATGCGATTTCATACGCTCAACTCCAGGTCGGCGGCCGCCGTTGGGGAGCAGCCGCCCGGAGGTCGCGTCGCGATCAATCGATTTCCTGAATGACCACGCGCGAGCCCGGATCCACCAGCATCACGCGATCGCTGGAATAAACGTAGCGATACTTCGTCAGTGACGGGCCCCAATCCGCCGGAACGGCCTCAAGCTCGACGTCGGTCGGCACCGTCGCACCGACGATGATCTTTTCCTTCGTCACCACCGGACGAACGCGGTGCTCGGTGATGTAGGATTTGATCTTGGTGCGGTACTCCGGCTCGATCTGAACTGCCGCCGCATGACCGGTTCCAGTGGTGGTCACCACGGTGGACTGCGCGAACGCGCCGGTCGAAATCAGGACGGCTGCGGCGGACAGCAGGAACAGCTTTTTCATCTTGTCCTCCTCACAGGAATATGCGCCGCAACAACATCTCACCATGCGCCGCGTTCCTCCCGCGTAGGAACAAATTGCTATTTTTTCCCGTTTCTGAATCGACCGGGCCCGGAAGCTCGGGAAATTGAGGAGAAGAAAGGGACGCTGAGAATAGCGAGTGCAGCGCTGATGGTTGCTGCATTGTCCTTGCCGGCGTTCGCGGCCGACGAGTTCTACGTGGTCCAGGACGTCAAGACCAAGAAGTGCACCATCGTCGACAAGAAGCCGACAGACGCCTCCATGACCGTGGTCAGCCCGTCGGGCACGATCTACAAGACGCTCACCGAGGCTGAGAGCGGCATGAAGACCGTCAAGGTCTGCACATCCAATTAGGAAGACATCCAATTAGGAAGAATGTGATGCCCGTGATCCCCGTATTTATTCTCTGGGCCGTGCCAGCGATCATTGTGATCGGCGGCGGCATCTATCTGATTGGTCACATGCACTAGGCCTGTCGAGGGAGGCGAGCGGGCCTCTGCGTGCAGCGCAAAGGTCCGCAAGTCTGCCGTTTCTACGAGAGCGGGAGGTCGCCCATGCGGCCCCGCACGCCAGCAGGAGTGCGAGTTGCAGTGCAACAGGTCGTGGAGGTGTCGCTCTGCGACGAAGAGTGCCTCCAGGTTACGCGAAATGACTTCCGTCCCGCCGTCGTTTTTCATACGCTCCCCGAACGCTGGCCGTTAACCGGCTGCGCTCACGCCCCGGCGACAGGGGCGGGGCATCAATGGGAGGGGAGACGATGAAGCGAAGATCATTTCTCGCCGGTATCGGTGCGACCACTGCGGCAGCTGCGATTGGCATGCCGTCGATCCTCAGGGCGCAAGCGCCGATCACGCTGAACGGCGCGGTCCAGTTCAACGACGACCATGCCTTCAACCGCGCGCTGATCCGGTTCGAGGAGCTGGTGAAGAAGTACTACGGCAAGCCCGTCAATTTCACGCTGCACAAGAACTCCTCGCTCGGCCTCGAAAAGCAGTATTTCGAGTACATGTCGCAGGGCAAGGCGGTCGATTACGGCATCGTCTCGCCGGCCCATATGTCAACCTTCGCCAAGGCGGCCCCGTTCATCGATGCGCCCTTCGTGTTCAAGGGCATCGAGCACATGAACAAGGTCGTCGAGGCCAATATCCTGGCGCCGATCGCCGACGAGGTCGCGGCGAAGGCCGAGGTCGTTCTGATCGGTTATGCCGGCGGTGGCATCCGCAACATCTTCGCGAACAAGCCGCTCGAGAATCTCGCCGATCTCAGGGGTCTCAAGGTTCGCGTGCAGGGAGCGCCGATCTGGTCGAAGACCTTTGCGGCAGTCGGCATGAGCCCGACGGTGATCGCCTATAACGAAATCTACAACGCGATCCAGAACGGGGTGATCTCGGCCGGCGAAAACGAGGCGGCCGGCGTCGAGGCGATGAAGTTCTACGAAGTGGCCCCGCATCTCAGCCTGACCCAGCACGCCGTGTCGATCCGGCCGATCTGCTTCTCGGTGAAGACGCTGAAGACCTTGCCGAAGGATTTGCAGGACGCGATCATGAAGGCCGGCAAGGAGGCAGGCGACTACGGCCGTCAGCTCGAATCGAGCGAAGAGGTCGTGAAGCTCGACACGCTCGAGAAAGCCGGCAAGCTCAAGCGCGTTCCCTTCGAGGAGCGGGACGCGATGAAGAAGCTCGCCGATCCCGTGATGGCCACCTACGCCAAGGAAATTGGCGCGGAAGGCATTTTCGAGAAGATCAACGTCGTCTGAGGTCGCTGCGTCCGCCGACAATAGTCCGGGCAGGCCCCGCTTCTTGCCCGGAAGGCGGATGAGCTGCCGCACGGAGCCCCAATGTCTGAAACGCCCGACTTGTCCACACGGTCGCTGTGGCGTCGCGTCACCGCGGCCTATGCGAAGTTGCTGGAGTTCCTGTTGGCCGCCTGTGTCGGCGTCCTGATTGTTCCGGTCACGCTGCAAATCATCTCGCGCTACACGCCCTTCATTCCCTCCTACATCTGGACGGAGGAAATGGCGCGGTTCCTGTTCATCTGGACGATCATGATCGGTGCCATGGTCGGTGTGCGGGAAGCGCAGCATTTCGAGGTCGACGTGTGGCCCAATCTGTCGCGGCGATCGGAGGCCGCGGTGCGGATCCTTGCGCGTCTCGGCGTACTGGCTCTGGCGCTGGTGTTCGTATCGGCCGGCATGGAGTTCACCCGCTTTGGCTGGAACAGAACTTCGGAACTGGCAGATCTGCCGCTTTGGCTGATTCACGTTGCCTGGCCTGTGACCGGCGCGACGTGGATCGTCTTTGCCGGTGAACAGATCGTTGATGAGATGCGCGTTCTGGTTGGGGCAGGGCGATGAGCGGCAATGTGCTCTCTGCCGGACAGTCCGCGATGGTGCTGTTCGGGGTTTTCATCGGCCTGCTCATCGTGCGCGTGCCGGTCGCTTTCGCGCTCGGCCTTGCCTGCGTGCCGATCCTGCTGATCGAGCCGCGTCTGTCGCTGATGACGCTCGCGCAGGAGACCTTCAATGCATACAATTCATTCATCCTGCTGGCGGTGCCGTTCTTCCTGTTGACGGCGAACCTGATGAGCATCGGCGGCATCACCGACCGCCTGGTGGCGCTGTCGCGCTCGATGGTCGGGCACTGGCCGGGATCGCTGGCGCAGATCAACGTCGTGCTGTCGGTGTTCTTTGCCGGCATCTCAGGCTCCTCCACGGCCGATGCGGCGAGCCAGTCCAAGATCTTCATCGATGCACAGACCAAGGAGGGCTACGATCTCTCATTTTCGATCGCCATCACGGCGGTGTCGGCAGTGCTAGCGGTCATCATCCCGCCGTCGATCCTTATGATCGTGTGGGGCGGGCTGATCTCGACCTCGATTGCGGCGATGTATCTGGCCGGCATCGTGCCGGGCCTGCTGATTGCCGGCGCGCAGATGGCGACGGTGCACGTCTATGCGGTGCGCCGCGGCTACCCGACCTATCCGAAGGCGACCTGGGTCGAGATGCGATGCGCCATTTGGCAGTCGTTACCGGCGCTGATGACGCCGCTCATCATCGTTGGCGGCATTCTGCTCGGGTGGTTCACCGCGACCGAGTCTGCCTGCGTCGCGGTGCTCTATTCTATCGCGCTCTCGGCGTTCTTCTACCGCGAGACAGGTCCACGCGAATTGTACAAGGCCTTGCTCGACACCGGGCGCCTTGCCGGCGTGGCGCTGTTTTGTGTCGGCACCGCAAGTGCGTTTGGCTGGCTGCTCGCCTACTATAGGATTCCGCAAGAGCTGCTGGCCAATGTCTCGACATGGGGCATGGGCACCGTCACCGCCGGCTTCTTCATTTCCTTCTGCTTTCTGGTGGTGGGCTGCTTCCTCGACGCCATTCCGGCCATCATCATCGTCGGCACGGTGCTGGAGCCGCTGGCAAAGTCCGTCGATCTCCATCCGGTCCAGTTCGCGATCATTTCCATCGTATCGCTGGCCTTCGGACTGGTGACGCCACCCTATGGCTTATGCCTGATGATCGCCTGTTCGATCGCCGGTGTACGGCTGCGCTATGCTCTGAAGGATACGGTGATCATGCTGGTTCCGATGCTGCTCGTACTGGCGGCAGTCATCATTTGGCCGAGCGTGTCGCTGTTCCTGCCGCGCCTGATCGTGCCGGAGATGCTCAGATGAGCGTCTGCAAATGAGCTTCTGAGAGTGCAGTCCCGCGGCCGACGGCCGCGGGATCGATTCAATGGCTACAGATTGCTCTCGGTGATCGCGGCGTAGACCATGCTCCGCAGCTCGCGCCGGATCGGGTAGGCGCTCGACGGCAACACCTGCGTCATGAAGATGGTGATCAGTTCTTCGGCCGGATCGATCCAGAACGAGGTCGTGGCCGCGCCGCCCCAATTATATTCGCCGGGGCTGCCGGCGATCAGTGTTTCCGCCGGGCGCATGGTCACGGCGAAACCGAGACCGAAGCCGATGCCGTTATAGGCGGCTTCCGAGAACAGCGAGCGTGACACCTCGGGCAGGAATCGTCCGCCCGGAATGTGATTGGTGGCCATCAGCGCCAGCGTCTTGGGCCCGATCAGCCTGACGCCGCCGAGCTCGCCACCATTGAGCAACGCGCGGCAGAAGGTGAGATAATCGGCGACCGTCGAGCACAGCCCGCCGCCGCCGGAGATGAAGGAGGGCGGCGACAAGAACGAGCTGGTTGCCGGATCGTCCTGGAGCGTCAGGCCCTCGCGCCGCTGGCCGGCATGGAAGGTCATGCCGCCGCCGGGGTCTGCCGAGTAGCAGGCGGCGAAACGATGGGCCTTCGAGGCCGGCACATGGAAATCGGTGTCGCTCATGCCGAGCGGATCGAGGATGCGTGCCTTCAGAAACTGTTCGAACGGCATGCCTGAGATCTTGCCAACGAGATAGCCGAGCACGTCGGTCGCGACCGAGTAGTTCCAGGCCTCGCCCGGCGAGAACTCCAGCGGGATCTTTGCCAGGCCCTCGATCATGGTCTGGAGCGTGCCAGACTTCTCGACCTCGCCGATCTTCTCGGCGCGATAGGCGGCATCGACATTGGAGCGCTGCTGGAAGCCATAGGTGAGGCCGGAGGTATGACGCAGGAGGTCGACGATCAGCATCGGCCGGGACGGCGGCCGGGTCAGGAAGGCCGGATAGGTGCCGGCGACGAACACGCCGAGATCCTTCCATTCCGGAATGTATTTGGCGACGGGTTCGTCGATGGCGACGAGGCCGGCCTCGACCAGCATCATGAAGGCGACGCTGGTGAGCGGCTTGGTCATGGAATAGATGCGGTAGATGGTGTCGTCCTTGACCGGCAGCTTGCGCTCGACGTCGGCAAGGCCCTGAACCGAGCTGTGTGCGACCTTGCCACGGCGGAAGACGAGAAGATGCGCGCCCGGGAACCGGCCGGCATCGATGTACCGGCTCTTCAGATGCGCATCCACGCGGTCGAGTGCAGTCTTGGACATGCCGACGGATTCGGGCGAGGCAGGGGTGGGCGCGAGCATCAGTTCCTCCGGGGCAGTTTTGTCCGTCAGTTGATAGCCGAAATGCCGGCCTCATTCCAAGGGCGGCGCGCTTAACGGGAGCAGGCCTGCTGGTGTAGGCTGCAGCCTGGAACGCCTCCAGGGAGCCCCAAGGGCCTCTCAGGGGGCCAACGAGAAAAACCCAGGGCAAAACTCACCATGACCCAGTTCAACGAGACCGAACTCACCGAAGCCGTCGTCAGGAGCTTCGACAGCACACCGAACCCGCGTGCGAAATTCCTGCTCCAGGAATTGGTGAAGTCCCTGCACGATTACGTGAGCAAGACCGATCTCACCTTCGCGGAATGGGAATATGCCATCGACTTCCTGACCCGCACCGGCCAGAAGTGCACCGACACCCGCCAGGAGTTCATTCTCCTGTCCGACGTGCTCGGCGTTTCCATGCTGGTCGATGCCGTCAACCACCGTGACCGCGAGGGCGCGACGGAGACCACCGTGCTCGGTCCGTTCTATGTCGGCGAGCACAAGGTCACCGCGCACGGCACCGATATCTCCCCCAACAACCAGACCGGCGAGCGGATGTTCGTGCAGAGCCGAGTCACGGATCTGAAGGGCAAGCCGCTCGCGAACGTCCCCGTCGACGTCTGGCATGCCGATGATGACGGCTTCTACGATTCACAAAAGGCCAACTATGACGAGGTCGGCGCCTCGGCGCGGGCGCGCTTCATCACCGACGACGACGGCCGCTTCTTCTTCCGCACCATCCTGCCGTGCAGCTACCCGATTCCGACCGACGGCCCGGTCGGCGAGATGATTACGCAGACCAAGCGTCATCCGATGCGGCCGGCGCATGTGCATTTCCTGGTCAATGCGAAGGGTTATGAGCCGCTGATCACCCATGTTTTCATGGACGGCGACAAATATCTGGATACCGACGTCGTGTTCGGCGTGAAAGACGACCTCATCGCCAAGGTCGAGCCGCGCAACGATCCGGCAATGCCCGACGGCAGTAAGGCGAATGGGAAGTGGCACCTGATGAGCTACGAATTCCACCTCAAGCCCGGCGGCGGCATGGCGCCGAAGCCGCTGGGGACGAAGGCGGCCCAGCCGGCCTGACGACTAGCGCGCGATGAGATTAGGATGAATCGTCATCGCGCTTTAGGTTAGTTATTGTTTGAGCATGATCTTTTCGGAAAACCGCTGCACACTTTGCGCTAACGCGGCCCTTCGGGTCCGGATCATGCTCTAACGCGCGTGTAGCAGTGCCAGCAGCACGACGACCGCGCAGGCGAGCGCCGCCGAGGTCAATTTCCAGAACATCAGCGGGCTGCGCTCCAACAGGGGCGTGATCCGCGTGTTGAGATAGGCCGGATTGGGCGTGCGAAGCTCGAAGACGAATTCGGACAGATCCTCGTGCCGCTTGTACGGGTCGGGATGCAGCGCGCGCCTGAGCGCGCCGTCGACCCAGGCCGGCACGTTGCGATCGTCGTCGGCTGGGCGATACTGAAGTCTCCGCACGTCCGCCTTGCGCCGGATCTTGGCGACCTGAGCGCCATAGGGAAGCTTTCCCGTCAGCATCTGGTAGCAGATCACGGCCAGCGAAAACATGTCGGAGCGCGGCGAGCCGCCCTGCCCAAGAAAATACTCCGGTGCCGTGTACTGGACCGTTCCCAGGATTTCGTCGGCTTCGTCCGGCGGCGCGGCTTCCGCGACGCCGGCGACCCTGACTGACCCAAAGTCGATGATCTTCGCGGTGCCGGTCTTGTCGATCAGGACGTTGTCCGGCCTGAGGTCCTGATGCAGCATCTCCATGCGGTGGAAGGCGCGCAGGCCGGCGGCGATCTGCTCGATGAGGCCACGGACGGTTTCGAGATCGGGGCGCGGATTGTCGGTCATCCACTGCTTCAAGGTCTGGCCTTCGACGAATTCGGTCGCGACGTAGAGATAGCTGCGCCGTCTCGACTGTGACAGCGGCTTCAGCACGTGCGGGCTGTCGATCCGGCGCGCGATCCATTCCTCCATCAGGAAGCGCTTGAGATAGGCAGCATTGTCGCGCAGGTCGACTGACGGCAGCTTGAGCGCGACCGGCTCCTCGGTCTCGGTGTCGACGGCAAGATAGATATGACTGCGGCTGCTGCCGTGAATCTCGCGGACGATCCTGTAGCCGTCGAAGAGCGCGCGTGGCTCCGGCAGCGGAGGCAGCGGCAGCTGTGAGGTCTGATTGAAGATGCCGGACGGCTCACGCTGGGGCACTGCGTCGATGCGCAGGATCTGAACCGTGATGTTGTCGTCGCTGCCGCGCCGGTAGGCTTCCTCGACGATGGCCTTCGCCGCCCCGTCGAGCTCGCCTGCATGCTCGTTCAGCGCGCTCGTGACGAAGCGCGCGTCGACGAATTCGTAGGCGCCGTCGGTCGCCAGCAGAAAGGTGTCGCCCGCTTCGATCTCGAAGGCCTGATAGTCAATCTCGAGTTGCGGGTTGATGCCGAGCGCGCGGCCGAGATAGGTCTGCTCCGACGACACGATGATGCGGTGATCGTCGGTCAGCTGCTCGAGCGCCTTGCCGGCCACGCGGTAGATGCGACAATCGCCGACATGGAAGATGTGCGCGGTGGTCGCCTTGATGACCATGGCGCTCAGCGTGCAGACATAGCCCTTGTCGCGGTCATAGGCGTATTGGCTCTTGCGCGTCTGCGCATGCAGCCAGGAATTGGTGGCGTCCAGCACGCGGCGGGCGGACGTCTTCACCGTCCAGGATTCCGACGTGCAGTAATAGTCCATCAGGAAGCTCTTGACCGCCAACTCGCTGGCGATCTGGCTCACCGTGCTGCTCGAGATGCCGTCGGCGAGGACGGCGGCGATGCCCTTCAGGCTGAGGAGCGGCTCCTCCGGAATCAGGACGCCGTGAAATCCTGGTTGATGGGCTTGCGACCCTTGTCGGAATGCTGGCCGACCGAAATCAGGAGACCGGGGGTCATCGTCATCACCGGAAGAGGGGAGCCTCACCCTGCGCGGGTGAGGCTCTCCTGTCGAAGTCGCTTTGATCAGGCCGCGACGCGGGGCTTTATGGCCTTGTCGGCCTGGCGCTTCGGCAGGGTCATGACGTGCGTGGCATAGAGGGTCATGCCGGTGAAGGCGAGGCCGCCGACGAGATTGCCGAGCACGGTCGGGATCTCGTTCCAGATCAGATAGTCCAGGATCGAGAATTTTGCGCCGAGCAGCAGCCCGGACGGGAACAGGAACATGTTCACGACGGAATGTTCGAACACCATGTAGAAGAACACCAGGATCGGCATCCACATCGCGATGACCTTGCCGGGGACCGAGGTCGAGATCATGGCACCGACGACGCCGGTCGAGACCATCCAGTTGCAGAGCATGCCGCGCATGAACAGCGTCGCCATGCCGGCCGCACCATGCGCGGCGTAGCCGAGCGTCCGGCTTTCGCCGATGATGCCGATGGCGGCGCCGACCTTGTCGGGGGCCTGCGTGAAGCCGAACGTTGTCACGAAGGCCATCATGAAGGCCACGGTGAAGGCGCCGGCGAAATTGCCGACGAAGACCAGGCCCCAGTTGCGGAGCACACCGCCAAGAGTGACGCCCGGGCGCTTGTCGATCAGCGCAAGCGGCGAGAGCACGAATACGCCGGTCAGGAGGTCGAAGCCCAGCAGATAGAGCATGACGAATCCGACCGGAAACAGCAGCGCACCGAGCAGCGGCTGGCCCGTGTTCACGTTGATCGTGACGGCGAACCATGCGGCGAGCGTGAGGATCGCGCCGGCCATGTAGGCGCGGATGATGGTATCCCGGGTGGACATGAAGATCTTGGACTTCGCCTGCATCCACCATCTTGGTGACGAATTCCGAAGGCGCGAGATACGACATCAATGGTTCCTTTTGCTTCGTAAGTGAGATCGACACACCCTTTTGGAGAGCGCGGCTGAACGTCTTGGGCCGTGCGGGCTGGCCTGCCGCGCACGAGGGCTATGGAGATTGGAAGCCTTGGGAATCGCGTCACGACGGCCCAGAGGGCCGCGAAGCAGTTGAGCTTCCGGAATGCAGCCGCCAGAGGCTGCAACAATGCGGCAAGCCGCAGTCTTCGTTGACGCTTAGGGATAAGCAAGTTGCGTGCCGTCTGGGTGCGTCAGGAAAATGAAAGCAACATCAATACGATAGTCTGCTTCCTGATTCTCTCCAACCGCGCCGCCGGCATTGTGCTTGAGCTGTTGCACAAACTTTGTGCGGCGCTCAAGGATTCGAGCAGCCCGCAAGTTTCACATGCGGAGCGGTCCTGCGGCGGCCTGTCGCGACCTCCATAACATATTGATTATTCAATCCTTTCTAAGTCGTCGGGCTTGGCATGAAGCTTGAATAGTTCCAGGCCGACGCCATTGAAGCCGTCCCGCGAGACTTCTCATCCGATTTGCTGACGCCACCAGACGGGGGTCTCCCCGTCGTGCGTTCGCACGCGCCAAAGACGGCGCCACCGGACGGACGGGCTGCTCGTGTGCACTGACGCCAATCAATTCTGCAACGACGCAAAGGACGACACTGCCTATGACGAAGCGCACCCGCCGGCCCTCGGATAACGGGCTCAGCCGCCGCCAATTGTTGAAGGCCGCAGGCTCTACCGCCGCACTCCTCGCCGCCGCAAAGCTGAATTTCCCCGCCGGCGCCTTCGCGCAGGAGGCGGGCCCCGAGGTCAAGGGCGCCAAGCTCGGCTTCATCGCGCTCAGCGACGCCGGGCCGCTCTTCGTCGCCAAGGACAAGGGCCTGTTCGCCAAATATGGCATGCCCGACACCGATGTACAGAAGCAGGCCTCCTGGGGCACGACGCGCGACAATCTCGTGCTCGGCTCCGAAGGCAACGGCATCGACGGCGCGCATATCCTCACCCCGATGCCGTATCTGATCTCGGCCGGCAAGGTGACGCAAAACAACCAGCCGACGCCGATGTACATCCTGGCCCGGCTCAATCTCGACAGCCAGTGCATCTCCGTCGCGAACGAATACGCCGACCTCAAGCTCGGCGTCGATGCCATCGCCCTTCAAGGCGGCGCTGGAGAAGAAGAAGGCCTCCGGCAAGGCCGTGAAGGCCGCGATGACCTTCCCCGGCGGCACCCACGACCTCTGGATCCGCTATTGGCTCGCCGCCGGCGGCATCGATCCCGACAAGGACATCGAGACCATCGTGGTGCCGCCGCCGCAGATGGTGGCCAACATGAAGGTCGGTACCATGGACTGCTTCTGCGTCGGCGAGCCCTGGAACCTGCAGCTCATCCACCAGAAGATTGGCTATACCGCCGTCACCACCGGCGAACTCTGGAACAAGCATCCGGAGAAATCCTTCGGCATGCGCGCGGCCTTCGTCGACAAATATCCGAAGGCGGCAAAGGCGCTGCTGATGGCCGTGATGGAAGCCCAGCAGTGGTCCGACAAGGCCGAGAACAAGGCCGAGCTCGCCGCCATCATGGGCAAGCGGCAGTGGATGAATTGCCCGGTCGAGGACGTGCTCGACCGCACCGCCGGCAAGTTCGACTACGGCATCCCCGGCAAGGTGGTCGAGAATTCCCCACACATCATGAAGTACTGGCGCGACTTCGCCTCTTACCCCTTCCAGAGCCACGATCTCTGGTTCCTCACCGAGGACATCCGCTGGGGCAAATACGAGGCGAATTTCGACACCAAGGCGCTGGTCGCCAAGGTCAACCGCGAGGATCTGTGGCGCGACGCTGCCAAGACGCTCGGTGTCGCGGCCTCCGAGATCCCGGTCTCCACCTCGCGCGGCAAGGAGACCTTCTTCGACGGCAAGGTGTTCGATCCGGAAAATCCGGCTGCCTATCTGAAGTCGCTCGCGATCAAGCGTGTCGAAGTCTGATGGAGCCAGCGGCCGCCTTCGGGCGGCCGCATCGTCTTTTGAAGCCCGAGAGAGATTGCAATGAATATGTCTGCCGCCAAGATTGATATTGAGACCGCGACGCCTGCGATCACCGCCGCGCCCGTCGTCGCGATGACGCCAAAGCGTCCCCCGCGCACCGAAGCTTACGCACGCATGGCACGGGAGACGGCCGTGCGCGTGATCCCGCCGCTGGTCGTGATCGCGCTGCTGACGCTGGTGTGGGAGCTGGTCTGCCGCCGTGCCGGCTCGGCGCTGCCGCCACCGTCAAAAGTGTTCAATGACACAAAGGAGCTGATCCTCGATCCGTTCTTCGACCATGGCGGCATCGACAAAGGTCTGTTCTGGCATCTGTCCGCCAGTCTCCAGCGCGTTGCGTTCGGCTATTCGCTGTCCGCGGTCGCCGGCATCGCGCTCGGCGTTCTGGTCGGACAGTCGGTCTGGGCGATGCGCGGGCTCGATCCGCTGTTCCAGGTGCTGCGCACCATCCCGCCGCTGGCCTGGTTGCCGCTCTCGCTCGCCGCGTTTCGCGACGGCCAGCCCTCGGCGATCTTCGTTATCTTCATCACCTCGATCTGGCCGATCATCATCAACACCGCGGTCGGCATCCGCAACATCCCGCAGGACTATCGCAACGTCGCCGCGGTGGTGCAGCTCAATCCGCTCGAATTCTTCTCCAAGATCATGATCCCGGCGGCAGCGCCCTACATCTTCACGGGCTTGCGCATCGGCATCGGCCTGTCGTGGCTCGCGATCGTCGCCGCCGAAATGCTGATCGGCGGCGTCGGTATCGGCTTCTTCATCTGGGACGCCTGGAACTCCTCGCATATCAGCGAGATCATCCTGGCGCTGTTCTATGTTGGCATCGTCGGCTTCGTGCTGGACCGCCTGATCGCGGGCCTCGGCAAGTTCGTCACCCGCGGCACCGCGCAGAATTGAGAGGAGGGGCACATGACCGCCTATCTGAAGCTCGACCACATCGACAAGATCTTCACCCGCGGCGCCGCCACCACGGAGGTGCTGAAGGACATCAATCTTACGATCGAGAAAGGCGAATACGTCTCGATCATCGGCCATTCCGGCTGCGGCAAGTCGACCCTGCTCAACATCATCGCGGGCCTGACCAATGCCACCATCGGCGGCGTGCTGCTGGAGAACCGCGAGGTCAACTCGCCGGAACCGATCGCGCCGTGGTGTTCCAGAACCACAGCCTGCTGCCGTGGCTGACCGTGTACGAGAACGTCAGGCTCGGCGTCGACAAGGTCTTCTCCAGGACCAAGTCCCGTGCCGAACGCGACGCCTGGGTGATGCACAATCTCAACCTGGTGCAGATGGCTCACGCCAGGGACAAGCGTCCTTCCGAAATCTCCGGCGGCATGAAGCAGCGCGTCGGCATCGCGCGAGCGCTGGCGATGGAGCCGAAGGTGCTGCTGCTGGATGAGCCGTTTGGCGCGCTCAACGCGCTGAGCCCGAGCGCATCTCCAGGATTCCGTGATGGCGCTGCATCAGAAGCTCGGCAACACCATTTTGATGATCACTCACGACGTCGACGAGGCCGTGCTCTTGTCCGACCGCATCGTGATGATGACCAACGGGCCCTCCGCGCGCATCGGCGAGGTGCTGGAGGTGCCGCTGGCGCGCCCGCGCAAGCGGCTCGAGCTTGCGACCAGCGCCACATACTTGAAGTGCCGGCAGCGCGTGCTCGAATTTCTCTACGAGCGTCATCGCTTCGTAGAAGCCGCATAAACCAAAGGTTAATGCGCGAAACGTCCGCGCCTAAATAATCGACATCCCGCTCAATCCTTGTGCGCCGCACAAGGATTGAGCGAATCGCAAATTTAGCGTGCGAAAAAGCCTGCAGGAAATTCGGGTAATACGAATAACGTGCTGAAATCCCTATATTTCCAGCATGCGCGCAACTGGCACGGAAATTGAAGTGTCTTTGCGCGACGCCAACGACGACGTCCCTCAACATCATCAATCAGCATCGTGACTCGCCACCGGGGTGAAGCCTTGGAGCGTGCCTCCGTGGTCGGAGGCTGAGCCTGCAACGACGCAGCGGTGAGCCTGGAAGGGATACTCAATGACGAAAAATCCTACTTGGATTTCAGACTGGCGCCCCGAAGATGAGGCGTTCTGGAATGCGACTGGCAAGACTATCGCGCGACGCAACCTGATCTGGTCGATCGTGGCCGAGCATATCGGCTTCTCGGTCTGGCTGATCTGGAGCATCGTCACCACCAAGCTGCCGCAGGCAGGCTTCCACTACACCACCGATCAGTTGTTCCAGCTGATTGCCGTGCCGGGCCTGATCGGCGCTTTGATCCGTTTTCCCTACACCTTCGCAGTGACGACGTTTGGCGGCCGCAACTGGACGATCTTCAGTGCGGCGATCCTGTTCATTCCGACGCTGTCGCTTGCCTATTTCGTGAGCCATCCCGACACGCCGTTCTGGCTGATGCTGCTGGTCGCCTCGACCGCGGGTCTCGGCGGCGGCAATTTCGCCTCCAGCATGACCAACATCTCCTTCTTCTTCCCCGATCGGATGAAGGGATGGGCGCTGGGGTTGAACGCCGCCGGCGGCAATATCGGCGTCTCCAGCGTGCAGCTCTTGACCCCGATCCTGATGACGCTCGCAGTCTTCAACCTGTTCCAGGCCACGGCCGTCGACGGCATCTTCCTGCAGAATGCCGGCTTGATGTGGGTGCTGCCGATCGCGATCGCGGTGTTCGGCGCGGTGTTCTTCATGAATAACCTCACCTCGGCGAAATCGTCGGTGAAGAACCAGCTCGCGATCGTCAAGCGCAAGCACACCTGGATCATGGCGTACCTCTATATCGGCACGTTCGGATCTTTCATCGGCTACTCCGCCGCGTTTCCGCTGCTGATCAAGACGCAATTCCCGGCCGTGACGATCTCGATCGCGTTCCTGGGACCGCTGGTCGGCTCGCTCTCGCGTCCGCTCGGCGGCTGGCTGGCCGACAGGCTCGGCGGCTCGATCATCACCTTCTGGAATTTCATCGCGATGGCGGGCGCCACGGTTGGCGTGCTCTACTTCGTCGGACAGAAGGATTTCATCGGCTTCCTGTCGATGTTCCTGATCCTGTTCGTGACGACGGGCATCGGCAACGGCTCGACCTATCGCATGATCCCCTCGATCTTCCGCGAGGAGAACCTGTTCAAGGTGCGAGGCAAGGGCGATGCGGCGCGCGCGCTCGCGTTGAAGACGGCGAGCATCGAGAGCGGCGCGGCGGTCGGCTTCATCGGCGCGATCGGCGCTGTCGGCGGCTATCTGATCCCGACCGGCTTCGGCAAGTCGATTGCCATGACCGGTGGGCCGCAGCTCGCGCTCGCGATCTATCTCGCCTTCTACGCCTCCTGCCTCGCTTTGACCTGGTGGTTCTACCTGCGTCGCAGCCCGCAGGGCGAAGGCGCGGCAAGCCTCGCCGAAGCAAGGGTCTAATACTTGGTACGAATCTCGCTTCTCCCCGTACGCGGGGAGAGAACTCTCTGATGACGTTTGACCCATGAACCTTGTTCGCAACGGCGCGCACCAAGGCAAACTGAAACAGACAGGAGAACCACATGACGCCCGAACAGATCACTCTCATCCAACAGAGCTTCGCCAAGGTCGCGCCGATATCGGAGCAGGCCGCGGTGCTGTTCTACGATCGTCTGTTCGAGGTGGCGCCGTCCGTGCGCGCGATGTTTCCTGAGGACATGACCGAGCAGCGCAAGAAGCTGATGGGCATGCTCGCTGCCGTCGTCGGCGGCCTGTCGAACCTGGACTCAATTCTTCCCGCGGCCTCCGCGCTCGCCAAGCGTCACGTCGCTTACGGTGCGATGGCCGAGCACTATCCCGTGGTCGGCGCGACCCTGCTGTGGACCCTGGAGAAGGGTCTTGGCGAAGCATGGACGCCCGAACTGGCAAAAGCCTGGACCGACGCCTATGGCGTGCTGTCCGGCTACATGATGTCCGAAGCCTACGGCGCCCGGCCGCAGGCCGCTGAATAGGAGATGCCTCGTGAGTGAACCGCTGGTCATCGTCGGTAACGGTATGGCGGCCGCGCGTCTGGTCGACGAGCTCGCCAAGACCGCGCTCGGCCGCTACGCGGTCGCCGTGATCGGCGAAGAGCCGCGGCTCGCTTACAACCGCGTGCTGCTCTCATCCGTACTGGCCGGCGAGACCGGCTCGCACGAGATCGAGCTCCGGCCGGCCGACTGGTGGCGCCATCGCGGCGTCACCGTGCGCTACGGCTATCGCGTCACCGAGATCGACACCGGCCGCCGCGAGCTCAAGATCGCCGGCGAAGAGAGCATGGAATATTCCAAGCTGGTGCTCGCCACCGGCTCGACGCCGCTGCGGCTCAACGTGCCGGGCGCCGATCTCGCCGGCGTGCACACCTTCCGCGACACCCGCGACGTCGATCTGCTGCTGACGCTGGCTGCGGCGAAGAAGCGCGTCGTCGTGGTCGGCGGCGGCCTGCTCGGTCTCGAAGCGGCGTATGGACTCGCCAAGGCCGGCGCGCCGGTGACGCTGCTGCATCTGATGGACCGACTGATGGAGCGTCAGCTCGACGGACCGGCCGCCGATCTGCTCAAGATGCTGGTCGAGCGCAAGGGCATCCGCATCCTGCTCAATGCCTCCACCACCCGCATTCATGGCGAGGGTCACGTCGAGGCCGTCGAGCTTGCCGACGGCAGCCGCATCGAGGCCGACGCCGTGATTTTTGCCGCCGGCATCAGGCCCAACGTGACGCTGGCCAAAGAGGCCGGCATCGCGGTGAACCGCGGCGTCGTCGTCAACGACGTGATGCAGACGGCTTCGCCCGACATCTTCGCCCTCGGCGAATGCGCCGAGCATCGCGGCACCTGCTATGGCCTGGTCGAGCCGGCCTATGAGCAGGCGCGGGTGCTGGCGCGGCATCTGGCCGGCCGTCCCGCCGCCTATCAGGGCAGCGTGGTCTCGACCAATCTGAAGGTCTCCGGCGTCAGCGTGTTCTCGGCCGGCGACTTCATGGGCGGCGAGGGCAGCGAGAGCCTCGTTCTCACCGACCGCAGGCGCGGCACCTACAAGAAGCTCGTGATCGCCGACGGCCGGCTCACCGGCGCCGTGCTGATCGGCGATACCGTCGATGCGCTCTGGTACCTCGAGCTGATCCGCAATGGCGACAAGGTGGCGGCGATCCGCACCGACATGATGTTCGGCCGCGCGCTGGCGTATCCCTCCAAGGCGGCTTGACCAGACAGCTTGATAAGGCAGCTCGATATGACGGCGATCGACCCCACGCTCCGCGCCACCAAGACGACCTGTCCCTATTGCGGCGTCGGCTGCGGCGTGCTGGCGACACCCGACGGCAAGGGTGGCGCGGCGATCGCGGGCGACCCTGATCATCCCGCCAATTTCGGCCGGCTGTGCTCGAAAGGCTCGGCGCTCGGCGAGACCGTCGGGCTCGAAGGCCGTCTGCTCTATCCGATGATCCGCTGCAAGGGCGTGCTGGAGCGCGTCGCCTGGAGCGATGCGCTCGATCATGTCGCCCATCGCATGCAGCATATCGTGGCACGCGATGGCGCCGACGCGGTTGCATTCTATCTCTCCGGTCAGCTGCTGACCGAGGATTATTACGTCGCCAACAAGCTGATGAAGGGCTTTGTCGGCACTGCCAATGTCGACACCAATTCACGACTCTGCATGTCGTCCTCGGTCGCCGGCCACCGCCGCGCCTTCGGCGCCGACACCGTGCCCGGCTGCTATGAGGATCTCGACCAGGCGGATCTGCTGGTCTTCGTCGGCTCGAACGCCGCCTGGTGCCATCCCATTCTGTTCCAGCGTATGCTCAGGAATCGGCAGGAGCGTGGCGCACGCATGATCGTGATCGATCCGCGCCGCACCGACACCGCTGATGACGTCGATCTGTTCCTCGGGCTCAAGCCCGGCACCGACACCGCGCTGTTCTCCGGGCTCTTCGTTGATCTCGTCGATAGCGGAGCGTTGGACAAGGACTACGTCGCGAACAACACGTCCGGCTTCGACGACGCGCTGGCTCGCGCGCGCAACATTGCCGGCAGCGTCAGCGCGACCGCGCTGGCCACGGGCCTGTCTGAGCGGGACGTTGCGACCTTCTTCCAGATGTTCCGCGACACGCCGCGCGTCGTCACGCTCTATTCGCAGGGCGTCAACCAGTCGGCGCAGGGCACCGACAAGGTCAATGCGATCCTGAACTGCCATCTCGCCACCGGGCGCATCGGCAAGCCGGGCGCCTCGCCGTTCTCGCTCACCGGCCAGCCCAACGCGATGGGCGGTCGCGAGGTCGGCGGCCTCGCCAATATGCTTGCCGCCCACATGGGCTTCACGCCGCCCGACATCGATCGCGTCAAGCGGTTCTGGAAGGCACCGCGCATCGCCACCCATGAGGGATTGAAGGCGGTGCAGTTGTTCGAGGCGATCAACCGCGGTGAGGTCAAAGCGCTCTGGGTGATGGGGACCAACCCGGCGGTGTCGCTGCCCGATGCCGACTTGGTGCGCGAGGCGCTGAAGAAGCTCGAGCTGTTCGTGGTGTCCGAGAACGTGCTCTCCAACGACACGGTCGCGGCCGGGCCGCATGTGCTGCTGCCGGCGCTCGCCTGGGGCGAGAAGTCGGGCACGGTGACCAACTCCGAACGCCGCATCTCGCGCCAGCGCTCGTTCCTGCCGGCGCCGGGCGAGGCGCGCCCCGATTGGTGGATCCTAAGCGAGACCGCAAAACGTCTCGGCTTCGGCGACAGCTTCAACTACAAATCGGCCGCCGAGATTTTTCGCGAGCACGCGGCGCTCTCGGCCTTCGAGAACGACGGCAGCCGTGATTTCGACATCGGCGCGCTGACCTCGCTGTCGAACGAAGCCTTCGATGCGCTCAAGCCGGTGCAGTGGCCGGCGCGCCAAGGCGAGGCGCCTCGCGCGCGCTTCTTTGCGGAAGGCGGTTTCTTCACCAATGACGGCAAGGGCCGCTTCGTCGCGCCGGAAGTGCCGTCGTTGCGCAGCGAGACCGGCGCCTCGCGCCCCCTCAGGCTCAATACCGGACGCATCCGCGACCAGTGGCACACCATGACGCGCACGGGCCTTAGCCAGCGGCTCGGCGCACATCTGCCCGAGCCTTTCGTCGAGATCCATCCCGATGACGCCAGCAAATACGGCCTCGCTCACGACGGCTATGCCCGCATCACCACCGATTACGGCCAGTGCATCCTGAAAGTCGTCGTCAGCGAGCGCCAGCAGCGCGGCACGCTGTTCGCGCCGATCCACTGGAGCGCGATGAACGCCTCGCATGGCCGCGTCGGGGCGCTGGTGCAGTCGTTTACCGATCCGTTCTCGGGCCAGCCCGAGTCCAAGGCGACGCCGGCCGCGATCGCGCCTTACGAATTCGTCTTCCGCGGTTTTGCGCTGTCGCGACAGCAGCTCGATCTGCCGTCGAACCTGTTGTGGACCCGCGTCACGGTTGCCGGCGGTTTCGGCTATCTGTTCGCCGACAACGCGGATCTGTCGCGCTGGCCGGCTTGGCTCGACGGCGTTGTCGGCGAGGACATCGCCGAATATCGCGATTTCGGCGGCGGCATCTATCGCGCTGCCTCGTTCGCTGGCGATCGCATCGAGGCCTGTCTGTTCGTCGGCCCCGGGCATGACGCCGGCGATTGGGAAGTGATCAGAACTGCCTTTGCGGCCGATCACGTCACCGACGAGCAGCGCCGCGTGCTGCTGTCAGGCAAGTCGACGGAGGGAACGGCCTCGACCGGGCCAATCGTCTGCGCCTGCTTCGGTGTCGGCCGCGGCACCATCTGCGACACCATCGCCGCTGGCGCACGCACCGCGGCCGAGATCGGCGCCAAGCTCAAGGCCGGCACCAATTGCGGCTCCTGCATCCCCGAACTGAAGCGGCTGATCGCGACGACGGAAGCGCCGGCGAAGCAGGCCAAGCTCGCGGGCGCGGCGGGGTAGTTTCGGCACTCTCAAATGTCGTCCTGGCGAAGGCCGGGACCCATACCGCGGGATCTGTCCGTCGTAGCCGGTGGCAGTACCGGACGACCAGTCTTCGCCAAATATCTCCCTGTGGCTGTGGGTCCCGGCCTTCGCCGGGACGACGGCGGAGTGTGAGTGGCCGGTTGTGCCAGCGGCACGACGACGTGCGCTCCAATCGACGGCCCTGTCGTTGTGCCCTATGCTGCTCCGCATCCCGCCAGCTCGACACACACAACAACAATGATGTACCTGGAAACGCCGCCGCGCCTGATCGAAACAAGAATCTTCTCCACCATGCCTGACAAGTTCCGCCGCAAGGGCGTGCGGACGGATTGGGCCGACGCCAACCGTCCGGGCGTGCCGACCGATAGCTTCATCGAGGGGCCATCCTTCGACAAGGAAGGCAATCTCTACATCGTCGATATTCCCTTCGGCCGCATCTTCCGTATTGCGCCTGACGGCGCGTGGTCGCAGGTCGCCGAATATGAGGGCTGGCCGAACGGGCTGAAGATCGCATCCGACGGCCGCATCCTGATTGCCGATTACATGCATGGCATCATGGAGCTCGATGCCAAAGCCGGCCGCGTCACGCCGGTCCTGACCGCGCGCAATTCAAAATCGTTTCGCGGCTGCAACGATCTGCATCTCGCGTCCAACGGTGACATCTATTTCACCGATCAGGGCCAGACCGGCCTGCACGATCCGAGTGGTCGGGTCTATCGGCTGGCATCGAGTGGCCGGCTCGACTGCCTGATCAACACCGGCATCAGCCCGAACGGCCTCGTGCTCGATCCGACCGAGACCGTCCTGTTCGTCGCAATGACGCGCGATAATGCGGTGTGGCGGCTGCCGTTCATGAAGGATGGCAGCGTGTCGAAGGTCGGCCGCTTCTGCTCGCTGTTCGGCACCAGCGGCCCCGATGGCCTGACCATGGATGCCAAAGGTCGCCTGTTCGTCGGCCACGCTTCGCTCGGTCACGTCTTCGTATTCGCGCCCAACGGCGAATTGATTGCGCGGATCAAGTCGTGCGCGGGGCCGAATTGCACGAATGTCGCGATCGGTGGCGAAAGGAAGGATCGTCTCTATATCACGGAGTCCTCGACCGGGAGCGTACTAGTCGCTGACATCAGCGGTCTGTAGCGCGTGGCTCTTCGCCTCGCCCCGCTTGCGGGGAGAGGCCGACGCGCGAAGCGCGGCGGGTGAGGGGAAGTCTCGCGAGTCCAACTGCTAGCGAATTGGCGGAGGCAGCCCCTCACCCCAACCCTCTCCCCGTAAGAACGGGGAGAGGGAGAGAACAGAGCGGAGATCGGAAAAGAACATGAACACAAACCCTTTCGGCAAGACCGGCGCCAACGTCTCCGTCATCGGGCAGGGCACCTGGTACCTCGACCACGGCGACCGCAAGCGCGCCATTGCCGCGCTTCAGCGTGGGCTCGATCTCGGCATGACCCACATCGACACCGCGGAGATGTACGGTGACGCCGAGCTCGTCATTGCGGATGCGATTGCCGGCCGGCGCGATGAGGTGTTCCTAGTTTCAAAAGTGCTGCCGAGCAACGCCTCGCGCCGCGGCACGATCACGGCGTGTGAGCGTTCGCTGCAGCGGCTGAAGACCGATCGGCTCGACTGCTATCTGTTGCACTGGCGCGGCTCCTATCCGCTCGAGGACACCGTCGCTGCGTTCGAGGAGCTGGTGAAAGCGGGCAAGATCAAGTCCTGGGGCGTCTCCAACTTCGATGCCGACGATCTCGACGACATTCTCGACGTTGCGGGCGAGGGACGGATCGCATGCAATCAGGTGCTCTATCATCTCAAGGAACGCGCGATCGAGCATGCCGTGATTCCCTGGTGTGAGCGGCATGGTGTCGCCGTGGTCGCCTATTCGCCGTTCGGTCACGATGATTTTCCGGATGTGCGCAGCAAGGGCGGCGCCGTGCTGGTGAAGATCGCGGAGACGCGTCGCGCGACACCGCGTCAGGTCGTGCTGAGCTTCCTCACCCGTGCAACTACGGTGTTCGCGATTCCGAAAGCCTCATGCGCGGAACATGCCGCCGAAAATGCGGCCGCCGGCGATCTCGTGCTGACGAAAGAGGAGATTGCGGCGCTCGATGCGGCGTTTCCGCGCGGGCCGAAGCCGCGCAGCCTGCCCATGTTGTAGTACAAAAACACCCATTATTAATGGAATATTGACGCGCGCGGACGTCAGCGCATATCGGCATCCTGTTTTCGGAAGTTGTGAACGCGGCGCATTTGTCGTTTTTTACGAGCGTTCTCGATTCGCATTATTTCCGGGTTCCAGCCGTGACACCGCCGCCCGCCGCAGCCGCAAGGCTCGACAATATTCCCATGCCCGTGCCGGAGAAGAAGCAGGCGGCTCGCCGTGCGCCCGCGCGCGTCGATCATCCCTTCAAGGGCATTGCGCTGGTGCTGCTGTCGACGGTGTTTCTCGGCACCTCCGACGTGACCGCGAAATATCTCTCGACCAGTCTGCCTTCGATCGAGATCACCTGGATCCGCTTCGTCACCTTCGCGCTGATGTTCACGCCGGTGATGCTGCCGGGCTCACCGCTGCATGCGATGCGCACCGAGCGGATCGGCCTGCAGCTAATGCGCGGCGCCGCGCTGCTTGGCTCCTCGCTGTTCTTCATCACCGGTCTGCGGTTCCTCCCCATTGCGGAAGCCTCTGCCACCGGCTTCGTCTCGCCGCTGTTCGTCACCGCGCTGTCGATTATCTTCCTGAGCGAAAAGGTCGGCCTGCGCCGCTGGATCGCCACCGCGATCGGTCTGACCGGCGTGATGATCATCCTGCGCCCCGGCTCCAGCGCGTTTCATGCCGCCGCGTTCTTCCCGATCATCTCGGCGTTCTGCTGGGCTGCCGCGCTGATCCTGACGCGTATGATGAGCGGTCGCGAGGCCGTGCTCACCACCATGGCCTATTCCGCGCTGACGGGCGTTGCGATCCTTTCCGTGATGGTGCCGTTCGTCTGGGTCACGCCGAACTGGACCGCGATCGGGCTCGGCATTGTGATCGGCGTTGCCTCCACCGTCGGCCAGTGGATCATCGTGCTCGCCTACCGCTACGGCGATGCCTCGGTGCTGGCGCCGTTCTCCTACACCCAGCTGCTCTGGGTCAGCATTTTGGGCTTCTTCATCTTTGGTGAGGTGCCTGATCTCTGGACCATCATCGGCGCGGCCTTCATCGTCGCGAGCGGCCTCTACATCGCCCATCGCGAGCGGGTGCGCCGCGCCCAGCTCCTGGTGCTGGAAGAGCGTTCCCCGAACCCCTGACGCAAGATCGGCGTCCCGCGTCGTGCTATCAACGGCTCCAACACCAGGGGAGGAGCCGGATGCGCGCTGCGATTTTCAGGAACGGTGAGATTGTCGTCGACCGGATGGCGGAGCCGACGCCGGGTCCCGGTCAGGTTCTGGTCAAGACGCTCGCCTGCGGCATTTGCGGTTCCGATCTGCACGCGCGCCAGCACGCCCACCGCATGGTGGAGATGGCGCGGAAGACCGGGCGCAAGCCGATGGACCTCAGCCGCGACGTCGTGTTCGGTCATGAGTTCTGCTGCGAGATCGTCGACTACGGTCCAGGCACCGCGCGCAAGCTCAAGCCGGGCACGCGCGTCTGCTCGCTGCCGGCGCTGGTGACGCCTGCGGGAATCGAAGGCATCGGCTATTCCAATGACAATATCGGCGGTTATTCCGAGGCGATGCTGCTCAGCGAAGCGCTGCTGCTCGAGGTGCCCAACGGTCTTGCGCCGGAACATGCCGCGCTGACTGAACCGCTCGCGGTCGGGGTTCACGCCGTCGCAAAAGCCAATATCCGTGGTGACGAGGTGCCGCTCGTGATCGGCTGCGGCCCGGTCGGCCTCGCGGTGATCGCAGCGCTGAAGCTCAAGGGCTTGCATCCGATTGTCGCCGCCGACTATTCGCCGGCGCGGCGTGCGCTTGCGGCGAGGCTCGGCGCCGATATCGTCGTCGACCCCAAGGTGTCGCAGCCTTATACGGCCTGGGCCGCGCACGCACAGATGTCGGGCGCGGAGAAAGCGGCGCGGCCGCCGTTCCAGGCCATGCTGCCGGCGTTGAAGCCTGCGATCATCTTCGAATGTGTCGGCGTGCCTGGCCTGTTGCAGCAGGTGTTCGAAGGCGCGCCGCGTGACGCGCGCATTGTCGTGGTCGGTGTCTGCATGGAAACCGACACAAGCGAGCCGATGCTGGGCATCATGAAGGAGCTCAATGTCCAGTATGTGCTCGGCTACACGCCGGACGAATTCGCAGCGTCGTTGCGCCTGATCGCGGAAGGGCGGGTGGATGCCGCGGCGATGGTGACTGCGGAGGTGGGTATCGACGGCGTCGCAAAGGCCTTCGCCGATCTCGCCAATCCGGAGGCGCACACCAAGATCATCGTGCAGCCGTGGCGGTGACCATCTAGCCGCGACGGCAGTGCGCTCCCTCCCCCGCCTGCGGGGGAGGGTTGGGGAGAGGGTGCATCCGCATCGGGACAACCCCCTAGAGGAAAGAACCCTCACCCGGCGCTGCGCCATAGCCGAGGCTTTGCCTCGGCGTCTTTTGAGATGACGGCCGCCGGAGGCGGCCTACGCCTCTCCCGCATCCGCCTCCGCCAAGGCTTCGGCGGACAGGAGCGGGAGAGGTGGCCACAACCATCACACCGGCAGCGCGATTGAATACTTCACCTGACTCAGCGCGAAGCTGGACTCGATCGAGGCGATGCCGTCGAGCCGGGTCAGCTTGGTCTTGAGAAACGTCTCATAGGAGGCGAGGTCGGCCGCCACGACGCGCAGCAGATAGTCGCGGTTGCCGGTCATCAGATAGCATTCCAGCACCTCGTCCCATTTCGAGATCGCGCGGGCGAAGCGGTTGAGGTCCTCCTCCTTCTGCCGCGCCAGCTTGATCGAGATGAAGACGCTGACATGCAGGCCAAGCGCCTTCTGGTCGACGGTCGCAACGTAGCGCGAGATGACGCCACGATCTTCCAGGAGCTTGACGCGGCGATGGCAGGGCGAGACCGAGAGCCCGACCTTGTCGGCGAGTTCCTGCATGGTCATGCGGCTGTCGGTCTGGAGCAAAGCGAGGATCTTGCGGTCGATGGCGTCGAGCTCGGGCATTGGAATGGAACCTGTCCTTAGTCGGGCTACCTTGGTAAAATATCCCAATATCTGGAGGTATGGCGCGAAAAATTGAGAAGTTTGGCGCCGCCCGCAGGCGTATCATCGCAGCGTCTGTTTCCCGGGAGCATTGCCATGCCCGTTGATTCCGCTCGTCTTGACACATTGACCGCTCTTAGCCGCAAGGCGCTGTGGCTGTCGTCCTGGACCATCCACCACGCCAACCACATCCGCGCCAATGCGGACGGGCTCAAGGTCGGCGGCCATCAGGCCTCATCCGCCTCGCTCGCCACGATCATGTCGGCGCTGTACTTCCATGTGTTGCGCCCTGAGGATCGCGTCGCGGTGAAGCCGCATGCGAGCCCGGTGTTCCATGCCATCCAATATCTGTTCGGCCGGCAGACCCGCGAGAAGCTGGAGAATTTTCGCGGCTTCAAGGGCGCGCAGTCCTATCCCTCGCGCACCAAGGACGTCGACGACGTCGATTTCTCCACCGGCTCGGTCGGCCTCGGCGTCGCGCAGACGCTGTTCTCTTCGCTCGTGCAGGACTACGTCAAGGCGCATGGCTGGATGAAGGATCGCCGCGAGGGGCGGATGATTGCACTCGTCGGCGACGCCGAGATGGACGAGGGCAACATCTTCGAAGCCCTTGCAGAAGGCTGGAAGCACGGCCTGCGCAACACCTGGTGGGTAGTCGACTACAACCGCCAGTCGCTCGACGCCGTCGTGCGCGAAGGGCTCTGGGAAAAGTTCGAGACCATGTTCCGCAATTTCGGCTGGGACGTGGTGATCGTGAAATACGGCCGGCTGATGCGCGAGGCCTTTGCCGAGCCCGGCGGCGAGGCGCTGAAGCGCTGGATCGACAATTGTCCGAACGCGCTCTACGCCGCGCTGTGCTTCCAGGGCGGTGCGGCGTTTCGCAAGCATCTGCATGACGAGATCGGCGATCAGGGCCCGATCACCAAACTGATCGACAAGCGCAACGACGACGAGCTGCTGGCGCTGATGTCGAATCTCGGCGGCCACGACATGGCGAGCATGCTGGAGGCGTTCGAGTCCATCGACCACGATCGCCCGGTCTGCTTCATCGCCTACACCATCAAAGGCGTCGGCCTGCCGTTCCAGGGCCACAAGGACAACCACGCCGGCCTGATGACCGTCGCGCAGATGGAGAAATATCGCGACAGCCAGAACATCCGTCCCGGGCACGAATGGGACAAGTTCGAGGGCCTCGTGCAGGATGCGGCCGAGCTCGAGGCTTTCCTCGCGCGCGTGCCGTTCAACCAGGACGGCCGCCGGTTGAGCGCGCCTGTCGTCGAGGTGCCGCAGCAGCTCGCGTTCAAGCCGTCGCCGCAGATGTCGACCCAGCAGGGTTTTGGTCTCGTGCTGAACGAGATCGCACGCAGCGACAGCGAGCTCGCGAGGCGCATCGTCACGACCTCGCCTGATGTCACCGTCTCGACCAATCTCGGCCCCTGGGTCAATCGCCGCGGCCTGTTCGCGCGCGCCGAGAAGGCGGACTTATTCCGCAGCGAGAAAATTCCCTCGACCTACAATTGGGATGCTTCCCCCAAGGGGCAGCATCTCGAGCTCGGCATCGCCGAGATGAACCTGTTCATCATGCTCTCGGCGCTCGGCCTGTCGCACCAGATCAACGGCGAGCGGCTGCTGCCGGTCGGCACGCTCTACGATCCCTTCATCGAGCGCGGGCTCGATGCGCTGAACTATGCCTGCTACCAGGACGCGCGCTTCATGGTGGCGGCGACGCCATCGGGCATCACGCTCGCGCCCGAAGGCGGCGCGCACCAGTCGATCGCAACGCCGTTGATCGGCATGGCGCAGGATGGCCTGGCCTCGTTCGAGCCGGCCTTCGTCGACGAGCTCGCCGTGATCATGGCTTTCGGTTTCGAGCACATGCAGCGCGAAGCCGGCGAGGGCGGCTCGGTTTACTTAAGGCTTTCCACGCGCAGCATTGAGCAGGCGCAGCGCATCATGACGCCGGAGCTGAGGCAGGGCATCACCGACGGCGCCTATTGGCTGCGCAAGCCGGGGCCGAATGCCGAAGTCGTGATCGCCTATACCGGCGCGGTCGCGCCGGAGGCGATCGAGGCGACCGGCTTCATCGGCGAGAGCCGCCGCGACGTCGGCCTGCTCGCGATCACCTCGGCCGACCGCCTCCACGCAGGCTGGACTGCCGCGCGAAAATTGCGCCGCGACCGCCGCGGCCTGCAGCACCTCAGCCCCATCGAAAAACTGCTGGCGCCGTTGCCGCGCGACTGCGGCATCGTGACCGTGATCGACGGCCATCCCTCCGCGCTCGGCTGGCTCGGCAGCGTCCGTGGCCACCGCGTCGAGGCGCTCGGCGTCGAGCAGTTCGGCCAGACCGGCACGATAGCGGACCTCCACCGTTACTACGGCCTGGATGCCAACGCCATCATCGATGCGGCCGAAAGCCTCACCACCGGTGCGCCGGTGCTGCATCGGAAGATGGCGGTGTAAGTCTCCGTCGTCGTCCTGGCCTTCGCCAGGACGACCGCAGTTGAGACCTTGCCTCGCTCCCGCCGCCGGCTCATATAATCTCCGTCCGCCGCAACGCTGGCCCCGCATATGGCGGGTTCAATTGCTGGCGCTTTCGTGCAAGGATGCCTGCCGAAACGCCCCCTCCAAGCCCCCAAGAAGAGGTTAACGATGGTCAATCGCATGCAATTCTACATCGACGGCGCCTGGGTCGATCCCGCCGTCAAGAAGTCCACCGCCGTGGTCAATCCGGCGACGGAAGAGGCGATGTACGAGGTTGCGCTGGGCTCCAAGGCCGACGTGGACAAGGCCGTGGCCGCTGCCAAGCGCGCCTTTGCGACGTTCTCCCAGACCAGCCGCGAAGAGCGCGTCGCGCTGTTCTCCAAGATCATCGAGATCTACAAGGGCCGGCTCAAGGAGATCGGCGCTGCCGTCTCCGATGAGATGGGCGCGCCGCTGCCGATGGCGGAGAAGCTCCAGGCCGGCGCCGGCCTCGGCCATCTCATGACCACGCTCGACGTGCTCAAGAGCTATCATTTCGAGGAGCCGGTTGGCACCGCCATGGTGCTGCGCGAGCCGATCGGGGTGGTCGGCATGATCACGCCCTGGAACTGGCCGCTCAACCAGATCGCCTGCAAGGTCGCGCCCGCGCTCGCCGCCGGCTGCACCATGATCCTGAAGCCGTCGGAGTTCACGCCGACCTCGGCGCTGATCTTCGCGGAAATCCTCCATGACGCCGGCGTGCCGAAGGGCGTGTTCAACCTCGTCAACGGCCTCGGCCCCGAGGTCGGCGCGGCCATGAGCGAGCACCCCGATATCGACATGATCTCCTTCACCGGCTCGACCCGTGCCGGCATCGACGTGGCGAAGCGCGCGGCGCCGACCGTGAAGCGCGTCAGCCAGGAGCTCGGCGGCAAGTCGCCGAACGTCATCCTGGAAGGCGCCGACCTCACGAAGGCGGTGACCGGGGGCGTGATGCACATGTTCAACAACTCCGGCCAGTCCTGCAACGCGCCCTCGCGCATGATCGTGCCGGCCTCGAAGATGAAGGAAGTCGCCGCGATCGCGAAGGCCGTCGCCGACAAGACCAAGGCCGGTGATCCCCGCGGCGAAGGCACCACCATCGGCCCGGTCGTCAACCGCGGCCAGTGGGACAAGATCCAGGCGCTGATCAAGAAGGGCATCGACGAGGGCGCAACGCTCGTCGCCGGCGGCCCGGGCCTGCCCGAAGGCGTCAACAAGGGCTTCTATGTCCGCCCGACCATCTTCGCCGACGTCACCCCTGACATGACGATCGCCCGTGAGGAAATCTTCGGACCGGTGCTGACCATCATCGGCGCCAAGGACGAGGCCGACGCGGTGAAGATCGCCAACGACACGCCGTATGGTCTTGCCGGCTACGTTTCGGCCGACACGGTGGAAAGCGCCAAGCGCGTTGCCCGCCAGATCCGCGCCGGCAACGTCAACCTCCAGGGCGCGCCCAACGACCGCACCGCGCCGTTCGGCGGCTACAAGCAGTCCGGCAACGGCCGTGAGTGGGGCAAGTACGGCCTCGAGGACTTCCTCGAAGTGAAGGCCGTCGCCGGCTTCAACGCGGCGTAAGCTTTATCGTCTGAATGAACACGACGCCGGAGCGGGAAACCGCTCCGGCGTTTTTTGTTTTCGTCATTGCGAGCGAAGCGAAGCAATCCAGCATCGTTCCGCGGAGATAGTCTGGATTGCTTCGTCGCAAGTGCTCCTCGCAATGACGGTGGAGAGACCTCATCCCCCAACCGCGCCTTGCGTATTCACATACAGCGCGTAGATCGACTGGCTCGCCGCCATGAACAGGCGGTTGCGCTTGACGCCGCCGAAGCAGAGATTGGCGCAGCGCTCGGGCAGCGCGATGCGGCCGATCATGACGCCGTCGGGCGCGAACACCACGACGCCGTCAAGCTCGGGATCGCCCATGCCCCAGCCGCACCAGAGATTGCCATCGATGTCGCAGCGCATGCCGTCCGGCGTGCCGGGACCTGCATCGATGTGTACGCGCTTGCCCGAGATCGTGGTGCCATCAGGCGAGACATCATAGGCGAGGATCTTTCGGTTCGGTTGCCCACGCGATTCCACGACGTACAGAATCTTCTCGTCCGGCGAGAAGCACAGCCCGTTCGGCCCTAACACGCCTTCTGCGACGATCGTCGCCTTGCCGGTCGCGGGATCGAGCCGGTAGACGTTCGGCTCGATCTCGGGCTCGGCCTTGTAGCCCTCGTAATTGCCGAGCAGGCCGAAGGTCGGATCGGTGAACCAGATCGAGCCGTCCGATTTAACAACGACATCGTTCGGTGAGTTCAACCTCTTGCCGTTGAATTGATCCATCAGCACGGTGATGCTGCCGTCATATTCGGTGCGCACCACGCGCCGGCCGCCATGCTCGCAGGTGACGAGCCGGCCATGGCGATCCCTGGTGTTGCCGTTGGCGAAATTCGACGGCTTGCGGAACACGCTGACGGCGCCGGTTTCCTCCTCCCACTTGATGATGCGCTGGTTCGGGATGTCGCTGCACAGCAGATAGCGCCCGTCGCCGAACCACACCGGCCCCTCGGCCCAGCGCAGGCCGGTCGTCAGCCGCTCCACCGCCGACAGTTTCAGCCAGTATTTTTCGAAGCGGGGATCGAGTGCACGTATCGCCGGATCGGGGTAACAGGTCGCCGGCCGCCAGCCTTGCGGCCGTTCTTGGGTGTGGGACGATGCATCGTTCATGTGCAGTCTCGTTGTTGCGTTCCCTCTGTGCAAGTCTGCTAGCATCAGATATCTACGGCCGCAAATCGGTCGCTACTTATGAGGAAAGACATGCCGCGCATCTTGATGACGGGAGCTTCGGGCGGAATTGGAACGCGCCTGCGGAAACTGCTGCCTCCGATCTATCCGGACCTGCTGCTGAGCGACATCCGCAAGCCGGCTGATCTCGGCCCTGACGAGCAGTTCAAAGCGGCGGACCTGTCCGACATGGCGCAGGTCGAGGCGATCTGCGAGGGCGTCGACGGCATCATCCATTTCGGCGGCTATTCGGTCGAAGGCCCCTGGGACGACATCCTTCAGGCCAACATCATCGGCTGCTACAATCTGTTCGAGGCCGCGTACCGCAAGGGCGTCAAGCGCGTGGTGTTCGCCTCGTCGAACCACGCCGTCGGCTTCTATCCGCGCCACCACAAGATCGGCACCGACGTCACCCCGCGCCCCGACGGCCGCTATGGCGTCAGCAAGGTGTTCGGCGAGGCCGTCGGCGCGCTCTACGCCGACAAGCATGGGCTGAAGGTGACTTGCCTGCGCATCGGCAATTTCGGCGACATGCCGCTCGACCAGCGCCGGCTCGCGATCTGGCTCAAGCCCGACGACCTCGTGCAGCTCTGCCAGATCGGGCTCGAGCATCCCGACATCCATTTCGAGATCTTCTACGGCGTGTCCCTGAACGACCGCGCCTGGTGGGACAACCACCGTGCCTACGAGCTCGGCTACCGCCCCACCGGCCGCTCCGAGGATCATGTGGCGCACGCCATGGCCGAGCAGGCCAAGCTCATGCCCGATCCGATCGGCGACCACTACCAGGGCGGCGCCTTCTGCAGCAGCGAGTTCGACGGTGATGCGAGCCGCATCATCGACTGGAATAAGCGGTAGGGATGTTGATAATCTTGTTCAGTACTTCCGTAAGCTCGCCGTCCTAGCCTCCGCGTCTGAGGTTCTCGGCAGCGCGTCTAAGGACGTCATGGAGCCATTCGTGCGAGGGCTCGCCGTCGACACGCTCGTGCCATAGCAGCCGGACCTCCAGCGGAGTCGCTGTGTAGGGAAGCTCGTAGATCGCGATCGGATAGTTCTGCTCCAGTGCTTGCGCGAGCGGGCGCGGGACGATGGCTGCCAGTTCGGAATCCCGAAGCAGCGCTGGGACGGCAAGAAAATGCGGCAATGACACCGCCATTCGCGGCGGCTGGTCGCTCTCGGCGAGTGCCCGCTCGAGCGCATCGCGGTCGTACATTTCCGAGCGCCGCGCCAGGCCGCGTTCGGAGATGAAGCCGCCGATCGCGCCCTCCTGCTCTCCACCGAAGGAGACCACCACCAGCGGCAGCCGTGCAAGCATCGCCTTGTCCAGCCGGCCAAGCTTGCGCTTTTTGCCGACAATCAGCACGTCGTCATATTCGAATAGCAGCGACGTGCGGAAACGGCTCGGCGGGAGCGAGAAGACGCCGATCGCAACGTCGATGCGACCGAGGTCGATCTGCTCGGCAAGGTCGATCCGCGTGACCGGCTTGATCGTCAGGTCAATGTGGGGCGCCTCGCGCCCGAGTATCTTCAAGAGAGGCGACGCCAGCACCATCGTGGCGAAGTCATTGGCAGCCAGCGTAAACTGCTTGGTTGACGTCGCAGGAACGAAGGTCGGCAGTTCCACAGCTGCCTCGAGCACGCGTAGCGCCTCGCGAATTTGGGGGGCCATCGTCAAGGCCCGCGCCGTCGGTTGCATGCCCGCGGCCGTGCGCACGAACAGTTCGTCTTCCAGCATCTCTCGAAGCCGGGCGAGCGAGTGGCTTACGGCGGACTGGCTGAGTGCGAACTTTCTGGCTGGCGCGCAATACGCTCCTTTCCTCCATGACGGCGTCGAACACTTTGAGCAGATTCAGGTCCAATGTCTTGAATGAAACCGACACGATGAGGATCCAGTTGATGGCTGACGGCGCGCCGCGACGGCGACCAGTTAAGGTCAGGGGCGCCGTAGATGCAACCGGTGCAAACGATCGAACCAAGCCTTGAGTCCCGGGCAAACTGAAGGCGGTTCAGGATCAATCTGCAAGAGTTTCACTTCCGCAAGAGACCGATCCCGGCATTATTCAATCGCTGTGTTCGGAGGAGGTGAGCGATGCGATCGACCGCGACGACAGGTACCGGTAAGGCGGTTGTTGCGACGTTGATTTCGCTGATGCTCACGACCGCCGCGATTGCCGACGAGGCACCGATCAAGCTCGGGGTGCTGACCGACATGTCCTCGCTTTATGCCGACAATGGCGGGCAAGGGTCAGTGGTCGCGGCGCAAATGGCCGTTGACGATTTCAAGGGCAGGGTTTTGGGGCGTCCCGTCCAGATCATTGCCGGCGACCACCAGAACAAGGCTGACGTAGGATCGGTGATTGTACGGCGCTGGATCGAGAACGAGGGTGTCGAGGTGATTCTCGATGTCCCCAATTCGGCCGTCGCGTTGGCTGTACAAGGCATTGCCCGTGACAAGAAGAAGCTGTTTCTCGCCACTGGCGCCGCCACTTCGCGTCTCACCGGCGACGAATGCTCGCTGACCGGCATTCACTGGACCTACGATACCTTTGCTTTGTCGCAGGGCACAACCAAAGCGATCGCCCGCCTTGGCGCAAAGACTTGGTTCTTCCTCTCCGCTGATTATTCGCTCGGCGCACAGCTCGAGGCCGATAGCCGCCGGGTCATCGGCGCGACCGGTGGCAAGGTCGTGGGCGCGGTCAAGCACCCGATCAACACGCCGGATTTCTCCTCCTTCCTGCTGCAGGCGCAATCTTCGAAGGCGGATGTGATCGCACTGGCCGATGCTGGCGGTGATTTCATCAATGCGGTCAAGCAGGCCGGCGAGTTCGGGATCACGCGCGGGCAAAAGCTTGCCGGTCTGATCGTTTTCATCGCGGACATTCACAGTCTGGGATTGCAGAGTGCTCAAGGCTTGATGCTCAGCTCGGCATTCTACTGGGATATGAACGACGACACGCGTGCATGGGCGAAGCGCTTCATCGAGAAGACCCAGAAGGTCCCGACCATGATCCATGCCGGCACTTACGGCGCGGTGATGCACTATCTCAAGGCGGCCGAAGCGGCGGGCACGCTCGATGGACCTGCCGTTGCCGCCAAGATGCGCGAGATGCCGGTGAATGATTTCATGACGAAGAATGGCCGGATCCGCCAAGACGGCAGATTGATCCGGGACATGTATCTCTTCCGGGTCAAGTCACCGCAGGAATCGAAACATAAGTTCGACTACTATGAGCTGCTCGCGACCATTCCCGGAGAAGAGGCCTTCAGGCCGATGGAGGACGGAGGATGCCCGCTCCTGAAGAAGCCGTGATGGCCGGAGATGAGGCGCGTGTCGTTGCGCAGAGCCCCATCGACGCGATCCTGACCGGCCGGTTTGCATGCCGCGAGTTCTGCAACGCTCCCGTCGCCCGACCAACGATCGAGCAGATCCTCCGTGTCGCGCGATTCGCGCCCAGCGGTGCGAACATCCAGCCCTGGCATGTCTACGTGCTGACGGGCGAGGTCAAGGGCAAGGTGTCGGCGGCGCTGCTGGAGGCGCACGAGACCTCTCGTGACGAACACGTCTCAGAGTACAAATACTACGCCAGTGATTTACCCGGTCTGTATCTCAAACGGCGGCAGGAGTTCGGCCGGCTGTTCTATGGCTCGCTCGGCATTCATCAAGCCGATTCCGAGGGGAGGAGCAGACAGACCGCGAAGAACTACACATTCTTCGGCGCGCCCGTGGGATTGATCGTGACCATCGACCGTCGCCTGGAAGTCGGTAGCTGGCTCGACCTCGGCATGTTCGTGCAGAACATAATGCTCGCGGCGGCAGGACACGGGCTTCAATCGTGCCCGCAAGAAACGTTCGCAAAATACCACCGGGTGTTGCGCCCGCTGCTGTCGATTCCGGCGGAGCAGATGGTGGTGTGCGGCATCTCGGTCGGCAAGGCCAAGCTTCAGGGGCAGGACAGATTGATGCCTCGGGCGGACATCGATGAGTTCGCGACGTTCCTTGGTTTCGAAGATTGAAGGTTGGTCGAAGAGGAGATCACGATGCAAAGCCGAGAAGAACTGATCCAGTGCAGCATTCCGTTTCTTCGGGAGGTCAAGGACATGACCCCAGGAGCTGAGATGGAGCGTTGGCTCAACGAGACATATGGGGAAGAGAGCGCGCTCTATCAGGATCTCGCTCGCCTGATCAAGGTTGGGGTCGAGGAAGGATGGGCCGCAAACCAGGAGGTGGACGGCCCAAACTACCGGCGCAGCCGCATCCTGGAGCCGACGGCTGACACGTTCCAGTTCAGCATCACTGCTGTGTACATGAACAGCGCCGATCCGCGCCGCTTCAAGGACGAGGACGATCACGACGTGTTGCGGGGACAATATCACGGCCATCCCTACGGCGAGCTCAACCTTGTGGTGCCCTTGAACAAGGGCGCGGAGTTGAAGGGATTACAGGGGTGGCAGGGAGCCGGCTGGACGGCGCCTGATCCAGGCAGCAGGCACTATCCTGAAGTCAGGGGCGGCGCGGTCATTGCACTGTTCTATCTGCCGGCTGGGCGCATCTCATACGATTTCAAGGCGCCGGCCGGATGATTGCGCGACGCGAAGCGCTCGGGTGCGCTCTCGTCAATTCCTGACAATTGCTGCGGCCGGGCAAGCGCCCGGCTTGCGGCTCAAGCCGGGCAATTGTCGTCGATCACCGCATCTCCGCGAGCGCCGCGCGCAGATCGTCCGTGACGTGTTCGAACAAGCGGGCCCCTTTGATCGCACGAGCTGTCGCACGTCATTTTGCAACGCGCGCTTCCTGTTTCTTGGTCACATGCCAGAGCACCACATGGTAATGCGGTACATCCACGCCGGGATGACCCGCGTTGAAGTAGAGGCTGACGTGGTCAACTGGTGCCGCGGACCCAGCCCCCTCCAATGACTTGTGATCGTCGATGTCCTTGTTCGGGACCATGTACACGGTCGCCACCAAGCGATCCCTGCGATCGAAGCACAGGAACGGCCCCAGCGGCAAAGTGTCGGGCTTGACGAAGATGATGCCGAGGCCCGGAAAGAATTTCGGGAAGTTCACGAGATCGCTGACCCGCTTATATCCGTTTTTTTCGGCGACCTTCCGCTGATTTGGCGGCCGACGAACGACTTCGGGCTTCTCTTCGTGCTTCCTGTGCGCCTTGCTGCCTCGGTGAGGGGCTGTCCTGGTTTGATCGACCTTGGCGGCCGGCGGCGCGGTGGCTGGCGCGAGCGTCTGCGGCGCTGGCGGAAAGAAGGGAGCAAATTGGGCGGCAGGACGCCTTACGTCGGCGATCAAGGCGAGCAACGCAACCAGGGCTGCCTTCATAAGCGCGTTGCGCATCGACACCTCCCCCGGATTTGCCTGCCAAATTTTGCTCACTTATCCGGATTGCGTTCTCGCCAGCGCAGGAAGTCCCGGAACAATTCTTCGCGGTCTGGCGGATTGGCGGTTGGCTTTCCCTCGAGGAACCGGCCGAACGCCTTGCGAAGCGCGGCCTCGCCCCCGGATTGCTGCTGGAGCCAGCGCTCTGCCGGTCGGAATCGTTGCCATCCCGGGAGCAGCGCGGCCAGGTTCACCTCGCGCCATTTTGGGTGATGTGCGTCGCCGAGAAATTCGGGAAAGCGCGCGAACAATGTCTGGACGAAGAATTCCAGCAACCGAAATCGCTCGTTGCCGCTTGGCCAGTTGTAGGCGAAGAGAGCGGATTTGATCGCGATCGTGTCGACACTTGCTTCGGCCGCGATGATGTTCGGGTAGTCCTGATGGCGAAGCGTCGATGGTAGATAGTCTTGTTGCAGTAGCTCTTTGGAGTAGGGGATGGGCAGGAGGTGAATATCATCGAGCTGCGAGACCTGCGTCAGGAAGTTGACCGGTTTTCCTGAGACCAACAGAGCGGCGGAGAGATCTCCCTTCCTCAGACCATCCAGCGCGGCCTCCGGTCCCAAGTTCGACTCGCTGACCTTGACGCCCAGACGGTTCAACACTTCGCGGCCGAGTATGGCGCCGGCACTGCCGTCGTCCCCGAGATTGACCCTCTTTCCCGACAGCTCCGACAGACTTCTGATCTCCAGCCGCGCGAGAAGATGGAACTCTTCGATATGGAGCGGGGCAATGTAGGTCAGCTTGTCAGAGATATCTCCGAAGGTCCTTGTCTCCCGGAGCCGGTCGACCAGGACGACGGGCGCGATCGCCACGTCGGCGCCTGCGAGGGTGAGCACATCAAGGACGTTGCGGATACCGCCGTTTCCCACGATGGGCAGGACCCGCAAGGCGACCTCGCCACGAGGGCCGGTCTCTTGGCCGCCGGCGAGCGTGGTTGCAATGTCCTGAGCGATCGCGAATTCAGTGCATTGCGGTGTACCGGTTACGAATCCCACCGTATACGGGTCCGCAGATCGTCCCGTTTCCTTCCGCGGGGTGCTTTCTTTTCGCAGAGCTTTCCCGGTTTCGCTCGGAGACGCGGGCAGCCGCTTTTGTGCGAGGGACTCCTGGACCTGTCCGCCGAGCCAGGCCGCTGCAATCAAAGCGATGAACAAACCGGCCCGCATCGCTCCGCAGACCCTCATTGTTCAAATAGCCGGCCCTCCCTTGGGCCAACATGCTGATCGATCGTCACCCGGCCACGTCCAAAGCATGACGGGCGAATGAAGCTCGCTCGAGCCTTCCAACGCGCCGGGGCTTGCGACGTTCCGGGGAGCGAATAAGGCTCGTTTCGTGGCGGGAAGCCCTCACCTAGAGCCCGGCCTTATCCTCAGCGATGCGCTTGAGATAATCCGACTTGCTGAACTGCATGTGGTCGACACACAGCTGCGCCAACGCCCAGCTGTCGCGGCCCTTGAGCAGCTCGATCATCAGCTCGTGCTGGCGGCGCGATTGAGCGAGGCCGTCGCGGTCGGCGAGATTCTTTGCGCGCATCGGTAGCGTCAGGTTCATGTAGTCCTGGAGTGAGCGCACCAGATACGGATTGCCGCAGGCCGAGAACAGCGCAAGGTGGAAGGCGTCGTTGGCTTCGTGAATGCCGCGCAGATCCTGCACATCCGCCTTCGCGCAATATTGCCGTTGCAGCGCGGAGAGTTCGTCGATCAGGGATTTCGGTGCGGGCAGGGGGATCATCAGCGCGGCCTGCCGCGTCAGCATCTCCCGCACCTCGTAGATCTGCCGGACTTCCTCCGCCGAGTAGAACCTTACGGTGGCGCCGACGTTCTTCTCGCGGCGGACGATGCCGCGCCGCTCGGCATCCACCAGCGCCTGGCGCACGAAGTGCCTGGAGGTGCCGTAGCGCGACATCAGCGCGTCCTCGGTGAGGCGCGCGCCCGGTGCGAGGCGGCCGAAGATGATGTCCTCCTCCAGGCGCGCGACGACGTCGTCCGGATCGTCGCGCCGGACCGGCATGCTGTCTGCAGTGCGAATGTCGGACATGCCCTCGGCCTCCCGGCGGTTGGCCGGTTCGCCCTGTGGAGCAGGGGAAGCCTGGATTGTCAATAATTTGTGCCGCAAGCGATGCGAAAAGCCAGAAAGTGCGACAGTATTGGCCAATCTTATTGACAATCGAGGGGCAGCCTGTACCACAATGGCAAGGTGAATGGAGCGGCACGATGACGAGTGGTTTGCGCAAGGGTCTGACGAGCTATGGCGATGCCGGCTTCTCGCTGTTCCTGCGCAAGGCGTTCATCAAGGCCATGGGCTATTCCGACGACGCGCTGGAGCGCCCGATCGTCGGCATCACCAACACCTATAGCGACTACAATCCCTGCCACGGCAACGTCCCGCAGATCATCGAAGCCGCCAAGCGCGGCGTGATGCTGTCGGGCGCGATGCCATTCGTATTCCCCACCATCTCGATTGCCGAGAGCTTTGCGCATCCGACCTCGATGTACTTGCGCAATCTGATGGCGATGGACACCGAGGAGATGATCCGCGCCCAGCCGATGGATGCGGTCATCGTGATCGGCGGCTGCGACAAGACGCTGCCAGCGCAGGTGATGGCGGCGATCAGCGCCGATTTGCCGACGGTGGTCATTCCGGTCGGCCCCATGGTGGTCGGCCATCACAGGGGTGAAGTGCTGGGCGCCTGCACCGACTGCCGCCGGCTGTGGGCAAAATATCGCGCCGGCGACATGGACGATGCCGAGATCGAGGCGGTGAACGGGCGCCTCGCGCCGTCGGTCGGCACCTGCATGGTGATGGGCACGGCCTCGACCATGGCCTGCATGATCGAGGCGATGGGCTTGTCGTTGCCGATGAGCGCGACGATTCCGGCGCCGCATGCCGAGCGTTTCCGTCTGGCGGAGGCGAGCGGCAAGGTGGCCGCCGAGATGGCGAAGACCAAGGGGCCGAAGCCGAGCGAGTTGCTGACGCCGGCGTCCTTCAGGAACGCGCAGGTCGTGCTTCAGGCGATCGGCGGCTCGACCAACGGCCTGATCCATCTGACCGCGATGGCGCATCGCTCGCCGCACCGGCTCGATCTCGAAGTGTTCGACCAGATCGGCCGCGAGGTGCCGGTGCTGGTCGATCTCAAGCCGTCCGGCGAACATTACATGGAGCATTTCCATCACGCCGGTGGCGTGCCGAAATTGCTGGCCCAGCTTGGCGATCTCGTCGATCTCGACGCCAGGACAATCACCGGCCAGACGCTGCGCGATATCGCGGCGAATGCGGAGGATGTGCCCGGCCAGGACGCGATCCGTCCGCGCGACAATCCGATCAAGAAAGAGGGCGGCCTTGCCGTCCTGCACGGCAATCTCGCGCCGCGCGGTGCAGTGATCAAGCAGTCGGCCGCCAGTCCAAAACTGCTGCAGCATACCGGGCGCGCGGTGGTGTTCGAATCCGTCGAGGACATGACCCTGCGCGTCGACGATCCCGATCTCGACGTGAACTCCGACGACGTGCTGGTGCTGCGCAATGCCGGCCCCAAGGGTGCGCCGGGCATGCCCGAGGCGGGCTATCTGCCGATCCCGAAGAAGCTGGCGCGCGGCGGCACCAAGGACATGGTGCGCATTTCGGATGCGCGCATGAGCGGCACCGCGTTCGGCACCATCGTGCTGCACATCACACCCGAATCCGCCGTCGGCGGGCCGCTGGCGCTGGTGCAGAACGGCGACATGATCCGCCTCGATGTGGCCAAGCGCAGCATCGAGCTGCTGGTCGATGCGGCCGAGCTGGAGCGGCGCCGCGCCGCGTTGAAGCCGGCCGCAGCGCCGGAAGAGGCAAGGCGCGGCTACGCCTGGCTGTTCAACGAGACCATCATGCAGGCCGACGAGGGCTGCGACTTCGATTTCATGCAAAGGACTGGGAAGAAGACCGAGAAGGGCTGATCAAGACTCGAACGAGCGCTCAGACCGCACAAGCGGCGGGCGATAAAACAGGGGGGAAACGATGATTGCGCGATCCATGCCAAGATTCTTACATGGGTTGGCGGCCATGGCCGCCGTGCTGTTCGTCACGGGGGCCGGGGCACAGGAGGTGAAGCATTATCGCTTCGCCTATGACCAGCCCCGCAACACCGGCTATTCCATCGCGGGCGACCTCTTTGCCGAGAAGCTCAAGGAATCGAGCAAAGGCACCATGATCATCGATCAATATCCGGGCGCCCAGCTCGGGCAGGAGCCGCAGGTGCTCCAGCTCGTGAAGGCCGGAGACGTCGAATTCTCGATCATCTCCTCGGCCAACACCGCGACGATCTCGCCGCAGGCCGGCGTGATGTCGCTGCATTATTTATTCCGCGACGAGAAGCACGTGATCAAGGGGCTGGCCGATCCCCGCGTGTTCGAAGCGCTCAGGGCCATGATCGACGAGACCACGCAGGGCCTGCACGTCATCGCGACGGGATCGCAGGGTGTGCGCCATATGTACTCCAAGAAAGAGATCCACAACGTCGGCGACGTCAAGAACCTGAAGGTCCGGGTGCAGGCCACCGCGACCGAGGACACCATGTTCCCCGCCTATGGCGCCCAGACCGTGCACATGCCGTTCGGCAGCGTCTACACGAGCTTGCAAACCGGCGTGGTCGACGCCGCCGAGAACAGCATCAACGTCTACCTCGTCAACAAGCATTACGAGGTCGCGCCCGTCCTCAACATCACCGAGCACGAGGCCAACAACGCGCTGGTGTTCGTCTCCGACAAGCTCTGGCAGAGCCTGTCGGCCGAGCAGAAGGGGTGGGTGCAGACGGCGGCCAACGAGATCAGCACCAAGGAGCCGGCGAAAGCGTTCGAGCTTGAGCGAACCGCGGCTGAGAAGCTGAAGAAGATGGGCGTCAAGCTCGTCCAGGACGTCGACAAGAAGAGCTTTACGGCGGTCGCCGATCCCTATCTCGACAAGCTCGCCAAGGAGCTCGGCCCGCATGCCGAGAAGATCAAGGATTTGATCCGGTCGATTAATTGATGTGGTGCCGGAAGACGGTGCGCTCCCTCTCCCGCTTGCGGGAGAGGGTAGGGGAGAGGGTGTCTCCTCGGAGAGACTCCCAATGAGGCGAGAGCCCTCACCCGGCGCTCCGCGCCGACCTCTCCCGCAAGCGGGAGAGGTTCAGACAACCCACAGCCACCGACTCAACTAAATCATTCCGGACCACGTCGGAACGACGGGGGACATTGAATGGCTATCGCCGACAAACTGCTCGTTCAACGCCAACGCCACCTGAAATGGCGCGGGCTCGACTGGCTCGAGCTTGCGCTGATGATCCTCTGCGGCCTGCTGTGCTTCGGCTTCTCGCTGTCGGTGACCGCCGACATCATCACCCGCACCATCGGACATCCCTGGCTGTGGCTGCAGGAGGTGACGTCGACGCTGTTCATCTACGCGATCTTCATCGGCACGGCGGCTGCGACCCGGCGCAACGACCACCTCTATCTCACTGCGATCTCCGAGGCGATGCACGGCACCTCGCGGCTCATCGTCGAGGTGATCATCCGCCTCGTCGTGCTCGGCGTCGCCTTCTGCCTGATCTGGTACGGCTACCAGAATTATCTGCGCGGCTTCGGCAGCTTTCGTCTGCCGTCGGGCACGCCGATCGCCTCGCTCTATGCGATCATTCCACTGTCGGGCGTGCTGATCGGCCTGTTTACCATCGAGCAGCTCGTCAATGGCCTGCGCAACGGCTTCGATCACCCCGAGCCGCCGGATGAGGATGCGGAGCCGATCGCCGCTGCCGCACAGATGAGGGCGCAGCCGTGAGCGCACCCATCGTCCTGGCCTTGATGACGGTCTGCTTTCTGTCCTTCGGCTATCTCGGCGTGCCGGTGCCGTTCTCGCTGATGGCCGGCGTCTTCATCGGCGCGCTCCTGTCGGACGTGTCGCTCGCCGCGATCATCCAGAAGATCTTTGACGGCGTCGATTCCGAGGCGCTGCTGGCGATCCCGTTCTTCCTGCTGGTCGGCGAGCTCATGAGCTCGGCCAATGTGGTGGTGCGAATAGCCAATCTTTCGGTGTCGCTGGTCGGGCATATCAGGGGTGGGCTGTCGCAAGTCGTGGTGGTCTTCAGCATGTTCTTCTCGGAGATGTCGGGCTCGACCACGGCCGACGTCGCCGTGATGAGCCGCGCGCTGGGTGGGCCGATGAAACGCGAGGGCTATGAGCCCGCCTTCATCGCCGCCATCATTGCCTCTGCCTCGACTATCGCCGCCTTAGTGCCGCCGAGCATCACCGCGGTGGTCTATGGCGCGGTTGGCAACGTCTCGATCGCCGGCCTGTTCATGGCGGGCGTGGTGCCGGGCCTGACGATTGGCTTTGGCCTGATGATCTACTGCTACTTCTTCGGCCCCTCCGGCCTGCGCAAGCCGCGTGCGCCGCTGCGACAGGTGGTGTTCGCCGCCGGCGATGCCGCCTTGCCGCTGATGATCCCCGTGATCCTGCTCGGCGGCATCCTGACCGGCTGGTTCACGCCGACGGAAGCCGGCGTCGTCGCCGTGGTCTGGATCGTCCTGGTCGTGATCCCCGCGCTCAACCGCGGGCACTTCAGGAAAATCCCCTACGATTTCTGCCTGGCCGGCCTGATCTTCTCGCTGCCGCTGATCACGATCGGCGCTGCCAACGCCTTCGGCTGGATGCTGGCCTATTTGCGCGGGGCGACCTACATCGCCGAGTGGATCACCTCGATCGCCGGGAACGATCCGCATTTAATCATGCTGTTGATGGTGCTGCTCTTCACCATCGTCGGGGACTTCATCGAGCCGGTGCCGACCATCATCATCTTCATGCCGCTGGTCAATGCGCTGACGGAGGCCGGCGAGATCAACGCCGTGCATATGGGTGTGGTGCTGATCGCGACGCTCGCCTTCGGCCTGATCACGCCGCCTTATGGGCTGGTGCTGCTGATGGCGTCGAAATTCGTCGGCATCAGTTTTGCCAAGGCCTTGCGGGCGGCGTTGCCGATCTATCTGGTGTTCCTGGCGACCATCGCGTTTGCGATCTATTTCCCGAGCGTGGTGCTGTGGCTGCCGCGGCACGTGCTCCCCGAGTCGGTCGGCTGCTTCAAATCGCCCGGCGGCACGGGCTATATCTGTCCGCAGTAGGCCTCTTGAGTGAGCGCTACTTGCTCTTGCTGGTGAACTTCTTCACGGCGGTGCGGAACGCCTCCGTGTTCATCGCCATGATGATCTTGTGCTCCTCGGCATCTAACTGCTGCTTCACCGGCGTGGTCGCGGCCTGGTAGACCAGGGACTTTGTGCCGGCGATCGCCGCCGGCGGGTTCTGCGCCAGCCGCTCGGCGAGTTGCCGCGTCGCCGCCTTCAGCTCCGCGGCAGGAACGATCTTGGCGACCAGACCCCAGTCGTGGGCCTGCTGCGCGGTAAAATTATCCTCGGCCAGGAAGATTTGCAGCGCGCGGCGGGAGCCGACCGTGCCGACGATGCCGACCGTCGAGCCGCCGTCCGGCGACACCCCGATCTTGGCATAGGCCGGCGTGAACTTGGCGTCGTCTGCGGCGATGCAGAGATCGGTGACGAAAGCGAGGCCCATGCCGGCGCCGGCGGCCGAACCGTGGACGCTCGACAGCGAGATCTTTGGCATACGGCGGAGGATCTCGATGAAGGCATGATAATGCTTGAGCAGTTCGCCGACCACGGGTGTCACCGTGCCCGCTTCGGCGGCAGCACCGATCGTCTGCAAATCGCCGCCGGCGCTGAAGGCACGGCCTTCACCTTCGAGGACGACGACGCGGATGCTGGCGTCGTCTTCGATTTGGGACGCGAGCTGTTCGAGCCTCTGCGCGATGGCGAGGTTGATGGAATTGAACGCGGCGGGGCGGTTGAGTGTGATGGTCGCGATCGGGCCATCGATCCGCAGCAGGGCAGGATCATCGGGCTGGGAGACGGGAGCTGGCATCTTGAAATCCCCGGCAAGAGGTTCGTTGCTGCAACTAAATCGCAGAAGGCGAGGGGTGACAATCCCCGTCCGCCGCTCTTGCGCTGGGCGGAACGATAGGCTCAAATGGGCCCGCCTTCGCCAAGGGACGGACACGAGCGCCGGCTCCTCGTAAGGCCAGCAAATCAAAATCAGCGAGAGAGGAGACGACATGGGTCACGCTCGTGTCTCCGGAAGTGGGCTGTTGCAATGACGGATGGTCCGGTGATCATTGTCGGTGCCGGCCATGGCGGCTACCAGGTTGCGGCATCCCTGCGCCAGGCGGGCTTTTCGCAGCGCATCTGCCTGATCAATGACGAGGCGCATCTGCCGTATCAGCGGCCGCCGCTGTCCAAGGCCTACATCAAGGGCTCGGCCGGGCCGGAGAGCCTGATGTTCCGCCCCGAGAAGTTTTACCACGACCAGACCATCGAGCTGATCGCTGGCCGCGCGGTGTCGATCGACCGCGCCGGCCGCAAGCTGCATCTCGCCTCGGGCGAGACACTGCCTTACGGCCACCTCGTGCTGGCCACGGGCGCGCGCAACCGCCTGCTCGACCTGCCCAACGCCAATCTGCCCGACGTGAAATACTTGCGCATCCTCGACGAGAGCGAGGCGCTGCGCCAGATCATCCCTTCGAAGACGCGCGTCGTGGTGATCGGCGCCGGCTTCATCGGCCTCGAATTCGCCGCCACCGCGCGGATCAAGGGCCTCGAGGTCGACGTGCTCGAGCTCGCCCCGCGCGTCATGGCGCGCGCGGTGACGGCGGAGGTCTCGGAGTATTTTCAGGCGCGGCATCGCGAGGCCGGCATCCGCATTCACCTCGGTGTGCAGGCAACCAGCATCGAGGCGGAGGGCGGCAAGGTCACCGGCGTCTCCTTGAGCGACGGACGGCATCTGCCCGCCGATCTCGTCGTGGTCGGCGTCGGCGTGCTGCCGAACATCGAGCTTGCCGCGGAAGCGGGGCTGCCGGTTGCCGCCGGCATCATCGTCGACGAATATCTTGTGACGGCTGATCCCAATATCTCCGCGATCGGTGATTGCGCGCTGTTCGCAAGCCCGCGCTTCGGCGGCTCGCTGCGGCTGGAATCGGTGCAAAACGCCACCGATCACGCCCGCTGCCTCGCGGCGCGGTTGACCGGCGACCGAACGCCCTATGACGGCCATCCCTGGTTCTGGAGCGACCAGGGCGAGGACAAGCTCCAGATTGCGGGCCTCACCACCGGCTACGACCGCGTCGTGCTGCGCGGCGATCCCGCCAAGAAGGCGTTCTCGGCGTTCTGCTACCACGGCGACAAGCTGCTCGGCATCGAATCGATCAACCGCGCCGGCGACCACATGTTCGGCCGCCGCTTGCAGGCGATGGATCGCTCGATCACGCCGGAGCAGGCCGCCGACGAGAGCTTTGACCTAAAGAGCGCGCTGGCTTGAGTCTCTTCTCCCTCGCCCCGCTTGCGGGGAGAGGGTCGGGGTGAGGGGGACTTTCCGCGGGGACGGTGATAGCCGGGGCTCGCGGAGATTCCCCCTCACCCGGATTGCATCTTCCATGCAATCCGACCTCTCCCCGCAAGCGGGGCGAGGTGAAGAAAGCGCTCCGTCTTACAAGACCGCAGCCACTTCCTTTGCCGTCGGCATCGACGGCCCGGCGCCCATGCGCTGCACGCTGATCGAAGCGGCGGCGTTGGCAAAGGTGAGCGCGTCGTGCAAGGCCGTGCCATCGGCGAGGCGCGCCGCGAGCGCGCCGACGAAGCAGTCGCCGGCGCCGGTGGTGTCGACCGCCTGCACCGCGCGCCCCGGCACCGAAATCTCCTCGCGCCCTGCCAGCGCGAGCACGCCGCGCCTGCCGAGCGTGACGCAGATGGTCTGATCCGGCCGCGCCTGAAGCTGCCGTGCCACCTCGATGATCCGCGCGGCCTCGTCGCCGTCGGAGAGCTCGGTGCCGGCGAGGAAGCCGAGCTCGGTCTCGTTCAGCACGAGGATGTCGACCAGCGCGAGCAGCTCGCCGGGCATGCTTTGCGCCGGCGCCGGGTTGAGCAGCGTCGTGGCTCCGGCGGCGCGTGCGCGCTGGAAGAACGCGGCAATCGCCGGCAGCGGAATTTCGAACTGGCTGACCGCGACGTCGCCCTCCAGCAGCGGCACGACGCTGACGTCATCGGCGTCGACCAACGCGTTGGCGCCGGGGATGACGACGATGGTGTTGTCGGCCTCCGCCACCGTGATGATGGCCGTGCCGGTGTGCGCGTCAGTCGCCTCCTGGAGATAGCCGAGATCGATCCCCTGACTGCGCAGGAAAACCTTAAGCTCAGCTCCGAAGGAGTCCTTCCCCAGCCGCCCGATCAGCGTGGTCCTGGCGCCGAGCCGCGACGCCGCCACCGCCTGGTTCGCGCCCTTGCCGCCCGGGAAATACAGCACCTGGCGGCCGGCGACGGTCTCGCCGACCTTGGGATGGCGATCGGCCGTCGCCACCACATCCATGTTGATGCTGCCGGCGACGAACACGCGCCCCATGACACACCCTTCCGCTAGACCCTGACCTCGAATTCGTGCCTGACCTTGGCGATGTCGACGAGCGTCGGCAGGCCGGCCTCGTTGCCGAGGCGCTGGATCTTGTAAGTCGATGCGGCGCGGGCAAAATCAAAATGCTCGCGCCAGCTTTTGCCGGGATGGGCGAGGTAGGAATAGACATAGGCGCCGTGAAAGACGTCGCCGGCGCCGTTGGTGTCGATCACGCGCTCGCGCGGGATCGGCATCGCCGGCATCACCTGCACCGTCCCGGTCTCGTCGTACCAGAGCAGGCCCTTCTCGCCCATGGTGACGCCGCCGATCTTGCAGCCGCGGCTCTTGAGGTAATCGAGCATTTTCTCCGGCGTCAGATCCATCTGCTCGCACAGCCGCTCGGCGACGATGGCGACGTCGATATATTCCAGCAGCTCGTGAGTGTTGGTGCGCAGGCCGCCGCCGTCGAGCGAGGTCAAAATGCCGGCCTCGCGGCAGACCTTGGCATAGTGGATCGCCGCATCCGGCTGGTGGCCGTCGACGTGCAGCGCGCGGCAGCCGCCGAGATTGAGCATCGGGAACGGATGAATGTGCTCGTCGTCGCGGCAACGGACGATGGCACGCTTGCCGTCCTTCGGCATGATGAAGGAGAGCGAAGATTGCTTCACCTTCCGCGCATGCAGCGAGATCGCGTATTTTGCACACATGTCCTGGAACATCCGCCCCAGCCAGTCATTGGCGGCGGTGGCGATGAGGTCGGGCACGATGCCGAGCTTGGCGCAGCAGAACGCCGCCGTCACCGCGTTGCCGCCGAAGGAAACCGCGTAGTCCGAAGCCACGTGCTTCTCGTCGCCGGTCGGCATGTGGTCGGTGATGAAGACGACGTCGATATAGGTCTGTCCGATGAAGAGAGCCTGCATTGCTTGTCCGTGATGCGCTTGTGGTCCCGGCCGGCACGCCTACTCTAACACCGGTTCCGCCGAGGGATCGCTGAAAATATTCGCAAGACTGCCGCCCGAAGCGCTTGAGGTCAGCATGGTGGGGGAATACGACCATGACAGGGAAATGCCAAGCCCGGACAAACGCCGTTTTTCGGCCCTTGGTTCCGGGTCGACAAGGGGCGGTCAAAAAGGGGGAAGATGATCACCGGCCTCGATCATGTCGTCGCTCTGGTCAGAGATATCGGTGCGGCCAAGGCGGCCTATCAGACGCTCTTGGGACGCGCGCCGGCCTGGCAGAATTCCGGCGAGGGCGCTGACCGGGTGCTGTTCACCCTCGACAACATGACGATCGAATTGATGGCGCCGAGCGGCTTCAGCGTCAGCGCCGACCGCATGCGCGCGCTGCTCGATGACCAGGAGGGCATGCTCGCCAGCCTGTGCTTTCGTGTCGCAGACATGGGCAAGATGCGCCGCCGGCTGGAGCGGGTGGCGTTGAGGCCGGATCCGGTCGCGGAGGTCGAAAGCAGCGATGCCGCATCCGATGCGGTGCTGCACTGGAAGCGCACGCGTGCCGCCACGGAGCTCACGCGCGGCGTGCGCATGTTCTTCCTAGAGCTCGCCGACGAGCGTCCCAAGTCGGTTGCGACCGACATCGCACCGATCGACGCGCTCGATCACGTCGTGATCACGACGGAGGATTCCGAGCGCGCCGCCGCGCTCTATGGCGCGCGGCTCGGGCTCGATCTGGCGCTCGACCGCTCCCACCAGGATTGGGGCCAGCTGATGTTCTTCCGCTGCGGCGATCTCATCGTCGAGGTGGTGCGCCGCCCGGTGGCGGGCGGCGATCCCGCGCATGACCGGCTCTGGGGCCTGAGCTGGCGCGTCGCCGACATCGACGCCACCCGCGCCCGCCTGATCGCTGGCGGCCTCGACGTCTCCGAGGTCCGCAACGGCCGCAAGCCGGGCACGAGAGTGATGACGGTGCGGAACGGCACCTGCGGCATCCAGACCGTGCTGCTGGAGCGTTCGCCGAAGCCGGTGGAGTAGGGCGGCGATCTTTCCGTCGTCATTGTGCGGATGCGACGAAGACTTCCGTAGGGTGGGCAAAGCGAAGCGTGCCCACGTTTTGGTGACTTGATGAGAAGACGTGGGCACGGCGCAAACGCGCCTTTGCCCACCCTACGAAGCTGGCCTGCTTCGCTTTCGCCGTCGCTCTTCACTCGCAATGACGAAACTATGCGGCGGGCCGCCCGCGTGTTACATGCATACCTTCAGCACCCAGCGAGCAACCGGTTTGGCGAAGGCGAAACGAACTCTGAAATGGCAGCGCGACCCCGAGGGGATGCGGCTGCGCATTCTCGAAGCCGCCAAGCAGGAATTCTCCGCCCATGGCCTCGCCGGCGCGCGCGTCGACCGCATCGCCGCCAAGGCCGGCGCCAACAAGCGCATGCTGTACTACCACGTCGGCAACAAGGACGAGCTCTATCTCACCGTGCTCGAAGGCGCCTACGACAAGATCCGCAGCGAGGAGCGGGGGCTCGACCTCGAACATCTCGATCCGCCCGAGGCGATCCGCCGCCTGATCGAGTTCACCTGGAATTACTTCCTGCGCAATCCAGAATTCCTGTCGCTGCTGCAGACCGAGAACCTCGCGCGTGCAAAGCACCTGAAGCGCTCGACCAAGGTCAAGTCGATGCACTCGCCCTTCGTCGAGATGATCCGCACCGTGGTGCGCCGCGGCGTCGACAGCGGCGACTTCCAGGTCGCGGTCGATCCGGTGCAGCTCTACATCTCGATCGCGGGGCTCTGCTTCTTCTACCTCTCCAACTCGGCGACGCTCAGCGTGATCTTCGGCCGCGATCTGCTCGCCAAGGACGCCAAGGACGAGCGCCTCGCGCACATGGTCGGCCTCGTGCTCGCCGCCCTGACGGGGCAGTCCGCCGCGCTGTTCGAGCTCGCCAAGGCGCCGAAGTCGCGCGCGAGCGTGGTGCAGACGATTTAGCGCTGCGGTTCGCGCGCTGGTCGACGTCGCGCCCGCTGTTTCCTCAATCTCCGCCGTCATTGCCCGCCTTGTGCGCTGTTGCGCACTGGGGCGGGCAATCCAGTATTCCAGAGGCGGTTGAGATTGAATCGATAAGCCGCGGCGTACTGGATTCCCCGCTTTCCCGGGAATGACACCGAGAGTGCGGCGCGAATGTGCCTCCTCATCGTCGTCCCGGCGAAGGCCGGGACCCATACCGCGTGAACTCTCGGCTGTGTTTAGTGCCAATCCCGAAGGACCAGCTTTCGCCAAATTTCCCCCTGTGGCTATGGGTCCCGGCCCCCGTGCGCAATTGCGCACTAGGCCGGGACGACACTGTTGGTTTGGCGAGCTGCATGATCCCAAACGCCCGGAACCCGCCGCAAAACGTCACAGGGAAAGGGCTGGACAGTATTTATCCAACGGGTTAATTTCTCTCCGCAACGAAGAAGAATGCCGGGAGTGAGACGTGGCTGAGTTGAAGCCGCAGAGTGCGGTGTCCAAGATGCTGAATGCGGCCTGGGTTCGGCCGTTTTTGTTCCTGGTCTTCATCGTGGTTGCCTGGGATCTCGCGATCCGGCTGTTCAAGATTTCCCGCCTACCAGATTCCGTCGCCGGCCGATGTCGTCGCCGTGCTGCGCACTGAATGGCCGGAACTGCTGCGCCAGTCGTGGCCGACCACTTATGCGACCGTGTGCGGCTTCCTGCTGTCGGCGTTGTTCGGCATTCCCGTCGCGATGCTGATCGCGGGGTCGAAGACGGTGGAGAGCTATGTCTATCCGCTGTTGGTGTTCTCGCAGTCCGTGCCGAAGATCGCGATCGCACCGCTGTTCGTGGTGTGGTTCGGCTTCGGCATCATCCCGAAAGTGATCTCGGCCTTCCTGCTCGGCTTCTTCCCGGTGGTGGTGTCTGCCGTGCAGGGCTTCAAGTCGGTCGATCCTGATATGGTCGATCTCGCCCGCGCCATGCAGGGCAGCCGCTTCCAGGTGTTCCGAGCGGTGAACCTGCCGCATGCGCTGCCCGCGATCTTCTCCGGTCTCAAAGTCTCGGTGACCCTTGCCGTGGTCGGCGCCGTCGTCGGCGAGTTCGTCGGCTCCAATTCCGGCATCGGCTATGTCATGCAGCGCTCGATCGGCACCTTCGATCTGCCGACGATGTTCGCGGCCCTCGTGATCCTGGCGCTGCTCGGCGTGGTCCTGTTCTGGGTCGTGGACCGCATCGAGAAGCTGATCATCCCCTGGCATGTCAGCCAGCGCGAAGACGTGATTTTCGCCTCTTAAGTATTTTCAGGTTCTGAAGTGAAGCAACGAGCGGCCGCCAACGGTCGACGCAATAAGGGCAAGGGAGAGTGGCAATGAAGCGGTGGATAGGAGTCGTCTCGGCGGCGCTGATGGTGTTTGCGGCGATGCCGGCGCAGGCGGCCGACAAGGTCGTGCTGATGCTGAACTGGTACGTCTATGGCGAGCACGCGCCGTTCTATTACGGCAAGGCCAAGGGCATTTACGCAGCCGAGGGCATCGACCTCGAGATCCAGGAAGGCCGCGGCTCGGCTGCGACCACGCAGGCCGTCGCCGCTAAGACTGCGGATTTCGGCTATGTCGACGTTCCCACCATGATGCGTGCCGCGATCAAGGGCGCGCCTGTGGTTGCGACCGGCGTGCTGCTCCAGACCAGCCCGATGTCCGCCATGGGCTTCATCGACAAGAACATCAAGAAGCCCGAGGACATCAAGGGCAAGACGGTAGCGATCACGCCAGCCAATTCCATGACCCAGATCTGGCCGCTGTTCCTGAAGAAGACCGGCTTGAAGGAGAGCGACTTCAAAACAGTCGCCGGAGACGGCCAGACCAAGCTCAACGCCGTCATCAATGGCCAGGCTGATCTCCTGCTCGGCTACGTCATGGACCAGTCGATGAAGATCAAGGACGCCACCGGCAAGGACGTCTATCCGATCAAGTTCGCCGACTACGGCATCAACATGGTTTCGTCAGGCATCATCGCCAACACCGACTATGTGAAGGCCAATGCCGATCTGGTCCGCCGCTTCATGTCGGCGACGACCAAGGCGGTCGAAGCGGCCGAGAAGGAGCCGAAGGCCGCGGCGCAGTCGATCCTCGATGCCAACCCGAAGGGCGGCAAGATCGATACGCTGACCCAGGGTTTTGAGCTGACCATCCCGCTCTACCGGGCCGCGGAGACCAAGAGCAAGCGGCCGTTCCAGGTCACCGATCAGAACATGACCGAGACCGTCAATCTGCTGGTCGAATATGGCGGCCTCGACGCCAAGGCCAAGGAGAACCCGAAGGCGTTCTACACCAACGACTATCTGCCGAAGAGTGGCTCGTGAAATCTGCGACAGTAATGAGCGAAACCGTCCAGCCGGCCGCGCATCTGAGACTGGTGAGCGACCGGGCTGCCGGCGATGCGTCGGGCATCAAACTGTCCGGCGTGTCCAAGACCTACCGGACGCGCGACGGCGATGTGCCGTCGCTGCGGCCGCTCGACTTCCACATCAATGACGGCGAGTTCTTCGTCGTGGTCGGCCCAAGCGGCTGCGGCAAGTCCACGCTGCTCAAGCTGATCTCGGGATTGCTGCCGCCGACCACGGGCGAGGTCCTGGTCGAGGGCGAGAAGGTGACGAAGCCGCATGGCAATGTCGGCATCGTGTTCCAGAACGCGTTGCTGCTGCCCTGGCGCAACATCCTCAACAACGTGATGCTGCCGATCGACATGAAGCGGCTGCCGCGGCAGCAATATCTCGATCGCGCCAAGTCGCTGCTGAAGCTGGTCGGGCTCGAAGGCTTCGAGAAGAAGCTGCCTTGGCAGCTCTCCGGCGGCATGCAGCAGCGCGCCTCGATCTGCCGCGCGCTGGTGCACGATCCCAAGATCATGCTGATGGATGAGCCGTTCGGCGCACTCGATGCGCTGACGCGCGAACGCATGAACGTCGAGCTGATGCGGATCCAGCGCGAGACGAAGAAGACGGTGCTGCTGATCACGCATTCGATTCCGGAGGCCGTGTTCCTCGCCGACCGCGTGCTGGTCATGACCGAGCGCCCCGGTGCGGTCGCCGCGATCTACGACGTGCCGCTGCCGCGCCCGCGCTCGCTCGACGTGATGGCTGACCCTGTCTTCACCGAGCTCGTGCAGCGCATCCGCAAGCATTTCTTCTCGCAAGGTGCATTGGACTAAGGGCAATGCGATTGAGTTCGGGCTGTAACCGCGGCGACGGTGCGCTCCCTCCCCCGCCTGCGGGGAAGGGTTGGGGAGAGGGTGTCTCCGCAGTGGGAAACCCCAAAGAGGAGAGAACCCTCACCCGACGCTGCGCGCCGACCTCTCCCGCAAGCGGGAGAGGTGCACCGCGCCTGCGGCCACACCTCCGGAGCCAAGTAGCACCATGGCGCCGCGCCTGAAGCTGCGAGACATCGCCTTCTTCGAACGTCCCGTACATTTCGCGCGGCCGTTCCGCTTTGGCGCGATTACCATCAACGTGACGCCCCAGCTGTTCGTGCGCGTCGAGATCGAGGTCGAGGGCAGGGGCGTTGCGGTCGGCGCCAGTGCCGAGCTGCTGGTGCCGAAAGTGGTTCGACAAGCGGCCGGAGCTGTCGCCGGCGCAGACGGTCGACGGCCTACGCCGCTCGCTCCAGATCGCACGCGGTCTTTACCTGGCGCGGACTGGATATCTGACGGCGTTCGATCTGCATGCCGCGTGCATCGGCGCCCAGGTTGCGACCTGTGCGAAGAAGAACATTCCGGCGCTTGCAGCGGCTTACGGTCCAGCCGAGATCGACAAGGCGATCCTCGATGCGCTGCTCCGCGCCGCCGAGACCAGCTTTTTCGATGGGATGGCCGGCAACATTGCCGGCATCGATGCGCGGCTTTCGCCTGACCTGAGCGAAAGGGACATCAGGACGTTCTCTCCGGCCGGACGCGGCTGGAGCGTGTTGCCATCAGGCACACCGTCGGCCTCGATGATGCGGTGGAAGGCGAGGGCGGTGTTGCCGATCCACGCGAGAACGCCGGTGCTCGCTATTTCAAGCTCAAGCTGTCGGGCAATCCCGCGGCCGATGCGGCGCGGCTGGCGCAGATCGGCAAGGAGCTCGATAGGCTGGGACAGGATTACAAGGTGACGCTCGACGCCAACGAGCAATACGCCGATCTCGCCGCGTTGCAGGCGCTGATGGCTCGGCTCGATCATGATGCAGCGTTGCGGCCGATCGCCACGCGCCTGCTCTATGTCGAGCAGCCGATGCCGCGCGACATCACAAGGCAGTCGCCGCTGGGCTCGCTGGCCACACGTGGCTTCATCATCGACGAAGCGGATGATTCCTATGACGCCTTCCCGGCAGCGCGGGCGCTCGGCTATCGCGGCATCTCATCGAAATCCTGCAAGGGCCTCTACAAGTCCATCGTCAATGCCACGCGCGCGGCGAAATGGAGCGCGGAAGGCGAGACCTTCTTCGTGACCGGCGAGGATTTGACCTGTCAGGCCGGGCTTGCCGTGCAGCAGGACCTCGCGCTCGGTGCCCTGGTTGGCGTCACCCACGCGGAGCGCAACGGCCATCACTATGTCGACGGTTTTGGCGAGACGCCGGCTGCCGAAGCGGCGGCCTTCGCGGCCGCGCATCCCGATCTCTATGCCGATGCCGGGCAAGGTATTCGCCTCTCCATCCACGACGGCGATCTCTTGACGGAATCGCTTCATGCTGCGGGCTTCGCCACCTCGGTCCATCCGGATTGGTCGGCGCTCCGCCCGCTCGAACAGCCAAAATCACTTCAGGAGCAATTGCCATGACCACCCAGCGCCTCGGCCTCATCATGAACGGCATCACCGGCCGCATGGGGCTCAACCAGCATCTGATCCGCTCGATCGTCGCGATCCGCGACCAGGGCGGCGTCCGCCTGAAGAACGGCGACCGCGTGATGCCAGATCCCATCCTGGTCGGGCGCAGCGCCGAGAAGATCGAGGCCCTCGCCAAGCGCTACAACATCACGCGCTGGACCACTGATCTGGATGCCGCGCTTGCCGACAAGAACGACACCATGTTCTTCGATGCCGCGACCACGCAGGCCCGCCCCGGCCTCCTGACCCAGGCCATCAATGCCGGCAAGCACGTCTATTGCGAGAAGCCGATCGCGACGAATTTCGAGGAGGCTGTCGAGGTCGTGAAGCTCGCCAATGCCAAGAGCGTCAAGCACGGCACGGTGCAGGACAAGCTGTTCCTGCCCGGCCTGAAGAAGATCGCCTTCCTGCGCGACTCCGGCTTCTTCGGCCGCATCCTCTCGGTGCGCGGCGAGTTCGGCTATTGGGTGTTCGAAGGCGGCTGGCAGGAGGCGCAGCGGCCGTCCTGGAACTACCGCGACGAGGACGGCGGCGGCATCATTTTGGACATGGTCTGCCACTGGCGCTACGTGCTCGACAACCTGTTCGGAGAAGTCGAGAGCGTGAGCTGCATCGGCAACACCGACATCCCCGAGCGCTACGACGAGCAGGGCAAGAAGTACAAGGCGACCGCGGACGACTCGGCTTACGCGACGTTCCAGCTCAAGGGCGGTGTCATCGCTCACATCAACATGTCCTGGGTAACGCGGGTCTATCGCGACGACCTCGTCACCTTCCAGGTCGACGGCACGCTGGGCTCGGCGGTCGCAGGGCTCTCCGACTGCATGATCCAGGCGCGGCAGGCGACGCCCCGTCCGGTGTGGAATCCCGACGAGAAGCGGCTGCACGATTTTTACGGCGACTGGCAGAAGATGCCCGACAACGTCTCCTACGACAACGGTTTCAAGGAGCAGTGGGAGATGTTCATCCGGCACGTCTATGAGGATGCGCCCTACAAGTTCACGCTGCTCGAAGGCGCCAAGGGCGTGCAGCTCGCCGAATGCGCGCTGAAGAGCTGGAAGGAGCGGCGCTGGATCGACGTCGCCCCGATCAAGGCCTGACGTCTATTGGATAAGCCCCGATGTCTACTAAGCCGTCATTGCGAGGAGCCCGCGACAAAATTGCGAAGCAATTTTGCGCTGGCGACGAAGCAATCCAGACTGTTGCCGCGGAGGCATCCTGGATTGCTTCGCTTCGCTCGCAATGACGAGGAGAGGTTCGAAGTCATGAACAAGCCCGTACAGCCCAAGCCTGTCCCTTCAATGTCGTCATTGTCGCTAAAACTGCCGAAGGCCGATCGCTCGATCGAGACCTACCGGCTCGCGGCTTCACGCACCTTTCCGGCGAAGCTCGAAGGGCCGCTGAACCGCATCGCCTTCTCGGCCGTGCATACGGTGGCCGATCCCTTCGCGGACAATGATCCCTGGCTTTCGGTCGCTGTCGACTGGGACAAGACCATCGCCTTCCGCGAGCACGTCTGGGACCTCGGCCTTGGCGTCGCCGAAGCGATGGATACCGCGCAGCGCGGCATGGGGCTGGACTGGCCGACCTCGCTGGAGCTGATCACGCGCTCGGTCGGTGCCGCCAAGCGCCGCAACGCGCTGGTGTTCTCGGGAGCCGGCACGGACCATCTCGCGGTCGAGGATGCCAAGACCATCGACGACGTGATCCGCGCCTATGAGGAGCAGATCTCGGCGGTCGAGAAGATCGGCGGCCGCATCATCCTGATGGCGTCGCGGGCGCTCGCCAAACTCGGCCGCAACGCCGACGATTACGCAAAAGTCTACGACCGTGTGCTGTCGCAGGTCCGCGAGCCCGTGATCATCCACTGGCTCGGCGACATGTTCGATCCGGCGCTGACGGGATATTGGGGCACCGGGGATCTCGACAAGGCGATGGATACCGCGGTTGCCATCATCAACGGCAACGCCGCCAAGGTTGACGGCGTCAAGGTCTCGCTGCTCGACAAGCAGCGTGAGATCGACATGCGCCGCCGGCTCGACAAGCGCATCAAGATGTACACCGGCGACGATTTCAACTATGCGGAGCTGATCGCCGGCGATAGCCAAGGCTTTTCCCATGCGCTGCTCGGCATCTTCGATGCGATCGCGCCGGCAGCCTCCTACGCGCTGTCGCGGCTGGCGGCCGGCGACGACGCCGGCTTCCACGACGTGCTTGGACCGACGGTGCCGCTGTCGCGCCACATCTTCAAGGCGCCGACGCGGTTCTATAAGACCGGCGTGGTGTTCATGGCGTATCTCAACGGCCACCAGGACCACTTCACCATGGTCGGCGGCCAGGAGAGTACGCGCTCCACGCTGCACTTGGCCGAGTTGTTCCGTCTGGCCGACAAGGCCGGCCTGCTCGCCAACCCTGAACTCGCGACGCAGCGGATGAAGACCGTCCTCGCCACCCACGGGATCGAATCCTGATGCGTGATTTCTCGTCCGACCACCGCTGGCTGTCGCTGAACACGGCGACGGTCCGCAAGCAGGGTGACCTCGTCGAGATCATCGAGGCCTGTGCGCGTCACGGCATTCGCGCCATCGATCCCTGGCGCGACCAGGTCGCCGCCGTCGGTCTCGACCGTGCCGCACGCGCGGTGCGCGATGCCGGCCTTGATCTGTCGGGCTATTGCCGCGGCGGTATGTTCACTTCGGATGCGTCGCGCCGGAGCGAAGTGCGCGACGACAACCGGCGCTGTGTGGACGAGGCCAAGGCGCTCGGCGCGCCCTGCATCGTGCTTGTCGTCGGCGGCCTGCCGCAATATTCGCGGCCGGGCAGCGAGGCGTCGAAGGACATCGCTGCAGCGCGGGGGCAGGTCGAGGAAGCGCTCACCGAGATGCTCGACTACGCCAGACAGGCAGACCTGCCGCTGGCGATCGAGCCGTTGCATCCGGCCTATGCAGCCGACCGCGCCTGCGTGAACACCACGAAGCAGGCGCTCGACATCTGCGACCGGCTCGACCCCGGCCGCAGCGGCATGCTCGGCGTCGCGCTCGACGTCTATCACATCTGGTGGGACCCGGAGCTGATGGGGCAGATCGCGCGCGCCGGCCAAGATCGCCTGCTCGCCTTCCACGTCTGCGATTGGATGGTGCCGACCAAGGACATCCTCAACGACCGCGGCATGATGGGCGACGGCGTCATCGACATCAAATCGGTGCGTCAAGCGGTCGAAGCGCAGGGCTTTGCCGGCTATTCGGAGATCGAAATCTTCTCCAATGACTGGTGGGCCAAGCCGATGGACGAGGTACTGCGCACCTGCATCGCGCGGCATAAGACGGTGGTGTAAAGCGTTTTCGAGCGAAGTGGATACCGGTTCGCGTGAAGAAAACGCGTCAAAACAAAAATCTAGAGCGTCGGTTCTGATTCAATCAGAACCGATAGTGCTCTAGGTCACGCGCGCGCTGACCTCACGGGCTTGCGACCTGTTGTAGCGTGTTGAAGCGCGCCTTCTGCTCGCTGCTCAGCGTGGCGTAGAACTCGTCCAGCGCAGGTTCGACCAGCTTGGCGGCCGTCAGCATGGCCTCGAGCCGGCGCTGCATCGCCTCCAGCCGTCCGACCGGCGTCAGCGGCACATCGTTCGGGCAGGCCGCCTGCAAGTCCTGAACGCCCTTCGCCGTCGCTTCGCCGAGGCGGTCGAGCGCGTCCTTCTGCTTGCCTGCGGGGTGAAGCACGGCCTCGATCCTCTGGATCGGCAACTGGGTCAGGCTGGACTTGGGATCACCGCAGCCCTCGGCACTGGCTTGCTGCTGCTGTGACGAGCGGTCGCCGACATTGGGGCCGAGCGCGTTGAAGCGGGCCTGCTGTTCGTCACTGAGCGAGTTGTAGAACTTCTCCAGGGCCGGTCGCACGATCTTGACGGCTTCCAGCGTCGCGCTGATGCGGTTCATCATCGCGCGCAAGCGGCCGGGCGGCGTCAGGGCATAAGTCTCCGCGCAGGAATCCTTGAACACACCGGCAGCGTCGGCCGCCGCAGTCTTCAACTCGTCGAGCAGCGCGCGTTGCTCCGGCGTGGGCTGCACTGCTTTCGCGATATCGGCAAGCGGCCAAGCGGTGACGCCCTTGTCCGGCGTGCCGCACAATTGCTGTAGCGTCTGCGGGCTCACGCTGGCGCGCGGACGCGCGCGGCCGCCGCCGCCGGCTTGCGGATAGTCATACGGGTTGGTGCTGGCAAAGGCGGAATAGGGGCCGTCACCGCCCCAGAACACGGTGTCGACGAAGTCGTCATACGCGTACGCCCAATAGCCGGGCTCATAAGCATAGGACCAGAACGTGTAGTCAAAAATGTCGGAGTAAGCGTATGGCCAAAACACCGGCCCAAGCCACGCCACGAACACCGCGGGATGACGGTGACGCCAGGCCTGCCGGGGAGCCCAGCCGCTCTGGCGAGTGAGGAGGGCGGCTTGGGTCTGCGGAGCGGCCTGCTCACGGAAGCGCTCCGCAAACCGCCCGCGCTCGGCGGCCTGCACAGCGGCGGCCGTGGCGGCTCGCCCAACTGTCGTCGGCTCAGGTCCCAACCGCTGCAGGCGCGCCTGATCACTTTGCTGCAAGCGCTGTTCGCGCTGCAGCAGCCGGTTCTGCGTCTGCAGCGTCCGCTCCTGCGCGCGTTGCGCCCGCAGGCCTTCCGGCTTCTGCGACTGCAGTTGCTGGACGCGCTGCTGCATGCGATCGATGCGGCTCTGCCGTTCTGTGCTCTGGCGCGACAGCATCTCGCGCTGCCGCTGCTGCACCATCTGCTGGCGCTGCTGGATCTGCTGCTGGCGCTGCTGCCCGCGCTGTTCAATCTGATCCCGCCGCGACAGCCGCTCGCTCGCGGCCGGCGGCGCGCTGGGGCGTGAGGGGGCTGCGATATGCGGCGTCCGCTGGGGTGCCATGGCCGGACGCTGCATTGCTGCCGGCGCCCGATGAATTTCAGGCCGCGGAGCCGCCACGTGCGGGGCCGCCCGCGACGGAGGTGCAGCGAAATGTGGTGTCGGGCGGGACGGCGGTGCAGCGAAATGCGGGGTCGGGCGCGATGGCGGTGAGGCGATATGCGGCGCCGAATGTTGCGGCATGGCCGGTCGTTGCGACATGGCCGGGGGATGGAATGCCGGCGCGGCGGGACGCGCCATGGCTGGCGGCGCCGCCGGACGGGCCATGGCCGGTGGTGCTGCCGGCCGAGCTGCCGGCGCTGCGCCTGCACCGGGTGGTCCGCCCCTTCCGTGTCCCTGGCCGGGTCCTTGGGCGAACGCACTGAGGCTCGCCGACAAGATCGAGACACCAACTAAAACAGCCGAAAGGCAAACGCCACGCGGAAGCATGATTGTAGCTCCCAGCTCGTAATCGCCCACGACGTTTCAACGCGCAGCTGGCGGAATTGTTCGTTGTTGGCCGCTTCAGGCATTGCGATCTTCCGACGCAGGCAGCCTCAAGAGAAATCCTGCGTCAGGGTGGTGGCGAGCCGCTCCAGCGCCCAGTCGACCTGGTCGCTGGTGATCACCAGCGGCGGGGCGATGCGGATCGTCTGCTCGTGGGTATCCTTGGCAAGGATGCCCTTGGCCTGAAGCGCCTCGCAGTAGCGGCGTGCGCGGCCGGCCTCGGGATGCAGCTCGACCGCCAGCATCAAGCCGCGTCCGCGCACCTCGCGGATTGTGTTGGCACGAATGTCCTTCAAGCCTTCCAGAAAGCGCGCGCCCTGCCTGGCCGCGTTGTCGATCATGCCTTCCTCGACCAGCACGCGGATCGCCGCGCGCGCCACCGCGCAGGCAAGCGGGTTGCCACCAAAGGTCGAGCCATGCTGCCCGGGTCTCAATGTGCCGAGCACGTCGTTGTTCGAGAGCACGGCCGACACCGGATAGAAGCCGCCGGACAAGGCCTTGCCGAGCAGCGTCACGTCCGCCTCGATTCCCTCGTGCTCTTCGGCGAGCAGCTTGCCGGTGCGGCCGAGCCCGGTCTGGATCTCGTCGAGCACCAGCATCACGTTATTGGCGGTGCAGAGCTCCCGCACCTCAGTGAAATAGCCGGCTGGAGGAATGACGACACCGGCTTCGCCCTGGATCGGCTCGACCAGGAAGGCGACGGTGTTTGGCGTGATGGCCCCTTCCAGCGCCGCGGCGTCGCCGAACGGGATGATCCTGAAGCCAGGCGCGAACGGACCGAAGTGTGTGCGCGTCTCGGGGTCGGTTGAAAAGCCGACGATGCCCAGCGTGCGTCCGTGGAAATTGTTGGCACAGACGATGATTTCGGCCTGGCCGTCCGGCACGCCCTTCACCTCATAGCCCCATTTGCGGACCGACTTGATCGCGCTTTCGACCGCCTCGGCGCCGCTGTTCATCGGCAGCACCTTGTGGGAGCCGGTGAGCGCCGCGATCTCCTCGTAGAACAAGGCGAGCTGGTCGTTGTGGAAGGCGCGCGAGGTGAGCGTCAGCCTGTGTGCCTGTTCGACCATCGCCGCCAGGATCTTGGGGTGGCAGTGGCCCTGGCTGACAGCCGAATAGGCCGACAGGCAATCGAGATAACGGTTGCCTTCGGTATCCCAGACCCAGACACCCTCGCCGCGCGACAGGACGACCCCGATCGGCTCGTAATTACGGGCCCCAAAGCGTGCTTCCGTTGCGATGAAATCAATGACCGACGCGCTCATCTGCCGTCACTCCATTGCTGCGCGCGGGGGCGTCAACCGACTGCACCGGCGGCCTTCAGCTTGATCTGGGGATCGGACTGCCGCCTTGGAAGCCTTCGTGCGGCCGATTGCGTGCCGCTGCCTGATTTTCCTGAAATGTCAGGTAGTTCTGCGGAGCATCAGGGCATGGTTCGCCGACCCAGGCTCTACTGTGCATGGGGTTGTTTTCGTCATTTTTGTTTGGAGGACTCACCCGATCGTGCAGGGCACGCTCAAAAAGCCGCGAAACCGGACCCGTCCGCCCCGCACCGGCTGCCCGCTCACGGCATAATTCGGGAATCGCGCCAGGAAGCGCGAGATCGCGATCGCGCCTTCCAGCCGCGCCAGCGCCATGCCGGCGCATTGATGCGCGCCGGTGGCGAAGGCGAGGTGCCGGTTCGGCGTGCGCGCGATGTCGAAGCGTTCGGGGTCCGGAAACTGCGCGGGGTCGCGGTTGGCCGCCCCAATACACAGCGTCACCGACGTGCCGGCCGCGAGCACGACGCCGCCGAGCTCGACCCGTTCGGTTGTCATGCGGTTGCCGAGCTGATTGGAGCTCTCGTAGCGCAGCATCTCCTCCACGGCGGTCTTGATCATGTCGGGGTTGTCGATCAGGCGCTGCTTCTGATCCGGGTTCCGATGCAGCGCGACGAGGCCGTTGCCGATCAGGTTGGTGGTGGTCTCGTGACCGGCATTGAGCAGGAAGATGCAATTGTGCAGCAGCTCCTTCTCGGTCAGCCGCTCGCCGTTCTCCTCGCCGCTCCCTTCTCCTTGGATCAGGCGCGTCAGCACGTTCGCGCTCGGGATTGCCGGGCTTTTGGCGCCGGCGCGCGACCAGCGTCTCGAGATAGGCGAGGAAGTCCTGTACCGCCTTGTTGCCGCGCGCAGCCGCTTCGGGCGTCACCACCGGTTCAAGCGCGCCCAGGATCGCCAGCGACCAGTCGCGCAGCGGCGCGCGTTCCTCGTGAGGCACGTCGAGCAGATTGCCGATCACCTCGATCGGAATGGAGGCGGCAAAGTCCTCGATCAGCTCGCAAGCCCCTTTGGCAGCGATGGCGTCGAGCAGCCCGTCGACCAGCTTGATGAGGTCGCCCTCCATTCCGGCGATGGCGCGCGGCGACAGCGCGCCCATGATCAGGCGGCGCACGCGGGTGTGGGAGGGCGGATCGTTGAAGACGAGGCTCGTGGTGTGGTGCTCGTAGAGCAGGCTGTCGCCGTATTTCGGCGCGAACTCGCGCTTCTTGTCCGAGCTGAACGATTTGGTGTTCTTGTAGGTGGTGACGAGATCGTCATAGCGGGTCAGGAACACGGTGCCGTTCGGCAGGCGCTTGACCGGCTCGTTCTCCCGCAGTGCACGATAGGTCGGATAGGGGTTGTCATAGAACTCAGGCGTCAGCTTCTCGAGATCGAAGCTTGCCGCCAGCTCCTTCGCATCTGCGTTCATCCCGTTATACTCGCCGGTTAAAGCCGATATGCCGTTTTTGTTGTTCTGATCGACGCACGCATGCGTCTACAGTCGCGCCGTCTTTGCTAGCCGACCGGACAGGAAAATGCACGCGCGCGCTGACGTTCCCGATACGGCCCCGAATTGGCCCGACGATATTTTCGCGACCTTGCAGCGCTTCGACGTCCGGCAGGTGCCGTACGTGCCCGATGCCGGTCACTCGAAGCTGATCCAGCGCGTGCTGGCCTCCTCCACGATGCGCGGCATTGCGCTGACGACGGAGGAGGAGGGCGTGGCACTTCTCGCTGGCGCTTGGGCGGGCGGACAGCGCGGCGTGTTGCTGATGCAGTCGAGCGGCGTCGGCAATTGCATCAACATGCTGTCGCTGATCCCGATCCTGCGCTTTCCCTTCCTCACGCTCGTCACCATGCGCGGCGAGTGGGGCGAGTTCAATCCGTGGCAGGTGCCGATGGGATCGACCACGCAGGGCGTGTTCGAGCTCTCCGGCGTCAAGGTGCTGCGCGCCTCGAACGCGGCCGAGGTGCCGGCTGTGTTGGAGGCGGCTGCAGCGCAGGCCTACAACGCGCTCACCCCCACCGCCGTCCTGTTGTCGCAGCGCCTGATCGGCGCCAAGGTTTTCACCAAATGAGCAAGGCCAATCTCCTCGACCGCCGCCAGGTGGTGTCCACGCTGCTCGCGGACCGCAAGGACGTCGTTGCGATCGGCGGCTTAGGTGCCTCCACCAACGACATGTGCGCGGCCGGCGACCACGCGCGCAACTTCTATCTCTGGGGCGGCATGGGTGGCGCTGCGATGATCGGGCTCGGGCTCGCACTGGCGCAGCCAAAGCTGCCGGTGCTGGTCATCACCGGCGATGGCGAGATGCTGATGGGGATGGGCAGCCTCGCCACCATCGGCCTGCAAAAGCCGGCCAATCTCTCCATCGTCGTGCTCGACAACGAGGCCTATGGCGAGACCGGCGGTCAGACCAGCCACACCTCCGCGGCCGCCGACCTCGTCGGCATCGCCAGGGCCTGCGGCATCGAGGACAGCCGGGCCGTCACGACCATGGCCGAGGTCGAGGCCCTCGCAAAGGCCGTCCACGACGTCCCCGGGGGCCCCCGCTTTGCCAATGTGAAGATCGACAGCGCCAGCGTCGAGCGGATCTTGCCGACCCGGGATGGGACCTACATCGTCAACCGGATCCGTGGCGACCTGGGCTTCCAGCCGATCTAGGGCCAGCCTTGCCCGGCCCCCCCATCCTGCTCGTGCGCCGTGTACTCTAGCCAGTTTCTACTGAATCCAGAGGTTGCGATGCAACATATTGCTTGACTTCTGCGTGGGTGAGTGCTTACTCACTAGCATGAGCTCATTGCGTATGACGAGCGACCTGAGGCGTCAGTTGATCCTCGGTGCCGCGAAACGCTGCTTTGCCCGACACGGCTATAACGGCACCACGACCAAGAGCGTGGCGGCCGCCGCTGCCATTTCCGAGGCGCTGCTGTTCAAGCATTTCCCGTCCAAGGCGGCGCTCTACGCCGAGATCCTGAGCGACGAATGCGAGGCCGATCCGGCCCTGATGGATCTGCTCGAACGGGAGCCGTCGACGGCTACCCTGGTCGAGCTGATCCGCGGCATGGTCCAGCATTTCCTCGCGATCGCGGACGGGCCCGACCAGGAAGAGGCGCAGCGCCTACGGCTGATGGCCACGAGCCATTTGGATGATGGCGAATTCGCCCGTTTGCTATATGCCAAGATCGAGACGCTGATCGGGGCTGTCTTCGTCACGTCGCTCGAGCGCGCGATTGCGGCCGGGGACGCGCGGCCGTGCACTGGCGATCCGCTCAACCTGTTCTGGTTCTCGCATCATTCGGTGATGACCGCGGCGCTGACCAGGCTGCCGGCCGCGCCCTGTCTCGTTTACGGCAAGGCAAACGATCTGGAGCGGCAGCTCTGTGAATTTCTCCTGAGGGGTATCGGACTTAACGACGCCGCAATTGCTTCGCATCTGGGCCGCAATCAGGCGGCCGGTGCCGGCAAGACGGCAATTGCAGAAAGTGCATGACATGAACATCGTAGCCGAACACAAGATTTCGGGCGAACCGATCGACAAAGCGCCGAAGCGTCCGGTCAGGCCGGTGCGTTGGTTCATCATCGTCGGCATGCTTCTGGCCGTGCTCGTCGGTGGTCTCGTCTGGTTCAATTATTTCCGCGGCCAGATGATCAAGCAGTTCTTCGCCAACAACAAGCCGCCGCCGGTCGCCGTCAGCGCCGCCGAGGCGAAGTCGGAGGTGGTGCCGAACCTGCTCACCGCGGTCGGCGGCCTTGCCGCCGTGCACCAGGTCGACGTCTCCGCCGACGTCAACGGTCGCGTCACCGAGATCAAGTTCGAGCCGGGTACGCGTGTCGAGGCCGGCACGCCGCTGGTGCAGCTGTTCGACACGCCCGAGCAGGGCGATCTCGCCAACTACAAGGCGCAGGCGACTGTCGCTCAGCTGTCGCTCGACCGCGCCAAGCAGCTGGCCTCGCGTCAGTTCGGGCCGCAGGCGACCGTCGACCAGGCGCAGGCCGCCTACGACCAGGCGCAGGCGGGCATCGCCAAGACCGAGGCGCTGATCTCGCAGAAGCTGGTGCGCGCGCCGTTTTCCGGCGATCTCGGCATGCGCAAGGTCGAGGTTGGCCAATATCTGACGGCCGGCACCGCCATCGTGTCGCTGACCGATCTGTCAGAGCTGTGGGCCAACTTCACGGTGACGGAAAAGGATTCCGGCAGCCTCAAGGTTGGACAGGCCGTGCGGTTGAAGGTCGACGCCTATCCGGGGCGCACCTTCGAGGGCAAGATCACCACGATCGAGCCGCAAATCTCGACCGACACCCGCAACATCCGCGTGCAGGCGACGATTGCCAATCCGGAGAGGATCCTGAAGCCGGGCATGTTCGTGACCACCACGGTGGTGCTGCCGGACAAGCCGGCCGTGATCACCGTGCCGGAGACGGCGGTCGACTACACGCTGTACGGCGACTCGGTGTTCGTGATCACCGAGAAGAAGGAAGAGGACGGCAAGACCAGCCTCTCCGCGGTGCGCACCTTCGTGCAGACCGGCAATCGGGTCGAAGGCCGCGTCGAGATCGTCAAGGGCCTGAAGCCGGGCGACAAGGTCGTCGCCGTGGGCCAGCTCAAGCTGCAATCGGGCGCGCCGGTGTCGATCTCGACCGATCCGGCCCCGGCAATCCCGGCGCAGCCGCCGCGCTACTGACAAATACATTCACGTGATCCGGCTCGGCCGGATCACGCTTCTTGAGACATAGAAATCGAGATCGCCGCGATGGCCTTTACCGACATTTTCATCAAGCGACCGGTCCTGTCGGTCGTCGTTAGCCTGCTGATCCTGCTGATCGGCTTGCGCGCGGCGATGGTGCTGCCGATCCGGCAATATCCCAAGCTGTCGAACACGGTCATCAACATCACGACCGTCTATCCCGGCGCATCCGCGGACCTGATCCAGGGCTTCATCACGACGCCGATCGAGCAGGCGGTCGCTTCCGCCGAGGGCGTCGACTACATCACCTCGTCCTCGGTGCTCGGCACCTCGACGATCCAGGTCTACATCAAGCTGAACTTCGATCCGAACCAGGCGCTCACCGAGGTGCTGGCCAAGACCAACTCGGTCAAATACCTGATCCCGAAGGAATTCGAACGACCCGATCGTCACCAAGACCACGGGCCAGACCACGGCCGTGATGTATCTCGGCTTCTCGTCCGAGGAGCTATCGGGCTCGGCGATTTCGGATTATCTGACGCGCGTGGTGCAGCCGGTGCTGTCGACCGTCGACGGCGTGGCCTCGGCCGACATTTTGGGCGGTCAGACCTTTGCGATGCGGCTGTGGCTTGATCCCGTGAAGATGGCCGGCCGCAACGTGTCGCCGGCCGACGTCGCCGCCGCGATCACTGCCAACAACTTCCAGTCTGCGGCGGGCCAGGCCAAGGGCTATCTCATCGTCTCGAACGTCTCGACGAATACGGGCCTGACTGACGTCAACCAGTTCAAGAAGATGATCGTCAAGGCCAAGGACGGCGGCTTCGTGCGGATGGAGGACATCGCCACCGTCGAACTTGCGGCCCAAAGCACCGACGCGAGCGTTGCCTTCAACGGCGAGCACGCGATCTTCATCGGCGTGCAGGCGACGCCGCAGGGCAATCCGCTGACGCTGGTCAAGGGCGTGCGCGCGCTGTTCCCCGAGCTCGAACGCAATCTGCCTCCGTCGATGAAGATGAAGGTCGCCTACGACTCGACCAAGTTCATCCAATCCTCGATCGACGAGGTGGAGAAGACGTTGGGCGAAGCCGTGATCATCGTGATCGTGGTCATCTTCCTGTTCCTCGCCTCGCTCCGCTCGGTCATCATTCCCGTCGTCACCATCCCGCTGTCGATGATCGGCGTCTGCACCCTGATGCTGGCGCTGGGCTTCAGCTTCAACCTCCTGACCCTGCTCGCGATGGTGCTCGCGATCGGCCTCGTGGTTGACGACGCCATCGTCGTGGTGGAGAACATCCACCGCCACCTTGAGGAGGGCAAGACGCCGGTTCAGGCGTCGCTACAAGGCGCGCGCGAAATCGTCGGCCCCGTCATCTCGATGACCATCACGCTCGCCGCCGTGTACGCTCCGATCGGCTTCCTTGGCGGTCTCACCGGTTCGCTGTTCCGCGAATTCGCGTTCACCCTCGCGGGCTCGGTGATCGTGTCGGGCGTAATCGCGCTGACGCTGTCGCCGATGATGTGCTCGGTGCTGCTGAAGAACACCGAAGAGGGCCGCTTCGCCAAGCTCGTGAACCGGGTGTTCGGTGCGATCACGCGGTGGTACGGGCGCAAGCTCGATCGCTCGCTGGACTACAAGGCGATCACCGGCCTGTTCGCGGTGACGATCCTCGGCCTGGTCGGCTTCCTTTACATGCACACCTCGAAGGAGCTGGCGCCTGAGGAAGACCAGGGCATCGTGTTCGCGGTGACCAAGGCGCCGAAATACGCCAACATCGACTATGTCGATTTCTATGGCGAGAAGCTCGACAAGGAATTCCAGAAATTCCCCGAGACCGACCTGCGTTTCGTGCTGAACGGCATCAACGGCCCGCAGGGCGGCATCGCCGGCATGCTCTTGAAGCCCTGGGACGAGCGCAAGCGTTCGTCGATCCAGCTCAAGCCGCTGGTGCAGGCCGAGCTCTCCAAGATCGAGGGCGTGCAGGCTTTCGCCTTCAACCTGCCGCCGCTGCCGGGCGGACCGGGTGGTCTTCCGATCCAGATGGTGATCAACTCCACCGCCGGGTTCCAGACGGTCTATGAGCAGATGGAGAAGCTGAAGGACGCCGCGCGCAAGAGCGGCATGTTCATCGTCTCCGACAGCGACCTCGCCTACAACCAGCCGAACGTGAAAGTCACGATCGACCGCACCAAGGCGCAGGACCTCGGCGTCAACATGCAGAACCTCGGCTCTACGCTCGCGGTGCTGCTTGGCGGCAATTACATCAACCGCTTCAACCTCGAGGGCCGCTCCTACCAGGTGATCCCGCAGGTGCCGCGCGGCAAGCGTCTGTCGCCGGAATCGCTCGGCGGCTACTATGTGACGACCAACACCGGTCAGCAGCTCCCGCTGTCGACGGTGGTGTCGATCGAGACCAAGACCGACCCGAATTCGCTGACGCACTATAACCAGCTCAATTCGGCGACGTTCTCGGCCGTGCCGATGCCCGGCGTGACCGTTGGTGCGGCGGTCGACTTCCTCGAAGGCGAGGCCAAGAAGCTGCCGCAAGGTTTTAGCCACGACTATTTGGCCGATAGCAGGCAATACGTGCAGGAAGGCAACCAACTCGCCATCACCTTCGGCTTCGCGCTGATCATCATCTTCCTGGTGCTGGCGGCGCAGTTCGAGAGTTTGCGCGACCCGCTGGTGATCATGATCTCGGTGCCGATGGCGATCGTCGGTGCGCTGATCCCGCTGTTCTTCGGCGCGGCGACGATGAACATCTACACCCAGGTCGGTCTGCTCACCCTGGTCGGCCTGATCACCAAGCACGGCATCCTGATGGTGGAGTTCGCCAATGAGCTCCAGGTCAACGAGCGGCTCGACCGCCGCTCGGCCATCGAGATGTCGGCCCGCATCCGCCTGCGGCCGATCCTGATGACCACGGCAGCGATGGTGACGGGCCTGATCCCGCTCCTGACCGCGACCGGCGCGGGCGCGGCCAGCCGCTTCTCGATCGGTCTGGTCGTCGTCGCCGGCATGTCGATCGGCACGCTGTTCACGCTGTTCGTGCTGCCGGCGGTCTATGTGGTGCTGGCGACCGACCATCGCGCGGCGGCCGATTCGGAGCGGAACAAGCAGGTGGCCGATCTCGACCTCGGCTCCGACAAGGCCCTGCGGCCGACCTGAGGCCCATCCGAGCGAATCCAGAGGGCGGCAATGGGTTAACCTCCATTGCCGCCCTTTTTCGTTCTCGGCTCCAGCAAAGAGTCCGTTCCCGCGCTTGCGAGAGACAAGGTCCGGTCTTCTTGCTAGGTTCCGAGGGATGAGCCTTTCCCTCCATCCCGACACCCCGCAAGCCAGGACGCTGCCGAGCGCGGCGCCGGGGGAGGGCGCGTCCGGCGAAGCGGCGGGCCGCGGGATCAGGATCCGGCTGTTCACCAAATATGTCGCGCTGTTCGTGGCCGTGGTCGCCGTCGCGCTGCTCGCCAACGGCCTGTTCGAGGTCTTCTTCTATTATCGTGAGCACAAGGCCTCGCTGATCCGGGTCCAGCACGAGCAGGCCGAGGCAGCCGCGGCAAAGATCGGCCAGTTCGTCAAGGAGATCGAGAGCCAGCTCGGCTGGACCACGCAACTGCCCTGGTCGGGGGCTCGATCGAGCAGCGCCGCTTCGACGCGCTGCGGCTGCTCCGCCAAGTGCCTGCCGTCACCGAGCTCGCCCAGGTTGATTCGACCGGCAAGGAGCGGCTGCGGGTCTCGCGGCTGGCGATGAATGCGATCGACAGCGGGATCGACCTGTCGAACGATCCGAAATTCACCGAGGCACTCGCACACAAGATCTATTACGGGCCGGTCTATTTCCGCCGGGAGTCCGAGCCCTACATGACGTTGGCGCTAGGCGGCGCGCGCAAAGATGCCGGCGTCAGCATCGCGGAGGTCAATCTCAAGCTGATCTGGGACGTCGTGTCGCAAATCAAGGTCGGCGAGCGCGGACACGCCTATGTGGTTGGCCCCGAGGGGCGCCTGATCGCGCATCCCGATATCAGCCTGGTCCTACGCAACACCGACATGTCGGGTCTCGCACAAGTGCGCGCCGCGCAGGCCGGCAGTGGCCCCACCTCCGACGCGCTTCCCGAAGCGCGCAATATCCAGGGGCAGAAGGTGTTGACCGCATCGGCCCCGATCGCGCCGCTGGGCTGGACCATGTTCGTAGAGCTTCCTGTCGAGGAGGCCTATGCCGCGCTTTATGCCTCGTTGCAGCGGCTCGCGATCGTGCTGCTGGCGGCTTCGATCTTCGCGGTGCTTGCGGGGATCTTTCTCGCGCGCCGCATGGTCGGGCCGATCCAGGCGCTGCGCAGCGGCGCAGAGCGGATCGGCGGCGGCGACTTCTCCCAGCGCATCTCGATCAAAACCGGCGACGAGCTCGAAGGTCTCGCCAACCAGTTCAACGAGATGGGCGCGCGCTTGCAGGAATCTTATGCCGACCTCGAAAACAAGGTCGAACGGCGCACAGCGGAATTGAGCGAGTCCCTGCAGCAGCAGACTGCGACCGCCGACGTGTTGAAAGTCATCAGCCGTTCGGCGTTCGACCTGCAAGCCGTGCTGAACACGCTTGTTGGCTCGGCAGCTCGCCTGTGTGACGCGGACGAGGGGACGATTTTCCGGCCCAACGACGGCGTTTTCTATTTGGCGGCAAGCTGCGGACTCGACGCGGAACAGGAAAACAAGCTTCGGACATTCGCCTCTGTACCTGAACGGGGAAGTATGGTCGGCCGCACGCTGCTCGATGGCAAGACGGTTCATGTCCCGGATGTGCAGGCCGACCCGGAATATGCGCCCTCGTCCGCCCGAAGGCGCGCCAACGTGCGTACGATGCTGGGTGTGCCCCTGCTTCGAGAGGGGGCACCTATCGGGGTATTCGTTCTGACGCGACACGAGGTGCGGCCGTTCAGCGCGAAGCAGATCGAACTCGCCACGACCTTCGCAGACCAGGCCCTTATCGCGATCGAGAATGTCCGATTGTTCGAGGAGGTCCAGGAACGTACCAGAGAGTTGTCGCAGTCGCTCGACGACCTGCGCGCTGCCCAGGACCGCCTGATCCAGACCGAGAAGCTCGCGTCCCTCGGCCAGCTCACGGCGGGCATCGCCCATGAGATCAAGAACCCGCTCAATTTCGTCAACAACTTCTCCGCGGTGTCGACCGAGCTGATCGACGAGCTCAAGGAGACCCTGCAGTCGACCGCGCTCGATGGCAAGACGAAGGAGGAGGTCGACGAGCTGACCGGCATGCTCAGGGCCAATCTCGAGAAGGTGGTGCAGCACGGCAAACGCGCCGATTCCATCGTCAGGAACATGCTGCTGCATTCGCGCGAGGGCTCCGGCGAGCATCGCGCGGTGGATATCAATGCAGTCGTGGAGGAGAGCCTCAATCTGGCCTACCACGGCGCGCGCGCCGAAAGGCCGGCCTTCAACGTCACACTCCAGCGCGAGCTCGATCCGGCCGCCGGTATGGTCGATATCTATCCGCAGGAGATCACGCGCGTCTTCCTCAACCTGATCTCCAACGGCTTCTATGCCACTGCCAAGCGCAAGGACAGCGCGGGCGAGGCGTTCGAGCCGACCTTGCGCGCGGCAACGAAGAACCTCGGCGACAGGGTCGAGATCCGGATCCGCGACAACGGCACTGGGATTCCGCCCGAGGTGAAGCAGAAGATGTTCAATCCCTTCTTCACCACCAAGCCGGCCGGCGAGGGTACAGGGCTCGGCCTTTCCATGAGCCATGACATCGTCGTGAAGCAGCACGGCGGCACGATCGACGTGAACACCGAGCCCGGTGTATTCACCGAATTCATCATCACGCTGCCGCGCACGATGGCGGCAGGCGGAACTACTGGAGACGAGACTTGAACGTTTACATCCTGGTCGTCGATGACGAGCCCGACGTCGAGGCGCTGTTCCGGCAGCAGTTCCGGCGGGAGCTGCGCGCGGGACGCTTCCAGATGGAATTTGCGTCCTCTGCGCCCGATGCACTCAAGCGCGCCGCCGAGGTTCGCGATCCCTCGCTGATCCTGATTCTATCGGACATCAACATGCCCGGCATGAGCGGGCTCGACATGCTGCCGAAGGTACGTGCCGCGCATCCGGACGTTCCCGTCATCATGATCACTGCCTATGGCGACGCCGAAACGCGCCGCAAGGCGATCGAGCGCGGCGCCGTCGGGCTCCTGACCAAGCCGATCGACTTTGCACTGCTGCGGCAGGAGATCGACACGAGGCTCGAGCAAGCCGCATGACTGCGACCATCCTCTTCGTCGATGACGAGCCGGATCTCGAGGCGCTGATCCTGCAAAAATTCCGCAGGCAGATCCGGGAGGGGCGCATCGATATCATGTTCGCGCGCGACGGCCTCGAGGCGCTGCAATCGCTCGAGCAGAATCCGCATGTCGACATGGTGGTCTCCGACATCAACATGCCGAGGATGGACGGACTGTCGCTGCTCGCGAAGCTCCAGGAGGCCGAGGACAAGAAGTCGACCATTATCGTCTCCGCCTATGGCGACATGAGCAACATCCGCACCGCCATGAATCGCGGCGCATTCGACTTCCTGACCAAGCCGATCGATTTCGCCGACCTGGAGGCCACGATCGATAAAACCATTCGCCACGTCGAGATGCTGCGCGAGGTGCGGCGGCGCCAGCTGGAGGCCGAGCGCGCCCACGCCTCGCTGTCGCGCTTCTTCTCGCCGGAGATCGCCAGGCGCCTGGCGGCGGATGTCGCCGGCGACGGCATGGAGGTGCAGTGGCGCGAGGTCGCGACCATCTTCACCGACATCACCGGCTTCACGTCGCTGGTGGAGAGCGCGGCGCCCCAGATGCTCGGCGAGCTCCTCAATGAATATGTCGGCGGCATGACCGAGATCGTCTTCGCGCATGAGGGAACGGTCACGAAAATCATCGGCGATGCGATCCAGGTGCTCTTCAACGCGCCGGGGACCAGCCGGATTATGCGACGCGTGCGGTCGCCTGCGCCCATGATCTCGACGCCTGGGCGGAGGGTTTCTCGGCGCGTTGGAGGGCGAGAGGCGTGAATTTCGGGACGACCCGGATCGGCGTGCATGCGGGCCCGGCGCTGGTCGGCAATTTCGGCGGCAATCGCTTCTTCGACTACACCGCCTACGGCGACACGATCAATATCGCGGCGCGGCTGGAGGCTGCCAACAAGCATCTGGGAACGCGCATTTGCGTCAGCGCCAGCGTCGCCAAGTCGGCCGAAAACTTCCAAGGCCGCCCCATAGGCGAGCTGATGCTGCGCGGACGCAGCGAGCCGCTGCGCGCGTTCGAACCGCTGCCGCAGGCCAAATTCGAAGCGCCGGAAACGGCGCTATATTCGGAGGCGTTTGCCAAGATGGAGGCCGGCGATGCCGCCGCCATGCCTGCCTTTGCTGCGCTGGTCGGCATGCACGCCGACGATCCCCTGGCCGGCTTTCACCTAAGACGCCTGCTCAACGGCGCCAAGGGCATTCGCATGCAACTGGAATAGGAGTCCGTCATGATCCGTGAGTTCTCTGCCGGCAATTATCGTTTCATTCCGTCCGTGTTCCAGTACTCGGCGGGTGCCGCCGCAGATGATGGCTACGAGATCGAGCGCGTTCGGTTCGACCGCCTGGTGCCGCTTGCGGAAGGATTTGCGCTGGCGGCGAAGTTCATCCAGCAGGCCGGGCGCCCGCTGACGGCATTCTGTGCCTGCGAATTGCGCTCGCCGGCGGCTTTCAGCGAGGAAGGTTTTCGGGCGTTCAACCTGCACTATGTGAAGACGCTGTCGGAATGGGGCATCTTCGACGGCACCACCAATCCGGTGGCACGCAGCAATGTCTGCCCGAGATCGATCCGCCGTCCGAGCCGTCATTCTACGCGTTCTCCTTCACGCGCCCAACCCGCTCGACAGCGCCGAGCTTCGTGATCGCCGGCGGCGCCGAGGCACGCGAGGGCAGCGGGACCTATGTCGAGCGCACCGTGCGCTACCGCGATCTCAGCCCGGAAGGGCTGCGGGAGAAGGTGCGCTTCACCACGACGTCGCAGATGGAGAACCGGATGGGGGCCTTCGGCTTCGGCTGGAAGGACACGACCGGCGTGCAGGCTTATTCGGTGCACGACTTCCACCACGCGCTGGTCGACGAGCTGGTCCGTCGCGGCGCGCTGCGCTCCGGCCTGACCTGGCATTTTGCCCGGCCTCCCGTGGTCGATCTCGAATATGAGATGGATTGCCGCCGCGTGATGCGGGAGGTGGTGATTTGAGGTCTATCGGCTGGTGATCTTCACCTCTCCCGTAGGGAGAGGTCGGATCGCATCAAAGATGCGATCCGGGTGAGGGGTTTCAGTCTCACTGAATGCTGCGGCCCCTCACCCGGATTGCACTGGACGATGCTTTGCATCGCCAGGCGCAATCCGACCTCTCCCCGAAGGGGAGAGGTGTAGGGCGGCAACGTTGATCCAAACTCAGCGCTGGCGCGGGTCGAGTGCGTCGCGCAGGCCGTCGCCGAGCAGGTTCAGCGACAGCACCACCAGGAAGATCGCAAGGCCCGGCCAGATCGCCATCCAGGGCGCCTGGGTCAGGAAGCGCTGTGCGGCATTGAGCATGCTGCCCCATGATGGCGCCGGCGGCTGCTGGCCGAGGCCGAGGAAGGACAACGCGGCTTCGGCGATGATGGCCGCCGCGATCGATAGCGTCGCCTGCACCAGCAGCGCCGGCAGGATGTTCGGCAGGATATGCGAGAACGCGATCCGCCACGGCGGATTACCGAGCGCGCGCGCGGCCTCGACATAGTCTTCGGCCTTGACGCTGAGAACCTGGCCGCGGGTCAGGCGGATGAAGATCGGGGTCGCCGAGATGCCGATCGCGATCATGGCATTGCCGAGGCTCGGACCGAGGAATGCCGCCAGCGCAATCGCCAGGATCAGGAACGGGCAGGCGAGCATTGCGTCGGTGATCCGGCTGATCAGCGCATCGGTGAAGCCGCCGCGATAGCCGGCGAGCAGGCCCAGCGGCAGGCCGATGCCGAGCGCGATCGCGACCGAGATCAAGCCTGCGAGCAGCGAGGCTCGCGCGCCGTAGATGACGCGGCTCAGGATGTCGCGGCCGAGCTCGTCGGTGCCGAACCAGTGCGCGGCGGTCGGCGGCTTGCGCACCAGGCTCCAGCTCGTTCGCGACGGGATCATAGGGAACGACGATCGGTGCAAGCACCGCAAGAAGAATGAACGCGATGATCACGATGAGGCCAAATACAGCGGCCTTGCGCTTGAACAGACGCCGCCGCGCGCGGCGTGCCGGGCTGTCCGGCTCGTGAGCTTGCGTGACGGGGCTGGCGAGCGCCGTGTCGGTCATGGCACTAGCCCCGTAGCCGCGGATTGACGAGGATATAGGCGACGTCCGCAATGAGATTCAGCGTGATGTAGACCGTGGCCGTCACCAGCACCACGCCCTGCACGACCGCATAGTCGCGGTTGAACACGGCATCCACGATCAGCTTGCCGAAGCCGGGGATGGAGAAGATCTGCTCGGTCAGCACCGCGCCCGACAGCAGTGTGCCAAGCTCAAGCGCGCCGAGCGTGATGATGGGCGTCAGTGCGTTACGCATCGCGTGCTTGAGGATGACCGAGCGTTCCGACAGTCCCTTGGCGCGCGCGGTGCGGACATAGTCGCTCTCCAGCACCTGCAGCATGGCACTGCGCGTATGCCGCATCAGGATCGCGGCAATCGCGTTGCCCAGCACGAAGGCCGGCATGATGGTGGCCGCCAGGCTCGCGCGCCAGTTTTCGGTGAGCGGCACATAGCCCGAGGCCGGCAGCCAGCCGAGCTCGATCGAGAACAGGAAGATCAACATGATGCCGAGCCAGAAATTCGGCGTGGAGATGCCCCACAGCGCGAAGAAATTGGCGCCGTAGTCCCAGGCGGTGCCTTTCTTCACGGCCGCGACGATGCCGGCGGGAATGCCGATGCAGAATGCGATCAGGATCGCCATGGAACCGAGCTGCAGCGTCACCGGCAGCTTCTGCGCGATCAGCTCGCGCACCGGCATCTTGTTGCGCAGCGACTCGCCAAAGTCGCCCGACAGGACGCCCTTGATCCAGTAGGCATACTGCACGGGAACCGGCTGATCGAGCCGGTACTGATGCCGAATCTGCTCGATCACCGCAGGATCGCGCTCTTCGCCCGCCATCACCAGCGCCGGATCGCCCGGCAGCAATTGCTGCAGCGAGAAGATCAGCACCGACACGAAGAACAGCGTCGGCACGATCTGCACAAGGCGGCGGGCGAGAAAGTTCAGCATCCCTTCGGCGTCACTTCAGCTTGAGGCCGATCACGCGCACGAGGCCGTCGGGCATCTGCCTGTAGCCTTCGAGCTTGGTCGTGTGCGCGATGATGATGCGGCGATGATAGAGGTAAAGGAGGGGCTCTTCCTCCTGGACCAGTTTCGCCAGAGCTTCGTAACTGGCCTTGCGCTTGGTGGGATCGGTCACCGCTCGCGCATCCTCCAGCGCCTTGTCGGCCTGTGCATTGTTCCACGCGCCGTAATTCTGCGGCGCGCCGCTGTGTAGGAAGACGTAGGTGTTGCCGTCGGGATCGACGCGGCCGCTCCAGGCGAGCATGTAGGCCTGGTAGTCGCCGGCCTCGGCCTGCTTCAGCCCGGTCGCGAATTCGGTGAGGCGGATCTTCATGTCGAAGCCGGCCTCGGCCGCCATCGACTGGATCACCTGCGCCGGCGTCTCCGTCTCGGCGCCTTTCGGCACCAGGAAGTCGACGCTGACCGGCGGCGTCACACCGGCTTCCTTCAGCAGCGCCTTGGCTTTCTCGACATTGCGGGGACGGACCGGAAGGGATTTCTGATAATCGGGATGATCAGGATTGACCCATTGATTGCCAACCTGAAACTCGCCGTTGAACACGACCTGGTTGATCGCCTCGCGGTCGATGGCGAGATCGAGCGCCTGTCGCACCTTGGCGGACTGGCTGAGCGGCCCTTTGGCCTTGTCCTTGCCGATGTTGAGGGTGACCCCCTGATAGCCCAGCTCGACGGCGGTCGCGACCTTCAGCCGCGAATCCGCGCGAACCTCCTTGAGGTCGGTGGCGAGCACCCGCTCGATCAGGTCGAGTCCGCCGGACTTCAGGTTCGCGAGCCGCACCGTGGCATCGACGATCGGCTGGAACACGATGCGGTCGATGAAGACGTTGTCCTTGTTCCAATAGTCGGCGAACCTCTCGAACACGATGCGGTCCTGCTGCACGCGCTCGACGAATTTGTAGGGGCCGGCGCAGACCGGACGCAGGCCGAACTTATCGCCGGCTTCCTTCGCCGCCTTCGGCGACATCATCATGCCGGCACGATCGGTGAGCTGCGCGAGCAGCGGCGAGAACGGCGACTTCAGCACCAGCTTGATGGTGAGGGGATCGACGACATCGATGTGGTCGACCGAGGCCAGCTCCGGCTTGCGGAAGGAGCCCGGGAAGGTCAGGTGGCGCTCCAGCGAGAATTTTGCGGCCTCGGCATCGAACGGCTCGCCGTCGTGGAATTTCACGCCGGGGCGGAGCTTGATGACGAGCGCTTTGCCGTCATCGGCCGTTTCGCTGGACAGCGCGAGCTGCGGCACGATGTTGAGCTTCTCGTCGACGTCGAACAGCTTGTCGCAGAACGCGGAGAACACGATGCGGCCGACATAGGTGCGTGCCATCGAGGGATCGAGGATGTCGGGATCCTCGGCAAGACCGATGTGCAGCGTGGTCTGGGCTTGCGCTGTTACCACCGACAGCAGGAAGGCAGTGGCCGTTGCGGCCAGGCGAAACATCTTCATCGGACAGTCCCCATTGCTTCGACTACGTCGTTGTGGGTGCGGTGTCTTGTATACCAACCCCGGAGACGGCTTCGCCTTCCGTCTTTCGGCTGAAGGCCGCGACCAATTTTGCAAGTGCCGGCGAAAACCCGCCGGCCGCCGGCAGGATGGCGTCGGCAGACGGCAGCTCGCTCACGCGGTGACAGGCGGCGGCGTGGCCCGCGCGGTCGGCCACGAGCTCCGGCGCCTCGGTGCGACAGCGCTCGATAACGAAGGGGCAGCGGGTGTGGAAGCGGCAGCCGGCCGGCGGGTTGAGCGCGCTCGGGATCTCGCCCGTCAATAGGACCGCCGTTCGCTTCGCTTTCGGCTGGGGCAGGGGGATCGCGGACAACAGCGCCCGGCTATAGGGATGTCGCGGTGCTGCGAAGAGCGCGTCGGCCTCCGCGGTCTCGACGATCTGGCCGAGATTCATCACCGCCACGTGGTCGGCGATGTGCTTGACCACGGCGAGGTCATGCGAGACGAAGATGTAGGCGAGGCCGAGCCGGTCCTGGAGCTCGCGCAGCAGATTAAGGATCTGCGAGCGGATCGAGACGTCCAGCGCGGAGACCGGCTCGTCGCAGATGATCAGCTTCGGCTCGACCGCGAGCGCACGGGCGATGGCAATGCGCTGGCGCTGACCGCCGGAGAATTCATGCGGATAGCGCTGCGCCAGCCGCGGCTCCAATCCGACCAGCCGCAGCAGTTCGGCGACCCGCTCGCGCCGTTGCTTCGGCCGTACCAGATCGTGTAGCGCCAGCGGCTCGGTCAGGATCTGGCCGACCGTCATGCGCGGGTTGAGCGAGGCGTAGGGGTCCTGGAAGATGATTTGGGCTTCGCGGCGGAAGGCGCGGAGTGCATTGGCGTCGAGGGAGAGAAGATCACGGCCGTCAAAGCGCACCGTACCCGCATCCGGCTCGATCAGCCGCAGCACCAGACGGCTGACGGTGGATTTGCCGCAACCGGATTCGCCGACCAGGGCCAGCGTCTTGCCGGCTTCGAGCGAGAAGCTGACGCCATCGACCGCCTTGACATGCGCCCGAGCGCGGCCGAACAGCGAGCGTTCGGCGACGAAATGCTTGACCAGGCCTTCGACCTCGAGCAGTGCCATCACGACACCAGACGTTCGAGCGGCGCGCGGATGCAGCGCGAGAGGTGACCGGGGCTGACTTCGATCAATGGCGGCGGCGCCTTGGTGCAGGCATCCAGCACGAACGGACAGCGCGCGGCGAAGCGACAGCCGGCGGGCGGTTGCGCCATGTTCGGCACCATGCCTTCGATCGTGGCAAGTCGCTCGGCGCGATGGTCGAGCCGCGGGATCGAGCCGAGCAGGCCAACGGTGTAGGGATGCTGCGGTGCCGAGAACAATTCATCCACCGGCGCGCGCTCGACGATCTCACCGGCATACATCACCGCGACATCGTCGCAGACCTCGGCGACGACGCCGAGATCATGCGTGATCAGGATGATGGCGGCACCGCTCGCCGCCTTCAACTCCCGCATCAGCTCCAGAATCTGGGCTTGCAAGGTGACATCGAGCGCCGTGGTCGGCTCGTCAGCAATCAAGAGGCGCGGATCGCAGGCCAGCGCCATGGCGATCATCACGCGCTGGCGCATTCCGCCGGAGAGCTTGTGCGGATATTCGTCGATCCGTCGCTCGGGTGAGGGGATGTGGACGCGGCGCAGGAGCTCGATCGCCCGCTCGCGCGCATTGCGCTGCGAACCGCCGCGATGGCGCAGGATGGTTTCGATGATCTGGTCGCCGATGGTCAGGCTCGGGTTGAGCGAGGTCATCGGCTCCTGGAAGATCATCGCCAGACGGTTGCCGCGCAGGTCGCGCAGGGTCTGGTCCGGCGTCTGCAACAGGTCGAGGCCCTCGAAGCGGATCGTGCCCGATATCTCCGCGCTCTGCTTCGGCAGCAGGCCCATGATCGCCAGCGACGTCACGCTCTTGCCGCAGCCGGATTCGCCGACGAGGCCGAGCGTGGCGCCATTGGCGACGCTGAGATCGACGCTGTCGACCGCATGGGTGATACGGCCATCGTCGCCGTGAAAGCGGATGCGCAAATCTTCGATCTCGATGAGAGAGTTCGCGCTCATGACCGTCTTCGGGCTGCGGCGATGCTGGCGTCGATGACGCTGCGATCGGTATTGCCGGCCGGGTTCTGCCGCGTCGGCATGGAGGCGCGGAAGTGCACCCAGAGCTCCTGGCTGACCCGCTCGAGCCGTTCGAGCTCCCCGAGCGGATCGGGATGATCGTCGGCGCGAATGTCCAACGCCGGCCATTCCTCCTCACCATGGATCAGCAGCGCCGCCGACTGCTTGCCGCGCTTGTCACCGCCGGCGGCTTCGCCTGCGCGCATGGCCGCGAGCAGACGGCGCGGGAAGGGCAGGCTATCATTGGCGATGTAGGTCTTTGCGGTCTCGTCGAGCACGTCGGCGCCCGCAAGCATGTTGCCGGCGATGGAGAAGCCGCTGCCCGCGATGTGTCCGCACCAGTCGATACAATCGCGCCCGGTATGCGCGGCGATCTCGCCGCTCGCGTCCATGATGTGGATCTGGCGGCTTTCGCGGCCGTCGTCGGCAGCGAGCAGCGCGGCAAGCACGTCGTGTGCATTGAGGCCTTCGCGCAGAAGCTTGACGCCGTCGATGCCGTAATAGGGATTGACCAAGGCCTGCGTGGCGATTGCCCCGAGTTCCAGCGGCAATGTACGGGACACGCGCGCCGACCGCGAAGAAACGCGTCGCAACGGCAATGCCGAACTGGCCGGTGGCAGGATCTCGCGCGATGATCGACCAGGTCATTTTCTGCCCATCAGCGTCCTACGGCGTAGCCCTGCATGCCGCGGGGATTTGCGGCAGCGCGCCGGCGCACGCCGACGCGCGAGGCCGCGGTGAGGCGGCCTTCCGACCAGTCGGGACCGACCTCGACGACGTGCCCGCGCTCGCGAAGGTTCTCGATCGTGGCCTTCGGCACGCGGTTCTCGACCACGAGCACGCCCGGTCGCGCGGTGCGCGGCCAGAACGAGATCGGGAAGTGTTCGGAGTGCCAGGCCGGCGCGTCGATCGCCTCCTGGAGATTGAGGTTGCAATGGACGTGGCGCAGGAAGAACTGCGTGATCCACTGGTCCTGCTGATCGCCGCCGGGCGAGCCCCAGGCTAAGTACGGCTCGCCATCGCGCAGCGCCATGGTCGGCGACAGCGTGGTGCGTGGCCGCTTGCCCGGCGCGAGCGCGGCAGGATGGTCCTCCTCGAGCCAGAACATCTGCGCGCGGCTGCCGAGACAAAAGCCGAGCTCGGGAATGATCGGCGAGGATTGCAGCCATCCGCCCGACGGCGTCGAGGACACCATGTTGCCGGCCTTGTCGATGATGTCGAAATGCACGGTGTCGCCGCGCACTTCGCCGAAGCGGCCCACGGTCGGCTCGCCGGCCCCGAGCGCGCCGACCGCCTCGCGCTGGCCCTCGGCGCGGCGAAGCTTGACCACGCCGCCAAAGCCCTCGACCGAGCCGGGGCGGAAGTCGAGCGAGGCCTTGTCGGTGACGAGCTTGCGGCGCTCGTCATTATAGGCATCCGACAGCAACGTCGCGATCGGGATCTCGTTGAATTTGGGGTCGCCGTAGAACTTTTCGCGGTCGGCGAATGCCAGTTTGGCGCATTCGATCTGGAGATGGATGAACTCCGGCCCGGTCGGATCGAGCCCGTCGAGCGCAAAGCCTTTCAACAGAGCGAGCTGCTGGAGCGTCACCGGGCCTTGGCTCCAGACGCCGGCCTTGCAGACGGTGTAGCGGCCATAATCGTAGGTGAGCGGCGCCTCGATCGTCGGCTGCCAGCGCGCCATGTCGTCGGCCGAGAGGACGCCGCGATGCGGCGTACCGCTGACGTCCATGACCTCCTGGGTGCGGCAGAATTTGTCGATGGCTTCCGCAACGAAGCCTTGCGACCAGGCTTTTCGCGCGCGCTCGATCTCGGCGTCGCGGCCGCCGCCGCTCTCGGCCTCGCTGAGAATGCGGGTATAGGTCGCAGCCAGCGTCTTGTTGGTGAACAGCGTTCCGGGCCTCGGCACCTCGCCATTCGGCAGGTAGACGGCGGCCGAGGTCGGCCAATGCTTGCGGAACAGCTGCTCGACGGTCTGGATCGTGGCGCAGGCGCGCTCGACCAGCGGATAGCCGTCGCGCGCATAGGAGATCGCGGGCTCCAGCACATCGCGCACACGCATCGTGCCGTAGTCGCGCAGCAGCATCATCCAGGATTCGAAGGTCCCGGGAACGCAGGCGGCGAGCAGGCCGGTGCCGGGCACCATGTCGAGGCCTTCGCTCTTGTAGTGCGCGATGGTGGCGCGTGCCGGTGCCGGGCCTTGACCGCAGATCACTTCGGTGCGGCCGCGCTTGACGTCATGGACGATGACAGGCACGTCGCCGCCGGGGCCGTTCAGATGCGGCTCGACCACCTGGAGCGTGAAGGCGGTGGCGACACCGGCGTCGAAGGCGTTGCCGCCCTTCTCCAGAATGCCCATGCCAACGGCGGTCGCAATCCAATGCGTGGTGGCGACGACCCCGAAGGTGCCTTCGATCTCCGGCCTCGTCGTGAACGGATCGGGATTGATTTTGCTGGCCATGGGCTACCTCATTTGCGACGCGCGCAATTGATCACAGGGCCACGCCGCCGCCAAATGCGCAGGCTGCATGGCACGCGCGCGTCACGCCGGGACCGGCGCGGTGTTGACCGCGTGGCAGGCGACGCCGTCGATCAGTTCCGGCGTGTCCTTGCGACAGAGATCGAACGCCAGCGGACAGCGCGGGTTGAAGGCGCAGCCGGAGGGGGATGGATCGGGTTCGGGATCTCGCCCTTGACCGGAATGCGTTGGCGGCCGCTCATGGCGAGATCTGGCACGGCACCCAGCAGCATCTTGGTGTAGGGCATGCGCGGACGGGCGAACAGCTCGCGTCCTTCCGCGATCTCGACGATGCGACCGAGATACATCACGCCGACCCGGCTCGCCATGTGGCGGACCACGGCGAGGTTGTGGCTGATGAACATGTAGGTCAGGCCGAACTTGTCCTGGAGATCGCGCATCAGATTCAGGATCTGGGCCTGCACGGAGACGTCGAGGGCCGAGGTCGGCTCGTCGCAGACGATGAACTCGGCGTCCGATGCGAGCGCGCGCGCGATCGCGATGCGCTGGCGCTGGCCGCCGGAGAATTCGTGCGGAAATTTCAGCCGGTCGTCTGGATGCAGGCCGACGAGGCTGAGCAGCTCGCCGACGCGGGCCTGGATATCACGCTCGCCCTGGATCAGGTCGAAGGCGCGGATCGGCTCGGAGATGATGGCATCGACCCGGAAGCGAGGGTTCAGGCTGGCATAGGGGTCCTGGAAGATCATCTGGATACGGCGGCGCAGCTTCCGCCGCGCCGACGCCTGTCGCGGATCGGTCATCGACACGCCGTCGATCAGCACATCGCCAGAACTCGGCGGCAACAGGCCGACGACCATGCGCGCCACCGTGGTCTTGCCGGAACCGGATTCGCCGACCAGGGCGAACGTCTCGCCCTTCCTGATCTCGAAGCTAACGTGATCGACCGCCTTGAGGTATTCGAGATGCCCACCTTCGAGCACGCGGTTGAGCCATGGCTTCGAGACGTCGAAGACGCGGCGTAGATTTGTAGCCTGGACGAAGGGAGCGCTCATGCCGCGCTCTCCGCGGGCACATTGTCATAGAGGTGGCAGGCAACCGACTGCGCGCCACGTGGGAGCGGCTCCGGCCGGTCCACCCGGCAGCGGTCGAAGGCGAACGCGCAGCGCGGATTGAACGAGCAGCCCGGCGGAATCGCCGACAGGCGCGGCATGGATCCGGGAATCTGCACGAGACGCTTGTCGTCTCCGGCCAGCGTCGGGATCGCGCCCATCAGCCCCCTGGCGTAGGGGTGCAGCGGATTCTTCACGACATCCTGTACCGGCCCGATCTCGGCGATGCGGCCGGCATACATTACCGCGACCCGGTCCGACGTCTCCGCGATCACGCCCATGTCGTGCGTCACCAGCATCACCGCCGTGCCGTGGTCGCGTCCGAGCCGTTTGATCAGCGAGATGATCTGCGCCTGCACGGAGACATCGAGCGCGGTGGTCGGCTCGTCGGCGATGATCAGTTCCGGCTCGGCGCAGATCGCCAGCGCAATGACCACGCGCTGGCGCATGCCGCCGGAGAATTCGTGGGGATAGCCGTCGATGCGCTTTTCCGGCGCGGGAATGCCGACTTCGGCCAAGAGGTCGATGGCGCGGCGGCGCGCCGCTTGTTCGGAGAGATTGAGGTGGGTCCGGATCGTCTCCACGATCTGGTCGCCGACCCGGTAGAGCGGATTGAGCGAGGTGAGGGGATCCTGGAAGATCATGCCGATGCGCTTGCCCCGGATGCGGCGCATCTCCTCCGGTGGCAGATTGTCGATGCGCAGGCCCGCGAGATGAATCTCGCCGCCGGCGATGCGGCCGGGCGGATCGATCAAGCCGATCACCGAGAGGCCGGTGACGGACTTGCCGGCGCCGGATTTGCCGACCACGCCGAGCACCTCGCCCTTGGCGATGTCGAAGGACACGCCGTCGATGGCGCGCAGCGTGCCGCGGCGGGAGGCGAACTCCACATGAAGATTACGCACGGAGAGAACAGGTTCGGTCATGGGCGAGCCGTACTCATCTGAGCTTCGGGTTCAGCGCGTTGCGCAGCCAGTCGCCGAGCAGATTGATCGAGAGGATCAGCGCTGCCAGCGCAAGCCCGGGGAAGGCGACGATCCACCATTCGCCGGCGAACAGGTAGTTGTTGCCGATCCGGATCAGCGTCCCCAGCGAGGGCATGGTGTCGGGCAGGCCGACGCCGAGGAAGGACAGCGTCGCCTCGGTGATGATGGCCAGCGCGAGGTTGATGGTGGCGATGACCAGGATCGGGCCCATCGTGTTCGGCAGCACATGCCGCAGCATGATCTTTGGTGCGGGCAGGCCGATCAGCTGCGCCGCAGCCACATAGTCCTTGTTCTTCTCGACCATGACGGAACCGCGCACCGTGCGGGCATAGCCCACCCAGAAGCTCAGGCCGATCGAGATCACCAGCACCACCAGCATGCTGTTGGCATCCAGGCGGTTGCCCAGGATCGATTTCGCGATGCCATTGACCAGCAGCGCGATCAGGATGGCGGGGAAGGTGAGCTGCACGTCGGCGATCCGCATGATCACGCCGTCAACCGCGCCGCCGAAATAGCCGGCGATCAGGCCGAGCGCGATGCCGAGCGCGCCGGCGAAGATCACGCCGGCCACGCCGACGGCGAGCGAGATGCGCATCCCGTAGAGAATGGCGGAGAACACGTCGCGGCCCTGCTCGTCGGTGCCGAGCAGGAACGGACTCTGGCCGTCTGCGGTCCACAGCGGCGAAATCCGCGAATTCATCAATTGCAGTTGCGCCGGATCGAACGGGTTCTGCACCGCGAGCCAGGAGGCAAAGATCGCAAGCAGGAAGAACAAGACCGTGATGGCCGCCGCCACCATGGTGAGCTTGGAGCGCCGGAACGAATAAAAGAGGTCGCTGTCGAGCGCGCGGCTGAACCAGCTGTGGGCGGCATGCGTCGGCTGCGCGCTCTGCTTGTCGGAATTGGAGACGACTGCGTCGGACATGCAGGCTGCCTTATGCGGCGCGGCCGACGGTCGCGCGCAAGCGCGGATCGACCACGGTGTAGAGGATGTCGACCACCAAATTGATAGTGACGAAAATCAGCGAGACCATCAGCAGGTAGGCGGCCATGATCGGGATATCGACATTTTGCACGGCCTGCACGAACAGAAGTCCCATGCCCGGCCATTGGAACACGGTTTCGGTGATGATCGAAAAGGCAATAACCGAGCCAAACTGAAGTCCGGCGACCGTGATCACGGGAATCAGCGTGTTCTTCAGCGCGTGGCCGAAATGAATGGCACGGGTGGTCAGCCCCCTCGCGCGGGCGAAGCGGATATAGTCAGTCCGCAGCACTTCCAGCATCTCCGCGCGCACCAGCCGCATGATCAGGGTCATCTGGAACAGGCCGAGCGTGATCGCGGGCATGATCAGCGCCTTCAGGCCCGACAGCGTGAGCAGGCCCGTGGTCCACCAGCCGAGCTTGACCACCTCGCCGCGGCCGAAGGAGGGCAGCCAGCCCAATGTCACCGCGAACAGATAGATCAGAAGAATGCCGATCAGGAAAGTTGGCAGCGAGATGCCGATCAGCGAAACCGCCTGGAATAATTTGGCGAGCACGGTATCCCGCCTGAGCGCCGAATAGACGCCCATCAGGATGCCGAGCACCATTGCAAAGACGGTCGCGCAGATCGCAAGTTCCAGCGTCGCGGGCATGCGCTCCATCAACAGCGTCGAGACCGGCTGGCGGAACTGATAGGAGACGCCGAACTTGAACTGCGCGGCATCGGCGAAATAGCGCACGAATTGCAACGGCACGGGATCGTCCAGGCCGAGCGACTTGCGCACGACCTCGCGTTCGGCCGCCGACGTGTCGATCGAGACGATCTGGTTGACGGGGTCGCCGGCGAAGCGGAACATCGAGAAGGCGATGATGCCGACGGCGAACATGACGCCGATGGCCTGAACGGCGCGGCGAAGCGTGAAAGCGAGCATGCCTTCCACTTTCCTTGGGTGTGCGTACGGCCGACGTCCTTGTCGGCCGGAAAGGAAAGGTCCCGGAAGTCTGACGCTGCCGGGACCTCGTGTTCAACTGACGCTATTCCTTCTTGGTTGCCCAGTGGAACATGACGAGATTGTCGGCACGCTGCGGCAGGTTGACCTTTTTCGATACGCCCCAGGCCAGAGCCTGCTGGTGCAGCGGGATGTAGGCCCAGTCCTTGTTGGCGATTTCGTAGGCCTGCTTGATCAGCTGGTTGCGCTTGGCAGTGTCGGTTTCGACCAGCACCTTGTCGGTGATGGCGTCGAACTCCTTGTTGCAGTAGCCGCCGAGATTGGCCTCACCGCGCGAGGATTTCGCATCGTCGCGGCAACCCATGATGTCATAGAGCACGTTGTGGGAATCCATCGTGCTCGGCGTCCAGCCCAGGAGGTAGAACGAGGTCTGGTAGCCGCCTTGCTTGAGCACCTTGGCGAAGTACTGCGCCTTCGGCTGCGCCAGGAGATTGATCTTGACGCCGATGCGGGCGAGCATGCCGACGACGGCCTGGCAGATCGCGGCGTCGTTGACGTAACGATCGTTCGGGCAATCCATGGTGACCTCGAAGCCATCGGGGTAACCGGCCGCGGTCAGAAGCTTCTTGGCGCCATCAGGGTCGAATTTCGGCCGCGTGAACTCCTTGGACAGCACAAACAATTCCGGCGCAATCATCAGAGCTGACGGCGTCGACAGTCCACGCATGACGCGCGTCTTGATGAGCTCGATATCAATCGCCTTGTAGAAGGCCTCGCGGACACGGACGTCCTTGAACGGGTTCTTGCCCTTGATGTTGGAGTAGAGCAGCTCGTCACGGGTCTGGTCGAAGCCGATGAAGATGGTGCGTAGCTCCGGCCCTTTCAGCACCTGTGCATTCGGGCTGGAATCGACGCGGGAAATGTCCTGGATCGGCACCGGCTCGATGACATCGACTTCGCCCGAGAGCAGCGCGGCGACGCGGGTGGCATCGGAGGCGATCGGGGTGAAGATGATCTCCTTCAGGTTACCTTCCATCTTGCCCCAGTAATTGGGGTTGGCTTTGAACACCGTCTTCACGCCGGGCTGGTGGCTTTCGATGATGAAGGGGCCGGTGCCATTCTCGTGCAGCGAGGCGTAGCTCGGCGTGGTCGCCGCCACCGGCGTCGGATCGACGACATTGTTCTCCTCGGCCCATTTCTTGTCCATGATGTACCAGACATCCCACGACGAATGCAGGATGGGATTGGGCGAGGGCAGAACGAAATCGACGGTGTAGTCGTCGACCTTCACGACCTTGACGTCGGCCGCAAGGCGGGTCTGCATATTGGACCCCTTCTTGCGGACCCGATCGGCGGAGAACAGCACATCGTCGGCGGTGAAGGGATCGCCGTTGTGGAACTTCACGCCCTTGCGCAAATGGAAGCGCCAGCGGGTCGGCTCCGGAGTTTCCCAGCTTTCCGCCAGTGCCGGAATGATCTTGAGGTCCTTGTCCCGCGCAGTCAGGCCTTGATAGACGTGACCGAGATGGGCATGGGTGGTGCTCTCGTTGAGGGTATAGGGATCAAGCGACTTCAGGTCGCCCTGGTTGGCATAGCGCAACGTCTGGCTCAACGCCGGCGAGACCGTCAACGCAACCGTACCGGCGAGCGCCACCGCAAACAGACTTCGACCTACTGACATTCTTGACCCTCTCCACACCGCCGTGCCGGTGATTTTTGATTTGTTCGGCCGGCCGATCAATCCATGTTGCCCAGAGTTCTCGACCCGTGCAAGCGTCATTCCAGCAAGGAACGCGCCAACTTGCACCGCTGTGCAGCAATGCTGACCAGCATTGGCCGGCGGATGGACGCGGGTGCGAGCAATTTGATTGACCATACCCGCCGATGGCGGAAGCCGGCGTCCCGCCGCCGACATCAGGTCGCTTGCGTCGCACCACAACTCGCGGCGATACTGCCGGCAGGCCGCTCGAATCTCATCAGGAGGGGATATGAAAGTTAACATCGAAATCGACTGCACCCCCCTCGAGGCCCGCCAGTTCTTTGGATTGCCCGATGTGTCGCCGATGCAGACGGCGGTGATGGACAAGCTACAGCAGCAGGTCTTGAGCAGCATCGACAAGGTCTCGCCCGAATCGTTGGTCCAGAGCTGGTTTACGTACGATCCCAAGCTCGCCGAGCGGTTTCAGGATATGTTCGTCGCGATGGCCGGCCTCGGCGGCACGCGCAGTAGCGACAAGAAGAAATAGTGGCGTCAGGGCCGGACGGGACGCTGGATTCAGGCCGGCTTCGTCCGCCGGGTGTCGGACTGCTGCTTGCCGAGGCTCGGGGCCTGTTCGAACTCAATGCGAGCCTGCTGCTGTCGCCGCTGCTGATGCGCGCGCCGAGGGGCGACGGCCATCCGGTGCTGGCGCTGCCGGGCTTCCTCGCCAGCGATCTCTCGATGGCGCCGATGCGGCGCTATCTCAGCGAGCTCGGTTATGAGGCACATGCCTGGCGGATGGGCCGCAATCTCGGCGGGCTCGGACGGATGCGGGACGCCTTGCGCGTTCGTCTGGGCGAAATCCATGCCGCGTCCGGACGCAAGGTCAGCCTGGTCGGATGGAGCCTCGGCGGCGTCTATGCCCGTGATCTCGCACTTCAGGCGCCGGAAATGGTCCGCTATGTCGTCACGCTCGGCAGCCCTTTTGCCAACGACGTGCGGGCGACCAACGCCACGCGGCTGTACGAGGCGCTGTCCGGCGAGCGGGTCGAGGATTTTGCCGAACAGCGCGAGGCGATCGCCGGCGATCTGCCGGTGCCCACGAGCTCGATCTATTCGCGCGCCGACGGTGTCGTGAACTGGCGGACCTGTCTGCTGCGTCCTTCCGACCGTGCCGAAAACATCGAGGTGCACCTGGCGAGCCATATCGGGCTCGGGGTCAACCCCGCGGCGCTATGGGCCGTGGCGGACCGCCTGGCGCAACCGGAGGGGGAATTCTGGCCATTTGACCGGGCCGGGCCGTTTGCCATTGCATATGCCCCGCCGGAACAGGCAGTATCGGCCTGACGAGAAGCGCAGACCAAGGCGCCCGTCGAAATCTTGCGGGAGGGAACTATGGCTGACGGTAAGAAGCTGTCGTCGCTGGACGCGTCGTTTCTCTATCTGGAAACGCCGGAAATGCCGATGCATGTCGGCAGCATGGCTATCTTTCGCCTGCCTGACGATTACAAGGGCGACTTCTTCGAAGACTTCAAGGCGATGATCGTCTCGCGCCTGCACATCGCGCCGATCCTGAAGGCGCGGCTGGAGAAGGCGCCGCTCGACATTGATCACCCCTCCTGGGTCGAGGACGACCAGTTCGACATCGACCGCCACATTTTCCGCGCCAGCCTGCCGCAGCCGCGCGACCGCGCCACGCTCGAACGCATCGTCGGCTGGATGCATGCCAAGCTCCTGAACCGGGCCCGTCCGCTCTGGGAGTTCTACGTGTTCGAGGGCATGAAGGACAACGAGGTCGGGCTTTATTCCAAGATGCATCATGCCGCCATCGACGGCGGCGCCGGTGCGGCCCTGACCAACATGATCTACGACATCTCGCCGATCCCGCGGAAGGTCGATCCTCCGACGGCAGGGGCCAAGCCCGGACAGGAGCCGCGCGACATCGCCGCCAACCTGCTCGATTCCTATCAGCAGCTCTTCAGCCAGCCGCTCGATGCATCGGCGGCCGCGAAGAACCTTCAATTGCCGCGCACCGGCAAGAGTGACATCGGTTCGATCCTGTTCGACAATGCGATGTACCAGATCGAGAGTGCGGTACGCTTCGCTGGCAACATCCCGACCGTGCTCAAGAGCGTCTCCGACGTGCTCGGTAAGGTCGCCGATCCGAAGTCGCGCGAGAGCCTCGCCAGCATGGTGTCGCCGCCGACCATGCTCAACAAGACCATCTCGTCGGAGCGCAGTTTCGCCGGCGTATCGATTTCACTGTCACGGGCGAAGGCGCTGGCCAAGCAGGCCGGCGGCAAGCTCAACGACGTGGTGCTGGCGCTCGCCTCAGGCGTGGTCCGCCGCTATCTGCAGCAATATGGCACGCTGCCGGCGAAATCCCTCACCGCCGCCGTGCCGATCTCGCTGCGCGAGGAGGGCAACACCGAGGCCAACAACCAGGTGTTCGGCATGATCTGCTCGATCGCGACCAACATCGCCGATCCAAAGGCGCGGCTCGAAGCGATCATCGCGCAATCGACCAAGTCCAAGGAGATGTCGCATCCGCTGCGGGCACTGATGCCGCAGGTCTCCAATATCTCGATGCTGGGCGCACCGATCATGGTGCAGATCCTGGCGCTGCTCTACAGCCGCTCCAACCTGTCGGACGTGCTGCCGCCGGCCGCCAACATCACGGTATCCAACGTGCCCGGACCGCGACAGACGCTCTATGCCGCAGGGGCCGAGCTTCTGCACATCTTCCCGGTGTCGATCGCGACGCATGGGCAGGCGCTCAACATCACCGTGCAGAGCTATCGGGACCAGCTCGATTTCGGCTTCATCGTCGGCGCCAACATCATTCCGCATGTGCAGGTGATGTGCGACATGCTGCCGGAAGAGTTCACCGCACTAGAGGCGGCCTATGCGCCGCCCGCGGCCGATATCAAGGGTGCTGCGGAGTAGGAAGTTCGCCATGATTGAAATGCCACCGCTCAAGTTCGCGACGACGAACGGAATCCGCATGGGCTATTACGAGGCTGGCCCGGCCGATGACAAGCCGCCGGTCGTGCTGTGCCACGGCTGGCCCGAGCTCGCCTTTTCTTGGCGGCACCAGATCAAGGCGTTGAGCGAGGCCGGCATCCGCGTGATCGCGCCGGACCAGCGCGGCTACGGTGCGACCGACCGGCCCGAGCCGGTCGAGGCCTACGACATCGAGAACCTGACCGGCGATCTCGTCGGACTGCTCGATCATCTGCAGATCGACCAGGCGATCTTCGTCGGTCACGACTGGGGCGGCTTCGTCGTCTGGCAGATGCCGTTGCGGCATATCGACCGGGTCGCCGGCGTGGTCGGCATCAACACGCCCCACACCAATCGCGCCTGGGCCGATCCGATCGAGCTGTTGCGCGCACGCTTCGGCGACAAGATGTACATCGTGCAGTTCCAGGATCCGGCGCGCGAGCCGGACAGGATTTTCGGCAGCCGTGTCGAACAGACCTTCGATGCGTTCATGCGTAAGCCGGTGCCGCGCCCGGCCGACGCGCCGCCGGAGGAGGTGGTTGCCGGTGTCGGTGCTTCGCCGCGGCTCAATCTGGCATTTCCGCAGATGATTGCCGCCTATGACGCGAAGCACGATCCGCGTACGCCGATCCTGTCGCCGGAAGAGAAGAAAGTCTTCGTCGATGCCTTCACCAGAACCGGCTTCACCGGCGGCATCAACTGGTACCGCAACATGTCGCGCAACTGGACGCGTGCCGAAGGGCTCGATCATACGGTCCGCGTACCGTCGCTGATGATCATGGCCGAGAATGACGCGGTGTTGCCGCCATCCTCCGCTGATGGCATGGACAAGCTGATTCCCGATCTCGAGAAGTATCTCGTCAAGGATAGCGGCCATTGGACGCAGCAGGAGAAGCCGGAGGAGGTCAGCGCCAAGCTGATCGAATGGCGTAGAAGGCGGTTTGGCTAGGCCGTCATTGCGAGCGAAGCGAAGCAATCCAGGAATGTATCCGCGGAGAGACTCTGGATTGCGTCGTCGCAAGAGCTCCTCGCAATGACGAGGGTTACTGAGGGGGAAACGCTTTTCATGTCAGCCAAGAACCGACTCGACCCGATCCCGCATCCGCCGACCAAGCCGGTGGTCGGCAACATGTTGTCGCTGGACTCGGCCGCCCCCGTGCAGCACCTGACGCGGCTTGCCAAGGAGCTCGGTCCGATTTTCTGGCTCGACATGATGGGCTCGCCGATCGTCGTCGTCTCCGGCCACGATCTCGTCGACGAACTCTCCAACGAGAAGCGCTTCGACAAGACGGTGCGGGGCGCGCTGCGGCGTGTGCGTGCGGTTGGCGGTGATGGCCTGTTCACGGCCGATACCAAGGAGCCGAACTGGAGCAAGGCGCACAACATTCTGCTCCAGCCGTTCGGCAACCGCGCCATGCAGTCCTATCATCCGAGCATGGTCGATATCGCCGAGCAACTCGTCCACAAATGGGAGCGGCTCAACGCCGACGACGAGATCGACGTCGTCCACGACATGACCGCGCTAACGCTTGATACGATCGGCCTGTGCGGCTTCGATTATCGCTTCAACTCGTTCTACCGGCGCGACTACCACCCCTTCGTCGAGTCGCTGGTGCGCTCGCTCGAAACCATCATGATGACGCGCGGCTTGCCGTTCGAGCAGCTCTGGATGCAGAAGCGGCGCAAGACCTTGGCCGAAGACGTCGCCTTCATGAACAAGATGGTCGACGAGATCATCGCGGAGCGCCGCAAGAGTGCGGACGGGATCGACGACAAGAAGGACATGCTGGCCGCGATGATGACCGGCGTCGACCGCCCGACCGGCGAGCAGCTCGATGACGTCAACATTCGCTACCAGATCAACACCTTCCTGATCGCGGGTCACGAGACCACCAGCGGCCTGTTGTCCTACACGCTCTATGCGCTGCTCAAGCATCCGGACATTCTCAAGAAGGCCTATGACGAGGTCGACCGCGTCTTCGGCCCCGACGTCAATGCGAAACCGACCTATCAGCAGGTGACGCAGCTCACCTACATCACGCAAATCCTGAAAGAGGCACTGCGGCTGTGGCCGCCGGCGCCGGCCTACGGCATCTCGCCGCTCAACGACGAGACCATTGGCGGTGGCAAGTACAAACTCAGGAAGGGCACGTTCACGACCATCTTAGTGACGGCGTTGCATCGCGATCCCAGCGTCTGGGGACCGAACCCGGATGCGTTCGATCCCGAGAATTTCAGCCGCGAAGCGGAAGCCAAGCGGCCGATCAATGCCTGGAAGCCGTTCGGCAACGGCCAGCGCGCCTGCATCGGCCGCGGCTTTGCCATGCACGAGGCTGCGCTTGCGCTCGGCATGATCCTGCAGCGCTTCAAGCTGATCGATCACCAGCGCTATCAAATGCACCTGAAGGAAACGCTGACGATGAAGCCGGAAGGCTTCAAGATCAAGGTGCGCCCGCGTGCCGACCGCGAGCGCGGTGCCTATGGCGGTCCCATCGCGGCTGTGGCCTCGGCACCGAGGGCGCCACGCCAGCCGACCGCGCGGCCCGGCCACAACACACCGATGCTGGTGCTGTACGGCTCCAATCTCGGCACCGCCGAGGAACTGGCGACGCGCATGGCCGATCTCGCCGAGATCAACGGTTTCGCCGTTCACCTTGGCCCGCTCGACGATTACGTCGGCAAGCTGCCGCAGGAGGGCGGCGTGCTCATCATCTGCGCCTCCTATAACGGTGCGGCGCCTGATAACGCGACGCAGTTCGTCAAATGGCTCGGCAGCGACTTGCCGACGGATGCCTTTGCCAATGTGCGCTACGCCGTGTTCGGCTGCGGCAACAGCGACTGGGCGGCGACCTATCAGTCGGTGCCGCGCTTCATCGACGAGCAATTGTCGGCGCATGGCGGGCGCGCCGTCTTCCCGCGCGGCGAAGGCGATGCGCGCAGCGATCTCGACGGCCAGTTTCAGAAATGGTTCCCGGCGGCTGCCCAGGTCGCGACCAAGGAATTCGGCATCGACTGGAATTTCACCCGCACCGCGGAGGACGATCCGCTTTACGCGATCGAGCCCGTCGCGGTGACCGCCGTCAACACCATCGTCGCCCAGGGCGGCGCGGTGGCGATGAAGGTGCTGGTCAATGACGAGCTCCAGAACAAGGAAGGGTCAAATCCCTCGGAGCGTTCGACGCGCCACATCGAGGTGCAGCTGCCGTCCAACATCACCTACCGCGTCGGGGATCACTCAAGCGTCGTCCCGCGCAACGATCCAACGCTGGTGGACTCGGTCGCCCGCCGTTTCGGCTTCCTGCCGGCCGACCAGATCAGGCTTCAGGTGGCCGAAGGCCGGCGCGCGCAATTGCCGGTTGGCGAGGCCGTATCGGTCGGCCGCCTGCTCAGCGAGTTCGTCGAGCTGCAGCAGGTGGCGACGCGCAAGCAAATCCAGATCATGGCCGAGCACACCCGCTGTCCGGTCACCAAACCGAAGCTGTTGGCCTTCGTCGGCGAGGAAGCAGAGCCGGCCGAGCGCTACCGCAGCGAGATCCTGGCCAAGCGCAAATCGGTGTTCGACCTGCTGCTCGAATATCCGGCCTGCGAATTGCCGTTTCACGTCTATCTGGAAATGCTCTCGCTGTTGGCGCCGCGCTACTACTCGATCTCGTCCTCGCCGTCGGTCGACTCGGCGCGATGCAGCGTCACCGTCGGCGTGGTCGAAGGTCCGGCAGCCTCCGGTAGCGGCACCTATAAAGGCATCTGCTCGAATTATCTCGCCAACCGTCGCGCGGGCGATGCGATCTACGCGACGGTGCGCGAGACCAAGGCCGGTTTCCGGCTTCCCGATGATTCATCGGTGCCGATCATCATGATCGGGCCGGGCACGGGACTTGCCCCATTCCGCGGCTTCCTTCAGGAGCGCGCCGCGCGCAAGGCGAAGGGGGCCACGCTCGGTCCGGCCATGCTGTTCTTCGGCTGCCGCCACCCCGACCAGGACTTTCTCTACGCGGACGAATTGAAGGCGCTGGCGGCAAGCGGCATCGCCGAGCTCTTCACGGCGTTCTCGCGCGCGGACGGACCCAAGACCTATGTGCAGCACGTACTTGCCGCGCAGAAGGACAAGGTCTGGCCGCTGATCCAGCAAGGCGCCATCATCTATGTCTGCGGCGACGGCGGCAAGATGGAGCCCGACGTGAAGGCCGCGCTCGTCGCGATCCACCGCGAGAAGAGCGGCAGCGATGCCGCGGCCAGCGCATGCTGGATCGAGGAGATGGGCGCGAAGAACCGCTATGTGCTGGACGTCTGGGCGGGCGGATAGGGCGGGCGCTCCATCCGGGCTAATCGTGCTAAACGTCAGGCATGATTCCCTGGGAAAAGATCGACACCGCGCAAATCCCCGGTTCCGACGGTGAGCTGCGCCTGATGCGGCGCGGCAACGAGTTCTCCATCAAGCTCGGCAGCAACGAGCTGATGAACAGCCGCTTGTCGGGCTCGGAGGCGGCGCTTGCGACGCTGGCGGCAAAGCAGATCGAGAATGTCTTAAAGCCCGTCGTCCTCATCGGTGGCCTCGGCATGGGCTTTACGCTGCGTGCGGCGCTTGCCGTGCTCGGAAGCAACGCGAGGATCGTGGTCGCCGAACTCGTGCCTGCGGTGGCGGCCTGGGCGCGCGGCCCGATGGCGCAGGTCTTCGGCGACAGCCTCGATGATCCCAGGGTGAGCATCCGGCAGACCGACGTTGGCGAAATCATCCGGGCGCAGCGGTCCGCCTTCGACGCCATTCTCCTCGACGTCGACAACGGGCCGGAAGGGCTGACCCGGAAGGGCAACGACGCGCTCTACGATGCGCGCGGGCTCACGGCGGCGAAGATGGCGCTGCGGCCGGGCGGCGTGCTCGCTGTCTGGTCTTCAGGACCCAACCCCGCCTTCACCAAGCGCCTCGGCCGTGCCGGCTTCGATGTCAATGAAGTCAACGTCCGTGCCACCGGCAGAGGCGGCGGCGCGCGCCACGTGATCTGGATTGCGCGGAAAAGTTAGGCCGTTCCTCAGCCGCTGTTCTATCCGTCAGAACATCGTGTTGCCGTTTGCGGGATTTTCAGGAATGTCCTGAACGACGTCCCAGTGTTCGACGATCTTGCCGTTTTCCAGCTTGAAGATATCCACGATTGCGCGCCCCTTGCTGCCGGGCTCGCGAACGGAGTGAACGTGTAGGATCACAAAGTCGCCATCCACGAAGCTGCGCTTGATCTCGCTATGCGAGTTCGGAAACTTTTCGCGCAGGAAGCCGATGAATTTTCGGAAGCCATCCGGTCCATCGGCCGCGTTTGGATTGTGCTGGACGTAGCGGTCGCCGACATGGGTAAGCGCCGCATCAGCGTCCTTCTGATTGAGACCCTTCTCGTAGAAGGCCAGTAAGGTTTTGCGATTGGCTTCTTCTTGCGCGCTACCGGCCATCGCAGCGCTACTGGCGAGCGAGAGCATGAGAATTGCAGCAGTGATCATTGCGCCTGGTCGGACGATCGAATGCATGTGAGCTCCGAGAGGCCGCAGCTTCTTTGCGATTGAGGAAGGCCTGTATAGCTTTCGCGCCGGCTTTCGTTAAGAGAGTAACCAGCCACTCACATGGTCACCGTAAGGAGACCGGCGGTCTACGCCGCCTGCGCCGCCGCCCCATGCGCGTGCTTGTCGATCGCGCCGATGATCTCCGGCCAGAACCGCATCGGCAGCGCGTGGCCCATGCCCTCGATCATCAATAGCTTGGCGCCTGGAATTGACGCTGCCGTGTCCTTGCCACCCTCGGGATGGACCAGGGGATCGACGGTGCCGTGAATGACCAGCGTCGGCGTCCTCATGCCATGAAGCCGTTCCTTGCGGCTGCCGGAGGCGAGCACGGCGCGGAGCTGCCGGCCGACACCGGCCGGATTAAGTCCGCGCGCGAACACCCGCTCGGCACGACCGGGGTCGAGCGCTTCCTCCTCGGGAAAATGCCCGACGCGCAGCACCTTCCAGGTCTGGCCGAAGCGGACCATGAATTCCTCCTTGCTGCGCGGCGGCGGCGCCATCAGCATGGCGGCCGCCTCGCGTGTCGGCGGCGGCACGCGCGGATTGCCTGTCGTTGACATGATCGAGGTCAGCGAACGCACGCGCTCGGGGAACGACAGCGTCACTTCCTGCGCGATCATGCCGCCCATCGAGGCGCCGACCAGATGCGCCGACTTGATGCCGAGCGCGTCCATCAGCCCGACCGTGTCCCTGGCCATGTCGATCAGCTTGTAGGTCGCTGCCACGGGAATCCTGAGGAAGCGCAGCTTCAACAGCTCGAGCGGCGTTAGCCGCTTGCCGCCCGTCAGATGGCTCGACTTGCCGATATCGCGATTGTCGAAGCGGATCACGCGAAAGCCGCGCGCGGCGAGCTGCTCGCAGAACGCATCGTCCCAATGGATCATCTGCGCCCCGAGCCCCATGATCAGCAGCAGCGGCTCAGCGTTGCCGTTGCCGAAAATCTCGTAACAGATGTCGATGCCATTGGCGCGGACGGTCTGGGGCGGCTGATGGACGGTCACGGTCGCTTTCCCTTGCTGCTGACCAATGCTGTATTGCACGGTTTCCCGCGGCAAAGAAGCCGTGTGTGCGGCACCGGGTCGCTTGCCGGTTGACCGGCCCCTCGCAACGGTGTGGTATGGCCAAAAAGAAGGGCGTCGAAGCTCTCGATACCAGGAGGACGCCGATGACCGACAAGACCAACGACCCCGTCGCCTTATGGCAGAAGATGGTGGGCGAGATGGAGAAGGGGTTCAACTCCTTCGCCAACCAGGCCATGTCATCGCCCGAGTTTTCACAGGCGATGAACCGTGCGGGAGGAGTTGCTGCAGGTGCTCAGAAGCAGCTCGGCGAGCTCGTGGAGAAATACCTCGTCGCAATGAACCTGCCGAGCCGCGAGCAGGTCACGGGTCTTGCGGAGCGGCTCCAGTCCATTGAAGTCCAGCTCGACGAGATGAAGTCGATACTGAGCCAAATGGCGGCGAGCTCGGGCATCTCGCAAGGCTCCGATGGGACGCCACGGCCGCCGCGGACGAAGCGTCCGCCCTCCGAAAACGGAGAGCAGAAATGAATGCGCCGACGGGACTTGATTTCGCATCTATCCCGGAGCGCATCCAGACCGAGGTGCAGCGCGCGATCCAGCGCAGCATCAAGGGTGTCGAATATTCTCGACCTCCGGCCCCACGCTCGGCTCGACACCGAAGGACGTGCTGCATTCGCGCGGCACGATGAGCCTCTACCACTACCGGCCGATGTCGGACGAGATCTACCGCATCCCGGTGCTGATCGTGATGGCGACGACCAATCGCGGCTACATTCTCGACCTCGTCCCCGGCCAGAGCTTCATCGAGTTCCTGCTCAAGCGCGGTTACGACGTCTATATGCTCGACTGGAGCGCGCCGAGGCCGGAGGAGAAGAGCCTGCGGATGGAGGACTATGTCCTCGACTTCATCCCGGATTGCGTCCGCCGCGTGCAAGCCGATTCCGGCGAGCAGGACGTTTCCGTCATCGGCTATTGCTTCGGCGGCGTGCTGTCGCTGCTCTACGGCTCGATCCACAAGGACGGGCCGATGAAGAATCTGATCTGCTTCACCACGCCGATCGACTTCCGCGAGATGAAGCTGTTCTCGAATTTCTCCGACCGCCGCTATTTCGATGTCGACCATCTCGTCGACAGCGTCGGCAACGTGCCGCCGGAGATGATCCTGTCCTCGTTCGAGATGCTGCGTCCGGCCTCGCGCACGGTGAGCCAAATCCAGCTCTGGGAAAACATCTGGAACGACGAGTTCGTCAAGTCTTACCGCATGTTCGACCGCTGGGCGACCGACACGCTGCCGCTGGCGGGCGAGTATTTCCGCACCATCACCAAGGACCTGATGTGGGACAACAAGCTATTCAACGACACCATGTCGGTCGGCGGCCGCGCGGCGAAGCTCGAAAACATCAAGGTGCCGATCCTTCATGCCGTCGCCGAGCACGATCACATCGTGCCTTATGACGCCGCAAAGCACCTGATCGCGAAGATCGGCTCCGAGGACAAGGAAGAGGTGATGTTGAAGGGCGGCCACGTCTCCCTCGTCGCCGGTGCCAACGCGGTGAAGCGGCTGTGGCCAAAATTGGACTCCTGGCTGGGAAAGAGATCGACATGAGTGAGCAGCGTTCCTATCCGCGTCACATCAAGACCGATGCTGGTGATATCGAGATCCGCCTGATGTCGCCCGGAGACGAAGCCGCGGTGCTCGCCTTCGGCCAAGGTCTTCCGTCCCACGATCTGTTGTTCCTGCCACGCAATATCAGCGAGCCGAAGGTGCTCTCCGCCTGGGTCAAGGAGATCGAGCGCGGCGCAATCACGAGCCTGCTCGCGGTGAGGGACGGCAAGGTCGTCGGCTGCGGCACGCTGGTGCGTGATCCGCATTCCTGGTCGCCTCATGTCGGCGAGATCCGCATGGTGGTCTCGTCCGACGTGCGCGGGCAGGGTGTGGGGAAGGCGCTCTCACAGGAGACCTTTGCACTTGCGCTCGGGGCTGGCCTGGAAAAGCTCTCGGTGCAGATGACGGTCGACCAGCAGGCGGCGATCGCGCTTTTCGAAGGCCTCGGGTTCAAGGCCGAGGCGCTGCTGCGCGACCACGTGCGGGATATCGATGGCAAGACCCATGACATTGTCGTGCTGGGGCACAACATCGCGCAGGTTCAGGCGCAGATGGAGGCCTATGGATTGCCAGGCGCCGTCCAGCATTAAGCCGAAGATCGGGCCGGTACGGACCTAATTCGTCCGAGACGGCCTCCAACTAGGGCACTGTGGCGCCTTGTGTTAAGGCTGTTCACGATTTCGTGATATCGCACTGCAATACGAATATTGCATCGCACAATTTACTACGCCATATAAGCCATGCCCCGGGCCAATGCGGACGGGGTGAGCCATAGCTCAGACCAATGAGGATGGAGAGAACCCCATGACCACTGAAACCAACACCGCTTTCGAGGGCTTCAAGGACGCTTTCAAGAACATCCAGAATCTGGAAGTTCCCGAGGCCGCCCGCGAGTTCGTCAAGAAGACCGCCAACACCGCCAAGGACCGTGCCGCCGAAGCTTTCGCCGGCTCCGAGCGGGTGACCGCCGCCGTCGAGAACGCGGTGACCGAATCCGTCGCCGAGGCCGGCAAGATCAGCCGCAATATCCAGCAGGCGATCTATGAGGACGCCGAGGCGTTCTTCTCGGGCATCGACAAGCTCGCGTCCGCCAAGTCGATCAGCGAGGCCGTCGAGATCCAGTCGAGCCTGCTCCGCGCCCGCGGCGAAGCGTTCGTCTCGCGTGCAAAGGCGACCGCCGACTATCTCGGCAAGCTCGCCGCCAACGGTGCGAAGTCCGCTCAGGACAACTTTGCCAAGGTCTACAACAAGACCGCCTGATTTGGCGCCTGAGTAGCAACTGAATTTGAGGCCCGCTTCGGCGGGCCTTTGTTTTGCGCTGCCGCAGTCGTCGTTGCGAGGAGCGAAGCGACGAAGCAATCCAGAGTCTTTCCACGGAGGCAGACTGGATTGCTTCGCTTCGCTCGCAATGACGGGTAGGGTGATGCAGTCATGAACGCACCCGCCACCTTTTCCTTCGACACCCCCGGCGACGCCGAACGCGCGGCGGAGCTGCGGCGCGTGAAAGCGCTGGCGACGCTGGTGTTGGCCTCGACGCTCGCTCTGTTCACTGTCGCAAAACTCCTGCTGAACGTGCATCCCGTGTTCGGCTTCATCGCGGCCTTCGCGGAAGCCGCGACCATCGGCGGGCTCGCCGACTGGTATGCCGTGGTCGCGCTCTTCAAACGGCCGCTCGGCCTGCCGATCCCGCATACCGCGATCATCCAGAGCAACCAGGCCCGCATCGCCGACAAGCTCGGCGAATTCATCCAGGTGCATTTCCTCGAGACCGGTCCCGTCGAGGCCAAGCTGAAGGAAATCGATTTCGGCTCCTTCGTCGCCGACTGGCTGCGTGACCGCAAGCGCAGCGACGATCTCGCGCGCTTTGCGCTGCGCCTGCTGCCGGAGGCGTTCTCAGCGACGGAAAGCTCGGGCCTGATGACCTTCATCATCCGCCGCATGTCTTCCCAGCTCCAGGCGATCGACCTTGCGCCGCTCGCCGCGGGCACGCTGCGCGGCTTCGTCGCGGAAGGGCGGCACCAGATTCTGTTCGACGATCTCCTGCGCGTGATGCACGACACGCTGAATCAGAAGGAGACGATGGCGATGATCCGCGAGAAGGTGCGCGCGGAATTGCCGACGTTGCTGCGGCTCTATCGCGCCGACAAGTTTCTGGTGAACAAGATCGTGGCGTCCGCCACCGCTTTCTTCAATGAAGTGCGCAGCGACCCCAAACATCCGTTCCGCGGCGAGTTCGATCGCATGGTGTTGAACTTCGTCGACCAGCTCGGCACCGATCGGGCCTATATCGACCGCATCGACGGCCTGAAGCGCGATCTGCTGGCGCGGCCGGAGCTTGCCGATCTCGCCCGCACCGTCTGGGCCAACACGCGCTCCTTCATCGAGCGCAGCGCAAGCGGCGAGACGCAAGTGCTCCAGCATCATCTCGCCGGCATGTTCGTCGCCGCGGGCGAAGCGCTCGCCGGCGATGCCGAACTGCGCGGGGAGATCAACAAGGGCTTGGTGACCGTGCTGCGCAGCGTCGTCGCCGATCAGAAGGGCGGCGTCTCGACCTTCATCTCCGACCAGGTCAAGGCGTGGAATATGACGCAGTTGATTTCGCTGATCGAAATCAACATCGGACGCGACCTGCAATACATCCGCTTCAACGGTTCGTTGATCGGCGGCCTCGCGGGACTTGCGCTCTACTCCGTAGAATTCCTGCTCCGATTGCTGTGACTTTTGCGTCACGGCCGTTAGCATTAACGCGTGGGCCTATTGTCGCCTTGCGCCTCTCCCGCTTGAATGTCGGGAACCGGCCGCCTAGCTGATTCATGTTGCGCTGCGGAACGATCAAGAAGCCGGCGTATTGGAATTCACGCCCGTTTGCCGGCATCGCAGCCGGCGGCCTTTCCAGGAATTCGTCCCAGGGGAAAAATTGATGACCGCAACTGCCCAGACGCTGCGTCCGCCGTCCCGCACCCTGATGTTTCTGGAGGGGCGTGCGATTCATGAGTTCGGCGCATTCCTCGGCGCGCTGCCGCTGCTGAGCCTTGCGCCCCGCGGCGATGGGCATCCGGTGCTGGTACTGCCGGGCCTCGTGGCCTCCGATACGTCCACGCGCGCGCTGCGCGCGTTTCTGGCCAGCAAAGGCTATGCGGTGAGCGGCTGGCGCCAGGGTCGCAACTACGGACTGCGTCCCGGCGTCCAGCACGCGATGGTCGATCTGGTCCAGGAGCTCAGCGACACGCATGGCCGCAAGATCAGCCTGGTCGGCTGGAGCCTCGGCGGCCTCTATGCGCGCCAGCTCGCCAAGATGATGCCGGAGCGCGTACGCCAGGTGATCACGCTCGGCAGCCCCTTTGCCGGCGATCCGCGCTCGACCAACGCCTGGCGCGTCTATGAATGGGCGAGCGGGCGCAAGGCCGACGAGGTCGATCCGCGTTTCGGCGGCGAGCTAGCCCTCCCGCCGCCGGTGCCGACCACCGCCATCTTCAGCCGCACCGACGGCGTCTGCGCCTGGCAGGGCTGCATGGAGAAATCGGGAGCGCAGACCGAGAGCATCGAGGTCGAAAGCAGCCATTGCGGCATGGGTCATCATCCCGCCGTGGTCTATGCCGTGGCCGACCGCCTCGCGCAGAAAGAAGGCCAGTGGCGGCCGTTCGATCGCAGCGGCTGGCGCAGCCTGGCCTATCCCGATCCGCACAGGTGATTGCTTCCTTCGCCTCTCCCCGCTTGCGGGGAGAGGCCGACACGCGGAGCGTGGCGGGTGAGGGGGAATCTCCGCGAGTCCGTCTGCTACTGAGTTTGCTGATACAGCCCCTCACCCCAACCCTCTCCCCGTAGGAACGGGGAGAGGGAGAAGAGGACGCGCCGTCTCGAAGGATCGAGCCTGGCTCTCGCCTCGTCGCTCCCGTCCATTGTCGCGCCCGCACCAAACGCGCTATGCCTCGCGGATGGCGCATCCGTTGTCCCGTATCATCGACCAGCTCAAGCGCGAGCCGTCGCGCACCGGCTCCATCGTCATCACCGTGTTCGGTGACGCCATCGTGCCGCGCGGCGGTGTGGTGTGGCTCGGCACGCTGTTGGAATTCTTCGAAAGCCTCGACATCGACAGTGGCGTGGTGCGCACCGCGATGTCGCGCCTTGCGGCCGATGGCTGGCTGACCCGCGAAAAGGTCGGCCGCAACAGCTTCTATCGGCTGGCCGAAAAGGGACGCCAGACTTTCGAGGCCGCGACGCGCCACATCTACGATCCGCCGCCGTCCGACTGGACCGGTCGCTTCGAGCTGCTCCTGATCGGCAACGGCGAGGACCGCGACGCCTCGCGCGAGGCACTCCGCAATGCCGGCTTCGGCAGTCCGCTGCCGGGCGTATGGGTCGCGCCGTCGGGCGTACCGGTGCCCGACGAGGCCGTGGGCGCGATCCGTCTCGAAGTCTCGGCGGAGGATGACAGCGGCCGCCGCCTGCTCAGCGCGAGCTGGCCGCTGGACCGCACTGCGGATGCGTATCTGAAATTCATGAAGACGTTCGAGCCGCTCCGTGCCGCGATCGCGCGCGGCACGGATTTATCCGAGGCTGACGCCTTCACCGCGCGCATCCTCCTGATCCACTATTACCGCCGCGTGGTGCTGCGCGATCCGCTGTTGCCCGAAAGCCTGTTGCCGTCGGATTGGCCGGGCAGGGCGGCGCGTGCGCTTTGCGGCGAGATTTATCGCGCACTGCTGGCTCCGTCGGAACAATGGCTCGACAGCCATGGAACCAACGAGAGGGGACCCTTGCCCGCGGCGCGGAAGCTTCTGGAACGGAGGTTCGGCGTTTGATCTATATGTTACAGAAATATCTTGCATGAACTAAATTCTGTTATATATTTCCTCCCAACAAATCGGGAGGATGCGCATGTACACCCAGGCGCTGAACACGGCCGAGACCGACGATCGCGGTCTTGAGGACGCGGCCAGGGCTGCGCAATTCCAGGGCCGCATCGATGCCGAGGAGCGCATCGAGCCGAACGACTGGATGCCGGCGGCCTACCGCAAGACGCTCACCCGCCAGATCTCCCAGCACGCCCATTCCGAGATCGTCGGCATGCTGCCCGAGGGCAACTGGATCACGCGCGCGCCGACGCTGCGCCGCAAGGCCGCGCTGCTCGCCAAGGTGCAGGACGAATGCGGCCACGGGCTCTATCTCTATGCCGCCGCCGAGACGTTAGGGACCTCGCGCGAAGAACTGGTCGACGCGATGCTCGCGGGCAAAGCCAAATATTCCTCGATCTTCAATTATCCGACGCTGACCTGGGCCGACATCGGCACCATCGGCTGGCTGGTCGACGGCGCCGCGATCATGAACCAGATCCCACTGTGCCGCTGCTCCTATGGCCCCTATGCGCGCGCGATGATCCGCGTCTGCAAGGAGGAGTCATTTCACCAGCGCCAGGGCTACGAGATCATGCTGACGCTGTGCCGCGGCTCGGAGGAGCAGAAGGCGATGGCGCAGGATGCGTTGAACCGCTGGTGGTGGCCGGTGCTGATGATGTTCGGCCCGCCGGATGCGACGAGCCAGCACAGCGACACCTCGACGAAGTGGAAGATCAAGCGCTTCTCCAATGACGAGCTGCGCCAGAAATTCGTCGATGCTGACGGTGCCGCAGGCGCAATATCTCGGCCTCACCATTCCAGATCCTGCCATGACGCAGGATGTGGACGGGCACTGGCGCTACAGCGAGATCGACTGGACCGAATTCAAGCAGGTGCTCGCCGGCAACGGCCCGTGCAATCGCGATCGCATGGCCGCGCGCCGCAAGGCGCACGAGGAGGGCGCCTGGGTGCGTGAGGCGGCAGCCGCTTACGCGGCAAAGCGCGCGCAGCGTCAGACCGCACAAGCCGCGGAATAGGGAGATCACGATGGCCACGCCGAACACGCCGCTGTGGGAAGTCTTCATTCGCAGCCGCAACGGGCTTGCGCACAAACATGTCGGCTCGCTGCATGCGAGCGACGCGACGATGGCGCTGCAAGCTGCTCGGGACATTTACACCCGTCGCGGCGAGGGCCTGTCGATCTGGGTCGTGCCCTCCATCGCGATCACCGCGAGCGATCCGGCCGACAAGGGCATGATGTTCGAACCGGCGGAATCGAAGATCTATCGGCACCCGACCTTTTATGAGGTGCCCGAAGAAGTGGGGCACATGTGATGCCGGTCGCCAACATCCAGGTCTCCGAAACGCCGCTAGTGCTGTACGCGCTGCGCCGCGCCGATGACGCGCTGATCCTCGGCCACCGGTTGTCGGAATGGTGCGGTCACTCGCCGATGCTGGAAGAGGACATGGCGCTGTCCAACATCGCGCTCGACCTGATCGGCCAGGCGCGCGAGCTCTACACTTACGCCGCCAAGGTCGAAGGCAACGACAACGACGAGGACAAACTCGCCTATCTGCGCGACGTCAGGCAATACCGTAACCTTCTGCTGGTCGAACAGCCGAACGGCGATTTCGCCCAGACGCTGGTGCGGCAGTTCTTCTATTCCGCCTTCGCCGACCTCTATTGGCGCGCGATGATGACCTCGCGCGATACGACGCTTGCCGCCATTGCGGCCAAGTCGGAGAAAGAGAGCGCCTATCATCTGCGCCATGCCTCCGAGTGGATCATCCGGCTCGGCGACGGCACGGACGAAAGCAGGGCCCGCGCGCAGGCCGCGATCGATCATCTCTGGGCGTTCACCGGTGAGATGTTTGCCGTGGACGAAGCCGAGCGCGCCCTGATCCATGCCGATATTGCCATCGATCCGGCGAGCTTGCGCGGTCGTTGGTTGACGACGTTGTCTGATATTGTCAGAGAGGCGACACTTGAGCTGCCGCAGAACGACTGGATGCAGCAGAGTGGCCGCTCTGGCCGGCACAGCGAGCATCTCGGCCATCTCCTGTCCGAGCTGCAATCGATGCAGCGCACCTTCCCGGGGTCGACATGGTGACGGTGCTGGAGCGCGATAGCGAGCTACGCCGGCGGGCCTGGGATGCCGCGGCGAGCGTGGTCGATCCCGAGATTCCGGTGCTGACCATCGCCGATCTCGGCGTGCTCCGTGACGTCGTTCTGGACGGCGATCGCGTCGAGGTCGCGATCACGCCGACCTATTCGGGCTGCCCGGCCATGAACATGATTGCACTCGAGATCGAGCTTGCACTGGAGCGCGCCGGCTTCCGTCGTCCGGAGGTGCGCACGGTGTTGTCGCCGGCCTGGACCACCGACTGGATGAGCGAGGAGGGCCGCCGGAAGCTGCGCGCCTACGGCATCGCGCCGCCGCAGGCCTCAAGCTCGCGCCGCGCGCTATTCGGCGGACAGGCCGTCGCGTGTCCGCAATGCGGCTCTGACAAGACCGAACTCTTGTCCGAATTCGGCTCGACCTCCTGCAAGGCGCTCTGGCGGTGCAAGGCCTGCCGTGAACCCTTCGATTATTTCAAGTGTCATTGATCATGTCAGCAGTCGCACCGCGCTTCCATCGCTTGGCCGTCAACGACCTCCGCCGCGAGGCCTCGGATGCCATCTCGATGACCTTCGCCATTCCCGGCGAACTCGCCAGTGATTATGCCTTCACGCCCGGCCAATACCTGACGCTCCGCACCACTCTCGATGGCGAAGAAGTGCGCCGTTCCTATTCCATCTGTTCCGGACCCGACGACGGCGAGATCCGCATCGCCGTGAAGAAGGTCGACGGCGGCGCGTTTTCGAGCTGGGCGGCGGACGAGCTGAAATGCGGCGACGAGCTCGACGTGATGACGCCGACGGGGCGCTTCGGCCTGGTCCCATCAGCGGAGACCGGCCGTATCCATGTCGGCTTTGCCGCGGGCTCCGGCATCACGCCCATTCTCTCGATCGTGAAAGGCACGCTCGTGCGCGAGCCCGACAGTCGCTTCTTTCTGTTCTACGGCAACCGCGCCACCGACAACATCATGTTTCTCGAAGAGCTGGAGGAGCTGAAGGACCGCTTCATCGACCGCCTCTCGATCTTCCACGTCATCTCCGGTGAGGAACAGGATATCCCGATCCTGCATGGCCGGCTCGACGGCGACAAGGTGAGGGTGCTCTTGCGTTCACTAGTGCCGGCGGAGAGCGTCGATCATGTCTTCATCTGCGGTCCATCAGGCATGAGCGAAGACATCGAGGCGACCTGCCGCGACCTCGGGATTGCGGAAGAGCGTATCCATGTCGAGCGCTTTGTCTCCGAATTCGGCGGCAAGCCGCGGCCGAAGAAAGCCGTTGCGCCCGACGCGCCGCCGAAGGCGGTCGCGTCCCTGATCATCGACGGCAAGCGCCGCGACGTGCCTGTTGCCGAGGACGAGGCGATACTCGATGCCGCGCTGCGCGCCGGCGTCGATCTGCCCTTCGCCTGCAAGGGCGGCATGTGCTCGACCTGCCGTGCCAAGCTGGTCGAGGGCGAGGCGCCGATGGACATCAATTACTCTCTGGAACCCTGGGAGCTGAAGGCCGGCTTTATCCTGACCTGTCAGGCGAAGCCGTCGTCGGAGCGGGTCATGGTCGATTACGACCATGTTTGACAGTTTTGGCCAAGCAGCAGAGCATGATGGATAGACATTTGCCCGGGAGAAGCGCGTGAACGTCAAAGCCACCTTGTCGCCCGAGGATATCGCGCGGGCCTGCGCCGATGCAATGTGGGCGGAGGACGATGCCTCCAAGGGACTCGGCATGGAGATCGTCGAGATCGGCCCGGGCTTTGCGACGCTGGCGATGTTGGTGCGGCCGGACATGGTCAATGGCCAGCGTATCGCCCACGGCGGCTTCATCTTCACGCTCGCCGATTCCGCCTTCGCATTTGCCTGCAACTCGCACAATGAGCGCGTCGTTGCGACGCAGGGGCAGATCTCGTTCATCAGGCCGGGCAAGCTTGGCGATCGCCTGGTTGCGATGGCAAGAGAGATCACCCGTGGCGGCCGCTCCGGCATCTACGACGTGCGTGTCACTGTAGGCGATACCGTCATCGCGGAATTCCGCGGGCATTCGCGTGTCATTCCCGGCACGTGGCTGCCGGCGCAGGATCAATAAGAGACCAAAGAAAAGAACAAACGACAATGTGGGGAAACGAGGATGGCTCTGACGAGACGCAAGGAAGGTGGCAACACCTATAGCGCCGAGATGGACGCGCAGGAGCGCGCCTCGCGCGACGAGATCATGGCGCTGCAAAAGCAGCGGCTGGCCTGGTCGTTGAAGCACGCCTACGACAACGTCGCGCATTATCGCAACGCCTTCGACAAGGCCGGCGTGCATCCGTCCGATTTTCGCGAGCTGTCCGATCTCGCCAAATTCCCGTTCACCGTGAAGACGGACCTCCGCGACAATTATCCTTTCAACATGTTCGCCGTGCCGCGTGAAAAACTGGTGCGGGTGCATGCCTCCTCCGGCACGACGGGCAAGCCGATCGTAGTCGGTTATACCCAACGCGACATCGGCACCTGGTCGGACGTGATGGCGCGCTCGATCCGTGCCGCCGGTGGTCGCACCGGCATGATCATTCACAATGCCTACGGCTATGGTCTCTTCACCGGCGGCCTCGGTGTGCACTACGGCGCCGAGAAGCTCGGCTGCACCGTGGTGCCGATCTCCGGCGGCATGACCGAACGGCAGGTGCAGCTCATCAACGATTTCCGGCCCGATATCATCACGGTGACGCCGAGCTACATGCTGGCGATCCTCGACGAGTTCAAGCGTCAGAAGCTCGATCCGCGCCAATGCTCGCTCAAGGTCGGCATCTTCGGCGCCGAGCCCTGGACCAACGCCATGCGCGGCGAGATCGAGGACGCCTTCGACATGGATGCGACCGACATCTATGGTCTCTCCGAGGTGATCGGTCCCGGCGTGGCGCAGGAATGCATCGAGACCAAGGACGGGCTCCATATTTGGGAGGATCATTTCTACCCTGAAGTGATCGACCCCGAGACCGGCGCAGTGCTGCCCGACGGCGAGAAGGGCGAATTGGTCTTCACCTCGCTGACCAAAGAGGCGTTTCCGGTGATCCGCTATCGCACCCGCGACCTGACGCGGCTGTTGCCGGGCACGGCGCGGCCGGGCATGCGGCGCATGGAGAAGGTAACGGGGCGCTCGGATGACATGATCATCCTGCGCGGGGTCAATCTGTTCCCGACCCAGATCGAGGAGGTGTTGCTCGCGACCGATTGGTGCGGCGGCCACTTCATCCTGGAACTCACCCGCGAAGGCCGGATGGACGAGCTGACGATCATCGCCGAAGCGCGTCCCGAAAGCTGGGACGGCCGCGGTCTCGTCGATCACGCCGACAGGGTATCGACCCACATCAAGAACACGATCGGGATCAGCTCCAAGGTTCAGGTGGTCGCGCCGGCCACGCTGGAGCGCTCGCTCGGCAAGGCCAAGCGGCTCTACGACAAGCGGCCCAAGGACTGACTTGACGGATTGACTTGACCGGCCCCAAAGGCGACAAGGCCCGCAAGAAATCACGGGTCTTTCGATGTCGCCAGCCGATACCAAAACCGTCGAAGCGCGTTGCGTCCGCCTCAATGCCAAGGCGGAGAACGCCGCGGCACTTGCGCCGGTGATCGAGCCTCAGACGCTCAGGCCTGGTCCGAACGATCTCCTGATCGAGGTGAAAGCTGCCGCGGTCAATCCATCCGACGTCAAGGCCGCAACGGGGTTGATGCCTTATGCCGTCTTTCCGCGTACGCCCGGCCGGGACTACGCAGGCGTGGTGATCGACGGGCCGGCTGGGACGGTCGGTCGCGAGGTGTTTGGCTCCTCCGGCGATCTCGGCATCCGCCGCGACGGCACTCACGCAACCCATCTCGTGGTCGAAGCCGATGCCGTGGTGGAGAAGCCGAAGACGGTGTCCTGGGAGGAAGCCGCCGGCATCGGCGTGCCCTTCGTCACGGCCATGGAAGGCTTTCGTCGCGCCGGCGTGCCGAAGCCCGGCGAAATGGTGCTGGTCTTCGGCGTCAACGGCAAGGTCGGCCAGGCCGCCGTGCAGATCGCGACTTGGCAGGGCGCGCGCGTGATCGGCGTGGTGCGCAAGGCGGAGACCTATGAAGGCCACACCAACGCGCCGGTCGAGCTGATCGATGCTTCCACGACCGATGTCGCCACGCGCGTGCGCGATTTGACCGGCGGCAAAGGCGCGGACATCGTCTTCAACACGGTCGGCGACCCCTACTTCCCGGCGGCGCACAAGTCACTTGCTCTGCGCGGCCGCCAGATCCTGATCGCCGCGATCGACCGCATCGTCCAGTTCAACATTCTGGAGTTCTACCGGGGCCAGCATACCTATGTCGGTATCGACACGCTCGGCCTTTCGTCGGCGGCGACCGGTGCGGTGCTTCGTGATCTCGGTCCGGGCTTTGCGAGTGGGCATCTGAAACCGTTCCCGATCAAGGCGAGCGCCGTCTATCCGCTGGAGCGCGCCAGGGATGCTTATGTCGCTGTCGCTGGCTCGTCGCGCGACCGAGTGATCCTGAAGCCGTAACACACCGTCATTGCGAGCGCAGCGAAGCAATCCAGAAATGCACCCGCGGAGACAGACTGGATTGCTTCGCTGCGCTCGCAATGACGGAGATTGGCGAGAGTTCTGAGAACAACCGATGGAATCCACGCAACTCGTCATCCTCGCCGGCCTCGTCATCGGCCTGATTTATGGCGCCGTCGGCCTGCTCAGCGGCTTCTGCCTGATGAGCAGCATGCGCGGTTTTCTGGCGCGGGGCGACGGGCGGCTGGTGCGCACCTATGCGCTGGCGATTGCCGTTGCGATTGCCACCAGCCAGTTCTTCGCCGGTAGTGGCATGGTCGATCTCGGCAAGTCGATCTATCTGCAACAGACGTTTTCGGTGCCGGTGCTGTTCCTCGGCGGCCTGCTGTTCGGCTACGGCATGGTGCTGTCGAACGGCTGTGGCTCGCGGGCGCTAGTGCTGCTCGGCCGCGGTAATCTCCGTTCCTTCGTCGTCGTGATCGTGCTTGCGATTGCCGCGCAGATGACGCTCAAGGGCCTGATTGCACCGGCGCGTATCGCGCTGGTTCAGGCTTCTCAAACCACCGTCAACGCCAATTCGCTGCCGGCGCTGCTGGCAACGCTTGGCCCGGCTGAAGCTCTTTCGCGCGCGCTGGCCGCTGCCGCGCTCGTCGTCGGGCTGATCCTGTTTGCATTCGCGCATCCGGCATTTCGTCGCTCGCCGGGCCAAATCGCCGCGGGCGTCGTCGTCGGCCTGCTCGTCGCCGCCGGCTGGTTCGCTACCGGCTCTCTCGGCGCCGACGATTTCAATCCGGTGCCGGTGACTTCGCTCACTTTCATCGCGCCGATTGCTGATAGCCTGCAATACGCCATGCTCTCGACCGGCCTGACCCTCAATTTCGGCATCGCGACGGTCGCGGGCGTCTTCGCCGGGAGCCTGGTCACTGCGCTCGTCACGGGGCGCTTCAAGCTCGAAGGCTATTCTTCGCCGCGCCACATGCTGCGCTCGGGCACCGGCGCGGCGCTGATGGGGATCGGCGGCGTAATGGCGTTCGGCTGCTCGATAGGGCAGGGGCTCACCGGCATGTCGACGCTGGCGCTGGGCTCGTTCATCGCTGTTGCCGGCATTCTGCTTGGCACGACGGCGGGTCTGCGCGGTGCGCTGCGGGTCCAACCCTTCGAGGCGGCAACCGGGGTAGGTTCGCCGGCCGCTTGAATTACTCCACGGCCTTCGTCACGATGCGAATCTCCGATGTCAGCGTCCGGTGCACCGGGCACTTGTCGGCGATCTCCATCAGCCTCTTGCGCTGCTCGGCATCGAGCGCGCCCTCGATCGCAATGTCGCGCTCGATCTGGTCGAGCATGCCCTCGCGCGTCTCGCACTCCGCACAGTCCTTGGCGTAGATCTTGGAATGCTTCAGCGTGACGGTGACGCGGTCGAGCGGCAACGATTTGCGGTCGGCATAGAGGCGCATGGTCATGGAGGTGCAGGCGCCGAGGCCTGCGAGCAGGAAATCATAGGGCCCGGGACCAGCGTCCTCGCCGCCGGCAGCCACAGGCTCGTCCGCCACCAGACGGTGCGGACCGACCGAGATGATCTGGTTGAACTTGCTCTTGCGGGTCTCCTGCACCACGACCTGGCGCGGCGTCTCGGGGAGATCCATCGCCTTCGCGGGCTTTGCGGTGTCGATGTAGCGGCTGGCCCAGGCCGCGATCACATCGGCCGCGTAGAGAGCGTCAGCAGGCGCCGTCAGCAGATGGTCGGCGTGGTCGAGGGAGACGAAGCTCTTGGAGTGCTTCGCCGACACGAAGATCTTGGTCGCATTGTCGATGCCGACGGTGTCGTCGACCGGGGAGTGCATCACCAGAAGCGCCTTGTGCAGGCCGGTGACGTCCTTCATCAACTCATGCTCGATGATGTCGTCGAGGAATTCACGTCTGATCCGAAACGGGCGGCCCGCCAGCGAGACTTCCACTTCGCCCTGCGCGCGGATGTTATTGATGTGCTCTTTGAATAGCCCGGTGACGTGGGCGGGATCGGACGGCGCCGCGATGGTCGCAACCGCCTTGGCTTCAGGGATATGTCCTGCTGCCGCGAGGATCGCGGCACCGCCGAGGCTATGGCCGATCAGGACGGACGGCGCCTTGCGCGTTGCGCGCAGATGATCGGCGGCGCGCACGAGATCGGTCACATTGGAGGAGAACGTGGAGTTGGCGAAATCGCCCTCGCTGGAGCCGAGCCCGGTGAAGTCGAACCGCAGCACTGCAATGCCCTTGGCCGCGAGCGCAACGGAGATGCGCTTGGCGGCCAGCGTATCCTTGCCGCAGGTGAAGCAATGCGCGAACAGCGCGAAAGCTGCGGGCTCACCGTCCGGCAGCTCGAGCGCGGCCGAAAGCTGATGGCCGCCTTCACCGGTGAATTGAAAGCGTTCCGTCGGCATTGGACTTCCCCCGTCCTTTGTTGAACCTAATCGCCTGAATAGCGCTGCTCGGCCCAGGGATCGCCGCGGTTGTGATAGCCGCGGACTTCCCAGAAGCCCGGCGCGTCCTCAGTCCGGAATTCGATGGCCTGGAGCCATTTGGCACTCTTCCAAAAGTACAGATGCGGCACGACCAGCCGCACTGGTCCGCCATGCTCGGCCGACAGCGGCTGACCCGACCAGCTATGGGCGAGCAGAGCGTCCTCGGCGGCGAAGTCTTCCAGCGCGAGATTGGTGGTATAGCCATCATAGGAATGCAGCACGACGAAGCGAGCATCCTCGCGCGGCTGGCAGGCCGCGAGCAGCTCACGCGTCGCGAGCCCGTTCCACTCATTGTCATAGCGCGACCAGGTCGTCACGCAGTGAATGTCGGAGGTGAACCGCGCCTGCTTCTGCGCGGTGAATTCGGCAAAGGTCCAGAACACGGGGGCATCGACCGCGCCATAGACGTCGAGCCGCCAGCGCTCGCGCGACACAGGCGGCACGACGCCGAGATCGAGCACCGGCCAATCCTTGGTGAGGTGCTGGCCGGGCGGCAGCCTTTGGTCCTCCGGCCGCGTGATCTTCCCGGTGAGGAAGCGGCCCTCGCGCGCCCATTTCTCCTTGGTGCGCGTCAGCTTGCTGTCGGGCGGCTCGTTGTCGTCAGCCATGGCTTACTCGTGCCGATGCATTGCGGAGGCGTGCTTGGTGTCGCGCATGGTAGCATAGATGATCAGCGACAGGCAGATGATGCTGGCAAGATAGAAATAGAACCATTCCTCGTGCCCGATGCTCTTGAAATAGAGCGCGATCGCCGGCGCCGTGCCGCCGAAGATCGAGACCGTAATGGCATAGGGCAGACCGACGCCGAGCGCGCGGACATTGGTCGGGAACAACTCGGCCTTCACCACCGCATTGATCGAGGTGTAGCCGGCGACGAACAGCCAAGCGGCGCAGATCAGGATGAACGCGATGAAGGGCGACTTGGTCTCCTTCAGCGTCATCAGCAGCGGCACGGTCGCGAGCGTGCCGGCGACGCCGAAGAAGATCAGCAGCGGCTTGCGTCCGATCCTGTCGGAGATCGCGCCGTAGATCGGCTGGAGGATGGTCGCGAAAATCAAAGTGCCGAAGATCACGAAAGTGGTCTGGTCCTCGGTCAGCCCGACCGAAAGCTTGACGAAGGTCTGCATGTAGGTGGTGAACGTGTAGAAAGCGGCGGTGCCGCCGGCGGTGAGGCCGACGACCAGCAAGAGCTCGCGCGGATAACGCAGCAGGTTGGTGATCGATCCGGTCGGCTTCACCACCTTCTTGGCCTCCTCGAACGCCTCGGTCTCGTGCAGGCCACGCCGCATCACCGCGGCAAAGATCGCAAGCGCCGCGCCGATCGCAAAGGGGATACGCCAACCCCAGTCCTTCAGCTCCGCCGGCGTGAGGAAGACCTTTTGCAGGAGCAGCAGCACGATGATTGCGGTGAGCTGGCCGCCGATCAGCGTCACGTACTGAAAGCTGGAATAGAAGCCGCGGTGCTTGGGGTCGGCGACTTCGCTGAGGTAAGTGGCACTGGCGCCATATTCGCCGCCGAGGCTCAAGCCCTCGATGACGCGGGCGAGCGCCAGGATCACCGGCGCCGCAAAGCCGATCGTGGCATAGGTCGGCGTCAGCGCAATGATCAGCGAGCCGAAGCACATGAAGACGACAGACAGAGTGAGCGAGATGCGGCGGCCGAAATGGTCGGCGATATAGCCGAAGAACCAGCCGCCGAGAGGCCGCATCAGGAAGGTCGCCGCGAATACGACGGCGACGTTCAATTGCTGGACGACGGGGTCGTTACCGGGGAAGAACGCGGGAGCGAAGTAGAGCGCAAACGCCGTATAGGCGTAGAAATCGTACCACTCGACGAGATTGCCGATCGAGCCGATGAAGATCGCCTTGATCCGCCGCTCGGCGTCGGCGAGGTCAAAATACGCAGAGGCCGGGTTGGTTGCTTGCTCTGTCACGTCCGGCCTCTCCGTATCGTTGTTTGGAGAGGCCTACATCGCCTTTCCAAGCAGAAATGGCAACTGGCGGGGCCCTCTCACCGTGCCTTGCGACCAGGTCACGGTGCCTGCCGGGTCAAGAGCAAAATCCGGAATCCGCTTCAGCCATTCCTCCAGTGCAACCTGCATTTCCATGCGCGCAAGGTTGGAACCGACGCAGCGATGGATGCCGAGGCCGAAGGCAGCATGGCGGTTCTCGCGACGGTCGATCACGACTTTGTCAGCGTCCGGAAACATCTTGGGATCGCGGTTCGCGGCGGGGAAGGACAGCAGCACCATGTTGCCTGCTTTCACCGGGCAGCCCGAAATTGATGTGTCCTTGACCACCTCGCGCGCCATCGTCACCGGGGAATAGGCGCGCAGCAGTTCTTCCACCGCGGTTGGAATCAACCCTGGCTCGGCGATCAGCCGTTCGCGATCGGTCGGCGTTTTCGCAAGATGCCAGAGCGAGGAGCCGATCGCGCTCCAAGTGGTGTCGATGCCGGCGATCAGGAGCAGGCGCAGCGAGCCCAGCACGTGGGAGTCCTCGAGCGGATTGCCGTCCTTGTCCCTGGCGTTCATCAGGTAGGAGATCAGGTCGTCGGTCGGCTTCGTCTTGCGCGCCTCGATATGACTGCTGAAATAGGCGCTCATCTCCTGGACGGCCTGGAGCAGCTTGCTCTCGTCCTTGATGCCGAGCTCCAGGATCATGTGGATCCAGTTGACGAAGAGGTCGCTGTCGCTTTCGGGAATGCCGAGCATGTGCGCGATCGCGCGCACCGGAATGTGCTTCGTGTAGCGCGCCGCGGCGTCCACGCTCTTCTCGGCGATGAAGTCGTCGATCAGCTCGTTGCAGATGGCGCGGACCCTTGGCTCGAGCTTCTTCATCGCGTCCGGCGTGAACGGCGGCAGCAGCAATTGCTTGGCCGGCTTGTGCACGGGCGGATCGGAGGTGATCGGCGGGGCCGCATTCCTGGCGATCTCCGGGCGCACGTCGCGGACGATGATGCGGCGGGAGGAGAAATGCTCGGTGTCGTTGGCGATCTCGCGCACGGCTGCATAGGTCGTCGGCAGATAGCAGCCAAGGAAGCGTTCTGTGTGCACGACCGGGCTTGCGGCGCGCAGTTCGTCCCAGATCGGGAAGGGATCGTCCGTCCATTGCGGATCGGTGTGGTCGAAATCATGGACCCAGTCGGTCACGGGCGGATGAGCGGCGGGTTGGCTGACGTCGGACATCTCGGAATCCCCAGGGGCTCGTGTTCGCGGAAGGCACCCACAACGCGGAAAGCACGCTACTCCTCGATCACATCGATTGCGATCTCCGGACAATTGGACTTGGCAAGCCAGGCTTTGTCTTCCAGTCCCGGCGGGACGGTGCCGTCTCCGGCTTCATGGGCGTTGCCGTATTCGTCGAGCTCGAACAGCTCCGGCGCGAGCGCCTTGCAGCGGGCGTGGCCCTGGCATTTGTCGGGATCGACGTGAACCTTCAGTCGCTCTGCCATTGCGGCTTCCTCGGTCGTGTGCGCGCGAGGCCCGAAGGCGGCGCGTTTCCTCATCTGCGTTCTATAAGTTATATCCTATTACATTCGCGACAGGCTTCCCCTGTCAAGCGCAAACTTATAGTCTCGCCGCGACATGCGCTCACAACTCGCCCGCAAGCCCGAGAAGACCTACCACCATGGCGATCTTCGCGATGCCTTGATCAAGGCCGCGCTGCGCGAAGCGGAACGCGGCGGCGCCGAGGCGATCAGCATCAAGGCGCTGGCCAAGCAGCTCGGCGTCTCGCAGCCGGCGCCATACCGGCATTTTGCCGACCGCGACGCCTTGCTTGCGACGGTGACGGCAGAGGCGTTCCGGCAGCTCAGTGCAACCTTTCGGGCGGCGATGGCGAAACCGTCGGAGCAGTCGAAGCTGTCGCGGCTGGCGCAGGCAATGCTCGACTTCGGATTGCGCCGCAACGGCATCTATCGCCTGATGTTCGCGTCCCGCACAGTGTCCCGCGCCGCCAAGGGCAGCGAGCTGCATGAGGCCACGCGCGAGACGTTTGCGCTCGTGATCGAGGCCCTGGAGGTGTCTGCCGTCGGCTATTTGCGCGAACGACAGGCCCTCAAGATCTGGGCGGCGCTGCACGGCGTGGTGATGCTGGCGGAGCAGGGCCTGTTCACCGGCGAGGCCGCTCATGCCACGCGCGAGGATCTCGTCCAGGATTTCGTGAGCGAAACGAAGGCCGCGCTCGCGGTCGCGATCAAGGATGCCCGGCGAAAAAGAACGGCGCTTAAGTCTTCGCCTTCAGCAGGCTCATCAGCTTGTCGACCGCGCTGTCCGGTGTGGTGACGACAGGGCGGCCGGTGGCTTCCGCAACCAGCGGCGCCGTTGCCGCGATGCTGAACTGCGCGAGCGCGATGACATCGCAATCGCGCAAATCGCGTGAGGCCTCCGTAATCAGCCGGTTGTGCGTGGCGCGGTCGCCGCGATCGAGCGCAGCCAGCGCGCCCTCGGCAAGTTTCGGCACGATTTGGACGGAAGCAGGAAATTCCGGCGGCATCGAGACCAGGGTCGGCGGGAAGGTCGAGAGCAGGCCGATGCGCTTACCCATGGTCACGGCACGTTCGATCATCGCCTCGTTCGGCTTCAGCACCGGCATCGGCGCATGCGCCCGCGCGACCGCCTCGATGCAGGGACCGAAGGCCGAACAGGTGAACAAGATCCCGTCCGCCCCTGTTGCCGCCGCGTAATCGCCGAGCGCCAGGAAGCGCTCGGTCATCGTGTCGGTAAGCGCACCGTCGCGCGCCAGATCCGCCGATAGGCTGTCGTCGAGCAGGTTCATCAGCCGCGCCTCGGGCCACGCCTGCGCGAACGCCGCCTCGATCGGCGCGATGGAATGCTTGAGGGCGTGGATGAGGGCGATGCGCATGGGATGTCTCGTCTCCCTCGCCCCGCTTGCGGGGAGAGGGTGGGGTGAGGGGAAGTCTCCGCGGGGACGGTGAGAGTTGGACTTGCGGAAGCTCCCCCTCACCCGACCGCTGCGCGGTCGACCTCTCCCCGCAGGCGGGGAGAGGTGAAGCACCGTCTACTTGAACGGCAGCGCGTACATCAAGCCGCCCTTGCTCCAGAGGCCGTTGAGGCCGCGATCGAGCTTGAGCGTGCTGGCCTTGCCGACGTTGCGCTCATAGATCTCGCCATAATTGCCGGTGGCCTTGATCGCCGTGACCAGCCATTTGTTGTCGAGCCCAAGCCGCGAGCCGAGGTCGCCGGAGGCACCGAGGAGCCGCTGGATCGCAGGCGTCTGCGACTTCGCCATCTCGTCGACATTGGCTTGGGTGACGCCGAGTTCTTCGGCCTCTATCAGACCGTAATGCAGCCAGGTGATGATGTCGCTCCAGACCTCGTCGCCGTTGCGGGTGAAGGGGCCGAGTGGCTCCTTGCTGATGGTCTGCGACAGCACGACGTAGTCGACCGGGTTCGGCGCCGCGGTCGTCACGGCACCCGCGAGCGCAGAGGCGTCCTGGGTCATGGCATCGCAGCGGCCGCCGAAGAAGGTCTGGTACATGGTGTCGATGCGGTCGAACACCAGCGGCTTCCAGTCGATGCCGTTGGCGCGGCCGTAATCACCCAGCGTGACCTCATGCGTGGTGCCTTGAGCCACGCAGACGGTGGCGCCCTTGAGGTCCTTCAGCTCCTTCACGCCGAGGTCTTTCCTCACGACAAAACCCTGGCCGTCGTAGAAGTTGATCGGACCTTGCCGCAGGCCCAGTGTTACGCCGCGCAAGTATGTCTGGGTCGAATTGCGGTAGAGCACGTCGATCTCGCCCGATTGCAGCGCGGTGAAGCGGTTCTGCGCGGTCAGCGAGACGTAACGCACCTTGTTGGGATCACCGAGCACGCCGGCCGCGAGGGCGCGGCAATAGTCGACGTCGAGACCCTTGTAGTTGCCTTGCGAATCCGGCGCGGAGAAGCCGGCAAAGCCGGCGCTGACGCCGCACACCAGCGTGCCGCGGCTCTTCACCGTGTCGAGCGTCGCGGCCGACGCGACGACCGTCGATGCTGCGAGCACGCCCGCTGCGATAACCACTTTCCTCATCATGCTACTCTCCCCTCAGTGATTGACACTACGCAACACGTTGTCGACGGCCGTGCCGAGCCTGTCGACGATCAGGTCGATCTCGTCTGCGGAAGCGATATAGGGCGGCGCCAGCAGCACGTGGTCGCCGCGCACCCCGTCTACGGTGCCGCCGCCGGGATAGCAGCCGAGCCCGTTGGCGAGCGCCTCCGCCTTGATCTTCTGGTGCAGCTTGAGCGCCGGGTCGAACGAGGTGCGGCTGGCGCGATCGGCGACGAGCTCGATAGCCCAGAACAGCCCGCGACCCCTGATGTCGCCGACATGGCGGTGATTGCCGAAGCGTTCGGTCAGCCGTTGCTCGAGTTGCCGCCCGCGCTCTCTGACTTGATCGAGCAGGCCGTCCTCGCGGATCACGTTTTGCACCGTGAGCGCGGCCGCGCAGGCGAGGGGATGCGCCAGATAGGTGTGACCGTGCTGGAACGCGCCGGAGCCGGCGCGGATCGTGTCGACGATCTTGCCGCTCGCGAGCATCGCGCCGATCGGCTGATAGCCGCCACCGAGACCCTTCGCGATGGCCTGGATGTCGGGCGCGATACCTTCCTGCTCCCAGGCATGCGCGGTGCCGGTGCGGCCCATGCCGCACATGACCTCGTCGAGGATCAGCAGCGCGCCGTGCCGGTCGCAGATCTCGCGTACCGCCTTGAAGTAGCCCTCCGGTGCGGTCACGGCGCCGGCGGTGGCGCCGACGACGGGCTCGGCGAGGAACGCCGCCACGCTGTCGGGGCCAAGCCGCTGAAACTCGGCTTCGAGCTCGGCGGCAAGGCGCGCGACGAACTGCGCATCCGACTCGCCCTCGCGCTTCTCGTGATAGGCGAAGGCCGGCGTCACGTGGCTGAATGCCGCCGAGAGTAGCGGTGCATAGGGTGCGCGCCGCCAGGCATTGCCGCCGGCGGCAAGCGCGCCGAGCGTGTTGCCGTGATAGCTCTGCCGCCGCGCGATGAAGTGTTGCCGCTGCGGCTCGCCGCGCTCGATGAAATATTGCCGGGCGAGCTTGATGCTGGCCTCGATCGCCTCCGATCCGCCGCTGACGAAATAGGCGTAGGCGAGACCGCCGGGCTCATGGCCGACCAGCAGCTCAGCCAGTGCCTCGGCCGGCTCGGAGGAGAAGAACGCGGTATGAGCATAGGCAAGCGTCGCAGCCTGCTTTGTCATCGCCGCGATCACGCGCGGGTGCTGGTGCCCGAGGCAGGAGACCGCCGCGCCACCGGAGGCGTCGATGATGCGCCGGCCGTCCTCGGCAAAGAGATAGACGCCTTCACCGCCGATCGCCTTGGGCGGCGTTTCGCGCAACGAGCGGTGCAGCACGCGGCTGGTGCGAGCGGCCATGGGTCAACCTTTCTCTGGGACGTAAGTGGAGGTCGCAGCGAGTCGCGCCTCGGTACTTTCCAGACGCTTCTTCGCGGCAACGCCGCCGAGCGAGAACGTGACCGCCGCGAGCGACTGCGCGATCGCAATCGCGCCGGTGAGGCTCGGAAAGAAGCCCGGAGAGGACGCCGCCTCGAACAGCAGCACGTGGTCGGCGCCCTCGGCCATCGGTGCCGAGAGACTATCCGCGATGGCGACCAGTGTCGCGCCGGCGCGATAGGCCGCCTGCGCGACACGGACGCTTGCATGCGTGTAGGGCAGGAAGCCGACGACGATAACGGCTTCCCCGGGCCGGAACGCGCCGAGATCGAGGTCGTCGGGGCCGGAAGCACCGACGAGCTGGACCTGCTCGGGCCGAAACAGTCGCAGCTCGTAGTTTAGCAATTCCGCGACGCTGCGGCAGCTGCGATAGCCGGCGATCCAGATCCGCTTGGCATCGTGCAGCGCGCGGGCAGCTTCCGCGATCGGGTGTGCCGGGATCCGCGGAAGGCCGGCGGCCTCGGCCGCAAGCTTGTTGGTGACGAGCGCGACATCGGCGTTCGGCCCGTGGCGACGGCCTCTTGCGCGGCCGGAGAAGGGCGCGGTCTGCGACGGCCGCCGCGCCTCGGTCAGCGCCGCGCGCAACTCCTCCCAGCCCGAATAGCCGATCGCCTTCGCAAGCCGCGTGAACGCGGCAGGATCGGCGCCGGCTTCCGCCGCGAGATCGCGCATCGAACGGGTGGTGGCGTCGTAATCGTTGGCGGCGACGAAGCGTCCGACCTCCTGCAAGCGCATCGGGAGCGATGGCAATGCAATACGCAGCTCGCTCAACGGCGAGGATTTCGCGGGCTCGGCCATGAAACATTTGTTGCATGAATTGAAGTTTGGTGCAACAGTTGACGTGCGCTGCCGGAAATCGCTGCCCCTTGAGAAGGATTTTTGTGCCGTGACCTCAGATGCACCGAGACCGCCGCCGCGCCGCCGCTTCTTCGGCGCCTTCGGGCGCCGCGAGCTGAAGGGCCTGTTCTGGCAGGTCCTGGTCGTCGGCATCGCGGTTGCGGTCATCGCGTTCCTCTGGTCCAACACCGTCACCAACCTCTCGGCCCGCCGCATCACCACCGGTTTTGCCTTCCTCGGCCGCGAGGCCGGCATGCCCATCGCCGACAGTCTGCTCGCCTATAGTCCGAGAGACACTTACCTCTGGGCGTTCGTTGTCGGCGTCGCCAACACCTTGCGCGTTGCCGTGATCGGGATCGTGCTCGCGACGATCTTGGGCACGCTAATCGGCATCTCGCGATTGTCGGCGAACTGGCTGCTGTCACGGCTCGCCGCGGTCTATGTCGAGACGCTTCGCGATATCCCGCTGCTGCTTCAGCTCCTGTTCTGGTACGTGCTGATGCAGGCACTGCCGGCTGCACGCGCCGCGTGGCGACCTGTCGAGGGTGTGTTCCTCTCCAATCGCGGCTTGATCCTGCCGGCGATCCCGTTCGGCCCGCCCCAGCTGGCGGTCCTCGGCACCGCGGTGCTGGGTTGCGCGGTGTTCTATGTCGTCCGGCGATGGCTGATCGCGCAGCAGATGCGCGATGGCAAGCCACGGCCAGCTTGGCCCTTTGCGGTTGCGCTGATGATTGCGTTGCCGGCGCTGGCGTCCGTGCTGCTCGGCGTATCCTGGCGGATCGAATGGCCCCAGCTGCGCGGCTTCAACTTCGTCGGCGGGCTGACGCTGGCGCCCGAATATTTCGCGCTGCTGATCGCGCTCGTCACCTACACCTCGGCCTTCATCGCCGAGATCGTGCGTAGCGGCATCCAATCCGTGCCGCGGGGACAGTGGGACGCCGCCAACGCGCTCGGTCTGCGCCGCAGCTTCATGCTGCGGCAGATCATCTTGCCGCAGGCGCTACGCGTGATCGTGCCGCCGATGACGAGCCAGTATCTCAATCTGACAAAAAACTCCTCGCTCGCGGTCGCGATCGGCTACCAGGATGTCGTCTCGATCGCGAACACCACGCTCAACCAGACAGGCCAGGCGATCGAGGCGATCGCGTTGATCATGGCGGTGTTCCTGACCATCAGTCTCGGCATCAGCTTTTTCATGAATTGGTACAATGCGCGCATCGCGCTGGTGGAGCGCTGAGAATGACGGCGATCAGCGATATGCCGGACGTGCCGCGTGCCGCTCGCCGCCCACAGGTTGGAAATCCGATGCTGCGCTGGCTGCGCAGCAACTTGTTCTCGTCGATCCCGAACGGCATCCTGACGATCGTGCTGCTGGCGGTGCTCGCGAAGGGCGTGATCAGCTTCGTGCAATGGGGCATTGCTAGTGCGGTCTGGCTTACGCCGGTGAATGATTCCAGCGCTTGCCGCGCGGTGCGCGGCATCGGCGCCTGCTGGGCGGTCATTCCTGAAAAGTACCGCTTCATCCTGTTCGGCACCTATCCGTTCGACGAGCAGTGGCGGCCGGCGCTGTCGGTCGTGCTGTTCATCGCGCTGTTCTATCTCTCGACCCGCCGCGCCCTGTGGCGGCGCGAGCTCGTTTTCATCTGGATCGGTGCGCTCGCGCTAATCAGCGTGCTGATGTGGGGCGGGGTGCTGGGACTCTCTTTCGTCTCGCAGGATCGCTGGGGCGGATTGCCGGTGACACTGATCCTGGCGACGTTTGGACTCGCGTTCGGCTTTCCACTCGGCATCCTTGTCGCGCTCGGCAGGCGTTCAAAGCTTCCAGCGATCCGTTCGCTCAGTGTGCTCTATGTCGAGCTGATCCGCGGCGTGCCGCTGGTGAGCCTCTTGTTCATGGCCAGCGTGATGTTTCCGCTGTTCATGCCTAGTGGGTTCAACATCGACAAGCTCCTGCGCGCACAGATCGCGATCATCCTGTTCGCGGGCGCCTACCTTGCCGAAGTCATCCGCGGTGGCCTTCAGGCCGTGCCGCGTGGTCAATATGAGGCTGCCGACGCGCTCGGGCTGTCCTACTGGCGCAAGAACCGGCTGATCATCCTGCCGCAGGCGATCCGCCACGTCATCCCGCCGCTGGTCAACACCTTCATCGCCTTCTTCAAGGACACCAGTCTCGTGCTGATCATCGGCATCTTCGACCTGCTGACGACGGCGAAGACCGCGATCATCGATCCCGCCTGGCAGCAGTTTTCCGTCGAGGTCTATATCTTCGTCGCCGCAATCTATTTTGTCTTTTGCTTTGCGATGTCGCGCTACAGCCGGAGTCTGGAGGCGACGAGCGGAAGGTGATCTTCCTTCTCCCCTTGTGGGAAGGTGGCATGGGCGGCCTTCGGCCGCCGTTCTTGGGAACGCCGATGCTTCGCATCGGCTATGGCGCCGGATGAGGGGTTTGCTTCAGCGAACTCCCATGACGAGATTTGCGCGCGGAGAGATACCCCTCACCCGTCTCGCCGCTATGCGGCGATCCACCCTCTCCCGCAAGGGGAGAGGGGTACTGCGCTAGCATCATGGATTGCGCTGTTGCTTCACCCTCGGATCGATCGGTGTCGTGCCGCGCAGGCCCAATATATCCTCCAGCACTTTCGCGCCTGCGATCACTTGCGCATCCGCACGTGGTGCGCCGACCACCTGCACGCCGACCGGCAGGCCTGACGCCGTGAAACCGCAGGGCAGCGACAGTGACGGGCAGCATGCGAGCGTGATGGCGTAGACGATGCCGAGCCATTCGACGTAATTGTCAAATCGCTTGCCCGCGCATTCGGCGACATAGCGATTTTCGACCGGGAAGGGCGGCACGATCGTGGTCGGCACCAGCAGGAGATCGTAGGTCCTAAAGAACTCGACCGCGCGCGCGGTCATGCCGACGCGCTGGGCCTCGGCACGTTCGAGCTGCTCGACGGTGAGCTTGAGGCCTTCCTCGATGTTCCAGATCACCTCCGGCTTGAGCAGGTCACGCTTGGTGCGAAGAAGTTGCGCCTTGCTGATCGCGAAGTCGAAAGCGCGCAGCACGTGGAAGCATTCATGCGCCTCGCGCCAGTCCGGATGCGCCTCCTCGACGGTGACGCCGGCCTCGGCGAAGCGTTCAGCCGCCTTGCGTGTGATCGCCTTGACCTCGGGATCGACCGGCGTGATGCCGAGATCGGGCGAATAGGCGATACGCCTCGGCTTCTTGCCGGACTGGGCAGCCGACAGGAACGACGTCAGCGGCGCCGGCAGCGACAGCGGATCGGCGGCATAGTCGCCGCTCATGGCATCCAGCAGCAGTGCGAGATCCTCGACGTTGCGGGCCATCGGGCCCTGCACGCCGAGATTGCGGTCGATGCCCGCCTTGGGCGTATGCGCGACGCGGCCGATGCTCGGCCGCATGCCGACGATGCCGCAGAAACTTGCCGGACTGCGCAGGCTGCCGCCCATGTCGGAGCCCTGCGCGAGCCAGGCCATGCCGGTGGCCAGCGCCACTGCCGCGCCGCCGGAGGAGCCGGCGGCAGATTTCGAAGTATCCCAGGGATTGAGGGTCGCACCGAACACCTCGTTGAAGGTGTTGGCGCCGGCGCCGAATTCCGGCGTGTTGGATTTGGCGTAGACCACCGCACCATTGGCCTCGAGGTTCTCGACCATGAGGTCGGATTTCGCGGGGATGTTGTCCTTGAAGATCGGCGAGCCCTGCGTGTTCAGCACGCCCGCAACGTCGGTCAGATCCTTGATCGGCACCGGCAGGCCCGCGAGCAGCCCGCGCGCGCCGGCCGGCTTCTGCATCAGCGCCTTGGCGTTATCCCGGGCGCGATCGAAGCACAGCGTCGGCAGCGCGTTGACCCTGCCATCGACTTCGCTGATGCGCTTCTCCACCACATCCAGCAGTTCAAGCGGCGAGACGTCGCCAGACCGCAATTTGTCGACGACGGCGCACGCGGTTTCGCGGATCAGCTCTTGAGACAACTATTTTACTCCTATGCTTGTACTTGGTGCCGTCATTGCGAGCGAAGCGAAGCAATCCAGTCTTTTCACCGCGGGGGCATTTCTGGATTGCTTCGCTTCGCTCACAATGACGGGGATAGAGTTAGCCCCACCCGGCGCTGATGCCGCCATCAACGGTGTAGATCACCCCTGACGTGTAGCCCGAGCGGTCCGACGCCAGGAACGCCATGAGGTCGCCGATCTCGCGCGCATGCGCAGGGCGCCCGAGCGGCAGGCTCTTCTGGAATTCCTTGTAGCGGGTCTCGTCACCGAACTGGTGCTTTGCCCGCGTCTTGAGCAGGGTGACGTGGCGGTCGGTGCCGACAGGTCCGGGATTGATGCCGACCACGCGGATGTTGTCGGCGAGACTTTTTCCACCGAGCGCGCGGGTGAAGGCCATCAGCGCGGCGTTGCCGGCGCTGCCGCAGATGTAATTAGCATCGAACTTCTCGCCCGCCGCGCCGATGTCGTTGACAATCACGCCGCCACCCTTGGCCTTCATCTGCGCATAGATCTGCCGCGTGAGGTTGATGTAGCCGAACACTTTCAATTCCCAGGCGTGCCGCCAGGTCGCCTCGTCGATCTTGTCGATGGACCCGCCAGGGATGTCGCCGGCGTTGTTGACGAGGATGTCGATGTCCGCAGCTTCCTTGGCGAGCCGCGCGATGTCCTCGGATTTGCGTAGATCGACGACACTCGTCGCGGCATCGACCTGGTGCGCGGAGCGCAACCGCTCGGCCAGCGCCTTGAGCTGCTCGCCGCTGCGGGCAGCGAGCAGCAGATGCGCGCCTTCCTCGGCAAACGCCTCGGCGGCGGCCGCGCCGATGCCCTTGGATGCGCCCGTGATCAGGACGCGCTTGCCACGCAGATGCAGATCCATGAAGGGGACTCGCAGGATAGGAACAGGATCAAATCAGTAGGCGCTCGGTCGCGCCATGGTCAACATTGCAGTGCAGCGTTGCACTGCCGCCGCGTTTGGTCCATTGCAGTGCGATCAAAAGGCGGCGGCTGCCGAACCAATCAAGGACGTTCTCGATGAGCAAGAAACAATACCGGATCGCAGTCATTCCCGGCGACGGCATCGGCAAGGAAGTGATGCCTGAGGGCCAGCGCGTTCTGGAGGCGGCGGCGAAGAAGCACGGGGTGTCCCTGCAATTCGACCATTTCGACTTCTCGTCCTGGGACTATTACGAGAAGCACGGCCAGATGATGCCGGATGACTGGAAGGAAAAGATCGGCAAGCACGATGCGATCTATTTCGGTGCGGTCGGTTGGCCGGCCAAGATTCCGGACCACGTCTCGCTGTGGGGCTCGTTGATCAAGTTTCGCCGCGAGTTCGACCAGTATGTGAACCTGCGCCCGGTGCGGCTGATGCCCGGCGTGCCGTCGCCGCTGGCGAACCGCAAGCCCGGCGACATCGATTTCTGGGTGGTGCGCGAGAACACCGAAGGCGAATATTCCTCCGTCGGCGGCCGCATGTTCCCGGACACCGACCGTGAATTCGTGACGCAGCAGACGGTGATGACCCGCATCGGCGTCGACCGCATCCTGAAGTTCGCCTTCGAGCTCGCCCAGTCGCGGCCGAAGAAGCACCTGACGTCGGCGACGAAATCGAACGGCATCTCCATCACGATGCCCTATTGGGACGAACGCGTGGAGGCGATGGCCAAGAAGTTCCCGGGCGTGAAGTGGGACAAGTACCACATCGATATCCTGACCGCGAACTTCGTGCTGCATCCGGACTGGTTCGACGTCGTGGTCGGCTCCAATCTGTTCGGCGACATCCTCTCCGATCTCGGCCCGGCCTGCACCGGCACCATCGGCATCGCGCCGTCAGGCAACATCAATCCCGAGGGCGATTTCCCCTCGGTGTTCGAGCCGGTACACGGCTCGGCGCCTGACATCGCGGGGCAGGGCATCGCCAACCCGATCGGCATGATCTGGTCGGGCGCGATGATGTTGGAACATCTCGGCGAGAAGGAAGCCGGCAAGTCGATCGTCGACGCGATCGAGCGCACGCTCGCCGAACGCACGCTCCGGACCAAGGACCTCGGCGGTAATGCCGACACGACGGCCTGCGGCAAGGCCGTCGCGGAGATGGTGGACTAGCTCGGTGCTTCACCCTCTCCCCTTGTGGGAGAGGGTGGCTTCGATGCGCAGCATCGAGGCCGGGTGAGGGGTCTCTATCCGCGGAGACAGGCCTCTCATTTGAAGGACAGCTCGTGGAGCGAACCCCTCATCCGGCGCCATAGCCGATGCGAAGCATCGGCGTTCCCAAGAACGGCGGCCGAAGGCCGCCTATGCCACCTTCTCCCACAAGGGGAAAAGGGAGGGCAGCACGGAAAGTGACTCTTCCATTCCCGCGCAGCAGATTACTCACCCCACGATCTTCTCGATCGCGGCCTGATCCAGCCCGAACCGCTTCCCGGCATCCAGAATTTCCTGCCAGGTGGTCGGATCGACAGGAATGCCTTCGGCCAGCCGCTTCTTCTTGGTCTCGCGCTCGGGCTCGCCGGCGATTCTGACCTTGTCGACGCCGGGGCCGGGCGGCGAGCCGGTGTGCCAGGCAACGAAACTCTCGACTTCGCGCGCGAGGTTCTCGCCGGTGCCGAGCTTGCCAGGGTCGATGACGATCGAGAGCATGCCGTTGAGGACGTTGTACTTGCCGTCGGACGGGCCCTTGACCACCTGCCCGCCGGAGAGCGCGCCGCCGAGGATTTCGCACACCAGCGCGAGCCCCGAACCCTTGTGCTCGCCGAACGGCAGGATCGCGCCGTATGGCGGGATCACGGTGTAGCGCGGATTGACCGTGGGCTTGCCTTCATCGTCGATGATGGTGCTGGGCTCGAGCTCGACGCCCTTGTTGTGGGCGACGCGGGTCTTGCCCTGCGCGATCCTGCTGGTGGCGAAGTCGAGCACGATGGGGTCCTTGCCCCGGCGCGGGATGCCGACGCAGAACGGATTGGTGCCGTGGCGCGCATCGCTGCCGCCCCAGGGCGCCACGATCGGGCGCGAGATCACGTTGACGAAGTGGATCGAGACCAGCCCGTGGTCGATGCATTGCTCGGCCCAGTGGCCGATGCGGCCGATATGGTGCGAGTTCGAGAGGCCGACGAGGCACACGCCATTTTTCTTGGCGCGCTCGGCCGCCAACTCCATCGCCTCATGGCCGATCACCTGGCCGTAGCCGGTCAGGCCGTCGAGGGTGAGCAGCGGACCGGTGTCGAGCACGATCTTGACGTGCTGGTTCACGGCGAGTCCGCCTGTCGTGACGCTCTGAACATAGCGCGGGATCATGCCGACGCCGTGGGAGTCATGTCCCTTCAGATTGGCCTCGACGAGGTTGGTGGACACGAGCTCGGCCTCGCGGTCCGAGGAGCCGCCGGCCTTGACGATGGCGTGGATGGCGTTGGTGAGCGGCTCTGCCTTGATGGTGCGATAGTCGGCCATTGTTGTTGCTCTTATCCTCTTACGATCCGGCGGGGGGCGTAGGGTGGGTTAGGCGAAGCCGTAACCCACCTCTTCTGTCCCAGCGGAAATAGACAGTGGTGGGTTACGCTTCGCTAACCCACCCTACGAACTTACGATTCGGCGGCAGTGCTCCCACGCCGCTTCAATCAGGTTTTCGCTCGCTTCCGGGGTGCGGAAGGCGGAATGCGCCGACAGTGTCACATTCGGCAATTTTGTCAGCGGATGATCGCCGGGCAGCGGCTCGATGTTGAAGACGTCGAGACCGGCATGGCGGATGTGGCCCGACTTCAGCGCGTCGATCATCGCGGCTTCGTCGACGATCGCGGCGCGAGCGGTGTTGATGAGGATGACGCCGCGCTTCATCGCAAGGATCTTCTCGCGCGTGATCATGCCGCGCGTCTCATCGTTGAGCAGCAGATGCAGCGACACGACGTCGCTCCTTGCCAGCACGGTGTCGAGATCGGTGAATTCCACGCCAGGACAGCTCTTTGGCGAGCGGTTCCAGGCGATCACCTTCATGCCGCTGCCGGACGCAATGCGTGCAACTTCCGCGGCGATACCGCCGAAGCCGATCAGCCCGAGCGTCTTGCCGGTGAGCTGCATGCCGTCCTCGCGCAGCCAGTTGCCGCCGCGCATCTCGCGATCCATCATCGCGATGACGCGGGCAGAGGCCCACATCAGCGCGATCGCGGATTCCGCCACCGCCGTGTCGCCGTAGCCCTTGATCAGATGCACGGAGATGCCGAGTTCGGCCAGTTCCTCCGGATTCATGTAGCTGCGCGCGCCGGTGCCGAGGAACACGACGTGCTTCAGCCCGGCGCACTTCTTCGCGACCTCGGTCGGCAGCGCAGTGTGATCGACGATGGCGATCTCGGCGCCGTCGAGAATATCAGGGTACTGCTCGGGCTTGATATCGGGGTCCTTGTGGATCTTGACCTTGGGATCGCCTAGCTTCTCCAGCCGCTCCATGATCAGGGCAAGCGTTTCATTGGCGTCGACGAAAACTCCGCGCATGGTTCTCTCCGGTCAGGATGCGACGCCGGCGATCGCCAGCACGGTATGCATGAGAACGTTGGTGCCCGCGGCGCAGTCTGGCTGCGTGGCGTCCTCCAGCTCGTTGTGGCTGATGCCGTCCTTGCAGGGCACGAACACCATCGCCGCCGGCATGATGGTGTTGAGGTTGCAGGCGTCGTGGCCAGCACCGGAGGTGATGCGGCGAGACGAATAGCCCAGCGTCTTCGCCGCATTCTCGACCGCCGCAATCAGCTTGGGATCGAAATGCGTCGGCGGCTTGCGCCAGACCAGGTCGATCTTGACCTCGACCTTGCGGCGCGCGGCGATCTCGGCAATCGCGGCGCGCAAATCGCGATCGAGCGCGTCCATGATGGCGCCATCGGCGCTGCGGCAATCCATGGTGAAAGCGATCTCGCCGGGAATGACGTTGCGTGAGGGGTTTGCGATCACGGCCTCGCCGATGGTGCCGACCGCGTTCGGTCCGTGCCTTTTTGCGATCGCCTCCATTGCCAGCACGATCTCGGACAGCGTCGCCAGCGCATCACGCCGCAGCGGCATCGGCGTCGATCCCGCATGGCTCTCGAAGCCGGAAATCTTGCCGTCGTACCACAGCACGCCCTGACCGGAATCGACCACGCCGATGGTCTTGCCTTCGGCCTCAAGGATCGGGCCCTGCTCGATGTGCAGCTCGACGAAGCAGCCGAGCTTCTGGAAACCGACCGGCTTGTCGCCGCGATAGCCGATGCCGTCGAGGGCCTGGCCGACGGTCGTACCCTCGGCGTCCTTGCGCGACAAAATGTCGTCGGTGGTGAAGTCGCCGACATAAGCCGCGGAGGCCATCATCGCCGGTGCGAAGCGCGAGCCTTCCTCGTTGGTCCAGTTGACGACGCAGATCGGCGCTTCGGTTTCGATGCCGGCATCGTTCAGCGTGCGGATCACTTCGAGTGCGCCGAGCGTACCCAGAATGCCGTCATACTTGCCGCCGGTCGGCTGCGTGTCGAGATGCGAGCCGATGCCGACGGGCGGCTTCGACATGTCGCGGCCCTTGCGCAGGCCGAACATCGAGCCGAGCGCATCGACATGCACCTCCAGGCCCGCGTCTTCGCAGGCCTTGCGGAACCAGTCGCGGACCTGCTTGTCCTCGGAGCTCAGTGTCAGCCGCCGCACGCCACCCTTGGCCGTCGCGCCGAACTGCGCGGTGTCGTGGATGGAGCCCCAGAGGCGGGCGGAATCGATCTGCAGGTTGGTGGCGGCTCGGCTCATGCGGTCAGTCTCTCAATTGTCCGGCGCCTTTTTCAATGACGCGCCAGCGCGGGCGCGTCAACCGCGAGGCTGCTCTGCGCAATTTGCCGTGCCAGGTCCGCGACGCGCTCGACTGCCACGACGTCGGGCGAGGCGAGCCAGCTCGCGGTGAAGGTCAGCGGCGCGATCGCGAGATCGGTGTCGAGCAGTTGCAGCCGCCCGTCGGCAAGCTCGTTCTCGACGATGGCGTCGGGGATCACGGCGATGCCGAGTCCTTCGACCGCCATGTGGATGACGGTGGCCAGCGAGGCGGAGGCGTGCAGCCGGATCGGCGGCAGCTCAGGCCGGTCGAACACTTCGCGCACGACCTCGTAAGGCTTGGTCTTGCGCGGAAAGGTGATGATCGGAAATCGTGCGAGCTCAGCCGGCGTCACCGGACCCTGGCCGAGGCCGAGCGAGGGGCTTGCGAGGAAGCCGATCGGATAATCGGCGAGCACGCGATTGTGCACGCCGGAAGTGGACAGCGGTCCCACCACAAACGCAAGCTCGATCTCCTGCGCGAGCAGGCGCGCGGTGAGGTTCGGCGTGATGTCGACCTCGATCTCCAGCGACAGGTTCGGATAGACCTCGTTCACGCTCTTCACCAGGCGCGGCAGCCAAGTGTGCACGATGGTCTCGGCGACGCCGAGCCGCATGACGCCGCGCATCGCCGAGCGATCGCCGATCTCCGCCATCATCGCGGCGCGCAGGCCGATCAGCTTCTCCGCATAGACCATCATCTGCCGGCCGCTCGGTGTCGGCGAGGCCACGCGATGATCGCGATTGAGGAGCTTCACGCCCATCTCGCGCTCGAGCTGGGCGATGCGCTGGGAGATCGCCGGCTGGGTGGTGTTGAGCCGTTGTGCGGCGCCCCGAAAGCTGCCGAGCTTCACAACCCAGAGGAATGTCTCGATCGACCTGAAGTCCAGCATTGGAAGGATTTTCCCAGTCGATAAATAAGATTTATCGAGATTGATTAGAAACGACGATTAGACTTTATAGCACGCTTGGTGTTGGCTTGTCTTTGTCGAGTTTATAGGCAGGTCGATCCCATGACTGTTTTGGTGGCAGCGCAGCAAACTGAAACGCCCGACATGCTCCCGAGCCGCAAGGCCCGGCTCGCCTATCGCAACGGGCTGGTCGCCTCCACCGCCGGCGTCGCCCCAGGATTCGTTCAGGGCAATCTGGCGATCCTGCCGGCGGAATATGCCGGCGCCTTTCACCGCTTCTGCCAGCTCAATCCCAAGCCGTGCCCGATCATCGGCATGTCCGACGTCGGCAGCCCTTACATCCCTTCGCTCGGCGCCGATCTCGACATCCGCACCGACGTTCCGCGCTATCGAGTCTGGCGCGACGGCGAGGTCGTGGACGAACCGACCGACGTGACGTCGTATTGGCGCGACGATCTCGTCACCTTTGTGCTCGGCTGCTCCTTCTCGTTCGAAGAGGCCCTGCTCGAGGAGGGAATGCCGATCCGCCACATCGAGAAGAACGTGCGCGTGCCGATGTATCGCACCAACATCGCCTGCGGCGAGGCCGGACCGTTTGCCGGCCCGATGGTGGTGTCGATGCGTCCGTTCAAGCCGGCGGATGCGATCCGCGCGGTGCAGATCACCTCGCGCTATCCGGCCGTGCACGGCGCGCCCGTACATCTCGGCCATCCGCATCTGATCGGCATCAAGGACATTGCCAAGCCCGACTACGGCGATCCCGTGCCGGTCGCCGATGATGAGATTCCGGTGTTCTGGGCCTGTGGCGTCACGCCGCAATCCGTCATCAACGCCGCGAAGCTGCCGTTCGCGATCACGCATTCGCCCGGGCTGATGCTGGTGACGGATATCAAGAACAGGACCATGGCCGTGATTTAGCAGGCAGCGTTTGCTGCTTGTTCGGGCTTTACCGCAGCCATCAATCACTTCATTCGATCAGCCGAAATTCAGTAACAGGGGACTTTGCCATGACGATCTCTCGCCGCGACGTGTTGTTGGGAGCTACCGCTACAGCCGCGCTGGTGCCGCTGGCCGCGCGCGCACAGACTTCGGAAGTCGTGATCGGCGTGATCTATCCGTTCTCCGGCGGCAGCGCGCAGCAGGGCGTCGATGCCCAGAAAGCCTATGAGACCGCGCTCGAAGTCATCAACAAGGACACCGATTTCGACCTGCCGCTGGCGAAAGGTGAGGGCCTGCCGGGCCTCGGCGGCGCCAAGGTGCGCCTCGTGTTCGCCGACCACCAGGCCGATCCGCAGAAGGGCCGCGCCGAGGCCGAGCGCCTGATCACGCAGGAGAAGGTCGCCGCCATCATCGGCACCTATCAGAGCGCGGTCGCCGTCACCGTCAGCCAGATCTGCGAGCGCTACCAGATCCCGTTCGTCTCCGCCGACAATTCCTCGCCGAGCCTGCATCGCCGCGGCCTCAAATATTACTTCCGCGCCGCCCCGCATGACGAGATGTACTCGGCCGCGATGTTCGATTTCTTCGATGCCATGAAGAAGAAGGGCACCAAGATCGAGACGCTGTCGCTGTTCCACGAGGACACCATCTTCGGCACCGATTCCGGCAACGCCCAGGCCAAGATCGCCGGCGAGCGCGGCTACAAGATCGTTACCGACATCAAGTATCGCGCCAACTCGCCGTCGCTCTCCGCCGAGGTGCAGCAGCTCAAGACCGCCAATGCCGACGTGCTGATGCCCTCGAGCTACACCACCGACGGCATCCTCCTGGTCAAGACCATGGCTGAGCTCGGTTACAAGCCGAACGCGATCGTGGCGCAGGACGCCGGCTTCTCGGAGAAGGCGCTCTATGACGCCGTCGGCGACAAGCTCGAAGGCGTGATCTCGCGCGGCACCTTCTCGCTCGACCTCGCGCAGAAGCGCCCGATGGTCGGCAAGATCAACGCGATGTTCAAGGCGCGGTCGGGCAAGGACTTCAACGACCTCACCTCGCGCCAGTTCATGGGCCTGATCATCCTCGCCGACGCCATCAGCCGCGCCAAGTCGACCGACGGCGAGAAGATCCGCGACGCGCTGGCCGCGACCGACATTCCCGGCGAGCAGACCATCATGCCCTGGAAGCGCGTCAAGTTCGACGAGGCGGGCCAGAACAACGACGCCGATCCGGTGCTGCTGCAATATGTCGGCGGCAAGTTCGTCACCATCTTCCCGCCGCAGGCCGCGATCGCCGAGGCGATCTGGCCGATGAAGTAAGCGGGACGCAGCGCCGGGGCAGGGAATCAAGCACTGTGAGAGCCGAGAAGATCGAGCCGCTAACCGCATTCTCCGTCATTGCGAGCGAAGCGAAGCAATCCAGGAATGCATCCGCGGAGACAATCTGGATTGCTTCGTCGCATCAGCACAAAATTGCTTCGCAATTTTGTCCCGAGCTCCTCGCAATGACGGAGCCCTACCGTGACGTTTTTCTGGTGGAGGCAAAGCAGTGACAGCCCAAGCCATTATCCAGAGTCTCGCGAGCGGCCTGCTCATGGGTCTGCTCTACGGACTGATTGCGGTCGGCCTCGCGCTGATCTTCGGCCTGATGGACGTCGTGAACTTCGCCCATGGCGAGTTCCTGATGATCGCGATGTATGCGAGCTTCTTCCTGTTCGCGTTCTTCGCCATCGATCCCTTGCTGTCGGCGCCATTGGTTGCCGCGGCGCTGTTCGTGTTCGGAGCGGTGGTCTACCTACTCATTGTACGGTTCGCCGTGCGAGCCAAGGCCAATGCCGGCATGGTGCAGATCTTCTCCACCTTTGGCCTCGCCATCGTGATGCGCGGCCTGGCGCAGTTCTTCTTCACGCCGGATTATCGCAGCATTCCGCAGTCATGGCTCGGCGGCAAAACCATCTCGGTCGCCGGCGTCTTCCTGCCGGAGCCGCAGCTGATCGGCGCGCTGGTCTCGATTCTCGCCTTTGCCGGTCTCTACTTCTTCATCCATCGCACCGATTTCGGCCGTGCGTTGGAAGCGACGCGTGAGGATCCCGGCGCGGTGGCTCTCGTCGGCATCGACAAGAACCGCGTGTTCGCGCTGGGCTGGGGCCTTGGCGCAGCGCTGGTCGGTCTGGCCGGCGCCATCATGGCGGTCTTCTTCTACATCTATCCCGATGTCGGCGCGTCCTTTGCGCTGATCGCTTATGTCACGGTGGCGCTGGGCGGCTTCGGCAGCGTGTTCGGCGCCTTTGCCGGCGGCATCATCGTCGGTCTCGTCGAAGCGGTCACCGCCTTGGTGCTGCCGCCGTCGCTGAAGTCGGTCGGCATCTACGCCGTCTACCTGCTCGTCGTCTTCATCCGGCCGCGTGGCCTGTTCGGGTCGATGTGATGGACAAGAATTTCGCCGCGCGGCGCCGCCGCGACCTCATCATCGCCGCGGTGCTGGCCGGGCTCGCAGCGCTGGCGCCGCTGTTCATCAAGGATGTCTACGTCCAGAACATCCTGATCCTGACCTTGATGTATGCGGCGCTGTCGCAGAGCTGGAACATCCTCTCCGGCTATTGCGGACAGATCTCGCTGGGCCACGCGCTCTATTTCGGCATCGGCGCCTACACCACCGAGCTCTTGTTCACCAAGTTCGGCGTGCTGCCCTGGTTCGGCATGCTCGGCGGTGGCGTGGTTGCCGCCCTGATCGCGATGGGCCTCGGCTATCCCTTCTTCCGCCTGCGCGGCCATTACTTCGTGATCGCGACCATCGTCATCGCCGAAATCGGTCTGCTGCTGTTCCAGAACTGGGAGTGGGCGGGAGCTGCGATGGGCATCACCATTCCGATCCGGGGTGACAGCTGGCTGAAATTCCAGTTCCTGCGCACCAAGCTGCCGTACTTCTATTTCGCGCTGGCGCTCTGCTGCCTCGCCTGGTTCGTCACCTGGTGGCTGGAAAACTCCAAATGGGGCTTTTGGTGGCGTGCGGTGAAGGACAATCCGGAGGCGGCCGAAAGCCTCGGCGTCGTCGTGTTCAACTCCAAGATGGGCGCGGCAGCCGTCTCCGCCTTCCTCGTCGCCATCGGCGGCGCCTTCTATGCGCAGTTTCTCGCCTATATCGATCCCGAGAGCGTGATGGGCTTCCAGTTCTCGCTGCTGATGGCGCTGCCGGCCGTGCTCGGCGGCATCGGTACCCTCTGGGGGCCGGTGTTAGGGGCTGCCATCCTGATCCCGATGACCGAGCTGACGCGCTCCTATATCGGCGGCTCCGGGCGCGGCGTCGACCTCATCGTCTACGGCGCCCTGATCGTTCTGATCTCGCTGGCGTTGCCGCAGGGTCTGGTGAGCCTTTTCTCACGCGCAAAAGCTAAGGGGGCCACACGATGACCGCGCTCCTTGAAACCCGTGGCGTCTGGCAGCGTTTTGGTGGCCTCGTCGCCAACAGCGACGTCTCGATCTCGGTTGGCCGCGGCGAGATCGTCGGCCTGATCGGCCCGAACGGCGCCGGCAAGTCGACGCTGTTCAACCTCATCGCCGGCGTCTTGCCGCCGACGCAAGGCTCGATCTGGTTCGACGGCGAGGATGTCACCCATATGCCGGCGGCCGAGCGCTGCCAGCGCGGCATCGGGCGCACCTTCCAGGTGGTCAAGAGCTTTGAGACCATGACGGTTGTCGACAACGTCATTGTCGGCGCTTTGGTTCGTAACACCGTGATGCGCGAGGCGCGCCGCAAGGCGCATGAGGTGCTGGAGTTCACCGGCCTTGCCGCGCGCGCCGACGTGCTCGCAAGCGACCTGGTGCCGGCCGAGAAGCGCCGCCTCGAAGTCGCCCGTGCGCTGGCAACTGAGCCAAAGCTGTTGCTGCTCGATGAGGTCCTCACCGGCCTGACGCCGACCGAGGCGCAGACCGGCGTGGCGCTGGTGCGCAAGGTGCGCGATGCCGGCATCACCGTGCTAATGGTCGAGCATGTCATGGAGATCGTGATGCCGCTGGTCGATCGCGCCATCGTGCTCGACCTCGGCAAGGTGCTGGTCGAGGGCAAGCCCACCGAGGTCGTCCGCGATCCCGAGGTGATCAGCGCATATCTGGGAGATCGTCATGCTGTCGGTGCGTGAAGTCACGACGGCCTATCAGGGCCTGGTCGCGATCTCCGCGGTCTCGATCGAGGTTCAGAAGGGCGAGATCGTCTGCGTCGCCGGCGCCAACGGTGCGGGCAAGTCGACGCTGCTCAAATCCATCGCCGGCGCCGAGCGCCCGCGTTCGGGCTCCGTGACGTTCGACGGCAAGCGCCTCGACGGCATGGCGCAGCACCACATCACCGCAACCGGCATCGCCTATGTGCCGGAGAACCGCCGGTTGTTCCCCCGCCTGTCAGTGCGCGACAATCTCCGCCTCGGCAGCTATCTCTACCGGGGCGAGGCGAACCGCGAGGGGCCGCTGGATCTCGTCTTCCAGCTGTTTCCGCGTCTGTCCGAACGTCTCGAGCAACGCGCGGAGACGCTAAGCGGCGGTGAGCAGCAGATGCTCGCGATCGGCCGCGCGCTGATGACACGCCCGCGGCTGTTGATGCTGGACGAGCCCTCGCAGGGCATCATGCCGAAGCTCGTCGACGAGATTTTTCAGGCGGTGAAGCGCATCCGCGACGCCGGCATGACCGTGCTGATCGTCGAGCAGCGCATGGCCGAGTGCCTCGAGATCGCCGATCGCGCCTACATCCTGCAAACCGGTCGCGTGCTGATGCAGGGCCCGTCTGCGGAGATCAAGGGCAATCCGGACGTCAGGAAGGCGTACCTCGGATTGTAGCCGCTCGCTACGATCCCTATCCTGATTGCTTCTTGTTCCGGTTCTTGCTTGCGCCGCGCAGCGTTGACGCGGGTGCCGAGGGTTGCCCGAAGCCATTCATCTGGATGCAGGAGAGAAGGTCGACATAGCTTTCGATGCCACCGGCGGAGGCCTCGGCGTAGCATTGGGTGCGAATTGTCTCCGGCGTTGTCGTCCAGATGGACCCGAGCTGTTGCTGTGCGGTTTGCTCGTCGCTCATGCAGGCCTCGTAGGACTGCGGCTCGGTCAGCGACTTGTCGATCTCCTGAGTTGCCTTGCAATTGGCCTCGACCTTGAGATCGGGGACGCCGCCGCGCGCGGACGTCTGGGCGTTTGCGGAAAGTGGCAGGGCAATAAAGCAGGCGGCAGAGAGGAGGGCGCAGGATATTTTGAAATCCATGACAATTCTCCTAGCGATCGATGAAACAACTCCTTCAGTCAATTACAGGGGGATCATCTGCTCGCGATCCCGATGATGCAAATCAATTCCGGTCCGCTGGTCCCGCATATCGCTCCGCTCATGCGGGCTACTGTCGTCACCACATCCTCCGTCATTGCGAGCGCAGCGAAGCAATCCAAGTCTTCCCGCGGAGGGATTCTGGATTGCTTCGCTACGCTCGCAATGACGGGTTAGAGCCGGGCTAATGCCCATCCCCATGCTCCGGCAACGTCACCCCGAACACCTTCACCAGATCGGCCACCTGGTCAGGCGACAGATACCGCGGGTTCATGCCGCGCAGCAGCAGGTACAGCTTGGCCGTTTCCTCCAGCTCCTCCGTCGCGAACACCGCGGCTTCCAGCGTATCGCCGGCGACCACCGGGCCGTGATTGGCGAGCAGCACCGATGAATATTTCCCCGCCAGGCCCTTGATCGCGTCCGCGACCGCGGGGTCGCCCGGGCGGTAATAGGGCACGAGCGCGGTGGCGCCGCATTTCATCAGGTAGTAGGCCGTCATCGGCGGCAGCGCGGCGCGCGGGTCGATCTCGGGCAGCATCGAGAGCGCGACCGAATGGGTCGAGTGGAGGTGCACGATCGCGCGCGCGCTCCCGCGCGTGTCGTACAGCGCGGTGTGCAGCGGAACTTCCTTGGTCGGCGCATCGCCGGAAACCAGCCGTCCCCTTCTATCCAGCCGCGACAGCCGCGCCGGATCGAGAAAGCCGAGCGAGGCGTTGGTCGGCGTCACCAGCCAGCCGTCATCGTCCAGCTTGACGCTGATATTGCCGGAGGAGCCCGGTGTCAGCCCGCGCTCGAACAGCGACCGCCCGAAGCGGCAGATTTCCTCACGCAGCCGTGTCTCGTTGTTCATGGCCGTCATGCCTGCTTGTCTCACGCTTTGGCAGCGCGGCCAAGCCGTGTTATCGGTGCGCCGAGCCGCTGCAAAGGGCGGCCGTCCGGGAAACGTTTCGCAAGGGTTAGTTGCATGTCCGCCTCCACGTCACAAAATCAGCGCATCGCCGTGATCGGGCTCGGCTCGATGGGCTTTGGCATGGCGACCTCGCTGAGGCGTGCCGGCCATACCGTGACCGGCTGCGACGTCTCGGCCGATGCGGTGGCGCGCTTCGTGAAGGACGGCGGCGCAGGCGCCAGGACGCCGGCCGAGGCGGCCAAGGACGCCGATATCGTCGTCAGCGTCGTGGTCAACGCCGCCCAGACCGAAACCATCCTGTTCGGCAAGGACGGCGCCGCAGAGACCATGCCGAAGGGCAGCGTCTTCATATCCTCGGCGACCATGGACCCGGATATCGCGCGGCGCCTTGCCAAGCAGTTGGAGGCCACCGGCCGGCATTATCTGGATGCGCCGATCTCCGGCGGAGCCCAGCGCGCCGCGCAAGGTGAGCTGACCATCCTCGCTTCCGGCAGCTCCGCCGCTTTTGTCAGCGCGCGCCCAGCGCTCGACGCCATGGCCGCAAAGCTCTATGAGCTCGGTGACGCCGCGGGGCAGGGCGCTGCCTTCAAGATGATCAATCAGCTCCTCGCCGGTGTGCACATCGCCGCGGCTTCGGAAGCGATGGCGTTCGCGGCCAAGCAGGGCCTCGACATCCGCAAGGTCTATGAGGTGATCACGGCCTCCGCCGGCAATTCCTGGATGTTCGAGAACCGGATGCCGCATGTGCTCGACGGCGACTACGCGCCGCGTAGCGCGGTCGAGATCTTCGTCAAGGACCTCGGCATCATCCAGGACATGGCGCGCAGCGCCAGATTCCCGGTGCCGGTCTCCGCCGCCGCACTTCAGATGTTTCTGATGACATCAGCTGCCGGCATGGGCCGCGACGATGATGCGTCGGTGGCGCGGATGTATGCGCAGGTCACCGGCGTCAAGCTGCCCGGCGACAAGTAAACTGAGAGGATTCCGATGCCCCGTTTTGCCGCCAACCTCTCGATGATGTTCACCGAGGTGCCGTTCCTCGACCGCTTCGATGCCGCCGCGCAAGCCGGCTTCACCGCCGTCGAGTTTCTCTTTCCCTACGAGCATCCGGCCGAGGCGGTCGGCGAGCGCCTCAAGCGTAACGGGCTGACCCAGGCGCTGTTTAATCTGCCGCCGGGCGACTGGAACGCCGGCGAGAAAGGTTTTGCGGCGTTGCCAGCGCGCTTCTCCGATCTCAAGGCCAGCCTGGAGACGGCGCTGCCGTATGCCAAGGCGACCGGCGTCAAGCGCCTGCACCTGATGGCTGGTATCGCCAACCGCGGCGAGCGCGTCGCGATCGAGGCGTTCTACAAGTCAGTGGCGTGGGCCGCGGAGTTCTTCGCACCGCACGGCATCGACATCGTGATCGAGCCGATCAATGCACGCAACGTGCCCGGCTACTTCCTCAACGATTTCGGTTTCGCCCGCGACCTGATCCAGGAATTGCGACTTCCGAACCTAAAACTCCAGTTCGACATCTATCACTGTCAGATCATCCATGGCGACGTCACCATGCGGCTGCGGGAGATGATGCCGATCATCGGCCACATCCAGATCGCCAGCATTCCCTCGCGCAACGAGCCCGACGGCGAGGAGCTGAACTATCCGTTCCTGTTCGAAGAGCTCGACCGGCTCGGCTATGCCGGCTTCGTCGGCTGCGAATACAATCCGCGCGGCAAGACAACGGATGGGCTCGCCTGGTTCAAGCCTTACGCTGGAGTGAAGCCGTGACACTTGCGTTGGGCTGCATCGCCGACGACTACACCGGCGCCTCCGATCTCGCCAACACGCTGACGCGCGCCGGCTTGCGCACCGTGCAGACCATCGGCGTGCCTGCCGATGATCTGGCGTTGCCCGAGGTCGATGCCGTCGTTGTGTCACTGAAGAGCCGCTCGATCGAGTCCGGCCTTGCTGTGTCCCGCTCGCGCGCGGCGGAGGCATGGTTGCGCGGACGCGGCGCGGGCCACGTGCTGTTCAAGATCTGCTCGACCTTCGATTCCACCGACGCTGGGAATATCGGCCCCGTCATGGACGCGCTCCGCGCCGACTGCGGCGAAGGCGTCGTTCTGGTGACGCCGGCCTTCCCGGAGACCGGCCGCACCGTCTATCAGGGCAACCTCTTCGTCGGCGCCGTGCCGCTGAACGAGAGCCCGCTGAAGGACCATCCGCTCAACCCGATGCGGGATTCCGACCTGGTGCGCGTCTTGGCGCGCCAGAGCAGGACGCAAATCGGCCTCGTCGATCTCGCCACCGTCACGCGCGGGGCAGATGCGGTGCGGGCGCGGCTGGCCGAACTCGCGGGCAAGGGCATCGGTGCCGCGATCATCGACGCCGTGTTCGACCGCGACCTCGAGACCATCGGCCTCGTTGCCGCCGAGCATCGGCTGTCGGTCGGCGCCTCCGGCATCGGCCTTGGCCTGGCGCGGGCGCTGGTGTCGACCGGAAAGGTGCGGTCGAGCGCGGCGGGCAGCGACGCTGGTGCGGCGGTTGGTGGCCCGGCGGCCTGCCTTGCCGGGAGCTGCTCGCAGGCGACGCTTCAGCAGATCGCCAGCGCGGAGCGTGTCATGCCGGTGTTACATCTTGATCCCGAGCAGATCGTTACAGGTTCTGGCGAAGCGCAGCGCGCGCTGGCCTGGGCGCGGCCGCGCCTGGCGGACGGTCCTGTTCTGATCGCCTCGAGTGCGACACCGGAGGCCGTTGCCGCCGTTCAGGCGCGTCACGGCCGCGACGCGGCCGGGCATGCCATCGAGCAGGCGATGGCCGACATCGCTGAGGGGCTGGTGCACGCGGGCGTCCGGCGCCTGATCGTCGCGGGCGGCGAGACATCCGGCGCCGTGGTCGACCGCTTGAGGATTCCCGGGTTTCTCGTGGGCGTGGAAATCGCCGCGGGTGTCCCGGTGCTGCGTGCGGTCGGTGCGCAGGCAGGCGAGATGTTGCTCGCTCTGAAATCCGGGAATTTTGGCGGTCCGGAGTTTTTCTCCGACGCGTTTGGGCTCATGCGCTGAGCGCAGAGCATTCTTAGTCGCCCGTTCATTTCTTTCTGGCTTCCGTACTCGTACGGAGTCGTAGTTAACGCCCGCTCAGGTGCTCTGGTGTGGGATGTCGGCGCTGCTCCCTTTGCTTGATTCGTAATTCCGGACGCGCGCCGGCTCCAGCACAAAGAGACCCGATTATGCTCGCCACTATCTCCATCCGCGCCAAGATCATCAGTGTCGTGGCGTTCCTGCTGGTTGCGATGACCGGCATGGGTCTCCTCGCCGTCACAAAGATGCGGTCGGTCAACGCCAGCACCGTCGACATCGCGACGAGCTGGATGCCGAGTGTTCGTGTGCTGGGCGATCTTCGCGCTGCCGTCATCACTTATCGCAACGTGGTTCGCGAGCACATGCTGTCCGAGACGCTGGACGACAAGTTGGAGGCCGAAAAGACTGCGGCGGCCGTGACCGAAATGCTGGCCAAGTCCCGGAAGGACTATGAGCCGATGATCACCTCGCCGGAGGAGCGGGCTCTCTATACCGAGTGGTCGAAACTGTGGAGCGAGTATCAGAAGGGCGCGGAAGAGGTCATGGAGCTGTCGCGCATGTCGGCAGGCAAGGTTCCGCACGCGGCGCATGAGCTGAACACCAAGACGGTCAACAAGATCGGCCTGAAATCCGACGAGGTCCTGGCCAAGGATATCGAGTTCAACACCAAGGGCGGCGACAAGGCTGCTCAGGACGCGGCCGACAGCTATTCCTTCGCCTTCATGCTGGTTTCGGTCATTCTCGGCACCGCTGTCGTGATCGGCATTATTCTCAGCTTCTATCTCGTCCGTGACGTCTCCAACGGTATCAATTCCATCACCGAACCGATGCAGGCGCTGGGCAAAGGTGACCTTTCGGCCGAAGTCCCGCATCGCGGCGAGAAGACGGAGATCGGCGCCATGGCCGACGTGCTCCAGATCTTCAAGGAGGCGCTGATTGCCAAGAAGGCCGCGGACGAAGCCGCCGCGGCCGACGCCGAAGCCAAGATCGAGCGCGGCCGTCGCGTCGACAACATCACCCGCGAATTCGAAACCATGATCGGCGAGATCGTCCAGACCGTGTCGTCGGCCTCTTCCCAGCTCGAAGCCTCCGCCTCGACGCTGACGTCGACCGCCGACCGCTCTCAGCGGCTGGCGACCACCGTTGCCGGCGCTTCGGAGGAAGCCTCGACCAACGTGCAGTCGGTGGCGTCTGCGACCGAGGAGATGGCCTCGTCGGTCGGCGAGATCAGCCGTCAGGTGCAGGAATCGGCGCGGATGGCGGGCGACGCCGTCGGCCAGGCGCGGGCCACCACCGAGCGCGTCAGCGAGCTCTCCAAGGCCGCCTCGCGCATCGGCGACGTCGTCGAGCTGATCAACACCATCGCCGGCCAGACCAACCTGCTGGCGCTGAACGCGACCATTGAGGCGGCGCGGGCCGGCGAGGCCGGCCGCGGCTTTGCTGTGGTCGCCTCCGAGGTGAAGGCGCTCGCCGAGCAGACCGCGAAGGCGACTGGCGAGATCGGTCAGCAGATTTCCGGCATCCAGGCGGCAACCAACGATTCGGTCGGTGCGATCAAGGAGATCTCCTCGACCATCGAGCGCCTGTCGGAAATCTCCTCGGCGATCGCAGCGGCCGTGGAAGAGCAGGGCGCAGCGACCCAGGAGATCGCCCGCAACGTGCAGCAGGCCGCGCAAGGCACCCAGCAGGTCTCCTCCAATATCGCCGACGTGCAGCGCGGCGCGACCGAGACCGGCACGGCCTCCTCGCAGGTGCTGTCGGCGGCGCAGATGCTGTCGAACGACTCGACCCGGCTCAAGAACGAGGTCAGCAAGTTCCTGACCAACGTCCGCGCGGCGTAGTCCCTCGCAAAGTCCATCGCTCCAGGAAACGAGCGGCGCCAAGCGCCGCTCGTTTTCTTTTGTCGCCGGTAGCATGATCTCGCTTGCAGGTAGCATTATGGGGAGTTGACCGTAAACGTACGGGGCGCCCATTTTATCGATAGTTAAATTCGCCTTACGAGAATTGCGGGAGACGCCTCGAACAGCGGGGCGTCCTGTTTGGAAAGAATGCATTTTCAATTCGTTGGGGCCCCGATGCGCAAGAATTTTCCCGTCACCGATGTCGAATATCCCGTCAGCGACGAGACGCTGATCGTTTCCAGGACCGACCTCAAGGGCAAGCTCACCTATTTCAACGAGGACTTCCTCGCCGCCGCCGGCTTCACGTCGGCGGAACTGATGGGCCAGCCGCACAACATCGTCCGCCACCCCGACATGCCGCCGGAGGCGTTCGACAATCTCTGGGACACGCTGAAGGCGGGTAAGCCGTGGCTCGGCGCGGTGAAGAACCGCCGCAAGAACGGCGACTTCTACTGGGTGCTGGCGACTGCCTCGCCGATCCGGGAAAATGGCCAGGTCACGGGGTACACCTCGATCCGCACAAAATTGCCGGCCGACCAGCGCAGGCTCGCGGAAGAGGTTTACGCCGCGATCCGTGAGAAGAAGCCGCATGGCTATCGCATCGATGCCGGCATCATCCGCCGTCGCTCGCTGCTCGACCGCTTCAGCGTCTTCACCGGGACGCTGAAAGCACGCCTCGTCACGACGATGGCGCTCCAGGTTCTGTTCATTCTTGCGCTCGGCATTAGCGGCGCGCTGTCGACCGGCGGTTCGACCAGTCTGGTCCTGTCGCTGCTGGCTTTGGTCGGCGCTACCGTCGTCGGCTTCGCTGGATTTGCGACCATGCGCACGATCCAGGGGCCGATGCAGCACCTCAACGATACCTTGGTCAACCTCGTCCAGGACAAGCTGGACAATCGCATCGTCATCGAGCGCGACGACGAGATCGGCGAGGCGCTTCGCAATCTCCAGACTGTGCAGACCATCATCCGCTTCAGCCGCGACGAGGTGCAGGCGGTGCAGCGCCGTGCCGAGGCGCAGCGCAAGACAGATATGACCAAACTCGCCGACGGCTTCGAGGCCGCGATCGGAGAGATCGTCGAGACCGTGTCGTCGGCCGCGACCGAGCTCGAGGCTTCGGCTTCGACCCTGTCCTCGACTGCCGGCCGGGCGCAGGAATTGGCCACGGCGGTCGCATCCGGCTCGGAGGCGGCCTCCAGCAACGTCCATTCGGTGGCAACGGCGGCCGAGGAGATGTCATCCTCGGTCCGCGAGATCGGCCGCCAGGTGCAGGATTCCACCAGGATCGCGAGCGAGGCGGTCAGCCAGGCGCATGCCACCACCGAGCGTGTCAGCGAATTGTCGCGAGCGGCATCGCGGATCGGCGACGTCGTCGAACTCATCAACGCCATCGCCGGCCAGACCAATCTCCTGGCGCTCAACGCCACGATCGAGGCGGCGCGGGCGGGCGAGGCCGGTCGCGGCTTCGCGGTGGTGGCTTCCGAGGTCAAGGCGCTCGCCGAGCAGACGGCGAAGGCCACCGGCGAGATCGGCCAGCAGGTCGGCGGCATCCAGGCGGCGACGCAGGATTCGGTCAGCGCCATCGGCGAGATCAGCGGCACTATCGCGCGCCTGTCGGAGATCGCTTCGGCGATTGCGGCGGCTGTGGAGCAGCAGGGCGCGGCAACCCAGGAGATCGCCCGCAACGTGCAGCAGGCCGCCCACGGCACCCAGCAAGTCTCGTCCAATGTCGGCGACGTCCAGCGCGGCGCCTCCGAAACCGGCTCGGCCTCGTCGCAGGTGCTGTCGGCGGCGCAGATGCTGTCGCGCGACTCCAACCGCCTCAAGCTCGAGGTCGGCAAGTTCCTGGACACGGTCCGCGCCGCGTGAAGCACGCAGCCGCATGGCTGCAATGTAGATTTCGCAGTGCGGTAGCAGGGAAGTGAATGCGCGAAGGCCGCCGGAGGTTAGCGTTTCCGGCGGTGCTCGGGTAAAGGGGGAATGGGGATCGCCCGGGGGCGGATTCCACATCCTCGTTTGACCTGGAATTGTCTGGCGCATGATTGCTCTGGTCCGTATTGCCCTGAGCCGGCCCTATACTTTCGTCGTGCTCGCGCTGCTGCTGCTGATCATCGGACCGCTCGCGGCACTGCGGACCCCAACCGACATCTTCCCGGACATTCGCATTCCCGTGATCGGCGTGGTCTGGCAGTACACCGGCCTGCCGCCCGACCAGATGTCCGGCCGCATCACGACGCCGTTCCAGCGCGCGCTGACGACGACGGTCAACGACATCGAGCACATCACTGCCAATTCCTATAACGGCTTTGGCATCATCAAGATCTTCTTCCAGCCCAACGTCGATATCCGCACCGCCAACGCGCAGGTCACCGCGATCTCGCAGACGCTGCTGAAGCAGATGCCGCCGGGCGCGACGCCGCCCTTGATCCTGAACTACTCCGCCTCCACCGTTCCGATCATCCAGGTGGCACTGTCGGGCGAGGGGCTCACCGAGCAGAACCTTGCCGATATCGGCATCAATCAGCTGCGCACGCCGCTGGTCACAGTACCCGGCGCGGCGATCCCGTACCCGTTCGGCGGCAAGCAGCGCCAGGTCCAGATCGATCTCGATCCGACCGCGCTGCAGGCCCGCGGCCTCTCGGGCCAGGACGTCGCCAATGCGCTGGCCGCCCAGAACCTGATCACGCCGGTCGGCACCCAGAAGATCGGCCAGTTCGAATACAACATCCAGCTCAACAACTCGCCGCTCCGGATCGACGAGCTCGGCAATCTGCCGATCAGGACCGTCAACGGCGCCATGGTCTATGTGCGCGACGTCGCAAGCGTGCGCGACGGCAACCCACCGCAGACCAATATCGTCCATGTCGACGGCAACCGCTCGGTGCTGATGATGGTGCTGAAGGCGGGCGCGACCTCGACGCTCGATATTATCGCCGGCATCAAGCAGAAGGTGATCGACGTCAAGGACCAGCTGCCTGACGCGCTGAAGATCGGCTTCATCGGCGACCAGTCGGTGTTCGTCCGTGGCGCGATCCAGGGCGTCGCCTTCGAGGGCGTGATCGCGGCGCTGCTCACCAGCGTCATGATCCTCCTGTTCCTCGGCAGCTGGCGCTCGACCATCATCATCGCGGTCTCGATCCCGCTGTCGGTGCTGGGCGCCATCATCATGCTGTCGGCGATCGGCGAGACGCTCAACATCATGACGCTCGGCGGCCTCGCGCTCGCCGTCGGCATCCTCGTCGACGACGCCACCGTGACGATCGAGAACATCAATTACCATCTGGAGCAGGGCAAGCCGGTCGAGCAGTCGATCCTCGACGGCGCCAATCAGATCGTGACGCCGGCCTTCGTGTCGCTGCTCTGCATCTGCATCGTGTTCGTGCCGATGTTCTTCCTGACCGGCGTCGCGCGCTTCCTGTTCGTGCCGATGGCGGAAGCCGTGATGTTCGCGATGATCTGGTCGTTCATCCTGTCGCGTACGCTGGTGCCGACCATGGCGAACTACCTGCTGCAGGCGCATGTTCACCACGAGGGCGGGCCGCCGAAGTCGCGCAATCCCTTCGTCTGGCTCCAGCGCGGCTTCGAAGCGGGGTTCGAGCGCATTCGCGGTGGCTATCGTGGTTTGCTCGGCCTCGCGCTGGCGCACCGCGCGGTATTCGTGATCGGCTTCCTCTGCGTCGTCGGCGCGTCCTTCGCGCTGGTGCCGTTCCTCGGGCGCAACTTCTTTCCCGCGGTCGACGCCGGCAACATCCTGATGCATGTCCGCACCCAGGTCGGTACCCGCGTCGAGGAGACCGCCAACCAGCTCGCCGACGTGCAGAAGGCCGTTCGCAAGCTGATCCCGGGCGAGATCGAGACCATGACCGACAACATCGGCATGCCGATCTCTGGCATCAACATGACCTACAACAACACCGGCGTCATCGGCCCGCAGGACGGCGATATCCAGATCAAGCTGAAAGAAGGCCACAAGCCGACCGAAGAACATGTGCGCGTGCTGCGTGAGCAGCTGCCGCGATTGTTCCCCGGCGTCAGCTTCGCGTTCCTGCCCGCCGATATCGTCAGCCAGATCCTGAATTTCGGCGCGCCCGCGCCGATCGACCTGCAGATCCGCGGCGCCAATCTCAGCGCCAACTTCGCTTACGCGAACAATCTGCTGGCAAAGGTCCGCAGGATTCCCGGTGTTGCCGATGCGCGCATCCAGCAGTCGCCGAACAATCCGACCTTCAACATCGATGTCGATCGCACCCGCGCGCAATATGTCGGCCTGACCGAGCGCGACGTCACCAACAGCCTCGTGGTCAACCTCGCCGGCTCCTCGCAGGTGGCGCCGACCTACTACCTCAACCCCGACAACGGTGTGTCCTACTCGATCGTGATGCAGACGCCACAATACCAGATCGACTCGCTCAGCGCGTTGCAGACGCTGCCGATCACCGCCGCCGGCAATGCGCAGTCGCCGATCCTCGGCGGCATCGCCGACATCAAGCGCTCGACCTCGAGCGCCGTGGTCTCGCAATACGACATCCAGTCGATGGTGCAGATCTTCGCGACCACGTCGGGCCGCGATCTCGGCGCGGTCGCCGCCGATATCCGTCAGCTGATTGCCGACACCGCCAAGGAGGTGCCGAAGGGGTCCTCCGTGGTGCTGCTCGGTCAGGTGCAGACCATGAACAGCGCCTTTACTGGTCTCCTGTTCGGCCTGCTTGGCGCCGTCGTGCTGATCTATTTCCTGATCGTCGTGAACTTCCAGTCCTGGTCCGATCCCTTCGTCATCATCACGGCGCTGCCGGCCGCGCTCGCCGGCATCGTCTGGATGCTGTTCATGACGGAGACGACGCTGTCGGTGCCGGCGCTCACCGGCGCCATCATGTGCATGGGCGTTGCCACCGCCAACAGCGTGCTCGTGATCTCCTTCGCGCGCGAGCGCTACGCGGAGCTGGGCGATCCCGTCGCCGCTGCGCTCGAAGCCGGCTTCGTCCGGTTCCGCCCGGTGCTGATGACCGCGCTCGCCATGATCATCGGCATGGCGCCGATGGCCCTGGGGCTCGGCGAGGGCGGCGAGCAGAATGCGCCGCTCGGCCGCGCCGTGATCGGCGGCCTGATCTTTGCAACCTTCGCAACGCTGATGTTTGTTCCTGTGGTGTTCAGCATGGTACACAAGAAACAAGGCGCCAAAGCCGCCGCCTCATTGGAGACCCCGCATGTCGCCCACTGAACCCCGCTCCCCGGTGTCGCACCGGAAATTGGGCATCTTCGGCGTGGTGGCGCTGATCGCGGCTGGCCTCGTCGTGGGCACCGGCATCCGTGCCCGCGAGGAGCAGGGCTCCAAGCTGAAGGAATGGACCGATGATCAGGCCGTTCCCAGCGTTGCGGTGACCCAGCCCAACGCCAAGGTCCTCAACGCCACCATCGATCTGCCGGGCCGGCTGGAAGCCTACTACCGCGCGCCGATCTTCGCGCGCGTGTCGGGCTATCTGAAGAGCTGGAACGCCGACATCGGCGCCCGCGTCAAGGCAGGGCAGGTGATTGCCGAGATCGAGGCGCCGGACCTCGACCAGCAGCTGTTGCAGGCCCGAGCCGACCTCGCCAGCCAGCAGGCCAGCGCCAGGCTGTCGGAGGCAACGCTGAACCGGCGCAGGACTCTGGTCGCCTCGAACTTCGTTTCCGCGCAGGAGATCGACGAGCGCACCGCCGATCTCTCCAACAAGAACGCCGCCGTGCATTCGGGCCAGGCCAATGTGGAGCGGTTGGAAGCGCTGGCCGGCTACAAGAAGATCACCGCGCCGTTCGATGGCGTCGTCACCGCGCGCGACACCGACGTCGGCGCGCTGATCAATGCCGGCGGCGGGGCAGGCCCGGCGATGTTCGTGGTCTCCGACATCACCAAGCTGCGCGTCTACGTCAACGTGCCCCAGAACTATGTGCCGGCGATCAAGATCGGCGCCAAGGCCACCATCACCCTGCCGGAATATCCGAACCGAACCTTCCAGGTGACAGTGGAAGCCTCCTCCAGGCCGTCGACGTCGCCTCCGGCACCACGCGCATGCAGCTCGGGCTCGACAATTCCTCGGGCGAGCTGATGCCCGGCGGGTATGCCAGCGTGAAGCTGAACCTCCAGCGCGATGCCGCGCCGCTCAGCATCCCCGCCAGCGCGCTGATCTTCAACGGCAGCGGCCTGCGCGTTGCGACCGTCGGTCCCGACGACAAGGTGCTGTTCAAGACCGTCACCATCGCCCGTGACCTCGGCCGCGAGATCGAGCTGGCCTCGGGCATTGCGCCCGATGATCGCGTCATCACGGCACCGCCGGACGGCTTGTCGGATGGGGATGCGGTACGCGTGGTTGGCGCCAAGGCCAAGCCGGCGACGGCTTCGGAGAAGCAGGCGCCAAGGAGCTAGGCAGTCTCGTAGGGTGGGCAAAGGCGCTCTTGCGCCGTGCCCACCATTACGTCCGCCATCGTGGCAAGATGGTGGGCACGCTCCGCTTTGCCCACCCTACGAGAGCTACGCCACCCGCCACTCCGGCACCCCGTCGGCAGCCATCGTGATCTCGCCGCGCGAGCCTACCGGCGTGCGATCCATGTTGAGCAGATGCGCTAGCGTCGCGCTGTCGCTCGCCGGAATCCGCGCCAGCGTGCGCCGGTCATCCTCCGTGCGCAGCATCACCACGCCGTGCTCGACATCGCCGCCGCGGCCGTAGAGCACGGTAAAGCTCTCGACCTTGCCCCCGCCAGTTGCCTCCGTGACGAATTCCGGTACCGCGCGTTTGTTGCGGTCCGCCACCGCCTGCACGCTCGTGTCCTGCACCAGCGCCTCGCGCGGCGGCGTTTTCGACACCACCAGCGCATGGTGCTTGGTGACGAAGCCGCCCTGGCCGTAGAGCAGGCCGAGCTTGGCGCCGTCGCGCACACGGCGGACCATCGCGCAGGCCGCGTGCGTCATGTAGGTGTTGAGCGGGGCGCCGAAGAAGGTGAGGCCGCCGGTCACGGTCGGTTGCACATCGGCGCCCAGGCCCAGCGTCCGCCGTGCCATCTTGGGCACGCACGGGAAGCAGCTGTAGAGCTCGATGGCGTCGAACTGTTTGCCGTCGCCGCCGGCAAGATCCATCACCGCCTTCAGCACCGCGTTCTGCGGATGGCTCTCGTAGAACTGGTCGCGCAGGAGATAGTCGCGCGGCTCCTCCGCCGAGGCGCCGCCGAGCGGATAGATCAGTCTGTCCTCGGCAATCCCGGCCGCCCGCGCCTTGGCGAGGCTCGTGAGCAGCAGCGCGCCGCCCATGTTGACGCTGGGATTGGCGACCATCAGCTTGTTGTAGGGCCACGCGATCAGGCGATTGTCGGCGGTCGGCGTCGTGATTTCGTCAGGCGCATAGCGCCGCTTCAGCCAGGCGTTGGGATTCTGCGCGGCAGCTTCCGAATAGCGCGACCACAGCGTGCCTGATTCCGCCATCGCCTCGCGCGGCGTCTGGCCCCAATGCGCGGAGGAGGCCGCCTCATAGAACGGATAGACGGTGACGGGCCGGAACACGCCAAGCTTCACAGCGAGCGGCTTCTGGAACGCTGCGCCGCGCTTGGGCTCCTCAACGTCGTGCGCGAACGGCGTCCACGGCAGCTTGACGCCGGCGCGCTCAGCCTTGGTTGCGGTCGATTGCGCCTCGGCGCCGCAGATTGCTGCCACGGTGCATTCACCGCGCGCGATGCGCTTTGCCGCCTCGTGGATGTAGCGGATCGGGCTCTCGCCGCCGACCGGGCCGTAGTAGCAATGCGACGGCGAAATGCCGAGCCGTTGCGCCAAAAGCCTCTCCGGATCGCGATAGCGCCAACTCAGGAAGTTGACGACGTCGAGCGACTGCACCTCGCCAAGCAGCTTTGCGCCGGCGTCTGCTTCCGCGCGCCGCAGCGCCTGTTCCAGGAGATCGAGCGGCTCGAGGCCTTCGGTGATCTCCTTGGGACGGTCGACGATCTCGCCGATGCCGACGATGACGGGGATGCGGTCTTCGGGGATATTGTTCTTATCTGTCATGCTTCAATTCACGATGTCAGTTGTTTCGTCATTGCGAGCGCAGCGAAGCAATCCAGACTGCCGCCGCGGAAAGATTCTGGATTGCTTCGCTGCGCTCGCAATGACGAGTAGGGCCTACTCCGCCACCAGCGCATTCATGTGCTCAACGGCCTCGGCGAACTCTTCCTTGAACTCCTGCACCACGGCGCCGGCCGATTTCACGCTGTCGATCAGCCCGACGCCCTGGCCGACGAAATAGCTGACAAGATCGCGCGCCTTGGCGTTGCCGCTCGCCGCCGCGCGGTCGATGGAGTTGAAAGCGTCGCGGCTGATGATGCTTTGCAGCGGCATCGGCAGCGCGCCCGGGCTGTCCGGCGCGCGGTCCCAGGCATCGGTCCAGACCGAGCGGAGCTGACGTGCCGGCTTGCCGGTGCGGCCCTTCGAGCGCACCGCGTCGCGCGAGGACGCCGCGATCATCTTCTCGCGGAAGATCTCCGTGGTCTCGGCCTCGACGGTGGCCAGCCACACCGATCCGGTCCAGGCGCCGGCCGCGCCCATCGCCATGCAGGCCGCCATCTGCCGTCCGGTCATGATGCCGCCGGCCGCCAGCACCGGCACGTCCCGGATCTTTTTGATCGCCTTGATCACCTCCGGCACCAGCACCATGGTCGAGACCTCGCCGCAATGGCCACCGGCCTCGGTGCCCTGCACGACGAGGATGTCGACGCCGGCCGCGACTTGGCGCAGTGCGTGCTCCTTGGCGCCGACAAGCGCGGCAACGGGCACGCCATGCTTCTTGCCCATCTCGATCATCGCCTTCGGCGGCACGCCCAGCGCATTTGCGATCAAGCGAATCGGATGATCGAAGGAGACCTCGAGCAATTGAAGCGCGGTCTTCCCGTCGAACGGCTGCGGCTGATTGTCTGCCACTTCAGTGGTCGTCAGCTCGATATCGTATTTCTTCAGGAGGTCGCGCGTGTAGTTGCGGTGCTCTTGCGGCACGCGCGCTTCCAGGCTCTTCCAGGTGACGTCCTTCTCGCCCGCGGTGGAGATGTTTTCGGGGATCAGCACGTTCGATGCCGTAGGGCTTGCCGTCGACGTGATCGTCGATCCACTTCAGTTCGCGTTCGAGCGTATCCGGCGTGTGCACAGTGGCGCCCAGCACGCCGAAGCCGCCGGCGCGGCTGACGGCGGCAACGACGTCGCGGCAATGGCTGAAGGCGAGCAGCGGGAACTCGATGCCCAGCATGTCGCAGATCGGCGATTTCATGGCTCTCTCCCGGCGGCGGGCCATCGCTTGCTCTTGTTGCTTTCCTCGGGCGAAGGCATCCCGACGCTAGCCCATCACCACCGGCGATGCCACGCCGGATTCTGAGGCGCATCTTGCGTGCAGGCGCCACGTGCAGGACGGGTTGCAGGGACGAGTGCCATGACGAAATGGAGAGCGGCCCCGCCCGGCAATGCATGTCGGCGCCCTTGTCAATTTTACCGGTCTCGCTAGCTAACGTTGCACGCGCCCTTCCGCGCCGGAGCATTTTCATGACCGACACCCCCTACGTACCGCCCAAAGTCTGGACCTGGGACAAGGAAAATGGCGGGCAGTTCGCCAACATCAACCGCCCGATCGCCGGGCCCACCCACGACAAGGAGCTGCCGGTCGGTCGCCACCCGCTCCAGCTCTACTCGCTGGCGACGCCGAACGGGGTGAAGGTCACGGTGATGCTGGAGGAGCTTCTGGCGCTCGGCCAGAAGGGCGCCGAATACGACGCCTGGTTGATCAGGATCGGCAACGGCGATCAGTTCGGCAGCGGCTTTGTCGACATCAATCCGAACTCCAAGATCCCGGCGCTGATGGACCGCTCCGGGCCCGAGCCGATCCGCGTGTTCGAGTCCGGCTCGATCCTGTTCTATCTCGCCGAGAAGTTCGGCGCCTTCCTGCCGAAGGACGTCAAGACCCGCACCGAGGCGATGTCCTGGCTGTTCTGGCAGATGGGCAGCGCGCCCTATCTCGGCGGCGGCTTCGGCCATTTCTACGCCTACGCGCCGACCAAGATCGAATACGCCATCGATCGCTTCGCGATGGAGACCAAGCGCCAGCTCGACGTGCTCGATCGGCGGCTCGCCGACAGCGAATATCTCGCGGGCAGCGAGTACACTATCGCCGACATGGCGGTGTGGCCCTGGTACGGCGCGCTCGCCAAGGGGCTGGTCTATGGCGCCGGCGAATTCCTCTCGGTGCAGGACTACAAGAATGTGCAGCGCTGGACCGACCAGATCGCCAAGCGCCCGGCCGTGAAGCGCGGCCGCATGGTCAACCGCGTCTCCGGCGATCCCGCCAGCCAGCTCCACGAGCGCCACGACGCGAGCGACTTCGAGACCAAGACGCAGGACAAGCTCGCGCCGGTGACGTAGGGCGGTGCTCCCTTCACCTCTCCCCGCCTGCGGGGAGAGGTCGAATTCGATCGTAGATCGAATTCGGGTGAGGGGACTCTCCGCGAGTCCGACTGACACCGTCCTTGCGGAGGCTCCCCCTCACCCTGATCCTCTCAGCGCGAGCGAAGCTCGTCGCGGCCCCGCAAGCGGGGAGAGGGGAAAAAGAGAGGGAGGGGACTCACGCCATGCTCAGCTCGTGGCGCCCCACCACCATCCAGTGCACCTCGTCCGGACCGTCGGCGAAGCGGAGGTGACGGACGTCCTGGTACATCTCGGCCAGCGGGGTCCAGTGCGAGATGCCGGTGGCGCCGTGCATCTGGATCGCCTGATCGATGATCTTGCAGGCGCGCTCCGGCACCATGGCCTTGACCATGGAGACCCAGACGCGGGCTTCCTTGTTGCCGAGCACATCCATCGCCTTCGCCGCCTTCAGCACCATCAGCCGCATCGCCTCGATCTCGCAGCGCGCCTGCGCGATGATCTGCATGTTGCCGCCGAGATGGGCGATCTTCTTGCCGAAGGCCTCGCGGGTGAGGCCACGCTGCACCATGAGGTCGAGCGCCTTCTCGGCCTTGCCGATGGTGCGCATGCAATGATGGATGCGGCCGGGGCCGAGGCGGAGCTGCGAGATCTCGAAGCCGCGGCCTTCACCGAGCAGCATGTTCTCCTTTGGCACCCGCACATTGTTGAAGCGCATATGCATGTGACCGCGCGGGGCGTGGTCCTGGCCGAACACGTACATGGGGCCGAGCACCTCGACGCCGGGCGTGTCGCGCGGCACCAGGATCTGCGACTGCTGCTTGCTCGGCGCCGCATCCGGATTGGTCTTCACCATCACGATGAGGATCTTGCAGCGGGGATCGCCGAGACCTGAGATGTAGTACTTCTCGCCGTTGATGACCCATTCGTCGCCGACGAGCTTGGCCGTCGTCGAGATGTTCTTGGCGTCGGAGGAGGCGACGTTCGGCTCGGTCATGACATAGGCCGAGCGGATCTCGCCGTTGAGCAGCGGCTTCAGCCATTTCTCCTTCTGCTCCTTGGTGCCGACGCGCTCCAGCACCTCCATGTTGCCGGTGTCGGGCGCCGAGCAGTTCATGGTTTCCGAAGCCAGCGGGCTCTTGCCGAGCTCGGCTGCGATATAGGCGTAGTCGAGATTCTTCAGGCCCTGGCCGGTCTCGTCATCGGGCAGGAAGAAGTTCCAGAGGCCTTCCTGCTTGGCCTTGTTCTTGGCCTTCTCCAGCACCTCGAGCTGCTTCGGCGTAAAGCTCCAGCGATCCTCCTTGCTCTCGCCGGCCTTGGCAAACTCGATCGACATCGGCTCGACGGTATCGCGGATGAATTTCTTGACGTGATCATAGAGCGGCCGGACCTGGTCCGACATCCTGAGGTCGTTGAGCTCGTCGCCGGGATTGAGGGTGTAGTTGGTGGTGCGGGGAATGTAGGTGTGTTTTGTCATTGTTCCTCCCGGATCGTTGAGACTGCTGAGGCGGAGAATAGTCGCAGCGTGGCCAAAGTGCGAGCGCGCATTTTTCGCGCGCGCCATGCCATGCGATGGAATTTCGCAAGGGCGTTTGAAACGTTGTTTGAATGGTGCTGGGCGGGAGGCGGCAGGCGCGCGCCTCACTCTCCGCTGTCATCGCCCGGCGAAGACCGGGCGATCCAGTATTCCAGAGACCGCAGTGATTGAATCGAGAAGCTGCGGCGTACTGGATTCCCCGCTTTCGCGGGGAATGACAGCGGTGGGGGTAGCTAGCTCACGCCGGCATCCGATGCATGGCGCAGATCTTGTTGCCGTCGAGGTCGCGCAAATAGGCGAGGTAGAGCTTGCCGCCAGGGCCCTGGCGGATGCCGGGCGGATCCTCGATCGATTTTGCACCGGCGGCGACTCCGGCCGCGTGCCAAGCCTCGACCTGCTCCGGCGAATTGCAAGCAAAGCCGATCGTGCCGCCATTCGCGCAGGTCGCCGGTTCGCCGTTGATCGGCTTCGACACCGAGAACACACCGGTCTTGGTGATGTAGAAGATGCGGTGGCCGTCGACCCTGGCCGGCCGCACCTCGAGCGTGCCGAGCAGCTTGTCGTAGAACGCCTTGGCCTTGTCCAAGTCGTTGGTGCCGATCATGACGTGCGAGAACATTTTGCCTCCCTCAGAGTTTGTAGCCCGGATGGAGCGTAGCGAAATCCGGGTCTTGCTTGCTTTTGGCCGTCCCGGATTGCGCTTCGCTCCATCCGGGCTACGAGAAAGAAAAATCAGAACGCCGTATAGCCGCCGTCGATCACGAACGTATCGGCGGTGTGATACGACGACGCCTTGCTCATCAGATACACGGCGATGCCGCCGAAATCGGATGCCTCGCCGAAGCGCCGCACCGGAATGCGCGGCATCACATTGGCGACGAATTTTTCGTTCGCCATGATGCCGGCGGTCATGTCGCTCTTGATCCAGCCGGGCAGGATCGCGTTCGCGGTGACGCCGTAACGCGCCAGCTCGACGCCGAGCGCGCGCACCAGCGCGTTGATGGCGGCCTTGGTCGCCGCATAGTGCTCGTTGCGCGCGGTGCCGAAGATCGAGGCGAGGCTCGAGGTGGCAACCAGCCGGCCGAAGGGATCGCCGGCATTGGCGCGCTCGGTCATGTGCTTTGCCGCGGCCTGGAACGCATGAAACACGCCGTCGAGATTGGTCGCAAACATCGTGCGCCATTCCTCCTCGGTGCGCTCGATGAAGGAGCGCCGGCCGCCGCCGCCGATACCGGCATTGGCAAAGCAGCCGTCGACCCGGCCGAACGTGTCGAGCGTCGCCTTCATCGCGGCATTGACCGAGGCCGGATCGGTGACGTCGCAGACGCGGGTGTCGACCTTGCCGGCAAGGCCGGCCAGGCTCGCGGCAGCGCTGCTGTTCTTGTCAGGATTGCGGCCCCAGATCGAGACGTTGCAGCCCTGGCCGGCGAGCGCGTGCGCGATGCCGAGCCCGATGCCGCCATTGCCGCCGGTGATCACGGCGACGCGGCCGGTGAGGTCGAAAAGGTCCATGGCGCGTTTCCTGTTTTGGGCAAGGCATCTTGGCATGCAGCGCATCAGCCGCTGCGCGCAAGATTGCTTGCTATGCTCTGATCACCATGGACAAGACCGCGCCAAAAATCAAATATGCGCCCCGGCAAGATAAATTCCGGTCTGCGAAACTGACGCAGGCCGGCAACTGACGAGGAAACCATGCAGTTCAAACACGTCACGCTCGATTTCGATGGCGCGGTCGCGATCCTCAAGCTCGACCATCAGGAGGTGATGAACGCAGTCTCCTTGGACATGCTGGGCGGTCTTGCCGAAGCGCTTGATACCATCGAGGAGAAGAGGGACGAGGTGCGCTGCGTCGTGCTGACCGGCGCGGGGCGGGCGTTCTGCACCGGCGCGAATCTCCAGGGCCGCAACAATCAGTCGAAGAAGACCAAGGCCGGCCTGACGCTCGAGACCGGCTTTCATCCCTTCCTGCGCCGCATCCGCAACCTTCATTGTCCGATCATCACCGCGGTCAACGGCCCGGCCGCCGGCGCCGGCATGAGCTTCGCACTGCTCGGCGATATGATCCTGTGCGCGCGCTCGTCCTATTTTCTGCAAGCCTTCCGCCGCATCGGCCTCGTGCCGGATTGCGGCTCGACCTGGCTGTTGCCGCGCCTGGTCGGCCGGGCGCGCTCGATCGAATTGTCGCTGATGGGCGAGCGGCTGCCGGCCGAGAAGGCGCTCGAATGGGGCCTCGTCAACCGCGTCTACGACGACAGCGTACTGATGGAGGAGGCGATGAAGCTCGCGCGCGAGCTCGCCAGCGGCCCGACGGTCGCGCTGTCGCTGATCCGCAAGCTCTATTGGGACAGCCCGGAAAATTCCTTCGAGGATCAGCTCAACCTTGAATTCCAGTGCCAGCTCCGCGCCGGCGACACCCAGGATTTTCGCGAGGGCGTCGGCGCGTTCCTGGAGAAGCGGTCCGCGCAGTTCAAAGGCAAATGATCGAGGCGGAGCTTTCACGCAGCGTCCAGCGCTGGTGCCCGGGCGCGACCGGCGTCACCGGCGCGGCAAAGCTCTCGGGCGGCGCCAGCCAGGAAACCTGGCGCTTCGACATCGTGCATCCCGATGGTCCGATCGGCGCGATCCTGCGCCGCTCGCCGAAGGGCTATGGCGCTGCGCCAACGCGTGCGGCCGGTCTTGCCGCTGAAGCGCAGCTGATGCAGCTCGCCTATGAGGCCGGCGTGCCGTCGCCGCGGGTGATGCATGTGCTCACTCCGGAGGACGATCTCGGCACCGGCTTCATCATGCAGCGGGTCGAGGGCGAGACCATCGCCCGCAAGATCCTTCGCGATGACGAGTTCGCGGCCGCACGGCCGCTGCTGCCGCGGCAGATCGGCGGCGTGCTCGCCGGGCTGCACAATCTGCCGCTGGACAAGCTGCCCGAGCTGCGCCTCATGACCGCGGCGAAGGAGATCGGCGAGTTCGAGCGCGACTATCGCAGCCTGAACTGGCCAAAGCCGGTGTTCGAGCTGGCGCTGCGCTGGCTGCGCGATCGCGATCCCGGCCCCTCGGCCGTGGAGACGCTGGTGCATGGCGATTTCCGCAACGGCAATCTCATCATCGGCGCCGACGGTGTCCGTGCGGTCCTCGATTGGGAACTCGCCCATCTCGGCGATCCCATGGAGGATCTCGGCTGGGTCTGCGTCAACTCCTGGCGTTTTGGCGAGATCGACAAGCCGGTCGGCGGCTTTGGTTCGCGCGAGGAGCTGTTCGCAGGTTATGAGGCCGCGGGCCGCAAGGTCGATCCCGCGCGCGTCAAATTCTGGGAAGTCATGGGCACGCTGCGCTGGGGCATCATGTGCGGCGGCATGATGCAGCGGTTCCGCGAGGGGCCCGACCATTCTATGGAGCGCGCCATGATCGGCCGCCGTGCCTCCGAGACCGAGATCGATCTGTTGCGGCTGCTCGCGCCGCGCGGGAGTTGACCATGCAGGACGAACCCACACCGATCGAGCTGACCAAGTCGGTCGCAGATTTCTTGCGCAACGACATCACGCTGCTGATCTCCGGCCACCAGGCCTTCAAGCTGCGCGTCGCCATCAACATCCTCGACCTCGTGACGCGGCAATTGACGCGGGAGGAGGGCAGCGATGCAAGGGAGGTGGAGCGTCTGCGCGCGCTGCTGGGCATGGAAGGTTCATTGATTGATCTTAACCGCACGCTCGCCGATCGCATCGCCAAGGGCGAGGTGGACCTCGCGACGCCGGGCCTTGCCGAGCACCTCTGGGCGACCACGATGGACAAGCTCGCAGTCGATCAGCCGAATTACGCGTCATACAAGCGGGAGCTGTCGAGGGGCGGGTAGGCGTAGCCACCTGCTCCGTCATTGCGAGGAGCCCGCGACAAAATTGCGGAGCAATTTTGCGCTGATGCGACGAAGCAATCCAGACTGCTTCCGCGGAGGCAGCTTGGATTGCTTCGCGGAGCCTGTCATCGGGCCGCGCTTCGCGCGGACCCGTTGGCTCGCAATGACGGTGGTACTCGCCATCCAAGCTCTCAGCTGTCATCGCCCGCGCAGGCGGGCGATCCAGTATTCCAGAGACGGCAGTGACATACAGAGAAGCTGCGGCGTACTGGATGCCCCGGTCAAGCCGGGGCATGACACCGGTGATGTTAGGGCGCGCGGAATGACGGCGCCGAGCGGGGCTACTTCCCCACCCATTTCGGCGGCCGCTTCTCCGAGAACGCCTTCGGGCCCTCGATGTAATCCTGCGAAGCCGCCATCTCCTTCACCGCCGGGTATTCGCGCTGCTCCTCGATCGCTTGTTCCAGCGAGACGCCAAGCCCCTTCTGGATCGCCTGCTTCGAGGCGCGGATCGACATCGGCGAATTCTTGGTGATCATCTCAGCCCAGCGCAACGCAGCGCTAAGCGCCTCGCTCTGCGGCACCACCTCGTTGACGAAGCCGAGGTCATAGCCTTCCTTGGCGCTGACATGACGTGCGGTCAGGATCATGCCCATGGCGCGCTTGAGCCCGATCTGCCGCGGCAGCCGGTGCAGGCCGCCGGCGAGTGCGGCTAGTCCGACGCGCGGCTCGGGCAGCGCGAAGGTGGCATTCTCCGAGGCGATGACGAGATCGCAGGCCAGCGCGATCTCGAAGCCGCCGCCCATCGCGACGCCATTCACCGCTGCGATGATCGGCTTATCGCAGTCGAACCGCGAGGTCAGGCCGGCAAAGCCGCCCTTGTCCCAGCCGCGCTTGCCGCCAGCCGCCTGCCACTTCAGATCGTTGCCGGCGCAAAACGCCTTGTCGCCACTACCCGTGACGATTGCGATCCATTGCTCGGGATCGGCGGAGAAGTCGTCGAACACCTTGTTGAGCTCGAAATGCGCATCGGTGTGCAGCGCGTTGTAGACCTCGGGGCGCGACAGCGTGACGATCGTGATCGGGCCCTTGCGTTCCACCTTCGAAAATTTCAGCTCCATGATCGCTCCCGCATTTTCTCGTGAAGGAATATTGCCGGCATAGTAGCGCGCGGGTGCGCCTGAGCACCATCGAATTGCGCAAGCGCGCCTTGCGCGCCTCACACGTCTCGGCTTGCTTGACTTGGATGCGCTCTTCTCCGCTTAATCATGCCAAGCAAGAATGCGCGTAGCGCCTTAACGCAAAACGAAAAATCATTCCGGGAGAGAGCCCTTGGATTTCTCATTGCCTGCCGATCTCGTCGCCTATCTCGGGGAGCTCGACCGTTTCATCGAACGCGAGATCAAGCCGCTGGAAGAGGCCGACGACAACATCCGCTTCTTCGATCACCGCCGCGAATGGGCGCGCACCGATTTCGAGAATGGCGGCCTGCCACGCCACGAATGGGAGACGTTGCTGCGCAAGGCCAAGGACCTTGCGGACGCTGCCGGCCACCTGCGCTTTCCGGTGCCGAAGCAATATGGCGGCAAGGACGGCTCCAACCTCTGGATGGCCGTGATCCGCGAGCACTTTGCCGCAAAGGGTCTCGGCCTGCACAACGACCTCCAGAACGAGCATTCCATCGTCGGCAATTTCCCCGTCGTCACCATGCTCGATCGCTACGGCCGTGACGACCAGAAGGCGATGATCGACGGCTCGATCAAAGGCAAGTACCGCATCACCTTTGGCTTGACCGAGCCGCATCATGGCTCGGACGCGACCCATATGGAGACGCGTGCGGTGCCGGCGACCCGCGATAACGTCAAGGGCTGGATCATCAACGGCGAGAAGATGTGGACCACCGGCATGCATGTCGCCACGCATTGCGCGCTGTTTGCGCGCACGGGCGGCAATGACGGCGATGCGCGCGGCATCACCTGTTTCCTGGTGCCGGCGAAGAGCCGCGGCGTCAAGGTCGAGGAATACATGTGGACCTTCAACATGCCGACCGATCATCCCCGCGTCAGTTTTACCGACGTGTTCGTGCCTGAGGATGCGCTGTTCGGCGAGGTCGGCCGCGGCCTGTCGCTGGCGCAGTGCTTCGTGCATCAGAACCGTATCCGGCAGGCCGCGAGCTCGCTGGGCGCTGCCGTCTACTGCATCAACGAGAGTGTGAAGTATGCGCGCGAGCGAAAGCCGTTCGGCAAGGCGCTCGCCGAAAACCAGGCGATCCAGTTCCCGCTGGTTGAGCTCGCCACGCAAGCCGAGATGCTGCGTCTTCTGATCCGCAAGACCGCCTGGGAGATGGACCAGCTCACCGAGGAGCAGATCGAGCGCACGCTCTCCGATCGCGTCTCGATGTGCAACTACTGGGCAAACCGCCTCTGCTGCGAATCCGCCGACCGCGCCATGCAGGTTCACGGCGGCATGGGCTACTCACGCCACAAGCCGTTCGAGCACATCTACCGCCACCACCGGCGCTATCGGATCACCGAGGGCAGCGAGGAGATTCAAATGCGCAAGGTGGCGGGGTTTTTGTTCGGCTATATGGGGCCGGGGAAGCATTAGCTTCCTGCGGCGCTCTCTCTCTCCAACGTCGTCCCGGCGAAGGCCGGGACCCATACCCCAGGACGCAGTTTGAGGCGAGATTGCAACCGCCGGTCTTCGCCAAACCACGTTCGGTGGGTATGGGTCCCGGCCTTCGCCCTAGGGCATGCACATATCTCTGAGGCTCCATCCTGCTGCGACGGCGTGGAAGTATTCGAGGCCGTTCTTGAAGGTGATCGGGCCCGGCGGCTTGGACGATGGGTAGCCGTCCCAGCCGCCGAGGCGACCAATGATCCAGGCGGCCCAAGCGAGGCTATCGGGCGGATGTGGGTTCTTTAATCGCTTGCTCCCGGCTTCGAGTTGACGGTTGAGGGCGGTGAGCACGTTAATTTGGCCGTTGTCGAAGGCAGCGAGAATGGGTTGGCGACTGCCATTGCGGGCCTGCAGAAGTTGGATTGTGATGACGGCCGCCTTAGCGGCAATCGCGACCAGCTTGAGAAGGCGATCGGCGGTTCCGATCTGGCTGTCTTCGAGCTTGAAGCCTTGTGTCTTCAGGATGCGGAAGAACTGCTCGATGATCCAGCGTTGCTTGTACCATTGGACGATGCGCCAGGCGTCCTCGATGCCGGTAACCTCGTGAGAGGTGAGAAGCCGCCAGTGCAGCGGCTCTACCCCGGTTTCGGCATTGATCTCGCGCACATCGACCACCGCCAATGGCAAGCTTTCCGGCAGATGGCGCAGGAACTTACTCTGTGGGCGGGCGAGCTCGATTGCGCCAAAGCGAAGTTCGAGGTGAGCCAGGCGGGCGGGCCGCGCGGCGCGCGCAGGCAATTGGATCGCACGCCGATCCACCGCGGCCATGGCATCGCTGACCTCATACAAGCCGCTGCGGTCGGCAAGCTTGCGATCATGCATGCTGCGCGCGATGACGTGGAAGTGTTGCTCGGCCGAGCTGGCATAAAGGGCAAAAATATCGCTCTCGCGGTCACCCAGCACCGTCACCGCTGTGGCCTTGGTGAGGAGCGGCTTGGCCGCCATGGCAGTGGATATCCAGCGCTGCGATTCCTTGTCCGATAACTCCCGATCGTCGTGCGAGGTCGTGCGGCGACCTGTGCGCGTCCATATCTGCCCGCTCAAAAGTCCAAGACAGTTGCCGTCATCGGCATCCACAGCCAGCAGCGGATGCAGCAGCACGCCGTGGTTATTGCCTTTGCCGATTTCTCCGAGCCCGCGCCGGCGTTGCGGTGTGGTGTTGAAGTGGATCTCGCTGGTGTCCTGGATGGCCAGCACGTGGCGGCCCTCTACCGCAGCGACCGTGCTTTCGCTCCAGCTTTCGATGATCCGCTCCACCGTCACCTTGTCATGGCCAAGAAAGCGGTTGAACCGCACTTCCAGCGCGCGGTTCCCCCTGGAGAGCTGCCGAAGGCAGACAGTTTTGCCCACAACCATGCGTTCGACGAACGCCGCCCCCCTTTATCGAGACGACGATCCCCGAACCGGCCCAGCGTCCAGTCAATCCGTGACAACATCGCGGCACCCCGTCCAAATCATGGAGTGCCGCAATACGAATCACACAGAACTCTGATTCTGGAATCCTCCCAGGCCGATCCGAGTCAATCCGCCGCACCAGATATGTGCATGCCCTAGGGCCTTCGCCGGGACGACGATAGGAGAGAGCCGTGGCTAATTCACCCTTCGGTCCTTCCCCGCCCAATGCGGCTCGCGCAATTGCCGCCGCAAAATCTTGCCTGATGGATTGCGCGGCAGCGCCGGCAGAAACTCCACGCTCTTCGGCGTCTTGTAGCCGGCGATGCGCTCGCGGGTGAAGTTGATGATGTCTGTGGCCGTGGCTTGCTTCCCCGGCTTCATCACCACCACGGCCTTCACCGCCTCGCCCCATTTGTCGTCGGGCACGCCGATCACGGCGGCCTCGGCGACATCGGGATGATTGCACAACGCACTCTCGACCTCGGCCGGGTAGATGTTCTCGCCGCCGGAGATGATCATGTCCTTGATGCGGTCGTGGATGTAGAGATAGCCATCCTCGTCCATGTAGCCGGCATCGCCGGTGCGCAGCCAGCCGTCGGAACGAAGCGTCGCGGCGGTCGCCTCGGGCAGGTTCCAATAGCCGGCCATGTTCGAGCCGGAGCGCGTCGCGATCTCGCCGACCTCACGCGGCGGCAGTGGCTTGCCGGCCACGTCCAGGATCGCGATTTCGACGCCCGGTAGCGCCTTGCCGGCCGAGCGCATCCGCTCCAGACCCTCGACATGGTCTTCCGGCGGCAGGGCGACGATCGTGCCCGTGGTCTCGGTCATGCCGTATAGCTGCACGAAGCCGCATTTGAAAACCTCGATGCACTCCTTCAGCAGCGCCGCTGGTATCGGCGAGGCGCCATAGAGCATGTATTTCAGTCGCGAGAAATCGACCGTCCTGGCGCGTGGCTGCCGCACCACGAACTGCATCGCCGCCGGCACCATGAACAGCTTTGTGATCCCCGACTGCTCGAAGAAATCCAGCACTTTTGCCGGATCGAACTCGCGCGCGATCACGCCGCGGGCGCCGTGATAGAGCCCCATCACGCCCCAGCCCGAACCGCCGATGTGGAAGACCGGCATCGCCACCAGCGAGACGTCGTCGGTCGACCACCGGTTCCACTCCGGTTTGTCTTCGGCATTGCCTGATTGCACCAGGTTGAGGAAATTTGCGTGCGACAGCATCGCGCCCTTCGGCTTGCCTGTCGTGCCCGACGTGTAGAGCTGGATCGCGATGTCCTTGGCATCGATCGGCACCTTCGGGTCGTCACCGCTCTGCGCATCGCGCCAGGCCGCAAAATCCGGCCATTCCGGCGCGCCGCCCTCGGTGGTGATGATTGTCCGTACGCTCGGTAGCTTGTCCTTGATCCGGCGGACGAGCGTGATGAACTCCGGCCCGACGAACAGCACCGGCGCCTTGCAGTCCTCCACGATGAATGCGACCTCGGGTCCCGCGAGCCGCCAATTTACCGGCGCCATCACCACGCCGGCCTTCATCGCGCCCATCAACAGCTCGAAATAGAAGTCGCTGTTCTTGCCGAGATAGGCGATGCGGTCGCCCTTCTTCACGCCCATCGCGATCAGTGCGTTGGCGACTTGGTTCGTCTTGATATCGAACTCTGCAAAGCTGGTGAGGCGGCCCTCGAACTCGTAGGCGATGGCGTTGCCGCGGCTTCTCGCGCGCTCGCGCACCATGTCGGCGAGATTGGCCAATGGCTGTGTGGTCATGTTTCTCCCGTCGCGTCTTGTTTTTATGCGGGGAAGTGTGGCGTCATCCGCGGGTGAAGACAAGGTGGAGGGAGAGTGCGCAACTCTCTCAACGCCGTCGTCCCGGCCTAGTGCGCAATTGCGCACGAAGGCCGGGACCCATAACCACTGAACGCAATTTGACGAAGACTGGTCGTGACCAATCTTCGCCAAGCAAAATTCAGTGCGTATGGGTCCCGGCCTTCGCCGGGACGACCATCGAAAATTCTCGTTGTCCTGGACAAGCGCAGCGAAGCGGAGCGCCGATCCAGGACCCATTGCCATCGAGCGCAATTTGGCGAAGACAGGTCATGACCAATCTTCGCCAAATCCAATTCGGTGGCTATGGGTCCCGGCCCCCGTGCGCAATTGCGCACTAGGCCGGGACGACGATAACTACCCCCGCTTCGCCCGGTCCTTCTCGTTCTGCGCCATGATGCTCTCGCGCGCGGCTTTCCAGTCGTCGTCGCTCCAGTCGCGGAGCTGATAGAAATTGCCGCCCATCGCGAGCGCCTGCGCGCCATCCATGGCGATGGTCTCGCCGTTGATCCAGTCGCAGCCGCCGGAGATCAGGAACACTGCGAGGTTCTGCAGTTCCTCCATGGTGCCGACGCGCCCCATCGGGTTCATCGCCTTGGTCCGCGCACCGGCTTCATCACCGGGCTTGATGCGCTTGCTCATGCCTTCGGTCGGGATTTCGCCCGGCGCGATCGTGTTCAGCCGGATGCCGTAGCGGCCCCATTCGGTTGCGAGCGACATCGTCATGGCGTGGATCGCCGACTTGCTCATCGCCGATGGCACCACGTAGGGCGAGCCGTTGCGCACCCAGGTCACGGTGATCGAGACGACGTTGCCGGGCTGCTTCAAGGCGATCCAGCGCTTGCCGATCGCATGGGTGACGTAGAACGTGCCGTGCATGACGATGTTGGCGACGGCATCGAAGCCGCGCGGCGAGAGCTCCTCGCTGCGCGAGATGAAATTGCCGGCGGCGTTGTTGATGAGGTCGGTGAGGGGACCGTCGCGAAAGATGGTCTCGATCATCTCCTCGACCGCGAGCGCGTTGCGGATGTCGACGCCGTGGCTGGTGACGCGGCCGCCATAGAGATCCATCAGCTCCGTCGCGGTCTCGTCGCACACGATCTTGCGCCGGCCGCAGATGTGCACCTCGGCGCCGAGCTGGAGGAACCGCGCCGCCATCGACTTGCCAAGCCCAGTGCCGCCGCCGGTGACGAGAATGCGCCGTCCGGCCAGAAGATTTTCCTTGAACATGGCTGTTTCTCCCGTACGGATTGTCAGTTAATTGGTCGATTGACTAAATCCGGCCGCCGGCTTCCTGTAAAGCGGCACCGAACAAGAACAGGGGAGAATTCATCCATGGAAGAGCGCGTCTCGATCTCGATCTCGGAAGGCATCGCCGACGTGCGCCTGATGCGCGCCGACAAGATGAATGCGCTGGATCAGGCTATGTTCGAGGCCCTTGTCGCCGCAACCGAGCGGCTTTCGAAGGACAAGAGCGTACGCGTCGTCGTGCTGTCCGGCGAGGGGCGCGCCTTCTGCGCCGGCCTCGACATGGGGCGCTTTGCCGCCATGAAGGAGAAGGGTGGCAACGGAATTCCGGGTGGCGAAAATCGTGACCTCACCAAGCGCACCCATGGCCAGGCGAACTTCCCGCAACAGGCGGTGTGGGGCTGGCGCCAGCTGGCGGTGCCGGTGATTGCGGCCGTGCACGGCGTCGCTTTCGGCGGCGGCTTCCAGCTCGCGCTCGGCGCCGACATGCGGTTTCTCTCGGCGGATGCGCGGATGTCGGTGATGGAGATCAAATGGGGCCTCGTCCCTGATATGGCGGGCACGCCGATCCTGGCTTCGCTCGTGCGCGACGATATCTTGCGCGAGCTTACTTACACCGGGCGCATCTTCTCGGCGCAGGAGGCGATGACCTACGGCCTCGCCACGCGCATCTGCGACGACCCGCGTGCCGCCGCATTCGAGATCGCGCGCGAGATCGCCGGCAAGAGTTCCGATGCCATCCGTGCCGCCAAGCGTTTGCTCAACAATCTCTCGGCCGATCCCGGCCCCGCGCTGCTCGCCGAATCCGTCGAGCAGCAGAAGCTGATCGGCAGCGCGAACCAGACCGAGGCGGTGCGCGCCAATCTGGAGAAGCGCGCGCCGAAGTTTGCGGATTAGCAACTTGTCATTCCGGGATGCGCCGTAGGCGCAGGCCCGGAATCCATCGAGCCGCATTTTCTGAGGTGAAATGGATTCCGGGCTCGATGCTTCGCATCGTCCCGGAATGACGAGCTGGTGGCCTCCACATTTCTTAACCCGACGAAAGATCGGAAAACAAAAATGAGCGAAACGTCCCAATTCCTCGGCATCGTCTCCGGCAACCGTCGTCGGTCCCACGCCGAAATCGCCAGTCGTGCCGACCGCATCGCCTCCGGCCTCGCCAAGCTCGGCGTCAAGCCAGGCGATTGCGTCTGCATGCTGATGCGCAACGACATCGTCTTCCTGGAGGCCGCCTATGCCGCGATGCGGCTCGGCGCCTATGGCGTGCCGATCAACTGGCATTTCAAGCCGGAGGAGATCAGCTACATCCTCGGAGATACCGGCACGTCCGTGCTGATCGGACATGCCGACATGCTGCACGCCTTGCGCGATGCGATCCCAAGCGGCGTCACCGTGCTCAGCGTGCCGACGCCGCCGGAGATCCTGTCCAACTACAGGATTGATCCCGATCAGTTGGCGACGCCGGACTTTGCGATCGATTTCGAGTCCTGGCTCGCGCAGCACCAGCCTTATGATGGCCCGGTCGTGCCACAGCCGATGAACATGATCTACACCTCCGGAACAACTGGCCATCCCAAGGGCGTACGCCGCACTGCGCCGACGCCTGAGCAGCAGGCCGCCGGCGAACGCATGCGCGCGATGATCTATGGGCTCAAGCCCGGCGCCCGCGCGCTGTTGCCGGGCCCGCTCTATCACTCCGCACCGAATTCATTCGGCATCCGTGCCGGCAAGCTCGGCGGCGCGCTGGTGCTGCTGCCGCGCTTCGAGGCCGAGGAGTTTTTGCAGCTGATCGAGCGCTACAAAATCGACACCATCTTCATGGTGCCGACCATGTTCATCCGCCTGATGAAGCTGCCGGAGCAGGTGCGCAAGAAATACGACGTCTCCTCGCTGCGCCACGTCATCCATGCCGCCGCGCCATGTCCGGCCGACGTCAAGCGCGCCATGATCGAATGGTGGGGGCCGGTGATCTACGAATTCTACGGCTCGACCGAATCCGGCGCCGTCACCTTCGCAACCTCCGAGGACGCGCTGAAGAAGCCCGGCACGGTCGGCAAGATCTCGCCCGGCGCCGAGCTGCGCTTCCTCGGCGAGGACGGCCGCGTGCTCGGCGTCGGCGAGATCGGCGAGATCTATTCCCGCATGGCCGGGATGGCCGATTTCACCTATCACAACAAGCCGGAGAAGCGCGCCGAGATCGATCGCGACGGCTTCATCACCTCCGGCGACGTCGGTTATATCGATGAGGAGGGTTACGTCTTCATCTGCGACCGCAAGCGGGACATGGTGATCTCGGGGGGCGTCAACATCTACCCGGCCGAGATCGAATCCGTGCTGCACGCGGTGCCCGGCGTGCACGATTGCGCGGTGTTCGGCATCCCCGATGCCGAGTTTGGTGAGGCGCTGATGGCGGTGATCGAGCCGCAATCCGGCGTCACGCTCGATGAAGCTTCCGTCCGTGCGCGGCTGAAGACCTCGCTCGCCGATTACAAGGTGCCCAAGCACATCGAGATCCGCTCGGGATTGCCGCGCGAAGACTCCGGAAAAATCTTCAAGCGCCGCCTGCGCGATCCCTATTGGGAGCAGGCAGGACGGAAGATCTAGCCGCAGTCGGTAGTGCCGTAGGGTGGGCAAAGCGGAGCGTGCCCACCAGGACGGTCGCAGGTATTGATCGTGGGCACGGCGCAAACGCGCCTTTGCCCACCCTACGAGATAACGGATGGGGAAACATTGGAAGCGCGACCGGAAATTCGAGGGGCGGTAGCCGGTTGCGCCGATCGGACAGTCTTAGCGGCGACAGATTTCGAGCCTATATAGACGTGGTCATCCACTTCCGGATCATCCCATGGCTCCCGTTTCCATCCTGCTCAACCTGCTCTGGATCCTGATCGGCGGCGCCTGGATGGCGTTCGGCTGGCTGATCGCTGCGATCATCATGGCCGTCACCATCATAGGCCTGCCCTGGGCGCGGGCGGCGTTCAACATCGCCGTCTACACGCTGCTGCCGTTCGGCTCGAAGGCGGTCAGCCGCTACGAGGTCACGGGTGTCGAGGATATCGGCACCGGCCCGCTCGGGGTGATCGGCAACATCATCTGGTTCGTGCTGGCCGGCTGGTGGCTGGCGCTCGGTCACCTCGTGACCGCGCTGGTGCTCGCGGTCACCATCATCGGCATCCCCTTCGCCTGGGCCCATCTGAAGCTCGCCGGCATCGCGCTCTGGCCGATCGGCAAGGTGATCGTGCCGGCTTAGGACGCGCGTACCCAGAAAGATCAGGACTATCGCATTTCAGGCGGTCTTCCCGCGGCGCATCCTTCGAGACGCCCGCCCCTGGCGGACCCTCAGGATGAGGGCGGAGTGTGTGGCAGCAGTTTCTGCGGGAGCCGATGCCGTTCAGCCTCATCCTGAGGGACCGCGAAGCGGTCGTCTCGAAGGACGAGGCGTGCACTCAGATCGCTCGAAAGGCATATGCGATAGCCCTGCCACAAACGCGGGCTCTTCGCCGGCAGAGCGGAAATCGCCCATCACTGGCGGCTTATGACCAGGGCGGACTTTCGTTGAACAGGCTTGACACGTTGAACACGGTCGCAGCCCGATGAGTAGAGCGCCAGCGAAACCCATCAATCCCTCCGCCTGTGACGAAGCATGATGGGTTTCGCAAGGGCTCAACCCATCCTCCGTGCTCTCCAAGACCTCCCACAAAAATTTGCGGCGGGCGTTGCAGAATGCGGGTGGACGGTCGCTGCAGGAGTGCAAGCCTTTAGCTGATAATCTCCTTGGCCTTGATGCCGCGCAAGGCCTCGATGCAGTCAGCTACCAAATGCAAGAACTCTTGCCGCTTTATGCTTTTCACCTGACGACCTTCCATATTGATGAGAATGAATCTCGCCATTTCGTAGGCGACTTCAAACTGCGATTTGCCGGTAACCTCGACATCAATTCTTTCAGCCATTTCGCTGCCCGCTAGTTGTAATTGGAAAGCAGGAGCCTATTGGAAAGCGCGTGGCCAAGTCGAGTCGGTCTTCCTTTGCGGCTAGATCATATCGGCCTAAACGTCCGCTGGCGCCGCAACCTCGAAATGCAGAGCATTAATCTAGTCCGCTTCTGGCCGATCAGCGAAGTAGCGGCGCACCCCCTTAAGGCTCGCTGAGGAAGTCATCGCGGATTAGATTTGCTCAGGTTGAGTTCTTCGCATTCGGACCCGCAGCCGACATTACTTCTCCGGCCCACCGGCGAGCCGCATTGAACTCGCCAGCTCCGCTCGCCATGTGTGGGAGACAGCTTGGAGCAGACAATGAAGAAGCTTTTCACCTGTGTGGCGACCGTGGGCTGCCTGATCGCCTTCCACTCCGTCGCGCAAGCCCGCTCTGCATTCGACGGCGCCTGGGACCTCGTTTTCGTGACGCAAAGAGGACCTTGCGATGCGACCTATAATTTCACCGTCAACATCACCAACGGAATAGTTACACATCCGAATTTAGTCAGGTTCAGAGGCTATGTGGCGCGTTCCGGCGCAGTCCGGGCGTCGGTGACAGTTCAGGACAAATTCGCCTCCGGCTCAGGCAGGCTCTCGGGCAATTTTGGCCGCGGGACGTGGAGCGGCCATTCAGGAAACGCGCGCTGTTCAGGCTACTGGACCGCACAGCGCAATTGAAGGCGCTGAGCCAAGGCCGGAGGTCGCCCGCAGGGAGCGCCGCCTTTCGCCCCCAATTCCTCGCGTTACCGTCGGGCAAAACACGCCACATGAAGGTCAAGCGACCCGGCGCGAATTATTCTGATTGACCGAATTCACGCCTTCGGTTAAACCGCAAGGCATCCCGGTCCGTCAAAGGGACGTTTCGCGATCGTCACGATACGTAGGCCGGGATGCGATGGACGCGGTAGCGCCGGCGCGTGACGGGGTGGCAGGGCGGGCTACGCCTGTGAGCCATCGCGATCCGCGCGATCGACACGGCGCGGTCACAGCGTTTCCTTTCGGCTTCGGGGGCGAGCACGCGCGAGCTTCCGAACGTTTGGGAGGGACGTCCGCGGCGGCAAAAGCGTGTGGTCCTGACGCCCGGGGTCTGTGCGTCAAGGCTTGCGGTGGTGAAGCGGCCCGACCGGGTGCGCGCATCAGTCATCCGCAAGGCGACGGGGGCAATAGTGCATCGCTCCCCGGGGAGAGCGCGCCATAAGCCGTAAAACCATTGCGCAGGGAAGGCCGGGATGTCCCGGCGTCACCTGTGGTCACCCCGCGTGCGTTTCTCGCGTGCGGACCCTGGGTGCCAGCCGGCGCCCGGCCTTCCCTGCGCCCTTTCTTCTCGATGAGGGCGAAACCGACAGCAAAGCTCGGGCGCCTGCGCCGCGAGACCGAGGACGTGTGCACGGCGTTCTGCCGCGCCGCCACCAAGTTCATCTTGCACTGCGGCAGAAAAATATCGCACACTCCTCCGGACCGAGGAGCCAGGGAGCTCTTAAAGGGGAGCGAGCCATGTCCCTCCAGACCATATCATCCGACGCCACTGAGCATCGCCCCAACCGCCCGGAGGACGTCCAGGCGATGGAAGCGGATGCGCGCCTGCGCGATGACATCCGCCTGCTCGGGCGCATTCTGGGCGATACCGTGCGCGACCAGGAGGGCGCTGACGTGTTCGACCTGGTCGAGCGCATCCGCCAGACCTCGATCCGGTTCCATCGCGACGAGGACCGGCTCGCCCGCCGCGAGCTCGAGCAGATCCTCGACGGCATGTCGACCTCCGAGACGGTGCGGATCGTCCGCGCCTTCAGCTATTTCTCCCACCTCGCCAACATCGCCGAGGACCAGAACAACATCCGCCAGATGCGCGCCCGCGGCGCGGGCAAAAACGGCGGCTCCGGCGTGCTGGCGGAAACGCTCGCCCACGCCAAGGCGGCAGGCATCGGCCCCGACGCGCTGCGCAACTTCTTCAAGTCCGCGCTGGTCAGCCCGGTGCTGACCGCGCACCCGACCGAGGTCCGCCGCAAGAGCACCATGGACCGCGAGATGGAGATTGCAGCCCTGCTCGATCGCCGCGAGCGCGTCGCGCTGACCACGGAGGAGGCCGCCGCCAGTGACGAGCAGCTCCGCCGCGAGGTGCTGACGCTGTGGCAGACCAATCTCTTGCGCCGGACCAAGCTCACCGTGCTCGACGAGGTCTCCAATGGCCTGTCGTTCTACGACTACACCTTCCTGCGCGAGGTGCCGCGCCTGGTCAACGCGTTGGAAGACCGGCTGGAGGAGGGCGGCGAGCAGGCGGCAAGCGAGCTCGCCTCGTTCCTGCGCATGGGTAGCTGGATCGGCGGCGATCGCGACGGCAATCCCTTCGTCACCGCCGACGTCATGCGCGGCACGCTGCGGCTGCAGTCGAGCCGCGTGATGCAGTTCTATCTCAACGAGCTGCACGTGCTCGGCTCCGAGCTGTCGATCGCCGCGCATCTCGCCGATGTCTCCGAGGAGCTGCGCACGCTGGCGGAGCGCTCGCCGGACACCTCGCCGCACCGAAGCGGCGAGCCTTATCGCCTCGCGGTTTCCGGCATCTATGCGCGCCTCACCGCGACCGCCGAAAAGCTCGAGGTCGAGATCACCCGCCGGCCGGTCGGAAAGGGCAAGCCTTACGAGAGCGTCAGGGAGCTGCAAGCCGATCTCGACGTGCTGCACCGCTCGCTGATTTCCAACAATGCCCGCGTCATCGCCCGCGGCCGGTTGCGGCGCTTGCGGCGCGCGGTGGACTGCTTCGGCTTCCATCTGGCGCGGCTCGACATCCGCCAGAACTCTGCCGTGCATGAGCGCACCATCGCCGAGCTGATGGACGCTGCAAACCCCGGCATGTCCTATCTCGCGCTCGGCGAGGATGCCCGCATTTCGCTACTCACCAACGAATTGCGCTCAACGCGCGCGCTGGTGTCGCCCTTCGTCAAGTACAGCGACGAGACGATGGGCGAGCTCAACGTGTTCCATGCCGCCGCGGAAGCGCATGCAAAGTTCGGTTCGGACGCCATTCCCCAATGCATCATCTCGATGTGCAAGGGCATGTCGGACATGCTCGAGGTCGCGGTGCTCTTGAAGGAGGTCGGTCTCGTCCATCCCTCCGGGCGCAGCGCCATCAACATCGTGCCGCTGTTCGAGACCATCGAGGATTTGCAGGCCTCCGCCGGCATCATGGACCGCATGCTGTCGCTGCACGATTACCGCCGGCTCGTCGATAGCCGCGGCAGCGTGCAGGAGGTCATGCTCGGCTATTCCGACAGCAACAAGGATGGCGGCTTCGTCACCTCGGGCTGGGAGCTCTACAAGGCCGAGATCGGGCTCGTCGAGGTGTTCGAGCGGCATCACGTCCGCCTACGCCTATTCCACGGCCGTGGCGGCTCGGTCGGCCGCGGCGGCGGCCCGAGCTATGATGCCATCATCGCGCAGCCCGGCGGTGCTGTGAACGGCCAGATCCGCATCACCGAGCAGGGCGAGATCATCTCGTCGAAATATTCCAACGCCGAGGTCGGCCGCAACAATCTGGAGATCCTCGCCGCGGCGACGCTGGAGGCGAGTCTTCTGAATCCGCGCCAGAGCGCGCCGCGCCGCGAATATCTGACCGCAATGGACGAATTGTCGAACCTCGCCTTCAGGGCTTATCGCGGCCTCGTCTACGAGACCGACGGCTTCGTCGATTATTTCTGGGCCTCCACCGTCATCAACGAGATCGCAACGCTCAACATCGGCAGCCGCCCGGCCTCGCGCAAGAAGACCCGCGCGATCGAGGATCTGCGTGCGATCCCCTGGGTGTTCTCATGGGCGCAATGCCGCCTGATGCTGCCGGGCTGGTACGGCTTTGGCAGCGCGGTCGAGCAGTGGATCGCTGATCATCCCGACCAGGGCATGCCGTTCCTGAAAGAGCTCTACAGGGAATGGCCGTTCTTCCGCATGCTGCTCTCGAACATGGACATGGTGCTGGCGAAAAGCTCGATCGCCATCGCCTCGCGCTATGCCGAGCTCGTGCCGGACGAAGCCCTGCGCGAAAAGATTTTTGGCCGCATCCGTCGCGAGTGGCATTCCTGCATCGAGACGTTGCTCGACATCATGGGCCAGGATCGATTGCTTCAGAGCAATCCGCTGCTGGAGCGCTCCGTGCGCCACCGCTTCCCCTATCTCGACCCGCTCAATCATGTGCAGGTCGAGCTGTTGAAGGAGCACCGCGCGCAGAACCCGGACGAGCAGGTGCTGCGCGGGATCCAGCTCACGATCAACGGCATCTCGGCGGGGCTGAGGAACACGGGATAGGGGCGACGCAGCCGCCACACCCTCGCTCGTCATGCCCGGGCTTGACCCGGGCATCCACGTCTTTCCTCACTTGCGGCAGTGCGTGGATGGCCGGGACAAGCCCGGCCATGACGCGTGGTGAGAGTGCGGAGCGCATCAACAGAAATGCGCGCCCTGCGTCTCCACATACACCGCATAGAGCGACTAACTCGCGGTCATGAACAGGCGGTTGCGCTTCTTGCCGCCGAAGCAGACATTGGCGCAGGTCTCGGGCAGCAGGATCTGGCCGATGCGCGCACCATCGGTCGGCGCGAACACCTGCACGCCGTCATAGCCGGGTCCGACCCAGCCGGCGCCGACCCAGATGTTGCCTTCGGTGTCGACGCGCAAGCCGTCAGGGAAGCCTGACTTGCTGTCGAGCTTCATGTCGATCAGCTTCTTCGGGTTCGACAGCTTGGCGCCGTCGATGTCGTAGGACCACACCACGTTCTCAGCCTGCGGGTAATGCGTGATGCCGGTGTCGCAGACATAGAGCTTCTTGTAGTCGTGGCTGAAGGCGATGCCGTTCGGCTTGAACGGCTCGTCGGCAACCTTCGCGACCTGCCCGGTCTGCGTGTCCAAGCGATAGACGGCTTCCTTTTGATGAGGTTGCAGCGATCCGGTATTGGCAAGCTTGCCTTCGTAGATGCTGATCGCGCCATAACCGGGATCGGTGAACCAGATCGCCTTGTCGTTGGGATGCACCACCATGTCGTTCGGGCCGTTGAGCGGCTTGCCGCCTGCCTGCTCGGCCAGCGCCGTTACCGAACCGTCGTGTTCGTAGCGGACGAGGCGGGTGCGTTCGGCGCTGATCTGGCGTCCTTCGGTGTCGAACGAGTTGCCGTTGGCTTCGTTCGACGGCTTGTGGAACTGCTCGGAGATGTGACCGTCGTCGTCGAGATAGCGAAGCTGGCGGTTGGCTGGGATGTCGCTCCAGACGAGGTATTGCCCCTGCGCATTCCACGCCGGTCCCTCCGCCCACAGGCAGCCGGTGTAGAGCCGCTTGATCGCGGTGTTGCCGACCTTCGCCTTGAAGCGCTTGGGGTCGATGACGACGATGTCGGGGTCGGGATAGCGCTGCGGCTCGGCATTGGCGCCGAAGTCGCGCGCGTCGGCCCGCGAGGCGAGGACGGCGGAGGCGGCGAGAGCCGCCGTGCCTTTGAGGAGAGTGCGGCGTCCGAGGCCGCCGGTGGCAAAGATGTCGGGGTTGGTCAGTATTCTTGTCATGGTTTCCTCCCAAAGTTTGTTGGGAGGGCACCATCCGCCCGCATTCGGGCGTAAAACGGGGCGATCTCTGGCCGAGGCAGCCAGAGATCGCAGGGCAGGGATGCCGGAAACGCGCTAGACGGGATCCCAGGTGAAGATGTCGGCGGAGCGGTCGAGCTTGTAGAACGATCCCTTCAGCGCCGGCATGCCGTGTTCCGCGATCGACTGCGGCGTCCAGCCTTCGCTCCGCTGCACCGAGCGGATCGGACGGTTCTGGCTGAACAGGAAGATCTCGTTCATGCGCACGCCAAAGATCTGCCCAGTGACGTCCTTGGCGGGATCTGAGAGCAGATAGCCGCAGAGCGGGGCGATCTTCTCCGGCCCCATCTGCTTGATCTTCTCGACGCGCGCCTTCTCGGCTTCGGTCTCGGTCGGAATGGTGCCGATCATGCGGGTCCAGGCGAACGGCGAGACGCAGTTGGAGCGGACGTTGAAGCGGCCCATGTCGAGCGCGATCGATTTGGAAAGCCCGACGATGCCGAGCTTGGCGGCGGCGTAATTGGCTTGTCCAAAGTTGCCGATGAGGCCGGAGGTCGAGGTGAAGTGCACGAAGGAGCCCGACTCCTGCTCGCGGAAGATCCGCGCCGCGGCATGCGAGACGTAGAACGAGCCCATCAAATGCACCTTGATGACGGCCTCGAACGCTTCCACGCTCATCTTGTGGAAAATCATGTCGCGCAAGATGCCGGCATTGTTGACGACGCCGTCGAGCCGGCCGAAATGATCGGTCGCGGTCTTCACGATCTTGCTGGCGGGGATCGCTTCGGCCACCAACTCGAAGTTCGCAACCGCAGCGCCGCCGCGCTTCTTGATCTCCTCGACCACTTCTTCAGCGGGCGCCGCGTTCGAGCCGGCGCCGTCGGCGGCGCCGCCGGGGTCGTTGACGACGACCTTGGCACCTTCCGCGGCGCACAGCAGCGCGATCTCCCGCCCGATGCCGCGGCCTGCGCCGGTGACGATGATGACCTTGTCCTGCAGTGATTTGCTCATGTGAACTACCTCTCGTTCGTAAACACGATCGTGCCTGATGCCGCGAACATGCCGCCGACGCCGTGACACACCGAAATCTTCGCGCCAGCGACCTGCGCTGGCGCGATGCCGCGCATCTGGCGCACGCTCTCCTGAAGCGCGTACATGCCGTACATGCCGGAGTGCATGTAACTCAATCCGCCGCCATTGGTGTTGAGCGGCAGCTTGGCCCCCGGCCGCGTGTTGCCGTCCGCGATGAACTGTCCGGTCTCCTCATAGGGCATGAAGCCGAGATCGCCGAGACCAAACAGCGGCAGATGTGCGAACGCGTCGTAGATCATGAGATGGTCGACGTCCCCGTGCACGATGCCGGCTTCCTTGAATGCCAGCGGCCCCGCGGTCTTGAACGCGCGCGAGAAGTTGAAGGTCTCCATCTGGCTGACCATCGGTGTTTCCACGCTCTCGCCGGTGCCCATGATGTAGACGGGCTTGCGCGGAAAGTCCCTGGCCCGATCCGCCGAGGTCAGGATCAGCGCGCCGCCGCCATCGGTGACCAGGCAGCATTGGAGCAGGCGGAACGGATAGGCGATCATGCGCGAGTTGAGGACATCGGCGACCGTGATCGGGTCCTTCATCATCGCGCGCGGATTCTTCGCCGCCCATTCCCGCTGCACCACTGCGACCGAAGCCAGCTGTTCATGCGTGATGCCATAGGTCTTCATGAAGCGCAGCACGGGGATCGGGAACATGCTGGGCGGGCCGTAGACCCCATAGGGCGCCTCGAACTGGCCGTTGAGGCTGTCTGCCGGTGTCGAGCGCGGCAATTTGCCGATCATCGACTTGCCGCTCTCGGCATGGGTAATCAGCACGGTATTGCACAAGCCGGCCTCGATCGCCGCGGCCGCGTGGCGGACGTGCAGCATGAAGGAGCAGCCGCCTACCGAAGTGCCGTCCACCCAGGTCGGCTTGATGCCGAGATAATGGCAGACCTGCTGCGGCGTTTCGACCGCGGTGGCAAAGCCGTCGATGTCGGAGAGTTTCAGCCCGGCATCGGCGATGGCATTGAGCGCTGCGTCGGCGTGGAGCTGGAGCTGCGAGGCGTTGGGGATGACACCGAGCTCGGTGGTCTCGGCCGCGCCGACGACGGCAACCTGGTTCTTGCGCATGGCTTACCCCTTCGCCGGACGGAAAACGGGGAGGGTGATCTTGTCGTCGAGTTTCTCAAAGGCGACCTCGAGCTTCATGTCGAGCTCGAGTGCCTCCGGCGTCTGCGGGCAGTCGATGATGTTGCTCATCATCCGCGGCCCCTCGGCGAGCTCGACCACCGCGATCGCGTACGGCGGCGTGAATCCGGGCGCAGCGGGACGATGGTTGATCACGTAGCTGTAAAGAAAGCCCTTGCCGCTCGCCTTGAACACCGAGACCTTGCGCGAGGCGCAGGAAGGGCAGAACGGGCGCGGCGGGAAGTAGACATGCGCGCAGGCGTCGCAGCGCTGCAGGCGCAATTCGCCGACTTTCGTGCCGTCCCAGAAATGCTGGGTTTCCGGCGTTGGTTTCGGTCGCGCGCGCTGCGGTTCGGCCATATGGGCAGCTCCTCCCAAGAGACAGGCTTCGCGCCCGCCTGTTTCGATCTTGATGCGACAATCGACTATAGTGCGTCAACGGTCCAGCAATGCGCATGCATGCCATCATGCGCACAATGCTTGTGTCGAACTGAGCCAGCGCTATAGATTGCGCGCGCCAATATTCCGTGAGACAGACATGCCCGATTTTCCGACGCTGGCGAAGCTCGCCGAAGACCTCGAAAGCGGCCGCACCACCTCCCGCAAGCTGGTCGAGGCTTGCATCGCCAGGATCGCCGATCCCGCCGGCGAGGGCCAGCGCGCCTTCATCCATGTCGACAAGGACGCCGCGCTCGCAGCGGCGGACGCGATGGACGGCTTGCGCAAGGTCAAGGCCGCGCCATCGCGCTATGCCGGTATTCCGATCTCGATCAAGGATCTCTTCGACATCAAGGGGCAGACGACGCGCGCCGGCTCCCGTGCGCTCGACAATTCCGATCCGGCGGAACACGATGCGGCGGCGGTTGCGCGGCTGCGCGGCGCCGGCTTCGTCGTGATCGGGCGCACCAACATGACCGAGTTCGCCTATTCCGGCATTGGCATCAATCCGCATTTCGGCACCCCGAAGGGCGTCTGGAACCGGGCGGAAGGCCACGTGCCCGGCGGCTCGTCCTCGGGCGCGGCGGTGTCCGTGCTCGATGGCATGGCGCATGGCGCGCTCGGCACCGACACTGGCGGTTCCTGTCGGATTCCGGCCGCCTTCAACGGCATCGTCGGCTACAAGCCGACGCAGCGCCGTGTGCCGCTCGACGGCTCGGTGCCGCTGTCGTTCTCGCTCGACAGCATCGGCCCGCTGGCGCGATCGGTCAGCTGCTGTGCCATACTCGATGCGGTGCTCGCCAACGAGCCGATCACCGCGGTGAAGCCGCGCCCCGTAAAGGGCATGCGGCTCGCGGTGCCGACCACGATCGCGCTCGACGACCTCGATGTGCAAGTCTCCGAGACGTTTGAGCGCGCGCTGAAGGCGCTCGCCGATCACGGCGCCATCATCGAGCGCATCGAGATGGCAGAATTCCACGACATCGGCCCGATGAACGCCAAGGGCGGCTTTGCCGCGGCCGAGAGCTATGCCTGGCACCGCTATCTCATCACGTCCAAGGGCGATGTCTACGATCCACGCGTCGCTGTCCGCATCATGCGCGGCGAGGCGCAGAGCGCGGCCGACTACATCGATCTGCTCAACGAGCGCCGCTCGCTGATCGCCCGCGTCAATGCACGCATCGCGCCCTATGACGCCCTGGTGCTGCCGACCACCGCCAACACACCGCCGAAGATTGCCGATCTCGCCGACGACAAGGCGTTCACCACCCAGAACCTGCGTGCCCTGCGCAATTGCACCCTGATCAACATGATCGACGGCTGCGCCATCTCGCTGCCTGCGCATCGTCAGGGCGCCGTTCCCGTCGGTCTGATGCTGGCCGGAGCGGGCGGATCCGACCGCCGTATCTTCGAGCTTGCTGCCGGCATGGAGGCCGTGATCCGTGTTTGACCTGACCTTCACCGTCGACGCCCAGGACACCACGACGCCGCTGACGCTGGCGATCGACCAGGTCGTCATCGCCGGCTGGACCGGCCGCGATCCTGTCGCGCGCGACAAGCACATCGCCGAGCTGCAAGAGATGGGCATCGCCCCGCCAGCCTCGACGCCGATCTACTACCGCGCCTCGGCGCGGCGGCTGACGATGGAAGACCGCATCGAATGTACCGGCGGCGAGTCGTCCGGCGAGGTCGAGTTCGTGCTGATCGGCTGGCAGGGACGCATCTTCGTCGGCTGCGGCTCCGATCACACCGACCGCAAGGTCGAGGCCTATAGCGTCACGGTCTCAAAGCAGATGTGCGACAAGCCGATCGCCTCCACACTGTGGGAGCTCGAGGACGTCATCGGCCATTGGGATAGGATGATTTTGCGTTCCTACGCCTGGATCAAGGGCGAGCGCGTGCTCTACCAGGAGGGCACGCTCGATGCGATGCTCCCGGTCCCTGACCTCATCACGCGCGGCTTTCCGGGCGGGAAGCTGCCCGACGGCTGCGCCATGTTCGGCGGCACCTTCGCCGCCAAGGGCGGCATCCGCCCCGCCGGCCGGTTCGAATTCGAGCTGGAAGATCCGGTGCTGAAGCGCACGATCAAGCACGGCTACGACGTGGTGACGTTGCCGGTGAGGGGCTGATAGCTCTCCATCGTCATTGCGAGCGAAGCGAAGCAATCCAGACTGGTTCCGTGGTGGGACTCTGGATTGCTTCGTCGCAAGGGCTCCTCGCAATGACGGGGAGATAGTCGGAAATCGGGTGGCGGCGGAGGGCGGCATATTGCGAGAGTCGTAGCCATGACAGCAACAGCACGCAAATCAGCCCCTAAGCTATCCGTCGACATTGCCTGCCACGTCGACATCCTCGACTGGCCCCAGATCACCAACGAACTCGACAGCCACGGCTGCGCCGTCCTGAAGAACCTGCTCACGCCGGACCAATGCCGCGCCGTCGCCGCGCTCTATCCCGACGACACGCACTTCCGCAGCCGCATCGTCATGGGCCGCCACGGCTTTGGCCGCGGCGAGTACAAATATTTCTCCTATCCGCTCCCCGACTTGATCGCGCAGATGCGTCCGGCGCTCTATGCGCATCTTCAGGGTGTCGCCAACCGCTGGAACGAGGCGATGGGGATCGACATCCGCTATCCCGCCGCGCACGCAGCTTTCCTGAAGCGCTGCCACGAGGCCGGCCAGAGCCGGCCGACGCCGCTACTGCTGCAATATGAGGCTGGCGACTACAATTGCCTGCATCAGGACCTCTATGGCGAGCACGTGTTCCCGATCCAGGTCGCGATCCTGCTGTCAGAGCCTGGGCGCGATTTCACCGGCGGCGAGTTCGTGCTGACCGAGCAGCGGCCGCGCATGCAGTCCCGCGCCGAGGTGGTGCCGCTGGCGCAGGGCGACGCCGTCGCCTTCGCCGTGCGTCACCGACCGGTGCAGGGGACACGCGGCACCTACCGCGTTAACCTGCGTCACGGCGTCAGCCGTATCAGGTCCGGCCAGCGCCACACGCTGGGTGTGATTTTTCATGATGCCAAATGAGCGCTGCGATTGATGGGTGATCTGTTCGACAGCGTCGCCGAGGCGCAGCCATCGCGCGAGGAGATCGCCGACGGCGCCGTGTTGCTGCGCGGCTTCGTCAAGCCGATCGAGAGCGAGCTGATCGAAGCCGTGCGCACCATCGTAGCGCAATCGCCGTTCCGGCGCATGACGACGCCCGGCGGCTACCAGATGTCGGTGGCCATGACCAATTGCGGCGAGCGCGGCTGGATCACCGATCACACCGGTTATCGCTATGATCCGATCGATCCGCGAACCGGCGCACCCTGGCCGGCGATGCCGCCCGTGTTTCAGGCTCTCGCCCGCCGCGCGGCGGCGCAGGGTGGTTTCGCTGGATTTGCGCCCGATGCCTGCCTCGTCAATCGCTACGAGCCCGGCACGCGGCTGTCGCTGCATCAGGACAAGGACGAGCTCGACTATTCGGCCCCGATCGTCTCGGTCTCGCTCGGCCTGCCCGCGACCTTCCTGTTCGGCGGCCTGGCGCGCAGCGACAAGCCGCGCCGCTTCCGCCTGGTGCATGGCGACGTCGTGGTCTGGGGCGGCGCTAGCAGGCTCACCTATCACGGCGTCGCGCCGCTCGCCGACGGCGAACATGCGCTGCTCGGACGGAAGCGGATCAATTTGACCTTCCGCAGGACGCGCTAATCTTCCTTCTCCCGCAAGGGGAGAAGGGAAAGCAGAAACGATGATGCTTCGTTTACGGCTTCGGCGGGTGAATGAACGCCCACGGACTGACTTCGGAGTCCCGCGTCACCTCGACCGAGATCAGATAGGGCCCGCCATGGGCGAGCGCCTTCTCCATCGCCGCCTTGAACTGGTCCGGCGCGGTGACGCGCGCAGCTGCCACGCCAAAGGACTCCGCGAGCTTGACGAAATCCGGATTGACGAGATCGGAGGCCACCACGCGGCCGTCAAAGCGTTCGCGCTGGTCGCGGCGCACATTGCCGTAGGCGTTGTTGTTGAACACCAGCGTCACCACGCCGATGTTGAACTGCACGGCGGTCGAGAGCTCCTGCACGCCGAACATGAAGCCGCCGTCGCCGGTGATCGCCACCACCGGCTTGTCGGGGTTGGCGACCTTGGCGCCGAGCGCGGTCGGAAAGCCGGAGCCGAGCGTGCCCTGATAGCCTGACGTGATGAAGGTGCGCGGCTCATAGACCGGAAAGCCGTACCAGGAGGCGAAGCCGAACTGCGACAATTCATCTGTCACGATCGCATTCGCCGGCAGCACCTCGCGCAGGATGTTGAGATAGGCCATCTGCGGCTGGATGCGCTGGATCTCCGCTTGCGCGGTTGCGGTGGCCTCGCGGATGTCTCCGCGCCGTCCGCGGCTTCTCGCATAGCCGGCCTTCTTCACGGCCGCGACGAGATCGGCCGTGCCGGCCTTCGCGTCGGCGACAATAGCTGTATCGGAAGCGAGCCGGCGCATCTCGGCCGGATCGATGTCGATCCTGACAGATTTCAGTCCCTTCGGCTGATAGGGCCAGCGAAAGCCCGAGGCCGGCAGCTCCGCGCGGGTGCCGATTGCGATCATCAAATCGGTCGTGGGCCACAGCTTGTAGGCGGCAGCCATGGTGAGCCCGAGCTCGTGCGCATTTGAGACGATGCCGCGGCCGCTGCGGAAGGCAACGACGGGCGCATCGATCATCTCGGCGAGTTCGAGGATCTCCTCGCGCGCCTCGATCGCGCCGCTGCCGACGAAGATCATCGGCGCCTTGCTGGTCTTGATTAGCGCGGCGGCCTGCTTGATCAGGTCAGGATCGGGCTGCGGCGCCGGCAGCGGTTCCAGCCGCTGTGCAGCCGCGGTGTCGGCGGGCTGGGTGAAGACGTCCCAGGGCATCTCGACCGAAGCAGGCCCGCGCCGGCCGGACATCATCTCCTGGAAGGCGCGCGCGACGACCGTCGGGGCGTTGCCGGGATATTCGATGCGATCGGCCCATTTCACATAGCTGCGCAAGGTCGCGAGCTGGTCCGGCATCTCGTGCAGATGGCCGCGGCCCTTGCCCAAAAATGGCGTCGGCACCTGGCCGGTGACGCAAAGCACCGGCTCGTTGCAGCCGAAGGCGGTGAGCAACGCCGCGCTGGCGTTGAGCACGCCGGGGCCGGGCACCACGCTGAACACGCCGGGCCTGCCGCTGGAGCGCGCATAGCCGAAGGCCATGTAGCCGCAGGCCTGCTCGTGCCGCGCGCCGATCACCTTGAGCTGGGCCTGATGGAAAGCGTCGAAGAGGCCGTAGACCTGCGCGCCGGGTAGGCCGAATACGGTGTCGACTCCGTGAGCAACGAGCCCGTTTACGATCGCTTCGCCGCCGGTGAGGGTGGTCATGGTGCTATTCCACTTCGAGTGTTGTCCAGGCTTCATCGACGAGGCAGTTGCGCATGCTTCCGATGCCCTCAGCTTCGACGTCGATCACCTTCCCAAATGCGAGTGCGGCAAAGGTCGAGATGTCGCTGCCAGGGCAGGGAATGGGAACGTCAGCCGGGCTGCGCCCCCGCTTTCAGGGCGTCATGGATGTTGTTGCGCTTCCAGCTCGTTTCCTTGTCGTTGATCTGCATGTCGAACGACAAGGCAAACTTGCTGGCCGCGAAGACGGGATCGAGATGTCTTGAGAGCGCCTGGAAGACGTGCTCGCCGGCTTTCTGACGCGTCTTGAGATCGCGGCCCTCGCCGATGCGCAGCACCATGTCGAGGAAGCCGTACTCCTGCCGCGCGTCCGCGATCGCGTAATGCTCGCACCTGATCGCGCGAACGCGGATGCCGCCGAGCGGGAAGATGCCGGTCTCGACCGCCGCCTTGCGCACGATTTCGCATACCAGGCCCATGTCGAGGTGGCCATCGAGATTGGCCGAATATTCGATCGTGAAATGCGGCATCGCGGTTTCACTCCCTGTCTTCTTGTTCGCCTAAGCGAAGTAGCAGCTGACCGAGCCGTAGGCGCCATAGTCGGCCTGAATTGTGTCGCCCTTGCGGGTCTCGATCGGACGGATGAAGGAGCCGGCGAGCACCACCTGTCCGGGCTCCAGCGCTAGCCCAAGTGGCGCGATCTTGTTGGCGAGCCAGGCCACCGCAGTTGCGGGATGGTTGAGCACGCCGGCGGCAAGGCCGGTTTCCTCGAGCTGGCCGTTCTTGAAGCAGAGCGCGCCGATCCAACGCAAATCGGCCTCCAGCGGCCGGATCGGGCGTCCACCGAGCACGATGCCGGCATTGGCCGCATTGTCGGCGATGGTGTCGAAAATCTTTCGCGTCGCCTTGGTCTTGGCATCGATGCGCTCGATGCGCGTGTCCAAAATCTCCAGCGCCGGCACCACGAAGTCGGTGGCGTTGAGCGCGTCGAACATCGTGCAGTCGGGTCCTGAAAGGCGCTTGCTCATGACGAAGGCGAGCTCGGCCTCGACGCGCGTCGCGATGAAGCGCTCGGTCGGTACGAGGCCGCCGTCAGCAAAGAACATGTCGTCGAGCAGCACGCCGGAATCCGGCTCGTCGATATTGAGTGCGCTCTGCATCGCCTTCGAGGTCAGGCCGATCTTGTGGCCCTTGACGACGCGCCCCTCGGCGGTCTTGAGGTCGACCCAAGCCTTCTGAATCGCGTAAGCGTCAGCGATGGTGATGTCAGGGAAATCCTGCGAGAGCTGCCGGATCTGCGTGCGGGTCTTCTCCGCCTGGTGCAGACGCCTCGCGCAAGCTTGGATATCGTCGTTGGAAAGCGCCATTTGTGATCTTACAAATCGTGGTGCCCGGAGATGCTTAACATGTTAAGTGAATGCGTCAAACACAAATCGGGCTTGCTGCACTGCAAACATTTTGCGGCTTGAAAGGGCGTCATGACGAAGAAATCCGCTGATCCCGCCAACGGAAGCGCGCCTGCCGCGCGGCAGGTGCCGATGCGCGACTTCTCGCGCTCGCTGCCGATGTCATTGCTACGGGCGCGGGAGGCGGTGATGCGGCAATTCCGCCCTTCGCTGCGCGAGCACGGCTTGACCGAGCAGCAATGGCGCATCCTGCGCGCGCTCGCAGCTATCGAGACGGTCGAGGTCACGGAACTCGCGCGCACGGCGTTCCTGCTCGGGCCGAGCCTGTCACGCATCCTGCGCGACCTCGAGGCCCGCAATCTGATCGAGCGCAAGACCGCGAAGGCGGACCAGCGCCGCAGCATGGTCTCGATCTCGAAAGAGGGCGTGAAGCTGATGGCCTCCGTGGCGCCGACGTCGGAGGCGATCTATACCGAGATCACGCGACGCTTTGGCGCGCGCAAGCTCGCCGAGTTGCAGGACATGCTCGGCGAGCTCGAGCAAAGTCTTGCAAGCCTCGGCGCCGGCGATGAGGCAAGTGCCGAGGAGTGAAAGCAGATATGCGCGAGCGCGCGGCAACAGCCATGGACATAGCCGCGTTTTTTCGCTCAAAGTGCCCCCAAGCCGATCGCTGGAAAGTCGGCGCCGGGACGGATGGCGCCCCTCTTGTCGGATGACATCTTGCGTTATCGCGAGCGTAGCGCGGCGATCGAGTTCGCGGTAATAACGGCATCGCCTTGTCGCGGCACTCGTCATGGTGACGACGGTCCAAACAACAAAGAAGGAAGGCAACGTGACGAACAAAGTCAAAGAGATCTGGAAGTCGGGCAAGGCCGTGGTCAACGCGTGGCTCGCGATTCCCTCCGGCTTCTCGGCCGAGATGATCGCGCAATGCGGCTTCGACAGCGTCACCGTCGACATGCAGCACGGCGTGCAGGACTATCTGTCGATGGTCCAGTGCTTCCAGGCCATGGACAAGCATCCGATCACGCCGATGGTCCGCGTGCCCTGGAACGAGCCCGGCATCATCGGCAAGGTGCTCGACGGCGGCGCCTATGGCGTGATCTGCCCCATGGTCAACACGCCGCAGGAAGCCAGGAACCTCGTCTCGTATTCGAAGTATCCGCCGAAGGGCGTTCGCTCCAACGGTCCGATCCGCGCCGGCATGTACGGCACCGCGGGCTCCTACCAGAAGACGGCCAACGACGAGATCGTGCTGCTGCCGATGATGGAGACGAGGACCGCGGTCGAGAACATGGAAGCGATCCTCGACGTCGAAGGCATCGACGGCGTCTATATCGGCCCGTCCGATCTCGGCTTCTCCTACGGCCTCGAGCCCAAGCTCGACCGCAGCGAGCCGGAGATCCTCGCGATCTACGAGAAGATCATCAAGGAGTGCGGCAAGCGCGGCCTCAACCCGGGCATCCATTGCAGCGGCGCCGAAGGCGCAGCGCGCGCCATCAACATGGGCTTCAAGCTGGTGACGCTCTCGAACGAGGTCGGCCTGATGACGACCTACGCCAAGATGCAGGTGAATGCGACCCGCAAGGAGTCGGGCGGCAAGGCCTGATCTCTCTCCTTTCCCTCTCCCCGTTCTTACGGGGAGAGGGTTAGGGTGAGGGGCCTCTCTCAACACGGACTAATCTAACGATCGAGCGCGCAGCTCGCCCCTCACCCGGATCGCATTGGACGATGCTTCGCATCGCCAAACGCGATCCGACCTCTCCCGCAAGAGCGGGGAGAGGTGAAGTAAGACCGAAGGAGATACCCATGACCATCAGCCCCGTCATCCGCCTGCATCCCGATGATGGCGTGGTGATCGCGCGCGCGAGCCTGCCGCCCGGAACGGTGGTCGCCGACGGCGTGACCACGGTCGACCGCATTCCCTCCGGCCATAAGGTCGCGATCAAGCCGATCGCGTTGGGCGAACCGGTCAAACGCTACGGCCAGATCATCGGCTTTGCCACCCAAGCCATCGCGCCGGGCCAGCACGTGCACACGCAAAACTGCGGCATGGGCGATTTCGCCAAGGACTATGCCTATTGTGCCGACGTCAAGCCGACGCCGAACTTCGACCTGCCCGCGACCTTCGAGGGCATCCGCCGCCCCGATGGCCGCGTCGCCACGCGCAACTATATCGGCATCCTCACCTCGGTGAATTGCAGCGCGCATGTCGCTAGCCTCGTCGCCGACGTCTTCAAGAAGAATCCCTTCACCGGCGACAACCCGCTCGCTGACTTCCCCAATGTCGATGGCGTGGTCGCGCTGACCCACAAGACCGGCTGTGGCATGACGCAGAACGAGCCTCTGGCGCTGCTGCGCCGCACGCTCGGCGGCTATGCGCGGCACGTCAATTTCTCTCACGTCATCGTGCTGGGCCTCGGCTGCGAGGTGAACCAGATCGGCGGCCTGATGGAAGAACAGAAGCTCGCCGGCCGCTTGCGCGCGATGGACATCCAGGAGGTCGGCGGTACCCGCAAGACGGTGGAGGCGGGCATCGCCTTCGTGCGCGAGGCGCTCGGTGATGCCAACAAGGTCAAGCGCGAAACGGTACCGGCAAGCGAGCTCACCGTGGCCCTGCAATGCGGCGGCTCGGACGGCTATTCCGGCGTATCCGCCAATCCCGCGCTCGGTGCTGCCAGCGATCTCATCGTTCGTCACGGCGGCACCGTGATCCTCTCGGAGACGCCCGAGACCTACGGCGCCGAGCATCTGCTCACGCGCCGCGCCGTCAGCCGCGAGGTCGGCGAGAAGCTGGTCGATCTCATGCGCTGGTGGGACGCGTACACCGAGCGCGAAGGCGCGGAGATGAACGCCAATCCAAGCCCCGGCAACAAGGCCGGCGGCCTCACCACCATCCTGGAAAAGTCGCTCGGCGCGATGGCGAAGGCCGGCACCACCAATCTCGTCGAGGTGCTGCGCTACGCCGAGCCCGTCACCAAGAAGGGTTTCGTCTTCATGGACACGCCCGGCTACGATCCGGTCGCAGCGACTGGCCAAGTGGCAGGCGGCGCCAATCTCGTCTGCTTCACCACGGGCCGCGGCAGCGTGTTCGGCTGCAAGCCGGCGCCATCGATCAAGCTCGCCACCAACACGCCCATGTACAAGCGCATGGAAGAGGACATGGACGTCAATTGCGGCACCATCCTCGAAGGCGAGGAGAGCGTCGAGAGTTGCGGCCAGCGCATCTTCGAACTCATTCTCAAGACCGCCTCGGGACAGCCGACCAAGAGCGAAAGCTTCGATTTCGGCGGCGCCGAGTTCGCGCCGTGGGTGCTAGGGGCGACGATGTAATCCCATCATCGTGCGCCGGCGGTAGCTAAACACTGCACGGCGACGCACCTAGGTAATGATACGGAGGCGTCAAGTGATCGCGCGGGTTCCCGTGGTCACGCCTGATTAACATCTCTCGCCGTAGTTCTGGAGAAATGCGAGCTCCACTCACTCGGGGCATTCGCCCTTCGTGAGGATTCGTCAACGATGACGCGTGCGATACGGCCGACCGGCGTGGAAAATCTCCTCGGGGAGGAGGAGCTGATCGTATCGAAGACTGATCTCAAGGGCCGCATCACCTACGCCAACGACATTTTCATCCGCATGGCGAAGTACAGCTATGCCGAGCTGATGGGCGCTCCCCATAGTCTGATCCGCCACCCCGACATGCCGCGCTGCGTCTTCAAGCTGTTGTGGGATACACTCGAGGCCAAGCAGGAAATCTTCGCCTACGTCGTCAATCTCGCCAAAGACGGCAGCCATTATTGGGTGTTTGCTCACGTCACCCCGACGCTGGACGATCGCGGCAATATCATCGGCTACCACTCCAACCGCCGCAAACCCGATCCTGCGCAGATCGAGCGCATCAAGCCGATCTACAAGGCGCTGTGCGCCGAAGAGGCGCGCCACGCCAATGCCAAGAACGGCATGCGCGCGAGCTTCGAGATGATGGTCGGCCTGCTCAAGCAAAACGGTGTCGCCTACGATGAATTTGTGCTCTCTCTCTAAGGCGCAAGCCGCTGCTGGCCTTGCCTGCCTGCTCGCCGTCGTTGCCCTCGCATCGTCGATCGCGGGCGCATTGACCGCTGCTCCGGCCGCTGCGCTGCTCGGCGCCATCGTGCTGCTGCTCGGCTACACGCTCTGGAATCAGCGCCGTTCGCTGGCCGCGATCGATGAAGCCGCGGAGGTGTGCCGCAAGGCCGCCCATGGCGACCTCGAGGCGCGCGCGTTCGGCGATCGGCAACCCGGCCGCATCGGAATGATTCAGAAATCGGTCAACGACATGCTCGACGTCACCGATGCCTTCGTCCGCGAAGCTTCGGCGTCGATGGACTATGCGAGCCGCGGCAAGCATTTTCGCAAGATCCTGGCGCGCGGATTGCCCGGCTCGTTCCGCCGTTCGGCTTCCGTGATCAATTCCGGCACCGACAGCCTCGGCCGCCGCGTCGTAGAGATCTCAGAGCTCGCAAAGCAGTTCGGTACGCATCTCGACCAGGTCGCCGGCGGCCTGATGAGCGCCGCGACCGATCTCGAGGCCGACGCCGGCCAGATGGCCGCGGCGGCCGAGACGACCAGCCGCCAGACGTCCGGGATGCGCAGCGCGTCCGACCAAGCCTCGAACAACGTCGCGACGGTGGCGAGCGCAGCGGAACAGCTCGCGTCCTCGATCGCCGAGATCAGCCGCCAAGTGGCCGGCTCGACCACGAGCACGGGGCGGGCGGTGAACGAAGCCAATCGCGCCGGCAGCGAGATCCGCACGCTCGCGGACGCGGCGCTGCGGATCGGCGACGTCGTCAAGCTGATCAGCGAGATCGCCGAGCAGACCAACCTCTTGGCGCTCAACGCCACGATCGAGGCGGCGCGGGCGGGCGAAGCCGGCCGCGGCTTCGCGGTGGTGGCGTCCGAGGTGAAAAGCCTCGCCAACCAGACTGCGAAGGCGACCGAGGAGATCAGCGCCAAGGTCGGCGAGATGCAGCAATCGACGACCAACTCGGTCGCGGCGGTCGAGGCGATTGCGCAAACTATCGCAGAGATCGACGGGATCACCGCCAGCATTGCTGCTTCGATCGAGCAGCAGGGTGCCGCGACGCGCGAGATCGCCCGCAACGTCCAGGAGGCCTCGTCCAGCACGACGCAGGTGTCCTCCAACGTCACCGGCATCAACGAAGCCGCCGCCGATACCGGCCGCGTCGCGAGCCGCGTCAACAGTGCCTCCGAACGCGTCCATGGCGAGGTCGAGACGCTCCGGCGCGAGGTGACGCAGTTCCTGCAGCGGCTGATGTCGGCGGCGTAGGGATTTTCGAAGAGGACGTGCTCTCTTTCCCTCTCCCCTTGTGGGAGAGGGTGGCTCGCCGCAAAGCGGCGAGACGGGTGAGGGGTTTCTATCCTCACGAACGGCCTTGCGAGCGGAGACATACCCCTCATCCGGCGCTTCGCGCCACCTTCTCCCACAAGGGGAGAAGGGAAGGCGCCGCCGACGTACCGAATAGCGCCCCACAAACACTCGCTCCGCACCTTACCTAGGCACGGTCTGCCCGTTGTTAGTGCTTGATCGCATTGACATCAGGTGTTCTGCTCAAAAAAGCTGCCGGAGCACCGCACCCCGTGTCGATCTACGTCGCATTACACCACGTCACGCACTACCAATACGACCGCCCGATCGATCTCGGCCCGCAGACCATCCGCCTGCGCCCGGCGCCGCATACGCGCACACCGATCCTGAGCTATTCGCTCAAGGTCACACCATCCAATCATTTCGTGAACTGGCAGCAGGATCCGCAAGGCAACTGGCTCGCCCGCTATGTCTTTCCGGAGAAGACGACCGAGCTGAAATTCGAGGTCAATTTCACGACGCAGATGACCGTGGTCAATCCGTTCGACTTCTTCGTCGAGCCCTATGCCGACAGTTTTCCGTTCGACTATCCGAAGGACCTGAAGACGGAGCTTGCGCCGTATCTCGAGACCATCAAACCCGATCGCCTGTTTGCGAAATATCTCGATACGATCCCGCACGAAGCGCCGAACACCGTCAACTTCCTGATCGAGCTCAATCGCGAGCTGCAGAAGAAGATCCGCTACATTATCCGCATGGAGCCGGGCGTGCAGACGCCGGAGGAGACGCTCGCCTCCGGCGCCGGCTCGTGCCGCGACTCCGCCTGGCTCTTGATCCAGACGCTGCGCCATCTCGGGCTCGCCGCGCGCTTCGTCTCCGGCTATCTCATTCAGATCCGTCCTGACATCGATCCGATCGAGGGACCGCCGGAGGTGGAGAACGACTTCACCGATCTGCACGCCTGGGCCGAGGTTTACCTGCCGGGCGCGGGCTGGATCGGTTTTGACGCGACCTCCGGCATGCTCGCAGGCGAGGGGCACATCCCGGTTGCGGCGACGCCGCACTATCGCTCGGCCGCGCCGATCTCCGGCGGCGCCGGCTTTGCCGAGGTCGAATTCGCTTTCGACATGAGCGTGAAGCGCATCCGCGAGGCGCCGCGCATCACAAAGCCTTTCTCCGACGAAGCCTGGACGCGGCTCAACGATCTCGGCGAGGAGGTCGACGGTGACCTCGCCGCGCAGGACGTGCGGCTCACCATGGGCGGCGAGCCGACCTTCGTCTCGGTAGACGATCTCGAGGCAGGCGAGTGGAATACGGAAGCCGTCGGCCCCACCAAGCGCGTGCTCGCCGACGATTTGATCCGCCGCCTGCGCACGCGCTTTGCGCCGGGCGGGCTGCTGCATTACGGCCAGGGCAAATGGTATCCGGGCGAGAGCCTGCCGCGCTGGGCCTTTGGTCTGTACTGGCGCAAGGACGGCGTGTCGATCTGGAAGAACGCCGATCTCATCGCCAGGATCGAGAATCCCACGCGCCCGGAAGTGAGAGACGCCGAAGCCTTCATGGAAGGCACCGCCGCGCGGCTCGGGCTCGATCTCGGCTACATCATGCCGGCCTATGAGGACCCCGCCTATTGGCTGCAGAAGGAAGCCGAGCTTCCAATCAACGTCGACCCCACCGATTCCAAATTGTCCGATCCCGAAGCGCGCGCGCGGATGGCGCGCGTGTTCGACCAAGGCCTTACCACGCCGCGCGGCTTCGTACTGCCGATCCAGCGTTGGAATGCGCCGCCGCGCTGGCGCAGCGAGCGCTGGCCGCTCCGGCGCAATCACCTGTTCCTGTCGCCGGGTGATTCACCTTTGGGCCTGCGCCTGCCGATGGGCTCGCTCGGCTACGTCCCGCCGAACCAATATCCCTACATCGTCGAGCAGGACCCGATGGAGCCGCGGGACAGACTGCCGGTGTTCACCCGCATGGCGCGACCGCCATCGCCGCCGCGGACCGCCCCCGAGCATCTCAACACGGCGATTCCCGTGCGTACCGCGATGGCCGTGGAAATCCGCGACGGTGTGCTCTGCGCCTTCATGCCGCCGGTCGAGCGCATCGAAGACTATCTCGAATTGATCTCGGCGCTGGAAGACACCGCCGAGGAGATGCAGCTCCAGGTCCATGTCGAAGGCTACCCGCCGCCGTTCGATCCGCGCATCGAGGTGATCAAGGTGACGCCCGATCCCGGTGTCGTCGAGATCAACATCCAGCCGGCGAAGAGCTGGCGCGATGCGGTCGAGATCACCACCGGTCTCTACGACGATGCTGCGAAGGTGCGGCTGGGCGCCAACCGCTTCCTGGTCGACGGCCGCCACACCGGCACCGGCGGCGGCAATCACGTCGTGGTCGGCGGCTCCTCACCGCAGGATTCGCCGTTCCTGCGGCGGCCCGATCTCTTGAAGAGCCTCGTGCTGTATTGGCAACGCCATCCGGCGCTGTCCTATTTCTTCTCCGGCCTGTTCATCGGCCCGACCAGCCAGGCGCCGCGCATCGACGAAGCCAGGCACGACAGCATCTACGAGCTCGAGATCGCGCTCTCGCATGTACCGCCGCCGGGCACCCAGACGCCGCTGTGGCTGGTGGACCGGCTGTTCCGGCATCTGCTCGTCGACATCACCGGCAACACCCACCGCGCCGAGATCTGCATCGACAAGCTCTATTCGCCGGAAGGCCCCACCGGCCGCCTCGGCCTCGTCGAATTCCGCGCGCTCGAAATGCCGCCCGATCCGCGCATGTCGCTGGCGCAGCAGCTCCTGATCCGCGCGCTGATCGCAAAATTCTGGCGCGAGCCGCAGGCCGGCAAGTTCGTGCGCTGGGGCACCGCGCTGCATGACCGCTTCATGCTGCCGCATTTCATCTGGGAGGATTTTCAGGACGTGCTCACCGAGCTGAAGCAGTTCGGTTATCCCTTCGAGCCGGAATGGTATCTGGCCCAGCTCGAATTCCGCTTCCCCGCCTTCGGCCGCGTCCATCATGGCGGCGTCACGCTGGAGTTGCGGCAGGCGCTGGAGCCTTGGCACGTGCTCGGCGAGGAGGGCTCGGCCGGCGGCACGGTGCGCTATGTGGACTCGTCGGTCGAGCGGCTTCAGGTCAAGGCCGAGGGATTCATCGAGGGCCGCCACATCGTCACCTGCAACGGCCGCCGGCTGCCGATGACATCGACCGGCCGCTCGACTGAAGCCGTGGCCGGCGTCCGCTTCAAGGCCTGGCAGCCGGCCTCCGGCCTGCACCCGACCATTCCGGTCCACGCACCCCTGACCTTCGACCTGATCGACACCTGGAACGGCCGCTCGCTCGGCGGCTGCGTCTATCACGTCGCCCATCCCGGCGGGCGCAACTACGACACCAAGCCGGTCAACACCTATGAGGCCGAGGCGCGGCGGCTGGCGCGCTTCCAGGACCACGGCCATACGCCGGGCCCGGTCCAGCCGCCGCCGGAGGAACGCACAAATGAGTTTCCGCTGACCCTCGACTTGCGGACCCCGCTCCTGCAATGAGTATGATGGTGGGGCAGGGAGAGGCGCATGGGCGAGGGCGCAGCCGAACAGGACGACCAAGCGGGCAGGGCGCAAGGTCAGCGTGACGGCCAGCGCCGCCTGGCGCAATGGGTCCGCGACTATAGCCGCCTGCCCGGCATTCCCGACGAGTTCCTGGGACCCGACGGCGCCCCGCGCGCGGTCTGGAGCCGCTTCTTCGACGCCTTCGGCGCGCTCGCGCCGGACGAGGTCGAGCGTCGCTTCGGCATGGCCGACCGCCATCTCCGCGAGGCCGGCGTCACCTATCGTGCCCCAGGCGATAGTGCCGACCGGCCGTGGTCGATCAGCCATCTGCCGCTCTTGATCGACGAGGCCGACTGGCAGCAGCTGCTCCGCCGGCATCATCCAGCGCGCCGAGCTGCTCGAGCTCGTGCTGCGCGACATCTATGGCGCAGGCCGTCTCGTCGCCGAGGGCGCGCTGCCGGCGGCCGCGATCGCCGGCAGTCCCGAATATCTCCGTCCCCTCTGCGGCGTGCCGCCGCCCGGCGGGCGCTATCTCTCGATCTACGCCGCCGATGTCGGCCGCGGGCCCGACGGCCGCTGGTGGGTGCTCGGCGACCGCACCCAGGCGCCCTCGGGCGCGGGCTACGCGCTGGAGAACCGCCTGGTGCTCTCGCGCGCTTTCTCCGACCTCTACAAGTCGATGAACGTGCCGCGCGTCGCGCCGTTCTTCGAGGCGTTTCGCGACTCTCTGCGCGCGCGCGCCGACCGCGACGAGCCGCGCATCGGCGTGCTCACCCCGGGTAGTTTCAGCGAAACCTATTTCGAGCACGCGACGCTGGCGCGCTATCTCGGCTTCCTCCTGGTCGAGGGCGACGATCTCGCCGTCAGCGACGGCCGTATCCACATCCGCACCGTCGCTGGCCTGAAGCGGCTCGACGTGCTGCTCCGCCGGGTCGATTCCAACTCGCTCGATCCGCTCGAGCTTGATGCCTCCTCGCGGTTAGGAGTTCCCGGCCTGATCGACGTGCTGCGCAAGGACGGCGTCGTCGTCGCCAACATGCCGGGCTCGGGCGTGCCGGAAGCGCGGGCGCTGCTCGGCTTCCTGCCGGCGCTGAGCCGCCGCCTGCTCGGCGAGGAGCTGAAGATGCCGCACATCGCCACCTGGTGGTGCGGCCAGCGCGCGGCGCGCGATGAGGTGCTGGCGCGGCTCGACGAGGTCGCGATCGAGGGCGCCTACCGGCGCGGCGTTCCCGGCTTCGACAGCACGGGGCCGGTGCTCGCGAGCGAGTTGGATGCGAGCGACCGCCAGCGCCTGATCGATGCCATCACCGCGCGCGGCATGGACTATGTCGGCCAGGAGGTGGTGCGGCTTTCGACCATGCCGGTGTGGGAGCACGGGCAGCTCACGCCGCGGCCCTTCGTGCTGCGCGTGTTCGCCGCCGCCACGCCCGACGGCTGGGTGATCATGCCCGGCGGCTTCTGCCGGATCGCCGAGCAGCCCGATGCGCGCGCGGTGTCGATGGGCGACGGCGCCCGCGCCGCCGACGTCTGGGTCGTCTCGGACAAGCAGGTCCCGACCGCGACGCTGCTGCCGGCGACCGACAAGGTGCGCATCCGCCGCATCGCCGGCGTGCTGCCGAGCCGCGCCGCCGACAATCTGTTCTGGCTCGGCCGTTATCTGGAACGCGCCGAGGCGACGCTGCGCCTGGTGCGCGCGCTGGGCTCGCCGAGCGGGCCCAACAAGGGCACCGCGGCCTCGCTGCAATCGGCCGAACGCATCCAGCGCCTGCTGGTGGCCTGGGGCGCGATCTCGCAGACCTCGCGCGCGGCGCCCGGACCTATCGTCGCCGAAGCGTTGCAGAGCGAGGCGCGTTTCGGCTCGGCATTGTCGCTGGTCCGCGCGGCCCAGCGCACCGCGACCTCGTTGCGCGAGCGCCTGTCGCCCGATGCCTGGCAGGTCATCACCGAGATGACCGAGCGGCTCGCCTACGAAGTCGAGGACGACGACAGCGTCTTGAGCGCGGCCGAGCTGACCTTGCAGGAGCTTGCGAGCTTCGCAGGCCTCGCGCAGGAGAACATGAACCGCGCCGCCGGCTGGCGCTTCCTCGACGTTGGCCGCCGCGTCGAGCGCGCCATCAACACCACGCGCTTCACGCGCCAATTTGCCTATGACGAGGCCGGCGACGAGGATCTCGATATCCTGCTGACGCTGGTGGATTGCCAGATCACCTATCGCTCGCGCTATCTGCTGGCGCCGATCCTGGCGCCGGTGCGCGACCTCGCCGTGCTCGATCCCTACAATCCGCGTTCGGTGGCGTTCCAGGTGACGACGCTGAACGAGCACATCGCCGCGCTGCCAAGCCTGAAGGAGCACGGCCTGATCGAGCAGCCGCAGCGGCTTGCGGTGGCGATGCAGGCGATGCTTGCGACCGCGGAGGCCGAGAAGCTCGAGGTCAAGATGCTGTTTGCGCTGGAGCAGGATCTGCTCAGCCTCGCCGAGGCGTTCGGGCAGCATTACTTCCCGCACGGCCCCAATGCCGGCCGGCCGGAAAAGCTGACGGGGCTGGCGTGATCTACGACATCCGCCACGTCACGACTTACGAATATGAGAATCCGGTCAACTTCGCCCGCTGCACGCTGCGGCTGGAGCCGAGAAGCGGCAATGGCCAGGAGCTGATCTCGCACAGCGTGGAGATCCGTCCGCGTCCGGCCGAGCGCAATGTCCGCCGCGATTTCTTCGGCACGCTCACCGAGAGCGTGGTGATCGAAGCTGCGCACCGCAACTTAAGGATCGATTCACGTTCGCGTGTGTCCGTCTCGCGACAGCCGCCGGCGCGCGATGCCGCTAGCCCTCCCTGGGAGACCATTCGCGACGTGGCCTTCGAGGCGACGAGCCTCGGGCCGTCCTCGCCGGTCGGCTATGTCTTTGCGAGCCCACTGGTGCCGGTGCTGCGTCCGGTCAGCGCCTATGCGGCGGTGAGCTTTGCGCCCGGCGCGGGCATCCTCAAAGGCGTGGTCGATCTCATGCATCGCATCCGCAGCGAATTTCGCTACGATCCCAAGGCGACGGTAATTTCGACGCCGCTCGGCGAGGTCTTCGATAAGCGTCACGGCGTTTGCCAGGATTTTGCCCATGTGATGATCGCAGGGCTGCGCGGGCTCGGTCTGCCCGCGGCCTATGTCAGCGGCTACTTACGTACCATTCCGCCGCCGGGCCAGCCGCGCCTGCAAGGGGCGGATGCCACCCACGCCTGGGTGTCGCTGTGGTGCGGGGCTGAGCTCGGCTGGGTCGATTTCGATCCGACCAACGATCTCCTGATCGCCAACGACCACATCGTGCTCGCGGTCGGACGCGACTTTTCCGACGTCTCGCCTGTCGACGGCGTCATCGTCGGCTCGCCGAAACAGAAGCTCGGCGTCGCCGTCGACGTGCTGCCGGTCGAATAACCGCAATCTTGTCTGGACGCCGGCCCCTCTAGGATGTGTCGCCCCATCGCTGCAACCGCGATATGGCGGAGCGCAACTGCAATATATTTTCGCGTTCTCGTTCCGGGATTTGGTCCCTCGGCCCAAGATGGGCTATGCTGACTGGTGCGCCGAGGACAAGAATGAAACGTCGGGAGTTGGCGTGGAATACCATCGACAGACGGGGCTGCATCCATGATGACGTTACCGCGACTGGCGGCCGAGACCCTGGAGAAGTTGCTCGGTAGGTTCATGCGCCGCCGGTACGATGAGACGTCTGCCAGTATCGTCGAGAGCGCCACGCGCACCGCGATGGAATGCATCGGCAACAGCGATGCGCTCTACCACAATATCGAGCATACGATGCTGGTGACGCTGGCAGCCCAGGCGATCCTCAGCGGCCGAAGTCTTCATACCCATCTGTCGGCCGAAGATTACGTCCATGTCCTGGTCGCCTGCCTCGCCCACGACATCGGCTATGTGCGAGGCCTGTTCGAGGAGGATGATGGCGACGGATTCGTGATCGATGCGGCCGACACCAAGATCTCCCTGCCGCGCGGTGCATCTGACGCCAGCTTGATGATGTATCACGTCGATCGGTCGAAGCTTTATGTGACGCGCCGGCTGCGACATATTCCTCGAAGTCGACCCTGACCGCATCGCCCGCGCCATCGAGGGCACGCGCTTTCCGGCCCGCGAGGGCCAGGAGTACGACGACGAAGCCTCGATCCTGCGCGCCGCCGATTTCATCGGCCAGCTCGGCGATCCCAACTATCTGCGCAAGGCCAACGCGCTCTATTACGAGTTCGAAGAGGTCGGCATCAACCGCCAGCTCGGCTACAACTCGCCCGCCGACATCGTCAACCGCTATCCGCAGTTCTACTGGAACAGCGTCGCACCGCATATCCAGACCGAGATCGGCTATCTCAACAAGACCGAAATCGGCCGGCAGTGGATCGCCAATCTCTATAGCAACGTGTTCCGCGCCGAACGCGACATCTCGCTGTCAGGTCCGCAGAGATAGATCGGCTCGTCGTCTCTTGTAGCCCGCATGGAGCGAAGCGGAATGCGGGATGCCTGCGTCCACGAATCCCGTATTCCGCTGCGCTCCATAGTGGCTACGACATCGCGTCAATCGGTGAGCAAATCATGCAACAAAAAACCATCACCACCGATATCCTCGACATCGCCTATCTCGACTACGGCGCGCCCGATGGCTGGCCCTGCATCATGGGCCACGGCTTTCCCTACGATGTGAACGCCTACGCGGAAACCGCGCCGTTGATCGCACAAGCCGGCGCACGGGTGCTGGTGCCCTGGCTGCGCGGCTACGGGCCGACGCGGTTTCGTGCGGCCGAGACGCTGCGCTCCGGCGAGCAGGCGGCGCTTGGCGCCGATCTGTTGGCCTTCATGGATGCGCTCGGCATCCAGCGCGCGGTCGTCTGCGGCTATGACTGGGGCGGGCGCGCGGCCTGCGTCGTCGCCGCGCTCCATCCGGAGCGCGTGATCGGTCTCGTCTCCGGAGAAGTCCTACAACATCCAGAACATCGCCCGATCCATGGAGCCGGCCTCGCCGCCGGAGGAGGCCGCGCTCTGGTATCAATATCTCTTCCACAACGAGCGCGGCCGCCGCGCGCTGGAGCGCAACCGGCGCGGCTTTGCCCGCCAGCTCTGGGCGATGTGGTCGCCGAAATGGGCGTTCGACGATGCGACGTTCGAGAAAAGCGCGGTGTCCTTCGACAATCCTGATTTCGTCGATGTCGTGATCCACTCCTACCGCCACCGCTACGCGCTGGTGGAAGGCGATCCGGCCTATGCGGCAATCGAGGCGAAGCTTGCGGGCCAGCCGCAGATCCGCGTCCCGACCATTGCGATCGACGGCGATAGCGACGGCATCAATCCCGGCACTGCCCATCACGCCCGCAAGTTCGAGGGATTTTTCGAGCGCCGCGTCTTCACCGATGCCGGTCATAATCTGCCGCAGGAGCGGCCGGCCGAATGGGCGCAGGTCGTGCTCGACGTCCGGATAGCGGCCTCATAGAGCCCGTTTCTGGTCTCGCGGCTGGCTTGTCTGTCGTCCTTCCGATTTTTCCTGATCCTGGGAACCTTTTGCGATTGCAGCCGTCCAAGCTGTGGGGCCGCGTCTGTGCTGCGGCTCGTTGCAGGGAGGATCTAGATGAAGTCACAAGTGCGCAAGCTGGAACGTGTCGCGGTGGCGCAGAGGCCAAGCGAACGGCCTGATCGGGCGGAGGTCGAGCAGGCGGTCCGGACCATGATCCGCTGGGCGGGCGATGATCCCGCGCGCGATGGTCTGCGCGACACGCCGGATCGGGTTACGCGTGCCTTCGAAGAATATTTTTCCGGCTATGCGCTGGATCCGACCGAAATCCTGCAAAAGACCTTCGAGGAGATCGAAGGCTATGACGAGATGATCGTCCTGCGCGGGGTTCGCTTCGAAAGCCATTGCGAGCACCATATTGCGCCGATCGTCGGTCGCGCCTGGGTCGCCTATATCCCGCAAGGGCGCGTGGTCGGCATCTCCAAGCTGGCGCGGGTCGTGGACATCTATGCCAAGCGCCTCCAGATCCAGGAGAAGATGACTGCGCAGATCGCCAACACCATCAACGATGTGCTGGAGCCTCAAGGCGTCGGCGTCATCATCAAGGCGACGCATCACTGCATGACCACGCGCGGCGCGTACAAGCCCGGGACCGATCTCGTCACCAGTCGCATGCTGGGGGTGTTCCGTGACAATGCGCTGACACGACAGGAGTTGTTGGGGTTAGCCAATTCGGACACGTGAGCCACGCGGCGCGAGCCAAGGAGACGGTGCCATGACCGAGGACAACAAGCCGAGCGGACCCGATCTGACCAGGGGCGTGTCGCCTGCCGATTTCAAGGACGGCAAATTGCTCGGCCATGTCGGCGAGGAAGACGTCCTGCTGGTGCAGGCCGGCAGCGAGATCTTTGCGATCGAGCCGGCCTGCAGCCACTACCACGGCCCGCTCGCCGAGGGCCTGGTGGTCGGCGACACGATCCGCTGTCCCTGGCATCACGCCTGTTTCTCCCTGCGCACAGGCGAAGCCACCCGCCCGCCGGCGCTGAACGCGCTGGCGGTGTGGGAGGTCACGCGCGATCGGGACAACATCGTCGTTCGGCGCAAGCGCGAGGCACCGAAACCGTCGGCAGCACACCGCAGCGCGCCGACGCCGGAGAAATTCGTGATCGTCGGCGGCGGCGCCGCCGGCTTTGCTGCCGCCGAGACGCTCCGACGCGAGGGCTTTGCCGGCGCCATCACCATGCTGAGCAGTGACGGCGCGATGCCGGTCGACCGGCCGAACCTCTCCAAAGACTATCTTGCCGGCAACGCGCCGGAGGACTGGCTGCCGTTACGGCCCGAGGATTACTATCGGGACGCCGGTATCGATCTCAGGCTCAACACGAATGTTTCTGCGATCGATCCCAAATCTCGCAGCGTCACGCTGGGCAATGGTGACAGGCTGCCGTTCGACCGGCTTCTGCTTGCGACCGGGGCCGAGCCGGTGAAGCTCCAGATCCCCGGAGCCGACCAGCCGCATGTCCACACCTTGCGATCCGTCGCCGACAGCCGCGCCATCATCACGGCGGCGGGCAGCGCAAAACGCGCGCTCGTGATCGGCGCGAGCTTCATTGGTCTCGAGGTCGCGGCTTCCTTGCGCGCGCGCAAGCTGGAAGTCCATGTGGTCGCGCCGGAAGAGCGGCCGATGCAGAAGGTGCTCGGCGCCGAGATGGGCGATTTCGTCCGGTCACTGCATGAAGAGAACGGCGTGATCTTCCACTTGAAGGATACGGTGGAAAAGCTCGATGGCAAGCGCGCGACGCTGAAGAGCGGCGCGGTGATCGAGGCCGATCTCGTCGTGGTCGGCATCGGCGTCAAGCCGCGCCTCGCGCTCGCCGAGCAGGCGGGCCTTGCCGCCGATCGCGGTGTGAGCGTGAGCGAATATCTCGAAACCAGCGTGTCCGGGATTTTCGCCGCCGGCGACATCGCGCGCTGGCCCGATCCGCATTCCCGGCAAACCATCCGCGTCGAGCATTGGGTGGTGGCCGAGCGCCAGGGCCAGACCGCGGCGCGCAACATGCTTGGCAGGCGCGAACGCTTCGATGCCGTGCCGTTCTTCTGGTCCCAGCACTACGACGTGCCGATCAACTATGTCGGCCACGCCGAGAGCTTCGACGACATCGCGATCGACGGCAGCATCGAAGGCAGGGACTGCCTGCTGAAGTACCGCAGGGGCGGCCGGGTGCTGGCGGTCGCTTCGATTTACCGCGACCTCGACAACCTCAAGGCCGAGCTCGAGATGGAGCGGTCGCGCGCCTGACGCGCCGCATTCGATCTTGATTTGCGTCAATGTTGTTGCCGTCAGCGGCTGCTCTGCTGGCTGTCGTCCCGGATCGACCTGTGCTATCCTGGCGAGTGTCTCCGGGCTTCGCATGCAGGAGTGGCGTCATGACAAGTGCATCGGATACCTCCCATCGTCTTGGCCTTGGCTCGGGCATCGCGGCGCTGCATGCCAAATGGGGCTGGATCGTCGCGCTCGGTGTCATCTACCTCGTCGCCGGCTTCGTCGCGCTCGGCAGCGTGGTGATGGCGACGGTGGCGAGCGTGATCGTGGTCGGCGCTATGATGATCGTCGCCGGCGCGGCCGAGATCATCGGCGCATTTCAGATGAAGAGCTGGGGCAAGTTTTTGGTCTGGGCCTTGCTCGGCGTGCTCTATGTCATCGCGGGCTTCCTAACCTTCGAGAACCCGCTGTTCGCGGCAGTCCTGCTGACGCTGTTCCTGGGCGCATCGCTGGTCGCCTCGGGCGTCGTCCGGCTGTTTCTCGCTTTCAGCATGAAGCGCGAAAGCCCCTGGGTTTGGGTAGCGCTGTCGGGTGCCATCACGCTGCTGCTCGGCCTCTTGATCGTGGCGCGCTGGCCGGTGAACAGCGTCTACATCCTCGGCCTGTTCCTCGGCATCGACCTGATCATGGCGGGGGCCGGCTGGATCAGCCTCGGCTTCAGCTTGAAGCGGCGCCGCTAGCTGTGGAAGAGGCCATCAGCAACTCGACGCAAGACCATCTTGCGGAACTCCGCTGAGCTGGCGCGCTGACAAGCAGCAGCACGCCGCGCGCCCGCCTCGCGCGGACGATCATCATCGGGGAGAAACCATGAAAGCCGCTTTGGTCCTGGCCGCAGCGCTGGCTGCCTGTCTGTCCACGCCCGCCGCCGCGCAAAAATCCTACGGTCCCGGCGTCAGCGACACCGAGATCAAGATCGGCAACACCATGCCCTATAGCGGGCCGGCTTCTCCGCTCAGCATCACCGGCAGGGTGATCGCGGCCTATTTCGACGAAGTCAACGAGAAGGGCGGTGTCAACGGACGCAAGCTCAATCTCGTCTCGCTCGATGATGCGTTCTCCCCGCCGAAGACCATGGAAGCGGCGCGGCGGCTGGTCGAGGGCGAGGGCGTCGCCTTCATCTTCGCGACCATGGGCACCGCGCCGAGCTCGGCGATCGCAAAATACCTGAACAGCAACAAGGTGCCGCAGCTGTTCTTGATCAGTTCGGCCTCGAAGTGGAACGATCCCGCCAACATGCCCTGGTCGATGGCGCTGCCCTGGGCGCCGAACTACACCAGCGAAGCCGCGATCGATGTCGCCTATGCCCGCGCCAAGAACCCGAATGCGCGCTTTGCGGTGCTCTATCAGAACGACGACGCCGGGAAGGAATATCTGCGCGGCGTCAAGGAAGCGCTCGGTGCCGATGCCGACAAGGCGATCGCGATGGCCTCGAGCTTCGAGGTCGCCGATCCCACCGTCGATTCCCAGGTGCTGACGCTCGCCAATACCAAGGCCGATGTCTTCATGATCTATTCGGTGACGCCGCGCGCCTGCGCGCAGGCGATCCGCAAGGCCCATGAGGTCGGCTGGCAGCCGACGCGCTTCCTCGCCTCCGGCTGCGCCAACAAGGCGACCGTGATGGTGCCGGCGGGCGTCGATGCCGGCAAGGGCGTGCTGTCGCTCGGCGCGCTCAAGCCTTTCGTCGAGCAGCCGAAGGACGATCCGGCGATGTCCGCCTATATCGATTTCATGAAGAAACGCCTGCCCAATGCCGACGTCAACAACGTCGCCGGCCTCTACGGCTACACCGTCGCCGAGGCGCTGGTGGTGCTGCTGAAGCAGTGCAAGGACAATCTGACGCGCGAGAACATCATGGCGCAGGCATCGCACATGAAGAACGTGCCGCTGTCGCTGCTGATGCCCGGCATCACCCTCAACACCACGCCGCAGGATTTCCGCCCGATCAAGGACGGCTACATGCTCCAGTTCGACGGCAACGACTGGGTCGTGGCAAGCGAGCTGCTGCGCGGCACGTGAGCGGTGGCGAACGCCACAGAGACGGTGCACCCTCTCCCCTTGCGGGAGAGGGTGGATCGCCGCGAAGCGGCGAGCCGGGTGAGGGGTATGTCTCCGCGGGTCCAACTCTTATTTGGACGCAAGGAGAGATACCCCTCATCCGGCGCCATAGCCGATGCGGAGCATCGGCGTTCTCAAGGACGGCGGCCGAAGGCCGCCTATGCCACCTTCTCCCGCAAGGGGAGAAGGGAAGAGGAGGCCACCATGGACTTTCAACACACTCCCCGTTCGCTCGAGCTCCAGGACCGCGTCCGCCAATTCATGCGGACGCATGTCGAGCCCGTCGAGGAGCTCTATTACGAGCAGGTGAAGCCGGAGGCTGCGCGCTACAAGACGCCGCCTGTGCTTCAGGACCTGAAGCGGCTGGCGCGGGAGCAGGGGCTCTGGAACCTGTTTCTCTCCGGCGAGCACGGCCCAGATCTTCCCAACTCAAGCCTGACCAATCTCGAATATGCCCCCGTGAAGGAGATCATGGGCCGCATCCTCTGGGCGCCCGAAGTTTTCAACTGCTCGGCCCCTGATGTCGGCAACATGGAGGTGCTGGCAAACTACGGCACGCCGGCGCAGCAGGAGCGCTGGCTGAAGCCGCTCTTGGAGGGACGTATCCGCTCCGGCTTCTCGATGACGGAGCCGCAGGTTGCCTCTAGCGACGCCACCAACATTCAGTGCGAGATCAGGCGCGACGGCGGCGACTACATCATCAACGGACGGAAGTGGTTCACGTCAGGCGCGATGAACGAGGATTGCGAGATTCTGATCGTGATGGGCAAGACCGCGCCCGACCATCCCGATCGTCATCGCCAGCAATCCATGATCCTGGTGCCGAAGGCAACGCCCGGCGTGCGCATCGTCCGCGATATGCTGACCTACGGCTACGATGACGCGCCGGTCGGCCATCCCGAGATCGTCTACGACAACGTCCGTGTGCCCGCCGAGAACATCCTGCTCGGCGAGGGCCGCGGCTTCGAGATCGCGCAAGGTCGGCTCGGCCCCGGCCGCATCCACCATTGCATGCGGCTGATTGGCTGCGCCCAGCGTGCGCTGGAATTGATGTGCCAGCGCGCGGTTTCCCGCACAGCCTTCGGCAAGCCGCTGGCCGAGCAGGGCTCGGTGCGCGAGGACATCGCGCACTCCTTCTGCGAGATCGCGCAGGCGCGGCTGCTCACGCTGCAAGCCGCCGACAAGATGGACCGTGACGGCAACAAGATAGCGCGCGACCTGATCGCGGCCGCCAAGATCGTGGTGCCCAGCATGGCCGCCCGCGTCATCGACCGCGCCATTCAGATCCACGGCGCGGCCGGCGTCTCGCAGGACACGTTCCTCGCCCGCGCTTACGTCTACGCCCGCTTCATCCGCATCGGCGACGGGCCGGACCAGGTGCATCTGGCCGCGGTCGGCAAGGAACTGATCCGGCGGGGCGGGGTGATGGCGGGGTAGGGCTGTTACCCTCTTTTAGGGCGCGTACGCTAAAGACGCAGATGCCCGATGGATTCGGACGTCCGCTTAAGGCTCCACGGGCTGCTCTGAAAGAGAAGGTCGCGCCGTGGGTCTGCTAGATGACAAATTCAGCGCAAAACGACGTTGGATTGTCGTGGCTGCGATCCTCCTGGCGGCGCTGGTCACTCAAATCCCGCTCGTTCTCAACGCGGATTTGGGCTGGCTCCTGACTGCAAACGAAAAAATCCTGGACGGCCGGAAGCTTGGGATCGACCTCTTCGAGTCCAACCCGCCCCTGTCGGTCTACATGTACATGCCGGCGGTGATCCTGTCGCGAATGACCGGCGTTGCACCCGAATTCATCGTCATCGTCCTCGTGATTATCGAGATCGCCGGTGCGCTTCTGATGCTGGACCGAGCAGCTGCGGCCGCAAAGCTGGGAGCCCGGGAGCGAAGTATTTCAACGTGGTCGTTTGCGCTCCTGCTCGCAATTCTACCGGGTGCCATATTCGGACAGCGTGAACACATCGCGGTCATCGCACTGACCCCGTTTGTCGCCATCACCGCACTGCGCTGGCGTGGGCTCGATCCTGGATGGGTCGCGATCGTCGCCGGAGCGGCGGCGGGGCTGGCCATGAGTATCAAGCCCTTCTTTGCTCTGGTGGCAGGCCTCCCGATCCTCCTTGGCGCGCTCCGCCAGCGCTCTTTCAGGCCTGTGTTCACCTCGGAAGCATGCACGGCCGGCGCTGTCGTCATCGGCTACGGGGCGGTGGTCGTAGCGCTCTTCCCCGCCTATCTCTCCACCTATGCCCCGATGGTCGCCGAGGCCTATCTGCCGATCAGAAGGGAATTTGGTAGCCTGCTCCCCATTCCAATTGCCGTGATAGGCGCTTCCATCGGCTTCCTGTGGCTGTTTGGCCGTGAAACGCTCGAAATGCGCAGCGGTGCAATCCCTTGGCTGGGCGCAGCGATCGGCGGAGCCGCGGGTTTCCTTGTTCAGGGCAAGGGTTGGCCATATACGGCTTTCGCGCTTTGCCTGTTTGCGATTGCGGCGCCGTTGCTACAGGTTTGCACGAAGACGGTGCGAATGCCCATCGTGATCGGTGGCCTCGCTACCATTGTGGCTCTCGGGCTCTATTTGTCCTCACCGGCTCCGGGGTTTCCGCCGCTGCAGGAGCGTGTCCAGGCCGTCGTGAAGCAGCCGCGACTGCTTACGATCACCGACCACATCGGTCTGGGGCATCCGCTCGTCCGTCAGATCGGCGGCACTTGGGTAGGCAGCTCGTGTGCGCAGCTTTTGGCGGCCGGCGCAATACTGCGCGAGAACAGCTCGCAACCGACCGAAGAGGAGCGGGCGAAATTGGAAGGCATCATCAATTTCGAACGACGGCATTTGCTGGCGGATCTGCGAAACGGCCGCCCAAATGTCATTCTCGTGGATACCTATTTGCTGAGCACGTTCGAGTTTGACTGGTTGGCCTGGGCCAATTCGGATCCCGAACTGCAAAAGGAGCTCAGTCACTACCGCGAGGTCGGGGACGTCGGCCGCGTTCGCATCTTCGTCGATCAATCACTGCAACGATAGTCCGCTCTCGTTTTCGACTTTTTTCGCGAACGGGACTTGCCGTTCGTTCACCCGGCCTTGGCGATACGGCTGTCCGCTGCGCCTGAGCGCAGGTTCTGGAAGAATTTCTCCACCTCGCGCGACAGCGTGTCCGCCGTCTCCGTCAGGCTGCTCGCCGCCGTCAGCACGGAGGTCGCCGCCGTGTCGGTTTCGCCGATGGCATCGCGCAGCGAGGTGATGTTGGCGACCAGGGTCTCGTTGCCCTGCGCGGCGCTTTGCGCGTTGGAGGAGATCTCGCGTGTCGCGGCGTCCTGCTGGCCGATGGCGCCGGCGATCGCCGAGGTGACCTCGTTGATCTCGCGCACCGCGCCGCCGATCTCGCGGACGGCGTCGACCGCATTGCGGGTGGAGGCCTGGATCATCGAGACGTTCTCGCCGATCTCGGCGGTGGCCTTGGCGGTCTGGCCCGCGAGCGCCTTCACCTCATGGGCGACGACGGCAAAGCCGCGGCCGGCATCGCCGGCGCGGGCGGCCTCGATGGTGGCGTTGAGCGCGAGCAGATTGGTCTGTTCGGCGATCGCCTGGATCAGGTTGAGCACGCCGTCGATGCGTTGCGTGGCGGCGGCGAGACTTCTCGATCTCGGAGATCGACTTCTCGGTGCGCTGGCCGGTCTGCTCGACCGCGCCGGCGGATTGCCGCACCTGGCGGCCGATCTCTTCCACCGAGGCCGACAGCTCCTCGGCGGCACTCGCCACCGCCGAGACGTTGTGCGAAGCCTGCTCGGTGGCGTTCGCCGCCGTGCCGGCGCGACTATTCGCATCCGCAGTGACGCGTGTGATGGTCTGCGCGGTCTCGCGCATGGTGGACGCGTTGTCGCTGAGGCCGCGCATGATGGCGCCGATCGCTTCGCGAAATGCCTCGACGGATTTTTCGATATGGCGGGCGCGCTCCTCGCGCGCGGCGGAGTTGTGCGAGACCTGGGAGGCGAGATTGCGGTTGCGGCCCATCGCCTCCTGGAAGACCTCGATCGCGCGTGCCAGCGCGCCGATCTCGTCGGCGCGGCGGCTGTATGGCACCACGACGTTCTCGGTCCCGTCTGCGACCTGCTTGATGGTCGCGGTGATGGCCGAGAGGGGCCGTGCGATCGAGCGGGCGATGATGACGATGCCGATCACGACCAGGGCCAGCGCCACGCCGCCGAGGCAGGTCAGGACGAAAGACAGCGTACGATTGGTCTCGGTCTGCTGGGCGATTTGCCTGGCGCGTTCGGCATAGACCTTGGAGAGCGCTTCGAGATCCTTGTTCAGCGCCGAGCGCACGCTGCGATTGGCATCGTTGTCGCCCCATTCGCGGCCCGCGGCCGCATTGATCTCGATGCCGCGGCGCACCAGCTCCTTGCGGAACTCGACGAACTGCTCGATGCGCTTCTTGAAGGTGGAAAACTGCTCGGCATCGTCGGCCTTGACGATGGTCTCCCAGCGCTTCACGACGTCGAGGATCTGCGCGTTGAACTTGAGCAGGCCCTCGCCGTATTTCTTCACCACGGCGGGCTCGGTCGACATGTAGACGCCGCGCGATTCCATCACGACCGCATAGACCAGCGAGTTGACGCGCTCGACGTTCTGAGCGGCGGCGTTGGCCGTCTCGATCGCGCTCGTCAGTTCCGCGCTGCGGCGGCTGTTGTAGTCGGACAACATCGCGATCGCCGCCGTGAGCAGCGCAAACAGCGCGAAGATCGCGTAGAGCTTGGTGGCAAGCGTGAAGCGGCCGGCGAGGCCGGCGGCATTCCCAGATCGGTCTGATGTCATGGTGTTCAAGGAGCCCGAGATGGCCTGAAGCGGCCGGTGAGCGCGGTCGTTTGAATTTGATGCAAAATTATGCAGAACGAAGATGGATGCGGCGTTAACGCCGCAGCCCCATGAAGAGCCGGCCGGTCGGCGGAAATACGAAATGTTTCAGCTGGTTGGGGATGCCTCATCGATCTCCGGCAGATCGTGCCCGGGGTCCGGCGCGACGCCCCCAAACATAGGCGTGCACTGGGGCTGCCAAGAGCGTATTCCCTTGTCGTCGGGATCGCGCTCGAGATTGAGTTTGGACTCGGCCACTGGCCGATGACCCCTGGAGAGGCCCTTGGTCTACCGCCACACCATCGACGCCACGACCTATACGTTCCCGGACCTGCGCGACCTCCTCGCCAAGGCGACGCCGCCGCGCTCCGGCGACCGGCTGGCCGGGATCGCCGCCGCCAGCGCCGAGCAGATGATCGCGGCCCGGATGGCGCTCGCCGATGTCCCGCTTGCTCAGTTCCTCCAGGAAGCCGTCATCCCCTATGAGGCCGACGAGGTCACCCGCCTCGTCATCGACAGCCACGACGCAAGGGCCTTTGCGCCGGTGGCCTCGCTCACGGTCGGAGCCTTCCGCGACTGGCTGCTGTCGGACGCCGCCACGCCCGAGGCATTGAAAATGCTCGCGCCCGGCATCACACCGGAAATGGCGGCCGCGGTCTCGAAGCTGATGCGCAACCAGGACCTGATCCTGGCGGCGCGGAAATGCGAGGTCACCACCGCTTTCCGCAATACCATCGGGCTGAAGGGCCGGATGAGCACGCGGCTCCAGCCCAACCATCCGTTCGACGATGCCAGGGGCATCACCGCCTCGATTCTCGACGGCATCCTGTTAGGGGCCGGCGACGCCTGCATCGGCATCAACCCGGCCAGCGACGATCCCGCCGTCATCGCGCAATTGCTGCGCCTGCTCGATGAGATCATCGCGCGACTGAAGATCCCGACGCAGGGCTGCGTGCTCACCCATGTCACGACGACGCTGTCGCTGATCGGGCAGGGCGTGCCGGTCGATCTCGTCTTCCAGTCGGTTGCCGGCACCGAAGCCGCCAACCGCAGCTTTGGCGTCGACCTCGCGCTTCTAAGGGAAGCCCAAGAGGCCGGGCTGTCGCTGAAGCGCGGCACGGTGGGGCAGAACGTGATGTATTTCGAGACCGGCCAGGGCTCGGCATTGTCGGCGGGCGCCCACCACGGCGTCGACCAGCAGACCTGCGAGGCGCGCGCCTATGCGGTCGCCCGCGCCTTCGCCCCGCTGCTGGTCAACAGCGTGGTCGGCTTCATCGGCCCGGAATATCTCTACGACGGCAAGGAAATCATCCGGGCCGGGCTGGAGGATCATTTCTGCGGCAAGCTGCTCGGCCTGCCGCTCGGGGTCGACATCTGCTACACTAACCACGCGGAGGCGGACCAGGACGACATGGACAATCTCCTGACGCTGCTCGCCGCCGCCGGCGTCACCTTCATCATGGGCGTCCCCGGCGCCGATGACGTCATGCTGAACTATCAGTCGACGTCCTTTCATGACGCGCTCTATGTCCGTGACGTCTTCTCCCTGCGCCGCGCGCCGGAATTCGACGATTGGCTGGTGCAGGCCGGTATTGCGGGCGCCGACTTCCGCCTTGCCGGCGATGCAGGCCTATTGCCCGATTTTGCCTCACGGCTGATCGCGTGAGGCGGCGGAAACGCCAGCTCCCCAGGAAACTATTGGCGCCCCTCGCGAATTGAGTGGACGCCACAATATTGAGAAATTCCGGCAGCAGCGTTACGGTATGTGTCTGGCTGGCAATTTCCGCACCATCGGTCGAGCGTGGCGGGGAGCTTAGATGCGAGCTGAAAGTAACGGAACGTCCCGGCGGATTCTCTGTGTGTTTCCGCGCTACACCTCGTCATTCGGGACGTTCGAATATTCCTATCCCCTGACCGACGGCGTCCGCGCCTTCATGCCGCCGCAGGGGCTGCTGCTGATTTCCGCCTATCTTCCGAAAGAGTGGCAGGTCAAATTCGTCGACGAGAACCTTCGCAGCACGACCAGGGAAGAATTCGAATGGGCGGAGGTGGTCTTCGTCAGCGGCATGCACATCCAGCGCCAGCAGATGAACGACATCTGCCGTCGCGCCCATGAATTCGATCTGCCCGTCGCGCTCGGCGGTCCCTCGGTCAGCGCCTGCCCGGACTATTATCCGACCTTCGATTATCTCCATGTCGGCGAGCTCGGCGACGCCACCAATCAGCTGATCGAGATTTTGTCGCGCGACACCTCGCGGCCGGAGCAGCAGGTGGTGCTGGCCACCAATGACCGCGTGCCGATGACGGAGTTTCCGATCCCGGCCTACGAGCTTGCCGACGTCAAGAAATACTTCCTCGGCAGCATCCAATATTCCAGCGGCTGCCCCTATCAGTGCGAGTTTTGCGACATCCCCGGCCTCTACGGGCGCAATCCCCGCATCAAGACGCCGGAGCAGATCATCGCCGAGCTCGACCGCCTGCGCGAATGCGGCATGACCGACACGGTCTATTTCGTCGACGACAATTTCATCGGCAACCGCAAGGCGGCGATGGACCTGTTGCCGCATCTGATCGAGTGGCAGAAGCGGACTGGCTACGTGGTGCGGCTCGCCTGCGAGGCGACGCTCAACATCGCCAAGCGCCCCGAGATCCTGGAGAAGATGCGCGAGGCCTTTTTCATCACCATCTTCTGCGGCATCGAGACGCCGGATCCGGATGCATTGCATGCGATGCACAAGGACCACAACATGATGGTCCCGATCCTGGAGGGCGTGCGCACCATCAACTCCTACGGCATGGAGGTCGTCTCGGGCATCATCATGGGGCTGGACACCGACAAGCCGAACACGTCGGACGCGCTGCTCGCTTTCGTCGAGGAATTGCAGATTCCGCTGCTCACCATCAATTTGCTCCAGGCGCTGCCGAAGACGCCGCTGTGGGACCGGCTGGAGCGTGAGGGCCGTCTGGTCCACGATGAGGGCCGCGATTCCAACGTCGAATTCCTGCTGCCTTATGACGAGGTCGTCTCGTCCTGGAAGCACTGCATGGAGGTCGCCTACGCGCCCGAGAAGGTCTATGCGCGCTATCAGCATCAGTGCGACTACACCTATGCCAACCGCCTCAACGTGCCGGTGGCACCGGAGATGAAGACCTGGCCCAACATCAAGCGCGGCCTGATCATGCTGCGCAACATCTTCTGGCAGATCGGGGTACTCGGCGACTACAGGCGCGTGTTCTGGAAGTTCGCCTTGGGGCGAATCCGGCGCGGCGATCTCGAAGGCCTGATCGGCTGCGCCACGATCGCGCATCACCTCATCACCTTCGCGCGCGCGGCTTCGAGCGGCAAGCAGAACGCCTCGAACTACTCGATCCGCTTGCGCGAGGCCGCCGTTCCCGCCGAATGATGCGACATGTCTGATCCGGCCCCGCCGCGCCGTCCGACGCTCGATCTGCGGGCGTTCACCCCCGCGCGCGTTGCGCTGGGCCGCAGCGGCGCAAGCGTGCCGACAAGAGCGCTGCTCGACTTCACGCTGGACCATGCCCGCGCCCGCGATGCCGTGCATGCCGCCTTCGATGTGCCGGCTCTGGTCGCCGATCTCAGTGCGCTTGGCCCGGTCGTGACCGAGGTGAGGAGCCGGGCGGTCGAGCGCAGCGACTATCTGCGGCGGCCGGACCTCGGACGACAGCTTGATGCCGGATCAGCGGAGCTTCTAGCACGAGGTGCGTCGGCGCCGTGCCAGCTGGCGGTCGTGATCGGCGACGGCCTGTCGGCAGCAGCGGTCCGCGCCCATGCGGTGGCGCTGCTGACACGTCTGCTGCCGCTGCTCGCGGCCGACGGCGCCGTCGCGATCGGCCATGTCGTCGTCGCCTCAGGCGCGCGCGTCGCGCTCGGCGACGAGATCGGGGCGATTCTCGGCGCGCGCATGGTCGCGATGCTGATCGGCGAGCGGCCGGGCCTGTCGGCGCCTGACAGTCTCGGCGCCTATCTGACCTTCGCGCCGAAGCCCGGGCGCACCGATGCCGAGCGCAATTGCGTGTCCAACATCCACCACGCTGGGTTGAGCTATGACGAGGCAGCCTTTAAGATCGCCTGGCTGGTGCGCGAGGGGCTTGCACGAAAGGTTACCGGCGTGGCGCTGAAGGACGAGAGCGCGGACCGTGCGCCACGTCGAATTGGCACGGCTTGGCCCGAATGACGGGCGTTCCGGCAAAATCGCCGCATCTTGATCGATTTGGCCACATTTCGCCGGCTTGCGAGAGGGGTGATTGACCTGCTAAACCCTCGCGGCGATTTTCCGCGCATTTTCAACGGGCAAGCCTCCCATTGGTATGGCGTTTTCAAGCCGTTCGCGGCGCGCAATAAGCTCTCAAGACCGAGCCGATTTAGGACGATTTAGGAACTGGACAAGGCATGCTCGAAAAGCACAGCGAGAATGAGGTTCACGTCGACAAGGTCGAGCAGGGGCCTGCGTCCTCGATCGCCTTCGGGCTGGAGCGGCTCGGGCTGATCGCCGTCCGGACCCCGATCGTGTCCTGCATCGTCCTGCTCGCGCTGATCGTCGGCGCCCTGTTCGGCATCCAGCGGATCAAGATCGATGATTCCCTGTCGCAGCTGTTCCGCTCCAACACCCGCGAATTCCGCCAGTACGAAGAGGTGACCAAGAAGTTCCCGGCCGAGGAGTTCGACGTTCTCGTCGTGGTTGAGGGCAAGAATCTGCTGGCGCGGGACAACCTTGAGAAGCTGCGCGACTTCATCACCGATATGCAGCTCGTCGAAGGCACCCGCGGACTGGTTTCGCTGTTCTCAGCGCGCCAGGCGCCGGCGCCGGGCAAGCTGCCGGCGGCACTGTTCCCGCCCGAGCTGCCCGAGGGCGCGGCCTATGACAAGTTCATCGAGACCGTCAAGAACAACGAGATCATCCGCGGCAAGCTGTTGTCGGAGGACGGGACACTTGCGTTGGTTGTGCTGTCGCTGGATCCGGAAGTGGTCGCCTCCAGCAAGCTGACCAAGACCGTCGCCGACATCCGCGCCTTGATGAAGGAGGACCTCGGCGACACCGGGCTCAACGTGCAGCTCTCCGGCGTGCCGGTGATGCAGCTCGAGATCCGCAACGCGGTCGAGCGCGACGGGCTCACCTACAACGTCCTCGGCATCCTCGCCGGCTGTATCATCGCCATCATCTTCTTCCGCAAGATCTCGTTCATGGTCGCGGCGGCATTCCCGCCGATGATCGCGATCCTGCTGGCGCTCGGTGTGCTCGGCTGGGCCAATTTCAATCTCAACATGTTCCTGAACGTGATGACGCCGCTCATCATGGTCATCAGCTTCTCGGACTCGATGCAGCTCACCTTCGCCGCGCGCGACCGGCTGATCGCGGGCCAGGACAAGTTCACCGCATTCAAGAACGCGGTGCTGGTGGTGGGCCCGGCCTGCGTGCTGACGCACGGCACCGCCGGCATTTCCTTCATCGCCCTGCAATTCTCCGACTCCGACCTGATCCGCAAGTTCGGCGAGGCGGGGCTCGCCGCCACTATCATCGCGCTGGTCGCGGTGCTGTCGCTGGTGCCGGTGTTCGGCGTGCTGTTCGTGCGCAATGAGAGGGTCTTTGCGGTCAAGTTCCAGGGCGCCGATGCCGGCGTCCAGGCGCTGCGCAATTTCTGCTACTGGATCGCGGTGCGCATGGTCGGCCGGCCCGGGCTGTTCAGCCTGATCGCGGTGCTGTTCGTCGGCAGCCTCGGCGTCATCTACGCCAATCTGGAGCCGCGCTACCGCCTTGCCGACCAGGTGCCGGACAAGCGCCAGGCGGTCGCCGCCAGCGACCGACTCGACGCCAAGCTGACCGGCGCCAATCCGGTCAACGTTCTGATCGCGTTCCCCAAGGGCGAATCGCTCTATTCGCCGGAGACGCTCCAGACCATCGCCGACGTGCATGCGACCGTGGAGAAGGCGGCCGGTGTCGGCAACGTCTGGTCGCTCGAGACCCTGCGCCGCTGGCTCGCGGAAAAGGCCGGCAGCGCCGACGTCGCGACGCTCAAGGAATATGTCAACGTCATCCCCGAGCATCTGGTGCGACGCTTCATCGACGCCGAGCAGGACGCGGTCGTGGTGGCCGGCCGCGTGCCGGACAAGGATTCCAGCCAGCTCCTGCCAATCGTCGACAAGCTCGATACCGAGCTCGACACCATCCGCAAGAAGCATCCGGGCTACGAGATTGCGGTGACGGGCCTCGCTGCGATTGCCGCGCGCAACTCGGCCAGCATGATCGAGAAGTTGAACCGCGGTCTCACCGTCGAATTCGCGCTGGTCGCGATCTTCATCGGCCTCGCCTTCCGCTCCTGGGTGGTGATGTTCGCCTGCATCCTGCCGGGCATCTTCCCGGTGGTGATGTCGGGGACGGTGCTGTGGGCGATGGGCGAGGGCCTGCAATTCGCCAGCGTCGTCGCGCTCACCGTCTCGTTCGGTCTGGGCTTGAGCGCCACCATCCACTTCCTCAACCGCCTCAGGCTCGAGAGCAAGCCGGGCGTCGGCTCGGGGCTGGCGGTGGAGCGGGCGACCGTGCTGGTCGGTCCGGCGCTGATCCTGACCACGGTGGTGCTGGCCTGCGGCCTCGTCGTCACCGTGTTCTCCGACCTGCCGTCGCTGCGGCTGTTCGGCTGGCTCAGCGCCTTCTCGATGGTGATGGCCCTCGTCGCCGACCTCTTCATTCTCAGGCCAACGGCGATGTGGCTGATCAATCTGCACGCCAGGCTTCAAGGGCCCGACAAGCCGGCGATCTGAGCGCGCAGGGAGCGCTACAGCAAAAGCCCCCGGCTCGCGAGAGCCGGGGGCTTTGTTGTTCTTGAGCGGAAAGGGCGTCAGCCCTTCGTCATCGTGATGTTGACGCCGCGGATCTCGCCCTTGGAAGAGATTTGTACCGTCTGCTTGGTGCCGTTGGTGCGCAGCGACAAATTGGCGGCAAAGCCGTTGGCCTCGACGAACACCTCGATCTGGCCGCCGCCGGCGGTGCCCTGGAGGTTGCCGAAGATGTTGCGGCTGGCCTCGCTCCAGTTGCCGGAGATGCGGTCGCCCTGGCTCGTCACGTCGCTGGTGAGGTCGAACTTGTAGCTGTCGGACGCGCAGTGCAGCGCCTGCTTAAGGCTGAGGCCGCTGCCGGCGACCTTGTAATCGGCCTTGCAGCGGATGCGCTCGGTGGAGCCGTCGGACAGCGACACCGTGCCGGTGCCGGTCCACGCGCCGTCGAAACCGGCAAATGGTCCGGACGATTGAGCATGGCTTGTCGACACCGAGAAGAGCAGCGCAGCCCCGATGCCCGCCGCCTTGATTGCCAGTCCAGATCGCCCAAAGAATGTCATCTCAAATATCCCGTTTTGGAACGACGCCCGCTTACGATTGAGAACGTCTCGCCACATCGAAAGTTTAGTGTTCCCAGCCCCTGTCAGGTTCAACGCCTGACTGCCTCAGATGGCGGTCCCACCCGGTCCTCGCACCGTGGTGCGACCCTGCAATTTCCTGTGTTTCGGTGTGTTTCTGGCAGAAACGGTGGGCGGAGAGATGCAGCTCTGCAACAGCCGTGCAGTAAAATGCGGCGTTCCTGAATTATGACGTAGTATCAAGCCCTTACATCTGCCAATGAAGGCGCGGGGAAGACCTGATTTGGTGGGTGTGGCGCCAATTTGGCCGCATTTGCCAGTGCTTGTGCCTTCTCTGAGGCCGCACCTCCCGCGGCGACTTGCCATCAGAACGATCCGTTCCGGCCATCCGCCCTGTGCAGCCCGGGATCGGTGCGATTCTGTCGTCAGAATGAAGGAATACAATGCGTAAGCTTCTCGTCGCTCTCACCCTGCTGTCGGCCTCCCTTTCAACGGCTGCGCTCGCTCAGCAAGGGCGTGGCACGGACGCCGAGCAGAAGGCCTGCACGCGCGATGTGCAGAAGTTCTGCCGTCCGGTCATCGACCAGGGCGATTTCACCGTCCTGGCCTGCCTCAAGGAGAACCGGGCCAAGATCTCGCAGGCCTGCGACCAGGTCCTGAAGAACCACAACCAGTAAGCTCGGCCGCTGGCCCACAAAGGCGGCTCCCGGGCCGCCTTTTCGGGTGCGATCCGCGAAGGGCAGCCATCGAGAGACAGGATTGGTTTTGCGGCCGTATTCCCCTATATGGGGGCCGCGGCGGCACTGCCGGCATGAGCCCGCGCGAGTGAAAAAGCCCTTCCTGTCCAAACGATTGTAAACCAGCCCTCGATGACCTCTGCGAGCGAATTGCGATCCGGCAAGGGTGACCGCGACGAGAATTTTCCCGTCGCGTCCTGGATCATTCATCCGCGTCATCGCGCGCTGATTCTGGCGTATTACAATTTCGTCCGCACCGCCGACGACATTGCCGACCACGCGACGCTGCCGCCCGACGAGAAGCTCGCTTATCTCGACCTGCTCGAGGCGGAACTGCTCGGCAAGGGCGAGACCCAGACTGAGGCCGTCACCCTGCGCCATGCGCTCGCCGAGCGCGGCATGGCGCCGCGCCATGCGCTCGACGTGCTCATCGCCTTCCGCATGGACGTGACCAAGCTCCGCTACGAGAATTGGGACGAAGTCATCCACTATTGCCGCTACTCGGCGATGCCGGTCGGCCGCTTCATGCTCGATGTCCATGGCGAGAGCACGTCGACCTGGGCTGCCTCGGATGCGCTTTGCGCGGCGCTCCAGATCAACAATCACCTCCAGGATTGCGGCAAGGATTTTCGCGAGCTCAACCGCGTCTATCTGCCGCGCGATGCGCTGGCTGCGAGCGGCGCCTCGGTCGAACAGCTCGGGCTGACGCAGTCGCCGCCGGCGATGCTGGCCTGCCTTCAGGCGCTCGCCGTGCGCAACGAAGCGCTGCTGAACGAGAGCAAGTCGCTCAGCGCGGAGGTGAGGGACTTCCGTCTCGGCGTCGACATTTCGGTGATCCAGGCCTATGCCGATCGCATCGTGCGCCTGCTCAAGGTACGCGATCCCCTGCGCGAGCGCGTGCATCTGAACAAGCTCGAGCTGCTCACCTTCAGCCTCGCCGGCATGATCGGCGAAGTCGGCCGCCGCGCGATCGGACGCAAGGCCATTTCCAGACCGGGGACTGCACATGACGCTTGAGGCGACCTCGCCCGGCGCCAATTATGGCTCGACCGCATCCGGCAGCTCGTTCTACGCCGCGATGCGCATCCTGCCGCATGACCAGCGCGAAGCCATGTTCCAGATCTACAGCTTCTGCCGCCAGGTCGACGACATCGCCGATTCCGACGGCCCGCGCGAGGAGCGGCTCGCCGCGCTTCAGCAGTGGCGCAACGACATCGATGCGCTCTATCAGGGCAATCCGCCGCCGCGGCTGAAGGACTATGTCGCCTCGGTGAAGACCTTCGGGCTGAAGCGCGAGGACTTCCTCGCCATCGTCGACGGCATGGAGATGGACGTGCCGCAGGACATCCGCGCGCCCGACATGGCGACGCTCGATCTCTACTGCGATCGCGTCGCCAGTGCCGTGGGGCGCCTGTCGGTGCGGGTGTTCGGCCTGCCGGAAGAAGACGGCATCCTGCTCGCACATCATCTCGGCCGCGCGCTCCAGCTCACCAACATCCTGCGCGACATCGACGAGGACGCCGGCCTCGGCCGGCTCTATCTGCCGCGCGAGGCGCTGCTGCATGCCGGCATCACCTCCAACGATCCCAGCCGCGTCATCACCGAGCGCGCGCTGCCGAAGGTCTGCCTGCCGCTGACGCAGCGTGCGAAATCGCATTTCGAGAAGTCGGACGAGATCATGAACCGCAACAAGCGCCGCACCGTGCGCGCGCCGCGGATCATGTCGAAATATTATCATTCCATTCTGGACCTCCTGATCGCGCGCGGCTTCAACGCGCCGCGCGAGCCGGTGCGTGTGTCGAAGATCACACGCATCCTGATCCTGCTCCGTTACGCTTTCATCTGATGCAAAAGACAGCTCACATCATCGGTGCTGGAATTTCCGGCCTCTCCGCCGCCGTGCGGCTCGCCAATGCCGGCTTCAAGGTCGCCGTGCACGAGGCGACACATCAGGCCGGCGGCCGCTGCCGGTCCTATTTCGACGGCGCCACCAATCTCACCATCGACAATGGCAATCATCTGCTGCTGTCGGGCAACAGCCATGCGCGCGCCTATGCGCGCGCGATCGGCACCGAAGCCGGCCTTGTCGGCCCCGAGCGCGCGCAGTTTCCCTTCGTCGACATCAAGACCGGGCAGCGCTGGCAGATCGACCTCGGCGATGGCCGGCTGCCGACCTGGGTTCTCGACGAAAGCCGCCGCGTGCCCGACACCGGCCTCACCGATTATCTCAAGCTGGCGCCGCTGGTCTGGGCGTCGGAGGAGACGCTGGTCGGCAAGTCGATTCCTTGCGAGGGCATCCTCTATCAGCGTTTGGTGCAGCCGCTGCTGCTCGCGGCGCTCAACGTCGATCCGCCCGAGGGCTCGGCCGGCCTCGCCGGCGCGATCGTGCGCGAGACGCTGCTCGCGGGCGGGCAGGCCTGCCGTCCCCTGATCGCGCGCGACGGCCTCAGCGCCGTGCTGATCGAGCCTGCCGTGAAATTTTTGGCTGAGCGCGGCCACACGGTTCAGCTTGGCCATGAGCTGCGTTCGTTTGCAACCAGCGACGGCAAGGTTGGTGCGCTGAATTTCGGCGGCGAGGACGTGATCCAGCTCAGCGAGGGCGACGTCATCGTGATGGCGGTGCCGCCGCGCGCTGCCGCGAGCTTGCTGCCCGGCCTGAAGACGCCGACCGAATTCCGCGCCATCGTGAACGCGCATTTCCGCTTTGAGCCGCCGCCGGGCTCTGCGCCGATCCTCGGCGTGATCGGCGGCGTGGTGGAATGGCTGTTCGCGTTTCCGAACCGGCTTTCCGTCACCATCAGCAACGGCGACCGCCTGGTCGACATGCCGCGCGAGGAGCTCGCGCAGGCGATCTGGGACGACGTCTGCAAGGCCGGCGGCCTCTCCGGTGAGCTGCCCCCTCAATTGCCTCCGTGGCAGATCGTGCGTGAGCGCCGCGCCACTTTTGCCGCGACGCCGGCGCAGAATGCCTTGCGTCCGGCGCCGGTCACTGCGCTGAAAAACCTGTTCCTTGCCGGGGATTGGACTGCTACGGGATTGCCTGCAACCATCGAGGGATCGGTCCGATCGGGCGATCGCGCCGCCGATCTGATTCTCGCCGCACAGCGGCTCTGACGGGCAAATGTCCCGGTCACTTTCAATCGACTATCGGAGCAATCGAGCGACATGGATTCCGTGAACGCGACCAGCCGCGAAGCCCTGGATCCGAGCAGCTTGGAATCGAGCATTGCATCGGCAACGCAAGGTGTCCTCGGATTCCAGCAATCGGACGGCCATTGGGTGTTCGAGCTCGAGGCCGACTGCACGATTCCGGCCGAGTACATCCTGCTGCGCCATTATCTCGCCGAGCCCGTCGACACGGTGCTCGAGGCCAAGATCGGCAACTATCTGCGCCGCGTCCAGGGTGCTCATGGCGGCTGGCCGCTGGTGCATGACGGCGAGTTCGACATGAGCGCCAGCGTAAAGGCCTATTTCGCGCTGAAGATGATCGGCGATTCCATCGATGCCCCGCACATGGTGCGTGCGCGCGAGGCCATTCATGCCCGCGGCGGTGCGATTTATAGCAACGTCTTCACCCGCTTCCTGCTCGCGACATTCGGCGTGGTGACTTGGAGCGCGGTGCCGGTGCTGCCGATCGAGATCGTGCTGCTGCCGTTCTGGTCGCCGTTCCACCTCAACAAGATCTCCTATTGGGCACGCACCACGATGGTGCCCCTGATGGTGATCGCCGCGCTGAAGCCGCGCGCGAAGAATCCGAAAGGGATCGGCATCGACGAGCTATTCCTGCAGGATCCGCGTTCGATCGGCATGACCGCGAAGGCGCCACACCAGAGCATGGCCTGGTTCCTGCTCTTTCGCTCGCTCGATGCGATTCTGCGCGTGATCGAGCCGATGTTTCCCAAGAGCCTGCGCAAGCGCGCGATCGATGCGGCGCTCGCCTTCATCGAGGAGCGGCTCAACGGCGAGGACGGCATGGGCGCGATCTATCCGCCCATGGCCAACATCGTGATGATGTATGACGCGCTCGGCAAGGACGAGAATTATCCGCCGCGCGCGATCACGCGCCGGGGCATCGACAAGCTGCTCGTAATCAGAGACGACGAAGCCTATTGCCAGCCCTGCGTTTCGCCGGTGTGGGATACGACGTTGACTGCGCATGCGCTGCTGGAAGCTGGCAACGCGCAAGCCGTGCCGGCCGCCAAGCGTGGTCTCGACTGGCTGATCCCGAAGCAGGAGCTCGAGGTAAAGGGCGACTGGGCGGCGAAGCGGCCCGACGTGCGTCCGGGCGGCTGGGCCTTCCAGTACAACAATGCCTATTATCCCGATCTCGACGACACCGCTGTCGTGGTGATGTCGATGGACCGCATGCGCCGGGAGCACGGGGTGACCGGCTATGACGCCGCGATCGACCGCGGGCGGGAGTGGATCGAGGGCATGCAGAGCGACGACGGCGGCTGGGCCGCCTTCGACGTGAACAACCTCGAATATTACCTGAACAACATTCCGTTCTCTGACCACGGCGCGCTGCTCGACCCGCCGACCGAGGACGTCACCGCGCGCTGCATCTCGATGCTGGCCCAACTCGGCGAGACCGAGAAGTCCAGCAAGCACGTGGCCGATGGCGTTGCCTATCTCCGCAAGACCCAGCACCCGGAGGGGTCCTGGTACGGCCGCTGGGGCATGAACTTCATCTATGGCACCTGGTCGGTGCTCTGTGCGCTCAACATGGCCGGCGTCGATCACAAGGACCCCATGATTCGCAAAGCCGCGGCCTGGCTGGCCTCGATCCAGAACGAGGACGGCGGCTGGGGCGAGGACGCCGTCAGCTACCGCCTGGATTACAAGGGCTGGGAGGCCGCGCCCTCGACCGCCTCGCAAACGGCATGGGCTTTGCTTGCCCTGATGGCGGCAGGCGAGGTTGATCACCCGGCCGTCGCCCGCGGGGTGGAGTACCTGATTGCAACACAAAACAAAAAAGGACTGTGGGACGAGCAGCGGTACACCGCCACAGGCTTCCCCCGCGTGTTCTATCTACGGTATCATGGTTACCCAAAGTTCTTCCCGCTGTGGGCGCTGGCGCGGTATCGGAACTTACGGAACACCAACAGCAGGGTGGTAGGGGTCGGAATGTGACTTTGGGGACGGGGACTATTTTACCGCGGGTAATGCCATCGACCCGCGGCCGATACTGATCGTGACTGGACTGGTTCAGGAGGCCCGCATTGCAGCCGGGCCGGGAATGGCGGTCATCTGTTCATCCAGCAGCCCGACCCAGTTGCGGGCGCTGCTGACGGTGGTGGATCCCGAGACGATTCGCGGCGTAATCTCGTTCGGTGTGGCCGGCGGGCTCGACCCGACGCTGCGTTCCGGCGACGTCGTGCTGGCGACCGAGGTGCTGTCCGGCGACACCCGCTGGGCCGCCGGGCTGTCGCTCGGCGACGACCTGATCGATCGCCTGACCTCGGGACGCCGCCGTGTGGTGCGCGGCAGCCTCGCCGGTGCCGAGGAAGTGGTCACCGGGCGCTCCTGCAAGGCGGCGCTGCATTCGGAGACCGGGGCAGCTGCCGTCGACATGGAAAGCCACATCGCGGCCGCCTACGCCGCCGAGGCCGGGCTGCCCTTTGCCGCGGTTCGCGTCATCAGCGACCCCGCCCATCGCGCGCTGCCGGCACTCGCTCGCGCCGCCATCAAGCCGAACGGCCAGATCGACCTTGCGGCCGTGCTGCGCGGCATCGTGCGCAATCCGGCAACGCTGCATGCGCTGGTCTCGACCGGCCTCGACTTCAACCGCGCCCTGCGCTCGCTTCGCGGCTGCCGCGACTACCTGATCGGCACCGAGCTGGTCGGCAGCGAGGCGCTGGTCTCCGAGGCGGCCTGAGCGGGGACGGAGAGCTGAGAAAAGAAAAAGGCCCGGTCGCGATAGCAACCGGGCCTTTTTTCTTTTGTACTCATGCGGTGGTCGAGGTTCTGTTCGGCGGCGATCGCACCATCGCGCGAGCGGCCATGAGCCTCCAATTTAGATGAGTAATGGGAGGAACACCGGCCCATGGAAGAGCATCGGCTTCTGCGAAGAATGGAAACCTGGTCCGGCCGGCGTCCGACACAGCTTGCCTTCGAGGCACGCGGTTATTCGCTCCATCGGGCCTGGCAACAAAGGGTCATTGCTTCCTGCGGCGAGGACCAGACGGATATTCTCAATCGATATTGGGATGACGTCGCTCTGGAAACGATGCAATCGCTCGGACGGGGCGACCCCGATACGAGGAAGTTCGTTGTCCAGCCGCGGTATCGCTCGCGCCTTCTGGACGAACTTTTTCTCAAGAGGGTCGTTGAAGAACCCTTTCGAGCGCCACCGTTGGTCCCGTGCTTGTTTGAGCGCTACAAGAAAATCTACTTCGACGCAGCATTTCGTGAAGGTGAGACTGCCTTTTTCCGAAGTCTACGTGAACCTGAAAGAGAGCGTCTGGGTATCAAACCAGTCACGTGGTCCGGAAAGAAGCGCGATTTTGCTCCTTTTGCAGATGAGTTCTGTAGGGCGCTTGGCTTCACGCGCCGCCGCAATCGATGGCTGAAGACAGTTGCAGACTCTGATGACGCCCTGACTTTTGAAGTCGGGCTCGATACCGGAGGAAATCATTTCTGCATTGGGCCGCCGGTAATCTTCAAGATCTACTGTGAGAATGATCCGAAGCTCGCCTTTGAGATCACAAATTTGGAAACTTTCGATCGATTGATTCCGGGAGTCGTCGAATACAAACGAACATTCGACAGCGACGACCTCTTGCTTGGAGCTAAGACATTCATTGAACTGTTTGACGTCATTGCGGGATCACTACGAAATTGCGAGACGCGATAACTCCTGAGACAATCATCCGTAGTAATTACGGTGACATTGCTGGACTGCACCCCTGAAGTGAGACACGACAATTCCTCTGACGGGCACCTTGAGGATAACCTGTAGCCGCAAGAGGCGACTAGTTGGTGCCGCTTTTCGAACGGGGCCAGAATAGTGCCACTGTTTTGCCCGGCGGGTCAAACAATATTCGTAAAATTCGAAATCCGCACTGGCCTTGAATTGTAATCCCGAGCGATTTCTGCGCGTTGGTCCAATTGGCCATCGTCTGTCGTCGCTTTTGCGAAGATCGCTCCTCGTCGCAAAATGCTGCGATCTTCACCCTTTTGCCGCTGATTTCCTCGGCGCGGCAATGGCTTAGCCGAATACACGATGTGCCGTTCGGCGGCCGCGTTTCTACTGTGCATGGGCTTGTTTTTCACTTTTTTGCAGGAGGGCTCCCGGGCGGCCAAGTGACGAGGGGAGGCAGCGCAGTCTACGCACCGCGCTGTTCTTTCCCAGGCGCCTGAGCTGAACAAAAGAAAAGGCCCGGTCGCCATTCGCGACCGGGCCTTTTTTCGTTGGTGCCAACCAGCGCGCTTACGCGGCGGTCGAAGCCTTCTGCGCGGCCTTCGCCTGCGCGGCAGCAGCCTCGTCCTTGCGGATCTCCGAGAGCTTCTTCTGGACCTGCTCCGAGAAGATGTACTGCGCCGGGCGCTGCTTGGACATGTCGATCTCCGGCGCCATGGGACCAGAGGTCTTGATGCCGCGCAGCGACACCCACATCGCCTTCAGCGGGTTGTGGAGGGCAGCGGTGGCCGCCGTCGGCTCGTAGCCGCAATGGGCCATACAGTCGGCGCACTTCTCGTATTTGCCGGTGCCGTAGCTGTCCCAGTCGGTAGTGTCCATCAGCTCCTTGAAGGTTTTCGCGTAGCCTTCACCGAGCAGGTAGCAGGGCTTCTGCCAGCCAAAAATGTTGCGCGCGGGCATGCCCCATGGCGTGCACTCGTATTCCTGGTTGCCGGCGAGGAAGTCCAGGAACAGGCCGGAATGCATGAAATTCCACTTCTTGCCCTTGCCCATCGCGAAGACGTCGCGGAACAGCTTCTTGGTCTTGGTGCGGTTGAGGAAGTGCTCCTGGTCCGGGGCGCGCTCATAGGCGTAGCCCGGCGACATCGAGACGCCGACGCCGAGCTCGACGGTGAGGTCGAGGAATTTCGCGATCTCCTCGGCCGGATGGCCGTCGAAGATGGTGGCGTTGACGTTGACAGTGAAGCCGCGCGCCTTGGCCGCCTTGATCGCGGAGACGGCGCGGTCGAACACGCCCTTCTGCGACACCGCCTTGTCGTGATGATCACGCAGGCCGTCGAGATGCACCGAGAAGAACAGGTAGGGCGAGGGCTCGAACAGATCGAGCTTCTTCTCGAGCAGCAGCGCGTTGGTGCAGAGCGAGACGAACTTCTTGCGCGCGACGAGGCCGCGCACGATCTCGCCGATCTCCTTGTGGATCAGCGGCTCGCCGCCGGGAATCGCGACCATCGGCGCGCCGCATTCGTCGGCGGCGTCCCAGCACTCCTGCGCCGTCATGCGGCGGTTGAGGATCGCGTCGGGATAATCGATCTTGCCGCAGCCGACGCAGGCGAGGTTGCAGCGAAACAGCGGCTCCAGCATCAGCACGAGCGGATAGCGTTTGCGGCCAAGCAGTTTCTGCTTGAGCAAATAGCCGCCGATACGCATTTCCTTGAAGAACGGGATAGCCATTACAAGTTTCTTTCTGGGCTTTGAATTCGGGTGAGTCAGCTCGCAGCCAATTGGGCCGGAAGCCGGAATTCGATGTTTTCCTCGCGGCCCGGCAACACCGAGACCTTCACTGGTCCGATCCGCCGCATCGCTTCAATCACGTCATCCACGAGTACCTCGGGCGCCGAAGCGCCGGCCGTGACGCCGACGGTCCTGGCATCCTTCAACCACGCCGGATTGAGCTCGCTGCCGTCGGCAATCAAATAACTCGCGACGCCGGCTTCGGTGCCGATTTCGCGGAGCCGGTTCGAGTTCGAGCTGTTGGCAGCGCCCACCACCAGGATCACGTCGACCAGCTTGCTCAAATCCCTTACCGCAGTTTGGCGGTTCTGTGTCGCATAGCAGATATCCCGGATATCCGGACCTTGAATATCTGTAAAGCGGGCCTGGAGGGCCGCGATGATGTCCTTGGTGTCGTCGACCGACAGGGTGGTCTGGGTGATGTAGGCCATTGGCGTATCCGCCGGCAGCGTCAGGGCGTTAACCTCTTCAACGCTTTGAACAAGCTGCACTGGCCCCGGGACCTGGCCCATCGTGCCCTCGACCTCGGGGTGGCCGGCATGGCCGATCAGAATCAGCGTGCGGCCCTTGGTGATGTAGCGCTTCCCCTGATTGTGAACTTTCGTGACCAGGGGGCAGGTGGCGTTCAGCACCGGAAGATCGCGCGCGGCGGCCTCTTCCTCGACGCTGCGGGCGACGCCATGGGCGCTGAAAACGGTCACCGCCTTCGGCGGCACTTCGGACAATTCCTCGACGAAGATCGCGCCCTTGTTCTTCAGGCTCTCGACCACGTATTTGTTGTGCACGATCTCATGGCGCACGTAGACGGGCGGGCCGTACTTCTCCAGGGCCCGTTCCACGATCTCGATCGCGCGCACCACGCCCGCGCAGAAGCCGCGTGGCTGCGCCAGATAAACTTCCATTGGACGCCCATCACGCAAGTTGCATCAATCCGCTTCAAAGTTCCCGGCAGCACCTCGATACCGACCAATGAGGTGCAATATCCGCACCATTGGTCTCGCGCAGCGGTAGCCACCCACCCCCGTTTGGGCTCCGGCGCATGGAGGCGCAATACTTTGTGTCAAAAAATCGGCAGCAAGGGAAGTCGAACGACCCTTGGGTTCCCAAACAAAGGCAGTTCGATGGTATTTTGGTAGGTCGTGCCCGGTGAGCAACATGGCGACATTTGGCTCACTCTTTCGTCACTTTCCCGCCTCAACTCCCCGGCTATACCGACCGCCCCGCATGATTTTGCCATGGGTCCTCCGCCGTTTACCTCGAACCTTGTCGCGGCGAGAACCACTCAAACAGCAATAGGTTTCGCCCGGGAACTCCGATAAACAGCGGGCGTTTCCGGCAAGCTGTTAACCGCAGAAAGAAAAGAAGTGCTGCAAAGCGTCGTTGTTGCCATCGTCAGGGCCTGTACCCGGTTTGCCTCCCTCGTCGTCATTTTCGGGCTCCTGCTGTCGGTGGGAGCGGGCTATTACGCTGCGCGTCACTTCGCCATCAACACCGACATCAATTCGCTGATTGCCCAGAATTTGGACTGGCGCCAGCGCGACCAGCAGTTCGACCGCGCCTTCGACCGCGACGCGACCATCACGGCGGTCGTCGAGGCCAAAACGCCCGAGATGGCGAGCGCGGCAGCGGACGCGCTCTTTGCCAAGCTCAAGGACGACAAGACCAACTTCCAATCGATGCAGCAGCTCGGCAGCGGCGAGTTCTTCGAGAAGAACGGCCTATTGTTCTTGCCGACCGAGGAGGTCGGCAAGATTACCGGTCAATTCGAATCGGCAGCGCCCCTGATCGAGATCATGGCGGGCGACCCCTCGATCCGCGGCCTGACCGGCGCGCTCGAGACCGGACTTGCCGGCGTCAAGCGCGGCCAGGTCAAGCTCGACAACACGGAGCGGCCTTTCAACCTGATCGCGCAGACGGTCGAGACCGTGCTCAACAAGGGCAATGCCAGCTTCTCCTGGCGCGAGCTCGTCAGCGACGAGCCGCTGAAGGATTCGGACAAGCGCGCCTTCATCGAGTTCAAGCCGGTCCTCGACTACAACGCGCTGGAGCCGGGCAAGGGCGCCACCGACGCGATCCGCAAGGCCGCAGCCGATCTGGATTTTCCGACCAAATACCAGGCGCGTGTGCGGCTGACCGGCCCAGTCCCGATCGCCAACGAGGAATACGCGACCGTCCAGGAAGGCGCGGTCGTCAACGGCATCGGCACGGTTCTCGTCGTGCTGCTGATCCTGTGGCTGGCGCTGCATTCGGCGAAGATCATCTTCGCGGTGTTCGTCAATCTCTTCGTGGGTCTTGCGATCACGACCGCGGCCGGTCTGATGATGGTCGGCTCGCTCAATTTGCTGTCGATCGCGTTTGCGGTGCTGTTCGTCGGCCTCGGCGTCGATTTCGGCATCCAGTACAGCGTCCGCTACCGCTCCGAGCGCTACAAGCACGACGATCTCTCGGGCGCGCTGGTGCTGGCGGCCAAGCGCTCGGCGGTGCCGCTGTCGCTCGCGGCGATGGCAACGGCCGCGGGCTTCCTCTGCTTCATGCCGACCGACTACAAGGGCATCTCCGAGCTCGGCCAGATCGCCGGCGTCGGCATGCTGGTCGCGTTCCTCTCGTCGATCACCGTGCTGCCGGCGCTGTTGAAGCTGTTGAACCCGCCCGGCGAGCCGGAGCCCGTCGGTTACGCCTTCCTGGCGCCGCTCGATCACTTCCTTGAAAAGCACCGCGTGCTGATCGTCGGCGGCACGCTGCTGCTGGCGCTCGGCGGCCTGCCGCTGCTCTACTTCATGAAGTTCGACTTCAACCCGATGAACCTGCGCAATCCGCATGCCGAATCGATCGCGACCTTCCTCGACCTGCGCAAGGATCCCAACACCGGCGCCAATGCCATCAACGTGATGACGACGTCGGAAGAGCAGGCAAAGCAGGTCGAGGCGAAGCTGGAGAAGGTGCCGGAGGTATTGCGGGTGATGTCACTCGACAGCTTCGTGCCGCAGGACCAGCCGCCGAAGCTGAAGCTGCTCGCGCAGGGCGCTAAGGTCTTGAATCCGCGCTCAATCCCGACCAGATCGACGCGGCGCCGTCGGACCAGGAAAACGTCGAAGCGCTGAAATCCTCGGTCGACAATCTGCGCAGGACCGCGGGCGATGCGAAGGGACCGGGTGCGCTCGCCTCGCGCCGGCTGGCCGACGCGCTCGAGAAGCTCGCTAATTCCGACGAGGCCACGCGCAACAAGGCGCAGGACGTGTTCGTCACACCGATGAAGATCGTGTTCGACCAGCTCAAAAACGCGCTGCAGGCCGAGCCGGTGACCCTGAAGTCACTGCCGCCGGATCTCGTCAGCGCCTGGAAGAGCAAGGACGGCGTCATCCGCGTCGAGGCGCTGCCCAAGGGCGATCCCAATGACAACGACACGTTGCGCAAGTTTGCCGCGGCCGTGCTCGCGGCTGAGCCGACCGCGATCGGCGGGCCGGTCTCGATCCTGAAATCCGGGGACACCGTGGTGAAGGCGTTCATCCATGCCGGCGTCTATGCACTGCTGGTGATCGGCCTGCTCCTGTGGATCACGTTGCGGCGGTTCGTCGACGTGCTGATGACGCTGGTGCCGCTCCTGGTTGCCGGCGCGGTGACGCTCGAGATCTGCGTGTTGGTCGGCCTGCCGCTCAACTTCGCCAACATCGTCGCGTTTCCGCTGCTGCTCGGCGTCGGCGTCGCCTTCAAGATCTATTATGTCGTGGCGTGGCGCTCGGGCAGGACGAATCTGCTCCAGACCAGCCTGACACGCGCGATCTTTTTCAGCGCGCTGACGACGGCGACTGCGTTCGGCAGCCTGTGGCTGTCCAGCCATCCCGGCACGTCCAGCATGGGCAAGTTGCTCGCACTCTCGCTGGTGACGACGCTTGCCGCCGTATTGCTGTTCCAGCCGGCCCTAATGGGCAAACCCCGCAATCTCAGGGAGTAGGCAGATGTCGCCCACCGGGTCGGCGGCGCCCTTCTGACCGGGCTTGGCTGCGCCGGCGGCCTTCGGGGCTGCGGGGGCAGCTGCCGTGGCGCCCGTCGTGCCCTGGGCTTTCGGCGCCGCGCCGGTGGACTTCGGCGCGCTCTTGGCCATGGCGTTGGCGGAGCTCAAGGGGATCGGCGGACCAACCCGGGTCCAGGTCTCGCCCCCGCAGAGGAAGCCCATCACACAGCCCTTGATTTCGAGCTGGTCGGTCCCGGCCGGCGTGATGGTCGCGCTGTAGAGCTGGCCGTCCTTGGCGTTGTAGACCTGTCCTTCCCACTGATCGGCGCCGGGCTTCTTCTTCATGTCGATCAGGGTCGGCATGCCCAGCGTCGGCCTGTTCTTTTTTGACACATCCGGGTTATTCTCGTCGCGGCCTCCGGGCTGCTTTTCCCAGAGACGGCACCCCACATGCTGCCACTGCATTGGGCGACACGGATGTTGGCGACGCCGTCGGCGACCCGCCAGTCGCCGGTCGGGTCTGTGGCGAGCGCGGGGGTCAGACAGGTGTAACCGCCAGCCAGTATTATTCCGGTGTAAAGGGCTAAACGCATGATAGTTCCTTGGCAGTGCAACATGGTTTAAAGCTGTGCTTGCGAAGATGGTCCGAAAAAGGGCAAAAGGCCGCACAGACCGTTTCGATAGCGGTCCGTTTTCAGTTGACTAGACGGCCCTCAACCGAAGTATGTAGCGGATGCACAGTCCAAATCCAGACATGTCTGAGCTCTTCGCGGACCGTCAGGCCCAGCGCAGCGCCCTGCATAATCGGTATCTGAACGAGCAGTTCGTTCGGGTTCTCAAGACCATCGGCTACGATGTCGGCTTCCAGAAGGGGCAGGGGCAGTACCTCTACGACCGCGAGGGCGCGCGCTATCTCGACCTGTTGTCCGGATTCGGCGTGTTTGCGATCGGGCGAAATCATCCCGTTATGCGCGAGGCGCTCAAGAGCGTACTCGATGCCGACCTGCCGAACCTCGTCCAGTTCGACGTCTCGACGCTCGCCGGCGTGCTCGCCGAGCGCCTTCTGAAATACGTCCCCTATCTCGACAAGGCGTTCTTCGCCAATTCCGGCGCTGAATGCGTCGAGGCAGCGATCAAATTCGCGCGCGGCGCGACCGGCCGTCCCGGCATCGTCTATTGCGCCCACGGCTATCACGGTCTGACCTATGGTGCGCTGTCGCTCACGGGCGATTCGAACTTCCGCACCGGTTTCGAGCCGTTGCTGCCGGGCTGCACCCCGATCCCGTTCAACGATCTGGCCGCGTTGGAAAAGGCGCTGGCCTCACGCGAGGTCGCGGCCTTCGTCGTCGAGCCGATCCAGGGCAAGGGCGTCAACATGCCCACCGACGAGTTCCTGCCCGGCGCGGCAGCGCTCTGCAAGAAATACGGCACGCTGTTCGTCGCCGACGAGATCCAGACCGGTATGGGCCGCACCGGCCGCTTCCTTGCGGTCGAGCACTGGAACGTCGAGCCCGACATTGTGCTGCTGTCGAAGTCGCTGTCCGGCGGCCACGTGCCGGTTGGCGCGGTGCTGACGCGCAAGGCCATCTTCGACAAGATCTTCAACCAGATGGACCGTGCGGTGGTGCACGGCTCCACCTTCTCCAAGAATGACCTCGCGATGGCTGCGGGCATCGCCACGCTCGACGTGATGGAGTCCGAGAAGCTGATCGAGTCCGCCGCCAAGCGCGGCGCCGAGCTGCGCCTGGCGCTGACGCGCATGGTGCCCGGCTACGAACTGTTGAAGGAAGTCCGCGGCAAGGGTCTGATGATCGGCATCGAGTTCGGCCCGCCGAAATCGCTGCGCCTGCGCGCCTCCTGGAACGTGCTGGAGACCGCCAACAAGGGCCTGTTCTGCCAGCTCATCACGGTGCCGCTGTTCAAGGATCACAAGATCCTGACCCAGGTCGCCGGCCATGGCAGTCACACCATCAAGCTGCTGCCGCCGCTCACCATCACCGAGGAAGACTGCAGCTGGATCGAGCGCGCCTTCGATGATGTCATCGCCGGCAGCCACAAGGTCCCCGGTGCGATCTGGTCGCTTGGCAAGACCCTGGTCGACAACGCGGTGAGACGGTCGGCCTGATTTTTGGCCGAGCCATCTCGGCATTCGTCATTGCGAGCGAAGCGAAGCAATCCAGACTATCTCGGCGGAGGCAGTCTGGATTGCTTCGTCGCTTCGCTCCTCGCAATGACGGTGCGGGGTGAATCTACCCCTCCGCATTCGCCTTCATCGCCGCCTCGAACTTGTCGACGAACTCGGCGAGCTCGTCGGCGGCGATATCGCTGACGGCCCAGAAATTCAGGCCGCGATTGCCCCAGCGGCGGCAGTTGAAGCCTTGCATGGTCTCGGTCTTCGGCGCGCGATATTCCACGTTCGATGTCTGCGATACGAACAGGTTGATGACGTGCTGCCGGCGCCGGTAGACGACCGCACCGATGGCGCGCGCGTCGATGTAGTCGAGCCGGCCGCCGACCAGCGTAAAACCCTGCGCGGTGAGATCGATCACGGGCGGGGCGACGTCGAGCTTGCCGTTGAACCACGGCTTGACCGTGTGCTGGTCGGTCGAAATCACGTCGGTGAGGTGGCCGGCCTGGAGCGAGCGCAGATGCGCGGAGACGACCTCCGACAGGATGCGCTGCTGGTCGTCCTGGCGCAGCACCAATGCGACGACGCCTGAGGCGGCGAGCGCGGAGACGGCCGAGCCCATTGCAAAGCCGCGCAGCAAGGAGCGGCGAGTTGGTTGGTGCTGTGCTTGCGGCAGTGACGCCTCGATCCGAGCGCGGAGGCTCGCGGGCGCGGTGTAGCGCAAATCGGTGTCGGCGAGCACGTGCTGCATCTCGCGCTGCGCGGCGAGCTCGGCGGCGCAGGTCGGGCAGCTGGCGATGTGCGCTTCGACCTCGCGCGCGTGGCCGGCGTCGAGCTCATTGTCGAGCAGCGCGTGAAGCAGGATTCTTGCTTCGTCGCAGGTCATCTTGCTTGCTCCTCTTCCGCCGTCCAGGCCGCCCGCAGCATCGCGCGCGCGCGGGCGAGGCGGGACATCACGGTGCCGATGGGCGCACCGACCGTCTCGGCGATTTCACGATAGGACAGGTTGTTGATCTCCCGCAGCACGAAGGTCTCCTTGAACGGTTCGGCGAGCGTGTCGATCAGCTTGCGGATCGCGCCGGCATCGCGGCTGCGCAGCACTTCGGTTTCCGGGCTTGCCTCGCTCTCCTGCCAGATCGGCGTCTGCTCCGCGGCGCCGGGTGTATCCTCGATCGCGCTGGGCCTGTGCGCCCGCCGCGCATATTCTGCGTTGCAGACGTTGCGCAGGATCGCGAACAGCCAGGGTTTCATCGCCGGTCCGCGATAACTGTCAAAGTGCTTCAGCGCGCGCAGATAGCACTCCTGCACCGCATCCTCGGCGTCGGAGGCATCGCGCAGGAGGTAGCGCGCGAGCGTGTAGACGTCGTCAAGATGGGGCAGTGCCGCTTCGCGGAAGCGCTGCGCCTTCTGCAAATCGTCGGTCGCGGGCATCGCTCCTCGCTTTGCCTCTTGCTTTGCTTCTTCTTTTGCCGTGATCGAAGACGTCCGAGCCCGGCCGGCGTGGGACCACCGGCCGGGCAAGACGTTGATGTCTCGGCTCGAGATGTTACTCAACCTTGATCATCCCCGTCATGTGCGGATGCAACGAACAAAAATATTTGTAATCGCCCGCATTGGTGAAGGTGAACGAGAACTTGTCGTCGGTGTCCAGGGTCTTGGACCTGAACTTGCCGGCCGACACGATGGTGTGCGGAATGTCGTCCCGGTTGGTCCAGGTCACGGTGGTGCCGACCTTGATCTTGAGCTCGGCCGGCTGGAAGACGAAATTGTCGATGTGCACCTCCGTCTCGTCAGCGCGGGCAGCCGTTGCGGGCAGCAGGATGGCCGCGACCAAAGCGAGACCGAAGTCGATACCGAAGTCGCGGCGATTAAGTGTCTTCATGATCAGCCTTTCTCTCAGCCCTGGAGCGGCGTATCGATGATGGCGAGGCGCTGCTCGTTCTGCTTGAAGTTGATGCTAGCAACGCCGAGCATGGACCGGAGTCGAGCGTCCTCGACCTTCATCGGCCCGGGCGAGGGAGCGGCCCCCGGCGCCGGCTGCGGGAAGGCGGTCGAGCGCGCGGTGTGGAAGGTGACGTTGCCCTCGACCTTCTGCATCACCTGATGGATGTGCCCGTTGAGCACGGTGACCGAGCCAAAACCCTTGACATATTCCAGTGCGCGGCCACCATCCTCGGTGCCCCAGCCCCATTGCGGGTAGACGGTCCAAAGCGGGATGTGGGCGAACAGCACGATCGGCGTCGATTTCGACTTGCCGCGCAGATCGTCTTCGAGCCAGGCGAGCTGCTCGGCGCCGAGATTGCCGAGGCCGCCAGCCTTGAGGTCGACGACATTGACGAGGCCGATGAAGTGCACGCCGCCGGCGTCGAAGGAATACCAGCCGTGCCCCTTGGTGCCGCGGCCGTAGCGTTCGCGATAGAGCTTTACCTCCTCGTCGATGAAGTCGTGCTCACCCGGCACGTAGTGCACGTCGAGCTTGGTCTGCGAGATGATGCGCTCGGCGTCATCGAACTCGGTGACCTTCGACAAATGGGTGATGTCGCCGGTGTGGATCATGAAGGACGGCTTGGCCGGCATTGCGTTGATCTTACCCACGGCTTCCTCCAGCGTGCCGAGCGCGTTGGGATTGGCCGGCTTGTCGAAGCCGACATGGCTGTCGCTGATCTGGAGGAAGATCATGCCGGGCGCAGCCGCGGTCGCGGCTTGCGCCGAATCGATGATGCCCAGCGAGCGCGGCACCCCGCCGGTGATGGTCCAGAGCACCCCGGTGCCGGCCCAGGTCATGCATTCCAGCACCTTGCGGCGGCTGACGCCGTCTTCGCCATGGTCGTGTCCGCTCATCGCGCATCTCCTCTGGCCCGGAATTGGGCTTGCCGGGAGGTGATCGGGAGAGGGGCGGGTTTATTCCCGGACTCCAGATAAAATGGATCGGGACCGGCTAATCACGTTTCCGAGAACCGGTTTACCCCGAAACAGGTGGTCTCCGCACCGCGGACGCCAATGGTGGCGCAGCTGAGCAACCATCTCGCGCTGTGGAAGCCGTTGCCGGGCCGTCGTTTCTTGGTGCTTACGCAACGATCAGGATGCAGCGTTCAGTCGCAGCAATCATCCGCGAATCGACGAGACTGACTTCGGTGTCAGAAACTAACTCGTTCGAAGGTGAGCTCGCATCGCAAGAATAGGAACAGCTGGAGATCAACTGCATTCAAGGTTCGCCAATGACGCAGGCTGCCGAGTTTGACGCCTTGGCGAACGCAACTGAAGAGGAGTTGATGATGATGAGAACACTTGCGATCCTTGCGGCAGGCGCATCACTGCTTGCAGTCTCTTGCCCGAGCTATGCAGCAGACCATCTGTTCACCGCCGTGGCTGCGGGCGGACTGTCGAACACCCCCGGCCAAGAAAGCCAACCATTCCTGAATGAACTCAACAATCCGGGTCGACCGGGTGACGAAGTCCCAGGTCAAGGCAGCGTATTTCAGGGCGAGGACCATACCGTCCCGGCAACGGATACGACGACCGGGGTAAAGCTGCTTAAAACGCCTCCGCCAGCGCAGAGCGGGACGAAGACTGTGCCGACGGGCAGCCCTTCGGTGCCCTAATCCAGCCACTGCGATCGCTTCGGGGCGGGCCAGAAGCGGCGCGTTCAGTCTCAGCTCTTCTGGTCTGATCACGCCGCCTGCGGCATCGTCAACGAGGGGCAACGTTCAGCGTGGAGCGCCGCAAGAGCTAATGCGGCGAAATTATCATTCGCACGGATAATCAATTGACATCGCCCCGAAGCCTTCTGATGCGCGCAGCATTGGGGGGCTGCGTGGTTGCCGCTGCCTATCCCTTGTGGGCTCCGGACAGCTCGCTCACAGCTGCCGGCGGCGACCATGATGATCTGCGCTATGTTAGCATTGCCCGCGACAACGTCATTCAGAACATCACCGCTGCCGGAACGCTCGAAGCCGTTGATACCGTCGAGGTCAGCTCGCAGCTTTCGGGGCAGGTCGCCAAGCTGATGGCCGACCACAATTCCATCGTTCGGGCCGGCGAGCCCCTTGCTGCACTCGACAGCGCCACTTTCGAAGTCTTGGTCAAGGAAGCAGAAGCCGCGCTCACCGTCGCGCTCGCACAACACGAGGAGGCCAAGGCAGCCGTCGATGGCGCGCAGGCGCACTACGATGACGCGTTGCGCGATCTTCAGGTCAAGAGCTCACTCAGCAAGAACGGCAGTGTTTCGCAACGCGACGCCGAGCGAGCGCAGATGACGGCTCGCTCGCTCGGCGCTGAATTGTCTGCGGCGCAGGCGCGCGTGCAGGTACGCGCGGCCGGTGCGATGGTTGCGCGTGCCTCCCTCGAACGGGCTCGACTTGATCTCGAACGAAGCACCGTCAAGTCGCCGATCGATGGAATAGTCATCCGGCGCAGCGTCGAGCTTGGCCAGACAGTGGCTGCAAGCCTCCAGGCGCCGACCCTCTTTACCATCGCGCGGGATCTGTCGGACATGCGCGTCAGTGCGTCCGTCAGCGAGGCCGACATCGGCGCGGTGCGAACCGGCCAGCGTGCGCTGTTCAGTGTCGATTCCTATCCGGGACGGACCTTCGAGGGCCGCGTACTCGAGGTCCGAAAGGCAGCACGGATGGTACAAAACGTGGTGACCTACACCGTGATGATTTCGGCGCCCAATCCAGAAGATCTGCTGCTTCCCGGGATGACGGCTGATGTTCGCATCGTGGTTCAGGAGCAACACGATGTGATGGTTGTTCCCAATGCCGCACTCAGCTTTCGGCCGGTGCGGGACGGCGCAACCGATCGCGGCCCCGGACAGGGAGTGATCTGGGTCCGTACGAAGTCCGGCCATCTGGACCCAGCCTCGGTCTCATTGGGCGCCACCAGCGACTCTCTGACCCAGATCCTGTCGGACGACGTCCAAATAGGTCAGCGGGTCGCCATCGGTTATCGTAGCAAGCCATGACATCGCTCGTCATCCTGGACCATATCCACAAGCGGCACCGGCTCGGCAGCCAAAGCGTTCACGCGCTGTCGGACATAACCATGCAAATCGATCCGGGAGAGTTCGTTGCCGTCGTGGGCCCGTCCGGATCGGGAAAATCCACCTTGCTTTCGATCATAGGCTGCCTCGATCGACCCTCCTCCGGAGGATACTTCCTTCACGGTCAGGATGTACTTGCGCAGTCAAGGCGGCGGTTGAGCGAACTGCGAAACCGGCGCTTCGGCTTTGTGTTTCAGAACTTCAATCTGTTGCCACGCCTGACCGCCCTCGAGAATGTAGGGTTGCCGTTATTCTATCGGCGTGACGGGCTGCGCAATCCGATCGCAAGGGCACGCGTTGCGCTCGAGCGGGTCGGTCTCGGCAGTAGGATGCAGCATATGCCTGGCCAGCTCTCGGGCGGTGAGCAGCAGCGAGTTCGCCGTCGCGCGTGCGATCGTCAACGAACCCGACCTTCTCTTGGCCGACGAGCCGACCGGGGCACTCGATACGAGCACACGCGATACTATCCTCTCGATACTTGCCGAACTCCGGCGTGGCGGCCTCACGGTCATGCTTGTAACCCACGACGCCGAAGTCGCGGGGCGCGCGCAGCGCACGATCAGGCTCCGGGACGGCGCAATCGTCGGCGAACTCGATATCTCTCGGCACGTCCTCAACTTCGATCATCGCGGAGGTTTGATGCGATCGCTCGGCTACGTCTATCTGGCGTTTCAGTCGATACGTGCGCACATATTGCGCTCTGTTCTCGCGATAACGGGCATTGTCATCGGCATTGCCGCCGTGCTGATCGTGGTCGCCGTGGCGGAAGGGGCGCGTGCCGAGATTTCGAGACAGATCAATTCGCTTGGATCGAATCTATTGCTGGTGCAGCCCGGTGCGCAAAACGCGCAAGGCGTGCGACAGCAGGCGGGCACCGTCCTGTCGCTGACGACAACCGATGCGCTCGCGGTTGCTCGCGAGGTATCCGACGTTGTCATTGCGGCGCCATTCGTGGGCGGACAAAAGACGGTCATCGCGAGAGACTTGAATTGGTCAACCCTTGTTGCCGGCGTGACCCCGGAGTTTTTTGAAGCCCGTGGGTGGCGAATAGGGGAGGGGCAACTATTCAATCAGGATCAGGTTGCATCAGTCGCAAAGATCGCGGTGATCGGAGGTACGGTCGCGCGCGAACTGTTCCGCGATAGCGATCCGCTCGGCCGCTTCATCCGTATCGACCGCACTTCATATGTCGTGATTGGGGTGCTTGCCGAGAAGGGGCAGGACTTCACCGGCCGCGACCAGGACGACGTCATCTTCATTCCCCTGTCGTCCGCAAGAATCTTCGCCACCGGACGGAGTCAGGCCAATCCGGATGCCGTGCATACAATTCTGGTGAAGACCAATTCCACCCAGTCAATGACAGCGGTGGGAGGTGCGATTGCCCGCGTCCTGCGGCAGCGTCACAAGATCATGGGAAATAAGGACGACGATTTCCGGATTCAGAACCTGATCCAGATCGCCCAGACGCGCGATCGGACCTATCGCCAGTTCACGTTGCTGGTATCCGCGCTTGCGGGAATCTCGCTCCTGGTCGGCGGCATCGGCGTGATGAACATCATGCTCGTATCGGTGACCGAACGGTTCAATGAGATCGGCATTCGCCTTGCGTTTGGCGCCCGGCCACAAGATATTCGGAAACAATTTCTGATGGAAGCGGTGCTCCTCTGCACCATCGGCGGCCTGTCGGGTCTCGTTGTCGGCTACGCCTGCACGCGCGTTGTGCCCTCCGCGTTGGGCTGGCCCGTCGAGTTCAACGCAGGGATGGCGCTGGTCGCCGTCGCCTGCTCCAGTCTCATCGGCATTATCTTCGGTCTTCTGCCGGCCGAGCGGGCTGCGCGCTTGGATCCGGCGGCGTTACTAAGGTCCGGTTAGGGAGACGAGTTTCCTCGTCCCTCTTGGCGGGCTGGTGCGATGGGGATCTCGTCCGGGTTATTCGGGTCGGCTGTCAAACTCCAGCCAATCTTCATGGCATAGAAAATCTAAGTCAACGCGTCAGAAGATCTGGTTTGATCCGGGGATGGCGGCGTGAAACAAGCTCCCACCGAACCATGAAACAGGTGAGCGACAATGGTTGATGCGAGCGAAGTTGCTATCAGTCACCTGCAGCGCCGGAAGATCGAAGGGCGCGTGCTGATCCCGTTCATTCAGGTATTGCGTGACCGGTTCGGTCAAAGCGCAATGCGCGAAGTCGTTGACGAAACGATACGCAGGCTCGCCGCCGAGGACGGCGCGAGATGGGCAGCAACCTACGGCAAGACGACTGCGTCGCTGCGAACCGTGGCGCAGGAGCTCCTGGGCGGGCGGCGGCAGCATGGACGTCGAGGTGGTCTCGGAGTCCGACGATCACCTCGATTTCAATGTTACGCGCTGCCAATACGCCGCGTTCTACAAGGAGCTGGGTCTCGCTGATCTCGGCATTCGCGTCCACTGCAATCGTGACCATGCCATGCTGGCCGGCTTCAACGACGAACTCGAACTGTCCCGAAGCCAGACGATCATGGAGGGCGGAGCCTGCTGCGATTTCAGGTTTCGCAAGCGGTCGTAGCGCTACGCCGAAAATTCCCGCACAGCCCGCACCACGACGGCCGGCGCTTCCTGCGCAACGCAATGGCCGATGCCGGCGAAGGCCTGCGTGCTGACGCGCGGAATGAGTGACACGGCGCGCAGGGCCATCTCCTTGTAGATCGCGCCCGAGGTCGCGGCGGTCGTCACGCGCACTTGGCAATCGATCTCGATGAGCCACGCGAACGGGTTTCCGCGGGCGTCGCCGGTGTAGATCTGGTCCATTGCCTCGAAGATCGGCCGCAGGATCGCTGACTCGATCTCTGGCGTGCAGCAGAGCCGCACCCGGCCATTGTCCAGAGGCGCGAAGCCGTGCTTCACATAGGCCCACAGCGAGGTCTCGGTCCAATCCGCGAACGCCGGCGCGGCGCGGTAGCGCTTGAAGACCGCCTCAAAACTGTCGAACTCGGCCTGGCGCCGCAGCACGCCTTGCATGCCGGCGATGGCCCATTCGCTCAATCCCGCCGACGCATCGCGTGCCTTGCGCGGATCCATCACGGTCGGCTCCATCACGAACAGGCGCGTGAAACGGCCGGGCCGAAGTTTCGCTGCGAGCAATAAATCCGTCGCACCGGCGCTGTGGCCGATGCCGTAGATGTCGCGCAACTCCAGCGCATCGATCACCCGGCAGACGTCGTCGGCGTAATCGAGGAAGTGATATGCGCCGGGCTTGTGGCTGGCGCCGTGGCCGCGGCGGTCGAGCGCATAGACGGTGTAGGTCGATGCAAGCTCACGCGCGACCTCGTCCCAGACGTCGGCGACGAAACCGGTGCCGTGCAGAAGGAGGGCGGGCGGTTTGCCGCGCTCGCCCCACTGCAGCATGGCGATCTCGGAGCCGGCCGGGCCGATGGAAAAGCGGTGCGGATCGATCATTGTGGCAAGATGCTACTTCGCATCCTCCAAGATCATCGTCGCGCCTTTCTCGGCGATCATCGCGGTCGGCGTATTGGTGTTACCCGAGGTGATGGTCGGCATGATCGAGGCATCGACGATGCGAAGACCGCCGAGGCCGTAGAAGCGCAGGCGCTCGTCGACCACCGCCGTCGGATCGTTCGCCGCGCCCATCTTCGCGGTGCCGACGGGATGGAAGATGGTGGTGCCGATATCGCCGGCAGCCTTCGCGAGCGAGGCATCGTCGTTGCCGATCGAGGGACCGGGCAGATATTCGCGCGGGCGGTACTTTGCCAGTGCCTTCTGCTGCATCAGACGGCGCGTGGTGCGGATTGCGTCGGCGGCGACCTGGCGGTCGTCATCGGTCGACAGATAGTTCGGCGCGATGATCGGCTTCTCGTCCGGGCTCGCCGAACGGAGGCGCACGGTGCCGCGCGAGGTCGGCTGGAGATTGCACGCGCTCACCGTGATCGCGGGAAAGCGGTGCAGCGGATCGCCGAACTTGTCGAGCGATAGCGGCTGCACGTGGAACTGAATGTTGGCGCGTGCGCGCGTTGCATCCGAGCGCGTGAAGATGCCGAGCTGTGACGGCGCCATGGTCAGCGGCCCGCGACGGCGGAAGGCGTAGTCGAGGCCCATCAGGCCGCGACGGAACAGGTTGTAATAGGTCTCGTTCAGCGTGCGCACGCCCTCGACCTTGTAGATCGCGCGCTGCTGCAGATGGTCCTGTAAGTTGCGCCCCACACCGGACTTGTCCATGACGACGTCGATGCCGAGCGGCGACAGCCAGTCGGCGGGGCCGATGCCGGAGCGGTGCAGCACTTGCACCGAGCCGATCGAGCCGGCCGAGAGGATCACCTCGCGCTTAGCCCGTGCCTCGATGATCTCGCCATTCTGGATGAAGCGCACGCCGACGGCGCGGCCCTGCTCGATGATGACACGCTCGACCAGCACATGCTTCTCGAGCCGCAGATTGGGGCGGTTCAGCGCGGGCTTGAGGAAGCCGCGCGCCGATGACCAGCGCCGGCCACGCTTCTGGTTGACGTGGAAATAGCTGGTGCCTTCGTTGTCGCCGGTGTTGAAATCCGGGATGCGCTTGATGCCCATCTCCTCGGCGGCGTCGCCCACCGCGTCCAGAATCGCCCATGACAACCGCGGTGCCTCGATGCGCCAGCCGCCGCCGGCGCCGTGATGCTCGCTCGCGCCCAGGAAGTGATCTTCCAGCCGCTTGAACAGCGGCAGCACGTCGTCATAACCCCAGCCGGTCATGCCAAGCTGGCGCCAGTGATCGTAGTCGGCGGCCTGTCCGCGCATCGAGATCATGGCGTTGATCGACGAGCAGCCGCCGATCACCTTGCCGCGGGGATAGGCGAGCGCGCGGCCGTTCAGGCCCGGCTCGGCCTCGGTCTTGAACATCCAATCCGAGCGCGGATTGCCGATGGCAAAGAGATAGCCGACCGGGATGTGGAACCAGATCCAGTTGTCGTCGCCGCCGGCCTCGAGAATGAGGACACGGTTCTTCGGATCGGCCGAGAGCCGGTTCGCGAGGATACAGCCCGCCGTGCCGGCCCCGACGACAATGTAGTCAAACTCACCTTCGAGCCGTCTTGGCATTCTGCGTCCACCCAAACAGGCGTCATGCCCGGGGCTTGTCCCGGGGCTCCAGCGCTTTCTGTCCTAATAGTCGGACGTGGATGGCGAAGACAAGCTCGCTACAAGCCCGGCCATGACGAGAGGACAGGGCTACCCTCGATCCGCGGCAGTTAGGTGGACCGGCGCTTGCATGGTAGACAGTCCTGTATTCCCAACAAAGCTTGAGACCCTCCATGCCCATCGTGAACCGCGTCGCCGACCTCCAACCCGATATTCAGGCCTGGCGCCGGGACATCCATCAGCATCCGGAGCTGCTGTACGACGTTCACCGCACCGCAGCATTCGTTGCGGAGCGTTTGCGCGAGTTCGGCTGCGATGAGGTCGTGACTGGCCTTGGCCAGACCGGCGTGGTCGGCGTAATCAAGGGCAGCAAGCGGGCCGGCGAGGGGCTCAAGGTGATCGGCCTGCGCGCCGACATGGACGCGCTGCCGGTCGAGGAGCAGACCAACCTGCCTTACGCCTCCAAGACCCCGGGCAAGATGCACGCCTGCGGCCATGACGGCCACACCGCGATGCTGCTGGGCGCGGCGCGCTACCTCGCCGAGACCCGCAATTTCGCCGGCGATGCCGTGGTGATCTTCCAGCCGGCCGAGGAGGGCGGCGCGGGCGGTGCGGCTATGGTCAAGGACGGGCTGATGGAGCGCTTCGGCATCGAGCAGGTCTACGGCATGCATAACGGCCCGGGCATCCCCATCGGCTCGTTCGCAATCCGGCCGGGTCCGATCATGGCGGCGACCGACGAGGTCGACATCATGATCGAGGGCGTCGGCGGCCATGCCGCGCGTCCGCACAAATGCGTGGACTCCGTGCTGGTCGGCGCGCAAGTGATCACCGCCTTGCAGTCGATCGTCGCGCGCAGCGTCGATCCCTTGGAATCGGCGGTGATCTCGATCTGTGAATTCCACGCCGGCAATGCCCGCAACGTCATTCCGCAGACGGCGACGCTGAGGGGCACCATCCGCACGTTGTCGCCGGAGGTGCGCAAGCTGGTCGAGAAGCGCGTGCACGAGGTTGTGGCAGGCGTGGCGCAGATCACGGGTGCCAAGATCGATCTGCGCTACAAGCGCAACTATCCGGTGGTGAACAACCACGCTGCGGAGACCGAGGTGGCAAGGCGCATCGCCAAGCAGGTCGCAGGGGACGCCAACGTGCACGAGATGCCGCCGCTGATGGGTGGCGAGGATTTCGCCTACATGCTGGAAGCGCGGCCCGGCGCCTTCATCTTCTGTGGCAATGGCGACAGCGCCGGCCTGCATCACCCCGCTTATAATTTCAACGACGAGGCGATTGTCTACGGCACGTCCTATTGGGTCAAGCTGGTCGAGGAATCGCTGGCTGCGTCGTAGTTCACCTCGCCCGCTCTTGTCCGCCGAAGCCTCGGCGAAGGCGGATGCGGGGAGAGGTCGATCGCGTAAGCGATCGGGTGAGGGGACTCTCCGCGAGTCCATCCCTCTCCGTGATTGTGGATGCAGCCCCTCACCCTAACCCTCTCCCCGTAAGAACGGGGAGAGGGAAAGAAGTTTAGAACATCCGCGAGAAGATCACGTAGAGCGTGGCCGACAGCATGATCGCGCAGGGCAGGGTCAGCACCCAGGCCATCAGCAGGTTGCGGATCGTCGACCATTGCAGGCCCGAACCGTTCGCCGCCATGGTACCGGCGACGCCGGACGACAGCACGTGGGTGGTCGAGACCGGCAGGCCGAACACGTCGGCGGCACCGATCGTGGCGGCAGCCACGAGCTCGGCCGAGGCGCCCTGCGCGTAGGTGAGATGGCTCTTGCCGATCTTCTCGCCCACGGTGATGACGATGCGCTTCCAGCCGATCATGGTGCCGAGGCCGAGCGCGATGGCGACCGCGATCTTCACCCAGTTCGGGATGAACTTCGTGGCGGCATCGAGCGAGCCCTTGTAGGTGTTGAGCACCGCGATCTCATCCTTGTTGAGATCGTTCGCCTTGTCCTTCATCAGGAAACGGATCGCTTCCGACGTCAGGTACATGTCGTTGCGGGTGTTGCCGACGGCTTCGGCGGGTACCTTGCTCAGCGTGCCGTATCGGGCAACCTGATCGCCGACGTCCTTCACCAGCACGGCGAGCGAGGGATAGGTACCGTCGTTGAGCTCGTGCAGGGCGATGTACTGCGTCACCGCCGGACGAGGATCGCCGATGATGCTGTGGCCCGCGCCTTTGGCCGAGATCACCTTGGAGGCGGCCTCGGAGGTCTTCTGGAACTGGGCGACCTGGGATTCCGGCAGCGCGCGGTTGAGAGCGTAAGCCGTCGGCACGGTGCCGATCAGGATCAGCATGATCAGGCCCATGCCCTTTTGGCCGTCGTTCGAGCCGTGCGCGAAGCTGACGCCGGTGCAGGTTGCGATCAGCAGGCCGCGGATCCACAGCGGCGGCGCCTTGTTGCCTTCGGGCGCGGCATAAAGCGCCGGGTTGCGCACGATGAACTTGAGCAGCAGCAACAGCACGGCGGCGCAGATGAATCCGAACAGCGGCGACAACAGCAGCGCGTAGCCGATCTCGGTCGCCTTGCTCCAATCCACGCCCGAGGTGCCGTCGCGGCCGCGCATGACGGCGTTGGCGACGCCGACGCCGATGATCGAGCCGATCAGCGTGTGCGAGGAGGAGGCCGGCAGGCCGAAGAACCAGGTGCCGAGATTCCACAGGATCGCGGCGATCAGAAGCGCGAACACCATGGCGAAGCCGGCGCTGGAGCCGACCTGGAGGATCAGCTCGACCGGCAGCAGCGAGACGATGCCGAACGCGACCGCGCCGGAGGACAAGAGCACGCCGAGGAAGTTGAAGAAGCCCGACCACATCACCGCGACTTCGGCTGGCAGCGAATGGGTATAGATCACGGTCGCCACCGCATTGGCGGTGTCGTGGAAGCCGTTGACGAATTCGAAGCCGAGCGCGATCAGGAGCGCGACGAACAGGAGGATGTAGGGCAGGTAGGTCGTCACCCGCGTGCCGGTCGCGTTGATGTCGACATAGATGCTGTAAGCGACGAACAGCAGGCCGGCGGCGAGGATGCCGAAGAACAGGATCAACGTCAGCGGATTGAAGCCCTTGTCGAGATTTGGCCGCGAGGCCGGCTGGACGGGCGCGGGATCTGTTACCGCGCGGTCAAATGCAACATCGGTCATGTCTGGACGCCCCTTAACTTTCAAGTAAGGGTATTGTCCGCGATGGATTTGAAGGCCGGATGACAACTAAGGCGTGAAGGCCGTTTTTGCTGCCAGTATTAGGCAGCCCGTGCAGCCTTCTTCTGCAAGCCGGCCGCGATCTTCAAATCGTCGACAAAGCGCTGATATTCCAGCACCTTGGTTTCCGGATCGGGCAGCCGCAGCAGATAAGACGGATGCACCGTCACCAAAGCCTTGCGCCCGTCGGGTAGGTCGATCAGCCGGCCTCGGTTTTTGCCAATGGGCGTGATCTTGCCGAACACGCTTTGCGCGGCAGTGGCGCCCATCGCCACGATGAGATCGGGTTGGATTGCCGAAACTTCCCGCTCATACCATTGCCGGCACGCCCGGATCTCCGGCGTATTCGGCTTCTGGTGCAGGCGGACCTTTCCGCGTGGCACGAATTTGAAGTGTTTGACCGCGTTGGTGACATAGACCTTCTTGCGATCGACGCCGGCCTCCTCCAGTGCGCGGTCGAGCATCTGGCCGGCCGGGCCGACGAAGGGATGGCCGGCAAGGTCTTCCTTGTCGCCGGGCTGCTCGCCGACCAGCATGATGTTGGCGGACTTCGGGCCTTCGCCGAACACGGTCTGGGTTGCATCCTTGTAGAGATGACAGGCGCGGCAATGCGCGGCCTCCTTACGGAGCGCGTCGAGATCATCGGCAGCTAGCTTGCGTTTCATCGGAGCCTCCGGCCGCGGGGTGATCCACCCGCCGGTCCAGCGTTCGGCATCGGCGAGCAGCGGTTCAAGTATCGAGGCTTTCGACAGGTTCCTGTGACTCTTCTTCGGCGCTTCCGGCGTGATCGGGTGGTCTGGAAAGTGGCGGCGCCAGGTTTCCTCCAACCGGTTGGGGGCGGGCATCTCCGTCTGGCTGATGCCCGGGGTGAATGAGATCGCGTGGCCATCCCAATGGGCGCAAATGTCGGGCGTGAGGATCGACCAGGGCATGTCGGCGTAACGGCGCGCGAAGAAGGGGGCGGTGAATTCGACGATGTGATGCTCCGGCACGAACCAGGCCGCGTAATGTGCGTTGTGCTCGCGTCCGATCTCGCGGAAGCGAATGACATCGCGCATCCGCTGCATGTCGCGATGCACGCTGACGGCCATCGCTGTCGCCTGCGCGACGTCCGGATCGGCTCTGGTCTCGAGCAGATCGTGGTCGGTCCGCAACCGCCACAGCAGGCGATAGAGCAGTGCAAAGCGTTCACCGTCGCGGTGCAGGGCCGCGATGCGGGCGAGCTCGATGAAATTGGCCGGCACGCTGAAGGTGCCGTCGGTTTCGATCGGCGGAAGGCCTGGCGCTTCGCATAGACCGGCCGGCACCGCCTCTTTCGCGCGGCCCTGCACGCTCCAGGTCACGTCGGCCGGCGCGATCTGATGCAGTGCGAGCGCGCGGGCGGTTTTGCGCCAGCTCTCGAAATCGGTCTGGCTGTCGAGAGTGATGAGGTACATGGCACTTGAATCCTCTTGATTCTGCTCATGAATCCGACTGAGCGCCAATTCGATTGACTCGCGGGGCGCTGTTAGCTTTATATTAGAACATATCATGAACAAATGAGCCAGCCGTTGGTTCTTCTTTTGAGGACCACGGCATCAATCTCTGAAGGAGCGGCGAGCATGAGCGGCGCACGCATCAGCGCGCTTGCGACCTTGCGCAGCCAAATCGAGCGCATCGAGACGGCGGAGGTCGTGCATCATCGCGATCGCGTCGCGCTCGGCCACAGCGAGGCGGATACCGCGCTGAAGGGCGGGCTCGCGCGCGCGGCGATCCATGAGGTGTTTTGCGAGGGCCGGCAGGGGACGGCCGCGACGGGCTTCGTCATGGGGCTTGCGGGCCGCGTGACGGCACGCAAACCGCTGCTGTGGGTGCGGCAGGATTTTTCGGAGCTCGAAACCGGCGCGCTGTCGATGAGCGGGCTCGCCGAACTCGGCCTCGACCCGCGCCGCGTGGTGATGGTGCGCGCCGTCGATGTCGAGAGCGCACTACGCACCTCAGCCGACGCGCTCGCCTGCGATGCGCTGGGGGCCGTGGTGCTCGAGCTCTGGGGCGAGATCAGGCAGTTCGATCTCGTGGCGAGCCGCAAGCTGACGCTGGCCGCGCAATCTTCCGGCGTCACCGGGCTCTTGCTGCGCATGGCCGCGCAACCGATGCCCTCGACCGCGGAAACACGATGGATGCTGCGCGCGGCGCATTCACCGCCGGGCCCGATGTGGAGTGCCTGGGGGGCGCCGCGCTTCGATGCCGAGCTCTTGCGCAATCGTCATGGCCCATGTGGCCGGTGGATCATGGAATGGAAATGTGATGAGTGCCAGTTCAGTGAGCCGTCGACGTGTCCTCAGCCTGTGGCTGCCGCGCCTGCCAATCGACCGGATTCAGCGGTTCTTTGGCAACGTCGGACTGCATAAGAGCAATGATCCAAGCATCGTCGTCATCAAGGACAACAATGCGCTGGTGATCCATGCGCTGGACGAGGCCGCCGAGCGCCTCGGCCTGTATATCGGTCAGCCGCTGGCGAATGCGCGGGCGATGTGTCCGGACCTGCGTGTGTTCGACGCCGATGTCGTGGCCGATGCGAAGACGCTCAGCGATGTCGCGGACTGGTGCGACCGCTTCACGCCGCTGGTGGCGCTCGATCCGCCGCACGGGCTGTTCCTCGACATCACCGGCTGCGCGCATCTGTTTGGTGGTGAGGCCGCGTTGTTGCGGACGTTGGTCCGCGCATTGGCCCGGCAGGGGTTTGCCGTCAGCGCGGCGATCGCCGGCACCTCGGTCTGCGCGCGCACGCTGACGCGGCAGGCCACGGGCACCATCGTGGCCGATGGCGAGGAGGCGGAGGCGATCAGCCGGTTGCCGATATCCGCGCTCGGCGCAGGCGAGATCATCACCACCGGCCTGCGCCGCGCGGGGCTGAAGACCATCGGCGATGTCGCCTCGCGCACGCCGAGCGAGATCACGGCGCGGTTCGGCGCGCGGTTCTCCACGCTGCTGGCGCATGCGCTGGGGCAGGGCGATGCGCCGATCAACCCGCGCAAGCCGCTGCCCGACTACATCGTGGAAAAGCGCTTTGCCGAGCCGATCGCGACCGACACAATGATCGCGATGACGCTGTCGCGGCTCGCCGACACGTTGATCGCGTCCATGGAGAAGCAGGGCAAGGGCGCGCGGCGCCTGGAGGCTGCCTTTTTCCGCACCGACGGCGTGGTGCGCGCGATCACGGTCGAGACCGGGCGTCCTGTGACGCGAAGCGCGGTCATCGACCGGTTGTTTCGCGAGCGCCTCGACGCACTCGCTGATCCGCTCGATCCCGGCTTCGGCTTCGACATGGTGCGGCTGTCGGCGAGCCGCACCGAGATCGTGGTGCAGGAGCAGCGCGATCTCGACGCTCATGTCCACGACAATGACGAGCTCGCCGCACTGATCGACCGCATTGCCGCGCGCATCGGCGGCAAGCGTGTCGTCGTGCACCTGCCGCAGGATACCCATATCCCTGAATGCGCGGTGCTGGCCGCGCCGGCGCAGCATCATCTCGCCGCTGCCATGCAGGCCGAATGGCCGGCACGTGCCGAGAGCGAGCCGCCGCTGCGCCCCTTGCGGCTGTTCGACAAGCCGGAGCCGATCAAGGTGCCGTTCGCGACCGTGCCGGACGGTCCGCCACATCAGTTCACCTGGCGCCGCGCGCTACATGCGGTGGTGCGGGTGGAGGGACCCGAGCGCATCGCCATGGAATGGTGGCGGCAGGACGGCAAGCAGCTCACGCGAGATTATTTCCGCATCGAGGATGCCGAAGGCCTGCGCTTCTGGATCTTTCGCGACGGTCTTTATGAGGGGGAGTGCTTCGATGACGACGGCAAGCCCGTTCCTCCCAGCTGGTATGTGCACGGTCTCTTCGCATGAACACGCCTGCCTATGCCGAGATTGGCATCACCACCAATTTTTCCTTCCTGCGCGGCGGCTCGGATCCGCGCGCCTATGTGCATCAGGCCAGCATCCTCGGCATCCCCGCGATCGGCATCGCCGATCATAACACGCTCGCCGGCGTGGTGCGCGCCTACAAGGAGCTCGACAATGCCGAGGTGCTGCACAAGCCGAAGCTCCTGATCGGCGCGCGCATCGTCTTCGTCGACGGCACGCCGGATATTCTGGTCTATCCGCGCGACCGCGCGGCCTATGGCCGGCTGTGCCAGCTTCTCACCAAAGGTAAGCGCGGCGACGACATCACGCGGATCGAGAAGGGGGAATGCCGTCTCACCTTCGCCGATCTCCTCGCGTTTTCGCAAGGTCAGCTCCTGGTCCCGACGCTGCCGCATCGTTTCGAATCCGCGCAGGCGCTGGATGTTCTTGCAAAACTCAAGGACAGCCGCGCCGAGGGCGTGTGGCTGGCGGCGAGCCTGATCTATCGTGGCGATGACCGGCGCCGGCTGGCGCGGCTCGATGATCTCGCGGCAGAAGCACGAGTGCCGCTGCTCGCGACCAACGAGGTGCTCTATCATCATCCGGCGCGTCGTCCCTTGCAGGACGTGCTGACCTGCATCCGGGAAAAGACCACGATCGAGTCGGTCGGACGGAAGCTGGAAGCCAATGCCGAGCGGTTCTTGAAGGCGCCCAGGGAGATGTCGCGGCTGTTCCGCGATTTCCCCGAGGCGATCACGGAGACCATGCGCTTTGCAGACGCAATCGACTTCTCGCTCGATCAGCTCAAATACCAATATCCGGACGAGCCGGTGCCGCCAGGCAAGACCGCGCAAGGGCATCTGGAGGACCTGACCTGGGCGGGTGTCGACAAATATTTTGGCGGCAAGATCGACGACAAGTTGCGCGCGACCCTGAACAAGGAGCTCGCGCTGATCGCCGAGTTGAAATACGCACATTACTTTCTCACCGTGCACGACATCGTGCGCTACGCGCGCAGCCAGAATATCCTGTGCCAGGGGCGGGGATCGGCGGCGAACTCGGCCGTGTGTTACGTGCTCGGCATCACCTCGGTCGATCCGACCAAGGTCGATCTGTTGTTCGAGCGCTTCATCTCCAAGGAGCGATTGGAACCGCCTGACATCGACGTCGATTTCGAGCATTCGCGGCGCGAGGAGGTGATGCAATATGTCTACCGCCGCTACGGCCGCCACCGCGCCGCGATCATCGCCACCGTCATCCATTACCGCCCGCGCAGCGCCATTCGCGACGTCGGCAAGGCGCTGGGCCTGACCGAGGACGTCACTGCCGCGCTCGCCGATACCGTCTGGGGAAGCTGGGGCAAGGGCCTCAACGACATGCAGGTCAGGCAGGCCGGACTCGATCCCAACAATCCCATGATCAATCTCGCGGTCGAGCTCGCAACCGAGCTGATCGAATTCCCGCGCCACCTCTCCCAGCATGTCGGCGGCTATGTGCTGACGCAGGACCGGCTCGACACTTATGTGCCGATCGGCAATGCCGCGATGGACGACCGCACCTTCATCGAATGGGACAAGGATGACGTCGATGCGCTCAGCATGATGAAGGTCGAACGTGCTGGCGCTGGGCATGCTGACCTGTATCCGCAAATGTTTCGATTTGATCGCGGAGCACAAGGGCGAGCGCTGGGTGCTGGCGAGCGTTCCGCAGGACGATCCCAAAGTCTATGACATGCTTTGCGACGGGAAATCGCTCGGCGTGTTCCAGGTCGAAAGCCGTGCGCAGATGAACATGTTGCCGCGCCTGAAGCCGCGGACGTTTTACGATCTCGTCATCGAAGTCGCGATCGTACGTCCGGGGCCGATCCAGGGCGATATGGTGCATCCTTATTTACGACGGCGGAACGGTCAGGAGGAGGTGCGTTATCCCTCGCCGTCGCCCGAGCATGGTCCTGCGGACGAGCTCTACAAGGTGCTGCATAAGACCAAGGGCGTGCCTCTGTTCCAGGAGCAGGCGATGCGCATCGCGATCGAGGCGGCAAAATTCACCTCCGAGGAAGCCAATGGCCTGCGCCGCTCGATGGCGACCTTCCGCAATGTCGGCACCATCGGTAAATATGAGGACAAGCTGATCGGCAACATGGTCGCGCGCGGCTACGATGCCGACTTCGCCAGAAGCTGCTTCGACCAGATTAAGGGCTTTGGCTCCTACGGTTTCCCCGAGAGCCACGCCGCGAGCTTCGCGCAGCTCGTCTATATCTCTTCATGGCTGAAGCATTACCATCCCGACGCCTTCTGCTGCGGCCTCTTGAACTCGCAGCCGATGGGCTTTTATGCTCCGGCACAGATCGTCGGCGATGCCCGCAAGAACGGCGTCGAGGTGCGCGACATCGACGTGTCCTACAGCTTTGCGCAGAACACGCTGGAGCAGGGAAGAGACAAATATTGCGCCGTGCGCCTCGGTTTCCGCCAGATCGATGGCTTCCACTGGTTGGACGAGGATGAGGAGCGCTTGAAACGCTCCCAGTTGTCATTCCGGGGGGCGCGGCTTGTCCGCCGAAGCTCTGAGAGCGAAGGCGGAAACGCGAACCCGGAATCCATGGGGCCGCGTACGCCTGGAGGAGGAATGGATTCCGGGCTCGCGCCAAGTGGCGCGCCCCGGAATGATGAAGGAGAGGTAGCTCAGAACAATACGGAGAGAGCCCAGGACTGGGCCGACCGCATCGTCGCCGCCCGCAACCGCCGTCCCTTCACCTCGCTGGAAGATTTTGCGCGCGATACCGGCCTGCCCAAGCGCGCGCTGATCCTGCTGGCGGATGCCGACGCGTTCCGCTCGCTCGGACTCGACCGCCGCGAGGCGCTATGGCAGGTGCGACGGCTGCCCGACGACGTGCCGCTGCCACTGTTCGAGGCGGCCACCGCGCGCGAGCAGCCGGACGAGCACGCACAGCCATTGCCGGTGATGCCGCGCGCCGAGCAGGTGGTCGCCGACTATCAGACCATCCGGTTGTCGCTGAAGGGACATCCGATGGAGTTCCTCCGCGAGATGTTCTCGCGCGAGCGCGTCATCGCCTGCAAGGACGTCAGCCATGAGAACGAGCGGCGCCGCGTTCGCTGCGCCGGCGTCGTGCTGGTGCGGCAGCGGCCGGGTAGCGCCAGCGGCGTCGTGTTCATGACGCTGGAGGACGAAACCGGCATCGCCAATGTCGTGGTGTGGCCCAAGATCATGGAGCAATACCGCAAGGAGGTGATGGGCGCGCGCCTCATCCTGGTCGAAGGCTATATCCAGAGCAGCCCCGAGAAGGTGACGCATCTCATCGCCCAGCGCATGATCGATCGCTCGCACGATCTGATCGGATTGGCCAACGATGCCTTAAGCCGCAAGCATCCGGTGCCGTCAGGCGCCGATCTGATCGAGTCGCTGAACGACGACCCCCGCGCTCATGCCGATACCCCCGCGCAAAAAATCCGCCATCCCCGCAACGTCCGCATCCTGCCGCCGTCGCGGGATTTTCATTGAGGTTTTGTTCAGCTCGCGCAATCTCTCACCGTCACCCTGAGGCGGCCGCTTCTTCAGCGGCCCTCGAAGGGCGACGGCCCGGCTGCATCGTGGCCGTTCATCCTTCGAGGCTCAGCCTGCGATGCTTTGCATCGCAAGCTTCGCACCTCAGGATGACGGGGCGGTTACGAACCTTGTCGCCCCTAAAAATTCACCCGGTTCGAAATCGCGCCGTCCACGACGAGATTGGACCCGGTCGTGAACGACGACACCGGGCTTGCCAAGAACACCGCCGCGCTCGCGATTTCCTGCGGCGTGGCCATGCGGCCGGTCGGATTGCGGCTCATCGCATCCTTGTAGCGCTCGGGCATGTTCTGCTCGATCATGTTCCAGACGCCGCCCTTGAAATAGACGGTGCCGGGCGACACCACGTTGACGCGGATCTTCTTCTTCGCATATTGCCGCGCCAGTCCCTTGGCCATGTGGATCAGCGCCGCCTTGATCGGGCCGTAGGAGCTGGCGAGGTCAGCCTGTGCGGCCGAGATCGAGGAGATGATGACGAAGGCCGCATCGCCGCTTCTCTCGCCGCTGGCTTCGAGGAATGGCCGCGCGGCATCGAACGCATGCACGGCGCCGAGCACGTCGAGCCGAAAATTCTGCTCCCATGACGCGGCATCCTGGCCCTGCGCCATCGCGCCGGCATTGGAGAACAGCAAATCGATGCCGCCGAGTTCTTTTGCGACATTCTCGATCCAGGCTTTCAGCGCCGCGCCGTCGGTGACGTCGACCGGGCTGCCGATGGCGCTGACACCGCTTGCCTTCAGTTCAGTGACGGTGGCCGCAACCTGATCGGCGTTGCGCGCGCATACCGCGACATTGGCGCCTTCACCGGCGAGGGTCACCGCAATCGCCCGCCCGATGCCGCGCGTGCCGCCGAGCACGATGGCGTTCTTGCCTTTGAGACCGAGATCCATTGTTTGGCTCCTTTTTGTTGGTCGTCGCGAGTGTAGCGGTTTCGAGAGACGCCCAGAAGCCTCCACATCGTCATTGCGAGAAGCTCTTGCGACGAAGCAATCCAGACCGCATCTGCGGCAAGATTCTGGATTGCTTCGCTGCGCTCGCAATGACGATCTTCACTCCGGCGCCGCCCCCACCGGCGGGCCGCCGGGTGGGCGATGCAGGAAGGTCAGCGAGACGTAGGCGCCGGCCCAGGAGCCGATCGCGGCGAAGGCGACATAGAAGGCGTTCTCGGTGTAGCTGATCACGGCGTAGGAGGAGAGCAGGTACCAGATCGCGCTCCAGGTCGCGGCCGGTACGCGCTTGCGCGCGACCACGGCCGAAGTGAACATCACATAGACCGCGTCGGTGGCCGCCGTTGCGACGAACACGGCGCCCGCGGTGAGGGGATCGATGGCGGCCATTGCAATCCTTTCTCTGAACGTGGGATGGTCGCGAAAACTAAAGGGAGAGAAGCGGCCATGCAAAGCTCCGCCGACATTCTCAAGTGCATCTGGACCTCCGCCGGCGGCGATCCGGCTGCCCTCGGCCGCGTGCAGCTGACGGGCGAGGAGCCGCAGATCCCATCCTCGTTTCGCGTCGCCGTCGCCGGCCAGACGACGATCGCTGCCGCCGGCCTCGCCGCCGCCGAAATCTGGCGACTGCGCAGCGGCGAGGCGCAGGACGTCTCCGTCGATATGCGTCACGCGGTCGTCGAATGCCGATCCGAGCGCTATTTGCGCGTCGACGACAAGCCGCCGCCCCCGGCCTGGGACGCCGTCGCCGGCGTCTACAGGACCGGCGATGGCCGCTTCGTCCGCTGCCACACCAATTTCCCGCATCACCGCGACGCCGTCTGCAACGTGCTCGGCTGCCTGCCCGAGCGCGAGAAGGTGCAGGCGGTGCTGATACAATGGAAAGGCGAGGATTTCGAAACTGCGGCTTACGCTGCGGGCGGCGTCGTCGCCCTGATGCGCAGCTACGACGAATGGTCGGCGCTGCCGCAGGCGCGTGCGCTCGCCGAACTGCAACTGGTCTCGATCGAGAAGATCGGCGAGGCCCCGGCGAAACCGTGGCCCCAAGGATTGTCGAACAGCGATCGTCCGCTCGCGGGCCTCCGCGTGCTCGATCTCTCCCGCGTCATCGCAGGCCCTGTCGCGGGCCGCACGCTCGCTGCGCACGGCGCGGACGTGCTGCTCGTCTCAGGACCGGAGCTACCCGCCATCCCCTGGCTCACCATCGACACCGGCCGCGGCAAGCTCACGACCTTCATCGAACTGAAGAGCGAAGCGGGCAGGGCGCGATTGCGCGCGCTGTTGAAAGACGCCGATGTCTTCTCGCAAGGCTATCGTCCGCGCGCGCTCGCCGCCCTCGGCTTCGCGCCGGAGGACGCAGCGCAAATTAGTCCCGGCATCGTCTATGTCACGCTGTCGGCCTATGGCCATGCCGGCCCCTGGGCGGAGCGGCGCGGCTTCGATTCACTGGTGCAGACCACGACCGGCTTCAACCAGGCGGAGGGGCAGGCCGCCGGCATCGACGGTCCCAAGGAATTGCCGGCGCAGATGCTCGACCACGCCACCGGTTATCTGATGGCGTTCGGCACCATGGTGGCCAAGGCGCGCCAGGCCCGCGAAGGCGGCAGCTGGCACGTGCGCGTATCGCTGGCGCAGACCGGACGCTGGCTATGGAATCTCGGCCGCCTTGACGGCGGACTGAACACCCCGGATCTTACGGGGGACGCTGTACATGCTGCGTTCATCGAGAGCATGTCATCTGGCTTCGGCACGTTGAAGGCGGTGCGTCATTCGGCGGTGCTATCGACAACGCCGGCACAATGGAGCCGTCCGGCGATGCCGCTGGGCAGTCATCCGGCACAGTGGCCGGCGCGAAGCTGACATGAAGCTGACACGTCGCAAATTTTTAACGCCAACCAAGAGGCGCCCAGCGTTTTTTAGGTTGTCTGAAATCTGAATTCAGCACTATTAGCGCGACCGATGAGGCAGTCATTTGCCGAGATCGTCGCAGACACGACCGGGCTCAATGGTAGTTGAAAATACCAAGCGATTGCAGGTGCTTACAAAACCACGGGTGATCACCTCCGTAGTTTTACTAGCTCTCGTCGGTGCCGGGGCCTACGGCTTCCTCCAGGCGGGGCCCAAGGAAAAGAAGCACTCCGACATCTCCAGCCAATCGCGCAGGAATGCGCAGACCTTCACGCCGACACCGTCCGAATGGGCGACGCTGACGATCGAGCCGGTCAAGGCCAAGAGCTTCCGAGCCGAGTATGTCACCGAGGGCAAGGTCGCGGTGGACGAGGATCGCTCGACGCCGGTGTTCTCGCCCTATGCAGGCCGGGTCACCAAGCTGCTCGCCAAGCCGGGCGAGACCCTGAAGCAAGGCCAACCGCTGTTCACGATCGAAGCCGCCGACACCGTGCAGGCTCAGAACGATTTCGTCGCGGCGATGACGTCGCAGAACAAGGCGAGGTCGGCGCTCGAGCTCTCGGACATCCAATTCAAGCGCGCCAAGGACCTCTATGAAGGCCATGCCATTCCGCTGAAGGACTATCAGCAGGCGGAAGCGACCCAGGTCCAGGCGCAGAACGACATGCGCTCCTCGGGGACGGCGCTGGAAGCCGCGCGCAACAAGCTGCGCATCCTCGGTTTCACCGACGAGACCATCAAGGCGTTCCAGGAGAAGGGCGCGATCAATCCGGAAATCACGATCTATTCGCCGATCGCGGGCACTGTCGTGCAGCGCAAGATCGGCCCTGGCCAGTATGTCAGTTCCGGTGCCAGCGATCCGGTCTTCGTGATCGGGGACCTCTCCACGGTCTGGCTCACCGCGTTCGTGCGCGAGAGCGATGCGGCCGCGGTGTGCATCGGTCAGGACATCACCGTCAACGTGATGGCCCTGCCGGGTCGGCCGCTGACCGCCAGGATCAACTACGTCGCCGCCGCGATCGACCCCAACACCCGCCGCCTCCTGGTCCGCGCCACCATCGACAACAAGGACGGCCTGCTCAAGCCGGAGATGTTTGCCAACGTCACGATCTACTCGGCCGGCGACCGTGCCGCGCCGGCGGTGCCGAAACAGGCTTTGATCTATGAAGCCGACAAGGTCCGCATCTGGGTCGCTCGCGAAGACAAATCGGTCGAGCTGCGCCAGATCAAGATCGGCCTCATCAACGGCAACCTCGTCGAGGTCACCGGCAATCTGAAACCCGGCGAGCAGATCGTCACCAAGGGCAGCCTGTTCATCGACCGCGCGGCGTCCGGCAGCTGATCGACGACCCAAGAAAACTGAAGACCTGATGGATCGTCTCGTTGCTCTTGCCGTCAACCGGCGCTTCCTAATGGTCGGCATGTTCGTCGCCGTCCTGATCGGCGGCCTGATCGCGTTCAACCAGCTCAACATCGAAGCCTATCCCGATCCGACCCCGCCGATGGTCGACATCGTGACGCAGAGTCCGGGCCTGTCGGCCGAGGAGATCGAGCGCTACATCACGATCCCGATCGAGACCCAGGTCGCGGGCCTGAAGAACCTCACGACCATCCGCACCATCTCGCTCTACGGCCTCTCCGACATCAAACTCCAGTTCTCCTTCGCCTACACCTATGACGAGGCGCTGCAGCAAGTGCTGAACCGCCTGGCGCAGCTCGCGCCGCTGCCCGGCAACGTGCAGCCGCAGATCTCGCCGCTCAGCCCGATCGGCGAAATCTTCAGGTATCGTCTGGTGGGTCCGCCGAACTACAGCGTGCTCGACCTCAAGACCATCCAGGACTGGATCCTGCAGCGCCGCTTCCGCGCCGTACCCGGCGTCATCGACGTCACCGGCTGGGGCGGCAGGAGCAAGACCTACGAGCTCCAGGTCGATTTCAACAAGCTGGTCGCCAACGGCCTGACGCTGCCGCAATTGCTCCAGGCGGTCGGCAATTCCAACGTCAATGTCGGCGGCAACACCGTCAATATCGGCCAGCAATCGGCCGTGGTGCGCGGCGTCGGCCTGATCCGGTCGATCGACGACCTCGCCAACACCATGGTGGCACAGTCCGGCGGCAATCCGGTGCTGGTCAAGGACGTCGCCACCGTAACCGTCGGTCAGAAGCCCCGGCTCGGCATTGCCGGTATCGACGAGGCCGACGACATCGTGCAGGGCATCGTCCTGATGCGCCGCGGCGAGCAGAGCTCGCCAACCATCAAGCGCGTCCACCAACTCGTTCAAACCATCAACAACTCCAGCATCCTGCCGCCCGGCGTGCGCATCGAGCGCATCTACGACCGCGGGGACCTGATTGAGCTCACCACCCACACCGTGCTGCACAACATGGTGGTCGGCATTCTGCTCATCGTGCTGCTGCAGTGGATCTTCCTCGGCGACTTGCGCAGCGCGCTGATCGTCGGCGCCACCATTCCATTTGCGCTGTTCTTCGCCGTTATCATCCTGGTGCTCCGCGGAGAATCGGCGAACCTGCTGTCGGTCGGCGCCATCGATTTTGGCTTGATCGTCGATGCCACCGTCATCATGGTGGAGGCGATCTTCCGCCGCCTGACCCAGACGACGCCGATGTCGGAAACCGAGCAAATGTCGAATGAGACGCTGTTCGGCATGAAGAGCCATGCCATCCTCAGCGCCGCGGCGGACGTTTCGCGCTCAATCTTCTTTGCAGCGGCAATCATCATCGCGGCCTTCCTGCCGCTGTTCACGCTATCAGGCGTCGAGGGCAACATCTTCGGGCCGATGGCGCGCACCTACGCCTATGCGCTGGCCGGCGGGCTGCTTGCGACCTTCACCGTCACCCCGGCGCTATCCGCGATCATCCTGCCCGCGCATGTCGAGGAGACCGAGACGAAGGTGATGCTGATCCTGCATCGGTTGTATTCGCCGCTGCTGCATTGGGCGGTCGCCAATCGAAACATCGTGCTCGGCGGCGCCGTCGGGCTCGTGCTGATGACGGTGGCGCTCGGCCGGCTGCTCGGTCTCGAATTTCTGCCCAAGCTGGAAGAGGGCAATCTCTGGATCCGCGCCACGCTGCCGCCGACCATCTCGCTCCAGGAAGGCAACACCTACGTCAACGAGATGCGCAAGGTCATCCGCGCCCGGCCGGAGGTCGAGTCCGTGGTGTCGCAGCACGGCCGTCCCGACGACGGCACCGACGCGGCCGGCTTCTTCAACGCCGAGTTCTTCGCGCCGCTCAAGCCTGCGAGCCAATGGCCCGGCACGCGCGACAAGGAGGAGCTGACCGCCGAGCTGCTCAAGCAGCTCGACGACCGCTTCCCCGGTGTCGAGTTCAACTTCTCGCAATATCTCCAGGACAACGTCTCCGAAGCCGTCTCCGGCGTGAAGGGCGAGAACTCGATCAAGCTGTTCGGCAGCGATCTCCAGGCGCTGACCGACACCGCCAACAAGATCAAATCGGTGCTGGCCACCGTGCAGGGCGTCACCGACCTTGCGGTGTTCACTTCGCTCGGCCAGCCGACCATCCAGATCGACATCGACCGTGCCAAGGCCGCGCGCTATGGCCTCGCCCCCGGCGACATCAACGCCACGATCAAGGTCGCGATCGGCGGCGACACTGCGGGCGATCTCTATGAGCCGGGCAGCGACCGCCACTTCCCGATCATCGTCCGCCTCGCGCCGGAATACCGCAGAAGCGCGGAGGCGATCCAGAATTTGCGGATCGGTGCGCCCGGGCCGAACGGCACCGTCACGCAAATCCCCCTGAGCGAGGTCGCCAATATCAGCCTCGTCTCCGGCGCCGCCTACATCTATCGCGAGCAGCAGGAGCGCTATCTGCCGATCAAGTTCTCGGTGCGCGAGCGCGATCTCGGCAGCGCGATCCGCGAGGCGCAGCAGAAGATCGCCGAGCAGGTGCAGCTGCCGCCGGGTTCGCACATGGACTGGGTCGGCGAGTTCGGCAATCTCCAGGACGCGATCCGGCGGCTGTCGATCGTGGTGCCGATCTCGCTGGCGCTGATCGGTGTTCTGCTCTGGTTCAATTTCGGCTCGATGACCGATACGCTGCTCGCGATGAGCGTGATCCCGATGGCGATCTTCGGCGGGGTGCTGGGCCTCTTGATTTCCGGCACGGCGTTCAGCGTCTCCGCGGCGATCGGATTCATCGCGCTGTTCGGCATCGCCGTGATGGACGGCATCATTATCCTGTCGCAGTTCAACCAGCTCATCGAGGAAGGCATGGACCGCATGAGCGCGGTGGTGCGCACCGGTGAATTGCAGCTTCGTCCGGTGCTGATGACCTGCGTCGTCGCGGGCGTCGGCCTGCTGCCGGCGGCGCTGTCGGAGGGCATCGGCTCGCAGGTGCAGAAGCCGCTCGCGGTCGTCGTCGTCACCGGCATGATGCTGGCGCCCGTGGTGATCCTCGTGACCTTGCCGGTTCTGATCTCCTTCTTCTCACGCCGCGCGCGCTGACAGTCAGAACCCGTAGAGCCGCGCCGGATTGTCGACCAGGATCTTCTTGCGCACGTCCGCATCCGGCGCCCACACCGGAAGCTGATTGAGCAGCCGGCCGTCGTCGATCTGATAGAGCGGCGCGATGTCGGTGGGCTTGCGTCCCTCGACGCGGCTGGAATCCGGATGCGGCCAGTCCGTGCCCCAGACGATGCGGTCCGGGTTTGCCGCTATCAGCGCCTTCGCGAACGGCACCATGTCCTGATAGTCGGGAGCGAGCTTTGATGACCGGTAGGCACCCGAAATCTTGACATAGGCCTTGCCGGATTTCACCAGCGCGACGAGATCGGAGAAGCCCGGCTGCTCCAGGCCCCGCGAGGCTTCAAGGCCGCCAAAATGGTCGAACACGACGGGCACCGGCGCCGTCTCGACGAGGTCCTTGATCGCCGAGATCATGGCAAGCGTGGTGTAGAGTTGCACGTGCCAGCCGCGCGCCTTCATGCGCTCGACTGCGGCAGTGAAGCGCGGTCGGCCGACATTGGGATCATTGACGCCGCCGGTCGCCAGATTGAGGCGGATGCCACGGAAGCCGTCCTGATGCATCGCGTCGAGCGCGCTCTCCGGCGTTTTGTCGTCGATCACCGCGACGCCGCGGGCATTCGCGCCGCGTGCTTTCATGCCGAACAGGGTCGATGAATTGTCGGTACCGTAGACGCTCGGCGTCACGATCACCACGCGCTCGATATGCAGCGCCTTGTGCAGCGCGGCCATTTCTTCGGGACTCGCCGGCTCCGGTGTATAGACGCGTCCCGCGAAGAACGGAAATTTTTCGACGTCGCCATGGATGTGGGTGTGGCAGTCACAGGCATGCGCCGGGACATCGAAATTGATCGGAGTCGCAGGCTGCGCCGCACGGGCGTGGGCTTTGCTGGTCATGGCTACTCCGGCGGCAAGGGAGGCAAGCAGGACACTGCGTCGGTTGAGCACGGTTTCTCTCCCTGTTTATTCTTTAGAGGCAAGCTCCGAGAGAATATCACATCAGCCCGGCAACCGCTCCGCTTCGCTGCATACCTGCTCGACAAGATCGGCAAGCGGGCGTGAGCCGTCAACACGCACGACGGGACAGGACAAGCTCGCGAGCCACATTTCATGCTTTGCAAGATTGCGGCCTTCGCGATCACCGGCTTCATAATGGGAAGCCCATTCGACGAAGTCTTCGGTCTCATCATGACGCCAGTCGCCGGGCGCGACGGCATCTGCGCCGAAATGGGCGGTCTCGCGAGCGCGCAATCGCTCCAGGCGCATTTCGCGCGGCGCGGTCACGAAAACGACGAGGTCGAAGTACGGAACGAGCTCCTCGCCCCAGCCAGTGACAGATCCGCTCAGCACCCAGTCTATACGCGGCAGAAACATCTCGCGCATCAAGCGCAGACGTTCGGAGGCGGGGCGCGTCGTCTGATAGGGCGGCACCGTCGGCAGCCAGAAATAGTCGTCGCTGTCGTGATGCGGCAGCGCAAGCCGATCGGCGAGCGCGCGACCGAGCGTCGTCACGCCGGAACCCGAAGCTCCCATCAGATGGATGCGGCGGCTTTTCATCGGTACTCCGCCAAGAGACTTGAAACTACTGCCCCGACGGCGTGCGCAGGCCGTGCCAGGCGTCGCGGACCTGCTGGTAATGCACCTCGGGCAGGTAGTCCGGCGTGTTCAGGCTCAAGGTCTTGACGTCGAGATGGCCGACGGCGCTGAGCAGCGTGTAGGAGGCGATGACGCGATCGCGCAATGCGCCGATCAGGCGGGCCTTGGCCTGAATCAGGTCGGCCTGCGAGTTCAGCACGTCGACCGTCGTGCGTTGTCCGCCGGCGGCCTCGCGTTGCACACCCTGGAGCGCGACGGTCGCCGCCTTCACCTCGGATTCCGAGGCCGAAACCGTGATCTTGGCGCCTTCGTTGGCAACCCAGGCGCTGACCGCCGCCGTGCGCGCCTGGTTGCGCACCTGGTCGAGCACGAGCCGGCTCTGCGCCGTGATCTCCTTGGCCTGCCGGGTCTGCGCCGCGGCCTGGCCGCCGTCGTAAATCGGTGCGGTGACGTTGGCGACGATCGAGGCCTGGTCCTCGGCGAAGGTGCCGAGCGTCGGGTCGTTGTTGCGGCTCTTGCTGGCGCTGCCCTGGATGCTGGCGCTCGGCAAAAGCGTGCCTTCGGCGATGCGGATGTTGGTGGAGGCGACGTCGACGTCGAAGCTTGCGGCCATCACCGCCGGATGCTGGCGGATCGCCATCGTCATCGCGTCCTCGCGGCTCTTCGGCAGATAGCGGTCGACGACCTCGGCGGGCCGAAGCTGCGACGGCGCATTGCCGATCACCTGCGCATAGGTGGCCTGGCTGACGGCGAGCGCGACTTCGGCGGCGTTGAGATCGGCAAGACCGCGGTTGAGGCGCGCCTCGGCCTGGGCGGTGTCGGTCGGCGTGACATCGCCGGCGTTGAGGCGGCGCTGGGTGACGGCGAGTGTTTCGCGCAGGAAGGCGACGTTGGAGCGCTGCGCTTCGACCAGCGACTGGTTGGCGAGCACGTTGGTGTAGGCGGTGACCGCATCGAGCAGCACACCCTGACCGACATTGCGCAGCGCCTCGCGGCCCGACTGCACCTGGAGTTCGGCGGCCCGCACGCTGTTGGCGGTGCGGAAGCCGTTGAACAGGGTCTGCGTCACGGTGACGCCGATGATCCAGGGTTTCAGATTGGCGGTCTGGATGGTGTTGTCGGGCAGCAGATTGCGCACCGATTGCAGGCCGGCGCTGAGGCTGGCCACGACCTGCGGCCGGTAGCCGGCAAGCGCCTGCGGCACGTTCTCGTCGGTCGCGCGCTGCCGCGCGCGCTCGGCATTGAGCTGGGGATTGGTCTGGTAGGCCTTGGCCAGCGCCTCGGGCAGGGCTTCCGCCGACGCGGCCGAGGGCAGGGCGCAAGAGAGCGCCAGCGTGGTCCATGTCGCAAGCACAGGAGCCACGCCCGATCGATGCCGCGTCATCACGCGACCAGCTCTGGCGGCACGCCCAATCATGTAATCCCGCAAACCCTGGCTGTCCGCCCCCGCCGACGGCGGCCCTCTTAACTGTTTAACCAGCGCAGGTCCCGCAGGCAAACTGCCGCGGGGAAAACCCCCATGAAATGCGTGCTTGTTGCAGCTTCGTCACAGGGGGGCCTCAGGGGAGCGAGAGAGCCTTACACCAGCCTTGCACCAGCCTTGCCGCGGCTTGGCTTTACCGGTTCTTGTTCACCGGCTTGCGCTTCTCGATGAACGCCGCCATGCCCTCGGAGCGGTCTTCCAGCGCGAAGGTCGAGTGGAATAGGTTGCGCTCGACGCTCATGCCTTCGGCGAGCGTGGTCTCGAACGCGCGGTTCACCGCTTCCTTGGCCATCGCGGCGGCAGGGCGCGACATCGCGGCGATCTTCTCGGCTGCCGCCATCACCTCGTCCATGAGCTTGTCGGCGGGCACGATGCGGCTGACGAGGCCGCTGCGCTCGGCCTCCGCCGCATCCATCATGCGGCCGGTGAGGCAGAGGTCCATCGCCTTCGACTTGCCGATCGCGCGCGTCAGGCGCTGGGTGCCGCCGATGCCCGGAATGGTGCCGAGCGTGATCTCGGGCTGGCCGAACTTTGCGGTGTCGGCTGCGATGATGACGTCGCACATCATGGCGAGTTCGCAGCCGCCGCCGAGGGCGTAACCCGCGACCGCGGCGATGGTCGGCTTGCGGCAGCGTGCGATGCGGTCGCCGCCGATCGCGGCAAAATCCTCGGAGAACATGTCGATGAAGCCTTTCGGCTGCATCTCCTTGATGTCGGCGCCGGCGGCAAAGGCTTTCTCGCTGCCGGTCACGACGATGCAGCCGATGGCCTCATCGGCCTCGAGATCGTCGACGGCGGCCGCAATCTCGCGGAAGACGCCGAAGGAGAGCGCGTTGAGCATTTTCGGCCGGTTCAGCTTGATGATGCCGACCGCGCCTTTGCTCTCGACGATGATGTGTTCGAACGTGCTCATGTTCCACCCACGCTTTTGATTGGGCGGGCAATGTGCCCGCTGGCGCGGTGGGCTTCAAGAGGGCCGGACGCGGGACGCGGGGGTCGCGTCCTGGCGGAACTGACGGTCAGGCCATGAACATGCGCGCGGCCGAGGCCAGCGTCAGCAGCGTGCCGACGCCGATGAAGATCTTGCCGATCAGGGAGCTCTGGTCCCAGGCCGAACTCTGCTGGGTGCTTGCCATCACCGGTGAGGGGCGCGGCTGTGCTTCGGTTGCGGCGATCACAGCCTTCTGCGTCGGCGGGCTGTCCTGTTGCAGCGCGCGGTCGATGTCGTTGAGCTGATCGGGGGCCACCACTTGGGTGTCGGCGTTCGGTGCGGTGTTATTGGCGGTATCATCGGCCGCCGCCTGGACGTTGTCGTTGGCACGGCCCGTCATCGCGGAGGCCGCAGCCGCGGTCGGCGTATCGGCGGCGACCTGCGCATTGGCGTTGGCGACTTCCGGCGGCATCTGGCTCGAGGCCGGCGCGTTATTGTCGGCCTTGGCCTCGGCGGTATTTGCCGCAGCATCGTTCTTGTCGGCCTTGTCGTCGGATTTCTGCGCCGTCTTGCTGCTGGTACGGCGCGACTCATGGCGCCGGTGCTTGCTCGGCTTGGCCGCGTCGGCCTGCTTGCCCGCGCTGTCGGAGTTGCTGCTTGCGGCTGAACTCGGCGCCGCCTGTGCAATGCCCCCAAACAGCAAGAAAAGTCCGGCCAGAACGATCAGGGCCGCGCGCCCGATGGCTTTGATCATGTTGACGATCTCCCCAATTCCGCCCGTCCCGGGAACGAACAGAGACCCTGGGGCGTGACCACAGCGGGGCAGAAAATGGGAATCTTCTGGCTACACCGGGCAAAAGCGGGGCAAACCGCCCCTCGCGGCTGGCCGCCGGATGCGGGCCGGACTGATCGGTGTTATGAGCCGGCGCGGGCTGTTACGGCCGCACCGGACACGGAGGCGGCATTGATCACGAGTTCGTGATCTCTCAGTGCCGGGGTAACAAATTGAAAGAGCGGCCGAATTGCATGGTGAGGGGCGCGCGTGCGCGGACGTGAGGATGAATGGACCGGCCTGATGCGGTCGGCCATGGCTGGCGACGACGCCGCGTATCATCGCCTGTTGAAGGCGGTCGCGCCGGTGCTGCGCGCTGCTGCGAGGCGTGGGCTGGCGCGGGCCGGCCAGTCTCCCGACCAGGCCGAGGATATCGTGCAGGAGATCTTGTTGGCGGTGCATCTGAAGCGACACACCTGGGACAGCGAAGCTCCTTCGCGCCCTGGCTGTTCGCGATCGCCCGCAACAAGCTGATCGATACGCTGCGGCGGCGCGGCAGGCGCGTCTTCGTCAACATCGATGATTTCGCCGAGACGCTGCCGGGCGAGGCACCGCAGGAGACGGCTTCGGCGGGCGAGGTCGCCGCGCAGCTGAGCACTCTGCCGCAGCGCCAGCGCGACGTGTTGCAGTCGATCGCGGTCGAGGCCGCCTCGATCAAGGATACGGCAGCAAAGTTTGCGATGAGCGAAGGTGCGGTGCGGGTCGCGCTGCATCGCGGACTTGCTGCGCTGACTGCCAAACTGCGGAACCACTAGGCATGGATACCGATCAACTGATTCGCTCGCTCGCGGCCGACAACGTCCTTCGCGCGCCGCGCGTCGGCGCCGTGCTGACCATGGCGCTGCTGGTGGCCGCGCCGCTCTCGATCCTGATCTTCGCGACGTTCCTAGGCGTGCGCCCGGACGTCATGAGCGCGATGCGCAACCCGTTTTTCGACATGAAGTTCGCGGTGACGCTGTCGCTCGCGATCCCCGCGATCATCGTCAGCCTGCATTTGTCGCGCCCCGAAGCCCTGCTGCGCGGCTGGGGCTGGCTCTTGCTGCTTCCCGTTGGACTGCTTGCCGTGGCGATCGGCAGTGAGGCGATGATGGCGCCGGCCATGCCGATGACAATGCGCTTGATGGGCAAGAACTCCAGGGTGTGCCTGCTTGCGATCCCCGCGATGTCGCTGCCGCTGCTTGCGGGGGCGCTGTTCGGCCTGCGCCACGGCGCGCCCTCGCGTCCCGCGCTTGCCGGCGCGCTCGCCGGCCTGGTCTCGGCGGGATTGGCCGCGACGCTCTACGCCTCGCACTGCACCGACGATTCCCCGCTGTTCGTCGCGACCTGGTACACGATCGCGACCGCGGTCGTGACCGCGATCGGCGCGGCGGTGGGCTCGAAAGTCCTGCGGTATTAAGGAGCCAGCTTCACGCCGCCGGCGTAGTGCCCTGCTGCATGCGGTGGAAGCGCAGCACCTGCTGCGCGGTCGAAGAGCGCAGGGCTTCGTAGGTGTCTCGCAGCGCCAGCATATCGGTCTGCGAGCCGCCGGAGAGCTTCTCGCGCATGGCGATGATCGCGCGCACGCTCGACCACGACATCCCCGCGACCTTGGCGAGGATCATCACACCCTCGGTCCGGCTGTCGATCATCATGGTCTCGGCGGTCTCGACCGCGACGCCTGCGAGCGCGGCCAGCCCCGCATTGGTCTCGTCGAACTTGTCCTGCTCGGCGAAGGTGCTGACCTGGAATTCGTTGAGGCGACCGTCCGCGTGCAGCGACTTCACCAGCGCACGCGCCATCTCGGTCTGCCGGGTCGTGGCGGCGGCGCGGACCCGCTGAGTCGCTTCCTGGACCACGCTGGACACTTCGTCCGCGAGCTCGGGATGTGCGGCCTCTAACTTCCTGCGCACGCTCAACGAGGCCTTCGCGACCAGCTTCAAATAATGATGACGCGGCAGGTCGGGCCGCAGGCCGATGCAGGTGGCGAGGTCGTCGTCGCGTTCGGCGCGGCTGACGAGGTCGGTGAGACTTCCCTCGGAGAGGCGCGCGCCCGGATTGCTGAGGGTCGACTGCACCACGTCCTCGTTGCCGCGCGTCACCAGCAAATCGGTCAATGCCTCCGATAGCACCCGCCGCAGCGAGATCGCCTTAAGATGCGCCTGGCCTCTGGTGCGCGCGATCTCGATCAGGGTCGCCTCGTCCAGCCGTTCCGATTTCGACAGCACCGGGCCGGAGACCTCGATCACCTCGTCGAGCGCGAGCGTGCGGATGATCTTCGGCGGCGCGGACGCGACCGGTGCAAGGCGCTCGGCGAGCAGCGCCCTGGCCGAAATCTCGATCTGCTCGACCAGGCACTGGAACACGTCGTCGAACACGCGGACGTGGTCGTCGGAATAATCCACCGCGTTGCCCACGAAGAGATCGGTGACGCGGCGCAGCGTCTCGACCCGGCGAGCCACGGTGCCGTGGGAGAGCGCGGCCTGCAATTCCTCGAGCAGGTTCTCGGATGGTGTTGCGGATTTCGATCTCATTGCCCTGTCCTGGAGCGTTTGGTCCGGCGGCGTCTTCTCACGCGTCGGAAAAAATGAATTGGTCAGCCCGTTGCAATGCGATTGCGCCCTTGCGCCTTGGCGGAATAGAGCGCGTGGTCGGCGCGTGCTAGAACGTGTCGGCAGTATCGTTGTCGCGCAGCGTCACGACGCCCGCGGAAATGGTCACGCGCAGGCCGGGGGCAAATGCGCTCCAGTCGAGATCGGCGATGATTTGGCGCAAGCGCTCGAGCATGCGCGATGCCGCCTCGCCATCGGTTCCGGGCAGCAGCAGCAGAAATTCCTCGCCGCCGTAGCGGCCGAAGCAGTCGGCTTGGCGGATGTTGGCGAAAATGGTGATCGCGAAGGTGCGCAGCACCTCGTCGCCGATGGGATGGCCGTGGGCGTCGTTGACGCGCTTGAACCAATCGAGATCGATCAGCGCGATCGCGCAAGGCGTTGACGCCTGCCGCGACCTGTCGATCGCGGCATCGAGAAGCCGCATGATGCAGCGGCGATTGTAGGAGCCGGTGAGCTCGTCGAGCTCGGCCAGTTCCTCGATGCGCTGATAGGCGGCCTTCAGCTCGATGCTGCGCCGGTACAGGATCTTGCGCAGCGTGGCGCCGAACAGGCCGAGGAAAGCGCACTGGCCGATCACCAGCACGAAGCACAGCATGGAGCCGGTCCGCTGCAACCGGGTCGTAACCGGCAGGCCGATCGGCAGATCCGAGCCAAGGAAGACAAAGGCGAGCCCGCAGGTGGCAAGACCCCAGGTGAGCATCGCCTGGCTCGACGTCATCCGCAGCGTACCAAATGCGAAGATTAGAAACAGCACGGCGAGGAACGCGACCCCGACCGTCGGCACCGCCAGCAGGAACACCAGTTGCAGCGCCATATGCGCCGAGATCTGGAAGACGGTGAGGTAATGATCTTCGAACCGATCGCCGAAGCCGGCTTCCGACAGCACGGTGAACGTGCCGATGATCAGGAGGCCGCCGAGCCAGAACAGCGACGGCACACCCATGGAGATCGCACCGTCATAGGCGTACAGCAGCAGGACGGAGGCGCCGAGCGAGTAGCTCGCGACCTGGCCGATATACATCTGGCGGCGCTGCCGGGCCCGACGAGCCAGGACTTCCGGAGCCGCCGTCGCGGGCGCGAGGACGAGATCCGCGACTTCAGCGGCATTCCTCTCGGGAAGCGACGTCGCGGCCGTGTTCATTGTCCCGCCAATGGTGGATGTCAGCTCAAAAATCTACGTGGCAAGCCTTTAGGTTTGGTATCCTTCGAAATCGAATCCGAACCGTGCAGCGCGGAACAGGGGAATGTCGGCCCGGCAGCGAAATTTGCTGGCGGTTAAGCATCGGTTTGCGATGCGGTCGAGCCAAAGCAGGGGTTCGTGAGACATACACCGTGCAGGGCTGCTATGGATCCAGACTTGACCGGGCTGCCTGTGCCGGACAGTCCTTCCGCAGGGAAATATTTCAGTATTATGTTACCGATCTGGATCGAGGCGGGTCGCCGCCGATGGAACGAGAAAAAAGCGCGTATGTGGGGTAGATCACATAGGCCCCCGTATGTGTGCGGTAACTTGAATAATTTTGTACCCCCCGTCGAACCGTCCGCCGCACCGACCCGACCAACTTTGCGAGACGGCCTTTGAGCGCAACACAGGCGGCTTCGGACGAGGTCCTGATCGCCAGGATCGCTCAAGGCGACCGGCTCGCCATGCAGGTGCTGTACGGGCGGCACCATGTCAGGGTTTACAGGTTCGGACTCAGGGTCGTGCGGGACGAGCAGGCGGCGGAGGACCTCATCAGCGAGGTGTTTCTCGACGTCTGGCGTCAAGCCGGCAAATTCGAGGGCCGATCCGCCGTTTCCACCTGGCTGCTGGCCATCACCCGATTCAAGGCCCTGTCTGCGCTTCGGCGCAGGAAGGATTTCGAGTTGGACGAAGAGGCCGCCAACGCGATCGAGGATACGTCCGACGATCCGGAAACGGTGGTGCAGAAGAAGGATACCAGTGAGGCGTTGCGGGAGTGTCTGACGGGCCTTTCGCCGGAGCACCGGGAAATCGTCGATCTCGTCTACTACCACGAGAAGTCCGTGGAAGAGGTGGCCGAAATCGTCGGGATACCGGAGAACACTGTGAAGACGCGCTTGTTCTATGCGCGCAAGAAACTGGCCGAACTGCTGAAGGCAGCCGGCGTTGAGCGAGGCTGGCCATGATGGCTTTGAGCAAGAAGATGCTGGAGCAAGAGCCCAGTGAAATTGAACTGCTGCTGCCCTGGCACGCCGCCGGCACGCTGAACGCGCGCGATGCCCGCCGCGTCGAGGAAGCGCTGGCGCGCGATCCGGAGCTTGCGAAGCAATATGCCGCGATCCGCGGCGAGTACGAAGAGACCATTCATCTGAACGAGAGCCTGGGCGCTCCGTCGGCGCGCGCGATGCAGAAGCTGTTTGCCGCGATCGATGCCGAGCCGGCGCGGGCGACCGGTTCGCTGCCGCTGTCGGCACGCATCGCGACCTTCTTCGCGAGCCTGTCGCCGCGGACGCTGGCCTGGTCGGCGAGCCTCGGCGCCGTCGCGCTCGTGCTGCAAGCCGGAATTATCGGCGCCGTGCTGATGAAGAACCAGCCGGCGACCTTCCAGACGGCTTCGCTCTCGACCAGTGCGCCGATCACACGCGAACTTGGTGGCACGGTCGCGCCGGCGCGTGCGCTGGTGCGCTTCACCCCCGAGGCGCGCATCGCCGACATCACCGCGCTGCTCGACAGCTATCAGGCGTCGATCATCGACGGAGCCAAGGGCGGCATGTTCCGCCTCCAATTCAACAAGGCGATGAGCCAGGATGAGCTCGCCTCGCTGCTCGGCAAGATGCAGCGCGAGAAGTTCGTCAATCTTGCCGTCGCGACGCCGTGAACGCGCCGCTGAACCGATGATGCGCAAGTCCGAGAGCAGGGTACGCGCCGGGGCCTACGTTTCGTCGGTTGGAGCCGCGCTGCTGCTCACAGCCTGTCTCGGCGCCGAGGCGCAGGCGCAGGCGATCATGCGTACGCCAACGATCAGCGTTCCCTCGCGCACGCCGACCATCTCTCCGAGCATTACCCCGCGTGTCAGCCCCGGTGTTGCCGCGCGCGCGGTCAGCGTCGGCCGCGGCCCGCGGACGATCGCGGCCATTCCCCGCACCACACCGTTGCGCATGCGGACGACGCCGGTGCTGCCCTATGCGCGCTATTCGCCGAACCTCTATCCGGCCTGCACCGCACCCTATCGCGATGCCGGCGGCGAATGCCTGGCGCAGCCGAACGCGGGCGGCGAGGGCGGTGGAAAATCAGGCAAGAAGAGCGCCGGCAAGGGGCGTGGCAACAGCACGCCGGCCGCGGTGAACCTGCGCAGCTTCGCCAACGAATTCGTCGCCGAGATCGACGGCGCGCTGGCGCCGGCCGAGGCCGATGAGCTTGCGCGCCGCCATGGCCTGACGCGCGTCGCCTCCGAGAATTTTCCGCTGATCGGCGCAACTTTCGGCCTGTTCCGCATCAGCGACGGCCGGCCGTACGAGACGGTGCGGCGCGAATTCGCGGCCGACGGAAGTGTGCGCTCGATTCAGCCGAACTTCCGCTATGTGCTCCAGGACCAGACATCGTCGGGGTCGACCGAGGGCGATCCTGCGCAATATGCACTGACAAAGCTCCGCCTGCCGCAGGCGCATACGCTGGCGCACGGCGCCAACGTCACGATTGCCGTGATCGACTCCGGCATCGACGCCAGCCATCCCGAACTCGCCAATTCCATTGCCGACAATTTCGATGCGCTCGGCAGCGCCGAGGGGCCGCACGTTCACGGCACCGGCATCGCCGGCGCCATCGTGGCGCATGCGCGGTTGATGGGCAGCGCGCCCGAGGCGCGCATCATCGCGATCCGCGCCTTCGGCGGCACCGCCGGTGGCGCCGAGAGCTCGTCCTACATCATCCTGCGCTCGCTGAACCATGCCGCCGAGCACGGCGCGCAGATCGTCAACATGAGCTTCGCCGGTCCGAAGGACGCGGTGATCGAGCGGGCCATCGCGGCGACCGCTGTGCGCGGGCTGGTGCTGATTGCGGCCGCCGGCAATGCCGGCGCGAAATCGCCGCCGCTCTATCCCGCCGCCAATCCCAACGTGATCGCGGTCAGCGCCACCGATCAGCAGGACCGGCTGTTCACCGCCTCCAACCGTGGCAACTACATCGCGGTCGCAGCCCCCGGCGTCGACATCTTCCTGCCGGCGCCCGACGGCAAATATCAGATGACGTCGGGCACGTCGTTCTCGGCGGCCTATGTTTCCGGCATCGCGGCGCTGCTGTTCGAGCGCAACCATGCCTTGAAGCCGGAAGAGCTGCGCATGGCGCTCGCGAAGACCGCGCGCGACCTCGGTTCACCCGGCCGTGATGATCTGTTCGGCGACGGCGAGGCCGATGCGTTTGCCGCGGTCATGGCCGTTCCCGCCGACAGCGCGACGCCGGTTGCGGCGGCATCCGGTACAACAAAACGTGAAGACGCCGGCAAGCGTCGCGATGAGCCGGGCAGCCGCGCGATCGAGCAACCCTCGCTGTCAAGCGCAGAAGAGAAATCCGCGATTTCTCAGGCGGATAGGCCGGCGCCGCGATAGCCGCTGCGACAAAGATGCGCGCACGGCGAAGGTCAAAAAAGCAAACCCCGCGTTGAACGTTCAGCCAGCTGCCACGACCAAATTATGTGGGAGCGGTCATCCCTCCCCATCAGTCATATCAGGCGCGAGCGCCCATCCACCCCAAGCGCCCATATGGCTCGACCCGTCCGGTTGTCCCCCCGGACGGGTCTTTTCTTTTTAGGCATCTGATCTTTCGAAGCCTGGCGCTCGTTCAGCTTCCGGTTGAAGGATCGCGCCCGCGTTCGTGCCGATCGTCGACTCGGCACGCCGCAAGCCCGTCATGCTTGTGCGAAGCTTGACTCGAAAACACAGGAAATCTCCGCACGACTACGGTCTTTGACGACAGGCGCGGCGTCGTTGCTGGACAAGTCAAAACTTTTCCACAAAATATTCATGTCGCGTCTAAATTGATTCGTGTGCGTTGCGTCCCCGCGTCCGTGTTTTCTCCTGACGGGCTGGTTCATGACACATCGCCAAGAGACTATTCGCGACGTGGCTGTTAGCCGCGACCTTGCGGCACGCTGGTGCGTTCTCGCCGAGCAGCGGCTGCAACATCTCTCTGAAATGTTCGAGACCGGACGCTGGCGCCGCTACCACTCCGAGATCGCATTCCTCGAAAACATCCAGGAGGCCAAGCGTGCGGTCCAGACCTGGCGCGCGCTTGCAACGGGCGCGGACGTCGCCGCGGCAGCCGCGAGCGTGACGCCCGCCTTCGGCTGGTCGCCGGCGACGATGCCGCGCGTGTTTCCGCGTGAGCAACAGGCGCAGACCGTGCAGCCGAAGGCCGTCCACATCGCGCCCGAGACCGCCGTACCGGTCAGGCTCGATCCCAAGCCGGACGCTCTCGCCGACATCACCGACGCCCCGATCGCACCGCTCTCCGCGCCGCCCGCGATGGCACCGATCACGGCACCTGCCGTGATGGCACCGCCGACGGCGCCGGCCACGATGGCAACGCTTCTGCCGCAGTTCTCCCCGCCCGCCGCCGAAATCGTCGCAGCCCCCGAGCGCGTCGTCGAATTCACCTTCAGCCTCGACGGCCTGCAGGCAAAATACCCGCTGCTGCGGAACGCGTTCTAAGGGATGTTCAAGAGGGCAGCCGAACTTCTCCAACCCCGTCATCCTGAGGCGTGAGCCTTGCGGTAAGAGCACCGCAAGGGCGAGCCTCGAAGGATGTGCGGCCCGTCTGCCAGCCGCGTCGCCGCTCACTTCTTGGACCTCGGCGCTCCCGCACGTCGGCGCGCAAGCAGGCTTACTGCCTTCCAATCCGAGCGAACAAGCGCTTCCTTCTTGGCGCGGCTCCATCCCTTGAGCTGCCGTTCGGCCGCAATGCCGTCGGTGATCCGTTCGAAATGCTCGGACCACACCAAGACGACCGGACGCCTCGAATAGGTATATCCGGGATAAGCGCCGGCATTGTGCTCATCGACGCGCTTGGACACGTCCTCTCCAGTGGCGCTCCCGATATAGAACGAGCCATCCGCGCACCGCAGCATGTAGACAAAGATGCCCACAAATCATCCTTCGAGGCTCCCCGCGCGGTGCTCCGCACCGCACGGCTCGCACCTCAGGATGACGGCAGCGTGCTTGTTGTCAATATCAGACTTAACAGCCTTTGAGTGTGGTGCCGAATAGCTCTTCGCGAAGTCGAGTTCGCTCGCTCGTCCCGTCATCCTGAGGTGCGAGACACGTGGCGCAACGCGCCGCGTGGGGAGCCTCGAAGGATGCTCGGCCCGTCTGCCAGCCGCACAGTTAACGCCGCACTGCATTCCCGCCGACCACCACCTGCGCGAACCGCTGCGCACCGTCGGCCGACAGGTCCGACGTCACCGCACGCGCATGATCCAGCCCGACCACGGCGCCGCGCGGGGTCTCGGAGATCATGTTGTTGTTGACGAGCGCAGTGCCGGCTCCCGGCACCACGGAGACGCCGACGCCGGCCAGGGCCTTGCGGATCACGTTCCCCGTGATCGCGACGTCGCGCAGATATTTGCCCCAGCCGGCGACGATGCCGTAGGATGGCGCGTTCTCGATCACGTTGCCGGTCACCGATGAATCCGCTTCGATGTAGATGCCGACGCCGGCATCGTCGTCGGGTACGGTGCCGATCGGACGCTTCGGGAGCAGATTGCGGATGATGTTGCCCTGGACAACGGCGATGCGGCCGCCCTCGTTGAAATTGCAGACGGAGACGCCAACGGCGGCGCCGTCGACGGTGTTGTTGGCGATCACCGCGGCTTCGAACGCGAACTCGGAATAGAGCGCGACTTCGCGCACGTCGCTGACACTGTTGCCGGTGATGTGGATGTTGGAGGCGGAGTTGCCGCGCACCGCGGAGTAGTCGCAATTCCTGATGCGGTTGCCGCGCACGATCACATTGCCGGCGCGAAAGGCGTTGATGGCGTTGCCGTACTGGCCGGAGCCGCCGGGGCCGGCCTTGATGTCCTCGATGCGGTTGTCAGCGACCAGCGTGCCGTCATCGCCGATCGCGGTGCGCAGGATCTCGATGCCGTTGTCATTGGTGCCGGTGATTGTGTTGCGGGAAACGCTGAGGCCCCTGGCATCGAACGAGACCACCGCCGTCACCGCGATATTGGTGAACATATTGCCGGAAATGTCGCCGGACACCTGTTCGAGCCAGACCCCGCTGCCGCCGGAGCCGGTGATCGCGCAATCGGTGATGCGGATGTCGCGGCCGCCGAGGACGTGGATCAGGCCGCGCCGCGTCGGCAGCGGAATGTTGCCGCCGTCGAAGGTGATCCCGGTGAGGCCTATCGAGTCCGCGCCGTCGCTCTGGATCGCCGAGGCTCCGGCGGTGAAAACGAGTTTCGTCGCACCGCGCACTCCAATCAGTTGTGCGCCGTTCGGGAGCCGCAACAGGCCGGTCCGGTAGGTGCCGGGCGGCAAGGCGAGGGGCATCTGCGCCCGCGCGCTCTCATCGATCGCACGCTGAAGCGCTCGCGTCTGGTCCTCGCTGCTGCCGGGCCGCACGCCGAATTGCGTGGCGTCGCGGCCGAGCAGGGAAGTCAGCGGCGCCGCGCGCGCAGCGTCAGCCGGCATGGCGAGCGCGCCGGCGATGCCGGCGGTCGAAGCTCCGATGAGATGACGGCGATTGAGGTCCATGACGCGTCCTCCGGCGGACGCGGGAGGTGTCCGCGCCGACTGAGGTAGCGCAGGGGCGGCCGGTGGCGTGAGGATTGTTCGCGGTAGGGTTAAATGTTTACGCAAGCGAGGTGCGGTAGGGTGGGCAAACGACCTGTCCGCCGTAGCTCGGAGAGCGAAGGCGGAAGCGTGCCCACCATTGGCACCTCGGATGCAGATGCATGGTGGGCACGGCGCAAGTGCGCCTTTGCCCACCCTACGAAACCGGTGTGTTCCGCTCCTTCCTTGCCAACCGCACCATCTCCATCAGCATGGCTTCGCCAGCATCCACCAGCTCGTCCAATGTGATCCGGGCTGCGCCCTTGCGGCGCACGGCGCCGCTACGCGCGAGCAGGGGAATGTGGATGAACGCCGCAAGCCTTGGCCCGCCCGCTCTCACATTCTCGATCGCGCGCCAGCTCAGATAGTTGCAGAGATAGGCGCCGGCATCGCGCGAAGAGCGCGCATCGATGCCGGTGAGACGTGCGGCGCGCAGCAGCCTTGCGGTGTGCGGACCGAACATCATCGCGTCCGCATGGCCGGCGATGCCGCGCTTGCTCGAGCGGGTGTTGGCGGCATCCGGCCAGAGCATGGTGACGGCATTGCGGGCGCGGGTCTCGATGCGCAAGTAAGGCGTGCGTGCGGCGAGGCCGAACATCAGAAGCGCATCCGGCTTCACCTTCGTGAGCACGTCAGGCAATTGCCGGTCGACCGCAGCATAGGTGACCGGGAAAATGTGACTGGCAATCGCGACATTGTCGAGTGCCGGGCGGCGCAGCTGCGCCAGTCGCGCCACCAGTGGCTGGGTCGGATTATAGGGCGCGCCGGGAAACGGCCCGAAGCCGGTCAGGAGAACGCGGAGCTTTTCGCTCATTGCAGCAACTCCAAGATCTGCTCGGCGGCGAGCGCCGGCGTCAGATGGCCGTCGGCCACCTCCGCCTCGATCTTCCGGACCTTGGTCCGCACCGATGCCTCGCTGCGCAGCCGCGCCAGCATCCGCTGCTCCAGCATCGACCACATCCACTTCACCTGCTGATCGCGCCGACGCGCGGCAAACTCGCCGGATGCGCTCATCGCCTTGCGGTGATCCAGAACCCTCTGCCAGAGCTCGGCGATGCCGGTGCCGGTGAGCGCCGAATAGGTCTCGACCGGTGGGTGCCAATGCTCTGACCGGGGGCTGAGGATATGCAGCGCGCCGCGATAGTCGGCCGCGGTGATCTTGGCGCGCTTGAGGTTGTCGCCGTCGGCCTTGTTGATGGCGATCATGTCGGCGAGCTCGACCAGACCCTTCTTGATGCCTTGTAGCTCGTCGCCGCCGCCCGGCAGCATCAGGGCGAGGAAGAAGTCGGTCATGTCGCAGACCGCGGTCTCGGACTGGCCGATGCCGACGGTCTCGACCAGCACGACGTCGAAGCCGGCGGCTTCGCAGAGCAGCATCGCCTCGCGCGTCTTGGCCGCAACGCCACCGAGCGTGCCCGAGGACGGCGAGGGGCGGATGAAGGCATCAGTGGAGGCCGCCAGCCGCGCCATCCGCGTCTTGTCGCCGAGGATCGAGCCGCCGCTGCGCGCCGAGGACGGATCGACCGCGAGCACGGCGACCTTGTGGCCCTGTTCGATCAGATACGTCCCGAGCACGTCGATCGTGGTTGATTTGCCGACGCCGGGCGAGCCGGTGATGCCGACGCGAAATGCCTTGCCGGTGTCGGGCAGCAGCATCTGCACCAGCTGGCGCGCCAGCGCCTGATGGTCACCGCGCCGGCTCTCCACCAGCGTGATGGCCCGCGCCAGCGCCGCGCGGCTGCCGGCGCGGAGGTCGCGGGCGAGGGATTTGATGTCGAACGTCTTGGGGCTGGTCATCGTTGCAGGCGAGCGGGTGGATGCATCATCAGCTGGATGCCCGAATGCACCGTTCAACGAAAGATTTCAACGGCGGAAGATGATCTTGAACGATGTCCCACACAATCCCTACGTCTGTTGCATGGTACGCGTGGCGCAAGTGGTTGCCGAAATCGACCATTCTCTGCCAGTCGATCTCTGGCGCGTCTTTCTTGATATCGTCAGTCAAGCGCCGGGCAGCTTCACATATGACTTCGAGATAGCGTTCTGTCGCCATGCGGCGCGTCTTGTCTGCAGTGAAGAGGTCGAGGTTGTAGCCTGCCAGCAATGCCTCGATCTCGACGATGGCTTCGAGAATGTCTCGCAACCGGTCTTCCGCGGTCGGCGGCATCTAGAATACCTCGACCAGGTCATCCGCGATCCGCTCGGCGATGCGGGGCTTCAGCAGGTTTCGCAATGAAATTTGCGTCGTGAGGCCCACCTCATCTTCTATCAGATGCAGGACTTTGAAGAAATCGAACCGTGGTGGTTCCTCGCGCGAGGTCGTTTCGACGAGAACATCCAGGTCGCTGTCGGGCCGCGCATCACCGCGGGCACGTGATCCGAAGATGTATAGCCGTTTCACGCCCGCAGCCCTCAAGGCGGGAGCGATCTCCTTGAGCTTCAGAATAATTGTCTGAAGCGGAATGTCGGCGACCTCGATCATGGCTGGATACTAGCACAAAGCCGCCAAGCGGCCCAGCGCCGGACTTAGGGGCGTCTCGATGGGCAGACGAGGGCGCCGCTCGCCTGGAATCACCGGGATGTTGCCGCGGCCGTCTGGAGCGGTTTCATCTTGCGCCAGATCCACACCATCACGGGCCACAGCAGGGCGCCGATCGCCATCGCGGCAAGGATCGCCGCGACCGGGCGCTCGAAGAACGGCAGGATGCTTCCGTCCGACTTGATCAACGACGTGACGAAAGCCTGCTCGACCATGGTGCCCATGACGATGCCGAGCACCATGGCTGCGACGGGGTAGCCGTTGGCCTCCATCACATAGCCGATCACGCCGAAGGCGGCGACGGTGACGACGCCGAACATGTTATTGCCGATCGCGAACGAGCCGACCGCGCAGCACAGCATGATGATCGGCATCACTGTGGAGCGCGGCGCCAGCAGGATGTAGGCGGCAACGCGGATCATGGCGATGCCGAGCGGGATCATCAAAATGTTCGCGATGATGAACATCAGATAGATCGCATACATGCTGGACGCCTTCTCGGTGAACAGCGTCGGGCCCGGATCGAGGCCCTTCATGTAGAGCACGCCGATCGCGATCGCGGCGATGGTGTCGCCGGGGATGCCGAACAGCAGCGAAGGCACCCAGCCGGAGGCGATGCTGGCATTGTTGCTGGCGCCGGCCTCGACCAGGCCTTCGACATGACCGGTGCCGAACTTTTCCGGCTCCTTGGAGAACCGCTTCGACATCGCGTAGGAGACCCAGGCGGCCATGTCGGCGCCGGCGCCGGGCAGCACGCCGATGATGATGCCGACGATGTTCCCGCGCGTCATCTGCCAGTGATAAAGCTTCGTCAGCTTCCACTGGCCGGCCATGATGCTCCCGAATTTACGCCGCGGCAGCGGTGGCGGCTCGGGCGTCAGCATCGCGCGCATCACCTGCGCCACTGCGAACACGCCGACCAGCGCCGGGATCGGCTCGATGCCGCCGAACAGGTCGGTGATGCCGAAGGTGAAGCGCGGCACGCCGCCGGGGTTCTCGATGCCGATACAGGAGACCAAGAGGCCGATGAACATGCCCGCGATCGCCTTCACCGGCGAGGAGCGCGCGACCAAGGTGGCGCACATCAGGCCGAGCAGCGCCAGCCAGAAATATTCGAAGGTCGAGAACGACAGCGCGATCTCGGCCAGCGGCGGCGCCAGGATCATCAACGACAGCACCCCGGCAATGCCGCCGACCGCGGAGAACCAGACGCCGGCTCCGAGCGCAAGCTCGGCCTGGCCCTTGCGGGTCATGGCATAGGCTTCGTCGGCATAGGCGGCGGAAGCCGGCGTGCCGGGAATGCGCAGCAGCGCGCCCGGAATGTCACCGGAGAAGATCGCCATCGAGGAGGCCGCGACGATGGTCGCGATCGCCGCGATCGGCGACAGGTAGAAGGTGACGGGGACGAGCAGGGCGGTCGCCATCGTCGCCGACAAGCCCGGCAGCGAGCCGATCACGAGCCCGTACACGGAGGCCGCGAACATCGCGATGATGACCTCCCAGGTGGAGATCAGTGCGAACGCATCAATCAGGGTTTTCAGCATGGGATTACCAGGGCGTTGGCAGCAGGCCGGCAGGCAGCGGCACGCGGAGCAGCTTGCCGAAGATGAGGTGAATGGCGAACGGCGAGAGCGCCGCGAGCGGCAGCGCCAGCTTCCACTTCGCCCCTAACGCGGTCGACGTCACGTAGACCATGATCGCCGCGGTGATGATGAAGCCGAGCCGGTCGGCGGCAAAGACGTAGAACAGCAGCAGCGCCGGCGGCAGCAGCGCGCGCAGGCCGTAGAGCTTGCCCTGCGGCGGCGGGCTAGCTGCCTGGCCGTCCTCGAACGGGATGAGCTCTTCCTCCTCCTCGAAGGAATGGCCGATGCCGAACACGATCGCGAGCCCGCATAGCGCGAGCCCCGTCCCGATCACCAGCGGAAACACGTTGGGGCCGACCGGCTGCCCCGGCACCGGCGGCAAGATCCAACCGCCATAGGCGGCGGCTGCGCCGAGTGTGACGAGAAACGATCCCGTGACGGAGTTGGGAAGACGCATGGGGAAGTCCTGACAAAGAGTGTTCTCCCGCTCCCCGCGCGCGGGGAGAGGGTTGGGGTGAGGGGGTTCTCCGCGAGGACGGTGAGAGTTGGATTCGTGGAGAGTCCCCCTCACCCGGAATCCGCGCCTTGCGCGAATTCCGGCCTCTCCCCGCAGGCGGGGAGAGGCGATCAGAGCGTTGCAGTACCAGGTCACGCCTTGCTCAGGCCGGCCGCCTTCATCGCCTCGCCCATCTGGGCATCGCCCTTGTCCATGAAGCCGGCGAAATGGGCGCCATCGCCCCACACAGTGCCAAAGCCGCGATTGCTCATGAAGTCCTTGAACTCGGCGGAGTCGTAGACCTTCTTCAGGGCCGCGGTGAGCTTCGTTGCGATCTCCGGCGGCAGGTTCTTGGGTGCGCCGATGCCGCGCCAGGCGCCGGTCGCGTAATCGATGCCCATCGCCTCCTTCAGCGTCGGCACGTCCTTGAAGATCGGATTGCGCGCCGGTGCCATGATGGCGAGGCTCCTGGCCTTGCCGGCCTCGATAATGGCGCGCGCTTCCGGCACCGAGCAGGTGGTGAGGTCGAGGCCGCCGGCGGCGAGATCCTGCATGGCTGGCGCCGCGCCGTTCGAGGGCACCCAGGCGACCTGGTTGGCGGGTAGGCCCATCGCCTGCATCCAGCCGACCAGCGCCAGATGCCAGATGCCGCCCTGGCCGGTGCCCGAAGCCTTGAACTTGCCCGGGGGCGCCGCCTTGATCGCCTCGGCGAGCTCCTTGACCGTCTTGTACGGCGAGGAGGAGGAGACCTGAATGCCGGGCGGATCCTCGTTCATCAGCGCCAGCGGCGTGTAGCTCTTCGGCGTCAGGTCGGTGAGGCCCTGCCAGTGCATCATCGAGATTTCGACCGTGAGCATGCCGATGGTGTAGCCGTCGGGCTGCGCGGTTGCGATCGCACTGTGGCCGACGACGCCGGAGCCACCGGTGCGGTTGACCACGTTGAAGGGCTGGCCGAGATCTTTCTCCAGCAGCGCCGCGACGATGCGCGCAGTCGCGTCGGTGCCACCGCCGGCGCCCCAGGGCACGATCACGGTGACCGGCCGCGCCGGATAGGTTTGCGCGCGTGCGGGCTTGAACCCGAAAGCGGCGGATGCCGCAACGGCGGCGGATGAAGCCGCAAAGGTGCGGCGCGAAATCTTGGACATTGAATGCCTCCCAGCGGCGCCCGTGACGTCGGGCGCTCTTGTCAACGGCGGCATTCTAGTCGGCTTTGCGGCGCCGCTGCAAGGTAGCGCTACCAATGGGATCGTACTGTTGTGTGAAAGCTGGAGGCCCACCGGAAAGGCCAGTCGGAAATCGGGTGGGTTTTGCCCGCGCAAGTCGCCAACCTCAGCGCGTAACGAAAGAAGGCAAGCCATGACCCAAGCCTATTACAGCGCCGTGCTGGACCACCCGCTGGACGAAGTCTGGTCGCTCATCCGCGATTTCAACAACTATCCCGCTTACATCGACGGGGTGAGCGAGAGCGTGATCGAAGACGACAAGCGCGGCGACGAAGTCGGCGCCATCAGGCGCTTCTGCTATCTCGGAAACTGGATCCGCCAGCGCCTGGTCGATCACTCGGACCGGCAGCACAGCCTGACCTATGCCGGTCTCGAAGCGCTGCCGTATCCGCAAGATGACGGGAGCCAAGCGGGGAGCCAAGCGCCAGCGCCGACGCGCTACCAGGGCACCATGCATCTGCGCCCGATCATCGAAGGTGACCGCACCCTCATCGAATGGTCGGTCGCCCTCGATACGGAACCTGCGGACGCCGATCGCTGGCAAGCGCTGTTTGGCTCCTGGATTCCCGATTGGACGGACTCGACTTGCGCGGACATTGGCTCGCGTCAGTCCGCGATCGCGTTAGCGAGCGCTCACTGCGCGTCCGCGTCGCCCTTCGGCCGTGCGCCGCCGAAGATGCGGGTGCCTTCCGCGGTCAGGTAGGGCTTCAGCGCCTCCCACGGCACGAACGCGACATATTCGCCCTCGGCGTAGGGGCCGACGGCGTAGGGCGGGTAATGGAAGGTGAGGCCGGAGCTCTTGCCCGCTTCGGCTGAGGGCGCGAGCGTCACTGCGCCGATCCTGAGCAGGTTCGGCGCGACGCCCTTGAACCACTCGTCGGTCGCTGTCTCGCTGGCGTCGCGCTTCTTCTTTTCGGCTCTCAGTGAGACGAGCACGGCCTTCACCATCGCTTTCATAGTCGCCCCGTTGTCGACGGTCTCGGCGAAGAACGGGCGGATCGAGATGCGCTTGTTCTCGGTCTTGTCCCACAGGATCGTGTTTACGTCCGAGTTCGGATGGGCGCCGTGCGTGTCCATGTAGTCGTTGCGCAGGACGCTGACGTAGCGATCGGCAATCACCGAGCGGATCGTGTATCTGCGCTCGAAATCCCAGCCGCCGTCCTTGAAGAACTGCGGATACTCCTTGCGCGAGGCGGCAGCTTCGGCCGCGTTCTTGTCGAGCCATTTCCTGCCTTCAGCAAGGCAATCGGCCGCCAGCGCTGCATCTGCCTTGACCTTATCGTCGAGGAAGATTTGCGCCTCGATGCTCTTGGTCTTGATGACGGCGTCGGGATTGGGTTCGGCTGCGTTTGCCAGACCGACCAGCGCGCCGCAAACCGCGGCCGCAGCCAGCGCGCGCATGAACGTTGGCGCGGGAAACATCACGCAAAATCCTTCTTGTCGGAAGATCGGCGGCGTCGGTTACTCCGCCGCCTCGCTATGCCCGAGCCGGGCGTTCAGCTTGCGGATCAGCTCCTCGGCTGCGTCCGCGATCACGGTGCCGGGCGGGAAGATGGCTTCGGCGCCGGCGGCATAGAGCGCATCGTAATCCTGCGGCGGCACCACGCCGCCGACGATAATCATGATGTCGTCGCGGCCCTGCTTCTTCAGCGCCGCCTTCAGCGCGGGCACGGCGGTGAGATGGGCGGCGGCGAGTGAGGAGACGCCGAGGATATGGACGTCGTTCTCGACCGCTTGCCGCGCGGCTTCATCCGCCGTGGCGAACAGCGGTCCGATGTCGACGTCGAAGCCGATGTCGGCGAAGGCAGACGCAATCACCTTCTGGCCGCGGTCGTGGCCGTCCTGGCCGATCTTGGCGACCAGGATGCGCGGGCGGCGGCCCTCCGCCTCCTCGAAGGCGTCGATCAGCGCCTGAACCTTCTCGACCTGGTTACCCATGCTGGACGCCTCCCGCTTGTAGACGCCGGTGATGGACTTGATCTCGGCGCGGTGCCGGCCGAACACCTTCTCCATCGCCTCCGAAATCTCGCCGACGGTCGCCTTGGCCCGTGCCGCGTCGATGGCGAGCGCGAGCAGATTGCCGTTGCCTTCGCCGGCCGAGCGCGTCAGCGCGGCGAGGGCGGCATCGACGTCCTTCTGATTGCGCTCGGATTTCAGCCGCGTCAGCTTGTCGATCTGCAAGCGGCGGACATTGGTGTTGTCGACCTTGAGGATGTCGATGGGAGCTTCGTCGGTCGGCTTGTACTTGTTGACGCCGATCACCGCCTGCTTGCCGGCATCGATGCGGGCCTGCGTCTTGGCCGAGGCTTCCTCGATGCGCAGCTTGGGCACGCCGGCCTCGATGGCCTTGGCCATGCCGCCGAGCTCCTCGACCTCCTGGATATGGCTCCAGGCCTTCGCCGCGAGGTCGCGCGTCAGCCGCTCGACATAATACGAACCGCCCCAGGGATCGATGATGCGGGTGGTGCCGCTCTCTTGCTGGAGGAAAAGCTGGGTGTTGCGGGCGATACGCGCCGAGAAATCGGTCGGCAGCGCCAAGGCCTCGTCGAGCGCATTGGTGTGCAGCGACTGGGTGTGGCCTTGGGTGGCCGCCATCGCCTCGACGGTGGTGCGCATCACGTTGTTGAAGACGTCCTGCGCCGTCAGCGACCAGCCCGAGGTCTGGCTGTGCGTGCGCAGCGACAGCGAGCGCGGGTCTTTCGGGTTGAACGGCTTCAGCAGCTTCGCCCAGAGCAGGCGCGCGGCGCGCAGCTTGGCGACTTCCATGAAGAAGTTCATGCCAATCGCCCAGAAGAACGACAGGCGCGGCGCGAAACGGTCGACGTCGAGGCCGGCGGCAAGGCCGGCGCGCAGATATTCGACGCCGTCGGCGAGCGTATAGGCGAGCTCGAGATCCTGCGTCGCACCGGCCTCCTGCATGTGATAGCCGGAGATCGAGATCGAATTGTACTTCGGCATCCTCGTGGAGGTGTAGGCGAAGATGTCCGAGATGATCCGCATCGAAGGCGCAGGCGGATAGATGTAGGTGTTGCGCACCATGAACTCTTTCAGAATGTCGTTCTGAATCGTCCCTGAGAGTTTTTCCGGCGGCACGCCCTGTTCCTCGGCAGCCGCGACATAGAGCGCGAGGATCGGCAGCACCGCGCCGTTCATGGTCATGGACACGCTCATCTGGTCGAGCGGAATCCCTGCGAACAGCGTGCGCATGTCGTAGATGGAATCGATGGCAACACCGGCCATGCCGACGTCGCCGCCAACGCGCGGATGGTCGCTGTCATAGCCGCGATGGGTGGCGAGGTCGAAGGCGACCGAGAGGCCTTTCTGTCCCGCCGCGAGGTTGCGGCGGTAGAACGCGTTGGAATCCTCCGCCGTGGAGAAGCCGGCATATTGCCTGACGGTCCAGGGCTGGTTGACATACATGGTGGGGTAGGGACCACGCAGATAGGGCGCGATGCCGGGATAAGTCTCGAGGAAATCGAGCCCGGCGACATCTGCCTCGCCATAAGCGGGCTGCACCAGAATGCCCTCGGGCGTCAGCCACGGCTCGGCGCTGCCGGTCGGCGCGGCGGTGGTTGTGCGCGCGAAGGCGACATCGGCGAAATTGGGAATGCGGCTCATGGTCTCAACCATATGATAGACGCTCAATCATGATCCGGATGCTGATGGCTGACGATGGTCGCCATCTTCTCCGGCCCGTAATTCTGTTGCGTGGTCTGGCTCGGCAGGTTGGCGATGCCGACCACCCAGCCGAGACGGGACTCGGTACCGAACTGCCGCGTCGGTATCACCCGGTCGGGATGGTCGAAAGCGCCGGTCATGATCTCGATCCGATCGCCGTCGATGCGGCCAAAGCTCAGCGGCGTGCCGCAGGCGGCGCAAAAGCCGCGCTGGGCGATCGAAGAGGATCGGAAGAATGAGGGTTGCCCCTTGGTCCAGGCAAAGTCCGTCTTGTTGATGTCGGCGAAAGAGGCGAATGGCGCGCCAGCCGCCTTCTGGCACATCCGGCAGTGGCAGATCGAGATCCTGGTCGGCGCCGTCATGACTCCAAAGCGCACGGCGCCGCATTGGCAGCCACCGGTGAGAACGGGTTTGCTGGTTTCGGTCATGCCTGTTCCATCCGTCGATAGGCGTCTTGCAGCGTCGCAAGTGCATCGCCGCCGGCGAAGACGAAACCGGTGACGCCGGCCGCGCGCAGCGCCGCCTCGGCATTGGTCGGGCGGCCTGCCAGATAGATATGCCGCGCGCCGGTCGTTTGCAGGGCCCGTGCAGCGGCTTCGGCATGTTCCGCATAGACCTTGTCGCTGGAACAAAGGCAGGCGAGTTCGGCGCCGGAGGCCTTGAAAGCGGCCGCGAGCTTGGCCGGATCGGCAAAGCCCTCGCTGTCGACGGCCTGGATGCCGCCGGCTTCGAAGAAGCTCTTGGCAAAGGTCGCCCGTGCCGTGAAATCGGCGGGCGTGCCGAGATTGGCCAGGAACACTTTTGGCCGCGCGCCACGTGCCTTCAACGCGGCATCCGACTTGTCGCGCAACGCTTCGAACGGTTCCGCAAGCCGGATCGGTGGCAGCGACTCGAATTCGTATTTTTGCTCACCGTAACGCGGAAGCGCGACCGGCGTCGCCTTCAGCACGAGCGTCTCGCTCTCGTGCAGGTTTGGAACTCGCTGGCGCCGGTCAGCACGTCGCGGCGCTTTGCGATGTTGGCGTCGCGCGCTTTTCGTGCCGCCGCGACCTTGCCCTGGAACAGACCCTGCTGAAGCGCTGCGAAGGCGCTGCCGGCTTTCTCGCTCTCCTGGAACAGCGCCCAGGCGGCGTCGCAGAGCTGCGCCGTCAGCGTCTCGATGCCGCCGGCGCCGGCGGCGGGATCGCTGACTTTGGCGAGGTTGCTCTCTTCCAGCAGCAAAAGCTGCGTGTTGCGCGCCACGCGCCGCGCGAACGGATCGGGTAGCCCGAGCGCCAGCGTGTGCGGCAGCACGGTGATCGCATTGGCGCCGGCAAGCCCCGCCGCAAAGGTCGCGATGGTCGCGCGCAGCATGTTCACGTAAGGGTCGCGCTGCGTCAGCATGCGCCAGGCCGTATCGGCGGCGATGAACAGCGGTTTTGGCGTGAGTCCGCACGCCGTCTCGATGCGCGCCCAGAGCAGCCGCAGCGCGCGGAATTTGGCCATGGTCAGGAACTGGTCGGCATCGGCGGAAAGCCGCGCATAGACCATGCCCTGCGCCTGCCCCAGCGCAATGCCGGCGCCTTCGATCGCGCGCAGATAGGCAACGCCGCAGGCGAGCACGAAGGCGAGCTCCTGCACCTCCGAGCCGCCGGCATCGTGGATCACGCGCCCGTCGGCCGACGCGAACGGCCCCTTGAAGCCGAGCGCCGCCAGGCCCTTGATGGCGCCGGCGACGGCGGGAACAATTTCCTCCCACGTATAAGGGCTGTGACCCCACACAGCGCTAGCCGCGAGCGGATCGAGCCCGAAGCGGATGTTGCAGGCGGCAGGATCGAGGCCAGCGCTCTTCACATATTCCGCGACATGGATCGAGGCCATCCGCGATTGCGGCCCGATCTGGAGCTCGAGGCCGATGCCGGCATCGAGATGGATGTCCTTCAAGACTTTTGCGACTGCATCGGCCGACGGTTCCAGGCCGAAACCGTGGGCGCCGCTGCCGCCGGCGAACACCAGCGCGAGCCCCGTCGCACCATTCTCGAGATCGGTCAGCGCCTGCGCGTTCGCGGCGGCCGCATCGGGATGGTCGACCCGCTGCATGATCTGCCAGGGCGCAGCCAGCGGCCGGCCCGCCACTGGCGCAACGCCCTTGGCGCGCGGGTAGAGCGGTTCGATCTTCAGGCCATCATAGGTCTTGCCGACCAGCTTCTCGAACGGCGCGCCTTTCAGCACGCCGTCGACCAGCTTGCGCCAGTCTTCGATCGTGGCCTTGGGGAATTCCGCCGCCAGCGGCAGGTCGTCAGTCACGGAGGTCATACGGCCCAGGGCTCCCGACAATCTTGTTATTCGCAGGCGAAATTGCCACGGCGGACCGTCCCTGCAAACGGTTGTTTTTGGTTAACCGGTATCCGGAAGCCGCTCAATGCCTTGCGTCGAGACGCTGGCGAGCCCGTCACGCACACGAATGCCTGATATCACGCGGTCGGGCGCGATTTCGGCCAGCGGCACCAGCACGAAGGCGCGCTCGAACAGGCGCGGATGCGGCAGGGTCAGATCGGGTTTCTGCAAGCTCACATCGTCATAGGCGATCATGTCGAGATCGAGCGTGCGCGGGCCCCAGCGCCGCTCCTTGTCGCGTGTGCGGCCGAATTTCTGCTCGACCTTCTGCAGCACGAACAGCAGTGCATGCGGATCGAGGCTGGTCTCGATCTCGATGCAGGCATTGATGAAGGGGTCCTGGTCCTCGTCGCCCCACGGCGGGGTCGCATAATCCGACGAGCGCGCGATCAGCGCGGCTTGCGCCATGCCGCAGATATGGGCGATCGCCTTGCCGAATGTCGCGCGGACATCGCCGACATTGCCGCCGAGTGCGATCAGCACGCTTGCCATCTTATGGATGCCGCGAGCGCGTCAGCATGATGCCGACGTCATCGAAGATCGCGGCGATCGGCGCATGCGGCTTGTGCACGGTGATCTTCACGGCGCGGATGCGCGGGAAATGCGACAGGATGGCATCGGCGACCGCGCCGGCCGCGCGCTCCAGGAGCTTGTAATTAGTGTTCTTGAACGCTGCCGTCGTGGTCGCCACGACCTCGGCGTAGGACACGGTGTCGGCGAGCCGGTCGCTACGCGAAGGCTCCGACAGATCGGTATAGAGTTCGAGATCGATGACGAAGCGCTGGCCGACTTCGGTTTCGTGATCCATGACGCCGTGGCGGGCATGGATCGACAGGCCGGTCACGAAGATCGTATCGGTCATGGCTTGCTCTCGATTGCGTGCGCCACCCGCAGGGCCTGCAAGGTTTCGGCGACGTCATGGGTCCGGATGATCTTGGCGCCGCGCTGCGCGGCGATGAGGTGCGCGGCGATCGAGCCGGCGAGCCGCTCTTTCGGCTCCGACGGCGACACCGAAGCGATGAAGCGCTTGCGCGAGGCACCGACCAGGATTGGCAGGCCGAACATGTCGAGTTCACGCAGCCGCGCCAGCGCGATCATGCTCTGCTCGGCCGTCTTGCCGAAACCGATGCCGGGATCGAGCACGATCTTTTCCCGCGCGATGCCGGCCTTGGCCGCAATATCCAGCGAGCGCAGGAAGAAGGTCTTCATGTCCGTGACGATGTCGATGGTGGGGTCGGCATTGTCGCGGTTATGCATGACGATGACCGGAACGCCTTTCACAGCGACCAGCGGTGCCATGGCGGCGTCGCGTTGCAGACCCCAGACATCGTCGACGATGGCCGCGCCCTGGTCGAGCGCGAAGGCCACCACCTCCGCCTTCATGCTGTCGATCGAGACGGGCGCCCCAAGCGCCACGACACCAGCCAGCACCGGCTTCAGCCGGGCGAGTTCGTATTCCGCCGTGACCGGCTGGGCGCCCTTGTAGGGCCGGGTGGACTCGGCGCCAATATCGATGATGTCGACGCCATCAGCGATCATCGCCCGGGCTCGCGCGAAGGCCTGCTCGGGCGCGATGAACTCGCCGCCATCGGAGAAGGAATCCGGGGTGACGTTGAGCACCCCCATCACCGCCGGAATCGATCGTTCCAGCAGCGTCCGCAGCACGTCGGCCCTGGCCGAGCCGGCCGGCGGGACGGATGGAGAGGGCGAGGCACTCATGCGGGTGGCTTTAGCGGTCGGGGAGGGGGAGTCAAGACGGAAGGGGGGCCGACATGCCCGCGGGGTGCCAACACCCTCGCTGTCATTGCCCGCGAAGGCGGGCAATCCAGTATTCCAGAGGCGAGCCCGTGATACGGAGCAGCCGCGGCGTACTGGATACCCCGCCTTCGCGGGGTATGACGACGGAGTTTGGGGGATGCAGTGATGCCCGTCAGCAAACGGCGCCGAGAGCTAACGCGGCTAGCCGTATGCTAAGAGAGACGCCGCCCTAATACGTGATCTTCGGCGGCAGCTTCTTCGCTTTGGCGATGATGTCGCCGACCGACTTCTCGGAAGGCAGGATGCGGAGGAGCTTCTTCTTCTCGTTGGCGTCCCGCATGCTCTGGGCGAGCCTTGCCGGATTACGATAAGCAAGCTCGCGTACGGTGGTGACGCCGGCGGCGCGAACGAGGCCGACCTTGGCCCGGCCCATGCCGGGGATGCGCATGTAGTCCGAGACGTTGGCCCATTCCAACAGCAGCTGCTCGCTGATGCCGGTCTTGGCGGACAGTGCCTTGCGGCCCTTCACGGTGGAGGCGGCTTCGAGCAGCGCGTCGGTGGTGCGGATTCCTTGCGCCTTCAATTTGTTGGCGGCAAAGGCCGACAGGCCGTCAATCTCGGAGATCGGATATGTCATGATACTCGAATATGAAATGCGTGGCTTCAGGCGAACTGGCTGAGGCCCGGCGTCCCCGCGATGATCTTGCCCATCTGATCCGCTCCGATTTTGTCTCGGCCGAAGCGGAAAAGTTCACGGGCGACGTTTTGAATCTCCGACATGCCCAGTCCAAGGCCCATCAGGCGCGAGCCGACGGCCATCAGGCCGCCGCCCATCAGCCGCGACAGTCCGCCGCCGCTCTTGCACGCCTCGATCGCGGCTTCTGCTCCGGGGATTTGATCAATCAGAGCCTGAACGCTATCGGAAGGACCCTCGCTGCGGAGGAAGCCCAGGATAATGCCGACGGTCTTTTCCGCGACAGCACTATCTATGCTGGCGTTTGTCGCCAGCCGTCCGATCAGCTCGTCCATATGGCCTGCCCCTCAGCCGGTTCACATGCCGGAGTATTGCTTTCGAAAATGATCTTGAGCCGGTGCGATGTGAAATTCAAGCGATGAACGCACGCCTCGCCGCGATTCATCTTCGAACGCGTAAGCAGTGTTGCAGCGGTGCAAGAGCGGAGATGGAATCAGCAAAAAAATACCGCGGTGCGAACGCTCCATTCCGACTTTCGGCTGATATTTCCGCCAATGTCGCATGTTTGGGACGCGTTGAATGGTTTTAATCGACGCACAACATGCGTTAAACTACGGAACTAATGCATTCGAGTTTCGATACGCGAAACCTGCAGAGATCAGTGAGAATTATGACCGCACAGGACAGCAAGCTCGGTGACACCGACGCCAAGATTTTCGTCGGCAAGGGAGACGAGCAGGCCTGGCTGACGCTGGCACTCGCCAATCGCCACGGCCTCGTCACCGGTGCAACCGGAACCGGCAAGACGGTGTCGCTGCAAGTGATGGCGGAAGGATTTGCGCGCGCCGGTGTTCCGGTCTTCGCCGCAGACATCAAGGGCGACCTCTCCGGCATCTCCGAGGTCGGCGAAGCCAAAGATTTCATCGTCAAACGCGCCACCGAGGTGGGGCTGACCTTCCAGCCCGACCAGTTCTCGACGGTGTTCTGGGACGTGTTCGGCGAGCAGGGCCACCCGGTGCGGGCGACCGTCACGGAAATGGGGCCGCTTCTGCTCGCGCGCATGCTCGATCTGAACGACGTGCAGGAAGGCGTGCTCAACGTCGCCTTCCGCGTCGCCGACGACAACGGTCTTGCCTTGATCGACATGAAGGACCTTCGCGCGCTGCTCGACGCCATCGTGCCCGATAGCGGGAAAAAGGCAGCGGACGCGGAGGAGGATCCGTTCGCCGTCATCCGCAAGGCCGCCCAGGGCTTCGGCAATGTCACCAAGGCGACTGTCGGCACCATCCAGCGCCAGCTCCTGGTGCTGGAGAACCAGGGTGGCACCAAATTCTTCGGCGAGCCGGCGCTGACGCTGAAGGACTTCATGAAGACCGACCGCGACGGCCGCGGCATGGTCAACATCCTGGTCGCCGACAAGCTGCTTCAGAGCCCGCGACTTTATGCGACATTCCTGTTGTGGATGCTGTCGGAGCTGTTCGAGGAGCTGCCCGAGGCTGGCGACTTGCCCAAGCCGAAGCTCGTGTTCTTCTTCGACGAGGCGCATCTGTTGTTCAACGACGCGCCCAAAGCGCTGATGGACAAGATCGAGCAGGTGGTGCGTCTGATCCGCTCCAAGGGCGTTGGCGTCTACTTCGTGACGCAGAACCCGGTCGACGTGCCCGACCGCGTGCTCGGGCAACTGGGCAACCGGGTCCAGCATGCGCTGCGCGCCTTCACCCCGCGCGACCAGAAGGCGGTCACCGCCGCAGCCCAGACCTTCCGGCCCAACCCGAAGCTCGACACCGCCAAGGTGATCATGGAGCTCGGCAAGGGCGAGGCGCTGGTATCCTTCCTCGAAGGCAATGGCACCCCTTCGATGGTGGAGCGGGTGATGATACGGCCGCCATCGGCCCGGATCGGACCGATCACGCCGGAGGAGCGCAAGGCGATCATGGCGGCAAGCCCGGTCATGGGCAAATACGACACCGCCGTCGATTCCGAGTCCGCCTACGAGATCCTTCAGAAGCGCCTCGCCGGCACGGCGGCAACGGCCGACGGTTCGGCAGGCGGAAGCGGTGGCGGCGTCCTCGGCCAGATCGGCTCGATCGTCGGCACCATCTTTGGCACCAACGTCAAGCGTGGCCGGCTGTCGACCGGCCAGGTCATTGCGCGCGACGTGACGCGATCGGTGACTAACCAGGTGATCGGGGGGATGGCCGCAAATATCGGCAAGTCGGTCGCCGGCCAGTTCGGCGGCTCGATCGGCCGCACCCTGGTTCGCGGCGCGCTCGGCGGATTGCTGCGGCGGTAGGCAGCAGGTCCGGCCATGACGCTGCGGAAGGTTTAGCGGCCATCGGGGAGCCATCACCACCGGCACAAATTCCGGTGAGGGACTCTCCAAACATCCGTCCGTCTGCTACGTGGTAGTCCGCCGCCGACTGGACCCCACCGTGATCTCCGCCACCCCGTTAGCCAAACCCGATGCGCCGAGACGCCTGTCGTTGCGTGCGCCGCTCGACCTGCTTTTCCTGTTCTGCTGCCTCCTCCTGACTGCCGACGTGCTCATTCCCGAGATCTTCGGCCACGGCAAGACCAAGGATTACGGGCTGTGGTACTGGGCCGGGCAGCAGGTCTTGCAGGGGCGGCCGCTCTATCCCGGTGACATCAGCGACTATTTCGAGTTCATCTATCCACCGCTGCCGGCGGTCCTGCTGGCGTTCCCGAGCTGGTTCGGCAAGATCCCGCTCTATGTCGTGCTGTCGATCCTGAATGCGGTGGCGTGGTGGTGCACCGGTACGTTCTCCCAGGTGTTGGCCGGATCGGACCGCAGGGCCGGTCCGTGGCTGGAAGCGCTGCCCGCCTTCGTCACCGTCACCTTCGTGTTCGACATGTTCGACCTCGGCCAGCCGAACCTCGTCCTGCTCGCGATGATGCTCTACGGCTTCTGGAATCAGCACCACTGGCTTGCCGGCTTCATGTTCGCGCTCGCGACCGCCATCAAGGTGTTTCCGATCGCAGTGCTGCCTTATCTCGTCTGGCGGCGGAAGTGGGAGGCCGTGGTCGCGACCGTCGCCTTCATCGGCATTCTTCTTTACGTCGTGCCGGCGCCGATCCGCGGCTTCGAGCGCAACGCGGCCGAACTTGCGACCTGGTACCAGGCCATGGTCGGGAGCAGCTCGGAAAAAGGCTTTGGCCAGCGCGACGAGCAGAACTGGTCGTGGGTCAACCAGTCCCTCATTGCCGTCACGCATCGCCTGGGCCGGCCGATCAATTACAATCTGGAAGATCCCAACAAGCCGCCGCGTACGATGAACGTCATCGACGTCGACTACCGGACGGCGAACTGGATCGTGCTCGCGCTGTCGGCACTGCTCGGGCTCGGCTTCGTCGCGATCATGCCTCGGCAAGCGCGGCGCACGGCGCGCTCCGATGCCGAGGAGCTCGGCATCCTGTTCTGCCTGATGACGATTGCCTCGCCTCTGGCGCGACAATACTATTTCATGTGGTTGTTCTTCCCGATGACGGTGCTGATGCATCGGGCTGCCTTCGACGCGCGGGCGAATGTGCGGCTGGGAACCTGGCTCGCTTTGGCCGCGGCCGGCATCCTCATGCTGCTGTCGCTGCCGTGGTTTCCCAATGTCATCCAGGCCTGGGCAATAATCTCGTTGCGACCGCCATCCTTGCCGGCAGCCTCGCATGGCACATCCGGCACCCGCCGGTTGCGGCTGGCCCCGAGGCCGCGCCGGCGCTAAAAGCGCAGACACCTTGAGCCCCCGATTTCTTGAGACTCGAAAGTCAGGATCACGACCATGGCCAATGCGCAGCTTCAATCCGTGCTCGACCACATCGACAAGGATTTCGACAACAGCCTGGAGCGCCTGTTCTCGTTGTTGCGGATCAAGTCGATCTCCGCGGATCCGGCCTTCGCCGCCGATTGCAAGGCAGCGGCCGAGCATCTCGCCAAGGACATCGCGAGCCTCGGTGTTGCCACTGAAGTGAGGCCGACCGCCGGCCATCCCGCCATCGTCGGCAAGACCGGGGCAGGCGGACGACCGCACGTGCTGTTCTACGGCCATTACGACGTACAGCCGGTCGATCCGCTCGATCTCTGGCACCGTCCGCCGTTCGAGCCTGTCGTCACCGACCATGCCGATGGCCGCAAGATCATCGTCGCGCGCGGTGCCGAGGACGACAAGGGCCAGGTCATGACCTTCGTCGAGGCCTGCCGCGCCTGGAAAAAGGTGACGGGCTCGCTGCCGATCGACATCACCTTCCTGATCGAAGGCGAGGAGGAGGTTGGCTCGAAGAATTTCGTGCCCTTCATCGAGGCCAACAAGGACGAGTTCAAAGCCGACTACGTGCTGGTCTGCGACACCGGCATGTGGGACCGCAACACGCCGGCGATCACGACGTCGTTGCGCGGCTTGCTCTATGAGGAGCTTAAGATCACCGCCGCCAATCGCGACCTGCATTCCGGCGTGTTCGGCGGCAGCGCGATGAACCCGATCCGGGTGCTGACCAAAATTCTCGGTGGCCTGTTCGATGACGACAACCGCATCACCATCCCCGGCTTCTATGACGGCGTGAAGGACCTGCCGCCCGATATCCTCGAGCAGTGGAAGAAGCTCAATCTCACGCCGGAGATGTTTTTGAAGCCGATCGGCCTGTCGATCCCGGCGGGCGAGAAGGGCCGGTTGCTGATCGAGCAGGCCTCCTCGCGTCCGACCTGCGACGTCAACGGCATCTGGGGCGGCTATATCGGCGAGGGCTCAAAGACGGTGATCCCGTCGCATGCCTCGGCCAAGGTCTCGTTCCGTCTGGTCGAGGGGCAGGATCCCGCAAAGATCCGCAAGGCTTTCCGCGACTATGTGACGGCGCGCATTCCCGGCGATTGCAAGGTCGAGTTCGGTGACCATTCCGCCGCGCCTGCGGTCGCGCTCGACTGGAACATGAAGCCGCTTGCCGCCGCCAGCAAGGCGCTGACCGAGGAATGGGGCAAGGAGACCGTGCTGATGGGCTCGGGCGCCTCGATCCCGATCGTCGCAGACTTCAAGCGCACGCTTGGCCTCGACTCGCTGCTGGTCGGCTTCGGCCTCGACGATGACAACATCCATTCGCCGAACGAGAAGTACGACCTCCGCAGCTTCCAGAAGGGCATCCGTTCCTGGGCCAGGATTCTCGCCGCGCTGGCGGAGGTGAAGTAAAGGCGGTGTCGTAGGGTGGCAAAGCGCAGCGTGCCCACCACTTCCGAGGCGAACTGCGAGATGGTGGGCACGGCGCTATGCGCCTTTGCCCACCCTACGAGAGCGCCTTCCGTCATCCTGAGGTGCGAGCCGTGGAGCGCAACGCGCTTCACGGTAAGCCTCGAAGGATGCACGGCCCCGATGCAGCCGGGCCGTCGCCCTTCGAGGCTCGCCGAAGAGGCGAGCACCTCAGGGTGACGGTGATGGTGATTGCGACCGCCGCCCCAAATAAAAACGCCGCCCGGAATTGAGCGGCGTTTCATTCCAAAACGTGCAGAGGTAGTTGACGTCTACCCTACACGAAACCACGAAAATCTCAAGAGCGGTAGCCGGGAAGCTCGCGGTCGAGCTTGCGCAGCAGCGGCGGCCACACGAGGTTGGTGGCGCGCAGCTCGGCGCGGTCGCGGTTTGACAGCAGCTCGGTGTTCTTGTCGATCGCGACGTCGTCGACCGGATAGACCGGCGTGCCCAGCGCGCGCGTGCGCACCTGCATCGAGCAGGCGCGCTCGAGGTGATACATGCGCTCGAAGGCGGAGGCGACCGAGCGGCCGACCGTCAGCGTGCCATGGTTGCGCAGGAGCATGTGGTTGTGGTCGCCGAGGTCCTTCTGGAGCCGCGGCCGCTCGTCGTGGTCGAGCGCGATGCCTTCATAGTCGTGATAGGCGAGATCGTGGGTGACGAGCTGGGCGGTCTGGTTCAGCGGTAACAGGCCTTCGGCGCTGCTCGACACAGCGGTGCCGTCGAGCGTGTGGAGATGCAGCACGCAGATCGCGTCCTCGCGCACCTCGTGGATCGCCGAATGGATGGTGAAGCCGGCCGGGTTGATGCTGTATTCGCTCTCGGAGAGCTGATTGCCGTGCAAATCGACCTTGACGAGGCTCGACGCCGTGATCTCATCGAACATCAGCCCGTAGGGATTGATGAGGAAGTGATGGTCGGGGCCGGGCACGCGCGCGGAGATGTGGGTGTCGACCAGATCGTCCCAGCCGTACAGCGCGACCAGGCGATAGCAGGCGGCGAGATTGACCCGTTGCTGCCACTCGGCCTCCGTCATGTTCGACGGCACTTCCTTCAGGCGCGCTTCCGCTGGCGACATGGCTGATCTCTCCGAACATCGTTGTTGCGGGGAGAGAGCGTAGTCTTGCGCCGGGTTGACGGCAAGGCGCAAGGAGCGTGGCTGTCGCGCGTAGCCTGCATGGAGCTTCCGCCGTAGCTCGAAGAGCGAAGGCGGAAGCGCAATGCGGGACGCCTGATCCCGGATTTCGCTTGCGCTCCATCCGGGCTACGGTCGAGAGAAAATGATTACGGCGCCGGGATCGACAGCAGGCTGGAAATGCTGCGGCCGCGGATATCGTAGACGCGGGCGAACACCACGTCGTCGCGCTTGATCTCGACCATGACGGGCGCGGTGAGGCCCTTGCAGTAGAACTCGCCCAGCGTCATCGCGAAATCGGCCGCATTGGAATCCCAGCCGATGGTGAAGTCCGGTCCGAGCGCGACCTGGGCCGGACGCTGCGGACCGCACACCGCGACCTTCCATTTGCGATTGACCGGCGGCACTTCCTGGCGCTCGATCAACTGCTCGCGCAATTCATCGGAAGCCTGCTTCAGCGCCAGGCCCCAATAGTCCAGCATGAAGCGGTCGTCGGCGCCGCGCACGGTGCCGGCGATGTGGTTGAAGTGGGTGTATTGATAGGGATGCAGCCGGATCATCTCGGCGAGCGACAGCGCAAGGCCGAAGCAGAAGGTGGCGAGCACGACCGGCTGCCAGGTGCGGTGATTGGCGCGCAGGCGCTCCATGGCCCAGGCAAACGCGACGCCGCCGAGCACCGCCATCGGCGGGATCACGAAGACGAAATGGCGGATGCCATTGTACAGCGCCGGCCGCTTCACCATTGCGATCGCGAGCGGCAGGGTCGCGGCCAGCGTCAGCATCAAGAGGATGGTCTTGCGGCGCGCGGGAACCTCGCGGCGCGGCAGCAGTGCGAAAGTGCCAATCACGGCGCCGGTCATCAGCACCAGCATGACCTCGGGCAGCTGCAGCGCGAACAGCGTCGGCAGATAGGACCAGGGCATGTCGGGCACGGACACGATCGCGCCGTCGAACATCTCCTTCCAGGGCTTCTCGAAGAAGTGCGAGAAGTAGGTCAGCGCCTCGAAGGGATTGCCGGGCTGCATGATCGACCACGGCCAGATCAGCCCCATCACGAGGTAGCCGAGCACGAGGCCGGGCAGCAGCACGTAGACGACATGGGCGAAGCGGCGGATCGATTCGCGCAGGCCCTCGCTGCGCAGCTCCTCCAGGAACAGCGGCATGAAGCCGAGCACGGCGTAGACCAGTGCGAGACCGCCGAGAACGCGGCAGCCCAGCGAAAGGCCGGCACCCAAGCCGACGATCAGCACCGTGCGCGGCGACGGCTGCGGATATTCCTCCGCGAGACGGACGAGGCCCAGCATCAGGATGATCATGGCCACCGCGAAGGGCGCATCCTTCGGGTTCATGAACATGTGGCCGTAGAAGATCGGGCAGAGCGCAAGCAGCAGGAGTGAGGCGAGACCGGCAAGGGGGCCGCCGATGCGGCGACCGAGCCGCCACGTCACCGCAAGCCCAATCACACCGACGATGGCGCCGACCAGACGTCGCGTCTCGAACAGTTCGAGCGGAATGATCTTGTGCAGGAGAGCGGCGACCATGTCGAAGCCGCCGCCATACATGTAGAGATTGGCGAAGGAGAGCGCCGCCGTGTCCCTGAAGCCGGAACCGAACATGCGCAGCAACAGGTCGGCATATTCAGCGTGGGTGTAATCGTCCCAGCCGAGCCCGTAGTCGCGGAAGGTCAATCCTGCAATGACGGCGACCGCGGCCAGCACCAGCATGGCGAGATCGTCGCAAGTCCGTTCGACCGAGCGCCGCAGAGGCGTGTCGATCGCCGAAGTCGTGATGGATGTCATGGCTATTGGTGACCCGGAATCCCCTCTCGGCCCTGCTGGTGCGCGCGGGCCTGCTCCCGGAATCCCTATAGCGCAGTTCCATTACCAAGTAATTGGGCATTATGGCTAAATTCCTGATGCGACGCAGCAAAACCAGAAACTTGGAGCACTGTAGCAGTAGCGAGCCGCAGCTGAAGGGAATGTGAATAAGTCCCTGATTTCTTTCCCTTTAGGAACAGTGCCCACAATTGGCCGTTGGCGTGGAACACCGTATGACGGTATCGTGGTTTGACGAGTGTCGCGTGTGGGTGCGCGGCCGGGGGTAAGTTCGATGACCTTGGCAATGTTGATTGTGGGGATTTTCGCCGTTCTGGCGGGCCTCCTTGCGATCCTGTTTGGTTACACAGTCAGGGAATTCAGTGTCGGCAGCACCCTCATAATCTCCGGAACTATCGGCGTCTGCACCGGAATGTTACTGGTCGGCCTGCATCTCCTGCTGCTCGAGCTGAAGGGCATCGCCCGCCGGCTGGCCACCGGAGCAGCCGCATCGGAGGTTCGGGTCAGGCCCGTGCTGCCGGGTCTGACGATGCCTGGCGCGCCTGCGCCCGAGCCGGCGCTTGCCCAGCCTGCGAAGATCGAACCGGCGCCACCACCAGCCGCAGCCCCTCCGCCGTGGCAGAGCGAAGCCGCCGCGCGCGAACGTCCGCGCGTCGAGGCGCCGGAAGCACCAACGCCTCCTGCGGCTCCGGAGGCGCCGCGCCGCCGCAACCTGTTGTTCGCCTCGACTTCGCGCAAGGAGCGTGAGCGCGCGGAGGCGAAGGCCACCGAGGGCCCGTCGCCGCCTCATGAGGAACCAGCAGCGCCCGCCGCCCCGGATGTTCCGCCTGCCAGTTTCGAGGACGCCTGGCCGAAGCCGGAGCGCATGCGCCCGCCGGAGCCGCCGGTCACCTCGCGCCGGCCTCCGCCGCGCTCGCCCTCGACCTTTGCGGACGCCGCTCCGCCGCCGCCTGCAGCTGAACCGCCGCCTGCGCCTGAGCCGGCGGCTGCGGCCGATCAGGCGCCCGTCACCGTGCTCAAGTCCGGCGTCGTCGATGGCATGGCCTATTCGCTCTATTCCGACGGTTCGATCGAAGCACAGATGCCGGAGGGCATGATGCGCTTTGCCTCGATCGACGAGCTCCGCGCACATCTCGACCAGCGGGGTTGAGGCCGCCGCGCAGAAAGTAAAGCGCCGCCGTTCGCCAGTAATCAGCTCTTCCTCGACAGTTGTCGTGGTTCCGCCGAACGTATTGTTGACAGGGAATACTCTGGCGTCGTCAATCCCGTGAGAAGGATGGCGGAGAAAGGGCGGGCGCATGTCGGATGCGGGGAACAAGAATTTCATCGAGCTGACGGCAAGCATCGTGTCGGCCTATCTCAGCAACAATCCGACGCCGTCGGCGGAGATTCCGAACCTGATCAGCCAGGTGCATGGCGCGCTGCTGCGGGTCTCGTCGGGTCGTACCGAGACCGCGCCGCTCGAGCCGGCCAAGCCGGCGGTCTCGCTGAAGAAGTCTATCGCGCCGGATTATCTGGTGTGCCTGGAAGACGGCAAGCGCTTCAAGTCGCTGAAGCGCCACCTGCGCACTCAGTACAACATGACGCCGGAGCAATATCGCGAGAAATGGGGCTTGCCGGCCGACTATCCCATGGTCGCGCCGAACTACGCGGTGGCACGCTCGCAGCTGGCGAAGCAGATGGGCCTCGGACAGCAGCAGCGGAAGCGGAAGTAGCTCTCAGGACGCTTCCGCGAGCGCCTCTTCGGCGTCGGTCTTGATGCGCTCGACCATCGAGCGCAGGCCATTGGAACGCTGCGGCGTCAGATGATCGCGAAAGCCGAACTCGTTGAACACGGCGATCGCGTCGGTGTCGAGGATCTCCTGCGGCGTGCGGCCGGAATAGAGCGCGAACACGATCGCAACCAGCCCGCGCACGATATGCGCATCACTGTCGCCGCGATACTTCAGGATCGGCGCGCCATTGCCGCGCTCGACCAGCTTCTGGAGCCAGACCTGGCTGACACAGCCTTGCACCTTGTTCGCGGCAGAATGCTCTGCCTGCGGCATGGGTTCCAGGGTGCGGCCGAGCTCAATGACGTACCGGTAGCGGTCGTCCCACTCGTCGAGAAGTTCGAAATTGTCCCTGATTTCGTCGATCGTCGTCATGCTGGCCCATGTTCCCTTTTAGGCCAATATAGGGACGCGAAGCCGTGAAATCGATAGGGTTTGGGGCTAATTTGCGACCGCAGGTCCGCGCCATTCCAGCGCGAGGTCGTCCTGGGTCAGGGTGTCGCGCGGCGCCTCGCTCGCAACGGCATCGCCTTCGCCAGCCAGCGCGATCGAGCCGGTATGGTCGGGCGCCTTCTTGTCCGTCTTGTCGTTCTTCTCGTTGGTGATCTGCTCTTTCTTGTCGTTGATGATCTGGTAGATCTTGCGCGCGCCGTCCTGGGCACGCTGGCCGATGATGGTCGCGGCCTGTCCACCGACCTCGCAGGCCGTCGGCTGGCGCTTGCAGAACTGGGTCACGTCGGAGACGGCTGCGGTCGCAGCCTGCACCGCATCGGCGGCGCCGATCTGCGGCAGCTTCTCCGATTCGGGCGTCTTGTCCCGCGGCAGCAGCACCAGCACCAGCCCGAGCCAGAATGTGATGCGGATCAGAAAGCGCATCTTGCGACCTGTACGTTCGATCCCGCCGCGGCGATCTCCGCGGATGTCGGACCTAGCAAGCCTCGATAAATCGCAAGTGATTGCCTTGAGCTTAATTCGCGGAAAATTTACGCAAAAATCTTCGGGATCGACGGTCTCGTAAATTTTCGATTGACGCCCGCGCCCGTGATTCTGCTGGCCCCCTGCATCCACCAATTCGAAACCATGCCGAGGAGTGTGAAACTCCGTGTTCACCATCCGCAGCGAAGACGTCGCCAAATCGTCTAAAAAGCTCCGCGATGACGCGGTGTCCGGCCGCACGCCGCGCCGCCTTAGCACTCGTTTAAGGTCGCTCTGACACGGTGGCTCAACGATAAGGAGGCGTTCCGGCGCGTCTTCTAAAGACGATTGAGCCGAAGCGCGAGACCCGTGACCGTTTTGAGTATCATCCGCGATTGTCTCGATGCGCTGCTGCATCCCTCCGCGCGTTACGATGCGCTGACGCGAGCGCGCCATCGTGCCTTTATGGCGCCGCGGCTGCTTGGCAGTCTGGCTGCCTTCGCCGCATTCCCGATCTATCTCGTCCTGCGCGGCGCGCCGAGCGCGATCGAGGTGGCCGCGTTCGCCTGGCTGATCGCGCCGATCCTGTTGTCCTGGTTCCTGTCGCGCACCGGCCGCTATGAAGGCGCGCATGTGCTGTCGTCGCTGGCGCTTGCCGGCTTGATCATGGCGGTGGCGGCCACCACCGGCGGCATCGAATCCTTCGCCGCGATCTGGCTGGTCGTAGTTCCGCTCGAAGCCGCGCTGTCGGCCTCGCGCCGCGTCGCGGCCTTCGCCTCGCTGCTCGCGCTGTCCTGTGCCGGGATCCTGATCCTCGTCAGCCAGCTCGGCTGGCTGCCGATCGACCTGCCGAGCGCCACAGAACGCGGCGTGCTGATGGCGCTCGGCGTCGCCTCGGCGACGCTCTACGCCGCGGGCCTCGCCTTCGGCGCGGAATCGCTCGCGCGCACCAGCGTTGCGCTGCTGTCGCGCGAGGAAGAGCGCTATCGCCTGCTCGCGCGCAACATGAGCGACGTCATCTCGCGGCATCAGCGCAACGGCGCGGTGCAGTTCATCTCGCCGGCGGCGGAGACCATGCTCGGCATGCCCGTCACGCAACTGCTTGGCCACGGCCTGTTCGACCGCGTGCACGTCGCCGATCGCCCGGCCTATCTCACGGCTTTATCGGATGCGGCGCGCGGCGACGTGTGCAGCGTCGAGTTCCGGCTGCGGCGGGAACCTGCCGGCTCCGAGCGCGGCCAGATCGACTTCATCTGGGTCGAGATGCGTTGTCGCCCGCTCGACCAGGACAGGGCTCGTGACGTCACGGGCGAAGCCGAAGTCGTCGCCGTGATGCGCGACGTCACCGACCGCAAGCTTTCCGAGCAGGCGCTCGATCAGGCCCGCAGCGCCGCCGAAGCGGCCGACGCCGCCAAGACACGCTTCCTCGCCACCATGAGCCACGAACTGCGCACGCCGCTGAATGCCATCATCGGCTTCTCCGAGATGATCGCGCAGGAGCAGACCTTGATGCTGGGAGCGGCCCAGCGCAAGGAATATGCCCAGCTCATCAACGATTCCGGCCAGCATCTGCTGTCGGTCGTCAACGGCATCCTGGACATGTCCAAGATGGAATCGGGCAATTTCGAGATTGCCTCGGAGCCGTTCGCGCCGCGCGCCTCGCTGATGCATTGCTGCAATTTGCTGGCGCTGAAGGCGCGGGAGAACGGCATCGACCTCATCACCGATGCGCCGCAGGATCTGCCTGTCATGACCGGCGATCCCAGAGCCTTCAAGCAGATCGTGCTCAACCTCGTCGCCAATGCGATCAAGTTCACCGAGCGCGGCGGTCAGGTCACCGTGACGGCGGCGGTGTCGGGTTCGCAGCTTGCGCTGCGCATCAGCGACACCGGCGTCGGCATCGCGCCCGACGATCTCAAACGCATCGGCGCGCCGTTCTTCCAGGCCGGCAAGACCTATCAGCGCCGTCACGAAGGCACCGGCCTCGGACTTTCGATCGTGAAGAGCCTCATAGCGTTGCATCTCGGCGAATTGACGGTACAAAGCAGGTTAGGCGAGGGCACCGCCGTCACCGTCAAGCTGCCGCTCGTCTACACGCCGCCGCAGGCCAAGCCGGCGGAGAGCAAGATCGCGACGCTGACGCCGGTGCTGCGCCAGGAATCTCACAATCAATCTCACGACCAATCTCACGACCAACTTCACGAAGAATTTCAAGACCAACCTGCGCTGGTGAAGAAAAGTGCCTAAGAAGTCTGCAAAGGGCGAAGCCGCTCCGCGCCGTCGTGGTGCCAAGGCCGCGGTCATCGACGTCGAGACCGAGCGCAACCTCGTCATGCGCGTGCTGCTGCACAGCCCCAAGGATACGCTGGCCGGCCTCGTCGCCGTCGCTGCGATCGGTGCGATCGTTGCCAATGCGCTGTTCCTGCAGACCGGCCGGCATCCCGCGCCGATGTTCGGCACGGTGATCAATCTACCCGCGCCGTCGTCCGTGCCGCTGGCGAACCCCTTGCCGCGTCCGCGTCCCGTCGGTGCCGAGACGTCGCCGCTCGAGCCGCGCGCGACGGAGTTTCGCACTGAGCCCAAACCTGCCGAGCGCGCCGCCGAGAAGCCGCCCGAAAGGCCGGTCGAGGCGACCGCCTCGACGCGCTCGAACGATCCGATGACCAATCTGGTCAAGGCGACGACATCGACGCCGCCCTCGGCCCTGCGTCCGCCGGCGCCGATCCCGGTGCAGAGCCCGGCCGCGCGACGTATCGCCGGCGTGCAGCGCGCGCTGTCCGAATATGGCTACGGGAATTTGAAGATCACGGGCACGATGAGCGGCGAGACCCAGTCCGCGATCCAGAAATTCGAGCGCGAGCACAAGATGCAGGTCACCGGCCAGGTCTCAGACCGCCTGCTGCGCGAGCTCGCGGCCGCGATCGGCCATCCCGTCGAATAATTTTGGCGCCCGCACGGAGGCTGGTGCTGATTGCAGCACTGGCCTATCGTTCGAACTCATGCGTTTGAAATCCAACATATGGGTGGCGGCCTATTTGCGCCGCTGTCAGACCGAGGGCGTGTTCGGCGCCGTGCGCCGCCGCGGCGCCGAGGAGGCGGGCGCGGTGTTCGTGAAGGTGTCGCTGCTCGACGGCAATGCGATGCTGTATACGCCGGCGCCGCAGACGGTCTATGACGACGGCCGTCCGGTCGATCGCTTCTTCGTGCCGGTCGCGCCGCAGCCTCTGCCGGAGCACACCATCGAGGAACGGCTGACCAAGGAAATCCGCTTCGATCCGGACGCCTGGATCGTCGAGACCGAGGACCGCGCGGGCCGGCATTTTCTTGAGCTGGCGCGGGCGTGATGCGGGCGCGATAGCCGTTGTTTGCCACGATCAGGCCGCAGGCTCTTGAACCTCTCCCGCTTGCGGGGAGGTCGGCGCGAAGCGCCGGGTGGGGGCTCTCTCCACTGGGAGAGTCCCTCTGTTGAGGCACCCTCACCCCGACGCTCTCCCGCAAGCGGGAGAGGGAGCGCACCGCCTTCTCAGCGACAAACCAATCTAAATCTTCTAGCGATCCGACGATCCGCCGGTGCCCCTGCGCACCGTCGGGCTCGTGCCCGGCTGCACGCCCGGCCGGGTCTGGCTCGCACCGGCACGTGCGCGCTGGCGTTCGCCGTCATGTAGCGCGGTCTGGTACTTTGCGCGGGTGACCGCGAGCGTCGAGCCGCGCCAGGCCGCCAGCATCACCAGCGCGGAGTGCTCGCCGAGGCGGTCATAGAGCCGCGACAGCCGGTACACGTCGTTCACGGAGGTCCCGATCTCCGGCTTGAAGAACAAGAGGATGCGCTGGAACACCGGGCTCGGCATCTCGAGAGCGCGTGCGGCGACCGCGAGCGCCTCGCCGCCGGCATCGTCGACGATCTGAGCCGCGACGCGTGAGGGCAGGATCAGACTGTCGCCGAGCTCGAAGGTGAAGTTCTCGATGTCGCCCGCGATCGCCGCCATCTCCAGGATCTGGATCGCGCGCTTGGCGCGCACGGTCGGAATCCGCGGCGCGGCCTTGAGCGGCGTCTGCGCCAGATTGTGCAGGATCAGCGCGCGCTCGGAGGTGCCGGCGCGGAAGAACATGTCGTGGATCTCGGCGGCGTCCTTCGGCTGCATCGCCATGTTCGAGGCCAGCCGCTGCTCGGCCTCGGTGGGCGTGCGGGCCGGGGCGTGTGTCGGCGGCGAGGTGGGAATCTCGCGCGCCAGCGGAACCCTGCGGCCTTCCTGGGCGGCGACCAGTCCGAGCTTCTGGAGGATCGGGACGGGCGTCGTCGGATAGACCGCAAGCCGCGCCTTGACGGCCGCGCGCGTCGCATCGTCGACCTGGTCGATCAGCCGCGTGGCGAGCTCGACGAACTGCCGCTGTTCGTCATCGCTATGGACGCGCGTCTGCACATAGAGATCGGTCAGCACGCGCAGCAGCGTCGGGCGGATGTCGACGCCTTCGCGACGGGAGAGGGTCATCAGCCCATCGAATCCGGGAAACAGCGACTTGGTCATGGAGGCGTACGCAACTCGGGAGATATCCTTGTCGCGAGCCTATCGCAGGTTCCTTTAAAGCCTCGTTAAGGAAAATGAGGCGTGAAGCCGGCCCGGCAATTTAAGGCGAGTCGTGCCGCAACGGGACGGCGCGGCACGCTCCGTGCGGTTACGGTCCGGAAAGCGCGTTTACATCCCGTTAACCATAACTGATCTTAATGAATGCATGTTGCATGAAGCGCGTTTGGTCGCACGGCAATTGATAGAGAGCTGGATATGGGGACGATCATCGAATTTCCGGCCGCTCGCCGGGCAGGCTCGTCGGGGGATACCGCACCGCGCACGGAAACGGGAACGGTTCTGATCCTCCCGGTGATCCGTATCGAGCGCGAGGCGGACGAAACCAGAGGCGATCGTGGGCCGGAGCAGGGCACAGCGCCGGGGCGCCGTCGTCGCCGCCGCTGACTTCAGGCTTTTGCAATGCCGGACACCATCCGCCAGATCCGGCCTTTCGTATCGGCCGTCCTGCTCACGCTGCTTGGCGCTGCGCTCGGCGCCTGTAGCGGCGGCGATTTCGGCCGCACCCGCGCCGACATGCGCAGCGACGACATGCATCGCTGGTTAGGGGCGGAGGTCACCTCCAGCGTTGGCCTGAAGCCCGCGCAATTCCAGCTCACCGACGAGGAGCGCCAGCTTCGCGATCTCGCCTATCCCATGATCGAGCCGCCGTTGTCGCGCCCGGCCTGGAAGAGCGTGTTCGGCGACTACAAGCCGCTGCCCTCGCCCTGGCGGCAGAAGATCGTGTTCGACCGCACCATGTATGGACGCACGCTGATCGACGAGCCGCACCGCTCGCATTCCTCGCGCTATGCGCAGCTGATCGAGGACGTGCGCAACGACATCACCCGGTTCGAGCCGTTCTTCGCCAGCGCAATCCGCGTCATCGATCTCGACAGGAAGCGCGATGCCAGCATGGCGCGCGTCTCCGCGCTCTCGCCAAGAGAGAGGGATGACGCGGTCGCGCGCATGCAGGAGAACTCGCTGATCGTGCAGTGGGTGCAGCAGTGCCTGGAGCAGCGCGTCTCGTCCTACCGCTGGGCGCTGGAGCGGCTGGTGATCCAGGCGCCCGACGGCATGGCCGCCGATGCCGACCGCCTGATCGGCGAGCTCGCCGCCCAGACCGCCAACCCGCCGGTCGCAGCGCAGCCTCCTTACGGCCGCGCGGTCGTCTCGAAGGGCTGAGCGCGCAAGCCCGCTCGAATGACACGCCTCAACGCGGGCAATGTATGTGAGATCCTCCGGTCGTTTCGAGCTGGTGGTTAGCGGTTCCGTTCGGCGGTGAACTCTTCGTGACACGCGCTGGCGATTTGAGGGTAAAGCTCGGATTGACAGCTCTGCCATCACGGTTTCTATTTGCGGTGACGGGGGTTTGCGATCCCCCCGCGAGGCGACATGCTGAAGAATCGCGTCCTGATCTTCACCTGGGACGCAGCATGTCATTTTCGACCTCCAAGCCATTCCACAAATTGTCCCGACTGATCGGCGCGCCGCGCCGACGCGCGATAGGCGAGGGCATCGCGTGCTGGTACCTTGTTGCGCGTCGTGGCCTTCGTCCGGAAGCGACGTCACACAGCGGGCTTCACCTGGGGCGGGGAATACCACCAGGAGAACGATCATGCGTACACCAGCGATCTTTCACGCAGTCCTGCTTCTGGCGACTGCAGGCGGGCTCTCGAGCGCACATGCGCTGACACAGGAGGAGTTCGTCGCCAAACTCCAGGCCGCCGGCTATTCGCAGGTCAGCGACATCAAGTCGACTGCAGAAGGCACGACCGCAAAGGCCGTGAAGAACGGCAAGGACGTGCGGCTCGTCGTGGACAGTAGCGGACAGATCAAGGAACAGAAGTGAACCCTTGGGGGTGCGAGAGCCTGAAACCAAGCTCAAGGAGTAGATCAATGCGAAAGACGATTTCGGCGCTGATCGGCGTCAGTGCCTGCTTCATCGCGAGCGCTCATGCGCAGGATGTTGACTGGAAGAAGGTCGACGAGACGCTGGGCCGCAAGCCCAGTGTTGCGGACGATGTCCATCGTTACGGCTTCCCTCGTACCGATCTCACCGTGACTTTGGACGGAGTCACGATCAAGCCGGCGCTCGCGCTTGGCGGCTGGCTCGCGTTCAAGCCTGCGCATGGCGGCGCCATGGTCATGGGTGACCTTGTGCTCCTCGAGACCGAGATCAATCCTGTGATGGCGAAGATGATCGCGAGCGGTATCGAGATCACCGCCGTGCACAATCATCTCCTGCGCGCGAGCCCGGCGACCTTCTACATGCACGTCGCCGGACATGGCGATCCCGTCAAGCTGGCCTCCGCAATCCACGATGCCCTCGCCGAAAGCAAAACTCCTCTGACGGTCGCGGCGGCGGGCAATCCGCCTGCCATCGACCTCGACACGGCGAAGCTCGACCAGATCATCGGCGTCAAAGGGCAGGGCAATGGCGGCGTTTACCAGTTCAACGTCAAGCGGCGCGACCCCGTCACGGAAGACGGCATGCTGCTGACCCCCGTCGGCCCGATGGGCGTCGCGATCGCCATCAACTTCCAGCCGACCGGCGGCGGCAAGGCGGCCATCACCGGTGACTTCGTCCTCACCAGCGACGAGGTGAACCCGGTCATCGTGGCGCTGCGGACGCACGGCATCGAGGTGACGGCGCTGCATAGTCACATGCTGGACGAGCAGCCGCGACTCTTCTTCATGCATTTCTGGGCAAACGACGATGCCGTCAAGCTTGCTGAGGGCTTGCGTGCTGCGCTGGACAAGACCGCCAGCACGAAAAGCTGACGCGGAGCCGAGCTGGTGATTATCGCTCGCCGCGCGTGACGACTGCCGCCATCGTGGCCGCGCCTATCGCTCAAGCCGAGCGGCCGGCCGCAAGCTCGCGCGTGATCCACTCGGTAAAGGCGCGGATCGCCCGACGCTGCTGGCCAGCGCGGGGAAAGACCAGATGATGGCCGACATAGCGAATGTCGGTGGAACGTCTGGCAAGTGGCGCCACCAACAGCTTGGTCGCAATCTCGCGTTCGGCGAGCCGCGTTGATTCCAGCGTCACGCCAAGTCCGCTCGACGCCATCGCGATTGCCAGGAAGCTGCGATCGAAGCGCATGCCGTGGATGGCCGGCGCTTCGAGGCCGTTGGCCGTGAACCATTGATGCCACTGCACCTGCTTGACGTCCGAGCGGATCAGCACCTGGTCGAGCAGGTCCTTCGGCTTGTGGATTTTCTTCGCGAGTTCGGGCGTGCAGAGCGGCGTCACGGTCTCTTCGCCCAGCGGAATGATCTCGACCCCTTCGGCCCTCGGCTGGCCGTAGACGATGTCGATGTCGAAATCGTCGTTGCTGAACCGGGCGTATTCCGTGTTGGCAGCGAGCCGAACCTCGAGCTTGGGCTGGGCGGCCATGAAGCGGGCGAGCCGCGGGGCGAGCCACTGGGCAGCGAAGCTCGGTGCGCAATGCACCCTCAGCAATTGCGGGCCGCGGCCTGCGACCTCCTCGATGCCCCGGCGCAGATTGTCGAAAGCGGCGCCGGCATGACGCATCAGGTTCTCGCCCGCCGGCGTCAGCCGCACCGCCCGGGCGCTGCGCTCGAACAGGACGGTGCTCATCGCGCTTTCGAGCTTGCGAATGGCGTGGCTGACCGCGCTCGGAGTGAGATGAAGCTCGTTCGCCGCGTCCCGGAACGAGCCGGTGCGGGCGGCCGCCTCGAAGGCGCGGATCGACGATATCGGGATACTCGACAGCAGCATCCGATAAGTGAACCAAATTCACCCATGCAAGACAACAGCGCGTTTGTCCGAAGGCGCGCTGCCGCATAATCAAACGGGTCAAGAACGGCGGCGCCGTCGGGTGCCTGGCAACAGCAATTCAGGGAGGACCACAATGCTGCTACGCGGCAAGACAGCCATCATCACCGGAGCGGCCTCTCCGCGAGGCATTGGCCTTGCAACCGCCCGCCGCTTTGCGGCCGAGGGAGCCCGGGTCGCCATTCTCGACATCGACGGTGCGGCCGCGGAAGACGCAGCGCGCGGCCTCGAACCGGTCGCTGGCGAGCCGCACCTCGGCTTTGCCTGCAACGTCGCCGACAAGCAGGCCTGCATCAAGGCGGTCGAAGCGGTGATCGCCAAATTCGGCCAGATCGACATCCTCATCAACAATGCCGGCGTGACCCAGCCCGTAAAACTTCTCGACATCAAGCCGGAAGATTGGGACCGCATCCAGGACGTCAACCTCAAGGGCATCCTGTTCCTGTCGCAGGCCGTGATCCCGCACATGCAGAAGCGCAGGAGCGGTTCGATCGCGTGCATGTCGTCGGTCTCGGCTCAACGCGGCGGCGGCATCTTCGGCGGACCGCATTATTCGGCGGCAAAGGCCGGCGTGCTTGGGCTCGCCAAGGCGATGGCGCGCGAGTTCGGGCCCGACGGCATCCGCGTCAATTGCGTGACGCCCGGCCTGATCGGCACCGATATCACCGCCGGGAAGCTCACGGACGAGATGCGGGCGAAGATCCTCGAGGGCATTCCGCTCGGCCGGCTCGGCGAGGCCGCCGATGTCGCCGGCATCTACACCTTCCTCGCTTCCGACCTCTCGGCCTACGTGACCGGCGCCGTCATCGACGTCAACGGCGGCATGCTGATCCACTGAGCGGAGCAGGGGAGAGACGATCATGGCAACACCAACGCTCGCAAACGCGCCGACACTCACACAGCGCGCCCGCAACATTCGCCGCAACGCCTTGCTGATGGGCGAGGTCCAGGGCCAGGGGTATATCGCCCAAGCGCTCGACATCGCCGACGTCTTGGCTGTGGCCTATTTTCACGCCATGCGTTTTCGCGCCGAAGATCCCGCCTGGGAAGGCCGCGACCGTTTCCTGCTGTCGAACGGGCACTATGCGATCGCTCTCTATGCAGCCTTGATCGAGGCCGGGATCATTCCCGAGGCCGAACTCGAAACCTACGGTTTCGACGAGAGCCGACTGCCGATGTCCGGCATGGCGTCCTATACGCCGGGCATGGAGATGTCGGGCGGCTCGCTCGGCCTTGGTCTTGGCATCGCCGTCGGCATGGCGCTCGGGCTGAAGCGCAAGCGGTCGACGTCGCGCATCTTCACGCTGTTCTCCGACGGCGAGCTGGACGAGGGCTCCAAATGGGAGGCCATCATGTCGGCGGCTCACCACCAGCTCGAACAATCTGATCGCGATCGTCGACGTCAACAATCAGCAGGCCGATGGTCCATCCAAGCAGATGCTGGGCTTTGAGCCTCTGGTCGACAAGCTCGAGGCGTTCGGCTGGTTCGTGCAGCGTGTCGACGGCAACGATCTCGACGCGGTGGTGGGTGCCTTCGATGCCGCGATGGCGCATCCCGAGCCAAAGCCCCGCATGATCGTCGCCGACACGTTGATGGGCAAGGGCGTTCCTTTCCTGGAGCAGCGCGAGAAGAACCACTTCATTCGCGTCGAGCCGCATGAATGGCAGCTGGCGCTGTCGGTGCTGAACGCGGGAGAGCAGCCATGAAGTCCGTGGGATCGACACCGTCCGGGAAGCCGCGGCTGACGACGTCGGCCATGATCGCCTCGATTGCGGCGGAAGGGCAGCGCACCAAGCCGGCGCCGTTCGGGCACGCGCTGGTCGAGCTTGCCCGCAGCCGCGAAGACGTCTTGGGCATGACAGCCGATCTCGGCAAATACACCGATCTGCACATCTTCGCGCAGGCCTTTCCGGATCGCTACTATCAGATGGGCATGGCCGAGCAGCTTCTGTTCGGCGCAGCCTCGGGTCTCGCCGCCGAAGGTTTCATGCCGTTCGCCACCACCTATGCGGTGTTCGCCTCGCGCCGCGCCTACGACTTCATCCACCAGACCATCGCGGAAGAAGACCGCAACGTGAAGATCGCCTGCGCGCTGCCCGGCCTGACCTCGGGTTACGGGCCGAGCCATCAGGCCGCCGAGGACCTCGCGCTATTCCGCGCGATGCCCAACATGACGGTGATCGATCCCTGCGATGCCCACGAAATCGAGCAGATCGTCCCGGCCATCGCCGCGCATCGAGGGCCCGTTTATATGCGCCTGTTGCGCGGCCAGGTGCCGCTGGTGCTCGACGAGTACAATTACCGTTTCGAGCTCGGTAAGGCGGCGCTGCTACGCGATGGCGCCGACGTTCTGATCAGCTCCTCGGGCATCATGACCATGCGTGCACTGGAGGCGGCCCAGTCCCTCCAGGACGATCGCGTCAATGCGGCTGTCCTGCACGTGCCGACGATCAAGCCGCTCGACACCGAAACGATTCTGCGCGAAGCGGGCAAGCCCGGCCGCCTGGTCGTCGTCGCCGAGAACCACACCGTCATCGGCGGCCTTGGCGAGGCCGTGGCGGCGCTGCTGATGCGCGCGGGCGTGCATCCGACGTTCCGGCAGATTGGGCTCCCCGACGAATTTCTCGCCGCCGGCGCGCTTCCGACCCTGCACGATCGCTACGGCATCTCGACCGCGGAAGTGACGCGGCAGATCAAGGAGTGGCTGCGCTAACGCCGCGGCCACCTTTCGTAACTGACCAGATCGACATGCTTCGCGGCAATGCTGTGGAGAACGAGAGCTGCTGTCCAATGCCGGCGCATCGAGAGCCGGCCAGCAGCAACAGCTGGTGGCGGAAGCCGTCGCCGCACTTCAATCCATGCTCAACAGGAGGAAACGATGACCTTGCGCAAGCCGACCACCCTCAGCCGTCGCAGATTGCTGATGGCAGGCGCCGCCGTGCCGCTATGTGCCGTTCTCACACGCCCGGCGTCGGCGGCGGAGTTCACCTACAAGCTCGCGACGGGACAGGATCCGACCCATCCGGTCAACGTTCGCGCAAAAGAGGCGATCGACCGCATTCGCGAGGCCACGGGCGGCCGGCTCGAGATCAACCTGTTTCCGGCCAACCAGCTCGGTTCAGACACCGATCTCCTGACGCAGGTGCGCAACGGCGGCGTCGAGTTCTTCAACCTGTCGTCCCTGATTCTCGCGACGCTGGTCCCGGCCGCAGGCATCGTCAATCTCGGCTTTCTCTTCACGAGCTATGACGCGGTCTGGAAGGCGATGGATGGCGAGCTCGGCGCCTATATCCGCGCACAAATCGCCAAGACGCCGATCATGGCGGTGTCGAGCCCCTGGGACAACGGCTTCCGCCACGTCACCTCGTCCGGCCGCGAGATCAGGGCGCCTGAGGACCTGAAGAATTTCAAGTTGCGCGTGCCGGCGGCTCCCAATCTGACCTCGCTGTTCCAGGCCCTCGGTGCAGGACCTGCGCCGATCAATTTCAACGAAGTGTACTCGGCGCTCCAGACCAAGGTGGTCGACGGGCAGGAAAACCCGCTGCCAATCATCGCGACCGCCCGTCTCTACGAGGTGCAAAAGACCTGTTCCCTGACCGGCCATGTCTGGGACAATTACTGGATCCTCGGCAACAAGCGCGCCTTCGCGAAATTGCCGAAAGACGTGCAGGCGATCGTGACGCGCGAGTTCGATCGTTCGGCCAAGGACGAGCGCGCCGACATCGCGAAGCTGAGCGACTCGCTGCGCGCGGATCTGACCGCCAAGGGCATGCAGTTCATCGAGGTCGATCGCGGCGCGTTCCGGCAGGCGCTCGCCAAGACGAGCTTCTACGCCGATTGGAAGGGCAAGTTCGGCGAAGAGGCCTGGGCGCAGCTCGAGAAAGCGGCGGGCAAGCTGTCATGACGGCCGTCAACCATAGGTCCGACATCGACGAAGGTGCCGCTGTCGCGGCATCTCAATCTGGTGTGCGGCTGTGGTCCGTCAGGGCCAACAAGCTACTTGGCCATGTGGTTGCGATCCCGGCCGCACTCCTGGTGCTGGCTGAGATCGTCGTGCTGTCGGCCGGCATCGTCGGCCGATACGTGTTTCACGCCCCGATCATCTGGGCCGCCCCGATCATCTGGGCCAACGAGCTGGCCGGCATCCTGTTCCTGTGGCTCGCCATGCTGGGATCCGTGATCGCCTTTCAGCGCGGCGAGCACATGCGGATGACGGCCATCATCGGCATGCTCCGCCCCGATGCGCGCGCGTTCCTGGATGTCGTTGCCGCCGCAGCGTCACTGGCGTTCCTGCTGCTGGTGATCCATCCGGCTTACGAATTCGCGGCCGACGAGGTGTTCGTCACGACGCCGGCGCTCGAGATCGTCAACAGCTGGCGTGCCGCGGCATTGCCCGTCGGCATCGGATTGATGCTGGTCGCGGCGGTTCTGCGGCTCGTTCGCATCGCGGGACTGCGAAGCTTGCTCGCGGCCGTGGCGCTCGTCGCCGGCGTCATCGCTGCACTTGTGCTCGCGGCGCCAATGCTGAAACCGCTCGGCAATCTGAACCTGCTCATCTTCTTCGTGGTCATCGTCGGCGCCATGGTGCTGGCGGCGGTGCCGATCGCGTTCGCCTTTGGCCTCGCCACCGTCGGCTATCTGACGTTGACGACGAGCACGCCTGATGTGGTCATCATCGGACGGATGGACGAAGGCATGAGCCATCTGATCCTGCTAGCGGTGCCCCTCTTCGTGTTCCTCGGCCTGCTGATCGAAATGACCGGCATGGCACGTGCCATGGTCGGCTTTCTCGCCAGCCTGCTCGGCCACGTGCGCGGCGGCCTGCATTATGTCCTGGTCGGGGCGATGTACCTGGTGTCGGGCATTTCAGGATCGAAGGCGGCCGACATGGCGGCAGTGGCGCCGGTCTTGTTTCCCGAGATGACCAAGCGCGGCGCGAAGCCTGGCGATCTCGTCGCGCTTCTTGCGGCAACCGGAGCGCAGACAGAGACCATTCCGCCGTCGCTGGTGCTGATCACCATCGGCTCGGTCACCGGCGTGTCGATCGCGGCGCTGTTCACCGGCGGCCTGCTGCCTGGCATCGTGCTGGCGATCGGTCTCTGCTCCGTCGTCTGGTGGCGATACCGCGGCGAGGACCTGTCGCATGTGAAGCGCGCGACGGGGAGAGAGATCGGCCGCGCCTTCGTCATCGCAATTCCGGCCATGGCGCTGCCCTTCGTCATCCGCGCCGCGGTGGTCGAGGGCGTCGCGACCGCGACCGAGGTTTCGACGATCGGTATCGTCTACGCGGCGCTCACCGGGCTCCTGATCTATCGCCAGTTCTCCTGGCGTCGGCTTTATCCGATGCTAGTGGAGACCGCGTCGCTGTCCGGCGCGATCCTGCTGATCATCGGCGCCGCGACCGGGATGGCGTGGGCCCTGACGCAATCAGGCTTCTCCGCATCACTCGCGAAGTTCATGACTGCGCTGCCGGGCGGAACGCCAGTGTTCCTCGGTGTGACCATCGTGGCGTTCGTCATTCTCGGCAGCGTGCTCGAAGGCATTCCGGCCATCGTGCTGTTCGGGCCGCTGTTGTTTCCGATCGCCCGCCAGGTCGGCGTGCACGAGGTGCACTATGCGATGGTCGTCGTTCTCGCCATGGGCATCGGCCTGTTCGCCCCGCCATTCGGGGTCGGCTTTTACGCCGCATGCGCGATCAGCCGCATCAGCCCCGACGAAGGCATCAAGCCGATTGTCGGCTATATCGTGGCCTTGCTGATCGGCACGCTGGTGGTTGCCGCGATCCCGTGGATTTCGACCGGATTCCTGTGATGCGGGAGATCTTGTCGGCGCGCGTCATTGCTCGCCGCTACGGCTGAGGGGGAAAGCGGTCGAACGTCGGCAGTTCGTGCGCATGCTCCATCCAGCGAAGCCGCTCGGCGACCTGGATCTGCATCGTCGGCGGGACGGAATCGGGATCGTCATAGGTCGCGCTCTGGACGTCGATGACCCCGGGCTGCATGCTGGCGTTGACATAGAACAGGCCGGTTCCGCAGTCAGCGCAGAAGTACCGCCGCACATGTTCCGAAGACCGGTACACCTTGGGCTCGCCCTTGGTCACCTTGACGGCATCCTCCGCGTACATCGTCCAGCCGACCACTGGGGCGCCGGCGTGAAGCCTGCAATCGCGGCAGTGGCACAGCGCGTGCACGATCATCTCGCCTTCCATCTGATAACGGATTGCACCGCAGTGACAGCCGCCGGTGATGATGCTCATGCGTTCCTCCCGTTTTGAAGGCATCGCCGATCGATAGCCCTCGAGGCTTGCTGCTTCAACGGCGCAATCGATTTGCGATTGCGTCCTACTGTCGCCTGACAGCCATGTCGAGCTTTACGGTGCCGTCGTCCGCTTCCCATATGCCGACGATCGCGTCAGGAGCGGTCGGCTCGCCATGGGCCATCGGAATGAGCGCGGTGTCAGCAGTCTGAAAAGACCTGCCGAGTATGGCTAAGCGGTGTCCGGTCCGGCTCGTTCAACCTCTGCTCCGACATGAAAACACCCGCGACGGACTGCTCCGCGCGGGTGTGACGAACTCTCGATGATGCCAGTATGCCGGTGTTTTGCCCGACGTGTCAAATTTCCGAATTCTTGATGCGAGGCCGCGTCGTTTTTTGGGTGGTCGGATAGCCCAACGATTTCAATGCCCCGCTACTGTGCATGGGGTTGTTTTCGCACTTTTTTGTTTGGCGCCGCCGAAGCGGCCCGCTTCAACGCCGGCCGCGCGGCGCTTCGGCCTTGGCGGGCGGCTCGGTCTGCGGGGCGCAGGTCGCAGCCTGAAGCGTCGCCTGCGCCTGCTGCATCAGGCCGGGCTCGGGGGCGAGCGCCTTCATCACGATCAGGCCGGTGGTCGCAGGGGAATCGATGATCAGCCGGTCGGCCGCGGTGACCTCCTCGTCCTCGGGCAGCTCGTTGTGCTGCGCTTCCGTCATCAGGTCGAGCTCGATCACCTTGCGGCCCGCCGAGCGGTCGTTGATGGCGTAATAGGCGATCTCGTTGCGGGTGTAGAACGACACCGAGGTGTAGGCTTGGCTCACCGGCACGGCCAGCTTGATAGGACCGCCCGACAGATCGTAGCGGCAGATCGCGAGCGCAAAGGCCGGGTCCATGAACGGCATCGGTGAGGTCTGCGGGTCGGCGAGGGGAAGCTGGGTGACGGCGTTCACCGTCGTCATCGGCGTCAGCCGCGAATAGGCATCCTGGGTCGCGATCCGCGGCAGCGCCAGCACGCTGACGAGATGGACCACGAGGCCCAGAACGATGCCGGCAACGATGGTGAACAGCAGCCGGATCATGAGCAGCCCACCGTCGTGATAGTGGGCATCGGCGCATCGCGCTGGGTGCGGGTGGCAACGCCGACCGGGGTATCGTAGAGGCGGAGCATCAAGGCGTAGCGCTCGATGCCGCCGGTTGGCAGCCAGTTGCCGGCGCGCGAGCGCGAGGCGATGCGGATCTCGAACGTGCCGTCGGACTGGCGCACGATCTCCTGGCTGGTGAAGCCGTAGCGGGCAAGCGAATTGGCGACGAGGTGGCCCTTGCGGTCGTACAGCGTCAGCGTCCAGAACCGCGCCGGCGGTGTCACGCCGGAGACAACGACATCACAGCGGCCGTCGAGCGCCTTCTTCTTGTCATCGGCGGTCGCGGTGAAGGCGACGCCATCGCCGGTGCCGATCGGCAGCTCGCCGTTGCGCACGATGGTGGCGCGCGAATAGGGATCGACGTCGGCGGTGCCGGTGCGCGGGCGGGCGGTCCAGGGGCCGATGGTCAGCGCGCCGATCTCGGTGCCGCGCGTCGTCGTCATCCAGGTCGCGCCGACGCCGACGACGGTGGCGAGCAGAAGGGCCGTCAATGTGATCAGGATCAGCCGCACGGGTTTCGATCAGTTCTTGCGCGGGGCGGAGGTGTTGGCGTTCTCTTCCGCATAATTCTGCGGGAAGGCGAGCGCATTCGTCGACGAGGCCGGCTTGGTATCGGTGGCCGCCGATTTGTTCGCCGTCTTGGCCGCATCATCCAGCAGCTTCTCGACGCGCACCAGGATGTCGGCGCCGCGCTTGGTCAGCACCGGCGGTGGACCGGGCTTGGTCTCCAGCACCTTCGGCGCCGCATTGGCTTGCGCGTTGGCGATCTGCTGCGGCGGCAGCTTCTGGCCCATGCCGATGCCGGGGATCTCCCGGACCTCGACGCCCTGATGCGCCGCGACCATGATGTCGTGCCAGGTCTGCGCCGGCAGCGAGCCGCCGGTCATGCGGTTGGTCGGCGAGTAGTCGTCGTTGCCGTACCACACCGCGCAGGTGAAATTGCCGGTGTAGCCGACGAACCAGGCGTCGCGATACGCATTGGTGGTGCCGGTCTTGCCCGCGGTCGGAATCCCGTCCAGTGCGGCGCGGCGCGCGGTGCCTTCGCTGACGACGTGACTCATCATGCCCGCCATGTCGGCGGCGATGTTCGGCGGAATGGCCTGCTTCGGCTTCGGCCCGTCGCGATCCCAGCGCCAGACGAGGTCGCCTGCGCCGGTGCGCACCTCCAGCACCGAATGCGGCGTCACCGCCTTGCCGCGGTTCGGGAAGGTCGCGTAGGCGACGGCGTGCTCCAGCACGGTGACTTCGTCCGAGCCGATCGGCAGCGACGGCGTGTCGGGCAGCGGCGCCTTGAGACCGAAGCGGCGCGCGACTTCGACGATCTTGGCACGGCCAATCTTGGCCGGGTTCGGCGCCTTCGGCTGCTCCTTCTGGCCGATCGCGATCGACAGTTTTACGGGCACCACGTTGATCGAGCGCGTGATCGCCTGCGTCAGCGTCACCGAGCCGGAATAGGAGTGACCATAGTTCTGCGGACACCAATTGCCGATGCAGACCGGGCCGTCGACCACGATCGAGTTCGGCGTGAAGCCGTTCAGGAGCGCAGTGGTGTAGACGTAAGGCTTGAACGAGGAGCCGGGCTGGCGATAGGCGTCGGTGGCGCGGTTGAACTGGCTGGCGCCGTAGTCGCGACCGCCGACCATGGCGCGGATGCCGCCGTCGAGATCGGCGACCACGGTCGCCGCTTGCGTCGCATGATAATCGCGGCCGAACTGGCGCAGCTGGTTCTCGATCGCGTCTTCGGCGGCCTTCTGCACATTGGTGTCGATCGCAAGCCGCACCACGAAGACGCGTTCGGTGTAGGACTTCGGGAAAGTGTCGACCAGCTTGCGCATCTCGTCGAAGGCGTAGTCGAGATAATAGTTCGGCGACGCCTCGTCGCGGCGGTCGACCGCGAAGGCCGGGTTGCGGCGGGCGCCGAACACCTGGCCCTCGGTCATGAAGCCGGCATCGACGAGGTTGTCGAGCACGACGTTGGCGCGCGCGCGGGCGGCCGGCAGGTTGATGTGCGGGGCGTATTTCGTCGGCGCCTTGAACAGGCCGGCGAGCATCGCTGCTTCCGCCAGCGTCACGTCGCGCGCCGATTTGTTGAAGTAGAAATGCGCAGCGCCATCGACGCCGAAGGTGCCGCCGCCCATATAGGCGCGGTCGAGATAGAGCTTGAGGATCTCGTTCTTGGTCAGGCGCCATTCCAGCCAGACCGCGAGGAAGGCTTCGTTGACCTTGCGCTCGATGGTGCGCTCGTTGCTCAAGAACAGATTCTTGGCGAGCTGCTGGGTGATCGAGGAGCCGCCCTGGCGGACGCCGCCGGCCTGGGCGTTGGTGACGAGGGCACGCGCGGTGCCGGCGATGTCGATGCCGAAATGGTCGTAGAAGCGGCGGTCCTCGGTCGCCAGCGTCGCCTTGATCAGCACGTCCGGGAAATCTTCCAGCGGGATCGAGTCGTTGTGCTTGATACCGCGGCTGCCGATCGGGTTGCCGTAGCGGTCGAGGAAGGTCACCGCGAGGTCGGACTTCTTGAGCCAGTCCTCGTCCGCGGTCTCGCGGAAGGCGGGGATGGCGAGCGTCAGCATCACGACCAGGCCGCCGAGGCCGAGGGTCGCGGCCTCCGACAGCGGCTCGATGAACACCCAGCGCTTCCACCGCCCGACATAGAACCGGTCCATGAAGGTGGAGTAGCGCTCGTAGAGCTCGCGGATGCCCTTGGCCGAGGAGAACAGCGAGGAATCGATGCGTGCATCGAGATCCAGGAAGAAATTCCGGATCCTCTGCTTCCAATGCGGTGGTATGATCTGGCGCACCTAGAACCTTGCGGCTTGCTTCGAAAGCGTTCAAGCACCCGGCCGGGGGCGGCATCGGAACGTCTTGCGGGAATGTTGCGGCAAACCCAAGGCGCCCGGTTCGCGTCCTTCGGGGACTTGCTGTTCCTTCTAGCCGAGCAGGGCCCATAAACCAATGGCCACGCTCGCGATTTTGAACAACAGGCCTAATTGACCCCGGGACATTACGGGCCTTCCGAGGGCGTTGCTTGCACCGTCACGGCCGCTCGCTCTAGATGACTTCGCCGTAGCTCTTTCGAACCTTTGTTGAGGCGCATGACCGCAGCTCCCAAACGACCTTCAGGCCAGGAAGGATTCTTCTGGAAAACCAAGACGTTGGAGCAGCTGTCGGCGGCCGAATGGGAAAGCCTGTGCGACGGCTGCGGTCGCTGCTGCCTGAACAAGCTCGAGGACGAGGACACCGGGCAGATCTATTTCACCCATATCGGCTGCAAGCTGCTGGATGGGGCAAGCTGCGCCTGCAAGGACTACCCGAATCGTTCCGACAAGGTTCCGGACTGCGTCCGCCTGACCCCGGCCAATGTCCGCACCCTGAACTGGCTGCCGCCGAGCTGCGGCTACAAGCTCGTCGCCGAAGGCCGCGACCTCTATTGGTGGCACCCGCTGGTGTCGGGCGATCCCAATACCGTGCATGAGGCCGGCGTCTCCGTGCGCGGCCGGGTCGAGGGCAGCGAGGAGGAGATCCCCGACGAGGATCTCGAGGATCACATCGTGCAATGGCCGGCCGTGCTGCCGAAACGAGCCCGTCTGAAGCGACGTCCGAAGGACTGATCCGCCGCGCGCCTCGGATCACGTGTTCGGGATGACCCTGCGGTGGGATGCACCCATGCGCCGCGGTGTCTGCCCGGGAAGGATTTTGCTGTCTACATTGGACTGCATAGAACGAATCCTTCGCGGCGTTGTGCCGCCCCACGACGTCCGATCGAGATGAACAAGTTCGACCGGCAGAGCAGTTCTGCCGACATCCAGCCGTTGCCTGACGACATTGCCGAAGAGCTGTCCCGCCTTCCGAGCGAGGTCATCAGCGTCGATGACGCGCCGTCCATCGCGCCGCCGGTGCCGCTGTCACAGGATGAGGTCCGCACCATCGTCATCAGCCTGATGCTGACGATGTTCCTGGCAGCGCTCGACCAGACCATCGTGGCGACTGCGCTGCCGACCATCGGGCGCCAGTTCCAGGACGTTTCCAGCCTGTCCTGGGTGATCACGGCCTATCTGCTCGCCTCGACTGCGGTCGCGCCGGTGTTCGGCACGCTCAGCGACATCTACGGCCGCAAGGCCATGATCATCACCTCGCTCAGCCTGTTCGTCGCGGGCTCGGTGCTGTGCGCGATTGCGCCGAACATGCCGATGCTGATTCTCGCGCGGGGTCTTCAGGGGCTCGGCGGCGGCGGCATCATGCCGGTGGTGCAGACGGTGATCTCGGACGTCGTGAGCCCACGCGAGCGCGGCCAGTACCAGGCCTATTTCTCCAGTGTCTGGATGGTCGGCGGCATCCTCGGCCCGGTCATCGGCGGCGTGTTTGCCGAGCATCTGCACTGGTCGATGATTTTCTGGATCAACCTGCCGCTCGCGGCCGCCGCGATCGCGCTGCTGCTGCCGAGGATGAAGAAAATCCCGGTGTTCCACCGCAAGCGCAAGGTCGACTGGCTCGGCGGCGTGTTGTTGATGGCTTCCGCCGTCGTGTTCATGCTGGTGCTGACCTGGGGTGGCACGCGCTATCCCTGGCTGTCGCCGACTGTGCTTGCGATGGTGGGCGGCGCGGTCGCACTCGTCGTCAGCTTCGTCTGGCACGCGCGGCGGGCGGACGAGCCGTTCCTGCCGCTGCCGCTGCTCGGCGGAAGTGTCGTACCGTTTGGGCTGATGGCCGGCGGTTGTGCGCTCGGCGCGATCACGGGCCTCACGGTCCAGCTCCCGCTTTATTACGAATCCGTCTATCACCTCAGCGCCAGCGAGGCGGGCCTTGCGCTGATTCCGCTCGCAGCCGTTTCGACCTGCGGTGCGGCCATCGCCGGTCGGACGATGGCGCGGGCCAAGCACTACAAGCGCGTCGCCATCATCGGCACCTCCTGGGCCGCGCTGTGCGGCCTCGGGCTCACGTTGACGACGCTGCCGCTATGGGGCCTGCTGACGCTGATGGCCGCGTTTGCGCTCGGCCTCGGCACCACCTTTCCGGTCTGCGTGGTCTCGGTGCAGAATTCGGTCGCGCGGCCGCAGATCGGTACTATCACCGGTGCGTTGAACTTCTTCCGCTCGCTGATGTCGTCCTTCACGGTCGCGGCGTTCGCGGCCATCCTGCTGATCGCGCTCGGTGCCGACATTCCGCTCGGCGAGCATCACGCCGCCGTCAGCACGATTCCCGCCGACGACATGCGGCATGCGTTCCGCTACGTCTTCGGCGCCGCCACGGCGCTGATGACCGGTGCTGCACTCTGTCTGATCGCAATGGAGGAGCGGCCGCTGGCCGGTCCCTCGGCGAAGCAACCCGTCGAGATGGCGGAGTAGGGCTTAGCCGCCGCCTGCATCCGCAAAACTGCTCTTCCGCGGCAGCCGGATCGTGAACTCCGTGAACGCGCCGGGTTCGGTCGCGACGTCGATCGTGCCGCCGTGCTGTTTCACCACAATATCGTGACTCATCGATAGCCCGAGGCCGGTGCCTTCGCCGGCCGGCTTGGTGGTGAAGAACGGATTGAACATCTTCTCCCTGACCTCGTCCGCAATGCCGGTGCCGTTGTCGCGGATGCGGATCTCGATGCTGTCGCCGCGGTCGCGCGTCGCGGCGACCACCACCGGCTCGTAATCGGCGGCGCCCTCCGCCTTGCGCTTGGTGACCGCGTGGAAGCCGTTCGAGATCAGGTTCAATAGCACCCGAGTGATCTCCTGCGGAAACACTTCGGCTTGCCCGGCCGCGGGATCGAGCTCGCGCTTCAGCGTCACGTCGAACCCCGGCTTCTCGGCGCGCGCGCCGTGATAGGCGAGGTTGAGGCTCTCTTCCACCAGCGCGTTGATGTCGCTCAGTCCATGCTCGCCGCCGCCTTCGCGCGAATGCAGCAGCATGTTCTTGACGATGGAATCGGCGCGCCGTCCGTGCTGCACGACCTTCTGCAGATTGTCCTTCAGAAGCCCCGTCAGCTCGTTGACCTCCGCGCGGACGTCGTCTGCGAGCCTAACCGGGGCGAGCACCTCGTTCAGCTCGTCGGTGAGCTCAGCGGAGAGCGAGGCAAAATTATTCACGAAGTTGAGCGGGTTCTTGATCTCATGCGCGATGCCGGCGGTGAGCTGGCCGAGCGAGGCCAGCTTCTCGGTCTGGATCAGCCGGTCCTGCGCGGCGCGCAGATCATCGAGCGATTTGGCGAGCTCGCTGGTGCGGTCCTGCACCTCGTTGAACAGGCGCGTGTTCTCGACCGCGATCACGGCCTGGTCGGCAAAGGTCTTGAGCAGGTTGATCGCCTTGTCGGGGAAATGACCGGGCTCCGGCCGCGTGACGGCAATGGTGCCGATCGCAACGCCGTCGCGCAGCATCGGCACGACGAGGATGCTGCGATAGCCTCGCGTCCGCGCCAGCTCCTTCATGGCCTCGGTGAGATCCGGTTCGCTCTGCATGTCGCTGCGGAAGGCATATTGTCCGCTTCTTGCCACCCGGCTGTGAATGCCTGACGCCGACAGCGGCGTCGGGAACGAGCTGAGCAGGTCTGCGTTGCCGGCCTCGTTGTCGGTGGTGAAGGCCGCCAGATGCAGCATGCCGTCGATGACGCGGGTGACGGTGGAGGAGTGCCCGCCGATCAGCGCCTTGGCGCTGTCGGAGATGGCTTGGAACACCGGCGTGACGTCGGCAGGCGAAGCTGCGATCACCTTGAGAATGTCGGCGGTCGCGGTCTGACGTTCCAGCGCTTCCCTGGTGGCGTTGAACAGGCTGACATTCTTGATCGCGATCACTGCTTGGTCGGCGAAGGTCTGCAGCAGCCGCACGTGATGCTCGGCGAAGCGGCCGGTCGCGCGGCGTGTGGCGATGATGATGCCGATGGCTTCGCCCTCGCTCATCAACGGCGTGAACAGCATGCTGCGATAGCCGCGGGCGCGGGCGATGTCGCGCGCGGCCGGCTCGAGCTCGGTGTCGGGCAATTGCGCCGCCGCACCATTGGCCACGAGCTGGTAAGGCGGGAATTGCGCAAACGGCACTGGAAACGAGGTCTGCAGCACGCGATCACCCGCGGGATCGGTCGGCGTGAATGCCGCAAGATGCGCGGCGCCGTCGACATAACGCAGCACCGCGGTGGAGAAGCCGCCGATCAGGCGATTGGCGTTGCCGGCGATGGCTGCGAACACCGGCTGCACGTCCGAAGGCGAGGCGGCCATCACCTTGAGGATGTCGGCGGTTGCGGTCTGGCGCTCCAGCGCCTCGCGCGTCTCGTTGAACAGGTTCGCATTCTCGATCGCGATCACGGCCTGGTCGGCAAAGGTCTGGAGCAGCTGCACGAGGTCGGGCGCGAACGCGCCGGGCTCGGCGCGCGTAACGCTGATCATGCCGACCGGCGCGCCCCGGTTCATCAGCGGCATGAACAGCACGCTGCGGAAGCCGCGCAGTCGCGCCAGCTCCCGGTTCAGCTCCGGGACGTCGGCGGCCTCGCTGTCGGGAAACTGGATCGTCTCGCCGTCGCGCACGAGCGCAAAAGTCGGGAAGTCCGCGATCTTGCGCGGGAACGACGCCTTGAGTCCTTCGTCCGCCTCCGGGCTGGTCGGCGTGAACGCCACGAGGTGCAGCTCATCGTCAATGAACTGAAGCACGGTGGCGGAGAAGCCGCCGAGCAGGCGCTTTGAGCTGGACGCGATCGCCGCGAAGACCGGCCGGGCGTCGGAGGGCGAGGCCGCGATGGTGCGCAAGATCTCGGCGCTGGCGCTCTGGCGATCACGCGCAACCGCAAGCTCGCCGCGCAGCCGTGCATTCTCGGCTGCAGCCGATTGCAATCGGCGCTCGAGTTCCTCGATTTCGTTGGAAGGGGTGGTCATTCCTAATCCGGCTTGATGCCACGGCTTGCGTAGCACCGCGCCGGATTATCACATCTTGTGCGGCCGGAGCCAGCGCCTGAGACCTCGCCGCTGAAGCCCGTCCCGGCTCACGTGCCGGGCCGCGACACCTCGGTCTCCTTGCTGGTGATGAACTCCAGCAGCACCGGCACGCCTTCCTGCGTCTTCTGGATGCCGCGCTTGATCGCGGGCACGATGTCTTCCGGCCTCGTCACCCGCTCGCCATGACCGCCGAAGGCGCGCGCCATCGCGGCATAGTCGCCGGAGATGTCGGTCGAGCGATATTTCTCGGTCGAGACCGGCATCACCTTCAGTTCGATCGCCATCGAGAAGTTGTTGAGCAGGATCGACATGATCGGGATGCGCTCGCGCACTGCGGTCTCGAAATCCATGCCGGTAAAGCCAATGGCCGCATCGCCCCAGACATTGATGCAGAGCTTGTCGGGCTTTGCGAGCTTGGCACCCATCGCGAGCCCAAGGCCATAGCCGAGTTGCGTCGTCTTGCCCCAGCCGAGATAGGTGAGGGGCTCGACCGCTTTCCAGAACGGCGAGAGCTGGTCGCGCGGGCTGCCGGCGTCATGCGTGATGATGGTGTTGTGGATGTCGACGGTGTGCTGAAGATCCCACAGCACGCGATAGGGGCTGAGCGGCGCGTCATTGCTGGTGAGTTTCGGCATCCATTTCGCCAGCCACTCCTTGTGCGAGGCCGCAATCTCGGCCGCGACCGCCGAGGCGTCGCGATCGGATGCAACCGACTTGCCGATTTCCTCCAGCAGTGCATCGAGTACAAGACCGGCATCGCCGACGAGGCCGATCTTGGCTTCCACATCCTTGTTGAGATGGTTCGGGTCGAACGTGGAGTGGATGATGGTCTTGCCCTTCGGCATCGCGATGCCGAAATTGGTCTCGGTGAAGGAGCAGCCGATGCCGAAGATGACGTCGGCCTCGGAGAGAAACTTCGGCACCGCGCGCGGCACCGCGAGCCCGCCCGAGCCGAGCGAGAGCGGATGTGTTTCCGGAAACGACGACTTGCCGCCAAGGCTGGTGGTGACGGGGATCGCCAGCCGTTCGGCCAGCCTTTTCAATTGTGGCCACGCCTGCGCGTAATGCACGCCCTGGCCGGCATAGATCACCGGCCGTTTTGCATTCACGAGCAGGTTGGCTGCTTCCTTTACGTGAACAGGGTCGGCGCCGTAGCGCGTGCGCAGCACCGGCGTGTAGTTCAGCGGCTCCGGCACCTCCTCGTTCCACATATCGGAGGGGATCTCGACGATCACAGGCCCGCCGCGGCCGTTCTTCAGCTTGGTGAAGGCGCGGCGAAAGATGTTGGCGACTTCAGCCGCAAGAATGATTGGCTCGGAGGATTTCGCGAACGGCTTCATCGCCTCGCTGGAATTGAAGTTCGGCTCGATATGCGACAGCCGGCGCTGATAACCCATCGGCAGCACCAGCACGGGAACGGATTCGCCAAAGCACTGCGCAACGCCGCCCATCGCGTTCTCCGCGCCCGGCCCATGCTGCATGCAGAACGCGCCGATGCTGCGGCCCGACGTCACCCGCGAGATCGCATCCGCCATATGGATGCCGACACGCTCCTGGCGCACCATCACGGGTCGGATCTCGGCTTTCGCCGCATGCTCGATCAGATGGTTGACAGGATAGCCGCAGAGGATCTCGATCCCCTCACGCCGCATGATTTCTGCAATGGCGGTGCCGAGCTTCATGGCGTCTCTCTCCCTGGGCAGGCCGGTTGGTCCGGCGATTGAGGAGAGAGGATCAGGAAATTGGAGAGGCGTAAAGCGCAGTTGATCGCGCCTGCAGGTAGGTCTGCCATGCAGGAGGTATACGCAGGACGCACCGTCATCGCTGCTCTGCGGTTCGCAGTGTGCTCGCAAAATCGATCAAGCTATCGCGCGACGAGAAGGCGCACTCACGCGATGCGCTGCTGTCGAATTGGGCAGCTCACCGCATCCAGCTTGCCGCCGAATTCAAACTCGCCCGCAGTTGTCGTGCGAATTTGAAAGTAAGCGCAGATGCGGTGGGGATTCGGTTTGACAGTGTTGAAGCTTCGTAGGCACGCTTAGTTCCAACGTTGCGAAGGGACACGTCGACATGATCGAGCTCACCGTCAATGGGATCAAGCACAGGGTCGACGTCGTTCCCGAGATGCCTCTGCTCTGGGTGCTGCGCGACGAGCTCGGCATCACCAGTCCCAAATATGGCTGCGGGGTCGCGCAATGTGGCGCCTGCACCGTCCAGATCGACGGAATGGCGGTCCGATCCTGTCAGTCGCATATCGGCGAGGTCGCGGGTAAGTCCGTCGTCACGATCGAAGGCTTGGACAAAAGAGAGCAGCACCCGGTCCTTCAGGCCTGGATCGCGCATCAGGTCCCGCAGTGCGGCTACTGCCAGACCGGCCAGATCATGCAGGCCATCTCGCTTCTTGAGCTGATCTCCCAGCCGACGGACGAGCAGATCGATCAGGTGATGTCCGGCAATCTCTGCCGCTGCGGCACCTATCCCCGCATTCGCGCGGCAATCCACGCGGCGGCCAAGAAGATGGCGGAGAAGTGAGATGGGCCACATGCAGAGCCTTTCGCGTCGGGCTTTCGTTTTCGGCTCCGCCGCCGTCGCCGGCGGCATCGCCTTCGGCGCCTACGGCAATGCCGAGGCCGCAACGCCGAGCGCTAATGGCAATCCGTTGGCTGCCGGCCTCGGGCCGGACTCTGTGACCTTCAATCCCTGGGTCGAGATCAGTCCGGAAAAAATCACGCTGATCGCGCAGCATGCCGACATCGGCCAGGGCGTTGGATCGGTGCAGCCGATCATGATCGCCGAAGAGATGGACCTCGATCCCGGTCAGTTCGAAATCCGGTTTGCAGGGCCTAGCCCGGCCTACTTCAACACGGGTTTTGCAGATGAGTTCGCGCCATTCCTGGCCGCTGACCAAAGTCCAGCCGCCGAGGAGGCACGTGCGGCGGTGCTCGAAAATCTCCGAAAGTCCGGCCTGCAAATGACGGGCGGGTCGAGCACGATCCCGGACACCTATGAAAAGCTGCGCGTTGCCGGCGCCGTCGCGCGCGAGACGCTGAAGGCGGCTGCGGCCAAGCGTTCAGGCATCGCTGTGGCCGACCTCCGCACCCAATCCGGCCATGTGATCCTGCCGGGCGGAACCAAGATCGCCTATGTCGAGCTCGCGGCGGAGGCCGCGAAAATTCCGCCGGTGCTCGATGCCAAGCCGCGCGACCCGTCCAAATGGCGCATTCTGGGCAAGCCGATGACGCGCCTCGACGTTCGCGCAAAGGTCATGGGCGAGTTGAAGTTCGGCATCGACCAGAAGATGGACGGCATGCTGTACGCCTCCGTCAAGCTGAACCCCAACAAGGGACAACCGCTGAAATCGTACGACGCCAGCAAGGCGCGGTCGATGCCAGGGGTCAAGAAGATCCTCGAAATCAAGAATGGCGTTGCGGTGATCGCCACGAACAGCTGGTACGCGATCAAGGCGGCCGACGCGATCGCTTGCGAGTGGGCGCCGTCAGTATATCCCGCTGAGCAGGCCGACCATTGGAAAGTTCTGGAATCCTCGTTCAAGCCGGAATTCCTGGGCAAGGAGTGGCGGAAGATCGGCGATGTCGAAGCCGGCCTGAACACGGGCACGCGCGTCGAGGCCGAGTATCGCGCGCCCTATGTGGCGCATCAGCCGCTCGAGCCGCTCAACGGGATCGGCCTCGTCACCGACAAGGGGATGGAGATCTGGGTCGGCCACCAGAGCCCCCAATTCGTGCAGCATGTCGCCGCGACGGCGATCGGCCTGAAGCCGGAACAGGTCACCTTCCACAATCAGTGGAGTGGCGGAAGTTTTGGCCACCGTCTCGAATACGAGAACGTGCGGGTGCTCGCCGAGATCGCAAACCAGATGCGCGGAACGCCGATCAAGCTGGTGTTCTCGCGCGAGGAAGATTTCCTCCAGGACATTCCGCGACAGATTGCGATCGCCCGGCATAGGGGAAGCGTCGAGAAAGGCAAGATCGTCGCGGCCGATTTGCAACTGGCCTCGACGGCTCCGCTGAAGGGGCTGCTTGAGCGTTCGGGTATCCCCTCGAAGGATCCCGATGGTCAATTGGCCGCCGGTCTGTGGAACGTCTATTACGACATCCCCAATTTCCGGGCTACGACCTATGAGGCGCAGGGCCTGTCGCCGAGCACCACGTGGCGGTCGGTCGGCGCCTCGACGGCCGGCTTCTTCACCGAGAGCTTCATCGACGAGCTGATCCATGCGGCGGGCCTCGATCCGATGAAGGCGCGCATCGAGATGTGCGCCGTTCCGACCTACCGCAAGCTGCTCGAGACGCTCGCTGAAATGTCGGATTGGAAGGGACCGCTCGGGAACGGCCGAGGACGAGGCGTCGCATTCGTCGAAGCCTTTGGGACACCGACAGCCGAAGTCGTCGAGGTCACGAAGACCGACAGCGGCATCAGGATCGATAAGGTCTGGGTCGCGGTCGACGTCGGCAAGGTCGTCGATCCCGTCAACTTCGAGAACCAGGTGCAGGGCGGCGTCATCTGGGAACTCGGCCACGCCATCAACTGCGAGCTCACTTACGCAAACGGCGCGGTGCAGCAGACCAATTACAACCACCACGAGGCCATGCGGATCTACCAGTGCCCGGTCATCGAAGTTCGTGGGCTCGAGAATGATCCCAAAGTGAGAGGCGTCGGAGAGCCGCCTGTTCCGCCGGCCGCCCCCGCGCTCGCCAACGCGATCTTCGCGGCGACCGGACTGCGCATCCGCGAAATGCCCTTCAACAAGTTTATCGATTTTGTGTGAGGCAGGCCATGAAGGGATCTCTGATTGCGCTCGTCCTCGCCGGCGCGGCAATGGCCGCTCTCACGGGGATTGTCGCGGCCAAGGACGAGGCCGCCAAGAACGTGCTGGCACCGGGCAGCGTCAGCCGCGCCGAGGGGCTGGAGGCCTGGAAGCGGATTGAAGCGGTGGTGACACATCCACGTTGTGCCAATTGCCATGTCGATGCCAAGGCAATTCCGATCTGGACGCCGGCCGGCGAAACCAAACCGCGCGCGCATGGCATGAACATCCACGGCGGCGAGAGCCGCATCGGCGCGGAGGCGATCCCGTGCTCGACCTGTCACATGACCTCCACCCAGGCCAACGAGCCGGCACCATCGCCGCCGCGCGCCGGCATCGATTGGCAGCTCGCTCCGGTCGATTTCATCTGGTTCGGCAAGAGCGGCGCCGAGATTTGCGCGCAGATGAAGGATCCCAAGCGCAATGGCGGTCGTGACGCTGCCGGTCTCGTCGAGCACTTGCGGCACGATGCGTCGCTGAGCGGCTTCATTCCGCGGGGCTGGGCCCCCGGAGCCGGCCGCGCGACGCCGCCGGGCACCTTCGAAGATCACGTCAAGGACATGGCCCTGTGGGGCGCCGCCGGACAACCCTGTCCGAACTGACGCGTTCGCCAGCCCCAGCAAGGCCCCGTGGGAGCGCAGACGCTTGACCCAGGTCAAGCCGGCAGCCGGTTGCGGCATGCCATGATGGCGTTGAGGGCGAGATGACGGCCCTCATCGTTCAATTGCTCCTAGGGACCCGTGGACTTGAGCCTCGCGCGCTATCCTGACAGCACGTTCGCCAACGAGAAACACAATGATAAGCCGCCGTGCCCTTCCAACACCGATGGCCGGGGCTGCAGGGGGCTGACCGCGTCCGAAGCGCAGGCACGGCTGAAGGCCGAAGGCTTCAATGAGCTGCCTCGCACGGAGCGGCGAACGATCGTGCAACTCATCCTTGAGGTGCTGCGCGAGCCCATGCTGCTGTTGCTGCTGGCGGGCGGGCTGATCTACTTCGTCCTGGGCGATCTCGGCGAAGCGCTGTTGCTCCTCGTGTTTGCATCGATCTCGATTGTCATCACCATCGTGCAGGAGGCACGCACCGAGCGCGTGCTCGACTCGTTGCGCGATCTGACCAGCCCCCGCGCACTCGTAATCCGCGGCGGCGAACACATCCGCATTCCAGGCCGCGAGGTCGTTCGCGGCGACCTGATCATGCTCTCCGAGGGAGACCGAGTGGCAGCCGACGCTACGGTCCTTCAGTGCGACGATCTCCTGCTGGATGAATCGCTGCTGACGGGGGAGTCCGTCCCGGTCCGCAAGCTGGCCGCGCTCGAGCAGCCAGAGGCGCCGCCTGCCGGTGGCGATGACCATCCATTCGTGTTCTCCGGGACGCTGGTGGTGCGCGGAAGCGGCGTGGCTGAAGTCACGTCGACCGGAGTCCGAAGCGAGATCGGCAAGATCGGACAATCGCTGCATTCACTGTCGACGGAGGCGCCCCGCCTGAAACAGCAAACGACGCACCTGGTGGCAATGTTTGCGATCGCCAGCGCCTTCGTGATCGCGTTGACCGTGCTCCTGTATGGACTCTATCGCGGCGGCTGGCTCGAGGGCGTGCTTGCCGGCATTGCGCTCGGCATGTCGATGCTTCCCGAGGAGTTTCCGGTCGTTCTGACGGTGTTTCTCGCCATGGGGGCTTGGCGCATCTCGCAGGCTCGCGTGCTAACCCGGCGGGCCTCCGCCATCGAATCACTGGGGGCGGCAACCGTGCTCTGCACGGACAAGACGGGCACGCTGACCGAAAACCGCATGACTGTTGCGCGTCTGGTGCTGCCCGATGGTTCACAATGCACGCCTGACATCGCGGCGCGCGCGGAGCATGCATTCCATTCATTGATTGAGACTGGCATCCTGGCCTGCGTCCCGGAGCCGTTCGATCCCATGGAGAAGGCGTTGCATTCGCTCGGCCCGGGGACCGGCACCGGCCGGCGGCTTGCGCAGAGCTACGGCTTGCGTCCCGACCTGCTCGCCATGTCAAACGTGTGGCGTGGAAGCGGTGACGAATGCGTCGTCGCGACAAAGGGCGCGCCCGAGACGATCGGCATGCTTTGCGGTATGAGCGCGGAAGAGCTGGCTGAATTGCGGGCAGGTGTGGACGTCCTCGCGCGAGACGGGCTTCGCGTGCTCGGCGTTGCGCGCGCGACTTGTGCGGCGACGGATCCGCCCGAGACGCAACGCGGTTTCTCCTTCCGATTCTGCGGCCTGACCGGCTTTGCCGATCCGCTGCGGCCCCAAGTGAAGGGCGCCGTCGCCGAATGCCGTTCCGCTGGCATCCGCGTGGTCATGATCACTGGCGACTATCCCGCGACCGCATCTGCGATCGCGACGCGAGCGGGCCTCGATCCCGAACGCATTCTGACGGGGGCGGACGCCGAAGGCATGGCCGAGGCCGAACTGGCCCAGGCGGCGCGGGGACAAGCCGTCTTCGCGCGAATTGCGCCGGCCCAGAAGCTACGCATCGTCAATGCGCTCAAGGGCGCCGGCGAAATCGTTGCTATGACGGGCGACGGCGTCAACGACGCGCCCTCGCTGAAGGCTGCCCATATTGGCATCGCCATGGGCGGGCGCGGCACCGACGTGGCGCGCGAGGCGTCCTCGATCGTTCTGCTTGACGACGATTTCGGCTCCATCGTGAAGGCGATCCGCCTCGGCCGCCGGATCTATGACAATCTTCGCAAGGCGATGAGCTTCATCCTCGCGGTCCACGTTCCGATTGCCGGGCTTGCGCTGCTGCCGTTGGTGACCGGGCTGCCGCTCCTGTTCGGGCCAGTCCACATCGCGTTCCTCGAAATGATCATCGATCCCGTCTGCTCCCTGGTTTTCGAGGCAGAGACCGAAGAGCGCGACGTGATGCGGAGGCCGCCGCGCTCGCCGGACGAGCCGCTGCCGCCAAGGCCCCTGCTGGCCTGGTCGGCGCTGCAGGGTGCGCTCGCGCTGGCCCTGACCGGGGGCGTGATGGTGACGGCGAATGCCTACGGCATGCCGGCGAACGAGGTGCGTGCCCTGACGTTCTTCTCGCTGGTCTTGGTGATCGTGAGCCTGATCTTCGTCAACCGCTCGTTCTCGACGTCGCTTATCGAAGCCTTTACCCGGCCGAACCGGACACTGGTCATCATTGTCGTGTTCGTGACCACCGTGCTCTCCCTAAGCCTTGCGTGGCCGGCCGCCGCCGACCTGTTCCGCTTTGGCCCGCTGCATTCCGACGATCTCGCCGTTACGGTGGCGGCAGCGCTTGTGTCCCTGGTGTTGCTGGAGCTATCGAAATACCCGTTGCGTCATCGCTGGCCTGCCTCAGCCCCGTAGCCCGGATTTCGCTGGCGCTCCGTGCGGGCCACGAGCTTGCCAGCCGCACAGCCGAAGGTCGGTTTCACCAACGGCTGACAAACCTGCTATTTGCAGTTCTTGCAAATCGTCAGCTTTCGTTGCAACGCCTCGTCTTCCTGATCGATCGATGACTGTCCGGCGAGGCCGTTTGTATCCGGATTGGACCTGGAGCCCTTTGCTGCGCGTGACCTCACGGGCGGCGTCACCTGACTTGGGGTGTCATTGTCGTCGGTGCCTACGCTGAATCCATCGTAGTCGGCGGCCGGATTCGGCGCCTGCGGAAGCCCGCCGACCACAGGTGGCGAAGCCTCTCTGCCGGATGCCGCCGGCGGAATTCTTGAATTTATGGCGTTCCCGCGTGGTGGCGGCGCATTGGGGGGAGCAAGCGAAACCGGCGGCGCGGCCGAGGTCTGTCCTCTCGCGCCGTCGCCCGACCAGACGCCGACAAACATGAGGCTGAGCGCCAACAGCGTCACGCTTCTCATCTGCATCCTTCAAGCAGCTCTGGTTCATCGATAGACAGCATGGCTCGTCGAGCCGCGCCGCGGTTGCAGAGCGAGAATCCCGTAAGCAGACATTCGAGTCAATGGAACCGCGGCGTCGCTCCACACTCTGTCATTGCGAGCCGCCGGGCCCGCGCTTCGCGTGGACCCGGTGGCTCTCAATGACGGAATTGAGGAGGCTGCATGCTCCGGCAAGGCCGCCGCGAGCCATGCTGAAGTCAGCGCATGGAGACGTCGCCTCGGGCCAGGGTGGCCGTTACTTCAGCGACGAACTGATCGAGTTGAACTTGTTGTTGAGGAGCTGGCTGCCCGTGTTGTTCACGACGGTTACGATGGCCAGTGCAATGCCGGCGGCAATCAGGCCGTATTCGATGGCGGTGGCGCCAGTCTCATCGGCAAGGAAAGACCTAAGCAAACTCATTGCCAACTCCTCTTCATCCGAACCAACGTATGGCCGCGTCGTTTTCGAACTCGTAAATCGATCGAATAGATTTTCTGCGCGCCAAAAGAATTAAATCCGGGCGAACGCGCCTCTGTTTCATACGGTGACATTCATTAAATTAAGGTTCCCTCATCCCATCCAAATGGATGCAAATCGGCGCGCTCTCTGCGACAGCCGCAGGTCCGCTAGGACGTGATCGCGGCGCCGGGGAGGCGGCGTTTCAATATGGCCGTGAGGCGGCCAACGAAGTCCTTTACCGCGCCCCGCTGCGAGCGCGCCCCCGTGCCCGCGGTCCGCTCGCTCTCGCGTGCGTCGTTCACGATGCTGATGTAGCTCTTTCTGACGTCCTGCTGCTGCACGGCACGCGTACTCTTGGCTCGATTGGGGCTGGCATCATGCTGTGCGCAAGGACAACCGGTGCTTAATTTTGTCTCCCGTAGGAATACCCTGGTTCATGCGCAGAGCTCCGCCGTATCGGCAAACGACGGTCGCGCTTAACGGATTATTGAGCCTGTTCGTCAACGGCTCGGCAAGCATGCTGCTCGAAGGGGCCGACTATCGCCCTCATTCGCGCCGTCCGTCCGCATTGAGCGCCCGCAACATGGCGATGCGGGCGAACATCATCCAGCCCCCGCCGGTCTCGGCCGCATTGATCAAGGTCTCGATCGCGGTCTGCCAGTGCGCCTCGTGCTGGGCGTCCTCGGGCAGCTGCATGACGTAGTCCGCCGCCTCTTGAAGCGTGAGCAGCTTGCGTTTGTTGCTCACGCGAACCGGATCGTCGAACTCCGCCGACCAGGGCATGTCAGTCCGGCCGACCGGCGAGGGGGGACATCACGGTGCGATTGTTAGGTGCGATGCGTCTAGCTGGCCTTCTTCGCCCGCGCCGGCGCGCGCACCGGCTTGTCGGCCTTCTTCGGAGCCTCCTTGGGCGCAGTCTTCGCCGCGGCGTCTTTGCCGCCCTTGCCGGCGATCGGCGGCAGCATTTCGCGCTGGCCCTCGACGCGCTTCTTCGGCTTCTTGCCCTTGACGGTCTCCTTGACGGCCTTTGCCGCGGGCACCGCCTCCTTCTCGCTCGCGAGACTCTTCTTCAGCGCGTCCATCAGGTTGATGACATTGCCGCCGGTCTTCGGCGCTGCCTTGGCGGTGATCGGTATGCCGCTGCGCTTCTTGTTGATGAGATCGATCAGCGCGGTTTCGTAATGATCCTCGAACAGCTCGGGCTCGAACGCGCCGGACTTCTTCTCGACGATGTGTTTTGCGAGGTCGAGCATGTCCTTGGTCAGCTTCACGTCCTGGATGTCGTCGAAATACTCGGTTTCGCTCCGCACTTCGTAGGGATAGCGCAGCAGGGTGCCCATCAACCCGCTCTCGAGCGGCTCAAGCGCGATGATGTGCTCGCGGTTGGTCAGCACCACGCGGCCGATTGCGACCTTGTCCATGCTGCGGATGGTCTCGCGGATCACCGCATAGGCGTCGTGGCCGACCTTGCCGTCGGGCACGAGGTAATAGGGACGGATCAGATAGCGGTTGTCGATATCGGCCTTCGGCACGAACTCGTCGATCTCGATCGTGTGCGTGGAGTCCAGCGCGATGTCGTCGAGCTCGTCTTTGGTGACCTCGATATAGGTGTCGGTGTCGACCTTGTAGCCCTTGACGATGTCCTCGGACGTGACCTCGTCACCGGTCTCGGCGTCGACCTTGAGGTACTTGATCCTGTGGCCGGTCTTGCGGTTGATCTGATTGAAGGAAACCTTCTCGGTATCCGAAGTGGCCGGATAGAGCGCGACCGGACAGGTCACGAGCGACAGACGCAAAAAACCCTTCCAATTGGCGCGGGGGGCCATGGGCTACTCCAAACGCAACGGGGACGGATGATAAGGATACCATCGGGGAACAACAAATCATAGCAAGACGGGTTGCTCAATCTTGCAACTACGTTAACCGGCCACTGGGTCCGCGGTTGCTGCCCGATCCGCGGGCAAAGGCCGGAACATCATATCCAATCACGCGTTGGCTTCAAATATCGGCTGCGAGGAGGTCGTGGCTATCTGAAGCGACATCCAAAGATTGAGGGCATCATGGCAACCACGCGAGAGCGGCATCAGATCGTGGAAACTCCGACCGAGGCCCGTCAGGGCGAGCCCGGGCCGTCGGTGGCGGCGCTGCTTGCCATCTCGACCGGCCTTGCGATCCTGATCCTCGCCGTCATCTGGTTCGTGTTCTTCCGGACCTGACCGGCAGATCCGAACGCCTCGGACCTTCCTATTCGCCGCGTGACGCGGCACATTGCGCCCGCCATCCCGCCGGCTCGCCCGGTTGCCTGGCGGGCGCAGTCGCGTCGGCGCGTGGGAGGTCGTATATGACCAAAAAGTAACGTGCCGGTTCCCCGCGTTCATATTCAGTTCACGCCGGAATTGCTCATCTCTGGCCGTGGTCATGCAGCCTGTTCTTGCAGCCAATCTTTGGAGAGAAGCGTGCGCCTGCTCGTTGTTGAGGACGACCCCGATCTCAATCGCCAGCTCACCAAGGCGCTGACCGACGCTGGTTACGTCGTCGACCGCGCTTTCGACGGGGAGGAGGGGCACTATCTCGGCGACAACGAGCCTTATGACGCCGTGGTGCTCGACATCGGCCTGCCGAAGAAGGACGGCATCTCGGTGCTGGAGGCCTGGCGCCGCAACGGCCGCACTATGCCGGTCCTGATCCTCACCGCGCGTGATCGCTGGAGCGACAAGGTGCAGGGGTTCGACGCCGGCGCCGACGACTATGTCGCAAAGCCGTTCCATCTGGAGGAGGTGCTGGCGCGCATTCGCGCGCTGCTGCGCCGCTCGACCGGCCATGCACAGAGCGAACTCAGCTGCGGCCCGGTCACGCTCGATACCAGGACCGGCCGGGTCAGCGTGTCAGGCAATCCCGTGAAGATGACCTCGCACGAATATCGGCTTCTGGCCTATCTGATGCACCATTCCGGGCGCGTGGTCTCCCGCACCGAGCTGGTCGAGCATCTCTACGACCAGGATTTTGACCGCGACTCCAACACCATCGAGGTCTTCGTCGGCCGCATCCGCAAGAAGCTCGACGTCGACATCATCCAGACCGTCCGTGGCCTCGGCTATCTTCTGACCCCGCCATCCCCCGGCGCTTGAAGCGCCTTGACGGACGGCTCGACAGGGGCCTTGGTCCGGTCATGACCGACGCCCTGCCATCCTGCGCCTCCCGGGTTCATTCCGATGCCCGCTAGCTCGCTTGCGAACCGCCTGTTCCTGTCGGCAACCGCCTGGCTCGTGGTGATCCTGGCCATCACCGGCGTGGTGCTGTCGTCGGTCTACAAGAACGCCACCGAACGCGCCTTCGACCGTCGGCTCAATCTCTATCTCCGCACGCTGATCGCCGAGGTCGCGACCCCCGACGAGCCGCCCGACCGCCAGTTCCAGTCGCTCGGCGAGCCCTTGTTCGAGCTGCCGCTGTCCGGCTGGTACTGGCAGATCACGCGGACCGACACCGAGAAGCCGGAGGTGCGCTCCTCGCGCTCGCTCTGGGACAAGAAACTGCCGAAGCTGGAAGAGCAGGGGGCCGAGCTCACCGCCGCCGGCATCCGGCTCGCTTATGTCGACGGTCCCGAAGGGCAGAACCTGCGCATGGTGGAGCGGCCGGTCGATCTCGGCGCCGACGGCAAATTTCTCGTCAGCGTCGCCGGCGACGACACCGAGATTTTCGACGAGACGCGGAGCTTCGACTATTATCTCGGCGGCACGTTTACGGCGCTCGGCATCGTGCTGCTGCTGACCACCGTGTTCCAGGTCCGCTTTGGCCTGGCGCCGCTCAAGCGCATCTCGGAATCGATCGCCGACATCCGCTCTGGGCGGGCAGAGCGGCTCGAGGGCGAATTTCCCGTCGAGATCGCGCCTTTGGCGCGCGAGACCAATGCGCTGATCGACGCCAATCGCGAGATCGTCGAACGGGCGCGCACCCATGTCGGCAATCTCGCCCATGCCATCAAGACGCCGCTGTCGGTCATCGTCAACGAGGCCGGCGCCCACGCGGCCGATCCGTTCGCGTCCAAGGTGATGGAGCAGGCGGACGTGATGCGCGACCAAGTCGCCCATCATCTCGAGCGCGCCCGCATTGCGGCGCGGGTCTCGGTGGTCGCAACCGTGACGGAGGTGGCGCCCGCCATCGAGGCGCTGCGGCGGACCATGGAGAAGATCCATCGCGATCGTGGCATCGTGGTCGAGGCCAAGGCCGATCCGTCTGTGAAGTTCCGGGGCGAGCGGCAGGATCTGGAGGAGATGGTCGGCAATCTCGTCGACAATGCCTGCAAATGGGCGGCCTCGCGCGTCTTCATCGAGGTTCTGGTCGAGACGCCGCACCAGACCGGCGCCGGCCCGCGTCTGCGGATCATCGTCGATGACGACGGCCGCGGCCTGTCGGAGACCGAGCGCGCCAAGGTCTCCCGGCGCGGCCAGCGGCTCGACGAATCCAAGCCCGGCTCGGGGCTGGGGCTGTCGATCGTGACCGATCTCGCCGCGCTTTATGGCGGCAGCCTCTCGCTCGGCGGGGCGCCGATCGGGGGCCTGCGGGCCGAACTGGTCCTTCCCGGGGTATAGTCCATTGTTCTCACTGGATTTTTCGTTGCGGCCGATGCCGCTGCAGGAGAAAACCGGAGGCATTCGAGGCGACTTCCTAAACGGCTTCTTAAGTGGGGACCTCTTAAGATCGCGCCCGGACGCATCCCATGTCCGCCATTTTACCGTGCATGACCCGGGCGCATGAGCCAGACATCGATCGAGCGGCTGAGGGAATATCTCGCGCAGCTCCCGCCGCAGTCGCAGGCGCTGCTGATGCGGGAGTTCGAGCGCGCGCTGGAGCGTGGCCAGGACACGGCTGTCGCGACCCTCGTGCTCGAGCAGTTGCGCAAGATCGTCCGCAAGAGCAAAGCCGACGAGGCCCCGCCGCCGCGTACGGACGATCTGTCGCGCTTGTTGTTCCAAGTGTTGGAACCGTTCCTGGTCGAGGCGGGCGCCCCGATCCGGGTCGGACAAATCCGCCGCTCCTCGCTGCATCCGATTTGGCAATGGCTCGGCCGTGACGGCGCCCCGGACAAGGTGAATGAATTCGAGGCGGCGCTGGCCCGCATGCCGGCAGACAGTGCCGGACAGGTCGAGGCGCTGGCCTCAAAGCTCCAGGCGGTGGCTGCGGACGCGATCTTCGCGCTGACGGGGCCCGGCGGCGGCGACAAGTCGCGCGCGCTGGCCCGTGTCGGCCCGCCCAATGTGATCGATGATCTCTGTTCGATCGGCGCGGTGCTCCAGGTCCGGGAAGCCATCGCCGCCTTGAACGAGAAGCTGCCGCGCTTCCTGCGCGCCTTCGGCGATTCGCAGATCGCTTCTGTGACGTCAGCGCTCAACATTCCCGTTCTCCAGACCCCGCAGATGCTGCCCTTCGCGCTGTCGATGGTGGTGCAGCGCATGACCGCGCCGTGGCAGATCATCCGCCTCGCCATCAAGATTGCGGCGTCGGATGACGAGATCCGCGTCGCCGCAACGCCCTACGGTGTCGCCGTCACGATCGCCCTGCACGATTTGTCCTGCGTTGCTGCGATCCTGCGCATGGACATCAAGCGCGGCCATTTCGACAATGTCGCCGGCAACCTCAAGGCGCTGCACGACGGAGTGCGCGGCCTGCGCACCGAGCTCGACCTGCGCAACGATTCCGCCTGGGGCAAGCAGTTGGTCTCGATCCGGGCCGACATCTCCAATGCGCTGCAATCCGAGATCGACAGCGTTCCCGGCCGCGTTCGCCGCATCCTGCGCCAGCGCGCCGAGAAGGACATTCCGCCGGGGGCGCGAATCGACAGCACCGAGGTCGAGGAAACCGTGGCGCTGATCGATTTCGTCGCGACCTGCCGCAACTATGCGAGCGAGCTTGCGATCAACGAGGTGACGCTGCGCACCTATTCCGACCTCCAGCAATATGTCGAACGCTCGACCGAACAGCTGGTGCAGTCGCTGCGCGCCGCCGATCACAAGGTCCGCACCTATCGGCAGCAGCAGGTACAGGCCGCGATCCGCTTCTGCCAGGTGCTGTTCGGCGACGATTACGCCTCGCTGATGAGTCGTGCGGCAGAAAACGCGCTCACGGGCGAGCGCAAATCGTCGCGCGCAAGCTGATATAAGCGCATATTTTTGTGATCACAATTTGAGGTTGACGCTACCGGTGGCGAGCCCTACGGTCCCGTGCAAGTCCGGGGAATTTCTATTTGTGGGCGCATGAAACCCATTATCAGCTCCATCGAAATCGAGAACCGCGTCATCACTGCCAAATATCAACGACTGATGGTCGGCGCGAAGGTGGTGCTGGTCGAGAAGGCAAGCGGTCGGCAACTGCCGGAGACAGTCACCAGGGTCGCCTCGCCGGTTCCGGTGGGGGCGTTGCGCATCAGAATGCCCGCTGCAATCCGGCCCGGAACATACTTCCTGAAGGCCTTCAACGGGCACGGCGAGGATGCCGCACAAAGTGCGGACTTCGAGATCGGCTAAGCCGTTGGAGTTTCATCGTTTCGGGCCGCGCGCGGTCGCGCCGAATTGACAATTGTCAATTGCCGCCTCGTCCGGCCGTGGTGTAAAGCCACCTGTGGGCGCGGATCGTGCGCCGCCGGAAGCTTGCCAGATGACGCTATGGTTCGTGTTCGCGCTGATGACGGTCGCGGCGATTTTCGCCGTGCTTCTGCCGCTCGGGCGCAGCGGACGCGCGCAAAATCAAGGCAGCGAGGTCGCGGTCTACAAGGACCAGTTGGCCGAGATCGAGCGTGATCTCGGCGCGGAACTGATCGCCGCTCCTGAAGCCGAGGCTGCCCGCGTCGAGATCAGCCGCAGGCTGCTCGCCGCGGCCGCCAGCGAACCCGCAACGGCGCCGAAATCGAGCCTCAAATGGCGCCGCGCCGCCGCCGTGCTGGCGCTCGCCGGTCTGCCGCTGGTTGCGATCGGCGTCTACATGCCGCTCGGTTCGCCCAAGCTTCAGGACTTTCCCTTGGCGCAGCGCGAGCGCGGATCCGGGTCCGGCATGGCGCAATCGCTCGAGAACCTCGTCGTGCAGGTCGAGCAACATCTGGAAAAGAATCCGACCGACGGTCGCGGCTGGAACGTGCTCGCGCCGGTGCTGGAGCGGCTCGGCCGCTTCGACGATGCGGTGCGCGCCTATCGCAACTCGCTCACCTACAATGGCGAGAGCGCCGAGCGCCGGTCCGATCTCGGCGAGGCGCTCTCGGCCGCTGCCGGCGGCGTCGTGACCGCCGAGGCCAAGGCGGAATTCGAGCATGCGCGCGCGCTCAACGCCGACGATCCCAAGGCGAACTACTTCCTGGGGCTCGCCGCCGAGCAGGACGGCCGCAAGGACGATGCCGCCAATATCTGGCGCACGCTGCTTGCGAAGGCGCCGGCGGATGCGCCGTGGCGTCCTTTGGTGCAGTCTTCGCTGGCGCGGGTCGGCGGCGGCACGATGCCGGCGCTGTCGGATGAGACGATCGCAGCTTCCAAGGATATGGCCGAGGGCGATCGCAACGCGATGGTGCGCGGCATGGTCGAACGCCTCGCCACGCGCCTCAAACAGAACGGCGATGACGTCGAGGGGTGGCTGCGCCTGGTGCGTGCCTATCTCGTGATGGGCGACCGTGGCAAGGCGGTGGGGGCATCGGCCGATGCCCGGCAGGCCGTCGCCGGCGACGCCGAGCGGCTGCGCCAGCTCAACGAAGGGCTCAGGACTCTCGGGCTCGACGGATGACGATTCTAAGACGAGACGAGCGGAGAACGGATACGCCATGACGCGCAAGCAGCGACGTATGACCATCATCGGCGGCTCGCTCGCCGTGCTCGCCCTCGCGGCCGCGCTGGTGCTCAACGCGTTGCGCGACTCCATCGTGTTCTTCTCGACCCCGACCATGGTCGCCGAGAAGCACGTCGGGCCCGGCAAGCGGTTTCGCCTCGGCGGGCTGGTGCAGCCCGGCTCGCTCCAGCGCGGCGACAATCTCGCGGTGACCTTCGAGGTCGCCGACGGCAACGCCAAGCTGCCGGTCGCCTACAAGGGCATCCTGCCCGACCTGTTCCGTGAAGGGCAGGGCGTCGTCGCCGAAGGCGCGCTCGATGCCAACGGCGTATTCAAGGCCGACACCGTGCTTGCCAAGCACGACGAAACCTACATGCCCAAGGACGTCGCCGATGCCCTGAAGAAGCAGGGGCACTGGAAGGACGATTACGACGGCAAGGCTTCGGGCGGCAGCAAACCTGCGGCCACGACCGCGCAGGGTAATCCGCAGGGAGCGGTGCGGTGATCGCAGAATCCGGACACTACGCGCTGGTGCTGGCGCTCGGGCTTGCATTGATCCAGTCCGTCGTGCCGTTGATCGGCGCCCGCCTGCGCGACGTTGCATTGATGAACGTAGCGCGCTCCACCGCGCTGGCGCAGCTGCTGTTCGTCGGCGCCTCGTTCACGGCGCTGGTGATGCTGCACGTGAACTCGGATTTCTCCGTCGCCAACGTCTACGAGAATTCCCATTCGATGAAGCCGCTGCTCTACAAGATCACCGGTGTGTGGGGAAACCATGAAGGCTCGATGCTGCTGTGGGTGTCGATTCTCGCGCTGTTCGGTGGGCTGGTCGCGGCTTTCGGCAACAATCTGCCGCTGTCGCTGCGTGCGCATGTGCTGGCCGTGCAGGCCTGGATCGCCAGCGCCTTCTATCTCTTCATCCTGGTGACTTCGAACCCGTTCCTGCGCATCGCCAATCCGCCGATCGAGGGGCGCGATCTCAATCCGGTGCTCCAGGACATCGGTCTCGCCGTGCATCCGCCGATGCTCTATCTCGGCTATGTCGGCTTCTCGATCTCGTTCTCCTTCGCCATCGCGGCGCTGATGGAGGGGCGGATCGACGCGGCCTGGGCGCGTTGGGTGCGGCCGTGGACGCTGGTCGCCTGGATCTTCCTGACGCTCGGCATCGCCATGGGCTCGTACTGGGCCTATTACGAGCTCGGCTGGGGCGGCTGGTGGTTCTGGGATCCGGTCGAGAACGCCTCGCTGATGCCGTGGCTCGCCGGCACCGCGCTGCTGCATTCGGCGCTGGTGATGGAGAAGCGCAACGCGCTGAAGGTCTGGACCGTCCTGCTGTCGATCCTGACCTTCTCGCTGTCGCTGCTCGGCACCTTCCTGGTGCGCTCGGGCGTCATCACCTCGGTGCACGCCTTCGCCACCGATCCGACCCGCGGCGTGTTCATCCTGCTGATCCTCTGCCTGTTCATCGGCGGCAGCCTGTCGCTGTTCGCAGGCCGCGCCACTTCGTTGAAGCAGGGCGGCCTGTTCGCGCCGATCTCGCGCGAGGGCGCCTTGGTGCTGAACAACCTCCTGCTCACGGTCGCCTGCGCAGTCGTGCTGTTCGGCACGCTCTATCCGCTGGCGATGGAGATGCTCGCCGACTTCAAGATGTCGGTCGGCGCGCCCTTCTACAATCTCACCTTCGCTCCGCTGTTTGCCCTGTTGCTGCTCGCCGTGCCGTTCGGCCCGATGCTGGCGTGGAAGCGTGGTGATCTGCTCGGCGTGACGCAGCGCCTGCTCGTGGCGGGCGTTGCCAGCCTCGTCGTCATCGCCATCACCTGGGCCTGGGCGCGGGGCGGCAGCGCGCTGGCGCCGCTCGCGATCGGGCTTGGTGTCTTCGTCGTCGCCGGCGCGGTCACCGACATCGTCGAGCGCACGGGCCTGGTTCGCCTGCCATTCGCAACGGTGCTGCACCGGGCGCGCGGCCTGCCACGCTCGGCCTGGGGCACCGCGCTCGCGCATGCCGGCCTCGGTGTCGCGCTGATCGGGATCGTCTGCGAGACCACCTGGAACAGTGAATATATCGCGACGATGAAGCAGAACGAGGTCGCTCACGTCGCCGGCTATGACGTGAAGCTCGACGGGCTGTTTCAGCGCCAGGGCCCGAACTACCGCGAGATGATCGCCGAGTTCAACGTCAGCCGCGACGGCGAGACGCTCAGCATCATGACGCCGTCCAAGCGCAGCTTCACCACCCGCGGCTCGTCGACCACCGAGGCGGCGCTGCTGACCCGCGGCGCGAGCCAGCTCTACATCTCGCTCGGTGACGCCACTGCCGAGGGCGCCATCGCGGTGCGCATCTATCACAAGCCGCTGGTGCTGCTGATCTGGTGGGGGCCGGTGCTGATGGCATTCGGCGGCGTGCTGTCGCTGTCCGACCGCCGCTTGCGGGTCGGTGCGCCGAAGCCGGCGCGGGCCAAGCAGCGCCTCCAGCCGGCGGAGTGATCCGATGCGCCGGATGTGGTTCGTGATCGTCGCGCTGATGTTGCTGGCCTGGCCGGCGGCGCACGCGGTGCAGCCTGACGAGATCATGTCGGATCCCGCCAAGGAGGCGCGCGCGCGCGACTTGTCGCGCGAGCTGCGCTGCATGGTCTGCCAGAACCAGTCGATCGATGATTCCGACGCGCCGCTCGCGCGCGATTTGCGACTGCTGGTGCGTGAGCGCATCGCCGCCGGAGACAGCAATTCGCAGGTGCTCGACTTCCTGGTCGCGCGCTATGGCGAGTTCGTGCTGCTGAAGCCGCGCTTCGAGCGGCAGACCATGCTGCTATGGCTGCTCGCGCCGCTTCTGCTGGTTGGCGGCGGCCTGGCGCTCTGGCTGCAAATTCGACGCCGCGCGCGAAGCGGTGCAGATCTACCGGCACCGCCGCTCTCGCCCGACGAGGAGGCGCGGCTCGCCGCGTTGATGTCGGATGATGCCAAATCGTCCTAGCGTCCTGGCTGCGCCATGATGCGCAGGCCGCCGGTCTCTCCGTGTTTCATGCTATGTTGACCTTTGTCTGGAAACTTGTCGCGAGATTCGATTCCAAACTCTGAGTCCCCAATGTTCGCGAATAGCAATCTGACGATCCGCTTCCTGGTCGGCGCCGTCGTCGCTGCATTATTGTTCTTGCTTGGCATCGGCGGCGGCACCGGATTCGTCGCGGTGCTCTACCTCAACAACGAGATCACCAGCCTATCGTCGGACTTCGCCGCGCTGAGCGGTCCGGCGCGCGACCATGCGATGCAGATCTACCAGCAGGCGCAGACCGCGTTCTCCTATTTCCTGGTCGCCTGCGGCGTGATCGCGGTCGTCGCCGTCGCGATCTGCCTCACCACCTGGTTTGCGGTGCGCAACGGCATCCTCAATCCCTTGGCAGCGATCGTGCATGCCATGCGCGAGGTCGCCGATCAGAAATTCGAGACGCCGGTTCCGGGACTCGGCTGCACCAACGAGATCGGCCTGCTCGCCGGTGCGCTGGAGGTCTTCAAGACCAATGGCCTCGAGCGGCGCCGCCTCACCGAGCGGCAGTTGCATGAGGCGCAGCACCAGGCCGAGCGGTCGACATTTTTGGACGCACGGATCAAGCGCTTCAACGATCTCGTCGCCAGCGTCGTCGACAGCGTGGCGTCCTCTGCCGTGCACCTGAAGAGCAACGCCGAGACGCTGTCGCGGACCGCCAACGACACCAGCACCAAGGCCAATGCGGTGGCAAGCGCCGCGAGCCAGGCCAGCGCCAGCGTCCAGACCGTTGCGGGCTCGGCCGAGGAGATGACCAATTCGATCGGCACGATCAGCCGCCGCGTCACCGACGCGACCCAGCGCGCCGAGGGCGCAGCGTCCCAGGCCGAGAAGAGCCGCGACACCATCCACACGCTGTCCGATGCGGCCGACAAGATCGGCGAGGTCGTGCAGCTCGTGCAGGCAATCGCCTCGCAGACCAATTTGCTGGCGCTCAATGCCACCATCGAGGCGGCGCGGGCGGGGGAGGCCGGCAAGGGATTTGCGGTGGTCGCGTCCGAGGTGAAGAGTTTGGCGCACCAGACCAGCAAGGCGACGGAGGAGATCACCTCGCATGTCGCCAGCATCCAGGGCATCACCGCACAGACGCGCGGCGCGATCGACGGCATCTCCAAGACGCTGTCGGAGATCTCGTCGATCATGTCCGGCATCGAGATCGACACCGCCCAGCAGCGCAATGCCACGCAGGAGATCACGCGCAGCGCCCAGGATGCCGCGCACGGCACGCTCGACGTCTCCAACCACATCGTCCAGATCACCTCGACCTCGGCCGAGACCGGGCGCATGGCCGCCGAGGCGCGTGATTCTGCGGTCGATCTGTCGCGGCAGGCCGAGACCTTGAAACGCGAGGTCGACGAGTTCATCGTCAGTGTCAGGGCAAGCTAAAATCGTCCGAGCAGGGTTCCACGCTCATCGCGGGAACTCGATTAAGTTCCTGTAGAACCACGATTTTCGGGCTGCGCTAAACTGCCGCATCCGCGCCGCTGCTTCATTACGAAAGTTTAACCCCGCCGCCAGCGCACGGTAAGGCGGGAGCCCCCATCTTCAGAACCGTAAGGTGCCGCTATCCGGCGCCAAATGAATTTCAAGGCCCTGGAGATCTCTGCATGACCGACCGTCCCGACCTCTCGAATCTTCCGTCCTACCGGCAGCCGCGCCGGTCGGTGTTCTCCGCGCGCAAGATCGCGCTGATGGCCTCGGTCGTCGCCGGTCTCGGCGCGGCCGTCTATGGCTTCAGCCCGTCGACCTCGCCGGCAGACCTGTTCTCCAGCCCGGCGCATGCGCAGGTCAACCAAGAGGTTCGGAAGGTCGAGCGTCCAATCGGCTTCGCCGACATCGTCGAGCGCGTGAAGCCGTCGGTGATCTCGGTGAAGGTCAACATCAAGGAGAAGACCGCGAGCAACGATGACGGCGATGATTCCTCCTCGCCGTTCCAGCCGGGCTCGCCGATGGAGCGCTTCTTCCGCCGCTTCGGCGGTCCCGATGGTTTCCCGGGCCTCAAGGGCGGCCGTGGCCGCGTCGTGCAGGGCCAGGGCTCCGGCTTCTTCATCTCGCCCGACGGCTATGCCGTGACCAACAACCACGTGGTCGACGGCGCCGACAAGGTCGAGGTCACCACCGACGACGGCAAGACCTACACTGCCAAGGTGATCGGCACCGACCAGCGTACCGACCTCGCCCTGATCAAGGTCGAGGGCAGCTCGAACTTCCCGTTCGCCAAGCTTGCGGATAGCAAGCCGCGGATCGGGGACTGGGTACTCGCGGTCGGCAACCCCTTCGGTCTCGGCGGCACCGTGACTGCGGGCATCGTCTCGGCCAGCGGCCGCGACATCGGCAACGGTCCCTATGATGATTTCATCCAGATCGATGCGCCCGTGAACAAGGGCAATTCGGGCGGTCCGGCTTTCGACACCAACGGCGAGGTGATGGGCGTCAACACCGCGATCTACTCGCCCTCGGGCGGCAGCGTCGGCATCGCGTTCTCGATTCCCGCCAACACCGTCAAGAGCGTGGTGGCCCAGCTCAAGGACAAGGGCTCGGTCAGCCGCGGTTGGATCGGCGTGCAGATCCAGCCGGTGACGTCTGACATCGCCGACAGCCTCGGCATGAAGAAGGCCGAAGGCGCGCTGGTGGCGGAGCCGCAGGCGAACGGTCCGGCGGCGAAGGCCGGTATCGAGTCCGGCGACGTGATCACCTCGGTCAACGGCGAATCCGTCAAGGACGCCCGCGAGCTCGCCCGCACCATCGGCGGCATGGCACCCGGCGCGACCGTGAAGCTCAACGTGCTGCACAAGGGCCAGGACAAGGTGGTGAACCTCACCCTCGGCCAGCTGCCGAACACGATCGAGGCCAAGGCCGACAACGACAATGACAAGGGCAAGGGTGCGAGCCGCGGCACCGACGTTCCCAAGCTCGGCATGACGGTTGCGCCCGCCAATTCCGTGGCCGGTGCCGGCAAGGAAGGCGTCGTGGTAACCGAAGTCGATCCGAAGAGCGCCGCGGCCGAACGCGGCTTCAAGGAAGGCGACGTGATTCTCGAAGTTGGCGGCAAGAGCGTGAGCACCGCCGGCGAAGTCCGCGACGCCATCAACACGGCGCGGACCGACAACAAGAACAGCGTCCTGATGCGCGTGAAGAGCGGCGGCCAGTCGCGCTTCGTCGCCGTGCCCATCGCCAAGGGCTAACAAGGGCTGAAGCCTCAGGAGGTCTACGAGATGAAGGGTGTCGCCGGCATCAGTCGCCCCCGCCGCCGGCGCCCTTCGGGGGAGCAGCGCAACGTTTGCTTCCCTCATCTACCTTCCGGTGGAATTACGCCCCCCTCCGTCGGAAGGCCTAGGGCGGTGAAGTCCCCCCAGCTTCACCGCCCGCCTTTTTCCCGATCCGAGATCGTTCCGCTCGGCTTGCATGCGATTGCCGCTCGCGCCATGTTTAGAGAAGGTTCACTCCCTTGACCGCCGCCGAACGCACGATGCGCCTCCTCATCATCGAAGACGACCGCGAATCCGCCGACTATCTCGTGAAGGCGTTTCGCGAAGTCGGACACATTGCCGATCACGCCGCCGACGGCGACGAAGGCCTCGCCATGGCCGAGAACGGCGATTACGACGTGCTGGTGGTCGACCGCATGCTGCCCAAGCGCGACGGCCTGTCGCTGATCGGTGGGCTGCGCGAGAAGGGCACCACCACGCCGGTGCTGATTCTCTCCGCGCTGGGGCAGGTCGACGACCGCATCAAGGGCCTGCGCGCCGGCGGCGACGATTATCTGCCAAAGCCCTATTCCTTCGCCGAACTGCTGGCCCGCGTCGAGGTGCTGTCGCGCCGCCGCGGCGGCCCGGCCGAGGACACGCTCTACCGCGTCGGCGATCTCGAACTTGATCGGCTGTCCCACCGCGTCGCCCGTGGCAAGGACGAGCTGACGCTCCAGCCGCGCGAATTCCGCCTGCTCGAATACCTCATGAAGCACGCCGGCCAGGTGGTGACGCGCACCATGCTGCTCGAGAACGTCTGGGACTATCATTTCGATCCGCAGACCAACGTGATCGACGTGCACATTTCGCGGCTCCGCTCCAAGATCGACAAGGGTTTCGAGCGCCCGCTGCTGCACACGATCCGGGGCGCGGGGTACATGATCCGTGACGGCATTCGGTAAACTCGTCCGCACCACGGCGTTCCGGCTGACGCTGGTCTATCTGCTGCTGTTCGCGATGTTCGCGGCCTCGCTGCTCGGCTATTTCGCCTGGAATACGCGGCGACTGATCACCGAGGAGATCACGCAGACGGTGAATGCCGAGACCTCGGAGATCAACGAGATCTACGGCCGTGGCGGCATGTTTCGCCTGGTGCGGACGATCGAATATCGGGCGCTGCGCCCGGGCGCCAACCTCTACCTCGTGACGACGCCGACCGGGCAGGCGATCGCCGGCAATGTCGGCTCGCTCGCGCCCGGCGTGATGGCGACGCGCGGCTGGTCGGAGACCGCCTATCGGCGGATCGAGGATGCCGATGAGCGCGACCATCGCGCGCTCGTTCGCGTCACCGAATTGGAGAACGGCTTCCGTCTCCTGATCGGCCGCGACCTCGACGAGAGGCGTCGCCTGTTCGGCATCGTCGCCAAGGCCGCACAATGGTCGATCCTGATCGTCGTGGTGCTCGGCCTCGGCGGCGGCATCTTCGTGGCGCGACGTGTCTTGACGCGCATCGACGCGATGAGCGGTACGGCGCATCGCATCATGATCGGCGATCTCAGTGAGCGCCTGCCGGTAGGGCGCAGCGGCGACGAGCTCGACCGCCTCGCCGAAAACCTCAACGCCATGCTGGAGCGGATCGAGGCGCTGATGGCGGGACTGAAGGAAGTCTCCGACAATATCGCACACGACCTCAAGACGCCGCTGACGCGCTTGCGCAACCGCGCTGAGGAAGCCCTGGCGAAATCGGGCTGCGAGGCGGATTACCGCGCCGCGCTGGAGCGCACCATCGAGGAGTTCGAACGGGCTGATCCGCACCTTCAACGCGCTCTTGATGATCGCGCGTGCCGAGTCCGGGCAGGCGCGCGGCAACATGGACGATTTCGACGCCGCCGAGGTCGCGGGTGGCATCCATGAGCTCTATGAGCCGCTTGCCGAAGATGACGGCATGACCCTGAAGGTCAAGGCCGAGCCGACGCCGGTTCACGCCAACCGCGAACTGATCAGCCAGGCGCTCGCCAATCTCGTCGAGAACGCGATCAAATACGGCAAGCCGGCGGCTCAGGTTGCAGGAACCGTGGTCAGCATGGATGCCAGGCAAATCACGATCGAGGCGAGGCGCGATGGCGACCAGGTGCTGCTCAGCGTCACCGACCGTGGTCCGGGGATCCCCGAAGCGGATCGCAAGCACGTCGTCGAGCGATTCGTGCGGCTGGAGGCCAGCCGCACGCTGCCGGGCTCCGGCCTCGGCCTCAGCCTCGCCTCGGCGGTTGCGACACTGCACGGCGGCGAATTGCGCTTGGGCGATGCCCATCCCGGTCTCGTCGCCACGCTGGTGCTGCCGGCGCGCGCGGGCGCCGGCGACAGGGTTGCTCCGCCAATACAGGATGTGCCACAGAAGGTGGCATGAACCACTCCGCGCCGGGAAACGCGGACAAGCATGGTGAGAGCCTCGCGGCACGCTTCGTGGAGGCTCCCTATGTTGCCGCTTCCACAACCGACGAAAGACGTTTTGGGAATTGGCTGGCCGAGCTCGAGCCGGCGCAATCGGCCCGTCTCGAATCCCTGCTGGTTCAACCCTTCGCCCGGGATATTTTGACCGGCATCGCGGAATTCTCGCCCTATCTGTTCGATCTGGTGCGCGCCGATCCCCTGCGCCTGATCCGGTTGCTCGAATGCGATCCGGATGTGCATCTGGCGGCGCTGATGGCGGAGGCAAGGGGCGCGGTGCTCGCGGCGCCGGATGAGCCCAAGGTGATGCGCCTGCTTCGCCGCATGAAGGCGGAGGCAGCGCTGCTGACCGCGCTATGCGATATCGGCGGCGTCTGGCCGGTGATGCGGGTGACGGCGGCGCTGACTGATGTCGCGGTGTTCTCGGTCCAGGCGGCGCTCCAGTACCTGCTGCGACAGGAAGCCGCACGCGGCAAGCTCTCACCGGCCGATCCCGAGGCGCCCGAACAAGGCTGCGGGCTGATCGTACTCGCGATGGGCAAGATGGGCGCGGGCGAGCTGAACTATTCCAGCGACATTGATCTCATCGTGTTCTTCGATCCCGATGCGACGACGCTCGCGCCAGATATCGAGCCGCAGCCGTTCTTCGTCCGCGTGACGCAGGGGATGGCGCGCATCCTCCAGCAGCGCACCTATGACGGCTATGTCTTCCGTGTCGATCTGCGCTTGCGACCCGATCCGTCGTCGACCCAGGTGGCGATCTCCCGCGACGCCGCGCTGAACTATTACGAGCGGGAAGGGCGCACCTGGGAGCGGGCTGCGATGATCAAGGCGCGCGCCTGCGCCGGCGATGCCAACGCGGGTGAAGCGCTTCTGGCGGAGATCGCGCCCTTCGTCTGGCGCAAGCATCTCGACTTCGCGGCGCTCGCCGACGTGCACGACATGAAGCGGCAGATGCAGACCTATCGCGGCCAGAGCGAGGTCGCCGTCGAGGGACACAACGTCAAGGTCGGGCGCGGCGGCATCCGCGAGATCGAGTTTTTCGCCCAGACCCAGCAATTGATCGCGGGCGGCCGCCATCCGGAATTGCGCGTGCGGCCGACGCTCAAAGCGCTCGACGTGCTCGCCTCCAGCAACTGGATCACCTTTGCGGCGCGCGACGAGCTCACCACGGCCTACGAATTCCTGCGCCGGGTCGAGCACCGTCTGCAGATGATCGCCGACGAGCAGACCCATACGCTGCCCGAGGACAAGGAAGCCGTCGAGCGCTTCGCCTGGTTCTTCGGCTATCCGGATCGGGAGGCCTTTGCACGCGACCTGTTGCGGCAGCTCGAAATCGTTCAGGGACACTACGAAAAACTGTTCGAGGGCGACGATCCGACCGGGACAGACAAACTGCTGCCGACGCTCGACTACAGTGCCGGTCCCGACGATCCGCGCCTGCTTCAGCACCTGGTGACGCTCGGCTTCAAGAAGCCGGCTGCCGTCGCGCAGACGGTGCGCGACTGGATCACCGGCGATTATCGCGTGTTTCGCAATGAGGCGACGCGCAGCGCCTTCATCGAGTTCGTGCCGGCCCTGATCGACGGTCTTGCCCATGCCGAGGAACCGGATCGCGCGGTGGTGGCGTTCGATCAGTTCCTGGGGGCGCTCCAGCGCGGCGGCCGGCTGATCACGCTGCTCGGCCAGAACCGTGAGCTCGTCGCGCTGGTGGCGCTGGTGCTGGGCGCGGCGCCCCGGCTCGGCGAGATGCTGGCGCGGCAGCCGCAGCTCATGGACGGTCTGATCGATCCGCGCTTCTTCGGCGCCATGCCCGACAGGCAGGAATTGTCGGGACGGCTCGCGACGACCGTGCAGGACGCGGGCTCATACGAGGAGTTTCTCGATCGCCTGCGCCTGTTCGGGCAGGAGAGCCTGTTCCTGATCGGCACGCGCATCCTGTCCGGCACGGTCTCGGCGCAGCAGGCGAGCACCGCTTTTGCCGACGTCGCCGAAGGCATCGTCCACACCGTGCATGGCCTCGTCGCCGATCGCTTTGCCGCCCAGCACGGCCGCATCAGGGATCAGCAGACCGCGATCATCGCGATGGGTCGGCTCGGCAGCCGCGAGATGACCGCCTCGTCCGATCTCGATCTGATCCTGCTCTACGATTTCGACAGCGACAATCCGGATTCCGACGGTGCGAAATCGCTGCAGGGTGCGCATTACTTTGCCCGCTTCACTCAGCGCCTGATCAGCGCCTTCACGACCCGCACCAATTACGGCGTGCTCTACGAGATCGACATGCGGCTGCGTCCGTCGGGACGCGCCGGTCCCGTGGCCTCGAGCCTCACTTCGTTCGCGGACTACCAGGCCAACGAGGCCTGGACCTGGGAGCACATGGCGCTGACGCGCGCCCGCGTGGTCTCGGCGTCGCCTGAATTCCGCGAACGGATCGAGCGCGTCATCCGCGATGTTCTGACCCGCCGCCGCGATCCCGCAATCACCACCCACGATGTTGCCGACATGCGGCGCGCGATCGCTCAGGAGAAGGGCGAGGCCGATTGCTGGGATCTCAAACATGCTGCTGGCGGCATGGTCGATATCGATTTCATTGCACAATACCTCCAGCTCGTGCATGCCCACGACAAGCCGGAGATCCTCGACGTCAGCACCCTGCAGGTGCTGGAAAATGCATGCAGGCTTGGCGTGCTCGCGCAATCGGAGACCGAGATATTGCGTGCCGCAGCGCGGCTCTATCACGACCTGACGCAGATCTTGCGGCTTTGCGTCAGCGAGCGCTTCAAGCCGGAAACCGCCGGCACCGACCTCCTGCGGGTGATGGCGCGCGCTGGCGATGCGCCGGACTTCTCGTCGCTGGAGGCGCGTGTGAAGGAAACGCAGAGCGAGGTGCGGCGCGTGTTCAGGGCGCTGCTGGAAGGGTTGTAGTTTGCTTCAGCGAGGTGAGGGCCTCGCGCACGTTTGGCTCGAGCCCCACTCCACCCGCATCGAGATGGACGAAGATCGCGCGCTTCATGCGGGGATCCCAGAACTTCTTGATGTGTTCGGCAATGCCAGGCACGGCCTTGTCATGGCCCTGGCTCTGGAAGAACTTGCCGATCTGGTTGGCCATGTAGATCAGGCGGTCAGGCGACATCGGCAACCTCCGTGGCATGGCGGGCGACGACCCGGTCACCATGCGAAAACACTTCGAACCCGTCCTGGCGGGCAATGGCAATCAGTGTGATGCCGGCGGCTTCCGCCGTGCGTACCGCGAGCGCGGTCGGCGCGGACACGGCGACCATCACGGGGGCGCCGATCGCGGCCGTCTTCTGCACCATCTCCACCGAGACGCGGCTCGTCAGCAGCACCATGCCGCCGCGCGCATCCGTGCGGCTGCGCGCTAGCGCCCCGGCGAGCTTGTCCAGCGCGTTGTGGCGGCCGACATCCTCGCGCAGCGCGATGATGCCCCCGGCGGGGGACCAGAACGCGGCGGCGTGAACGGCACGGGTTTGCAGATTGATCGATTGCAACGGCGCGATGGCCTGCATCGCCGCCATGATTTCATCCGGCACGAAGCTCTGCCCCTGCGGCACCACGGCCGCCGGCCGTACCGCCTCGGCAATGGACTCGATGCCGCAGATGCCGCAGCCTGTTGGACCTGCGATGTGGCGCCGACGCTCGCTGATGCGCGCGGCGTCTTCCGATGCCAGCCACATGCGCAGCTCGATGCCGTCGTCGAGGCGGACCACTTCGAGCGACCGGATGTCGTCGACCGATCCGACGATGCCTTCGCTCACGCTGAAGCCGACGGCAAAATCTTCCAGATTCTGCGGTGTCCCCATCATGACGGCGTAGGTGCCGCCGTTGTAGGTCAGCGCCAGCGGCGTCTCCTCCGGGATCAGCCGCGCGCCCTCTGAGGCCGCACCGTCGCGCCAGATCTCGCGGTCGATGGCCTGAACCGGAACGTGCATGCGGTTACTCCGCAGCCTCGGCCGGCACGATGCGGCGGGACTGCCGCGCCTGCGCGTCATAAGCCTTCTGCCAGTCCGACGGGCCGTTCGAGGGCGAGACCTGCACCGCCGTGACCTTGTATTCAGGGCAGTTGGTGGCCCAGTCCGAATAGTCGGTGGTGATGACGTTGGCCTGCGTGTCCGGGTGGTGGAACGTGGTGTAGACGACACCGGGCGCGACGCGGTCGGTGATCTCCGCGCGCAACGTGGTCTCGCCGGCGCGGCTTTTTAGGCGTACCCAGTCGCCGTCACGCACGCCGCGCTGCTCGGCATCGTGCGGATGGATCTCCAGCCGGTCCTCGGCATGCCAGACCACGTTGTCGGTGCGCCGGGTCTGGGCGCCGACATTGTACTGGCTGAGGATACGGCCCGTGGTGAGCAGTAGCGGATAGCGCGGGCCGGTGCGCTCGTCGGTCGCGACATATTCGGTGACGACGAACTTGCCCTTGCCGCGGACGAAGCCATCAATATGCATCACCGGCGTGCCCTCCGGCGCCTTCTCGTTGCACGGCCACTGCACTGAGCCGAGCTCGTCGAGCTTGGCATAGGAGACGCCGGCGAAGGTCGGGGTCAGCGCCGCGATCTCGTCCATGATCTCGGAGGGATGGCTGTAGTTCATCTCGAAGCCCATGGCCTTGGCGAGGCCGATAGTGACCTCCCAATCGGCAATGCCGTTCTTCGGCGTTATCACCTTGCGCACGCGCTGGATGCGGCGTTCGGCGTTGGTGAAGGTGCCGTCCTTCTCGAGGAAGCTCGAGCCGGGCAGGAAGACGTGGGCGTAGTTCGCGGTCTCGTTGAGGAAAAGATCGTGGACGATGACGCATTCCATCGCCGACAGCGCCGCCACCACGTGCGAGGTGTTGGGATCGGACTGCAGGATGTCCTCGCCCTGCACGTAGATTCCCATGAACGTGCCTTCGACCGCGGCATCGAACATGTTGGGGATGCGCAGGCCCGGCTCCGGGTTGAGCTTGACGTTCCACAGCGCCTCGAACTGGTCGCGCACGGCATCGCCCGAGATGTGGCGGTAGCCGGGCAGCTCGTGCGGGAACGAGCCCATGTCGCAGGAGCCCTGCACGTTGTTCTGGCCGCGCAGCGGGTTCACGCCGACGCCGGGGCGGCCGATATTGCCTGTTGCCATCGCGAGGTTGGCGATCGCGATCACGGTGGTCGAGCCCTGGCTGTGCTCGGTGACGCCGAGGCCGTAATAGATCGCGCCGTTGCCGCCGGTGGCGTAGATGCGGGCCGCCTCGCGCAGCGTCTTGGGATCGACACCGGTGAGGATCGCGGTGGCTTCCGGGCTGTTCTTGGGCTGCGCGACGAAGGCGGCCCATTCCTCGAACTCGCTCCAGTCGCAGCGCTCGCGCACGAAGGCTTCGTTGACGAGGCCTTCGGTAACGATGACATGCGCCAGCGCGGTCATGACGGCGACGTTGGTGCCGGGCATCAAGGGCAGGTGCAGCGCCTTCACATGCGGCGACTCCACCATCTCGGTGCGGCGCGGATCGATCACGATCAGCTTGGCGCCCTGGCGCAGCCGCTTCTTCAGCCGCGAGGCGAACACCGGGTGCGCCGAGGCGGGGTTGGCGCCGATGATGAGCACGACATCGGTGTCTTCCACGGAGTCGAAATCTTGCGTGCCGGCGGAGGTGCCGAAGGTGGTGGCGAGGCCGTAGCCGGTCGGGGAGTGACAGACGCGGGCGCAGGTGTCGACATTGTTGTTGCCGAAGCCGGCGCGGATCAGCTTCTGCACCAGGTAGGTTTCCTCGTTGGTGCAGCGCGACGAGGTGATGCCGCCGATGGCGTCGCGGCCGTATTTCTTCTGGATGCCGCGCATCTTCGTGGCGGCGAACGAGAACGCCTCGTCCCACGACACTTCGCGCCAGGGATCCTCGATCCGTTCGCGGATCATCGGTTTAAGGATGCGCTCCTTGTGGTTGGTGTAGCCCCAGGCGAAGCGGCCCTTGACGCAGGAATGGCCGCGATTGGCCTTGCCGTCCTTGTAAGGCACCATGCGCACCACTTCCTCGCCGCGCATCTCGGCCTTGAAGGCGCAGCCGACGCCGCAATAGGCGCAGGTGGTGACGACGGAGTGCTCGGGCTGGCCGATCTCGATCACCGACTTCTCGGTCAGCGTCGCGGTCGGGCAGGCCTGCACGCAGGCGCCGCAGGAGACGCATTCGGAACCGAGGAAGCTCTCGCTCATGCCCGGCGAGACGCGGCTGTCGAAGCCGCGCCCCGAGATCGTCAGCGCGAAGGTGCCTTGCACCTCCTCGCAGGCGCGGACGCAGCGCGAGCAGACGATGCACTTGGAGGGATCGTAGGTGAAGTAGGGATTGGACTCGTCCTTCGGCATCCAGTGGTCGTTGGTGCAGCCATCCGTCTTCGCGAAGACGTGGTTCTCGCCCTCATAGCCGTAGCGCACGTCGCGCAGGCCCACCGCGCCGGCCATGTCCTGCAATTCGCAATCGCCGTTGGCGCCGCAGGTGAGGCAGTCGAGCGGATGGTCGGAGATGTAGAGCTCCATCACGCCCTTGCGCAGCTGCTTCAGCCGCTCGGTCTGGGTGTGCACGACGAGGCCGTTCATCACGGGGGTGGTGCAGGAGGCCGGCGTGCCGGCGCGCCCCTCGATCTCGACCAGGCAGAGACGGCAGGAGCCAAACGCGTCGACCATGTCGGTGGCGCAGAGTTTGGGAATCTGGTGGCCCGCGTCCATCGCGGCGCGCATGATCGAAGTGCCCTCGGGCACCGTGACTTGGTTGCCGTCGATGGTCAGCGTCACCATCGTTTCCGATTTCGAGCGCGGCGTGCCGAAGTCGATTTCTTCGATCAGAGACATTGTCGTTCTCCTATTCCGCGGCCTGAAGCGTGGTCGGCGCCGGGACGAAGTCCTCCCGGAAGTGCTTCAATGCGCTGAGCACGGGGTAGGGCGTGAAGCCGCCGAGCGCGCAGAGCGAGCCGAATTTCATGGTGTTGCAGAGGTCTTCGACGAGGGCGAGGTTCTCGCTCACGCGCTCGCCGTTGATGATCTTCTCGATGGTCTCGACGCCCCGGGTCGAGCCGATCCGGCACGGCGTGCACTTGCCGCAGGATTCGACGGCGCAGAACTCCATGGCGAAGCGCGCCTGCCTGCGCATGTCGATGCTGTCGTCGAACACGACGATGCCGCCATGGCCGATCAGGCCGTCGCGCGCGGCGAAGGCCTCGTAGTCGAACGGCGTGTCGAATAGGGCGCGGGGAAAATAGGCGCCGAGCGGGCCGCCGACCTGGACCGCGCGCACCGGCCGTCCGGTGAACGTGCCGCCGCCGATATCGTCGACGAGCTCGCCGAGCGTCACGCCGAAGGCGGTCTCGAACAGCCCGCCGTAGCGGATGTTGCCGGCGAGCTGGATCGGCATCGTGCCGCGGGAGCGGCCCATGCCGAAATCCGCATAGGCCTTGGCGCCTTCGGCGAGGATGAAGGGGATGGCGGCGAACGACAGCACGTTGTTGATGACGGTCGGTTTGCCGAACAGGCCGTGATGCGCCGGCAGCGGCGGCTTGGCGCGCACGATGCCGCGGCGGCCTTCGAGGCTTTCCAGCAGCGAGGTCTCCTCGCCGCAAACGTAAGCGCCAGCGCCGACACGCACCTCGAGATCGAAGGCTTGCTTCGAGCCGCCGATGTTCGCGCCGAGATAGCCGCCGCGCTTCGCCGCCGCGATGGCGGCATTCATCGCCTCGACCGCGTGCGGATATTCGCTGCGGATGTAGATGTAGCCCTTGGTCGCGCCGACGGTGATGCCGGCGATCGTCATGCCCTCGATCACCAGGAACGGATCGCCTTCCATGATCATGCGGTCGGCGAAGGTGCCGCTGTCGCCTTCGTCGGCGTTGCCGACGATGAATTTGCGGTCGGCCTTGGCCTGCGCCACCGTCTTCCATTTGATGCCGGTCGGAAAGCCCGCGCCGCCGCGGCCGCGCAGGCCGGACGCAGTCACTTCATTCAGGATAGCATCCGTGCCGAGCGACAGCGCGTGCTCCAGGCCCTTGTAGCCGCCATGGGCGCGGTAGTCGTCGAGCGAGCGCGGATCGATCACGCCGCAGCGGGCGAAGGTAAGGCGGGTCTGGCGCTTCAGCCAGGGGATCTCGTCGGTCGCCCCCAGCCGCAGCAGATGCGGCGTGTTGCTGGCCAGCGCATCGAGCAGGGAGGGCACGTCGGTCTCGCTGACCGGGCCGAAGGCGATGCGGCCCTGCGGTGTCGCGACCTCGACCAGCGGCTCCAGCCAGTACAGGCCGCGCGAGCCGGTCCTGATAATCTCGATTGCAATGCCACGCTTGGCTGCAGCCTGCTCCAGCGCCAGCGCGACTTCGTCAGCGCCGACAGCAACCGCACCGGCATCACGTGAAACGTAGAGACGCATGCTCATCGCTGTGCCTCCGCAACCAGCGCATCAAGGCGCTTCTGGTCGAGCCGGCCAATGAGGCGGCCGTCGAGCATCGCAGACGGGGCGGTCGCGCACAGGCCGAGACAGTAGATCGGCTCCAGCGTGACGCGATCGTCGGCCGTGGTGTTGCCGAGCGCCACGCCGAGCTTCGCCTCGGCGCGCGCCGCCAGCGCATCGCCGCCGGCGGCCTGGCAGGCTTCAGCGCGGCAGAGCTTCAGCACATGGCGACCGGCCGGCTTGTGCCGGAAATCATGATAGAACGTGAACACGCCGTGCACTTCGGCGCGTGACAGGTTCAGCGCCTGCGCCACCATGGGGATGGCGGCCTCCGGCACGTAGCCGAACGCCTCTTGAAGAGCATGCAGGATGACGAGCGTCGCGCCTTCCTGCTGAGCGTGTTCGGCGATGATCTCGGCGCCGCGCGTCTCGTCCCAATCATAAACCGCTGTCATTCTTCATTCTCAACCAGAGCGTTTCTTCCTCCCAAACTATTTGGAATCATTCGAAGATCAATAAAGCTGTCCCGTGCTGCGATTGCGAATTCCGATCGATTGACGGATGCTATCGATCGATTTGAGGTTGCAATCAAAGCCGTTCCGCCCGGCGGTTTTTGCGTGTTGGGAGGGGGCGAGCGTGCTAGCTTGCATGCCACGACAGAACTCGAGGGGACGACCGGTTGATCGACAAGCTTGAACTATTGCTGGCGCTGGCGAAGGAGCGGCATTTCGGACGCGCGGCGGAGGTCTGCGGCGTGACGCAACCGACGATGTCGACCGGGCTCAAGCAGCTCGAGGAGATCCTCGGCGTGATGCTGGTCCAGCGCGGGTCGCGCTTCCAGGGCTTTACGCCGGAAGGCGAGCGGGCGTTGGACTGGGCGCGGCGGATCGTGGGCGATGCCCGCGCGATGCGCGACGAGATCAACGGGCTGAAACATCAGCTCTCCGGCGAGATCCGCATCGCGGCTATCCCGACCGTGCTCGGCATGGTCGCCGCGCTGACGACGCCGTTCCGCGCCAAGCATCCCGAGGTGCGCTTCCGCATCCAGTCCACCACGTCATCCGAGGTGCTGGGACTGCTCGAAAATCTCGAGGTCGATGCGGGGCTGACCTATATCGAGAATGAGCCGATCGGCAAGGTGCGGACCATTCCGCTCTACAACGAGAGCTATCGCCTGTTGACCGCGCCCGATGCGATGTTCGGTGACCGCGAGACGGTGACTTGGACCGAGGTCGGGCAGGTGCCGCTATGCCTGCTCACGCCCGACATGCAGAACCGCCGCATCATCGACCGCGCGCTGCGCTCGGTCGGTGCCGAGGCGACACCGACGCTGACGTCGAACTCGCTGCTGGTGCTGTTCACGCACGTCAAGACGGGACGCTGGGCGAGCGTGATGCCGGCCAAGCTCGCCGAGACGCTCGGCCTGTCCGACACGGTGCGCTCGATCCCGATCGTCGATCCCGACGTCAATTACAGCATCGGCATGGTGATCCCGCAGCGCGATCCGATGACGCCGCTGATCGCGGCATTGGTCAATGTCGCACGCGAAGTGGCGCCGACGCTGCAATTGTAGATATCTCGAGCGCAATGAGATCACGTTTGATTGCCACAACGGAGGTGCACTCCCTCTCCCGCTTGCGGGAGAGGGGTGGGGAGAGGGTGTCTCCGCAATGGGACAATCCCCTAGAGAAGACAGCCCTCACCCGGCGCTTCGCGCCGACCTCTCCCGCAAGCGGGAGAGGTGAACGAGCCGCGGCAATCGATTCAACCTAAAGCCAGCCGGATCTACATGAAGCTCTAAGCCGCCGCCGATATCCCGGAGGCCTTGATCGCGTCGCGCGGCAGCGTCACGCGCACCACCGTGCCGACATCGATCTTGGAGCGCAGCCGCATCGAGCCGCCGTGGAGCTGCGCCAGCGAGCGGGCGATGGCGAGGCCCAGTCCCGAGCCGTGATAGGTCTTGGTGAGCTGGCTCTCGACCTGCTCGAACGGGCGGCCGAGTCGCGCCAGCGAATGCGGCGCGATCCCGATGCCGGTGTCGGCGATCATCAGCACGATCCGGTCGTCGAGCTGCCGGCTGCGCACCACGACACGTCCGCCGTCGGGTGTGAACTTCACCGCATTGGACAGCAGGTTGACGATGATCTGCTTGGTGGCGCGGCGGTCGGCGACGACGGAGATGGATTTGGCGATGTCGGCGTCGAGCGTCAGGTGCTTGTCCTGCGCCCGGCCGGTGACGACCCGCAGGGATTCCGCCAGCGTTCGCGACAGGTCCAGCTCTTCCATGTCGAGCTTCATGCGGCCGGCCTCGATCTTGGACATGTCGAGAATGTCGTTGATGACCTCGAGCAGATAGTGGCCGCTGGTCAGGATGTCCTCGCAGTATTCCTGGTACTTCTCCGAACCGAGCTCACCGAACATGCCCGAGCCCATGATCTCGGAGAAGCCAATGATGGCGTTGAGCGGCGTGCGCAGCTCGTGGCTCATATTGGCGAGGAATTTCGACTTGGTCTGGTTGGCTTCCTCGGCGCGGGTCTTCTCGCGCTGGTACTTTTCGGCGAGATCGGCGAGCTCGACCGCCTGGCGTTCGAGCGCGGCCTGCGAGCGCTTGAGGTCGATGACGGTGGCGCGCAGGCGCAAATCGTTGTCGACCAGCTTCTGCTCGTGCTCCTTGATGCGGGTGATGTCGGTGCCGACCGAGACATAGCCGCCGTCCTTGGTGCGGCGCTCGCTGATGTGCAGCCAGCTGCCGTCGTCGAGCTGCGCCTCGAAGGTACGCGCGCCCGGGCCTTGGGCCGCGGTCTCGTTGTGGCGGGTGCGCACCTCCGGCATGCGACCGACCTCGAGCACGGTCTCGTAGGAGGTGCCGGGGATCACGGCGGTGTCGGGCAGCTTGTGCAAGCGCTGGAAGTGCGAATTGCAGAGCACCAGGCGGTTGCTCGCGTCCCACAGCACGAAGGCTTCCGGAATGGTCTCGATCGCGTCGCGCAGGCGAAGATCGGCTTCCACAGTCTTCTCGGCGAGGCTCTTCTGCTCGGTGATGTCGACGGCGATCCCGATTAGGTGGACGCTGGAATCGGTCGCCCCGCGCGTCTTTTCGCAGCGGACGCGGAGCCAGATCCAGTGGCCGTCGACATGCTGCATGCGGAAGGTCTGGTCGATGTGGTCGATCTTCTCGGAGATGAGCCGATCGGCGATCTCGAACAGATCGATGTCGTCGGACTTCACCAGCGCGTTGACCTCGCCGAAGGTGAGGAGCTCGTTGCGGCCGTCGAGGCCGAGCATCGAGAACATCGACTGCGACCAGAAGATCCGGCCGCGCGACAGGTCCCAGTCCCACAGGCCGCAGCGGCCGCGGTTGAGCGCGGTGTCGATGCGGCCGCGCACGGCGTCGTTGATGAGGTCGCCTTCGCGGGCGCGGGTCGACTGCCAGTGGAAGGCAAAGCCGAGGATCAGGACCACGAAGCCGGTGGTCGCCGACAGCGTCACCGAGAGCGCGGCGTCCGAGCCCCAGATCGGCTCGTTGCGTTCCTGGATCACGGTGACGAAGCCGGGCAGCGACTTGATCTGCCGCGAGGTCGCCATCGCGGCGTTGCCGTTCGGCAGTGTCATGTCGGCGATGTTGCCGTCGCGCGGCGGCGCCGCGATAAGTTGCGCCGTCGTGATCGCATCGAGCAGGCGGTCGTTGCCGGAGGGATCGCTCTCGATCGGGATGCGGGCGAGGATACGGCGGTCGATGCCGGCCGAGGTGACGATGACATGGCGGCCCGAGGCCGTGCCCCAGGACGGAATGAGGTCAGGCAGCAGCGTCGGCAGGCTCTCGATGTTCTTGAGCCGCTCCTGCCGCACGGAGGTGAGGCGGTCGATGCGTTCGGCGAGCAAATCGGCGAGCGCCGAGATGTCGTGACGGATCACCAGCCGCTTCTGGCGCGTCTGGTCGACGACCTGCACGAACGCGCCGAGGCAGATCGTGATCAGGAAGGCGATGATGAGCGTCGGCACGGCGCGGCGCAGCGCTGGCTCCGCGATCAGTAGCCGGTGATAGGCAGGTTTCGCGATCGATTGCGCCAATCCCTTGATCGAATCGGATTGGACGCACGCGTTCGCGGCGTCTGCACGCGACATGCCTTCGGCCCCCTGAAAACCTGCTTGCAACTAGGCTCGAAAGCAGCCCCACGTCGCTTTCGAATCACACCGATTTGAATCCAGTTTTCGCGGGCTGTCGAGAGTCAACGAATTGTTAACGCGAAATTATTCTTATCCAACGCGCAGTTTGCGCATCGAGAGTCCGCAAACTCACGTGCGTGAGGAGTCCGAAACGAGAACGTGTGACTCCTGGCGCACTAAGTCACGCGCGCGGCGGCTCGGCGTGGCTGATGACGCGCTTCACGCTCGGGAACGCGCGCCGCAATGCGCGCTCGATCGCGTCGACATGCTCGTGCACCCTGATCACGCTCATCGACGGCGCGGCGCGGCAGTGGAAGTTGACGATCTCGCCGGCGTCGGTGTTGCGGACGCGCACATTGTGGATGTCGTGGATCTCGCCCTCGCCGGCAAACTCGGCCAGCGCGGCGGCAATTGTCTGCACCCGTTCCGGCGAGGCGTCGACGCCGAACGGCAACTCCGGTTCCAGCGGCTCGATATGGACGTCGACCTCGACGTCCTCGCCGAATTCCTCCTGGATGTTGCGTTCCAGCGTGTTGGCGACCTCATGGGCGGCCTCGAGCTGCATCTCGCCGTCGACCTCGACGTCGATGCCGACGATCAGCTTGGTGCCGAGGTCGTGCACCGTGACGTGGTGGACGGCGAGGCCGGAATTGCGCGCGATCACCATGATGCGGTCGCGCACGGTCTCGTTGTTGCGTGCGACGGGGACGGCGGTGAAGGTGAGGTCGGCGTCGCCGAACGCTCTTGTGACGGCGGCCTGCGCGTTGTGCTTGATGTCCTCGACGCGGTCGATCGGATAGGTCCGCGGCACCTTTGCGATGGTGTCGATGAACATGGTCGCCCCGACCATGCGCAGGCGCAGCCGCTCGACATCGATCACGCCGGGCACGCTGCGGATCGCGGCCGTGGCCTTCTCCTGGGCGCCCTCCGGCGCGCGGTCGACCAGCGTCTGCACCGTCGAGCCCGCCATGCGCAGGCCGAGAGCCGCGATCAGCACGGCGACGGCGGCGGCCGCGGCCGCGTCGCCCCACCAGAAGCCGAGCCCGGCGAGGACCAGGCCCACGATCACGGCAGACGAGCCCATGACATCGGAGGCGAAATGCAGCGCGTCGGCGGCCAGCGCCTGGCTCCTGGTCTCCTGCGCGGCGCGGTGCAGCGCGCGGGCGCGCCAGAGATTGACGGCGATGTCGATCACCAGCACGACAAAGGGCACGGCCGAAATGGTCGGCGGCGGGGTTCCCTCGCGCAGCCGGCTATAGGCCTCGACCAGGATGCCGCCGGCGAGCACGTAGAGCAGGGCGGTGACGCCGAGCGCGGAGATGCTCTCCAGCTTGCCATGGCCATAATGGTGCTCCTCGTCCGCCGGCTTGTCGGACACCCGCACGACCGCCCAGGTGATGATGGTCGCGACCAGGTCGATCGAGGAATGCAGGGCTTCGGAGATCAGCGCCAGCGAGCCGATCGCGATCCCGACCACGAACTTGGCCGCCGCCATGCCGCCGCTGGCGAAGATCGAGATCGCGGCGACCGTGGTCTTGTTGGGCTGGGAGGTCATGGCGGGGATTTAGCAGGGCGTGGGTGAACATCAAGCCACGATCCACAGCTGTAGTCGCAAGTGAGTTGCAGGAGCGAAGTCAACCTCTCTCCGTCATGCCCGGGCTTGTCCCGGGCATCCACGTTCTTCGTGCCGAGTGGCAAAGACGTGGATGGCCGGGTCAAGCCCGGCCATGACGAGCGGAGAGTGCGGGGCGGTCGCTCTACTTCGGTCAGCACACCCTCACACCGTCACGACGATCTTCCCCAAATGCTTGTTCGCCTCCATGTGCTCGAACGCCTTGTCGATGTCGTCGAACGCGAACACCTTGTCGATCGGCAACTGCAGCTTTCGCGCTTCCACCGCACTCCAGATATCCTTCCGAACCTCCTCAAAAATCTCGCGGACTTCCTCGATGGTGCGGGTGCGGAAGGTGACGCCGACATAGTCGATGCGGCGGGCGGCGTGCAGGTCGAAATTGAAGTCGGCATGGGTGCCGCCGAGCCGGCCGACATTGACGATGCGGCCCTTGACCTTCGCTGCAGCGAGGTTCTGGTTGGCGACCTTGCCCGAGACCTGGTCGACGATGAGATCGACGCCTTCGCCGTCCGTTGCCTTCAGGACGTTGTCGACCCATTTCGGATCGGAGCTATCGACGGCGAGATCGGCGCCGTACTCCTTCAGCCGGCCGCGGCGGGTGGCGTCGGTCGACGAGCCGATCACGAGCTTTGCGCCCTTGAGCCTGGCGATCTGCATCGCCATCAACCCGACGCCGGAGCTCGCGCCCTGGATCAGCACGGTTTGGCCCGCCTGCACGCCGCCGACGGTGACGACGGCGTTGTGCATGGTCGCGAGCGCGACGGGCAGGGTGGCCGCCTCCTCGAAATTCATGTTCGAGGGCGCGTGAAACAGCCGGCCGTGATCGGCCAGCGTATATTCGGCAAACGCTGCGCTGCCCGAGCCCATGATGCGATCGCCGACCCTCACGCCCTTCGCATCCGGCCCGAGCTCGGCGACTTCGCCGGCCCATTCCATGCCGAGCACGGTGCCGACGCCGCCGGCCGCGCCGTGGGCGTGCCCCTTGCGCATGCCGGTGTCGGCGCGGTTGAGGGCGCAGGCGCGGACGCGGACCAGCACCTGCGTGCCCTTAGGTTTTGGTTGAGCGACGTCGGAAATCGTAGCGCCATCAGGGCCGTAGACGTAAGCCTTCATAAGTTGCTTTCTGGCATTTGACGAACCGGTTTAACCGGAGGCGGTGCTCTTCGCCTCTCCCCGCAGCGGGGCGAGGGAGCATACCTTCGCGGTGGCGGGCGCCGTGTTCAAATCACATCAGCGATCACTCTGCCGCTTGCGCCGCTGCGCCCGCAATCATTCCCTCCAGCCGGCCGCGGATGATCGCCTCTGCCTCGCGCACGATGCGGGAGACCAGCTCGGCGCAGCTCGGGATGTCCTGGATCAGGCCCTGCACTTGGCCGGCCGACCAGATCCCTTCGTCCGAATTCCCCGTCGCGTAGACCATCTTGCCGCGGGCACCGGCAACGAGCTCGCGGATGTCCTCGAACTTGGCGCCTTCCTTCTCCATCGCGACGACCTTGGTCGAGATCTCGTTTTTCGCGACGCGCGAGGTGTTGCGCATGGTGCGGAAGATCAGCTCGGTCTCGCGCTCGTCATTGGCGACGATCTTCTCCTTGATGAGCTGGTGGATCGGGCTTTCCTTGGTGGCCATGAAGCGCGTGCCCATGTTGATGCCGTCGGCACCGAGCGCCAGCGCGGCGACGAGGCCCCGGGCGTCGGCAAAGCCGCCGGAGGCGATCATCGGGATCTTGACCTTGTTGGCGGCGGCCGGGATCAGGATCAGGCCGGGGGTGTCGTCCTCGCCGGGGTGGCCGGCGCATTCGAAGCCGTCGATCGAGATGGCGTCGACGCCCATGCGTTCGGCCGAGAGCGCGTGCCGCACGCTGGTGCATTTGTGCACGACCTTGACGCCGTGCCTTTTGAACTCGTCGACATGCTCCTGCGGCTTGTTGCCGGCGGTCTCGACCACCTTGATCCCGCTCTCGATGATGGCGGCGCGGTATTCGGCATAAGGCGGCGGCTTGATCGCGGGCAGGATGGTGAGATTGACGCCAAAGGGCTTGTCGGTGAGGTCGCGGCAGCGCGCGATCTCCCTGGTCAGATCCCCCGGCGTCGGCTGGGTCAGCGCGGTGATGAAGCCGAGCGCCCCTGCGTTCGCGACCGCGGCGACCAGCTCGGCCCGCCCGACCCATTGCATGCCGCCCTGGACGATCGGATGCTCGACGCCGACGAGTTTGGTGAACCGTGTCTGCAACATGCTCTGTTTCCCCGCCGGTGTGGCGCTCCGTTATCGCGTGTTGGCGTCAGGATGCCGCCCGGGCCGGCAAAAGTCTATCAGCGGGGCGTGCGATTGGGGTGGGGCGATCATGCGGGGACGAGGGGGATTCCGCGGGGCGGATAATTGGATTGCGTCGCTACCTGACGGCGCAAGCTCCTTCCTCATACGCCGTCGTCATGCCCCGGCTTGACCGGGGCATCCAGTACGCCGCGGCGTTTCGGCTCTAGCTTCGCAGCCTCTGGAATACTGGATTGCCCGCCTTCGCGGGCAATGACACCGAGTATGGACCGAAGAACTACTCCGCCGACAGCCGCACCATCTGGCGGCCGCCGTTCATTTCCTTGAGGCGGTTGACGAAGTTTTCCGGGCGCTGCCAGCGGTTGGGGACCTGCAATCCCATGAATTCGGCGATGTCGCCGATGAAGCCGGTGCAGTTGGCGGTCTCGGCGTTCCACACCGGCGAGTTCGCCTGCAATTTCTTGATATAGGCGAATACGCGCTTGGCGTCGGCTTCGTTGAGGTACACGCGATAGCTCGCGGTCAGATATTCCGGATCGAGATCGCCGTAGCTCGCGCCGGTCTCGGAGGGCACAAAGGTGATGTGGCCGAGCACGTAAGCAAGCGTGTCGCCCGCGGGCGTGAGGCCCGCGACCTCGACGGCACGCTCGCTGGTCTTGCCGTACCAGACGAAGGCGTGGCCCCAGCTTGCGGCGGTTCGTGCCCGGAAGTCGACGTAGTACGGACCTTTCTCCGCACGCGCGACGGGACGCCGCGTCGCTTGCGGCGCCGGTCGTGATGCGGTGTCGTTCGTAGCAAGCGCGTTCGCATCGGCAACGCGCTTGTTCGCTTCATGGGCCGAGGCCGAGGGCATCGTGCATGCGATCATGGCCGCGAGCGCGAAGCCCGCGAGGATGCAGGATCCGGATCGATCAGGTTTGTACGTCACGCTGTTGCCCCTCGACTCTCAGCCGCTTTACGCGAGATGCGTATCGTATTGCGCGTCAGTAACGCGCTGCGACCGGGCCGGGCGCCTTGCCGATCGGGGCCTTTCCAACCGGGCTCTTGCCAATCGGCATCTTGCCAATCGGAGCCTGCTCAGCCGGATAGACCGGCACGGGCTGGCGGCGCGGCAGATCCGCAGCGTTCGCAGCCGTCACCAGAGCAAGCGTGGCACCCAGAGCAATTACAATCTTCTTCACAGTCATACCCCTAGCAGGTTTGGTCCAAACACGGCGATGCCGTGCCCCCAGACACGCCTCACAGAAGGGCGGCCGAATGCGTCCAAGTTGCGGCGAGCGCGGGACATGTTGGCGGCATATGTCGGGCGCGCGGAGATGTGATGTGTACGGATGTTTCGGAGCTGCGTGATGGCTGTCCGTAGCCCGTAGTAGAGCGAAGCGAAACCCATCAGCCGCTTCGCTGAGGAGAGATGATGGGTTTCGCTATGCTCTACCCATCTTACGCCCGCCCCTTTATTTGTAGCCCGCATGAGCGAAGCGATATGCGGGAAACGTTCGCGGAAGAGCGTGATCCCGGATGGCGCTTCACTCATCCGGCTACGCTACGGGACGGTGCCTGCCGCTATAGCCGAAACTCGTTGGTCAGCTCGCCGATGCCGTCGATCGCGACGGTCACGATGTTCACCGGCTCCTTCATCACGCCGACGCCGACCGAGGTGCCGACGGCGATGAGGTCGCCGGGGAGCAGGGTCATGTCATGGGAGATTCTGCTGACCAGCTCCTGCGCGCTGAAGATCATATCCGAGATCGGATAGTTCTGCCGCTCCGCGCCATTGAGGATGGTGCGGACCACGAGCTTGGCCGGATCGAGGCCGGTGGCGATAACGGGTCCGAACGGGCCGTAATCGTCGATGCCCTTGGCGCGGGCCCATTGCGGGAAGGTGGGGTCGCTGGTCAGGATGTTGTTGGCGGTGATGTCGTTGACGCAGGTGTAGCCGAAGATGAAGCTGTCCGCTTCACCAGGGGAGACGCGGGCGCAGGTCCTGCTGATGACGATGCCGAGCTCGCCCTCGTAAGTGGTCTTGCCGTCGTAATAAGAGGGGCGGCGGATCACCGCGCCGGGCGTCGTGATGCTGGTGGTGGCTTTCAGCAGATAGAGCGGCTCCGGCGGCTCGGGCTGGTTCAGCTTGGCGGCGAGCGCGTGGAAATTATTCCAGAGAGCGACGATCTTGCTGGGTACGCAAGGCGCGAGCAGCTCGACGTCCGACAGCGCCAGAGCCTTGCCGGTGGCCGCATGGTGGCCGAACATCTCGCCCTCGTGCACGCTGATGCCTGACGACGTCAGCATGCCGAAGCCGGTCGCACCGGCGTGGCGGAAGCGCAGCCACTGTTTCATCTCGCCCGCCATCACGCCACCGCCAGTGCGCGAGGATCTGATGGTGTCGAGACGCCGTCATAGAGGCCGGCGATGCGGGCGCGCTGGGTCACCATCGCGAGCACCGAGTCGAGCGCGGGCGTGGCGATGCCGGTGAGACGGCCCATCTCCTGCACCACTGTGACGAGCGGGTCGATCTCCATCGGGCGGCCGCGCTCGAGATCCTGCAGCATCGAGGTCTTGTGTGCGCCGACCTTGCGGGCGCCCTCGATGCGGCGCTCGACATCGACGCGGAATTTGACGCCAAACGTTTCGGCGATGGCTTGCGTCTCCACCATGATCGCGCGCGACAGCGCGCGCGTCGCCGGATCGGTGCAGATCACGTCGAGCGTTGCATGGGTCAGCGCGCTGATCGGATTGAAGCAGACATTGCCCCACAGCTTCAGCCAGATCTCGTCGCGGATGCGGTCGAGCACCGGGGCTTTCAGCCCGGCTGCGACGAAGAGATCGGCGAGGCGCTGTACGTCCGGCGTGATCTCGCCCGAGGGCTCGCCGAGCGGAAAATTGTTGCCGTAGACGTGGCGGATCACGCCGGGCGCCTCGATCTCGGTGGCGGGATAGACGATGCAGCCGATGGCGCGCTCGGCGCCGATTTCGCGCCACTGCCGGCCGCCGGGATCGATGCTCTCCAGCGTCGAATTCTCGTATTGGCCGCCGTGCTTGTAGAAGTACCAATAGGGGATGCCGTTGACCGCGGTGACGATGCGGGTGTGAGGCCCGAGCAGCGGCTGCATCTTCTCGATCACGCCGGTGATCGAATGCGCCTTCAGCGTGATGATGATGTAATCCTGCACGCCGAGCTCGGCGGGATCGTCGGTGCAGCGCGGATGCACGATGTGCTTCTCCTCGCCTGCGAGCAGCGAGAGGCCGCGCTCGCGCATCGCGGCAAGGTGAGCGCCGCGTGCGACCAGACTGATATCGGCGCCCGCGCGCGCGAGCTGAACCCCGAGATAACCGCCGATCGCGCCGGCGCCGTAGATGCAGATCTTCATGAAGTCCTCGAAGGAGCAGAAGCCGGAATTTGGGACGAAAGATCCGGTCCGGCTCGGAAGGATCCGAGCCGGGGCCGGTAGTCGCAGGGGAAGGCTTGCCGCTTTAGGCTGCTTGCGGCGTCGAGTTGGTGGCCTCGTCAACGGCAGCGGCGATGTCGCGCATGCTGATGACCGAGACGAGGCTGTAATCGTCGATCACGGGCAAATGGCGGATGTGATGACGGTTCATCAGGTGCCGGACATGCTCGATCGTGTCCGAGGAGGTGCAGGACACGAGCTGCTGCACCGAGACCAGCTGCGAGACTTTGACGTTGACGGCGGCCGCGCCGTGCTCGGCGACGGCGCGCACCACGTCACGCTCGGTGAACATGCCGACCGCGGTGTTGCCTTCGGAGCGGACCACGTCCTTCACGACCAGCGCGCTGATGTTGTTGGCGCGCATCAGCTTGGCGGCGATACCCACCGTTTCGTTCATTCGCACCGTGACAACGCGCGGCGTCTTCTTGCGCAGAATGTCTCCGACCAGCATTGCAACCTCCCTGGGTGAATGACAGGGGCAAGTGTGGTATACATAATGCCAATCGTCAAGCGCTGGATTTGGCTGATCCGAAAAATCTTGCGGCAGCAATGCTGACGTTTGCCGCGTGCAAAAAAGAAAGGGGCGCATCGCTGCGCCCCTTCTCAAGCCCTGCAAAACGCGTTGGTGGCTTACGCCGTCTCGGTCTTGGCGTTGCCGGTTGCGGTGTCAGCGCTCTCGGCTTCCTTGCCGAGGATGAAGGAGCGGCGCAGCGGCTTGATCACGAACAACGCCATCAGCGCCGCCGTCGCGTTCAGCGCCACTGCGACTACGAACACGGCCTTCCAGCCATAGGCGGTCGAGATCACGCTGGCGAGCGGAACGAGCAGGGATGCTGTGCCCTTGGCGGTGTAGAGCATGCCGTTGTTGGTGGTCGCGAACTTCGAGCCGAAGGTGTCGCCGCAGGTCGCGGGGAATAGCGAGTAGATCTCGCCGAACACGCCGAAATAGATCGCGGTAGCGAGTACGAAGACGACGGGCACGTGGCCATAGGCCGACAGCGCCAGCAGCATCACCGCCGCCGTGCCGAAGGCGATGAACATGGTGGGCTCGCGGCCGATCGTGTCGGAGACCCAGCCGAAGAAGGGACGTCCGAAACCGTCGAAGATGCGGTCGAGCGAGATCGCGAAGGTCAGTGCCGCCATCTGGAAGCCGGCGAGGGTGACCGGCGTGTCGGCGATCTTGAAGTCGTGCGCGATCGGGGCGATCTGCGCCGCGGTCATCAGGCCACCGGAAGCGACCATGACGAAAACGAGATACATCACCCAGAAAATAGGGGTCCGCAGCACCTGTGGCGGGGTGAAGTCGATCTTGGTCTGCGGCAAATTGAGCTGCTTCTTCTTCGGCGGAATCGAGATCCGCGGCGGCTGGATGAAGAAGGCGAGCACGAACACGATCAGGCCCTGGCCGATGCCGAAGGTGAGGAACGCGTGCTGATAGCCGCTCGAAACGATCATGCTCGCGATCGGCACGATGGTGAGCGCGGCGCCGGCGCCGAAGCCGGCGGCGGTCGCGCCCGCTGCGAGGCCGCGGCGGTCGGGAAACCATTTCAGCGCGTTGCCGACGCAGGTGCCGTACACCGCGCCCGCGCCCATGCCGCCAATGATCGCGGCGGCGTAGAGCAGGGTGAGGCTATCGGCGTAGGAGTTGAGAATCCACGAGAGCGCGATCATCGCGCCGCCGAACATGACCACGATGCGCGGGCCGTATTTGTCGACGAACCAGGCTTCGACCGGCACCAGCCAGGTCTCGGTGACGACGAAGATGGTGAAAGCGAGCTGGATCGCGGCGCGTCCCCAATGATGGGCCGCATCGATCGGATCGACGAAGAGCGTCCAGCCGTATTGCAGATTGGCGATCATCGCCATGCAGACGATGCCCATCACGAGCTGGAGCCAGCGGAAACCGGTGCGAAGAGGCGCGGCCGTGACGGCGCCGTCCAAGCTGGAAATCATCAAGAACCTCCCAACGCGCTGATTAACTGCGACGTGGGATTGCAAGATGACCCAGTGTCGCAAATGTTGTGGCTTATCGTCGCAAGCGCGGCGCGGAGCTTGGTATACCATATTCCAGATTGCAAGCCTTATCTTGGCTCCCCGTCCAACAAAATGCGCGGGTTCCAGCCGCTCTCCACGGCATCGCAGTGTCTTCGCATCAAACGAAAACGCCCGGCCGTGAGGCCGGGCGTCATGCTCAGTGAACTGTGGTGGAGCGGGTCAGACGGTCGATTTCGCGACCACGACCTTGCGCCAGGGCTTGAGCAGCACGATCGCCAGCAGCGAAGCCAGGATGTTGGCGCCTGCCGCGATGATGAACACGCTGTCCCAGGTGCCCGACGACTGCTGCATGTAGTTGGCGATCGGCACCAGCAGCGCGGCGGTGCCCTTCGCGGTGTAGAGCAGGCCGGCATTGGTGGTCGCGAACTTGGCGCCGAACGTGTCGGTGCAGGTCGAGGGGAACAGCGAGTAGATCTCACCCCAGGCGAAGAACACGAAGCCCGAGAGCAGCACGAACCAGATCGGATCGTGGCCCCAGAGGTAGAGAAACCAGATGCCGATCCCTTCCATGCCGAAGGCGATGAACATCGTGTTCTCGCGGCCGATCATGTCGGAGATCCAGCCGAAGAACGGACGCGTCAGGCCGTTGAGCACGCGGTCGATTGTCGCCGCGAACGTCACCGCCGTCATCGTCACCGCCATCAGCGTGACCGGCACGTTGTCGACCTTCCAGTCGGCCGCGATCGGCTTCAGGTTCGCCGTCACCATGAGGCCGCCGGCGCCGACGATCACGAACATGAAGTACATCAGCCAGAAGATCGGCTGGCGCAGCACCTCGGTCGGCTGGTAGTTGCGCCGAGACTGGAGCAGCGCGGCATTGACCACGACGTTCGGCACCTGGCCCGATTTCGGCGCCAGCAGGAAGAAGGCGAGCAGGCAGATGATGATGCCTTGCCCGAGGCCGAAATAGAGGAAGGTGGTCTGGAAGCCACTGTCCTTGATCATGGCCTGGATCGGCGCGACGGTCAGCGCAGAGCCTGCACCGAAGCCTGCGGCCGTGATGCCCGCGGCAAGACCGCGCTTGTCCGGAAACCACTTCAGCGCGTTGCCGACGCAGGTGCCGTAGACGCCGCCGGCGCCGATGCCCGCGATGATCATGCCGAGATAGTAGCCGTTGAGCGTTGTCGCCTGCGCGTTGATCGCCCAGCCGATGGCACAGAGCAGGCCGCCGACCAGCACCACGATACGCGGGCCGTATTTATCGACGAACCAGCCTTCGACCGGCACGAGCCAGGTCTCGAACAAAACGAACAGGGTGAAGGCCCATTGGATCGAGGCGCGATCCCAGCCGAACTTCTTCTGGATGTCGGGGACGAAGAACGTCCAGCCGTATTGATAGTTGGCGATCATCACCATCGCGCCTACGCCGATGGCCAATTGCGCCCAGCGATAAGCATCGCTGACGCGCGCGGCACTTGGGGCCGCTGTTGACTGCACCATGTCCGTCATAAAAACCCTCCCGAACGCGCCGATCATTTTTATGCATGCGCTGCCCGCATCCTGGTATTCATTATGCCAAGATTCAAGCAGAGGACTGGAGGTGCGGCGAAATATCGCGGAAGTCGTTCACATGCGCGATTGCCGAGGAATTGTAAAGCCCAAAACGCTGCGGCGTAACCGCGACGGCGGCGACCGGGTCACGTCAACAGATTGATTTTGTGAGGAGATTTTCGTTTTTGCAAAGGGCGCAAAGAACTGCCGGCAGACCCGCTCCGTTCGGACTTTCAGTTGCCGAGGGGGCGTGCGCCGCCCGCGCGGCCCGAGGCGCGGACGTTCGGGGACCGCCCATTTCCTGGAATTCTTTATTCCAGAAGCCTAGTGCGGAGAGATTCGGCCTTCGCTTTTCGGCGCGGATTGCGCCGGCGGCGCGCCTCGCGCCATCGACGTGCGCAGGCGGCTGTAGCCTTCCTGGATCGCGGACCAGAACAGGGCGACCAGACCGAGCGCCATGATCGTGCTGACGAGGCCGTTGGAGAAAAACACCCCGAGCGAGCCCTGGGATCCCAGCAGCGATTGGCGGAAGGCTTCCTCCGCCTTGTCGCCGAGCACGATGGCGAGCACCAGCGGCGCGAGCGGGTAGTTGCACTTCTTCAGGAGATAGCCGAGCACGCCGAACACCAGCATCAGCATCACGTCGAAGGTGCTGTTGTGCACGGAATAGGCGCCAATCGCACAGAGCACCAGGATGAGCGGCGCGATGATGCCGAAGGGCACGCGGAGGATCGCGGCGAAGATCGGCACGCAGGTGAGCACGACGACGAGGCCGGCGAGATTGCCGAGATACATCGACGCGATCAGGCCCCAGACGAACTCCTTCTGCTCGACGAACAGCATGGGGCCGGGCTGCAGGCCCCAGATCAACAAGCCGCCAAGCAGGACGGCGGCAGTCGGGGAGCCCGGCACTCCGAGCGACAGCATCGGCAGCAGCGCCGAGGTGCCGGCGGCATGTGCGGCCGTCTCCGGCGCGATCACGCCTTCGATCTCGCCCCTGCCGAAATTGTTGCCGCGTCGTGCCAGACGCTTGGCGATGCCGTAGCTCATGAAGGATGCCGGCGTGGCACCAGCGGGCGTGATGCCCATCCAGCACCCGATCAGGCAGGAGCGCAGCGACGTCATCCAGTAGGAGGGTAATTCCCGCCAGGTCTGAAGCACGACCCGAAGGTTGATGGTGGCGTTGCCGCCGCGGAAAGCCAGCCCTTCCTCCATGGTCAGCAGGATCTCGCCGATGCCGAACAGGCCGATCACGGCGATCAGGAAGTCGAATCCGTTGAGCAACTCGGTGACGCCGAAGGTCAGCCGCAACTGTCCCGTGATCGAATCGAGGCCGACCGCCGCGAGTGCAAAGCCCATCATCATCGCCGCGATCGTCTTGAACGGCGGCTCCTTGCTGAGGCCAACGAAGCTGCAGAAGGCGAGGAAGTACACCGCGAACTTCTCCGCCGGACCAAATCGCAGCGCAAAGCCCGCGACGAGGGGCGCGACGAGCGTGATCATGATGACGGCAAACAATGCGCCCACGAAGGAGGAGGTGAAGGCGGCGGTCAGGGCTTCGCCGGGTTTGCCCTGTTGCGCCATCGGATAGCCGTCGAAGGTGGTCGCCACGGACCAGGGCTCGCCGGGTATGTTGAACAGGATCGAGGTGATGGCGCCGCCGAACAATGCGCCCCAATAGATGCAGGACAGCATGATGATCGCCGATGTCGGCGGCATGCTGAAGGTCAGGGGAAGGAGGATCGCGACGCCGTTGGCGCCGCCGAGTCCCGGAAGCACGCCGATGATGACACCGAGCGTGATGCCGATGATCATCAGCATGATGTTGTAGGGCTGCAGGGCGACCGCGAAGCCGTGAAACAGATTGGCCAACTCTTCCATATCGATACGTCCTGCAGCAGTAACGGATGGCGGCGCGGCTCTTACAGACCGAGCCATTCCTCGAACGGACCCTTGGGCAGCGGGACCAGGAACCAGCGCTCGAAAACAAGATAGGTCAGCACCGGCATGCCGATCGCCACTGCGATGGTCGTCAGCCAGCGATAGCCGCCGAGCCAGCGCATGAACCAGGCGATGAAGACCATCGAGGCGACGTAGAGGCCGATGAACGGCATCGAGCCGACATAGATCGCGGTGGGCACGACGACGCTCATGACCTGGCGAAGCTGTCCCATGTTGCGAACAGCCGGCCGTCGCCGTCGCGTCGCGCGCTCCAGAGGTTGATGGCGCTGGCGCCGACGATGGTGGCGCCGACATAGAAGGGGAAGAAGCCGGCACGCGGGCCTTCCGCGCCCCAGTTGATGCCGGCCTTCAGGCTGCCGAAGATCACGACCAGGCCGAAGGCGCCGATCAATAGCGCGATGCCGATTTCCAGCGTCTTGTGTGCGGGGCCGGATTCGGATCCGGATTGTTCAGTCATGTGACCTCCAGGCGGACGCAGTCTTTCGCGGTCGCGGCAGACGGGAGGACGCGTAGCGTCCTCAGCCGTCGTCGATGTCGCGGGTCAGTTTCCCGACCCGAGGAAGCCGGCTTCCTTCATCAAGCCTTGGTGGCGCTTCTCCTCGGCCTCGACCCACTTCGCGTATTCTGCTCCGGTCAGGAATGTCGTGTTGAAGGCGCCGTTCTTCATGAAATCCTGCCATTCCGGCGTGGCGCGGACCTTCTTGAACAGCTCGACGTAGTATTCGATCTGATCCTTCGTGGCCTTGGGCGACATGAAGATGCCACGCAGCATCAGATATTCCATCGCGAGGCCCTGCGACTTGCAGGTCGGAATATCCTTCCAGGCCTTGCCGTCGGCGATCGGCTCGTCATAGGCCATCGGCTGGGCGTCGAAGACGCAGAGCGGACGGAGCTTGCCGCCGCGCCATTGCGCGACCGCCTCGATCGGATTGTTGACGGTCGAATCGACGTGATTGCCGACGAGCTGAACGGCAACTTCGCCGCCGCCCTTGTACGGGATGTAGGTGAACTTCGAGTCGATCGCCTTCTCGATGCCGACCGTGATGATCTGGTCTTCCTGCTTGGAGCCGGTGCCGCCCATCTTGAATGAGCCGGGCGGCGCTTTCTTCACGGCGTCGACATAGTCCTTGACGGTGTTGTACGGCTTCTCTGCATTCACCCAGAGCACGAATTCATCGAGCGCCAGCATCGCCACCGGGCTCAAATCCTTCCAGTTGAACGGAATCCCGTTGCCAGCGGTGTCGTAAACAGGTTCGACAGCGTGATGATGATCTTGTGAGGATTGCCCGACGACATCTTCACATCGAGAAAGCCTTCGCCGCCTGCGCCGCCGGCCTTGTTGATGACGACCAGCGGCTGCTTCATCAGATTGTGCTTGGTAACGATGCCCTGGATGGTGCGCGCCATCTGATCGGCGCCGCCGCCGGTGCCCGCGGGCACGATGAACTCGACCGGACGGACCGGCTCCCAGGCAGCACGGCTTGGGGTGCTGTTGGCGCACGACATCGCGACTGCCGCCAAAGCGACATTCAGAACGAATGGCTTCATGTTTCTCTCCCTGTCGAACCTCGAACGCAGCCGCTCTTTGTCGGCTTGCGTCAGCCCATCTCGATTCACCTGCCCTGGGGTCACCCTTGCGGTCGATCTCCCACGGCAGTCCCGATAGAAACTCTATGAGCAGGGACAACGCGCGGCATCCGCTCCTTTCGGCTAAGGCTCTGCCGGGGTTCGCGGCACGCGTCTCCCCTCGGCCGTTCCCGTCCCGCGTTACGTTTCCCCGCCTTACACCTTTGATTGTGAAACCGTTCTTGGTTCCCGAATGGTATGCGAGATGCCAGCAGCCAAACAATCGGATCGGCGGGTCACGTCGGCGGACCAATCGTCGCAGATGCGGTCGCGAGCGTGGCGAGGACGAAAAACAAAATGGCCCCGACATGCGGGGCCATTTGATCAAACGCAGCGTCTGCGGGGCTTGCCAACCCGCCGCTCGGCGGGGCGGGCAAGGCCTTTTTTACAGGCCGAAACGCGGCAGGTCGCCGTTGTGATTCGAAATCTCGGCGCTCGCCATCAGGAGGCTGTCGATCGCGGCCATCAGGCGGGCGAACAGCGAGGAGGAGGGGCGAGAGCAACGGAAGCGGTCTTGGACATTGGAAATCCCTTTCTTGAGAACAGTCAATCTTGCTGTCTCATTTCGAAGGGCAATCTATGTATACCAGATGCCAGTGTCCATGTTCTTGTTTGCATAGCAGCACGCGATCTCTCGCATTGCAGCATAATGCCGGATTAACGGGTATTTCGGCCTCAAAATCTTCGAGGCGCGCCGATGGCGCACCTATTGAGTAACTTTCGCACTTATTGAGTAAGTGCTATAAGGTTACGCGGCAATGGAGCGAGATCAATGGCAGCAGGCGCGATCGATTGGAAGGCACTACGGTTCGAGGTTCTTGAGACGTTCAACTCCCGCAAACTCCAAATAGTTGTTCCCACTTTGTCCAAATGACATCATGCGCCGAGTTAGGAGTTCTTGTTCGACTTTCTTGAGACTGTTCCACCAGGTCGGGGCCATGCACACGTTCTCAAAACACTCGAAGGTGAATTGTATAGCTAGCGTGGTATACAATGCAGGCTTCTGCCTCAAAAAGGACTCTACAAACACTCGAGCGATTTCGTCGGACTTATCCGATCATACTCATCAATAATGATAATCGGAATTTCATTCTGACCAAATCGCCCCAACTGAAGAAAGACGTGGTCGGGCTCGATTGGAGCAGGAAATTGAAGATCGAGTGTCGCATCATCACCCTCCCATTTGATACGCCTAAACACTTTCCTCCATAGGCTGTCGAAACTGTCAGCACTATCTGCGTCAACCGCAATCTCTCGAACCCGCCTCGTCTCGGAGTTCAGATCCTTGTGGAATATGTTTGCCAGAGAGGTCTTCCCGACCCCTCTCTCGCCGAAAATAATGGCGTGGCGAGCTTTCTCGATTGCAATATCCTGTAATCGCTGGATGGTGGCCTTCCGCCCCGCGAACTGCGCGACCTCATTGATCGGGGGACCTGGGGTGTCCACGACGATTGGATTTTTTCGAGCAGTACGTTCGTCGAGATGGGTGACGCACTCAGAGCATAGGTGGCCGTAAGAAGGGCTGTTCTGACGGACTCAATGAACCGGGTTGGCAGGGCAGGTCAAAGCCGCTATTGGTCCGCCCCCTTATCCAATCAACTGTCAGAGTGGTTCATGTCGAGCGCCTCGCCCGCCGTCTCGATCGGCATCGATTTTGGGACCAGCAATACGGTCGTCGCGCTCGCGGCGGACGATCGCCGGGTCGAGGCCATCCGCTTCGACCACGGCGGTCAGCGCCACAGCGTCTACGTCTCGGCGTTGTGCTTCTGGGAGGACCGGCCGGGAGCCGGCGCCCAGGCCGAGGGCGGGCCGTGGGCGATCGAGCAATTTCTCGAAGGACGCCACGTCTACCGCTTCCTGCAGTCGTTCAAGACATTTGCGGCGAGTTCCAGCTTCAACACCACCCAGGTGTTCCGGCAGCGCTACAAGTTCGAGGACATCTTGGCGGCATTCCTGCGGACGCTGGCGCGCCGTGGCGGGGACCGGTTTGGCTTCGAGGCCGCAAACATCACGGTCGGCCGCCCCGTCCGCTTTGCCGGCGGCAATCCCGACGAGGCGCTGGCGATGCAGCGCTACCGGGCCGCGTTCGATCGTCTCGGCGCCGGCCACGCCCGCTACGTCTACGAGCCCGTGGGCGCGGCGTTCTCCTTCGCCCGCCGGCTGGAGCGCGATGCCACCGTGCTGGTTGCGGATTTCGGTGGCGGCACCAGCGATTTCTCCGTGATGCGTTTCTCGCGTGCGGGCGGAAGCCTTCGCGCCGAGCCGCTCGGACACGCCGGCATCGGCATCGCCGGCGACACGTTCGATTACCGTATTGTCGACCATGTCGTCTCGCCGCGCCTCGGCAAGGGCTCCAGCTTCCGCTCGTTCGACAAGGTGTTGCCGGTCCCCAGCGGCCACTACACCAACCTCGCGCGCTGGCATCAGCTCGCGATGATGAAGAGCAACGGCGATTTGCGCGAGCTCCGCGAGCTTGCGCGCACCGCGCTGAAGCCGGCTCTGCTCGAGGACTTCATCACCATCGTCGATCTCGACCTCGGCTTTTCGCTGTACCGCGCGGTGTCCGACGCCAAGGTGGCGCTGTCCGCGCAGGACGAGGTGGACTTCCGCTTCAGGGGCGGCGGGGTCGACATCGGCGCGACCATCACACGGAAGAATTTCGAATTCTGGATCGCCGACGACATTGCCCGGTTGGGAGCCACCGTCGACAAGGTGCTGGGCGAGGCCGGCATCACCGCGCGCGAGGTGGAGAAAGTGTTCTTGACCGGCGGCACGTCCTTCGTGCCCGCCGTCCGAAAGCTGTTCGCCGAGCGGTTCGGCAACGAACGGCTGATGTCGGGCGACCAGTTCGAGTTGATCGCCTACGGGCTGGCGCTGATCGGACATAGTCCTGATCCGGGCCGATGGACGGCGAGTGGCGGGATCGAGCCGAGGACAGGCGCGTAACAATCGTTCGCAATCAGTCGGATCTGCTTCACTGGCAACCGCAGTTGGGCTGTGTAGATATCTGCAGACTCGATGTGAGTTGTTCTCTCGGAAACTTCCTCATTCTCCGTCATTGCGAGCGCAGCGAAGCAATCCAGAGTCCCTCCGCAGAACGATTCTGGATTGCTTCGCTGCGCTCGCAATGACGACGTGGGTAGATCCGCGCGTCCCATCGAACAGTGCCGTAGGGTGGGCAAAGTCGCGGAGCGCCGTGCCCACCATCTTTCCGGGTTGAGAGAGCATTGGTGGGTACGCTGCGCTTTGCCCACCCTTGTATTAGCCTGATCGGTTATATTGAACCGTTCCGTGAGGAATGGCCCAGCCCGGGTAGCCGCCCGAGCTGGGTCGCCGTTCGATCGGATCGGTACCCACCGAAGCCTTGAGGGCTGTCTGACGTAGCGAGATCGCGATCGGCACTTCATCGGGACCCGAATGGTCGAACGAACTTAAGGTTCGCATAACAAGGGAGGGATCGACGAAGATGGCCAAGCATAGCACGATCTGTGCCGGGATCGATACCGGCAAACGGAAGCTCGATGTGGCGATCGAGGGCCGCGGCGAGCAGTTGCAGGTGAAGAACACGGCGGAAGGCCATGAGGCTTTGCTGACGTGGCTGCGACAGCAGCGCGTCAAACGCATCGGCATCGAGGCGAGTGGCGGTTACGAACAGCCTGTCGTCGCCGAACTGCGACGCAAGGGGTTTGTGGTTGTGGTGTTTCAGCCGGCTCAGGTCCGGGGCTATGCCAAATTCCACTTGCAGCGAGCCAAGAACGATAAGATCGATGCCGCCCTTATCGCAGCTTGCACCGCAGCGGTGCGGAAGATCCATGCCGCTCCCGATCCTCGGTTGCTGCCATTCGCCGAGCAACTGACCATGATCGATCAGATCGGCGAGGATATTGCGCGCCTCAAGAACAGGATCGAGAGCTGCCGTAATGTGGCGATTAACCAGCTCTGGCGCAAAGATATCACTCGTCTGGAGCAACGTGAGAGGGCCGCACTCAAGGCTCTGGTCGCCTCGCTCCGCGAGCATCCCGACCTTGCCAAGAGGCTTGCGCTGATCAACAGCGTCGACGGCATCGGGCTGCCGACCGCCGTTGCCATCCTGGTGCGTCTGCCAGAGATCGGCCGGATCACGCGGGAGCAAGCTGTCGCTCTCGCCGGGCTGGCGCCCTATGACGACGACAGCGGCGACCAGGTCGGGGTGCGGCATATCGAGGGCGGACGCAAGCGGCTGCGTCGCGCCCTTTATACGGCTTCACTGGCTGCATCGTTTCGATGGAACCCGCAGCTGATCCAGCTCTACCAGAGGCTGACCGCAGCCGGAAAGGAACACAAGCGCGCGCTCGTTGCCTGCGCCAGGAAGATGCTGATCTTCGCCAACACGGTGGTGGCCCGCGGTACCGCCGTGGTGCGGCGAACCGCCGGTAGGATCACTTTCTGCTTCTTAGTTCGACCGGGACGCGCTTCTTCGTCCCGACCTACGGCCCCTCATGACGTCGCGCGCAGCGTCCGTCAAGGATGGCCGTCGCTCGCTCGAACCTCACATGGTCTGTTGCCAGGCCACGCCTTGACGGACGCGAGCACGGCGTCATCATGGCAGGCGCAGACGAGCCATTCTAATGGTTGCTACAATACTCATGTCGTCGCTATTGGTTGATCTCAGGCTCGACGAGCCGGGCCAGGTTGCGCAGCGATTCCTGCCAGCCGAGATAACAGGCCTCCGGCGGGATGACGTCGGGGATGCCGGCCTGCGTGATGTCGAGTTCGGTGCCGACCGAGACCTTCTTCAAGACCACGGTCACCTCGATCAGGCCCGGCAAATTGGGATCGTCGAACTTGTCGGTGTAGCGGATGCGTTCGCCGGGCACGAGCTCGACATATTCACCGCCGAACGAATGGCCGTTGCCTGTGGTGAAATTCCGGAACGACATCTTGAACGTGCCGCCGACCTTGGGCTCGAAATGATGCACGGTGCAGGTGAAGCCGTTCGGCGGAAGCCATTTCGCCATCGCATCGGCCTCCAGGAAGGCGCGATAGACTTTCTCCGGGCTAGTGGCCAGGACGCGGTGCAAGCGGATCGTGCTGGGCATGATTGTTATCCTCAGTGATTGATGGGCCCGAGTTTGGCGTCTATGGCCCATTCATGTCACGAGGACGACGGGGAAGCTGCCGATCCGACAAGCGTCTCGGATTTTTTTGGTCGAGTCTTGTTCGGCCGGGTTGCTAAGCATGATGGGATGAGGCTTGATCGCCGCCGCGACGGAGGTGCTTCGCCTCTCCCGCTTGCGGGAGAGGCCGACGCGCTCGCAAAGCGCGGCGGGTGAGGGCTCTTGCCACCCAGGGACAGCCTCCGCATTTCTCGACAATCCCGCCGCGGAGATATCCCCACCCCAGCCCTCCCCCGGCAAGCGGGAGAGGGAGCCGAGTTCCCGACGCCGAAGCATCGTTCGCACCATATGCGATAGCCCTCCCTTTTTGCGGGCAGTTTGCCTCAACGCCAATAGCGGCGAAGGTGTGCCCGCGTGACAAGCTGAGCCACAATTCCGCTATCGTTCCTCGTTCAACTCCTGCGCGAAATCAGGGGGCTTCCGTTGCGCAGCACGCTTTGGGCTTTCGTCGTCACTCTCTGTTGTCTTGGCTCGCCGGCGGACGCCGCAGGCATTCAGCTCCTGGAGTCCGATCCGGCGCTGTCGGGCGCGATCTGGTATCCCTGCGCGGCGGAGCCGACGCATGTGGCGCTTGGCAGGCTTTCAGTGCCCACAGTCGATTGGCTGGAGGGAGCGAAGGACTGTCCCATCACGGGGACCAAACTGCCACTGGTTATCGTCTCCCATGGAAATAGCGGCTACTTCGCCCTTCACCTCGACATCATAGAAGCGCTGGCAAACGCCGGCTTTGTCGTCGCGGCGATCAACCATCCAGGCAACAACACCAACGACATGTCGGAGCGCGGGATGTCGGTCTGGTCATCGCGTCCAGTACATATGGTCCGCCTGCTGGATTTCATGCTGCACGAATGGAAGGACAGGGCCGCTATCGATCCCGTCAAGGTTGGTTTGTTCGGCTTCTCTCTGGGCGGCTTTACCGGACTGGTTCTGGTCGGCGGTCAGCCCGATTTTCGCAGGTTTGCCCCCAATTGTAAGCAAGAGAACAAATCGACAGTCTGCGAGCAACTGCGCGCTGGCGAGATTCCTCCCGACCCGCCACACGATGCCCGGATCAAGGCCGCAGTGATCGTCGATCCTGCTGTGAGTTTTTCATTCACACCCGAAAATCTGGCGGGCATCGGAATCCCGCTGCAGGTCTGGCGATCCGAACTAGGGGGAGGGGGCGTCAATGCGACCGGCGTCGCATACGTAACCCGTAGTCTGCCGGGCAAGCCTGATATTCACGTCGTTGGGGCCGGTCACTACGCATTTCTGCCGCCCTGCACGACGGAGCTCGCAGCATTGAGGCCGCAGGTGTGCTCGGATCCTGAAGGCTTTGATCGGGTGGCCTTTCACCGCGAGTTCGACGCGGCCGTAGTGAAGTTCTTCCGTGAGCAGCTCGCTGGCGGCGATCACTGAGCATTGAGTTCGGGGAGGCGAGGGTGAGACGACTTGGCTGTGTGATGGGTGTGCTTGGGCTTCTGCTGTCTCCGGCTGCGGCCGATCCCGCGCTGTCGGGCCTCGTTCGCGAAGATCGGCTGATCCCGATCACGCTCGCCGATGGAAGTCAGGTCAAGCTTGAAACCATGATCATTCGCCCGGACCGGCCCGGGCGCTTTCCGCTGGTTCTGCTGATTCACGGTACAAATCCTGCCACCGGGCAAGCGTTTCGCGCGGCCGCAGCGCGACAATCGCCGGTCGATCTTCTCAATCCTGCCGTCGCGTTTGCACAGCGCGGTTATGCCGTCGCATCGATCATGCGTCGGGGTTTCGGTCGTTCAGAGGGACCGTTTGCCGAGGCACTTTCCGGACCATGCGATGATCGGGACTATCTAGCCGTTGGGCGGATCGCGGCTGAAGACGTCATCGGCGTTGTTGCCACGCTTCGTAGTGAGCCCTGGGTCGAGCCCGATCGGGTCCTGCTAATGGGACATTCGACGGGGGGCTTTGCGGTGACGGCCGCGGCGGCAAGCAATCCTGCCGGCGTCATCGGCGTCCTCAATTTCGAGGGGGCTCACGGCTCGGTCCCGGGTCGTACGTGCAGCCCGGACCATCTCGTGGCGGACGCCGGCATCTTTGGCCGCGCGGCGCGAATTCCGGCGCTGTGGGTCTATTCGGAGAACGATCAGAATGCTCCGCCGGCGTTGGGCCGTCGCATGTTCGATGCTTACGTCTCCTCCGGCGCACCGGCGCAGTTTCAGATCTTGCCGCCCTTCGGTGTCGATGGGCATGCCATGGTGCCGATGGGTCCCGCCGACATCTGGTGGCCTGCGGTGGAGAACTTCCTGAACCGGTTGCGGCTGCCGACCTCGCTGGTTGTCGAATTGCCTCCACCCGCCGCCATTCCGGCGCCGACGCCCCTCAACGCTGCGTGCACGATCTATTTCGATGCTTATGTGAAGGCGTGGACCGACATCAAGGCATATGCCTGGAATCGGGAAGGTCATTGTTCGTCAATTACCTCCAACCAGCGAACGGTTGACGACGCGAAGACCGAGGCGATGCGCCAATGCATGGCCGCATGGAAAGAATGCTCGCTCTATGCGGTCGGACAGACGCTGGCGCCCGGTTAGCATTCGAAAAGAAAGTGCCGCCGAAACGGCGGCCCTTGATCGATGTGAACCGCCTACTCCGCGGCCTGCTTCTGCGGCAGGCCGTCCTGACGGGAACACCTCGCCGTCGTCAACGCGCCTTTCCAGTTCTGGCGATCGCAGTTCGGCGCCTCCCGGCTGTCGGGGACGGTTCGGGCACGTCGCGCGTCGCGGAGGGGCTGCCCGGCAAGCCTGACATTCACGTCGTGCCGGCCGGGCACTTTGCATTTCTCGCGCTTTGCTCGCCCCAGCTTGCAGCGGCAGTCCCACGCATCTGCACCGACGTGCCCGCGGGATTTGACCGCGCAACATTTCATCGCGAGTTCAACGCGACCTTAGTGAAGTTCTTTCGCGAGCAGTTCGGAGAGCGTTGAGCGTTATGATCGGGAGGATGGGCATCGTCGAGCAAGCAGCGCCTGACAAGCCAATCGGGCCGCTCATCATGAAATTGCTTGAAGACTCCATGCCTCGAAAGGAGCCGATCGAGCGCTCGTCGTATTCGACGCTGGAACCGTTAGACAAATTTCCCAGGTGGCTAGCGTTCTTTTTGGCTGGCGGGCGCCGAGCCCGGGCGGCCGAGGCGATAGTGTTTCAAGAACAATGCCGTGCGGCAAGAACGACTTGAGTAAGAAATCCTGATCATTGCAGCGACAATTGCTGTCGTTCTCCGATCATTCAGGGTCCGGATTGCGGCTTCCGTTGCGCAGCACGCTTTTGGCTCTTGGTCGTTGCGCTCACGGTGCGGCGGCCGAAAGCTTGTACCCGCGGTTCCCTATTGGTGCTGCACCAGCGCGAGTCCTCGAACGCGTGAAACTTTTGCCAGAGTCGGAGCTTGCAACTATATCTGGCCAAAGCCTTGTAAGTGACCATGACGGGGTATACGTTGTGTCTGTTCGTTCAGCCGCTGTGCCTTGTTGAATGCGCCCGCGGGCTCCTTTTTCCAGAGACATCGACGAATTGAATTTTTCTGCGTGACGATCACGCGGAGCGTGCGCGTGTGCGCTTTGGAGAAGAACATGACGACAGGTACTGTGAAGTGGTTCAACGGCCAAAAGGGCTTCGGATTCATTCAACCCGACGACGGCGGCAATGATGTGTTCGTTCACGTCAGCGCGGTCGAGCGGGCTGGTCTTGCGGGTCTCGCCGAGGGCCAAAAGGTCAACTTCGAGCTCAAGACCGACAAGATGCGGGGCAAGGTCAGCGCAGAGAATCTCTCGCTGGCCTAGGGGCCCTGGCGCCGTTTCACGGATGTACTGAAACGGCCACGCTACCCGCTCGATCCCCGGATTGAGCGGGTTTTGTCCGTTGTCGGGTAGGTGAACAATGAGGGCCAAGAGGTCGGCTGAACCGTCGCCCGAAGCTATTGCGCGGTCCAATCGTCAACGTTTGGCCGCTGAAGAAGGCGCGCGAGCCATGGCGGATGCCGAAAAGCAGGCCGTCGACGTTCGCAAGAATATGGCGCGGCTTCGAGAACTGCGCGAAGCCAAGGAGGCGGCTGAGGCGGCCCTACAAGCATCGTTGCCGGCGCCTGCAAAGGCCAAGCGCAACAAGAAGCTGCCGCGATAGTCGACTCCATTGTGCCGACGACATCTGGAGAGGACCGGTCACATGCAAAGGATGCGGGTCATGCCTCAAGTTAAATCGGACAGCGGTGGCACCATCACCTTCTTTCTCGCGCTTGGTGCGGGCCGGCAGATGTGCCGACTGGCCACCACGTTTCAGACGCAGAAGCAGGCCTTCAGCTATCTTCAGAAATATCGGACGGAGTTCGAGCGCATCGCGCGGACGCGGCTCGCTTCGGGAGAGCTCGAAGACGGGGTCGTCGTGCTCTCGATGCTCTAAAGCATGATGAGACGGGAATCGTCGTCGCGCTTCAGGTTATTGTTCAAGCATCATCTCTTTGGAGAACCGCTTCACGCTGGTCCACAACGCTGCTATTCGGAGTGGCTCTTGCGCTTGGCCTCGCGGGCCAATCGCTCCGCTTTCAGTCGTTCGCGATTCTCGTGGAAGGATTGCTGGTCCTTCGCATAGTCACTCATCGGTTTTTGGGTTTTGACGGGCTTGAACGCCTTGTTGGCTTCGCGCTTTGCGCGATCAGAGGATTGATCTCTCAACATTTCGACCTCGATTTGATCAACAAGCGTGGTCCGGACGGCAGCTGAATGCCACGTCTCCGGCGCCTACGCTGACGGGGATAGACACCCTCCGGGCGAGACGGCGGCCAAGTCTTCAGCGTTGGACAGATCTCGTGCGAGGCGCGCAGTCACTCGCTGGAAGGAGGCGCGCCCGCACTTCCGAGAGCGCACCGGTCAGGAGAATAACCGTGGGTCATCGTATCGGTTCCTCCAAACCAATCTTAATTCAACGTCGGCTGGTCGAACATTCCCCGGGGTTCAACGCCAGACGGTCCAGCTGCTCGGCGAAGCGTTCTGGACATTCGCAGTGTCGTTTCAGACGATGGCAAACGGCGGGTGAAGGGCGCAAGCTCTTTGCCGAGCCTGACATCCGTATCTGTGGACGATGGCATAATACCCCTGTTTTGCCCGACGCGTCAAAGGGAATTTCGCAAAATCAGCAATCCCTTTTAGCCCAAGGAGTTAGCTACTGTGCATGGGGTTGTTTTTCGACTTTTTAGTTGGGGGCCGGTGATGGCAGGTGTTCTCATGCAAAAAGGGCCGCCTCGACAGGCGGCCCTTTTGTCTCGCGTCAGAGTGCTCCCACTTACTCAGCGGCCTGCTTCTGCGGCGGGTCGAGCGCGCCGGACTTGTGGATATCGGCGACCTGGTGGTCGCTGAAGCCGAGCACCGAGCGCAGGATCTCGTCGGTGTGCTCGCCGAGCAGCGGGGAGCGCTGCACGTCGCTCGGGCTATCCGACAGCTTGATCGGGTTGCCGACCGAGATGTACTTGCCGCGGGTCGGGTGATCGACCTCGACGACGGTGCCGGTCGCGCGCAGCGACTGATCCTCGGCGATCTCCTTCATCGACAGGATCGGGCCGCAGGGGATGTCGTCCTTGTTGAGGATCTCCATCGCCTCGAACTTGGTCTTGGTCATCGTCCACTGTTCGATGCGCGCGAAGATCTCGTTCAGGCGCGGCAGGCGGGCCGGGGGCTTGGCGTAGTTCGGATCGGTCTTCCAGGTGGGTTCGCCGATCACGTCGCAGATCTTCTCCCAGACCGGGGCCTGGGTGATGAAGTAGATGTAGGCGTTGGGATCGGTCTCCCAGCCCTTGCACTTCAGGATGCGGCCGGGCTGGCCACCGCCGGAATCGTTGCCGGCGCGCGGCACGGCATCCCCGAACGGAATGCCTTCGCCGAACTGGCTGTATTCCTTGAGCGGGCCGTGGGCGAGGCGCTGCTGGTCGCGCAGCTTGACGCGGGCGAGGTTGAGCACGCCGTCCTGCATCGCGGCGGTGACCTTCTGGCCCTTGCCCGAATGCGTGCGCTGATAGAGCGCCGTGACGATGCCGAGCGCCAGATGCAGGCCGGTGCCGGAATCTCCGATCTGCGCGCCGGTGACGAGCGGCAGGCCATCGCGGAAGCCGGTAGTGGAGGCGGCGCCGCCGGTGCACTGCGCGACGTTCTCATAGACCTTGCAGTCTTCGTAGGGGCCGGGACCGAAGCCCTTGATCGAGGCGACGATCATCTTGGGGTTGATCGCCTGGATCTTCTCCCAGGGGAAGCCCATGCGGTCGAGCACGCCGGGGCCGAAGTTTTCCACCAGCACGTCGCACTTCTTGATCAACTCGGTGAGGACTTCCTTGCCCTTGGGGTTCTTGGTGTCGAGCGTGATCGAGCGCTTGTTGTGGTTGAGCATGGTGAAATACAGGCTGTCCACGTTCGGGATGTCCTGCAGCTGACCGCGGGTGATGTCACCCACGCCCGGACGTTCCACCTTGATCACGTCGGCGCCGAACCAGGCCAGCAACTGCGTGCAGGTCGGTCCGGACTGGACGTGGGTGAAATCGAGAATGCGAACGCCCTTGAGCGCTTTAGTCATCGTATTGCTCCTGTTACCACTCTGTTTCCGTCATGCCCGCGAAGGCGGGCATCCAGTATTCGCTGTCGTTTCGGTTGGGCTCAGTGCTCGCCACAATGGATGGTCCGGCGAATACTGGATTCCCCGCCTGGGCGGGGAATGACCCGGAGTTACTTCTTCTTCTGCAGAACGCTCTGCGGATTGAGGTTGCCGATGCGGCCGCTCTCCGAGCCCGCGGCCGGATCGATCACCGCGTTGATGAGCGTCGGCTTGCCGGAGGTCATGGCGTCGTTGACCGCGCGCTTCAGTTCATCCGGCGAGGTCGCGTTTACGCCGACGCCGCCAAAAGCTTCCATCATCTTGTCGTAGCGCGCGCCCTTGACGAACACCGTCGTCGCCGGATCCGAGTTGGCGCCGTTGACGTCGGTGCCGCGATAGATGCCGTCATTGTTGAAGATGACGACGCAGATCGGAAGGTTGTAGCGGCAGATGGTCTCGACCTCCATGCCGGAGAAGCCGAACGCGCTGTCGCCTTCCACTGCGAGCACGGGATGGCCGGTCTCGAGGGCTGCCGCGATCGCCTGGCCCATGCCGATGCCCATCACACCCCAGGTGCCGACGTCGAGACGCTTGCGCGGGCGGTACATGTCGATGACGCCGCGGGCGAGGTCGAGCGTGTTGGCCCCTTCGTTGACGAGGATCGCCTCGGGGTGATCTTTGATGACATTCTTCAGCACGCCGAGCGCGCCGTGATAGTCCATCGGCGACTTGTTGTTCATGAGCTTCGGCGCCATCTTGGCGATGTTCTCTTCGCGCTTGGATGTAATCGCCTTGGTCCATTCGGCGGGCGGGGCGGTCCAGCCTGCGCCCATCGCCTGGTTGAAGGCGGAGACGACCGAGCCGATGTCGCCGACGACGGGCGCGACGATCTCGACGTTGGAGTCCATTTCCTTCGGCTCGATGTCGACCTGGATGAACTTCTTCGGCGCTTCGCCCCAGCTCTTGCCCTTGCCGTGCGAGAGCAGCCAGTTCAGCCGCGCGCCGATCAGCATGACGACGTCGGACTCTTCAGCACCGTCGAGCGGGCCGCGCCGGCACATTGCGGATGCGTGTCGGGGAGCAGGCCCTTGGCCATGCTCATGGGCAGGAAGGGCACGCCGCTCTTCTCGACGAAGTTTTTGATTTCTTCATCGGCCTGCGCGTAGGCCGCGCCCTTGCCGAGGATGATGAGCGGACGCTTTGCGCTCTTCAGCACGTCGAGCGCACGCTTGACCGAAGCGGGCGAGGGGATCTGCGCGGGCGCCGCGTCGATCACCTTGACCAGCGACTTCTGGCCGGCATCGGCGTTCATCACCTGGCCGAACAGTTTTGCCGGCAGGTCGAGATAGACGCCGCCCGGACGGCCCGAGACTGCGGCGCGGATGGCGCGGGCAAAGCCGATGCCGATATCCTGAACGTGCAGCACGCGATAGGCCGCCTTGCACAGCGGCTTCGCGATCGCGAGCTGGTCCATTTCCTCGTAGTCGCCCTGCTGGAGGTCGACGATCTCGCGCTCGGAGGAGCCCGAGACCAGAATCATCGGGTAGCAGTTGGTGGTGGCGTGGGCGAGCGCGGTGAGACCGTTGAGGAAGCCCGGCGCGGAGACGGTAAGGCAGACGCCGGGCTTCTTGGTGAGGTAGCCGGCGATGCCTGCGGCGTAACCGGCGTTCTGCTCGTGGCGGAAGGAGATCACGCGAATACCGGCGGCCTGCGCCATGCGGCCCAAATCCGTGATCGGGATGCCCGGCACATTATAGATGGTGTTGATGCCGTTCAGCTTGAGCGCGTCGATGACGAGATGGAAGCCATCCGTCAGTTCCTGCTCGGTGCCCGGTGCTTCGGACTTGGTCGCGGTATTCAGCATGGGCCTTGTCTCCCTGGTCTCAAGGTAGTGGGGCGAGTTGTTCGCCCTTCTGGTGAACGTTGCTAAGTGAACAGTTCCTGGCCATGCGCCTCGACGTAAGCGGCAAGGCCAAGGGTGTGATCGCGGGCGCGCTTCTCGGCGAGCTCGGTGTCGCGCGCTTCCAGCGCTTCGATGATGCCGAGATGCTCGGGCAGGGAGGTCGCGGTGCGGTCCTTGCGGCCGATGGTCAGCTGCCGGTAGCCGCGCACGTGCAGCAACAGGTCGTTGGTGAGATCGACCAGCACGGGGGATTCCGACAGCGAGATCAGCGCCTGGTGGAAGGCGATGTTGGCGCGCGAATATTCCTCGACGTGATCCTCGGGCAGACGGTCCTTGCCGAAGTCCTTGAAGAAGTCGCGCAGCGCCGTGATGTCCTTCTTGCGTGCGGTGGTGGTGATGAGGCGCGCGGCCATGCTCTCCAGCGCCGCCCAGGCGCGGATCATGTCGACGATCTCGCTCTTGGTCCTGCGCACCACCATGATGCCGCGGCGCGGCACCGTCTTCACGAATCCGTCCTGCTCGAGCATCGCGATCGCTTCGCGGATCGGTGTGCGGCTGACGCCCAGCCGTTCGGACAGCGCGCGCTCGTCGAGCATCACAGGCTCGGGCGTCGAGTAGATGTCCATCTTGAGGATGGCTTCCTTCAAGGCGTCATACGCCTTGTTCTTGAAGCTGCTCTCCGGGGCAATACGAACGATTGCGATGTCTGCCTCGGCCATGTTCGGCAACGCCTTGGTTGGTTTCCGTTGTGACACGACGAATCTCCTCCAGTGGGAGTCGTCTTTTACAGGAATATTTACGGGAAAGTTTTTGGCATACCACATGCCAGAATGTCAAGCCGGCTATTTTTTGCGGCGTTCTAAGCTGTGCACTGGCTTGACAAGTTGGCTTCTGGCATACCAAATGCCATCGCCAGCCATTTTTGATCCAAGCCGGCGGAGTAGTCTCAGGGCTTATGCCACTCCGTTCCGCCGCATGGAACAGAGCGCGGCGAATGGCAAGCATCACGGGCAGCCGCTAACCACGCGCGCGCTTTGCAAAGAACGAACTGAGGTCAAGGGAGAAGCCACATGTCCAATTCCAAAGATGCCGTCCGCAAGGTGCTTGACCAGGTCAAGGCGGACAACCGCACCAGCCTGACGGCGCCGGAAGGCAAGCTGGTCTGCGACGCCTACGGCATTCCGGTGCCGAAGGAGGGCGTGGCCAAGTCGGCGGGCGAAGCCGGCAAGATGGCCGCCGCGATGGGCTTCCCGGTCGTGATGAAGATCGTCTCGCCGGACATCCTCCACAAGACCGAAGCCGGCGGCGTCATCGTCGGCCTCAAGACGGCCGAGGAGGCCGAGAAGGCCTACGAGACCATCCTCGGGAACGCCAAGAAGTACAAGTCGGACGCCAAGATCGAGGGCGTCCAGGTGCAGCAGATGCTGGCTGGCGGCACCGAAGTCATCGTCGGCTCGATCACCGACGGCTCGTTCGGCAAGCTGGTCGCCTTCGGCCTCGGCGGCGTGCTGGTCGAAGTCTTGAAGGACATCACCTTCCGCCTCGCGCCCGCGACCAAGGAAGACGCGCTCTCGATGCTCGACGGCATCCAGGCGCATGAGATCCTGAAGGGCGTGCGCGGCAGTGAGCCGGTGAACCGCACGGCGCTGGCCGATGTCATCGTCAAGGTCTCGCAGCTCGTCACCGATTTCCCTGAAATCGTCGAGCTCGACCTCGACCCTGTGTTCGCGACCCCGAAGGGCGCAACCGCCGCCGACGTCCGTATCGTCGTCGACTTCGCTTATGTGCCCAAGCCGAAGCCGCGCCCGACCGAAGAGATTGTCGCGGCGATGAACCGCATCATGCAGCCGAAGGCGGTCGCCGTAATCGGCGCCTCGGCGGAGGACGGCAAGATCGGCAACTCCGTGATGAAGAACCTCATCAACGGCGGTTACAAAGGCGAGATCATTCCGATCCATCCCAAGGCCGCCGAGATCCTCGGCTACAAGGCCTACAAGAGCGTCAAGGACGTGCCGGGCGTGATCGACGTCGCGGTGTTCGCGATCCCTGCAAAGTTCGTCGCCGCCGCGCTGACCGAATGCGGCGAGAAGAAAATTCCGGGTGCGGTGCTGATCCCGTCAGGCTTTGCGGAGGCCGGCGCGCCCGAGCTCCAGGCCGAGATCGTCGAAGTCGGCAAGAAGTACGACATCCGCCTGATGGGGCCGAACATCTACGGCTTCTACTACACGCCGGCCAATCTCTGCGCGACCTTCTGCACTGCCTATGACGTGAAGGGCCACGCGGCGCTGTCGTCGCAGTCGGGCGGCATTGGCATGGCCATCATCGGCTTCTCGCGCTCGGCCAAGATGGGCGTCTCGGCGATCGTCGGCCTCGGCAACAAGTCCGATATCGACGAGGACGATCTGCTCGCTTTCTTCGAGCAGGACCCGAACACCAATTTGATCGCGCAGCACTGCGAAGACCTCAAGGACGGCCGCGCCTTCGCGGAAGCGGCAAAACGCGTCTCCAAGAAGAAGCCAGTCGTCGTGCTCAAGGCCGGCCGCACCTCGGCCGGCGCGAAGGCGGCGTCCTCGCACACCGGCGCGCTCGCCGGTAACGACCGGATCTACGAGGACGTGTTCAAGCAGTCCGGCGTGATCCGCGCGCGGTCCCTGCGCCAGTTGCTCGAATTCGCCCGCGGCGTGCCGGTGCTGCCAACGCCGAAGGGCGAGAACGTGCTCATCATCACCGGTGCCGGCGGCTCGGGCGTGCTGCTGTCGGATTCCTGCGTCGACAACGGCCTGTCGCTGATGTCGATGCCGCCGGATCTGGATGCGGCGTTCCGCAAGTTCATCCCGCCGTTCGGGGCGGCCGGAAATCCTGTGGATATCACCGGCGGCGAGCCGCCGATCACCTATGTCAACACGGTCAAGCTCGGCCTGTCGGATGAGCGCATCCACGCGCTGATCCTCGGCTATTGGCACACCATCGTCACCCCGCCGATGGTGTTCGCCCGCAACATGGTCGAGGTGAAGAAGGAGATGGAGGCCAAGGGTTTTGTGAAGCCCATGGTCGCCTCGCTGGCCGGCGACGTCGAAGTCGAGGAAGCCGCCGAATATCTCTACCAGCACGGCATCCCGGCCTATGCCTATTCGACCGAGCTGCCGGTCGAGGTGTTGGGCGCCAAGTACAAGTGGGCGCGCGGGGCAGGGCTGCTCTAACGCTGTCTTCGCCTCTCCCCGCTTGCGGGGAGAGGCCGGAATTTGCGCAGCAAATTCCGGGTGAGGGGGACTCTCCGCGAGTCCGTCTCTCACCGTGTTTGCGGAGATAGCCCCTCACCCCGACCCTCTCAGCGCGAGCGAAGCTCGTCGCAGCCCCGTAAGAACGGGGCGAGGGAGAAGAGGCGGCTCGCGTCTTGTCTGATTGGCAAATGCAGGTCGCGATGAGCAAGAACGTGATCCGGCGCAAATCGCAAGAAACACGATCGGCATCGGAGGCCGACCGCGACGGTGGCGTGCAGTCCGTCGACCGCGCGCTGTCGATCCTTGAAACGCTGGCCGAGGACGACGAAGGCTATCGCCTCAGCGATCTCGCGATCCGTACCGGTCTGTCGGCCTCGACCGTGCACCGCCTGCTGGCGACGCTGGAAAGCCGACGCTTCGTGCAGTTCGACCGCGCCGAGTCCAAATGGCATGTCGGCGTGCGCAGTTTCACGGTCGGCGCGAGCTTCGCGCGGCGGCGCAATTTCTCCACGCAGGCTATCCCTTACTTGCGCAAGCTGCGCGATCTCACCCGCGAGACCGCCAATCTCGCCGTCGTCGACGACGAATTCATCATCGTGCTGACCCGCATGGAGAGCCGCGAGATCATGCGCTCGCTGACCCAGGTCGGCGGCCGCGTCCCCATGGTGACCTCCGGCGTCGGCAAGGCGGTGCTCGCGACCTATTCCGACGAGGACGTCGGCGCCGTCATCCGCCACCACGGCATGCCCCGCCTGACCGAGAAGTCGATCGTGCGGCCGAGCGACCTGTTCAAGGAGCTCGAAAAGATCCGCAAGCAGGGCTACGCGCTCGACGATGAAGAGGCCTGCATGGGCCTGCGCTGTGTTGCCGCAGTCGTCTACAATGACTGCGCCGAGCCGCTCGCAGCGATTTCGGTCTCCGGCATGACCAGCCGGTTGACCGACCAGAGGTTGCCGGAAATCGGGCAAATCGTGCGGGACGTCGCCGCCGAACTGACGGCCGCGCTGGGCGGGACGGTCCCGACGCCCCGCTAACGGGACCACCGGGGGATGTCACTGGACAGCATCGGCCGTTTTGGCTGATATGCGACCAAACGACACAATGCGGCAAACGTCCGCACGAGCCTGGAGATACCCCCATGTTTCACTTTCCCGCGCGCCTTGTCGGCGCAGCCGTCGCGCTGACCCTCGCGGCAGCCAATCCGGCTTTTGCCCAACAGCTCGAGCTCAAGCTGATGGCGCCGGCGGCACCGGGCGGGGGCTGGGACCAGACCGCGCGGTCGATGCAGCAGGCGCTGGTGGCCTCGGGCGTGGCCCGCAGCGTGCAGGTCACCAACGTTCCCGGCGCGGGCGGCAGCGTCGGCATCGCGCAGTTCGTCAACGGGGCCAAGGGCGACGGCAACCAGATGATGGTCAACGGCTTCGTCATGGTGGGCGCGCTCGCCATGAACAAGTCGCCGGTCACGCTGGACCAGGTGACGCCGATCGCGCGCCTCACCGAGGAGATCCAGGTGATCGTGGTGCCCGCGAATTCGCCGATCAAGACCGGGCAGGATCTGGCCGCTGCGGTGAAGGCCGATATCGCCAAGGTGACCTTTGCCGGCGGCTCGGCCGGCGGCGTCGACCATGTGATGGCGGCGCTGTTCGCCGGCGCCGTCGGCGCCGACGCGAAGAAGATCAACTACATCCCGTTCTCCGGCGGCGGCGAGTCGCTCGCCGCCATTCTCGGCGGCAAGGTCACCGCTGGCATTTCCGGGCTGAGTGAATATGAAGGGCAGATCAAGTCCGGCAAGCTGCGCGCGATCGGCGTGACTTCGGAGAAGCGCATCGCCGGCAGCGACATCCCGACCTTTAGGGAGCAAGGCATTGACCTCGTGATCGCAAACTGGCGCTCGGTGGTCGCGCCTCCGGGCATCACGCCGGAGCAGCGCAAGACACTTAGCGATGCGGTCGAGAAGATGGTGAAGTCGGACGCCTGGAAGGAGATTCTCAAGCAGAAGGGCTGGGAGGATGCCTATCTCGGCGGCGATGCCTTTGCCAACTTCCTGAAAAAGGAAACGGTGCGCGTCACCGACGTGCTGAAATCGGTCGGCCTGGTCAAATCATGACCTCAGGCGATCCCGTCCAGCCGGCGCGGCGCGTCGATCGCGCCGGCCTCGTCATCGCTGCATTGCTTGCGGTGCTCGCCGCGGTCCTGCTCTGGGATGCGCGCGGCCTGCAATCCGCCGCGATGTACGGGATGGGGCCCGAGGCGATGCCGGTTGTGGTCGCCTCCGGCCTTGGGCTGCTTGCGATCGGCAATTTCATCGACGCGCTGCGCGGAAATTTGCCGGCGCGCGAGAGCTCCGATCCCGTGCCGGTGGTCTTGATCCTCATTGGCCTTGCGCTTCTGACCGCCATCATCGGCTTCGGCGGCGGCTTCATCCTGGCGACCTCGGCGCTGTTCGTCACGACGTCGGCGGCGTTTGGACGCCGTGCCATCCTCGTCGATTCCATCATCGCTCTCGTGATGTCGACCCTCATTTATCTCGCGTTCGACCGGCTGCTGACGCTGAGCCTTCCGGCCGGCCCCCTGGAGCGACTGCTGTGATGGACACTTTTGCCGCTCTGGCGCATGGCATGGCGGTCGCCGTCCAGCCGATGAATTTGCTTTATGCGCTGATCGGCGTCTTCCTCGGCACGGCCGTGGGCGTGCTGCCCGGCATCGGCCCGGCGCTGACGGTCGCGCTGCTGCTGCCGGTGACCTACAAGCTCGATCCCGGCGGCTCGCTGATCATGTTCGCCGGCATCTACTATGGCGGCATGTATGGCGGCTCGACCACCGCGATCCTCATTAACACGCCCGGCGAGAGCGCCTCGATGGCGACGGCGCTCGAAGGCAACAAGATGGCCAAGGCCGGCCGCGGCGGGCCGGCGCTTGCGACCTCCGCGATCGGCTCCTTCGTCGCCGGTACCATCGCGACCATCGGGCTGGCGTTCCTCGCGCCATGGCTGGTCGATTTCGCTGTGCGCTTCGGCCCCGAGGATTACTTCGCGCTGATGTGCGTCGCCTTCGTCACGGTGTCGGCGACCTTCGGCGATTCCCGGTCCGAGGCCTGACCAGCCTGTTCATCGGCCTGACGCTCGGTCTCGTCGGCATCGACAAGCTGACCGGTCAGGCGCGGCTTACGTTCGGCGTGCCTGAATTGCTCGATGGCGTCGAGGTGACGACGCTTGCGGTCGGCCTGTTCGCGGTGGGCGAGGCGCTCTACGTCGCATCGCGCCGCCACCACACCGAGGAGAAGCTCGAGCCGGTGCGCGGCTCGCTGTGGATGACGAAGCAGGATTGGAAGCGCTCGTGGAAAGCATGGCTGCGCGGCACCATGTTCGGCTTCCCGATCGGCGCATTGCCCGCAGGCGGCGCGGAAATTCCGACCTTCCTGTCCTATTCGACTGAGAAGCGGCTCACGAAACATCCGGAAGAGTTCGGCAAGGGCGCGATCGAAGGCGTCGCGGGACCGGAAGCCGCCAACAATGCCTCCGCCGCCGGCACGCTGGTGCCGCTGCTCACGCTCGGGCTGCCGACGTCGGCGACGGCCGCGATGATGCTGGCGGGTTTCCAGCAATACGGCCTCAATCCGGGCCCGCTGCTGTTCGCCGAACGGCCGGATCTGGTGTGGGGCCTGATTGCCAGCCTGTTCATCGCCAACGCGATGCTGCTTGTGCTCGATCTGCCGCTGGTCGGCCTGTGGGTGCGATTGCTCGCGATCCCCCAGCCGTGGCTCTATGCCGGCATCCTCGTGTTCGCGACCATGGGCACCATCGCGGCAAAGCCGTCGGTGGTCGAATTGTCGATGCTGGCCGGCTTTGGTGTGTTTGGCTTTTTGATGCGCCGGTTCGATTTTCCGATCGCGCCCGTCGTCGTCGGCCTGATCCTCGGCCCGATCGCCGAGAGCCAATTGCGCAGGGCGCTCGCGATCAGCCTCGGCGATCCCATGGCGCTGGTTCAGAGCCCGATCTCGGCGACCCTGCTTGGCGTCGCACTGATCGCGCTGCTGGCGCCCTTCGTGTTGAAGGGGCTCGGGCGGTTCAAGGCGAATGAGGATTAGTTAGGGCGTGTCCTCATAAAGTAATGTCGGCTCCTGAGGGCCGAGCGGGGAATCTCTAATCGGCCAAAGCATTGGTGACCCTGAGCCGAAGTCGGATTTGGCCGCGCATCCATTGCCGGCGGAGCTTGCCCACGCTGTTGGCATCGGTCCTAGGCGGCGCGAACGTAGCCGTAGCGCAGGTTCGACGGTTGCTTCGAAGCTTGCGTGTACTCGTTCTTGAGCGCCGCGAGGCGGTCCTCGGAAAAGGCCGGCATCCTGGTATTCTCGGCCGATTTCAGCTTGATCTTGTAGAATCTGGTTGCGTTGCCCGCGAAGATCAGCTGCTTGGTAGCGCTGTTGGCATCGCCAAGCGCCGCAAAGCCGTACTTCTTTTGCATATCCTCGGGGATTTCGAGCCGGCGCAGCGCCTCGATCTGCCACTGTGGTGAGCCGTACCAGACCGAGTCGGTGCCCCACATGACGTGGTCAACACCCATCCCCTTTATCAGCGTGCCGATCAGCGCGGCGCAGAACTTCGGATGCGCCACCGCCGAGTTGGCAAAGGACGTGCCGAGCTCGGCATAGACGTTGGCGACGCCAAACTTCTGCGGGACTTCCGCGAGATCGGTGGCCCACTGGATACGGCCGGTCTGCTCGAAATCCGCCCACGCGTGATCGGGTAGCTCGAGGAACGGCCTCAGCGCCGAGTGATAGATCACGAAGTTCATCTGCGGCCAATCCTTCGCGGCTTTTCCGATGTCCCACGCTGTTGCATATTCCCAGACGCCGGCGAACGACTTCTCGTAATCGGGCGGCAGCAACCCCTTGTGGATGCACAGTGTGTTGATGCCGGCCTTCACCGCTTTCTCGTAGAACGGATACATCACCTGCTCGTCGTCGAGCCGCCATGGGAACTTCGAGGGCGCCAGCGGATCGCCAATCGTGTAGGACTTCCAGGAATCCGGTTTGTAGACCTCGATTGCCTTGTCCACCTCGTCCATCCAGCCGGGTTGCTTGGGGGTGATGACGCTATGCGCCAGCAGGCGGCGCGAACCGGCGAAGTCGTTGATCAGTTCTCGCGCCTTGACGATCTGCTCATTGGACAGCAGCCACCAACTCGGGTCGTCGAAGGGCGCGCCGCTCAGGAGCGCCATGTTGGTGTCGCTGTCGTAGTAGATCTCTTTCACATAGTTCTGGAACTTGTAGCGGGCGAGCGAAGAGACGCCTTCCTCCTTCATCTTCGGATTCCAGTGCTGGCTCGCAAAGTCCGCCAGCCCCAACAGCTCCTTATGGTCGAAGTCGTCCCGCACGAAATGAGTCTGGACGTCGAAGATGAATTGGCCCGCAAGGCTCTGCGCGCGGGCCAGCATCAGTTCGGGCTCGCGGGCTTCAGCGGGCGCGACCTGGAAAACATTGCCGTAGATGTCGTTCATGGCGAGGAACGCTGCCGCCATGCCGCAGCCCGTGTGCAAGAACTGCCTGCGGCTCAAGCCGAGGTGCCTGCCGTTAACATCAGCGAGCTCGTTGATCCGTGCCTCGACCTTCTTTTGCGTATCGCTCTGCGGGGGCGGGAGATACTCGCCATTGGAGATAATCTGGGTCGGGATAGGCGTTGCCGCCGATGCCGCCTCCGCGCCCGCGACGAGACGCTGTTCTCGCTCACTAAGCCAGGTGCTCATTGTTCTCCTCCCGTTTGTTGGCCGTCTACCGCGCTAGGTGCGCGCATGAGGCGCGTGTGGCTACTCTCAATCAGTTGGCAGGACCGACTAGGCGTACCTCTCCGGTTCAGCTACGCATGAAGCCATCACGCGCCCAAAGCCAGGCGAATCTCTGCATCGCTTCATCCTGCGAGAGCGGCAGGCATACCCGAGAAACCACTTGCAGGTGTGGGTGTCGTCGCTGATTCAATGCTCAAACTTCTACTCGCGCAAGCGATGTGATCCGACAGTCACGCTGTCCCAGCGCCGCTTTGGTTGCGTGCAAACGGATAGGTCGGCGCGCGTCCGTGGTCGCCAATTATTGGCCCTAAGCTGAACAAAGAACGAGCCGCCGCCATGTCGGCCGTCTGCGGGGGACCGGACGTTGTACGATGGTTGCGGTGACCGCCGCTCATGACCCCATAGCCGACCTCAACGCGCAGCGTTCGAATAGCGCATCCGATATGGACCGCTTCAGCGCTTGAGTTGCTGGGCCGGCGGGTCATTGACCAGCGCTTTTGACCCGTTACGGACGTTGGGGTGGGAGATCCTCACCGCATTGGGCCGCAGCCCGGTCAGAAGGATGCGCATCCGGCGATGCTATTCGAGCATCGTGCTCGCCGGTTTTACGCGGACGCGCCGAAACGGCTAGCATCGCCCGTTTCATCTACTGGATCGGCAGATCGAAAACGCGAGATGCCGCTGCACCCATAGAGAAGATCTTCTCGAGTTCGAGCCGCATGGTGTCGCGACATTCGCACGCCACCGCAGCGAGCCGCGATGAGTCGATCTCGATTTCGCCTCGCCGCTCAGATCTGATCGCTCCGGAAGCGCGCAGATTGCGCATCAGTAGCGTCACCGTCGTTCGTCGTACACCCAACATCTGCGAAAGCGCGTCCTGGGTGAGAGGCAGGACGTCGTGGTTGATGCTGTCGTGAAGTTGAAGCAGCCAGCGTGCCATGCGGGCTTGGACGGGATGCAGTGCGTTGCAAGCCCCGCCCAATTGAAACTGTATCAGCATCGCCTTGAAGTGCAGCTGGACTACGTGCCGGATCGCAGGACTCCGGCTGAAAGCGGCATGGAAACGCGCTGCCGGGATCCGCGAGGCCGTCCCCTCGGCACGAACGATAGCCGTAACGGCCGCAGGGGACGGCCCCAGCACGGAAAGAGTGCCCACTGCCCCCTCGCGCCCTATTGCGGCGCTGGCGACCGTCTGCCCATTCGCCATATCGACCATCACCGAAACGGCGCCACTATGAGGGAAGAGGACGTGCTCGGTATGATCCCCCATCCGCGAGACGACCTCTTCCCGATCGAGAGTTACCATCTGTAGGTCGGGTACCAGAAGATCGAGGTCCGCGGTCGGCAGTGCTGCCAGAAGCCGGTTACCAACTCCGCTTACAAGCATCGCTGCAGCCCGATGCGAACCATCCGCCCCATCGCATTTCGAGCGGCATATGGCGACAACCTCAAACTTTGTTTGAATTCGCATATGCTTTTCGCCTCGAAATCCAATTCAGATGCGAAAGCTCTTAACCGCAAAAATGAAACTCCAAGCACATGCGACGCGGAGGCGAATTCTGCTGTTGCAGGATCATTCAATTAGATCCGAGCGCCACGCCGACACAATTGCAAAATGGGTATGGGTAACATCATAAGGGGTTCCCGCCGTTGGCCCGATGCTGCCTAGCTCGAAGCTCGTCCGAGCGTCGGCTGCTTAGTGTAGACCGGAAGCAGCTTGCAGGCAGTGCAGACCGCCGATTCTGACCCGAAGCTGCTCTTGCACGCGGTCGTCGTGTGTGCGGGGTGCGTAGGCGAAGGCTGGGACCAGAGGATCAATATTACTCGTGCCGAATTAATGAGACAGGCTACACGTTTCGGAGGAGGTTCGAAATGTACACGCGCGTTCTGGGACTCACGATATCTGCTCTCATGCTGACGTACGGCCCGGTCGGTGCGATCGCACAAGACCGAATGACACCCCAGCCAGATCAGCAACAAATGCAATCCCATCCCACGGGCCAGGAAGGCGCGAGCACGATGGGGCAAGGCGGCATGATGGGGCACGGAATGATGGGAGGACGTATGATGGGGCGCGGCATGATGGGTGGGAGCGCGATGGGATCACCCTTTATGATGCGCATGATGTTCGCTCTGATGGACGCCGACGGCGATGGGACCATCTCACTGCAGGAGTTTCAGGCAGCTCACGAGCGGATTTTCAAGGCAATGGACAGCAATAAGGATGGCAAGCTGACCCTGGAGGAGATGCAAGTGTTCATACACGGCACCAGGTGATCGGCTCCGGCGCGGATGGCGCGCGTCGCGTGCGCCATCCGCCCCCGAAGAAATGAGCCTTAAGCCTTCAGGTCCGTGATCCGCATAATCGCGACCACACTCCCATCGTTGTACGCCTGTTCTTTCGTGTCCTTGTTGCAGGTCCAGACAAAATTCTTCTTGCCCGTAAAGGTCTTTCCCTCCTGGTCAAGCCGAAGCTCCCCTTCGGTGATATGGCAGACCATGGCATTCATCATCGGGGGCCCCATGGTCTTCGACCCCGGCTGCATGATGATATCGCGCATTGAGACGGTCTTAAAACCTGGGATCAGGGATGGTGTCTCGCCTTCATATTCACGCACCACGACACCTGGCCAAGGCGTCGTATCCTTGTAGCCTGCGGTTTGCGCGGCGGCTGGCTTGATCATGGCAGCCGAAGCCGCTGCCAACCCGAATCCCAGTGCAGACCTTCGATCGACCTTGCTCATCGCTTTTCTCCCGACATTACCGAACGAGCCGTTGCATAAGCAGCGCGCAAAGTTCGTGGTGAACGGTGGAGCGAAACCGAAAAAAGGACGGTCTCTAAGAGAGCGTGCCTGCCGATAGCACCAGTGCTGCTCATTTACCCGGACGGTGATTTCGGCACGTCCCGCCTCAAGGGCAGTGATATTCTACGTCACCTGACGCATCCGGGGACAGGTGGCGACGCACGAAGACACTGCGGCCGAATGTCCGGAATTTGGCCCATCGGCGACCTTCAACTATGTCTGCTGTTTGTGCCACTGTTGAGGGACGAGCGGACATCTGGAGCGCCCAAACTAAGCGCGTGATTTATGAGTACATGCCATAGCGGAAATTAGAAGGCGGGGCGCGTCTGCCCAATCCGTAAGCACGGGTGCCGTATATTCGAGTTGCCCTCGCCGCCATCGGCGGCAACCATCGCCGGGCTGCCCATTCCCACGCGAGAGCCCCGATGACCAAGCTCACCCGCTTCTCCGTCGCGCCGCTGCACAGCATGACGCGGCGCCTCACCGATGTCGCATCCGCACGCGCCGCGCCGGATCTGATCGTCACCGGCGCGCGGGTGCTCTCGACCTATTCGGAACGTATCCATCCGGGCCGGGAAGTCTGGATTACCGGCGGCCGCATCGCGGCGGTGAAGCCGGCCGGTGCAGCGAAGAAGGTGTGGAGTGACGTGCCGCTCTATGACGCGGCCGGCGGCATCATCGCGCCCGGCCTCGTCGATCCCCACATCCACATCGAATCCTCGATGGTGACGGCCTGCGCCTATGCGGAGGCCGCGCTGCTCAACGGCACCACCACGATCTTCTGCGACAGCCACGAGATCGGCAACGTCATGGACGTCGCCGGTGTCGAGGCGATGCTCGAGGATGCCCGCGAGGCGCCGCTCTCCATCTTTTTGACAGTGCCGAGCACAGTGCCGGCAACGTCGGCGGAATTGGAGACAGCGGGCGGCGACCTCACGCCGGACAAGATTGCCGGGCTGTTCGACCGTTGGCCCGAGGCGGTCGCGCTCGGCGAGAAGATGGATTTTGTCCCGGTGACGATGGGCGACGAACGCAGCCACGCCATCCTGGCGGCGGCATTGAAGCGGGGCCGGCCGGTGTCCGGTCACGTCTATGGCCGCGAATTCGTCGCGGCGTATGCGGCGAGCGGCGTCACCGACACGCACGAGGCGATCGACCGCGACATCGCCGACGACCTGCTCGACGCCGGCGTCTGGGTTTTCCTGCGCGGCGGTCCGCCGACGACGCCCTGGCATTCGCTGCCGCAGGCAATCCGGACCATCACCGAGCTCGGAGCCTCGCACAAGCGCACGGCCGTGTGCACCGACGACCGCGATGCCGACGACCTGCTGCTGTTCGGCCTCGATTGGGTGGTGCGCGAGGCCGTGAAGGCGGGGATGTCGCCGGAGCAGGCCTGGTCGATGGGCTCGCTGCATGGTGCCACGCGCTTCGCCATGGAGGGCGATATCGGCGGGCTCGGTGGCGGCCGCCGCGCCGATCTCGTGCTGATGGACGCTCAGCTAAAGCCGCAATGCACCTGGTATGGCGGCGAGCTCGTGGTCGAGCACGGCAAGATCACCTCCCGGCTCGATCAGGCGCTGTCGCAGCGCTATCAATATCCGAAGGCTGCTTATGCCACCGTGAAACTGCCCGAAAAGGTCAAGCTGACGCCGGAACTGCCGGCAAAACCTTGCACCGTCAATGCGATCAAGACTGCGCCGCCCGGCATCACGCTGATCCACGAGAAGGTCGCGATCGAGCCCGCCAAGAACTGGCCGTCGCTGTTCGCGCGCTACGGCCTGTGTTTCGTTACCGTGGTCGAGCGTCATGGCAAGTCCGCCGGCAACGTCGCGTATGGCCTGTTGAAGGATTTTGGCCTCAAGCGCGGCGCGGTTGCCTCCAGCGTTGGGCACGACAGCCACAACATCATCGTCGCTGGAACCGACGAGGGCGATATGCAGGTCGCGATATCGGCGATCAGGGAGCGCCAGGGTGGCGTCTGTGTGGTGGCCGACGGCAAGGTGAGGGCACTGGTCCCGCTGCCGATTGCGGGCCTGCTCTCGGACAAGCGCGTCACGGAAGTGGCCGAAGAGGTCAAGGCGCTCAAGAAGGAATGGGCAGAGGCCGGCTGCACCATCCCCTACATGGGCTTCAATTTGATTCCGCTATCGGTCATTCCGGAAATTCGCATCACCGACAAGGGCCTCGTGCTGGTGCCGCAGATGGAGCTGGCGCCGCTGTTCGAGTGAGGCGCTTTCACGCATTTCTCCATCTAACCGATTGAGACCGCCGCGATTTTTCCGCGGCTGCCGCATCGTGGAAAATAAAATCGATCTCGTTGAGATCGCATCTTGCGCGCCCGATCATCTCGCTCGCTGACGCAACCAAGCGAGGTCCGATATGGCGAAGATGCGAGCCGTCGATGCAGCCGTGCGTATTCTGGAGAAGGAAGGCATCTCCACTGCCTTCGGGGTTCCCGGCGCGGCGATCAATCCGCTCTACTCGGCGCTGAAGAAGCGCGGCTCGATCCGCCACATCCTGGCGCGCCATGTCGAGGGCGCTTCGCACATGGCGGAAGGGTATACGCGGGCCAAGGCCGGAAATATCGGCGTCTGCATCGGCACTTCGGGGCCGGCCGGCACCGACATGATCACCGGGCTCTATTCGGCCATCGCCAATTCCATTCCGATCCTCTGCATCACCGGACAGGCGCCTCGGGCACGGCTCTACAAGGAGGATTTCCAGGCCGTTGACATCGAATCGATCGCAAAGCCGGTGACCAAATGGGCAGTGACGGTGCGCGAGCCCGCACTGGTGCCGCGCGTGTTCAGCCAGGCCTTTCATGTGATGCGCTCCGGCCGCCCGGGCCCGGTGCTGATCGACATGCCGCTCGATGTGCAGCTCGCCGAGATCGAGTTCGACGACGAGACCTATGAGCCGCTGCCGGTTTACAAGCCGGCTGCGACGCGCAAGCAGGTCGAAAAGGCGCTGGAGATGCTCAATGCTGCCGAGCGTCCGCTGATCGTCGTGGGCGGCGGCATCATCAACGCCGATGCCTCGGATCTGCTGGTGGAATTCGCCGAGATCGCGAACGTGCCTGTGGTGCCGACGCTGATGGGGTGGGGAGCGATTCCCGACGATCACGTGCTGATGGCCGGCATGGTCGGGCTTCAGACCAGCCACCGCTACGGCAACGCCACGCTGCTGGAATCCGATTTCGTGCTCGGCATCGGCAATCGCTGGGCCAATCGCCACACCGGCTCGGTCGAGACCTACACCAAGGGCCGCAAATTCGTTCACGTGGATATCGAGCCAACGCAGATCGGACGCGTGTTCAATCCCGATCTCGGCATCGTCTCTGACGCGAAGGCTGCGCTCGAATTGTTCGTTACCGTCGCCAGGGAGTGGCGCCGGTCAGGCAGGCTCCGCGAGCGCCAGGCGTGGCCCGCGTCCTGCCGCGATCGCAAGAAGACGATGCTGCGCAAGAGCCATTTCGACAACGTGCCGATCAAGCCGCAGCGCGTCTACGAAGAGATGAACAAGGCCTTCGGCCGCGACACCACTTATGTCACCGTGATCGGCTTGTCGCAGATCGCCGGCGCGCAATTCCTCGGCGTTTACAAGCCGCGCAACTGGATCAATGCGGGGCAGGCCGGGCCGCTCGGCTGGACGCTGCCGGCAGCGCTCGGGGTGCGTGCGGCGTGTCCGGAGCGAGAGATCGTCGCGCTCTCCGGCGACTACGACTTCCAGTTCTTGATCGAGGAGCTCGCGGTCGGCGCGCAATTCAATCTGCCTTACATCCACGTCGTCGTGAACAATTCCTATCTCGGCCTGATCCGCCAGGCCCAGCGCGGCTTCGACATGGACTATCACGTCCAGCTCTCTTTCGAGAACATCAACGCGCCCGAGATCGGCGTCTACGGTGTCGACCATGTTGCCGTCGCCCAAGGCCTCGGCTGCAAAGCGATCCGTGTCACTGACCCGAACGACACGCAAGCGGCGTTCGCGACGGCGCGCGAACTGATGGCCAAGCACCGCGTGCCGGTGGTGGTCGAATTCATCCTCGAACGCGTGACCAACATCGCGATGGGTACGGAGATCGACAACATCGTCGAGTTCGAGGATGTGCTGGATCTGCCGCTCGACGAGGTCGGAAGTGCTCGAGCTGGCGTGTTGCAGCCGGCAGAATAAGGGGAGAGCATCATGCCGAAATTCGCCGCCAATCTCACCATGCTCTTCAACGAGATGCCGTTTCTCGACCGCTTCGCCGCTGCGAAGGCTGCGGGATTTTCCGGGGTCGAGTATCTCTTTCCCTATGATTTCGATAAGGCGCAGCTGCGTGAGCAGCTCGAGGCGCACGGCCTCACGCAGGTGCTGCACAATTTGCCGGCCGGCAACTGGGCGGCGGGCGAGCGCGGCATCGCGATCCTGCCCGAACGCACCGCCGAATTCCGCGACGGCGTGTTCCGCGCCATCGACTACGCCAAGGCGCTCGATTGCGAGCAGCTCAATTGCCTGGTCGGCATCGCGCCTGCCGATGCCGACCGGCGCGAGCTCAACGAGACGCTGGTTGGAAACTTGCGCTTTGCGGCCTCGACGCTGGCGCGCGAGAACATCAAGCTGCTGGTCGAGCCGATCAACACGCTCGATATTCCCGGCTTCTACCTCAACGGCACCGAGCAGGCGGTGCAGCTGATCTCCGAAGTGCGGTCGAACAACCTGTTCATCCAGTACGATATCTATCACATGCAGATCATGGAGGGCGATCTCGCCCGCACCATGCAGGAATATCTGCCCCAGATCGCCCACATCCAGCTTGCCGACAATCCCGGCCGCCACGAGCCCGGCACCGGCGAGATCAACTATCCCTTCCTGTTCCGCCACCTCGACGCGATCGGCTATCGCGGCTGGATCGGCTGCGAATACAAGCCGCGCACCACGACGCTGGAAGGACTCTCGTGGCACGCGGCGCAGACGTTCGAGACGTGAGCAGACGCGGCGGCAGTGGGCTCCCTCTCCCGCTTGCGGGAGAGGGCTGGGGAGAGGGTGTCTCCGCGATGGGGCTCGCCAATATCCGTTGAAAGTCCCCAAGCGGATAAAGCCCTCACCCGGCACTGCGTGCCGACCTCTCCCGCAAGCGGGAGAGGTGCATCGAGCGCGCCGATCAAATTTCGCCAATTCAACTGAGAGAAACAGACATGACCAACATCGGCTTCATCGGACTTGGCACCATGGGACGGCCGATGGCCGGCCATCTCCTGGCGGCGGGCCATCGCGTTTTCCTGCATGATGCCACGCCGGTCGCGCCCGATCTGATCGCGGCCGGTGGCGTCGCCTGCAAATCGGGTAAGCAGGTCGCCGAGGAGGCGGACGCGGTCATCATCATGGTGCCGGATACGCCGCATGTGGAAGCCGTTCTGTTTGGCAAGGACGGTGTGGCGAGCGGCATCTCAAAGGGCAAGATCGTGGTCGACATGAGCTCGATCTCGCCGCTGGCGACGAAGGAGTTCGCCAAGAAGATCGAGGCGCTCGGTGCGGATTATTTGGACGCGCCGGTGTCGGGTGGCGAGGTCGGCGCCAAGGCGGCGAGCCTCACCATCATGGTCGGCGGGCCCGAGCGTGCCTTCAACATCATGAAGCCGGTGTTCGACAAGATGGGCAAGAACGTCACCAGGGTCGGGGCCAATGGCGACGGGCAGACCACGAAGGTCGCCAACCAGATCATCGTCGCGCTGACGATCGAGGCGGTGAGCGAAGCGCTGTTGTTTGCGTCGAAGGCCGGCGCGGATCCGGCGCTGGTGCGGCAGGCGCTGATGGGCGGCTTTGCATCATCGCGGATTCTCGAAGTCCATGGCGAACGCATGGTGAAGCGCAATTTCGATCCCGGCTTCCGCATCGAGCTGCACCAGAAGGATCTCAACCTCGCGCTCGAAGGCGCGCGTGCGCTCGGCCTCTCGCTGCCGAGCACGGCTGTGGCGCAGCAATTGTTCTCGTCCTGCACCGCTCATGGCGGCAAGGCCTGGGATCATTCGGCGATGGTGCGGGCGCTGGAACTAATGGCGGGGCATGAGATCGCCGCGGCCTAGACTGTTACCGGGTAACAGTCTCCAGAATTGACGCGTCTTTGGCCGTCAGGAACCGGAACAATGCTCCGGCCCTGCGGGTTGAAGGTGCACAACAATCACTGGAGGCGTAAGGACATGAAAACCCGTCTTGCGATTACGTTGGCTGCTGCGTCGCTGCTGGCGTCGAGCGCAGCCTTTGCTCAATCGACCACCGCCCAAGGCGCCGCGGAAGGCGCGCGTGCGGGCGGCGACATCGGCGGCCCGGTCGGCGCGATGGTCGGCGGCACCGTCGGTGCGGCCGTTGGCGCAGGTTTGGAAATTCCGAATGCGATTCTGGGCGGACTCCCGCGCGATGATTCCGTGGTGATCCGCGAGCGCGTCGTGGTTGGCGAGCCGTTGCCGCCGACCGTGGTGCTGCGCCCGGTACCGAACTACACGGAGTATCGCTACGCGGTCGTGAATGATCGCCGCGTGATCGTCGAGCCGCGCACGCGCCGCGTCGTCAAGATCATCGACTGATCTGCGCAAGCTACGCGCTGATAAAATGGGCCCTGCGGAGTGTCACTCCGCGGGGCCTTCGCTCGTCAGGACCGAATTTGCGCGAAGCCGGGCGGTGGCCCAATCGGCGGCGGCCGCGAGCACAAAGCCCAGGCAAGCCGTGAGAGCGTCGACCAGAAAATCCTCCAGCCGCGCATGGCGACCGGGTGCCCAAAATTGCATCAGTTCGAGCACGCCGATCAGCACGACCGCGGCCGCTGCGGTCAGCAGGCGTCGCTGCCGATAGGCGAGGCCGAAGGCCAGTCCCACCAGGATAAAGGCGAGCGCATGTTCGCCGTCCTGGCCGAAGTCGGAATGCGGCCGGAGGCCGGGGGGACCAAGGGTTGCGAATGTGACGGCGGCCGCGAGCAGCCAGGCAAAGGAACGAACCAAAAGGGACATCCGGCTCGCTTAGCACAGATTTGCACCGGGCCGTATAGTCCCGCCATCAGATCGACGTGTGGTTAATGACGAAATATTAAAGTGGCTCGCGCACGCCGAGGCCGTGCATGAAGCGTTCCCGTATCTGCACGGGGTCGCGCCGGGTGGTGCCGACGCCCGGCTTGTCGTCGATCCGGACCGCGATCAGGCTCGGCTCGTTAGCCGCCATCGCATCCTCGATCAGCCGCTCGAAATCCTCCTCGTCTGCAGCCCAGGCGCTGTTGGCGAGGCCGGACCCGACGGCGATGGCGACGATGTCGGCGACATCAGCGGCCGGTGTCGGCTGCGCGCCGGTAATTTGGTAGATGCCATTGTCCATCACGATCATCGTGAGGTTCTTCGGCTTCAGGGCTGCAATCGTCGAGAGCGCGCCGAGCTGCATCAGCAGCGAGCCGTCGCCTTCCAGCGCGAAGACGCGGCGGTCGGGCTGCGCCAGCGCCACTCCGAGTCCGATCGGGAAGGCGAGGCCCATGCTGCCCAGCATGTAGAAATTCTGCGGGCGGTGGCCGGCGGCCCAGAGATCGAAATTGGTGTTGCCGATGCCGCCGATCACCGCTTCCTCGTTTCCGAGCTTCGCGATCAGGCGCGAGGTGACGTCGAAACGGTTCATCACCTTGGTGTTGCGCGCATTCAGATTTGAACTCATTTCGCCGGCCTCACTTGTCGAACACCTTGCCGCCGGTGAGCAGCGGGCTCAGGATCAGCGCCACCGGCGCCTGCGTGGTGACGGCCTGCTTGATCGAGCGGTCCGTGATGAATTCGAGCTCATCGAGCCGGGTGATGGTGTGATGCTCCAGCGCCAGCGAGTCCAGCACCGGGCGCATGGTGCGGCAGACCAGCGACTGACCGTAATTGAACTCACCGAGCGTGCCGCGCTCGGATACGAACATGATCAGCGGGATCTGGTAGGGCACTGCGAGCGAGGCCAGAACGTTGGCGAGCGTCGCAAAACCCGAGGTCTGCATCAGCACCGCGCCGCGGCGGCCGCCCATCCAGGCGCCCGAGACGATGCCGACCGCTTCCTCCTCGCGGGCGGTGGCAAAGGTGGTGAAGAAGGGATCGGCCTGCAGGTTCCTGATCAGCGGTGTCAACACCCGATCGGGCACGTAAGGCACGAGGCTGATCTCGTTCCGCTTCAGGGTTTGCAGGACGATGTCATGCCAGCTCTTGTCGCCGGCCCCTTGCGTCGCCTGCGGCGAGGTCTGCTGCTCCGCAATCGCCATTGCGTTCTCCCTTGAGCCGCGTTGTATGCTTGTTGGTCTTCGGCCGTCGCGGCGCTCTCCTGAACTTGACGCAGCAGGCGGGATTGTCAACATGTCCGGGCCGGCACCGTGATCTGCGCCAGACGGCCTGCCGTGGCCGGCACCGCCATGTCATAAGTGCGGCAACGAAAGAGTGGGAGGAAGCAGGGAGGGGGGCGCGCCGCGCTGGCCTTGCTGATCCCTGGAGAGCCGGAAGGGTCCTGATGTCGGTCAACAGCAAGCGTGTCGTCTACTCCAATTATTTGGCCAATCCGATCTATATCGACATCCTCAAGGCACGGCCCGACGTCCGGCTCGATCGCATCGAGAACGGCAGCCCCGAAGACGTCTATGCGCCGCTCCTCGGCGCTACCCATGTCTACCAGGTCGGCGCCGCCCGCGACGAGCTCGCTCCGCATTTCCATGTCGATGCCGCTTTCCTGAAGCGCGCGCCGAATTTGCTGCTCGTCTCCAGCAACGGCGCCGGCTTCGACCCGGTCGACGTCGAGGCCTGCACGGCCGCCGGCGTCGTGGTCGTCAACCAGTCCGGCGGCAACGCCCATTCGGTCGCCGAGCACGCGCTGGCGATGATGTTAACGCTGTCCAAGCGCATCATCCAGTCGGACCGCAGGCTGCGCCGCGAGCGCGACGTCAACCGCAACGAGCTCGTCGGCAACGAGGTCGAGCGCAAGACCGTCGGCATCATCGGCCTCGGCAATGTGGGCCGCCGCATCGCCGCGCTGTGCAAGGGCCTGCTCGGCATGAAAGTGCTGGCCTATGACCCCTATTTGTCGGCCGAGGTGATGGCCGAGCGGGGCGGGGAGAAGGTCGAGCTCGACGAGCTCCTGCGCCGCGCCGATTTCGTCTCGATCTCCTGTCCGCTCAACAAGGGCAGCCGCAACATGATCAGCGTGCGCGAATTCGCGCTGATGCAGCCGCATGCCTATTTCATCACCACGGCGCGCGGCTTCATCCACGACGAGGACGCGCTGCTCCAGGCGTTGCGCGACAAGCGCATCGCCGGCGCCGGCCTCGACGTCTGGTCCAAGGAACCGCCGCCGCCGGAGCATCCGCTGCTCCAGCTCGACAACGTGCTGGCGAGCCCCCATACCGCGGGCGTGACGATCGAGGCGCGCCAGAACATGGGCCGCATCGCCGCCGAGCAGGTGCTGGATGTGCTGGACGGCAAGCGCCCGCCGCGCATCATCAATCCCGAGGTCTGGCCGCGGTATGCGGAGCGCTTCAAGCAGGCGTTCGGCGTGATGCCGGGGTAGGGACGGCTACCCTCTCTTCTCGTCATTCCAGGCTCGGCCCTGCGAGCCGCCCCGGAATGACGGAGCGAAGAAAACAGCGTCCCGACCTTGATCCGCGTCAAAATCTCCTTTCCCTGTCCGGCCTAAATGGGATTAGAGTGCCGCCGGGGCTGACCGGGGGCACCAGGAGGTCCCATGTCAACTTATGTCGTCAGGTTCATGAAGGACGTGCTCGGTCAGTACGGCCGGCAGATCGAGGTCTGCCAGGGGACGCTCGAGATCGACGCCGCCGACGAGGACGAGGCCAAGGAGCGGGCCAAGGCGAAGTTCTGCAAGGACCAGGCGTTGCATCATTGGTCCCTGCATGCCGACCGCATTCAGGTCAGACCGGCCGATTTTCCGTCATGAAGATCTAAATCGCGATGAGATTGTCATCGCGCTTTAGGTTATTGTTTGAGCATGATCCTTTCGGAAAACCGCTGCACACTTTTCCGGATCATGCTCTACCGGCCGGGCGCCGTGATGGGCGGAGGTGCTGTCGTGCCCGCGCCGAGCGACCGCTGCACCATCACGGTATCGGACCAGCGGCCGTGGCGATAGGCGACGCCGCAGAGCAGGCCGGCGCGCGCGAAGCCGAACTTCTCGTGCAGCGCCAGCGAGGGCGCATTGTCGGCATCGATATAGCCGATCATCTGGCGGAAGCCGGCCGCCGCACAGGCGTCGATCAGGTCCTGGAGCAGCAGCCGTCCGATCCCGCGGCCGAGATGCCCGTGGTGGACGTAGATGGAATGCTTGGCAGTGTAGCGATAGGCCGGCCGCTTGCGGAACAGCACGGCATAGGCATAGCCGACCACCTCGCCGCGATAGGTCGCGACCAGATGCGGCAGGCGGGTCTGCTTCAGGTTCTTGCGTCGGTCGCGCAGGTCGTCCGGCTCGGGCGCGCCGGTTCCCTCGACATCGCGCGGCACGCCAGCGCGGACATGATGGCGGTAGATCGCCAGCATCGCCTCGACATCGCTTTCGCGTGAGGCGCGGATCTGGACCTGGTCGTCCCCTGTGCGCGCGATCGCTGTTTCGTTCATCGGCACCTACTCGGCAACGACATAAAGTATAGAGCCCGATGCGGCCGTTCGCATCGATCTCCTTGTAGACGCCTTGGATTTCGACGTCGAACCCTGGAAATGTGTTGAAGCAGGTCTCGAACATCTTGAGATAGTCGATCATGGGCTTGGCTCGTTCCGTAAGCCTTTCGCCCGGAACGATGGTGGCGATGCCGGGCGGATAGACCACGAAGGGCGTGGTCGCGATGCGGCCCGCGATCGCTTCGATTGGCAGGTAGTCCACGTCATTGCGGAACAGATAACGCGCGGCTTCGCGGGGCGGCATCGCGATCTCAGGCATGTGCTCGGGCATGAACTGCCGCGCCTGGAGCGCGCTGACATCGGCGGCGCGGAAGAAGCGGTGCATCTCGCCACAGAGGTCGCGCAGTCGCACGCCGGCATAGCGTGCCTGCCGCCGCTGATGGAACTCGGGGATGACGTCGGCCAGAAGCGCATTGTCGTCGTGGAGCTTCTTGAACGCGACGAGTCCGGAGATCAGCGTGCCAGCCTTGCTGGCCTCGACGCCGGGCGTGAGCAGGAAGAGCAGGGAGTTGAGGTCGTTCTTCTCGGGGACAATGCGGTTCTCGCGCAAATATTGCGCGACGACCGGTGCGGGGATGCCGTGCTCGGCATAGGCGCCGGTGGTGCGGTCGAAGCCGGGCGTCAGCAGCGTCAGCTTGTTCGGGTCGGTCATGGCAAAGCCTTCGGTGAGGCCGGGGAAACCATGCCATGTGCTGTCGGGGGAGAGCTGCCACAGCGCGGGATTGGTGGCGAGTTCGTCGGTCGAGAGCGTTTCCCACGCGACGTTGTGCGCAGCGCCAGGGCGGCTGACATCGGGAATGGCGACGCGATCCGGCACGAACGGCTCGAAGAACCAGCGCCGGTCCGGATTTTGCTCCTTCTCCTCGAACTCCCGGCGCATCGCGCGGATCTTCTTGCGCAGCTCGATGCCGAGGCGGATCGTGTCGTCCCACAGCACTTCGCCGGAGCGGCCCTTCATCATCTGTGCGCCGACGTCGAGCGAGGCGAACAGCGGATAGAACGGTGACGTGGACGCGTGCTGCATGAAGCTCTCGTTGAAGCGGCGGTGCTCGACGCGCCGCTTCTGGCCGCGGATATGGCGGTCCTTGATGTGGATTTGGGATGCCTGCGAGAAGCTCGCGAGCTGCTTGTGGGTCGACTGCGTCGCGATGATGCCGGGCGCCTCGGGGGAAGGTTCGCAAGCCCCATGGCAAAGCGGCCGGCATAGAGCGGGTGGAATTTCATGAAGCCGGCCCAGGCCTCGTCGAACAGGATGTACTCGCAGAGATGGCCGATGCGCTTCAGGATCATGTCGGCGCTGTGGATGGTGCCGTCATAGGTGCACTGCTCGACCACGGCGACACGGAACGGCCGCTCCTTGCGCCAGGCGTCCTTGTCGGTGACCAGCGGGTGATTGCGGATCGTCTCGCGCAAGGCCTTCTCATCGAGCATGTCCCAGCGCATCGGGCCGATCAGGCCCCAGGCGTTGCGGATGGTCCGCACGTAGACCGGGACACCGCCATTGATCATCAGTGCGCCGTGATGGGCGGCCTTGTGGTTGTTGCGATCGAACAGCACGAGGTCGCCGTCGGTGACGAGTGCGCCGAGCGCGACCTTGTTCGATGTCGAGGTGCCGTTGAGCACGAAATAAGTCTTCTCCGCGCCGAAGATCTGGGCAGCTTCCTTCTGCGCCCGCAGCGCGGGCCCTTCATGGGTGAGGAGGTCGCCGAGATCGAGCACGGAATTGTCGAGGTCGTCGCGGAATACGGATTCGCCGAGATGCTCGACGAAGACGCGCCCGATCGGGCTGCGGTTGTAGAACACGCCGCCATTGTGCCCCGGACAGGTCCAGAGCTGGTTGCCTTCCTCGGCATAGTCGACCAGCGCGCCGAAGAACGGCGTCTTCAGCGTCTCGGCATATTGCTTCAGCCGGCTGATCAGGTTCTTGGCGATGAAGGTCGGCGTCTCCTCCGACAGGAAGACATAACCGTCGATGAAATCGAGCACTTCGACCGGCAAATCCTCGAACCGCTTGCGACGGATCAAGAGGATGATGGGGAAATCGAGGCCCCGGCGCCTCATCAGATTGATCAGCGCCGAGGTCCTGCCCTCGAGGCCCTTCTTGCCCCAGTCCACCACCATGCAGCCGATCGCGGCATCGGTCTGCACCGCCATCTCGGCATCCTCCAGCTTGCGGGCTCGGACCACCTCGAAGCCGGAGCGCTGGATCTCCTCGATGATCTGATTGAAACGGACGCCTTCGAGATCGTCGGCGTCGAACACAGGTGCGGCGAACAGGAAGTTGAAGCGCTTGAAATAGTCCATGTCGGGTCCCGAATGTGGCAGAGATACAGCTCTCGGCACATTCGATGACAGTTGGATGACAAGAGCCTGAGCGCTACGGGAGGGTTCGAGCGGTCTGCGGCTCAATCCATTAGCTTGTCCAGTGTGATCGGGAAGCGCCGGATGCGCTTGCCGGTGGCATGGTAGACGGCGTTCGCAATCGCCGCAGGCACGCCGACGATGCCGATCTCGCCGAGACCCTTGACACCCAGCCTGTTGATCCGCTCGTCCGGCTCATCGACGAAAATCACGTTGATGTCGTGAATGTCGGCATTCACGGGAATGTGGTACTCGGCGATGTTCGCGTTCATGATGCGACCGAAGCGGTGATCCATCACCGTCTCCTCGTGCAGCGCCATTCCGATTCCCCAGACCACGCCGCCCATGATCTGGCTGCGGCCCGTCTTGGTGTTCAGGATGCGTCCGGCGGCGACCGCACTCACGACCCGCGTCACGCGGATGACGCCGAGCTGCTCATCGACCTTCACCTCGGCGAAAACGGCCGAATGCGTGTTGCGGGCATGCGACTTGTCCTCGGCGAACTCGTTGAGCTTCTCCCTTTCGATCCGCTCGAGCTTGCTGTGGCGCATTGCATCGGCGATCGAGACGGCACGGTTCCTGTCGCCGGCCTTGGCGACGGTTCCGTCGACGAGAATGATGTCCGACGCATCGACGCTGCCGAGTGGCGAGGCAGGCATCGCCTTAGCGTGACGCGCGAGTTCCCGGCGAATCTCCTCGGCCGCTCCTAAAACGGCGTGCGCGCTCGAGGCGGCCATCCACGAGCCGCCTTCCACCGGCGCCTGCGGCAGGGTCGAGTCCGCGAGCCTGACGCTGATGTTCTCGATCGGCAGCCCGAGGGCGTCGGCCGCTACCTGCGACACGATGGTGTAGGTGCCGGTGCCGATGTCGGATGCGGCGCAGGAGACCTCGGCATGGCCGTTCGACGTCAGAACGATGCGGACGGCGACTGGCATCTGCAGTGCCTCCCACACGCCTGTCGCCATGCCCCAGCCGACCAGGTCGTTGCCGTCGCGCATGGAGCGCGGCGCGGGATTGCGCCGGGCCCAGCCGAAGGCTTCTGCGCCGCGGGCGTAGCATGCGCGCAACTGCTTGCTGGTGTAGGGCAGGTTCTCGCTCTGGTCGAGATCCGAGTAGCACTTCAGCCGCAGCTCGATCGGGTCGAGCTTGAGCGCGACGGCCAATTCGTCCATGGCGCATTCGAGCGCGCAGACGCCCGATGCCGCGCCCGGCGCGCGCATGTCGCAGGGGGTGGCGACGTCGAGGTGGACGAGCTTGTGGGAGAGGCGGCTGTTGGGACTCTTGTAGAGCTGCTCCCCCAGCCGGTATCGTTGCGCGAGAAATCCTCAAACCGCGAGGTGACGGCAATCGCTTCGTGGGTCACGGCATCGAGCGTGCCGTCGGGCTTTGCGCCGAGCGCAACGTGCTCGATGGTCATCGGACGGTAGCCCAGGCCGTACATCTGCTGCCGTGTCAGGACGACACGGACGGGCCGCTTGAGCGCGAGCGCGCCAAGCGTTGCCAAGACCACCTGGTATTGCGGCCGCAGACCGGAGCCGAAGGCGCCGCCGACATAGGGCGAGAGCACGCGGATGTCGTCCGGCTTCTTTCCGAAAACGCTGCAGAGAAACTTCTGGATGTTCTGGACGCCTTGGGTCTTGTCATAGACCGTAAGCCTGCCGTTGCCGTCCCAGACGGCAGTTGTCGCATACAGCTCCATTGGGTTGTGATGCTCGCTCGGAATGACATAGTCCGCCTCATGATGGACGGCCGCCCGCGTCAGCGCTGCTGCCGCGTCACCGCGCCGCTTGTGCGGCTGATCCACTTTGGCAGCCTTGCCGCGTTCGGATTCGAGATCGGTCGCAAACGCCTCCTGCTCGTACTCAATGCGAACGCGGCTTGCGGCGAATTTGGCGGTTTCCCAGTCCTCCGCCACGACCAACGCGATCGGCTGGCCGTTGAACTTGATCCTGTCGTCATAGAGCGGGCGGAACGGCGAGCCCTTCTCCGGTGCCACCTCGTCCTTCCAGGCTTCGTCCTTGTCGGCGAGCGCCGGGCGATGCGCATGGGTGAGCACGTCGACCACGCCCTTCACCTTCAGCGCCTCGCTGGGGTCAAGCCGAGCGATGCGCCCGCGCGGAATGGTGGCCTCGACGACGAAGCCATGGAGGAGGCGGTCTGCTGCGAATTCGCCGGCATATTTGGCGGCGCCGGTGACCTTGGCCCGGCCATCGACGCGGGAGGTTGGTGTTCCGACATAGGCGTTCATCGGGCCCTCACGCGATCTTCTTGTGAGCTTGTGATTGCGGTGTGGCGTTTGCGGCCTGCATCAGCGTACGCACGACGGCTCGGCGCGCGAGCTCGATCTTGAAGCCGTTGTGCGAGCGAGCGGTTGCTCCCTGCAGCAACAGATCGGCGGCGTGCCCAAAATGGTCCGGCGTTGCCGCCTGGCCGCGCAAAGCCGCTTCGGCCTCGAGGCTTCGCCACGGCTTGTGGGCCACGCCGCCGAGCGCCAGGCGCGCTTCGCTGATTGCGTTTCCTTCCAGTTCGAGCGCGGCCGCAACCGAGACCAAGGCAAAGGCGTAGGACAGCCGATCGCGGATCTTCAGATAGCTGTAGTTCTGCGCAAAGCCGCGCGGCGGCAGCTCGATTGCGGTGATGATCTCGCCGCTGCCGAGATTGGTATCGACGTGAGGCTTGTCGTCCGGAAGCCGATGGAAATCGGTCAGCGCGATGGTGCGCTGACCGGTCGGGCCAGCGATGTGCACGAGCGCGCCGAGCGCGGCCAGCGCCACGCTCATGTCGGATGGATTGGTCGCGATGCAGGACGTGCTGGTGCCGAGGATTGCGTGGTTGCGGTTGAGGCCATCGAGTGCCGAGCAGCCGGAGCCGGGGCTTCGCTTGTTGCAAGGCGTCGCCGTGTCGTAGAAGTAGGCGCAGCGCGTTCGCTGCATCAGATTGCCGCCGACCGAGGCCATGTTGCGCAGTTGCGCGGAGGCGCCGGCCAGGATGGCGCTGGCGAGCAGGGGATAGCGCTGCTCGATCACCGGGTGGTAGGCGAGATCCGAATTCGGCACCAATGCGCCGATGCGCAGCCCACCGTCGGGCGTTTCCTCGATGTCGCGGAGCGGCAGGCGGGAAATGTCGATCAGCCGGGAGGGCCGCTCGACATTCTGCTTCATCAGGTCGATCAGGTTGGTGCCGCCGGCAATCAGCTTCGCGCTCGGATCGGCGGCCAGCAGGCGAATGGCGTCAGCAACATCGCTTGCGCGGGAATACTGGAAGTTGTTCATGACCGGCCCATTGCCTGCTCGATCGCAGCCACGATGTTGGGATAGGCGCCGCAGCGGCAGAGATTCCCGCTCATCAATTCCCGGATCTCGTCAGCGTCCCTGGAGTGGCCTTCGGCCAGGAGGCCGGCCGCCGAGCAAATCTGTCCTGGCGTGCAATAGCCGCATTGGAATGCGTCGTGATCGATGAAGGCCTGTTGCAGGGGATGCAGCGCGCCGTCCTTGGCGAGGCCTTCGATCGTGGTGATCTCGGCGCCATCCTTCATGATGGCGAGCGTCAGGCATGAATTGACGCGCCGACCGTCGACGAGCACGGTGCAGGCGCCGCATTGGCCGTGATCGCAGCCTTTCTTCGTACCCGTCAGCGCAAGATGATCACGCAATGCGTCCAGCAGCGTGGTCCAGGGCAGAAGATCAAGGGTGCGACTGACACCATTGACGATGAGATGAATCGGAGTGCGTTCTGGAATTTCATGCGTGGCATCGCCCATGTCCTGCTCCCTGCAGGCGATCGAGCCGAGACGTCAGCCGTGCTGACGCGGGGACACATCGCTTCCGCTGGCCAATGGCGTGCAACGGACAAGCGGCCGCTTGGTTCCTTGCCGGGAATTGGGCGCGCCCGCGGCGCAGCGGTCAGCGCTTCGCCTCGCCGAACACCACGGTCGGCACGGCGCGGTTGACGATCTCGCGCAGCGCGAAGCTCGATTGCACCCGCGCGACGCGCGGCAGGCGCGACAGCTCGGTACGGTGGATGCGTTCGAAATCCTGGATGTCGCGGGCGAGCACGATCAGGATGTAGTCGTCTGTGCCCGACATCAGGAAGCAGCGCACGACGGAGGGGCACTTCACCACCTCCGCCTCGAACGCCTTCAGCGCGTCGTCGCTCTGGCTCTCCAGCGCGATCCGGACCAGCACCGTCGTAGTCAGGCCAAACTGCGCCAGATCGAGCGTGGCCTGATAGGCCTGGATGTAGCCATCGTCCTCCAGCGCCTTCTGCCGCCGCGCCATCGCCGTGCTCGACAAGCCGATCTTGTTGGCAAGCTCGGTGTGGCTGGCCCGCGCATTGGTCGTGAGTTCCGCGAGGATGGCGAGGTCTTTCCGGTCGAGGGCCAAGGTTTTGTTTCCAGCGTGAAAGGACATTTCCGCGCCCGAAACCGGCGCGCCAGGCGCGAACCTAGCGGATATTTGCACGAAACCAAACTGCCGCCATCGCTACGATGATGAACGGAATCAATGCTTTGGAGGAGGGGTTGAAAGATGCGCGTCGGTGTTCCCAAGGAGATCAAGGTGCAGGAATATCGCGTCGGGCTCACTCCGGGCGCGGTCCGTGAATATGTCGCGGCCGGCCACCAGGTGACGGTCGAGACTGGCGCAGGCAGCGGCATCGGCGCCCCCGACGACGTGTATCGGCGGGCAGGGGCTGCGATCGCCGAAAGTGCCCGCGAAATCTTCGCCAAATCCGACATGATCGTGAAGGTGAAGGAGCCGCAGAAAAGTGAATGGGCCCAGCTCCGCGAAGGCCAGATCCTGTTTACTTATCTCCATCTTGCGCCGGACCCGGAGCAGGCCAAGGGGTTGCTTGCGTCCGGCTGCACTGCGATCGCCTATGAGACCGTCACGGACGCGAGCGGTCACCTCCCGCTGCTCGCGCCGATGAGCGAAGTCGCCGGCCGCCTCGCCATCGAGGCCGCCGGCGCCGCGCTCAGGCGGACGGCCGGCGGCCGCGGGCTGCTGCTCGGCGGCGTGCCCGGCGTGCAGCCGGCGCGGGTGGTCGTGCTCGGCGGCGGCGTGGTGGGAACGCAGGCGGCGCGGATGGCCGCAGGGCTCGGCGCCGAAGTCACGGTGATCGATCGCTCAATTCCGCGGTTGCGCCAGCTGGACGATCTCTTTATCGGCCGCGTGCGCACCCGCTTCTCGACGATCGAGTCGGTCGAGGAGGAGGTGTTCGCTGCAGACGTCGTGATCGGCGCCGTGCTGGTGCCGGGCGCCAGCGCGCCGAAGCTCGTCACGCGCGCGATGCTGGCATCGATGCGGCCGGGCGCGGTGCTGGTCGACGTCGCGATCGACCAGGGTGGCTGTTTCGAGACCTCGCATCCCACCACCCACACCGAGCCGACCTATGAGGTCGACGGCGTCGTGCATTACTGCGTCGCCAACATGCCGGGCGCGGTGCCGGTGACGTCGAGCCAGGCGCTGAACAACGCGACGCTGCCGTTCGGGTTGATGCTCGCGAACAAGGGCTTTGCCGCGGTGCTGGAAAATCCGCACTTGCGCAACGGGCTCAACGTGCATCGCGGCCGAATTACCAACAAGGCGGTGGCGGAAAGCTTAGGTTTGGAATTCGCTCCGGTGGAGAGCGGGCTGGCGGCGTAGTTTCTTCCCTTCTCCCCTTGCGGGAGAAGGTGGCATAGGCGGCCTTCCGCCGTCGTTCTCAAGAACGCCGAAGCGAAGCTTCGGCTATGGCGCCGGGATGAGGGGTTGTCTCGGCGAATTCATTGAGAGTTGGTCTCGCGGAGACAACCCCTCACCCGGCTTCGCTTTCGCGAAGCCACCCTCTCCCGCAAGGGGAGAGGGTGCACCGGTGTTGCCGCTCCAATTCAGTCATACCTTCGTCAGCTTGTACTGGCCCAGATCCGGATCGTGGGTCATGCGCCAGTAGTCCACGAACCGCCACGGCATCGCCGAAAACACGCGGCCGCTTGCATTGCGGTAATAAGTGCTCATGCCCGGATGGGTCCAAATCATGGCCTCGTGCTCGACGTCGACCTTGCGGACGTAGTCGTCGAGCACCTCCTGGCGGACATCGATGGCGGCAACGTCGTGCTCGATCATGTCGACCAGGCACGCCGAGATGTAGCGGCTCTGGCATTCCGACTGGAAGATGACGCTGCCGCCGTGGGCGGGGCCGGAGTTCGGCCCGAGCATGCAGAAGAAGTTTGGAAAGCCCGGCACGGTAAGGCCGAGGAACGCGGTCGGATTGTCGTTGGCCCAGGCCTCGCGCAAATCCTTGCCGGCGCGGCCGCTGATGTTGAGGCGCGCGGCCATCTCCGTGACCTTGAAGCCGGTGGCAACCACGATGATATCGGTGGGACGGTGCTTGCCTTCGGCTGTGACGATGCCGTTCTGGTCGAAATGGTCGATGGTGTCCGTGACGAGCTCCACGTTGGATCGCGTCAAAGTCTTGAACCAGTTGTTGTCGAGCAGGATGCGCTTGCCGTAGGGCGGATAGGTCGGCACGCATTTTTCGATCAGGTCGGGCCGGCTCTGTAGCTCGGATAGGATGAAGTCAGTGAGTTCCTGCCGGTGCCGGTCATTGCCCTTGTTGACGGCGCGCTCCGGATGCGGCCAGGCCGGATCCTTGCGCAAGAAGGGCAAGAGGCCGTCGCCATAGCGCCAGAACATGTTGAAACGGTACCACTGCACATAGAACGGCAGGTGCGCCAACAGCCAGCGTGCGCTCTCGCTGATCGGATCGGCATAGCCCTTCACCGGCCGCGCCCATTGCGCGCTGCGCTGGTAGACGGTGACGGAGGCAACACAGCCGGCGATCGACGGCACCAGCTGCATCGACGTCGCGCCGGTGCCGATCACGGCGACATGCTTGCCCTCGAAATCGATATCGTCGGACCATAGTGCCGAGTGCAGGATCGTGCCCTTGAAGTTCTCCTCGCCCTTGAAGCAGGCGCGGGAGGGGTCGTTGAGCTGGCCGATGGCGGAGACCAGCGCGGTGGATTCGAAAGTCTCCTCGCCGTTCTCGGTCTTGAGTGTCGAAACCCAGTGTTGCCTTCCTTCATCCCAGCGTGATGAGGTCAGCTCGGTGTTGACGCGCAGATGCTTGCGGATGCCGTATTCGTCCGCGACATTCTGCAGATAGCCGAGCAGCTCCTCACGCGGGCAGAAATAACGCGTCCATGCGTTGCGCGAGCCGAAAGAGTAGGAATAGGAATGGTTCGGCGTGTCGACGCCGCAGCCGGGATAGCGGTTGATCCACCAGGTGCCGCCGAGCTCGGCGTTCTTCTCGACGATGGTGTAGGGGATGCCGAGATGGCCGAGCGCCACGCCGAGCGCGATGGCGCAGACGCCGGCGCCGACGATCAGCACATGCTGGTCGGCAAGCTTTTCGTCGGAGGGGCGCTTCGTCCAGCGCGCCTCGCGCGGCACAAAGCCCATCTCCTCCCGCATCAAAGGCGCATATTCCGGCGCGACATTCTCGCCGAGGCAGGCGCGCATCATCTTCAGCAGCAGCGCCTCGCCAGGATCGGTGATCACGGGTTTCGGCGTGCCATTGGCGAAGAGCCTGACGACGGCGGCGCGGATCTCGTCCTGGATGTCCCGGGGCACGCCGGCCTCCGGATCGGGAATGAGGCGGATGTCGCGCTTGGGCAAATAGGGCGGTTCGAGCCACTTCTCGTCGCCGGTCATGTGCACCAGCACCATCAGAAGGCAGCGGATGTCGCCCTCGGCGATGGCCGAGGCGAGGTCGAGCGGCTTGTGCGGAGACGAGATGTTCATGGCGTGTCCTGATCTCCGGAGGCAGTGAAGAGGCCGCGCGTCATCAGCTTGCGATAGGCGGAGATGACGTGGTCGGGCACGGCGGTGACGCCGGCTTCCGAATAGGAGTAGCGCCGGCTGAGATAGCCGCGCGCGCCCATCAGCATATGGACGATCGCTTCGAATTCCTCGTCGCTGTAATCTTCGATCGCGCCGGCAAGCCGCGCGCGACGCAAAATGCGGACATAGGCCGTCGAGATGTTGTCGAGATGCTTCTGGTAGCCGGTCGGTGCGAAGAATTCGGCCTCGTTGAGAATACGCAGGAACTCAGGCACCTCGCGGATGAAGTCGAAGAAGGCGGCGAAGCGCTCGATCTCCTGCCGTGCTGCATGCGCCGTGCCGGTGCGGGCGCGGATGAACTCGACCATGTCGAGGCCGATCTTGGGCAGCAGCTGGTTCAGCAGCTCCTGGCGGTTCTCGAAATGATTGTAGAACGTGCCCTGCGCGACACCGGCTTCCTCGGTAATGCGGGCGACCGAGGCTTCAGCATAGCCATGCTTGCCGACCACCTTAGTGGCAGCCTCAAAAATCTTCTGCTTGGTCCAGGCGTTGCGCTCGACCCGGTTCAGCTTGGTTATTTTTGCGGTCGCTTGCGTCATTCGGAGGTCTCCAGCTCGGCGCGCAGCACGCGCTTGAGGATCTTGCCTGACGGGTTGCGCGGCAGGCTGTCACGGAGGACGAGCTGTTTCGGCACCTTGAAGCTCGCCAGCCGCGCGCGGCAATGCTCGGTAAGGGCAGGGAGGTCGAGGCTCGCGCCCTCAGTCAGCACGACGATCGCGACCGGCCGCTCGCCCCAGCGCGCATCGCGCAGGCCAATCACGGCGACCTCACGCACTTCGGGCAAATCGTAGATGACGCGCTCGACCTCGGAGGAGGCGATGTTCTCGCCACCGGAGATGATCATGTCCTTCTTGCGGTCGGTCAGGTAGAGAAAGCCCTCGGCGTCGAGATAGCCGACGTCGCCGCTGCGGAACCAGTCGCCGAAGAAGGCGGACGCCGTCTTCTCCGGATCCTTCCAATAGCCGCGGGTGATCTTCGGGCCGCGCAGGCAGATCTCGCCATTGACGTTCGGCGGCAGCGCGTTGCCGTTCTCGTCACGGATCTCGATCTCGACATGGGCGATGGCGCGACCGGTGGAGCCGATCTTCTCGATCTCGCGGCCTTTCTCCATGAAGGTGTCGCCGCCGACGGTTTCGGTGAGGCCGTAGGCGTCGATGTAGCGCGCATTGCGGAAATATTCGGAGAAGGCGCGGATGCGCGCCTCCGGCGTCTTCTCGCCACCGCCGATCGCCCATTGCAGGCTGGAGACATCGTAGCGGTCGCGGGTGGGGCAGGTGAGTATCGCGGTGGTCATGACAGGCGCGAACCAGGCCGCGTTGAGCTTGTCTTCTGCGATAGCCGCCAGCGCCGCCTCGGGCTCGAAATTGCGCTCGATGCGAATGAAGCCGCCATGCCAGAGCACGGCGATGCCGGGCAGGTCGAGCGCGCCGACGTGATAGAGCGGGCCAACGACGAGAAGACGCGTGTCGGCGCCGAGGCCCAGCGCGATCGTCTGGTCGGCGGACTTCCAGTAGAAATTATCGTAGGTGAGCATCACGCCCTTGGGGCGGTCGGTCGTGCCCGAGGTGTACATCAGCCGCATCAGGTCGGAGGGGCGGCGCACATGCATCGGTGCTGCCATCGTGTCGCCTGCCAGATGGGTGATGCTCTGCTGTGCGGCCTCGTCGAGCACGACGATGTTCGCGCCCGCTGCATTCGCAGCCAATTCCTCTTCGGCGACCAGAAGGCGCGCGCCGGCATTGCCGGTGATGTAGCCGACCTCGTCGCGGGACAGGCGAAAATTGATCGGCAAGAACACCGCGCCGAGATGGCTGGTCGCAAAGACGAGCTCCAGGAACGCCGCGCTGTTCTTCATCAGCACGGCGACGACATCGCCGGCACCGATGCCCTGCGCGGCGAGCCAGCCGGCGACCGTCCCGATGCGCGCGCCGAACGCCGCGTAGGAGATCTCCTCGCCGCGGTATTTCAGCGCGGGCCGGTCCGGCGTCCGCCGGGCATGAAAGGCGATGAAGCTCGAAAGGTTGATCATTTGCCGGATTTTGGGCCGATTGCCGGCCTCATGTCCTCTCTTGATGAATTCTGACTCGTAATTCATCTTTGGCTTGACGTCACCCCCCACCCTCTGAAATCCTTGGAGACACGGAGACGAGACGATCTCCGGCAGGGATCAGGACACGCCGACCCGAAAGAGGGAGGGGAAAATGACGAGAACCCGCACGCCGGGGATCAGCCGCCGTTCCACGCTGGCGCTGATGGGCGCCGGTGCGATGACGTTTGCCGCGCCCTGGGTGGCGCGTGCGCAGGCCAAGACCATCAAGATCGGCATGCCGACGATTCTGTCGGGGCGCGTCGCGCAGCTCGGCACGTCTTCGCGCAATGCGGTGATGCTCGAGGTCGAGAAGGTCAACGCCGGCGGCGGCCTTGCCGGCCGGCAGATCGAGATGGTGATCCGCGACTCCAAGGGCCAGCCGCAGGAAGCCGCCCGCGTCGCGCGCGAGCTCGTCAACACCGACGGCTGCGAGCTGATGATCGATGCCGAGGCCTCCTCCGGCGCCTTCGCGGTGCACGAGGTCGCGCGCGATCTCGGCGTGTTCTGCATCCACACCAATTCCGAGACCTCGGCATTGACCGCGGATCCGAAGCAGCACATTCCCAATGCCTTCCGCACCGCGCGGCAGGGCGTGCACGACTCCATCGTCGGCGGCAGCTATGCCGCGGCGATCGCCAAGGCAAAAGGCCTGAAGAAGTGGGCGACCTGCTCGCCCGACTATGCCTATGGCCGCGACACCACGGCGGAATTCACGCTCTACCTGAAACGCTTTGCGCCCGAGGTCGAAATCATCAGCGAGTCCTGGCCAAAGCTGTTCCAGCCCGACTACACCGAGGTGGTCACCAAGATCCTGCAGGCCAAACCGCAGGCGCTGTACTCCTGCCTGTGGGGCGGCGATCTCACCTCCTATATCGACCAGGCCAATATCTACGCGATGTTCAGCCAGATGGAGGTGTTCGCGGTCAACATGGCCGACTACACCGCGCTCACCGTGGTGAAGAACCTGCCCAAGGGCATTCACTCCGGCAACCGCTACATCAAGACATTCCCGGCGACGCCGGAGAATGCCGCCTGGGGCGATGCCTACAAAGCCAAGTACAATGAATATCCGACCAACTGGTCGTGGGAAAACGCCACCGCCATCATGCTGATGGCGGAAGCCGCCAAGAAGGCGAACTCGGCCGACGGCAAGAAGATCGCGGAGGTGCTGAAGGGCCTCACCATCAAGTGCCCGTTCGGCGCCGACGGCACGGTGACGATGCGCGGCGGCGACCACACCCTCGTCGGCTACGCCATCGGCTGGGGCACCACCATCCCGCAGGAGCCTTATGTTCCCGAGGTCAAGGCCGGCGACTGGAAGACCATCTTCGAGTTAGAGGCCGAGTGGAAGAAGAGCAAGGGCTACACCTGATATGACACGCGGCGGAGATGGGCGACCACCTCCGCCACGTTCGTTTCGTTTTCCGCGCCGTATCAGGCGCGCCGCAATGAAAGTGCTTCCGTGGATCTCGACGCGCTCGCCGGCTGCCTCTCCAGCTCCGCCTGCCTGGTGACGCAAACCACCAGCGGCCTCATCATTGGCATGCTCCTGTTTCTCGTCGCGGTCGGGCTGACCCTGATCTTCGGCGTGCTCAAGGTGGTCAATTTCAGCCACGGCGCGTTCTACATGTTCGGCGCCTACTTTGCGATGACGGCCTATCAGCTCACCGGCAGTTTTGCGCTCGCCATGCTGGCGGGCGCGGCCGGCACCGCGATCCTCGGCCTGATTTTCGAGCGCGTCTTCATGAGCCGCGTCTATGGCGCGGACGTGCTGATGCAGCTGCTCGTCTGCTATGCGTTCGTGCTGATCTTCGACGATGTCGTGCGCATCATCTGGGGACCGGAGTTCAAGTCGATGGGCATGCCGTCGGCGTTCCAGGTGATGCCGCTGTTCCTCGCCGGTGGCGTGGTGCCGCCTTATTATTTGTTGCTGATCGGCGTCGCGCTGGTCGCGGCCATCTTGCTCGGCATCGGATTGTCGCGCAGCCGCATCGGCAAGGTGATCCGCGCCGCCGCACATAACCCTGGCATGGTGTCCGCGCTCGGCATCAACACCGGCCTGATCTATGGCGGCGTGTTCGCGCTCGGCGGCATGCTGGCGGGCCTTGCCGGCGCGCTGGCCGCGCCGGTGCGGTCGCTGACGCCGGGGATGGGATTTTCGGTGCTGATCGAATCCTTCATCGTCACCGTGATCGGCGGCATGGGCTCGATCCTGGGCGCGCTGATCGGTGCGCTGCTGCTCGGGCTGATCCGTTCGTTCGGCTCGCTCGGCTTTCCCTTGTTCACGGAAGGCTTGATGTACCTCTTCATGGTGATCGTGCTGGTCTCCAAGCCTACCGGCCTGTTCGGCAAGGAGGCGGCATGACCGAGCTGGAGGCCGGACGCGCCGAAACGCTTGCGCCAGTGCGCAGCGGCGCGGCGGTCCAACGCTATCGTGACGTTCTGATCGCGCTGATCGCCTTCATCGTGCTGGCGAGCCTGCCGCTCTTCACCGGCAGCAAGGCGCTGCTCGACTTCGTCATCCGCTGCTCGGCCTACGGCCTGTTTGCGACGTCGCTGAATTTGCTGGTCGGCTACACCGGCCTGACATCGTTCGGTCATGGCATGTTCTTCGGCCTTGGCGCGTATAGCTTCGGCTTGATCATGCAGAAGCTCGGCGTGCCGATTCCCGTCGCCTTCGTCGCGACGCTGGCGATCACCGCAATGGTTGCCGCGATCATCGGCGCGATCTGCGTGCGACTGAAGGAGATTTACTTCGCCTTCGTGACGCTCGCCTTCCAGATGCTGATCCACTCGACCATTTTGTCCTGGGCCTCCTTCACCGGCGGCGACCAGGGTCTGCGCGGCGGCATTCCGCGCCCCGTGTTTCTCGGGATCGACCTTGCCAACCAAGTCCATCTCTATATCGCGAGCTGCGCGCTGCTGATCCTTGGTCTGCTCGCGATGCGCCAGATCGCACAATCGCCGTTCGGCTATACGCTGCGTATGATCCGCGACAACGCCGCGCGTGCCAGCTTCCTCGGCATCGACGTCTGGCGTGCCAAACTGACCGTCTTCGTGCTGGCGGCTCTGTTCGCGTCAATGGGAGGCATGGTGATGGCACTGTTTGTCTCCGGCGCCTATCCGGAATTCGCCTATTGGACCATCTCGGGCGAGGGCATTTTTATCAACATGCTCGGCGGCGTCTCGACCTTCCTGGGGCCGATGGTCGGTACCGTGCTGCTGCTCTTGCTCAACGACACCGTCACGCGCTTCACCGAGTATCACGGCATCGTGCTCGGTGTGGTCATCCTGTTCTTCGCGCTGGGCCTGCGCAAGGGCCTCTTGGATTTCGTCGCCGAATGGTTTGCGCAGCGGCGCGATGCAGGCGAGGGGCGCTAGCGATGCTTGAGATCCGCAACCTCGCAAAATCATTTGGCGGCGTGAAGGCGACCAACGATGTCTCGCTCGACTTCCCCGATGGCTCGCTCACCGCGGTCATCGGCCCGAACGGCGCCGGCAAGAGCACTTTCTTCAATCTGATCACCGGCGCACTGAAGCCGGACGCGGGGCAGGTGCTGCTCGACGGCGTGGATCTTGCCGGACGCTCGCCGCCGGAGATCGTCCGTCACGGCATCGGCCGCGCCTTCCAGGTCGCAAGCATCTTTCGCTCGCTCACGGTGCAGGAGACCATGCTCGCCGCCGTCAGCGCCGATCAGCGCACCTCGGCGGTGCTGCACAAGCGCTTTCCTTTGCCCGAGACGCGCGACCGCGCCGAGCACGTGATGGAGCTGCTGGGGCTCGCCGGCAAACGCCATCGAACCGCCGCGACCCTGTCCCATGGCGACCAGAAGCTGCTCGATATCGCGCTCGCGCTGGTGCTCGAACCCAAGGTGCTGCTGCTGGACGAACCCACCGCCGGCATGGGCCCGGAAGAACGCTGGCGCATGATCGACAAGGTGCGCGAGCTCTGGGAGACGCAGAAGATCACGGTTGTCTTCATCGAGCACGACATGGACATCGTGTTCAAGATCGCGCCAAAAATCGTGGTGCTTTGCTACGGCCGCATCCTGGCAATTGGCACGCCCGACGAGATCCGCAACAACAGCGCCGTGATTGACGCCTATCTCGGCACTGAACATGCGGGAGCTGTCGCATGAGCGCAGCCGTCATCGAAGTCGCCGATCTCGATGTCTACTATGGCACCAGCCAGATCCTGTTCGGCGTCGGCCTGTCGGTGCGGCAGGGCGAGACCATGGCGCTCTTGGGCCGCAATGGCGCCGGCAAGTCGACGACCATGAAGGCGATCATGGGGCTGGCGCCGCCGCGGCGGGGCAGGGTCAGCCTGCGCGGCGCGGTGATCTCGGGCCTGAAGCCGCACACCATCGCGCGCGCCGGCCTCGGCTTCGTGCCGGAGGATCGTCAGATTTTTCCGGAGCACACGGTCGAGGACAATCTCGTCATCGGGAAGAAGAAGGGACCGGACGGCCAGGACGAGTGGCCGATCAAGCGCATCTACGAGGTCTTCCCGCTTCTGGAGCCGCTGCGCCATCGTATCGCCGGGCGCCTCTCGGGCGGTGAGCAGCAGATGCTCGCGATCGCGCGCACGCTGATGGGCAATCCGGCGCTCCTGCTGCTCGACGAGCCGAGCGAGGGCCTCGCGCCGATCATCGTGCAGCGGATCGGGGAGCTATTGCGGCAACTCCGCCAGCTCGGATCGACGGTGCTGATCGCTGAGCAGAACATGCATTTCTGCCTGGGGCTGGCGAGCCACGCCACCGTCATCGACAAGGGCCAGATCGTCTATGCCGCCGGAATCGACGAGCTGAAGGCCAATGAGGCGATCCGGCGCAGGTATCTGGCCCTGTAAGCCGGGCCGCTGGTGTCCAAATAGGCCGAAGAAGAAAACTATTGTCCTGAGGTTGCCAGACGGAAGGAGTTTTCTCTCCGGAGGGCAAAAACGCCAATCGCTTCCATTGCCGTTTAAGGCCGAAAAGACGACATTCCCATCAGAATTTGATGGGTTGGCCAGAGCCATGGAACGTACCGGATTTGAACCCTTCGGCGAGCAATTGGTGTCCGCGACGGACACCCAGCCGCGCTCGCGTACGTCAAAGCTCCTGCTGCGGGCCGGCACCGGCCTGTTCTGGTCGCTGGTTGCGGGTATCGTGCTTGCCCGTGCCGCCTTCTTCGAGCCCGGCATCTATGATGGCTTCAGCCGCGTCGCTTCGCTGGCCAAGAGCCTGATCTTCTAAGGCCGATTATTCCGGGCTGAGGATAGAACTTCCTTCGGGCCTGATATGTCGAAAACTTATTTCCCTACGGAAGCGCACTGCGTATAAATCTTTCTCCTCTGGGAGAGATTTGTGTCGCAGAATCAAGCATCCAGCCCGGCCGAGACCAAGCCGGCCTCCGCCGCGAGCCGTATTGCGGCGCTGATCCCCGGCATTCTCCTCTGCGTTCTAGTCGCCGGTGTCTCGGCTCTGCTCGAGCGGGCGGAACTCGGCGTGTTCGAGCATCCCTATGTCGAGGCGCTGGTGATGGCGATCCTGCTCGGGATGGCCTTGCGCAGCTTCTGGAAGCCCGCGCCGCGCTGGCAGGCCGGCATCGCTTTCAGCGCCAAACAGCTCCTCGAAGTCGCGGTCATGCTGTTGGGGGCCTCCATCAGTTTCGCCGCCATTGCCGCCTCGGGCATCGCGCTGCTCGCGTCGATCGCGGCCGTCGTCGTGATCGCGCTCTGCGTCTCCTTCGGCCTCAGCCGCATGCTCGGTCTGTCGACGCGTTTGTCGATCCTGATCGCCTGCGGCAACTCGATCTGCGGCAATTCGGCGATTGCGGCCGTGGCGCCGATCATCGGCGCCAACAACGACGAGATCGCATCCTCGATCTCCTTCACCGCGATCCTCGGCGTGATGATGGTGCTGGGCCTGCCGCTGTTGATTCCACTGTTGCAGTTGTCGGCGACGCAATACGGCATTCTCGCCGGCCTGACGGTCTATGCGGTGCCCCAGGTGCTGGCGGCGACGGTGCCGGCCGGACTCGTCTCCACGCAGATCGGCACGCTCGTGAAATTGATGCGCGTATTGATGCTCGGACCGGTCGTCGTCGGCCTCTCGCTGGTTGCCTCGCGCTGGCACAGCGATGCCAAGAAGACCAATGTCGGCTTCTTTCGCCTGGTGCCGTGGTTCATCCTCGGCTTCCTCGCGCTGGCGACCCTGCGCTCCCTGGAGATCGTGCCGGCCACGGTGGTCGGGCCAGTGACGAAGATCACCGCCTTTCTCACCGTGGTCTCCATGGCCGCCCTCGGCCTCGGCGTCGACGTGCGCGTGCTCGCCAATGTCGGCGGTCGCGTGACGGCCGCCGTGACGCTGTCCTTGATGCTGCTGCTCGGCATCAGCATCGCGTTGGTGCATTGGTTTAAATAATTAGAGAAAAACTGCCGTAGGGTGGGCAAAGGCGCGAAAGCGCCGTGCCCACCACTCGGTTCGGCGTGCAACTAAGTAAGATGGTGGGCACGCTTCCGCCTTCGCTCTACGAGCTACGGCGGACAAGTCGCTTTGCCCACCCTTGTATTAGCCTGATCGGTTATATTGAACCGTTCCGTGAGGAATGGCCCAGCCCGGGTAGCCGCCCGAGCTGGGTCGCCGTTCGATCGGATCGGTACCCACCGAAGCCTTGAGGGCTGTCTGACGTAGCGAGATCGCGATCGGCACTTCATCGGGACCCGAATGGTTGAACGAACTTAAGGTTCGCATAACAAGGGAGGGATCGACGAAGATGGCCAAGCATAGCACGATCTGTGCCGGGATCGATACCGGCAAACGGAAGCTCGATGTGGCGATCGAGGGCCGCGGCGAGCAGTTGCAGGTGAAGAACACGGCGGAAGGCCATGAGGCTTTGCTGACGTGGCTGCGACAGCATCGCGTCAAACGCATCGGCATCGAGGCGAGTGGCGGTTACGAACAGCCTGTCGTCGCCGAACTGCGACGCAAGGGGTTTGTGGTTGTGGTGTTTCAGCCGGCTCAGGTCCGGGGCTATGCCAAATTCCACTTGCAGCGAGCCAAGAACGATAAGATCGATGCCGCCCTTATCGCAGCTTGCACCGCAGCGGTGCGGAAGATCCATGCCGCTCCCGATCCTCGGTTGCTGCCATTCGCCGAGCAACTGACCATGATCGATCAGATCGGCGAGGATATTGCGCGCCTCAAGAACAGGATCGAGAGCTGCCGTAATGTGGCGATTAACCAGCTCTGGCGCAAAGATATCACTCGTCTGGAGCAACGTGAGAGGGCCGCACTCAAGGCTCTGGTCGCCTCGCTCCGCGAGCATCCCGACCTTGCCAAGAGGCTTGCGCTGATCAACAGCGTCGACGGCATCGGGCTGCCGACCGCCGTTGCCATCCTGGTGCGTCTGCCAGAGATCGGCCGGATCACGCGGGAGCAAGCTGTCGCTCTCGCCGGGCTGGCGCCCTATGACGACGACAGCGGCGACCAGGTCGGGGTGCGGCATATCGAGGGCGGACGCAAGCGGCTGCGTCGCGCCCTTTATACGGCTTCACTGGCTGCATCGTTTCGATGGAACCCGCAGCTGATCCAGCTCTACCAGAGGCTGACCGCAGCCGGAAAGGAACACAAGCGCGCGCTCGTTGCCTGCGCCAGGAAGATGCTGATCTTCGCCAACACGGTGGTGGCCCGCGGTACCGCCGTGGTGCGGCGAACCGCCGGTAGGATCACTTTCTGCTTCTTAGTTCGACCGGGACGCGCTTCTTCGTCCCGACCTACGGCCCCTCATGACGTCGCGCGCAGCGTCCGTCAAGGATGGCCGTCGCTCGCTCGAACCTCACATGGTCTGTTGCCAGGCCACGCCTTGACGGACGCGAGCACGGCGTCATCATGGCAGGCGCAGACGAGCCATTCTAATGGTTGCTACGAGACTGAGAGCGCTCGCTGCGCCTAAATCACATCCGCCAGCGAGTGGCCGTGCAGCTCGATGTTCAAGCCCTGCATGCCCATGTCGTTGATCTCGCCGCCCATTGCCTTGAGGCTTTCCTCGCGGATCAGCGACATCAGCCCGCGGCGCAGAGCCAGAAACTCCGACGACATCATCATCGATTGCTGCCGCGGCCGCTCCAGCGGGATCGGAATCTCCGCCTTGATCGAGCCGGGGCGCGCTGTCATGCAGTAGACGCGGTCGGAGAGGAAGATCGCCTCGTCTATATCGTGAGTGACGAACAGCACCGAGATCTTCAGCCGCTGCCACATGTTGGTGAGGATCTGCTGCATGATGACGCGCGTCTGCGCATCAAGCGCGCCGAAGGGCTCGTCAAGCAGCAGCGCTTTCGGCCCCGTGGCGAGCGCGCGGACGATGCCGACGCGCTGCTTCATGCCGCCGGACAGCTTTTCCGGATAGTGCTTCTCGAACGCCTCCAACCCCGCGAGTCCGAGCAGCGTACGTGCCGCACGCTCGCGCTGCGAGCGCGGCATGCCGCGCATCTTCAGGCCGAACTCGACATTTTCCCGCACCGTCTTCCAGGGAAACAGCGAATATTGCTGGAACACCATGCCGCGCTCGGCGCTGGGGCCGTTCACGGGCTCGCCGTCGACGGTGACGATTCCGGTGGTCGGCTTGAGGAAGCCGGCGACCGCATTGAGCAGGGTCGACTTTCCGCATCCGGAGGGCCCGACGATCGAGACGAACTCGCCGGGCTTCACATGGATCTGCGTGTCGGTCACGGCCTGCACCGCTCCCTCGATGGTCTCGTAGGCGAGGGAGAAGTTCTTGACCTCGATATGGCCCTTCGGCGCGCTCGCAAGCACCTCGCTCATGTCGACCTCCACGGCATCACCAATTGCCCCGCGCCTCTGATGAGCAGGCTCGATCCAAGGCCGAGAACGCCGATCGCGATCATGCCGAGCGCGATGTCGGCATACTGGACCAGCGAATAGGCCTCCCAGGTGAAGTAGCCGATGCCGTATTGCCCGAGATCATCTCGGCAGCGATCAGCGACACCCAGGCGACACCCATGCCGACGGTGAGGCCGGTGAAGATGTGCGGCAGCGAAGCCGGAAAATACACTTCGCGGAAGATCGAGCGCTCGCGTGCACCGAGACATTGCGCGGCGCGCACCAGCACGGGATCGACCAGCGACATGCCGTGCAGCGTATTGACGAGGATCGGGAAGAACGAGCCGAGGAAGGTGATGTAGACGATGCTCTGCTCGTTGGTCGGCCACAGCATGATTGCCATCGGCACCCAGGCGATCGCCGGTATCGGGCGCAGCACTTCGGCGACCGGGAAGATCACCTCATGCACCAGCTTGAAACGACCCATGATCAGACCGAGCGGCACGCCCACGATCGCCGCGAGCGAGAAGCCGATGAAGATGCGCCGGCAACTGAGCAGGATGTGCAGCAGGAATTTGGGATCGTGGATCGCCTTGGTGAAGCTCGCATAGACCGCGAGCGGCGATGGCACGTTGGTGAAACGTACGAAGAACACCACGCGATAGGTCGTGAGCAGGTGCCAGACCAGCAGGAAGGCGAGCAGCGAAATCACGCCGATCGCGGTTGCGCGAAGCCGGCCCTGATTCAGCCGGTACCAGCGCCGCGCGAGCGTGCCGAACGAAGGGGGTGTTGCGGGCGGAGTGACGGCGGACACGGGAGCCGCCTCTGCAATGGCTGTTGCCGGCATGCTGTCCTCGGAATGTCTGCGGAGGGCGGGACTGCTCACGTCTTGCCTCCGCCGACCGCCGCCTTCACCGCGTCATCGAAGCCGAGCACCTTGCCGCTGATCTTGGCGGCGTAGGCCTCGGCATCCTTCTTGAGCAGGAACGGCGCCACGTCGCCATTGCCGACCGCGAAGAAAGCCTGGTCGGCGAACAGCTTGATGCCGCGCGTGGTGTCGAAGACATAGGCGACATTGATCTTCTTGCCCTTGGCCTTGTAGTCGGCATAGGCGCCGAGGGTGCAGGCTGCGGACGAGAAGGGCATGATGCCGGCATCATCCACCCAGACCTCGCCGGCCTTGCGCGGATCGGCGATCGACTTCTTGCAGAAAGAATCGTCGCCGGAAATCTCGTAGTTCTTGGTGCTCGCAAGCTGCGCGTCATAGTCGAGCTTCATCTCGGCGTAGGCCTTGCGGATGTAGCTGTCGTCGACCCACTTCTTCGGATCGAATTCCTTCATGCGACCGAGGTTTTGCAGTACCTTGACGTCGGCGGTGGCGGCATCGATCAGCGCCGGCTTGATCGTTGGATCGGTGGTCATGTTGCCGCTCGGGCCGAGGAAGATGTAGACGACTTCCTTGCTGATGCCGGTCCATTCCTGGATCTTTTCGGCGGCGAGCTTGGGATCGTCGCGCAGCCACTGGTTGGCGGCGATCACCGCCTTGAAGTAGGCGACGACGACTTCCGGATATTTCTCCGCGAAATCGGTGCGGACGACAATGCCGTGGAAGGTCGGCAGATTGGTCTCGACGCCGTCAAAAATCTTTCGCGCGAAGCCGCGGAAGGGCAGCAGCTCGGCGAACGGAACGAAGTCGGCATGCGCGTCGATCTTCTTCTCCTGGAGGTTGGTCGAGCCGACTTCGGGGCTCTGGCTGACCAGCTGGAAGAAGTCAGCGGGATAGCCACGGTCCTGCATCGCCTTCAGCACCATGCCGTGCGCGGCCGAGCCGAAGGGAACGCTGACGAGCTTGCCCTTGAGATCGGCGAGATCGTAGTAAGGCGAGTCCTTGTGAACGACGATGCCGTTGCCGGAGCCTGACAGGCTGTAGGCGGCGATGCCGATCAGTCGGCTCTTGCTCTCCGGATTGCTCTCGAAGGTGAAGCCGTTCACGATCAGCGGATAATCGCCCATCATGCCGATCTGGAGCTTGTTCGCCATCATCGCGTTCGTGACAGGTGGGCCGGACGTGAAATTCTGCCACTCCAGCTCGAATTTGATGTTGGCGTACTTGCCGTCCTTCGGCAGGTATTTTTCGAGGAGATGCAGCTGCCGGATGACGACGCCGGCGGTCACCGTATTGGTCGTGGTATCCTGCGTTCCGATGCCGAGCGTGACGGTTTCCGCCGAGGCCGGCTGCGCGAGCAAAAGCGCCAGCGACGTCATCGACATCGCGATCGAGAGCGTGGGAAGATGGCGGACCATTCTCATCCTCATTCGGTTGGATGTGCTGTGGTTGCCATGATTGGGTGAGGGCCCGGACAGGGCAAATCCGGAATGACACCCGCAGTCGATTAGTTGCCGGGAAAAACTGATTGCATACTCCTTGGGCAGTCCTGCACTATAAAGCCGCTTGCGTGTGCACCGGCTCTGGTCGCAAGCTCATTCAGTCGGACGCGTGTCCGCGCATTTCCTCCAACACGTCGGGCCGGCAGACCACGATCTGCGAGCGCTTGGTCAGCACGATTCCCTTTTCCTGCATCCGCTTCAGGCTGATCGTGACCCATTGCCTTGTGGCGCCGACCATGTGCGCGATGTCGGCATGAGTGAAGGCGGCCGCAATCACCCGGCCATCGGCATCCTCGACGCCATAGAGCTCGACGAGATGCAGCAGCAGGTGTGCGAGCCGCTGCGTGATCGAGCGCGTTCCCAGCATCTGGGCCAATGCCGAATAGCATTTGCCCTTGAAGGTCAGGCCCTCGATCAGGCCGATCGCGAGGTTGGGGATCTCCACGGCAAGCGACCGCAGCTCCTTTCCGGGCAGGTGCACCACGCTGCAATTGCTGGATGCGACCCCGGACCATTGGTGAACGGTGCCCTCGAACACTTCGGGGCCGCCGACGAAATTGCCGACATGCCAGTAGGCCAGCGTGATCTCGCGCCCGAGCGGGGAGGTGTAGAACACGCGAATGCGGCCGCTCTCGATCAGCCAGATGCCGTCATGCTTGCCGCCCTGGCTGAACAGCGTCTGGCCGCGGTTGAGCACTTTTCGGCGGCCTTGTTTCAAGACCAGCTCACGCTCGCGCGGCGACAGCTTGTCCATCAGCGGCGGCGGGCCGCCGATCCATTGCTGGTTCTCGGTGAGCAGCAGCGAGGAGCTGCCGGCAGGCCGGACTGCCGGGGGAACAGCCCCCCGAACCGCATTGGCCGCCTGCAACATCATCTGCCTCCGGAACGTTCAAATCGTTCTAAAGAGGAGCAATGTCCGTGCCAGATTTACTCGGCTGTCGTCGCCCGGCTTGACCGGGCGACCCAGTATTCCAGAGACAGCAATGAGTTACGGAGAGACCGCGGCGTACTGGATTCCCCGCCTTCGCGCAGGGCTGTCCGGGAATTCTATGCATAACAGAAGCTGATCTGGTCGGGGGAGCTTCTGTCGCGGGCAGCGGATGGGTTCACCTTGGGAGGTCGGTCGATGTCGGCGATTGGTTTTCGTGCGAACAGCGACGCGGCGACAAGACCTGCGAAGCGGATAGCCGGCATGATTAGACGACTTTCGCGTGCGGCGATCCGCAGCAGCAGATAGGCGATCATGGCGGCGAGGATTTGCAGACGGACCGCGTTCTCGGAGCGGCCGAGAAATTTGCGAAGCTTGAGGTGCTGCTTGATCCAGCGGAACAACAGCTCGATCTGCCAGCGTGTTTTGTAAAGCGCAGCGATTTCGATGGCCGAACGCTTCAGATCGTTGGTGATGAGGGTCAGTTTTGTACCGTCATCGCGTTTGAGGCGTATGCGGCGCATCGGAACAGCAAGTTTGGAGCTGCTGAGGAGCTTTACCTCAGCATCGTCGATGATTTTAAAGCCCTTCCCCTTTTGTTTCCGCAGCTTCCGCCAGCGTGTAGCTCTGAAGCGCAAATTCTTCTTCTGGCGGGTGACGAAGCAGGCGCCCGCGTCGTGAAGCCGTGTCCACCAGGCATAACTGCAATAGGCCTTGTCGAACACATAGGTGGCGCCGGCCTCGATCGGGAATTGCTGGGCTGGTGTGACGTCATTGACCGTCGACGGCGTGATCGCCAGACGGCGCGGATGATCCGAGCCGGGATCGTAAACCACGTGAAGCTTGAGACCACGGGTACGTCCGTTCCAACCGGCCCAGGTGCTGAGTTGATCCAGCGGCACCGGCGTCGCATCGATCAGCCGCAGCATCTCGGCACCCTCCCGCTTCAGCGCTCGGTCGGCATGCCCAGACAATCGCTCAAAGACTTCTGCGAAGATACTGACCGGCCGTCGGGCATTGGCATCCGCAAGCGTCGAGCGCGCCAATTTGCCGACACCAAGATGGTAGTGATGATGCGAATTGGCGTTCCAGATCGCCTCAAGGGCACGCAAGCTGTCGACGCCACTGAGCTGGGAGAATATCAATGCGACAAGATGATCCCAGCTGTCGAACGTCTTGTCGTAGGCATCGCCATCCAAACGATCCACAGTCGTCTGAAACTGCCGCCGATTGATCGGTTCAAGCAGCCTTCCAAAAATGCTATCGCTAAACCGCATGCCCGGCCCCTTTCTAAGTCTCGACAACCAGAAAGTACCTGCTTCAAGCCGGGAAAACCCGGGCATGCTCCGCGACACAGTGAATCATTCCCCGGACAGCCCTGCGCCTTCGCGGGGAATGACAGCGGAGTTTGTGGCCGCTGTCCCGCCTATCTCCAGACTGCGTCGGCTTAACGCCCCGCCAAGCTCAGCAAATAAGGCTTCGGGTAGATCCCCCGGTTATGTCCATCCGAAAACGAGATATTCAGCCCGTAGCCGAGATCGCCGATCTCGGTGATCGCAATGCCCGGAAATGTTTTAGGGAAGCGGCCGTCGAACCGGGCGCGGGTGCAGTGGGCGCATTTGCAGGAGAGGCGGAGAGTTTCCGCGGGCAGGCTGATCGCCTCATCCTGCGTGGTGCGGACGAGGAGCGAGGCGAGATCGGCGCTTGCTTCATAGTCGGCCACGGTCGGTGCCACCAAGGTCATGGTCATGACGTATCTCCGACCTTGCTCTACGTTTCGCAGCGCCGCTGCGATAGCAACTAATTGCCGGCGCAGACGTGGGCCGCCGATCTTCGATGCCTGCATTCAAGCATCACCCGTGAAATGTGAAACTAATCGACCGGGAATTTCACTTCCGCGTTGCCGTATTCCCCTCTCTCTCGGAATCCTTGTGCGCAGTCGAGCCAAGGAGAGACGGCGGATGAGCGCATTTCAAAAGGAAACGGTTTTGTCAGTCAGGCACTGGACCGAGTCTCTGTTCAGCTTTACTGCGACGCGCGATCCAGGCTTCCGCTTTCAGAACGGCCAATTCGCGATGATCGGCCTCGAGGTCGAGGGCAAGCCGTTGATGCGGGCCTACAGCATGGCGAGCGCCAATCACGAGGAGGCGCTCGAATTCTTCTCGATCAAGGTGCACGACGGCCCGCTGACCTCGCGTCTCCAGAAGATCAGGGAAGGCGACATCATTCTGGTCGGTCGCAAGGCGACGGGCACGCTGATCACCGGCAACCTCATTCCGGGAAAACGCCTCTTGCTGCTCTCGACCGGCACGGGGCTCGCGCCGTTCGCAAGCCTTATCAAGGATCCCGACGTCTACGAGAACTACGAGACCATCGTGCTCGCCCATGGCTGCCGCCAGGTTTCGGAACTTGCCTATGGCGAGCACGTCGTCGAAGGCCTGCGCAATCACGAATTTTTCGGACCGCTGATCGGCGACAAGCTCGTCTATTACCCGACCGTGACCCGCGAGCCGTTCAGGAATCGCGGCCGCATCACCGACCTGATCGCATCGAACCAACTGTTCGACGACATCGGGCTACCAGGCCTCGATATCCAGACCGACCGCATCATGCTCTGCGGCAGCCCGGCGATGCTGGAGGAACTCCACGCGATGTTCTCGGCGCGCGGCTTCGTCGAGGGCAATCACAGCCAGCCCGGCCATTTCGTGATCGAAAAGGCCTTTGTCGAGCGCTGAAGCGCAAATCGCACCCCGTCGACAACTAATTGCTATCGCCGGGACGTCACCTGAACAAATCTGACGCAAAGGCGCCGACCATCGGCGAACCAGGAGCAAGCGATGGCACTAGATCAGATCGTCGACGGACTTTCGGAGGTTTCCTGCGATGTGCTGGTGATCGGCGGCGGCACGGCCGGCCCGATGGCGGCGCTGAAGGCGAAGCTGAAAAACCCGAAGGCCAACGTCGTCCTGCTCGAAAAGGCCAACGTCAAGCGCTCCGGCGCGATCTCGATGGGCATGGACGGCCTGAACAATGCCGTCATCCCCGGTTACGCGACGCCGGAGCAGTACACCAAGGAAATCACCATCGCCAATGACGGCATTGTCGACCAGAAGGCGGTCTATAAATACGCGCAGAGCTGCTACAAGATCATCGAAGAGCTCGACAGTTTCGGCATCCGCTTTCTGAAGAACGAGAACGGCGATTACGCCGTCAAGAAGGTGCACCACATCGGCACCTATGTGCTGCCGATGCCGAACGGCGAGACCGTGAAGAAGGCGCTGTACCGCCAGCTCCGCCGCGCCCGCATCCTGATCTCCAACCGCTACATGGCGACGCGGCTCTTGAAATCCGCCGACGGCCGCATCGCCGGTGCGGTCAGCGTCAATACCCGCACTGCCGAGATGCTGGTGATCAAGGCCAAGGCGGTGATCCTGTGCATGGGTGCTGCCGGTCGCCTTGGCCTGCCGACCTCCGGTTACATGTTTGGCACTTACGAGAACGCCGCCAATTCCGGCGACGGCTATGCCATGGCCTATCACGCCGGCGCCGCGCTCGCGAACCTCGAATGCTTCCAGATCAACCCGTTGATCAAGGACTACAACGGTCCGGCCTGTGCCTATGTCGCGGGCCCCTTCGGCGCTTACACCGCGAATAACGAAGGCGCGCGCTTCATCGAATGCGACTATTGGTCCGGCCAGATGATGCTGGAATTCTACAACGAACTCTTGTCCGGCAAGGGGCCGGTGTTCCTCCAGCTCAAGCACCTCCACCCCGATACCATTTCCGAGATCGAGTCGACGCTGCACAAGGTCGAGCGCCCGACGCGCGGCCTGTTCCAGCAGGGGCGCGGGGTCGACTATCGCAGCGAGTCGATCGAGATGCACATTTCCGAGATCGGCTTCTGCTCCGGTCACAGCGCTTCAGGCGTGTTCGTAGACGACAATGCCCGTACCACCGTGCCTGGCCTCTACGCCGCCGGCGACATGGCGAGCGTTCCGCACAACTACATGCTGGGCGCCTTCACCAACGGCTCGGTCGCCGGCATCGATGCCATGGAATTCGCCGACAGCCACGACTTTGCGGAGTTCGATGCTGCGGATGTCGCCAGGGAACGCGACCGTGTGATGGCGCCGACGAAGCGCGAGGACGGGATTCCGCCGAACCAGATCGAGTACAAGACGCGCCGCCTGGTCAACGATTATCTCCAGCCGCCAAAGGTCAGCCGCAAATACGAGCTCGGCATGCGCCGCCTGGCCGAGGCACGCGAGGATATGCAGCAACGCATGATCGCGCGCAACGCGCACGAGCTGCTCCGCGCGCTCGAGGTGCAATCGATCATGGACTGCGCCGACATGGCCGCGCACGCCTCGCTCTACCGCGAGGAGAGCCGCTGGGGCCTCTATCACTGGCGCACCGATTTCCCGGAGAAGGACAACGAGAACTGGTTCTGCCATACGCTGCTGTCCAAGCGGGACGGCAGGATGACCAGCGAGAAGCGGGCGGTGGAACCCTATGTCGTGCCGATCGCGGACGACGAGAAGGACCTTTACGACAAGCAGCGCATCCGGGCCACAGCCTGAGCTCTCATCACAGCAAGCAACAGGAGATAACGATGCCTCTCGCTTCCTATCAGACATCGGTTCCGGTGGTCGTCGACGACGCCAAATGCATCGCCGACAAGGGCTGCACCGTGTGCGTCGACGTCTGCCCACTCGACGTGCTGCGCATCAGCGACATGACCAACAAAGCCTACATGGCCTATGACGAGTGTTGGTACTGCATGCCCTGCGAGGCGGATTGCCCGACCGGCGCCGTTACCGTCAACATTCCATATTTGTTGAGGTGACCATGTCGAGCCCGTTCGAGTCCTACGACGATCTCGACGACGCTGATGAGCGGCTCCAGGCGGCCGATCCCGCCGAGCGCCGCGTCGCCATCATCGCACTCGGCCATTCCGGCGATCCCGCCGCGGTCGCTCATCTCGCCAACATGGTGGCCGATCCCGACGCAGGCGTGCGCCAGCAGGTCGCGATGGCGCTCGGCGAGTTCGACGGGCCGGAAGCCGCGAGCGCGCTGGTGAACCTGCTGGTCGACCCCGAGAGAATCGTCGCGGCCGCCGCGGCCGACAGCATGGCCGAATTCAAGGATCCCGCTTGCGCCGATGTCATCCTGCCGCTAGTGAGGCATCCCCACGCCTTCGTCCGCATGGGCGCACTGCGCGCGCTCAAGGAGCTGCGTCGCAAGGACACACTGAAGCCGGCGCTGGAAGCACTCCAGGATTCCGATGCCGCCGTGCGCGTGCAGGCGATCGGCGTGATCGGCTTCCTGAAGCTGGAAGAATCCGATCCCCGCGCTGACGGCGCTGATCAACGATCCCGACGCCCATGTGCGCCGCGCCGCCGTGAGCGCGCTTGCATTCTCGCAGATGAAGCCTGCAGCGGAGACGATCACGCGTGCGTTGAAGGACTCGGACTGGATGGTGCGGGAGATGGCTGCGGAAACGCTGGGCCTCAACGTCAACGGTTCGCTCGCGGCCGATCAGCTCGTCGCCTGCCTTGCCGACGAGTTCTGGCAGGTGCGGCTGAAGGCGATCCGCAGCCTCGGCAAGATGAAGATCGAACGCGCGGTGCGCCCGATCGGCAATTGCGTCAATCACGACCAGGCCAATTTGCGCAAGGAGGCCGCCGCGGCGCTCGGCGAGATCGCCCATCCCGACGGCGAAGCCTTCTTGGCCGTGATCGCCGATGATCCCGATCCCGATGTTCGCAAGAACGCACGCTGGGCGCTTCAGCAGATTGCGGTGGGAAAGGCGCGGGCGGGGGCATAGCCACCGCTCTGGACTTCCCTCGCCAGACGTTTATTGGTCTTCGCCAAGGGGACCGGCCGCCGAATGACGCGACCGATCCGAAAAACAGCGAGGACGCGGCCATGACGACATTGACGGTTAAAGACCTTCTCCCCGAGGACGGCACGCGGGGAACGCTAGCCGGCCGCGTCTGGCTGCCGCAGGTGAATGGGCCCGCCGTCGTCGCCGTGCGGGGTGACGGCGTCTTCGACGTCACGGCGAAATTCCCCACCATCAGCGCGCTCTGCGAAGAGGACGATCCAGCCAAGGCGCTTAGCTCGACCAAGGGCGAGCGCATCGGCGATCTCGAGGCCATCGTCGCCAACACGGCACCCGATGGGCGCGATCGTCAGAAGCCGTGGCTGCTTGCACCCGTCGATCTCCAGACGCTGAAGGCCGCCGGCGTCACCTTCGCGATCTCGATGCTGGAGCGCGTGATCGAGGAGCGCGCCAAGGGCAACCCTGCCTCGGCTGAAGCGATCCGCAAAGAAGTGACGCGGCTGATCGGCGACGATCTGTCGAAGCTCAAGCCCGGTTCGGACCAGGCGATGCATCTAAAGCAGGTGCTGATCGACCAGAACGCCTGGAGCCAATATCTCGAGGTCGGCATCGGTCCCGATGCCGAGGTCTTCACCAAGGCGCCGACATTGTCGTCGGTCGGCACGGGCATGGATGCCGGCCTGCATCCGAAATCGACCTGGAACAATCCCGAGCCAGAACTCGTGCTGTTCGTCTCGAGCCGCGGCAAGATCGTCGGCGGCGCGCTCGGCAACGACGTGAATCTGCGCGACTTCGAGGGCCGCTCGGCGCTGCTGCTGTCGAAGGCCAAGGACAACAACGCGTCGTCCTCCATCGGGCCGCTGCTGCGCCTGTTCGACGATACGTTCTCGCTGGATGATGCGCGCAGGCTCGACATCAGCCTCAACGTGAAGGGCGCAGACGGTTTCGTTCTCAACGGCCATTCCTCGATCAGCAAGATCAGCCGCGACCCGACCGACCTCGTTGCGCAGACCATCGGCAAGGTGCATCAATATCCCGATGGTTTCGTGCTGTTCCTCGGCACGATGTTCGCGCCCGTCGAGGACCGCGATGCGCCGGGGCAGGGGTTCACCCACAAGCGCGACGACATCGTCACGATCGCCGCGCCCCAGCTCGGCAAGCTCGTCAACCGCATGCGCACCAGCGACGAGTGCGAGCCGTGGACCTTCGGCATCGGCGCACTGATGAAGAATCTCGCGCAGCGGAAGCTGACCTAGCTCTTCGCCTCTCCCCGCTTGCGGGAGAGGCCGGAATTTGCGAAAGCAAATTCCGGGTGAGGGGGACTCTCCACGAGTTGATTAGGTCGACATACGCAGAGCTCTATCCACGTCATTGCGAGCGCAGCGAAGCAATCCAGAGTCCTTGCACGGATAGATTCTGGATTGCTTCGCTGCGCTCGCAATGACGGGGAGAGGTTGTGAGTCCGTCTCTCATTAGTTTTCGCAGAGACACCCCTCACCCCAACCCTCTCAGCGCGAGCGAAGCTCATCGCGGCCCCGCAAGCGGGGCAAGGGAGCGCACTGCCGCTGCCCACAATTTCTCCTTCATCTCCGCGTTGTATCCCCGGAACAAAATCACGCTGTGCGTGTCATCTATGCGGCCAGCCGGTTCCGCCGCGCTTTCCACCAAATAGTCAAATAATATGACTATACGGAACCATTCTTCCGTGAAATAGTGCCTTCCGCCGCCTCGAAGGCCGGCCTGCGGGTGCCATGCTACCATCGGCGCCCCGGATAAACATCTTGGGAGACACGCCTGATGACCTTCAAAGCCCTCTTTGCGGCCAGCGCCACGGCCGCGTTGCTGCTCGCCCTGCCGGCGAATGCCGCCGAGCTCACCATCGGCTTCTCGCAGATCGGATCGGAATCCGGCTGGCGCGCGGCCGAGACCTCGGTCTCCAAGCAGGAAGCCACCAAGCGAAAGGTCAATCTCAAGATCGCCGACGCGCAGCAGAAGCAGGAGAACCAGATCAAGGCGATCCGCTCCTTCATCGCGCAGAATGTCGATGCGATCTTCCTTGCGCCAGTCGTCTCGACCGGCTGGGATTCGGTGCTGAAGGAAGCCAAGGAGGCCAAGATCCCGGTCGTACTGCTCGACCGCGACATCGATCCCTCCGGCAAGGAGCTCTATCTCACCGCTGTCACCTCCGACAGCGTGCACGAAGGCGAGGTCGCCGGCGACTGGCTGGCCAAGACCGTCGGGGCTAAGGCCTGCAACATCGTCGAATTGCAGGGCACGGTCGGCGCCAGCGTGGCGGCCAACCGCAAGAAGGGTTTCGACACCGCCATCGCCAAGCATGCGAACCTGAAGGTGGTGCGCAGCCAGACCGGCGACTTCACCCGCGCCAAGGGCAAGGAGGTGATGGAGAGCTTCATCAAGGCCGAAGGCGGCGGCAAGTCGATCTGCGCGGTCTACGCCCACAACGACGACATGATGGTCGGCGCGATCCAGGCGATGAAGGAAGCCGGCCTCAAGCCAGGCAAGGAGATCCTCACCGTCTCCATCGATGCAGTCCCCGATATCTTCAAGGCGATGGCCGCCGGCGAAGCCAATGCGACCGTCGAGCTGACGCCGAACATGGCCGGTCCGGCGCTCGATGCGATTGCGGCATTCAAGGGCAAGGGTACGGTTCCGCCGAAGTGGATCCAGACCGAGTCCAAGCTCTATACCGCTGCCGACGATCCGCAGAAGATCTACGACAGCAAGAAGGGCCTCGGTTACTGAGGCGGGCGCTGCGCCGGACCGCCATGTTTCGGTGGTCCGGTGATACCCCCTTCGAAATCGCTGTGCGAACGAATAGGCTGGGTGACCGCATCATCAGCGGGCACTGGCGGGAGTGACGTTGTCATGGAGAACAGCCCCGATCCTGCTCCGGCCCTTCTGGAGGTGCGCGGGATCAGCAAAAGCTTCGGTGCTGTGCGTGCGTTGCAGGAGGTCGACTTCACGCTTCGCGCCGGCGAGATCCATGCGCTGCTCGGCGAGAACGGCGCCGGCAAGTCCACGCTGATCAAGGCGGTCACCGGCGTGTTCCCGCGCGATGCCGGAATCGTCAGGATCAGTGGCGAGGCAATCGCGCCGCGCTCGGCCAAGGCCGCGCTTCAGACCGGCATTGCCACCGTCTACCAGGAAGTCAATCTGCTGCCGAACCTCTCGGTGGCACAGAACCTGTTTCTCGACCGCCAGCCGATGCGTTTCGGCATCGTCCGCGAAGGCGAGATGCGTTGCCGCGCCAAGGCCTTGCTCGCGGACTTCGGCCTCGACATCGATGTCGCCGCGCCGCTCGGCAGCTATTCTGTCGCCGTGCAGCACGTCACCGCGATCGCGCGGGCCGTCGATCTCTCCGCACGGGTGCTGATCCTGGACGAGCCGACCGCGAGCCTAGACCGTCACGAAGTCGAGATCCTCTTCGGCATCATGCGCCAGCTCGCAAAGCGTGGCATCGGCATCGTCTTCGTCAGTCACTTCCTGGACCAGGTCTACGAGATCTCCGACCGCATCACGGTCTTGCGCAACGGCCGCCTGGTCGGGGAGCGCGAGACGGCTTCGCTGCCGCGGCTGGAATTGATCCGGATGATGCTTGGCCGCGAGCTGGCCGAGACCACCAGCGCGCGGGCTTCTGCCACCGAACACAAGGCGCGCGAGATCTGCGCGAGCTTCGAGGGTTACGGCAAGGCCGGCTATGTCGCGCCGTTCAATCTCGAGCTGCGCCATGGCGAGGTCGTCGGTCTGGCCGGCCTGCTCGGCTCGGGCCGGACCGAGACGGCGCGGCTGGTGTTCGGCGCCGAACGCGCCGATCGCGGGCAGGCGAGGGTGGAAGGCGCCCCCGTGCGGCTCCAATCGCCGCGCGACGGCGTCCGCCACGGCTTTGGCTATTGTCCCGAGGAGCGCAAGACCGACGGCATCGTCGCCGAGCTCAGCGTGCGTGAGAACATCGTGCTCGCGCTCCAGGCCAAGCGCGGGCTGCATCGGCCGCTGTCGCGCCGCGAGCAGGACGAGATCGCGCGCCGCTACGTCAAGATGCTCGACATCCGGCCGGCAGATCCCGAACGTCCGGTCGGCCTGTTGTCCGGCGGCAACCAGCAGAAAGTGCTGCTGGCGCGCTGGCTCGCGACATCGCCGCGCCTGCTGGTGTTGGACGAGCCGACCCGCGGCATCGATGTCGGCGCGCATGCCGAGATCATCCGTCTGATCCGCGAGCTCTGCGACGACGGCCTCGCACTGCTCGTGATCTCCTCCGAGCTGGATGAGATCGTGACCTATTCCGATCGCGTCGTCGTGTTGCGCGACCGCGCCCATGTCGAGGAACTCGCGGGCGAGGCGATCGATGTCGGCAACATCCTCGCGGCCATCGCCGCCGACGGCGCCAGCGTTGCGCATGAGGGCCGGGCATGACAGCGCTGTTGCCGCGCCGCGGCCTTGCCCAGATCCTTGCGCTGGTCGTCATCCTGGCGGTCGATCGCGTGGTGTCGCCGCAATTCTTCGACCTGCGTCTCCAGGACGGCCGGCTGTTTGGCAGCCTGATCGACGTGCTCAACCGTGGCACGCCGGTGGCGCTGCTCTCGCTCGGCATGGTGCTGGTAATCGCGACGCGCGGCATCGACCTGTCGGTCGGCGCCGTCATGGCGATCTCGGGCGCGATCGCGGCGAGCCTCGCCGACAGCCACGGTCTGCCGATCGTGCTGGGGGCTGCGCTCGGTGCCGGGCTCGTCTGTGGGCTCTGGAACGGCTTCCTCGTCGCCGTGCTCGGCATGCAGCCGATCGTGGCGACGCTGATCCTGATGGTGGCGGGACGCGGCATTGCCCAGCTGATCACCGAGGGGCGCATCGTGACCTTCTCTTCGCCGGATCTGGTCTGGCTCGGCAATGGCGCTGTGCTCGGCCTGCCGGTGCCGGTCGCGATCGCCTTGGGCATGCTGATCCTCACCGGCGCGGTGGTGCGCGGCTCGGCGCTGGGGCTGCTCATCGAGGCGACCGGCGGCAATGCGCGGGCAAGCGAGCTCGCCGGCGTCAGCACGCGCGCCATGATCCTGTCGGTCTATGTCTGGTGCGGCGTCTGCGCCGCGCTCGCCGGTGTGATCGCAGCCGCCGACATCATGGGCGCGGATGCCAACAATGCCGGCCTCTGGCTCGAGCTCGACGCCATCCTTGCGGTGGTGATCGGCGGCACCTCGCTGTTCGGCGGCCGCTTCAGCCTGTTACTCGCCGTGCTCGGCGCGCTGATCATCCAGACCATGAACACCGGGATCCTCTTGTCCGGCTATCCGCCGGAGTTCAATTTGCTGGTCAAGGCGGTGGTGGTGCTCGCGGTGCTGTTGCTGCAATCGCCGAAATTCGCCGGCATTGCCGGAATCGCCGCGCGGCTGCGGAGGTCCAAAGCATGAAAGGCCTGCCGCCCGTCCTCATCACGGCCATCGTGCTGGTCGCCGGCTTTGCGCTCTGCGCGATGCAATTCCCCAACATTGCCTCGACCCGCGTGGTCGGCAATCTCCTCACCGACAACGCTTTCCTCGGCATCGTCGCGATCGGCATGACCTTCGTCATCATCTCCGGCGGCATCGATCTCTCGGTCGGCTCGGTGATCGGTTTCACCACTGTGTTCGTGGCGCTGGCCATCGAGCGCTGGGGCGTGCCGCCGCTGGTCGCTTTCGCCGCCATCCTGGTGCTCTCGGCTGGGTTCGGGGCTACAATGGGCGCCGTGATCCATGTCTTCGACCTGCCGCCCTTCATCGTCACGCTGGCCGGCATGTTCTTGGCACGCGGTGCGAGCTTCCTGCTCTCGACGGAATCGGTGCCGATCACCGCGCCGGTCTACTCCACCGTGTCGGACTTCGCGCTGCGGATGCCCGGCGGCGGACGGCTGACGGCGATCGCGATCATCATGCTGGTGATCGTGATCGGCGGCGCCCTGCTGCTGCATATCACCCGGTTCGGCGCCAATGTCTATGCGCTCGGCGGCAGCCGGGCGACCGCGAGCCTGATGGGCGTTGCAGTCGGCAAGATGACGGTGAAGATCTACATGCTGTCGAGCCTGCTGGCGGGCACCGCCGGCATTGTCTTCTCCTTCTACACCAGCGCGGGCTATTCGCTCTCCGCGGTCGGCGTCGAGCTCGACACCATCGCGGCCGTCGTGATCGGCGGCACGCTGCTCACCGGCGGACAGGGATCGGTGATCGGCACCTTCCTCGGCGTGCTGATCCAGGGCTTGATCCAGACCTACATCAATTTCGATGGCACGCTGTCGAGCTGGTGGACTAAGATCGCGACCGGCGTGCTGCTGTTCGCCTTCATCGCCTTGCAGCAGGGACTGGTCGCGCTTGCACGACGACCGGTGAGGAAGAGTGCAGGAGCAATCTCATGACCTCGCGCATCGTCGTCATCCCGACGCGGCGGGCCCACTCCAACCATGCGGAGGTGGCCCGCTCGATCGGCGTCGACATCATCGCCGGCCGCTATGCGGAGGGGACGCGGCTGCCCGGTGATGCCGAGATGATCGCGATGTTCGGCGTATCGCGGCCGGTGCTGCGCGAAAGCGTCAAGACCCTGGTCGCCAAGGGCCTGCTCACCACCAAGGCGCGGGTCGGTACCGTCGTACGCGAGCGCGGCGCCTGGAACATGTTCGACGCCAACGTGCTGGCCTGGCATCTGGACGCCGGCATCGACAAGCGTTTCCTCAACGACCTCGCTGAGATCCGTCTGGCCGTCGAGCCGCGCGCCGCCGCTCTCGCAGCTATGCACCGGTCCGACGAGGACGTCGCTGAGCTCCGTCGCTGCATGGATCGCATGCGGCTTGAAGCGTCCGACTCCGTCGGCTTTGCCGATGCCGACCTCGCGCTCCATGTTGGGGTGGCGCGTGCCTCCGGCAATCTGTTCATGCGCTCGATTGGGCATGTCATCGAGGCTGCGCTCCGCGCCTCGTTCCTGCTGAGCGCTCCGGTCGAGTCGGAGGACCGCGACACCGTGCTGCTCTGGCATCAGAAGATCGTCGATGCCATTGCGGCGGGCGATGTCGACGCCGCGTCGGAGGCGATGGTCTACGTCATTCACAACGGCATGCGCCGCCACGAGGATGCGGTGATCGAAACCGCGCCGGCCGAGCCGTTGTCATCTGCGAAATCCGGAGAGAGATCGTGACTGAACTTCGCATCGCCATCGTCGGCTTCGGCAAGATCGCGCGCGACCAGCACCTTAGTGCGATCGCGGCGACACCGGGTGCGACGCTCGCGGCTGTCGCCAGTCGCAACGCTTCGCTGCCGGGGCTGCCGCATTTCGCCACTATCGAGGAGTTGCTTGAGAAGGGGCCGCCGATCGACGCGGTGTCGCTCTGCACGCCGCCGCAGGTGCGCCGTGCCCAGGCGGCCGCGGCGCTCGCCGCCGGCAAGCATGTCATGCTGGAGAAGCCGCCCGGCACCGGCGTTGCCGAGCTCGATCCGCTGATCGCGATGGCGGCGGATGCGAAGCGGACGCTGTTTGCGACCTGGCATTCGCGCTACGCACCGGCGGTCGAGCCGGCGCGGCAATGGCTCGCCGAACGCCGCATCACCTCCGTGCACATCAGCTGGAAGGAAGACGTCCGCGTCTGGCATCCCGGGCAAGGCTGGATCTGGGAACCGGGCGGGCTTGGCGTATTCGATCCCGGCATCAACGCGCTGTCGATCCTGACCAAAGTCCTGCCGCAGTCGGTGTTCGTCACGGCGGCCGAGCTGGCCTTTCCCGCCAACTGCCAGGCGCCGATCGCCGCGAAGCTGACGCTGACGGACATCGGCGGCCTGCCTGTCACCGCCGAGTTCGATTTCCGCCAGACCGGACCGCAGAGCTGGGATATCCTCGTGGAAACCGATCAGGGCCAGCTGACTCTGTCCGGTGGCGGCAGGCGCATGGCGATCGACGGCAAGACCGTTGCCGAGGCGCCCGATGAGGAATATCGGGAGCTCTACCGGCGCTTCGTCGATCTCGCTGCGACCTGCGCGAGCGACGTCGATCTGGCGCCATTGCGTCTCGTCGCCGATGCTTTCCTGCTCGGCAAGCGGACGATCGTCGAAGCATTTGTGGACTGACAATGGCTGGCTCGAAAATGATACGAGACGTTTTCGGAACGCTGCCGGACGGCCGCGCGGTCGAACGCATCGTACTGCGCGGAGCGGGCGGCTTCGAAGCGCGGATCATCACCCATGGTGCGGTGATCCAGGCGCTGATCGCGCCGGACGCGAAGGGCGGCTACGACGATGTCGCGCTCGGCCACGATGCGTTCGCGGGCTATCTCGCCGAGCGAAAGTTCTTCGGCGCCACCGTCGGCCGTTATGCCAACCGCATCGCCAAGGGACAGTTTTCGCTCGACGGCGAGACGGTGCAGCTTCCCGTCAACAACGGTCCGAATGCGCTGCACGGCGGCCTCGATGGCTTCGATCGCAAACTCTGGGACATTGCGGAGATCGACGAGGGCGCCGAGCCCGCCGTGATGCTCACCTATGTCAGCCCGCATGGCGAAGAAAACTATCCCGGCCGGCTCGATGTGCGTCTGACCTATCGCATCACGGGACCGACTGAGCTGTCGCTCACCATGGAAGCCCGCACGGACCGGCCGACGATCGTCAACCTCACCAACCATAGCTTCTTCAATCTGGAAGGTGCGACGTCGGGTACCACCATCCTTGATCATAGACTGACGGTCGCCGCCGAGCATTTTCTCGCGATCGATCCCACCGCCATTCCGCTGCCGGAGCCGCCGCGCAGCGTTTCCGGTACGCCGTTCGACTTCCGCGAAGCATGGGCGGTCGGTGCGCGCATCCGCGAGAGCGATCAGCAATTGCAGAGCGGCAGGGGCTACGATCACACCTACTGCCTCGCGCGTGATGGCAAGCTTGCTTTCGCGGCCCGGCTGGAGGCGCCGCGCTCGGGGCGCATCATGGAGCTGTTCACCGATCAACCCGGACTTCAGGTCTATTCCGGCAATTATCTCGATGGCACGATCTCCGGGAAGGGCGGCAAGCTCATCCGGCAGTCGGATGCGATGTGCCTGGAACCCCACATCTGGCCCGACGCGCCGAACCGGCCGGATTTCCCGAGCCCGCGGCTTTCACCCGGCGAGGTCTATCGCCATCACACGGTCTATCGCTTTTCGGTGAGGACGCCATGATGGAAGAAGTACCGACGTCTGTGCTCTCGGACCACCCTTGCCATCTCGGCGAGGGACCGACCTATGACGCGACCACCGACACCGCCTGGTGGTTCGACATCCGCGAAGGGCTGCTGTTCGAGGCGCAGCTCGGCGGCGGTGAGGTGCGCATCCACGCGCTCGGCCGGATGGCGAGCGCGCTCGGACGCATCGATGCCGAGCGTCAGTTGATCGTCGCGGAAGATGGCCTTTACATCCGCAAGCTTGCCGACGGCGCGATGACGCTGCTCTGCCCGCTCGAAGCCGACAATCCCGCCACGCGTTCCAACGACGCGCGCGTGCATCAGTCCGGCACGTTCTGGATCGGCACCATGGGACGCAACGCGGAAACAGGGGCGGGCGCCATCTACGCGTTTCATCGCGGCAAGATCTCGCTGCTGTTCCCCCGCATCAGTATTCCCAACTCGATCTGCTTCTCGCCGGACGGCGCGATCGGCTATTTCGCCGATAGTGTGCGCGCCGTGCTCTACACGGTGCTGCTCAATCCGGCGACTGGCCTGCCGCGCGGCGAGCCGGAGGTGCTGCTTCGCCACACCGGCATCGGCGGTTTCGACGGCTCGGTGTGCGACGCCGACGGGCAGATCTGGAACGCCTGCTGGGGCACGGGCCGCATCGATGTCTACTCCCCGCAGGGCGAGCGCCTGCGCTCATTGAGCGTTCCTGCGAAGCAGGCGAGCTGCCCGGCTTTCGTTGGCCCCGATCTGTCGCGTCTCCTCGTCACCTCCGCCTGGCAGGACATGGACGCGGCTGCGCGCGCCGCCGATCCGCAAGCAGGCCAGACCTTTCTGTTGGATGCATCCGCGCGCGGTCGTGCGGAGCCCGATGTCAAGCTCGCATAGGAGATCCGAAGCAGCCCACCCACGTTCTCGACGACACGAAGAAACAGTCTGACACCCAAAGGGAGTGAAATATGCTGAAATTGAAGACGACGTTCCTCGCACTGGCGCTGGCCGGCGCTGCCACGATGGCCACAGGCGTCACCGCCTCCGCGCAGAAGGCGACAGTCGGCATCGCCATGCCGACCAAATCCTCGGCGCGCTGGATCGACGACGGCAACAACATGGTCAAGGTGCTGAAGGAGCGCGGCTACAACACCGATCTGCAATATGCCGAGGACGACATTCCGAACCAGCTCTCGCAGGTCGAGAACATGGTGACCAAGGGCGCGAAGGCGCTGGTGATCGCCGCGATCGACGGCACCACGCTGTCCGACGTACTCAAGCAGGCCAAGGCCAAGGGCATCACCGTGATCGCCTATGACCGCCTGATCCGCGGCACGCCGAACGTCGACTACTACGCGACGTTCGACAATTTCCAGGTCGGCGTGCTCCAGGCGCAGTCGATCGAGCAGGGGCTCGGCCTCAAGGAAGGCAAGGGACCCTTCAACATCGAGCTGTTCGGCGGCTCGCCCGACGACAACAACGCCTACTTCTTCTACAACGGCGCGATGAGCGTGCTGAAGCCGTACATCGACAGCGGCAAGCTCGTCGTCGTCTCCGGCCAGATGGGCATGGACAAGGTGGCAACGCTGCGCTGGGATGGCGCCACCGCGCAGGCCCGCATGGACAACCTGCTCAGCGCCTATTACGGCAACAAGAAGATCAATGCCGTGCTGTCGCCCTATGACGGCATCTCGATCGGCATCATCTCCTCGCTGAAGGGTGTCGGCTACGGCAGCGCCGATCAGCCGATGCCGATCATCTCCGGCCAGGACGCCGAGGTGCCCTCGATCAAGGCGATGCTGCGCGGCGACCAGTACTCGACCATCTTCAAGGACACCCGCGACCTCGCCAAGGTCACGGCCGACATGGTCGACGCGGCGCTCGCCGGCAAGCAGGTCACCGTCAACGACACCAAGACCTACGAGAACGGCGTCAAGACCGTGCCGTCCTATCTGCTCAAGCCGGTGGTGGTCTACAAGGACAATTGGGAGAAGGTGCTGGTCGACAGCGGCTACTACAAGAAGTCGCAGTTCCAGTAAGGACTCTCTCTTTCCCCTCTCCCCGCGTGCGGGGAGAGGGTTAGGGGGCTCTCCACGGGGGCGGTGAGAGTTGCCCTCGCGGAGACTTCCCCTCACCCGGAATTCAAGCTGCACTCGAATTCCGGCCTCTCCCCGCACGCGGGGAGAGGCGAAGTAACGCAAGGGACACCAAAGCCATGACCGCCATGCTGGAGATGCGCAACGTCAGCAAGAGCTTTGCCGGTGTGCAGGCGCTGCGCGATGTCAATTTCTCGGTTCACGCCGGGCAGATCCACGCGCTCGTCGGCGAGAACGGCGCCGGCAAGTCGACGCTGATGAAAGTGCTGAGCGGGGTCTATCCGCACGGCAGCTACGAGGGCACCATCGTCTTCGAAGGCGAGGAGCGGCGCTTCCGCGACATCAACGATTCCGAGGCACTCGGCATCATCATCATCCATCAGGAGCTGGCGCTGATCCCGCTGATGTCGATCGCCGAGAACATCTTCCTGTCGCATCCGCCGTCGAAGTTGGGGGTGATCGATCGCGACGAGGTCTACCGGCGCACGCGGGACCTGCTCGCGCAGGTCGGCTTGAGAGAATCGCCGGATACGCTGATCACCGATCTCGGCGTCGGCAAGCAGCAGCTGGTCGAGATCGCGAAGGCGCTCTCCAAGCGGGTGCGGATGCTGATCCTGGACGAGCCGACCGCGAGCCTCAATGAGGCCGACAGCGCCGCGCTGCTCGAACGCCTCATGGCGTTCCGCGAGCAGGGCATCGGCTCGATCCTGATCTCGCACAAGCTGAACGAGGTCGCAAAGGTCGCCGACCACATCACCGTGCTGCGCGACGGCCGCACGGTCGACAGCATCGATTGCCATGCCGAGCCGATCCAGGAGGACCGCATCATCCGCAGCATGGTCAACCGCGATCTTGCTCACCGCTTCCCGGAGCGCAGCGCGAAGATCGGCGAACCCGTGCTCACCGTCGAGAACTGGTCGGTCTATCACCCCATTCATCCCGAACGGCAGGTGATCAAGAACGTCAATTTCAGTGTCAAGCGCGGCGAGGTCGTGGGCATCGCCGGCCTGATGGGGGCCGGCCGCACTGAATTCGCCATGAGTCTGTTCGGCCGCTCCTGGGGCACCACGATCAGCGGCAGCCTCCGGCTCGAGGGCAGGGAGATGATGCTGCCGAGCGTCGCGGCCGCGATCGACGCCGGCCTTGCCTATGTCACCGAGGATCGCAAGCAGCTCGGCCTCATTCTCGCCGACGACGTCCGCAAGAACATCACGCTGGCGAGCCTCGACCAGGTCGCGCCCGGCCGTGTGATCGACGACATTGCCGAGCTGAAGGTCGCCAGCGACTACCGCAATCGGATGCGGATCCGCTGCTCCGACGTCTACCAGGAGACCGGCCAGCTCTCCGGCGGCAACCAGCAGAAAGTGGTGCTGTCGAAATGGCTGATGACAGATCCGAAGGTGCTGATCCTGGACGAGCCGACGCGGGGCATCGACGTCGGTGCCAAGTACGAGATTTACTGTATCATCAACGAGCTGGCGGAAGCCGGCCGTGGCGTCGTGGTGATCTCCTCGGAAATGCCCGAACTGCTCGGCATCTGCGACCGCATCTGTGTGATGAATGACGGCGCCTTTGTCGGGGAGTTCAGGGGATCCGAGGCGACGCAGGAAAAGATCATGCGCGCCATCATGCGCAACGAAAGAAAAATTGGGAACGCCGCGCCCGCGGCCGTCGAGATGGGAGGAACGCAGCCATGACCGACAAGACGGTGTCGCTGCCCGAGGAGCGCCGGCACGGCAGCTTCATCAAGAACAATTTGCGCAATTACGGCATGTTGATGTCGTTGGTCGCGATCATGCTGTTCTTCCAGGTCGTCACTGGCGGCACGCTGCTGCAGCCGCTCAACCTGACCAATCTGGTGCTGCAGAACAGCTACATCGTCGTCATGGCGCTGGGCATGCTGCTGGTGATCGTCACCGGTCATATCGATCTTTCGGTCGGTTCGGTCGCGGGCTTCATCGGCGCGGTGGCCGCCGTGCTCATGGTGACCTACAAGATCGACTTCACACTCGCGTTCATCGCCTGCCTCTTGGTCGGCGCCGCCATCGGCGCCGCGCAAGGCTATTGGGTGGCCTATTTCAAGATCCCGTCCTTCATCGTGACGCTGGCCGGCATGCTGGTGTTCAAGGGCCTCGCACTCGCGGTGTTGCAGGGCCAGTCGCTCGGGCCGTTCCCGGCGACCTTCCAGAAATTGTCGTCCGGGTTCATTCCTGAACTGCTGCCCGAGGCCGGCACGCTGCATCCGACCTCCATGCTGATCGGTGCCGTGCTCGCGCTCGGCCTGGTCTATGCCAGCGCCAAGGGCCGCTCGCGCGAGCAATTGCACGGCATCGAGGTCGAGCCTTATGCGTTCTTCCTGGGCAAGAGCGTTCTCTTGGCCTGCGCCGTGCTCTATTTCACCTATCTGATCGCCTCGCATCGCGGCCTGCCGAACGTGCTGGTCATCATGACGGCGCTGATCGCGCTCTACGGCTTCGTCACCCGGCGCACCGTGATCGGCCGGCAGATCTATGCCGTCGGCGGCAACGCCAAGGCGGCAAGCCTATCGGGCATCAAGACCGAGCGGCTGACCTTCCTTACCTTCGTCAACATGGGCGTGCTCGCCGCGCTCGCCGGCCTCGTCTTCGCCGCGCGCCTCAACACCGCGACCCCGAAGGCCGGTCTCGGCTTCGAGCTCGACGTCATCGCCGCCTGCTTCATCGGCGGCGCTTCGGCCTATGGCGGGGTGGGGCGCGTCGGCGGTGCCGTGGTCGGCGCCATGATCATGGGCGTGATGAACAACGGCATGTCGATCCTCGGCATCGGTATCGACTACCAGCAGGTCATCAAGGGCCTGGTGCTGCTCGGTGCGGTCTGCATCGACGTGTATAATCAGCGGCGATAGTTTCGCTGATTTTCGTAAGGTGGGCAGAAGCGCTCTTGCGAGGTGCCCACCCTTTTCAACGACTACGACGAAGGCGCTGAGCGCGCCTTCGCCATCGCCCTTTGAGCTATAGCGAACGCTTTGGCCACCTGACTCGACCGCTCGCGCTGCACTCATCCTCAGGATTGCATCACCGGAACCAGCCCGTAGCGCAGCATCGTTTCCTTCATTTTGGCCGGATCAGGCTTGCCGGCCAATAGCAGGGCCGCCATCTCCTTGAAGTATTGTGGGCCGAGTACACCGGGGCTGAGGATGCACAGGCAGGTCGCCGGTCGGGGCGAACGGTTGATGAAACCGTGCACCACGCCGCGCTTAATGAAGAGGCTTTCGCCCGGCGCCACGTCGATGTCCTTTGCGTCGATCCGCCAGGTCGAGATGCCGCTTAGTCCGTAGATCGTTTCGTCCCAGCCATCGTGATAATGGGGAATCGGCATGCGCGCGTTCGGCTGTAGCGTCATCTCGAACAGATCGAGGCCGCCGGCGGTGTCATCCTTGCTCTGTAGGAACGTCAGCTGCAGCGCGCCAAGGTTGATGATCTCAGGCATGGCGAACTCATCCAGTCGTGTGGAGCGCAATATTAGCGCACGACGCAAGGAAGCCAAGACGGAGGAATCGAAACTGCCCGGGACCCACCTGCAGCAGGCGCCCTTGCTGTGCAGTGCCGCAACGGCGCGCTGAGGCGCCTGCCACTACTGCGTCGTGAACAGCACCGCCGCGATCGCGACGGAGAGGCTTACCGCTGACACGGTCGCCACGGTCGACAGCACGCCCATTCGCCGGAGCGCGATGGCAAACGCGATGATAATGGGGGTCGCGGTCATCAGGCCGATTTGTGCATCGCTCATCTGGTCGTTTGCCGTCTTGTGGAACCGCCGGGTTGATCCACCCTATGGCGGAAGGGCCGCCAGGATGTTGCGGTAGCGCAAACACCCTATGGCCTGCCGCTTCTTTGTCCGGCGTCAAAGTCGGAACAGCGCCGTCGAGGTAGTGGCTGGACGTTTTGGTTTGGAAATCAGATGTCGGCGACGGACTGCGAGCAACAAGAAACTGGCTGGGGAATCCTCGAAGATCTCCCCGGCGATCCCATGATCTGGGTGCTGATCTTCAGCGAGCTTGCCGCCTTCGGCCTGTTCCTCGGCGCCTTCATCGTCGCCCGTGCAATTCATCCCGCGATCTTCGCGGCCGGTCAGGCCACCCTCGATGCGCATCTCGCCGGGATCAACACCGTCGTTCTGGTGACCAGCGGATGGGCCGCAGCGCGCGGGACGGCTGCCGCCCGTGCGGGCCGCAGGCCGGCCGCGCGCGGCTGGCTCTTCGGCGCCATGGCGCTTGGCGCTCTCTTCATCGCGATCAAGCTGTTCGAATATGCCGGCGAGATCGGTCAGGGCAACGGTCTGGAGACCAGCCCGTTCTTCACCCTCTACTTTCTCCTCACCGGCTTTCATCTCCTGCATGTCGGCCTTGGCATCGTGATCCTGGCCGTAGTTTCCCGGAGTGCCGAAGCCTCGGGGGTCGAGACGGGAACCGCCTTCTGGCACATGGTCGATCTGCTGTGGATCGTCATGTTCCCGATCATCTATCTGGTGCGGCAGTGATTCCGGATCGTCTCGACATCACCTGGATCGCGCTGATCGGTCTCGCGCTCGCGACCATTCTGGTCCCATCATTTGTGGCGCATCCGCTGCTCGGAAATGCCCTGCTGCTGGCGTTCGCGGCCGTCAAGGGCCGCCGTATCGTGCTCGATTTCCTCGATCTTCGGGCCGCGCCGGCGCTCTGGCGCGGCCTCGTGAGCGCCTGGGTCCTCGTCGTGGTGCTGTTCGCCTGGCTCGCATCCGCTGTCGTCACCCTGATCTGACGCGGCGCCTCGCGGATCGTCGCGCTCCTTGCGCTTCGTCAAAGAGTGATCCGTGCCGTTCGGCAATAAATCACCGCATCGCTTCTTCGCAGGAATCAAACGGAAAGGATTGGCAATGGCTGAACGCCTGACCAAGTCGGCCGCTCGAAACGTCTTCTACGGCGGCTCGGCCTTTTTCTTCGCCATCTTCATAGGGCTGACGGCGCACAGCCATTACTACATGGCCACGACCTCGACCGATGCGACGACACTGACGTCGTCGGTCGCCCGCGGCAAGCATGTCTGGGAGAAGAACTCCTGCATCAACTGCCACACCCTGCTCGGCGAGGGCGCCTATTTCGCTCCCGAAGTCGGCAACGTCTGGGATCGCTGGGGCGGCAACGAGGACCCGGCGGGTGCGCGCGAGACGCTGAAGGCCTGGATGCAGGCGCAGCCTTCGGGCGCGCCGGGCCGGCGCCAGATGCCGCAGTTCAACCTCACGGACCAGGAGCTCAACGATCTCGCCGACTTCCTGCAATGGACCTCTACGATCAAGCGCCAGGAATGGCCGCCGAACAAGGCCGGCTGAGCGTATCGCCTCGTGAATCCCTGAAACACAGAGAGCCTGAGATGAAATATCAGACCCAGAAAGTCGCGATGCTGTATTTCTACGGCGCGCTGACTCTGTTCCTCGCGCAGGTCCTGTTCGGCCTCCTCGCGGGGACGATCTACGTCCTGCCCAACACGCTGTCGACCCTCCTGCCGTTCAACATCGTCAGGATGATCCACACCAACGCGCTGATCGTGTGGTCGTTGATCGGCTTCATGGGCGCGACCTACTTCCTGCTTCCGGAAGAGACCGAGACCGAGCTCTACAGCCCGCTGCTGGCAAAAATCCAGTTCTGGATGTTTTTTGGCGCGGCAGGTGTGGCCGTGGTCGGCTATCTCTTCCACTACCACGAGGGCCGCGAGTTCCTCGAGCAGCCCTTCATCATCAAGGTCGGCATCGTCGTCGTCTGTCTGATGTTCCTGTTCAACGTGACGATGACGGCGCTCAAGGGCCGCAAGACCACGGTCACGAACATCCTCTTGTTCGGCCTGTGGGGCGTTGCGATCTTCTTCCTGTTCGCCTTCTACAATCCAATCAATCTGGCGGTCGACAAGATGTACTGGTGGTACGTCGTGCATCTCTGGGTCGAAGGCGTCTGGGAGCTCATCATGGCCTCCGTGCTGGCCTATCTGATGATCAAGCTCAACGGCATCGACCGCGAGGTGGTCGAGAAGTGGCTCTACGTCATCATTGGGCTGGCGCTGTTCTCCGGCATCCTCGGCACCGGCCACCACTTCTACTGGATCGGCGCGCCCGGCTATTGGCAGTGGATTGGCTCGCTGTTCTCCACGCTGGAGGTCGCCCCCTTCTTCACCATGGTGATCTTCACGGTGCAGATGACCTGGAAGGCCGGTCGCAAGCATCCGAACCGCGCAGCTCTGCTGTGGTCGGTCGGCTGCTCGGTGATGGCGTTCCTCGGAGCCGGCGTCTGGGGCTTCCTGCACACGCTGTCCTCGGTGAACTACTACACCCACGGCACCCAGGTCACCGCCGCACACGGCCATCTCGCCTTCTTCGGCGCCTATGTGATGCTGAACCTTTCGGTGATGGCCTACGCCATCCCGCAGATCAGGGGACGTGCGCCCTACAACCAGTGGCTCTCCATGGCGAGCTTCTGGATCATGTGCACCGCTATGATGGTGATGACCTTCGCGCTGACTTTTGCCGGCGTGGTCCAGGTCCATCTCCAGCGCGTGCTCGGCCAGGGCTACATGGACGTGCAGGACCAGCTCGCGATGTTCTACTGGGTCCGGCTCGGCTCCGGCGTATTCGTGGCGATCTCCGCGCTGATGTTCGTGTGGGCCGTGCTGGTGCCGGGCCGCGCCAGGCAACCGGTCATCCCCGGCGCGCTGCAGCCTGCCGAGTAAATGCAAATGGCGGCCGCGGTTCGCCGCGGCCGCCTGCTTCCTGGAAAGTCCGGAGAGACATCATGAAACCCGCTCTTCACACCGTGACCTCGGCGCCCGCGCTGCCGGCCTATGTCGCAAGCGCCAACGAATGCGCGCTGTTCGAGCACGCCTGGCGGCATCAGCTTCCGGTGCTGCTGAAGGGACCGACCGGCTGCGGCAAGACGCGCTTCGTCGCGCACATGGCGGCGCGGCTCGGATTGCCGCTGCACACCGTCGCCTGCCATGACGATCTCACCGCCGCAGATCTCACCGGTCGGTATCTGTTGAGGGGCGGCGACACCGTGTGGACTGACGGTCCGCTGACCCGCGCGGTGCGCGAGGGCGGCATCTGCTATCTCGACGAGGTCGTGGAAGCGCGCAAGGACGTTACCGTCGTGCTGCATCCGCTCACCGACGACCGCCGTATCCTGCCGCTGGAGCGCACCGGCGAGGAGATCGCGGCGCCCAACAGCTTCATGCTCGTCGTCTCCTACAATCCCGGATACCAGACGCTGCTGAAGGCGTTGAAGCCGTCGACGCGGCAGCGCTTCATTGCCATCGAATTCGGCTTCCTGCCGCCCGAGCAGGAGATTGCCGTCGTGTCCGCCGAAAGCGGACTGTCGCCGGAGCGCGTGCGGCCGCTTGTCGGGCTGGCTGGTCGGCTGCGCGCGCTTAGGGGCCACGACCTGGAGGAGGGCGTCTCGACCCGGCTCGTTGTCTATTGCGCGACGCTGATTGCCGCAGGCACGCCGACTGCTGATGCGGTGCTCGCCGGCATGATCGAGCCGCTCACCGACGATGCCGACGTCAAGGCGGCGCTGCTCGACGTCGCGCGCGCCGTGATCGGGTGAGGCCACCGCCATGCTCGATTTCCTCGAACTGGAGGAGACGGTCGGCCGCGCCTGGCACAGAATGGTTGGCGGCACCGCGAGCTATCCGGTTCACGAGGATCAGGCTGTCACGCTGACGGAGATGAAAAGCCGGCTCGCGGTGATGTTCCGCGCGCTCGGCGGCGAGACCGGCGTGCAGATCGCGAGCGCAGGGGCCCGAAAGTCCGCTCACCGGCTCGGCTGGCGACAGCGCATCGGCCTCGGCGACGAGCGCCTCGAGCAGCCGGGCCGCGACGCTGCGACCATCTTCCTTCCCGACCGCATCGCGATCTTTTCCGATCGTGCGCTGAATGCATCGCTCTATCGCTGGCTTGCGGCATGGTTCGCGGCTGCGCCGGTCGAAGCGATCGCGGAGGCGGATCCGCTCAGGCGCGATCTCTTAATGCTGCGTCGCGCCAGCGAGACGGCGGTCTGGGTGCTCACGCAATTCCCGGGGCTTGTCGCCGATTACGCGCAGCTCACTGTGGCCACCGCCGAGGCCCGGCCTCAGCGCCCTCTGCCGCGCGTCGAGCGGGAGGTGGAACAGATCGTCCTGGCCTTGCTCGGAACCGGAAAGGCGCCCGCAGGCCAGCTGTGGCCAGCGATGATGGGGACGGGCCCGCTCCCGGACAAGGCGCCGCCGGGCTATCATTCGATCCTGCCGTGCCCACTCTGGGGCGATTGCTGGACCCGCGAGCTCTCGCCCGCGCATGCCGGCGAGGACGAGTGCGCGCCGGGCGCGGCACCTGCGCCGTCGGACGATCGCAGACGGTTTGCGGTGCGCGAGCGCGAGGACGGTGCCAATCGTCGCGATCCCTTCGTGCTCAATCGATTCGAAAAGATCCTCGCCATGGCCGAGATGGTCAATGTCGATCGTCCTGCCGATGACAGCGAGGACGAGGATGCGCAGAAGGCGGCCGACGATCTCGAGGAGATCACGCTCAGCCGCCGCAGCGGCAAGCCCGCGAGCCGGCTCAAATTCGATCTCGACCTGCCGCCGGAAGCCCTCGATACGTCGCGCCTGAACGCGGACCTGAGCTATCCCGAATGGGACTATCGCAGCGGCTCCTATCTGCCGGATCATTGCCGTGTGCTTGCGGCTGCGGCGTCCGAACAAGGTGAGAGCTGGACGGCGGATGACATCATGCGCCGCCACATCCGCCAGGTGCGTCGCCGCTTCGAAGTCTTGCGTCCGCGTCACGAATTGATGCGCGCCCAGGCCAACGGCCACGACCTCGATCTCGACGCGCTCGTGCGCGCGCGCTGCGACCTTCGCGCCGGCAGCAGCAGTGGTCTCGATCGCATCCATGTCGCAATGCGCCCGCAGGGGCACGATCTCGCTGTCACGCTGCTCGTCGACGTCTCGCTCTCCACCGACGCCTGGGTCGACGGTCATCGCGTGCTCGATGTCGAAAAGGAGGCGCTGCTTGTGCTTGCGCACGGGCTATCGGCTTGCGGCGACCACCACAGCATCCTGACCTTCACCTCGCGCCGGCGCTCATGGGTGCGGCTCGAGACAGTCAAGGCCTTCGGCGAGCCGATGAGCGGGGCGGTGGAGCGCCGCATCGGCGCGCTCAAGCCCGGCTATTACACGCGGATCGGCGCCGCGGTGCGCCACGCCGCGGCCGAACTCGCGCGCCAGCCGCAGCGCAAGAAGCTGCTGCTCGTCCTTACCGACGGCAAGCCGAACGACGTCGATCACTACGAAGGCCGGCTCGCGGTCGAGGACACCCGGAAATCCGTGCAGGAGGCGCGCCGGCTCGGCATCGCCGCATTCGGCGTGACCGTGGACGCGACCGCGCAATCCTATTTCCCGACCCTGTTCGGCCGCGGCGGCTACGCCATCGTCGGCAACATCAAGCGTTTGCCGGCGGCGCTGCCGGCGATCTACCGGCAGGTGGCGCATTGAGGTACAGGAAGTGCCCCCGAGGGCTTGCTCCGGCTGAGCTATTGCTCATACGATGGGTATATGATCGAATGGCCGGATGGACCTGGACCGGCCAAAACCCGATCTGATCATCTTCGACTGCGACGGCGTGCTCGTCGACAGTGAGCTGTTGAGCTGCCGCTGCCTGTCCGAAGTGCTGGCCGAATTCGGCTTCGCGCTCAGTGAGGGGCAGGCGCTCGAGCTCTTTCTCGGGCGCAGCGCCAAGGCGATCGAGCAGCATTATCGCGATCTCGGGCAAATCGTGCCGGACGGCTTCCTGCCGCGCTTGAAGTCGCGCGTGCTCGAGACATTTGCCGCTTCGCTGGAACCGATCCCCGGGGTGGGGGCGGTGGTGTCGGACTTGACGGTGCCGTTCTGCGTGGCCTCGTCGAGCGATATCGACCGCGTATCGCTCTCGCTCGAGGTCACCGGCCTCAAGCCGCTATTCGACGGCCGCATCTACACGGCGCAGATGGTCAGGCACGGCAAGCCGGCGCCCGACCTTTTCCTCCACGCGGCCGAGAAGATGCGCATACCGCCCGCGCGCACACTCGTGATCGAGGACAGCGTCAGCGGCGTGCAGGCCGGCAAGGCGGCCGGCATGACCGTCTGGGGATTTGTCGGTGGAGGCCATTACAGCAGCCGGGACGGGCACGCTATATTGTCGGGCGCCGGGGCCGATCGGGTCTTCGGGCGCATGAGCGATTTCTGGAAGGGGGCGTAAGGCCCGCATGGCCGCCGAGAACGAGAAATCAAGGCTCGACGACGCCGCGCGCGCGGGCTGGCTCTATTTCATTGCCGGTCATACCCAGGACGAGATCGCAAAGATGCTCCAGGTCTCGCGCGCGTCGGCGCAGCGGCTGGTTTCGCTGTGCCTCGCCGAGCGGCTGATCACCTTTCGACTCGAGCATCCCATCGCCGCCTGCATGGAACTGGCGGCGCGGCTGAAGCAGCGCTTTGATCTCGTTCATTGCGAGGTGGTGCCTGCCGACCCTGCCGCGCCGCAGGCCACCGCGGGCATTGCCGAGCGTTGCGCCAACCTGCTCGATTCCACGCTGCGCTCGGAGACGCCGGTCATCGTCGCGCTCGGTACGGGCCGCGCGGTACGCGCCGCGGTCGAGCGCGTCACGCCGATCGATCGGCCCAACCACCAGATCGTCTCGCTGGTCGGCAACATCTCCGCCGATGGCTCGGCGAGCTTCTACGACACCGTCGGCCGGCTCGCCGACCGCACCGGCGCGCGGCACTATCCGATGCCCTTGCCGTTCCTGATGTCGTCGGAGGACGAGCGCAACAAGATGGTCCGCATCGAGCCGATCGCCAAGGTGAAGGCGGTCGCGGCCAAGGCGGACCTTCGCCTCGTCGGCATCGGCCAGATGGACCAGAAGGCACAGGTGCATGTCGATGGCTTCGTCACGCGCGACGAACTGTTCGAGATGATGCGGTTAGGTGCCATCGGCGAGATCACCGGCTGGGCCTATGATTCCAGGGGCCGCCTGCTCAAATCCGGCACCAACAAGCGCCTCACCAGCATCCCGCCGGAAGTCCCGGCCAACACCACGACGATCGGCGCCGCAGTCGGCGCCGCCGAGGTGCCGGCGATCGCGGCGGCATTGAACGGACGGTTGATCAATGGCCTGATCACGGACGAGGCGACGGCAAGGGCGATCTTGGAGCGGTAGGGCGAGGTCGCTCCTCCCGCGTCAGCGAAGTGGGCGCTCTCTCCGCCCACACCACTGTCATCGTCCGCGCAGGCGGACGATCCAGTACGCCGCGGCCCCGCTTTGGGCAAACCAATGGACGACACGGAGTACTGGATGCCCCGCCTTCGCGGGGCATGACAGCTGTGAGTGAAGCGACACCTCGCACCCCCTCCCGCACCGCAGCACTCATAAGTTGCCTGAATGCTCGCGCGCCTGCTTGACAACCGTCTTCCTTGAGCTGAACATACGCCCAACGCGTGGGCATATGCTCAAAACGCGATTCTAGGGAGGTCACCGTGAAACACGTCCTGGGCGCCGTCTGCGGCGCGTCTTGCCTGCTGTTGGCCATCCCCGCGATGGCCGAAACGACCCTGACCATCGCCACCGTCAACAATGGCGACATGATCCGCATGCAGGGGCTGACGGGTGAGTTCACCAAGAAGAACCCCGATATCACCGTGAAATGGGTGACGCTGGAGGAGAACGTGCTGCGCCAGCGCGTCACCACCGACATCGCCACCAAGGGCGGCCAATTCGACGTGCTGACCATTGGCACCTATGAGGTGCCGATCTGGGCCAAGAAGGGCTGGCTGGTGCCGCTTGCCAATCTCGGCGCCGATTACGACGTCGCCGACCTCTTGCCGAAGATCAAGGATGCGGTCTCCGTCGACGGCAAGCTCTACGCCGCGCCGTTCTATGGCGAGAGCTCGATGGTGATGTACCGCACCGATTTGTTCGAGAAGGCCGGCCTGAAGATGCCGGAGAAACCGACCTGGGATTTCGTCATCGACGCCGCCAAGAAGCTCACCGACAAGAGCGCCGGCGTCTACGGCATTTGCCTGCGCGGCAAGGCCGGCTGGGGCGAGAACATGGCGTTCCTCTCGGCCATGGCCAATTCCTACGGCGCGCGCTGGTTCGACGAGAAGTGGGAGCCGCAGTTCAATACGCCGGAATGGAAGGCGACGCTGACCACCTACGTCAATCTCATGAAGGAAGCCGGTCCTCCCGGCGCGAGCTCCAACGGCTTCAACGAGAATCTGGCGCTGTTCAACGCCGGCAAGTGCGCGATGTGGATCGACGCTACGGTCGCCGCGTCCTTCGTCACCAACCCGAAGGATTCCAAGGTCGCCGACAAGGTCGGCTTCGCGCTCGCACCCAACACCGGGCTCGGCAAGAACGCCAACTGGCTGTGGGCCTGGAATCTCGCGATCCCCGCCGGCTCCAAGAAGACGGAAGCGGCCGAGAAGTTCATCGCCTGGGCCACGAGCAAGGACTACACCAAGCTCGTCGCGTCGAAGGAGGGCTGGGCCAACGTGCCGCCGGGTACGCGGACCTCGCTCTACCAGAACCAGGACTATCTGAAGGTCGCTCCCTTCGCCAAGCTGACGCTGGCCTCGATCGATGCCGCCGATCCGAACAAGCCGACGGTGAAGCCGGTGCCTTACGTCGGCGTACAATACGCCGCGATCCCCGAATTCCAGGGCATCGGCACGCAGGTGGGCCAGCAGTTCTCGGCTGCCCTTGCGGGATCAATGACGGTCGATGCCGCGCTGACCGCGGCGCAATCCTCCACCGAGCGCGAGATGAAACGCGCCGGCTACATCAAGTGAACCCGAGCTCTCCCTCCTGAGCTCAAACTGGCGGCCATCCGCCGTACGGATGGATGGCCGCCTTCTTCCCCGAAAGGAGAAGCCAGGGATGGCAACCCGGCAGACGCAGTTTCTTGCGCGTTCGCTCCTGACGCCGGCCGTCGGGCTGCTGTTCATCTGGATGTCGGGCGCAATTTCGTCCGGCTGATGGTGATTGCGCCGTTCTTCGTGATGCCGACGGTGAGCGCGCTGGTCTGGAAGAACCTGTTGATGCACCCGGTGTCGGGATTGTTCGCCTGGCTCGCTTCGCTCTTCGGCCTGACACCGATCGACTGGTTCAACGATATGCCGCTGTTTGCGGTGATCCTGATCGTGACGTGGCAATGGCTGCCGTTCGCGATGCTGATCCTGCTTACTGCACTGCAATCACTCGATGAGGAGCAGAAGGAGGCCGCCGAGATGGATGGCGCCAGCGCCGTCTCGACCTTCATCTACATCACCCTGCCGCACCTCGCGCGCCCCATCACGGTGGTGATCCTGATCGAGACCATCTTCCTGCTCACCGTGTTCGCCGAGATCTTTGTCACCACTGGCGGCGGGCCGGGCTTGCAGACCACCAACATCGCCTTCCTGATTTATTCGCAGGCGCTGATCCAGTTCGACGTCGGCAGCGCCTCCGCGGGCGGCCTCGTTGCGGTGGTGATCGCCAATGTCGTCGCCTTCTTCCTGGTCCGCATCGTTGGCCGCAACCTGGAGGCCTGACATGGCACGGATGGCGACGACGCGGCGGGTGGCGATATCGACGGCAGCGGCCTGGCTGTTCGGATTTCTGATCTTCTTCCCGATCCTGTGGATGGTGCTGGCGAGCTTCAAGACCGAGCTCGAGGCCTTCGCCGTCCCGCCATCCTTCCTGTTCTTCCATTGGACCACGGAAAACTACGCGACGGTGCAGGAGCGCAGCGACTATTTCCACCACGCGATGAACTCGATCATCATCGCCGGCGGCTCGACGCTGATTGCGCTCCTGATCGCCATTCCCGCGGCCTGGTCGATGGCGTTCTCGCCGACCAAGCGCACCAAGGACATCCTGCTCTGGATGCTCTCGACCAAGATGATGCCGCCGGTCGGTGTGTTGGTGCCGATCTACCTGATCTACAAGTTCTTCGGCCTGCTCGATTCCCGCATCGGCCTCGTCTTCATCCTGTGCCTCGGCAATTTGCCGATCGTGATCTGGATGCTGTTCACCTATTTCAAGGAGATCCCGCGCGATATCCTGGAGGCCGCGCGCATGGACGGCGCAACAATAGGCCGCGAGCTCGTCTACGTGCTGACGCCGATGGCGATCCCGGGGCTCGCCTCGACTTTGCTGCTCAACCTGATCCTGGCCTGGAACGAGGCGTTCTGGACGCTCAACCTGTCGACCTCGAACGCCGCGCCGCTCACCACGTTCATCGCTTCCTATTCGAGCCCGGAAGGGCTGTTCTGGGCAAAGCTGTCGGCGGCCTCGACGCTGGCGATCGCGCCCATTCTCGTCCTCGGTTGGTTCAGCCAGAAGCAGCTCGTGCGCGGGCTCACTTTCGGCGCGGTGAAGTAGAGGGGCTGCCGGATCATGGGTCAGATCACACTTCAGGACGTGCAGAAATCCTTCGGCCCCGTGCACATCATCAAAGGCGCCGATTTGGACATCGCCGACGGCTCCTTCGTGGTGTTCGTCGGTCCCTCCGGCTGCGGCAAGACCACGCTGCTGCGGCTGATCGCCGGGCTCGAGGACGTCTCCGGCGGTAAGATCCTGATCGACGGCAAGAACGTCGTCGACACGCCGCCGGCCAAGCGCGGGCTGTCGATGGTGTTCCAGTCCTACGCGCTCTATCCGCATATGAGCGTGCGCGGCAATATCGGCTTCGGCCTGAAGATGGCCGGCCTTGCCAAGGACGAGATCAACCGCAAGGTGGAGGCGGCGGCCGCGACGCTGAATCTCACGCCGTATCTCGATCGCAAGCCGCGCGAACTCTCCGGCGGCCAGCGCCAGCGCGTCGCGATCGGGCGGGCCATCGTGCGCGAGCCCAAGGCGTTCCTGTTCGACGAGCCGCTCTCCAACCTCGATGCGGCGCTGCGCGTGCAGATGCGCATCGAGGTGACGCGGCTGCAGAAGCAGCTCGGCACCACCGCGATCTACGTCACCCACGACCAGGTCGAGGCCATGACCATGGCCGACAAGATCGTCGTGCTCAACGGCGGCAAGATCGAGCAATATGGCTCGCCACTGGATCTCTACGAGCGGCCGGCCAATCTCTTCGTCGCCGGCTTCATCGGCTCGCCCAAGATGAATTTCGTCACCGGTGAGCCGGCCTTGCAGAAGGGGGCCGTGACGATCGGTGTGCGGCCGGAGCACCTCAAGATCGAGCGCGACGGTGCCGGCGGCTGGCAGGGCACGATCGCGGTGGCCGAGCATCTCGGTAGCGACACTTTTCTTTATGTCGATGCCGGCCCGCTCGGCATGCTGACGGCGCGCTACATCGGCGAATTGAGCCTGCACGCCGGCGATCGCGTGTCGCTGGTGCCGGACCCTGCGCGCATCCATCGCTTCGACCAGGGCGGCAACGCGCTTCGAGGCTGAGAAGAAACGGCAAAAAAACGGAAGATCACCATGTACCTGGAAAAATTCAAGCTGAACGGCAAGACCGCGTTCATCACCGGTGGCGGGCAGGGCATTGGGCTCGCCTGCGCCGAAGCGCTGGCCGAGGCCGGCGCTAGGGTCGTCATCGGCGATCGCGACAGCAAGGTCGCCGACAGCGCAAAGGCCAGCCTCAAGGCTAAGGGCTACGACATCGAGACCGCGATCATGGACGTCACCGATACCAAGCGTGTGGCGGAGGTCGCAAACGACCTCGTCGCCCGCCACGGCAAGGTCGACATCCTCGTCAACAATGCCGGCATCGCGCGCAGCGAGACCCCGGCGGAGACCGTGACCGACGAGCACTGGCTCAACGTCATCGACGTCAATCTCAACGGCACCTTCTGGTGCTGCCGCGAGTTCGGCAAGCATATGCTGAAGGCCAAGAGCGGTGCCATCGTCAATGTCGGCTCGATGTCCGGCTTCATCGTCAACAAGCCGCAGGAGCAATGCTTCTACAACGCCTCCAAGGCCGGTGTGCACCATCTCACCAAGTCGCTCGCCGCCGAATGGGGCGCGCGCGGCATCCGGGTCAACGCGGTGGCGCCGACCTATATCGAGACGCCGCTGAACGCCTTCGTGAAGAGCAACCCGAAAATGTACGACGCCTGGATCGGTGGAACCCCGATGGCCCGGATGGGGCAGGTCGAAGAGATCGCCTCCGTCGTGCTGTTCCTCTCGTCCGAGGCCGCAAGCCTGATGACCGGCAGCATCGTGCTGGTAGATGGCGGCTACACTTGCTGGTAGGCTTGCGTCAAGACTGACGAAGCGACCGGGAGCGACAATGCCGCGAGCGTATATCGGCGTTGATGTAGGGACCACGAGCACGCGGGCAGGGGTGTTTGACGAGGCGGGCACGCTGCTCGCGATGGCGCGGCACCCGATCCGGATCTGGCACGAGGCCGGCGATATCGTCGAGCAGTCGTCCCAGGACATCTGGGACGCCTGCGCGATATCGGTACGCGCAGCGGTGACGGAAGCTGGTATCACGCCCAACAGCGTCGGCGGTATCGGTTTTGATGCCACCTGTTCGCTGGTCGTCCTCGATAGGCAAGGCGAGGCACTCACGGTCAGCGGCTCCGGCGACAAGCAGCGCAACGTCATCGTCTGGATGGACCATCGCGCCACCGCTGAGGCGCGGCTAATCAACGAGACCGAGGATGCCGTGCTGCGCTATGTCGGCGGTTCGATCTCGCCCGAGATGGAGATGCCTAAGCTGCTGTGGCTGAAGCGGCATCTTCGCGCGAGTTTCGACGCTGCTGGTCACTTCTTCGATCTGGCGGATTACCTGACCTGGCGCGCGACCGGCTCGCTCCAGCGCTCGACTTGCACCGTCACCTGCAAGTGGAACTACCTCGCGCATGACGGCGGCTGGAGCGCGCCGTTCTTCAAGCGCATCGGGCTGTCGGATTTCGTGGCCGAGACATATGCCCGCATCGGCACCGAGATCGTTGCCCCGGCACGCGGCTCGGTGCAGGTCTCACCCCGACTGCTGCGGCTGATCTCGGCCTGTCGCCGGGCATACCGGTCGGCGCGTCGCTGATCGATGCGCATGCCGGCGGCATCGGCGCAATCGGCGGCCGCGACGGCTCGGGCGGGGCGACCGACGCGTGCGATCGCCTCGCCTACATCATGGGGACTTCGGCCTGTATCATGGCGACCACCAAGGAACCGTGCTTCGTGCCCGGCGTGTGGGGGCCTTATTACTCCGGCATGGTGCCGGACTTCTGGCTCAACGAGGGCGGCCAGTCGGCCGCGGGCGCGGCGATCGATCACCTCCTCAAATCGCATCCGGGGTTTGGTAAGGCCAGCGCGGCTGCGCGCAACGAGGGCCTCGACCTCATCGACTTCCTCGAGCGCCGCATCATCGCGCGCGCAGGCGATGCCAGCCGCGCCGCGCTGCTCGCCCGCGACGTCCATGTGCTGCCCGAATTCATCGGCAACCGCTCGCCCTACGCCGACCCTGATACGCGCGCCGTGATCGCCGGCCTCGATCTCGACACCGATATCGCTTCGATGGAGCGGCTGTTCGTCGCCGGTCTCTGCGGGCTCGCCTATGGGCTGGCCGAGGTGATCGAGGCCTTTGCCGCGCACGGCGTGCGCTCCAGCATCATGATCATGGGCGGCGGCGCCAGCCGCAGCCCGCTAGTGCGGCAGATCATGGCCGATACGACCGGCCTCACGGTTGCGCTGCCGCAGACGAAAGAGCCGGTGCTGCTGGGCGCCGCGATGCTCGGCGCGGTGGCCGGCGGCGCCTATGTCTCGATCGGCGAGACCATGGCAAAGATGTCGGCGCTGGGACGCAAGAGCGAGCCGACCGCGCCCGACATGGCGGCGTTTCACGCCCGCAAGCGCGAGGTCTACAAGCTGCTGCGCGAGGTCGATCGCGGCAGCCGCACGGCGATGCGCGACATCGCGAGAGGTTGAAACGGATGCTGATTGCCTGCGGCGATGCGCTGATCGATTTCGTGCCGACGCAAAATGCCGACGGCCGCGAGGCAGTGATGCCGGCGGTCGGCGGCTCCTGTCTCAACGTCGCAATCGGCATGGCCCGGCTGGGCGCACCGACCGGCTTCGTCGGCGGCGTCTCGACCGATCTGTTCGGGCGGATGATTGCCGATCATGCCGCGGCCTCGCATGTGGAGCTCAGCTTCGCCACCCGCAGCGATCACCAGACCACGCTCGCTTTCGTCCGCATCGTCGCGGGCGAGTCGCATTATGCGTTCTATGATGCCGAGACTGCGACGCGGAACTGGAGCTATCGGCGCGGATCGATTCCGTTCGATAAGGTCGAAGCCCTTCATGTCGGTTCGACCACGCTGGTCAACGACCAGGGCGCGGCCGAGACGAAGGCCCTGATCGCGGACGCGCGGGCGTCGTCGACCATCTCCTTCGATCCGAACTGCCGCCCCAATCTGGTCAAGGACAAGCCAGCCTATCTCGCGCGCATGGCCGGCTTCGCTGCCAGCGCCGATCTCATCAAGATGTCGGACGTTGACTTTGCCTATCTCTTCGGAGACGAGCCATATCAACAACGCGCGAGCGCGCTGCTGGGGCAGGGTACGAGCCTCGTCGTCATCACCCGCGGCAACGACGGCGCGGTCGCTTGGCACGCGGGCGCAGGGCAGATTGAGGTCGCCGCGCCAAAGATCGAGGTGGCCGACACCATCGGGGCCGGCGACAGCTTTCAGGCCGCGCTGCTGTTCGCCTTGCACAAGCAGGGTCGCATTGCCCGGCAAACCCTAAAGGACATCAGGGCCGACGAGCTCCGCCGCGCGCTGTCCTTCGCCGCCAATTGCGCCGGCCTGACCTGCACCCGCCCGGGCGCCGATCCGCCCTGGAGCTTTGAGGTGAGTTGGAGCTTGTAGCGCGGCCTCACATCCGCGCGACGGCCTTCTCGGCACATTTGAGGAAGGTTCCGATCAGCGGACTCTGGGAATCCCGCCGCCAACAGACTGCGATGTCGAGGGAGTCGGTGACGTCACGCAGTCGTCTGAACACGATGCCGCGTGGCGCGCCGAGCTGCGCGCAGGCCGGCAGGATAGCGAGACCTTCGCCGGCCAGAACCAGGCTCATCGCCGAATGCACCGTCTCCACCCGGCTGGCGATCGGCATCACGACTTGGTGCCGACGCAACAGGGGCACGACGGCGGAGGAGGCGGGCCCATGGTCCGGATGCGGGAGCGCGATCAGCGGACGGCCCTGCAGGCGGGCCATTGGCACGGAGCTCAGACGGGCGAGTGGCGAGCGGATCGGCATGGCCAGCATGAAGGGCTGCGCACCGATCCGTGCCACCTGGATCTCAGGATGATTGATTGCCGGCATGCACAGCGCCACCGTGACGCTGCGGTCGAGCACGCGGGCCTCACGCGTCGAGGCGCTGAGCTCGGCGAAGCCGAGGTCGACGCCGGGAACTGCGCGGCGGAGCTCGGGGATGAGCCGCGGCAGCATCGCATTCGCCAACACGAACATGTAGCCCACCGACAGCCGCCCGCGCCGTCCCGAAGCAACCGCGCGCGCGGCTTCGGCCCCGTCGGCCGCAAGGGCGAGCGCTTCGCTGGCGCGCGCCAGCAGCGCCTGACCCGCCTCGGTCAGGTCCATGCCGCGGGTGCCGCGGCGGAACAGCGGCGCGCCGATCTCGGCCTCGAGCTTGCGGATCTGGACCGAGAGCGGCGGCTGCGCCATCCGGAGCCGCTCAGCCGCCTTGCCGATGCTGCGCGCCTCGGCGACGGCGACGAAATAGCGGAGCCGGCGAAGATCCATTGGCATACCGAAAGCGTATGGCTTGACGACAAAAATCGTATTGGACGGCGAGTTAACAAAACTGTCATTCTCGCTGTCAATGTCTTTGGGCCAACGGCGGCCCACGCTTCGGAGCGATTTGACGATGAACGGCGATCCTTGTCTCTTGTCCGCAACCGAGCTGCGCGGCCTCGTCGCCGGAAAGCGGATTTCGCCGGTCGAGATCGTCCGCGCGGTTCTTGCGCGCGCCGAGGCGCTTCAGCCCGCATTGAACTGCTTCATCACGCTGTGCGGTGACGAGGCGATCGCAGCTGCGCGCGAAGCCGAGCGCAAGGTGATGGCCGGCGAGCCCCTCGGCCTACTGCACGGCATCCCCGTCAGCGTCAAGGACATCGTCAACACCAAAGGCGTGAAGACCACCTTCGGCGCCGTTCCCTACAAGGACAACGTGCCGACCGAGGATGCCGTCGCCGTTGCGCGGCTGCGCAGCGAGGGCGCGATCCTGATCGGCAAGACCACGACGCCGGAATTCGGTAGCAAGTGCCTGACGGATTTGCCGTTGTTCGGCCGCACCCGTAATGCGTGGAGTGCGGAGCGTTCCTCCGGCGGCTCCAGCGGCGGCGCGGCGGTGGCGGTGGCGAGCGGCATCGCGCCACTTGCAATCGCGACCGACGGCGGCGGCTCGACGCGGATTCCGGCAGCCTGCAATGGCGTGGTCGGGCTGAAGCAGAGCAACGGCGTCGTCCCGCACAGCCAGGCGCTGGACGTGTTCGGCAACCAGACCTATGTCACGCCGACCACCCGTACCGTCGCCGACACCGCGTTGATGATGCAAGCGATGGCCGGTGAGGATTTCTGCGACCCCTGGTCGATCGGCGTCCCGGTACCTGATTTCATCGGCAGCGCCGCCCCGCGCGGCGACCTGCGCGGGCAGAAGATCCTGTTCTGTGCTTCCCCGCCCGGGCGCCCGGTGTCATCGGACGTCGCGGCCGGCTTCAAGGCGAGCCTCGACAGGCTGGCGGAGCTCGGGTGCCGAGCTCGAAGAATTCTCCGGCGACGGTTTCGACATCGAGCCGATCTGGCGCGCCATCAACCATACGGTCTGGCGCACGCGCTTTGCAAAGCTCGCGGCCGAGCACAAGGACGAGCTGAGCGAGGCCTTTCTCAAGCAGCTTGCGCTCGCAACCGAGGTCAGCGGCGTAGACTATCAGGAGGCGATGTTCGCGCGCACCGCGCTGTTCCGCCGGGTGCAATCGTTGCTTGCGCGCGGGCACCTGCTGGCGATGCCGACACTGACGCGCACCGCGCTGCCGATCGACCAGGACCTGTTCGGCACCATCGAGATCGACGGGGCGCATTTCGACAGCGTCCGGCCGCATTGGTTCCCCTGGACCATGCCCTTCAACATGACCGGGCATCCCGCCGTCAGCCTGCCCTGCGGTTTCGGCCGCGACGGCCTGCCGATCGGGCTTCAGCTCGTCGGCCGCTTCCGCGGCGACGCCGAATTGCTGCGCGTGAGCGCGCTGTTCGAGGCTTCAAGCGACCTTCTGTCCCGCTGGCCGGCCTGAGGAGATGGGCATGCAGCAAAGAGCTTGCCTCCGGCGGCCAGACATGTTGATCGTGCCGCGGGTGAGCCCTGAAGCCGAGCACGCATGAGCGTCTTTGTCCTCCGACGTCTGTTGACCTTGCTGGCGACGCTGGTCGGCGCCTCGCTGATCATCTTCCTGGTGCTCGACGCGCTGCCCGGCAACGCCGCGCAGATGCTGATGGGCGCCGATGCCTCGCCGGACGCCGTCCGCGCGCTCACTATCAAGCTCGGGCTCGATCAGCCGCTGGCGGTTCGCTATCTGCAATGGATCAAAGGCCTCCTCGTCGGCGATCTCGGCAGCTCCTATGTCTACGGCACGTCGGTCGCGAGCCTGATCGCGGAGCGGTTGGTGCTGACCATTCCGCTCGCGATCATGGCCATGACGGTCACGGTGACGCTGGCGCTCTCCGCCGGCATCTTTACCGCCGCCAACCACAACAAGCTCGGCGACGTCGGCGTGATGTCGCTGACGCAGGTGGGCATCGCGCTGCCGAACTTCTGGTTCGCAATCCTTCTGGTGCTGTTGTTCTCGGTGCGGCTGCAATGGCTCTCGGCGGGCGGCTTTGCCGGCTGGGACGATGGCGTCTGGCCCGGCATCAAGTCGCTGCTGCTGCCGGCCATCTCGCTTGCGGTGGTACAGGCCGCGATCCTCGCGCGGGTCACCCGCTCGGCCGTGCTCGAGGTGCTGCGTGAGGACTTCGTCCGCACGGCACGTGCGAAAGGGCTCGGCAAGCGCGAGGTGCTGTGGCGCCACGTGCTGCGCAACGCCATGATCCCCGTGATGACCGTGATGGGGCTGCAATTCGCCAATCTGCTCGCCGGCACCATCGTGATCGAGAACGTGTTCTACCTGCCGGGCCTCGGCCGCTTGATCTTCCAATCGATCGCCAACCGCGACCTGATCGTGGTGCGCAACTGCGTGATGCTGCTCGCTGCCATGGTCGTCATCGTCAATTTCGTGGTCGATGTGCTCTATGCCTTCATCGATCCCCGTATCAAGGTCCACGACCTGTGAGCGCGCCCCTGACCATTGACGCGCCGGTTGCAATGCGGCCGCTGCCTGCCCGGACGTTCTGGCGCCGCGCACTGCGTCATCGCAGCTTCGTGCTCGGCGGCGCACTGAGCCTGCTGGTGCTCGCGTCCGCGCTGCTGTCGCTGGTGTGGACGCCGTGGTCGCCCTATGAGATCGACATAGCCTCGAAACTCCGGCCGCCGTCGGCATCGCACTGGCTCGGCACCGATTCCTTCGGTCGCGATATCGTCTCGCTGCTGCTTGCCGGCGCGCGTTCGACCATCATGGTCGGCATCATCGCGGTGAGCATCGGTCTCAGCTTCGGCGTCTGCCTCGGCCTGATCGCCTCGGCCAGGCGCGGCTGGACCGAGGAGATCATCATGCGCTTCGCCGATTTCAGCTTCGCCTTTCCGGCCGTGCTCTCTGCGATCATGCTCGCCGCGGTGGTCGGGCCGGGCATGGTGACTTCGATCGTCGCGATCGGAATCTTCCAGATTCCGACACTGACGCGGCTGACCCGCGGTTCGGCCAACGCGATCTGGGCGCGCGAATTCGTGCTGGCCGCGCGCGCCGCGGGCAAGGGGCGCTTCCGCATCACCATCGAGCACGTCCTGCCCAACATCTTGTCGATCCTGATCGTGCAGGTCACCATCCAGTTCGCGCTCGCCATTCTCGCCGAAGCCGCTTTATCCTATCTCGGCCTCGGCACGCAGCCGCCGCAGCCGTCATGGGGCCGCATGCTGAACGATGCGCAGACGCTGCTGTTCCAGTCGCCGATGCTCGCGGTCTATCCGGGCGCTGCGATCGCCATCGCGGTGCTCGGTCTCAACCTGCTTGGTGACGGACTGCGCGACCTGCTCGATCCCAGACTGGCGCGGGAGCGGTGACAATGGCTGATCCCGCAACCATGCCACTGATCGAGGTCGCCAATCTCGGCGTGCGCCTCAACACCAGCCGCGGGCCGGCGCAGGCCGTGCGTGGCGTCAGCTTTGCCCTCAATCGCGGCGAAACGCTCGGGCTCGTCGGCGAGTTCTGGCTGCGGCAAGTCGGTCACGGCACTCTCCCTGATGGGGCTGCTGCCGGACAGCGCGGTCGTCAGCGGCAGCATCAAGCTGGATGGCAACGAGCTCGTCGGGCTTTCGGATGCCGATTATTGCCGCCTGCGCGGCAACCGCATCAGCATGATCTTCCAGGAGCCGATGACCGCGCTCAATCCGATGCACACGATCGGCCATCAGGTCGCCGAGCCGCTGCGGCGTCACAAGAGATACTCGGCGTCGCAGGCGCGGCGCGAGACGATCGCCTTGCTCGACCGCGTCGGGCTGCCGGATCCCGCACGGCGCGTTGATGCCTATCCGCACCAGTTCTCCGGCGGCCAGCGCCAGCGCATCACCATCGCCATGGCACTCGCCTGCGAGCCGGACCTGTTGATCGCGGATGAGCCGACCACCGCGCTCGACGTCACCATCCAGGGCCAGATCCTCGACCTCATCGCCGATCTCGTCGAGGAGCGCGGCATGTCGATGATCCTGATCTCGCACGACCTCGGTGTCATCGCCGAGAACGTGCAGCGGATGATGGTGATGTATGGCGGCACCGTCGTCGAGAGCGGGCCGACCGACGAGGTGTTCCGGCGCATGGGGCATCCCTATACGCAGGGCCTGTTCCGCGCCCGGCCGAAGCTCGGTGCGCGCAAGGGGACGCGGCTGAAGACGATCTCGGGCACAGTGCCGGAGCTCGCCGATCTGCCGTCCGGCTGCACCTTCTCCGACCGGTGCCCGCTGGTGATCGATCGGTGCCGCGCCGCGCTGCCGCCGATGGTGGACGTCGGACCCGGCCATTTCGTGCGCTGCATCAGGACGGACGTGTCGATGGCTGAACGCGTCGGAGCGCTGACCGCATGATCACCGCAGCCGAGCCGCTTCTCGACGTGAAGGATCTGGTGCAGCGTTACACGCTGCCGCGTGAAAGCCTGTTCCGGCCGCCAGGGCAGGTGCGCGCGCTCAATGGCGTGAACGTGCGGGTCGCCGCCGGCAAGAGCCTCGGCGTGGTCGGCGAGTCCGGATCGGGCAAGTCGACCTTCGCGCGACTGGTGATGGCGTTGGAGCGGCCCACCTCGGGCCAGGTCGCGCTGCTCGGCCGCGATCTCAACCGCATTTCTGCCGACGAGCTGCGCCGTGCCAGGCGCGATTTCCAGATGGTGTTCCAGGACCCTTACGGCTCGCTCGATCCGCGCCAGACAATTGCCCGCATCGTCGCCGAGCCGCTCACCGTGCTGGAGGAGGCCGATCGCACCAAATTCCGCGAACGCGTCGCCGCGGTGCTGCGCCAGGTCGGCTTGCGCGATGCGGACATGGACAAGTATCCACATGAGTTCTCAGGCGGCCAGCGCCAGCGCATCGCGATTGCGCGTGCCTTGATTACGCAGCCCAAGCTCATCGTGGCGGACGAGCCCGTCTCCGCGCTCGACGTCTCCGTGCAGGCGCAGGTGCTGAACCTGATGCAGGACCTCCAGGAGCAGTTCGGCCTCAGCTACATTCTGATCAGCCATGACCTCGCCGTCGTCGACTATCTCTGCGACGAGGTCGCGGTGATGTATCTCGGCCGGATCGTCGAGCAGGGGCGGCCGGAGGATCTGTTCGAGCGCTGCGCCCATCCCTACACGCGGGCGCTGCTCGATGCCGTGCCGCGGGCGCGCGCCGGCGGCGGCCGGCGGCGGCGCGGAGCCCAGGCGATCGCCTCGCAAGCGGCGGCCGCGGCCGGATGCCCCTATGTGGCGCGCTGCCCGCTTGCCGACCAGCATTGCCGCGAGGTGGCGCCTGAGCTACGCAAGGTGGGCGAGGGGCACCTTGCCGCCTGCCACAAGGCCGAAGCCGTGATGGCGTTGCCGCGGGCGGCCATGGAAGGTTAGTGTCCGGGGCAGGATTGGCGTAGGCTGGAAACAGAGATGGCCGGGGAGTTACGCATGTTGAGGAAACTATCGATCGTCGCCTTTGCCGCCGCGCTCGTCGCGGCGCCGCTGCCGGTGCTGGCGCAGAGCAAGAAGGACAGCGTCGTCATGGCGATGGCGCTGGAGCCGCCGGGGCTCGATCCCACCAATGCCGCCGCCGCTGCGATCGCCGAGGTCACGCTCTACAACATCTACGAGACCCTGACCAAGATCAACGAGGATGGCACCACCTCGCCCCTGCTGGCCGAGAGCTGGACCGCTTCGCCCGACCTGAAGACCTATACGTTCAAGCTGCGCAAGGGCGTCAAATTCCACAATGGCGAGCCGTTCAATTCCGCCGCGGTGAAGTTCTCGTTCGAGCGCAACGCGGTGCCTACCAGCACCAACAAGGACAAGAGCCTGTACCAGAGCTTCGAGTCCGTTGCCGCGCCCGACGCCGAGACGGTCGTGATCACCTTGAAGAATTCGGAGCCGAACCTGCCATTCCTGCTGGGGCAGGCGAGCGGCTCGATCGTCGAGCCGAAGAGCGCAGCCACCAATGTCACGCAGCCGGTCGGCACCGGGCCCTATCAGTTAGGGGCCTGGGCCAAGGGCTCCTCGATCACCCTGACCAAATGGGCCGACTACCGCAACGCCGCTGCGGTCAAGCTGTCGAAGGTGACGATCCGCTTCATCTCCGATCCGGCGGCGCAGACCGCCGCGCTGCTCTCGGGCGACGTCGATGCGTTCCCGCGCGTCTCGGCCCAGCGCACCATCGCCCAGTTCAAGGCCGACCCGCGTTTCACGGTGCTGGTCGGCGGCTCCAGGGCCAAGACCATCGTCGCGATCAACCACCGCAAGAAGCCGCTCGATGACGTCCGCGTTCGCCGCGCCATCCTCGCTGCGATCGATCGCAAGGCGATGATCGACGGCGCCATCGATGGCTTCGGCACGCCGATCGGCAGCTTCTACGTGCCGGGCGCGCTCGGCTATGTCGACACCACCGGTATCAACCCCTACGACCCCGAGAAGGCCAAGAAGCTGCTCAGCGAGGCCGGCGTCACCACGCCGCTCGAATTGTCGCTCAAGCTGCCGCCGCCATCCTATGCGCGGCAGGGCGGCGAGATCGTCGCAGCCCAGCTCGCCAAGGTCGGCATCGTCGCCAAGATCGAGAACGTCGAATGGGCGCAGTGGCTGTCGCAGGTGTTCGCCGGTAACGGTCCGCATAATTTCGACCTCACCATCGTCAGCCATGTCGAGCCGTTCGACCTCGTCAAGATCACCGAGCCGGACTACTACCTCGGCTACAACAACGAGAAGTTCAACGCGCTCTACAAGCAGATCGTCGCGACACCCGACGAGGCTGGCCGCGCAAAACTGCTCGGCGACGCCCAGCGCATGCTGGCCACCGACGCTGTCTCCGCCTACCTCTACCAGCCCCAGCTGATCACCATCACCAACAAGAAGCTGAAGGGTGTCTGGAAGGACGTGCCACAATACGAGAACGATTTCTCGACCTGGGCCTGGGAGTAGGATCGCTCGATCAAGTCGAGCCTGTCGCTTCAATTTTTGGCCTCTCCCCATCGTGGAGAGGCCAATCGTTTGGCAGGTCCAAAACAAAAACCTGAAAAACAACCCCATGCACAGTAGCCGGGGGTAGTCATTTCAATGGTTTACTCAATGGTTTACGCCTTGCGCGGCTCAAAGGTCGACGCTATGCGCTGAGACATTGACCCGTCGGGCAAAACACCGGCATTATGCCATCATCGCGGCCTCATGGTTCGGGACGCGCCGTCAGGCGAGGCACGCCATGAACAAGCCATCCTGCCGCGATGCTGGCATCGCCGCGGCGGCCCCTGGCGCCGAGGCGCCGACCCCTCTGAAGCTCGTCGATGCATCGCTGAGCGATATCGCTCAGGCCTTGGCCAGTGGACAGGTCACTGCGACGGCACTGACCAAAGCTTACCTCGCGCGCATCGAGGCCTACGACCGCAACGGGCCCGCACTCAACGCCGTGCGCGCGCTCAATCCCGATGCGCTCGCGATCGCGGGCAAGCTCGACGGCACCAAGCCATCGGCCAAGCGGCCGCTGGCGGGCATTCCAATCCTGGTGAAGGACAACATTGCGACCGGCGACGAACAGCCGACGACGGCGGGCTCGCTGGCGCTGGAAGGCGCACGTGCCCGGGACGATGCCACAATCGTCAAGCTGCTGCGGGACGCGGGCGCGGTGATCCTGGGCAAGGCGAACCTGACCGAGTTTTCCAACATGCTCGCGATCGACATGCCCGCGGGCTACTCTTCGCTAGGCGGGCAGGTGAAGAATCCTTACGCGCCTGCGCTGGTGGACGATCGCGGCATCCCGGTCGTGTCCCCGGGCGGCTCGAGCTCGGGTTCGGCGGTCGCGGTGGCGGCCGGGCTGTGTGCGGCTTCGATCGGCACCGAGACCTCGGGCTCGCTGCTGTTTCCCGCCAGCCAGAATGGCCTCGTCACCGTGAAGCCGACGGTCGGGCTGATCAGCCGTGCCGGCATCGTGCCGATCGCGCATAGCCTGGACACCGCAGGGCCGATGACGCGCAACGTGCGCGATGCGGCGCTGCTCCTTAACGTGCTGGCGGCGAAGGACCCGCGCGATACGGCGACAGAGCTCCAGCGGCGGCCAGCCGATTACATCGCCGGCCTGACGCAGGATGCGATGAAGGGCGCGCGCATCGGCGTGCCGAGCGACCCCGCCGACCCGCTGAACGATCCCTTCTACGGCAAGCTGCCACCCAAAGGGGCGAAGGTGATGGCGAAGGCGATCAAGGTGCTGGAGGATCTCGGCGCCGTGATCGTGCGCGCCAGCATGCCGACGGCCGGCTGGATGAGCGGACCAGGTACGATCATGGCCGTGCTCAACCGCAATCCGCTGAGCGCTAACAAGGGCAATCCAGTCACGCAGCGGATCGTCTTCCTCTACGAACTGAAGCGAGATCTCAACCTCTACCTGAGGGACTGGGCGACCAATACCGCCATCAAGACTATCACCGACATCGTGGCCTTCAACGAGGCGAATGCAGGCAAGGCGCTGCATTTCGGCCAGGACCTGTTCCTCGCCGCCGACCTCACCAGAGGCGACTTACGCGAACGCGAGTACAAGTCGGCACTTGCCATGGACCTGCTCAGCGCCAGGACCCGCGGCATGGATGCCTACATGAACCAGCACAAACTCGATGCTGTGCTGTTCCCCGGCAGCGGAGGCGCCGCGATCGCCGCCAGGGCAGGCTATCCCAGCGTCATGGTGCCCGGAGGCTTCATCTCGGGGACGACCGACGGCAAGGACACGCCGGACTATCCGCTCGGCGTCACCTTCGCAGGCCGTGCCTGGAGCGAGCACAAGCTGCTGCGTCTGGCCTACGCCTATGAGCAGGCCTCCAACATGCGCAAGCCGCCGCCAGGGTTGAGTGCGCTTTAGACTTCATACCTTGCGCGCTTGTTAGCGCGCAGGTGCTCCGGACGGCATGCACTGACAAAATCGGATGTCTGCTTTTGCAGACAATGCGGACACGCGGTCCCGCCCGCGGAAGGTCATCTTGTGACCCGAAGCGGTCGATGTCGAGCTTGTCCCGAGCTAGTATCAGCCTAGCTGATCGACCAGTGCCGACCATAGAGCCCATGGTTCGCCTCGATGTACCGGGTCCTCAATTGCAGTGTGCACCATGACGACCTTAGAGGTCGGATCAACGCAAATATACTGGCCCTTGAATCCTAACAACGCGAACTGCCGCCTCTCACCGGGAAACAGCCACAAGAGATAACCGTAGCCAAATCTCTTCGTCGCCACGACCGGTCGCAGATAGTCATCCAAAGCTCGAACGGTAGTCGCATCGATCATCCATTGCGTCGGAACGATCTGCTTGCCATCCCATGCGCCATCATGCGCCAGCAAACGTCCTCGCCGGGCGTAATCGCGCAGAACGGCATTGAAGCCAAAGTGCCCCAGTTCGAATCCTTCTGCGTCTACCAGCCAATTGGCATCCGCTTCCGCGCCGATCGGTTCCCATACTTTCTCGCGCAGATAGTCAGACGCTGACTTGTTGACCGCACCGTGAAGCACCATGCCGAGCACGTCGGCTTCTATGCTCGCGTAGTAAAATCTCGTTCCCGCTGGGGCAACACGCTGATTGAATTGCACAATGCTCTTAACCGTGCCCAACTTGGAGTCCGGGAACGCGATCCCCATGCCGTTCCACAGGCGATTGAGGTCACGTCCTCCGTCTCTTGTTTCACCGAAATCGACCCCTGAGGACATGTGCAGCAGATCGCGAATTGGCGTCCTGCCGTACTCGCTGCCAATAAAACCCGGTACATAACTTTCGGGGATATCATCGACCGACTTAATCGCCCCCTCCGAGATGGCGATCCCGATCAACAGTCCGGTTATCGTCTTGACCATCGATTGGGATACGAACCGATCTTGATCAGTTCGCGCGTACTGATAGCCTTCGAAGATAATCTGGTCGTCCTTGGCGATCAGCAGGCCAGTGGCCGGATTGCGCGACATGTAGTCGAGGGGCGAAAACTTGCTTCCCTGAAAATTGTAGTAAACGTCTGCCCGTGAGCACTTGAACTTCCAGGGTGTCACAGCTCGCCTGATGAGCCGCGTTGGATAGATGTGATCGATATGGGTGAATGCGCCGACACGATATTTTGGCTCCCAAGGGTCGCCTTGCCTCCGCGCCTCCGCAATGTCGGGAAGAGGATAACCATCTTTGGCGCCGTAAAGCTCGGCGTTTGGACCTGTTGTGGAGAAAATCGGACCGGCGCAGTCTTGCGTCGCGCCGGGGGAAACTGGTTCTGCGGTTGCGGGAACGGGACCAGCAAACGCACAAGCGACTGTAGCGGCCAGCGATGACACAGCCTTGCGACGGGAATATTGCGGCGCCGACACGACGTCCCCCAAAGATTCCCGTAAGTAGAGATCAAATTGGGTGGAAACTTCAAGGGGTATGTCTCCTATTGGCCCAAGCTGTGTGAAAATGCTCTGTTTGTAGTGATTCGCGCGATAAGATTCCCGGCGATCTGGCGGGGCATCTGATGAAGCGCTTTGTTGAAGGGTTGGATCGGGGGCAGAGCACACTGTTTCCGTCGTCGCTCGATGACTATGTGAGCGAGGATAATCCGGTCCGAGCGGTCGACGTGTTCGTCGACGGTCTCGATCTCGGCAAGCTGGGGTTCGTCGGTGTCCAGCCACTCGACACTGGCCGACCGAGTTACCATCCCAGCACTATGCTCAAGCTGTACATCTACGGCTATCTCAATCGGATTCCGTCGAGCTGACGGCTGGAGCGGGAATGCCAGCGCAATATCGAGATGATCTGGTTGACCGGGCAGCTGGCGCCGGACTTCAAGACCATCGCGGACTTCCGCAAGGACAATGGCAAGGCCATTCGTGAGGTCTGTCGCGAGTTCGTCGCGCTGTGCCGCAAGCTTGATCTGTTCAGTGCAGCAAGCGTCGCCATTGATGGATCAAAGTTCAAGGCTGTCAATGCGCGGGACAAGAACTTCACCGAGGCCAAGATGAAGAAACGTCTTGAGCGGATCGATGAGAGCATCGCCCGCTATTTCTCTCAGCTTGAGACCGCCGATCGACATGGCGACGCGGTGCCGGAGGCGAAGGTTGAGCGGCTAAAGGGCAAGATCGAGAAGCTCAAGGAGGAGACCATCCGGCTCAACACGATCAACGCGGAGATGATAAAGAGTGAGGACAAGCAGATATCGCTCTCCGATCCTGACGCGCGCTCGATGGCGACAAGTGGCAAGGACACCGGGATCGTTGGCTACAACGTGCAGATTGCAGTTGATACGCAGCATCATCTCATTGTGGCTCACGAGGTGACCAACGTGGGCAGCGATCGACACCAACTCGCCAACATGGCCAGGCAGGCTCGCGACGAGATGGCTGTCGAGACTCTCGAAGTCGTGGCAGATCGCGGCTATTACGATGGCGAGGAGATCAGGGCCTGCGAGGAAGCCGACATCACGGTGACGTTGCCGAAGCCGATGACTTCGGGCGCCAAGGCTGCTGGCCGCTTCGGCAAACAGGACTTCGTCTATGTCGCCGCCAATGATGTTTATCGCTGTCCCGCCGGCGAGCGGCTAACTTATCACTATACGAACGTAGAGGACGAAAAGACACTGCGCCGATATTGGACAAGCACCTGCAAGACCTGCGCGCTAAGAGCTCAGTGCACGACAGGTCCCGAGCGCCGCATCTCACGCTGGGAGCATGAGGCCGTTCTGGAAAAAGTTCAGGATCGGCTCGACCACAACCCCAATGCAATGGGTGTCCGCCGTCAGACAGCGGAGCATCCGTTCGGCACGATGAAGTGTTGGATGGGAGCAACGCACTTTCTCACGAAAAAGCTGCCAAAGGTGGCCACCGAGATGGCGCTCAACGTGCTCGCCTACAACATGAAGCGCGTGATGATGCTCGTGGGCGTAGGCGGATTGCTGGAGGCGATGCAGGCGTGAGGCCGGCCTCTGCACGACCAAATCAGCGCCTGCACGAAGCTCCTGGTTGCACCGAGATGACAGGAGGTCAATTCCACCGAATTAGAAGCTCGGCGGCCGCAATGCGCCGGTGCGCCCCAAGTTGCCGGATTTTCACACGGCCTGGACCCGGAGCGGACGTTTGTCTTGTCCGTGCATCCGGTCACAATCGGACAAGCCCAGGGCCGACGGACGGACAGCGCGATATCCGGGAGCCGACAATGCGCGCGCCTTGAAGCTTGGCCGATGCCCGGCGCGCCGAGCTGCGTCAGCAATCGCGGCCCTCGTTGATACCGCAAGTCCGATGTTTCCGACTCCGGTTCGCGGCCGGTCTATGTCGCGCGCGCCGCTTACAATGAACTGTTGCTGGGCTCTCCGACGCAGGCGCTGCGCGAGGGCTATCGCGCCATCATCGATGACCTGGAGCTCGAGGTGGCGCCGCCCGGCGCTATGGCCGACCGGGTCGATTTCTACCATCAGAACATCCAGTACGAGCCGGCAGGAACCAACCGGGACGGATTACGGAACATGGCAAAGGCGCTGCCAGCAGGAAGCCAAGCAGGCGCTGACTGGAGCTTTGCGAAAAGGATAGCTAGACCGGAGAGATTGACCAAGCTGCCACGTCATGCGCTGCGGCCCATCCGATTTCGGAGTAGGACACCAGGCGGACATTCGGCAGACGCTTTCCCATACCGATGACGCTATTGATGGAAGATAAAGATAGTCCCCATTCCGGATCATCGGCGATGCCATAGGAACCAAAACCGATTCCACCGGCCTCGTATTGATCAATCAGGGACTTCCATTTTCGCCTTTGATTAGGGTCTGTTTCCTGTAACGCTCTGCGATATTGAGATTCTCCGCGGAAGGTCGCTATCAACGTGCCGCGCGGCCGGAGTGCCCCAATCAGGGCATTGAACAGTTTGTTCATGCGGCCATAGTCGAGATGCGTGAACACTGATCCGACCCAAATCAAGTCCAGATCCTTCGGAAGATCGAGTTGATCGAAGTCGTGATGGGATTGAACGTAATTGCCGGCGAAAGTATCGGCGCAGAAGCGTGAACCGGTTTCGTCTATATCTGCAAAATACAGTTCCGCCTTTGGAAGGAAGGCGCGCAAATGACGGGCTACTCGGCCATGACCGCACCCAAAATCTAGCACTTTTTCGAGGTGGTAGGCGGGGCCGGTCAGAAGCGCGGAGCAAATGATCTGGACCGCGCTAACGCCAACGCCCATGTAATCAGTCCAGCCTTGAACCGCGGCGTTGAACATATGATCGTTTGGATGAAGGTCTCGGATGATTTCGCGAGAACGATAGTCGGTCCAAAGAGTTGATACTACATCTGCGTGCATAGAGGCACCTTTCTATCATAGATTAACACAGTGCGCGGCTGATGGGCAAGGTGGAGGCCGACCATCAGCGCCGGCTCGAGCCGGCGCAAAACGAGAATCTCGACCGGAACCAAGTTGCGCTTCATCGCCAATGCCGATCTTCGCGGCCTGCATCGCGGCGCGCCCGCTAGTAGGCTCCGCCTGTTGCGCACGATCTACGCTGCCTCAGTAGAAAGCCATGAGAGCAGCCAACTCGGGCGCCTCTTTCGCTGCGCGCATGTCTGCTCTGGCCCGGGACTGACCTTGGCTCAGAGCGCCGCGACGGCCGCTTTCGGGAGGTGAGCCGACCAAGCTCTTGTAAGCTGCCGAGGGCTGCCTCTGTGAAGGGTTTCGGATGCCGGCCGCATGACTGATGGCGCGGCACATTCGGCGGCCGGCGTCCGAAAGCCTCCAAGGGAGGAAACCGCGCATGGTGGGCAGGAAGGGTGCGGCGGGCTCTATGGGGATTTGAGCTCTGCGGGCGAACTGGCCGATGGAGTTCGAAGCAATGCAGCGAGCTGCGCGAGGGTAGCGGGGCTGGTGAATGATGGGTAGATGGCTTCGAACGTGATCAATCGTCGGCGGATTGGCGACGACAGCTGACCGTTGGGGCGTATGCCGTTGTGGCCGGTCGATGAGCGGCGGGCATGGCGAACTGCTTTGCAGAGCGACGGTTGCGCGCTCATGAGGTATCGATCCTGATGGCGCTGGTTGGCGGGGTCGCTTGATGGCGAGGCGTTGTGCCTTGTTCGAAGACCTCGATGACGATCATGCGGCCGCCGCAGCATGGACACGGCGGCCTGCCGCTGTCGACGACAGTCTCGGTCGGCTCATCCTTACGATCCTTGACGACGAGCAGTTCGCGCGCGCGTGCAACGTTGTCGGCGCAGGCGCTCCGCGCGAGCAGACCGTAGTGGCGGATGCGGTGGAAGCCCTTTGGCAGCACGTGGATGAGGAAGCGGCGGATGAACTCGTCTGCAGCGATCGTCATCCGCTTTTGACGGTCGTAGCCTTCGACCCGGTAATCCTTCCAGCTGAAGGTGACGCCGTGCCGGCCGAGGGCGATCAGGCGGCTGTTGGCGATAGCGACGCGGTGGGTATAGCGCGACAGATAGGCCAGCACGGCCTCGGGACCGCCAAACGGACGCTTGGCATAAACGACCCATTCCGTCTTGCGCGACGCTGTGAGCAACGCGGCGAATGATTGTGCTCCGGCGAGATGAGCGTCGTTGCCGAAGAAGCTCAGGCGCCCGGCCTGGTGGAGGGCGGCAAGGCGCTCGAGGAACAGCCGCCGAAACAGGCGTGAGAGCACACGCACCGGCAGGAAGAACCCTGGCCGGCAGGCCACCCAGCGCTGGCCGTCGGGCGAGATGCCGCCGCCCGGCACAATCATGTGGACGTGCGGGTGGTGGGTCATGGCCGAGCCCCAGGTGTGCAGCACGGACGTAATGCCGATCCTGGCGCCGAGATGCTTCGGGTCGGCGGCGATCGTCAGCATGGTCTCGGCCGAGACCTTGAACAGCAGATCGTAGATGGTGGCCCTGTTGTGATAGGCGATGTCGGCGATCCGGGCCGGCACCGTGAACACAACGTGATAATACGGCACCGGCAGCAGTTCGGCCTCACGGTCGGCGAGCCACTGCTTCGCCGCGGCGCCCTGGCACTTCGGGCAGTGCCGATTGCGGCAGGAATTGTAGGCGATGGACGTGTAGGCACAGTCCTCGCAGCGCGCGACATGGCCGCCGAGAGCTGCCGTGCGGCAACTCTCGATCGCCGACATCACCTTCAACTGGTCGAGGCTGACATGGCCGGCATGGGCGTGACGCCATGCCGGGCCATGGCTGCGGAAGATATCCGCAACCTCCAGAGCCGGGCGAGACATAGGTGCCCAGCGTCAGCCGGGCGGCCGCGCCTCCTTGAGCTTGAGAGCGATGTGCTCCAACGGGCTCATGACCTCGCTGATGGTCTTGGTGGCGACGCGGGTGTAGAGCGCGGTGGTATCGAGCTTGGCGTGGCCGAGCAGCACCTGGATGACGCGGACGTCGACGTTCTGCTCCAGGAGGTGAGTAGCGAAGCTGTGGCGCAATGTGTGCAGCGACACGCGCTTTTTGATCTCCGCCATCTGCACGGCGGCATGACAGGCACGATTGAGCTGGCGCGTCGTCATCTGCTGCGCCGGATCGCGGCCCGGGAACAGCCAGCCTTGCGGCCGAGCCATCTTCCACCAGGCCCGTAGCAGCGCGAGCAGGCTGGGCGACAGCATGACATTGCGGTCCTTGCCGCCCTTGCCCTGCTCGACGCGGATGATCATCCGCTTGCTGTCGATATCGGAGACCTTGAGCGAGACGACCTCGTTGGCACGCAGCCCGGCACCGTAGGCCACGCTGAGAGCCGCCTTGTATTTGAGCCCCGGTGCGGCATCGAGCAGCCGTGCCACTTCCTCCACGCTCAGTACCACCGGCAGCTTGCGTGCCTCGTGAATGAATTGAGTGTGCTCGATGATATCGTGGCGCTTCAAGGTGACTTTGAAAAAGAACCGCAACGTCGAGACAGCCTGGTTGATGGTCGGCACGCCGGCGCCGCCCGTCGCCAGATGCAGCTGATAGCGACGCACGTCCTCGAAGGTCGCAAGATCGGGTGATTGCCCGAGAAACGCGGCGAAATGCTTGACCCGTTGAACGTAGTCATGTTGGGTCTTGGCTGCGAACTTCCGGATCGTCATGTCTTCGATCATGCGCCGGCGCAGTGGGCTTACTGCCTCGTCGGTCATGGGGGGCTCCTGTCTTGGGTGAAGGTTGCGAACCCCTCATCTCAAGACAGGACGCCTCGTCGCGCTATCCTCTCAGCTGCGCTGCCAGCTACCATGCCCTACCGCGCGAGCGGTTTAGTCCATTGACCCTTAGCTGACCTTCAGCAGGTCTGCTTTTCGGCGGCCAGTGTAGCTCCGCCGCGGCGCGGCCGCTGATGACTTGCGCACTGGTTCATAGAGTAACGCTGTCTGCCACAGTCGAACGTCGCCATGGCGTAACCTCGTTCCTCAAGACTTCGCTGTTGCGGGTATCTGACCGGGCTCGAACGGACCCGGCTCGAAAAAGCCCTCGATCGATTCGACCTTTGCGTAGTTCTCGGCGATGCTCTCGGGTGTCAGATGTGGATCGTAGAAGCCAGGTCCCATGACGATAGCGATACGTTGGATTACTCCGGCTTCCACGTTGTAGATCCTGTTCGTCTCCGAACAACTATCGCTTGCCAGCCAGACCATCGCTGGCGCAACAGCCGCAACCGGCATTGTGGCTTCGCTCTGCTTCAGCCAAGCGGGATCCGCAACCGCCGCTGGGTGCATCCTCGTGTACCCGGCTGGCGAAATGGTGTTCACGAGAATCCCATGCTCAGCACCTTCAATTGCAAGAATGCGCATCAATCCAACTACCGCGCACTTGGCCGCAGCGTAGGTGGCTTGGCCACGTAATCCAAACAGGCCGCTGACTGACGTCGTGAAGATGATCTTCCCGTAGCGCTGTGCGACCATATACGGCCAGGCAGCCTTCACCGTATTAACCGGCCCGCCGAGGTGCACCCGCCAATAGTGATCGAAATCGTCAAGGGTGGCGTCCTCGAATAGCTGGCTTCCGCAGATACCTGCGTTGTTCACGAGGAGGTCTATTCTCCCGAAATGCTCGATGGTCGTCGCGATCAGGTCACTGCCACCTTCAGGGGTGGAAACATTGCTGTCATTCGCGATTGCCTCGCCTCCACGGGATCGAATGCAATCGGCCACCTGTTCCGCGATCGTGGAATCCTTCCCGAACCCCGATACATCGGTCCCCAGGTCGTTTACAACGACCCGGGCGCCGCGTTCGGCGAGAAGTTCGACGTAGGCCCGCCCAAGCCCGCGACCTGCGCCAGTCACAACCGCGACCTTTCCCTCCAACGAAATTCGTTCTGTCATCTCGCAATCCTCCTTCCGGCAAGATTGAATGCGTCTGCGCGCAACCGTGACACCAACTGTCGGGGCGCTATCTCCGTTTGGCAAAGCCAGATTGACGTCCCCGCAATCGACAACGCGTCCGCTTTCGGGAAGTTCGCTGATGTCCGCTTATGGCTCTTCTCGACCGCCCACGAAACTTGCTCGATGTCGGCTGTCAGAGGTGATCCCGACGTGATCGGCACGGGCCCAAATCTCCGCTCGTGACCAATTCTGTTGAAAAAGACGGCTGTTGCGACGCAGAGATATCAGTGATTCAGTCTGTCTAATTGGCAGGACTGAAGATCATGATGGGGCATCGGCAAGTCGAACAGACCGCGTTGTTCTATGAGTTCTCGCTCGAAAGACATATCCCGACTGATCACTTGCTGCGGTTGATTGACAGGTTTGTCGATCTTGAACAGGTCCGGCGGGACCTGGCGCCTTTCTACAGCAGCATCGGTCGGCCTTCGATCGATCCCGAGTTGATGATCCGGATGCTCCTGATCGGTTACTGCTTCGGCATCCGATCGGAGCGGCGCCTGTGCGATGAGGTTCACCTCAATTTGGCCTACCGGTGGTTTTGCCGGCTCGGTCTGGACGGGACGGTGCCGGATCATTCGACATTCTCCAAGAACAGGCACGGCCGCTTCCGGCAGAGCGACCTCTTCCGTCGCGTGTTCGAGAGCGTGCTGCGCCGCTGCATCGAGGAACGACTGGTCGGCGGTGAGGGATTTGCAGTCGATGCGAGCCTAATCAAGGCCGATGCCAATCGGCAGAAGGGGATCGAAGGCGATAAGGGACTTCCGCCGGAGGCTGCCAGCCGAGCAATCGATGAGTATCTGGCCGGCCTTGATGATGCCGCTTTCGGAGCCGCGACCGAGGTTACCCCGAAGTTCGTATCGCCTTCCGATCCGGCGGCGCGCTGGACGGGGGCGCACGGCGGCCAAGCGTTTTTCGCCTATTCGACGAACTATCTGGTCGACATCGAGAACGCGATCATCGTCGATGTTGAGGCAACGACGGCAATCCGGCAGGCGGAGGTATTGGCCGCCAAGCGCATGATTGAGCGCTCGCTGGAGCGGTTTGATCTCTATCCGAGCCGGCTGCTCGGTGACAGCGGCTATGGCTCGGCCGAGATGCTCGCCTGGCTGGTCTATGAGCACGGGATCGAGCCGCACGTTACAGTCTTCGACAAGTCGGCCCGCACAGACGGGATCTTCTCGCGCGACGACTTCACCTATGACCATGCTGGGGACATCTATCGTTGCCCTGGTGGCAACATTCTTACCACGACCGGAACGTTGGTGAATGATGGTGCTACCATGCTTTACCTCGCCAGCAAGCGCGATTGTGATCGATGCGCATTGAAGCCCCGATGCTGCCCCAAGCAGGCTTCACGGAGAGTGCCCCGCTCGATCTACGAGGGCGCTCGCGACATGGCGCGCCAGATCGCGAGATCGTGGGAGGGAGGCACCTCGCGCCGGCTCCGCAAGAAAATCGAGATGTTGTTCGCGCACCTCAAGCGCATTCTCAAGCTCGACCGTTTGCGTTTACGAGGTCCAAACGGCGCGCGCGACGAGTTCATCCTCGCAGCCACCGCCCAAAACCTTCGAAAGATGGCCAAGCTGATCCCGATGCCCACCCCGACGCTCGCATAGGGTCAGTAAGAGCAGTTCCGGCCACGTCGCGACGGAGCTATTACAACGAAATACTGCCGGCCTTTTTCAACGGAATCGACCCGAAGCGGAAATATTTGCGGCAGCCAGAGGGCTGCAAATCGACCTTGCACCGCTGCGGCCTTCTTTCGTGTCTCATGAGCGCAGATGCGGATGTAACGTGCCGGCGCGCCGCCTCAGGCAGCGCGCTGGCTGCGTCGCGAGGAGAGATCCGGGCAAAGAACGAGCTTGCCTTCAAGACCGCCTGCCTCGAGGCGACGGTGAGCATCGGCGACCTCCTCGAACGAGATCCGCTCGGCGATGCGCGGCCGGATGGCGCCAGTTGCCAGAAGCTCGAACAGTTGCTCCAAGTCCTCCTTGAACCAAGCGGGATGTCGCGCCCGCATGGCATTTACCGAGTAAAAGCGGGCTCGCTTGCCGCCGGGCAACAGTCTCCACAGGTAGAGGCGCGCGATCTCCATCAAGATAGGCAGCATTCGACGCTGTGCCTGCACGCTCGCCGAAAAGCCGATGGCACAGAGCAGGCCACCCGGTTTGAGCGCCGCGTATGAGCGGCGATAGCCGTCTTCGCCAACGCCGTCGACGATGACGTCGAACCCACCCGGCACAACCAGCGTGAAGTCCTCATGCTGGTAATCGATCGGCGTTGCCCCGAGGTCGTGGACGAGCGTCATGTGCTCGCGGCGTACAGTGCCCCACAGCTCGAGGCCGGCCAGTCTCCCAAGCACGAGCAGCGCCTGGCCGACCGCGCCGGCAGCCCCGTGCACGAGCACACGTTGGCCCCGCTGGACCTTGGCCGCGCGGTGCAGAAGCTGGTGCGCAGTCGTCCAGCTCAGGATCAGCGCAGCCGCTTCAGCCGCGTCCACATCCACCGGCACGCGGGCCACGTTGCTCGCCCGAAGCGTGCGATAGTCGGCGTTTGACCCGACTACCGTCATGTCGGCCACGCGATCGCCAATCTGAAAGTCGTGCACGCCTTGGCCGAGCTGATCGATTGCCCCCACCACGTCGTAGCCCATTACGAACGGCGGCCGGAGGCGCATCGTTTGCGGATATAGATGGCGCCTGATCAACACCTCGGTGTAGTTGAGGCTCGACGCGAGTACGCGAACGCGCACCTCGCCCGGACCGGCGGTCGGCAGGGGAGCGTCCACCACCTCCAATCTCTCGGGATCACCGAAGCGGCTGACCTGAACAACTCGGTTGCGCTGCTCCATCATGACCGATCTCCTTGGATGCCGACCTTCAGCGCAGAACGGTCAGGCTGCCGCCAGACCGCAGCAATGGAATTGATCCAGATCAAGCTTGAGGCTGCACTCTTTGGAATTCTCCTCTAGCCAAATGACCAACCCGGTTGTTTGGCGCCATCATTGCTCATCGGAGGGGAAAATGCCTGCAGTCATTATGCAGTTCGTTTCGCATCCAAGACCCGGTAGTGATCTTGCAACCGTCTTACAGCTGGCAAAGGACGGCGCGTCACTTTGGAGGAAACACGGGGCCGATGTCAGCTATTGGTCCGTGATCGGTGGCGAGATCGGGAACTATGCCTTCGTCGCTCGCTTCGATAGTGTCGAAGCTTATGGGCGTACCCTGGCGTCACTGGGCGCCGATCCGGCCTTCGTTGAATTTCAAGCCAAGCGGCTGAAGGCCGGGCAATCGGATTGGGTGCGCTCCAATGTTGCCGTCCAAGTCGATCTTTGACGGAGCGCCTTCGCCCAAATGCGAGACCGCCCTCGGGCGGTCTCTAGCTACGTAGTCGATGTCGGCTGTTGGACACGCGGTCCCGCCCGCGGAAGGTCATCTTGTGACCCAACTCGGACTTGGGCGGCTGCGAAAATTGGTTGCGTCGATTGCTTGCCCCCATGTTGCAATCGAAAGGCCACGCGAGAGCTCGGATTCCACTGAGCGCAATCGGTCAGGACGGTTGACGCTGCGTTTCCAGACATGATGCTGACGCCCGCCACGTTTCATGCTAGCATTCGAATTTCTCGGATCATTAGAGCGGGAATGCGTTGGCGGTGAGCCCACGCAGAACTCGATATTTGCAGGAGAAGGCGTACGCAGGTCATCCCCAACTCACGGCAGCTTTACGGCAGAAGCCTGAAGCGTCCGCTGGACCTAAGGAGGAACCAATGAACTGCACCAACCTGAGCATCGTCCCCGCATCTACCGCAGCATTAAGACTAGCCCAAATAGCAGTTTTTGCTGCGGCGTTCATGTCCTTTGCCCCCGCCGCAGTTGCGGGAGAGCCGATTGAAAAGAAGGGGACTACTCCCTACGTGACGCATTTCATTTTTCGGCCATTGATGAGCGTCGACACCGGCGAACTTGGTAAGGCCACTACGCTGGAGGCGGTCGGGACCACGCAAAATATGAAGGGAGAGAAGATGCTGGACAAGATGTCGGCACGTTGCGTGGCGCTCAACGTCGCATCCGGCGAGAAGAAATATATTGATGGCGCCTGCGTGCTGACCGACGTCGATGGGGACAGGATTTTTTCGACGTTCGATACCCGCGACCTCGACAAGTCTCAGCCAAAGATGGATTGCGGCACCCATATCATCACCGGCGGTACCGGGAAATATAAGGGGATTTCCGGGAGCGAGCCATTTGCTTGCATCGCGATGCCTGCGCTGGCCGGCCCGGGCGATTATTTTGCGATGGACATCCCGCACAACACCTCATGGGAGATCAAATAATACGGATAAACCGAGGCCCCCTTTGAGGCCAGGGTGCCTAGAACACCCCGCGGCTCAGCCAACCAAACGAGGAGCCCGGCCCAACAGCCGGGCTCTCGTCTTTCTGCCGATACTCATCGGCAGAGAGAGAATGCAACAGGCCGCGTCGCTTGAGCGGCACCCTTAGCGTTGCCGATACTAACCTGCTGCACACCAAAGCGGGCATTAACGTCTGATGTTGGCCCCAAGCAGCGGTTAGGGGATGTCCGCTATTCCGCCGCTGTCAGGGGAGAAGCAGACATCCGGTAAACTGGCCAAAAGCGACGCGATTGACCCAACTGCGACATCGGCGCCGTATTTTGGCGCGCCGCAACGGTTCGGCTTACCATCTCCGCCCATCAGGCATAAAATGAGCCGACGTCCGCGAGCGTTCGTGCCTGGCCAGACATCGTGGCAGCTCGGACGCCCGTTGGCAAAGATCTGAGGTTTGCTCAGCGATCCACAGGACGAATGCTGTGACCGAACCCGAGCGTTTGGAAGGCGTTCCTGGCCGCTACTGGCACCGGCTCGAAGACGGGCGCATCCAGTGCGACATCTGCCCGCGCTATTGCAGGCTCAACGAAGGCCAGCGCGGCCTGTGCTTCGTGCGTGGCCGGCAGGATGACCGGATCGTGCTCACGACCTACGGCCGCTCCTCGGGTTTCTGTGTCGATCCAATAGAGAAGAAGCCACTGAACCACTATCTGCCCGGAACTCCCGTGCTGTCGTTTGGTACTGCCGGGTGCAACCTGACGTGCAAATTCTGCCAGAACTGGGACATCTCCAAAGCGCGAGCGCTCGACCGGCTCCAGGACGCAGCCTCGCCGGAAGATATTGTCGAGGCCGCGATTGCCACGGGCTCACGCTCCATCGCCTACACCTATAACGACCCCGTCGTCTTCCTCGAATATGCCGTGGACGTTGCAAGGGAGGCGCGCCGGCGCGGGATCAAGAACGTGGCGGTCACAGCGGGCTACATTGACGCGGCGGCGCGGGAGGAGCTCTACACTTTCATGGACGCCGCCAATGTCGACCTCAAGGCGTTCACCGAGGCATTCTACAAACGGCTGTGCACCGGCCATCTCGGCGCCGTCCTCGAGACGCTCGAGTATCTGAAGTACGGGACGAATGTCTGGTTCGAAATCACAACGCTGCTGATCCCGGGTCACAATGACAGCCCGGACGAGGTGAAAAAGCTGAGCGAATGGGTGATGACAAGGCTGGGACCTGACGTGCCCTTACATTTCACCGCCTTCCACCCTGACTACAAGATGCTGGATCTACCCCAGACGCCGGCCTTCACGCTGACGACCGCTCGCGATATCGCGCGCAAGGTGGGACTGCATTTCGTCTACACCGGGAATGTCCATGACGAGAGAGGCCAAAGCACGTACTGTCCGAGCTGTGGTGAGCGGATCATCGGTCGAGATTGGTATGACATCACGACTTGGCGGCTCACAGGCGACGGCCGCTGCGGTGTTTGCTCCACCGCAATCCCCGGCTTGTTCGAGGCACGCCCCGGCAGCTGGGGGCAGCGGCGCGTCCCGATCCGGATCGGCAGACTGGAACGTTCTTGAGTGAGGATGATGCCGGCGTCGAGGCGCCTCAATACTGCGTGTTGGAGCAGGATTCTGATCAGGAGGCCACGATGAAGATTGACAACACCATATTTGGCGCGATCACGATTGATGGAAAGACTTATGAGCACGACGTCGTCGTTCGCCTTTCCGGCGAAATTGTGAAGCGGAAAAAGAAGCTATCAAAGAAGCTGTATGGTACCTCGCACGTGCTTTCAAAAGATGAGGCAAAATTTCTCTTCGAGAAGGGGTGCGACCAGGTCGTCATCGGCTCGGGTCAGATGGGCAACGTACACCTATCACCGGAAGCTGAAGCCTATTTCGAAAGAAAGGGCTGCGAGGTCGTGTTGAAGCCGACACCCGAGGCAATCCGGATGTTCAACCGCTCACGCGCAAAGAGAATCGGACTCTTCCATGTAACCTGTTGAAAGAAATGCTCGGTCAAGCTGTTCCGTTGATAGTGGCAGACCAGCCTGATCCGGCTTGCGTCGTCCTGATACGGACGTAGCCGCGGAAGATGATGCGGCCGTAGTCGACGGCGTACCTTGAAACGCCCGCGTCATCACACTATAGCCAGCCAACGGCGCTGTCGCTCTGTGAGAGGTCCAGCGATGCCGGCAGATCATGATACGCGCCATGGTACGCGCCCTTTGGGTCGAACCGGCATCGATGTGCTGCCCTTGGGCATCGGCACGAACAAATGGCAGCGTGCCGATCGTGGGGCCGTGTTGGAAACATACAGGACCATTCATGATGCCGGCCCGTGCATGATCGACACGGCTGAGATCTATTTCTCGGAGCGCGTTGTGGGGGACTGCTTGCGCGCCGGTCCCACCCGCGCGGTGATAGCATCGAAATTCCTTCCCTTTCCGGGCCGAACCTCTCCGCGCCGCCTGATGAGCGCGCTTGACGGTTCACTCGCGCGCCTGGGCCTCGAGACAATCGATCTCTACTATGTTCACTATCCGCTGCCCTTGATCGACGTGGGAGTGTTCGCCGAAGGTTTGGTCGAAGCGGTGAAGTCCGGCAAGGCACGCGCGGTCGGCGTGGCAAATTTCAATGCGGACCAGATGCGACGCATCGCCGATCACCTCGCAAGGGCAGGCGTTCCGCTCGCCGCCAATCAGGTCAGCTACAGCCTGCTCCGACGAGCAGCGGAAACAAATGGCGTGCTCGAAGCTTGCCGTGAGCTCGATGTGGCACTCGTAGCATATTTTCCGCTTGCGTCCGGCCGCCTCACGCAGCCGTCGGACAGCATGGACACGAAAGCGCTGCAGACGTGTCTCGCCGATATTGCCGGCGCGCACGACGCCAGCATCAGCCAGGTCGCCCTGAACTGGCTGTTGGCGCGCGACAGTCACGTGATTCCCATCCCCGGCGCGACCAAGCCTCATCACGCCAGGGCCAATCTCGATGCACTCGGTTGGCGCTTGAGTGAGGCCGATTTCGATGCGATCGACCGAGCCTCAGCAAAGCGTAGAACATGAATCCGGCGCCTTTCGTCCCTCGGACCCGATGCGAGCATCGTGTTACGCCCTGTCGGAAGTGCAACAAATACGCCGCTCTTTCTACGGCCGCACGCTTCGTTGCAGGAAGGAAGCCGTATCAGCGATCGATTTGTCGCGAATCGCCGCGTCAAATCCCATCGAGTAGCCGGGCGCGGCGGCGAGGCAGGCACGAAAGGCGGAAGGGTCGAAGGGCTTCGCCTCGCCGTCGATGAGTAAAGCCGGCCCGCTTCGGACCGAGCAGGAGGTACGGACATTTTTTCATGCTGACTAAGTCCGGACCAGCCGGATGTCCGCCCCCCTTTGTCGAGTTATTTGGAAGGATAACTTTTCTCGATACTACCAAAGCGTGTGTGGCAAAATGAAGAAGTAAACCGAAAAGCCGGACTGTCCAGGCCAATGAGGAGGGCGCTGCCGCCGCAAGGACATTGAACGTTTGGAACCCTCATGCGTTAGCCGGGCGGATGACGGCCGGATGCGGCATCCGGCATGACGATGCGGCCACGGAGTTCGGTTCTTGCTCAAGCTGTACAGATGGCCATCCGACGATTGGCAGAGCATCGGCGCGGAAATGCCCTCGGAGGTCATCTGGGCTGATCTCTTGAACGCGACTGAAGAGGAAAAGCAGTTCGTCGAACGGCTGCTCAGGATATGTATTCCGTCCAAGGAGTCCCTCAGCGCGATCGAGGCGTCGAGCCGGCTGATCCTCGACCACGGTACCCTCTATCTCAGCTCGCCGGCGGTCCGGCTCTCCGAGGACAACGAGGCGGAGATCACGCCGGTGGGATTTCGTCATCGGCCCGCGCGTGCTGGTGACGGTGCGCTTCGCCGAGCTGCCGATCTTCGATGACGTCGGCAAGCGCATCGGCTCCGACGACAGCCTGGAGAACGGCATGTGCGTGTTCACCAGCCTGCTCGAAGCCATGATCGAGCGTGGCGCCGATGTTCTCGAGCATCTCGGCGGCAAGGTCGACAGGCTCTCGCGGGGCGTCTTCAAGGGCGGGCTGATTCGCACCCAACGGCCGGTGCGCTCCAGCCGGAGGATGCGCGAGGCCCTGGAAAACATCGGCGAGCTGGCCGATCGGCTGGCCAAGGCGCGCGACGTCCTGCTCGGCGTCGGCCGCATCGCCTCGTTTGCCGGCGATGTCGGCAGCGAATGGATCAAGGCCGCGTCGAAGAAGCGCCTCGAGGCGGTGTCGAAGGACGTCGTTTCGCTCAGTGACTACGAGACGCGACTGTCCGACAAGATCCAGCTGCTGCTCGATGCGGTGCTCGGCTTCGTCAACATCCAGCAGAACGAGCTGTTCAAGATCCTGACGATCGTGTCCGTCGTCGGCGTGCCGCCGACCATCCTGGTCGGCATCTGGGGCATGAACTTCAGGCACATACCCGAGCTGGACTGGATCTTCGGCTATCCGCTGGCCTGGCTCGCGATCATTGCCAGTGGCGTGCTGCCGCTGATCTGGTTCAAGCGGCGCGGCTGGTTCGATTGAAGCGGCGGCGCACCGTTTGAAAACGATGCGCCGTTGTTTGATCATGCTGCCTTGGCGTCGATGTTGCCGATCCAGTCGCGGGCCAGCGTCACGTCGGCTTGCGACAATCGATGGCCTGCCGGCAGGACCTTGTGCGTCACGCTCGCACCTGCTTGCGAGAGCAGAGCCGCGAGATGGGCTGAATTGCTCGCCGGCACGATCGGATCGGCCTGTCCCGAGAGGAGCAGAACGGGCTTGCCGCCAAGCGCGGCCTTGGGAGGATCCGACAGTGGCACCATGGCGCGCAACAGGATCGCGCCTGCCAGCACCTCCGGCTTCAGCAGCAACAGCGCTGCGGCGATGTTGGCACCGTTGGAGAAGCCGACCGCGACGGGCGCCGCGATGCTGTAACGTTGCCGCGCCTCCGTGACGAAGTCGCCGAGTTCGTTCGCGCGGCGGCGCAAATCGTCCTCGTCGAACACGCCCTCGGCGAGGCGGCGGAAGAAGCGCGGCATGCCGTGTTCGAGCACGCGGCCGCGCGGCGAGAGCAGGGCGGAGCCGGGCGAGATCATGCGGCCGAGGCCGAGCAGGTCGTTCTCGTCGCCGCCGGTGCCGTGCAGCAGCAGCAGAGGAGGGGAGCCCGCGTTGGCCGCGGGCTCAAAGCGATGGATGAATGCACTTTCGGTCATGACACGGTCTCTTCCAGGTTCGGCAGCACGCCCTCGATCTGCTTGCGGTGTTGTTCGAGGAAGCTCGGCAGCTTCAGGTCGCGTCCCAAGGTCGCGACGGGTTCGTCGACGGCAAAGCCGGGGATGTCGGTCGCGATCTCGAACAGCACGCCGCCGGGTTCGCGGAAGTAGATCGAGCGGAAGTAGTTGCGGTCCCTCTGCTCGGTCGGGTGCAGGCCGTGATTGTTCACGAGCCTCTCGGCCATCTTGCCCTGCTCGGCGTCGTCGGCTGCACGGAAGGCGATGTGATGGACAGAGCCGCCGCCCTGATGCCCGCGCAAAAAGCCCTTGGCTTCGTAGATGTCGACGACGCTGCCTTCGGCATCGCCCGGCGCCTTGAAGCGGATCACCGAGCCCTCGCGTCCGGTCTCCTTGAAGCCGAGCACGTCGGTGAGAACCGCGGCTGTCTTCGCCGCGCTGTCGAGCAGCAGCGTCACGCCGTGGAAGCCGCGGATCGCATGCTCGGCCGGCACCTCGCCATTGCTCCAGCCGGGTTCGTTCTCGGCACCGGGGATGCCAACCAGCGCGAGCGCCATGCCATCAGGGTCGGTGAACGGCAGCACGGACTCGCCAAACCGCTTCTCCAGCGCCTCGTAACGAATGCCCTTCTCGGTAAAGCGCTGCGTCCAATACCCAAGCGAGCGCTGCGGCACCCGGAAGGCGGTCTGATGGGTTTCGCCGACGCCGCGACGGCCTGCCGAACGCCCGCCCATGGGAAGAAGGTCAGGATGGTTCCGGGCCGGCCGGTCTCGTCGCCATAATAGAAGTGGTAGGTGCCGGGATCGTCGAAATTGACCGTCTTCTTGACGAAGCGCAGGCCGAGGTCCCGGGTGTAAAAGCCAAAATTGCGGATGGGGTCGCCGGCGATCGCGGTGACATGGTGCAGTCCAGACATTGTCGTCCTCCAAAATTCGGGGAGCGGTCTTGCTCTGGCCGGAAATATCGTTCCGCTTTGGATTGGGGACAATCCATGCAAATATGACGGCTATGTCTATGATTTGGAAACAATCGCTGGGGCCGGCTCTTGGATAAGCTCGGCAGCCTCCGGGCCTTCGTAAAAGTGGTCGAGAGCGGCAGCTTTGCCGAAGCCGGCCGGCAGTTGCGGCTGTCGCGCTCGGCGATCAGCAAATACATCGCCGACCTCGAGGAGAGCCTCGGCGTCCAGCTTCTGAACCGGACCACGCGGCACGCGAGCCCGACCGAGAATGGCCAGCGCTATTTCGAGCGCGCGGTCGTGATCCTCTCGGAGATCGAGGCTGCCGACCAGGCGGTGACGCAGGCTCAATCGGCTCCGCGGGGGCTGCTCCGCGTCAACGCGCCGATGTCGTTCGGCACCATGCGGTTAGGTCCCGTGCTTGCCGATTTCATGGCGCGCTATCCCGAGCTTCAGCTCCAGATCGTGCTCAGCGACGATCTGCTCGATCCCGTCCAGGACGGCTTCGATGTCACTTTGCGGATCGCGGAGCTGGAATCCTCCAGCCTGATCGCGCGCAAGATCATGCCGATCGCGCGCATGATCTGCGCTTCGCCGGATTATCTTGCGCGTCACGGCACGCCAAAGCATCCGCAGGATCTGCGCGAGCACGCCTCGCTGACCTACGGTTTCCTGCTCACCGGCAATCAGTGGAAGCTGACCGGCGCGGACGGCGATCACTGGATCCAGCCGGCCTGGTCGCTCTGCGTCAACAACGCCGAGGTGCTGCGCGACGTTGCGATCAAGGGCAGGGGGCTCGCGCTGCTGCCCGAGTTCGTCGCCGTCGATGCCTTGCGGAAGGGGGAGCTGCAGACGGTGCTGGACAATTATTTCGCGCCGCCACTCGCGCTCTATGCGGTCTATCCGCCGACGCGGCATTTGTCGGTGAAGGTGCGGCTGTTCATCGATTTTCTGGTCGAACGTTTTGGCCGCGACGAGAACGAAGCCGGCGGACGCAGACGTGCGGAGGCTAGGTGACCGGATACCATTATACCGTGACGGAAAGCTGAACTTTCTTCCGATCGCTGGGGACTCATACTTGCGTCCCGACTTCGCGCTTAGGACCAGAGAGCGTCAGCCGCTGCCGGGGCGTCGCCGAGGGCTCTCTTCGTGCCGCTGCGAATAGCGGCGGCATGATGTGTAGCTCGCCGGCCTTCTCGACTTGATTTCAACAAGCGCAGGAGGAGCCCATGCGGAAGTCTCTCACCTTTTTCCTTTCTGGCGTGGCATTGACCGTCGCGGCGTCAACCGCCGTAGCCGGCGAGCGGGTGCTCGAGTTCAAGCTGGTCACAAAGCCGATCGACCTCAAGGTCATAGAGGCCGCAAACGTCGAAGGACAGACGGTTGTGTCCGGTAAATTCTTTGGAGTCGCCGTCTTCAGCGATGGCCGTATCGGCGTGAAGGAGTTCGTCAACACTTCGGATTTGCTCAAAGGGTCGGGCCCCTTCTTCGGCTATAGCACTTACACGTTCGAGGAAGGCTCGATTACCGCGCGCTACACCGGCTCGGCCAAAGACGGCAAATCAACGGGCGAGTACACGATCCTGTCGGGCACAGGTGCTTATGCGAACGCCACGGGTACGGGAACAATCGAAAGCGCGCCGAACCCATTCAAAGGCGTCAACCTGCTCAACATAAAGCTCGTCGTTAAAACGCCCGGCTCATGACAGCGCAATGTTCACAGGCCCCACACGAAGGATGTTGATCCCTTGTGCGGCGTGTTGGCCCGGCCGGCGGCACCTTGCCGGCCGGGCAACCTGCTGAAGGACCAACTGGAATCGTAAGATTGATCTAGCTTGGCCAGCTGACCGTACCATCGTCAGCGGTGCGCGCCCGGGACTCGCAGAGGTCAATGTGCAATTCAGCTGTCGTGGTCAACGGATGCGGTCGCCCCACTGATCCTGATCGTAGGCCTGCAGGATGCGGACAAAATCGGCCATGCTGGATCGATCTCGATTTTCGGCCACAGCCGCAACCTGAGTATCGGAAGCGGGCTGGCTCCCTTGCCAAAACCGCACGAGGAGATCGGCGATGTTTCTCATGGCGTACTCTCTGCAGCCAACTGTGACAGTAGACATCAAGTACTGGAGCGGCATCGCGCCGTTCGATCAGGAGAAAGGCCGGCGGGCGTTACGCCGCCGGACTTGTCCTGCAACTGCCGGCTCGCGGGGCCGGTTCCGTTGCTTTTCACTCTGCGTTCATAGCTAGCACGACGTAGTTGGTTGTCGCCATTGTGCGCGGGTATGACGTGACCATACTGAGGTAGGGTCAGATTGATGACTCGGGATCAGTCGACCCGGGGGTCGGCTAGCTCCCCGAATGCTGCTCGGCCGGCCGGAGCAGATCGTTCAGCGCGCGCATCGACGCCTCTCGAAGCGCGGCGAGTTCGCGGGCAGCGTCCTCGCACTCGGGCAGGGACATTGAGGGCGCCGCCAGCTCGACGTCGCGGCAGTGCTCGAACAGGCGAACGAGTCCGAGCGCGCCGGCGGCACTGCCGAGTTGATGCGCGGATCGCGCCAGCCGCTTGGAATCGCCGGCCGTCGCTGCTCTGTCTATGTCCTCGATCAGCTTTGCGCTCGTCGTTTCCAGCAAGTGGTGGAGCTTTTCGATTTGCGCCGGGCCCAAAAGTTCTTTCTGGTCGTCGAGAAATGCCGATCGATCAACGCGCCGGCCGCAAGCTGTGTTGCGGTCGTCTCCAGCGCCGGATCATCCTCGATCGCCTCGCGCAGCGCGTTGATCAGGATCGGCTTGCTGACGACCTTGGCGATGTCGGCGCCGGCGAGCCGTTCGCGGGCGCTGCTGGACACGTCGGCGGTCACGGCGATGATGCGCGGCATCTTCGGCAGACCGAGCTTGCCGATCCGCGACGCCGCCTCCACGCCGTCCATGTCGGGCATGTGCAGGTCCATCAGGATGACGTCGAACGCCTGATCGCGGGCGAGTGCGACGGCCGAGGCGCCGTTCGTGGCGATCATGGGGCTATGGCCGAGCCGGTTCAGCATGGCTTCGCCGACCTCGCAATTGACGGGATCGTCGTCGACCAGCAGCACGCGGAGCTGGTGCGACGGCGGCGGCAGTGCGCCCGGCGCGCCGCCGTTTCCGGCGAGGCCAATCGGCACTTCAAGCGTGAAAGTGCTGCCCGCGCCCGGCGCGCTCTCAACCGTCAGCTCGCCGCGCATCAGGCGGGTGAGGCGCCGCGCGATCGCAAGGCCGAGGCCGGTGCCGCCGAACCGCCGCGCGATGCTGTCGTCGGCCTGGACGAAATCCTCAAAAATCCGCTCGTGCAGGCCGCGCGCGATGCCGATGCCGGTGTCGCGAACGGCAATACGCAGCAGGACATGATCGTCGCGCCGCTCGGCCGCCGCGCTCAAGCCGATCCCGCCGCTTGCCGTGAACTTGATCGCGTTGCCGATCAGATTGAGCAGGATGCGATTGAGCCTGACAGGATCGCCGTGCACGGACGTGTTGACCGTCGCATGGCAGGCGAGGTCGAAGGTCAGCCCCTTGTCGAAGGCCTGCGGACGCATCAGGTCGGCGGCGGCCTCGATGAGCTGGTCGAGACGGAAGTCGCGCGTCTCCAGCATTTCGGTAGCGGCCTCCAGGCGGGCATATTCCAGCACGGCGTCGACCAGCGCGATCAGCGTTTCGCCTGACGCCGCCGCAGTGGCGAGGTGGCGGCATTGCACCTCGCTGAGGCTGCCGTCGTCCAGCAATTGCAGCACGCCCATGACGCCGTTCAGCGGCGTGCGCAGCTCGTGGCTGACGACGGCAAGGAAGCGCGACTTGGTCTCGTTGGCCGCCACCGCCGCGCTGCGCGCGCGTTCGGCGGCATCGTGCTCGGCAAGAGCATGGTCGCGTGCCTTTTCGAGCTCGGAGGTGCGCTCGATCACCTTGCGCTCGAGCGTCGCGTAGGATTCGCGCAAGTGCGCGGCCATACGGTTGAACTGGTCGCCGAGCGCTTCGAGCTCGTCACCGGTCTTGATCGCGAGCCGCTGGCCGAGATCGCCGCTGCCGATCCGCCGCGCGCCCTGCGTCAGGATCTGGATCGGCACGCTCATGCGCCGGCTGAGCCACAGCGACACGAGGACTGCGAAGGCCAGCAGGATGACCAGGAGAAACGTCGAGCGGCCGATCGAAGCGTAGATCGGCGCGTAGGCTTCGGTGAGCGGCAGCTCGACGAACACCAGCCAGCCGAGCGAGGGTACCGTCGCATAGGTCGACAGCACGCGTTGGCCGGACAGATCCTCCTTGACCAGGCCGCCCGAGGGTGGGCCGACGCCGTCGAGCGCAGCACGGACATCGGCGTGGCCGGAGAGATCACTGCGCTGCAGCGCCCGCCACAGGTCAGGATGCGCGATCAACACACCCATGCGGTCGACCACATAGGCTTTGCCGGTGTTGCCGACCCTGATCCCGGCGACGAGATCCCAGATGAAGCGCAGATTGACCTCGGCAACGATCACGTCGGGAGCGCGGCCGGTGCCGCGCGTCGCGAGCGTCATGAACGGCTCGGTATCGCCGAAGAAGTAGACGGGTCCGTAATAGGCCCGGCTTTCAATGGCGCCGCGGAAGGCGGGCGAAGCGGAGAGGTCGTCCTTGCTGCCGATCCTGTCGGCGACGCGGCGCGATACGCGCACCTGCTCGCGGCCCTGCGAGATCGAGCTCGGCGATTTCCGCGATCGCAGGCGAGAGACGCAGGAGACGGATGGCGTTCAGCCGCTCGTCCTCGTTGGTCGACAGCTCCGGGGGCAGGCGCGAGAGCCATCTGATCTGGCTCTCGATCTGGCCGATGAACTGGCCGATCTGAATGGCCGCGGATGCCGCCTGCTCGCGCTGGGTTGCCGCCAGCAGCTGCTTCTGCTCGCGATAGGAGAACCAGACGTCGAAGCCGGTGTTGATGGCAAGCGCGGCAAAGGCGAGGGCGACGATCGAGTAGAGATATTTTCTGAACAGCCGGCCGGGAGGCGTCCGCAACTGTCCCTGGTCGACCGCCTCGTTCACTCGCGGATCTCGTCGGCGCGGGCGAGCAGCGTGAATGGTATCGTCAGTCCCAGTGTGCGGGCGACCGTGCGGTTGATCAGCAGCTCGTATTTCCGCGGCGATTGCACCGGCAGATCGCCGGCCTTGGTGCCGCGCAGGATGAGATCGACATAATCGGCCGAGCGCACTTCGAGTGTCGGCCCGTAGCTCATCAGCCCGCCCGCATCCATGAAATAATGGAACGGATAGATCGTGGGCACGCGATGGTTCGCCGCCGCCGTGACGACCGCTTTCCGGTTCACCACGAGAAAGCTGTCAACGAGCGCAACCATCGCCGCCTTGGGCGGGTCGGAAAAACGCCTGATGGTGTCATCGATCTCCGCCGGTGCGTTGACGGGCGCGGGGATCGCGGATACGCCGGACGCCGCGGCTTCCTGCTCGATCGATTCGAGGAAGAAACGCCCGCCGCGCGGGGTGGTCGCCGGGTTGAACAGGATGCCGACACGCGCGACATCAGGCACGGCCTCGCGGATCAGCTGAAGCCATTTGCCGCCCATCTCGGCGGTGCTGTTGGTAAAGCCGGTGACGTTGCCGCCGGGGTGCGCGAGGCTTTCGACGAAGCCGTTGCCGACGGGATCGTTGGCGGTGGCGAAAACGATCGGAATGGTCTTGGTGGCTGCAAAGACGGCCGCGGTTTCGATCGTCGAGCCGGTCAGGATCACGTCCGGCTTGAGGTCGAGCAGCTCCTGAACCGCCGTCTCCAGTCTGTCCGGTGCGCCGAAGGTCGAGCGGACCTCGAGGCGGAAGTTGACGCCTTCGACCCAGCCTCGCTGTCTCAAGCCGACGATGAGGCCGCCCAGGCGGGATGTCGCGGCGTCGATCATACTCCGTCTGGTCAGCTCTTCGTCGAGCGGCAATGCGGTCAGCGAGGCGACAATTCGCATGCGATCCGACGTCGCGCCGAGCGCGAGCCATCCCGCGGCGGTCGCGCCGGCAAGGCGAATGAAGCCGCGGCGGTCGACCTCCACTGAAACGAAAGACCGCTCGGTCATGGAATTCGTTGCACGATGGCTTTGTCCCGAGCTTGATGCTTAGCGCGAAAGCCCGGTGCCCACAATTGATGAAAAGCGCATGTGAACGGTCATTCGCAAGCTTCGGAGGGCTAGCATCGCAATCATACGCCGCAACGAGTCGCGATTTCGGACCTGACCTTCACCTTCAAGCATCGCGCGTTTCGATGCGCTGGTCGCTACTAGCGCCGCAGCGTGAACTCGTCCGCACTGCGCCGGTGCTCCCATTTCGCCTGCTCAAGCTCCGGCTGGTCGCATTCGGCCTCCGGATAGCCGATGCAGAGATAGGCGATGAACTTCCAGGAATTTGGCACGTCGAGAGCGGCGTGAATGCGCGCGGGGGTCAGGATCGAAACCCAGCCGATACCGATGCCCTCGGCACGCGCTGAGAGCCACATCGCGGTGATCGCAGCGACCACGGAATATTCCGTCGTTTCCGGCATGGTGGCGCGGCCGAGGCCGTGGCCGATATCGCTGGCCTTGTCCGCGAACACCGCGAGATGGCCAGGCGCCTGTTCGAGGCCCGACAGTTTCAGCGTCGCATAGCGCGCCGCGCGCTCTCCGGAGTAGCAATTGAGCGCATCGGCATTGCATGTCCTGAAATCGTCGATTACGGCACGGCGCCGTGCGGCATCGTCGACGGTGACGAAACGCCAGGGCTGGCTGAGCCCAACCGACGGCGACAGGCAGGCGGTCTCGATCAGTCGCGTGATGGCCCCCTCCGGCAGCGGATCGCTGCGGAAGCGGCGCACGTCGCGGCGCCACACAAACAGCTCGCGTAAATGCTGACGGAAGGTATCGTCGAACTCGACCATGAGGTCAGCGTCCCATCTGGAAGGCTGCTGCGACCAGCAGGATCAGGATCTCACCGAGCTGCTCGAACGCGCCGAGGATGTCGCCGGTCTGCCCGCCGATCTGGCGGATGGCAAGTCGCGCCAGCATGAACCCGGCGAGCGACAGCAGGATCAGGCCGACCAGCGCCTTGCCCGGCCCGAGCGCGAGGGCGAGAGCGAGCGTCCCAAGTGCGAAGGCGATGGCGACACTGCGGCCCGGCGGTGGCCCCGCGCTCGCCGAAAGCCCATCCGGCCGCGCCGGAGGGACCAGCGACATGAAGGCCGGCACGCCGGCGCGGGCAGCGATGTGCGCCGCGCACAGCGCCAACGTGACCGCCCACGGATTGGCGATCGTGGCGAGCGCACTCCAGCGCAGGCCGAACGACAGGATCAGCGCGCAGACGCCGTACGTCCCGATCCGGCTGTCGCGCATGATCTCGAGCTTGCGCTCGCGCGTCCGGCCGCCGCCCAGCCCATCGGCGGTATCGGCAAGTCCGTCCTCGTGCAGCGCGCCGGTGATGAGGGCGGTCGCGGCCAGCGCGAGCAGGGCGGCAAGGTTTGGTGTCAGTCCGAACCGGCTGGCGATCTTATAGACCAACGCGCCGGCAAGGCCGACCAGCAGTCCCGCGACGGGCAGGGCCCAGGTTGCACGCGCGATGGCGCCGTCGCCTGCGGGCTTCGACGATGCTACCGGGAGGATCGTGACGAACGATGCCGCCATCCTGAGATCGGCGACGACGTCTTTCAAAAGTTCGGCGCGCGGCATCATTTCAATTTCATCGGCAGGCCGGCGACGACGAACTCGACCTCGTCCGCGACACCAGCAATGATCTGATTCATGATTCCGGCGGCGTCGCGAAAGCTGCGTGCCAGGGCGTTGTCAGGTACGATGCCGAGACCGACCTCGTTGGTGACGAGCACGACCGGGCTCTTGAGATGAAGCAGGGTGGCGGCAAGCTCCTTTACCTCGCTCTCCCAGTCGCGCTCCGCATGCATCAGGTTGGAGAGCCAGAGTGTCAGGCAGTCCACCAGCCGTGCGCCGCCGCCATCGCTTGCGACCAGCACCTGCACGAGATCAAGCGGCACTTCGCGTTCGAGCCAGTCGGTTCCGCGGCGAGCGCGATGCCTGGCGATGCGCGCCTCCATTTCGGCATCGAGCGCCTCGGCCGTCGCGATATAGACGGGCCGGCCGGAAAAGGCCTTCGCGCGTGTTTCCGCACGCGTGCTCTTGCCCGATCGCGCTCCGCCCGTGATCAAGATGACGGCCATGAAGGTCTCCTATCAGCCCTGACTAATCACCAAACACGGCCAAAGACAAAGCCGAAATCAGGCCTGTAGGGGCTTGCGCTCTGCCTTCGCTTTGCGCAACAGGGGCGGGACAGGAGGCAGGCGTGGGCTTTGCGGGCGCGATGGTGGTGGCGATGGCGGTGGATGCTCTCTTGGGCTGGCCGTCGTGGCTGTTCGCGCGGATCGGCCACCCCGTGACCTGGCTGGGGCGGCTGATCGGCGCCATCGATGCCGCCTGGAATCGCGCGTCTGATCCGCCGGCGCTTCGCCGCGGCGCGGGCATTGCCGGCGCGCTCGTGGTGATCGCGCTCTCCGTTGCGGTCGGCTGGATGCTTCAGTCCTTGCTTCCCTCGGGCTGGATCCAGATCGTGTTGGTCGGCGTCCTGGCCTGGCCGCTGGTCGCGCTGCGCTCGCTGCACGATCATGTCGCGGCGGTCGCAAATCCCTTGCAGGCCGGCGACATCACCGCTGCGCGCGACGCGGTCTCGCGTATCGTCGGCCGTGATCCCGCGGCGCTCGATGAGCCCGGCATCGCGCGCGCGGCGATCGAGAGCCTTGCCGAGAACGCCTCCGACGGCATCGTGGCGCCCGTGTTTTGGGGCGCGCTGTTCGGCTTGCCCGGCATCCTCGGCTACAAGGCCATCAACACGCTCGACTCCATGATCGGCCATCGCAGCGAGCGACACGAAACTTTCGGCTGGGCCGCGGCGCGCATCGACGATATCGCCAACTTCATTCCGGCGCGCCTGACCGGATTTCTATTCGTGTTGCTGGCGCCTTGGCGATCGGAGGCGCTGGCGTGCATGAGCCGCGATGCGGGCCGCCATCGCTCGCCGAACGCCGGCTGGCCGGAAGCGGCCATGGCGGGGCGCTCGGCGTGCGCCTCAGCGGTCCGCGCATCTATCACGGCAGCATCACGAACGAGCCCTGGCTCAACGAAGACGCGCGCGATCCGCTCGCTGCGGACATCAATCACGGATTGGCGGTCTATCGCAGGTCCATGCTGCTTCTCGCGGGGGTGCTTGCGATCCTGGCCTTCGCGTGAAACAACGGGGCATGCGCGAGCACGGTGGAAATCTCGATCAGGCCCAGCAGCGTTTTGGCGGACGCGCTGAGGATTGGATCGACCTCTCGACAGGGATCAACCGCCTGCCTTATCCCATGGGCGAGGTAAGCCCGCGCGCCTGGAGCGCGTTGCCCTCGCGCGCCGAGGTCGATGCCTTGCTTCAAGCCGCGCAGCACGCCTATCGCACGAGCGCACCTGTTACAGCGATGGGCGGTGCACAGGCCGCCATTCAATTGCTGCCGCAACTGGCGCCAGCCGGTCGCGCGCGCATCCTCGCGCCGACCTACAATGAATATGCCGGGGTCCTGTCGGCTGCGGGCTGGGATGTCCAGGAGGTCTCGGGGCTCGACGCGCTGGCCGGCGCAGACCTCGCGATCATCGTCAATCCCAACAATCCCGATGGCCGCCGCCATACGCCGAAGGACTTGCTGGCATTGCTGCCGCGCGTCGGCCGTCTCGTGATCGACGAGAGCTTTGCCGACGCCGTTCCGCAGCTGTCGCTTGCTTCGCAGGCAGATCGGCCGGGACTGTTGGTGCTGCGCTCTTTCGGAAAGTTCTATGGCCTTGCCGGGCTGCGGCTTGGGTTCGCGCTCGGCAATGCGGCCGATATTGGCAAGCTTGCATCGATGTCGGGTCCATGGCCGGTCTCGGGGGCAGCGATCGCGATTGGCTGCCGCGCCTTGCGCGATGATGCCTGGGCCGAGGCTACGTCAGCGCGGCTCGCACGCGACTGTGCTCGCCTCGACGCCATGGCGCAGTCGCAAGGCTGGACGCTTGTCGGCGGCACGCCCTTGTTTCGTCTTTATGGAACGCCTGACGCGCGCGCCGCGCAGGAAAAACTCGCGCGTCGCCAAATCTGGTCGCGCGTCTTTGCGAGAGAGCCGGCATGGCTGCGCCTCGGACTTCCCGGCAGCGAATCCGAATGGATGCGCCTTGCCGAGGTGCTAACGCGCTAGCGCGAGCAATCCTTCGACATCGAGATGCTTTTCGATGTGATCGGCGAGGGCATCGAGCGCGTTCTCGACCCTGGCGTGATAGGGCTCGTCGCCTGCGGGAATATCGAGTTTTGCCAAGAACGCCTTGCGGAAATCATCCGACGTGAACAGGCCGTGCAAATAGCTGCCCTGCACGCGGCCATCGCGCGAGATCGCGCCTTCCGGCTCGCCGTTCAGTTTCGCAAACGGCCGCGCACGGTCGGGCCCATCGGTGCGGCCGATGTGGATCTCGTAGGCCTCGATCGGCTGATCCGTGGCGGCATGCACGGCCGCGACCCGCGTCAACGTCTTCTGCGGGCTCATCACCGTTGTCACGTCCAGCAGCCCGAGGCCCGGCGTGTCGCCCGCAGGGCCCTCGATGCCATCGGGATCAGCGACTTCATGTCCGAGCATCTGATAGCCACCGCAGAGGCCGAGCACATGGCCGCCCCGGCGGTGATGTGCGAGCAGATCGATGTCCCAGCCCTGCGCCCGCAAAAAGGCGAGATCGCCGCGGGTGGATTTTGAGCCGGGGATGATGACGAGCCTGACATCGCCAGGAATTGCTTCGCCCGGACGCACCATGACGAGATCGACGCCCGGTTCGAGCTTGAGCGGATCGAGATCGTCGAAATTGGCGATCCGCGATAACGCGAGACAGGCGATCTTGCATTGGCCCGGCTTTCGCGCATCGCGCAGGCCCAGCGCGTCCTCGGCCGGCAGCTCGCCGGCGCGCGCGAACCAGGGCAGCACGCCGAGGCCGCGCCACGCAGTCCTCGCTTCGATCAGCCTGTAGCCGTCGTCGAACAGCGTGGGATCGCCGCGGAACTTGTTGATGACAAAACCCTGGATCATCGCGGCATCATCGGGATCGATCACCGCCTTGATGCCGACGAGCTGGGCGATGACGCCGCCGCGGTCGATGTCGCCGACGAGCACGACGGGCACGTCTGCCTTGCGCGCAAAACCCATATTGGCGATGTCGGCCTTGCGCAGGTTCACTTCGGCCGGGCTGCCCGCGCCCTCGACCAGCACGAGATCGGCGCGTGCCTTCAGCCGCTCAAAGCTCTCCAGCACGGCGCCCATCAGCGAAGGTTTCATCGCCGCATAGTCACGTGCACGGGCGGTTGCGATGCGCTTGCCGTGGACGATGACCTGCGCGCCGACATCGGTCTCGGGCTTGAGCAGCACCGGGTTCATGTCGGTGTGCGGCTCGACGCCGGCGGCGAGCGCCTGCAGCGCCTGGGCGCGGCCGATCTCGCCGCCGTCAACGGTGACGGCCGCATTGTTCGACATGTTCTGCGGCTTGAACGGGAGCACGCGCAGGCCACGTCGCGTGAAGGCGCGCGCCAGGCCGGCAACGATGAGCGACTTGCCCACGTCCGAGCCGGCCCCTTGGATCATCAGCGCGCGCGCCATAGCGAGATGGTCTCAGAATTCGACGCCGGCTTGCGCTTTGATGCCGGAGCGGAAGGGATGTTTGACCAGCGTCATCTCGGTGACGAGGTCGGCGATCTCGATCAGTTCGTCCTTGGCGTTTCGCCCGGTGAGGACGACATGCGTCATCGGCGGCTTCTGCGTGGTGAGGAATTCGACGACCTCGGCGATATCGAGATAGTCGTAGCGCAGCGCAATGTTGATCTCGTCGAGCACGACCATGCGCAGGTTGGGATCTGATATCAGCTCCTTGGCCTTCTCCCAGCCGGCGCGCGCGGCGGCGATGTCGCGGGCGCGGTCCTGCGTTTCCCAGGTAAAACCTTCGCCCATTGCGTGGAACTGGCAGAGATCGCCGAAATGGCCGGTGAGCAGGCGCCGCTCGCCGGTATCCCAGGCGCCCTTGATGAACTGCACGACCGCGCAGGGGAAGCCATGGGCGACGCAGCGGACGATCATGCCGAAGGCGGAGGACGACTTGCCCTTGCCGGCGCCGGTGTGGACGATGATGAGGCCTTTTTCGCCGCTCTTGGTCGCCATGATCTTGTCGCGGGCGGCCTTCTTCTTCGCCATTTTCGCAGCGTGGCGGGCGTCGGTTTCCTCGCCCGTTTGGGTCTCCGGTTCAGGCGTCATCGTACCAGTCCTTCGGCTTGACAAGTGGCGGCCAGCGGCAAATGGTGGGCCCGCGTTGGTTCCTGTCCTATGACAGGCGAAGAGGGAATGCGATAGGGTCCGAATCGGCAAGATTTGGGTCCAAAATGCAGCCGCCCCCGCGACCGTGACCGGAGAGATGCCCGAAGCCACTGATCCCTAACGGGATCGGGAAGGCGGGGATCGAAGGGCAAGACCCTGCTCCGCAAGCCGGGAGACCTGCCAGCGCGGACGATTTTGGACCGGCGGACGGGGTGTTCCGCGACGGGGAAACGGGCCCCTGGAAAGTGGTTCGTGCGCCTCTTCGCCTCCCGCTGTTTATTCTGGAAGAGGCGATGACGGTCACACTTCACGTCTGCATTACCTGCCGTGCCGGCGAGACGCTTGGCGAGGGCGAGACGACGCCCGGCAAGCGGTTGCACGGTGCGATCCTGGACGCCGGCGTGCCCGACGGCGTGAGCGTAGTTCCCGTCGAATGCCTGTCGGCCTGCAGCCAGGGCTGCTCGGTCGCGCTCAGCGCGCCCGGCCGCTGGTCCTATGTCTATGGCCGCCTGTCGGATGCCAATGCGCGCGACGTGATCGCGGGCGCTGCGGCCTATGCGGCCGCGCCTGATGGCCTCGTGCCCTGGCGCAGCCGTCCCGAAATCTTCCGCAAGCAATCGCTTGCCCGCATTCCCCCCATTGCCGTCGTGCCGGAGGCCGCCGAATGAATTCGCTCGCAAAAGTCCCTGTTACGGTGGTCACGGGTTTTCTCGGCTCCGGCAAGACGACATTGATCCAGCATCTGCTCGCCAATGCCGGCGGCAAGAAGCTCGCCGTGCTCGTCAACGAGTTCGGCAGCGAGGGCGTCGATGGCGAGATCCTGAAGTCGTGCGCCGATGCCAACTGCCCGGAGGAAAACATCGTCGAGCTCGCCAATGGCTGCATCTGCTGCACTGTCGCCGACGATTTCATTCCGACCATGGAGCAGCTCTTGGCGCGCCCAGTGCGGCCCGATCACATCCTGATCGAGACCTCGGGCCTGGCGCTGCCAAAGCCGCTGTTGAAGGCATTCGATTGGCCGGAGATCCGTTCGCGCATCACGGTCGACGGTGTGATCGCGCTGGCCGATGCCGAAGCCGTCGCTGCCGGCCGCTTCGCGCCGGATCCGGCTGCGGTCGAAGCGCAGCGCGCGGCGGACGACAATCTCGATCACGAGACGCCGCTGTCGGAAGTGTTCGAGGACCAGATCGCCTGTGCCGACATCGTGCTGTTGACCAAGGCCGATCTTGCGGGCGCCGCGGGTATCGAAGCCGCCAAGGCGGCGATCACGGCCGAGATGCCGCGCCGCGTGCCGATGCTCCCCGTCACCGACGGCGCGATCGATGCGCGCGTCATCCTCGGCCTCGGCGCTGCCGCGGAGAACGATCTTGCTGCGCGTCCGTCGCATCACGATGGCGAGGACGAGCACGAGCATGACGATTTTGCCTCCGTCGTGATCGATCTTCCGGAAGTGTCTAATGTCGAAGCGCTGGTCGCCTCCGTCCAGCGCCTGGCGCGCGAGCAGAACGTGCTGCGTGCGAAAGGCTATATCGCGGTCGCGGGCAAGCCGATGCGCCTGTTGCTGCAAGCGGTCGGCGAGCGCGTGCGCCACCAGTTCGACAAGCCCTGGGCTGCCGGCGTACGGCAATCAAAGCTCGTCGTGATCGGCGAGCACGGTGATATCGACGAGGCCGCGATCAGGTCAGGACTTGGTCTTTCAGGATCTGGCATCTGATGCACGTCGTCTTCCGCGAGAGCCGCGGTCTCGAGGAGACCGCGACGCCAAGGGACATCGGCCAGGACCCGGCCGATCTCGTGGTGCTCTCGTATTCGGATTCCGATCTTGCCGCGTTCGCGGCCGGTTGGCGGCGCGGCCGCGACAGCCTGCCGTCGCTGCGGCTCGCCAATCTTGCGGAGCTGCGTCATCCGCTTTCGGTCGACACCTATATCGAGCGCACGCTCTCCTATGCGCGCGGCATCCTGGTGCGGTTGATTGGCGGTGAGTCCTACTGGCCGTATGGTCTCGCGGCGCTCCGGCAACTTGCCAAGGACCGTAACATCGTGCTGGCCGTGCTGCCGGCCGATGGCCGCGACGATACGCGGCTGGACGCGTATTCGACCTTGCCGGTCTCGACGCTGCGCCGGCTCAAGGTGCTCTGCGACACCGGCGGCCCGGTCGCCGCGCAAGCTGCGATCGCGCAGCTCGCGCTGGCCTCGGGCCTCTATGCCGGGCCAGTCGCCGGCGAGATGACCGTGCCTGAGATGGGGTTCTACGATCCCGCGCGTGGCGTCATTGCTGCGCCGGTGGGCGGCGAGGGGAAGTCCCGCGCGCTGGTGACGTTCTATCGCTCCTATCTCACCGCTGCGGACGCCGGCCCGGTCGATGCCTTGATCGCCGCGCTGCGCGAAAAGGGCTTTGATGCCTATGGTGTCTTCGTCACCTCGCTGAAGGCCGCGGGCGTTGCCGATTGGCTGCGCGCGCATCTCGCGCAGGATCCTCCGGTCGCGATCGTCAATGCGACGGCGTTCTCGGCAATGAGCGATGACGGCACGACGCCGTTCGATGCTGCATCATGCCCGGTGTTCCAGGTTGCGCTCTCGACGGCGCGGCGTGAGGACTGGGCGGAATCGCTGCGCGGCCTGTCGCCCGGCGATCTCGCGATGCATGTGGTGCTGCCCGAGGTCGACGGCCGCCTGTTCGCGGGCGTGGTGAGCTTCAAATCCGCTGGGATGCGCGATCCCGATCTGCAATTCTCGCATCTCGCCCATCACGCGGATGAGGAGCGGGTGCAGGTCGTCGCCGCACGCGTTGCCGCCTGGCGGCGGCTCGCGGAGACGCCGGCTGGCGAGAAGCAGCTGGCGATCGTGCTCTCGAACTATCCGGGACGCCCGCACCAGGTCGCGCATGCGGTCGGTCTCGATGCGCTGTCCTCAGTCGAGGCATTGCTGTCTGATCTTGCGGAGGTCGGCTTCGATGTTGCGCCGGTCGATGCGCTCGGCGAGACGCTGCTGAGGCAGCAACTGACCTGGAGTGTTGCCGATTACCGCGCGGCGCTCTCGCGCCTGCCGCAAGCACTGCGGGATGATCTCGCGCAAGCCTGGGGCGCGCCGGAGGATGATCCGAGCTGTCGCGACGGCGCGTTTCATTTTGCCGCGATCGCTTGCGGCGCGTCGATCATCGCGGTCCAGCCCGAGCGCGGCGATGCAACGACGCGCGATGCCGACTATCACGATCTTGCCCGCACGCCGCGCCATGCCTATGTCGCATTCTATCTCTGGCTTCGGGAGCAGGGCTGTGACGCCGTCGTGCACATGGGCGCACATGGCACGCTGGAATGGCTGCCCGGCAAATCCGTGGCGCTGTCGCAGGCATGCTGGCCCGAGGCTCTGATCGGCGATCTCCCCGTCATCTATCCCTTCATCGTCAATGATCCCGGCGAGGCCGCGCAGGCCAAGCGGCGCATCGCTGCCGTCACGATCGGCCACCTGCCGCCACCGCTGGCGGCATCCGCGGTGCCGGAAGGCCTGCGCCGGCTCGAACGTCTGCTCGATGAATACTCGACTGCCGATGGTCTCGATCCCGCGCGCCGCCAGCGTCTGATCTCAGCGATCCGCGACGAGGCACGCGCGGCGGGTCTCGAAGACGATCTCGGCCTCGATGCATCGGCCGCACCAGCCGAAGCCATTCCGCGGATCGATCGCTTCGTCTGCGATCTCAAGGAAAGCCAGTTCGGCGACGGCCTGCACGTGTTCGGGCGCGGCGCCTGCGGCGAAGCGGAGCGCGAGGCGCTGCAGGCGGCGCTTGCAGGCAAGCGCGTTGCGCCGGGGCCGTCGGGCTCACCCTATCGTGGGCGCCAGGACGTGCTGCCCACCGGGCGCAATCTCTTCGCCGTCGATCCACGCGCGGTGCCGACGCCGTCGGCCCATGCGCAAGGCATCAAGCTCGCCGAAGAGCTGCTGCGCCGTCACTTGCAGGATCATGGCGACTGGCCGAAGGGGCTCGTGGTCGATCTCTGGGGTTCGGCGACGATGCGCACCGCAGGCGAGGAGTTCGCGATGGCCCTGCATCTGGCAGGCCTCGCGCCGCGCTGGGACCACGCCTCCGGCCGCGTCACCGGTTACGACATCATCGCGCCGGCCGAGCTCGGCCGTCCCCGCATCGACGTAACACTGCGCGTGTCCGGCTTGTTCCGCGATGTCTTTTCGGGGCTGGCGCAATTGTTCGAGGCCGCGTCCGAGGCACTCGCAGGCCGCGACGAGGAGGACGAGGAGAATCCCTATCGCCACCGCGCGTCACGTGTATTTGCGCCGCGGCCCGGACAATACGGCGTTGGCCTGTCGGCGATCCCTGATGCCTTCACGCCCGAGACGCGTGATGCCGCCGGGGAAGCCTGGCTGTCGGCATCGTCCTGGGCGTTCTCGGCGGATGGCGCGATCAAGCCCGATCGTGCCGGCATCGAGGCGCGGCTCGCGTCGGCGGATGCTTTCGTTCACGTCCAGGATCTGCCGGAGACCGATCTTCTGCTCGCTGCCGACTATGCCGCGCATGAAGCCGGCGTCGCCGCAGCTGCGGCACATCTCGGCGCGGCAGGACCATCGCTCTATCACATCGACACAACGCGCCCCGAGGAGCCGCATGCGCGCACGCTGACGGAAGAGATCTCGCGCGTCGTCCGGGCCCGCGCGGCGAACCCGGCCTGGATCGCCGGCATGATGCGCCACGGCTTTCGCGGCGCGGCCGAGATCACCGCGACGCTCGAGCACATGGCCGCCTTCGCGCATCTTGCCGGCGCCGTGCCGCCGCATCTATTCGATCTCTACTACGATGCGACGCTCGGCAACGATGATGTCCGCGCGTTCATGGCACGCGAGAATCCGACGGCGCTCGTCGCAATGGAGACGTGCTTCACGCGGTTGCATGAGGCCTCGCTCTGGCGGACACGCCGCAATTCGATCGCCGCTGCGCTGAAGGAGGCGTCATGAGCGCTTCCGCGATCAAGGGCTGGTGTCCCGGCGCGCTGAGGCCGATGCGATCGGGCGACGGCCTCGTGGTGCGCGTGCGTCCTTTCGGTGGACGCCTTGACGCGGCACAGATTTCCGGCCTTGCCGAGCTGGCCGAACGCTTCGGCAATGGTCTCATCGACGTGACGAGCCGCGCCAATCTCCAGATCAGAGGTGTCAGCGACGAAAGCCACGGCCCGCTGCTCGATGGCCTTGCGCGACTGGCGCTGCTCGATCCCGACGTCGATATCGAATCCCGGCGCAACATCCTGGTGACGCCGTTCTGGAACGAGGGCGACGACACGCAGGCGCTCGCCGCCGAGCTCGAGGAGGCGCTTGCCGACAGCGCGCTCAAATTGCCCACAAAGTTCGGCTTCGCGATCGATGACGGGACCTCGCGCGTGCTGGCCGGCGATTCCGCCGACGTGCGCATTGAGCGCGATCGCAGCGGCCGGCTTCTGGTGCGGGCCGATGGTGCGAGGCTCGGCCGCTCGGTCGGGCGCGGAGGCGCCGTGAGCACGGCACTGGCGATCGCAAACTGGTTCATCGCCTCCGGCGGCATCAGCGGCGGGCGAGGGCGCATGGCGGCCCACATCGCTTCCGGTGCGGCATTGCCGGGGACCTTGCGCGGCGAGACCGAACCGGCCCCGGTGATGGCTACGCTGCGGCCCGGACATTATCCGCAGGGCGCCATGGTCGGAGTGGCGTTCGGGCAGATGCTGCATTCAACGCTGCATCAATTCGCGGCTTGCGGACATGCCCTGCGCATGACGCCATGGCGGATGGTCCTGAGCGAGGGCAAGCGTGCGATGCCGAAGGGAGCGGGTCTCATCACGGAGCCGTACGATCCCGCGCTACGCGTCATCGCCTGTAGCGGCGCCCCGCGCTGCCGCGAGGCGCATGCCGATACCCGCGCGCTCGCCGCCGCGCTCGCGCCGCGCATTGCACCCGATACGCGGCTTCACGTCTCCGGCTGCGCCAAGGGCTGCGCGCATTCCGGCGCCGCCGCTGTGACGCTTGTTGCGACCCGCGCCGGATTCGATCTCGTCCGCGGTGGATCGACCCGCGATGAGCCCGCTCTGCGCGGCCTGAACGGTGATGACATCGTCAACGATCCCTCCATCCTGGTCGGAGGGCACTGATGCCCTACACTTACGAGACCGACGGTGCGGCGATCTACCGGCAGTCCTTTGCGACCATCCGCGCTGAGGCGGATCTTGCGCGCTTCACGCCCGACGAGGAGCAGGTCGTGGTGCGGATGATCCATGCCGCCGGCATGGTCGGCCTGGAGGCGCATATCCGCTTCACGCCCGGCATGGCGGCCGCTGCGCGGGCCGCTTTGCAGAAGGGAGCGCCGATCCTGTGCGACGCGCGCATGGTCTCCGAAGGCATTACGCGCGCGAGACTGCCCGCGGCCAACGCCGTGATCTGCACGCTCGGCGATGCCGCCGTTCCCGCACTCGCGCAATCCATGCGCAACACCCGCTCGGCGGCAGCGCTGGAGCTGTGGCGGCCGCATCTGGGCGGCGCGATCGTCGCGATCGGCAATGCGCCGACCGCGCTGTTTCATCTGCTCAATATGCTGGAGGACCGCGACTGCCCGCGGCCCGCGGCGATCATCGGCTGCCCGGTCGGCTTCGTCGGTGCGGCCGAATCCAAGGCCGCGCTGATGGCCGATCCGCCAGTGCCGGCACTGACGGTTGAGGGCCGCCTCGGCGGCTCCGCGATCACGGTCGCCGCCGTCAACGCGCTGGCGAGCCGGAGCGAATAATCATGGGACGCATCATCTGCTGCGGTCTCGGCCCCGGTGATCCCGATTTGATGAGCGTGCGCGCCGACCGCACGGTGCGCGGGGCGCAGCATGTCGCCTATTTCCGCAAGAAGGGCAGGCCGGGCCAGGCACGCCGCATCGTCGAGGGCATGCTGGCCGCGGACGTCACCGAATATCCCATGGAATATCCGGTCACGACTGAGATCGCCTTCGACAGCCCCGAATACGTGCAGTTGCTCGCCGGCTTCTACGACGAATGGGCCGAGCGCCTGGCGCGGCTTTCGCGCGCGGTCGACGTCGTCGTGCTGTGCGAGGGCGATCCCTACTTCTACGGCTCGTTCATGCATCTGCACACGCGCCTGCAAGGCCGCGTCGAGATCGAGGTGATCGCCGGCATTCCCGGCATGGTCGGCTGCTGGAACGGCGTCGGCCAGCCGATCGCGCTCGGTGACGACGTCACGACGGTGCTGATGGGGACGCTTCCCGAAGACGAGCTCGAACGGCGCATGCGCGATTCCGATGCGCTCGTCGTCATGAAGACCGGCCGCAATCTCGCCAAAGTGCGCCGCGCGCTCGCGTCCGCCGGCCGGCTGGATGATGCCTGGCTGGTCGAGCGCGGCACCATGCCGGGCGAGCGCGTTGCGCGGCTCGCCGAGATCGATGCTGCTGAGTGTCCCTATTTCGCGATCGTGCTGGTGCACGGCAAGGGCCGGCACCTGGACGCCGCCGAATGACGGGCACGCTGACCATCGCAGGCCTTGGCCCTGGTAGCGACGCGCTGGTGACGCCGGAGGTCTCGGCCGCGCTTGCGTCTGCGACCGACATTCTCGGCTATGCGCCCTATGTCGCCCGCGTGTCGCCGCGACCGGGGCTCACCCTTCATCCCTCCGATAATCGCGAAGAGTTGCAGCGCGCGAGCGAAGCCCTGCGGCTTGCCGCCGAAGGCGGCCAGGTTGTCGTCGTCTCCTCCGGTGATCCCGGCGTGTTTGCGATGGCCTCTGCCGTGTTCGAGGCGCTCGAGCAGGCACCGCAATGGCGGGACCTGTCGATCCGCGTGCTGCCCGGCATCACCGCGATGCTGGCGGCGGCTGCCCGCGCCGGCGCGCCGCTCGGCCATGATTTCTGCGCGATCAATCTCTCCGACAATCTGAAGCCCTGGGCGGTGATCGAGAAGCGCCTGCGGCTTGCCGCGGAAGCCGATTTTGCCATTGCGATGTACAATCCGCGCTCAGTCAGCCGGCCGGAAGGATTTGGCCGCGCGCTTTCAGTGTTGAAGGAAGCAGGCTGCGGCGAGCGGCTCGTGATCTTCGCACGCGCGATCAGTACGCCCGATGAAAAGATCGAAACCGTCACGCTGAACGAAGTGGCGCCCGAGATGGCCGACATGCGCACGCTGGTAATCGTCGGCAATTCGCAGACGCGGCGCGTCGGCCGCTGGGTCTATGCGCCGAGGCAGGTGCGATGACTGAGCCACTGCATCACTTCAGCGATGCTCTCCACTCGCAACCGCTCGGGCAGTTGCGGCCGCGAGATTATGATCACGGGCAGGTCGAGCATGCGCGCCGCGTCGATCTTGGCGCGCGCACCATCGCCGCCGGAATTGCGGGCGACAATGCACATGATGCCGCGCGTGCGCATCATCTCCAGCTCGCTGTCGAGGGTGAACGGCCCGCGCGACACGATCACGTCGGCCGGAAAGGGCAGGGTCGTTTCGGGTGGATCGACGAAGCGCAGCGTGTAGGTGTGCTGCGGCTTCATCACGAATGGCGCGATGTGCTGGCGGCCGATGGCGAGGAACACTTTTGCCGGAGCCTCGGGCAGCGCGGCGACGGCGGCATTGACGTCGACGACCTCGATCCAGTCGTCGCCAGGCGCTTTGCTCCAGGGCGCGCGCTCCAGCGCAATCAACGGTGCGCCGGTCTCCGCGCACGCTTCGACCGCGTTGCGGCTCATCTCGGCGGCGAAGGGATGCGTCGCGTCGATCACATGCGTGATGGCCTCACGACGAATGTAGTCGGCAAGCCCGCTCACCCCGCCGAATCCGCCGATGCGGGTCGGCAGCGGCTGATCGGCGGGCGCGCGGGTGCGGCCGCCATAGGAATAGATGGCCTGGATGCCGGCGCGCGCGACCGCCGCGGCGAGCAGGCTGGCGTCGCTCGTTCCGCCCAGAAGGAGCGCGCGTGTCATGGCTGATCCCTGGCTGACCATCATCGGTATCGGCGAAGATGGCCTTGCCGGCCTGTCGGAGGCAAGCCGAAAGGCGCTTGCCAAGGCAGAAACCGTCTTCGGCGGCGAGCGTCATCTTGCGCTCGCGGAAGTTGGCAGCCGCGGCCGTCCGTGGCCGGTGCCGTTCGATGCGGACATCGTGCTGAGTTGCCGCGACCGGCCGACCGCGGTGCTCGCCTCCGGTGATCCGTTCTGGCATGGCGCCGGGGCGGGCCTGGTCGAGAAGCTCGGTAGCGACGAGTGGATCGCGCACCCCGCGCCATCGACCTTCTCGCTCGCCGCCGCACGGCTCGGCTGGCGGCTCGAGTCGGTTGTGTGTCTTGGGCTTCATGCCGCACCATTCGAGCGTCTGGTGCCGCATCTGGCACGAGATGCGCGCATCATTTGCCTCGTGCGCAACGGGAAGGCGGCAGATGATCTCGCGAAATGGCTGACGGAACGCGGATGGGGCGCTTCAATCCTGTGGACTCTTGCTGCGCTTGGCGGCCCACGGGAATACATTGACCAGCATCGCGCCGATCTCTTTGCTGATGATATTGCTGGAAATCTGGTTGCGGTGGCGGTGCTGGCGAGGGGGACGCAGGGCACGCCCCGCAGTTCGGGCTTGTCGGACGATCTCTTTGTCCATGACGGCCAGATCACCAAGCGGCCGGTGCGCGCGCTGGCGCTGTCGGCCTTGGCGCCGCGTCCCGGTGAGCGGCTGTGGGATGTCGGCGCCGGCTCAGGTTCGATCTCGGTCGAGTGGGCGCTGTGTGGCGGGACGGCGATCGCGATCGAAGCGCGCGAGGATCGCGCTGCGAACATCCGCAGCAATGCGACGGCGTTCGGGCTGGCGCATCGGGTCACCGTCGTCACGGGGAATGCGCCCGAAGCTCTGGCTGCGCTGGAAGCGCCCGATGCGGTCTTCATCGGCGGTGGTCTCGATAGCGCGATGTTCGATGTGATCTGGTCCCGACTAGCTTCGGGTGTGCGCCTGGTTGCACATTCAGTCACGCTGGAGACGGAGGCGCTGCTCGGCGAGTTGCAGCAGCACCACGGCGGCGAGCTGATGCGCGTCGAGATCGCGCATGCCGGCCCGCTCGGCCGCTACCGGTCCTGGGAGGCGACACGTCCGGTGGTGCAGTGGAGTGTGGTCCGATGAAAGTTGCCGGGCTCGGATTCAAGCGCGACGCTACGCTGGCTTCGCTGCGTGAGGCGCTGCTGGCGGCCGGCGGTTTTGAAGGCCTTTCTGCCGTGGCGACCGTCAGCGATAAGGCCGAGGCCGAAGCACTGAAGCAGCTCGCGCGCGAATGCGGTGTGCCGATCAGAGCCGTCCCGGCCGAATCGCTGGCCGGCATCGACACCCCGACGCAGTCGAAGCTTATTGCGGAAAAGTTCGCGACGGGATCGATCGCTGAAGCGGCGGCGCTCGCAGCGGCCGGCCCTCGCGCGCGGCTGATTGCGACGCGGGCGGTCTCGCAGGATCGCACCGCGACCGCGGCGATCGCTGAAGGAGACGGCGCATGACGGTGCATTTCATCGGCGCAGGCCCTGGCGCTGCCGACCTCCTGACGTTGCGTGGACGCGATCTGATCGCGGCCTGTCCGGTCTGCCTCTATGCCGGTTCCCTTGTCCCTGCGGGCGTGCTGGCGCATTGCCCGCCTGGCGCGCACATCGTCAACACCGCGCCGCTGTCGCTTGACGAGATCATCGCGGAGATCGCCGCCGCGCATGCGGACGGCAAGGATGTCGCGCGGCTGCATTCCGGCGATCTCTCGATCTGGTCGGCGATGGGCGAGCAGCTCCGCCGCCTGCGCGCGCTCGGCATTCCCTATTCGGTGACGCCGGGCGTTCCGTCCTTCTCGGCTGCTGCTGCCGCATTGGAGACCGAGTTGACGCTACCTGGTGTCGCCCAGACCGTGGTGCTGACGCGCACCCCGGGCCGGGCCAGCGCGATGCCTGAGGGCGAGAAGCTTGCGGCGTTCGCCGCGACCGGCGCGGTGCTCGCGATCCACCTGTCGATCCATCTGCTCGACAAGGTCGTTGCCGAGCTGTCGCCCCATTACGGCGCGGACTGTCCGGTCGCCATCGTCTGGCGCGCGAGCTGGCCGGACCAGCGCATCGTGCGCGCGACGCTCGGCACGCTCGATGCGGCTGTGGGCAGCGAGATGGAGCGGACCGCGCTGATCCTGGTCGGCAGGACGCTTGGCGCCGCGGATTTTGACGAGAGCCGCCTCTATGCCGCCGATTACGACCGCCGCTATCGGCCGGTCGGCGCCGAGCCGCGCTTTCCGGAGGCGTCGTGATGGCGGCAAGCCTCGTCATCTCCGCACCTGCCTCCGGCGTCGGCAAGACCACGCTGACGCTGGCGCTCGCGCGCGCCTGGCGCAATCGCGGATTGAACGTGCAGTGCTTCAAGAGCGGGCCCGACTACATCGATCCCGCCTTCCACGCCGCCGCCACGGGACGCGCCTCCGTCAATATCGATAGCTGGGCGATGGACAGCGCAGCAATCGCGCATCTCGTCAGCCGCGGCGCGAATGCCGATGTCGTGCTCGCCGAGGGTTCGATGGGCCTGTTCGATGGTGTTGCCGCACGCGGCGCCTCCGGCACCGGTGCGACCGCCGACATCGCGGAGATGCTGGGCTGGCCGGTGCTGCTGGTGATCGATCCCTCTGGCCAAGCGCAGACCGCGGCGGCGATCGCCGCGGGTCTTCGTGACTATCGCGCCGGGGTGCATCTTGCCGGCGTCGTGCTCAATCGTGTCGCCAGCCCGCGCCACGAAGATCTCGTGCGGCGCGCGCTGAACGATGCCGGCATCGCCGTGTTCGGCGCGCTGCCGCGCCATGCCGAGATCAGCCTGCCGAAGCGCCATCTCGGCCTGGTGCAGGCCGAGGAGCAGGCCGAGATCGGCAAGCTGATCGACGAGGCCGCGCGCTTCGTTGCCGAGCATGTTGATCTCGAGGGGGTGCTGCGAGCGGCAGCCAGCTGGTCGCCGCAACCCGCGGCGAGCGGCCTGAACGTGACGCCGCCTGGCCAACGCATCGCGCTGGCCCGCGATGCGGCGTTCTCTTTCGTCTATCCGCATATGCTGGAAGCTTGGCGCGCGGCCGGCGCCGAGATCTCGACATTCTCGCCGTTGGCCGATGAAGCGCCTGACGCAAGCGCCGATGTCTGCTGGCTGCCCGGCGGCTATCCCGAGCTTCATGCCGGCAAGATTGCGGCTAGTGCACGCTTTCGCAGCGGCTTGCGCACCTTTGCCGAAACGCGCCCGGTGCACGGCGAATGCGGAGGCTATATGGTGTTGGGAATCGCTTTGACCGACGCCGACGGCGTGCGCCATGAGATGGCGGGGTTGCTCGGCCTGGAGACCAGCTTTGCCAAGCGCCGCATGCATCTCGGCTATCGTCTCGCCGAACTGGCCGCACCGATGCCGGGGCATCAGGTCGGCGCACGCCTGCGCGGCCACGAGTTCCATTATTCGACGATCATCGCCCAGCCCGACACGCCGCTGGCCGTGGTTCACGATGCAACCGGCACGGTCATTGCCGAGACCGGCTCGCGGCGCGGCCAAGCTACCGGCACGTTCTTCCATCTGATCGCGGAGGACCGGTGAGCGGTTTTGTTTCTTTCGTCTCCGCCGGCCCCGGCGATCCAGAACTCCTCACGGTGAAGGGGACTGCGCGGCTGCGCGAGGCCGACGTCGTGCTCTATGATGATCTTGCCTCCGGCGCGATCCTCGATCTCGCTCGTCCCGGCGCCAATCTCGTCGCGGTGGGGAAACGGGCAGGGCGGCCCTCGACCAAGCAGCACCATGTCAATCGCCTGCTCGTCGATTATGCCGCAACCGGCGCGCGGGTGGTGCGGCTGAAGTCGGGCGACGCCGGCATTTTCGGCCGGCTCGAGGAGGAGCTGGAGACGCTGCGCGAGGCCGGCATCGGCTACGAGATCATTCCCGGCGTCACCTCCGCCTGCGTTGCTGCCGCGCAAGCCGGCATCCCCCTGACCCGGCGCCACACCTCGCGGCGGGTGCAGTTCGTGACCGGTGCCGACGTCACAGGCGAACTGCCGCCAAACCTGAATTGGGCAGCGCTCGCAGATCCCGAGGCAACCACCGTGGTCTATATGGGTCGGCGCACCTTTCCGGCGCTTGCCGCAAAATTGATCGACCATGGCCTCGCCGCAGATACGCCGGCGCTGTTTGCGGAATCACTCGGCCGTTCCGACGAGCGGCTGGTCCGCACCACGATTGCCGAGCTCGCCGAGCAGCTTGCGCGGGGCGGCGCCGCCTCGACGGCCGCCGTCATCCTGTTCGGGGCCCTGGCGGGAGACGATCCGTCATGATGGCCGCCGTCGCCCTTCGCCACTTGACGCCCGGCTCGCGAAAGGGGCACACAGGAGAGGCATGGTGCTCGACGCGGCGCAAAGCGCCGGAGCATAATCGGGAATGGGGATGGGCGGACCCAATTGCGGCGCTCAAAACCCCAGCCGCCCCCGCGACTGTAAGCGGTGAGGGGCTCCGATCAGCCACTGGGCCGCAAGGCTCGGGAAGGCCGGAGAACCCCAGTGAACCGCGAGCCAGGAGACCGGCCCTGCACGTTTTGAGGCCAAGGCCGTCGGGTGTGACGGCAGGAAGGATCTGAACCATGCATATCGAACCAGGGATCGTGACGGGCGCCAAGCTCGTGCTGAGTTACGCAACCGGCATCGCCGCAGGCGGCGTTGCCTTGAAACTCGCGGTCGAGACCGTACGCGAGCAGGGCATTGGCTCGTTCGCGACGCGCACGCTCGCCACCACCGGCCTCGTCTTCACCTTCTTCCAGGTGCTGCCGCACTTCCCGGTCGGCGTCTCCGAGGTGCACTTTATCCTGGGCTCGACCTTGTTTCTGCTGTTCGGTGCTGCGCCCGCCGCCTTCGGCCTTGCGTTCGGTCTGCTGCTCCAGGGCGTCTTCTTCGTGCCAACCGACCTGCCGCAATACGGCATGAACGTCACCACGCTTCTGGTGCCGCTGTTCGCGATCCAGGCGCTGGCGACGCGGATCATTCCGCGCAACACGGCTTACGTCGATCTGCAATACCGCCAGGCGCTGGCGCTCTCGACCGCCTATCAGTCCGGCATCGTCGCCTGGGTGGCGTTCTGGGCGCTGTATGGCTCCGGCTTCGGCGCGACCAATCTCGCCAACATCGCGACGTTTGCGGCATCCTATGCGCTGGTCATCGTGATCGAGCCGCTCGCCGATCTCGCCGTGCTGGCGCTGGCGAAGTCGCTGCGTGGCGTCACAGCGCCCGGCCTCGTCACGCCGCGCCTGCATAACGCCGCTTAAGAGACGAGCGAAGGGCGGCCGGCGCGGCCGCCCTTCGCACTCGCGATGCTCACGCTCTCCCTGATAGGCATCGGTTGCGGCGATCCCGGGCAGCTCACGCGCGCCGCGATCCAAGCCATCAACGCCGCCGATCTCGTCCTGATCCCGCGCAAGGGGACGGCGAAATCCGATCTTGCGGATCTGCGGCGGACGATCTGCGCGAACGTGCTCACCAGCGCGAGCACCCGCATCGCCGAGTTCGACTTGCCAATGCGTGACGCGGCTGAGGCGGACTACCGCAAGGGCGTGGACGATTGGCACGATGCCGTGGCCGCGATCTGGTCGCAAACGATCGCAAATCATCTCGCCGGCGAGGGCAAGGTTGCGCTGCTGATCTGGGGCGATCCTTCGCTCTATGACTCCTCGCTGCGAATTGCGCGGCGATTGAATCCGTTGCCTGATATCGAGGTCGTGCCCGGCATCACCTCGATTCAGGCGCTGTGCGCAGCGCATGCGCTGCCGCTCAACGACATCGGCGAGCCGTTCCTGGTCACGACGGGGCGGCGCTTGCGCGAAGGCGGCTGGCCGCAAGGCGTCGATACCGTAGCGGTGATGCTCGACGGCGGCACGGCGTTCCAATCGCTCGATCCCGCCGGGCTTCAGATCTGGTGGGGCGCCTATCTCGGCATGCCCGATCAGATCGTCATGTCCGGCGCGCTGGCCGAAGTGGGCTCGCGTATTGTCGCAATGCGGCAAGAGGCGCGCGAGCGGCATGGCTGGATCATGGACAGCTACATTCTCAAGCGCACGCGTTAAGCGAGGCAGCATGCTCCCCGAATGGGTCTACCAAGAGTGCCCCGAGATCTCCGCGCATCATCGCGAGGCAGCCATCGCGCGGCAGACGCAACTGACAAAGCCGACCGGCGCGCTCGGCCGGCTCGAGCAACTGGCGATAGAGCTTGCGGGCCTGCAAGCGACGGAATCTCCTCGTGCCGCGCGCGTGCCGATCATCGTCTTCGCCGGTGATCACGGCATCGTCGCGCAGGGCGTGTCGGCCTATCCGCAAGCCGTGACGATCGCGATGATGGCGAATTTTGCCTCCGGCGGCGCCGCGATCTCGGTGCTGGCGCGTGAGCTTGGCTCCAGCCTGGAGGTGGTCGACACCGGCACGTTGGCGCAGGAGGAGATGGCGGGAATCGTCACCGACAAGCCGCGCTCTGGCACGCGCGACTTCAGCGTGGAAGCTGCGCTTGAACCTGCGGAACTGGCATTCGCGTTTGAGGCCGGTCAGCGCGCGGTTGCGCGCGCAGCAGCCAATCAGCCCGATCTGCTGATTTTCGGCGAGATGGGCATCGGCAATACCACGACCTCGGCGGCGATTGCGGCGAGCCTGCTCGGCATCAGTGCCGAGGAGATCGCCGGCAGCGGCACCGGCGTCGACGCGGCCGGCCGCGCCCACAAGGCGCGGGTGATCGATGCCGCGATTGCGCGCCATGGCATTGCGGGGGCTTCGCCCGAAAACATCCTGTGTGCCGTCGGCGGTCTCGAGATCGCGGCGATCTCAGGCGCGATCATCGCGGCTGCGCAACGCCGCATCCCTGTATTGATCGACGGCTTCATCGTGTCGGTGGCGGCGCTGGCGGCGGTGCGGATCAACCCGTCGTGCCGGCCGTTCCTGCTGCCGTCGCATCAATCGGCAGAGCAGGGGCATCGGCTGGTGCTGCGTGCGCTGAACGTGCAGCCGCTGATCAGCCTCGATCTCCGGCTTGGGGAGGGATCGGGCGCCGCGATCGCGCTGCCGCTGGTGCGGTCGGCCTGCGCGCTCCACAACGGCATGGCGACGTTTGCGCAGGCCAATGTACCGGATCGCCCTAGCTGATCCGGCTCAGGCCAACCGCTGATTGACGGAAACGACGCGCCACCCGGTGGCGAGCCGGTCGATCCGGGTCAGCGACAGCGGATCGATCACGAAGCGCAAGGCGGCTTGCGGTGTCAGATCCAGCGCGATGCAGAGCGCAGCGCGGATCGTGCCGGAATGCACGACGAGCGCTGCGGAGCCCGCGCCGATCCGCGAGAGCCCCAGCCGGACGCGCGCGACCTGATCCTCAAAGCTCTCGCCGCCCGGCGGACGTCCGCGCGCCGGATCGCTCCAGAATTGCGCATAGGCCTCGTCGCCAGCCGCGCCGATGTCGTCATGCCGACGGCCGGTCCATGCGCCAAAATCCTGTTCACTGAATTCAGGCATCAACTTGGGCGCGAGTCCCAGCGCCTGCGCGGTCTCGACCGTGCGCCGCGACGGGCTGGCATAGCTCGCAGCGTCTGGCGGCAAGCACTGCCGCAGTACCTGCAATTGCGCGCGATCGCCGAGATCAGCCGGCGCGTCAGCCGCATGGATCGTCCCCGCGACGCCGTCGACTGGCGCATGCCGTATCAGCCAGAGGAAGGTCTCGCCTTCCATGCTCATCTCCGAGGAAGTTGGTTGCTGTGGCAATAACGCCGCAGCTTGCACATTGACTCTGTCTTGATCGTAATCCTAGATGGCTTCGACGGTTTCCCCGAGAGGGGATGAAAAGGGAATGCGGTGCGGGGAATTTGTCCCCAATGCCGCGGCTGCCCCCGCAACTGTAAGCGGTGAATCCTTCGTCAGAAGCCACTGGGTCCTCGGTCCCGGGAAGGCGACGAAGCGGTCACGACCCGCGAGCCAGGAGACCTGCCGTCAGCCGTGGTCACACGCGAAGATGTCGGTCGGGGAGTACAGACATTCGGCTTCATCGGACGGCTGACAGGCCCAGGGTGAGACCTCGTTCGCTGTGACGTGCCACTGACGTCATACCGAGGTTTCGAACTGTGTCTTCCACCCGCATTGTACGACCGCGCCGCTTCCTGCTTGCCTCCGCAGCTCTTACGTCACTAGCCGCCGCCGATGTATCTGCCGCGCTAGCGCAGCAGGCCGGCGAACCCCTGCCGCCGGTCGAGGTGTCGCCGGCGCAATCCCGCAAGCAGGCCAAGCCGGCGGGCCGGGAGGCGCAGAGCGCTCGCCGTGCAGCTGCACGCAGACCGGCGGCCGCATCTGCAGCGCCCAAGCCCGTCGTGCCGACCGCCGCGGCACCAACGCCGCTCAACAGCAATGCCGTGGCCGAAAGCGCCTCGCGACTCGGCCTCACCGTGCGCGAGACGCCGGCGACCGTCGAGGTGATCTCGGCCGCGACGATGCGCGAGCAGGGCTATCGCACCGTATCGGAGGTGGCGCAGGGCGCAGTCGGTGTCACCTCCGGCGACAATCCGGCTGAACCTTCGGCCTTCTCCATGCGCGGCTTCACCAACAGCCAGATCAACACGCTCTACAACGGCATCAAGATCGGTCCGCAGAACATGACCTCGCGGATCGCGGATACCGCCAATCTCGAGGCGGTGGAATTCCTGAAGGGTCCGGCTTCGCTGATCTCGGGCGAGGGCGCCGCCGGCGGCGCCATCAACTTCGTCACCAAGCAGCCGCATACCGGACCGATCCGGAATGAAGCTGACTTCTCCTGGGATTCCCTGAACTCGTTCCGCGCCCATTACGGCTCCGGCGGCAGCACCAACGTGCAGGGGCTGGACTATCGCTTTGACATCAGCCGTTCCACGCTCAACGGCTTTGCCGACGATACCAATGTCAAGATGTTCGGCACGTCCGGCCAGCTCAACTACCGCATCTCCGACAGCCTCAAGGTCTGGGGCGCGATCGAATATCGGGAGGATCGCTCGAAGGCCTATTGGGGCGCGCCGCTGGTGCCGATCGCCTTCAGCGGCTCGCATGCGACGAGCGGCATCGTCTCCGGCAATTACGTCTCGAACTACAACGGAACCAATCTCGGTGCCGTCACCATCGATGATCGTACCTTCAACACCAATTACAACGTCCTCGACAACCGCAACGTCGCCCAGGAGGTCTGGCTGCGCGGCGGCTTCGAGCTCAAGCTGGCGCCTGACCTGACGCTGAAGAGTCAGGCCTATGGCTATGGTGCAGAACGGACCTGGTTCAACAACGAGATCGAGGCGTTCAATTCCACAACGAACATGGTCGATCGTGAACGCTTCTATGTCGCGCACAGCCAGCGGCTGGTGGGCAACGTCACCGACCTGATCTGGGACGCGAACATCGCAGGCTTCGACAACCGGCTGGTCACGACGCTCTCGTCAAGCTATCTCGACTTCGTCAGGCCGGGCGCGGCAAACTTCCCCGGCGATTCCGTTTCGCTCGTCGATCCCAACCGCGGCTTTTACGGCCCGCTCACGATCCAGCAGCAGACCGCGCGCATCGACAACGAGGCGCTGTCGTTCGAGGACCGGCTGAAGCTGACGCAGACTTTCGCGCTAATCGGTGGCCTGCGCGTCGAGCACATCGGGCTCGACCGCAATTCGACCGACCCCGCCGGGCTTGTGAAAGCCGGCTTCCCGTTCACGAAAGACTGGGCGCCGGTGACGGGGCGCATCGGCTACACTTGGGAGGCCGTGCCCGGCCTGACCTTCTTCAGCCAGTACGCCACCGGCGCAGACATCTCCGCCAACAACATCTTCCTGCTCGGGCCGACCCAGCCGCTCGACCTGACCACCGCGCGCACCTATGAGACCGGCCTCAAGCACCTGTTCTGGGACAACCGGGCGGAGTGGTCGTTTTCCGCCTACGACATCGTGCGCAAGAACGTCTATGCCGCAGCCGGCGGCATGCAGCTCAACATCGCCGGGCGGCAGGAGTCGAAGGGCGTGGAGCTCGCGGCGGCCGTTCGCCCGATCGAGCCCCTGCGTCTCTGGGGCAACATCGCCTATGTCGATGCGCACTATGCCGACTACAATTTTGTCGGTGGCTCGTTCTCCGGCAATACGCCGCCGAACGTGCCGCGCATCGTGGCCAATGCCGGCGCATCCTGGCGCTTCTTCACGCCCTGGCCGGTGGAGCTCGGCATCACCGGCCGTCATGTCGGCGACCGTTACAACACCGATGCCAACGTGGTGACGATGAAGGCCTATACCGTCGCCGACGTCTATGCCTTCGTCGACATCCCCAAGACGGTCTTCAATGCCGTCGACCAGGCTCGCTTGACCTTTCGGGTGCGCAACTTCACCGACAAGCGCTATGCGATCTGGGGCGACCCGTTCTATCCCGACCAGATCCTGCTCGGCGCACCGCGGACCTATGAAATCTCGGCCGCGTTCAAATGGTAGGGCGGTGACCGCATGATTGGCGCGATCGTCCTGTTGCACCGCTGGCTCGGGATCGCGTTCTGCCTGCTGTTCGCGATGTGGTTCGCGAGCGGAATCGTGATGCACTTCGTTCCGTTTCCGTCGCTCACAGAAGCGGAGCGATTTGCCGGACTCGCGCCGGTGAATCGCGGAGAGGTGAAGATTACGGTTGCGGATGCGGTCGCTACGAGCGGGATCGCGGATGCCACGCGCGTTCGGCTGATCCAGCGGAGTGACGGCGCGGTCTACATCGTCTCGGGTCCATCGCGTCAGCGCGCGATCCGTGCGGCCGACGGGAACGACGCGTCGATGAAATCCGCTGACGTCGCACTGGCTATTGCGCAGGCTCATGCGCGCCAGCGCGAGATCGATGCCTCGCATGCGACGATTGTCGGCCGTGCGGATTACGATCAGTGGAGCGTGCCGAACGGCTTCGATCGTCATCGACCGCTGTTTCGCGTTGCCCTCGGCGATGCCGCCGGGACGGAGGTCTATGTCTCGTCGCCGACCGGCGAGATCGTGCTTGATACGACGCGCAGCGAGCGCGGCTGGAATCTTGTCGGCAGCGTGCTGCACTGGATCTATCCGACCATCCTGCGCAGCAATTGGTCCCTGTGGGACCGCGTGGTCTGGACCTTGGTGCTGCTGGCCCTGATCGCGGCTGTGCTGGGCGCCGTGCTCGGGATCGCGCGGATCAGGATTTCCAAGAGGCAAATCTCCACACCTTACCGTGGCTGGCATGCGCTGCATCACCTCATTGGCCTCGCAGCGACGGTCTTCGTGCTGACCTGGATCTTCAGCGGCTGGCTCTCGATGGATCACGGCCGGCTGTTCTCGCGCGGCCAGTTGACGCCGGCAGAGGCCGGCCTGATGAACGCCGCGCCGGATTGGCGGGAGGCCCCATCGCTCGATCGGCAACCGATATCTCCCGCGGCGCGCGAGGCCGAATGGTTCGCCTTCAACGGCAAAGTCTATCGGCGCGATCGGGTCGCCCTCGGCCGTCAGACCTTGAGCAGGAGAGGGGATGCGCCGCGCGATGGACTGGCGGGATTCCTTGATGTGCACGAGATTCAGGCTCTGACGGGGCGCTTTGCAGTCGGCTGCGGCCTACCGTCCGTCCTTCCTGATAGCGACGACTACCCCGCGCCATCCACAACGCCGGGTGCACCGGTCTACCGCTCGCGCTGTGACGGCGACCTCTGGTTCGACATCGATGGCGGCGACGGCGGCGTGCTGCAAAGACTGGATCCGTCGCGGCGCGCCTACCGCTGGCTTTACAGCGCGTTGCACACGCTCGACTTCCCGGTCTTGCTGGCCCACCCGCGGCTGCGTGATGTGGTGATCGTCAGCCTCTGCACGCTCGGGCTGACCTTCTCCATCACCGGCATCGTCATCGGCTGGCGGCGCTTGCGGTCGTCGCTGGCAGCCTGAATTAAGGCGCAACTGCGGCTCGATACGGTCGGGTCGGCAGATCAGCAATGCCTTGCCCTATCGTCATTGACGCCTTTTCGCCGGCCGCCTTTCGGTGTAGCTCTGCGCTCGCTCGAAGCGGCGGCAGCAACCCGTCGAAGACCGAAAATCATGCAGGAGGCAGCAAGGATGTACCCGAAAGTTCAGATGTTCATCGCCGGCGAGTGGACCGACGGCACGTCCGGCAAGTCGGAGGACATCCTCAATCCCGCCACCGGCCAGCCGATCGGCAAGACCCCGCACGCCTCGCGTGCGGACCTCGACCGCGCGCTGGAGGCGGCCAGGGCCGGCTTCGAGGTCTGGCGCAAGACCTCGCCGTTCGACCGCTACAAGCTGATGCGGAAAGCGGCCGACATCATCCGCTCGCGCGCCGCCGAGATCGCGCCGGTGATGACCATGGAGCAGGGCAAGCCGGTGGTCGAAGCCCAGGGCGAGACCATGCTGGCCGGCGACCTCATCGACTGGTTCTCAGAGGAGGCCCGCCGCGCCTATGGCCGTATCGTGCCGCCGCGGATGGGCAACGTCTCCCAGCTCGTGACCAAGGAGCCGGTCGGCCCGGTCGCCGCGTTCACGCCCTGGAATTTCCCGATCAACCAGGCAGTGCGCAAGATCTCGGCCGCGCTCGCCGCCGGCTGCTCGATCATCGTCAAGGGACCGGAAGAGACGCCGGCGAGTTGCATGGAGCTGGTGCGCGCCTATGCTGACGCGGGCATTCCCCCCGGTGTCGTCCAACTGGTGTTCGGCGTGCCGGCGGAAGTGTCGGAATATCTCATTCCGCATCCGATCATCCGCAAGATCAGCTTCACCGGCTCGACTGCGGTCGGCAAGCATCTGGCTGCGCTCGCCGGCCTGCACATGAAGCGCGTCACCATGGAGCTCGGTGGCCATGCGCCGGCGATCGTGTTCGCCGACGCTGATCTCGACAACGCTGCAAAAATCCTGTCGGCCAACAAATTCCGTAATGCCGGCCAGGTCTGCGTCTCGCCGACGCGTTTCCTCGTGCATGAAAGCGTCTACCAGCCCTTCGTCGACAAGTTCGTGGCGGCGGCCAAGAGCCTCAAGGTCGGCAACGGTCTCGACAAGGACACCCGCATGGGGCCGCTGGCGAACCCGCGCCGCGTCGACGCCATGGAGAGCTTGGTCTCCGACGCGGTCCAGCGCGGCGCCAAGGTGCAGGCCGGCGGCAAGCGTATCGGCAATGAAGGCTTCTTCTTCGAGCCGACCGTGCTGACCGACGTGCCGCGCGATGCGCGCATCATGAACGAGGAGCCGTTCGGACCGCTCGCGCCCATCACGTCCTTCCGCAGTTATGACGAGGTGGTGGCGGAAGCGAACCGTCTGCCTTACGGCCTTGCAGCCTATGCCTACACCACTTCGACCAAGACGATGCAGGCGATCGGCTCCGACATCGAGAGCGGCATGGTGTCGATCAACCACCATGGCCTCGCGCTGCCGGAAGTGCCGTTCGGCGGCATCAAGGATTCCGGTTACGGCTCCGAAGGCGGCCTCGAGGCGATCGAGGGTTACCTCAATACGAAGTTCGTCACCCAGGCGAGCGCGTAAGGATAGTGTAAGGGTTAGCCTTGCGACTGTGCGAGGCGCAGTCTGCAAAGGCTAACCCCTGCGATCCCAAGGCAATCGCATTTGAAGGCGACTTCCCTGCGGCGATCCTTCGAGACGCCCGTTTGAGGCGGGCTCCTCAGGATGAGGGCGGAGTGTGCGGCAGCAGATTCAACAGGCGCCGATGCCGCTTAGCCTCATCCTGAGGAGCCCGCCTAACGCGGGCGTCTCGAAGGACGAGGCGCGCGCTCAGGCCGCTCAAAATACCATACGCGATTGCCCTGGCTGCGATCCTTTGCCCGCGCGGACAGCGACAAGGCACATCCGCGCGGCCGGTGGCCGTGATCGCCACCACCGCAAGTCCCTTCGCGGATGCATACAGCGTTGCCTGCATCCTTCTGGCGAGCGCTTAAGGAAACGAAAAGCTACGGCAAAACATGCCGTGGCAGCGATGCGCCGCGCTTGATCGCGGCAGCGTCTGCAAGGAGGCGCGAAGTCCCCCAAATCGCCGCTGGCGAAGGCGCAGTTAGTGGCATACCATTTGCACGCCAACGGGCAGGTTTCACCTGCCCTTGGCCAATGATGGCCGGCATCACGGCAATAGTGGGAGGACTTCATGGATCGCAGGACCGTATTGAAGGGACTGGCTGGCGCGGGCAGCCTGGCGTTGACGGGTGGCCTCTCGGCCCCTGCGCTGTCGCAAGGCGCGGCGGCGCGCACGTTGCGCTTCGTGCCGCAAGCGAATCTCGCCAATTTCGATCCGATCTGGGGCACTCAATATGTCGTGCGCAATGCTGCCGCGATGGTCTGGGACACGCTCTACGGCATCGATTCCTCGCTCCAGCCCCAGCGGCAGATGGTCGAGTCCGAGGAGACCTCCGACGATGGCAAGATCTGGACATTCCGCTTAAGGCCTGGCCTCAAGTTCCATGACGGCGAGCCGGTGTTGGCTAAGGACGTCGTTGCGAGCCTGTCGCGCTGGGCCGCGCGCGATCCGATGGGGTTGATGATCATTGCGATCCAGCAGGAATTGACCGCTGTCGACGACCGCACGTTCAAATGGGTTTTGAAGCAGCCCTTCCCGAAAATGCTCTATGCGCTGGCCAAGAATAACGCGCCGTGCTCCTTCATCATGCCCGAGCGTATCGCGAAGACCGATCCTTTCAAGCAGATCACGGAATATGTCGGCTCCGGGCCGATGAAATTCGCCAAGGGCGAATGGGTGCCGGGCGCCAAGGCCGTGTTCGAGAAGTTCACCGACTACGTCCCGCGGCAGGAGAAGGCATCCTGGCTTGCCGGCGGCAAGCAGATCCTGATTGATCGCGTGGAATGGGTGGTGATGCCGGACCCGGCGACCGCAGCGGCCGCGTTGCAGAACGGCGAGGTCGACTGGTGGGAGAACCCGATCGCCGATCTCGTGCCCGTGCTGAAGAAGAACAAGAACATCAGCGTCGACATCGGCGATCCCCTTGGCAATATCGGCTCGTTCCGCATGAACCATTTGTTCGCGCCCTTCAACGATGTGCGAGCGCGGCGCGCGGTGCTGATGGCGCTTAGCCAGGAAGACTATATGCGCGCCATCGTCGGCGACGACACCGCGCTGTGGAAGCCGCTGCCGGGCTTCTTCACGCCAGACACGCCGCTCTACAGCGAACTGGGCGGCGAAATTCTGAAGGGCAAACGCGACTTCGATGGCGCCAAGAAGTTGCTCGCCGAGAGCGGCTATTCCGGCCAGCCGGTGACGTGTTTGGTGGCGCAGGACCAGCCGATCACGAAGGCGCAAGGCGACGTCACCGCGGACCTCCTGAAACGGCTTGGCATGAATGTCGACTTCGTCGCGACCGATTGGGGCACGGTTGGCTCTCGCCGGGCGCAGAAGACGCCGCCCGGGCAGGGCGGCTGGAACATGTTCCACAGCTGGCATGCCGGCGCCGACTGCATCACGCCCGCCGCCTACACCGCCATTCGCGCCAATGGCGACAAGGCCTGGTTCGGCTGGCCCAATAGCCCGAATACCGAGAAGGAAATCACGGCCTGGTTCGAGGCCAAGAATCTCGAGGAAGAAAAGGCAGCGATCGGGCGGGTCAATAAGGCGGCGCTCGAGGATGTTGTCTATGCGCCGACAGGCTTCTTCTTGACCTATACGGCGTGGCGCAAGAACGTCTCCGGCGTCACCAAGGGGCCGCTGCCGTTCTTCTGGGGCGTATCGAAGTCCGCATGATCGTGCGCTGAAGCCAGATGCTCTCTTACATCCTCCGTCGCATCGTCGCGACTTTGCCTGTGATGGCGATCGTCGCGCTGTTCGTGTTCAGCCTGCTCTACATCGCGCCGGGTGATCCGGCCGTGGTGATCGCGGGCGACCAGGCGAGCCCGGAGGATGTGGAGCGCATCCGCCAGAGCCTCGGCCTCGACCGTCCCTTCCTGGTCCAGTTCGGAAGCTGGGTCTGGCGCATCCTGCACGGCGATCTCGGCACCTCGATCTTCACCAATCTGCCGGTGTCGGCGATGATCGGCCAGCGTCTCGGACCGACGCTGTCGCTGATGATCGTCACGCTCCTGCTCACGATCGTGGTCGCGGTGCCGCTCGGTGTAGTGGCGGCTTGGAAGGCCGGCAGCCTGATCGACCGCGCCATCATGGGCTTTGCCGTGTTCGGCTTTTCGCTGCCGGTGTTCGTGGTCGGCTACATGCTCGCCTACGTCTTCGCGCTCGAATTGGAATGGCTTCCGGTGCAGGGCTATACGCCGCTCACGGCAGGCTTCTGGCCATGGCTCGAGAACCTGATTCTGCCGGCAATCGCGCTCGGCTGCGTCTATATCGCGCTGGTCGCGCGCATCACCCGCGCGGCCATGCTCGAAGTGTTGCAGCAGGACTATATCCGCACCGCGCGCGCCAAGGGCCTCGGGCAGGGCGGCATCCTGTTCATTCACGCGCTGAAGAATGCGGCGGTGCCGATCGTCACGGTGATTGGGATCGGCATCGCGCTCCTGATCGGCGGCGCGGTGGTCACGGAGAGCGTGTTCGCGATCCCCGGCCTCGGCCGGCTCACGATCGATGCGATCCTGCGCCGCGATTATCCCGTCATCCAGGGCATCGTGCTGCTGTTCAGCTTCGTCTACGTCCTCGTCAATCTGATGATCGACGTCATCTATACGCTCGTTGACCCGAGGATCCGCTATTGACCGATACGACCGTCAATTCGCAATCGCTTCCCGCCGGCCTCGTCGTCGCGCCGCAACTGCCCGAGATCCTGCGGCCGGTCACGATCCGGCGCGGCTTCATCGGGCTCTTGCGCGGCCATCCCACCGTCGCGATTGGTGGCGCGCTGCTGCTGACGCTGGTCCTGATCGCGATTTTCGCAGCCCATCTCGGAACGGTCGACCCGACCGCGCTGGCGCCGGCCAAGCGCACCCGGGCGCCGTCGGCCGATTTCTGGTTCGGCACCGACGTGCTCGGCCGCGACATCTATTCGCGCGTGCTGTTCGGCGCGCGGGTCTCGCTCACGGTCGGGCTATCGGTTGCGATCTTCGCGTCCGCGGCGGGCCTCGCCATCGGCATGGTCTCCGGCTTCATCCGCTGGGCTGACGGCATTTTGATGCGCTTCATGGACGGCTTGATGTCGATCCCGCCGATCCTGCTCGCCATCGCGCTGATGGCGCTGACGCGCGGCAGCGTCGGCAACGTCATCCTGGCCATCACCATTGCGGAAATCCCGCGCGTCTCACGCCTCGTGCGCAGCGTGGTGCTATCGCTGCGCGAGCAGCCTTATGTGGACGCAGCCGTCGCCTGCGGCACGCGCACGCCGATGATCATTTTGCGCCACATCCTGCCCAACACGGTGGCACCGATGCTGGTGCAGGCGACCTATATCTGCGCCAGCGCCATGATCACGGAGGCGATCCTGTCCTTCATTGGCGCCGGGACGCCGCCGACCATTCCGTCCTGGGGCAACATCATGGCCGAGGGCCGCGCGCTGTGGCAGGTCAAGCCCTACATCGTGTTCTTCCCGGCGGCATTCCTGTCCGTCACCGTTCTCGCCGTGAACCTGCTCGGCGACGGCCTTCGCGATGCGCTCGATCCGCGCATGGCCAAGAGCCTCTGATGTATCGAGGCTGATCGCGATGGCGCTGCTCGAAGTCGAGAACCTCCAGACCCATTTCCGCACCCCCGGCGGCATCAACCGCGCCGTCGACGGCGTGTCCTTCCATGTCAACGAAGGCGAGACGCTCGCCATCGTCGGCGAGTCCGGCTGCGGCAAGTCGGTGACCTCGATGTCGCTGATGCGGCTCGTCCCGGAGCCGCCGGGCAGGATTGCCGGCGCCATCCGCTTTGCGGGCAGGGACCTGCTGCAACTGTCCGATCGCGAGATGCGCGCCATCCGCGGCAACGACATCTCGATGATCTTCCAGGAGCCGATGACGAGCTTGAACCCGGTCCTCACCGTCGGCCGCCAGATCCGCGAGACCTTGATGATCCATCAGGGCCTGGACAAACAGGCTGCCGAGGCGCACGCGATCGAGATGCTGACGCTGGTCGGCATTCCCGAGCCGAAGCGGCGCGTGCGCGAATATCCGCACCAGCTCTCCGGCGGCATGCGCCAGCGCGTCATGATCGCCATCGCGCTCGCCTGCAATCCGAAGCTTCTCATTGCGGACGAGCCGACCACCGCCCTCGACGTGACCATCCAGGCACAGATCCTCAAGCTGATGCTGGACCTCAAGCGCCGCGTTGGCGCGGCCATCATCCTGATCACCCACGATCTCGGCGTCGTCGCCGAAATCGCCGAGCGTGTGATGGTGATGTATGCCGGCCGCAAGGTCGAGGAAGCGCCGGTCGCCGAGCTGTTTCGCTCGCCGCGCCATCCCTATACGCAGGGCCTGCTCGGCGCGGTGCCGAAGCTTGGCTCCTCGCTCGCCGGGACGGCAACGCGGCTCGCCGAGATCCCGGGGCAGGTACCTGATCTCCGCAAGCCCATCACCGGCTGCGTCTTTGCCGGGCGCTGTGCGCTTGCGACCGATCTCTGCCGGCAATATGCGCCGGGGCTCGAAGAGAAGGGACCCCGTCACATCGCCGCCTGCCACTATGCGGCCAAGGGAGCTGTCGCGGCATGAGTCCTCCGCTGCTCCAGGTCAACGACCTCAAGAAGCACTTTCCGGTCAAGACCGGCCTGTTCGGCCGCAAGTCCGAATTCGTCTATGCAGTCGACGGCGTGTCGTTCGAGATCGCGCGCGGCGAGACACTGTCGCTGGTCGGCGAGTCCGGCTGCGGCAAGTCGACGGTCGGCCGCGCCATCCTGCGGCTGTTCGACATCACTGCGGGACAGGTCATCCTCGACGGCCAGCGGATCGACGACGCTGCGCCGAGCACGATGCGTCAGATGCGCCGCCGCGTGCAGGTCGTGTTCCAGGATCCGTTCTCGAGCCTCAATCCGCGCATGCGCGTGCGCGACATCCTGGCCGAGCCGATCCGCAATTTCGGTCTGGCCAAATCCGCGGAAGACCTCGAGGTGCGCGTCACTGCGCTGATGGATACCGTCCGCCTGCCGCGCGAGGCGTTGAACCGCCGGCCGCACGAGTTCTCCGGCGGCCAGCGCCAGCGTATCGGCATCGCGCGGGCGCTGGCGGCCGAGCCCGAGCTGATCGTCTGCGACGAAGCAGTCTCCGCGCTCGACGTCTCGGTCAAGGCGCAGATCGTCAACCTGCTCCAGGATCTCCAGCGCGAGTTCGGCCTCGCGCTCTTGTTCATCAGCCATGATCTCGCGATCGTCGAGCACATGACGCACCGTGTCGCGGTGATGTATCTCGGCAAGATCGTCGAGGTCGCCCCGCGCCGCGAGATCTTTGCGGCACCGAGACATCCCTACACCAAGGCGCTGCTCTCCGCGGTGCCGCTGCCCGAGCCCGGCGCCCAGCGCAATCCGATCATTCTTAGGGGCGACGTGCCGAGCCCGATCAATCCGCCGCGCGGATGCCGCTTCCACACCCGCTGCCCCTTCGTCTTCGACCGCTGCCGGACCGAGGAGCCGGTGCTTCGCGCGATTGGAGCCGAGCAGTGGGTGGCCTGTCATCTCGAAGAGGGCGTTGCCGCGACGAGCGCCTAAAGCGTGATGAGATCAGGCTTGTTTGCTGCACCGAAGGTGCGCTCCCTCTCCCGCTTGCGGGAGAGGGTTGGGGAGAGGGTGTCTCCCCGCAATGGGACAGCCCCTAGAGGAGAAAGCCCTCACCCGGCGCTGCGCGCCGACCTCTCCCGCGAGCGGGAGAGGTGAACGAGCCGCCCCGGAATCGATTCAACCTGAAGCCATTGCGCTTTGCGATCGACGACCTAAAGCGCGCTCGACGCGACGGAAATTTGTATGCAAGAACAGCCCCGTTCTACTGTGCATGGGGTTGTTTTTGCGTTTTGATTTGGCCGGCCTCAACCCTGCCGGCGCAGGAAGCCCGTGATCGTGACCTTTTCCCAGATGCCGGCGGCAGCAAAGGGATCAGCGCGGTTGAAGGCCTCGACTTCGCCACGGCCGGACGCCTCGATCAGGAACAAGCTGCCGATCATGGTCGCGCCGTCGTCGGAAACGAGCGGCCCCGACATCACGATCTTGACGCCGAAGCGCGATGTGTCGCTCAGGAAAGCCTTGTGGGCGTCGTAATTGGCAAGCCGGGTCGGCAGCGCGCCGGCGCGGTCGACGGCGTGAATGGCGAACAGCATGATGTCTCCGTTTCTTACTTCAGTTCCTGGGACGGCCGCGAGTGGCGGCCGTCCAGACTTGACGTGATCGGTTAGTCTACTTGGCGCCGAGCTTGCCCGCTTCCTCGAAGGTCGGGCAGGTCCGCTGCTCCAGCGGCACGTCGAACGGCCCAAAATTGTCCTTGGTGATGACGGTCGGCTTCAGCACGATCTCGCTGATGACCGGCTGGTTGCGCAAGGAGCGGATCGCCATCATGGTGCCGAGGCACCCTTGAGCAAATCCGTTATAGTCGCCGCTCGCGAGCAGCTTGCCTGATTTGATCGCGTCGATCGCTTCCTTGGTGCCGTTGATGCCGATCACCTGGGCTTTGCGGTTGGCGCCGTCGAGCGCCTCGATCGCGCCGACCGCCATGGCATCGTTGGCGGCGAGCACGCCGTCGATCTGCGAATTCGACTGCATCAGGTTCTCCATCACTTGAAGCGCCTGCAGCCGCTGGTAATTGCCGGGCTGCGAGGCCAGCAGCTTGGCGCCCGGAGCCTCCTTCAGCGCAGCGTTGAAGCCGCGGACGCGGTCGACATTGGTCAGCGAGCCCTTGACGCCCTCGATGATGACGATGTTGCCCTTGCCGCCCAGCGTCTTGAGCAGGTAGCGCGCGGTCTCGAGCCCAAGGCTGTAATCGTCGGCACCGACGAATGAGAGGAACTTGCCGCCGGCGGAGCGGTCGGTGATGTTGACGACGGGGATTTTTGCTTCGTTGATCTTCTCGACGCCGGGCACCATCGCCTTGTAGTCGACCGGCGTGAAGACGATCGCGCTCGGCTTCTTCACCACGACGTCCTCGATCTGGCTGAGCTGCTCGGGGATGCTGTCGGGTTTGGTCGGGATGTACTGCAGCGTCTTCGCGTTCAGCGTCTTCGCCATGTTGTCGGCGCCGACCCGCACCGTCTGGAAGAACGGGTTGGTCTGGTTCTTGGTGAAGACGGCGATGGTCTCGCCGTCGGCGCGCGCCCCCGTAGTGAACGCAGCCGCCATCAGCAGCGGTAGCGTCAGATAGCCAAGTTTCAGTTTCATGTAGCCTCCATCCCTCATTTTGCTTGTTGGATTTCTAAAAGCTCATTGCGCGCGGCGGCGGGTCTTCATGTCGAGCCAGACCGCGAGAATGACGATGATGCCTGTCACCAGCGGCTGCCAGTTGGCGCTGACCGAGAGCAGGTTCATGCCGTTCAGCACCAAGGTTAGGATCAGTGCGCCGATGAAGGTGCCGAACACGGTGCCGACGCCGCCGAACAACGAGGTGCCGCCGATCAGCACCGCCGCAATCGCCGGCAACGTCAGGCTTTCGCCGATATCGGCCTCGGCCGAATTCAGGCGCGACAGGAAGATGATCGAAGCGAGTCCCGCCATGGTGCCGGAGACGGCATAGACCAGCAGCAGGCGGCGCGCGACGGGGATGCCGGAGAGCCGGGCGGCGACCGGATTGGCGCCGATCGCATAGATCTCCTGGCCCCAGATCGTCCGTTGCGCGAACAGCGTCCCGATGCCGAGGAACACCAGCAGCAGATCAGACCGGGATCGGAAGGCCGAACAGATAGCCGCTGCCGATCTGGCGGAAGCCGGCCGGGAAGCCATGCAGGGTCTCGCCCGCCATATACCAATAAGTGAGGCCGTTCAGCACCCATAGCATGCCATAGGTGGCGATGAAGGAGGGGATGCGGAGCGCGGTGACCATGACGCCGTTGAGGAGGCCAACGATGCCGCCGCAGGCAAGCCCGGTGAGGATGCCGAGCGCCGGCGAGCCGGTCTTGTGGATCACCGTGCCGGCGATACAGGCCGACAGCGCGACATTGGCGCCGACAGAGAGGTCGAGGCCGGCGGTCAAGACCACCAGGGTCAGGCCGGAGGCGATGAAGAAGGTCAGGCTCGCCTGCCTCAGCACGTTGAGGATGTTGCCGAGGCTCAGGAAGGAATCGCTGAGCACGGCCAGCACCGCGCAGATCAGCAGTGCCGCGAGCAGGCGATAGAACAGCTGGATCGCGTCCTGCGATAGGAAGGAGCGGGGCGGCGCGATGGCATCTTTGGTGATGTCGGTCATGCGCGGCTCCTGAGGCCGTCGAGGAACAGCGCGACGATGACGAGCACGCCGACGCTTGCGACCTGCACCGAGGACGGCAGCGAGATCAGGTTCAGCCCATTGCGCAACACGCCGACCGCAATCACGCCCAGTACGGTGCCGAGCAGCCAGCCATTGCCGCGCTCGAACGACGTGCCGCCGACGGCAACGGCCGCGATGGCGTCGAATTCGAGACCGAGCCCGGCGGTGGGATGGCCGGAATTCATCCGAGCGGTCATCAACAGCCCCGCGATTCCCGCCATGGCGCCGCCGATGGCATAGACTGCGATCAGCAGCTTGTTCGGCGAGAGTCCGGCATAGCGCAGCGCCTCGCGATTGCCGCCCAGCGCGAAGATATAGGTGCCGAAGCGGGTGTGATAGAGCAGGCCGTGAAAGGCCGCATAGGTCACCAGCGCCATCACGATCGGCACGGGAATGCCGAGAAGTGTTGCCGAGTAGATGTCGCGCACGCTGTGGGGAATGCCGACCACGCTCTGGCCGTCGCTGACGATCAGCGACAGGCCCTGCGCCATGCCGAGCGTGCCCAGCGTCGCGACAAAAGGCGGAATGCCCAGGATCGCGACCAGCCAGCCGTTGACGATGCCGAACCCGGCGCCGACCAGCAGGCCGGCGCCGAGGCCCAGCAACATTGATTTCGTCGCGAGCGACACGATCGCGACGCAGAGCGAGGTCAGCGTCAGCACCGCGCCCATCGACAGGTCCAGCCCCTCGGTCATGATGATCAGTGTCATCGGCAGCGCGAGCATGGTCAGGATGGTCGACTGCACCAGCACGTTGGAGAGGTTGGCGACCGACAGGAAGCCGGGCGCGATCGCGCTGAACAGGGCGATCAGCAGCACCAGCACCATGGCAACGCCGGGAATGCGTTGCAGCGGATTGGGTTGCGAGACGACCGCGGCTTCACGCATGATGCATCCCCAGTCGCACGATGTTCTCCTCGGTCAGCTCGTTGCGTGTCAGGTGCCCAGCGATGCGCCCCTCGCGCATCACATAGGCGCGGTCGCAGACATGGCAGATCTCGACCTGTTCGGACGAGATCATGAGGGCCGCTGCGCCTTCGGCCACCAGTCGGTCGATCAGGGCAAAGATCTCCGACTTGGCGCCGATGTCGATGCCGCGCGTCGGTTCGTCGAAGATGAACAGCTTCGAGCCGGCCGCCAGCCACTTGCCGATCACGACCTTCTGCTGGTTGCCGCCCGAGAGCAGGCCAACGGTCTGGCGCGCACTCGGTGTCGCGATCCTCAATTGCCGGATCAGGCCGTCGGAGGTGCGCTGCGCACTGCGCTGGTCGAACAGGCCGCTCGGGAACAGCTTTCGCAGCGCCGATACCACCAGATTATCGCTGACTGATCGTAGCAGCGCGAGGCCCTCGCTCTTGCGGCTCTCCGGGATCAGCGCGATGCCGCGGCGGGCGGCAAGGTCAGGCTCGCCGGAGATGGTCTTGCCGTCGAAGACGATCTCGCCCGATGTCATGGGATCGGCGCCGAAAATGGCGCGGGCAACCTCGCTGCGGCCGGAGCCGACGAGGCCGCACAGGCCGACGATCTCGCCCCGGCGCACCTCGATGTTGATGTCGGAGATGCCGGTCGGCGCGGTCAGGCCCTTGACCTCGAGCAGCATCTCGCCGGGCTTATCGGCAAAGTTGCGCGGATAGGTCATGTCGACGTTGCGGCCGACCATCATGCGGACCAACTGGTCCGGCGTCACGTCGGCGGGGCGGACGCCGTCGATGCGGCGGCCGTCGCGCAGCACGGTGATGCGGTCGCCGAGCGCGAACACCTCGGCCATGCGGTGCGAGATGTAGACGATCGAGACGCCGTCGGCCTTCAGCCGCGCGATCAACGCGAACAGTAGCTCGGTCTCGCGGTCGGACAGCGCGGCCGTCGGCTCGTCCATCACGAGGATGCGGGCGTTCTGGCTGATCGCCTTGGCGATCTCGACCATCTGCTGCTGTGCCACCCCTAACTTGTCGACGGTGGTGGAAGGATCGATGTCGAAACCGATGGTGCTGAGGACACGACGCGCGTCAGCCAGGATCTTGCGGCGGTCGATGCTTCCGGGAATGCGGCCTTTCGGCTCGCGACCGAGGAAGATGTTCTGGGCGATATCGAGATAGGGGACCAGCGAGAATTCCTGGAAGATGACGGCAATGCCGAGCTTCTGCGCATCCGCGGTCGAGCTGATCTCGACCTTCTCGCCCTTGTAGAAGAATTCGCCGGCATCGGCGCGGTAGGCGCCGCACAGTACTTTCATCAGGCTCGACTTGCCGGCGCCGTTCTCGCCCAGCAGCATATGGACTTCGCCGGGATAGACAGCGAAGGACACGTCATCCAGCGCCTTGACGCCTGGAAATTCCTTGCTGATGCCGCGCAGCTCCAAGAGCGGTGTGGGCGAGGACGGCTCAACGGCCAATGCTGCGCTGCTCATGCCTGCGCTCCGCTGGCAAAGATCTTTCCGGGATTCAAGAGACCATTCGGGTCGAGTGCAGTCTTGACTTGCCGCATCACATCGACGGCCTCGCCGAGCTCGTCGGTGAGATAATCGATCTTGCCGAGCCCGATGCCGTGCTCGCCGGTGCAGGTGCCGTCCATGGCGATGGCGCGCGCGACCATGCGGGCCTGGAGCGCCTTGGCGCCTTCGGTCTCTTCGGACTTTGCCGGATCGATCAGGATCAGCATGTGGAAATTGCCGTCGCCGACATGGCCGACGATCGGGGCTGTAAACCCATGCTCGTCCGCATCGCGCCGCGTCTCGGTCAGGCATTCGGCCAGCCGCGAGATCGGCACGCAGACATCGGTGATCACCGCGCGTGCTCCGGGTCGTAGGCCGAGGCCCGCATAGAGCGTGTTGTCGCGGGCGTGCCAGAGCCGGCTGCGGTCTTCCGGCGCCTTGGCCCAGGCAAACCCGTGGCCGCCATGGTCGGCGGCGATGGCCTGCGCGGCCTCGGCCTGCTCGGCGACGGAGGCCTCGGAGCCGTGGAATTCGAAGAACAGGGTCGGAGCCTCGCGATAGCCGAGCTTTGCGTAGGCATTGATGCCGCGCATCATGACGTCGTCGAGCAGCTCGATGCGCGCAACGGGGATTGCCGACTGGATCACGGAGATCGCGGTGTCGACGGCGTTGTGCAGGCTATCGAAGCTGCACACCGCGGCCGAGATCGCCTGCGGCACGGGATGTACTTTCAGCGTGATCTCGGTGATCACGCCGAGCGTGCCTTCGGCGCCAACGAACATGCGCGTCAGATCATAACCGGCGGCCGATTTGCGCGCGCGCTTGGCGGTGCGGATCACGCGCCCATCCGCGAGCACCACCTCCAGCGCCATGACATTGTCCTTCATGGTGCCGTAGCGCACCGCCATGGTGCCGGAGGCGCGCGTGGAGGTCATGCCGCCGATCGAGGCGTCCGCGCCGGGGTCGATCGGAAAGAACAGGCCTGTGTTGCGCAGCTCCGCATTGAGCTGCTTGCGGGTGATGCCGGGCTGCACCACGACATCCATGTCGCTGTCGTGCACGGCAAGCACCTTGTTCATGCGCGCGAAGTCGAAGCAGACGCCACCGGCGACGGCGGCCGCGTTGCCTTCGAGTGAGGTGCCGGCGCCGAACGGGACGATCGGCATCCCCGCGCTCGCGCAGAGTTTCACGATCTCGGCGACCTCCTGCGTTGTTTCAGGGAAGACGACGATGTCGGGCGGCAGATTGCGGTAATGCAACTCGCTCTGCCCATGCTGATCGAGCACGCCGCGCGCGACGCTGGCGCGCGGGCCGATCATGCCATTGAGGCGATCGGCCAATGCTGCCGTGCTGACCCGCGGTCCCATCCTTGCTCCCTCTCTGCCCCGGTGGCGGACTCTTTGTCGGTCCGCTGCGTTGTCGTTCGGATTAGGCGGCTTGCGCGTTGCTCGCAACCTGCTTCAGGCCGAAATCATAGTTGAGATGAAAATACGCGCTGTCCACCATGCGACCATCCGGCGCACGGCCGGCGGGATGTCGGACGAACTCGCGGATCAGGCTATCCTTGACGCCGAACACCACGTCGCTGTCGAGATACTGGTCGCCGGCGACGAACACGTGCGTCACGAGCTGCTCGAAGCCGGGCGACGAGATCATGAAATGCACATGGGCGGGACGCCAGGGATGGCGGCCCTGGACCTCCAGCATGTCGCCGACCGGGCCGTCATGCGGGATCGGATAGGCGGCCGGCTTGATCGACCAGAAATGGAAGCGGCCGTTCTGGTCGGTGTGGAAGCGGGCACGCATCGCGAGATCGCCGATGGCGTCGAGCTGCTGCACGTCATAATAGCCGTCGTCGTCGGAATGCCAGACGTCGACCACGGCGCCCGCCAGCGGCTTTCCGTCCACGGTCGAGACCGAACCGGTGACCAGCATCGGATCGCCTTCCATCGGACCCGAGATATCGGCGCCGCTCTCCTTCTCCGGCGCGGCCTGGACGAAGAACGGCCCGAGCACCGTGGTTTCGGTTGCGCCCTCCGGCACCGGATGGTTGATGGCGTCGACCAGCATGGAGACCCCGAGCGTGTCCGACAGCAGGATGAACTCCTGGCGCTTGTCGTCGCACATGTGCCCGGTGCGGGTCAGGAAGTCGATGCCGTATTCCCATTCCTTCTGGGTCGGCCGCACCTCGCGGACGAAGGCATGAAGGTGACGGACCAGCGCCTCGCTGATTTGCTTGATGCGCGGATCGGTCGCCCCCGCGATCCGCTCCAGCACCGCGTCCGTGATCGTGTTCTCGTTGAAGTTACGCATGTGTGCCTCCGTTGATCACAGCTTCGGCTCGCCGAGGCCGGACAACCGTTCGAGATGCTTGACGGTCGCAATGAAGTCGGTCTCGCCGTCGCCTTGCGCGACCAGCGAGCCATAGGTCTCGCGCACTTGCGCCGCGAGCTGCAGCGGCACGCCGACGGCGTGGCCGGCGCCGAGGATGAGATCGAGATCCTTGGCCATCTGCTTGCAGGAGAAAGTGGACTCGAAATCGCGGTGGCGCAGCGGCGCGGTCTTGTACTTCACCATCGGCGAAGCCACGGCGCTGTCGTCGAGCACCTTCAAGATGTCTTGCCAGGCGATGCCGCCCTTGCGCGCCAGCGCCAGGCTCTCCGCCATCATCGCCGCCGACACCGCGATCATCAAATTGACCGAGAGTTTTGCGTAGCGTGCTTCCTCGGCCGGCCCGAGATAGGTCTGCGCACGGGTGAAGGCCGCGAACAGCGGCTTTGCGTTGTCAAAGGCATCCTTCGGCCCCGAAACGAAGCAGGTCAGCGCGCCCGTATGCACGATGCTGGCATTGCCGGAGACCGGCGAGCGAAGGTAGGCAATGCCGCGCGCCTGCGCGGCGGCTGCAACCTCGGTAGAAGCCTCGACGCTCACGGTACTGGTCTCGATGAGAACAGCTCCGGACGCCATCGCGGCGATGAGGCCGGCAGGACCGAGCAGCGCGCCGCGCAAGGCGGCATCGTCGGGCAGGGATGTGACGACGGCCGTCTTGCCGCTCACGGCCTCGGCTGGCGTAGCGGCAATCGCAGTGCCTTGCGCGCGTGCCTCGTTGATCCGCGCCGCGCTTTGATCGAACGCGGTGACGGCGTAACCGGCCTTGGCGACGAGCACCGACATCGGCAGGCCCATCTTGCCGATCCCGATGAAAGCGACATTCCTTGAAGCATCACTCATTGTTCTTGTCCATTGGCGCCTTCAGGCGGCGCGTCCCTGTCGTTCGATGTCCTGCACCAGCCGCCGGCCGGATTGCGCCAGCAGCTCTTTTTTGCTCTCGAGCGCTTCGACCAGCAGCCGGCCGTTTCGCTTCTTCCAGGCGCCGCCGATCATGACAGCTTCGATATTGGCGAGGCTCGTCTGCATCACCACCGTCGCGACGGGATCGTGCACCGGGAAGAGGTTGAGATCGGAGGCGTTGATGATGACGAGGTCGGCGAGCTTGCCCGGCGTCAGCGAGCCGATCTGGTTCTCGCGGCCAAGCATGCGGGCACCTTCGGTCGTGATCCAGCGCAGCGCCTCGCGCACCGGAACCGTGGTCGTTGCCGGGATGGTGCCGCTGGCCTTGCGCGTCTCCGCATTGTCGAGCGCCCGCTGCATCGACAGTGCGACGCGGGCGGCGGAGAAGAGATCGCCGGCCAGTACGGATTCCAGATCGATGCCAATGGTCGGGCGCACGCCGCGCTTCAGCAACCGTCCGGTGATCGGAAAGCCATGGCCCTGGATCATCTCGTTCTCGGGCGTGACCGAAAAGGACACGCCGAGATCGATCATCCGGTCGAGCAGATCGTCGGGCAGATCGTTGCCATGAACGATGTTGACGCCGGCGCCGACGAGGCCGGCCTCGATCAGCTTTCCCAGCCACCCGGCGTCTTGGCGGGGCCGCCGCCCTGATGCATCGATGCGATCAGTTTGAGCTCCCATGCCAGGCGGAAATCATGCATGGCGACGTCGAGCGTCGAGTAATGCGGGCCGAGAATGGCGAGCCCGAGCGTAACGAGGCCGTCGCGGTCGGCGAGAGGGCCCGCCAGCAACCGCTCCACCTCGCGGCACGGATGCGGGATTTCCGAGAAATGCGGCTCGCCGGGCTTCGGCTCGGGTTTCGGCGAGCCATGAAAGAAGGCGGCGCGGATGCCGCTCTCGATCAGGCCGCGAACCGCAGCGTCGGTGTGATCTGGCGTCGGATTGTTGTGGCACCAGTCGACGAGTGTCGTCGTGCCGCAATTGATCTGGTTCAGCGCGCCGACCAGCGTCGCGATATGGATGTCCTCGGGTCGGAACACGGTCGCAAGGCCGGCATGCATGCGGCGGAAATATTCCAGCAGCGTCCAGTTCGCGGCATAGCCGCGCAAACCCGTCTGCCAGGTGTGCATATGCGCGTTGATCAGGCCCGGGATGACGATCCGTCCCTTGCCGTCGACAACCTCCGTGTCGGCCGCGACGTCGATCGATGGCCGCACATCGGCGATTCGGCTGCCCTCGACCAGCACGTCGCCGGTCGAGAGGTCGCCGATCGCGTCATCCATGCTGATGACGGTGGCTGATTTGATCAGCGTGCGCCGCATCGCTTCACGCCGCCGGTTTGATAGCGCCCGGCGGCTCGCCGGCCCAGGCGCGCGCGATCAGGTCGCGGATGGCGCTCCGCTCGAGCGGACGCGGATTCCAGTAGGCGTTGGTGACGGCGAGATCGGCCGCCTTGTCGATGCCGCTCTCGGGCATGCCGACGTCGCGCAGCGCAAGCTTTGCATCCAGCCGCTTCGCAAGGTCGTACAGCCCTTGGGAGGCATCGGCCGCGCCAATCGCGCGCGCGATGCGCGCCATCGCATCTGGCACCGCCGGTGCATTGTAGGCCAGCGCATGCGGCAGCACGATGGTGTGCGTTTCGGCATGCGGCAGATCAAAAGTGCCGCCGAGCGTGTGACAGAGCTTGTGATGCAGTGCCATGCCGACGGTGCCGAGGCAGACGCCGCATAACCAGGCGCCATAGAGCGCCTCGGTGCGCGCGTCGCGATCGTCGCTCCTCGCGGCGATGGCGGGCAGGGCGCGGGCCAGCGCGCGGATGCCTTCTTCCGCCATCAGCGATGTCACGGGATTGGCGTCGCGCGCGTAGAGCGCTTCCACCGCATGTGCGATCGCGTTGATGCCGGAGGTCGCAGCTAAGCTCGCCGGCAGCGTCAGGGTCAGGTCGACATCGTAGATCACGGTCTCCGGCAGCACGGCGGCATCGCGCACCGTGGTCTTCAGGCCGTTCTCGGTCTGGCCGACGATCGGTGTCATCTCCGAGCCGGCATAGGTGGTGGGGATGCAGAGCTGGTTGACGCCGGTGCGCAAGGCGAGCGCCTTGCCAAGGCCGGTGGTCGATCCGCCGCCGAGCGAGACGACGCAGTCGGCCTCGCATGCCTTCATGGCGGCGAGCGCGCGCTCCGTGACCTCGACCGGGGTATGCATGATGGCGCCGGAAAACAGGCCCGCATAGAGCGGCCCGAGCGACGCACCGAGACTCTTGCCCTGCGTCTCCTGCTGCGGCGTCGTCAGCACCAGCGCGCGCTTGCCGCCGAGCCGCTCGACTTCAGCCTTGGCGGAGGCAAGCGTTCCGCTGCCGAACACAACACGGCAGGGTAGGTTTTCAAAGGTGAACGAACCGATCATGCGCCGGTCTCTTTGATGGGATAATCGACCTGGAAGCGTCCGATCCGCAAGTCGCCCAGCGCCTCGCGAACGCGCAAATGTTCGGGGTGATTGGCGTAGGCGCTGAGCGCGGCCTCGTTGGTGAACTCGGAGAACAGGACGACGTCGCAGGCGTAATCGACCGCGCTGACATCCATGCCGACCTCGATATGGGTGAGGCCGTCGATCCGGCCGCGCAGGCCTTCGAACAGGGTCTTGACCTTGATCCGGGCGGCGGATCGCTCCGCCGGGGTCTCCCCGCGCAGCCGCCACATCACGATGTGCCTGATCGGGCCCGACATTTCCCTGTTTCCTCGCCTGCTATCTTGCTTGTGTTGAGGCTATTTTGACTTGCGGGAGGCGGAAATAAAGGCCAATAATCGTAACTCTCTTTTCCTAAAAGTGGAAAAATGGATCGCCTGGCGCAATTGGAGGTCTTTTCCAAGACGGCCGAGCTCGGCAGCCTGTCCAAGGCCGCCGAAGCGCTGCGCATGTCGAACGCGGCCGCGAGCCGCCATCTCAGCGCGCTCGAGGAGCGGCTCGCCGTCCGGCTGATCGAGCGCAACACCCGCCGCCTGTGGCTGACGGAGGCGGGGCAGGAGCTGCTGGAGCGTTCCAGCCGGGTCTTGAACGAACTGGCCGAGGCCGAGGACATCGTCAGCGATCGCGCGCTGTCGCCGCAGGGCACCCTGCGGGTCACGAGCTCGCTATCCTTTGCGGTGATCTATCTGGCGCCGATGCTGCCGGCCTTCCGCGCGCGCTATCCGAAGCTCAACATGCAGATCACCACCGCCAACCGCTACCCGGATTTCATCGAGGCCGGCATCGACGTGGCGATCCGCACGCGCGAGCAGGAGCCGGATTCGAACATCATCGTCCGCCGCATCGGCCAGATGCGTCGCGTGCTCGCGGCCGCACCCTCCTATCTCGCAAGCTGCGGCGCGCCGGAACAGCCGGCCGATCTCGCGCGTCACAACATGCTGATCTACAATCTCGCCAACGATCCGTATTCGCTGCGCCTGCGCAAGGGCCATGGCGCGCAGACCGTCCGCATCACGCCGACGCTCGACAGCAATGACGGCCAGGTCATCCGCGGCGCCGCACTGGCAGGTCTCGGCATCCTCATCCAGCCGCTCTACATCGTCCAAAGCGATATCGCCGCGGGCCGGCTCGTCCCGGTGCTGATGGATTGGGAGCTGCCACTGCTCACCATGAACATCGCCTATCAGAACCGCGCCGGGCTGCCGGCCAAGATCCGGGTGTTCTCGGACTTCCTGGTCAGCCACATCCGCGAGCATTCGGAGCCGGGGATCTGGATCGACGCGGCGAAGTGAGCGGGAGCATCCATGTATCTCGGCATCGATCTCGGCACCTCCGCAGTCAAGACCGTTCTCGTCGACGGTGCGCAGCGGGTGATTGCGAGCGAGAGCCGGCCGCTCGCAACCGTCTCGCCGCAATCAGGCTATTACGAGCAAGATCCCGCGCAGTGGATCGATGCGACCTTTGCCACGCTGGATGCTCTGAAGGCATCGCATGCCGGCGAGCTGGCGGCGGTCGAAGGCATTGGACTATCCGGCCAGATGCACGGTGCCACGCTGCTCGATGCGAGCTTAAGGCCCCTGCGGCCCTGCATCCTCTGGAATGACGGGCGCTCGGCCGCCGAATGCCTTATCCTGGAGCAGCGTTGGCCCGCCTTGCGTGCGACGTCGGGCAACAAAGCGATGCCGGGATTCACCGCGCCGAAGCTGGTCTGGATCGCGACGCACGAGCCTGACATCTTTGCGGCGACCAAGCTCGTTCTGCTTCCAAAGGCCTATTTGCGCCTGGTGCTGAGCGGCGAGGCCATCGAGGATGTCTCCGATGCATCGGGATCGCTGTGGCTCGACGCCGCGCGCCGGGACTGGTCGGATGCAGCATTGGCAGCGACCGGCCTGTCGCGCAATCACATGCCGCGGCTGGTCGAGGGATGCGCGCCCGCAACGACCCTGCGCGTCGAGCTCGCGCGGCGCTGGGGTATGACCCGGCAGCCGGTGATCGCGGGCGGAGCCGGCGACAATCCGGCCGGCGCCGTCGGCATCGGCGCGATCGGGCCGGGAACCGCGTTCATATCGCTGGGAACCTCCGGTGCCCTCATGGCACCAACCAGCAGAATCGCCGCTAACCCCGACCGCGCGGTGCATACATTCTGCCATGCCATTCCCGCCATGTGGATTCAGGCCGGCGCGATCCTCTCGGCCGCCTCTTGCCTCGCTTGGCTCGCGCGCCTGTTCGGCGTTGGCGAGGCCGAGCTGCTGGCGCCGCTTGGAGTGCGTCCGCAGGCGCCGTCGCCTGTGAGCTTCCTGCCTTATCTCGCAGGCGAGCGGACGCCGCACGACGATGCCGCCGTGCGCGGCATGCTGGATGGTCTGAGCCATGGCACCGACCGCGGGACGATCGTGCAGGCGGTGCTCGAGGGCGTCGCCTTCGCGCTTGCCGATTGTCGCGACGCGCTCGCGGATGCCGGCATTGCGATTGCGGAAGCCGATGTCATTGGTGGTGGTTCGCGGTCCCCATTCTGGCTCTCGGTACTGGCAAACGTGCTGAATGTTCCGGTCCATCGCTTCGTTGGAGGTGAGACCGGCGCCGCGTTCGGTGCGGCGAGATTGGGCGGCTTGCTGTCACCGGTGAGGCAATCGCTGCCGTATGCACGCGGCCAGAGCGCATCGAGACGTTCGAGCCCGACGCTGAACTTGTCGATACCTATGCCGGGCGGCTTCCCGCATGGCGCGAACTGTATCGGCCGCGCCACTAGCCTGCCCAATCTGGATTCCCATACCTCGGTATACTCGCCTTCGGTATTGCCCTGCGTCACCCGCTTTTGTTTAATGACCAAACCGCGCTGGGCAAGAAACGAGACGCGGGTGGGAAACGCATTGTGCGCGGGAGGCACGATGAACGATCCGATCCTCGAGATGCGCGGGGTCTCAAAATCCTTCTTTGGCATCAAGGCGCTGCGGGCCGTCGATCTCACCGTCTATGCCGGCGAAATTCATGCCCTGATGGGCGAGAACGGCGCCGGCAAGTCGACGCTGATGAAGATCCTGTCCGGCGCCTACCGGCCGGATCCGGGCGGCGAGATCCGCATTGAGGGCCGGTCAGTGCGGATCGAAGGCCCGCTGGGCGGCCGCACGGCGGGCATCTCCATCATCTATCAGGAACTGTCGCTCGCTCCCAATCTCAGTGTTGCCGAGAATATCTATTTGGGGCGGGAGATATCGCGATCAGGTTTGCTGGCGCGCGGCGCCATGCGCGAGGGTGTCGGCCCGATCCTGAAACGACTGGGCGCTGACTTCCTGCCGTCGACGCTGGTGGCGCATCTCTCGATGGGCCAGCGGCAACTGGTCGAGATCGCGCGTGCGCTGCACGCCAGATCAAAGATCCTGATCATGGATGAGCCGACCACCTCGTTGTCGGCCGCCGAGAGCGAGCGGCTGTTCGCGCTGATCCGCCAGCTTCGCTCCGAGGGGCTTGCCATCATCTACATCTCGCATCGCATGGACGAGGTCTACGCCCTCGGCGACCGCGTCACCGTGCTCCGCGACGGCAGGCTGGTCGGGTCGCTCGACAAGCCTGAGATCCGCGCCGACACCATCGTCCGGCTGATGGTCGGGCGTGACGTCTCCTCGTTTTACAAGAAGGATCACGATCCGGAGGCGGGGCGGGGGCATCCCGTGCTTGCAGCGATCGACATGGCCGATGGCCAGCGCGTCAAGGGTTGCTCACTGACTGTGCATGCAGGTGAGGTCGTGGGGCTTGCCGGCCTGATCGGTGCCGGTCGCACCGAGCTTGCGCATCTCATCATCGGCGCCATACCGAGAACATCGGGCCGTCTCGAACTCGAGGGACGTCCGATCGACATCCGTAGCCCCGGCGCGGCACTCGAGGCCGGCATCGCCTATCTGACCGAGGACAGGAAGGCGCTCGGCCTGTTTCTCGACATGTCATGTCTGGACAACATCAATCTCGCGGTGCTCGCGCGGGATGCCAAGCTCGGCTGGTTTCTGGATCGCGACAAGGCGCGCGAGCGCGCCGACCGGGCCTTCGCGGGGCTCAGCATCCGCGCCGCCGATGTCGCCGTCCCCGCCGGCGGCCTGTCCGGCGGCAACCAGCAGAAGGTGCTGCTGTCACGGCTTCTCGCCATTGCGCCGAAGGTCCTGATCCTCGACGAGCCGACGCGTGGCGTCGACGTCGGCGCCAAGTCCGAGATCTATTCGATCATCGACAATCTGGCCAAGGCCGGCACCGCGATCCTCGTCATCTCGTCCGATCTGCCCGAGATCATCGGCATCTGTGACCGCGTCATCGTGATGCGCGCCGGACACATCGCCGGTGAGATCAGGCGCGAAGCTGCGGCTCCCCTGAACCAGGAAGACATCATGACACTCGCCACCGGGATGGAGCAACTCGATGCATGACGGCTCTCCGAAGGCGGACACTGCCACAGCTGCCGTCCTTGCGGCTGCGCAAGAGACGAAGCGTCAACGCATAAGGGTGCTGATCAGCGCGCTCGGCATGCTGCCAGTGCTGTTGATCCTGTGCGTCGGTTTCCATTTTCTGTCCGAGGGGCGCTTCTTCACCGGACAAAATCTCGGCATCGTGTTGCAGCAGGCCGCAGTGAATACCGTGCTCGCCGCGGGCATGACCTTCGTCATCCTCACCGGCGGCATCGACCTCTCGGTCGGCTCGATTTTGGCGGCCTCCGCGATGGCCGGGTTGACGCTCTCCAAGCTGCCGGAGCTCGGGATGCTGTGGCTGCCGGCCGCGCTGCTCACCGGTCTTGGCTTCGGCGTCATCAATGGCGCGCTGATTGCGCTCCTGCGCCTGCCGCCCTTCATCGTCACGCTCGGTTCTCTCACTGCCGTACGCGGCCTGGCGCGACTGCTCGGGGCCGATACCACCGTCTTCAATCCTTCCATTCCCTATGCCTTCATCGGCAATGGCTCGCTGACGCTCGTTCCCGGCGTCGCCTCGATCCCGTGGCTCTCGGTGATCGCCTTGCTCGTCATCCTCGTCTCCTGGCTGGTGCTGCGCCGGACCGTGCTCGGCGTGCACATCTATGCGGTGGGTGGCAATGAAAGCGCGGCGCGGCTTGCCGGCATCAAGGTCTGGGCCGTGCTGATCTTCGTCTACGGTGTCTCCGGACTTTTCGCCGGGCTCGGCGGCGCCATGCAAGCGGCGCGGCTCTACGCCGCCAATGGCCTGCAGCTCGGGCAGTCCTATGAACTCGATGCGATCACCGCCGTGATCCTCGGCGGCACCTCGTTCGTCGGCGGCATCGGCTCGATCTGGGGCACGCTGGTTGGCGCGCTGATCATCGCCGTCTTGTCGAATGGCCTCATCCTCATCGGTGTCTCCGACATCTGGCAATATGTGATCAAGGGCCTGGTGATCATCGGCGCCGTGGCGCTGGATCGTTACCGGCTGCAGGGTTCTGCCAGAACTTGAAGGGCTCGGCGCGCACCTGGAGTGCGCATGGCTTGATGAGAGGTTCCGTTGCGGCAACTGGTCTGCCGTGCCGGGGACGAAGACAGACCAGGGAGGAAGCCATGTTGAAGACGATCATGCTCGCCGGCGCCGCGATGGCGCTTGCCTTAAGCACCGCGCCATCCTTTGCCAAGGAGCTCAAGTCGATCGGCGTCTCGCTGGGATCGATGGGTAACCCGTTCTTCGTCGCGCTGTCGAAGGGCGCCGAGTTCGAGGCGAAGAAGACCAATCCCAATGTGAAGATCACGACGGTCGGCTTCGAATACGACCTCGGCAAGCAGGTCACGCAGATCGACAATTTCATTGCCGCCGGCGTCGACCTGATTCTGTCGAACCCCGGCGATCCCAAGGCGATTGGGCCGGCGATCAAGAAGGCGCAGGCGGCCGGCATCGTCGTCGTTGCGGTCGACACCGCGGCGGAGGGCGCCGACGCCACCGTGACCACGAACAACGTGCAGGCCGGCGAGATCTCCTGCCAGTACATCGTCGACAAATTGGGCGGCAAGGGCGACGTCATCATCGAGAACGGGCCGCAGGTCTCCGCCGTGATCGACCGTGTCGTCGGCTGCAAGAACGTCCTCTCAAAGAATGCCGGCATCAAGGTGTTATCCAGCGACCAGGACGGCAAGGGCTCGCGCGAGGGTGGGCTCACCGTCGCGCAGGGCTATCTGACCCGTTTCCCCAAGATCGACGCCATCTTCGCCATCAACGATCCGCAGGCGATCGGCACTGATCTGGCCGCGCGCCAGCAGAACCGCAGCGGCATTGTCATCACGGCGGTCGACGGCGCACCCGATATCGAGGCCGCGCTGAAGGATCCGCAGTCGCCGCAGGTCCAGGCGTCGGCTTCGCAGGACCCGTTCTTCATGGCGCGGCGGGCCGTGCAGGTCGGTGTCGGCATTCTCAAGGGCCAGAAGCCGGCCTCGACCGTCGAGCTGTTGCCTTCGAAGCTCGTGACCAGAGACAATGTCGCCGAGTACAAGGGCTGGACCTCGGATCGTTCTCAGTAGAACGCCGTCCCTGCCCGGGTGCGCTCTATAAACCGAAAATGACGGGTGGCGTTTTGAAACCACGCCGCCCGTAGCGCCATAGTCGCCAATACACGTGTTGATCTGCTGTACGAGCGCGCGGGCTGCCTCTTGTGTTAGCTTCGCCCAATCTCGATCGCTCGATTCGGAAGCAGAACTCGTGAAAGCCAGGACATCCGGCACCGCGTGGCGGCATGCCAACATAGGTCGCTTGCTCAACAACGCGGTGCGGCGTTTCGAGGGCCGCGTGCTCGAACTGATGAGCGAGTGGGGGCACAACGAGACACGCATTGCGCATGTCGGCCTCACGCGCAATCTCGACGTCGAGGGGACGAGGCTCACCGAGCTCGCCCGCCGCGCATCCATGAGCAAGCAGGCGATGGGCGAGCTGGTCGATCAATGCGCCGAGCTCGGCCTCGTCGACCGCGTTGCCGATCCGACCGACCGGCGTGCGCGCATCGTCATGTTCACCCCGGCCGGGCGCAAATGGCTGGATGCATTCCGCGATGCCGTCGACATCGCTGAGCAGGAGATGCGCGCCGAGCTGGGCAAGGCCACGATGGACGCGATCCGGAAGGGGCTCGCGGTCTACGGCACGGAGTTCGACACGCTCGACGCCGATTAGTCAGGCTACTTGACGATATCGTCAGGCAACCTTACCATGCAAGATATTGCTGGTAGGGAGAAGCGTCTTGGAAACACGTCTGACGGCCGAGGTGCTCATCGTGGGCGGGGGGCCCTGCGGGCTGATGCTGGCCAACGAGCTCGGCCGGCGCGGCGTGTCCGCAATCCTGGTCGATGAGAAGCCGGGCACGGCATTCAATCCGCAGGCCAATGCGACGCAGGCGCGCTCAATGGAGCATTATCGGCGGCTGGGTTTCGCCGACGAGATCAGGCACGAAGGACTGCCTGCGGACTACCCGACCGACGTTGCGTATTTCACGCGCTATACCGGTTACGAGCTGGCGCGGTTCGCGTTGCCGTCATCGTCGCGGGCAGGTGAGCTTATCAAGGGCATGTCGGGCTCCTGGAGCGCCGCGGAGCTGCCGCATCGGGTCTCGCAGAAATATGTCGAGGCGGTGCTGCGCCGCCATGCCGAACGGCTTGCCGGCATAAAGCTGAACTATGGCCACAGGCTCATCGGCTACGTCGAAGGCGATAGCGGCATCGTTGGCGACATAGAATGTCTCGATGATGGCAGCCGCTTTCAGGTTCGGGCCGACTTCCTCGTCGGCGCCGACGGGCCGCGCTCAATGGTCCGGCAATCGCTCGGGATCGTCTATGGCGGCGAGACCGGGACGCAGCGCGATTTCATGGGCGGGCGGATGCTGGCGGTCTATCTCCGCGCGCCCGATTTCTACGCGAACATCCCGCATGCCAAGGCGTGGATGTACAATTGCTTCAACGGCGACCGCCGCGCCTTCATGGCCTCCGTGAACGGACGCGACGAATTTGCGTTTCACACACAGCTCCGGCCGGGCGAAGACGAAAGTGCGATCACGATCAACGAGGCCAAGGCCGCGTTCCAGCGCGCCTGTGGCGCACCGATCGATTGCGAGGTGTTGTCGTTCCTGACCTGGACCGCGGGTCACGCGCTGGTCGCCGATGGAATGCAGCGGGGCAGGGTCTTTCTCGGCGGCGATGCAGCGCACCTGTTCACGCCGACCGGCGGGCTCGGCTACAACACCGCGATCGAGGATGCGGTCAATCTCGGCTGGAAGCTCGCGAGCGTCGTCAAGGGCGTGAGCCCGATGACGCTGCTTGATAGTTATGAGATCGAGCGGCGTCCGGTCGCGCTTCGCAACACCGATTATGCGCGGCGCTTCGCCAACTCCCTAGGCCTGTTCGCGCCCGCACCGGAGATCGAGGACGCCACGGATGAAGGTCGCGAGGTGCGACGGATTGCGGGCATCTATCTCGAACAGCACGCCCGTGCCGAATTCAACATTCCCGGCGTGACGTTCGGAGGACGTTACGATGGCTCGCCGATTATCATTTCCGATGGCAGCGAGCCGCCCCCCGACGCTGCGAACGTCTACGTTCCGAGCGCCTGTCCCGGCGGCCGCGCGCCGCATGCGTGGCTGGAAGACGGGGTGTCCTTGTACGATCTGTTCGGATTCGAATGGACGCTGCTTCAGTTCGGCGAGGTCATGTCCTCTCATGCGTCATTCACTGATGCCATCCGCGCGATCGGGGCCGATGTGAAGCTCGTCACGCTGCCAAAATCCTTGCGCGATCTCTACGAGGCGGACCTTGCCCTGATACGTCCCGATCAGATCGTGGCCTGGCGCGGTGCCGCATCGCAGGCTGGGACGATCGGACGCGTCCTTGTCCGCGCACTCGGGCGTGGCGCAAGCGACGGCGCGCGGTTGGCAAGCTGAGTAATTCCTGCCGCTGCATTCAATCTGCGCCAGTACGGCCAATAACAACAAGACGACGACAACACCGGAGGAGGAAACCCGTGACAACACGAGCACTCGAGGACTTCGACGATCACGCCACCAACGCGGTCGGCGCCGACCAGACCGCAAGCAGCCGCCGGCGCATCCTGATCGCCGGCACCATCGGCACCGCGATCGAATGGTACGACTTCTTCATCTACGGCCTGATCGCACCGCTCGTGTTCGACCAGCTGTTCTTTCCGAAGTTCGACCAGCTCACGGCGAGCATTGCGGTGTTCGCGACGTTTGCCGTCGGATTTCTCGCGCGTCCGCTCGGCGGGATCGTGTTCGGCCATTTCGGTGATCGCTTGGGGCGCAAATCAGTCCTCTTATGCACGCTGCTCCTAATGGGGCTTGCAACCATGTCGATCGGGCTGTTGCCGACTTACGCCAATGCCGGCGTGGTCGCGACCATCGCGCTCGTCGTGCTGCGCTTCCTCCAGGGCTTTGCGCTCGGCGGCGAGTTCCACCGCGGCCATCCTCATGGCAATCGAGACGGCACCCGGTCACCGACGCGGCTTCTCGGCCGCGGTGATCCAGGCCGCAGGCCCCGTCGGCGTCGTGCTCGCCTCGTTTGCGGCGCTCGCGATCTCGCGGCTAGCGGAAGCGGACCTGCTGTCATGGGGCTGGCGCGTTCCGTTCCTGATCAGCGCGGTGCTGGTCGCGCTCGGCGTCTACATGCGCTGGCGCATCGAGGAGAGCGCGACGTTCCGCGAGGCCGGGGAAAGGGACGCCGTGCCGGCGGTCGAGGCGGTGAGGGAGCACTGGCGGCCGATCCTCATCGTGTTCTTCGCCGAGATGGCGCAGACGTCCTATTTCTACCTGACGGCCATCTTCACCATCTCGTTCGCGACGCGCCAGCTCGGCGTCCAGAAAGACGTGATCACGCAGGCCGTGCTGCTCGCCAATCTCGTCGGGCTCGTTGCCATGCCGCTGATCGGCGCCTGGTCCGACCGGATCGGACGCAAGCGTCTATTCCTGGCGGGCGTTGTGCTCGCGGCTGCCTCGATGTTCGCGTTCTACAGTGTGGTCGCGAGCCGTGACACGCTGCTCGTGACGGGTGCGGTGATCCTTGCGGCGGGCGTGATCCATCCGCTGATGTTCAGCACCGAAGGGAGCTATTTCCCGGAGCTGTTTCCGACCGGCATCCGCTTCACTGGCGTTTCGATCGGCAAACAGCTCGGCACGGTGCTCGGCGGCGGCATCGCACCGCTCGTTGCCACCAGCCTGTTTGCGCAGACGGGCTCCATCTACGCCATCACCGGCTATTACGTCGCGCTTGCGCTCGCGGCGATGATCGCGCTCGGCTTCGCGCACGAAACCAGCAAATCGCGGCTGCTCGGCTGAGCTTGGCCAAGACATCAGCACGACATCAGCAAGACATCAGGGAGGTTCTCATGGACGTCAGTCTTCTCATCAATGGGCAGGATCATGCCGCTTCGAACGGCAAGGTGTTCGAGCGGCGCGATCCGCTGTCGCAGGAGGTCGCAAGCCGCGCCGCCGCCGCGACGGTATCTGACGCCGATGCCGCGGTGGCGTCGGCCTCCGCCGCACTGGCCGCATGGTCGGCGCTCGGCCCCAACGCGAGGCGGGCTCTGCTGCTGAAGGCCGCCGATGCGCTCGATGCCAAGCGCGACGCCTTCATCAAGATCATGATGGCCGAGATCGGCACGACGGAGGTCTGGTCGGCCTTCAACGTCAAGCTCGCGAGCGGCATGCTGCGTGAAGCGGCATCGCTGACCACGCAGATCGCGGGCGAGGTGATTCCGTCCGACAAGCCGGGATGCATCGCCATGTCGGTTCGCCAGCCGGCCGGCGTGTGCCTCGGCATCGCGCCGTGGAATGCGCCGATCATTCTCGGCGTCCGAGCCGTGGCGACGCCGCTGGCGTGCGGCAACACGGTCGTCCTCAAGGCGTCCGAGATCTGCCCGGGAACGCACCGGCTGGTGGGCGAGGTGTTCAGGGACGCAGGCTTCCCGCCCGGTGTCGTGAACGTCGTGACCAATGCTCCGGCCGATGCGCCAGCCGTGGTCGAACGTCTCATCGCCAATCCTGCCGTGCGGCGGATCAACTTCACCGGCTCGACCCGCGTCGGCCGCGTCATCGCCGAACTCGCCGGCAGGCATCTCAAGCCGGTGCTGCTCGAGCTTGGCGGCAAGGCGCCTTTGGTCGTGCTGGACGATGCCGATCTCGATGCCGCCGTCGCCGCCGTGGCGTTCGGTGCCTTCATCAACCAGGGCCAGGTCTGCATGTCGACCGAGCGCGTGATCGTCGATGAGGCGGTGGCCGCGTCCTTTGTCGAGAAGCTCGCAAAGAAGGCGAGTTCGCTTCCGGCCGGCGATCCGCGCTTCGGCCTGGTTGTCGTCGGCTCGATGATCGACGAAGCGCCGGCCAAGCACGTCATGGCGCTGATCGACGACGCCATCGGCAAGGGCGCCGTCAAGCTCGCGGGCAGCGAGCGCGCCGGCACGGTCGTTCCGGCGACGGTGCTCGACCGTGTCGTGCCCGGCATGCGCATCTACACCGAAGAGAGCTTTGGCCCCGTCGTCTCGGTGATCCGCGCGCGCGGCGTGGATGACGCCGTCCGGCTTGCCAACGACACCGAGTACGGCCTCTCGGCCGCGGTGTTCGGCCGCGACGTCGCACGTGCGCTGACCGTGGCGCAGCGCATCGAAAGCGGCATCTGCCATGTCAACGGCCCGACCGTGCATGACGAGGCGCAGATGCCGTTCGGCGGGGTGAAGGGATCGGGCTACGGCCGCTTCGGCGGCCAGGCCGGCATCGCCGAGTTCACCGACCTGCGCTGGATCACCATCGAGACGCAGCCGCAGCATTATCCGTTCTGATGGCTCGAGAAGCGAAGCACCCCAAGGAAATCTGCCTATGAACTCAAAAGTCCTGACGGTTCGGGAAGCGACCCTTGGTGTGCTTCGCTCCTTTGGCGTCGATCGCGTCTTCGGCAATCCCGGCTCGACCGAGCTTGCTTTCCTGGGCGACTGGCCCGACGACATCGACTACGTGCTGGGCTTGCAGGAAGGCTGCGTGGTCGGCATGGCTGATGGCTATGCGCAGGCCACGGGACGGCCGGCCTTCGTCAATCTGCATTCGGCGGCCGGCCTCGGTCACGCGCTCGGCAATCTCTTCACGGCGTTTCGCAACAAGACGCCGATGGTCGTGACATCGGGGCAGCAGGCGCGCAGCCTGCTCAGGATGCGACCCTATCTGTTCGCCGAGGATGCCGAGCAGTTTCCAAAGCCTTACGTGAAATGGAGCGCGGAGCCCGCGCGGCCTGAGGATGTTCCCGCGGCGATTGCGCAGGCCTTTCTCACGGCCATGCAGCATCCGCGCGGCCCGACCTTCGTGTCCGTGCCGTCGGATGATTGGGCCCGGCCCGCAGTCGCTCCGCCGGTCCGCCACATCGCCACAGAATTTGCGCCCGACCCAGCGGCGATCGTCCGGCTCGGCGCCGCTATTGGAGCCGCGAAAAGGCCTGCCTTCGTTGTCGGCCCCGACATCGATCGCAGCGGCTGTGTCGAAGCGATGGTCGCGGTGGCCGAGCAGGCAAGGGCGGCCGTTTGGGCGAGCCCGATGTCCAGCCGTTCGAGCTTTCCGGAATTGCATCCGCAATTCGCAGGCTTTCTTCCGGCCGCGCCGGGAGGGCTCGCCCGCGCTTTGCGCGGCGCCGATCTGATCGTCGTGGTCGGTGCGCCCGTGTTCACCTTCCATGTCGAGGGACAATGCGATTTGCTCGATGATGGAACGCCGGTCTGGCAGATCACCGACGATCCGACCGAAGCGGCGTCGGCGGCCGTCGGCGACACCATCATCAGCACGCTCCCCAAGGCGCTCGCTGCGCTTCGGGCGGCGCTGCCCGACATCGCGGAGCGCGAATTGCCGGCGGCGCGGCCGCGGCCCGCCGCGCCTGCAGCGCAGAATCCAATTCCTCCGGCCTATGCGCTGAGCCGGTTGTCGGCGCTGATGCCGCGCGATGCGATCGTGGTGGAGGAGGCGCCGTCGCATCGTCCCGCGATCCAGCAATTCCTGCCCATGCACGGCGCGGACAGTTTCTACACGATGGCGAGCGGTGGACTCGGTTACAGCCTGCCCGCCTCCATCGGCGTGGCACTGGCGCGGCCCGGCCGCCGCATCGTCGCGCTGATCGGTGACGGATCGGCGATGTACTGCGTCCAGGCGATCTGGACTGCTGCCCAGCGCGGACTGCCGATCGCCTTCGTGATCATGAACAATTCAGGCTATGGCGCGATGCGCGCCTTCAGCCGGCTCATGCAGGCGCATCGCCCTCCCGGAATCGACTTGCCCGGGCTCGACTTCGTCGCGCTCGCCAAGGGAATGGGTTGCGTGGGGTGGCGCGTGACAGATGCCGGCGATGTCGACCGCATCTTGGCGGAAGCGTTGGCGTCGAGCGGACCCGCGCTGGTCGAGATCGCAGTCGACGACGCCACGACGGACCTGTTCAATCATCCGCGCTAGCAGGCGGCGGAGGGATTGGTTCGCGGAGCCAAAGCGGTCGATGGAAATTTGCTTGCGAAGGCACGTGTCTTGGGTTGAACGCGCGATCCGTCGATTACCTCGAGCCGGCCGCAGCGGTTCAGCGTGTGCAACTTCCGGCCGGGCCATGCCGGCCCGGGCTTGAGCGAATGGCGGACGATCTGCTTGAATGTCGTCGGCGACAGTTCGACGACTTCCGCTAGCGCGAGCGCTGCGCCGTAACCGTCGGCACAATCCTGGATCGGGCGCCACAATTTGTCATCGATGGTGACGAAATTCCCCGCCGGTCGCGTGCTCGCACGATCGATCAGGACCGGATTGCTGGCATGGGGCAACCACGGGCCCAAGAGCCGCTCGGCGTAATAGATGGCCAGCGAATCCGAATAGCCGCCCGTTCCGTCGCGCCAGGCCCCAAACAGATAGTGCAAGCCGTTGTGCTGCGTGATCGTGACATCGGCGAGTTCGAGGCCGGAAAGCAGCGTCGCGTGCCGCTCCCATTTGTCCGGAAAACGAACGCATTTGTAGAGCGCAACGTCGCCGTGGACCGAGCTCTCCGGGATCATCCACAACGCGCCGTCGTTCTCGATCAGAAACGGGTAGGAGAGGTGCCAGGGCTCCTCTAGCACCGGCACGACGTCTCCCACCGGGCCCGCATCGTTGAACTCGATCGCGGAAATGATCCCCTTTCCAATCCGGTGATCGAGATCTTCGAAGAAGACGAATGTCCGTCCCTGCCACGTGATGGGAAACGGATCGGCGTAGAAGCGATGGCCCGGATCGTCGAGGACATTCCAGCCTGGTCCGGATAGATTTCCGGTCTGCCAGACGCCTGCACCGTCATTGAAGCGCCATCCGATATGCCAATGCGGGGCATAGCAGCAGAGCCGATAGATCTCCTTGGCGATCGATACGGCGAGGCCGCGCACAACGTACGCCGCCGGCTGCCGGCCGATGCGGTCTCCGGCGGGGCGTGCCAGCTGCGGCACGATGCGCGGGCGTTCCGACAGGATTGCCGCCACCATGGTCAGGGTTCGCGCCATCACCGTTTCGAGCGCGCCACTCAGGCCGGCGGCGATCTCTCCGGAGGGGTGGCCGCGATCGAGCACTGTATTGTCGACCTCGTTGACGATCTCGATCACCGGCAGGTCGCCGGCGAGAATGGCGGCGAGCGCCGCATTTTCGCCTGCGGCGCCATTGAAGAGAGGGCGCAGATACAGCCGGGCAGCGCAGTTGGGGTCGCGCGCAGCGACCGTAAAATCGACGATCACGTCGGCCGTGCCGGCGCGAGCCTGCGTCCGTTCCGGGATGATCTTCAGCTTGCCGGCGCCGCTGTGTTGGCCCCTGTGCAACACCATGCGTTCGAGTTCGAATAGCGCGTCGAGGCCCGTGGGGCGCGACTCCGTCGTTGCCGTCCAGGCGATTTGAAGCGGCACGTCCCGGCCGTCGATCGACAGCGTCTCGCGGTCCATCCACCGCCGCGCATGCTCACGTTCACAGCGAAACTCGATGATCATGTCGAGCCCATCTATTCCAGCGTGCCCCGTCAAATGACTTGGCTGAGAAGCCGAACGTATTCCTCCACCATGGCATCTACCGAATAACGCAGCCGCAGACCTTTGGCGTTTTGTCGCAGTTCGTCGCTCAGGGTTTGATTCGTCAGCATTGTCGAAACGGCCGCCGACAGCTTCGCATGATCGGAGGCGTCGACGAAGAGTGCGGTCGGTTTTCCCTCGAAGGACAACACCTCGCGCAACACGGGAAGATCGGTGACGACGGAGGGAACACCGGCGTTGGCGGCCTCGACCGCAGCCAGACCGAAGGTTTCGGCCTGTGTCGGGAATACGAACACGTCCAGACAGGCGAGGAAGTCCGCCATCCGGCGCGGGGGGATTTCGCCGAGCAGATACAGCCTGTCCGATACCTTCAATTCGTCGGCCAGCTGCCTCAGCCGGGCCTCATCAGCTCCCTGTCCAGCCAGTGCAAGGTGCCAGGATGGTTGATCCGGCAACAAGCGTATCGCCGCATCAAGCCGCTTGTGCGGGTGCAGCCTCGCCGCGCAGCCGAGCAGGATGCGATCCGGCGGCAGGTTGAATGTCGCTCGCGCCGCGTCCTTCGACAAGGTGAGGGCCTTGTCGTCGAAGCCGTGTGGGACATGCACCATGCGTGACCGATACGCCGCGGGGTAGCGCGAATATTCGCGCTGCATGTCCTTCGAATTGAGCGTGATGCGGTCGAAGAAGCCGAGGCTGCCCATGACGATGTCGGCCGTGCGAACGGGCCAGCCCATCGACAGCGCTGACGAAACCTGGTTGGCGATGACAGGCGCGCGGCAGACGAGGCGCGACACGCCGGCGCCGATCACGTTGCCAAAATGCTGAAAGGTCAGAACGGCGTCGGGCTTGCTGGTCTTGATATGGCGGCCGAGCGTCCGCAGCATTCGCAGCAGTGCCAGCGGATTGCTCGGCCGGCTCGAGGCGCAGTAGAACGTATCGGGCGGCTCGTCGAACGAATCCGACTTGCGGAAGAAGAACAGATTGGTGACGCGATAGCCGCGCGCGGTAAGGCCGGCACCGAGCAGTCTGGAGATCTCCTGCGCGCCGGCGTTTTCGGCCTGGGTCTGGACGAGAAGGACGTGCAGCTTCCGTCCGTTGCCGTTGGACGGCGTGAGTGCTGTCGCAGTCGTCTCGCCCAACTCCTTGTTTGGCTGGTAATGGAGCACGGATCCCGACCCACTGAAGAAACGAAGTTTTCACCTTCTTGACCCCGTACCTACCATGCGAGCATCGCGCGGACACCGACTAGCAATAAACGGAGTTAATGCGCAGCCTGCCGGAACGGGCATCCTTCGCGAGAGAATTCTGGCAGTTTCCAAAGGAAGTGAAGCGACCGCGTTAACCAATTGGTCATGGTCGCGCGAGAGTCGGGTAACCGCGGATTAACCATAGATATTTACGGTGGAGCGGGCCACTGAACAGTGTTCGCCAGTTGAATCCGAGTAGAGTCCATGACGTTCGGTCGCCGCGCAGACCCGACAAGTTCCGGATCGACCGGCATTGCCGCGTCTTGGAGCCGGAATTCGTCGAGCGCTGAGGCTGCCGGTGCCGCTGCACGCTTTGGCGGTGTGTTCACTGCCGCCGGTGCGCTCTCCTTCCTTCGCGAAAACGCTCGGCGGATCTTGACGCTCGCGCTCGCGATCTTCGCGCTTGGCGCCGTCGTTCTCCTGGTGCTTCCGGTCCGGTTCGCAGCGACCGCATTGGTCGTCGTCGATCCCCGCGAGCAGCGCGTCACCACGGAGCAGGACGTTCTGCCGGGCATAGGGCAGGATAGCGCCGCGCTGCAAAGCCTGGTCGAAGTGGCGAAGTCCGACGGCTTTCTCGAGCCGCTGATCGAGCAGCTCAAGGTCCGCGATGACGAAGACATTTCCGGCGGCTACACCGCCCCCGCGCGCCTGCTCGAGCGCTTCCGCAACCGTCTCGACATTTCCCGTCGCGGGCTGACCTATGTCATCGCCATCCGCTTCACCTCGAACCGGCCGGAGCGGGCCGCCTATTATGCCAATGCCATCGCCGAGGCGTTCGTCGCCAGACAGAGCCGCATCCGCACCGAGGCGACCGACGAGGCTGCCGACTGGCTCGGCAGCCGGCTCAAGACATTGAGCGACCGGTTGAAGGCGTCGGAGGACGCCGTTGCCACATTCAAGCTCGAGCACAGGATCGTCAACGCCGGCAAGGATGCCACGACCCAGCAATTGCGGGTGACCGAGCTGTCGCAGCAGGTGGCTGCTGCGCGCGCGCGGACCGAGGAGGCCAAAGCCCGTTACGAGCAGGCGCAGCGCGACGTGAAGGCGAAGATCGAGGGCCCCGTAAAGCAGGATCTCCTAAGCGCGTTGCGAGCCCAGCGGTCGGCCCTCAATGATCAAATCGCGCAGAAGCGGACGGTGCTCGGCGATCGCCATCCCGACCTCGTGATGTCGTACGGCCAGCTGAACGATCTGAACAGGCAGATCGAGATTGAGCGGACCAAGGGCATTGACACCGCGAAGTCGGAATATGAGGCCCAGCGCGATCAGCAGAAGGCTCTGGAAGGCCAGATGAAGGCGGCTGAATTGCAGCTTCTGGTCGACGGGCAGGCCCTGGTCCGGCTCCAGGAGTTGCAGCGCGACGCTGAGGCCAACAGAAACATCTACGAGCAGTTCCTTTCGCGGTCCAAGACGACGAATGAACAGCGCCTGTTGCAGAGTTCTCAGACCAAGGTCGCCTCGCCCGCCATTCCGCCGCTTCGCTCGACCCTTCCGCCGCTGTCTTTGCTGCTCGCTGCGCTCGCGATCGGTTCGCTGCTGACATCGACGGCGGTCGTTGCCGCAACGGGACGCAGATCGGACAAATCCGTTCCGGACGTTCGCGCCGCCGATCCGGCTCCGCGCCAGCCCGGGGCGTGGTCACGTCCGCCCGTGTGGGTCCGCGTTCCCGACCTGACCCCTGGCGAGGTCCCGAGAAACATCTGGCAAGGCCCGGTGTCTGCAACGAGCGAGATCGATCTCGGTCCGCATCTGCGTCCGCTGCTCGACATGCTGGAGAAATTGCCGGAGGCCGGGGCAAGGTCGCGCTCGTGATGTCGGTGGGGAAACGGGCCGGCGGCAACACCGTCGCACGGTCGCTGAATTGGTGGGCGCTGAAGAGTGGAAAGCTGAGCGTCCTGATCCGGGTCGAGCCGGATCTCGGTGGTGCCGGGGCCAGCCTCGCCAAGGTGGCCGGCGGATGGCGCGACCACGGCGGATTTTCGCAGCATCGACGAGCTTCTGAACGTCAGCAAGGGGCCTCAGTCGTCGCCTGTAGACGATATTCGTTCAGAGTTCGATCTGATCGTCGTCCATGCCACCTCTCTGGCCTTGCAGCCGGAGGCGGCGGCGCTGGCCGCCCATGCTGATCTCGTCATCCTGGTTGCCCGCGAAGAAGCAATCGATTCAGCAGCAATGCGCAGGGTGACGGCCGCGCTCTCTCGCTTTGGCGGCGTGCCGACTGGGATCGTCGTCAATCGTGTGCCGGCAGACCCGTCGTCGGCTCAACGTCGGGGTGAAGCGCTCGGCCTGGCTGGTTGACGGTCGTTCCGCAACGGAGCCTAGTCGCCCGCGTCGGCGCCGCGGACTGCATAGGTGCCGCGTTTCGATCCACCGAAGCGCAAGAGCACGAGAATTGAAGGATCAACCCCGGTTCGCCTGCGACAGAGAACGTTGAGCGCGATGGTCGCAAGCGCCAGCGACACGGTGGCCGAGATCGCTGCGCCAAGCACGCCGAGCCAGGGAATCAGCACGAGAAATCCGACCAGCCGCAACGCCACGTTCGCCGCGACGACGGGGACATAGATGCGCTCATGACCGGTGAGCTGCAATATCGCCGCAGAGGGACCGCCCGCTGCCTGAAACGCCGTTCCGATCGCGAGCACGATCAGGACCGAGTGTTGCGCGGCGAAGTGGGGTCCGAATAGGTTGAGAAGATGGGGGCCGCCAATCCAGATCAGGAAGAGCCCGCTGACCACGCAAAGCGCGGTCACTTCCGCCATCAGCTGCAACGTCCGCTCGAATTCCTGTAGGTTCTTGCTGAAGTGCAGCGAAGGAAGCCGGCGCGCACCGAAACTGTACAGCGCGGCCGACAGCATGGCGAAGATGTTGGCAAGGCGCGAGGCGGCGAAGTAGATGCCGGCGGTCGCGGGATCCAGCATCCAGTAAACCAGAATGACGTCGAAATACTGGTTTGCGGCTTCGAGGACGGACGCGATCCAGAAATGAAGCGCGCTCGATCTCCAGCGGCCCGTTTCGGACCGTGCGGCCGTGCTGCGGAGATCCGGCAGAGCTCGCGCGATCGAAACGACCTGCGCGGTCAGGCCAACCGACATGGCGATCGTCATTACGGCGAACAATTCGGCGGGGTCGAGCTGGCGATGGCCGAACATGATTGCGAGCAGAAACAGGACGACGCCGACCCGCCAGAAGAACTCTCTGTTTCCCTCCCCCATGAGGATGCTGACCAGCGAGCGCGCAACCTGGCTGCCGAGCATCACACCTGCATTCACGGCGGTGTAGGCGGACACGGCGAGGATCAGCAGCCACCAGTCGCCCTTCACGTTCGCCGCGATCGCGATTGCACCGATCACAACAAGCATCGCGACGGAGGAAAGCTTCAGGCTCGACAGCAGCACGCCCTTGGTGAGGTCGGGCCGATTTCCCACCTGATACTCGTTCAGGAAGCGTACGAGGAGCGATTCCTGGCCGACCAGGCCCACGACCGATGCGATCTGGGCGACTGAAAGCCAGGTCGCAAAGATGCCGAAGCCATCGGGCGACATCGTTCGTGCCGCAAGCGAGAACAATGCAAACGCAAGTGCGCCGCTACCAACCTTGAGAAGGATGGTTCCGACGACACCGCGCGTGACGTCGCGCCGCATGAACTGGATGATGGATTCGATCATGAACGTTAAGGAGCAACTCTCCCCGGAAGAGCTACGTGCCGATACCGGCGCCAGCCTAGCATGCCGAAAAACCGCGAGTGTTAATGAGCGGCTTCGAGGATCTTGCCGGCCACGACGACGTCGCGGCCAGGTCAGTTGCTTCACGGTGGTACATCGCCGTCTCCATTGTCCCACATAGAGCAAAGCCCGGCTCGGCCGAATGGCGGCATAGGGCCGCATCGACGGCCGAAGACAGCACGATCAGCCGTTTGAATGCGGAATGGCTCGCCGGAATGGCCGCCGATCTGCCCAAAACGCGGACTTTGCAGAGTCTCCTGAGCAAAGCTCGTGCCGGGACATCGTAGCTCCAGATCGGTCCTCCCTTCATTAACCTCGATCTGCGGAAATGATCGCGTTTGGCCCTGCGATGCGACATCAGGCGAGAAAATTGCAGATGGAGCCACGTTAACCGTGGGAGCCTGGATATGACGACGGACAGAACCGTGAGCGAGCCGATCGCCGCTGCCGGGGGCGTGACGATCGCGACGGACATTGCGATCGTCGGCGGCGGCCTTGCTGGATCGCTGGCGGCAGCCGTTCTTGCGCGGACAGGGCATCGCGTTGTTCTGGTGGATAAGCGCGCGGTCTATCCGGACGAATTCCGGGTCGAAAAAATCGGAGGCCACCAGCTGGAGGCGTTCCGCAGACTGGGCTTCATCCGTGGTCTCGAGAGCGCCGCCTGTCCATACGATCGCGTGCTCAACATCAGGGAAGGCAAGGTGGTCGATGTCAGCGTAGGTCAGGCTTATGGGCTTCCCTACGCCGATCTCGTCGCCATGGCGCGCGGCCAGCTACCTGATCCATCCAGTCTGATCGTCGACGAGGTCACTGCGATCAGCTGTAGCGACGACGTCCAGCATCTCGAGCTTGCCTCCGGACGGCGCGTCACTGCGCGCCTCGTCGTTCTGGCCACGGGCATGGCAGGAGTTCTCGGCTACAAACTCGGTATCAGGCGGCGCGTGCTGGCCGCGGGTCACTCGGTCTCGTTCGGCTTCACGATCGCCCGCCGTGATGGCGCGCCGTTCGATTTCAAGGCGCTGACCTGTTACGGCGAACGCACAGCGGACGGCGTCGACTACCTCAGCCTGTTTCCGGTGCGTGCGGGTATGAGAGCGAATCTCTTCATGTTCCGCGACCCGGCCGATCCGATCATGCGCGATCTGCGTCGCGAGACGGAAGCGACGGTTCTGCGCCTGCTGCCGGGATTGCAGACCTATCTCGGCGATTTTCGCGTGGTCGACCGGATACGGAACTGGGTGATGGACCTCTCCGTTGTCGAGGGGCACCTTCAGCCCGGTGTCGTGCTCATCGGTGATGCGTTCCAGACCAACTGTCCTGCCGCCGGAACCGGCGTCGCGCGCCTGCTGATGGACGTTGAGCGTCTTTGCACCGAATATGCGCCGCGGTGGCTCATGACTCCCGGCATGGACTGGGAGAAGATCTCCGAATTCTACGCCGATCGCGACAAGATCGCGGCAGACCAGCAGTCACTGAAGATGGCGCGATTCCGCCAGGCCCTGACTTCGCGTGACGATATCGGCTGGGATCTGCGGCGGCGGCTGCACTTCCTGCGGCGCAGTATCACCCATCGGGTCGATCAAATGCGGCCAGGCTGGCTCGCGCATGTCCGCAGCGCACTTCGTGCGTGAGTGCTGCGGCCGTCGGCGCCTCGCGCTCGTCAGCGTGTTGGCGTTGAGGTGCGGGTCGGCAGGAGCCTGAACTCCGACATACGCTTGGCGGCCAGTTTGAGCCAGGGAGCCTGCTTCAGCGCGAACAACGCGACGGCGCCTGCGGTGCTGCCGGCCTGCGTGACCGCCCACATCGGCGATGGCTGCCCGCCGAACAGTTTCTTGTACGGCTCGTCACCTATGGTGAAGTCGAGCATCTGGTCCCCGCGCTCGATGCAATCTCTCGCCACTTGCTCGAACATCAGCGCCCCCAGGGATTGGCTCTTGTATCCGGCAATGTCGAACGCGCTCATGATGACGTGGAAGGTGTCGCGGTGGCACAACCCGAGCACGGCGGCGATCACGTCGCCGTCCATCTTCATGGCATAAAGCCGCACAAAGGAGCCGAGCCCGCGGAGCGCTACCTCGGAATAGAAGCCGAAATATTCGGGGCGCTGGAGCAGGTCGCCGTCGCCTTGTGACTGAAACCGCGGGCCGCGAAATTTCCGCATCACCTCCAGCGCGTTGATGGTGGAGGCGGTGTCGTTGCAGCACGAGAAGCTCAATACGCCCTTCTTCTGCAGCTGACGATATTTCTTCGCGAGCTCCTTCTGATAAGAGCGATCCATCGCACTGGCCCGCCACTGCTCGAACGGCGCGATGAGGACGGTCGCGTAGGCATTGGTGTCCATCGAGACGCGGCGGGGTGCAGCCAGCAGGTTCTCGATCGGAAGCCGTCCGTCGGGAAGCTTGGTCATGCGGAGCAGGTCGAACGGGTGGAGGAGACCTGGAAGCTCCGCGCATGCGCTCTCGTCCGCGAGCAGTTGGGAGAATATTGTCGGGCTGCAAACCGGCGCCAAATAGTCGGAGACGCGGAGGTCGGCGAATTCCACTGTCCGTATCGGACCACGCCGGATCCGCAGCAGGGGCAGCACCATCGCAAGGGCACGCGTCGTGCGGTGACGGACCACGACAATCAGAGGGGTTGCCCCCGCATGTGACGCCAGCCTGGTGTAGAGGCTGTGCAGCCAGAGTGGGTGCTGGAACGCGGTGGCGGCGGAATTATCGAACAGTTCTGCGTATTCCGGAGAGAGAAAGTCGAACGCCTGCTCGATGGCGATATCGAACGTGCTGCTGGATCTGTTCATGCGCAACCAAGGAAACCAGATAATTCGTGAAATTCGATCGAGCTCGATCCGCGCTTTATAGCAGGGTCGTTACGGGCGAGACACCGGCGGGGTGAGATTTGCATTAATGTGCCGTGCCGGGTCTCTTATCGTTACCAAACTATTAAACGCCGGAATCGTGTGGGCTGGGAGCGCCGGAGGCCGACCCGCGCTAGCAAATTATTAACCGCGCTTAAGGAAGGTCGGTACATGGCCAGCCTGCAGACCGAGGTGGATTCCGGGGCACTCGAGAGCGCGTTCTGGGAGACGCGCAGTATTGGCGTTGAGAAGATTGCCAGAATTGCAATCAGCTGCTCGATCACCATCAATGTGGTCGCGTCGATGGGCATCTTCAACGCCGCGCTCCTGCCGCCGGAGCTGAGCTTTGTGCAACAGGCTGTGGCGCTCCTGATGTGGGGCGTCCTCATCTACGCAAGTGCATTCGTGCGCCCGCGCCTGCGCTTGCAGTTCAATCCCGATTTGATCGCGCTGCTCGCATTCTACACCTTCGCAGTCATTTCGGTGTTCTGGTCGAGCCTGAGCGCGGCAGCGCTCATGAAGAGTGCGGCGCTTGCCATGACGACCTTCGGCGCATTCTGTCTCGTCACGCGCCTCGAGATGGACGAGATCGTGAAGGCCACGGCCCTTGGCCTGTTCATATTGGTCGCAGCATCGGCCTTCTGTGCGCTTGCTGTGCCCGATATCGGGATAGACCAAACCTGGATGCACAGCGGTCAATGGCAGGGCGTCTATGAATCGAAGCAGACGCTCGGCTTCGTCGGCGCGTATCTGATGTTTTTTGCCTGTTATCTTAAGATGAAGGGGCAGGGGTGGCCGACGTTCCTCGTCGTGTTCCTGCTGGCCTCAACCTGTGTCCTTGCGTCGGAATCGCGCGGTGCCGGTGCTGTTGCCCTGGCGGCCTGTGCATTGCTCGTGACCTCGATGTGGTCGGTGGGCTGCATGAGGGTCTATGCAGTCCTGCCTTTCGTCATGTGCATCCTGGCCGGGATCCTGTTTCTCTATTTTTACGTCACGGGCTATGACGCCATCCATGTCGGCGATGCGACCATCGATTTCACCGAGCGAACGTTTATCTGGCACTACGCCATCAGCCATTTCGACGATGCGCCGCTGCTCGGCTTCGGGATCAACGGTTTTTGGACGGTCCCATCGATCTACGATTATTTCGAACAGAACCACGGCTGGGTGCTGGACAATTATCACAGCGGCTACATCGCGATCCTGATGGAAACTGGGTTTTTGGGATACATGCTTTTCGCTGCGAGCGTTGTTCTGTTCTCGAGCAAGATTCTCGATCTGATTTCGACCAGATCCATCGATCGTTCGCACTGCGCTCTCATCATCGGATTTGTCGTGCTCAGCTTTCAGACCAATTTTACGGAGACGACATTCCTCCGTTCGACAATGTTCACGTCGGTGCTGCTCGTCTCATTCTTCTTTGCGACCTGCAGGCCGATGCCAAAGGTCGACTTCCAGTCCTTGCAAATGGACGCAAGATGACCGTCATGCGCGCTCGGCTGCCGGGGAGCGTCATGCTGGCAGCAACGGCGCTCTTCGTTGCATCACTCTTCTCCGACGTTCACGGAGCCGAGCGGGCTAATTCCCGCGACGTGCCGAGACTGGGCGCGGTATCAATATTCTCGGCTACGATGGAATCTGGGAAGGCGGCCAGAACGCGCCGTTTCGCCTGAACAATTTAACGGCTATCAAGAAGGCCGGGTTCTCGCACGTCAGGATCAATTTCTTCGGCTTCAAGTTCATGAGCCCGGAGAACGTCATGGATGAGATCGTCCTGAGGCGGCTTGATGCCGTCATCGAGGAGGTCCTCGCGAGGGGCCTCATTCCTGTCGTCGACGAGCACGACACGCACATTTGTCAAAGCGACGTTGCCGGATGCACTGAGAAGCTCAAGTCGTTCTGGCGGCAGATATCCGAGCGCTATGTCGGGAAGTACCCCACGCTCGTCTTCGAGGTCCTGAATGAGCCTGGTGGGCACATGACGTCCGCCAGCTGGAATTCACTGCTCAACGAGTGTCTCGGCATCATCCGCCGCACCAACCCAGAGCGGCCGGTCATTGCCGCCGTTCTCAACACGGATGAGATCCCTGTCGACGAGCTGGTTCTGCCGGCCGAGGACAGGAACCTCATTGTCACGTTTCACTACTACGCGCCCATACGGTTCACGCACCAAGGGGCACCATGGTCTGCAACTTTCTCGAAAATCGGTCCCCTGGATTCGGGCACTCCGGATGACGAGGCGAAAGCCGCCACCGATTTCAGGAAGATGAGTCTCTGGGCGGACAGAGAAGCGCCCCATCTATCTCGGCGAATTCGGGGTGTACGAGCGCGCTCCGTCCGACAGTCGTTTGCGATACCTCTCCTTCATGGCGAGAAGCGCCGACAGGCTTGGCTGGTCATGGGCCTATTGGCAATTCGACCATGATTTTGCGGCCTTCGATAGCGCGCGTCAGGCCTGGAAGCCGGGCATCCTGCGCGCCCTGATCCCGCCGCCGCATTGAAGCGGCGGCAACGGTTCCCCGCGTCATGCATCAGCGTCAGAAATGCGCAGCCAGGGCGCCGAGGCGTTTAAACGCCCGTTCTCGGGCTGCTTCAATCGATTGCCGCGGCCCGATGGTCGGCCCGATCGCAACGAAACGGACATCGTTGATGCCAATGAAGCGCAGGATTTCCCGCAAATAGGGCGTCGCCATATCGATGCGGCCGCGGTTCATGCCGGTGGAAAAATCGCTGCCGCTGGCGAGGATCACCAGTGTCGGCCGGTCCCTCAGCAGCGGGACATATCCCTGCGACGGATCGAAACGAAAGGTGAGCCCGGGCTGGACGATGATGTCGATGAACTGCTTCAGCCTGTAGGGGATGCCGAAGTTCCACATCGGCGTCGAGATCAACACGCGATCGGCGAGTGAAAAGCGCAGCGCCAAGCGCTCGGCCTCGGCAAAGCCGGCGCGTTGAGGATCGCTGAAGCGATGGCCGTTCATGCGCGCGTATTTGGCTTCGAGGATGGGGCCAGCGAACTCAGGCATCCGCTCGCGCCAGAGATCCATGACGTCGATGTCCCAATCGGGATGGGCCTGACGAAAGTGCTCAATGAAGACCAGCGCGCCGGCACTCGATTCCGAGTCGGGGCGGGGCGAGCAGGAGAGGTGCAGGAGCTTCGGCACCGCGCGTCATTCCAGCGCCCTGATGATCGTATCCGCCCTGGTCACGACCGCGACGTTCTGCATGGCAAAGTTGATCGAGGCGTTGTGCCAGTCGGCGTTCATGGTCGAGCAGCAATCCTCGGGCACGATCATGAAATAACCCTTGTCGGCGCCGGTGCGCGCGGTGTGTTCGACCGACATGTTGGTCCAGGCACCGGTATTGATGATCATGTCGCGCCCCGTCGCTTTCAGGATCGTCTCCAGCCGCGTGCCCTCCCACGCGCTCATGCGCATCTTCTCGACGACGAAGTCGCCGGGCCGCGGCTCGAGGCCGGACACTGGCGCCGCCCCCCAGCTTCCGCGCACCATCGCCTTGCTGTCGACGAGGCCTTCGAACAATGGCGCATTCAGCGTGACGCCGGGCGCGCCGGGTTCGACGATGAACCAGACGTGGATGATGGCGACGCCGCGGGCACGCGCGGCCTCGGCGAGGCGGCGGACGTTGTCCACCACGTGCTGCTGGCGCGCATGCCCTGGGGCGCCGGACTCGGCGAAGGCGCCGCCGTCCATAATGACGTCGTTCTGGAGGTCCTGGATGATCATCGCGCAACGCTGCGGATCGAGCCGCATCTCGCCCTCGGCGAGGATGGGTACCGCTGGCGCGGAGCTTGGCGCCGCGCCGCCGCCGCTTCGCCGGCCGCTCATATAGGGCTCATGCCGCGGGCCGACCTTGGTCGGGATCGCATAGACCGAATGGGTCGAGGTCAGATACAGCGTGCGGAAGTCTGGACCGCCCCAAGCGAGGTTGGCGACGAGCTCGGGCACGCGGATCTTGCCGAGCAGCTCGCCGCGCGACGAATAGACCCAGACGCCGCCGGGCGCGGTGACCCAGACATTGCCGTGCTGGTCGCATTTCATGCCGTCGGGCACGCCCGGCTCGAGCTCGGAGCGGATGCCGCTCGCGAACACGCGCGCGTTCGACAGTGAACCGTCACTGTCGACATCAAAGACGCGGATCAGCGCCTGAACGGTGTCGTTGACATAGAGCAGCTTCTCGTCCGGCGAGAAGCACAGTCCGTTCGGCTGATCGAACAGGTTACGGTCGACGACGAGCTTCGGCTCGCCGCCGGGCACGACGCGATAGACGCCCTGAAAGCCGAGCTGGCGTGGCCGCTCGACGCCATAGACCGGCATGCGGCCATACCACGGATCGGAGAAATAGATCGCGCCGGAGGAGTGGACGCAGACGTCGTTCGGGCTATTGAGCTCCTGTCCCCCAAAGTGCGAAGCCAGCACCTCCCGCCACCCGTCCGGCCGCTCGCGAACCAGCGACGATGTCGCGTGCTCGCAGACGATCAAATTGAGCTCGGCATCATAGGTCATGCCGTTGCATTTGTTCGCGGGACGCTTGACCTCCACGACACCGCGCCGCGCATCCCAGCGCCGTCGCACGTCGCCCGGCATATCGGAGAACAGCAGGTAATGATCGATCGGATGCCAGACCGGTCCTTCCGTGAAGTCGAAGCCGGTGCCAACTTGCGCGACGGGCGCGTACGGGTCGATCAGAGTTCTCGAATTCGGAGCGCAAGGTGACGTGCGTCATCGGTCGATATCCTCAGGTCACGTCAAGCCGGGAACCAGTTGCGTGCTGGCAAGGACTGCACGATCGGGCCGGGGACCTGGTCGTGCAGCCGCCCGACCACATTGCCGCCTTCGATCCTGGCGGGGCGATCGTGCACGGGCAGCAGATAGCGCGAATTGCTGAGCAGCTTCTTGATCGCCGCCTTCTCCGCACGCTTACTGGTGCCGTGGTTGCCGGTGGTGCGCGGCTCCCAATCGTGGATCTCGTTGAAGGGCGTGACGATCTGGTCGTTGAAGTCGTAGATCACGTCGCCACAAATGGTGGCGATGCCGTCGGCGGTGTGAACGATGATGTTCATCGAGCCCTCGGTATGGGCGTTGGCGGCATCGCAATAGACGCCAGGCATCAACTCGATCGGGCCGGTGACTTCGAGATCCAGAAAGCGCAGCGCGTTCTTGGTGTGCAGGCGGTCGATCAGGTGCTTGATGTCGGGCGCCGGATATTGCGGATGCATCAGGCCGGAGACGGAATATTCGAGCTCCTTGCGGTTGAGGACGACGGTCGTGTTCATCGGGAACAGATCGTCCTTGCCGGCATGATCGATGTGCAGATGGGTGTGGCAGACGAAGCGGACGTCGCCCATGCGGACGCCGTGGCGCGCGAGCTGGTTCTCGATCATGTTCTCGTGGTATTGCAGGCCGCGCATGCCCAGCGTCTCCATGATCTGGTTGGAGCGATAGCCGGTGTCGACCACGACCGGATATTTGCCGCCGAGGATCAAAAAGCCCAGGGTGAGGACGCGGCGCGTGCGGCCGCAGTCGCGGCCGAGCACCAGGAAGCTCGATTCCAGCTCGATGTCGCCATAGTCCAGGATCTTGATCTCCAGCGCCATTCGTTGCCCTCCCTCATCTGTTTCTTGTCTGTCAAAGCTGATAGACGCGCGCCGCGGTGGTCCTGAAGATCGCGTCTTGCTGCGCCGGTCTCAACGGCGCGGCCGCCGCGCGAAACGCATCGACGAGCTCGCGATAGCTGGTCCACAACTTCTCGATCGGGAAATTGGAGCCGAACAGGCAGCGCTCGGCACCGAAGATCGCAACGGTATCGGCGAGCACGGCGGCGATGTGCGCGGGATCGTTGCGATGGATGAAGGTGCCGAGGCCGGAGAGCTTTGAGACCACGTTCGGGCAGGTCGCGAGCCGCGCCATGCCGGCGCGCCAGGCGGCGCGGCCTGCCGGCGAGAGATCCTCCAACATGCCGGCATGCTGAAGGATGAAGGTCACCTCCGGACAAGCTTTGGCTAGCTCCGCTGCCTCCGGCATCTGGGGCGTGAACACCTGCAAATCAAAGCTCCAGCCATAGTCGGCGAGGTGCGCGACGTTGCGGCGGACCACTGGATCGGCGCAGAGATCGGCGCGGGCCGCAAAGCGGTAAAGGGGGTTCTCGTGCCAGTGCAGCTGCATGCGCACGCCGCGCACGAGCGGATAGCGCTTGAGGCGATCGAGCTGGGGACGGACGTCCTCGACGGCGAAGTTGGCGTAGGCGACGATCGCGTGTGGCCAGCCGTGTTCGTCGGCGGTCTGCTGCACCCAGGCGGCCTCGTCCTCGAAGCGGTCGTTGGCCCAGTTGGTCTGAACATAGACCGAGCGGGTGACGCCGCTGCCCTTGAGGTCGTCGAGATATTCCTGGATCGGATAGTCGCGCCGGATCGGTTCATAGGGGCCGAAGATGCGCGGCTGCATGGGGCCGATCAGCCAGGGCAGGTCGGCCTGCCGCCAGATGTGATGATGGCCGTCGATAATTTCGGTCACGCCGCTCTCCTTCGTCCCAATGCCAGAATGTGCGCGACGATCGACGCGCTCGAACCGCCATCGACGAGGTCATCGACGAAGCGCTCGATGGCCATGAGCGCTTCCGTCTGCGGGCGAAAGGCCGGGCTCGTGGCAAGCGGCGTCAGCCAACTCAAGCGCCAGGCCCGCCGCGACAATTTTGCGACGGCGTCGCGAAGTGCATCGGGGTCACCGCGCTCGAGCCCGTCGGAGACGATCACGACGGCGGCGCCGCGCGCATAGCCGCCGAACCGTGGCACGGCGAGGAAGGCTTGCAGTGCGTCGCCGATGCGGGTGCCGCCGTCCCAATCGCTGACGAGGTGAGCGGCCGCGTTCAACGCCTGCTCGCGACGCTTCAGCCGCAACGGACGGGTGACGCGCGTCAGCCGCGTGCCGAAGGTGAAGACCTCGACATTGGGCGCCGCCTGCACCAGCGCATGTGCGAGCTTCATGTTCTCTTCGGTGCGAACTCTTCATCGAGCCGGACACGTCGATCAGCAGCAATATTTTGCGTGGGCGCTGCCGCCGCTTGAGGTGACCGAGCCGCAAGATCTCGCCGTCGCTACGGACAGTATCGCGCAACGTGCGGCGAAGGTCGGCAAACGGTCCGCGGCGAGTGCGCATGCGCCGGTGACCACGTCGTCGCGGCAGACGTCGCGGTGCTTCGCGCGCCAGGCGGCGCAGCGCGTCCATGGTCGAACTCGCCCCAAAACGGCGCTCGACCAGGGCCTCGGTCCGGGTCGCGGTGAGGCCGGACTCGCTCGCCTCGTCGGAGAGCAGGGGCTCCTCGTCGCCGCGGCCCTCTTCCTGGAGCCGGACCGTCTCATCGTTCTCGCCCTCGTCATCGCGCGCAATCGTCTCGCTGCCGCGGAAGTGCAGATCGAACAGCCGGTCGAAGGTGGCACGACGTTCGGGCGGCGGAGCCAGCGTCGCCAGTGCAGCTTGTCGGATATCCTCGATGCTATCAGGGCCGAGCAGCTTGATAGCCGCCAGGAACGTCGTGGTCTGCTCCGGTGCCACGGCAAAGCCGTTCGCGCGCAGTAGCGGGACGAAGGCGACGAAGACGCGTGCGGCGCGCGGAAGCTGCAGATCGGTGCTCATACCGTCGCCTCCGCGAGCATGGCGTCGAGCCGTGGCGAGATGAAATGCAGGTCTTCTTCGTCCTTCAGCGCGACGCCGATCGAGCGCTTGAACGCATCGGGCCAGCGCGCGCCGCCCTTGTGAAGTAGCGTCGCGGCCTCGGCCCAGTCCACGGCTTCGGCGATCCCGGGGGCCTTGCTCAGCGGCTCGCGCCGCAGCCTTTCGACGGCTGCGACGACGGCGCGTGCCGTGGCCTCGGCAACGCTGGAGGCGCGCATCATGATGATGCGCGCTTCGCGCTCCGCGGTCGGATAGTCGATCCAGTGATAGACGCAGCGGCGGCGCAGGGCTTCGTGCAGGTCGCGGGTCCGGTTCGATGTCAGCACGACCACGGGGCGCTCCGCCGCGCGCACCGTGCCGCGCTCGGGAATCGAGATCTGGAAGTCGGAGAGGAATTCGAGCAGGAAGGCCTCGAACTCCTGATCGGCGCGGTCGATTTCGTCGATCAGCAGCACGGTGGAATCGGGCGCGCGGAGCGCCGCCAGCATCGGCCGCTCGATCAGGAACGTCTCGCCGTAGATGTCGATGCTCTCGTCGCCGGCCTGGCGGATCGCCAGCATCTGGCGCGGGTAGTTCCACTCATAGAGCGCGGCAGAGGCGTCGATGCCCTCGTAGCATTGCAGGCGGATGAGGCGGCGGCCGAGCACGGCAGCGATGGCCTTTGCGGCCTCCGTCTTGCCGACGCCCGGCGCTCCTTCCAGCAAAAGCGGCTTGCCAAGGGCGAGGCCAAGATAGGCGGCGGTCGCCAGCCCCTCGTCGGCGAGGTAATAGGCCGCGCGCAGCGCTTTCTCCAGCGCCTCGGGGCTGTCGATGCCGACGATGTTGCTGCGAACCGCCACGACGATACCTCTAGCGCCGCGCCTGCGGCCGTGCGCCGCCCTGGGCCTTGATCGCGCGCAGCACCTTCTCGGGCGTGATCGGCAGATCGTCGATGCGCACGCCGACGGCATTGAAGATCGCATTCGCCACGGCCGGCAGCACCGGGTTGGCGCACATCTCGCCGGGGCCCTTGGCGCCGAAGGGACCATCGGGAGCAGGGCGTTCCAGCACCGCGATATCGTGCGGGCAGATATCGCCGGGGCCTGGCATCAGATATTCGACAAAGTCGCGCGGGCCGTGAGTGGGGTCGGGATAGTAAGGCTCTGGCGTCTCGTAGAGCGCGTGGCTGACGCCCATCCAGGCGCCGCCGACCAGCTGCTGCTCGACGAGCCGCGGGTTGAGCGCGCGGCCGAGCTCATAGGCGGAGTCCATCCTGATCATCGCGACCTCGCCGGTCTCGTCGTCGACCTCGACTTCGGCGACGAGGCAGGCATGGGCATAACACGTTGCCGGTGACATCTCTCCGGTTTCGGGGTCGACGTCGGACAGCGGGACCAGGAAGATGCCGCGACCCGAAATGGTCTTGCCCTGCTTGAACTGCGCGGCGATCGCGACATCCTTGGTCGAGATCGAGCGATGCGGCGCGCCTTTGACGTGGATGTTGCCGCGTCCGTCAGTCTCGAGGTCGGCCGCATTGACTTCCAACTCCTCGGCTGCAGCCTCCATCATCACGCCGCGCGCTTCGCGGGCGGCGGCCATCACGGCGTTGCCGACGCGATGCGTGCCGCGCGAGGCGAACGAGCCCATGCAATGCGGGCCGGTGTCGGAGTCCGCCGTGTCGACATAGACGTCCTCGACGGGCACACCGAGCGTCTCGGCGCAGATCTGGCGCGTCACCGACTTCATGCCCTGACCGAGATCGATCGACGACAGGGCCACCGTGAACTTTCCGCTGGGATTGGAATGAACCAGCGCCTGGCTGGGATCGCCGCCGAGGTTCATGCCGATGGGATAGTTGATCGATGCCATGCCGCGCCCGCGATGCCTGGTCATTAGCGCCTCCTGGTGCCGAAGACGGAGGAGAAGCGCGTGGCGCCGTGCGATGGCGCGGCCGGGCGCGGCGGAGGAGGTGGCGGTGCTGGCGGAGGTGGTTCGCGCGGCGGCTCTCTTGTCGCGGTCACGGGCGCGCGGTCATAGGTCGTGCGCTGCTGGGCGGGCGCGGCGGGCCGCGCGCGCGGCTCCGTCGGCGTCGGCGGGATCGCGGCGCGGCTGCCGCCGCCATCCTTGCGGGAGGAGGCGCGCCTGAACTCGTCACGGATCGGCCACTTGGCCTTTTCGGCGACGACCTGAACGCATTCGATCAGCGCCGCGTTTTTGGCCTCGCGCCGATGTGCCTTCATGTCGCCGTCGCGATAGGCGTTCAGAATCCGGAACTCCATCGGGTCCATGCCGACGAGGTTTGCGAGCTTGTCCATCTGGCACTCAATGGCAAAGTCCATTGCCGTGACGCCGAAGCCGCGCATGGCAGTCGCCGGCGTGCGGTTGGTGAAGACGCAGTAGACGTCGCCATAAACGTTCGGGATGGTGTAGGGACCCGGCAGATGCGCGGCGCACTTCACCGCGGCGTAGCTGGAGAGGCGCGTATAGGCGCCGCTGTCGAAATAGGCACGGATCTTGCGCGCGACGATGCGGCCGTCGCGCATGACGCCGTCCTTGATGTAGATGCGCTCGGCGCCGCGGGGCGGGCCGTATTGCATCTCTTCCTCGCGACCGAACACGTAGCGCACGGGACGCCCGGTCAACATGGCGCCGAGAATGGCGAGCGGCTCGGTCAAGGTATCCACCTTGCCGCCGAAGCCGCCGCCGACGGTGCCGCCGATGAAGTGGAAGGTGTTGGACGGCACGTCCAAAATCTTGGCGCAGGTGTCGACCGAGAAGAACAGCGCCTGGGTCGAGGTGTAGACGACGTAGCGGCCGTTGGTGTCGGGCGCCGCAATCGCGCCATTGGTCTCGGTCGGCGCGTGCTCGATCGGCGACATCTGGTAGCGCTGTTCGAGCACGTGGTCGGCGCTCGCGAGCGCCGCATCGGCATCGCCGAACCGCAGGCGCTGGTGATCGTAGACGTCGTGATAGATGAAGGCGTTCTTCGGATAGGTCTCGTTGACGACGGGCGCGCCCGGTTTCAGCGCATCCTCGACGTCGAACACGGTCGGCAGCGGCTCGTAGTCGATCCTGACCTTTGCGATGGCCTCGAAAGCCTCCCGCTCGCTGTCGGCGACGATGGCGAGGATCGGCTCGCCCTTGTAGCGGACCTTGTCGACGGCCAGCGACGGCTCGTCATCCTTGCCGAAATTGATCAGGCTCAGCAGCGTGTTGAGATTGACCGGCACGTCTGCGCCGCGAATGATCCGGCGCACGCCGGCCGAGCGTTCTGCGTCCGTGGTATCGATGCGGCGCAGCCTTGCATGGGCCTGGGTCGAGCGCACGACCTTCAGGTTCAGCATGCCCTGGAGCTTATGATCGCCAAAATAGCTCGACGTGCCCGTGATGTGACCGAGCATGTCCTGGCGCTGCGTGCCCTTGCCGATCTCCTTGAGATTGTCGTCGCGCTCGTCGGCGAAGATGTCCTTGCGTAGTTCCAGCATGGTCTGACCTCAGGCGCTGGCCCGGCCGCCTGCGGCGGCGAGGATTGCATTGATGATCGGCTCGTAGCCGGTGCAGCGGCAGATGTTGCCGGAGATCGCCTCGATCACGTCGGCCCGGCTCGGGGAGGGATTGCGGTCGAGCAGCGCCTTTGCGGCCATCAGCATGCCCGGCGTGCAATAGCCGCATTGAGCGGCAAAATTGTCGGCAAAGGCGCGCTGGAGCGGGTGCAGGTTCGGGCCCTGCTTGAGGCCGTCGAGCGTCTCGACGGAGCGGCCGGCGACGGTCTCGGCAAGCGTCAGACAGGAGAGGTGGAGTTCTCCGTCGATCAGCACGCTGCAGGTGCCGCAGCCGCCTTGGCCGCAGCCGAATTTCGGGGTCATGTCGCCGACCAGCTCGCGTAGGGCGACCAGCAGGTTGGTGCCGCCATCGACGAAGATAGCGACGTCGCGGCCGTTGTGACGGAATTGCAGAGGCGTCTTGGACATGGTGATCCCAGTCTATTCCTGGCCGGACAGCAAACGGCGGAGATGGACGCCGACGATCTCGCGGCGATACCAGGCGCTGCCGAGCGCATTGTCGGCGGGCGATGTTCCTTCGACTGCGGCAGAGGCGGCTGCATTGATGTTCGCGGCATCGAGCGTGCGTCCTTCGAGGGCACGCTCCGCAGCCTTGGCGCGGATCTGGGTCGGCGCCATCGAACCCAGCGCAATGCGAGCACCGGCAATGCGCCCGCCGCTGACCGGCAGATGTGCGGCCAGCGTGATGACCGAGCCGCCTTTCGGCTTGATGCGGGCAACCTTGCGGTAGCGAAAGGCCTCAGCGCTGGCCGGCCGGGTGCAGGAGATCGAGAGCACTAAGGCGCCGGATTGCCGCTCGCGCGATTGCAGGAACTCCTCGATCGCGATGTCGCGGGCGCCGAAGCCGCCTTGCACGGCGACGGTGGCGTCGAGCGCCAGCAGCGCCACGGTGAAATCGCCGTAAGGGTTGGGCGCGAACAGATTGCCGCCGACGGTGCCCATGTTGCGCACGGCAGGGCCTCCGATCGAACGGGCGGGCGCGTGCAGGAAAGCGAGGTCGCGCTCGCCGAGAATTCTCGCGAACGTGACGCCGGCGCCCAGCGTGATCCGCGGGCCCGACGCATCGATCCGGGTCAGCGTCTGGTCGCTGGCGCGAACGATGGTCGAAATCGAGACGTCGCCCTCGTTGAGCGCCCGCATCACCAGCGTGCCGCCGCCGAGATAGCGCGCGCTGCGATCCGAGGATATTGCCCCGGCCGCTTCGCCGGCGCTGGCAAAGGTCTTTACGGTCACAGCCATGGCTAGGCGCCCTCCTTCAGATGGCGGCGGATCGCCTCGAATCCGGCCTGATAGATATCCTCCGCGACCATGTGGGTGATGCGGTCCTGGTCCTCCGGCTTCGTGGTGAAGCGCGATTCCCAATGCCAGAAAGTGCGGTCGCCATCGGTCACCGGCAGCAGTCGGACATGGGCGACGTAATTGAACATCGGGATCGGGGTATCGAGCAGGCAATAGCTGAAGGTCTGTTCAAGGTCTGACAGAGCCAGCAACTGTTCGCGCAGCTCGGAGCCATCCTTCAGCTTGAATCGCCTGACGCAGCCGATCTTGTCGGAAGTCTGAGCGCGTTCGATCGAGGAGGTCGCAACCGCCGGATGCCAGCGGTCATGCCCGTTGAAATCGCGCAGCACGTTCCACACCGCATCGGTCGGTGCGCTCAGGATCGTGCTTTTGACGATATGCGGCACGGCTAACCTCCGAACACGCGCTTCAGGGCATCGAAGCCGCCCTGGAACACGCCGCCGCCGATGTTGCTGACGAGCTCGGTCTCGCGCTCCGGCGCGCAGTCGAACTCGGCGGTCCATTCCATGAAGGTCTGGTCGCCGTCGGTGACGGGCGTCAGCCGCAGGGTCGCGACGTAGTTCTCCACACCCATTGGGGATTCCAGGATCGAGTAGGTGCAGAACATGTCGTAGTCGGAGAGGCCCAAGAGCTTCTCGCGGATGCGGTCGCCATTGCGCAGGCGGAAATCCCTGACGCAGCCGATCTTGTCGGCGGGCTCGCCGCCCTCGATCCGGCTTTCGGCAATGGCCGGATGCCAGTTCGGCAGACCGTTGAAATCGCGCACCCGCGCCCAGACGCGGTCGTTGCGGGCGTTGACGACGGTTGAGACGTAGACGCGGGCCATGGGTCAGACCTCAGCTCTTCTTTCTCGGCCCGCGCTCGGCCGGCGGCTCACCGCCTTCGGCCGCAGGCGGGGCGGTCGCCGGCTTGTCGCCGCCACCGCTCTTGCGCGCGGAATCCTTGATGCCCTGCATGTCGCGGGCCTCGCGGATCAGGCCCGGCATCTTTGCAAGACTGCCGCCCTCGACGCCGATGTCCGACAAGATCGAGTCGATCAGCGGCGCCTGGACGCGGTAGCGCAGCGCCGAATCGATCACCTCGTCGGTGGCGCTGCGGCCGCCATTGCCATTTCCGTGTCCGTTGCCATTGAGGCCGTCGACCTGGAGGATGCGGATGCCCTCGATCTTCTCCATCGGCTTGACGCTCTCACGCACGATGCCCTCGATGCGGTCGAGCAGCTTGCGGCGGAACAGCGAGTAGCGCGCTTGGTCGGTGAGCACGTTCTCGGCCTCGTTGAGCATGCGCTGCGCCTCGGCCTCGACCGCGGCGCGCACGCGCTCGGCTTCCGCGGCGATCCGCGTCTCCTCGGCCTGCTTCTCGGCGAGCAGCACTTCGACGGTCTTGCGGCGTTTTGCGATCTCGCTCTCACGTGCGGTGACCACGCGCTCGGCGGCTTCAGTCGCCCGCATGCGCGCTTCCTCGGCGGCAGCGCGTGCCGCCGACTCCTCCAGCGACTTCTGATGGATGGCGATGGCCTTCTCCATCAGCACCGTCTCGACGTCCTTTTCGCGATTGACTTCGAGCTTGCGCAGCTCGCGCTCGCGGCCGATGCGGGCTTCGTCGAGGCCGCGATCCGACGCGATGCGGGCGCGCTCCACTTCCTCGCGGGAGGCGATTTCGGCTTCCTGCAAGGATTGCACGCGAGCGACCTCGAGCTGCTCGATGGCGCGCCGCCGCTCGATGCGGGCGGCTTCCAGCGCCTGCTCGCGCGCGACGTCGGTGGTCTCGACCTCCTTGCGCGCGACGATCTCGGCCTGACGGACCTGGCGGTCAGCGTCGATCCGCTCGGACTTCTTGGTCGACAGCGCGATGACGCGGTCCTCATCGGCGATCTCGATCGCCTTCTTCTGTTCGATATTGAGCACCTCGCGCTTCTTGGAGGAATTGATGCGTTCGGCCTCGAGCGCCAGATCGACCGTGATGCGTTGGCGTTCGACGGCGTCGCGCCGGTTCAGCTCGGCCGCTTCCAGAGACGCCGGTTCGTTCGATCTCGAGCGCGCGGGTGTCGCGCTCGGCCTGGATGCGTTCGGCCGCGACCGCCTTCTCCTGGGCGATGCGGGCCGCCTCGATCGCCTCGCGCGAGGCGATATCGGCTTCCTCGACGGCGCGGTTGCGGGCGATCTCCAGCGAGCGCACACGCTCCTCCTGCGCGATCCGCGTCGCTTCCGTGGTCTCGCGGGCGGCGATGCCGGCGACGTCCAGCGCCTGGTTGCGCTCGATTTCGAGTTGTCGCGTATTCTGTTCGGCGGCGATGCGCTCGGCGGCGAGCGTCCGCTCGCGGGCGATGCGGGCGGCCTCGACAGCGCGTTGGGCTTCGATCTCGGCCTCCTGGATGGTGCGCACCTGCTGGATCTCGAGCGCGCGGGTGCGTTCGTCCGAGGAGATGCGCTCGACATTGACCGTCATGGTCTGGGCGATGCGGGCCTTTTCCGTCGCCTCGCGCGCGGCGATCTCGGCCTCGTCCACGGCACGCGTGCGCTCGATTTCGCGGCGCCTCGTCTCTTCCTCGTTGGCGATGCGGGCATCGGTGACGACGCGGTCCTGCTGGATCCGCGCCTTCTCGATCGCTTCACGCGCGGCGATCTCGGCTTCCTCGACCGTGCGCATCCGCTCGATCTCGCGCTGGCGGACTTCGCGCTCCGAAGCGATGCGGCTGGTGTCGATCGAGCGCTGGTTGGCGATCCGGGTCTTCTCGATCTCTTCGCGTGCCAGCAGCTCCTTCTCCTCGATGGTGCGGGTCCGCTCGATCTCCTTCTGCCGGGTCTCGCGCTCGGAGGCGATGCGGGCCTCGGCGATCGCCTGGTCATTGGCGATGCGGGCGCGCTCGATGGCCTCGCGGGCGGAAATCTGCGCCTGTTCCGCCTCGGTCTCGCGCAGCGCGCGTTCGCGGGCAACTTCGGTGCGCTGGAGTGCGCGGCGCATCTCGATGTCGCGTTCCTGCTCCAGGCGTGCGGTCTCGCTCTCGCGCTCGATCTCGAGCGCCTGCCGCTCGGCTTCCAGATTGCGGGAGCGGATCTTGATCATCGAGTCCTGCTCGATGTCGTTGCGTAGCTTTCGTTTCGCCTCGATATCCTCCATCAGGCGGGTCAGGCCTTCGGCGTCGAACCGGTTCGAGGGATTGAAGAACTCCAGGTCGGTCTGATCGAGATCGGTGATCGCGACCGATTCAAGCTCGAGGCCGTTCTGGGCGAGCGCTTCGGCGGCATTGGTCTTGACCCGTGCGACATAGTCGCCGCGCCGCTCGTGCATCTCCTCCATGGTCATTTCGGAGGCGACCGAGCGGATCGCGGAGATGAACTTGCCGGCCAGCAGCGCATGGAGCTGCTCGGGCTCCATGGTGCGGCGGCCGAGCGTCGCAGCCGCAATCGAGACCGCTTCGCGGGTCGGCTGCACCCGGACGTAGAAGTCGGCCTCGATGTCGATGCGCATACGGTCGCGGGTGATCACGGCGTCCTGCCTGGAGCGGACGATGCCCATCGGCAGCACGTTCATGTTGACGGGCGTGTAGTCGTGGATGAACGGCAGCACGAAGGCGCCGCCATTGATCACCACGCGTTCGCCGAGGAAGCCGGTGCGGACGAACGAAATCTCCTTGGAGGAGCGATGGTAAAGCCAGTTCACGATGTAGACGCCAACCACGATCACGACGATCGCGACGATTAGCCAGAGGATCAATTCACCGACCAATATCCCCGACATCTTTCCCTCCCTCGTACCTCCGGCGTTACCGCGCGCCGATCGCCTTGAATTGACGCACCTGCTCCGTCAGCGCCCGTTCCACGGGCAGTCGCTCCATCGAGGAGGCGCCGTAGAAGCCGTGGCAATGGCGGGTGTTCTTCATAATGAAATCGACGTCGGCGGGATCTGCGATCGGGCCGCCATGAGCCAGCACCAGGATGTCCGGATTGACGCTGAGCGCAGCGGACGCCCAGGTGTCGATCTGCGCGGGGCAGTCCCTGAGCCTCAGCGCGGTCTGCGCACCGATGGTGCCGCCGGTCGTCAGACCCATGTGACAGACGATGATGTCGGCGCCGGCGATCGCCATCGCGGCGGCCTCCTTCTCGCTGAACACATAGGGAGTGGTCAGCATGTCCTTGTCGTGCGCCTTGGCGATCATGTCGATCTCCAGCGCATAGGACATGCCGGTCTCCTCGAGATTGGCGCGGAACGTGCCGTCGATCAGGCCGACGGTCGGAAAGTTCTGGACGCCGGCAAACCCGAGCGCTTTCAACTGGTCGAGAAACACGTCCATGTCGCGGAATGGATCGGTGCCGTTGACGCCCGCCAGCACCGGTGTCCTGGCGACCACGGGCAGCACTTCGTTCGCCATTTCCAGCACGATGGCGTTGGCATCGCCGTAAGCCATCAGACCCGCGAGCGAGCCGCGGCCGGCCATCCGGTAGCGGCCGGAATTGTAGATGACGATGAGGTCGACGCCGCCGGCCTCCTCGCACTTGGCTGACAGACCGGTGCCGGCGCCGCCGCCGACGATCGGTTCACCGCGCCTTGCCATGTCGCGAAACGTCTTCAGGAGCGCTGCGCGTTCAAACCTCGCCATCGGTCACCTCGCTACTCTTCGGCGCGCCCCGGCGCGGCCGAACAGGGTCCGGAACGCACCGACTATGATGGCGGCGAACTCGGGATCGTTGATGTTCTTGGCCACGCGAATGAGCTGGCGGTTGCCGGTCTGCCGCACCGTGCGCTCCAGCGTGCGGAACAGCGCGGCGTCGGCGTCCGGATCCCAGAATGGCTGGCCGCGCGCATCGAGTGCGGACACGCCGCCCTCGGGCAGGAAGAAGCGTACAGGACCGTCCATCTGGTTGAGCCGCTCGCCGATCCAGCGGCCCATGCGCTCATTCTCTTCGGCAGTGGTCCGCATCAACGTCACTTGCGGATTATGGACGTGAAACTTGCGGCCGCGGTAACGTTCGGGAATGGTCTCGGGCGCGCCGAAATTGACCATGTCGAGCGCGCCGACCGAGCCGACATAGGGCAGCCGGCTGCGGATGATCGCGCCAAAGCGGTCTTCCGTCGCGGGAAACACGCCGCCCATGAGCAGATCGCAGATCTCGGTGGTTGTGAGGTCGATGACGCCGGCGAGCTGCCCGGAGTCGACGAGCTTCTCCATCGAGCGTCCGCCGACTCCGGTGGCATGGAAGACGAGACATTCGAAATCGTCGCGCAGCTCGGCTGCGATCCTCTGCACCGCGGGCGTAGTGACGCCGAACATGGTGATGCCGACCGAGGGCAGGCCGCCAGCCTCGCGCGCCGTTGCGGCGCGCGTATCGAGTCGTGCCTTGACCATGCCGACGAGCGCATTGGCACCGTTGGCCAGCACCGCCCGCGAAATCGAGTTCAGCCCCTGCACATCAGTGACCGAGTACATCATCGTGATGTCGGCGGGGCCGACATAGGGCCCGACATCGCCCGAGGCGATAGAGGAGATGATCAGCTTGGGCACGCCGACGGGAAGCGCACGCATGCCCGGCGCGACCAGCGAGGCCGCGCCGGAGCCGCCCGCCGAAATTACACCTGCGATATTGCCTTGGCGGCGCAGCCAGTTGGCGAAGGCATCAGCCATCGCGGTCACGGCGGCCCCGCGATCGGGACCGAACACCGCCGCGCCGCCGCGGCCGTGGTTCAGGGCAATCTCCTGCGCGGAGATATCGCAACTGGAATGCCGGCCGCTGGTCGAGACGTCGATCAGCCGCGTGCGCAGTCCGGGTCCCGCGATGATGTCGCGGATGAAGCGCAGCTCCTGGCCCTTGGTGTCGAGCGTGCCGACGACCAGCACGACGGGTGGCCCTGCCGTCTGCGCCGATACCGGCTCGCGCTTGCGCCGTGCCGTCTCGTCGAGCCGCGCGACTTGCGTCGAGAGCGTACGCGCTGCGGCCTCGATGCGGGCGATCGGCACCGGTTGCGACCATCGGGTCGGGAGCGTCGGGTTGGAGATGTAGATGCGGATTGGTCCGTCGCGGCGTGGCGGCGGTGCCGGCTTGGGATCGTCAGCGGATGCGGCGACGTCGATATCAGGCTCGAGCTCGGCATGGAGCCCGACGCCGAGCAGGCGCTGCTGGAGCTCGCGGTCGGCGGCGAGGCGGGCGGAGTCGATGATGCGGTTGATGCGGCCGTTGACCATGATCGCGACGTTGCGCGAGATCGCGGTGGCAACGCCGATATTCTGCTCGATCACGAGCACGGACATGTCGCCGTCCTCTCCTAACCGCAGCAGCATCTCCTCGACCTGCGCCACGATGACGGGCGCGAGGCCTTCGGTCGGCTCGTCCATGATGAGGAGATGCGGGTTGGTGAGCAGCGCGCGCGAGATGGCCAGCATCTGCTGCTCGCCGCCGGAGAGCTGGCCGCCGCCGTGATCCTTGCGTTCGGCGAGCCGCGGGAAGGTCTCGTAGATGCGATCGACAGTCCAGGCGCCGGGCCGCAATCCGCCGGCAAGCCGCAAATGCTCGTCGACGCTGAGCGAGCGCCAGAGACGGCGTCCTTGCGGCACATAGCCGACGCCGAGCCGGGCGATCTGCGCCGGTGCCCGCCGCGTGATGTCCTCGCCGCGAACGCGGATCGAGCCGCCGCTCACGCCGACGAGACCCATGATCGCCTTGCACAGCGTGGTCTTGCCCATGCCATTGCGGCCGACGACGGAGAACACGCCGCTCTCCAGGGTGAGGTCGACGCCTTGCAGGGCATGCGAGTGGCCATAGTCGACATCGAGGCCGCGGACCTCGAGCGCGGCCTTGCTGCGGCGGACCTCATTCATGGCCGCCTCCGAGATAGAGCTCCTGCACCTCGGGATCGGACTGGATCTCCTGTGGCAGGCCTTCCTTGAAGATGCGGCCGTTGTGCATCATCGTGACGCTCTCGACGACGCGCAGCGCCACATCCATGTCGTGCTCGATGATGATGTAGCCGATATGCGCCGGCAACGAGGTCAGGATCTCGATCAGCTCGGCCCGTTCGGTCGGCGACAGGCCCGCCGCCGGCTCGTCGAACAGGACGAAGCGCGGCGCGCCAGCGAGCGCGAGTGCGATCTCGAGCTGGCGCTGCTGGCCGTGCGCGAGCTCGGCTACGCGCTGGTCCTTTACGGCGGAAAGATGCACGGCCTGTACGAGATTGTCCGCCGCATGCATCAGGGCATCGTTCTGTCCCGGACGCAGGAACGAGAAGCGCCCGCGCGAGACGCCGCGACAAGCGAGATAGACGTTGTCCTGCACGGTGAGGCCGGGAACAGCGCCGAGATCTGATAGGTCCGCCGCAACCCGCGCCGGATGCGCTCATAGGGTGGGAAGTGCGTGACGTCCTCGCCGAAGAAGCGGATGGTGCCGGAGGAGGGCGGGAAGTCACCGGTGATGCAATTGAACAGCGTGGTCTTGCCGGCGCCGTTCGAACCGAGCACCGCGCGCCGCTCGCCAGGGCGCACGGTGATGGTGACGTCGGTCAGCGCTGCCAGCGCGCCGAACAGGCGCGTCACGCCGCGCAGCTCCAGCGCAGCGCCGGCACCGACGGCGGAGAGGCGCTGGGCGACGCTATCCATGGCGGCGGCCTCCACCGGAACGGTCGGCGCTGCGGCGCTGACGGTTGCGCCAGCGCTGCCATAGGCCAATGACGCCGTCCGAGGACCAAAACACGATGGCGAGGAAGCCGAGCCCGATCAGCAGGCGGAAGCGGTTGCCATCGAGCCCAAGCCGGACCAGGAAGTCGAGTGCGAAGGTGCGTAGCAGCACGAAGATCAGCGCGCCGATGAAGGGCCCGATCGGGCGCGTGATGCCGCCGACGACGGCGATGATCAGTACGTCGATGCACGCCCCGACGCTGACCGAGCCCGGCGAGATCTGCCGGTAGTTCCAGACCTGGAGCACGCCGGTCAGCGCGGCCACGAAGGAGGCGAAGGCGTAGGCGGCAACGCGGTGCGCATTGACGTTGAAGCCGAGCGCAGCCATGCGCCGCGGGTTGTCACGCACCCCCTGAAGGGCAAGGCCGAAGGGAGCGCGGGAGAGATATTCGACCGCGAAATAGCAGAGCGCGGCGACCGCGAGCACGACGTAATAGAAGGGAATGTCGGCGCGCCAGTTCACGCCCCAGAAGTGCGGGGTGGCCACGGTATTGATGCCGGTATGGCCGTTGAAGATCGCCCAGTTCTGGTTGGTGAAATAGTAGAAGGCAGCGCCGATCGCGAGCGTGATCATGATGGTGTAGATGCCCTCGGTGCGGACCGCGAGCGCGCCGCCGAGCGTGCCGAAGGCGGTCGCCAGCGCCAGCGCCATCGGGACCGCGAGCCACCACGGCCAGCCCAGGCTGATATTGGCGTTGCCGCTGACGCCGAACACGGCGACCATGTAGGCCGCGAAGCCTGCGATGGTGAGCTGCATCAGGCTGACCATGCCGCCATAGCCGGCGAGGAACATCAGGCTCAGCGCCATGGTGCCGAGGATCAAACTGGAGGCGAAGATCTCGATCAGGAAGAAGCCGTTGGCGATCAGCGGCATGATCAGGAGAATGACCGCGACGATCCAGGCCGCGGGATTGTTGACCTCCGGCCATGTCCGCGACGGGCGCTGCGCCATCGTGGCGGGGCGTACGGCAACGCGGGCATCGTGGGCGAGCGACATCTCAACGCCTCGCCAATAGGCCTTGCGGCCGGATGGCCAGCACCAGCACCATGATCAGGAAGGTCACGACGATGGCGTAGGTCGGGATGTAGACCGAGCCGAGCTGTTCGGCGAGGCCGATGATCAGTGCGCCGAGCGCGGCGCCGGGGATCGAACCCATGCCGCCGACGATCACGACGACGAGGGAAGCCAGCAGGAAGCGGATGTCCTCGCCGGGCGACAATGACTGGAAGGTGCCGCCGACGACGCCGGCGATGCCGGCAAGACCCGCGCCGAACGCGAACACCAGCACGAAGACGAGTTGGATGCGCACGCCGGTCGCGGCAAGGATATCGCGATCATCGACACCGGCGCGGATGATCATGCCGATCCGGGTGCGGTTGAGCGCGAGCCACATCGCTACGCCGATGATCACGGAAGCGGCGAAGATCACGAGCCGCACCAGCGGATATCTGAGATAGACCGGCTCGCCCGAGGATTTGATCGCAGTGATCAGCGGCAGCTCCACCGGGCCGATCAGCCAGTTCGGCGTCTGGATCTGATAGAAGTCGCCGCCGCAGGCCCATAGCATCAGATCGGCGAACACGATCGAAAGGCCGATCGTCACCATGGTCTGCCTGAGATCCTGTCCCTCCATCCGGCGGAACACGATCACCTGGAGCAGGACGCCGACCAGGGCAGTCAGGATGAAGGCGACGATGAAGCTGAGGATCCAGGAGCCGGTCGAGGCGCTGATGGCGTAGCCGACATAGCCGCCGAACAGATAGAGCGAACCGTGCGCGAGGTTGACGTTGCGCATCAGGCCGAAGATCAGCGTGAACCCGCTGGCGACGAGGAAGTAGAGCCCTCCGAGCGTGATGCCGTTGAAGACGGCGTTGAGGAAGACACGCTTGCGGCCGATGGCCTCTTCGAGGCCCGGCGGCCAGACCGCGAAGATCAGCCAGAGCCCGACGGCAATGGCAATGATTGCGATCAGCGCCCAGGCGGGATGGCGTTCGACAAAGCGGCTCATGTGCGCCGTCCGTTCGCCCAGGCGGCACGCCGAAGGCTCATCGGGTGTGGGTCAGACAGCCTCGCAGCGGCTGCGTACCTCGCCATGGGCGAACGTCCTCCCTGGACTCGCAATCCTCTAGCCGGATCGTGTTGCCCACATCCTAGCCGGGCTGCGAGGAGGACATTTGATCGTGAGTATCTTTTCGCGCAGAGGTCAGGCGCGCAAAACCTTGGCCGCGCGACGATAATCGGTCGGAGCCATCCCGACATTGGCGGCGAAGAAGCGGGTGAAGCCGCTTTGCGAGGAGAAGCCGAGATCGAAGCCGATATCGGCAATCGGCGCCTCGCTCGCCACCAGCGCTTCGAGCGCCTGTTCCATGATCAGCGTGTTGAGATAGAGGTTCGGCGTGACGCCCGTCTGGACCCGGAACAGCCGGTAGAAATGCGGCCGAGACAGACCGGATTCCCGCGCGATCGTATCGAGCTCCATCTCGGCCCCGGGACTCTCCGACATCAGCCTGATGCATTTGCGCACACGGAAGTCGGTCACGGCGCCACTGGCGCGCGCATCGCGCGCGATCTCCGCCTGCTGCCAGCTTTCGTCGTAGCAGATGTCGATCAGCCGCCGCAGCTCGGAATCCAGACTGGAGAGCGATGGTGCGCCGCAAACGAGCGCGGCGGTCCGCCTGATGTGCTTGTCGAGTGCAGGCGTGCGCCTGAATTGGGTGCGGCCGAAACGCAGCCGATCGGAGCCGGATGCATCAGGCGCAAACCATTCGGCATTGACGTACAGCACGAAGAAGATCGCGCCGCCGTCGAGATCGGCCGGCAGGAAGTTATGCGGCTCCCATGGATTGACGGCGACCACGGAGGATTCGGTGAGATCGTAATGCCCGTTGGAGACATCGATGCATGCCGGCATGCCGCCGACATGGAAGATCAGATGACCTTCACGATGGGCGTGAATATTGAAAGGGCGGTTCAACTGATAAACCGTCGCCCGGCCGAACCGGCCGTGGAAGACGGCGAGCGCACGGCTCATGCCTTCCCCTCCCGAATGTTTTTGTCTTTTCGGCCAGCGTTCAACAACGCCGACGAGATTGCAAGAGCCGAGATTGCAAGAGCGGAGAGCAACCGCGTCAGCAAGTCGCTCTCCGCCTGCGCAGGCGTGATGCGTCAGTACTTTTTACATTCCGGTACGGTGCGGCCCGGCAACCCGATCTTGGAGAACACGGCCGGATCATAACCGAGCGTCTGGTTCACGTTCGGGATCACCTTCACGACCTTGCTGAACAGCGCGCCCTTGCCGTCATCGACGACTTCGGTGACGAAGTTGGTGCCGATCGCCTGGCGGTTGGAGTTCGAGCTTGATCTTGCCGTTCGGCGCATCGAGCTCGATCTTCGCCAGTGCTTCCTTGAACTTCGCCTGGTTGTTGGAGAGGTCGCCGTTGACCTGACGCAGCGCGAGGATCAGCGCCATGGTTGAGCCATAATAGTTTGTCGCGAGCAGCGATGGGCTTGGGAAGCGCTTGTTGGGCGGGAAGGCGTCCTGATAGGCCTTCACGAACTTCTGCCAGCCCGGATCCTCCCAGGTATCGGCCTGGCCGCTCGCGGCGATGGTGCCGATCAGCGCATTCTTGGCGTTTCCCTTCGACGACAGGATGGTCTGATCGATCATGATGGAACCGCCCATCAGATGCGCCTTGCCGCCGGCCTGCTGATACTGGTTGAGGAAGTTGACGGCATCCGCGCCGCCAAGCCCGAGATAGATGGCGTCGACGTCGTCGGGCAGGGCGGCGATGACGGAGGCGAAATCCTTCGTTCCGAGCGGCACCCATTGCCGGTTGGTCACCTGTCCGCCCATGCCGCAGAACTCGAGCACCAGCCCGAACACCTGGGTGTAGATGAAGGAGTAGTCCTCGCCGACAGTTGCGATCTTGCGATATTTCTTTTCCTCATAGGCGTATTTGCCGAGGCCGACCTGCCACTGCGCGCCGTCCATGTTGTAGCGGAAGAAGTTCGGGGCCGGATCGACGTAAGTCGTTTCCTGAGCGCCGGAGGCCGCATTGATGAAGGTCAGCTCAGGGTGGGTCTTCGCAAAATTCTTCACCGCGATGCCCTCGTCACCGGAGAGCGGCGACAGCAGGATCTGCACCTTGTCCTGCTCGATCAGCTTGCGCACGGCGCGCACGGCGGAGTTTGGCGTTGCGTCGGTCGAGGCGACGATGAATTCGAGTTCCTTGTCGCCGACCTTCTTGCCGAGCACGTTGAGGGCGGTCTGATGGCCGCGCATGCCGTCCTCGCCGAGCACCGTGTACGTGCCTTCGAGCGTTGCGGTCACCCCCACCTTGATCTTTTCCTGCGCGATCGCGGCGCCTGAAAGAAACAGGCTGCTCAGCGCCAGCAGCCCCACACTGCATTTCGACATTGTGCTCCTCCCTGTGTCGTCGATTTGTCGCCACGCCGGACCGGCGCTGCGCCCGCTGCTCGAAGGGCTCGCGGATTCGACGGGGAGGCTAGCCGAAGTCGCATGCGGTGCATGCGTGGACGCCTCGTTCGGCTTGACGGGCAGTCTCATTTTGGATGTTGCGGCGCAAATGGTTTCGCGGTGCAACAGGTCGCGGATGCGGGTTCATCCCGCGAGGAATCCTCCGTCCACCGCGACCACGGTGCCGGTCGCATATTGCGAAGCCGGCATGCATAGGAAGGCGACGGCTCCGGCGATGTCCTCCGGCTGTCCCCAGCGCTTGAACGCGGTCCGGTCGGCGATGCGCTGATAATGGGCGCGGTCGGTGCGGCCGGCGGCATTGATCGCCGTTTCGATATAGCCGGGCGCCACCGCATTGACGCGGATGCCTTCCTCGGCCCACTTCAAAGCCAGCGCCTTGGTCAGCATCACGACGCCGCCTTTGCTGGCGCAATAGGCGGGAATCCGCGGCAGCGCCAGCGTCGCGTTCATCGAGGCGATGTTGACGATCGAGCCCTTCGTCTCCGCGAGCCGCGGGTGGAACGCCATGCAGGTCCGGAACGTACCGGTGAGATTGACGTCCAGCACCTTCATGAAGGTCTCGATCTCGAACTCCTTGTCGCGCGCGAGAATGCCGGCGCAGTTGACCAGCGCGTCGACGCGCGTGTGCTGCCGCGCGAAGGACGTGACGGCAGCATCATCGGTGACATCCAGCGTTGCGAGCGTGAGCCCGGTGCGTGGCTTGAGCAGGGTGCGGGCAAGATCGGCCTCGTTCGCGCCGGTTGCAGTCACTGTCGCGCCGAGATCGCAAAACTGGTTGCTGATCGCCGCGCCAATGTCGCCGGCGCCGCCGATCACGACGGCATGAAAGCCGGCTGCGAGAGAGAAATTCGAATTCATCGGGAGTGTCTCACTTCAGGGATTTCGGAGGCGGAGCCGTCGATTCGCGGACCACCAGCGAGAAGTCGATCTCGCGATGCATGATGGTCTGCTCGCCGGCGAGGCTGCGCACCAGATATTCTCCGGCGCGCTGCCAGGTTTCTGCGGTCGGGACGTGGATCGTGGTCAGGCTCGGCCGCAAATGGCGGCTCCAGTCGAGGTCGTCGAAGCCGACCACCGACAGATCGCGCGGCACAGAAAACCCGTCGCGCTCCGCCTCGAGCAACACGCCATAGGCGATGACGTCGTTGCCGCACACCACGGCCGTTGGACGGTCTTTGAGGTTGAGGAGATAGCGCGCCGCCTCGCGTGCGTCGTCCAGCGTATAGGGCACCTCGACATGCCATTATGCCATTGCGACGGAAGCTCGAGCCCGTTCTCGGCCAGCGCACGGCGAAAGCCGGCGACGCGGGCGCTGGCGCGGTCGTTGTTGCGCTGGAGTGCCGAGACGATCCCGATGCGGCGATGGCCGAGCTCGATGACATGCGCGGCGGCGCGATGGGCGGCTGCCTCATTGTCCGTGCCGACGCAGGGGTAGGGCCGATCAGGCTGATAGATGCCGACATTGATGAACGGCACTGCGTTGTCGGCCAGCAGCTTGCGCAATCCGTCGTGATGGCAATCGCCGCGCAGCACGAGGCCGTCGACGCCGCGGCTGATCAGGTTGCGCGCCTGCTGCAATTCGACATCGAGATCATATCCGCTCGTGGTGAGAAACAGCATGTACCCGACCGAGGAGAGATACTGCTGGAGCGAGGCGATGCCGCGCGCGAACATCGTGTTGTCGATCGTCGGCACGATCGCGCCAAGGGTGCGCGAGCGCCGCGACGACAGGATGCGCGCTGGCGCATGCGGGATGTAACCGAGCGCGTCGATGGCCTGTTCGATGCGCGCACGCAGGGATGGGCTCACCGCATCGGGATTGTTGAGAGCGCGCGAGACCGACGCCGTCGACACGCCGGCGCGGGCCGCCACGGCGCGGATGCCCTGTTTCACGGACTTGGCGTTGGTCAGTCTCATGAATGTAACGTTACATCCTGCGTGGTGAGCCGTGAAGTCACGAAAGATGATGCAAATCTGCCGCAGAATGTGACGCCTGTCCATCGCTTGACACCGTGGATGTGAGGTCTAGATTGTAACCGTTTTCAAGTGGTGCTCAAACGTGTTCAAAAAGGTCCGCCAGCTTAAGGCGGCCAGCCGGGAGGAGAGTTCGATGAAGGCTAGGATGCTCGCGACCCATGTCGCGTTGCCCGTTCTCGCGATTGCGGCGGCCAGTGCGCAGGCGCACGCGGCCGATTTCGACTGGATGAAGTTCAAGGGCAAGACCGTCACCTTTCTCGCCAACAACAATCCGGTCGCGCAGGCGCTGCTGACCTACAAGGCCGATTTCGAGAAGCTGACCGGCATGACCCTGAAGGTCGACGGCTATCAGGAGCAGCAGATGCGCCAGCGCCTGGTCACCGTCATGAACGCGAACAGCGACGAGGTCGACACGTTCATGACGCTACCCTCGCGCGAGGGCGAGCAGTTCGCCGCCGCCGGCTGGTACGGCGATCTCTCCGCGATGGCCAAGAACGAGGTGGCCAAGGAATACGATCCGGCAGGGCTGAGCCAGGCGCTGCTGAAGGCCGCGACATTCGGCGGCAAGCTGACCAGCATGCCGATGAACATCGAGGGTCCGATCTTGTATTACCGCACCGACATCTTCAAGAAGTGCGGCCTCGAGGCGCCCAAGACCATCAAGGATGTCGAAGCAGCCGCCGCGAAGATCAAGACCTGCGACAGTGCGGTGACGCCGTTCGTCTCGCGCGGTCTCAAGCCCGCGGTCGCCTACACCTTCAGCAACATGCTGCACAATATCGGCGGCAGTTACATTGCCGGCGGCAAGTCGAACCTGTGCTCGGCCAAGGGCAAGGAGGCGCTCGACACCTATAGCCGGCTGCTGCGCGACTTCGGACCGCCCGGCGTCGTCAACTACAGCTTCCAGCAGATTTCCGCGCTCTATCGCGGCGGGCGCGCCGCGATGGCGTTCGAATCCTCAAATGAATTGCGCACGGTGATGGAAGGCGGGGCGCGGTTGAAGGACACCGGCCTGTTGCCGTTCCCGGCGGGCGAGGCCGGCCAGGTGCCGACCACGATCGGCTGGGGCATGGCGGTGTCCTCGCACAGCAAGCAGCCAGAGGCGGCCTGGTACTTCGTGCAATGGGCGACCAGCCCCGAGGTGCAGAAGAAGATGGCGCTCCAGGGCATTGCCCCGCCGCGTCCGTCGGTCGCCAAGGATCCCGACTATCGCAAGTGGATCGACGAGGAGCCGGTCCGCAAGGAATGGCAGGCCGCGCTCGACGTGCTCGCCACCAAGGGCTCGTCCGAGGTCGGCTATCCCATCGTGGCGAACCCGGAATCGCGCGAGTTCATCGGCCAGGCGGTGCAGGATCTGATCCTGAAGCAGAAGCCGATCGACCAGGCCTGCGCAGATGCCGACAAGGCGCTGGATGCGCTGATCGCGCAGAAGTAACGCTCGGTGCCGGCTGGCTTGCTGCCAGCCGGCGCCTCCTCATTCTCAAGGAAACGCACGCATGTCTGATGCGGCTGCGACACTCACGCAGGACCGGCAGAAGCTGGAAATGTCGGCGCTTTCGGCGCCGGCCGTGATCTTCACGGTCGCGATGATCGCGTTTCCCGTCGTCTATACGGTCTGGCTCGGCTTCCAGAATTTCTCCTCGACCGGCAAGCAGTCCTTCGCGGGCCTCGCCAATTATTCCAGGCTCGTCTCCGACTACGAGTTCTGGCACGGGCTGTGGGTCACGATCGCGCTCTATGTGCTGTCGCTGGTACTGCAGCTCGTCTTCGGCGTCTGGCTCGCACTGGTGTTGTTTCACGCCAAGCGCCTGCCGGGGATCGTGCGCTCACTGTTCATCTCGCCGTTCATGATGCCGCCGGTGGTGGCGGGCATGATGTGGCTGGTGATCCTCGATCCCTCGCTGGGGGCGGCCAACTACATCCTGCAAGCGTTCGGCCTGCCGCCGTCGGAGTGGCTGGCCTCGCCATCGCTGGTCATTCCGACGGTTGCTCTGATCGACAGCTGGCAGTGGACGCCTTACGTCGCCTTGATCGTGCTGGGCGGCCTGCAATCTCTCCCGCCGAGCGTCTATGAGGCCGCGCAGATCGACGGTGCATCCCCGTTCAGGACCTTCCAGCGCATCACGCTGCCGCTGCTGCTGCCCACCATCGTCACCGCGGCGATCCTGCGCAGCGTCGATCTCCTGCGCTTTTTCGACATCATCTACATCACCACCCAGGGCGGCCCGGGCAACGCGTCGAATACGCTCAATATCTACGGCTTCCGGGTCGGCTTCGAATTCTTCAACATCGGCTATGCCAGCGCCTTGATGCTGACGCTGACGGCGATCGTGTTCGGCGCGGTGCTCGCCTTCAACCGCCTGCGCGGCGCAGTCGCCTGGTGACATCATGACCGACGCTGCCAACACCGACCGCTGGATCCGCTGGCTCAACCTGGTGCAGCTCGTGCTTGCCGGGATCATCATCATGGCGCCGACGGTCTGGATGGTGCTGTCCTCGTTCAAGCCGTCCTTCGAGGTCACTGCCTATCCGCCGACGCTGATCTTCACGCCGACCTTGGACAACTATGTCGAGCTGACCAAGACCACGCCGTTCCTGAGCTATGCGCTCAACAGCCTCATCGTCACCGTCGGCTCGACCGCGCTTGGGCTGCTGTTCGGAATCCCCGCCGCCTTCGCGGTCTCCTGGACCCGGATTTCGTGGCCGGCGATCCTGACGCTGGCCGCCCGCATGGCACCCGGCACGCTGTTTCTGCTGCCATGGTATGTCATGTTCCGGCAGGTCGGCATGATCGGCTCCTACACCGCGCTGATCCTCAGCCACGCGGTGATCACGCTGCCGATCGTGATCTGGGTCCTGCTGCCGTCGTTCGACGGCATCCCGCGCAGCGTGTTCGAGGCGGCGCAGGTCGATGGATGCAGCGCCACGCGCATCCTCTGGCGCATCGCGCTGCCACTGGTGGCATCCGGCGTCGCCGTCGCGGCGATCCTCGCTTTCGTGTTCTCGTGGAACTACTTCCTGTTTGCGCTGGTGCTCTCCAACGGCGACACCAAGACGCTGATCGCGGCGGCCTTCAACTTCATCGGCGAAGGCTCGACGCAATGGGGCGCGCTAATGGCCGCGGCGACGTTGATCGCATTGCCGCCGCTGGTGCTGGCAGCCCTCGTCCAGCGCTGGCTGGTCTCCGGGCTGACGCTCGGTGCGGTGAAAGGTTAGTTATCTGATGAATATGTCACCTCGTCCGAATTCGATCATGCAGGCCGCGGTCTTTCACGGCAACGACCGCATCACCATCGAGCGTGTGGCGATGCCCGATGTCGGCACAGGCGAGGTGCTCGTGCGCGTCTCGCGCACCGCGCTGTGCGGCTCCGACTTCAAGCTCTGGCACAAGGGCGCCGAGTTCACCGCGGGCCACGAGATTTTTGGCGTCGTCGAGCAGCCCGGTCATCGCCTGCACGGCCGGCGCTGCGCCGTCTATATCCCCTTGCACTGCGATCACTGCGCGGCCTGCATGCGCGGCGATACCCAGATGTGCCTGGAAGTCTCCAGCCTGATCGGCTGGAACAGGCCGGGCGGCTATGCCGAATATGTGCCGGTGCCGGAAAACTGCCTGCTGCCGGTGCCCGATGATATCGAGGACAGCCTTGCGCCGTTGCTGCTCGACACCATCGGCACGTCCGGCCACGCCGTGCGCTTCGTCGGCCGCGTCGTGCCGCCGGCCGAAGCCGGCCCGGTTCTGGTGATGGGGGCAGGGCCCGTCGGCCTCGGCGTCGTGCTGGCGCTCCGCGCACTCGGCTACGACAACGTCTATGTCGCTGATCCCAATGCCGCGCGGCTCAAGATCGCGCAATCCTTCGGCGCAAAGGCGCACCCCGTCGGCGATACCTCCAGGCGCTTTGCCCTCATCATGGAATGCTCCGGCGCGCATGCGGCGCGCAACCTCGGCATCGAGCTGGTGCTGCCGCGCGGCGCCGTGGTGCTGGTCGGCGAGAACGCCGCGCCTTGGACCATCGAGGAAGGCAAGGTATTCCGCCGCAAGGATTTCTACATGATCCGCACCTTCTACTTCCCGGTCTCGGATTTCGAGCCGAATGTCGAGTTGCTGCGCAAGTACAAGGACGAATACCGCGTCCTCGTCGATGGCGAGTTCGGCCTGTCGGCTCTGCCCGAGAATTTCGCCCGCTTCGCCAAGGGTGAGCTGATCAAGCCGGTTCTGGCGCTGGACTGAGCGATCATGGCCTCGATATCGATCCGCAATCTCGTCAAGCGCTACGGCAATTTCACCGTGATCCCCGATCTCAACCTGGAGATCGCGGACCATGAATTCGTCGTCTTCGTCGGCCCGTCGGGCTGCGGCAAGTCGACCTTGCTGCGCATCATCGCCGGGCTCGAGCCGATTTCGTCGGGAGACCTCTATATCGGCGACAAGCGCGTCAACGGCGTGCAGGCCGCGCAGCGCGACATCGCGATGGTGTTCCAAGATTACGCGCTCTATCCGCACATGAAGGTCTACGACAACATGTCGTTTGCGCTGGAGTTGCGTGGCGTGCCGAAGGCGGAGATCGACGCGCGCGTCAAGCGTGCCGCGGCGTTGTTGCACATCGAGCCTTATCTCGACCGCAAGCCGAAGGAGCTGTCGGGTGGCCAGCGTCAGCGCGTCGCCATGGGCCGCGCCATCGTGCGCAATCCCAAGGCGTTCCTGTTCGACGAGCCGCTGTCCAATCTCGACGCAAAGCTGCGCGGACAGGTGCGGGCCGAGATCAAGGCGCTGTCGCAGGAGCTGAAGACCACCATGGTCTTCGTCACGCACGACCAGATCGAAGCCATGACCATGGCCGACCGGATCGTGGTGCTCCAGAGCGGCACGATCCAGCAATACGACACGCCGGAGACGGTCTACGAGCGTCCCGCCAATCAGTTCGTCGCCGGCTTCATCGGTTCGCCCGCCATGAATTTCTTCCCGGTCGAGTGGCGGCAAGAGCGCGCGATCCTTTCGCAAGGCGGAACGGCAGTGCCGCTGGACGGCGAGGCCGCAGGCCGCCTGCGTCAGGCCGGCAACGCCGTGCTCGGCGTCCGCCCTGAACATTTCGCCGTGGCCGCGGATGCCGTCGACGGACTTGCCATCAACGTCAAGCTGGTCGAACCGCTCGGCTCGGATACGCTGATCCATTTCGATCTCGCCGGCGCCTCCGCGATCGCGCGGGTCGATCCATCGCTGCGGCCGAAGGTTGGCGATCGTCTCAGCCTTCGTCCGCTAGCAGGCAAGACGCATTTGTTCGATGCGGCCAACGGACAGGTCCTGCGGTGAGTGCATCTACGCACATCGGTGATCTCTCGGTGCTGGCGGACGTGGCGTCAAAGGCCAGGTCCGTACACGTGATCTGCCTGGGTCTGTCGGCGCTCGACCAGGTCTGGCGCGTCGATCGCCTGTTCGCGGGTCAAAGCGAGAAGGTCAAGGCTGTCGGTTACGGCACGCTTGGCGGCGGCATGGCTGCCAACGCTTCGGTCGCGATCGCAAGGCTCGGCGCGTCCGTCGCGTTCTGGGGGCGGGCAGGAAATGACGCCGCCGGCCACGAGATGAAATCGGCCTTCACGGCCGAAGGCATCGATGTCGAGAATTTTCGGCTGTTTCCCGACGGCCGCTCGTCCGTTTCCGGGATCATCGTCGACAGTTCCGGTGAGCGGCAGATCGTCAATTTCCGCGGGCTCTTTCCGGAAGCCGCGGATTGGCTTCCGCTCGAAGCCGTCGCGCGCGCATCCTCCGTGCTGGCCGATCCGCGCTGGGTCGAGGGCGCAGCGACGCTGTTCCGCGAAGCCCGCGCGCGCGGCATTCCGACTGTGCTCGACGGCGACATGGCCGACGCCGAGGTGTTCGAGCGGCTGCTGCCGCTGACCGACCACGCGATCTTCTCCGAGCCTGCGCTCACATCTTTTGCCGGCTCGGCCAAGGATGACTCTCTCGCGGCGCTCGCGCGCTTCGGCTGCCGGGTCATCGCCGTCACGCGCGGCGAGGGAGGCGTGAGCTGGTACGAGAACGGCCAGTCGCATCGGCAGGCGGCCTATGCCGTCGAGGTCGTCGACACCACGGGCGCCGGCGACGTCTTTCACGGCGCCTATGCGCTTGCGATCGGCGGCGGCCTCGATGTGCGCGCCGCCATGGCGTTTTCGGCGGCGACAGCCGCTATGAAATGCCGCCATGCCGGTGGCCGCAACGGAATCCCCGATATCAACGAGTGTCTTGCATTCATGAGGACGAAGCCATGAGAACGATTGGAAAGAACCGCGGCCTGGCACGGCTGGCTGACGCGGATGGCCACTTTCGCATGGTCGCGCTGGACCAGCGGCCGCCACTGTTCGACGCCATCGCCAAGGCAAAGGGCATCACGCGGGATCAGGTCGAATATTCCGATGTCACGGCGGCCAAGCGTCTTCTCGTCGAGAACCTCGCGCCGCATTGCAGCTCGATGCTGTTCGACCCGAACTTTGCCGTGCCCGCCGCGATCGATCTGTTGCCGCCGCGCTGCGGCCTGATCATGACGCTCGAGGAGCACCGCGTCGAGGAAACCGCGGGCGGCCGCAAGTCGCGCGCGATAACCAATTGGAGCGTGGAGAAGATCCGCGCCATGGGCGGCGACGCCGTCAAGGTGCTGGCCTGGTACCGGCCGGATGCCGACGCTGCGGTGAACGAGCACCAGAAGCGTTTCGTGCGCGAGATCGGCGAGGACTGCGCCCGTCACGACATTCCCTATGTCCTCGAGCTGCTGGTTTACCCGTTCCTCGGCAGCGCCAATCACACCGCCGACTACGTGGAATCGCCGGGCAAGCTCCCGGGCCTCGTCATCGACAGCGTGCGCGAGTTTGCCAAGCCCGAATACGGCGTCGATCTCCTCAAGCTGGAGAGCCCGCTTGCGGCGGGCAGCCTGCCGGCCCGCGACGGCAGCGCGGAAGCGAAGGCCGCACAGAAGCAGTTCGATGCGATCGGCGATATCTGCCGTGAGCGCAGCATCCCCTGGGTGCTGCTGTCGGGCGGCGCTGCACCGGAAAAGTTCGAGCGCGTCCTCGACTTCGCCTATGCGGCGGGAGCGGGCGGCTTCCTCGCGGGCCGCACCATCTGGCTCGATGCCGTCCTGAAGAATTTTCCGGATCGTGCAGCGGTGTCGGCCAGCCTGCGCAAGGACGGCCTCGGCGTGCTGGAGCGGCTCAACCAGCTGACCACGGCCAAGGGCACGCCGTGGAAGGCGCGCTTTCCGGTATTCACTGACATCAAGCAGGAAGGTGACTTTGCGCGCGCCTATTGAGATAGTGGCTCTGCGTGGTTCATCCCGATCGCAGGATCCGCAAACATGACTGACAGCTTCACCATCCGCTCGATCGAGGCATTCTGCTATCGCTATCCGTTGGCGACGCCGGTGGTGACGTCGTTCGGCAAGATGCTCAACCGTCCCGCCGTTTTCGTTCGCGCCGTCGACGAAGACGGCGTCGAGGGATGGGGTGAGGCCTGGTCCAATTTTCCAGCTCCGGGCGCGGAGCATCGCGCCCGGCTCGTCAACGAGGTGCTCGCCCCCGGCCTCGTCGGACGCAAGTTCGACGGTCCTGGCCAGGCCTTCGAGGCGCTGACCAAGGGCACCGAAGTTCTGGCGCTTCAATGCGGTGAACCCGGTCCGTTCGCGCAGGCGATTTCGGGCATCGATCTCGCGCTGTGGGACCTCTCGGCGCGCCGCCGGCGCTTGCCGTTGTGGCGGCTTCTCGGCGGTCAGTCGCGCAAGATCAAGGTCTATGCCAGCGGCATCAATCCCGGCGGAGCCGCGCAGACGGCGGAGGCCGCGCTCAAGCGCGGCCATCGCGCGCTGAAGCTGAAGGTTGGCTTCGGCGCCGAGACCGATCTCGCCAATTTGGCCACGCTGCGTCAGATCGTCGGCGCCGGCATGCTTGCCACCGATGCCAATCAGGGCTGGTCAGTCACGCAGGCGATGGAGATGCTGCCGCGGCTTGCCGAGTTCGATCTGCGCTGGCTGGAAGAGCCGATTCGCGCCGATCGACCGCGCGAGGAATGGCGCAGACTGCGCGCCGCAGCGAAGATGCCGATTGCCGCCGGCGAAAACATTTCGAGCGCCGAAGGCTTCAAGGAGGTTCTGGCCGAAGGCGTGCTCGGCGTGGTTCAGCCCGATATTGCAAAATGGGGCGGCCTCAGTGTCTGCGCCCCACTGGCGCGCGACATTCTGAAGGTGGGCAAGACGTTTTGCCCGCACTATCTCGGTGGAGGCCTCGGCTTGCTTGCATCCGCGCATCTCCTCGCCGCTATCGGAGGTGATGGCTGGCTGGAAGTCGATGCCAACGACAATCCATTGCGCGATCTGTTTTGCGGCCCGGTCCTCAATGTGAGGGAAGGCACCGTTGAATTGGACCAAGACCCGGGGCTCGGAATAATGCCTGATCTGTCATCTATCGAGCATCATCGCACCATTTAGATAAGAACTCGTATCGTGATGGCCGCGATCATGAATCCGGCTTGGTCGAAGATCGGTGCGGACAGGGCGGTGAAGTTCGGCAGCAGGGCATCACGACAGCGGCTGATGCCGTTGCGCGCTTATTTGACCTCGTCATATGTCTATGACCAAATAAAACGTCTCGCATTTGGCTGCGGGGCCTAACTTCTCAGCCGTCAGCTCCGTTCGCGCGCGCAATTGGGGGACCGATGCTCTTCGATATGGGTCAGCTTCCGGCGGATATCCGCTACAAGATCCTTACCGCGACCGTTACGCCGCGACCCATCGCGTGGGTGACGACGAGGTCGCGGGATGGGATCGCCAATGCGGCGCCCTTCAGCTTCTTCAACGTTCTCGGGCATGAGCCGCCGACGGTGGTGCTCGGCTTGCTGCGTCATCCGCAGCGAGGCTTGAAGGACACGGCGCAGAATATCGTCGAGATGGGTGAGTTCGCCGTCCACCTGGTGCCGCACCAGATGGCAGAAGCGATGAACGCGACCGCGGTCGATGCTCCCTCCGAGATCGACGAGATTGAGATTGCGGGGCTGGAGACGCTCCCCGCGCAGATGATTTCGCCTCCGCTCATCAAGGGATGCCCGGTTGCGTTCGAATGTCGCTCCCTCTCGGTCCATGAGACCGGACCCCGGCAAATCGCCGTGATCGGCGAGATCGTCTGCGCTCACGTGGCCGAGCAGTTCGTGATCGACGCGCGCCGAGGCCATATCGATACGGTCAACCTCGACCTCATTGCCCGCATGCACGGCTCGGGTTGGTATGCGAGGCCTCGCGAGCTCTTCCAGCTGGTGCGGCCGGCACCGATCGAATGGGGCGGCCGGCGCCAGGCCTCGGGTTGGGCCCAACGCCTGTCGACCCGAGCGAGCGATTGACATCCAAATTATTATATGTCTAAAAATATGCAAATTCATATATTGCAAGACCCGGCCAATGGACACGCATCCGCTGAGGCTCAAGGTGCAGTCGGTCACGGCGGAGACGCCGACGATCCGAGGCCTTCTGTTCGGCGTGGAGGGCGGTGCGGTTCCGCGATGGCAGGCGGGTGCGCATATCCGCGTGTCGCTGCCAAGCGGGGGAGACCGGCCTTACTCGCTGATGGCCCTGCCGGGCCTGCCCGAGGGAGTCCTTGCGCTCGGCGTTCTGCGCGAGCTGACGTCGACCGGCGGCTCGGCCTTCATGCATGCGCTCGAGATCGGCGATGTCGTGACGGCTTCGGCGCCCGTCAACAATTTCCCGCTGCATGAGGACGATGCGCCTGCGCTGCTGTTCGCCGGCGGCATCGGCATCACGCCGATCCTGTCCATGGCGGCCGAGCTGAAGGCGAGGGGCGTTGCCCACCATCTTCACTACGCCGGACGGGCGCCGGGTCTGCTGGCGTTCCTGCCGCAACTGGAAACGGTGTGCGCGAGCACCCTGTCCGTCCATTACGACAACGACGCTTCGTGCCTGGACATCGCAGCGGCGCTGCACTGCTCGCCTGCGAACGCCCATGTCTATGTCTGCGGTCCCGCAGGCATGATCGAAGCGGTGAAGGCCGCAGCTCTCGCCAGCGGCATTGCCGCCGATCGCATCCACGACGAGCTCTTCAAGGCGGAGCCGCCCGGTGCGCCGAACCGCCAGTTCGAGGTGGAGCTCAGATCGACGGGCGAGGTCATCCCGGTCGCGGCCGATCGCAGCATCATCGAGGCGCTGGAAGCGGCGGGGCACGAGGTTCTCTTCGACTGCCGGCGCGGCGATTGCGGCATCTGCCAGTGCGGCGTGGTCGCAGGCGTTCCCGATCATCGCGATGTCATCCTGAGCGACGCCGAGAAGGCGTCCAACAAGGTCATGCAGATCTGTGTATCGCGCGCAAAATCGGAACGGCTGGTGCTGGATCTCTAGGACGAGGACAGGAACGTCATGGGTGGATACGGTGGAAATGCGCGGTCGATCGCAGCGCTGGTGCGCGAGGCGGAGGTGCATCGCGACGTCTACGTCGATCCTGAGATCTTCGAGCTCGAGATGGCGCATCTGTTTCCCAACAGCTGGGTCTATGTCGGCCACGCGAGCCAGTTGGCGAAGCCCGGCGATTTCATCACCGCCAATATCGGCCGGCAGCCGGTGATGGCCAGCCGCCATACTGACGGCTCCATTCATGTCTTCTACAACCGTTGTCCGCATAAGGGCGTCAAGATCGCCTCGGAGCCTTGCGGCAATGCCGGAAAGTTCTTTCGTTGTCCCTATCACGCATGGTCGTTTAGGACCGACGGCTCGCTGCTCGCGATCCCCTTGAAGAAGGGCTATGAGAGCACCGGTTTCGGCGACACCCAGGCGAATGAAGGCCTGTCGAGAATCAAGAACGTCGCGATCCATCGCGACTTCATCTTCGCGCGGCTGAGCGAGACCGGCGTGTCCTTCGAGGACTATTTCGGTCTGAGTCTTTCGACCATCGACAACATGGTCGACCGCTCGCCACAGGGCAAGCTCGAGGTCGTGGCCGCGCCGATCCGCTACATGCACACCTGCAATTGGAAGATGCTGGTCGAGAACCAGACCGACACCTGTCATCCCATGGTCGCGCACGAGAGCTCGGCGGGTACCGCGGTCAAGGTCTGGAAACGCGAGCAGGGCGATTCCACGGAGACGCCGATGGCGGTGCAGCTCTACGGCCCGTTCATGAGCCCGTACGAATTCTACGAGCAGAGCGGCATCAGGATCTGGCCCAACGGCCATGGCCACACCGGCGTCGCCAATTCGATCCATTCCAATTATTCCGACGTCGACGGCTATCTCGAACAGATGGTCGCGGCCTATGGCGAGACGCGGGCTCACGAGATCCTCGGCGAGGTCAGGCACAACACCGTCTATTTCCCGAACGTCATGGTCAAAGGCGCCGTCCAGATCCTCCGCAATTTCATCCCGGTCGCGGTCGACAGGACGCTGGTCGAGAGCTGGGTCTATCGCCTGGTCGGCGCGCCCGACAAGCTCTACGAGCGTGCCCTGATGTATAACCGCTTCATCAACGCGCCGACCTCGATCGTCGGGCACGACGACCTCGAAATGTACGAGCGGGCGCAGGAAGGCCTCAAGTCCAACGGCAATCAGTGGATCAATCTGCGCCGCCTCTACGAGCCCGACGAACAGCCTGATGTCACCGCCGTCATCAACGGGACGTCCGAGCGGCAGATGCGCAACCAGTTTCACGCCTGGGCCAAATTCATGACCATGGACATGGACAAGCATCCCGAGGCCGCGGAATGATCGACGAGAAAGCCGTCACGGATTTCATCTATCGGGAGGCCGAGCTGCTCGACACCATGCAGTGGCAGAGCTGGCTCGATCTGTTTCATCCCGAAGGGCGCTATTGGATGCCGCTCGAATGGCAGCAGCAGGACCCGGTGCTCCAGCCGTCCCTGATGTACGAGGATCTGCTGCTGCTCAAGGTGCGGGTCGAACGCCTCGCCGGGGAACGCACCTTCAGTCAGAAGCCGAAGAGCCGGTGCCACCATCTGCTTCAGGCGCCACGTATCATCGCCTGCGATGCTGCGGCCGGCGTGTTCAGGGCGCGCACATCCTACATCTACACCGAGACGCGCGGCAACTTGCTGGAGCGGTATTCGGGATGGGCATCACACGATCTCGTGCAGGTCGGCAACGGCCTGAAGATCAAGCTCAAGCGCGTCGATCTCGTCAATTTCGACGCGCCGTTCGGCAATATTCAGCTTTTCATGTGAGTGTATCTTGACCGCTGCGACCACAGTCTACGCCCGCTTTCGCGACACCGCGCTACGCCGCGGCGAGGCCGGCTTCCTCGACGTGTTGCCGGAGACCGCCGGCATCTACGGCATCGCAGCCGGCGAGATCTCCTACCGCGCGATGTTCGCGCGGATCGAGGCCCGGCGGCAGGCGTTCGCGGACCGCGGATATGGCGAAGGACACAGGGTCGGGCTTCTGCTCCAGAACCGGCCGGTGTTCATCGAGCTGTGGTTTGCGCTGAACGCGCTTGGCGTTTCCGTGGTGCCGATTAACCCCGATCTGCGCATGAGCGAGCTCGAATACATCATCTCCCATTCCGAGATGAATGCCGCCTTCGTTCTCGCCGAGCGCTGCGCCGAGGTGGCGACGGCGGCGCGCCAGGCCTGCCGGCCGATCCCAGTCGTCACCGACGACGGCGACGTTCCCGCGCCATACGACGGTGCGCGGCCGTTGCGGCCGGCGGGCGGCGCAACGGAATGCGCGCTGCTTTACACCTCCGGCACAACCGGGCAGCCGAAAGGCTGCGTCCTCAGCCAATGAATATTTCCTGCACAGCGGAAACTGGTATCGCGACGCCGGCGGGCTGATCGACCTGAAGCCAGATGGCGAGCGCATGATCACGCCGCTGCCGCTGTTCCACATGAACGCCATGGCGGTCTCGCTGATGGCGATGGTCTCGGTCGGTGGCAGCCTGACCATGCTCGATCGATTTCACCCGCGCAGCTGGTGGGCCTCGGTGAGGGAGAGCCGCGCCACGTGCCTGCACTATCTCGGCGTCATGCCGTCCATGCTGATGAGCGCCGTGCCGTCGGAACAGGACCGGCAGCACGATGTGCGCTTCGGGTTCGGCGCCGGCGTCGACAAGCTGCTTCATGCCCCCTTCGAGGCGCGCTTCGGCTTCCCGCTGATCGAGGCCTGGGCGATGACCGAGACCGGCAGTGGCGGCGTGATCGCCGCCAATGCCGAGCCGCGCAAAGTCGGCACCAGCTGCTTCGGGCGTCCGGCACAGGAGATCGAGACTCGCATCGTCGATGATCGAGGCGTCGATACGCTAGGGCAAACGCCGGGCGAGCTGCTGGTGCGGCGGGCCGGCGCGGACCCGCGCTATGGCTTCTTCCGGGAATACCTCAAGAACCCCGAGGCCACGGCGGAGGCCTGGGCCGGAGGCTGGCTGCACACCGGCGATATCGTCGCGCGCGATGCGGATGGCGACCTGCATTTCGTCGACCGCAAGAAAAACGTCATCCGCCGCTCCGGCGAGAACATCGCCGCGGTCGAGGTCGAATCCGTCCTCAATCGTCATCCCGCGATCCGGCAGGCCGCAATTGCGGCGACCCCGGATCAGCTGCGCGGCGACGAGGTCGCGGCCGTCATCATCGCCGAGAAGGCCGGCGCCGACCGCGCGCTTGCCGAGACCATCGTGCGCTGGAGCCTGGAGCAGATGGCCTATTACAAGGCGCCCGGCTGGATCTGCTTCGTCGAGCGGCTGCCGCTCACCGCAACCGAGAAGATCCAGCGCGGCGGCTTGAAGGATCTCGTCGCCAGGCTGATGCAGGACGGCGCGTTCTTCGATCTCCGCGAGATGAAGCGGCGGCAGGTCTGACCCGGAAAGCCCGCAGGACACCGATCATGAGCCAGATACGCACCACACTCATTACCGGGGGAAATTCCGGGATCGGCGAAGCGCTGGCGAGGAGGCTGGTCGACAAGGGACAGCGCGTGGTCTCGGTGGGGCTGGAGAAGCCGGGCTGGACGCACGATCTGCTCGCGGCCTATTGCGCGGACCTGACCAGCCTTGAGGAGGCGCGGGCCATCGCGCAGGAGATTGGCGCCAACCACGCGATTGATTGCCTCGTGCACAATGCCGGCATCATCCTGCCGAACCTGTTGCCGGATGCAAAGCCCGAGGACATCCTGGCGCTTGCGCAGCTGCATCTCGGCGCACCGATGCTTCTGACCCAGGCCGCTCTGGATGGCATGATCTCGCGCCGTTTCGGCCGCATCGTGTTCGTCAGCTCGCGCGCGGCGATGGGCGCCGTGACCCGCTCGGCCTATTCCGCCACCAAGGCCGGCGTGCACGGCATGGCGCGGACATGGGCGCTGGAGCTGGCGTCCAGCGGCATCACGGTGAACGTCGTCGCGCCGGGCCCGATCCTGACCGACAATTTCTGGGCATCATCCCCAAGGATTCCGAGCGGCAGGAGCGAATGGCGCGCAACGTCCCGGTCGGCCGGCTCGGTGCGCGCGAGGACGTGGCGCACGCGGTCGAATTCTTCCTCGACGAGCGCTCGGATTTCGTGACGGGGCAGGTGCTGTATGTCTGCGGCGGCACCAGCCTGGTCGGCCTCGGCCCCTGATGGATCAGATCTGGTTCTGCTTGATGTTTTCGACCATCCTGGCGAGCACCCGTGCGCAGATCTCGATCTCGTCGGGATCGATGCCGGCGGTCAGCCGCTCATAGTTCTTTTCCATGATGGGCCAGATCTTGCGCAACAGCGCCTCGCCGTCCGGCGTCAACGCCACCACCCGGCGGCGCTGGTCGTCCTCGGCGATCTCGCGCTTGACGAAACCCGAGGACACCATCGACTCCACCATCCTGCTGGCGGTCGACTGCTCAGTCACGGCGAGAACCGCGACCTCGTTGACGGTGAGAGTCTTGTAGATGAACAGGATCGACAGTGTCCGGAACACGACGTTGTTGATGCCGTGCTCGCTGAGATCGCGGTTCTGGTCGAGGTTCCAGCGATTTGCCAGCCGATTGAACAGATAGGGGATGTAGGCTTGCAGCTGTTCTCTTGACCGCGGCGGTCCGGATTTCCACTTGCTCTTGGAGTCTTTCGCCATTATTTCTTGCGACTTTGCTTCTTGCTCTGGGTACGAATTTTTGCCGAAAGAGACCGCAGCACCGACAGCGCATTATCCAGTTCGCCGGCCGAAATGGTCTCGAGCCTTTGGCTGAGATGCCTCTTGTGCATGTCGGCGGCCTTCCGGAACAGGGCTTCGCCCTTCGGCGTGAGGCGGACGATGAAGGACCGGCGATCCTCGCTGGACATCTCCTTGCTGATGAGATCGTCGGCCAGGAGACGCTGCACCAAACCCGAGACGTTGCCGCCGGAAACCTTCAGGTTCTGCGACAACTGCCCGAGCGCGAGGCCGTTCCTGTCGCGGTCGAGTTGAGCCAGCACGTCGAACTTCGCCAGCGACAAGCCGAACTCCGAGTTCAGGAGCGCGTTCAGCGACGCGAAGATGTCACCGTGCAGCGACAGCAGCTGCAGCCAGAGCCGGGTCTCGATCTGCCCGAGGGGAACGGTGTTCTCTTTCAGTGCTGCCGGCATTGCGTGACCAGGGGTCCGGGTTCGTCTGGCGGAGGTATTCCGAAGGTCGTCGGCCCCGATTAGCGCACCGGGAATCGCAGTCAAGCAGCCCGATTTTGACCCGCGTCAGCTTGAACGGCAATCCGGCGCTAAGGTCAATCTCATGAGGCGAAGCTCTTGATGGTCTGGATCACGCCGTCGAGCTGCTTGCCCGGGCCGTCCTTCAGCGCCGCCTCCCGCAGGCGGCGCGCCCAGTCGGCGGCATCCTCGCGCTGCGCAACCAGCGTGATCGCAGCCAGCGTCCTGTCGAACTTCGACAGGCCGCGGCTGTGGGTATCGGAATAGCCCTTGACCAGCCGGCGGCATTGCAGGATCTCGACGCCGAGCTGGTAATTGGTGCGGACCGCCGCGGTGGCGGCCTTGAGCCATTCGTCGCGATGCGCCGTCTCGATGGCGTGACGCCGTGAGCGGCGGCGCAGGCCCCGGAGCCCGCCCACGACATAGAGCGTGAGAAACCAGGGCAGCGAATAGGTCCGCACCCGACGTCCCCTGTTGATGCGGCGATCGAGCCAGCCCATGAGGCGCGGCTTGGTCTCGAGCCAGCGACCAAAGCCCGCGGGCAGCACCCCCATGACCTCCTCCATGCGGGGATGCATGAATTCGGTGGTCTGCAGCACCTGACCTTGCGCCAGCTCCAGCTCGCCCTCGATCCGCGCGCGGCGCGCCGCGCGTGTCTTCAGGTCGGCAACGCGAATGACATCGTCATAGGTCATGGCATTGGCGAGGTACTTTGCAGCCATCCGTGTGAAGGCAAAGCCTCTGTCCGCGCCACCGGCGCTGCGATCGGCGGCGTGCACCACGCCGAGAATGTCGAGATATTCGGCGCCGTAAGCGATGTCCTGGAAGTCGACCACCTTTTTCAGGCCGGCATGGGCCAGGTCGCGTGCGGGTTGCGGCAGCTCGTGTTTGAGCCGTTCGAGCAGTTTGGCCAGCCGGGGATCGAAGGGCGCAGGCGAGGGGCTTCGCTTGTTTTTCTCCGGCCGGGGGGCTGCGGCGACATCGGGCGCCCCGATGTGGACACGTTCAAAAGCGGCTTGGAAGGTGTCAACGCTCGCCTTGGCCCCTTTCTCGCCGGCGCGAATTACCGCGAGATAGCTGTCGCGGTCGAACGGCAGCACGCCGGTGGCCGCGAGCGCGCCGAACATCGCAGCGGAAATGACGCTGCCATGTGCGATGGCCAGGGCGTTCATGTCGAAGATGATTTCGCTCTTGGCGGCAACACCGATCGCCCCTCGCACGGCGCCGTCGTCGGCGATGCCGTCGCCCGGCGCGATCTTCTCGCCGATGGCAAAGGACCGGTGATTGGAGGCGATCAGGGTGGTGCGGTCCGGCGTCACCAGCCCGCGCAGGATCGAGCGTCCAGCTTCCATGAATTCGGCCGCCATCACGACGTCGACATCGCCGGGGGTCGGCATCAGTGACAGGATCGGCTTGCGTCCATCGAGCGGCGGCATCGCCTCGATGTAATAGATCGTGGCGCCGGTCCGCTGCGCGACGCCGGGTACCGAGGTCGACTGCGCGACCCAGCCGTGATTCTCCGCGAGCTGGACGATCCAGTCGGTCAGCACGCCGCCACCCTGGCCGCCCATGGCGAGGATCGCGATCGAGATCGGGCGCTCGGTCGCTTCGCCGGCCGCGGGAAGCGCAAGTCGAACCGTCTCGTCTCTCATGTCAGGGCCTCGAGCGCCGGTCGGCGGCGCTCGCGCCGCTGTTGCAGCCAGCCGATCACCGTCATCGCGACGTTCGACTTGAACCTGTCCCAGCGGGTCGGATTGTGAATGACGTCGGCGCGGTAGAACGAGGGGCACAGCACGGCGGCCTCGGCGACTTCGCCGCAATTACCGCAGCCGACACAGGAATTGTCGATCGCTGCGACCGGATCGTCGCGCAGGGGATCGTCGAGCTGTTTCACCGAGAGGGACGGGCAGCCCGACAGGCGGATGCAGGCGTGGTCGCCGGTGCAGACGTCTTCATCGACACCGAAGCGCTCTTTGACAATGCGCAGCCCGTCCTTGATCGCCTTGCTCGTCTGCGGCTTCACGCGGCGCTGTTTGTTCAGCATGCATTCGGACGAGGCGACGATGACCTTGGGACCCTCATCCTTCGTCGTCAGCGCCTCCTTCAGCGTATCGCGCATCCTGCCGACGTCATAGGTGCGGTCGATCTGCCGCACCCACTGGGCACCGATGCCTTTCACGGCCTGCACGATCGAATTGTTGGTCTTGCGCCGCTTGTTGACCGCGCGGGACGACAGGATGTCCTGGCCGCCGGTTGCCGAGGTGTAAAAATTGTCGACGATGACGAATACGCCGTCATGCTTGTTGAAGACGGCGTTGCCGATGCCGCTGGTCAGCCCGTTGTGCCAGAAACCGCCGTCGCCCATGACCGCGATCGAGCGCTTGTCGGCCTTGACGTTGAATGCGGAGGTCGAGGCCGGACCGAGGCCGAAGCCCATCGTCGTCGCACCGATGTTGAAGGGCGGCAGGATCGAGAACAGATGGCAGCCGATGTCGGCCGAGACGTGGTGCTCGCCGAGTTCTTCTTCCACCAGCTTCATCGCGGCGAAGATCGGCCGTTCCGGGCAGCCGGTGCACAGGCCCGGCGGCCGGGCCGGCACGACCTGCTTGAGCTTCTCGACCGCCGGATGATTGAGCACGGGAACAGCATCCGGTGCCGGCGGCCTGTTGCCGAGCAATCTCGGCTCCGTCTTCTCGAGGAATTCCCTGACACCGCCGAGCAGGACCTGCGCGGTGTAGTCGCCGCCCATCGGCAGCACGTCCTTGCCGTGGACGCGCGCCTGGATGTCCTTGCGCCGCAGCACGGTATTGATCGCCTGCTCCAGATATTCCGGCTGGCCTTCCTCGACGATCAGGACGGCGTCCTTGTCGAGGCAGAACTCCGCAACTTCCGTGTCGATCACGGGGTAGGTGACGTTCATGACGTAAAGCGGGATCTGCGTATTGCCGTAGGCATCCGAGAGCCCGAGATATTGCAGCGCGCGGATGACATTGTTGTACATGCCGCCCTGCATGATGATGCCGACCTTGCCGCGCTTCGGTCCCATCCATTCGTTCAATTTGTTGTCGCGGATGAAGCCGATCGCCGCTGGCATGCGCGTCTTGATCTTCTCCTGCTCATGCTCATAGGCCGCCGGCGGCAGTACGATGCGGCCGACGTCGCGCTTGGGATTATTGAGCGCGTCCTTGATCGTGTGCGCCGGCCTGACATTGTCCTTGCAGGCGAAACTCCCATGCATGTGGCAGGCGCGAACGCGAACTTCCAGCATCACGGGCGTGTTCGAGCATTCCGATAGCTCGAAACCCTTCTCGATCAGGTTGACGATGCAGTCGTGGTCGGGCCGTGGATCGAGCAGCCACATCTGCGATTTCATGGCGAAGGCGTGGGTGCGCTCCTGCATGATGGAGGAGCCTTCGCCGTAATCTTCGCCGACGATGATCATGGTGCCGCCGGTGACGCCGCCGGAGGCGAGATTGGCGAGCGCGTCGGAGGCGACATTGGTGCCGACCGTGGACTTCCAGGCCACCGCGCCCCGCAGCGGATACATCACCGATGCCGAGAGCATCGCCGCGGCGGCCGCTTCGTTGGCCGAGCTCTGGAACACGACGCCGAGATCGTCGAGCACGTCCTTGGCGTCGGCCAGCACGTCCATCAGATGCGAGATCGGCGAGCCCTGGTAGCCGCCGACATAGGCCACACCGGATTGCAGCAGCGCCTTGGTGATGGCGAGGATGCCTTCGCCGCGGAAGGTGTCGCCCGCGCCGAGCCGGAGATCTTCGACCTCGCGAGCGAAAGACCGTTCAGCCATTGCGTCCTCCAGAAGTATGCATTACCATAATTTTACATATGAAGTAAGTCAACGTCCGGACATGCTGCCAACCCAGTTCGGGAGCGCTCGTGACCAAGCGACAGGGTAGGGCCGATGCTCAAGCTGCCTCGCGTCAAGGCTGCCGCCGTGCAGGCTTCATCTCGGCATCTTAGCGCGAGCGCAATGGCCGACAAGCCGGCGCAGGTCTCGCTGGCCTGCCGCGACGATGTTCCCGGCCATCTCCGTTTGGAACTGGATGGTCGATCCCTGGCCATCAATGGATGGCACGCTTCGATCCAACGACGCCATAAGACGCCACGCAGGACTTGGAGCACAGGACTTGGAGGATGAGATGCGCGACAACGTGATCGGCCGGGCCAATGTCGAGGACACTCCGGAGCTCAAGGCCTATTACAAGGATCTCGAGAAATACGAAGCCGGTGCTTTGTGGACGGTCGCCAACAAGATCGAGCCTTGGCAGCCGCAATCGGCGTCCGTTCCCGTGCTCTGGCGCTACGGCGATCTGCGCGAACATGTGCTGCGCTCGGTCGAGCTGGTCTCTCCGGAAAAAGCCGGGCGTCGGGTGATCTATCTCAACAATCCCGGTCGTCGCGACGTATCGGCAGCGGTCGGCTGGCTCTATTCGGGCTTGCAGGTCATGCATCCCGGCGAGGTCGCCTCGGCCCACGCGCACTCGGCTTCGGCCCTGCGCTTCATCATGGAAGGCTCCGGTGCCTACACCGTCGTCGACGGCCACAAGATGACGTTAGGGGCCCGCGATTTCGTGCTCACACCAAACGGCACCTGGCACGAGCATGGGGTCGACGCCGGCGGCTCGGTGTGCATCTGGCAGGACGGGCTCGACATCCCGCTCGTCAACGCGCTCGAAGCCAATTTCTTCGTGGTGCATCCCAACATCCAGCAGGAAGAGTCCGGCTATCCCGTCGACGACATGACCAAGACCTGGGCAACCCCGGGCTTCGCCCGGTGAACGCGCCGTGGTCGAAGGGCTATTCGCCGATGTTCAAATATGAGTGGGAGCCGACCTACGAAGCCTTGCAGAAATATGCGGCTGCGACCGACGGCTCGCCTTACGACGGCATCCTCATGAACTATGTCAATCCGATCACCGGCGGGCACGTGATGCAGACGATCGGCGCGAGCATGCAAATGCTGCGGCCGGGCGAGAAGACGACATCGCACCGGCATACCGGAAGCTTCATCTACCAGGTCGCCAAGGGCAGCGGCTATTCCGTCATCGCAGGCAAGCGCTTCGAATGGCAGGAGCGCGACATCTTCTGCGTTCCGTCCTGGGCCTGGCACGAACACGGCAATGCCTCCACGAGCGAGGACGCCTGCCTGTTCTGCTTCAACGACCTGCCTGTGATCGAAGGTCTCGGCCTCTATCGGGAAGAGGCCTATAGCGACAATGCCGGCCATCAGCCGGCGGCCTGACATCACGTTGCTCCCTGCGAATTTCAACGGAAAGAGTCGGATCAAGCTTCCATGCGTCTCGTGACCTATACCTTCGGCTCCGGCGGTGTCCGCCTTGGAGTGCTCGTCAACGGGCTGGTCGTCGATGTCGAGCGCCTCGGCGCATCGTCCGGTCTGGCATGGCCGAACGACATGCTGTCGTTCATCGACAACAACGCGACGCTGTTGCCGGCGCTCAAGGACGGCCTCGAAAGCGCCAATGGGCGCCTGCCGGCCGGCGCTGCCGTTCCCCTCGAGGACGTGAGGCTCCAGGCGCCGATCCCGCGGCCGCGCAAGAACATCTTCGGCATCGGGCTCAATTATCGCGCGCATGTCGCGGAGTCCGCCAAGAGCCTGGACACCGACAAGGATCTGCCGAAACAGCCGGTCGTCTTCTCCAAGCCGCCGACCTCGGTGATCGGTCCGGGCGCGGCGATCCAGCACAATGCGAAGATGACGCAGCAGCTCGACTGGGAGGTCGAGCTTGCCGTCATCATCGGCAGGACCGCGACCCGCATCACGGCCGAGAAGGCGATGGACCACGTGTTCGGCTATTCGGTGATGATCGACATTTCCGCGCGCGACAACCGCCGCGCCGGCCAGTGGATCTTTTCCAAGGGCATGGATACTTATGCGCCGTTCGGTCCCTGCATCGTGACGGCGGACGAGATTGCCGATCCACATGACCTGCGGCTGTGGCTGACGAAGAACGGGGTCACGAAGCAGGATTCCAACACCAAGTACATGATCTTCGACGTTCCGGCCTTGATTGCCGACATTTCGTCCGGAATGACGCTGGAGCCAGGCGACATCATCGCGACGGGAACGCCGGAAGGGGTGGGCGCGGGCATGACTCCGCAGGAATGGCTGTGGCCGGGCGACGTCGTGGAAGCCGGGGTCGACGGCGTCGGTGTCATCCGGCACCCGGTCGTCGCGATCTGATGACGGCGTTCTCGTTCGACCGCAAGCTACGGTTCGCGGACTGCGATCCCTCCGGAATCGCCTACTTTCCGGCCTATCTGAACATGCTCAACGGAGTCGTCGAGGACTTCTGGGAGGCGATCGGATTTCCCTGGCCCGGATTGATCACGCTCCGGAAGATCGGCACGCCCACCGTGCATTTGACCTGCGATTTCTCCCGGCCGTCGATGTTCGGCGACCTCTTGACGTTCAAGCTGCGCATCGGCCGGGTGGGTGGATCATCGCTGCATTTGGCTCATGTCGTCTCGGGCGCGGATGGCCTGCGCTGGCGTGCCCGTCAGATCCTTGCCGCAACCTCGCTCGTGGATCACCACGCCATTCCGTGGCCCGACGATGTCCGCGCAGTGCTTGTCGCGCATCTGAATGTCGATGAGGAAATTGAAGCAGCGCCATCATGATCTCCTTGTTCATGACATTCGTCGACCCGACGGGCGGACGGCGCGTCGGATCGGACGCACTGGACTCCGCCGCGGCGCTGGTCGGGGCGGTCACGGAGATGACCGAGGGCCTGCTGTTCACGCCGCTGGAGCAATCGGTCGATCATCCCTACAAGGCCGACGGTCCGGGGCCAGCCTTCGCGCTGCAATTGCGGTTTCCGGATCTGTTCGCTTGTGAAGCTGCGCTGGAGCGCGACGGAGCGCTCGACAGCCTCGCAACCGGCGGCGGATTATCTAGCCTCACCGGATTGGACGTAACCCACCAGGTGATGCTGACACGCTCCTTTCCGGTCGATGTCGCCGCGCATCCCCCCGGCACGACCACCCCGTGCAGCTACCTCGTGCACTATCCCGGGCCGGCAGACGACATCAACGCCTGGCATCTGCACTATCTCGAGCATCACCCCTCGATCATGCGGACCTTCCCGGACGTCCGCCAGATCGAGATCTATACCCGGATCGATTGGGTCGACCGGCTGCCGTCGCGGCGGGTCGAGCACATGCAGCGAAACAAGCTGGTGTTCGATAGCCCGGCTGCGCTCTCGCGCGCGCTAAGCTCCGACGCGATCAAGCGCATGCGCGCGGACTTCGTTCAGTTTCCGCCGTTCGCAGGCGGCAACAAGCATTTTCCGATGCTGACGCGAACGGTTGCATCTAAATCTTAGAGCCGCGAGCGCCCGCAAAGGGGACATCGGCGGACAACGTCAAATGGAGCAGGCAGCTCCGCCCGAGAGGCGGCCGAGATAATCGTCCAAGGCTTCGTCGGCATGAATATCGGCCACGGTGCAACAAGCAGCGGTACGTCCGTCCGCGCGGCCGACGCAAGAACGCGCCACGCTGCGGTAACCTGACGCTTGCTGCGGCTAGAAAGCAAGATGACAACTTGCGGCCATGGTGGCAGAATGGTGACAGACGTGGTTTGAAGTTCAGGCGACCAAGAACAACGAAGAAAAAGCGATCGCCCCGGTCACGTCGTCCAAGGGAGGAGATGGCTCATGAAACGCATGTTTCTGGGGTTAGTCGCCGTTGCCCTGATCGCTTCGGCGTCTGTCGTATCCACCACTGCAGTCATGGCGCAGACGAAAGTGTTGAAGATGCAGGCCACATGGCCGGCGTCGCTCACGCTCTATGACAACTTCACCTATTTCGCCGACCGGGTGAACAAGCTGTCGGCTGGAGCGCTGAAGATCGAGGCAATGCCCGCTGGCCAAGTCGTGCCGGCGTTCGAGGTGCTGGACGCAACCCACAAGAGGGTGCTCGACGGAGCGCATGCGTGGGCCGGCTACTGGACCGGCAAGAACAAGACCGCGATCCTGTTCACTGGCGGTCCCGGCGGCACCTTTGGCATGGACTTCATGGACGTGATGGGTTGGCTCTATCACGGCGGCGGCCTCGACCTATACAACGAGTTCTATCAGAAGGAGCTCAAGCTCAACCTCGTCGTGTTCCCCATCCTGCCTGCGGGGCCGCAGGCGTTCGGCTGGTTCAAGAAGCCAATCCAGACGGTTGAGGACATGAAGGGCATGAAATGCCGCCAGACCGGCATAGCCGGCGAAGTGTGGCAGGCCCTCGGCTTCACGGTGGTCAACATGCCGGGCGGAGAAATCATTCCCTCTGCGCAACGCGGCGTGATTGATTGCGCAGAATGGGTCGGCGGCATCGAGGACCTGCAGCTCGGCTTCCACAACGTCTGGAAGTACCATTATTCGCCCGGCTTGCATGAGAACGTGACGATCGGCGAAATCGTCATCAACGGCGATGTGTGGAAGGAGCTCAGCCCGCAGCATCAGGAGATCATCAAGTCGGCGGCCAACGAGACATTCCTGGTCTGGTGGACCAAGTGGCAGCGCCAGAACGCCGATGCACTGATCGAGATGCAGCAGAAGCACGGCGTGCAGATCCTGCGCACGCCGACGGAGATCCTGCTGGCCTTCATCAAGAAGTGGGACGAGATCGCGGCGGCCGAGAGCGCCAAGAACCCGTTCTTCAAGAAGGTGCACGAGTCGCAGAAGGCCTATGCCAGCGCCGTGGTGCCGTACAAGCGGTCCTATTTCCCGCCGTACTCCTTCATGGCGAACTACTACTTCCCTCTCGAGAAATAGGACTTCCTCCGAGGGCGGCCGCTCAGGCCGCCCCCCATTGATGCGGCTCATGCGCCCGCTCTGCGTCGCGCCGCAAATGCGCCGCCCGGACAGTCAAGGGAAGGGGCGAGGGATGGCTGAGATAACAGGCAGGCAGCCGCCGGCACTGCTGGCCATAATCAGGATCATCGACGGCTTCACGGACCGGACCGGCACGATCATCTCGTGGCTGTCGGTGCCGCTGGTCCTGGCCGTCGCTTACGAGGTTGGGGCGCGTTACCTGTTCAACGCGCCGACTATATGGGTCTATGACGCAACCTACATGCTCTACGGCTCGCTATTCATGCTCGGCGCCGCCTACGCGCTGCACAAGGGCGCTCATATCCGCACCGACTTCTTCTGGGAGAAGTTCTCGATCCGCAGGAGGGGCTGGATCGATACGATCTCCTATGTCGTCTTCTTCTTCCCGAGCCTGATCATGCTGTTCCTGATCAGCTGGAACGAATTTCACTACGCCTGGCTGATCAACGAGACTTCGGACCAGACGCCGTGGCGGCCCGTGCTGTGGCCGTTCAAGTTCATCGTGCCGTTCGCCTGCCTCCTGCTGCTGATCCAGGGCGTGTCCGAACTGATCAAGAGCATCTACATGGCGCGCACCGGCGTCGAGCTCGAGCACAAGGAGAAGGTCGAGATATGACCGCAGAAGCGCTCATCGGCGTCGTCATGCTGCTGGTGCTGCTCGGCGCGATCTTCATCGGTGTGCCGATCTCGTTCACGTTGCTGTTTCTCGCCTTTTCGTTCGGCTACTGGGGCATGGGAGCGACGGTCTTCGAGCTCGGCTACTTCCAGACTATCGGCATGATGAAGGAAGAACTCCTCGCCGCCGTGCCGCTGTTCATCTTCATGGGCTTCATCACCGAGCAGGCGGGACTCATGGAACGCCTTTTTACGGCGTTCCGCATGATGCTTGCGCCGGTGCGCGGCGCACTCTTCCTCGTCGTCATCCTGACCTCGACTGTGTTCGCGATGGCGACAGGCATCGTCGGCGCAGCCGTCACCGTTCTTGGCATCATGGCCTCGCCGATCATGACGAAGGCGGGTTATGACGCCAAGCTTTCAGCGGGCACCATCACGGCGGGCGGCACGCTCGGCATTCTCATTCCCCCGTCGGTCATGCTGATCGTGATGGGCCCGGTGCTCGGGGTATCGGTCGCCGATCTCTATGCTGCAGCCTTCGGGCCGGGCTTCCTGCTGGCCGGCATCTACATCGTCTATCTGATGGGCCGCGCCTTCCTGAACCCCAAACTTGGGCCGCCGGTGCCAAAGGATGAGCGGATCTACTCCGTTCGCTACATCGCGCGCGAGGTGATCGTCGGCACGCTGCCGCTGCTCGGGCTCATCACGGCGACGCTCGGCTCGATCATCGGGGGCCTTGCGACGCCGACGGAGGCCGCTGGCATCGGCAGCGTCGGCGCTCTGGTGCTGGCCATCGCATATGGCAGGTTCTCGTTCGCCGGACTGCAGCGCGCGCTGACCTCGACGATGGCGACGTCGAGCATGGTCCTGCTGCTGGCGGTCACATCGAACATCTTCGGTGCGGTGTTCGCTCGCCTCGGCTCGGCGAACTGGATCACCGAGACGATGCTCGGCCTGCAGTTGCCGCCGAGCTTCATGCTGATTGTCGTGCTCTTTCTCATTTTTTTGCTGGGTTGGCCGTTTGAGTGGCCAGCCATCATCCTGGTGTTCCTGCCGATCTTCTATCCCGTTGTGAAGGGCATGGGCATCGACCTCATATGGTTCGGAGCGTTGGTTGCGGTGGTGCTGCAGACCGCCTTTCTGTCGCCGCCGGTCGCCATGTCGGCGTACTATCTCAAGCAGGTGGTCAAGGGCTGGAGTCTCGCGACGATTTATGCCGGCATGTTCCAGTTCATGATTCTGCAGGTGTTATGCGTTGCGCTTATGATCGCTTTCCCCGGCATTGCGACCTGGTTCCCGCAGACGCTGCACGAGACGTCGCGCAGTCAGGTCATCCCCGAGGAGTACAGGAAAATCCTGGAGCAGCAGAAGCAAGCACCGTCCCTGGAAGACGAGGATTGGTTGACACCAAAAAAGAAGTAGCCGGACGTCTGCGTGCGCTGCGCTGTTCAAGGATTACGGATTTATGACGGTGGGATGTCGATCCATCTCATCCCCCATGCGAATTGAACACTTGGCAGAAGAAAGGGGCCATATCGGTCGGTATCCGAGCGTGGAATACATTTTCTGCCGTGTGTGTACCGTTTCACATCTTGTACGTGAAACGATGCTACCGTTGGCCTGAAAGTCCCGTTTATTTCCGGCCCAACGTCAGCATTTTTTTGGCAATTGTAGTTCTAGGGGCTCGTAAATGAGTAGTCGTGATCGGGTCTGCGACCGCATGGTCATTCTGCACCAACGTGTCTGGTCGCTCAATTCTCAGCTTGCAGAGCTTCGATCCCTTAGCGCTCGGGTGCAAAAGGCGTTGGAAAGAACCAACGGCAAACGTTCAAGAGTTCCCACGTGTGGGGGCAGTGCGGCGTCGATCCCGAAGATAACTGCAGGATCGAGAGCCATGAGCCGTAGCTGGGCCATGGGCCGTAACCCGCAGAAGGTGGGCTCTCTGTCAAAGGCCTGCTCTGGGTCAAAAGCATCGTTCTAGCTGCCCGCTAGTCACTTCCGGTCTGCGCCGATCGGCGAACGGTTTTGGAGCCCGGCCATGGGCAGTCTTATGGGGGTTGATCCTTGGGACGGTCCAATCGCGTACCGCTTCCATGTGTGCTATCTAGTTGGGTAGCAAAATGGTAGCGGGAAAAGCAGATCATGACTGAGGATCAGGTCAATCTCGTCGTTCAGCACCTTTGCGACCAATTGCACTTGGCGCTCCGATTGAAGGGCAGCGAGGCGCATCCACCAAACGCCAAGGATATTGGATTCGATCCTGCCTTTGTAAGAACTGTACTGCTGACCGGCTTGCGATCGGCAGGTGTCACGATCCATGACGAGGCAGCCGGGCCGAGCGAAGAGCCGCCGCGGTCCTAAACGCAAGATGCGGGACAAAAGCTCCGCGCCGAAGTCTCGGTGGTGTCACGAGCGGCTGTCGAGGTAACCGCGGCCCCGCGTCCCGTTTACCGTCGACAGCCGACATCACAATAGCTTCAGCGTTGTTCGGCTTGGGGTCCAAAGGCGGTCCTAGCTCAAAGGCAAGGAATAAGTCAGCTGCGGGCCATAGCCGACACCCGGGATTTTGCCGTTGACCGGCACACGGTGGCCCGACTTCGGAACCTCTGGGGCCAGCGGCTGTTGTAGCGCACGAGGGCCTGATGCATGGACATGGTCACGCGCGCTGACAGTGCGGAAGCCGACCCACCGAGCCGCGCTTCTCCGGTGAACTCACACAACGAGTGGGACCCGCTGGAGGAAGTGATAGTCGGAAGGCTCGAGGGCGCGGTAATCCCCTCCGACCACCCGGTTGTCACCTGCAACATTCCGGGCATGGCTGCGCGGGCCCAGTCGCTGTTCGCAGGCTTCCATTACCCGAAGATCATGATTGAACCCGCGCAGCGCGAACTCGACGATTTTGTCGCTCTGCTACGATCGCTGGGCATCGTAGTAAAGCGGCCGGAAGCGATCGACCACAAGAAGCGCTTCGGCACGCCGGAATGGTCCTCGCAGGGCTTCTGCAATTCCTGCCCGCGCGACAGCATGCTTGTGGTTGGCGGGGAGATCATCGAGACGCCGATGGTTTGGCCATGTCGCTACTTCGAAACGCACTCCTATCGTCCGATCCTGAAGCAATATTTCCGACGTGGCGCGCGCTGGACCGCCGCGCCCAGGCCGCAGCTGACGAACGAGCTGTTCGATCCAGAGTTTCACGTGCCGGGGAAAGGCGAGCCGATTTCATACATACTCACCGAATTTGAACCGGTCTTTGACGCCGCCGATTTCTTTCGCTGCGGGCGCGACCTGTTCGTGACCCGCAGCAACGTAACCAATGCGTCCGGCATTGAATGGCTGCGTCGGCATCTTGGCGACGGTTATCGCATTCATGAAATCAAGAGCCGCTGTCCCAGTCCGATGCACATTGACACGACCATTTTGCCGCTTGGGCCCGGCAAGATTCTGATCAATCCCGAATACATTGACGCCGACCAACTTCCGGCCATCTTGAAAAAATGGGACATCCTCGTGGCTCCGGAGCCCGAGCCGATAACCGATCCTATGCTCAGGATTACCTCGCTATGTGGGAAATGGCTGAACATGAACGTGCTGATGCTGGACGAGAAGCGAGTTATCGCTGATCCGCATCATACCGCAACGATGCGTGCGTTGGAGAATTGGGAACTCGAGCCCATTCCCTGCGAGTTCTTGCACTATGCCGCATTTGGCGGAGCCTTCCATTGCGCCACCCTCGACATCCGGCGGTGCGGCACGTTGCAAGATTATTTTTGAGCGCCGACCCTCAGGTTGACGGTGCAGTCGTGAACTTAGGGAATACCCTTCGGCAGCTCCCGTTGCGCAATGACCCGTACGGGTGGGAAGACGACGCAATCCACCACATCGAAAATCACTTCGATACGTCGGTCGAAGGACTTCGCGAAGGCAATGGCGTCCTTGGTCTTTGCATCGGCGATACGTGTGCCGAGTGTACAATGCGGGGTCCAGGCGCCTGGCCGATAATGTGGCCGACAATGGGCCGGGTCGATGGCGGCGCTGATTGAAGCGTGCCACCTTCCAATGATCTCGTTTGCTTCGGGCTCGGCCCACAACACAAGTGGTGGGCCTACGAACCATTTAATTCGTCTGAATGCGATAGGCAATTGCACTCCGCCTGCGCTCGCGGACAGCATCGCATTCCACGCCGTCTTCTCTTCGATTTCAGGTGAGTCATAGATCGCGAATGTCAGATGTGGTCGGTACGCCAAGGTACGCATCGACGGCTTGTCCTCAAAGGCAGCAACTTGGTCCCACAGCCGTTCGATTTCGAAAGCGGAAGCGTTATCGGCCCGAAGATTGATTGCGAGTGCCATCGAGCGCCCTGCTAAAGCTGAAAAAGTCCATCATCTTGATCGGCGTGTCGAAGATCTGCAACAGGTCATTCGCCGGCCTGGGATGTGCCGACGGCAAAGGCCAGCTATAGGCTCAATAACCGACATCGGGTTGGGTGGGCATCCCAAAGGGATCGAACCTTTGCCACGGTACCGGTGGAAATGGCTACGCATTCCTCAAGCTCTACCGACGCACGAATGCCCCCATTTGGCTGGATCGCGCGCGCCAGTTCGCTATGACTGCCATCTTCCAGTATCGCGGCGCTCAGATGGTTGCCGGCCGCGGTCGGTATTCGCTTTGGACCGGTGACATCGGTCTTGCAATCTACCTTTGGGATTGCATCACAGGGGATGCTCGGTTCCCGACTATCGACGTGTTCTGAAATGTGGGACGGGGGACGCTATGGGTCAAAATCGGCGTTCTGAGCCGGCGCGAGTGGTTGACTTTTCGCCAATCCGACTCGTTGCGATGCGGAGATACATTCGTCAGCGAGGTTGACTGCCATGCTTGCGGAAAGTTCTTTTTCTAGTATTGGAGACGCTGAGAAGCCACGCGTCCGATGATAAGCCGCTCATCGTGATAAGCACCGCGCCGCATATTCCGATCGCGTTGCCGCGCAGGAAGTAGTCTTGAGGCCGCCCGGTCAGGAGCGGCCTTTTTGTTTACAGGGATGCCGCGCCTTGGGAAGGATGGAACAGAGGCGTCCGTAACCGGATTAGTAAAGGCGCCTTTGTCGCCGATCTGTTCGTCGACTTTCGCGATCCGTTACTGGTTCCGTGAGCAAGCCGGAGATCTGGCACATGGAACTCGAGGCCGAGTTGAAATTTCACGTTCCACATCGTGGCTTGAAGCAAGTGGAGCATGGACGACTTCCGGGCACGAAGCGGGGATGTCCGGCAGAAGCCGACCTGCTTTCGACATATTTTGATACGCCAAGACACAAGCTAAAGAAGCATGGTCTCTCTCTTCGCGTCCGCCAGGACAAGGAGACGTACATCCAAACCGTAAAATCGGAAACGGATGGGCAGTTCGGCCGCGGAGAATGGGAAACGTTGCTTGAAAGCGGTACACCCGATCTCACAAAGCTCAACGGTTCCCCGCTTGAGGCGCTTTCCTCAAAAAAGCTGAGACAGAAACTCGAGCCGATCTTCAAGACCTCCGTGCACCGCGTCACTCTGCCGATCGAGAGAAAAGGCAGTCAGATCGAGCTCGCGATCGACCGCGGCAAGATCATGGTGGGGCATCGTTCGGAGCCGATCGACGAAGTGGAGATTGAACTCAGGCGCGGCAAGCCGCAGGATCTCTTTGAGACAGCGGATGCGCTGGCGCGAAGGACGGAAGCCGAGCTGTATCTGCGATCAAAGGCCGAACGGGGCTATGACCTCGCTGACGGACAAGTCAATCCTGTCAGTTTCGCCGCGCCGATCAAGTTGGACAAGCGCATGGACGCAAGCGACGCTTTCCGGATCGTCGCTCGCTCCGCGATCCGGCACTTCGTGGGAAATGCCGATGCCGTGCGGGACCACAATCCCGAAGGCGTCCACGAAATGAGAGTTGGATTGCGGCGCTTGCGCGCAGCGATTTCGCTCTTCTCCAAGCTCTTGCCGAAATCGAGCACAGCAAACATCAAGCGCGAGCTGAAGTGGCTGACGGGCGAGCTTGCGGCGGCCCGCGAGCTCGACGTCTTTCTCAACCAGACAATTCGTCCCGCGGCTCGTGACGTCATTCCACGGCGCGGCATCGCGGCTGTCAAGCAGGAGTTCACGAGGCGACGCGCCGAGGCCTTCGAGCAGGCATCAAGTGCCCTCGAACTCAAGGCGCTTTCGAACGTTGTTGCTGGACGTACTGGAATGGGTGGAGATGGCGCATCATGGCTCCAGCGGCCACACCCCGATCCGCAAATTCGCCGCCAAACTTCTTGTTCGCCGCATTCAAAAGATACAGAAGGATGGCAAGCAGCTTGAGGATTTATCGGCTCGCGCGCGGCACAGGCTGCGCATCAGGATCAAGAAGGTCAGATATGCGGCGAGGTTCTTCGAAAGCTTGTTCAATTCCAGGGGTCAGCGCAAGCGGCTTGCGCAACTCGAGAAACATTCGAAGAGGCTCCAGGACGCATTGGGAGCAGTCAATGACTATCTTGCGCACCGAGAGATGGCGCTCGATGCGGCCCTCAATGCACCGCCTCACAACCGACGCGCTCGCGCTTTTGCCTCGGGCGTCCTCGTTGGTCGGGAGGATCAGGCTGCAAGACCGCTCTTGCGAGCAGCCCGGAAAAGGGTGAGCCGGCTGAGGGCGTTGTAGACAGCAGGCGTGCTGCGGCGCCGACGACGGATAGGTTGGTCCAGCGATGAGGTCGCCTCATTGCTCTGGTGGTCGGGGGCGTAACAGCCTAGACTGAATTCGAGCTGGGCCAATGGGAGCCAGCGCATGAGGCCTCGCGCGCTCAATCCGGTTCGAAAGTGGCCGCCCACATGAAGCATTGGATTCATTGGCTGCCAGGGCTGGACACCTTCCGTCAATATAAGGCGGCCCACCTTCCGCACGATATCTTCGCTGGGCTTGTGCTCGCGACGATGCTGGCCCCGGCTGGAATTGCCTACGCGGAGGCATCCGGCTTGCCCGGCGTCTACGGTCTCTACGCAACGATCACACCGCTGTTGGCCTATGCATTGTTCGGTCCGAGCCGCATTCTCGTCCTGGGACCAGACTCGGCCTTAGCGGCCATCATTCTCGGCGTCGTCGTTCCGTTGTCTGGCGGTGACCCTCTTCGCGCCGTGACCCTGGCCGGGATGATGGCACTCGTTTCGGGAGCCGTATTCATTCTGGCTGGCATCGCGGGCCTGGGTTTTGTGACCGAGCTCCTCTCCAAGCCGATACGCTATGGCTACATGAACGGAATTGCGTTGACCGTGTTGATCAGCCAACTGCCAAAGCTCTTCGGCTTCTCGATCGAGAGCGAAGGGCCCTTGCGGAGCCTATGGGCGATCGGTAGCGCAGTGGTGGAGGGACGGACAAACTGGGTCGCACTTGCCATTGGGCTCGGCACGCTGGCGACCATTCTGTTGCTCCAGAAATACAAGCGGCTTCCCAACATTCTGATTGCGGTCGTCGGCGCGACCGCCGCGGTCGGTGTGCTTGACCTTGGAGATCGCTACGCGGTGCAGCTCTTGGGACCTCTTCCAGAAGGTCTGCCGGGGTTCGCCGTTCCCTGGATCGGATACAGCGACCTCGTCCCAGTGCTGATCGGCGGGTGCGCAACCGCGTTGGTGGCGTTTGCCGATACCAGCGTGCTTTCGCGGACCTATGCCGCAAGATTGGGGACTCACGTCGATCCCAACCAGGAGTTGGTGGGGCTCGGCGCGGCCAACCTCGTAGCCGGCTTTTTCCAAGGTTTTCCGATCAGCAGCAGCGGTTCGCGTACTCCCGTTGCAGAAGCCGCCGGTGCCCGCACCCAACTCACCGGCGTCGTCGGCGCGCTTGCCATCGCCTTCCTTCTGTTGGCCGCGCCGAACCTCCTTCAGCATTTGCCCAACGCTGCCCTAGCCGCCGTCGTTATAGCCGCCGCAATCGGTCTGATTGAGATCACCGACCTCAAACGGATCTATCGCATTCAGCAGTGGGAGTTCTGGCTGTCGATCGTCTGCTTCGGCGGTGTGGCGGTGCTTGGCGTGATCCCGGGGATCGGTCTCGCAATCGCCATCGCCATCGCCGAGTTCTTATGGGACGGTTGGCGCCCGCACTCCGCCGTGCTTGGCCGCGCCCACGGCGTCAAGGGTTACCACGACATCACGAGATATCCGGATGCACGTCGGATTCCCGGGCTGGTTCTGTTTCGGTGGGATGCGCCTCTGTTCTTTGCCAATGCTGAATTCTTCAAGGAGCGCGCTTTGGATGCCGTGGCGAAATCGCCGACGCCCGTACGCTGGCTGGTCGTTGCGGCCGAGCCGGTCACCAGCGTGGACGTCACCGCTGGCGATACCGTCGCCGAGCTCGACGAGGCCTTGCACGCCGAGGGCATCGAGCTTTGCTTTGCCGAGCTCAAGGACCCCGTAAAGGACAAGCTGAAGAGATTTGGATTGTACGCGCAGCTGGGGGAGAAATACTTCTTTCCGACAATTGGCGCTGCCGTTTCCAGCTATCTGGAGATCAACAGTGACGTCGAGTGGGAGGACTGGGAGGACCGACAGAGCGAAGGGCGGTAACACGCTGGATTTGAATAGTACGCCAATCGACTGCCGCTCGTGCCCGTATTCAAGCTCTTGTGTCCTAATGTGAATCCCGCGGAGTCCCAATAATTTCCGCAAGCGACCTTTTGGGCGACAGATCAAGGAATTTGATGCTCGGAACGAGTCCAGAACGCCTTCGCATCCTTAGCTATCGAAGCACCACGATGGCTGCTAAGTTCCGGCCCTATGAGGCGCCAAGCCATTATCGTCCCAGCGATCGGATTAGCAATTGTTTTGGCGGCGATCGTGCTGTTGCTTGGCGGGTAAGTCGTCCTCAGTTCTGCCTTGACTCATGTTATGAAGCCGCACCGGGGTTTACGGGGGAGTTTATGAAAAAGGGCGATGTGACGTGCTCTGAGTGCGGGGCGGGTTTTCGGCGTCTTGAGTTAGCGACCGCGCCTGGCACAAAAGGGGAATATCGTTGCCCTGCTTGCGGCGAGGTTTTAGAGAGGTTTGATGGTAGTGCGCTTGTCGCCTACCGTCTTACGATTCAACCCTCCATTAAGGCGATCCGCGAGTGACGAGAGTGCATTTGCATGACTGTCACACACCAGTCTTAGCATGAGATAGCGACGGCCGCCCGTCGCGCTCGCACTCCCCGTCCATTCCAATTCCACGGTGGGCGGGGAGCTTTTTAGGCCGTCTCAGTTGGCGGCATCTCATTTTGATGTCGCCTATTGGCGTGGCACATCCGCTTAACGGTTGCCTCAAACCAGAGTGTTCCATGGCGCCGATTGAAGACTATTCGCTAGGCCCGGCAACGATGACATCATGCCACTGTTTTGCCCGACGCGTCAACCTTGTATTCGAAAAATCAGAAGTTGCTGCGTCGGTCTGCTAAGCCATTGATATCGTGATCACCGGCTACTGTGCATGGGGTTGTTTTTCGACTTTTTGTTGTGCGGCCCCCCGAAGCTCCGCCGCGCCTGATCGCGGCCGCCGCTAATGTCCGCCGAAATAGGCCGTGATCAGCCGGGGATCGTGGATGAGATCCTTGGCGGGTCCTGACTGCACGATCTCGCCGGTCTCCAGAACGTAGCCGTAATCGGCCGTCTCAAGCGCGGCGCGGGCGTTCTGCTCGACCAGCAGGATCGACACGCCGAGATCGCGCAGCGATGCGATGGTGCGGAAGATCTCGCGCACGATCAGGGGCGCAAGGCCGAGGCTCGGCTCGTCGAGCATGAGCAGCTTCGGCCTCGCCATCAGCGCGCGTCCGAGTGCGAGCATCTGGCGCTCGCCGCCGGAGAGCGTGCCGGCGGCCTGGCGCTGCCGCTCCTTCAGCCGGGGAAAGCGGTCATAAACCTCGTCGAGCGTCTTCTGGACGCCTGAGCGGTCGCGCAGGCTGTAGGATCCCAGCAGGAGATTGTCGGCCACCGACATGTCGGAGAACAGCTCACGCTTCTCCGGTACCAGGCACAATCTGCGTTCGACGCGATCCTCGACCGACATCCTGCCGATGTCGCTGCCCTGAAAGACCATGCGTCCCCTCGAGGAGAGCAGTCCGATCGCGGCCATCAGCAGCGTGGTCTTGCCGGCGCCGTTCGGGCCGATGACGGTGACGATTTGCCCTTCCTCGACCGACAGCGAGACGTTGCGGACCGCTTCGACATTGTCATAGCAGACCGTGACGTTCGACAGGGAAAACATCGAGCTCACGCGACGCCTCCGAGATATGCCTCTTGCACTCGTGCGTCGCTGCGGATTGCAGCCGGCGCGCCCTCGCAGAGCTTCGAGCCGAAATCCAGCACGACGATGCGGTCGACCAGCGACATCACGAACTCCATGTCGTGCTCGACGATCAGGATGGTCAGGTGGTCGGCCCGGAGCGAGCGCAGCAGCTCGGCCAGCCTGAGCTTCTCCTGGCGGCGCAGGCCCGCGGCGGGCTCGTCCAGCACCAAGAGGGTCGGGTCTGCGGCAAGCGCGCGCGCGATCTCCAGGATGCGCTGATTTCCGAGCGGCAGGTTGCCGGCGAGTTCGAACGGCTTCTCGCCGAGACCGACGCGTTCGAGCTGCGTCAGCGCCTCATGACGGGCGCTCGCTTCCTCACGCCGATTGAGCCGGAAGGCTCCGGCGAACAGCCCCGCGCCGGTGCGGCCATAGGTGCCAAGCATCACGTTCTCCAAAAGGCTCATGCGCGGCCGCAGCTTGACGTGCTGGAACGTGCGCGCGATTCCGGCCTTGGCGATACGGGACTGCTCGTCACGTGTGATCGGGCGTCCGGCAAAGACGATCTCGCCCTTGTTGACCCGCAGCGCGCCGGTCAGGCAATTGAACATTGTGCTCTTGCCGGCTCCGTTCGGACCGATCACGGCGAGGATTTCACCCGAGCGTACTTCGAAGCTGACATTGTTGACGGCGACCAGGCCGCCGAACCGGCGCTCGGCGCCGTCCACCTTCAAGAGCAGCTCACCGGGCTTCGGTTGCGAACGGCGGGGCAGGGGCGATGCCGGCCGCGGCCGTTCGTGCTGCAGTTTCGGCAGGTAGCGCGCGATGAACGGCACGATGCCCTGTCGCGCCCACTGCAGGAACAGGATGAACAGCGCCGAGAAGGCGACGATCTCGAGCTGTCCGGAGGCGCCCTTGGCGATCAAGGGCAGATAGTCCTGCACGCTGTTCTTCAGCAGCGTCACGATGGCGGCGCCGACGACGCCGCCGAGAAGGCTGCCGGCACCTCCGACCATCGACATCATCAGGTATTCGATGCCCATGCCGGCATCGAACGGACCCGGGCTGATGAAACGGCTCATATGGGCGTACAGCCATCCCGAGAGCGAGGCCAGGAAGGCCGCGATCACGAAAGTCACGAGCTTGATCCGGAACGCGTTGATGCCGAGGCTTTCGACCAGCGTGTTGCCGCCGCGCAGGGCGCGCATGGCGCGGCCGAGCCGGGAGTCCAGCAGGTTGTAGCCGAAGAAGAGGATGGCGGTCACGATGCCCCAGATCAGGAAATAGATCTGCGCGCTGGAGACGAGGGCGAACGATCCGAAGCTGATCGGCGGGATCGACGAGATGCCGTTGAACCGGCCGAGCCCCTCGACATTGCCGAACAGGAAGCCGATCGCCAGACCCCAGGCCATGGTGCTGAGCGAAAGGAAGTGACCCTGAAGCCGCAGCGTGACGAGGCCGAGAATGGTCGCAACGCCGCAGGTCAAGGCCACGCCGAACAGCAGGCCGAGCCAGGGCGAATGGCCAGTCAATGCCGAGACCCAGGCGGTGGCATAGGCCGCGACCCCGACGAAGGCCGCTTGTCCGAACGACACAATGCCGCCGACGCCGGTGAGGAGCGCGAGCCCGATGGCGACCAGCGAATAGATGCCGATGTAGTTCATTAAGGTGATGCTGAACGGGCCGAGGACGAAGGGAGCCGTAGCGAGGCACAGGACGGCGGCGCCAGCGGCGATCTGAACGTGAAGGCGCGTCATTCCTCGATCTCCTCCTCGGAATGCAGCGATGCGAGGGATCGCCAGATCAGGACCGGGATCAGCAGCGAGAACACGATGACGTCCTTCAGTGCGCTGCTCTCGAAGGATGCGAAGCTTTCGAGGATGCCGACGCCGACGGCGCCGATCGCCGCGCCCGGATAGCTCGTCATGCTGCCGATGATGGCGCCGACGAACGCCTTGAGGCCGATCAGGAAGCCGGAATCGTAGAACACCGTGTTGACGGGCGCGATCAGGATGCCCGATACGCCGGCCATGAGAGAGCCGAGGAGATAGGCGATCGTGCCGGCGCGCGCCGGTCGTATTCCCATCAGTCGCGAGCCGGTCCGGTTCACGGCGGTGGCGCGGAGGGATTTGCCGACCAGTGTGAAGTCGAAGAAGAGATAGAGCAGGCCACTGAACACGAGCGCCGCGATGACGATCAGCATGGTCTGGCCCGAGATCAGGACGCCGGCGAGCTCCATCGAGAGCGAGGTCAGCGGCTCGGTGCGGACACCTTCGGGGCCGAAGAACAACAGGCCCAGTCCCACCAGCGCAAAATGCAGGGCCACCGACACCGTCAGCAGCAGCAGCACCGTGCCGTCCGCGATCGGGCGGAACACGATGCGGTCGAGCAGCGGCGAGATCGGCGTGATCAGCATCAGCGCGAGCACGAGCCTGACGGCGAGGGGCGGGTCGAGGCGCGTGGCAAGCCAGGCGCTACCGACCACAGCCAAGGGGAGTACGAGATAGAAGAGCAGGGCGCGCGGAGCGAGACGAAGCTCGCCAGAGCGCGTCAACGAAACGATCTCAATGAAGGTTGCGAGGCAGGCCAGCACCACGACCAGCGCGCCCGTCCCCGGAAAGCGCTTCGCATCGAGCGCCGCCAGCGTCAGCGCCGTGAACGCCGCGATGTCGCCAAAGGGGACGAAGATGACCCGCGTCACGGTGAATATGAGCACGGTCCCGATCGCCACGAGCGCATAGACCGCGCCGGTGGCGATACCGTCGATCGCAAGTATGGCTGCGATATCGCTCGTCATTGAGACGCTATCCCCCTTCTGATTGCCGCCCCTTGGTCTTTCTTTACGGCGCGTACTTCCAGGCGCCGCCGGTGAGGCGAACGACGACGAGGGAGCGCTCGTCGACACCAGTCACAGCGCCCGGCTTGAAGTTGTAGACGGCATGCACGCCCGGAAGCTCTTTGGTGCTGAGGATCGCATCGCGCAGGGCAGCGCGGAATTCGGCCGTGCCGGGTTTCGCGGTCTTGAGCGCCCGCTCGGCCGCGTTGGCGAAGATCAGCCAGGCGTCGAAGGAATAGGCCGAGAAACCGTCCGTGGTCGGAATGTTGTGGGTCTTCTGGTAGACGCTGCGAAAATCCAGCGCGATCTTCTTGGCGAAGTGCTCGTCGGGCAGCTGTTCGGCGACGATCACGGGCCCGGCCGAGACTTGAATTCCGTCCGCCGCCTTGCCGCCCACGTTGACGAAGTCCGGATTGACCAGCGCCACCGTGCCGTAGGTGTTGCCCTTGAAGCCGCGCTCGGCAAGGCTGAGAAGGGGGAGCGCACCTTGCGTGCCGGAGCCTCCGATCAGCACGGCGTCGGGCCGTGCGGCCATCACCTTGAGGATCTGCGCGGTGACCGAAGTGTCGGTGCGGGCATAGCGCTCGTTGGTCTGGATCTTGAGGTCGTCGGTCGCCTCGGCCGCCTTGGCGCCGTTGTAGACGAGGTCGCCCCATGCATCCGAGAAGCCGATATAGCCGATATTCTTCTTGCCATCGCGCTTCATGCGATCGGCGATGATCTTGACGAGCAGCGAAGCCGGCTGCGGTACCGAGACCACCCACTGCTCCGGCGTATCGGGCAGCTTGACGATCGGCGAGACCGCGATCATCGGCACCTTCAATTCGCTCGCCACTGCCGCCATGGCGATCGTCGATGGCGCGGTTGCGGTGCCGATCAGCAGGTCCACCTTCTCTTCTTCCACCAGCTTGCGGGCGTTGCGCGTCGCAGCCGACGGATCGGAGCCGTCGTCGAGCTGGATCAGGCGAATGGTCTCGCCATTGACCGACTTCCTGTATTCGTAGGCCGCGTTGATGCCGCGCCCGTAGGGGATCCCGATCGAGGAGCCGTTGCCACTCAGCGAGGTGACAAAGCCGATGGTGATGTCGGCCTGCGCGGCCGGTGCGACGACGATTCCAGCCACAAGTGCAAGTAAGCTCACGGTCTTGCGCATTGCCTTCTCCTGCTTCGATGGGAATGTGAGTGACTGGATGCTGCCGGGCCTGAGCCCGAACTTCGAACGAATGGATCGAAAGCGATGCTGCAGCGCCGAATGTCGGCGCGACTGAAAAGACCTTGTCTTGCGGGCAGCGCAATCATGCCCGGGCTTGCCGCTGCAGGTTAGCGCAGCCGCGCTCTGTCGCGCGTCGTTCAAGTTCGAAGACTGTCCACACAATCGAGTCTCTCAAGAACGGTGCCCTGCAACTCATTGTCCCGCCGCCAGAGCCGGCCGGCGAAGTATTACTTAAAGCCTAAAGTATATTCCGAGGAGGCGTCAACAGCATGGGGCGGCTGTCTTCAAAAAAATGCTGTTGCATACAATTCCGGCACCGGCAGCCAAAACTCGCGCTTCCTGTTCGCGCGAAATGGGCGCGGCGGCCGTGGCGCCTCGGACCATAATCTTCGATGCGCCGCACACATTTGACGCGCCAATTAGTTTATGGTTGAAATATTCGCGTCGACAGTCCCGCGACCGATCCTCCCATACCCGTTCGAGGAGAAGGACGATGCGCATCTTCTGGCAGAGCTTCGTTGATGCGAGCCTGAACGCGCCGTACATGGCGCTGCTGTCCGAGTATCTCAACAACATCGCTGCGCCGGGCACGACGGTCCATGTCGAGGGAATTTCGCCGCCGGACCGGGAGTTCGGACGTCTTGCTGAACTGCGCTGCGCCGTGCAGGCGATCGACAATGGTATCGCGGCGGAGGAGCAAGGCTTCGATGCATTCGTCATGGGTCACTTCCAGGATCCCGGTCTGTACGAGCTTCGCGCGACGCTCGATATTCCCGTGATCGGGACCGGTGAGGCGACGCTGCTTGCCGCCTCGCAGCTTGGTCGGCGGCTCGGCCTCGTTACGCTCGATACCGTCTTCGAGGTCTGGCACTACGAGCAGGCCGAGCGTTATGGCCTTGGCGATCGCGTCGTTCACGTGACGGGCCTGGACTGCAAGCCCGAGGATTTCGCAGATGCCTTCGCGGGCGATCAAGCCGCGCACCGGCGCATGATTGAGGATTTCGTCGCCTGCGCGCTGCCGCTCGTCGAGCGCGGTGCCGATGTCGTGATTCCCGCCGGCGTGCTGCCGGGCCTGCTGATCGGCCGGGAGCATGGTCTCAAGGTTGGGCATGCTCCGGTGGTCAACTGCGCCGCGGTGGCGCTGAAGAGCGCCGAGATGTGGGTGCAGCTCAGGCGCCTCAATGGTACCGAGCCGAGCCGCGGGCCGAGCTTCAAGCGCGCCAGCGTGCTTGCTCGTGACGATTTCCGCGCGATGCTCGCGCGCAACCGACGCTAGGGCCCGTTGCAGCGTTTGGAGAAGACGACATGATGACGCCTGAGAAGATCCTATACGAAACCGAAGTCACGGCCACGGGGGGCCGCGACGGCAAGGCAGCGAGCTCCGACGGATCGCTATCGGTGTCGCTGTCGCTGCCGCAATCGCTGGGTGGCCCCGGAGGCGAGGGCACGAATCCGGAGCAGCTCTTTGCGGCCGGCTATGCCGCGTGCTTTCTTGGAGCGGTCAAGCTCGTGGCGCGCACCAGGAAGGTCGTGCCGGTCGCGGAGCCTTCGGTGACCGCGAAGGTTGTGATGGGGCCCGTGCCCGTCGGTTATGCGCTCGCCGTCGAACTGAAGGTCAGGCTGCCCGGTGTCGAGACGACAGTGGCGGAAGGCATTGTTGCCGGTGCCCACGAACGCTGCCCCTATTCGAACGCGACGCGCGGCAATATCGATGTGAAGCTGACGGTGGTCTGAGGCGGATGGACAGGACAGGCGGCCGGTGACGAATTCGCTGCGCGTATCCTATGACGGCATCGTGATGGTAGCTCCCGTCACGATACCCTATGTGCGCTACTCCATCGAAAGCGCGCAGTGGTGGATAGGTCGCGCCTTGCGCTCGCTCGTCGTCGAGTCCGGCATCAAGGTCGCCGATATCGATGGTCTGTGCGTCTCCAGTTTCACCATGGGTACGGACAGCGGTATCGGCCTGACCCAGCATTTCGGGCTCTGCGTGCGATGGTTGGATACGATTCCGCTCGGTGGCGCCAGCGCCATCGCCGCGCTGCGAAAGGCGGCGCGCGCGGTTCAGGCGCGCGATGCCGACATCGTGGCGTGCATTGCCGGCGATACCAACCACGTCGATTCCTTCCGCTTGACGCTCGAGAATTTCTCACGCTTCAATCAGGACGCGGTCTATCCTTACGGTGCGGGCGGCGCGAATTCGAGCTTCGGTCTCATTGCGCGCAACTACATGCGGAGTTTCGGAGTCACGCGTGAGGACGTCGGCAGGATCGCGGTCGCCCAACGCGCCAACGCCTTGCGCAATCCGCACGCGCTGATGAAGACGCCATTGTCGATCGAGCAGTATTTGGCGGCGCGCCCCATCTCCGATCCCATCCATCTGTTCGACTGCGTGATGCCTTGCGCCGGCGCCGAGGCCTTCCTCGTGATGCGGGAGGATACGGCCGCCTCGCTGCGGCTGCCGGCGGCAAGGCTGCTGTCGACGATCGAGCGGCACAATGCCTTCGCCGACGATCCGATGCAGGTTCGTGGCGGTTGGGCGATGGATGTCAGTGAGCTCTATGCGATGGCCGGCGTCAGGCCCAACGATCTGGACATCGTCCAGACCTACGACGATTATCCCGTCATCTCGATGATGCAGTTCGAGGATCTCGGCTTCTGCGGGAAGGGCGAGGGAGCCGAGTTCGTGCGCCAGCACGATCTCACCATCGACGGGGACTTTCCGCACAACACATCCGGCGGACAACTCTCGGTCGGACAGGCCGGAGCAGCCGGCGCCTATCTCGGTCTCGTCGAAGGGCTGCGGCAGGTTCTGGGAGTTGCGGGCCCGACACAGGTCAGGGATGCAAGCCTCGGCCTGGCCTCGGGCTTCGGTATGATCAACTATGATCGCGGACTTGCCTCCGGCGCCGCGATCTTTGCCGGGCCTTCGCGATGATCGATCCGATTGAACCGCCACGGCGCAAGAATCCGCTGCTGCGGACGCGCCTGCCGACCGCGCCGCCGCGCGCGCGCAGCAGGACGTCGCACGGCTTCACGCGCGCCGCCGCCGAAGGGCGCTTCATGCTGCAGCGCTGCCAGGGCTGCGGCACCTTCACCTATCCGGCGCGAGAGGCGTGCCCCTCATGCCTGTCGGCTGCGCTCGCTTTCGTCGACGCGCCGGCTCGCGGCTTGCTGCTTGCCGAGACCACGGCGCGCGTGCCGAGTGACGTCTATTTCCGCGAGCGGGCGCCCTGGCGCGTCGGGCTCGTCAAGATGGATTGCGGGCCGACCATCGTGGCGCATCTGCATGCCGACTGTATCGAAGGCGCCGCTGTCCGCATGTCGTTCCAGCTCGACAAGAGTGGTCAGGCGGTGGCCTTTGCCCGACCCGAAGGGGAGACCCCCAACATGGCTGATGACAGGCAGTGGCGTGAAATGACCGCCGATCCCAAGTTTCGACGCGTGCTCGTGACCAACGGCCGCAGCGCTATCGGCCGGGAAGCTGCCTTGGCGTTGAAGGCCGCGGGGACCAAGACGGTGTTCGTCGGCATCGCGGAGCCGTGGCGGCCGTTTGCCGGCGAAGAGCTGTTGCGAGGGCAGGACGGCATCGAGCTCGTGACCCTCGACGCCGCCGATGAAAAGTCAGCCGGCGATCTCGCCGCCGACATCGGCGGCAAGGTCGACATCCTCGTGAATACGACGGAGTATGTGAGGCCCGGTGGCCTATTGGACCGCAAGGGCACCGGCATTGCACGTGACGAGATCGACCAGGCCTATCTCGGCTTCATCAATCTCGCGCAGGCCTTCGGGCCCGTCATGCGGATGCGGGGCGCGGACGGCATCAACAACAGCGTCGCCTGGGTCAACATCCTCTCCGTCCATGCGTTGGCGAACTGGCCCGCCTTCGGCGCTTACTCCGCCTCGCAGGCCGCGTGCCTGTCGCTTTCGCATTGTCTTCGCGCCGAACTCCGGCCGGGCGGCATCAAGTTGATGAACGTCTTCACGGGGCCAGTCGACACCGAGTGGTTTCAGACCGTGCCTCCACCGAAGGTGGCGCCGCGCGCCGTCGCGCAGGCGGTCGTCGCCGGGCTCAGGGGCGGACTTGAAGAGATGTATGTCGGAGACGTCGCCGAGGAGATCCGGCAGCGCCTTGCGGCCAATCCAAAAGCACTCGAGCGCGAGCTCGACCGCTGAACGGCCAATTCGATCAAGCTGGAGGACGCGACGATGCAAGGCAGGGCTCTTCTGGAACTGGCGGATGCGATCGCTTCGGACGCGGTGCGCGTCATTGATCTGAGCTTCACGCTCAGCCCCGACTTTCCGGTGATCGTGTTGCCGCCCGAATTCGGCCAGGCGGCGCCGGTGCGCATCCAGGAGATTTCACGTTATGACGCGCGTGGTCCGGCCTGGTACTGGAATAATGTGACCTTCGGTGAGCATACCGGCACGCATTTCGACGCGCCGATTCACTGGTTCACCGGCAAGGATCTCGCCAACAATGCGGTCGATACCATGCCGGCCAAAGATATGATCGCGCCCGCCTGCGTCATCGACTGCTCCGCGCAGGCGGCGCAGAATCCGGACTTCGTGCTCACGGTGCCGATCGTCGAGGCCTGGGAGGCCCAGCACGGACGGATTCCTTACCGGCACTGGGTGCTGCTGCGGACCGACTGGTCGAAGAAGGGGTGGCGCGACTATTCCAACCTCCGAGATGACGGCGCTCACACGCCGGGCCCGAACGCGGCCGTGATGAAATGGCTGGTGGAGGAGCGCGGCATTATCGGTTTCGGCACCGAGACGATCGGCACCGATGCAGGACAGGCCGGACATTTCGATCCCCCTTATCCCGCGCATCACTTTCTCCACGGCGCGGGCCGCTACGGCCTGCAGTGCCTGTGTAATCTGGATCAGCTCCCCGCCACTGGGGCGATCATCGTGGCCTCTCCGCTGAAGATCAAAAACGGTTCGGGCAGTCCGCTGCGCGTGATCGCGCTGGTCTCCTCGACGTGAAACGCGCGCATGGCGCCTGCCCGACATCGATACACACGAAACGAAAGACAGGTGCCATGATCTCGATGAAATCACTGCTCGGCTCCGCGCTGCTGCTTCTGGCTGTCCCTCAAGGAGTGCAAGCCGACATCCTCGTCGGCTTTGTCACCGGTCTCAGCGGGCCGGTATCCTCGATCGGCATTCCGAACGCGAAGGGGATTGCCGCGGGAGAGACGTATGTCGGCGAGGTCGGCGGCGAGAAGGTGCGCCTCATTCAGCTCGATGACGCCTCCGATGCCACCGCCTCGGCGCGCAACGCGCGCAAGCTCGTTGAGCAGGAGAAGGTCGACATCCTGATGGGGACGTCGGGGGCGCCGCAGACGTTGGCGATGGCGACCGCCGCGATCGAGATGAAAGTGCCGATGATCGCTGTCTCTCCGATCGCATCGGTTCCGGCTGGCGAGGGCGGCCCCTGGGTCGTGCAGACCCCGCAGCCGATGCCGCTCCTGGTCCAGGGCGTCGTTGATCACATGAAGGCGCGCGGCTTGAAGACAGTCGCGTTCATCGGGTTTTCGGATGCGCTCGGCGATCTCCTGTATGAACTCGCTGTCGCAGAGCGCCAAGGCGGCGGAGATCAAGGTCATTGCCAACGAACGCTACGCCAGATCCGACTCGTCGGTGACTGCGCAGGTGCTGCGCGCGCTTGCGGCCCGCCCCGACGCCATCATGCTCGGCGGCACCGGAACGCCGGGTGCGCTGCCCGCCATCGCCTTGTCCGAGCGCGGATACAAGGGGCCGCTCTACGGCAACAACGGGATGATTAGCGCCGATTTCCTTCGCCTCGCCGGCAAGACCGCCAACGGCATCATCTGCCCCACCGGGCCGGTGATCGCGGCCGAACAGCTTCCGTCGAGCAATCCGATTCAGAAGGTCGCCTTGGCCTACCGGGCGGCTTACGAGAAGGCGAACGGCGAGCAGCCGACCGACGGGTTCTCCTCCTACTCGTTCGATGGCTGGATGGTCTTCGTCGACGCTGCCAAGCGCGCATTGGCAACCGGTGCCAAGCCGGGCTCGCCGGAATTCCGCAGCGCGCTGCGCCAGGCCTTGTTCACCACCAAGGAAGTCGTCGGCACGCAGGCAATCTACAATTTCACGCCGGCGGATCGGCACGGCGTCGATGCACGTTCGCGCGTCCTCGTTCAGATCGAGGACGGGAAGTACAAGCTCCTGCCTTGACGTCGGGCGGGTCTGGTCGAGCCGGGATTTGACGGAGCATTGCATGCGGGATGACGCCGGGCGGCAGCAGGAAGCGCCGGCCTGGGCGCGTGCGGTCGAGCTGTTTCCACCTTGCGACCGCGTGCTCGCGACCATCCTCGCCCGGCAGGCGGAGCGCTATGGCGATCGCGTTCTGCTGGTTGCTGGGCAGACGCGCTGGACCTATGCGCAGACCGCGGCGATAGCGGCTGCATCGGCGCAGACGTTGATCGAGGCCGGCATCGAACCGGGAGACCGGGTCGCGTTGATGTGCTCGAACCGACCGCAGTTTCTTCAAGTCTATCTCGGCTGCGCCTGGCTCGGCGCTATCACGGTGCCGATCAACACGGCGCTGCGGGGGCGCCAGCTCGCCCATATCTTCCGCAACTCGCATCCTGCGCTCCTCGTCGCCGAGGCCGGGTTTCTGGCCGCGCTCGAGACCGTTGGCACCGAGGCCGATCTGCCGCCGCTCGTATGGACGATCGATCAGATCGCGGAGGCGCCACGGATCGCAGCGGTGCCGTTGCCCGCGCCCGCATCCATGGCGCCGGCTGGTGCCGTGCGGCCGGGGGATACCGTTGCCATCCTCTACACCTCCGGCACCACGGGGCCGGCCAAGGGCGTGTGCTGTCCACAAGCTCAGCTGTTCTGGTGGGGCATCTGCTCGGCGCGGGCACTCGGCATTCGCGAGGGCGACGTGTTGTTCACGACCTTGCCGTTGTTCCACACCAACGCGCTCAATGCATTCTATCAGGCCGTATTGAACGGATGCACTTACGTGCTCGAGCAGAAATTTTCCGCTTCAGGCTTCTGGGCCGCCGCGCGAGCCCACAATGCGAGCGTGGGTTACCTGCTCGGTGCCATGGCGTCCATGCTCCTGGCCCAGCCTCGGAGGGAGGACGATACTGCTCATCGCGTTCGCGTCGCCTTGGGTGGGGGCGTGCCGCCGCAGATCCATCGGCCGTTTCTCGAGCGGTTCGGCGTGCCGCTGGTTGACGGCTATGGGTCGACGGAGACGAATTTCGTGTTCGCTGGCGCCATCCCCTCCGACCGTCCGGGGACCATGGGATATCTGGCCGGAGGCTTCGAGGCCCGCATCGTCGACGAAAACGATTCAGAGCTGCCTGACGGACAGGCGGGGGAACTCGTCCTGCGCGCCAAGGAGCCGTTTGCGTTCGCCACCGGATATTTCGGCATGCCGGAGAAGACGGTCGAAGCGTGGCGAAATCTCTGGTTTCATTCCGGCGATCGCGTCGTCCGCGACGCGGATGGACATTATCGCTTCGTTGATCGCATGAAGGATTCGATCCGCCGGCGCGGCGAGAACGTGTCCTCCTGGGAGGTCGAGCAGATCATCCTTGCCCATCCGGCGGTCGCTGCGTGCGCGATCTACCCGCTGCCGTCCGAACTGGGCGAGGATGAGGTTGCGGCCGCGATCTTGCTGGAGCAGGGGCAGTCGCTGGAGCCCGCCGACATCATCAGGCATTGCGAGGGGCAGATCGCCTATTTCGCAATCCCGCGCTATGTCCGCATCGTGAGCGAGATGCCGCTGACGGAGAACGGCAAGATCAAGAAGGGCGCGCTGCAACAGGCCGGTGTGACGACGGATACCTGGGACCGCGAAGCCGCCGGCATTCGAGTCCGGCGCTGAGCATCACGTCCGCTCGCGATGCTGCAGAGCGTCCCTCACGGCGCTCTTCACGTCGTCGAGCGCGCCGACGAGCCCGTCGAGACGGTCGATCGGGAATTCGGCCAGCAATTCGGCGAGCCAGGCGCCGTGACTCTTCGCCATCCGCCTGAAGGTCTTTCGGCCCTCGACCGTCATGCAGACGATCTGCACGCGCCGGTCCAGATTTGACGGCGTCCGCGTGATATATCCATCCTCGACCAGGCGATCGACGATCGGCGTCAGGTTGCCGGCCGAAACCATCAGGCGCTTGGGCAGTTCCCCCAGCACCAATCCGCTCGGCTCCCGATCGAGTTGAGCGAGAACGTCGAAGCGTGGCATCGTAAAGTCGTATTCTTCGCGAAATCGGCGCCGCAACTCCCCCTCGATCAGGGTCGTGCAGGCCAGCAGCCGGAGCCAGAGCCGCGTCTGAGCCCTGTACTCGGCCTCCGCATCGGCCGCATTCCTGCTGGACGCCGGCGAGGACTCCTTTGCGAGTGCCAAATCGATCTCCTGAGCCTCATGGCGCGTTGAAGGCGAATGCAATTCCATTCGATGCGCAACAGAATAGTTCGTGCCAAAACTAAATTCAAGGCAGGGACCGGAAGAGCAGGGCGTCCCCTGATCCGGGGCGGATTTGGTCCGTGTTTCCCGTCGACGCCGCTAGGCAAAGCGCCGGAACATCGTCTGTGCACCGGCGCCTTGACAACGTCTTCAGGGAAGGAAATAGTTTATGCTTAAAACAATTCGAGGGCGCCGGCTGCATTGGCGGATTTGATCGCAAGCACGCCTCAGAACATGCCGGCCGTCCGGCAGGCAATCGACCTTGTGGAGCGACAGATGAGCTCATTGGCAAAGACGATCTCCCGCGACTGGCTGGACTGGCCGTTCTTCGAGCCGCGTCATCGCGCAATTTGCGAGGCGCTCGACCGCTTCGTCACGCAGGGTGGTCTTCAGGCGGCCGACCACAGCGACGTCGATGGCGCCTGCCGCAAGCTCGTTCGCGCGCTCGGCGCGGCGGGACTGCTCGACTGCGCGGTTGCGGCGCCGGACGGTGACGTGGCGAGCATCGATTCCCGCTCGATCTGCCTGTCGCGCGAGACGCTGGCCTATGCCGATGGTCTCGCCGATTTCGCCTTTGCAATGCAAGGCCTCGGATCCGGCGCCATCGCGCTTGCCGGCTCGGCGGAGCTGCGAAACGCCGTGCTGCCGAAAGTCCGTTCCGGCGAATGGCTGGCTGCCTTTGCGCTTTCGGAGCAGGCGGCGGGCTCGGATGTGGCGGCCATGACGTGCACGGCGCGCGAGGACGGCGACAGCTACGTTCTGGAAGGCGAGAAGACCTGGATCTCGAATGGCGGGATCGCCGACGTCTACACGCTGTTCGCGCGAACCGGGGAGGCGCCTGGCGCGCGCGGCATCTCCGCCTTCGCAGTGTTTCCCGATGATCCCGGCTTCAGCGTGGCCGAGCGCATCGACATCATCGCGCCGCATCCGCTCGCAACGCTGCGTCTGGACAATTGCCGCATCCCGATCAGCCGACGCATCGGGCCGTCCGGCGGCGGATTCAAGATTGCGATGCAGACCCTCGATATCTTCCGGTCCTCGGTTGCCGCAGCGGCGCTGGGTTTTGCCAGACGCGCGCTGGAGGAGGCACGACTGCACGCGCAGACACGGCGCATGTTCGGGACGACGCTGTCGGAACTGCAGCTGACCCAGGCCGCACTCGGCGACATGGCCACTGAAACGGATGCCGCGGCGCTGCTGACCTATCGCGCCGCGTGGCGCCGCGACGTTCAGAAGCTTCCCACCACGCGTGAAGCGGCAATGGCAAAACTGGCCGCCACCGAAACCGCCCAACGGGTAGTCGACCGCGCGGTGCAGATGTTCGGCGGTCGCGGTGTGCGCAAGGGCGAGATCGTCGAGAGCCTGTATCGCGAAGTCCGCGCGCTTCGCATCTACGAAGGGGCGACCGAGGTTCAGAAGCTGATCGTCGCGCGCGAACTCCTCAAGCCGCGCTAACGGGGGCTCTCAGCGCAGAGCGTGACGGCGGCGGTCATCATGATACATCCAGCGCTCGCTTGCGTTTGGGCGCCGCCGGTCGGTCAGGTCGTCGGGCTCCACGCGTCCTGGAGGGCGCAGCGCCATTGTGCCGCTTGCGCGCGGCACGCGCGCCGGGTGTCTTCTCCCGGTGCAAAAGCTTGCGAAGCGTAGAGGGGTCGGCGTACCCAACCTTCTCGGCGATGTCATCGAGGCTGAGCCGAGTGGTTTCCAGCAGGTCCATTGCCTTATCGACGCGCAACCTCTGGACAAATTTCACCGGCGAAAGCCCGGTGGCGCGCTCGCATCGGCGCGCAAAGGTGCGCGCACCCAGTCCCGCGGCCTTTGCAAGTTCGGAGATTGAAAAGGTCCGATGCAGTCGCGCCCGTGCCCAGCGCTCCGCGCGTGAAACGCGTTCGTCCGCGGCGGTGAGGAAGGATAGCGCCATATAGCGGGATTGCGATTGCCTCCGGTCCAGCAAGAGAAACCGCGCGCAGCTGTCCGCGAGGTCAGGTCCTGCATGGCGGGCAATGATCGAAAGCATCAGGTCCAATTGAGCCATCGCCGCACCGGCCGTTGTTAGGCGCCCGTCGGTCAACACCATCGCATCCGTGTCGAGAGTCACCCTTGGAAACAGCTGTCGAAACAAGGGTGCGAGCCACCAGGTCGTGGTTGCGCGGCGGGCATCCAGCAGCCCGGCGCTCGCAACCAGAAATACGGCCGAGCAGGAGCTGGCGATTTCAGCTCCGGATTGAAAGGCCGCATGTAGAGCCTTCCTGGCCATTTCGGCATCCCGTCGCTGCAATCCTTCGCGAACGAGTTGCTCATCCGTCCAGGCCAGCCCAGGCACGATCACCACGTCTGCGGGTCTATTGGCGCCGCCCTTCGCGGGCAGCCTTGCGAGCTGCGTTGTCCATCTTGCCCCGGAGCCGGAAATTCTGACGTCAAAGCAGGGCAGTCGTCCGGCCCTTGCACGAATGCCGTTGGCCACATCGATCAATTCGGTGGTGATGGCGACACTGGCCGCAGAAGCTCCTTCCAGGACCAGAACGTCAATGAGCGGCATGGCAAAATAGCCCCGAATAATGTCACTTTTGACACTTGTCGAAATGAATGCCCGGGAAATACCGTTTGCGCAACCTTTTCCGGAGGACAACATGAGCGATGCGCTGCTGAAGCCTGACGATCTATCCGATTTCGAGCAGCGGCTCCTCGCGTTGGAGGGCACGGCAAAACCGGTCTACGTTGCGGGCCAGGGACCCGCTGTCATCGTCATGACCGAGATGCCAGGCATTAGCCCGCACGTCGCGCGTTTCGCTCGCTGGGTGCGCGACGCCGGCTTTCGCGTCTACATGCCGTCGCTTTTCGGAAAGGATGGCGATGTTCCCGACGCGGAAACTGCAGCCGGTGTTTTTCGGCGCGCGTGCGTCAGCGCTGAATTTCGAGCGCTCGGGGGCGGATCATCGAGCCCTGTATCCAACTGGTTGCGGGCGCTCGCGAGGCTGGCCCATGGCGAGAGCGGCGGGCCGGGCGTCGGCGCTATCGGCATGTGCTTTACCGGCAACTTCGCGCTGAACATGATGCTGGAGCCGGTACTGCTGGCTCCTGTCTTGTCCCAGCCGTCGCTCCCGTTGGACAATCCCGCCGGCATCGAGAGCTCCGCTGACGAACTGGCGCAAGTCCGTTCAAGGCTGGAACGCGAAGATCTGACCGTCCTTGCTTACCGGTTTGCGGGCGATTCATTTTGCCGCGCCGAACGGTTTGCCGCCTACCAGGCCGCGCTCGGCGATCGCTTCGTTGGTCGCGTTTTGCCTGACACGGCCGCGAATACTGGGCCCAAGCCACCGTTCTTCGAGCAGTTCGTCAAGACGCCTCATAGCGTCGTCACAGTTCATCTTGTCGATGAGTCGGGTCAGTTCACTCTCGCAGCCCGGGACGAGATTCTTGCATTCTTTCAGAAGCGCCTGAAATCCAGATCGACCTGATGCTCGCCGTCAACCCCGCGAGTCATTCAGCCGGGGCGGCCGACGCGGACACGCCAGATATCCGGACCCGTCTCGACATAATCCCAAGTGAAGATGTTGAAATACCTGACGTCGAACAGGTAGCGCAACGGACGCGGGTCGTGGTCACTCACGACATGGAAGAACTGCCCGGGAGCCAACTGATCAAACGTGTCGAAGATCAACGGATGGCGCATCGTCCGCGGAATGCTTCGAACGTCGATCGTCGTCTCCGGGGCGGTCAACTGATCGGTGATTTGCTGCTTCATGGACCCAACATCGCCCCGGATGCCGGATCTGTCTTTGTCGCTGCGCAAACCAGGGAGGCGCTCGTTACCCATCATCCAGGAAGGGATGCAATGGTGCGAAGATCTGCCAGCCGGGCGATGGAGCGGGCCGCGAGCTGCTGAGCCAGCTCCAATCGCGACTGGTCGACGGCATTGTCGGCTTCATCGAGATAGATCGAGGACAATTGTTCCGCGAGACGCAGCACACGGCGCTTGATGTCGTCGAGCGTTTCAGAATGCGGAAAAGTATCGTTGGTGTCCCCGATCGGAATCTGTAAGCCGTCTCCAATCAGGGACAGCAGGCGCCTTCGCTGCGGCGCGGGCGCATCCTGGGACCATCGAAAGATGCCCCTGAGAAGGAGGCTTTCGAGCAACGCGGCCGATGAGAACTCAGTGACTGCCGTCTCCTGTGCCGCAAGAGACTGCCTTCGGCCGGCCCGCCACGCCAGCCGGCGCTCGCGGCGAAGCAGATTGCCGTCACGCAGCGCCTCGCGCGCCAAACTCTCAGCGGCTGCCCGCACAAGCCCGCTTTCGGCGCGCGCTGCGATATATGTCCAGAATATGAAGGCTCGTTCGCGGTGCCGGACGGCGAGCGCCCATGCGCCATAAGCGGTCGCGAGCAGCGAGCCCTCAAGCTCGGACAGCTCTTCCGCGGGAACCAAATCCATCGGTGGCCACCTGAGATCAGCCCTGGCAGGCCCGCGCCCGATGGCTGCGATGCAGGCTTTCTCGATTGTTTCGGCGCGTTCTAACTCCCTTTGATTCAGGACTTCGAAAACGCAGCGGACTGGTTCGAAGCCCTCGTCACCGGTTGCGGCAAGCTTGCCATAACGCTGCGCAGCCTCTTCGGCCTGAGTAAACGCAATCGCATAGAGCTCGCCGACGTTCCGGACAGAAGCGGGCGGCTCTGCTGCCAACAGGGGTTCACTGCGCATCTTGGGTTCCAATCACACCGTGGAGCATGGCCTTGTCCGCGCCGCGTCTGTTTGAGGTAGCGCAAAGGTGGACCCGCTCGCGCTGTTACAAGAGGAGCGATTCAGAACAACGGCGTTCTGCTAACTGAAAGCGGCGCGCTTGCTAAAACTCTTTGGTATCAGACTGTTCCTGGTGCTGGCCCTGGCCGTTCTCGGCTGGATCGGCTTCGGCTGTCCGGCCGATGCTACTGGCAGATTGAATGACTACCTGCCGAAGGCGGAGCCGGGAGAACTGATTCCCGGTGCGAACCGGCTCGGAGTGCCGCAAGGCGATCCAGCGATTGCTCCAGCCTACAAGGACGACCAGCTCCTTGGGTTCGTCTACCTGAATTCGGATTTCGCCAACGCAACTGGCTATTCGGGCAAGCCGATCCAGATCCTGGTCGGAATCAACCCGAAGGGCGTGCTCACCGGCCTGAAGCTGGTCGAGCACAAGGAGCCCATCGTTCTCGTGGGTATTCCGGAAAGACGCATCCTGGAAGCGGTCAAGAAATTGATCGGTACCGATATGGAGCCCGTCGTCCGCGGAGCGGCGACCGCGCCGCAGGTGGACATCGTCAGTGGCGCGACGGTCACCGTTCTGGTGATGGGGGACAGCATCCTCCGATCCGCAACGAAGATCATCAAGAGCGGTCGTCTCGGTGCCCAGGGCCTTGCGCCGGCCGGCCCCGCGCCTCAAGTCATCAGGGCGATTGATCCCGGCAAGAGCGAGATCCGCGATTGGCAGAGCCTGGTCGGTGACGGCTCCGTTCGCCGCCTGACCCTCTCTCTTGCCGATATCAATCAGGCTTTCGAGAAGTCCGGCAACGCGGCCGCGGCGGCCCATCCGGAGGAAGGCGACCCCAGCGACACGTTCATCGATCTTTATGTCGCCGACGTTGCGGTGCCGACCATCGGCCGCAGCCTGCTCGGGAACGACGGATACAATCGCCTGACCGGAAGGCTCAAGCCGGGCCAGCAGGCGCTCGTCGTCGCGGGGGCGGGCCGTTATTCCTTCAAGGGCGCCGCTTACGTTCGCGGCGGGATCTTCGACCGGATCGAATTGATCCAGGATACCAACAGCATCCGTTTCCGCGATCGCGACCACACCCGGCTGGGAAGCCTCGAGGCCGAGGGCGCGCCCGATTTTCCCGAGATCGCGCTTTTTGTCGTGCCGGCTGAGTTCAGTTTCGATCCGACCGAACAATGGATATTGCAACTGCTCGTGCAGCGCGTCGTGGGCGCACGCGACAAGGCATGGGTGACCTTCGAGCTGGGATATGCATTGCCTGATGCTTACGTGAAGCGCGAGCCGGCGGCGCAAGGCCAAGGCGCCTCGCCGGACCGAACGCCCGCATCGGCGACCGAACGGCGCGAGACAGCAGGACCAGCTTCAACCGAAGACGAGCCGCTGTGGATGAAGATCTGGCGAGGCAACATCGTCAAGGTCGCCATGGCGGCCTTCGCGCTTGGTGCGCTCACGCTCATCTTCTTCTTCCAGAATCAGCTGGTGCGCCGCCCGAAAGTCTATACCTGGGTACGCCGGGTCTACCTGGCGTTCATTCTCGTGTGGCTCGGCTGGTACGCGAATGCGCAGCTTTCGGTCGTCAACGTCCTGACGTTCGCCAATTCATTGTTGACCGGGTTCAGCTGGGAATACTTCCTGTCCGTGCCGCTGATCTTCCTGCTGTGGTGCTCGATCGCCGCCGGGCTTCTGTTCTGGGGGCGCGGTCCGTTCTGCGGCTGGCTCTGTCCGTTCGGTGCGTTGCAGGAGCTGCTCAACAACGTCGCGCAGGCGGTCAAGATTCCGCAATATCGATTGCCATGGGGTCTTCACGAGCGGCTATGGCCACTCAAATACATCATCTTCCTGGGCCTGTTCGGGATGTCGCTGTACTCGACCGCGTTTGCCGAACAGCTCGCGGAAGTCGAGCCCTTCAAGACGGCGATCGTCCTGAAGTTCGCGCGCGAATGGCCGTTCGCCGTCTATGCGCTGACGCTTCTGTCGGCCGGATTGTTCGTCGAGCGATTTTTCTGTCGCTACATGTGCCCGCTTGGCGCTGCGCTGGCGATTCCGGGGCGTATCCGCATGTTCGAATGGCTGCGCCGCTGGCCGGAATGCGGCTCGCCCTGCCAGCGCTGCGCCAACGAATGCCCGGTGCAGGCGATCCATCCTGAGGGGCACATCAACGTCAATGAATGCATCTACTGCATGCATTGCCAGGAGCTCTACTTCGACGATCACCGCTGCCCGCACATGATTCAGGTGCGGCTGAAGCGCGAGAAGCGTGAAGCGCTGTCGTCGTCGTCGATGCGCAGCGGCGGCAAGGGACCGCAAACCATAATCACTGCGGGCGGCAAGCCGGTCGGGCTGCCGCGCGCAGAAGCCATTACCCCACCACCAAACTGAAGCCCAGGAGGCCACCATGAGCGACAACGAAAATGGAAAACCCGTCAGCCGGCGCACTTTGCTAGGGACAACGGCTGCGGCCGCTGGCGTCGGTATTGCGGGCGGAGTTGGCCTGTCGAGCGACGGCCTCGGCCTCGTCACGGCGGCGGACGCTCAGACCAAGTCGGCACCAAAGGCGCCGGCGGCGCGTCCGGCGGTGCAGAAGGCCGAGGTGGCTCCGGGCGAACTCGACGAATATTACGTGTTCTTCTCCAGCGGCCAGTCCGGCGAAATGCGCATCGTCGGTTTGCCCTCGATGCGCGAACTGATGCGCGTTCCCGTCTTCAACCGCTGTAGTGCCACCGGATGGGGACAGACCAACGAGAGCCTTAAGGTGCTGACCGAAGGGCTGCAGCCTGCGACGCGCGAATTGCTCAAGAGCCGCGGCGGCACGTTCATGAACGGCGATCTGCATCATCCGCACATCACGTTCACCGACGGTACCTATGACGGCCGATACGCGTTCATGAACGACAAGGCCAACACCCGGGTCGCACGCGTGCGCCTCGACGTCATGAAGTGCGACAAGATCATCGAGCTGCCGAACCAGCATACGGTCCATGGCCTGCGGCTGCAAAAATATCCCCGCACCGGATACGTGTTCTGTAACGGCGAGGATGGCGTGCCGCTCCCGAACGACGGCAAGGTGCTCGACAAGCCGAAAGATTATCGTGCGATCTTCACGGCGCTGGACAGTGACACCATGAAGGTTGCGTGGCAGGTGATCGTCGACGGCAATCTCGACAACGTCGATGCCGACTATCAGGGCAAATACGCGTTCTCTACCTGCTACAACGCGGAGGAAGGTGTCACCTTGGCCGAGATGACCGCCAACGAACAGGATTGGGTCGTGATCTTCAACCTTAAGCGGATCGAGGAGGCGGTCAAAAAGGGCGACTTCAAGGAAATGAACGGCGTGCCAGTGATCGACGGCCGGAAGGGTTCGCCTTACACGCGCTACGTTCCGGTCTCGAATAATCCGCACGGCATGAACACCGCACCCGACGGAATCCACATCGTCGCGGCCGGGAAGCTGTCGCCGACCGTCACGGTCATGGATGTCAGGCTGTTCGACCAGTTGTTCGACGACAAGATCAAGCCGCGCGACGTGGTCGTAGCCGAACCCGAACTCGGTCTCGGGCCGCTGCATACCGCCTACGACGGCAAAGGCAACGCCTATACGACACTGTTCCTCGACAGCCAGGTCTGCAAGTGGAACATCGAGCTCGCAAAACGCGCCTTCAAGGGGGAAAAGGTCGATCCCATCATCCAGAAGCTCGACGTTCACTATCAGCCCGGTCACAACCATTCTTCCATGGGCCAGACCAAGGAGGCCGACGGAAAGTGGCTGATCTCCCTGAATAAGTTCTCCAAGGACCGCTTCCTCAATGTCGGTCCGCTGAAGCCGGAGAATGATCAGTTGATCGACATATCAGGCGACAAGATGGTTCTCATCCATGACGGTCCGAGCTTTGCCGAGCCGCACGACGCCACCATCGTCCATCGCTCCAAGATCAACCCGATCTCGATCTGGGACCGGGCCGACCCGATGTTCGCGGACGCAGTGAAGCAGGCGAAAGCCGACGGGATCAATCTCGAAGCCGACTCCAAGGTCATCCGCGACGGCAACACGGTCCGCGTCTACATGACGTCGACGGCGCCGGCGTTCGGCCTCGACCAATTCCAGGTCAAGCAGGGCGATCAGGTGACCGTCTACGTCACGAACATCGACGCCGTAGAGGACCTGACCCACGGTTTCTGCATCGTGAACTATGGCATCCAGATGGAGGTTGCGCCAATGGCGACCGCCTCGGTGTCGTTCACGGCGGATAAGCCCGGCGTCTACTGGTATTACTGCTCGTGGTTCTGTCATGCCATGCATATGGAGATGAAGGGCCGCATGTTCGTCGAACCGAAGATGGTCTGAGCGAGAACAGCACGTGCGTGTTTTGCCACGACTCATCCCGGCGGCGATCTGCGCCGCCGGGGCCTTTGGCTCCGCCACCGCGGCGGAGCTGAGGGCCTTTGCGGATCAGCCGCTCCAAGCAGTACTGGACCGTGCACAGGAAGGCGACGTCGTCAAGCTGGGACCCGGCGTTTACGAGGGGCGGGTCAGGATTGACCGGCGCCTTATCCTGGCCGGGGAGCCCGGCGCGGTGCTCAGCGGTGGCAGGTCCGGCAATGTCATTACCGTGACCGCGCCGGGGGTCACCATCCGCGGCCTCACCATTAGGGAATCCGGTCGCGATCTCCAGGCCATGAATTCAGGGATCTTTCTCGAGAAGACTGCGGAGCGTGCGATCATCGAGAACAACCGCCTCGAAGGGAACCTGTTCGGCATCTACGTTCACGGCGCGGCAGGCTCGCGTGTCGAGCGCAACGTCATCGAAGGATTGCGCGAGGGGCGCCGCAGCGAGAGCGGGAATGGCGTGTCGGTCTGGAACGCGCCCGACGTCACCATCGCGGAAAACACCTTCCGCTACGGCCGAGACGGCATCTTCACGATCAGCAGTCGCAAGGACCACTTCATCAACAACCGTTTCGAACAGGTGCGCTTCGCGGTTCACTACATGTACACCAACGACAGCGAGGTCCGCGGCAACGTTTCAGTGCGCAATACGGTTGGCTACGCCATCATGTATTCGAACCGACTTGTGGTCCGCAATAATGTATCGGATCGCGATCGTGACTACGGGATACTGTTCAACTACGCCAATTATGCCGAGATCGACGGCAACCGGGTCGTTGGCGGATCGCTGGACAACGTCGCAGTCGGCAGCCAAGGTCCGGATGACGAGAAGGAGATGGTGCCCGACATAAGGCCAACCCGGGACGTCCGCAGCGGACCGGAAAAATGCGTGTTCATCTACAACACCAACCACAACAGGTTCCGCAACAACTGGTTCGAACGTTGCGGCATCGGCGTCCACTTCACCGCCGGCTCGGAAGGCAACGAGATTGCGGGCAATGCCTTCGTCGGCAATCGCAACCAGGTCAAATATGTCGGCACACGTGATCTCGACTGGTCGAAGGGTGGCAGCGGCAATTACTGGAGCGATAACCCGGCATTCGACCTGAACGGTGATGGCATTGCTGACACAGCTTATCGGCCCAACGATCTGGTCGATCGCGTGCTGTGGACGGCGCCATCCGCCAAGGTCTTGATCAACAGCCCCGCGGTGCAAGTGCTGCGCTGGGCGCAGGCGCAGTTTCCGGCTCTCTATCCCGGCGGCGTCGTCGATAGCCATCCTCTGGTCGCGCCACCGCCGAAGCCTTCGCCCGAATGGAGCTCCAGATGACCGTTACCGTGTCCGTGACCGGTGTCGACAAGAACTATCGCAAGGTGCGCGCGCTGCGTGACGTCTCGTTCTCTCTCGTGCCCGGGCGGCTGAGCGCGCTGGTCGGCCACAACGGCGCCGGCAAGACCACGCTGATCAAATTGATGCTGGGCTTGATCCGGTCCGACCGCGGCGAAATTCGCGTGATGGGGCAGGATCCGGCAGCGGGCGAATTCTCCGAACGCCGGCTGCTTGGCTACCTCCCCGAAAACGTCGCGTTCAACGCAGCCCTCACGGGACGCGAAACGCTGGCGTTCTATGCCCGTCTGAAGCGGATCAAGCCAGTCTCGGCTTGGGCGCTGCTCGACCGCGTCGGACTGAGCGATGCAGCCGATCGCCGCGTCGGGACTTATTCCAAGGGTATGCGGCAGCGACTGGGTCTGGCCCAGGCGTTGCTTGGACAACCACGCGTGCTGTTGCTGGATGAGCCGACCACGGGCCTCGATCCAGCGCTCCGGCAAACGTTCTACGAGATTCTCAACGAATTGCGCGACGGCGGCGCCACCGTCCTGATCTCGTCCCACGCGCTCAACGAACTCGAAGATCGCGCGGAGCACGTGCTGATCATGAATCGCGGCCGGCTGGTCGCTCAAGGCACGTTGGCCGAATTGCGCTCACTCTCGCAGTTGCCGATCCGGGTCTCACTCGATCTGGCGGTCGGCGCGGATGAAGAAATTGCCGCCCCGATCGCGGATGAAACTGTCTCGGCTTCGGGCCGCAAGACCGTGTTGGTGGCTGACGAGACAGGAAAGATGGATCTGTTGCGCGCGGTAGCGGGCGATCGCCGTGTCAGGAACATTGAAATCGCCGCTCCGACCCTCGACGATCTCTACGCACATTTCCTCAACACGCAGGAGAAGGCCGCGTGAGGACAGTCGGGATCATCGCCTTCAAGGAAATCCAGGAAGGCTTGCGGAACCGCTGGGTATTGGCGACCACGCTCCTGCTGGCGGCCCTTGCCTTGTCGCTGACGTTCCTCGGCAGCGCGCCCACGGGCAATGTTGGTGCCGGCGCCCTCGACGTGGTGGTTGTCAGCCTGTCCAGCCTGACGATTTTTCTGTTGCCGCTGATCGCGCTGCTGATCTCGCACGATGCTGTGGTCGGTGAAATGGAGCGGGGCACGATGATCCTGCTGTTGAGTTACCCGGTGGGCCGCAGCCAGGTCATCCTCGGTAAGTTCTGCGGGCATGTCCTGATCCTGGCTTTTGCGACGATCCTCGGTTACGGCGCGGCGGCTGCTGCGCTCGCGATCACCGGCGCCTCCGTGCTGGCGGCGAGCTGGTACGCGTTTGCTTCGATGCTCGGGACGTCGATCATGCTGGGGGCCGTATTCGTGGCGATAGGTTACCTGATCAGCAGCCTGGTTCGCGACCGCGGCACGGCGGCAGGCCTTTCTGTCGGCATCTGGCTCCTGATGGTGCTGGTGTTCGATATGGCATTGCTTGGCATGCTGGTGGTCGACCAGGGGCGGATCATCTCGGCGACGGTGCTCGAATGGCTTCTGTTTCTCAATCCCACCGATCTTTACCGGTTGGCGAATCTCACGGGATTCAATGTGAGCCAATTTTCCGGCATGGCCGGGTTGTCCGGAACGGCGACGACCGGCATTACGGCGTTATTGCTCGGCCTGCTGCTCTGGATCGTGGCGCCGCTCGGGCTTGCGACGACCTTCTTCGCACGGAGGGAACTATGACTCGAAGATCCGCCGGTGCGATCATCATCGCGGCGCTGTTTCTCGTTGGCTGCAATCCGAACGCGGCGAACACCAACGTGCCGCCGCCGCTTCCTCTCACGCGCGATGCGATGGGCGTCTTTTGCGGCATGAATCTGATGGAGCATCCCGGACCCAAGGGGCAGATCATCACGTCGGGCCGCATCGATCCGTTCTGGTTCACTTCCGTCCGCGATACCGTGGCGTTCACGTTGATGTCGGATCAGCCGCGTGACATCCGCGCGATCTATGTCTCGGACATGGCGCGCGCTTCGAGTTGGGAGGAGCTCGGCCCAACGAACTGGATCGATGCGCGGACCGCGTTTTTCGTGATCGAAAGCCGGAAGCGGGGCGGCATGGGAGCGGCGGAAGCAGTGCCGTTCGGCAACCGGGCCGCGGCTGATGGCTTCGCAGCCGAGAACGGCGGTCGGGTGGTGACGTTCGCGGAAATTCCCGGCACTTATGTCCTGGGCAGCGACACGGCGGGCGGGGCCGCCGAACATGATCGCAGCGATGCCAGGCTAAACTGAGGACCTCGATGACGCACAATCCAAGTCTCACGCGGCGACGGATGATCGCAATCACGGCGACGGTGCTCGGTTCGGCTTTCGTGAGCGGCGCCCGCATCGTTCGAGCGGAAGAGGCCGTCCGCTGGCACGGTTCAGCGCTCGGGGCGCAGGTCTCGATCGAGGTATATCATCCAGACCGTGCCGAGGCTGCGCGACTGGTCGGCAGTTGTCTTCTCGACGTGCGCCGGCTGGAGCAGCAATTCAGCTTGTACCGCCAGGACTCCGCGATCAGCACGCTCAACCGCACCGGCATTCTCGTCGCGCCGGATCCGGACATGGTGGCCTTGCTCGAGGCTTCCCTGGCCTTTGCCGACCTGACCGGCGGCGCATTCGATCCAACCGTTCAGCCGTTGTGGCAGCTCTATGCCGACCATTTTTCTTCGGAGCGTCCGGATCCGAACGGCCCGTCGCTGGAGAAGCTCGCCGAAGTGCTGACGAGGGTCGGCCGCCGAGGATTGCTTGTGAGATCAGATCGCATTGCCCTGACGCATCGCGGGGCCGCGGTAACCCTGAACGGCATCGCGCAGGGATTCGCGACCGACAAGGTCGTCGACAAGCTGCGAAGGGCCGGCTTGTCGACGACCCTGGTCGATATGGGAGAGATACGCGCAATCGGATCGCGACCCGATGGCAGGCCTTGGCGTATAGGTCTTGGGGATCCGGACAGGCCAGGGGCTCTCACCGAGACGATCGATCTCGTCGACCGTGCGATCGCGACGACGTCCGGCGCCGGATTCCGTTTCGATGCTGCCGGTCGATTCACGCATCTGTTCGACCCAATGACGGGACTGAGCCCGTCCCTCCATCGAACGGTGAGCGTTGTCGCTCCGACCGCCACCGAAGCAGATGCCCTCTCGACGGCCTTCAGCCTGATGGCCATTCCTCAAATACGGGATATCGTCGCCTCACGACCTAATGTGCAGGCGCGCCTGATCGATACGGATGGTCGGCTGACCGTGTGCGGCGCGTGAAGCATCGATGGATGGCTGCAGCACGGAGTTCGGTCGCCACTGTTGTTCCGGTCAGGTGCGAGTTGTCCAGTTTGCGTGGTTTCAGAGGCGCACCCCGGTCGTAGCAAACGCTTGCGCGACGGGCTCCTGAATTCGATTCAAGATCTCCATCCCCGCAATCGCGATCACCACGGCCGCGACGCAGCCAAGAACAAAAGCCTTCATCCGCAACCTCCCTCAATCGAAACGTCAAGCCATTTATACGACACGGCTTGCCGCGAGCAAACTCGTTGGTCGCATCAAGGCACAGGCGGCCTACGGGCTCTTGAACATGGGATCGACCGAAAACGCATCACCCATCAAGCCAAGAGACTGGAGTGCGGCGCGATTCAGGTCGATTTCCAATATTGCAAGAAGAAGCGCAAGCACGACCGCAACGAGGATCAAGAACGGCGAGGCGTCTCGGGAATCGGGATCTTGCGATCCATCGAGCGCGCGCAAAGCGCGCAATCGCGCCAGCATCTGCAGAAATGGCCTCGTTCGCCCCTGCATGCCGTCATCCTTGACGTGCCCAGCCAAAGATTAGTGTCCGGACCACCGGCATTCAAGCGGGATGCGCAAGGTTAGCCTGTTGCAACGCACATTCCGGAACGGAATGCAGTGTCACCCCGTTTAGTACGCGCATCGGAGGATCCGACGTGAAATTGCCGATAGCGATTGTGTGCTTCGCAGCACTTTGCCTCTTCGAGAGTGCCTCCGCCCAACCCGCACAAACCAACTCATCTGGGGCGCAAACCCGTCCCGAGGAGAAGGGCCAAGCACAGCCGCAAGGCTGGACGGGTCCAATCAATACGGGGTCGGGTGGTGCGCCCGCCGAAAGTCCCCAAGGTCAGAGTCCGCCTGGAATGCAGGCCGCGCCGGAAGGCTCGTCCAAGAGCATGAGGGCACCAGCCAAGTAGATAGGTTCGGATATTCATCTCCAGTGGCTCTTCTGGCAATCTTGAGGGCGTGAATGTGACCAGGGCCGGTGAGGGTCAATGAGGCTACCTTTCTGCGCGCGTGGCGCCGCGGCCCTGTGGGCCATTTTCGCGGTATCATCCGTGCACGCCGACATGGTGGGGCATGGCGGCCCCGTACGAGCCCTCGCTGTTTCCCCCGATGGGAACGGCCTCCTGTCCGGAAGCTTCGATACTGCCGCCATTCGCTGGTCTTTGAAGACGGATACGGCAGAGCAAGTGCTGCGGTATCATGCTGACGCCGTCAATGCTGTCGCCTTTCTGAGCGGAGGCCGCCTGGTCACGGCCGGCGCCGATGCACGGATTGCGGTATGGACGGCGGGCCGGCAGCGGCCGGATCGGGTGTTCGAGGGACATGGAGGTCCAATCGTCGCGCTTGCGGTGTCTCCCGATGGTGCGCTTCTCGCATCCGGTTCATGGGATCGGACGGTGCGGCTCTGGTCGCTGTCGGACGGCGCGTCGCGCGTGCTCGAAGGTCATTCGCAGAACGTCAACGGCGTCGCCTTCACACCGGACGGCAGGTCGCTTCTCAGCGTCGGCTATGATCTCACGTTGCGCATCTGGCGTTTGCCGGATGGCCAGCCTGAAGTCGTGACGTTGCCGGCGCCGCTCAACGCGGTAGTTGTGGCGCCGGATGGTGAAATCGTCACGGGCGCGGTTGATGGCATGCTGCGGATGCTGACCGCCGACGGCAAGGTCAGCGGCGAGGTCGCGGCCGGTCCCACACCCGTGGTGGCCTTGACGATATCGGGAGACGGCACGTTGATTGCTGCGGCCGGCATCGGCGGCACGGTGGCGATCATCGATCGCAAGTCGCGCAGCCTGCTACGAACGCTGGTCGTGTCCGGCTTGCCGGTATGGTCGGTCGCCTTCCTTCCGGATCGAGAGACACTGATGACGGGTGGTGCGGACGGCAAGATCAGGCGCTGGAATGCGCGCACCGGCGATCCCATTGGTTCGAACCTCTCGGGAACGCCGGCCGATCCGCTCGCCGCCTATGCCGGCGATCCTGGCGCCGATGTATTTCGGGCATGTGTTGCCTGTCACACGCTGTCGGACAAGGAGGTTCAGCGTGCGGGCCCGACACTTGCGGGACTATACGGCCGCAAGATCGCTTCGCTGCCGGGCTATCGTTTCTCCGAAGCGCTGAAGACGATGGACATCGTCTGGACGCCGGAGACGGTCGCAAAGCTGTTCGAGATCGGACCGAATGCCTACACCCCCGGCACCAAGATGCCCGAGCAGCGCATCGGCTCGGCCGAGGACCGCCGTGCGTTGACCGACTTCTTGGGCCGCGCAACGTCGCGATAATTGCCGCTTCCGATCCTGCGAAGATATCCGCTTCGTCTAGTCCTTGCCATCGCGCTGGCGGAGATAGTCATCCGTCGTTCGCGGTGGCGTTCGTTCCGGCACGCCCTTGAAGGGATCGAATTGCTGTTCGCTCATGACGATGACGCGGCAGTCAGCGCACATCCTGAGTGCCGCGATCCGCTTGTCACCCGCCGGATACATCCAATGCCGGCCTTCGAGCTTGGCGGCGATGCGGTCGATCGTGCTCTTGACGCCGAAGGCCGTGCCGCAGCGGACGCAGAGCGCGGGCTCCTCTTCCTTGATAATCACGGCGGAAGCGCGGGCCGCGCGGAAATCGATCTGCGGCTTGAGGCTGATGACTTTTTCCGGACAGGTGCTCTGGCACAGGCCGCATTGCACGCAGGCGTCCTCGACGAACTTCAGCACTGGCCGCTCGGGATCGTCGCGAAGCGCGCCGGTCGGGCAGGCCGAGACGCAAGAGAGGCATAGGGTACAGCCGCTGGTATCGACGCTGATTGCGCCCACAGGCGCACCCTGCGGCAGGGCGATCACGTCGACCGGTTTCGGCGCCAGGCGATGCAACTCGCTGAGCCCGAACCGCAAAAGGTCGCGCCGCTTGCCGACGGTCTTGAAGGTCGCGGGCGCAGCGACGGCCGCGAGCGTGCCGATAGCAGCCAAATGCTCGCCGAGCGCGTCGGGATCATCCGTTTCGATGGTGGTGACGCGGTGGCCCTCAAAGCCGAGGCCGCCAAGGATCGCTTCAGACATGGCGATCGTCTGCGAAAGTCCGGTCACATCGTGGCGCGGCTTTGCGCGGAGCAGGAAGCGCACAGCGGATACGCCATAAGCGAAAGCGCCGACGACTGCCTCCAGCCCGAGCTGGGTGATCTCGTTGACGGCAAAGGGAAGCACGTTCGCCGGCAAGCCGTCGCCATACCGCGCCAGGGCATCGATCAGGGGCGTACCGTGCGGGCCGTCATGAAAGAGCAGCACCGCATCCGTGCCACCGGCCTCGTGGTAAGCGAGCAGCATGGCACGAATTCTTTGAAGCTGCGTATCGGCGGGCGGCAGTGCATAAGATGCCGCGCCGGTCGGGCAGGCAGCGGCGCATTGGCCGCAGCCCGCGCAGATGTTCGGATCAATTGCGATATGATCGCCGACGGGCGTGATCGCCCCGGTTGGGCAGAGATCGAGGCAGCGATGGCAGCCCGTGCGCTTCGAGCGCGAATGGGCGCAAAGAGCGGGCGTAACGTCGACATATTTCGGCTTGTCGAAGCTGCCGACGAGATCGCGCGCGGTCAGCACGGCGCGGAGCACGGCAGCGGGATCGTTCGGATCTGCGCGCAGATAGCCGTCGCGCAACTCGTGGGCGGGAAACAATGGCATCCCGCCGGAAAGGTCGAGCACGATATCGCAGCGCGAGGTGACCCCGCTTCGCGGTGCGTCCAGTACAAAGCGATCGCGCGAGGAGGGGCGGGGACGCGCATAATCGTCGATCGCAAGTTCGAAAGCGCCGAAATGTCCCTTTGCGGAGCGGATCGTGCCCTGCACGATCGGGAAGACCGTTGCAGCGGACGGCATCATCTCGTCGAGCTGTTTCAGCATAACCGTGACGTCGAGGTGATCGGCAAGCAGGCGGCCGGCTTCGATCGCGGCCTCATCGCGCCCGTAGATCAGGACCACGCCCTCGCTCGACAAGGTGACGAGCGGATAGTCCGGGGCCGGGATGGAGGCGGATGCGAGCAGGGCAGCCATTTTCGCGCCGGCGCGCGCGCCGTCGCGTGACCAGCCGGCCGTTTCGCGGATGTTGACGAAGCTGATCGCATCAGGCCGTTCGCCGGCCTCGTCAGTGAATTGCGCGGCCTGCTGCGTGCAGGCGACCGTCAGTGTGCCTCCAGCGGCCGCTGCGCTGCGGAAGTGATCGAGCTCGGCGCCGCAGAGATGGCGAAAGCTCTTGATCTCGCAGCTGGGACATCCACGCTGAATCGCGGCCGAGTTCGAGACGCATCGTGTCTTCGCACGAGCAGATCAGGACGGTCTTGGATGGCTGCTCCAGGTTAACCCCTCCGCCAATCCGGTACCGACGACGGACTCGCGCCGGCCCTTCGCTTCCTATAGAACATTATCTATCGGGAAGAAAAGGAAAGCGGAGGACGGCCTGCCGTCGATCCCAGTCAGCCACGTTTCCCTGGTGGAACCGATCCACCTGCCGCCGCCGTTCACATTGGTGCGGCTGCGCGAGAGTGGCGACGCTTTTGCCCACGCATGCCGCATTGCACCGGAGAGCGGCGCCGGAACGCTTGTCTATGTCGGGCGCTTTGATCTGGCGGAGTTCGCCGTGGTGCTCGAGCCAGCAGAGCCCTTCCGTACGGCGCGGCGCGCGTTCTACGCCGGCATGGTCGCGCTCACCGATGCCTTGCGTGCCTACGCACCGCCGAGCAAGCCCATCACGATCGGCTGGCCGGATGCCGTCAGGATCGACGGAGGGCTGGTCGGCGGCGGGCGTATGGGTTGGCCTCTCGCGGCCATTGAGGAGGAGCCGCCGCCATGGCTGGTGTTCGGCGCGATGATCCGGACGGTTGCCATGAACGAGGACGAACGGGGTGTTCACCCGCTCGCCTCGGCGCTCGACCAGGAAGGCTTTGGCGAGGCTGGTGCGGCGCAGATCACGGAGAGCTTTGCCCGACACCTGATGCTGGCATTCGATGACTGGCAGGCGGGCGGTTTTGATGGCGTCGCGCGCGAATATCTTTCCCGTATGCCCCGCGAACGGCAGACCGTCCAACGCATCGACGATCGCGGCGATCTCCTCACGCGCCGGATTGGGGCGGGCGAGATCGAACGTGGCGACCTCGTGCAGGCGCTCGCGACGCCATCCTGGCTCGATCCGGCACTTGGAGGGCCGCGGCTGTGAAGCTCTTGCGTACTATCGCGCTCGATCCCTCCGACACCTTCGTGTTCGATGTGGCAGCGGAGCCGGGTGAATGGGCCGTCTCCGGTGCTTTCCGCTTCTGGGATTGCGATAGTGCGAAGCTCGAGGGCAAGGCGCGCGCGGCGTTTCGCGGCGGGTTCCTCGGCGTGCAATCCTGGGGCTGGTCGACGCTGGTGCAGATCGTTCCGGCGACCGAGGACGATTACCGCAGGCTGATCGATCTCCTTGCCAGGCAGCTCGTCGATCGTTTCGGTGCGCCGGACATGGCGACAGCGATGACGGCCGCGGAAGAGGAGGTGGCGTTCTCGCAGTCGCTGTGCACCCATCCCGTCAGCTCGCTTATTGCAGTGCACCGGGCTTCAAGCGGCGGCGAGGTCCGCGAGTCCTTCCGCCGACTAAAGCTCCGCGAAGGGCAGGGGCATGGCAAGGCGTTCTCGTTCATGGAAGTGGACGACGACGTCCAGCCTGACGGCGAGCTCAGGCTTGCGGATCTGGGCCGGGAGCCGACCGTCAGATGAACGATTTCTGGATCGCCTGCGGCCATCATTTGCTCGATCGCGACGAGGGCGGTGGGCTGTGCGTCACCGACGAATTCCTCAAGGCCTATTTTGCGCGTCCCGAGCTGATGCCGCCGGCCGATGCATGTCCGATCGAACGCCGGTTGCACCGCGAACTGCTCGCCGATCCGCGTCAGGCGGTCGGCGCCGACGAAATTGCCGCAATTTCCGATGCTGACGCCCGGGAGAACTGGCAATTCGTGCTGGCATTCCGCGATCTCCTGTTGCGGCATCCGACGCTCGAAGCCGCCTATCTTGCAGCGGTGCGATCAGGCGCGAACGACCTGCCGCCGCTGTTCGTCAACCAGCTGGTGCATGTCATCCTGCGCAACGCGCTCGACGGCTGCGACGATCCGTTCGTGCTGCGCGCGGCCGAGCTGTTCTTCCGGGTCCAGCGGATTCTGCCGCATGAGCAGGCCCTGCTGCTTGGCGACGAGGAGATAGTCGGCGGCCGGAGTCCGACCCCGGTGCTCTCCCTGATGTCGATGCTGGGCGCCACCACCGATGCGGTGCTCGATGTGTTGAGCGACGAGAATGCCGGGGCCTATTGGCAGCGCAGCGACCAATTCGACATGGCCCTTGACCTCACGGCCGGCGGACGTGGACCAGCTGCGCTGGCGCAGGCGATGACGCGATGGATCTCCCACCTGCTTGGCCTCGACGTCACGATAGAGCCGCTGCGTGCGTTGCGGGAGGCAAAGCTCACCTGGTATGTCGGGCTCGATGCCGACGCCACTGGGCTCGGCGACCGTCTGTGGCACGGCGAGGAACTCGACCAGCGCAGTGCCGACCGGATGCTCGCACTGTTCCGGCTGACTTTTGCGGATTCAAGCCGCGCGCATGACGATGTCGGGGACGAACCTGTCTACCTGATCCTGTCGATGACGGCGGATCAGAAGCTCCGGATGAAGCCACAAAATCTGCTGACCGGCCTGCCGGTGAAGCGCCTGGAGATGATGACATGAGCCCGGCGGTATCGCCATTAGCGTCCATCTCCGTCGGCGTCGTCGTCGAGCGGCGCAAGGCCGACTCGCCCTGGGTTGACTTCATCTGGCGCGGAATTGCCGTCCTGCCGGACGAGCCGGCGGCACAACCCTGGACCGTACTCCGCGAGCAGGACGGCACGACCCTGTTCTATGCGGGAAGCGCGACCGTGGATCTCTATCCGTCCGAGACGGCGCGCTATCGCGACAATCTCGCCTCCGGCAGTCCGAGCATCTGGACTGTGCTGTCGCCCTCGGAAGGCGCCTGGCCTTATACCCTTGCTGCGGTTACCGCCGACCCCGCTGAGGGCGAGGGCTTTACCGAAGCCGCCGACAATCTCGTCGAGGCCGTGCCGATGCCGGAGGTACTGCGCAAAGCAATTGAAAGGTTCGTCGCCGAGCACCATGTCGAACGGGAGTTCGTCAAGCGCAAGCGGCGCCGCGCTGATCCGGAGGCACTGGCGCGCCGCGACCATGAAGGCGGACAGGAATGAGTGAGGAAGAATTCCTTGCACGTTGGTCCCGCCGCAAACGCGAAGCGCGAGCGGAGCCGGCGACGCCTGCCCCGGCTCAGCCCACGCTGCCGCGCGAGGCCAAGGACGATGATAGCGCGTTCGATCTCTCGAGCCTGCCGTCGATCGACGAGATCAATGCTGCGACCGACATCACCGCCTTCCTGAGCAAGGGTATTCCACAGGAGTTGAGCCGTGCGGCTCTTCGCCGCGCCTGGGCGACCGACCCCGCCATTCGCGACTTCGTCGGGCTTGCGGAGAATGCATGGGACTTCAACGACCCGACCGCAATGCCGGGTTTTGGGCCGCTGGATTGTTCGTCGGAACAGCTGGCCGCACTGGTCGATCGTATCGTCGGTGGGGTGCGTGAGGTGGTCCAATCCGTCCCCGAGGCGTCGATTGAAACAGCGGACTCTTCGGCGGAACTGCATCAAGCCGAAGCGACGGCCGCATCGGGTGTTGTCGAGACATCGGACGCGACTGAACAGCCGGCAATCCCTGTTGCGGTGCAACCGACAGTCGCGGACAGATCTGCGGATTTCGCTGAGCCTGTTAGGCGCCGTACTCACGGTGGTGCACTGCCGCGCGAGCAGCACGACTAAAGGATATAGGCTCAGGCTATGGACGGATGATTGACCATCCGTGGAACCGGGACTACGATTTCGTTAGCGCTTTGTAACAAAAGCAATAATCAAGCAGACGGGACTCGGATGGGAGGTCCACGTGCGGGATGACGGGCTTGATCGCGCAATCGATGCTGCAGGCGGCATTGCTCAGCTTGCGCGCAAAATAGGTATCAGCCAACCCTCCGTGTCGAATTGGACCCGCGTGCCAGCACAACGGGTGGTTGCAGTCGAAGCAGCGACCGGCGTTGCACGCAACGATTTGCGGCCCGATCTCTACAGCGAACAAGCCGTATCAGCAGAGCTTGTCGATTCCGTCGATGCTGCGCGCGCGCAGGAATATGCGTTGCTAGCAACGTTACTGTCCGCGCCGCCGTCGAAACGATTGCTCGAGCAGCTTGCGGCATTGAGTTGCGACGCAACGCCACTCGGCCGCGCGCATGCAGCGCTCGCCGACGTCGCCTCAAGCGCAGTCGCGGCGAAGGTCGAGCGCGAATATTTTGATCTGTTCGTGGGGCTCGGTCGCGGCGAATTGCTGCCTTATGCCTCGTACTATCTCACCGGCTTTCTCAACGAACGGCCGCTGTCGCGCCTGCGAGGAGACTTGACGACGCTCGGCATCGAGCGGCTTGCCAACAATTCCGAACCCGAGGATCACGCCGCGATCATTTGCGAGATCATGTCGGGCCTTGCCGGCGGGCACTTCGGTGCCTCGCCAGAGGCACAGCGTGCCTTCTTCGAGAAACACGTATCGCCCTGGATGGGGCGGCTGTTCGCGGACATCGAGAGCGCCGGGAACGCCCATTTCTATCGGGCGGTCGGCGCGCTCGGTCGCACCTTTATCGAGATCGAGATGGAAGCATTCACATTCGCCAACTGACCGGCACGCGCAGGTCCAGGAGAGATGCGATGAGTGAAGACAAGAAGGCCACAGTGGGACGCCGCGACTTCCTGCGCAAGGTCAGCATCGGCACGGTCGGTGTCGGTGCGACACTCGCGACACCGTTGGTCGGGTCGGCGCAGGCCGACAGTGAGACCAACGATGAGAAGCGCAAGGCGCGCTACAAGGAATCCGACCACGTCAAGGCGTTTTATCGCGTCAATCGTTATCCGGCCAAGGGAGGCTGACCGTGCTGATCAAGCGAACACACCAGCATTCCCCGCGCCACGGCTCCGTTGTCGAGTCCCTTGCGGGGCAGGCCGGCGGTCTCGACCGCCGCAGCTTCTTGCGCAAATCCGGTCTTGCCGGCGGTGCGCTTGCCGCGCTCGGCACCCTGCCGGTCGGCAGCGTGCGCAAAGCGGAAGCGGCAATGGCTGGTCCGCTCACCGCAGGCGCGACCATCCGCAAGAACATCTGCACGCATTGCGCCGTTGGCTGCACGGTGACGGCCGAAGTCTTGAACGGCGTTTGGATCGGCCAGGAGCCGAGCTGGGATTCGCCGATCAATCGCGGCTCGCATTGTGCCAAGGGCGCCTCGGTGCGCGAACTCGTACACAGTGAGCGGCGGCTGCGCTATCCGATGAAGCTGGTAAATGGGCAGTGGACCCGCGTCTCCTGGGATTCCGCGATCAACGAGATCGGAGACAAGCTTCAAGCTGTACGTGAGAAGTCGGGCCCCGATTCCGTCTATTGGCTCGGCTCGGCCAAGATGACCAACGAAGGCGCCTACCTGTTCCGCAAGCTCGGTGCGCTCTGGGGGACCAATAACACCGATCATCAGGCTCGCATCTGCCATTCGACCACCGTGACCGGCGTCGCCAATACCTGGGGCTACGGCGCGATGACCAACAGCTACAATGATATCCGCAATGCGAAGACACAGGTCATCTTGGGCGGCAATCCGGCCGAAGCGCACCCGGTCTCGCTGCAACATCTGCTCGAGGGCAAGGAGCTGCAAAAGGCCAACTTTATCGTCATCGATCCGCGCCTGACGCGTACGGCGGCCCACGCGACCGAATATGTGCGGATGCGCCCTGGCACCGACATCCCGGTGCTCTACGGCATGATGTGGCACATTCTCCAGAATGGCTGGGAGGACAAGGAGTTCATCCGGCAGCGCGTTTACGGTTTCGACGACATCAAGAAGGAGGTTGAGAAGTGGCCTCCGGAAGAAGTCGAGCGAGTCACCGGCATTCCCGGCGAGCAGCTCAAGCGCGTCGCCAAGATGTTCGCCACCGAGAAGCCGGCAACCCTCATCTGGGCCATGGGCCAGACCCAGAAAACCGTCGGCACCGCCAACGTGCGCGCAAGTTGCATTGCGCTCCTGATGACTGGCAATGTCGGGAAGGCCGGCGCAGGCGCCAACATCTTCCGTGGCCATGACAACGTGCAGGGCGCGACCGATGTCGGGCTCGATATCGTCACGCTGCCGTTCTACTACGGCCTCGCCGAAGGCGCCTGGAAGCATTGGTCGCGGGTTTGGGAGGTCGACTATGACTTCCTGAAGTCCCGCTTCGACTCCAAGCAGATCATGGAAACCCCCGGCATTCCGCTGACCCGCTGGTTCGAGGCAGTGACATTGCCCAAGGATCAGGTCGCGCAGAAAGACAACGTGAAGGCGGTGTTCGTGCAGGGACACGCCTCCAACAGCATCACCCGCATTCCTGAGTCCCTCAAGGGTCTGAAGGCCCTCGAGCTGCTCGTCATTGCCGACCCGCATCCGACGACCTGGGCTTCGCTCTCCGTGGAGGCGGGCCGCAAGGATGGCGTCTACATTCTGCCGGTCGCCACGCAATTCGAATGCAAGGGGTCGCGCGTCGCCTCCAACCGCTCGCTGCAATGGGGCGAGCAGATCGTGAAGCCGATCTTTGAATCGAAGGATGATCTCGAGGTCATCTATCTGATGGCGAAGAAGCTCGGCTTCGCCGACCAGATGTTCAAGAAAATCAAGGTCGAAAACAATCTTCCTGAAGCTGAGGATGTGCTGCGCGAGATGAACCGCGGCAGCTGGTCGACTGGCTATTGCGGGCAATCGCCCGAGCGCCTCAAGGCGCACATGAAGAACCAGGCCAAGTTCGACATGCTGAGCATGCGGGCACCGAAGGACGATCCCGAGGTCGGCGGCGACTATTACGGTCTGCCCTGGCCGTGCTGGGGATCACCTGAGGTCAAGCATCCCGGCACGCCGCTGCTCTACAACACCAATCTGAACGTGATGGACGGCGGCGGTACGTTCCGGCCGCGGTTCGGCATCGAGCGTGAGGAGAAGCTGCCGGACGGCACGACGCGGAAGGTGAGCTTGCTCGCGGACGGCTCGTATTCGTTGGGTTCGGGAATTCAGGACGGCTATCCGGAGTTCACGCTGGCAAGCCTGAAGAAGCTCGGCTGGGACACCGAGCTCACCGAAGCGGAAATGGCCGTGATCAACAAGATCAATCCTGCCAATCCGGACACGGTGTCGTGGGCGCTCGACCTGTCGGGAGGCATCCAGCGCGTAGCGCTGGCGCATGGCTGCGTTCCCTACGGCAACGGCAAGGCGCGCATGAATGCCTTCGGCTTGCCCGATCCTATCCCTGTTCACCGCGAGCCGATCTACACGCCGCGCGTCGACCTCGTCGCCAAGTATCCGACGCTGCCCGACGCCAAGCAGTTCCGGATGCCGAATATCGGGTTCTCCGTGCAGAAGGCAGCGGTAGAGAAGGGAATTGCAAAACAGTTCCCGCTCATCCTGTCGTCCGGCCGTCTGGTCGAATATGAGGGCGGCGGCGAGGAGACCCGCACTAACCCGTGGCTTGCCGAATTGCAGCAAGACATGTTCATCGAGATCAATCCTGCCGATGCCGCCGAGCGCGGTGTCAAGGACGGTGGCTGGGTGTGGGTCACGGGTGCAGAGAATAATTCGAGGGCGAAGATGAAAGCGCTCGTCACCGAGCGCGTTGGCAAGGGCGTCGCCTGGATGCCATTCCACTTCGGCGGCTGGTTCGCGGGCAAGGATCTTCGCGGCAATTACCCGAAGGGCACCGACCCGATCGTGCTGGGCGAAAGCGCCAACACGATCACTACGTACGGATACGACCCCGCGACGGGCATGCAGGAGCCCAAAGTCACTCTCTGCCAAATCGCGGCGGCTTAGGAGTAACGACGATGGCACGTATGAAATTTCTCTGCGACGCCGACCGCTGCATCGAGTGCAACGCTTGCGTCACCGCCTGCAAGAACGAGCACGAGGTGCCCTGGGGCATCAACCGGCGTCGCGTTGTGACCATCAATGACGGCAAGCCCGGCGAACGCTCGGTCACGATGGCCTGCATGCATTGCACCGATGCGCCGTGCGCTGCGGTGTGCCCGGTGAACTGCTTCTACACCACCGCTGACGGCGTGGTGCTGCACTCCAAGGATCTCTGCATCGGCTGCGGCTATTGCTTCTACGCCTGTCCGTTCGGCGCGCCGCAATATCCGAAGGTCGGCAACTTCGGCTCCCGCGGCAAGATGGACAAGTGCACCTATTGCGCCGGCGGTCCGGAGGCGGACGGCAGCAAGGAGGAATACGAGAAATACGGCGCGAACCGGCTGGCCGAGGGCAAGCTGCCGCTGTGTGCCGAAATGTGCTCGACAAAATCGCTGCTCGCAGGCGACGGCGAGATCATCGCGCAGATCTACAAGGAGCGTGTGATGAAGCGCGGCTACGGTTCGGGTGCCTGGGGGTGGAAGACGGCCTATCGCGAGACGATTGAATCCTGACGAAGGTCGCGCGAACATTGAGGAGGAGCTCATGGTGTCGTTTGCAAAACTCGTTCGGGCGGCTGTCGGGGCCGGTGCTTTACTCCTCCTCATCGTGGCAGCTCCAGCACCGGTAGGCGCCCAGCAGGTCAATCCGACCGCGAGCTCGGTCAAGGAGCAGCAGCTCTTGCAGGAGCTGAACCGGATCCAGGGCCGCGTCAGCATCCCTGATCAGAGGTCCGGCGTTCTCGAGCAGCCGCAGGGGCGGGAATGGCGCGAGTTCCACAATGTCACGCTGCGCTGGATCGGCGGCATCGCGATCATCGGCATGCTGGCGGTGATCGTGATCTTCTATCTCACCCGCGGCATGGTCCGCCTCGAAAGCGGACGGTCCGGCCGCACCATCGTGCGCTTTAACATCTATGAGCGTTTCGTGCATTGGATGACTGCCACCTGCTTCATCATTCTGGCGATCTCCGGACTAAACATCACCTTTGGGCGACCGCTGCTATTGCCGCTGATCGGCTTCGAGGCTTTCTCCGAATGGTCGCAATGGGCAAAGTACGCCCACAACTATCTGAGCTTCCCGTTCACCATTGGGGTGGTTCTGATCTTTCTGATGTGGATCGGCGGCAATATTCCGAACAAGGTGGACGTCGCGTGGATGAAACGAGGCGGCGGCATCGTCGGGCATGATCATCCGCCGGCCTACCGCTTCAACGCCGGCCAGAAGGCGATCTACTGGATCGTCGTGATCGGCGGCGGTCTCGTCGCTGCGAGTGGCTATGTCCTCATGTTCCCGTTCTACACGACGGGGATCGAAGGCATGCAGCTGGCCCAGATCGTCCACTCCATCGTGGCTGTGCTGTTCGTCGCGGCGATGATCGCCCACATCTATATCGGCACCATTGGGATGGAAGGTGCGTTCGAGGCCATGGGTTCGGGCGACGTCGACGTCAATTGGGCCCGCGAGCACCACCGTCTCTGGCTCGACGAGCAGACGGCGCGAACGGGTCCGAACGACGGACAGCCTCAACACGCGACCGCGGCGGCCGAGTAAGGCAGACAGCCTGAAAGCGGAGATGCGTTCTACTGAGCCGGCTCTCTCGCAAACAGGACAGAGCGGTCCTGCATCTCCAGCTCAGGCAGCTTGCTGGCCTGACCGGTCTGCAGTTCCTTGATAGATGGCATGCTGCTCTGACCGATATGCAGCACGTGCGATCTGAGCACGCTGCTGGCGGCACCGGCGAGAAGCAGGGCTGCGATGAGCGAGGGCATGAGACGTTTCATGCGTATCTCCGTCTGCCATTCCACCCGACACGAGGGATACACCTCAACCGTCTTGCGCGGTGTGGGCCACTTCACAGCCAGCGGTTCCACAGTCGTCGGCTTGACCTGCGCAGCGAGACCCGCGCGGGTGGGAGCCCGCAGAGTGGCCGATACCGCGGGAAGCTTCGCGAGCAAGTTACGGAATTGTTCCGTTTCAGCCGGTCAGCGATTTGCTGTCAGTTGCTGACGGTATCGCTCGGCATCCCAATTCAGCAGCGCGCACTCGTTCTCCCGCGTCAGATAGCGAACCTGCGCGGTCAGAGGTAGGCGGCCGGTCACCAGGGCGAGACAGCTCAGCATCGCCTCAGCGCCGTCGCTCGCGTCCTTGCGAACGATGCAACCGAGACCTGGAACGAGCAGCGCGACCGGCTGCGGCAGCCCGTCCGGCCGCACCAGCGATTCCTGGGCGCGAAGATCCTGGGCTTGGTCCAGAACGGGTAGGGCCGGACCGAGGAAGACCACATGGTCCGGATAGAGCGAACCGTTGGTCGCAATGGCGCGGCTGCAAGAGTTGATTGCGATGCTATGGGATCGCGGATCCTTTGGCAGTCGATACCCTGTGCCGCCACAGATTGAACGAAGCGCGTCTTCATCTGCGCCAATTGCGGAGCGCGGCGCAAGCGCGAGGCGGCTCTCGACCTCGTCGACCAGCGCCTCTGCGCCGGCACAGGTCTTGGCGCCGACCACCAGGCCATGATTGCCGAGGACCAGTACATCTACTCTGTCCTGCGTCAGGGCATGGTCTACGGCCTTGGCCAGTGGCAGTCCCGGATGATGATAATCGAGCCAGCGCCAGGCCAGTCCATCCAGTCGCTCGGCGAACTCGGCGCGCGCATCGGTCCGCACCGCCCAGGCGATGGTGTTGACCGAATGGACGTGTAGCACGACCGGATGCGGCATGAGGGCATGGAGGGAGGTTTCGATCGAGGCGCGCAAGGCCGTGCCGGCGCCAGACGCGAGGGGCACCCGTTCGTCGCCTTGCGACAGCGCCGCGCGTGCCGCACCGAGCGACACCGGCACGAAGATGTCCTTGTGCTCGGCATCCGCAAGCCAGGTGCCGGAGGCCTTCACCCACAGCAGGTCGTCATGCTTGATCGAGGAGTTGCCGCCGGCGCCCTGGACCAGGAGGATGTTGCGGCCGACGCGCGCCGACATGCGGCGAAGCTCGTGGAGCAGGGCAGGTTGCTGTTGCATCGCGCGCCTCTCACCAGGCCAGATGGTCCATCGTCCAGTGCGGCATCCGCGCATCCGCACCGGGCGGTTGTCGTACCAATTCACCCGGCGTCTGATCGCGGTGCACGCCGGACCTGAGCAGCAGTGTCAGCATCCCGGCGCGGCGGGCGCCGGCGACATCGTGGTCGAGGCTGTCACCGATCATCAGCACGCGCGCCGGATTCGGTTGGCCCAACCGTTCGAGCGCTGCCGTAAAGATCGGCGCGTGCGGCTTGCCGACATAGGTCACACGGCCGCCCAGCGTTTCGTAGAAGCGGGCCAATACGCCGGGGGCGGGGATCAATCCGGCGGCGCCGAACATTGCGAGGTCGGGATTGGCGCACAGCATCGGCAAGCCGCGTGCAGCGGCTTCAGTCAGCCATGCGCGCCAGTGCTCGGGCTCGGCGACTGCGTCGTCGAGACCCGCGAGCAGGATGAAGTCGGCCTTGCCAACGTCTGCGACGAGATTGAGGTCGAGCCCATCGACGATCGCATGATCGCCGCCGCGAGCGACCAGGAAGCAGGTGCGGCCGAATGCGATGAAGGGCTGTTGCGCACGCGCCTTCAGGCCGTGCCAGGTGACCTCACCGGACGTCAGGATGCCGTCATAGGCGTCCGCTGGAAGGCCCAGCGAGGCAAGCCGTGCCGCGTTGCTGCTCGCGCGCTTGCCGGAGTTCGACAGCACAAGGGTGCGCTTGCCGGCCTGGCGCAGCCGCACAACGCAGTCGCGCGCCAGGGGAAAGACGGCCTGGCCTTCGTGCAGCGTGCCCCATTGATCGAGCAGCACGTGATCGAAGCGGTCCGCGATCATGGCGAGACCTTCGATGTCGATGATACCGGCGATCATGGTGGGCCGCCTCGCACTGCCAATAGCGCCGCGCCGTAACTCGCCTCCGTCTCTTCGGCAACGCTCACGGGAACGCCAAGGGAGCGCCGCCTGATCTCGGTCCAGGCCGCGTTCTTCGCCCCGCCGCCGATGCTAATGACGCGTCGCAGCCTTGGCGCTCCGAGCTCGGCCAGGCGCCGATAGGCGAGCGCTTCGATCCCCGCGATGCCTTCGAGTAGCGCCTGGAAGAAGCGGTGGTCGTCCGCTGGGCGCGGTGCGACCCTTGCCGGCAACGCCGGATCGGCGATTGGAAAGCGCTCGCCGGGCTTGGGCAGTGGGTAGTAGTCGAGCCCGGTCGGCGTCTCCGGCTGCAATTGCGGTGTCAATCGGTCCATATCGGCGGCGGTGAAATGCGCGAGCAGTGCTCCGCCTCCGGAATTGGAGGCGCCGCCTGCGAGCCAGCGCTCGCCAAGCCGGTGCGAGTAGACGCCCTGATTGGCGGCGAAAATCGGCCGGGTCGCCAGCAGCTTCACGACCAGCGTCGTTCCGAGCGAGGTCACGGCATCGCCGGGTGTATCGGCGCGCGTCGCGATGAAGGCGGCGACACCATCGGTGGTGCCGGCCGCGATGCGCACTGCCGGTGACAGGCCCAGCGTGGCTGCGATTTCGGGATCAATATCCGCAAAGGGGGTTCCCGGTACCAGCACCTTCGGCAGCAGTTCGCGGGATACGCCGAGCTCGTCGAGCCAGGCCGGCCAAGTGCGTGTCACGGGATCGTAGCCGAGCTTCAGGACGTTGTTCTCGTCGCTGATGCCGTGACGTCCGGCGAGCCGCCCCGCGATCCAATCGGCCTGATGCACGGCAAAACGCGCCGGGCCCGCTTCCGCACGATCCGACAGATACAGCAGCTTCGCCAACGCGCTGCTCGCGCCGTGCGCACCGCTGTCCGCGGGGGCCACGGCCCCAATGCGGGCGGCCTCCGCTGCCGCGCGCGCATCGTTGTACATCAGCCCCGGCGTGCAGGGCCGACCCGCGGCGTCGATCATCAGCAGCGTGCCTGACGTGCCGTCGACGCTGACGCGCTCGACGGTCTTGGAGATCGATCGTGCGGCCGAGCTTGCGGATCGCGACAGCCGTCGCATCCCACCAGAGTTCCGGATCCTGATCGATCGCGTTGCCGTTCTGTCGTGGCGGGGAAGAGGCGCCGATTCCATTCCGAGCTTGGCGCCGCGCGCATCGACGGCGCAGGCGCGAACGCCGCCGGTTCCGACGTCGACGCCGAGGAACACGCCTGCCATTCGACCTCCACAGCGTGATGGCAACCATTGCTGATAGCGCAACAAGATTGCACCGCAGCACGTTTGGGGGATTGACGTTCCAATCCGCCTCTGCAATTTTTTGCAAGATGTGAAGAAAATTGCAAGCGGGCTTTTCCGGCGTGGCGATACCTTCCGACAGGCTGCCGATGGTTGACGGTGAGGCGTCGCTCGCAACGCGGGCGGCGTGGCTCTATTTCGCCGCCGGGCTGACCCAGTCCGAGGTCGCCGATCGCCTCAACATCCAGAGCACAAAGGCGCATCGGCTGATCGCGCGCGCGAGCCGCGAGGGCATGATCCGCGTCTTCGTCGAGGGGCCCGTGGCCGAATGCGTCGCGCTGGAGAACACATTGGCCGAGCGCTACGGCCTTTCTTTCTGCCGCGTCGCGCCGGATCTCGGCGAGGGCGACTTGCCGCTGAAAGCGCTGGCGCTCGAAGGCGCGAGCTTCCTGCGGCAGGTCCTGGAGCGCGGCGAGGACAAGATCATCGGCGTCGGTCACGGCCGCACGCTCGCCGCGGTCGTCGAGCAGTTGCCGCAGACGCCGGCGCGGGACGCGCAATTCGTCTCTTTGCTCGGCGGATTGACGCGGAAATTCGCCGCAAATCCGTTCGACGTCATTCATCGGCTGGCGGAGCGCACCGGGGCGGAGGCCTATCTTCTGCCGGTGCCGGTGTTCGCCAATTCGGTCGCCGATCGTGCCGTGTTGATGAAGCAATATGGCATCGCGGACGTGTTCGCGCTCGCGCGCAAGGCCTCGCTCCTGTTCGTCGGCATCGGACAAATCCATGCCGAAGGCTTCCTGGTTTCGAGCGGCATGATCAGGCCGGACGAGGTCGTCGAATTGAAGCGTGCCGGCGCTTGCGCCGACCTGCTTGGACATTTTTTCAACGCCGATGGCGAAGTGCTCGACATCGACCTGTCGGCGCGCGCGACCTCGATGGAAGCGGCAGACCTCAGGAAGCATCGCATCGTCGCCATCGGCGGCGGGCTGGCCAAGGTCACGGCTCTGCGCGCGGTGCTGCGCAGCCGTCTCCTGCACGGTCTCATCATCGACGAGGCGACCGCTCAGGCCCTCGCGACGGAAAAGCCGGAGGCAACATCCGGCAAGACTACCAAGACCAGGAATAAAGGTCGGAAGGGAAAGTAAACGCTCATAACGGGAGGTTGCTCATGCACGATCGCGAGAAGAATCTATTCGATTCCTACGCCGCCAAACGCATCAACCGGCGTGATCTGCTGGATGGTGCCGCAAAGCTCGGCATCGCCGGCGTTGCCGCCAACTCCGCCTACGTCGCCGCGATGTCGCGGGCCATGGCGGCGGACTTCAATTGGAAGGCCTATAGCGGCAAGACCGTCAAGCTGCTGTTGAACAAGCATCCCTACGTCGATGCGATGATTGGCGATATCGAAGCCTTCAAGTCGCTTACGGGGATGAACGTCGCCTACGATATCTTCCCGGAGGATGTCTATTTCGACAAGGTCACCGCGGCGCTGTCCTCGAAATCGGACCAGTACGACGCCTTCATGACCGGCGCCTACATGACCTGGACCTACGGTCCGGCCGGGTGGATCGAGGATCTCAACGCCTATATCAAGGACCCCGCAAAGACTAACCCGGCCTTTGCTTGGGACGACGTGCTTCCCGGCCTTCGGTCCTCGACGGCGTGGGACGGCGTTGCCGGCTCCGAGCTCGGCTCGGGCAAGGCCAAGCAATGGTGCATTCCCTGGGGTTATGAGCTCAACAATATCGCCTACAACCGCAACATCTTCGACAAGGTTGGTGTCAAGCCGCCGAAGAATCTCGACGAGATGCTCGATGTCGCCGCCAAGATCACCAAGGATGCAGGCGGGCCTTATGGCGTCGGCGTCCGCGGCTCACGCTCCTGGGCCACGATCCATCCCGGATTCTCTCGGCCTACTCGAATTTCGGCCAGAAGGACTTCGTGATGGAAGGCGGAAAGCCGAAGGCCGCCATGAACACCAAGGCCTCCAAGGAGTTCCACGAGAAATGGGTCAAGATGATCCAGACCTCTGGGCCGAAGAACTGGTCGACCTACACCTGGTACCAGGTCGGCACGGACCTTGGCGCCGGCGCCTCCGGCATGATCTTCGACGCCGATATTCTCGGCTACTTCATGAACGGTGGCGAGAACAAGGAGAGGGGTCATCTCGGCTACGCGCCGTTCGCGGCAAATCCGGCCGCCAAGGCGCCGACGCCGAACGTCTGGATCTGGTCGCTCGCGCTCTCCAGCTTCTCCAAGCAGAAGGACGCGGCCTGGCTGTTCATGCAATGGGCAGCCTCGACCGAGCACGATCTGTTCGGAGCCCGCAAGATGGATTTCGTCAATCCGGTGCGCGCGTCGGTGTGGAAGGACAGCGAATTCCGTGACCGCATCGCGAAGTCCTATCCGGGCTATCTCGAGCAGCATGATCTGTCGTCGCCGGGTGCCAAGATCTACTTCACGGCCCAGCCGTTGTTCTTCGACCTGACGACGGAATGGGCCGCCTCGCTCCAGAAGATGGTGGCGAAGGAGGTCAGCGTAGACGAGGGGCTCGACAAGCTAGCCGACAGCATCAATCGTCAGCTCAAGCAGGCAGGCCTTGGCTGACTTTGCCGCCATCGACGCCTCGCGTGGTGCCCGATTCCTCCGCGCCACGCCAACCCGCCGGTTCGGAACGCCTATCCGATCCGGGCCGGCGGTGTTGAAGCCAATGCGTGATCCGGTATCGTCATGAGCATGGTCCAATTGTCCCAGACGAATGTGCTACCGCGCCGCGCCACGAGGCTGCGCGGGCGGATGCTGCCCTATGTGCTGAGCCTGCCGGCTCTGCTCGTTTGCATCGCCATCCTGGTTCCCTTCGTGACGGCGGCAGTTTATTCGCTCCAGCGCTACCGCCTGAACCTGCCATATCTGCGCGGCTTCATTGGGATCGACAATTACATCGATTTTCTTCCGACCCCGCCTTCTGGAATACGCTTCGCATCTCGCTCATCTATACCGCACTGACAGTGGTGCTCGAACTGCTGCTCGGCCTCGGCATCGCCTTGCTGCTGCGGCGTCCCACACGCTTCCATAATGCAGTGTCGATCGTCCTGCTGTTGCCGCTGATGACGGCGCCCGCGATCGCCGCGCTGATGTGGAAGCTCATGACCAACCCGAGCTTCGGCATCCTATCCTATCTCGTGAGCCTGTTCGGCGTGCATGATTTCAAATGGGCATCCGATCCGTCGACTGCATTGTTCACGGTGGTGCTGGTGGATGTCTGGGTCTATACGCCCTTCATCATGATCCTGCTCCTGGCGGGCCTGCGCTCGCTGCCGCGCCAGCCGTTCGAAGCCGCGGCGCTGGACGGCGTGCCGGCAAGCTTTGTCTTCTTCCGCATCACGCTGCCGATGCTTGCGCCCTACATCATCACCGCCTCGCTGTTTCGCCTGCTGGATTCGATCCAGCAATTCGACATCGTCTACGCGATGACACAAGGCGGCCCCGGCGATCGGCTGATGGTGTTCCAGGTCCAGGCCTATCTCGAATTCTTTCAATATACCAATGTCGGACGTTCGGCGGCGTTGCTGATGATCCTGTGGCTGATCACCAATATCCTCTCGAACATCTTCATCAAGAACTGGCTGCGGCTGCGGGCGCGCGCCCACGGCCACGCGTGAGGGACGGGAAGACGGCGATGGATCATTCCAGTCTCGCAGGTCGTATCTTCCGCGGCGTCGCGCTCGCGCTTGTGCTGGTCTTCTTCATGTTTCCGATCGTCTGGATCTTCCTGATGTCGTTCCAGACCAATGAGCAGATCCTGCGGATTCCGCCGCGCATCCTCTTCGAGCCGACGCTCGCCAATTACCAGGCGCTGATTTCAGGACAGCTCCGGACCGCCGCCGGCAATCTCGAAATATCGTTCATGCGCAACCTCGTGAATAGTTTCGCGCTGTCGAGCGCGGCCGTGGTCCTTGCCTTGCTGCTCGGCGTGCCCGCGGCCTACGCCTTTGCGCGGTTCAAGTTTCGGCTCGGTGAAACCATCGCATTCACGCTGTTGTCGTTTCGCTTCGCCCCGCCGCTGCTGGTGCTGCTGCCATTGTCGCTCTACTACCAGCAGCTCGGGCTCAACGACACGTATTTCGGCATCGTCTGGGTCTATCAGCTCATCGCACTGCCGCTGATCCTGTGGATCGTGCGCGGCTATTTCGAAGACATCAGTCCGGACATCGAGCACGCCTATCGTCTTGCCGGTCATACCTGGCGCGAGGCGTTCACACGGATCGCGGTGCCGCTCGCCGGGCCCGGCATCGCGGCGGCCGGTCTGCTCTCCTTCATCTTCTGCTGGAACAATTTCGTGTTCGCGCTGATCCTGGCCTCGGCCGACAAGCAGCCAGTGACTGTTGGTGCGCTGGCATTCGTCACCGCCTCAGGCATTCAGTACGGCCAGATCGCAGCCGCGATCGTGCTCTCCGTCACGCCGACCCTCTTGCTCGCGCTCTACGCGCAACGCTATCTGGTCGAGGGGTTGTCGCTCGGTGCGGTGAAAGGCTGAGGCCATGGCGCGTCTTGAACTCAACGCCGTCGGCAAGTCATTCGGCCCGGTCCGCTGCGCCGAGGATGTTTCCTTGGCCGTCGAACCCGGCGAGATCGTCGCGGTGTTCGGCCCGTCCGGCAGCGGCAAGACCGTGCTCTTGCGCATGATCGCCGGCATGTTCGAACCGGACGAAGGCGACATTCTGGTCGGCGGTCAATCGATCGTGGGGGCGCCGCCCGAGCAGCGCGGGATCGGCATGGCCTTCCAGAACTTCGCCCTGTTTCCTCACATGAGTGCGCAGGCCAACATCGCAAGCGGCTTGCGTGCCAGGGCGGGCGCGGCCGAAGTCGCGAGCCGGGTCAAGTCGATCAGCCGGCTTCTGAAGATCGAGCATGTGCTTGGCCACATGCCCCGCGAATTGTCGAACGGGCAGAAGCAACGCACCGCGCTTGCCCGCGCGCTGATCGGCAATCCCGATGCGCTGCTGCTCGATGATCCCTTGCGCAACGTCGATGCCAAGCTTCGCTACGAAATGCGGCTCGAATTGCCGAGCCTGCTCCGGCGGAGCTCGGCCGCCGTTCTCTATGTCACTCAGGACTATCGGGAGGCGATGGCGATCGCCGACCGGATCGCGGTCCTGGTTGACGGGCATCTGGTGCAGGTCGCGCGTCCCGAGGAGATCTATGCCAGGCCGGCATCCGTTGCCGTCGCGCGCCTGTTCGGCGATCCCAGCATCAATCTGGCAGAGGTCGAGCCGGCCGCGGCGCAGGGCGGTCTCGGTGCGGAGGTGGCGGGGACGTTCGTTCGCCTCGATGCCGCCGATCGCGCGGCCGTCGATCATGGTGCGTGCTGGCTTGGTGTGCGCCCGGATGATCTCGTCATCACCCGCCAACCAAGCGAAAATGCCATTCCGGCGCGCATCGTCGCCATCACACCGATGCACGAGAAAGCCGTGCTGCTTCTGCGCTTCTCCGACGGGACCGAATGGCTGGCCGCCCTGCCACAGGACTTCGCCATGGCAAGTGCGGAGGATGGCGTCTTCGTTCGGTTCGCGCCGGAGGCGGCTCTCTTATTTGACCGCACGACAGGCCTGCGTTTGGACCTGTCGCCTCGGCGGCAGGCCGCATGATGGGAGCGCTGTGAGCATGGGCGTGCTGGAGATCAGGAAGGTCGACAAGGTCTACCAGAGCCGCGGCAAGCCGCCGGTTCACGCCGTGCGCGCGCTGGATATGGAGGTCGACAAGGGGGAGATCGTCGCGCTGTTGGGGTCGTCGGGCTGCGGCAAGACCTCGACCCTGCGGATGATCGCGGGCTTCGAGAGCGTCACCTCGGGGACGATCACGCTCGGCCAGCGCCGAATCGACGAATTGCCGCCGGCGAGGCGCAAGGTGGCGATGGCCTTTGAAGGCTATTCGCTCTACCCGCCGCTCACCGTTCGCGAAAACATCGCCTTCGCCTTGAAGGCGCAGCAGCTCTCGCATGGCGAGGTTTCCCGCCGGGTCGAAGCGATCGCGCGGCTGGTGGAAATCGAGGACATTCTCGACAGCTATCCGCGCTCGATCTCCGGGGGGCAGCCAGCAACGCGTCTCGCTGGCGCGCGCCTTGGTGCGCGACGCCGATCTGTATCTGTTGGACGAGCCGATGGGCCAGCTCGAGCCGCAGCTCCGCGCGGTGCTGCGCGGCCGGATCAAGGGGCTGCTTGCCGAGCGGGGGATGACGGCGATATTCGTCACCCATGACCAGACCGAGGCGAGCGCGCTCGCCGACCGTATCGCAGTCATGGAAGACGGCGTGCTTCAGCAGTTCGCAAGCGAACGGGAGTTGAAGGATCATCCCGCGAATTTGTTCGTTGCGAGCTTCATCGGCGAGCCACCGATGAACCTGCTCGAGACCGAAGTCGCTCGCGCCGATGGCGGCTTCCGTCTCTCGATCGGCCCGGATGTCGCGTTCCAGCTCGACGGGCGGACGCTCGACCCGGCCGCGGGCCGCGCGCTCGAGCAGAGCCCGCGTGTCCGGATCGGCATCAGGCCGCAGAAGATTTCCGTCGGCCACGGGGATGTGCGCGTGCGCGTCGTCTCAAACCAGTGGCTCGGCGACCAGTCGCATGTCGCAGGCGAACGCGAGGGCCGTCTCCTCATCGCGGTGACGCCGAACAAGATCGCCGCGCGACCCGGAGACATTATTCCCTTCGCGCTGGAGACGCGGCACCTTCATGTGTTCGGCGCCGACGGCAACTGCATTCGCCACGCGGAGGCAGCTTGATCATGAGCACCGAGCCGGGTCGCGACGTCATCATCGGCATTGATGCCGGCACGTCCTTGATCAAGACGGTCGCGTTCACGCGCGATGGCCGGCAGCTCGGCGAATACGCGCTTCCGAACAGCTACACGACGTCGACCGGCGGACATGTCGAGCAGGACATGGCGCGGACCTGGAACGATACTATCGCCGCACTGCGCGGTCTGGGAGCGGCGATACCCGATCTTGCCTCACGGCTCGCCGCCATCGCGGTGACAGGGCAGGGCGATGGCACCTGGCTGATCGACGATGATGGGCATCCCGTCGCGCCGGCCCTGCTCTGGCTCGACTCGCGTGCTGCCAGTCTCGTCGGGGACATCCGCGCCAGCGAGCGCAATGCGGCGCTCTATCGGCGGACCGGCTCGGGGCTGAACGCCTGCCAGCAGGGGCCGCAACTGGCCTGGTTGCAGGCGCATGCGCCCGACAGCCTGTCGCGCGCCCGCACGGCCTTTCATTGCAAGGACTGGCTCTATTTCCTGCTCACCGGCGAGCGTGCGACCGATCCGTCGGAGGCGACGTTCTCCTGCGGCGATTTCCGCAAGCGCCGCTTTGACGCGGAAACGGCGCGCTTGATCGGTATCACCGATTGCATGGCCCTGTTTCCGGACGTCGTCGACGGCGTCGTGACTACGCATCCGCTGAATGCCAGCGCGGCGCTCGAGATCGGACTGCCGCAGGGCGTTCCGGTCTCGCTCGGCTATGTCGACGTCATCTGCAACGCGCTGGGGGCCGGGCTCTACGATCCGGCGCCGGATGTCGGTTGCACCATCATCGGATCGACCGGCATGCATATGCGGCTGGCGCCAAGCGCCGATGCGGTGGTCCTCAACGCCGAGGCGACCGGCTATACCATGCCGTTTCCGGTCTCCGGTCACTATGCCCAGATGCAATCGAACATGGCGGCGACGCTGAACATCGACTGGCTCCTCGACCTCGCGCGCGACCTGCTCGCCGCCGAGGGCATTACGCGTTCGCGCGCCGACCTGATCCGTCGACTCGACGACCACGTGCTCGAGGCGCGGCCCGGCGAGCTCCTATTCCATCCCTTCATTTCCGATGCCGGCGAGCGCGGCCCATTCGTCGCCCATGAAGCCTGCGCACAATTCCTGGGCTTGCGCACACGCCACGGCTATTGGGATCTGATGCGCGCGGTCATGGAAGGGCTCGCCTTCGCCGCCCGTGATTGCTACGCCGCGATGGGCGCGCTGCCGCGGGACGTGCGCATCACCGGTGGCGCGGCGCGAAGCCGGGCGCTCGGCGCGATCCTCGGTGCTGCGCTGGAATGCAACGTTCGTGTCTGTAGTCGCGGCGAAGCGGGAGCTGCGGGCGCCGCCATGATCGCGGCAGTGGCGACCGGCCTCTATCCGGACATGGCGGCCTGTGCGGATGTGTGGGTGCGGCCGTATCTCGCCGCGCCGCAAACGCCGGATGCGGTCTTGGCGTCGCACTATGCGCGGCTGTTTCCGGCCTATCTCGAGGCCAGGCTCGCGGCGCGGCCGGTCTGGAAGCAACTCGCGGCCGTGCGTGCGGGAGCCGGTCATGCCTAAGATCATTGCCATCGTCGGTGACCGCTTCATGCTGCCGAGCGTCTTTGCCGAACGGATCACGGCGGCTTGCGGCAGCAACGGCATCGACATCCGCATCCTGGAGCAGCCCTGGCCGGACGAGCCGATGGAGCACGGCTATGCCGGCTCCAAGCTCGACGGATTGAAGGAGTTCATGGGCGACCCCGACGAGGTCGCGGATTTCATCGGCGACGCCGCGCTGCTGGTCACGCATCTCGCGCCGATCTCGCGGTCGATGCTGCAGCGGCTGCCGAAGCTTAAGTTCATTGCGGTGTCGCGCGGCGGTCCGGTCAACATTGACATGCAGGCAGCGCGCGATCACAAGGTGCTCGTGGTCAACACGCCCGGCCGCAATGCCAGTGCTGTGGCCGAGTTCACCATCGGCGCCATTCTCGCCGAAACGCGCCTGATCCGCAGCGGGCACGAATCCTTACGCGGCGGCGAATGGCGTGGCGATCTCTACCGCGCCGATCGCACCGGGCGCGAGCTCGGCGAGATGACCGTCGGCATCGTCGGCTATGGCGCGATTGGCACCCGCGTGGTGAAACTGCTCAAGGCATTCGGCTGTAGGATCCTGGTGGCGGACCCATACGTCCAGCTCAGTGTGCAAGATCGCAATGACGGCGTCGAGCACGTCGGCTTGAGCAAGCTCTTGGCGCGCGCCGACGTGATCAGCCTGCATGCGCGGGTGACCGCCGAGACCACCGGCTTCATCGATCGCGCGGCGTTGGCGCAGGTCAAGCCGGGCGCCATCTTCATCAATACGGCGCGCGGGCCCTTGGTCGACTACACGGCGCTCTACGAGGCGCTTTCCACCGGGCGGCTCGGCGGGGCCATGCTCGACACCTTTGCCGTGGAGCCGGTGCCGGCCGACTGGCCGCTCCTGCAGCTGCCCAACGTCACGCTGACGCCCCACATTGCGGGGGCCTCGTTGCGCACCGTCACCATTGCTGCCGATCAGGCAGCCGAGGAGGTTCGCCGCTATCTCGCCGGCGAGCCGCCACTCAATCCGTGCTGAAGACGAAAGGTATCTTGCCATGACCCGTGAGGAGCGACAGTTGCGCGAGGCGATCATCGCCAAGTGCCGATGGATGAACGCTTCAGGGCTTAATCAGGGGACGTCAGGCAACATCTCCGCCCGGTACAAGGATCGGATGCTGATCACGCCATCGGCGACGCCCTATGACGCGATGAAGCCGGAGATGATCGCCTCGATGCCGCTTGAAAGTGACTACGGCTCCTGGGATGGGCCGTTGCAGCCGTCGACCGAATGGCGCTTCCATCTCGACATCATGCGCGGCCGTCCCGACGTCGGCAGCGTCGTCCATACCCATTCCACCTACGCGACGGTGCTTGCGATCGCGCGCAAGCCGATCCCGGCGTGCCACTACATGATGGCAGCGTTCGGGGGCAATGACATCCGCTGCGCCGGCTACGCGCGCTACGGCACGGCGGAATTATCCGAGCTGGCGCTCGCCGCGCTCGAAGGCCGCAACGGCTGCCTGCTGGCCAATCATGGCATGATCGCGGTGGGCGCCAACCTCGACAAGGCGATGTGGCTGGCGGTCGAGCTCGAGACCATCGCACGCCAATATTACCTCTCGCTGGCATTGGGATCGCCGCACATTCTCAGCGAAGCGGAGATCGCCGACACGGCGAAGGGCTTCTCGACCTACGGTCTCCAGCAGCCCAAATCCAAGACGGCGAAGGCAAAGCCGGGTAAGGCAGGCGCATCGGCAAGGGCGGCCGCGCGACAACGGATCGAGAAGAAGCGCAGCAGGACGTGATGACGCAGGCTGCGCCGCACGCGGGCAGGGATCATGGGCTGGTCGACATCGCGATTATTGGCGGTGGCATCAACGGAGCCGGCATCGCGCGCGATGCGGCGGGCCGCGGCCTGAAGGTCCTGCTATGCGAGAAGGGTGACTTCGCCGAAGGCACCTCGTCGCGCTCGGGCAAGCTCGTTCACGGCGGTTTGCGCTATCTTGAATATTATGAATTTCGCTTGGTGCGCGAAGCCTTGATCGAGCGCGAGGTGCTGCTCGCGTCCGCGCCGCACATCATCTGGCCGATGCGCTTCGTGCTGCCGCATTCGCCGGAGCAGCGGCCGGCCTGGCTGATCCGCACCGGCTTGTTTCTCTACGACCATCTCGGCGGCCGCAAGCGGCTGCCGTCGAGCAGGGGTCTCGATCTCGCGCATGCGTCGGAGGGCGCGCCGCTGCGCTCCGAATTCAGGCGCGGCTTTGAATATTCGGATTGCTGGGTCGATGACGCACGGCTCGTGATCCTCAATCTGGTTGATGCCGCGCGCAACGGCGCCATCATCCTGCCCCGCACCCGCGCCCTAAGTGCGCGCCGGGAAGGTGACGCATGGCAGCTGGAGATGCAGGGGGATGACGGCGGCAGGCACACCGTCCGGGCGCGCGCGCTGGTCAACGCGGCGGGGCCGTGGGTCCAGGACGTTGTGCAAGATGTCGTCGGGCTGAATTCGTCGCACAATGTGCGGCTGGTCAAGGGCAGCCATATCGTGGTGCCGAAATTCTGGAGCGGAGCGCAGGCCTATCTGCTCCAGAACGAGGACCGTCGCGTCATCTTCGTCAATCCTTACGAGAAAGACCTCGCACTGATCGGCACGACGGACATCTCCTATGATGGCCGCGCCGAGGACGTCGAGATCGACGACACCGAGATCGCCTATCTGCTCGGCGTGTTGGGCCGTTACTTTCGTGTCCCCCCGTCGGAGCAGGAGATCGTCCATGCATTTTCCGGTGTTCGGCCGCTCTATGACGACAATGCCGAAAACCCGTCTGCGGTGACGCGCGACTATGTTTTCGAGGTTCACGGCGAGCAGGGCGTGCCGCCGCTGCTCTCGATCTTCGGTGGCAAGATCACGACCTACCGTCGGCTCGCGGAGCATGCGTTGCAGCGACTTGAGGCATGGTTTCCGAAGATGTCGCCGGGCTGGACGGCGGGAAGGCCGCTGCCCGGCGGCGACATCGGTGGTGACTTCGATGCCTTCATCGTCCAGCTGGCAGGCGAATATTCCGACCTTCCGCGCAAGCTGATCCACCATTATGCGCGCCTGTATGGCACGCGGGCGCGCGAACTGCTTGGTTCGGCCCGCGTCTCGGCCGATCTCGGTCGGCATTTCGGTGGAGACTTTTACGAACGTGAGGCCACGTTTTTACGCGAGAGCGAGTGGGCCAGAGAGCCTCAGGACTTTCTGGATCGGCGTACCAAACATGGCTTGCATCTGACAGCGGCGCAACGGGACGCCTTTGCAAGCTTTATCTAATTCGCCTGTGCCCGCGCCAGGCCGGGCGAAAGCTGCCCGGCGCGAGCCGACCCTCTTTCATCATCGCGACACATATGTCATGATAGGAATACAAATGTAAAAGCCGGGCGTCCTGCCCGGCCAGGGAGGGCTGCCTATGGGTAGGAAAGTCGCATTCATTGCGGCCTTGTTCGGCGCGTTGGCATTGGTCGGTCCGGTACAGGCGCGGGTCGAGGTGCAATGGTGGCACGCCATGAGCGGCGTCCTGGCCGACCGGCTCAATGAGCTTGTCGAGAAGTTCAACACATCGCAGGACAAATACACCGTCGTCGCCGTCGCCAAGGGCAACTATGACGAGGTGACCAACGGGGTGATCGCCGCTTATCGCGCCAAGCGGCCACCGGAAATGGTGCAGATCGCCGAGCGCGGTTACATGACGATGCTGCTCTCGGGGGCCGTAGTACCCGTACAGGACTTGATGGACCAGAAGGGTTACAAGATCGACTTCTCGGACTTCATCAAGCCCGTGGCAAGCTTCTGGAGCTATAAGGGTCGGATGTCGGCGATGCCCTTCAACTCGTCGACGCCGATCTTCTGGTACAACAAGGATCACTTCCAGAAGGCCGGTTTCGACAAGCCGGCCGACACCTGGCAGGAGTTGGAGAAGCAGCTCTACACCATCAAGTCCAAGGGGATTAGCGAATGCGGCACGGTGCTGCCCGGCGATTTCTACTGGAGCCTGCTTGAGAACTACAGCGCCATCAACAACCAGCCTTACGGCACGCTCGCAAACGGCTTTGACGGGCTTGGGACCGAGTTCGTCTACAACAAAACCAAGGTGGTCTCGCAAGTCGCGCGCTTGAAGAAGTGGCTCGACGACGGCGTGATGCAGATCGCGGGCCAGGGCTTCAGCCCAGAACAATTGTTCACGTCGGGACGGTGCGCGACGTTCGTCAATTCGACCGCATCGCACGGCAATATCGAGCGCAATGCGACCATCAACTGGAGCGCCAGCTTCCTGCCGCACGAGAGCGATGTCAATCCGCCCCTCAACAGCACCATCGGCGGCGGCGCCATCTGGGTCCTGAAGGGCCACACGCCGGATCGATACGAGGCCGTCGCGGCCTTTCTGAACTTTGTCGCCCAGCCGGAAACCCAGGTGTGGTGGCATGGCGCAACCGGCTACGTTCCCGCCACGAACCGGGCCTATGCGCTTGCGTGGGAACGTGGCTACTACAAGGATCACCCGACCAGAGAAATTGCTGTGCTACAGCTCTCGCGTGGCACGCCGAATGAGAACTCGCGCGGCTTCCGCTTCGGCAATTTCGTGCAGACGATGCTGGCCCAGCGCCAGGAGGTGGAGGCCGTCTTTGCCGGTCAGAAGCAGCCGCAACAGGCGATGGATGACGCGGTCAAGCGAGGCAACGAGATCTTGCGGCAATTCGAGAAGCTCAACGCCGGGAAGACTTCGGAAACCGAGCGTCCATGACTTTACGACTATCCATTCCTTGGCGTGATGGGCGCGCACCCGTGCTTCAGAGAAGGCACGGGGGCGGCCAGTCCAAGGTCGGGACCGGTGCGACGGCTGGCGGATCCCGAGCGCCCGCAAAGGCGCGGCGCCGTGAGCAAGAGGCAGGACTGAAGCGAGCCAATTTCGGCGATGGCCCCGGCCTGCCGACGTTGCTGTTGCTGCCGCAATTGCTGATCCTACTGTTCTTCTTCTTCATCCCGTCGCTGCGGGCGCTGATGCAATCCGTCTTGCTCAGTGATCCCTTTGGAACCAGCGTCCAGTTCGTGTGGTTCGACAATTTCAAGATGCTGTTTGCGAGTACCGAGTATCGCCAGTCGATCGCGGTGACGTTCTGGTTCACGGTGGGGCAGAACGTGCTCACGCTGGGGAGCGCGCTGGTGCTCGCCTTTGCCACTGACAGGATCGTGCGCGGTCGTTCGATCTATCGCACGATCATTCTGTTGCCCTATGCGATTGCGCCCGCGATCGCCGGTATCCTGTGGGCCTTCCTGTTCAATCCGGCGGTTGGCCCGCTCGCTCAGGTGCTGCACGGGTTCGGCATTGCCTGGGATCCCAACCTCAATCCGACCGACGCACTGATCCTGGTTACACTCGCAGCGTCATGGAAGCACATCTGCTACGACTACATCTTCCTGGTCGTGGGTCTGCTCGCGGTGCCGGTATCGCTCACGGAGGCCGCCGCGGTGGACGGCGCCGGTCCGATCCGGCGCTTCGTCTCGATCGCGCTGCCGATGCTCGGGCCTACCATCTTCTTTCTCACCGTGATGAACTTCATCTATGGCTTCTTCGAAACCTTCGCCATCATCGATGCCGTCACCAAAGGCGGTCCGGCCGGCGCAACCAACATCCTGGTCTACAAAGTCTTCGTCGATGGCTTCGTCAATCTCGACCTCGGCTCGTCGGCCGCGCAATCGGTTCTTTTGATGAGCTTCGCGCTGATCTGCACGCTGCTGCAGTTCCGCTACTTCGACCGCAAGGTCAATTACGGAGTTTAGCAGTATGGTCGAGCGCTCACCGGTCCTTAGCATGGTCTGCCACGCGATCCTGATCGCCGGTGCGCTGACGGTCTGCATTCCGCTGTATTTCGCGTTCGTAGCGGGCTCGCTTACGGTCGCCGAGGTGCAGAAGGTGCCGCTGCCGTGGCTCCCGGGCAGCCAGTTCTTCGACAATCTGCAATTGGCGTGGAGCAAGGGCAATTTCAGCCGCACCTTCACCAACTCTATCGTCGTGGCGCTCGGCATCACCGCCGGAAAGATCGCGGTATCGCTGCTGTCGGCCTTCGCGATCACCTACTTTCGATTCCGCTACCGAATGCTCGCATTCTGGCTCATCTTCGTCTCGCTGATGCTGCCAATCGAGGTTCGGATCGTGCCGACCTTCGAAGCCGTGGCCAATGCAGCACTGCCTCTGCAATGGCTCGTCGACACCCTGCATGTGGCGGATCTGTGGGGTCGGATCAGCGGTCACGACATCGCGATCTCGCTCGAATGGAACATGGTCAACACCTATCCCGGGCTGATCCTGCCGCTGATCGCCTCGGCCACCGCCACTTTCCTGTTTCGGCAATTCTTCCTGACGGTGCCAGACGAGCTGTGCGAGGCGGCGAGGCTGGACGGTGCGTCGCCGCTGCATTTCTTCTGGAGCATCCTGCTGCCGCTGTCGGTGCCGAACATGGTGGCGCTCGCCATCATCCTGTTCCTGTTCGGCTGGAATCGAGTATCTCTGGCCGTTGCTGTTCACGACCGACAAGGACATGGCCACAGCGGTCATTGCATTGAAGGGGCTGATTCCGCGCTCCGACAGCGAGCCGGCCTGGAACATCGCCATGAGCGGCGCGCTCCTCACAATGTTGCCGCCGGCGCTGGTCGTCCTGCTGTTGCAGCGCTGGTTCATCAAGGGTCTTATCGACAGCAGCAAGTAGGGATCGATCATGGTTTTCATCGCCGGGCATCGCGGCGCGCGCAATCTTTGGCCGGAGAACAGCCTGACGGGCTTCCGCAACTTATGCAGGGAGGGTGTCGATGCGGTCGAGTTCGACGTCCATCAAAGCGCGGATGGCGGGCTGGTCGTGATTCATGATCCGCTGCTCGACCGCACCACGTTCGATAGCGGGCCGGTTGGCGAGCGCAGCCTGAGACGCTTGACGGCGACGCGTCTTCGCGACGCCGGCGACGAGTGCATTCCGACCTTGGACGACGTGCTCGACGTGTTCGTCGAAACGACGCTTGAGCTCCACATCGAGATCAAGACGGATGCGCTCGGCAATCCCTATTCGGGTCTCGAGGCGCGGCTGATCGACGACATCAGGCGCCGGGGTCTGGAACGGCGTGCCGTCATCACCTGCTTCGTGCCGGGCGTGATCGAGACCGTGCGCCGGCTATGGCCGGAGGCGCGGGTGCTCGCCTCGCTCGACCGCCGTTCGGCGGAGATGATGGGCGGGATAGCGTCGGCGCTGGCGCAATTTGCCGCCATTCCCGGCTGCATCGTCGCGGTTGAAAAATCGCTTCTGGGGCTCACGCTGCCGCTCGCCCTCAAAGTGCTGGGATCCGAGCGTCTCGGCGCATGGGTGACGAATGAGCCGGAGGATATCGCCTACTGGCTTGCCCAACCAGTGCGGCAGATCACGACCGACCGGCCCGATCTCGCCGTGAGCATTCGCCGCAAGCTCGCAACCGCGCCCGCGCATCCATGATTGCCCGCCGCCGCTTTCTCGCGGGATCATTGGCGAGCGTCGCCTTCGCTGCGCCGGCCGGGTTCGTACGGGGAGCGCCGGTCTCTTTCAGTGCAGATCCGTTCACTCTCGGTGTTGCGTCCGGATGCCCGCGACAGGATGGCGTCATCCTGTGGACCCGCCTTGCGCCACAACCTCTCGAAGGCGGCGGCATGCGGGACGCTCCGGTGGACGTCGAGTGGCAGGTTGCTGAGGACGAGGCCTTCTCGCGCATCGCCTCCCGCGGCGTCGTGCGTGCGACCGCAGAGCTTGGACATTCCGTGCATGCCGAGGCGACGGGATTGCGGCCCGATCGCGTCTACTGGTACCGCTTCCGCGCCGGTCCGGCACTTAGCCCGGTCGGTCGCACTCGAACCGCACCGGCCGAGTCCGGGCGTCCTTTCCGTTTTGCCTTCGCATCCTGCCAGCAATACGAGCAAGGCTATTTTACCGCCTACCGCGACATGGCCGCACGCGATCTCGACCTGGTCGTGCATCTCGGCGACTACATCTATGAGAAATCCTGGGGATCGCACCACGTCCGCCAGCACGGCGTCGGGGTCCCGACGACGCTGGAGGAATTTCGGAACCGCTACGCGCTCTACAAGAGCGATCTTGACCTGCAAGCGGCGCACGCTGCCTTTCCTTGGCTTTCGGTCTGGGATGACCATGAGGTGATGGACGACTATGCCAATGATCGCTCCTACACCGTGCGCGATCCCGGCCAGCTCCTGAAGATCCGTGCGGCAGCCTATCAGGCCTATTACGAGCACATGCCACTGCCGCCTTCGGCCCGCCCACGGGGCGCGGATGCCACGATCTACGAGCACTATCGCTTCGGCGACATGCTCGACGTGCTGCTGCTCGACGACCGGCAATATCGCTCGGCATCGGCCTGTGTCGGAAGCAGGCGTCCGACTTGGGCGACCGACTGTGCAGGCCGGACGGACGAGGCGCGGACGATGCTGGGCGAGCGACAGGAACAATGGCTTGATGCGCGCCTGCGCGACTGTCGCGGCCGCTGGACGATCGTCGCGCAGCAGACATTGATGGCGCAGGACAAGCGGGAAGGGGACGATGGCGCGCATTTCTGGATGGACGGCTGGGACGGCTATCCCAATGCCCGCCGTCGTCTCCTTGATTCGCTCGTCACGCCTCGCCGACGCAATCCGATCGTGATCGGCGGCGACCGTCACGCCTTCTTTACCGCCGATCTGAAGCATGATTTTGCCCGGCCGGATGGTCCGACCATCGCGACCGAGTTCGTCGGCACCTCCATCAGCTCGGACGGGCCGAGCGATACCGGTGTGCGCAAGGCGCTGGCGGAAAATCAACATCTCGTCTATGCGCGTGGCGACAAGCGCGGCTATGCGACCGTCGAGCTCGACACCCGGCATTGCACTGTAGGTATTCGAGGCGCTCGACGACGTCAAGGACGTCAAGAGCGCCGTACGCCGGCTGACGACCTTTGTGGTCGAGGACGGCGTGCCGGGGGCGAAGGCCGCATGACGAGCGTCCGCATGGCCCCGCATTTGACGACCACCGAAAGATCGCCTCAAATGCTTCGACGTCTGATTATGCCTTGAGGCCGCTGCGGGGGGCTGCGCCGTGACTGATCAAACCATCCTGCGGGTCGCTTGGCTCTACTACATGGAGAACATGACCCAGGCCGAGATCGGCGAGCGGCTGGGGCTGACGCGTGCGCGCGTCAACCGCATGTTGTCGGATGCCCGGCAGACCGGCATCGTCAACATCAGCCTCAACTCCGCCTTTGCGAGCTGCACGGAGCTGGAGCACCGGTTGCGTCGCGAGTGCGGCCTCGAGGACGCAGTCGTCATCCCGACCCCGGAGAACCCCGAGCAGGTCGGAAGCCTGATCGGGATGGCGGCGGGAGCGTATTTGTCGAAATTCCTTGAGCAGAAGCGCCCGCGTATCATCGGTATCGGCTGGGGCGCTACCTTGCGCGAGACCATCCGCTACGTCACGCCGGCGGACTATCCCGAGCTCTCGATCGTCTCCATGATGGGCGGCCTGTCGCGCGGACTCGAGCTCAACACCTTCGAAATCGCGGGCGAGCTCGCGCACCGGCTGCACGCCCAGTGCAGCTATCTGGCCGCCCCGATTTTTGCCAGCAGCCGACGCTCGCGCGATACGTTCCTGGCCCAGGAGGTCTATCAGGAGGTGCTGAACAGCGTCGAGCAGATCGATCTTGCGCTGTTGAGCATGGGAGATCTGACCCCGCGGTCGCTGCTGGTGCGGCACGGTCTGCCGCCGGACGTACGCATCGAGCATTTGCGGGCCGCAGGCGCCGTCGGCGACGTGCTCGCGCAATTTCTCGACAAGTCTGGTCGGCCGATCGATCACGGCATCAACAGCCGCGCCATCGCGCTGCCGCTCGAAAAGTTGGCGCGCGTGCCGACCTCGATGCTGATCGCCGGGGGCCTCAACAAGGCGCCGATCATCGCCGCGGTACTACGCGGCCGGATCGGTAAGGTCCTGGTGACGGACGAGAACGCCGCCGTCGCCGCGCTGAAGCTGATCGACAAGCAAAAATAGCCCCGTTTTCGCAACGAGTGTCAAATCCGTACCCTGGCGCGATCGCACCGTGCTGTCCCGGAGAGGTGCAAAAGCATTTGTCACGTCATGATTACATATGTAATATAAGGACGACAATTGCTCAATGAGAGATGGCGTCGACATGCGCGCTGCGGTGCTCCAGGACATTCGCGATATCCGCGTCCTCGATATTCCCGAACCGAGGCCGGTGGCGGAGGACGATCTCATCGTCCGCGTCAAAGCGGTCGGTGTCTGCGGCAGCGATCTGCATTCCTACCTCGAGGGTGGAACGACGGGCCCGACGCGCGTCAAGCCGTTCGTCCTGGGCCATGAATTCTCGGGTGTCCTCACGCCGGACTCGGCGCGCAAGGCGGGACTGTCGGCCGATGCGCTGGTGGCGGTCGATCCTTCCATTCCTTGCGGCCATTGTGAATGGTGTCACCGCGGCCATACCAATCTTTGCCCCAACGTGAAGTTCCTCGGCTATGCGCCCCACAACGGCGCCATGGCCGAATTTGTCTGCGTGCCGAGATCCGCCGTGCATTTGGTGCCTGACAGCATCGACCCGGCCGGTGCAGCAATCCTGGAGACACTCGGCGTCGCCATCCACGCCATGGACCTGGCGCGTCCGCGACTTCTTGAATCCGTGGCGGTGCTTGGTTGCGGGCCGGTGGGGGTGTTGTTGGTGCAACTCGCGCGGCTCGCCGGTGCCGGAAAGATCATTGCGATCGACCCGGTCGAGCAGCGTACTGCGCTGGCGTGCGACCTCGGCGCGGATGTGGCGTGCCGTAGCTACGCCGGGGTCGCGGACGTCACCGAAGGCCGCGGCGTCGATCTGGTGATCGAGGCGACCGAACTCATCGCACGGTTTCGAGCATGCGGCGCGCTGTGCGCGTATCGGCGGCCGGCTCGTTCTCGTCGGCATTCCCGAGAACAACCAGTACATCCTGAGCGGTGCGGAGTTCGCGCCGAAAGGGCTTGTCGATCAAGTTTTCGCGTCGCATGCCGGAGGTTTATCCGCGGGCCATCGCGCTTGCGCAGGGAGGGCAGGTCAAGCTCACGCCGCTGGCGACGCACCACTTCTCGCTCGACCAGACGCCTGCCGCCTTCGAGCAACAGGTCGCGCGACGAGATGGAATCATCAAGGCGATCATTTGCCCGTAGATGAGCGCGATCTTGCCTAGAGCTTGGCAGAGCGGGTGCAGCAGGACTGGTCGTGATGGCGAAATCGTCGAAGCTGGTCGTCGCAAAGAAAGGCCGCGTCCTGATGGTAAGACGCAGGCGCGACGGGCTCTGGATGTTTCCAGGCGGCCGCCGGCGAGCCGGCGAGAGCGACAGGCGCTGCCTTCGTCGTGAGATCAAGGAGGAGCTCCCCAAGCTGAAGCTTGGGCCGCTGAAACTCTGGAAGGAAGTGAAGGCGAAGAATCGCCGGTCTGGTCGCCGCATGAGTGATGCGATTTTCCTGGCAAAGAAGGTGTCAGGGCGCTTGAAGGTCGGCGACAAGAAGGAGATCGATAGAGCAGTTTGGCGTAAGCCGCATGGCGCGAGATTGACTCCGACCTCGCGCTACATTCGCGATAGGTTGTTTCCAAGGCGAGGACGTCGTTAAATTGTTGGCGACCGTTCTGCGATGGTGCGTGCCCCGGTGAGCCTGAGCCGTTCCCCGATTTCCTCCCTGGTGAAGGTCTCCAAAAAAACATCACGGCGCGAAGCTAGGGCTCGCGTTCGACATGTGCTCGGATGGCATTGCTCGTCGTTTCGATCCACCCATGCTCACGAGCCTTCGCAACCATGTCGGCGTAAGCCGCGTCCCACGTCCTGTCGTCGGGGCGTCCGGGCAGTGTCGGGGCAAGGTCGATGGGGACAAGCACGTTGCTGTCATCGACGAAGATGATTCCGCTCGTCGTGGCGGCTCGCGCGGCGGCTTTGCCTTTCAGCACCAGCTTGAACTTGCGGAAGTCGGACGGCTCGGTCAGCCGGACCTCGTTGGACGAGCAAGCGATGATCATGGTTCTGCCCTTTCGCGCCGTCTCTATCACGAATGCAGCAGGGTGCGCAGCGCGCCCTGGAAATTGACCAGAGGGCCGCCGTCGCCGCCGCGCGTCGCCACGATCCGGCCGATGAAGATGCCGTGAGTGCCAACCGCCTGGTGTTGGTAGAGCTCGCATTCGACCGCGCCGATCGCATCCCGCAGCACCGGAACGTCGAGCAGACCCTGGTCCCAGGGCGCGGTCGCAAAACGCTGGGCGCCCTTGACGCCGTCGCGGCCGGCGAAGCGCAGGGCCAGATCCTGCTGGCCGCTGCCGAGCAGGCTGACGGCAAAGCTGCCATTGGCGAGGATCGCGTCATGAGTCTCGGAGCTCGCATTGATGCCGACCAGCAGGCAGGGCGGATCCATGCAGAGCGAGGTGACCGAGCTGACCGTCAGCCCTCGCCGGTCGGCATCCGTGCCGGTCGCCACGATGGCGACGCCGCCGGCCAGATTGCCCATGGCACGACGAAACTCCGCCGCATCGACCGAGTGGCGACCGGTTCCTTGCGGAAACTTCTGGTGAGCCATGGCCAACACCTCCGGACTTGCCGACGTCAAGCCGACACCGCTTCGCCGGCGACCTTCGCATCCTTGCGGCCGCTGCGCAGTTCCTTCCGGATCGCCGGGATGATCTTGCTGCCCCACAGCTCGATCTGCTTCAGCATGGTGCGCTGGTCAAAGTCGCCGAGTTGGGTCTGCACCGCGATATGCGACGGCTTGAGGATGCTGATTTCCTCCAGCATGCGGTCGATCACCTGATTGACGCTGCCGACCGGCAGGTTCTTGCGCATCGTCTCCAGGCTCATGTCGTTGGGCCCGGCCTGTTCCTTGATCAGATAGCCGTCGTCGCTCTGGGCGCGGCGGAATTTCAGGCTTTCGGAGAGCCGGCGCTGGAAGCGGGCATTGTCGAGATAGGAGGTGACCTCGCTGTCATTGTCGCTGGCATAGGCGCAGCGCAGGAAGCCGAAGCGGGTGGCGTCGATCGACCGGCCTTCCTGGGCCGCAATGCCTTCGAGCCGCTCGCGCAGTGCCTTGATGGCATCGGTGCCATTGAGGAGAGCGGTCACGAACAGATTGTGGTTGTCGCGGATGGCGCGGCCGAGGGTCTCGGCATGGCCGGACGTTACCCAGATCGGCGGCATCGGGGTCTGCACGGTGCGCACGGCAATCGAGGTCGGCGGAATCTTCAGGTGCTGGCCGGCATAGGAAAAGATCCGCTCCTGCATGCCGGCATGCAGCACGTCGTAGAACTCGGCAAACAGCGAGTGCGAATCCTTGAGGTCGACACCGAAGCGGTCGAACTCGAATTGCTGATAGCCCGAGCCGATGCCGAGATCGAGGCGGCCGTTCGAAACGGTGTCGGCAAAGCCGATCTCGCCGAGCAGCCGCGCCGGATGATACAGCGGCAGCACGCAGACCGCGGTGCCGAGCCGGATGCGCTTGGTGAGGCCGGCGCAGTGCGCCACCATCATCAGCGGCGAGGGGCACAGGCTGTAATTGTTGAAGTGATGCTCGGCGTACCATGCGGTATCGAAGCCGGCCTCTTCAGCCGCCACGGTCTGTTCGACAGCGTTGTGGATGACCTGCTGCGAGCTTTGATGATAGCCGCGCTGCTGAGCCAAGATGAATACGCCGAATTCCATGGATGCATCCTCCGCCAATGGCTAGTCGCTTTTGCGACCTGTTCTCATCAGGCTACCGACTTGAGATTTTTCGAACAATTGGCGTAATCTGATCATGTCTTTTGCAGAATCTGAAAAGGTCGATGAATCGCCTCCAAGCCATGGAATTGTTCGTCGCTGCCGTCCGCGAGGGCAGCTTTTCCGCGGCCGGACGCCGCGCGGGGCTCTCGCCGGCATCCGTGTCGCGCTATATCGGCGAGCTCGAGGCGCAGCTTGGCGTGCAATTGCTCAACCGCAGCACGCGCCATCTCGGATTGACCGATGCCGGCAAGATCTTCTTCCAGCGCACCGAGCAGGTGCTGCACGGGATCGAGGACGCGGAGGCTGCAGCGCTCGCGCTGCAGACCGCGCCGCGGGGGACGCTACGCGTTCACTCTCGGACGCTGTTCGGCATCAAGGTGCTGTCACCATTGATCCCGCAGTTCCAGGAGCTGTACCCGGAGCTGAAGGTGGAACTGCGGCTGTCGGAACGGCGCGTCCAGCTTCGCGAGGAGGAGTTCGACATCGATTTCCAGATCGCCGCGCCCAAGGATCCAGGCCTGATGCAGCGCCGGCTGGTGCGGAGCGAACGCATCCTCGTGGCGTCACCCGACTACGTCGCGCGGAAGCCAAAGTTGCGCGGACCGGATGATCTCGTCGGCCACAATTGCCTGACCTACTGGATGGGGCCCGACGATGTGGTCTGGAAGTTCATGCGCAAGAGCAGGCTGCGCGAGATCGTCGTGCCGTCTTCGTTCAGCAGCAATAATGGCATCATCCTGTGCGACCTCGCGGTGCGCGGGCACGGCATTGCGCTGCTCGACGACTACACGGTCGCGGACGAAGTGAAGAGCGGGAGGCTGGTACGTCTGTTGCCGGGCTTTCGCGTCACCAACTCGACCTTTGACGAAGGCATCTACGCCACGTTCCAGCAGAGCAGCTATCTGCCTGAAAAAATCAGGGTGTTCGTCGACTATATGGCCGAGAGCGTGCCTCGGCTGATCAAGCGATCCGGCTAGCACCACGCGCCGCCTTCAGCGTGTGCCAAACCTGTGGGCAGGGAGTCCCGTCACACCGAGATTCTCGACGGCGAACAATCCGCCGGCGTCCGGGCTGTCATCGAAAAGATGGGTGCTGCGCGAGATCGAGGTCACATAAAGCACGTCGAGACCGGGGCCGCCGAAGGTCACGCTGGTCGGATGCCGGACGGGCATCTCGATCTTGCGCACCATCGCTCCGTCGGGTGCGAACCGTGCAATGGCGCCGATCCGCACCAGAACGGTCCAGAGATAGCCGTCCGCATCGACGGTCGCGCCGTCGCCGCCCGAGCCATGCGCGTCCATCTCAGCGAACACGCGCTTGTTCCGCAGCGGGCCGTCGCGGTGATAGTCGTAGGCCCAGATCACACGTCGTGCCGTGTCCGCAAGATAGAATATCCGGCCGTCCGGACTGAAGCAGGGGCCGTTGGTCACGGCGAGATCGGTTTCGAGCTGCTCGATCGCGCCCGCCGCATCGACGCGATACAGGCCGCCGAGCGGCTTTTCATCCTCCGCGCGCCCGCCGTGCATTGTGCCCGCCAGGAAGCGCCCGAACGGGTCGGCCTTGCCGTCGTTCAGGCGGAGCATCGGATGATCGAGGCCGATCGAGGGGCCCTTGGCCAATTCCCGCGTGCTGAAATTGTAATGCGCAAAGCCGTGGCGCAGCGCCAGCACGGCGCGGTCGTCATGCGCGAGCGCGAGCGATCCGATCGGGGCGGGCACCGAGAATTCATCGATTGCGCCGGTCGCAGGCAATAGCCTGCGGATCAGTCCGGCGAGCGAATCGATCCAGTAGAGCGACTGGGTCCGATCATCCCAGACCGGGCTCTCGCCAAGCCGGTCCCTGGTCTTGCCGATACGGGTGATGCGCGGGAGCGCGTTCATGGGAGCACCTCGTTGATCCCTTCTGCAGAGCGGACTTGACCGATCGGTCAGCGAAAAACTACGTTGGTTTTCACATGAAGATCAGTATTCGGCCGGCCCAGATGTCCGGCCAGATTTGCGGGTTCGATGGTTGAATTGTCGACAACAAAGGACGGGGTCGCCAATCAGGCGGAGGCGTCCGATCGCGTCCTGCAGATCCTGAGCGAGGCCGGGCGTCTGTTCGCCACCAAGGGCTATGACGGCACCTCGATGCGCGACATCGCGATGGCCTGCGGCATCTCGAAGTCGCTGCTGTATCATCACTTCTCCAACAAGGATGAAATCTACGCGCGCGTCGCTGTCGGCTCCACGCTGGAATTGTATCTCTTCGTGCGGGACCGGATTCCCGACGGACCGCCGTCGCAGAAGATCCGGGCCTTCATGGTTGCGACCGCGGAATATTTCCGGCGCTATCGCTGGGCATGGATCGCATCGACGACCGCCTTCTGGAACGATCCCGATCGCCACCGGCAGAAGGAGCGGATGACGCGCCGCGACCGGTTCGAGCACTTTCTGCGCGGATTGATCCAGGAAGCGATCGACGCCGGCGAGATCCGCAAGCTCGACGTTGCCATGACGGGGCGGTTGATCCTGTCGTCGCTGAATTGGATGCATCGCTGGTACAATCCCAACAAATCGGCAACACCCGAGCAGATCGCCGACATCTTTTTTGACATGGTATTCAACGGCCTTCGGACCGACGGTCATGCGGGGCCGCCAACCATCGAGCCTCCGAAGTCGCCCCGGCGAAAGGCGCGCTAGAGGCGCCTGCCTTCAATCAAGCGCGATGTGCTGCGCCGTGATGACCGGTCCCCACAGGGCGGCATCCTTGCTCAGCTGGGAATTCGAGCAATTGAGGCGGCCCGAGATCGGCCTGCAGGCCGTCGATCGCGAGCTGCCTGGCGATCTCCGGCTTTTGCATCGCCGCGTTGGCGGCGGCGTTCAGCCGGTCGATCGCCTCGCGCGGTGTGCCAGCGGGCGCGTGCAGCGCAGTCCAGAACGATGCCGAAAGCTCGGGATAGCCTGACTCGGCAAAGGTCGGGATATCAGGCAGGTTTGGCCTGCGCTGGTCGGAGGAAACGGCGAGCAAGCGGAGCTTGCCGGCCTTGACGTGCTCGATCACGGCAGCCGGCGTCGCAAAGTTGAGGTCGCACTCGCCCGACAGCAGTTCCATCACCGAGGCCGGATTGTTGCGATAGGCGACGTCGGTAACTGCAAAGCCCATCGATTTCCCCATCATGATCCCAAACAGGTGCGTCACGCTGCCCGGTCCCAGTGTGGCATAGAACATCGGCTTGTCGCGACCCTTGGCGTAACCGACAAAACTCTTCATATCCGTGACCGGCATCTTCGCGTTCACGGTCAGCGACAGCGGGCCATTGCAGAGCATGGCGACGGATGCGAAATCCGCAAGCTTGTACGGCAAGTTCTTGCGCAGCAGCACGTTGAGAGAGATCGGACCGGTGCCGCCGGCGAGGAGCACCGAACCATCCTTGGCCGCACGCGCCACATATTGCGATCCGACGATGCCGTTCGCGCCTGGCTTGTTGTCGACCAGCACGGGCTGATCGAGCGCCTCCGACATGCCCTTGGCGATCGCGCGCATCAGGCTGTCGATCGAGCCGCCGCTCGCATAGGGCACGATGATGAAGACGGTTTGCGACGAGCGCGCGCTGACGATCACAGGTGCAGCAAACGGCGCAACGATAGCGCCGGCCATGAGCGTTGCGGCCTGACGTCGGCTGATGGGTGCCACGGCGGTTCCTCCTTCATTTGATTTGGTCGAAATCTACGTCCCGACCGATCGGTCAGTCAACAGGTCAAACGTCGCGGCTATTGCAAGCTCACGAGCTTGGTGTTATCAGCACATCGACTGACCGATCGGTCAGGTGGCTTGAAGCTGCCGTCCGAGGTCGCGGAAACAAGATCAAGCAAGCGCCAGGAGGAAGCCATGTCCGATGACATCGTGACGCTCGAAGTATCCGACCACATCGCAATCGTGACGCTGAACCGCCCTCCGGTGAACGCGCTCAACCGCGCGATGCGCGATCGCATCGTCGCGGTGTTCGATCAGATTTCGGAACGTAGCGATGTTCGCGTGGCGATCCTCACTGGCAACGGCAAGGTGTTTTGCAGCGGCGCCGATCTCAAGGACCGTCCAGACCCGGCCAAGGTCGGTGCATTCCATGATCACAACCGCATCACCCGCGAGACCGGCAACTGCATTCGCGAGTGCTCCAAGCCGGTGATCGCAGCGATCAACGGCGTCGCGCTCGGCGCCGGCCTCGGTCTGATGGCATCCTGCGACATCTTCTACGCGTCCGAAGAGGCTGTATTCGGCATGCCCGAGATCAATGTCGGCCTCGCCGGCGGTGCGGCGATGCTCAACACTTTGTTCGGCCGTTCGCTGATGCGCCGGATGTTCTTCACCGGCGTCCGGATTTCCGCGGCCGAGCTGTATCGCCTTGGCATTATCGAGGCCTGTACCAGCAAGGAAGATCTCATTCCCGAAGCGATGAAGATCGCGCGTGAGATCGCAGCGAAAAGCCCGATTGCGATGGAGTACGCCAAGAATGCGGCCAACATGGTCGAGCTGATGCCGCCGCGTGATGCCTATCGCTTCGAGCAGAACATCACGATGGCGCTGTCGAAGACCGAGGATGCCAAGGAAGCGCGCATGGCGTTTCTTGAGAAGCGCGCGCCGGTATTCAAGGGGCGCTGACGATGCGGCCGGGAGAAGGTCTCGACGCGCTGATGGCGCCGCGCTCGATCGCGATCATCGGCGCATCGCAGGATGCGACCAAGATCGGGGGCCGACCGGTGGACCTGTTGCGCCGCTACGGCTACGCGGGCAAGATCTATCCGGTCAACCCAAAGGCCGCGATGGTGCAGGGGCTGCAGGCCTACGCGTCGGTGGGCGCGCTGCCCGAGGCGCCCGATCTCGCCGTCATCGCCGTCGATGCCGAGCGGGCGCCCGAAGCGATCGAGCAGTGCGCCGATCGCGGCGTCCGCAGCGTCGTCGTGTTCTCTTCCGGCTTTGCCGAGCTGGGCGAAGAGGGGCGCGCGATGCAGGATCGGCTTCGCACGGCTGCGCGCCGCACCGGCATGCGGCTGCTCGGCCCGAATTGCCTCGGCGCGGTCAGCATTCCCGAAAAGGCCATCGCAACATTCTCGATCGTGCTCGAGCACAGCATGCCGGCCGCCGGCTCGCTCGGCATCGTCTCGCAAAGCGGCAATCTCGGCAGCTACACCATGCGCATGGCGAGCGATCGCGGCGCCGGCATCAGCCGTTTCATGACCACCGGCAATGAGTGCGACATCGATATCGCCGACGGTATTGCCTGGCTGGCCCGCGATCCCGCGACCAAAGTCATTCTTTGCTGCTTCGAGGCCTGCCGTGATGCCGGCCGGCTCATCGCTGCACTGACCGAGGCGCGCGATGCCGGCAAGCCGGTCATTGCGTTGAAAGTCGGCACCTCAGAGGCCGGGCAAGCCGCGGCGGCGTCCCATACTGGTGCCATGGCGGGATCGGATGCGGTGTTTAATGCGCTGTTGGAGCGCTATGGCGCCGTACGGGTGCGGAGCATCGAGGAGCTGATTGATCTCGGTCATGCCGCCTCCATCCTGTTGCCGGATCAGTTGCCGAAGGGGCGGCGCCTTGCGGTCGTGACGGCATCCGGCGGTTTTGGCGTGCTGCTTGCGGATGCCGCGCAGGCGGTCGGCCTATCGTTGCCGGAACTGAGCGAGGCGACTCAGCGCGCGATCCTCGATCTCGTGCCATTTGCGTCCGCGCGCAATCCGGTCGATGCCACCGCGCAGATGTCCAGCCGGCCCGATATGCTGCAGAAGATTCTGTCGGCGGTCGTGGCCGACGACCGCACCGATGCGATCGTGCTGCCGCTGCCGTTCTCGCTGCACATGCCGCGCCTGCGCTCGGTTTACATGGAGACATTGCGCACCATCCGCGCGCAGTACCCCGATCGTCCCGTCATTCTGTGCGTGGAGGGCCCGCCCGATGCGCTCGCCGAACTGCATGCCATGGGTTATCCCACCATTGCGAGCTTTGACGGCTGCTGCGCCATCGTCGCAGCGCTGGCGCGATTACAGGCGCTGGCGACTGCGCCAAAGGCTGTGAGCCGGCCTGCCATTGCGAGGGCTGCACCGCTCGCGGCTGATGCGTTCCGCCATGAGCTCGGCGCCAAGCGCGCGCTGGCGGAGGCCGGCATCCCCGTGCTGGCCGAGCAGCTGGTATCGGACGCCGAGGCCGCGGCGCGGGCAGCGCGCGAGATCGGTTTCCCGGTCGTCTTGAAAATCGCTTCGCCCGATCTGCCGCACAAGACGGAGGTGGACGGCGTTGTCATGGATCTTCGCTCCGAGGAAGAGGTGCGGCAGGCCTATGCCCGGTTGCTGGCGCGTGTTGCGGAGAAGGCGCCACGCGCGGTGATCGACGGCACGATCGTTGCTCCCATGGCGAATGGCCTGTCCGAGTTGATCCTCGGCAGCCGGATCGATCCTGTGTTCGGGCCGGTTGTGATGGTCGGCCTGGGGGGCATCTTTGCCGAGATCGTACAGGACACCGCCGTGCAGACGGCGCCGGTGAGCGAGACGCAAGCAATGGCGATGCTGAGGTCGCTGAAGGCGTTCGCCGTTCTCGACGGCGCGCGCGGGCGGCGTCGCACCGACCTCAAGGCCGCAGCGCAAGCGATCGCGGCGCTCTCGCGTTTTGCCGTCGCGCATGCCGATTCCGTGTCGGAAATCGACATCAATCCGCTGCTGCTGAAAGCGGACGGCGAGGGCGCCCTCGCGCTCGATGCGCTGCTGATCCCACACGCGGGCAAGGCAACGCAGCAGCACCACTGAACACAACAAGAAGAACCGCGAAGTCGGCTCAATGATTGCTGGGAGGATTTTGTGATGAAGCTCAATACCCGTCTCCTCGAAATCGCCGTGATGCTGGGAGCGTTGCTGATGCTGGCGACGCCGCTGCGCGCCCAAGGTGGGTCCGGCGATGTGATCAAGATAGGCATCATGAACGACCAGAATGGTCCGTATGCCGACAATTGCGGCCCCGGTGCGGTGGCCGCGGCAAAGCTCGCGGTCAGCGACTTCGGTGGTGCGGTCAATGGCAAGAAGATCGAGCTCGTTGTCGCCGACGACCAGAACAAGCCGGACATCGGCGTTGCGGTGGCACTGCGCTGGCTCGACAATGAAGGCGTCGATGCCATCGTCGGCTGCTCGGCCTCGTCGATTGCGCTCGGCGTGCAGGACATCATGAAGGCGCGGAAGAAGCCCTACATGCTGGCGGGGACAGCGGGTTCGTTCTTCACCAACGACAAGTGCTCGCCGATGACTACGCAATGGATGGTCGACACCTATGCGCAGCCGAAGGCCACGGTGAAGGCGCTGCTGTCGCAGGGCGTCGACACCTGGTTCTTCCTGACTGTCGACTATGCCTTCGGCAAGGGATGGCAGGCTGATGCCACCAACTTCATCAAGGCCGGCGGCGGCAAGGTCGTGGGATCGGTGCTGCATCCGCTGAACTCGTCGGACTTTTCCTCGTTCCTGCTGACGGCGCAGGCGAGTGGCGCCAGGGCGATCGCGCTTGCCAATTCTGGTTCTGACTTCGGCAATGCCATCAAGCAGGCCCAGGAGTTCGGCCTATCGCAGAAGCAGCTGCTGGTGCCGCTTGGACTTATGATCAGCCAGACCCACGGCATCGGTCTGCGCGACCTACAGAACGTGCGCCTGACCACGCCGTTCTACTGGGACATGACGCCGGAGACGCGGGCCTTTGCCAAGCGTTTCACCGAGGCGTCCGGCGGGCAAATTCTGAACGAGGCCAAGTCCGCCACCTACAGCGCCATCACGCATTACCTGAAGGCCGTCGCGGCGACCGGAACGGATGATGGCGAAGCCGTGATGAAGCAGATGAAGAACACGCCGATCAACGACTTCGAAATGAAGGATGTCAGCATTCGCGCCGACGGGCAGGTGATGCGTCCGCTCTATGTGGCCCGCATCAAGACGCCGCCCGAGTCCAAATACGCCTTCGACTATTACGAGATCACGGGGACGATTGCCCCCGAGGACGCATGGCGTCCGGCCTCGGACAGCGCCTGCGATCTGCTCAAGTCGCAGTGATCGGAAAGAAAGGGCGTCCGGCCGATGCATGGCTGGCGCCCGACGGTACAGCCAAAGCGAGAGATCCACGATGACAGTCATTGAAACAGAGCCGCCGGTAACCGCCACGGCCGGAGAATTATCCGGCGAGGCCTATCGGGTGGCGATGCGTCGCTGGCTGCGCGCCAATCTGCCGGCGAGCTTTCGCGGTGACAGCGCGGCGTTCTCGGCGCCCGGCCTGCAAGAGCAGATCGCCTGGGAAGCGGCGATGTATCGCGCCGGCCTGGCCGGCATCACTTGGCCAAAAGCGTATGGCGGGCACGGCCGCACCTTGCGCGAGCACCTGATCGCCAACCAGGAAATCGGCGCGCTCGCGATGCCGGAGAGCGTCAATTCGATCGGCAAGGAGCTTGCCGGTCCGATCATCCTCGCGGTCGGCACCGAGGAGCAGAAGCATCGCTTCCTGCCGGCAATCCTGGAGATGCGCGACATCTGGTGCCAGGGCTTTTCAGAGCCGGAAGCAGGTTCCGATCTGGCGGGCCTGCGGACGCGCGCCACGCGCGATGGTGATATCTGGCGGATCAGCGGGCAGAAGATCTGGACCAGCGGCGCCTATCGCGCCCAGCGCTGCTTGGTGCTGGCGCGGACCGGCCCGCTGGAGGATCGGCATCGCGGCCTCGCCATGTTCGCGGTGCGGCTCGATGCCAAGGGCGTGCGCGTGCGGCCGATCAGATCGATCGATGGGCGCGAGAGCTTTTGCGAGGTCTTCTTCGACGACGTGGAGGTCTTGCAATCCGATGCGCTCGGCGCGCCCGATGAAGGCTGGAACGCGGCGATCCGCGTGCTCGAGATCGAGCGCGCAACCAACCGCATGTACCGGGCCTGGCGCTTCGAGAATGAGCTGCGGCATCTGATTGCGGTCTGCAAGAGTGATCCGGCGCTGGCGCAGCTGGTTGCAAACCGATGTTACGAGGCCAAGATTGGCGAGGTCGTCGTGGATATCGAGGTGCTGAAGGCGCACGTCGAGACAGCTGTCGACGCGCTCGTAAACGGCGACAGGATCGGCGCACGCGGCAGTTTGGCAAAACTGCACTGGAGTGAAGCGCACCAGCGTTTTGCCGCGCTCGCGCTCGAGCTGCTGGCGCAGGCCTCGTTGCCGCAGCTTCCGGCCGTGCAAGTCGCGCGCCGCCGTTTCGACGCGATCTATCTGCAGGCGCGCGCCGAGACTATCTACGCCGGTACCACCGAAATTCAACTCGGCATCATCGCCGACAGGATCCTGCAGCTCTCGAAAGGCAAGTGATGACGACATTGAGCGGCGAAGGATTGCAGCCGAGCGAGTTCGCGGTCACCGCGGCGCGAGCCGTGGCGGATTGCGCGGCGTTGGGGCCGCGCGAGCAGGCGAAACACCTCGCCGACGACGGATTGCTCGGGTGCTTGCCTCGCAGGACGTCGGCGGGCTCGATCTGCCGCTGGCCTTTGCAGTTCCGGTGGTGGCCGCCGCCGGCTCGGGCCTGCTCGGTTTTCCGCTGATGGAAGCACTGCTGCTTGGGCGGACGCTGCAGGCCGCGTTGCCGCGCGTGGCGGATGCGGTCGTGTCCGGCGGCATGCTGGCGACGATCGCGTGGCAAGGCAGCGTGAGCGCCGAGCGCGAAGGTGAATTGGTCGTGCTCAATGGCTGGGTTGCGCGAGCGGCCTGCGCCCGCGACGCCGATTGCATCCTGGTACGGATTGGCACGGCCGCGGCGGCGCTGGTTCCGACTGACAGCGAGGGAGTCGTTGTCGAGGACGCGGCAGGGCTGGATTTGACCGTGCCCGAACACTCGGTTCGCTTGCAGGGCGTCACCATACCGGCCGCAAGTGTATTGCCTGACGGCACGTGGGCTCTCTTGAGCTCGGATGCCAACGTGCTGCGTGCCGCCGCCATTCTCGGCTCGGCCGAGACGTGCCTCGCACTCGCACAAGAGCACGCCTCGACGCGCCGGCAGTTCGGCCGAGCGCTGTCCTATAACCAGGCGCTGCGGCATTCGCTGGCGCGGCAGAAGCTGGCGCTCGAAGGCATAAGGCATGCGATCACCCGTAGCGTCGAAGACGAGTCCGGTCCGCTCGAACGCGACGCTGTGTTTCTCGCCGCGGCCGCCTATGGTTGCGCGATCAGTGAAGGCGCGCTGCAGGTTCACGGCGGCATGGGATTCACCTGGGACGTGCCGGTGCATCGGCATCTGCGTCGCGTCCGCGCCTTACAGGCGCAAGGCGATGCCAGCGGAAGCCTGGCCGCGCTCGGCCGCCGTACCATCGCCGCAATAGCTCCGGCGTCCGATCTCGCCGTGTCGGGATAAGAAAGGAAGACCGCAATGACTGATGCCAAGGACAAGCCCCTCGCTGGCCGTGCTGCGCTGGTCACCGGGGCCGGAAACGGAATCGGACGCGCGACCGCTCTTCTGCTGGCCTCGCGCGGCGCGATCGTCGGCGTCAACGACCTCAAGCCTGAGTTCGTTGCCGGGACTGTCGATGCGATCAAGATGGCCGGCGGCGAGGCCGTTGCGATCACCCAGGACGTCGCCAGCCGCGACGGAATGCGCATGGCGGTGATCGGCTTTGCCGAAGGGCAGGGCCGGCTCGATATCCTCGTCAACAATGCGGCCTGGGTCCGCTATCAGTCGGTGGCCGACATCGCGCCGGAGACCGTCGACCGCATGCTCAATATCGGCTTCAAGGCGATCATCTGGGGCATTCAGGCCGCGGCCGAAGTGATGGATGCCGAGCGCGGTGGCGCGATCGTCAATGTCGCCTCCGTTGCCGGATTGATCTCGGCCAAGAACAGCATCGTGTATAGCGGCATCAAGGCCGGCGTGATGGGGATTACGCGTGCCGCGGCAGCCGAGCTCGGCGAACGCAAGATCCGCGTGAACGCCGTTGCGCCATCAGCGATTCCGACCGAAGGAACGATGCGCAACCGCAACGCCGAGCTCGACGCACGGCGGATCGCGCGCACGCCGCTCGGACGGCTCGGCACAGTGGACGATATTGCCAAGGCAATCGCTTTCCTCGCCGGCGACGACAGCGGCTTCATCTCGGCGCAGGTGCTGACGGTCGACGGCGGGATTGTCTTCACCAACATCGCCTAAGCGCCACCGAGGCCGCTGCAGGATACGCTATATGATTCTCCACCGCAGATGAGCAGGCGCTGAAGCAGCAATTCATTCGCGCCCGCGGTTACTGGCGGCCGTGGACGGAGGGGCTGCTGCGGCTCGATCCGGCGTTTCTTGCGAGCTATGCCCGCTATGGCGGCTATCCCGCGGAAACCGGTCCACTGTCGCGGAAGATGTGCGAATTGATCTATGTGGCGCTGGATGGATCGGCGGCGCATCTGTTTCGCTCAGGGCTCGCGCTGCACATGCAGCTGGCCCTCGAGCAGGGCGCGACCACGCAGGAGATCGTCGACGTGCTGCGGCTGGCCACGGCGCAAGGGCTCGACGGCTGTAATCTCGGCATCGGCATTCTCGCCGAAGAACTGGCGCTGGCGGGGCTGGATTCGGACCAGGCGCCGCTGTCGCGCGAGCAGATGGCGCTTCGCGACGCCTATGTCGCGCAATTCGCCGATTGGCCGGACTTCTGCGATCTCTGGCTGCGCGCCGATCCCGGCTATTTCGCGATGATGCTCGACCTGCTGACAGCGGGAGCGAAGGCCGGCGGGCTCGACCAGCGCTCGCGTTGCCTGATCTCGCTGGCCTTGAACGGATGCTTCACGGCCCTCAATCCACACGGCCTTCGCCTGCAGATCAGGCGCGCGTTGCGGCTCGGGATCGAGAAGCGCGAAATCCTCCAGGTGCTGCAGATGACGGCACATCTGGGCGTGCATGCCTGCGCGATCGGGGTGCCGGTTCTGATGGAAGCGATCAGCCCGGCGGCAGGCAAGTCGTCTTCCGTCGACGTAACGGGATAGCAGGGAGGTCGACGACGATGGCGAGGCCAACCATCAGAGATCAGCGCGCCTTCGCATCGGGCGCATTGTTTCTTGCCTTTGCGATCTTCTTCTTCGTGATGGCACTGAATTATCCGGCCGGCACCGCGGCGCGGATGGGGCCGGGCTATTTTCCTCGGCTGCTGGCGATCGTGCTTGCGGCCATCGGGCTCGCCGTGATGCTGGGTGCCGTGCTGAGGACGGCAGAGCGGCAGAGGTTGCGGAGTTGGGACGTAAAGGGCCTCGCCTGGGTCACGGGCTCGGTGGTCCTGTTTGCGCTTCTGCTGTTTCCGGTCGGTCTGGTCGGTGCGCTGCTGGTCCTGATCGTGGTGTCGAGCAGGGCTAGTCCCGAGTTTGCCTGGAAGGGCGCGTTGGCCAATGCAGCCGTCCTGATCGCGCTGTGTCTCCTCGTATTCGTCTATGGCCTCGGGCTGCAGCTGCCGGTGTGGCCGGTGCTGCTCAATTGACGGGCCGTGACGATGGACCTGTTTCATAACCTGGCGATCGGATTCTCCACCGCGGCCCAGCCGGCCAATCTGCTCTACGCCTTCTTCGGCTGCCTGTTGGGGACGCTGATCGGCGTCCTCCCGGGCCTGGGCCCACTCGCCACCATCGCGATGCTGCTACCGATCACCTACGCGCTGCAGCCGGATTCGGCACTGATCATGCTCGCCGGCATCTATTACGGCGCGCAATATGGCGGCTCGACCACCGCCATCGTGGTCGATCTGCCCGGCGAATCCTCCTCCGTCGTCACCACGATAGACGGCTATCAGATGGCCAAGCAGGGCCGGGCGGGTGTCGCGCTCTCGACAGCCGCGATCGGTTCGTTCTTCGCCGGCTGCGTGGCGACGCTGGCGCTGGCGGCGCTGGCCGGGCCGCTGACGGCGGCAGCGTTGCTGTTCGGGCCGAAGGAGTTTTTCGCGCTGATGCTCCTCGGCCTCATCCTCGCCTCGGTGCTATCCAGTGGCCCCTTCATTGAAGGCATCGGCATGGTCGTACTCGGCATGTTGTTGAGTCTCGTCGGCACCGATCTCAGCACGGGCACGCAGCGCTTCGCGTTCGGCATCCCGCAGCTGTTCGATGGCCTCGATTTCGTGCCGTTGGCGATGGGCATCTATGGCTTTGCCGAGATCGTGAAGAATCTCGAGCAAGACGACAAGCTGTCGCTGGTGACGCAAAAGATCGCCAATTTGTTTCCGACGCGCGAGGATTTCCGCCGCATGATCCCGGCGATGCTGCGCGGCACCACGCTCGGCACGCTGCTCGGCGTGCTGCCGGGCGGCGGTGCGGTGCTGTCGTCGTTTGCCTCCTACACGCTGGAGAAGAAGCTGTCGAAGCACCCCGAACAGTTCGGCAAGGGTGCGATCGAAGGCGTTGCCGGCCCGGAATCGGCCAACAACGCAGGCGCCCAGACCTCCTTCATTCCGCTGCTGACACTTGGCGTGCCCTCCAATGTGGTTATGGCGCTGATGGTCGGTGCGATGAACATCCACAACATCCAGCCCGGTCCGGAGGTCATGACCAAGAACCCGACCCTATTCTGGGGCCTGATCGCCTCGATGTGGGTCGGCAATCTCATGCTGCTCGTCCTCAATCTGCCGCTGGTTGGATTGTGGGTGAAACTTCTCACCATTCCCTATCGCTATCTGTTCCCGGCGATCATGGTGTTTTGCTCGATCGGCGTCTATTCGATCAACAGCGGGACCTTCGAGGTGTATGAAGCGGCGGTGTTCTGCGTATTCGGCTATATCCTGATCAAGCTGCAGCTGCCGGCCGCGCCGCTGCTGCTGGGCCTGGTGCTCGGACCAGCGATCGAAGAGAACTTCCGCCGCGCCATGGTGCTGTCGCGCGGCGATGTCAGCGTGTTCGTGACCTCGCCATTGTCGGCAACGCTGCTGGCCGCAGCCGCAATCGCGATCGTCATGATCATGCTGCCGACGATCCGGTCGCGGCGGGAGGAGGCGCTGCAGGAGTAGGTGCCGCGGGCCCGCCCGGCGTCAAACGTCTGTGTCGCTGTCGCCGGCTTTGACCGATCTGGCGGCCTGCCGCAGAATATTCAGGTAGCGACTGGCGTTTTGCTTGATCCGCTCAGCGACGCCGCCAAGCCCGAGAGCGACGGGTTGATTCTGAATTGTGATTGGGAGCAGGACGCAGATCGTCGCCCCGCCCAGCATCGGGACGTTCTCCGCCGAGCAATGTCCCTTGCCCCGGATCTCCCGAATCCGCCGGATCATGTCCTGAGGCTTGACTCTGTCTGCTGCGTTCGGCGTCGCGATATTGGCGCGGCGCACGATCGTGTCGAGCTTCTCGTCGGACATCGTCGACATCAACAGCCAGCCGAGCGCGGACTGCGTCAGCGGCCGCAGCGTTCCCTCGTCGACGTGGAATCGCAGCGGGTGGGTCGACTGGATGATCTTGACGTATTGCAGATACACGTCGTTGGTCGTGCCGATTGAAACGGCTTCGCCCGTTGCGGCGTGCACGTCGCGCATCGCCTCCAGCACGCGGCTGTTGCCGAACAGGGATTTGGGAATCCAGTCGCCCAGTGAGGTCACTTTTGGGGTTGGGAAATAGAGTTTCGTCCTGCGGTCGAAATTCAGGTAGCCGAGACCTACCAGGGTCTTGAGCAGGACGGTTGTGCTGGATGCTGGATAGCCCAGCGCCTCGCCGATTTCGGACATCGCACGCGGCTGGCGCTCCCGCATGAAGAATTCGAGAATTTCGATGGAGCGCAGCGCGGATTTCACGGTCGATCCGGCCGCGGAAATCGAAGCGGAGGTCGTCAGCTGCGATGGCAATCGTCCCTCCCTTGGCCGCAGTAAATTCACGGATGTGAAATTCAGCTTCACATATGAACATTTGTTGGTGGCCTCCCACTGCACATGAGATGGTCGCTGCCGTCAAGGGAGGGCCGGTCCGCTGATGGCGGATCGAGCCGGAGCTTCGAGGCTCGAAAATGACCGTAACGCACGAGAAGATCGCGGAGCTGCTCGACAGGGAGGCGATCCGCGATTGCATCTATCGCTATTGCCGCGGCGTTGATCGCGCCGATGAAGCCGCGCTCCGCAGCGCCTACTGGCCGGATGCCACCGACCAGCATGGACCATATTCGGGGCCGATCGAAGGCTTCTTTGAATGGGCCAAGGATATCTTCAAGACCGATGCGCGCAACGTCCATACCGTCGGCAATATCCTGATCGAATTCACCGCGCCCGGGCACGCTGTCGTCGAAACCTACTTCCTCGCCTTGCAGCGCGGGCCTTCAACAGATGGTGGCGTTCGGCAGTTTCTGATCGCCGGCCGGTACTGCGATGTCTTCACAAAGCGCGATAGCGAATGGCGAGTTGCGCGCCGTGTCGTCGCCTACGACTGGGTGGACGAGCAGGTCGCTGCGACCGAGTCCGAGGCGGTCCGCTTCGGTCCGCGGTTGCCGTTGGGCGCGCGATATCCCGACGATCCCATCTACGATCTGCTCCGCCGGAGCTAGTGGACACTGACTTGCACGAACCAGCCTTTGAGGGAATGCCGATATGAGCCATGCAGATGTGAGGGGGCGGCGCCTGGACGTGGTCGTCGTTGGCGCGGGATTCGGCGGTCTCTACGCCGTCTATAAGTTCCGCGAGATGGGTCTGAACATCGCGGCCTACGAAGCGGGCGGCGATGTCGGGGGCGTGTGGTACTGGAACCGTTATCCCGGGGCGCGCGTCGACCTGCCGAGCATCGACTACAGCTATTCGTTCTCGCCCGAGATCGAGCAGGAATGGACCTGGTCGGAAGAATTCGCCTCGCAGCCAGAGCTCTTGGCCTACTTCAACTTCGTCGCCGATCGCCTCGACCTGCGCAAGCACTATCAGTTCAACACGCGCATCGTGAGCGCCGTCTGGGACGAGACGCGAAAACTCTGGTCGGTGACGTCGGATCGCGGCGAGATGGTCGAAGCGACGTATTGCGTGATGGCGACCGGCCCGCTCTCGGTGCCCCGGGATCCCGAGATCCCCGGCGTCGCGCGCTACGCGGGCGAGTTGTTGCGGGCCGGCCGATGGCCGCATCATCCCATCAGCTATGAAGGCAAGCGCGTCGGCGTGATCGGCACGGGATCGACCGGCATTCAGATCGTGCAGGAGGTGGGCAGGCAGGCCGGCGAGCTCTACGTGTTCCAGCGCACGCCGAGCTTCACGATGCCGATGCGCAACCAGAAGCTCGATCCCGACTACGTGGCCGAGGTCAAGCGTAACTATACCGGCATTCGCGAGGCGGCCCGCAACAGCCCGAATGGCGGCGTGCGCCCGTGGACGACGCGGGCCTTCTTCAGTGTGACGCCGTCGCGCCGCCGCGAATTGCTCGAAGACGCCTGGAAGGCCGGAGGGCTGGCCATGCTCGGCACTTTCACGGATCTTCTGAGCAACGAGGAAGCCAACGAGCACGTGGCGGAGTTCGTGCGCGGCAAGATCAACGGCGTCGTCGCCGATCCCGTCACTGCGGAGAGGCTGAAGCCGCGCGGCTATCCGATCTTCGCCCGCCGTCCGTGCCTGGATACAGGCTACTACGAGACCTTCAACCGGCCGAATGTCCAGCTGATCGATTGCGTCACCGATCCGATCGTAGAGATCACGGCGCAAGGCGTGCGGACGCAATCGAGTGAAACCGCACTCGACATGCTGATCTTCGCGACCGGCTATGACGGGCTGACGGGAGCGTTGACTGCGTTCGACGTCGTCGGCCGCGACGGCCGGACAATCAATGAGAAATGGAAGGCAGGAGCACGGTCGTATCTCGGTCTCATGATGGAAGGGTTTCCGAACCTCTTCATGACCACCGGACCCAACGGCCCCGCCGCGCTCGCCAATATCGTCAGGATCAGCGAGAACGACGTCGACTGGATCGCGCACACGATCACGCATATGGCGGACCAGGGTCTCGACACCATCGAACCGACCAGGCAGGCGGAAGACGAATGGATGGCGCTGGTATTCAAGCTTGCCCAGCGTTCGCTGCTGACCAAGGCGAAGACCTGGTACGTCGGCACCAATGTCAAGGACAAGGCGCAAGGGCTGTCGCTGTTCACGGGCGGCTTTCCAAAATACCGGGAGTATTGTGCCGCCGCGATCGAGGCCGGGTACCGCGACTTCGTGTTCGAGCGCGGACGAACGACGGTCGCGGCCTGACAGCCGCAACCGAGGAGACCGCGTGCACGCTGCTTACCGCCCCTGTTCAGCAAACTCGTGCTTGCTGTCGTGGCCCCCGATGAAGACCAGGAGGCCGGCGATCAGCGGTAGGACGGCAAGGACGAGCAAGCCGGTCGAGGTCTGGCCGGTGGCTTCCTTGACCCAGCCGATCAGATAGGGCCCACCGAACCCGGCGAGATTGCCGATCGAGTTGATCAGGGCGATGGCACCGGCCGCCGCCGTGCCGGACAGCCAGGCGGTTGGCAGGGTCCAAAACACGCCGAAGCAGCAGAACACCCCAATGGCGGCGACCGTCAGCACCACCATCGTGAGGGTGGGATCGGTGAGATAGGAGGAGATGCCGAGCGCAACGGCGGTGAGCAGCAGCGGCGCGCCGACATGCATCACGCGCTCGCGGCTCGCATCCGAATGCCGCGCCCACAGGATCATGGCGATGGTGCCGAACAGATAGGGGATCGCGGTGACGAAGCCGGTCTGCGCGTTGGTGAGGCCGAAGGCCTTGACGATCTGTGGCAGCCAGAACTGCATGCCATAGAGCGCGCCGACGAAGCCGAAATAGATCAGGCTGAGCGCGATCACCTTCGGCGAGGACAGCGCCTGGCCGAGCGAGGGATGCTTCACCGCCTGCTTGGCGGCGATCTCGGAATCGAGCTTGGCTTTGAGCCAGGCCTTCTGCTCGGCCGAGAGCCAATTCGCCTTCTCCGGTCTGTCGGTGAGATAGAACCAGGTGACGAGGCCGAGCAGCACCGAAGGGATGCCCTCGATGATGAACAGCCACTGCCAGCCCTTCAGCCCCATCATGCCGTCGAGCCCGAGCAGCAGGCCCGAGACCGGCGCGCCGATCACGGTCGAGACCGGCACGGCAATGGCGAAGGCCGCCAGGAAGCGGGCACGATATTCGGCCGGGTACCAGTAGGTCAGATACAGGATGATGCCCGGGAAGAAGCCGGCCTCGGCGACGCCGAGCAGGAAGCGCAAGACGTAGAAGCTCGTGACGCCGCTGACCAGCGCCATCAGCGCCGAGATGATGCCCCAGGTCACCATGATGCGGGCGATCCAGCGGCTGGCGCCGAATTTTTCCAGCGCAAGGTTGCTCGGCACCTCGAAGATGAAGTAGCCGATGAAGAAGATGCCGGCGCCCCAGGAGAAGATCAACGGCGTGAACTTCAGCTCGGCATTCATGGTCAGCGCGGCGAAGCCGAGATTGACGCGGTCGAGATAGGAGAAGAAGTAGGCCAGCACCAGGAACGGAATCAGGCGCCAGGAGATGGCACGGATGGTCGAGGTCTCGATGCTGCTTCTCGCACCGCTTGCAGCGCCGGCAAAGGTCGTGGTCTGGCTCATGGTTCCCCCCTATGTTTTAGACATGAATTGCATGGCCTAGTGATCTCAGCGCGGCCTCATGAAAGCTCTCACTTAGAGTCGGATGGGCATGGATGGTCAGGGCGATGTCCTCGAGGCGCGCGCCCATCTCCAGCGCCAGGCTGAACGCCGCTGACAGCTCGGCGAGGCCAGGGCCCACGCCCTGAATCCCGAGCAGGACATGATTGTCGGCACGCGCCACGGTGCGGATGAAGCCGTCGTCCCGATCCAGCGTGAGCGCACGACCGCTGGCCTTGAACGGAAACAGATCGGTCTTGACCTCAAGACCTTTGTCCCGCGCCTCGCTTGGTGAGAGGCCGACCGTGACGATCTCGGGATCGGTGAAGCAGATCGCGGGAATTGCGACGCGGTCCCAGGCGCGACGTTGGCCGGCGACGATTTCGGCGACCATCTCGCCTTGCGCCATGGCGCGGTGCGCCAGCATCGGCTCGCCCGTGACGTCGCCGATCGCGAAGACGCCGCGCATCGAGGTTCGGCATCGATCGTCGATGCGGATGTAGGGGCCGTCCATATCGAGATCGAGCAGCTCGAGGCCGAAGTCTGACGTCGCGGGCTTACGGCCGACCGTGACCAGGATCTTGTCGGCTTCGAGCGTTGTCTGTCCGCCGTCGGCGGTTTCGATCAGAAGCGCCGTGCCTTCTGCGACCAGCCCCTTGGCTTTCGCGCTTGTCAGGATCGTAACGCCCAGCGCACGGAGCCGCCTGGCAACGGGGTCGCTCAGCTCGCCGTCATATTGCGGCAGGATGCGCGGCGTGGCCTCGACCACGGTGACGTCGGCGCCGAGTTTAGCAAAGGCCGTGCCGAGTTCGAGGCCGATATAGCCGCCACCGACGACGATCAGCCGCTTCGGCACCTCAGCAAGCGCCAGGGCATCTGTCGATGAGATGATGCGGCCGCCGAAAGGAAGGGACGGTAGCTCGATTGGCGCCGAGCCCGTGGCGATCACGATGGTTTCGGCATGGATCAGCTGAACGCCGTTGCTCGTGTGAACCTCGACGGTCTTGCCGTCGTGAAAGCTCGCGTGTCCGGCCGTGTATCTGACACCGGCGCGCTTCAACAATCCGCTCACGCCGCCATTGAGACGCCGCACGATATCGTCCTTCCAGGCGATGGTTTTGGTGAAGTCGAGTGACGGCTTTTGGGCGGAGATGCCGAGCGAGGCCTTGCCGTCGGCGGCACGTGCGACCGTCTCGTAAGTGTCGGCCGCGTGGATCAGGGCCTTCGAGGGGATGCAGCCGATGTTGAGGCAGGTTCCTCCCGGCTTTTCGGACTCTACGACCACGGTGTCGATGCCGAGCTGGCCGGCCCGGATCGCACAGGTATAGCCGCCGGGGCCCGCGCCTATGACGAGAAGCTTACAGGTGGTGTCGGTCATAGTCTTATGCGTCAATGAAGATCATGGCGGGCGTTTCGAGCTGCGTCTTGATCCGCTGCACGAACAGCGCGGCGTTGAAACCGTCGATCACGCGGTGATCGAAGCTCGACGATAGGTTCATCATCTTGCGCGGCACGAAGCCTGCGCCGTCCCAGTGCGGACGTATTGCGATTCGATCGACACCGACGATCGCGACCTCGGGGTGATTGATGATCGGCGTCGTCGCAAGCCCACCTAACGCGCCGAGTGAAGTGATCGTGATGGTCGAACCGATGAGCTCGTCGCGCGTAGCCGTGCCGTTTCGTGCCGCCTCGGTGACACGGATCACCTCGGCCGCGCAGTCGAAGAGATCGCGCGCCTCCGTGTGGCGGACGACCGGCACCATGAGCCCAGCCCCGGTTTGCGTCGCAATCCCCATGTGGACGGCGGCGTGCTGGTGCACGATGCCGGCCTCGTCATCGAAATGGGCATTGAGCTCGGGCTGTATGGCGACGGCACGCACGATAGCTTGCATCAGGAACGGCAGCAGCGTCAGCTTGGGCCAGTCGGTGCGCTTTTGCTCGTTGAGTTTTGCGCGAAGATCTTCGAGCGCGGTGACGTCGACCTCCTCGACATAGGTAATGTGCGGGATCCGCGCATTTGCGATCGACATTTTCTCGGCGATCTTGCGGCGCAGGCCGACGACCTTGGTATCCGTGACGGCGGTCTTGGGTCGGCTCCGCAGCGCGGGCGCTTCGTCGGAGCCACGTGCGATGTAGCTGTCGAGATCGTCGTGGGTGATTCGACCGGCCGGGCCGGAGCCGTGCAACTGACGCAGGTCGATTCCCGCCTCGCGCGCGCGGAGCCGAACTGCGGGCGCTGCCAATGGCCGTTCGCCTTCGCGACGGGACGGTGTCCCCAGAGGCTGCAGGGAGGGTGCGACATGCGCGGGTGCAATCGCTGGTGTGGCGCGCGCCGCATGACCCGCTTTTCGCGCTGGCGCGCTCGTCGTTTGCACTGCCCGCGCCGCAGTCGTGGTGGACGTTTCGCCCTTGCCGTCCACGTCGAGCCGGACGAAGTCGGAGCCGATCGCAAGCATGTCGCCAACCTTGCCGGCAAGCCAGACCACACGTCCTTCGGCTGGAGAGGGAATCTCGACCGTGGCCTTGTCGGTCATGACGGCGCCGAGCACGGCATCCTCGCGCACGAGATCGCCGACCTGTACCTGCCACTCCACCAGCTCGGCTTCGGCGATGCCTTCGCCGACGTCGGGCAGTCTGACGACACGCTCGGTCATCTCAGGCCTCCAGCGTTTCGGCCAGCGCGCGACTGACTCGCGCCGGGCCCGGGAAGTAGTCCCATTCCTGGGCATGCGGGTAGGGCGTGTCCCAGCCCGCGACGCGCGCGATCGGCGCTTCCAGATGATAGAAGCAGCGCGTCTGCACCAGCGCGCAGAGCTCGGCGCCGAAGCCGGACGTCAACGTTGCCTCATGCACGATCACGCAGCGTCCGGTCTTCTTGACCGAGGCCTCAATGGTGTCGAGGTCGAGCGGCAGAAGGGTGCGGAGATCGATGATCTCGGCATCGATGCCGGTCTCGGCTGCCGCGCTTTCGGCGACATGGACCATCGTGCCATAGGCCAGGATCGTGACGGCTTCGCCCTGCCGGCGGATCGCGGCGCGGCCGAGCGGCACGGTGTAGTACCCCTCGGCGACCTCGCCGAGATCGTGCTTCGACCACGGCGTCACGGGACGGTCATGGTGGCCGTCGAACGGGCCGTTGTAGAGCCGCTTTGGCTCAAGGAAAATGACCGGGTCGGGATCCTCGATCGCGGCGATCAGGAGGCCCTTGGCGTCGCTCGGATTCGAGGGCACCACGGTCTTGATGCCACAGACATGGGTGAACAGCGCTTCCGGGCTTTGGCTGTGCGTCTGTCCACCGAAGATGCCGCCGCCTGTCGGCATGCGCACCACAACCGGACAGGTGAACTGGCCGTTCGAGCGATACCGCAGTCGGGCGGCCTCGGAGACTATCTGGTCGTAAGCCGGATACATGTAGTCGGCGAACTGGATCTCGACGCAGGGTTTTAGGCCGTAGGCCGCCATGCCGACCGCGGCGCCGACGATGCCGAGCTCGCTGATCGGGGTATCAAAGCAGCGGCTCTTGCCGTATTTCGCCTGCAGCCCTTGGCTCGCGCGAAATACGCCGCCAAAATAGCCGACGTCCTCGCCGAACACGACGACGTCGTCATCGCGCGACATCATCACGTCCATGGCCTCGCGAATCGCCTCGATCATGGTTCGCCGCGGCATGGCTTAGACTCCTGCTTCCTGGCGCTGCCGGCGCAGGTGCGGCGGCATCTGCGAGAATACACCCTCGAACATGTCGCGCGCAGAGGCATGCTTGGGGGAATGCAGCGTGCCGTAGCTCTCGGCCTCCTTCTGCGCCGCGATCACGGTGTCCATGATCTCGGCCTCGGTCTGCTTGTGCCGTTCGTCCGACCAGGCGCCGCGCACGATCAAATGGTTCTTCAGCCGGATCACAGGATCTCCGAGCGGCCATGCTTCGGATTCCGTCTTCGGCCGATAGCCCGCCGGATCATCCGAGGTGGAATGCGCGCCGACCCGATAGGTCACGTGCTCGATCAGCGTCGGGCCGAGATTGCGGCGGGCGCGCTCGCAGGCCCATTTCGCCACGGCATGGACCGCGAGATAGTCGTTGCCGTCCACCCGCAGCGCCGGAATGCCGAAGCCGAGGCCGCGCGCCGCGAAGGTGCCGGAACCGCCGCGCGCGATGCCCTGGAAGGTCGAGATGGCCCATTGATTATTGACGATGTTGAGCACGACCGGCGCGCGATAGGTCGAGGCGAATACCAGCGCGGCATGGAAGTCGGACTCGGCGGTGGCGCCGTCGCCGATCCAGCCGACGGCGATCTTGGTATCGTTCTTGATCGCGGACGCCATCGCCCAGCCGACCGCCTGGATGTACTGGGTGGCGAGATTGCCGGAGATCGAGAAGAAGCCGTGCTCCCTCGAGGAATACATCACCGGCAGCTGGCGTCCCTTCAGGGGATCATGGGTGTTGGAATAGATCTGGCAGGCCATGTCCACCAGCGGATAGCCGCCCGCGATCAGCAGTCCCGCCTGGCGATAGGTCGGAAAGTTCATGTCGCCCGGCGACAGCGCCTTGCGGAAGGCGCAGCTCACGGCTTCCTCGCCCATGTGCTGCATGTAGAAGGACGTCTTGCCCTGCCGCTGCGCCATCTGCATCCGCGCATCGAAGGCGCGCAACGTCATCATGTGACGCAGGCCTTCCAGCAATTCATCATCGGAGAGCGATCCCGCCCAGGGGCCGACGGCTTCGCCGTCGCGATTGAGCACGCGGATGACGGAGAAGGCGAGGTCGCGGATCGCCTCGGCATCGACGTCGACTTCGGGGCGTGCGACCTGGCCTGCGCGAGGGATGCGGATGTTGGAGAAATCGGGCGTGTCGCCCGGGCGCACGGCCGGTTCGGGGACGTGAAGGGAAAGTGGCGCGTTGTCGGTCATGGGCGCGACCTCATTTCAAGCGAGAGATGCGGCGCCGGGCCCGGCAGCGCGACGTCGCATTCGCCGCGCACCTCGACGGCACCAATGCAGACCACAGTACCAACGCGGCGGGCGAGACGATCAACAGCGTCACGATCCGTGATGTCGATGGACGCTGATATCCGGTACACGTCGGCGTCGGCTTGGGCGCTGACGGCCGCGAGCTTAAGGCCGGCGACGCGCGCCTGATCGAGCAGCCGGCCGAGGGCGGCATGCATATCGCTGCTCCTGAGCTCCAGAAAAAACACCGTCCGCTCCTCCCTAAACGTAGTATGTTTGTACTGGCCAACAACCGGATTTTTGTTCCAATTATCTGGGTAATTCGGTCATTCGACGTGGAATCATTCTGGTAATTGTGCTGCTAAATAGAATGGAGTTCTGGATATGGCGAAGGTCAGACGTGCGGCGCGGCCAGCTAAGGCTCCGCGCAAGGATTCGCTTCGCCTGGACGAGATCGACCGCAAAATCCTCCGCGCACTGCAGCAGGATGCGCGACTGACGACGGCGCAGCTTGCCGACGAAATCGGGCTCTCCACCACGCCGTGCTGGAACAGACTGAAGCGGCTCGAAACCCAGGGCTATATCGATGGCTATGTCGCACTGCTCAATCAGGAGAAGCTCGGCCTGCCCGAAACGGTCATCATAGAAGTGACGCTCGATCACCATGACGATGAGGTGCTCGAACGTTTCGGCCAGCTGCTCACGAACCTGCCGGAGGTGATCGAAGCCTATCTCACGACCGGCGACTACGACTACGTGGTGAAGGTGGCCGTCGAAAGCACCGCCGGATACGAACGCTTCCTGCGCGAAAAGCTCTATCGTATTCCCGGCATTCGCCACAGCCGATCGTCCTTCGCGTTGCGCTGCCTGAAGAAGCTGACCTCGGTCCAGGTCTAATGTGTGCGGCTCATCAGCGCGAAGGTATCGGGCTGGTCGCCCTTCGGCTCGGGCGCAGTCGCGAAGGCCAAATCGCGCCGATGGCGGTGTGAACACGCAGACGCCACTCGATTGGACGTCTGCTCCTTGCGTTCACTGTGGAAAATATCGTTCGTCAGAAGGCGGTCTTCTTGCCGATGATGCCGACGTAGCTCGATCGTACCAGAGCTCCCCAGCGGCCATCCCTCTTGACGATCACGTAGAAAGAGTCGGCGGAAAGTATCGGCTTGTCATTGGCGTCATAGCGCGTGAATCTCGTGACAAAGTGGAGTTTGTCGTCGGATTTCTGCACCAATTTGCGAGACGTCCACGCTGAGCGAGCCCATGTCGAAGCCTGCGCCAACTGTTTCGCATCGTTCGATTGCGCATATTCTTCCGGCGTGTTCCAGACCTGCACCTGCCCGCCAGCGATTCTTATATGCGGATAGTGAACCGTCTTGGACCAGGCTTCCGCATCTCGCGAGTTGAACGCCTTCATGAACTCGTCGAGATAAGCGCATCCTTGCTTCAGAAGCTCGTCGTTTCCCGGATTTTGGCACTCGTCGTCGGGTTGACCTTGAGCCAGTGCAACCGTGCTCATGCCAAAGAACACGCCCGCAAGCGCCAGCAGCATGCGAAGTTTCATGCGGGTACCTCCCTAATCGACCAAGTCAGCTTGGTTCATTTTGATTGACAGAGACGTCGATCGAGGTCCGATCTTAGATGGACAGAGCGCCAAGGCAATGCCGAAGCGGCGCAGTATTTCTGAAGGGGGCGTCAGTTTTTCTCAATCGCTGAAGGCTGGAAGGTGACGCGAGGCTTGCGCGGGCCGAAACGCGCGGCCGCTCCAAGTGAGTGGTCTCTTGCTTCCCTTGGCGGTTCGTATCAAAACACCGGTACATCAGAAAAACCAAACAGGGGGTCAGAAAAAGCGCCTTGCACGAAGCGGGGGTAGCGTCGCTCATCTTGCCGCACAAACAACAACCAATTGCAGGCAGGAAACGATGGTCGCGAGCGATTAATCTTGCGCAACGGTTCGGCTCGGTCGCGCCTTCGCATTCAGAGCCGTCGGCAGCGCGGCCTTGCGGCAACGTTGGATCGGACGATGAGCGCTCTGGTGCGACGAACGCCCTCGTTCAAGCTGACGCATGTACGCCGCCGTCTACTAGATGGTTTTCCAACATGATCGTGGGTAGGCAACGTCGCCCAGTCCAACCAGAGATGCGAATGATCAGCGAGGTATCGCAATGAAGGTGGGAATTATTGGTGTCGGCCTGATGGGACACGGAATCGCGAAGAACGTTCTGGTGCGGGGCGGCTATCCTCTTGCCTTTCTCGACCATCCCGGCAATCAGCCGGTGGACGACCTCGTCGGTCTCGGCGCCGTAGCCTGCAAGAACTCCGGGCGACGTGGCAGACGTGTCCGATGTCATCATCCTCTGCGTGACCGGCTCTCCGCAGGTCGAAGCAATTCTCACCGGCGATGCCGGCGTCTTGCCCCGGCTGCGAAGGGGGACAATCATCGTCGATTGCTCGACCGCGCTGCCGGAATCGACGTTGCGGATGGCCGCTGCGGTCCGGGCCGCCGGTGGAAGCTTCCTCGACGCGCCGATGACACGCACAGCGAAGCATGCGGAAGAGGGAACGCTGAACCTTCTGGTTGGCGGCGATGAAGCAGACTTTCAAAGCGTCCGTGCCGTCCTTGCCGCGTTCACCGAGAGCCTCGAACGGGTCGGACCCGTGAGCTTCGGCCATCGGCTCAAGCTGCTCCACAACTACGTTTCAATCGGCTTCATGGCGCTTCTCAGCGAAGCAGCCGCGCAGGCGGCCGATGCAGGCGTCGATCCCGCGGTTTTCGTCGATGTTCTCGCCAAAGGCGGTGGCGCCGGCGTGGCGCTGCAGCGGTTGGCGCCGGCCATCGTGGCTGGCGACGTCGAGACGGTCCCGTTCTTCATCGCCAATGCATTGAAGGACATCAACTACTACAGGACGATGGCGGGCACATCCGGCGCATGCCGGACGATCGCCGACGGTGTTGCCGGCGCGATGGCAGCGGTGGTCGAGAGCGGGCACGGGCAGGCCTATATTCCGGAACTGGCGCACTTCCTCCGCAAACAGCAGCCAGCTGCGTAGAACCCATTCCCGAGACGATTGCTGCAAGGTAAGCACGACATCAAACAAGGCGGACATCCGACAATCGCCTCTGACAGGAGTAGACCGATGACAAAAGCTGAGATCCGATTTCCCATCGACGGCCGAACCCGAAAGATGTTTGTGGACGGCGCGTGGGTCGAAGCCCGCTCGGGTAAAGTCTTCGAGACGCGCAACCCCGCGACCGGCGAGGTGATCGGACGCGTGCCGCGGGCAGACGCGGCCGACATCGGTCTTGCCGTCGCCGCGGCCCGCCGCGCCTTCGAGGGCCCGTGGAGCCGCTTCAAGCCGTTCGAGCGGCAGGCCCTGCTGTTGCGGATCGCCGACCTGTTCGAGAAGCACTGGGAGGAGATCAGCCAGTCCGATACAGCAGACATGGGAATGCCGATCGTCAGAACGCGGGCGAACAAGCTTCGCGTGCTCGGCATGCTCAGATACTACGCCGGCATGGCAACCGCGATCCACGGGCAGACGATCGACAATTCGCTGCCGGGCGATATCGTCTCGTTCACGCGCAAGGAGCCGGTCGGCGTCGTTGGCGCCATCATTCCCTGGAACGCGCCGACGGCTGCATCGGTCTGGAAGATCGGGCCCGCGCTGGCGACCGGCTGCACCATCGTGCTCAAGCCGTCCGAAGAGGCGCCGCTGACGCCATTGCTGATCGCGGATTTAATGAGCGAGGCAGGGGTGCCGCCGGGCGTGGTCAATGTCGTGACCGGGACCGGGCCGGAGGCCGGGGCGCCGCTGGCCGAGCACTCCGGTGTCGACAAGATCGTCTTCACCGGATCCACCGCAACCGGGCAGGCGATCGTTCGCGCCTCGGCCGGCAACCTCAAGCGGGTGTCGCTCGAACTCGGCGGCAAGTCACCGGTGATCGTCTGCGCGGACGCGGACCTCGACAAGGCCGTGCCGATTGCCGCGATGGCGGCGTTTGCCAATTCGGGCCAGATTTGCATCGCCGGCTCCCGCCTGTTCGTCGAGCGCGCGATCCACGACGAACTGGTCGAACGGCTCGGGAAATTTGCCGCGGCCCTGAAGATCGGTGATGGTGCCGATCCCACGACGGAGATTGGACCGCTGGTCTCCGAGTGCCAGCTCGACAAGGTCGAAGGCTTCCTGCGGAGCGGGCGCGACGAGGGCGCGAAGGTCGTGACCGGTGGCAGCAGGCTGAGAGAAGGCGCCCTCGCGAAGGGTAATTTCGTCGCGCCAACCGTGTTCGCCGGCGTCTCCGACAACATGCAGATTGCCCGTGATGAAATCTTTGGCCCGGTCATTTCCGCGCTGCCGTTCGACACGCTCGATGAGGCCGTGACGCGCGCCAACGCGACGCCATACGGACTTGCGGCAGGTGTTTTCACGCGCGATGTGAGCAAGGCCCACGTCATCTCGAGGAGCCTACGCGCCGGGTCGGTGTGGGTGAACACCTATCACGCCATCGATCCTGCGTTGCCGTTCGGCGGCTACAAGATGAGCGGATATGGCCGCGAAGGTGGCACCGAACAGCTCGACGAATACCTGAACACGAAGGGGGTCTGGATCAAGCTGGATTGATCGATCGTCCGGCGCGGCCGATCGTGGCAGTGACCGCGCCGCCGGACGAGAGCAGCGAGAGGCCATGCCACATCGTGCATGTCCTGCCACGGGCGAAGTGACGTCACCATCACAGGATAATTTGTCGAGCGAGCATCATGAAGGATACTTACAAGATCGCCGTCGTGCATGGAGACGGTATCGGGCCCGAAGTCGCTGGTGCGGCGGTCGCGGTGCTGCAAGCCGGTGTCCAGGCCGGGACGCTCCATTTTGCGGAATATCCCGCGGGCGCCACGCACTTTCTCGAAACCGGGGATTCGTTTCCGGCCACCTCGTTCGAGGGCTGCCGCACAGCCGATGCTATTCTCCATGGTGCGGCCGGCATTCCCGGTGTGGTTCACCGTGATGGAACCGAAGCCGGACTCGATTTCACGCTCTCGCTTCGCTTCAAGCTCGACCTGTTCGCCAATGTGAGGCCGATCAAGCTGTACAAGGGCGTGCCGTCCCCGCTCGGGCGGCCGGGATCGATCGACTACGTCATCGTCAGGGAGAACAGCGAGGGCCTCTACGCCGCGCGCGGCGCCGGCGCGCTGCTCAGGGAGGAAGTCGCAGTCGACACGCTCGTCCAGACCCGGAAGGGCATCGAACGCATCGTCCGGTTCGCATTCGAGCTTGCGAGAACACGGAATGGTTCACCAAAGGACGGTCGGCGCCGGGTGACCTGCTGCGACAAGGCCAATGTGCTGCGCACTTACGCGTTCTTTCGTGCCGTCTTCGACGAGGTCGCCAAAGACTATCCCGACATCGAAGCCGAGCACGTCCTTGTCGACGCGATGACGGTTCATCTGGTCAACAAGCCCTCGCATTTCGACGTCATCGTCACCGAGAACATGTTCGGCGACATCATTTCCGATCTCGGTGCGGCGACGGTCGGCGGCATGGGCATGTCGCCATCGGAAGAGGTTGGGGACGGGATCGGTTTCTTCCAGGCCTCGCATGGCTCGGCGCCCGACATCGCAGGAAAGGGGCTCGCCAATCCCTATGGGACGATCCTGGCGGCGATCCTGATGCTGCGGCGGCTCGATCAGCGCTATCGGGACAGCCGGCTGCGGCTTGGTGCCGACAGGATCGAGGCCGCGGTCCGTGCCGGGCTGGAGGATGCAGCGCTGAGGACCCGTGACATCGGCGGCAGCGCAACGACCAGTCAGGTCGTCGATGCGCTTCTGAAGTTGCTCTAAGCGCGGCGTCAGCGCAGCTGGGCCAGGCTCGAGCGGATCAATGAAATCAGTTGTTCGGTGTTCGGGCGCCTGACAGGGCCGCGCGGGGTGATCAAGCCGATCTGGCGAAGCTTGACGTGGTCCGAGATCGGGACGACACGAAACTGCTGCACGCCGGCCTGCACCAGAGCGACCCGCGGTACGATTGCGATGCCGAGGCCGGACGCTGCCAGGGCCAGCGCCGTCGTAGCGGCCTGGACCTCGAATTGCACATCGAGGCGGACGGCGAGGATCTCCAGCGTCTCGTCGATCAGCCCTCGGACCGCTGTCGTCTTCGACAGCAGGATAACCGGCTTTTCGACGAGATCGGCGAATCCGATGCTTGATTGGCCCTCGTCGAATACCGGCGGTACACAGGCAAAGAGGGGATCTTCAAGGATCGGCTCGAACTCACAATCCCCCATGTCGGGGACCTCCGGACCAATGCCGAACTCGACATCTTGCCGCTTCAGCAGTTCGAGCATCGGTGTCGTGGAGAGCTCCATGAGCTGGACCTGGCTCCGCGGATAGCGGACCTTGAATGTCGCCAGGATGTTGGGCAGCCATCCGGACGCAAGTGTCGGAACGCAAGCCATTCGAATGTGACGGCTGCGGGATTGCGCTGATTCGGTCAGCAGATCCAACCCGGACTGAACTTCCTGGAGGGCTCGCTTTGCCTGTTCGAACAGGATCCGACCCTCAGGTGTAAGCAACACCTTCTGCGGTGTCCTGCGAAAGAGCAGGACGCCGATCTGCTCCTCCAGGTCGCGAACCTGCATGCTGATGGCAGACGGCGACCGGTTGGATTCCTCTGCAGCCTTTCGGAAGCTTTCGTGCTCGGCCGCGAGCAGGAAAGTATGGAGAAGCTTCAGGTTGATGTTCGGCAAGTCCGAATACCTCGTTCAGCGCTCATGCGCTCCATGCGGAATGACCCCAACGCGGATTGACATGTATATCTGGCCAAGAAGGCGGCAGTCTTGATCAAACCAGATCATCGCGCCCTGGCTCGACGAACCCACGATCTTCCGTATCGCTGCGGCCTTCGAGGCGGCGCAACCCTGGGCGGAGTTCTGGCCGTCGCTGGCGTTACGTGGGCTGGCCGGGGGGCGTGCCAAGGGGTGAAGCGGGCATGATGGAATAGTGCCGGTGTTTTGCCTGACGTGTCAAATATCCAGACCACGATCCGGAAGAGTGCGCAGCAGTTTCTCCGAAGAAGGGCGGGCGAAAACCCCTTTGCTGACAATGCCATGTCTACTGTGCATGGAGTTATTTTCGATGTTCTGTTGGCCTAGCCAAGCGCGATCGGCGCGGCCGCTGAGCTCTTCGTGTCGGCAGTACGGTGCCCTGATCATTCCAGTTGTCGGCTTGCTCGGCGGACTTCGTCGAGGAACGCTCTTGCAAGACGCGAGAGCGGCTCCGCTTCGGACCACAGCATGTATGCTAGCGCAGGTGTTTCGGGAAGGAAGGGGCGTATGACCAGCTCCTGACTGCCAGCCTGGTGCGGTGAGAACGGATCCACCACCGCCGCGCCGACGCCTGCTGCGGCGAGCACGCAGGCGGTGTTGCAGTATCGCACCTCGACAGTTGGCTGGAATGGAGCGCCGGCCGAAGCAAAACTCGCACGCACGGCTTCACCCAACTGCGTTCCGCGCTCGAGCCCGATGAAGGGGAGATCGGCGAGATCGGACGCGGTGATCACCGCGCGGTCCGCCAGCGGATGCCGCGGCGGCACGACGCAGACCATCTCGCCGGTGTGTACCACTTCATGCGCGATGCCCGGATGATGCGAGAAGCCGAGCGCGAAGCCGAGCTCGGCGACCCGGCTCAGGAGCCCGTCGATGATGCCCTCATAGCGGCGAACGTCGAAGAACATCCGCGTCTGCGGCCGCCGGCGCAGGAAGTCCGACAATGCGGGCGGGATGATGCTGTAGGCCAGCGGCGGCGTTGCGACGATCGAGAGATGCCCCGTGCGACATTCCCTGAGATCACGGACGCGGTTTTCCAGCTTGGCATGCAGCGCAAAAATCGTCTCGCTTTCCTTGTAGAGCGCCATCGCCTCGGCGGTCGGAAACAGGCGGTTGTTGACGCGCTCGAACAAGGCGAAGCCCGCCTGCGTCTCCATCGCCTTCAACGCGTTGCTGATCGCCGGCTGTGACAGCGACAGCTCCTCGGCTGCTGCGACTGTCGTCCGGTGTCGAACGACCGCACGCAAAATTTCGAGTTGGCGCAGGTTCATCTATTCGTGCCCGTTATAGTCCGACCGAAAATATCATAGCACGAGTGATTGCCAACGCCGCTCTCATTTCTTGTAATGCGGTGCGGAATGAGCGCTGCCGAGGGAATATCGGTCCGCCTATCGAGGCAGCAGTCCGCATCATTTGGAGGCAATGTTGACTCGCGTTCTTCGTGCTGCCGCAGCCCAGATGGGGCCGACGCAAAGAGCTGATGCCCGTGCGCACACACTTGATCGCATGCTCCGGTTGCTCGAAGAGGCGGCCGCGCGGGGGGCGCGGCTGGTGGTGTTTCCCGAACTCGCCTTCACGACATTCTTTCCGCGCTGGCTGCTCGAAGGCGATGGGCTCGATCAGTATTTCGAGCGCGGCATGCCGAATCCGGCTGTCCAGGCGCTATTCGACCGAGCCCGCGAACTGCGCGTCGGCTTCTATGTCGGCTATGCCGAACTTACCCCGGATGGCCGTCGTTACAATTGTGCGATCCTGGTTGGCGACAGCGGCGAGATCATGGGTCGATATCGCAAGGTGCATCTGCCCGGATCGGTCGAACCGCGATCGGGCGCGCGCTACCAGCAGTTGGAAAAACGCTACTTCGAATATGGCGATCTCGGCTTTCCCGCCTTCCGCGCAGGATCGGCGTGGAGCCACGCCATCATGGGCATGATGATTTGCAACGATCGCCGCTGGCCGGAAGCCTGGCGCGTGCTGGGCCTGCAGGGAGTCGAACTGGTCTGCATCGGCTACAATTCGGCGGCCTACGATCCGAACGGCGGCGCCACCGAGGACGCGGCACTGCGCACCTTTCATTCGACGCTGGTCGCGCAGGCCAACGCCTACATGAACGCGACCTGGGCGATTGCAGTAGCGAAGGCCGGCGAGGAAGATGGCTCTGGCCTGATCGGAGGCTCATGCATTGTCGATCCGAACGGCAGGATCGTCGCACAGGCGAAGACACTGGCGGACGAGGTCGTCGTTGCCGACATCGATCTCGATCTCTGCCGCCAGGGCAAGGACAAGATGTTCAATTTTGCCGCCCACCGGCGGCCCGAGCAATACAGGATGATCACTGAGCGCGCCGGCGTGGTCGAGCCGGCCGTTCTCGACATGGACTGACATGCGGCCAGTCGCGCGTTGGCAAAGGAGCTGACATGACACGCCTCTCGCTTTTCCTCGGCCTTGCCGCATTCGCTGCCGCCTCCGTGCGGGCGGGCGAACTACCGGCGGAGATCAAGCAGACCGGCACATTGAAGCTGACGGTCAATTCGACCTATGCTCCAATGGAGTACCGTGATCCCACGACGAACGAACTCGTCGGCCTCGACATCGATCTGGCCAATGAACTTGCCAAGCGGCTCGGCGTCAAAATCGTCTGGAGCGAAACGCCGTTCGCTGAACTCATCCCGTCGCTGCAGACCAAGCGCGCCGATTTCATCATCAGCGGCATTTCCGACCGTAACTCACGGCGCGAGACCGCCGACTTCATCGACTACCTGACCACCGGACCGCAGTTCTTCGTTCTGGACGGGCATGAGGCAAAGGTCGCCGCCGATCTCTGCGGCAAGAAGGTCGGCACCACGCGCAGCACGAGCTTTCCGGTCGAGATCGAGAAGTGGAGCAAGCAGAACTGCGAGGCTGCAGGCAAGGCGGCCATTCAGTATGTTCCGGGCGAGAACTCGATCGACGTCCGCAACCAGCTCAAGCAGGGCCGCATCGACGCCGCGGTGCAGGGCAGCGAGACGCTGCCCTATGCCCAGCAGCAGGAGGCAGGCAAGTACCGTGTTGTCGGCGAGCCCTTCGCAATCGGCTATCAGGGCATCATGTTCCGCAAGGACGATGCTGCCCTACGCGAGGTGGTGACGGAGCATCTCGCGGCGATGATCGCTGACGGCTCCTACAAGAAGATCCTCGACAAATTTGGTTTGGAGGCGAATGCCGTCGCCAAGCCGATGATGAATGCGGCGCCGCAATGAGGGCGGCCCCGACGCTTGCGGAAGGCTTTCCCGATCTCTCGCAGATGCAGATCGCGCGGGAGATCCACTGGCGGCGGTGGCTGGCTGCGGCCGCGATCGTCGTGGTGCTGGCGGCCATCGCCCGTGCCTTTGCCGCCGGCCAGATCGAATGGTCCGATGTCAGCCGCTTCCTGACCGCGAAGGTGATCCTTGAGGGTATCGTCAACACCATGGTGATGGCGGTGCTCGCCATGGTGCTCGGCATCATCCTCGGCGTGGTCGTGGCGATCATGCGGCTGTCCCCCAATCCGGTGCTGAAGTCGGTCGCTGCAGGCTACACCTGGCTGTTCCGTGGCACGCCGCTGATCCTGCAACTGCTGCTCTGGTTCAATCTCGCACTGGTGTTTCCGACCATCGGCATTCCCGGCCTGTGGACGGCACGTGCCGTCGACGTCATGACGCCCTTCCTCGCAGCGCTGCTCGGACTCGGCATCAACCAGGGCGCCTATACGTCGGAGGTGATGCGCGCCGGCATGCCGTCGGTCGATGCCGGGCAGTATGAGGCGGCGCAGGCGATCGGGATGGGGCGGCTCCGCGCGCTGCGGCGGATCATCCTGCCGCAGGCGATGCGCGTGGTGATACCGCCGCTCGGCAATGAATTCATCGGCATGGTGAAGGCGACCTCGCTCGCCAGCGTGATCCAGTATCCCGAGGTGCTGCATAACGCCGAGAATATCTACTACGCCAATTCGCGCGTCATCGAACTCCTGATCGTCGCCGGCTGCTGGTATCTGCTGGTGGTATCGATCCTGACCCCGCTGCAGATGCTGCTCGAGCGCCGCTTTGCGCGTGGAACGGCACGGATCAACCGATGACGAAGCCCCTCGTCGCGATCCGCTCCGTCAGCAAGGCCTTTGGAGAGTTCCAGGCTCTCAAGAATGTCTCGCTCGACGTGTGGCCCGGCGAGGTGCTTTGCCTGATCGGTGCGTCGGGCTCGGGCAAGACGACGCTGCTTCGTTGTATCAACCAGCTCACCGAGATCGATAGCGGCGGCATCTGGCTGGATGGTGAACTGCTCGGCGTACGCGAAGAGGGTGGCAAGCTGCGCCGCCTGACCGAACGGCAGATCGCGCGCCAGCGGCTGAAAACCGGGATGGTGTTCCAGCAATTCAACCTGTTTCCGCACAAGACGGCGCTGGAGAACATCACGGAAGGACCGGTGCAGGTGCAGGGCCGCTCGCTGGATGAGGTCCGCGCCGAGGCGATCGAGCTGCTGCGCCGGGTCGAGCTTGCGACGAAAGCAAACTCCTATCCGTCGCAGCTCTCAGGCGGTCAGCAGCAGCGCGTGGCGATCGCGCGCGCACTGGCGATGAAGCCGATGCTGATGCTGTTCGACGAGCCAACCAGCGCGCTGGATCCCGAGCTCGTGGGCGAGGTGCTGTCGGTTATGAAGGAGCTCGCGCAGAGCGGCATGACCATGATGGTGGTGACACATGAGCTTGGTTTTGCCCGCGAGGTCGCTGATCGCGTCGTCTACATGGACCATGGCGCAATCCTGGAGTCCGGGCGCGCCGCTGATGTTCTCGGGGCGCCGCGCGAGGCGCGCACGCAGGCATTTCTGGCGGCGGTGATTTGATGGGGGGAGTTTGATGATCAGACTGATTGTCGCAGGCGTGCTTGGAGTGGTCCTGGCCGGGGAGGCCTTTGCGATCGAGCTGCCAGCGGAGATTGCGAAGCGCGGCAGCATCAAGGTCGCAATCGTGCCGAACTATCCGCCGATGGAGTTCCGTGATCCCGCCACCAATGCGCTGGCCGGATTCGACGTCGATCTCGGCGAGGCGCTCGGCCGCAAGCTCGGCGTCAAGCTGGAGTGGGAAGAGACCAGCTTCGCGCAGTTCATGCCGTCGATCTCGTCCGGGCGGGTGGATGCGGTCCTGTCGGGCTTTACCGACTACGCGACGCGGCATGAGGCGGCAACCTTCGTCGATTATCTGCGCAGCGGCCCGCAGTTCTTTGTGCAGAAATCTCGTGCGGCCGAGTTCAAGGACATGGCGGCGCTGTGCGGCAAGAAGGTCGGCGCCAGCCGCCGCACTATGTTTCCGGATCAGATCGCGGCGTGGAGCACGGCGCATTGCGGCAGCAACGCGATCGTATTCGTCGGCACGGAGGGCTCCGCCGACGCGCGCACGCAACTGAAGCAGGGGCGGATCGACGCGGCGGTCCAGGGCAATGAGACGCTGCCCTACATCATGGACCAGGAACCCGGCGCCTATGCGCCGGTTGGCCAGGCGATCGCGGCGCAGTTCACCGGGATCGCGTTGCCGGTCAAGGAGAAGGCACTGCAGCAGGCCTTTGTAGAGGCACTCGATGCGTTGATCGCCGACGGCACCTACCGCGGCCTGCTTGCAAAGTGGAAATTGACCGACAACGGCGTAGAGAAGGCGACCATCAATGCTGGACAGTAAGGCACTCCAGAGCATCCCGCTCGTCCCGGCGAACACCGCGGACCCGGCACCGAACTATCCCTGGCCGAAGCCGTGGACGTCGGCCATGTTCCTGTCGTTCGACGTCGACGCGGAAAGCGCCTGGACCAGTAAGGACGCCGTCCACGCGCAGCGTCTGATCACCATGAGCTATGGCGGCTATGAGGCGCGGGTCGGCACGCCGAAGCTTTTGGAGCTGCTCGACCAGCTCGATCTGAAGGCGACGTTCTTCGTTACGGGATGGTCGGTCGACGCGCATCCCGCAATGGCGGAATCCATCCTCAAGGCGGGCCATGAGATCGGCCATCATGGCTACCACCATCTGCTGCCCGACCCCGGCGATCCCTGGATCGAGGAAGAGCTGGAGCGGGGGTTTGAGGCGCTGAAGCGCCGGCTCGGCGTCAAGCCGATCGGCTATCGCGCACCCTATGGCGAGTTCACTGAGGAGCTGCGTCGAGCGCTGGTCCGGCACGGCATCGTCTACACCTCCTCGTTCCGCGACGACGTCCGGCCCTATCGTCATCGCCTCGCCGACGGCAAGCCCGGCACGATCGAGCTGCCGGTCACCGCGAGCTATGACGACTGGATGCACGGCCTCTCGGCGCGGTTCAGCCCGCGCTCGATCTTTCCCAAGGAGCATGTGCTCTCGATCTGGAAGGACGAGCTTGACGAGGTCCGCGACTGGGGCGCGATGGTGACCACCGTGCTGCATCCGCAATGCAGCGGCCGTCCGATGCAACTCCGTCTGCTCCGCGAGTTCCTGACCTACGCCAAATCCTGCCCGGACGTGTGGATCACGACCGGGGAGGCGATCGCAGCAAACTTCCAGCACCACGAAACGGCGGGTCAATCGCGCTGATGAGCAGGGGCAAGTCGTCGATGCAGCTCTCCCGCCGGTCCCTGTTGCGCGCTGCGGCGGTGGCGCCCGCGCTGTCGTTTCCGGGTATCGTGCGCGCGCGATCGCAGTCGACGCTGCGCTTCATCCCGGTGATCGATCTGGCGTTCGTCGACCCGATTTATTCCACCGCACAGGTGTCGCGCAACCATGGCTTCATGGTCTACGACACGCTCTATGGCATCAATTCGGCGCTGGAAGTCTCGCCGCAGATGGTCTCGGGCCACGTCGTCTCCAATGACGGCAAGCAATGGGACCTAACGCTGCGCGATGGGCTGTTCTGGCATGACGGCGAGCGAGTGCTGGCGCGGGACTGCGTTGCCAGTATCCGACGCTGGGCCTCGCGCGACGGATTCGGCGGCGAATTGATGGCGGCAACCGAGGAGCTGTCCGCGCCGGATGACCGTACCATCCGCTTTCGCTTGCGGCGGCCGTTCCCGCTGCTGCCGCAGGCGCTCGGCAAGGCCGCGGTGCATGCCGCTTTCATGATGCCCGAGCGGTTTGCGAGCCAGGATCCACTCAAGCCGATCACCGAAGTGATCGGCGGCGGGCCGTTCCGTTTCATCGCGGATGAGCGCGTGCCGGGCGTACGCAACGCCTATGCCCGGTTCGAGCGCTATCAACCTCGCCAGGACGGCAAGCCGGATTGGACCGCCGGTCCCAAGGTCGTGCACTATGACCGCGTTGTGTGGACCACGACGCCGGACCCGGGGACCGCTGTGGCGGCCCTCCAGACTGGCGAGCAGGATTGGCAGGAAACCACGCCGCACGATTTGCTACCCGTGCTGAAGCAGTCCGATGAGGTCGAAACGCGTGTGCTCGATCCCCGCGGCTATGCGTGCATGCTCCGCGTCAATCACCTGCAGCCGCCGTTCGACGATCCGGCGATCCGCCGTGCGCTGCTCGGCGCGATCGATCAGGCCGACTTCATGACCGCGGTCGCGGGCGGAGATCCGGCGTACCAGCTCTCGCCGATCGGCTACTTCGCACCGGGAACGCCGATGGCCAATGACGTCGGGCTCAACGTCTTCCGCGGCCCGCGCGATATGGCTAAGGTGAAGGCCGATCTGGCGGCGGCTGGCTACAATGGCGAGAGGGTCGTGCTGCTGTCGCCGAGCAATTCGGCCGCGCAAAAGCCGCTTGGCCAGATCGCCGCCGACATGCTGCGGAGGGCCGGGATGAACGTCGACCATCAGGCGCTCGACTTCGCGGTCGTGCTGCAGCGCCAGCTCAAGAAGGATCCAATCGACAAGGGCGGTTGGAGCGCTGCCGTCGGCAATTGGCAAGGCATCGACTGGCTCAACCCGGCCGGTAACACCAATCTGCGCGGCGAAGGCAAAGTCGCCGGATGGTATAGCAGCGAGAAGATGGGCGGCCTGCGCGGCCAGTGGCTCGCGGCTTCCTCGCTCGAAGAGCAACAGCGGATATGCCGCGAGATCCAGGCGCTGGCGTTTGAAGAGATTCCGTATTTCCCGATCGGCCTGTACAAGCAACCGACCGCTTACCGCAAGAGTATCACCGGCATCCTCGACGGCACCACAGTCTTCTGGAATGTGCGTCCATCATGAGCAGCATCGCGATCTTCGGCAGCTACGTGTTATCACGCTGCGACGATACGCAGGACGTGCTTCGCGATCATTGGGTGCTGATCGAAGGAAAGAAGGTCGCGGCTATCACCAAGGACAGGCCGTTCGCCGCCGAGGTACATGATCGTCCCGGGCGCTTCATCCTGCCGGGCCTGATGAACTTGCACAATCACTGTTTCAGCGAGGCGGTGGCGCGCAGCCACACCGAGGATGGCAACGGCCGGCGCAACAATCAGAGCATCGTCTATACGGTGCTGCTGCCGCTGACCAAACGCGGCGCCGATCTGCTCTCGGCCGAGGAGCGCCTTGCGGTCGCGCGGCTCGGCATATTGCAGTTACTCAAGGGCGGGGCGACCACGGTGATGGAGCCGTTCCGCAACACGATCCCCGAGATGTTCGACGCCGCCGAGGAGATGGGAATCCGATTCTACTGGCGCGCCGTATCTGTTCTCGACCTCGGACGCCAAGGCCGGCCCGGACGGTGTGGTCAGATACGCCGGTGACGACGGCGCGGTCGACCTCGCCACCTGGAACATGCTCTATCAGCGCTGGAACGGGTGTGGTGAGGGACGGATTCGGCCTCGCGATGAGCCCGCATGCGACCGACACCTGCGGACCCGATCTGCTGCGTGCTTGTGCGGCCCGGGCCCGCGAGCTTGGCGTTCCCATCACTACCCACCTGGCGCAAAGCCGTGCCGAGGTGGAAACGATTGGCAAGCGTTATGACGGCCGCACGCCGGCCGAATATCTCGATTGGCTGGGCCTGCTGGCTCCTGATCTTCTCGCAGCGCATTGCATCGCAAGCTCCGACAGCGATCTGAAGCTGATGGCGGCGCGGGGCGCTGCGGTGTTGAATTGCCCGCGGGTGTTTGCGCGATCCGGCGTCACGGCGGCGTTCGGCCGGTTTGCCGAACATGGCGTGCGCACCGTGGTCGGCACCGACGGCTACAACATGGACCTGCTTGGCGAGCTCAATGCGGCCTCGATGATCTCCAAGCTTGCGCTGCAGCGGGCCGAGGTCGCGAGCGCGCCTGACCTGATCGAAGCGGTGACAGCGACCGCGGCTGCGCTGGTGAAGCGTCCGGATATCGGGGCGATTGCGCCCGGCGCAACGGCCGATCTGACAGTCATTGACATGACCCATCCGCACCTGCAGCCGCTGTTCGATCCGCGCCGCGCGCTGATCGCGCTCGGCAACCGCGCCAATGTCGATCAGGTCATCGTCGACGGCCGCTTGCTGATCGATGCGGGGCGCTATGTTCACGGCGACGAGGCTGCGATCACCACCGCGGGGGCTGCCGCGATCGGCAAGATCTGGGACCTGCCGGAAGCGCAGGCCGCGTTCAATGGCTGAGGTCCCGCCGCACGATTTGCCAAGGAGAACGACGACCATGCGCATGATCAACGTCGCCGCGGCCCAGATGGGCCCGAATCCAAAGCGCGGAGGGGCGCGATGTCGTGGTCAGGCGCATGCTCGCGCTGATGGATGAGGCCAAGGCGGAAGGCGCGGACCTGATCGTCTATCCCGAGCTCGCGCTGACCACTTTCTTTCCCGCGCTGGTACATGGAGAACCGCGCCGACGCCGATGGCTGGTTCGAGCGCGAGATGCCCAATGACGCCGTGCGGCCGCTGTTCGATCGCGCGGCCCGCCACGAGATGGCGATGAGCTTTGGCTATGCCGAACTGACGCCGGACGGCCATCATTTCAACACCGCGATCCTCACCGACCGCAGCGGCAATATCGTTGGCAAATACCGCAAGATCCATTTGCCCGGCCATGCCGAGTTTGATCCGGAACGTACGCACCAACATTTGGAGAAACGCTATTTCGAGCCGGGCGATCTCGGCTTTCCGGTCTGGCGCAATCTCGACGGCATCATGGGCATGGCCGTCTGCGACGACCGCCGTTGGCCGGAAACCTATCGCGTGATGGGCCTGCAGGGCGTCGAGATGGTGCTGATCGGCTACAACACGCCGTCGGTCAACGCGCAGAAGGGTGACGAAGGGCCGGAGAAGCGGCTGTTCCACAACCGCCTTTCGGCGCAGGCCGGTGCCTACCAGAATTCCTGCTGGGTGATTGCGGTCGCCAAGGCCGGTGACGAGGACGGTCATCGCTTGATCGGCGGCAGCATCATCGTCAATCCGGACGGCGAGATTGTCGCCGAGGCCGAAGACGGAGGATGACGAGCTGCTGGTGCATCCCTGCGATCTCGACGCCACCGCGTTCGGCAAAGAGACGATCTTCAATTTCGCCGCCCATCGTCGCACCGAGCATTATGGCCTGATCACCAGCCGTACCGGCGCGATCCCGCCGCCGTGAGCTGAAGGTCGTGTAGCGATGACGAGCCTTTCCTTTCGCGACCTTGCGCCTCGGGACCGCTACAAGCTGCTGTGCGGCGTGGTGGTGCCGCGACCGATCGCCTTTCGTCACGACGATGGACGAGAACAGCTCGCTGAACGCGGCGCCGTTCAGCTTCTTCAACGTGTTCTCCGAGGACCCGCCGTTGATCGTGCTCGGCCTGCAGCATCATCCCGACGGCCGGTTCAAGGACACCACGCGCAACATTCACCGCACCGGCGAATTCGTCCTGCATATGGTGGACGAGGCGCTGGCGAAAGCAATGAACGACTGCGCGGTGGACTTCCCCTCCGGCGAGAGCGAGGTGGCGGCCGTGGGTCTGACGACGCAGGCCAGTGCCGAGGTCAAGGTGCCGCGGCTGGCTCGGCACCCTTTGCGCTGGAGTGCCGGCGGCAGGTCTCGCTCGCATTTGGTCCAGGCCGCGAGTTGCTGGTCGGCGAGGTCTTGCATCTGCATGCCCGCGAAGGTCTGCTCGATCCGGCGCGGATGCATGTCGACATGGCGACCTATCAGCCCATCGGACGGCTGTTCGGCAATCTCTATCTCGACCCAGCGCGACATGTTCGCGATGGACCGCGAGAGCTACGACGATTGGCAAGAGAGGCGGGCGCGTGGAGCACGCTAGCCCGCCAATCACCGCGTCACGACGCGCCGAATTGCACGGCGCCCAGCGCCATGGTGACGGCGGCCTGGGTCGGATCGATCACGGGAATGCCGAGTGCGTCCTCGAGCGGCTTGCGATGGCGCGCCATGCCCGCGCAGCCCATCACGATGGCGCCGGCACCATCTTCTTCTTTCAGGGCGCGGCCGACCGCGATCATCTTCGCGAGCGTGCCTTCGCCCGATGCGGTTTCCGCAACGCTCATGTCGAGCGGACGCTCGCCGGCCAGCCGATCCATCAGGCCCATCTGGCGCAGATAGCGCATGTGCCGGCGGATCGAGCGCTGCGCGATCGCAATCACGCCAAAAGTCTCGGCGCGGGTCAGTGCAGTCAGCACGCCGCATTCGGCAATGCCCAGCACCGGCCGCGTGGTCGCCTCGCGGCAAACATGCAGGCCGGGATCGCTGTAGCAGGCGATCACGAAGGCTGCCGACTCGTTGTCGCCGGCGACGGTGCGCCGCAGCGGCATCACCACGCTTTCGGCATCGGCCTGGCTTTCGATGCCGTAGGGTCCTTCGGCCAAGGTCTCGCACACGATCTCTGGACCGTCGGCAAAGGACAGCGGCTTCAACGCCTCGGCAAGGCCGGCAGTGACCACGCGGTTGGAGTTCGGGTTGATGACCATGATGCGCGGTCGGGGCATGGGAGGTTCCTGTTTGGGCAGTGTTGACGGTGCGAAACAGAGGCAATCACTATGCCATGGACAGCATGAAGCGGTCATGCGCAGGGCGCAAGGGCGCGCCGCGACGAAAACAGGCGCCGATGAATTTCGAAAGTTACGCAAGGAGACACCGTCATGACCGAACCCGCCTATGACCTGATCATCCGCGGTGGGCGCGTCGCCACGACCACCGACGTATTCGAGGCAGACGTGGCGATCGCAGGCGAGGCCATCGTCGCGGTCGGGCGCGGGCTCGGTCCGGCCAAACGCGAGATCGACGCGCGCGGCAAGCTCGTGCTGCCCGGCGGCGTCGACAGCCATTGTCATATCGAGCAGTTGTCTGCTGCCGGCATCATGAATGCCGATACCTTCGAGAGTGCCACGACGTCGGCGGCCTTCGGCGGCACGACCTCGGTCATCTCCTTTGCCGCGCAGCATGTCGGCATGCAATTGGGGCAGGTGCTGGAGGACTATCACGCGCTGGCACGCAGGGGCGCGGTGATCGACTACGCCTTTCACATGATCATCGCTGATCCGACCAAGGAAACGCTGGAGCGCGACCTTCCGCTGCTGATCCGTCAGGGCCATGGCTCGATCAAGATCTTCATGACCTATGACCGACTGAAGATCGACGACGAGCCGCTGCTCGACATTCTCGTTGCCGCGCGCGAGGGCGGCGCGATGCTCTGCGCCCACGCCGAGAACCACGGCATCATCTCCTGGATGGTGAAACGGCTGTTGGCGCGCGGCTACTCTCATCCGAAATATCACGCGATCAGCCATGCGCGCTTTTCGGAAACCGAGGCGTTCAACCGCCTGATCGGCATGGCGGCGCTGGTCGACCAGCCGATCATGATCTTCCATGTATCGACCGCCGAGGGCGCGCAGACAATCCGCGATGCCCGCGGTCAGGGGTTGAAAGTGTTTGCCGAGACCTGCCCGCAATATCTGTTCCTCACCGCCGACGATCTCGACAAGCCGGGCGCGGAGGGGGCCAAATGGATGTGCAGCCCGCCACCGCGCCGCAAGGACGACCAGGAGGCGCTGTGGAAGGCGTTGGCGCTCGGCGACTTGCAAACCATCTCCTCCGACCATGCGCCGTATCGCTTCGACGAGACCGGCAAGCTGCGCGCCGGGCCGAACCCTGAACTTCAAGCAGGTGGCCAACGGCCTGCCGGGCCTCGAGATGCGGCTGCCGCTGCTGTTCGACGCGATGGTTTCCAAGGGGCGGCTCGGCCTGGAGAAATTCGTCGAGCTGACCGCGACCGCGCCGGCCAAGATCTACAATCTGCATCCGCGCAAGGGCTCGATCGCCGTTGGCGCTGACGCCGATATCGCGATCTGGGATCCCGATCGCCGCGTTACCGTCACCGACGCGATGATGCATGATCTGGCCGGCTACACGCCGTTCGCCGGCCGTTCGCTGCAGGGCTGGCCGGTGACGGTGCTCTCCCGCGGCCGCGTCATCGTCGAGAGTGGCAAACTGAACGCGTCGCCGGGCTCCGGCCGCTTCCTTGCCCGCAGCGGCGGCGAGGCGGCGAAGCCGACCGGTCGATTGGTCGCGGACATGAGCCCGGAGCAGAATTTTGGCGCCAAGCTATTGTGAGCGGTCAGCGCGATGAACGTGGTGATCTTCGGCGGCGCAGGTTTTGTCGGGCTCAATATCGCGGAGCTGCTGCTTGCCCGCGGCTATGAGGTCACGCTGTTCGATCAGGCCGAATTGCCGGCGGAGGCGCGCTGCGCCTTTGCACCTTACGGGGAACGCTTGCATGTGCTGCGAGGGGACGTGACTGACCGCAGCGCGGTTGAGGCCGCAGTCGGGGCGGCATGCGATGCCGTGGTGCTGGGCGCCGCGATTACGGCAGGCGCAGCGCGCGATGCCGCCGAGCCGGAGCGTATCCTGGCCGTCAATCTGCTGGCGCAGGTGCCGATCCTGACCGCTGCGAGCAAAGCAAACGTGCGGCGGGTGATCAACTTGTCGTCCGCTGCAAGCTATGGCGCGAGCGGCCGGCATTATCCGCTGCTCGAAGAGACGACGACCTGCGATCCGCAATCGCTGTATGCGATCACGAAATTCGCCTCCGAGCGTGTGATGGCGCGGCTCTCCGACCTGTGGCAGGCTGATGTGATCAGCGTCCGGCTCTCGGGCGTGTTCGGCCCGCACGAGCGTGCCGGCGGTTTCCGCGACACGCCGTCGCCGCAGGCGCTGATCGTGGATTGCGCGCGGCGGGGCGCGCCGGCGTTGCTCAGCGAGCCCGGCGCGCGGGACTGGGTCTATGCAGCCGACGTCGCCGATGCCGTCGGCGTGCTGCTCGATGCCGCCCAGCCTCGCCACATGCTTTACAATATCTCGAGCGGCGTAACCTTCACCGCCGAAGCCTGGGGCAGGGCTTTTGCTGACCCGGACGGCGGTTTCGTTTGCCGCGTGGCTGTCTCCGGCGAGACACCAACCGTGACGGTGCACGGCCCGACCCGGGCGCCGCTATCGGTACAGCGCATGGCCGACGAATTCGGATGGCGCGCCAAATATGGCTGCGAGGAGTCCGCGGAGCATATGCGGCGCTGGTTGCATGATCATGATCGGGGAGGCGCCTGAGATGAAGCTGGCGGGCAGGGTGGCCATCATTACAGGCGGCGGCTCCGGGATCGGCCGGGCCAGCGCCGTTCTGTTCGCCCGCGAAGGCGCCTTCGTTGCGCTGGTCGATCGCGATGCTGACGGTGCCGCCGAAACGCTGGCCATGCTTCGCCAACAGGATGGCAGCGGCAGCGTCCATGTCGGTGATGTCGGTGACGCCGATTTTGCAAGCGCCACCGTCGAAAGTGTCGCAACAAGCCGCGGCAGGCTCGACGTGTTGATGACCTCTGCCGGCTTCTCCTGCGGTGGCACCGTGATCACGACCTCACCAACGGATTGGGACGCGGTATTCCGCGCCAATGTCGGCGGCACCTGGTTGTGGGCGCGAGCGGCCGTGCCGGTCATGCAGCGGCAAGGCAAGGGCGCCATCGTCACGCTGGCGTCGCAGCTGGCGATCGCCGGCGGCAAGGGCAACAGCGCCTATATTGCTGCCAAGGGGGCCATCGTCAGCCTGACCCGCACCATGGCGGTCGATTTCGCCACCGATGGCATCCGCGTCAACGCGTTGGCGCCCGGCGCGATCGACACGCCGCTGCTGCGCCGCAGTTTTGCACGCCATGCCGATCCCGAGCCGGTGCGCGAAGCCTCGCGGCAACGTCACGCCATGAAGCGATTCGGCAGCGCCGACGAAGTGGCCGCGGCCGCGCTCTATCTCGCCGGTGACGATTCCTCCTTCGTCACCGGTACGGTGCTTCCAGTCGATGGCGGGTGGCTCGCGGCATGAGGGATGGTCTTGCAGCACTCGCGGTTCAGGTCCGCGCCGATCTTGCCAAGACGGCGCATCCGAGCATGCCCTGGCTGACGCCGATGACTGCTCCCGATGGCGGCCACGCTCTGGATGTGCTCATTGTTGGGGCCGGTCAATCGGGTCTTGCGACGGCTTTCGGCCTGCAGCGCTCAAAGGTCACCAACATCCTCGTGCTCGACAAGGCGGATAAGGACTTCGGAGGCCCCTGGCTGACCTATGCGCGGATGCCGACCCTGCGCAGTCCAAAGGATTACACCGGACCTGATCTCGACCTGCCAAGCCTGACCTATCAGGCCTGGCATGAGGCCAAGTTCGGAATGGAGAGCTGGCGCGATCTTGGTCTGATCCCGCGCGAATATTGGGCGGCCTATTTGTTGTGGTACCGCAAGGTGCTTGATTTGCCGGTGCGCAATGGCTGCGAGGTGACCGATATCGCACCCGGGGTAAACGGCCTGCTGCAGGCAATAGTGAGGACTGCTCGTGGCGAGGAGATGCTTTACGCCCGCAAGATCGTGCTCGCGACAGGACAGGAAGGCATGGGCGGTTGGGGCATTCCCGAACCGTTGCAGCATCTGCCGTCGTCGCGATGCGTCACCTGCGCGGCGCCGACAGATTTTACCGCGCTACGCGGCAGGCGAGTCGCGGTGATTGGCGCAGGCGCCTCGGCCTTCGATAACGCGGCGATGGCACTCGAGGCAGGTGCGGGCGCCGTGCATTTGCTATGCCGGCGCGCTGCGATCCAGCTGGTGCAGCCCTATCGATGGCTGACCTTCCGCGGCTTCCTCAGGCATTTCTCCGAGCTCGACGATTCCTGGCGCTGGCGCTTCATGCGTGCGATCCTCGAGCTGCGCGAGGGATTTCCGCAAGCCACCTATGATCGCTGCGCCCAACATGCGACATTCCATCTGCACGAGGGCGCACCTGTCGAGGGAGCGTGGGACACCGTTGACGACGTGCTGCTGCGCACGCCACGTGGCGAGATCGCGGTCGATTTCGTTATCTGCGCCACCGGCGTCATGATGGATTTCGCCGGTCGCCCCGAACTGAAGCGGTGCGCCGATAACATCGCGCGCTGGGCCGACTGCTATACGCCGCCGCCGCAGGAACAGAGCCCGCGCCTTGGCGCCTTTCCTTATCTGTCGGACGATTATGCCTTCCGCGAGCGCGCGGCTGGGCGAACGCCGTGGATCTCCGACATTCACCTGTTCGCCATCGCCTCGACCATGAGCTTTGGTCCGTCCGGCTCCTCGATCAATGCGATGACGACGGCGGTGCCGAAGCTGATCCACGGCCTCACGCGCGGCCTGTTCCGCGCCGATATCGACAAGTACTGGGCGGCATTCCAAGCCTATGATGTACCTCAGGCCGTGATCCGGCGCACGCCGGCGACTGCGGCGGGGACGCGTGACGACGGCAAGCAAACGAGCATCCTGCCGATGCATTCCACTGCGACGAAGAAGCATGCCAAACTGCCCGTTTCTGGCACATGATTTGCTGCCATCTCGGGCGTGCGCGGCCTAACAAAGGACAGAAGCGATGTACCCCGTGATTTCCAGGCATCTGATTTCGGCGTCCGCCGTTCTTCTTTCGGTGACATTGATTGCGCCCGCGGCCCATGCGCAGAGCCGCGCTGAGACCTTGCGCTACGTGACGGCGGCAACGGTCAACACGCTCGATCCCAACATTCCCGGCTCGACCCGCGAAGCCTTCGCGCTCAGTATGAGCAGCTATGACCGGCTGGTGTCGTTCGGCCGCAAGCAGCTCAACGGCAAATGGGTGTTCGATCTCGATACCATGAATGGCGAGCTCGCGGAGTCCTTCAGCGTCAGCCCCGATGGCTTGAAGCTCACCTTCAAGCTCCGTCCCGAGGCCAAGTTCCATGACGGCTCGCCGGTCACTGCAGAAGACGTGAAATGGTCGCTCGACCGCTGCGTCACCGCGCCGGTGCTCGGCAAGGCGCAATTGCTGACGGGCTCGATGACCAGCGCCGACCAGTTCAAGGTGATCGATCCCCTGACCTTTGAAGTGACGTTGCCGCGGCCCGACAAGCTGGCGCTGCCGAACCTTGCGACCGTGTATCCCATCATCATCAATTCCAAGCTCGCCAAGTCGCACGCGACGCCTGAGGATCCCTGGGCGCTGAGCTGGCTGAAGGAGAACGAGGCGGGCAGCGGCGCCTATATCGTCGAAACCTTCAAGCCGGGCGAGCAGGCGATCGCAAAGCGCAACGAGGCCTGGAATCGCGGCTCGTCGGACAAGCCGGCGTCCTTCAAGCGGCTGATCATCCAGTCGGTACCGGAGCCGGCGACGCGCGCCAATCTGGTCGAGCGCGGCGACGCCGACCTCGTGATCGACCTGCAGGCCAGCGACGTGCAGGCGCTGGAAGCCAAAGGCAAGCTGAAGGTGATTTCGACGCCGCAATACAATGCGGTGACCTTCATCTCGATGAACAACAAGATCCCACCGTTCGACAACGTCAACGTCCGCCGGGCAGTCGCCGCGGCGCTACCCTACGATGACATGTTCAAGGCGGCGCTGTTCGGCCGTGGTGCGCCGCTGTTCGGTGCCAGCTGGGCCGACGGCAAGCCACCGAGCGGCGGCTATCCGATTCCGCAACCGGTCAAGCTCGATCTGGAGAAGGCGCGGGCTTATCTGAAGGAGGCTGGCGTGCCCGAAGGTTTTGCCACGACCTTCAGCTTCAACGTCGGCCAGGCCTCGACTGCCGAGCCGATGGCCGCCCTGGTTAAGGAATCGCTGGAGAAGATCGGTATCAAGGTCGATATCCAGAAGCTGCCGGATGCGCAGATGTCGACCGCGATCAATGAGAAGAAGCTGCCCTTCTTCACCGAAGGCATCGTCGCCTGGCTGCCGTCGACCGATTATTTCTACCGCAACTTCTACACCGGCAATCAGCGCTGGAACTATTCCTCCACGGACAATGCCGAGTTGGAGAAGATTGCGCAGGCGGCGCGCTTCGAGCCGGACAAGGCGAAGTACGAGGCGGAAGGCAAGGAGCTCAACGCCATCCATTTCGAGCAAATGTTCCAGGTCCCGCTCTGGCAGCCGGCGCAGGACGCGGTGATGGCCGCCAATCTCGACGGCTACGTCTACCAATTCACCCGCCAGGTGGATTACCGTAACCTGAGCCGAAAATAGCAGCGGAGCTGGGAGCGCGGCGGAGACCATGGGCACGATCGGTGCAACTTTGATCCGGGCCGGGCGGCGGTTTCTCTCGTCGCTGCCGGCGCTGTTCGGCGTGCTGGTCTTCACCTTCCTCCTGATGCGGGTGTTGCCAGGCGATCCCGCCGTGTTCTTTGCCTCCGGTCCCAGTGCCGGCAAGGAGGAGATCGAGATCGTCCGCAAGCAGCTCGGGCTGGACCGGTCGTTGCCGGAGCAGCTTGGCATCTATCTCTACGATGTCGGCCGCGGCAATCTCGGTCGGTCCATGATGACGGGGCAGCCGGTCGCCAAGGACCTGCGGCAGCGGCTGCCGGCCTCGCTCGAGCTCACGCTGACCGCGCTCGTGATCGCGCTGATCGCGGCGGTGCCGCTCGGCGTGCTGGCCGCGCTGCGGCCGAACTCGCTGATCGATCACGGCGTACGGCTGTTCTGCTCGCTCGGTGTCTGCGTGCCGACCTTCGTCTCCGGACTGCTGCTGATCTATGTGTTCTACTATCTGCTGGGCCTTGCCCCCGATCCGACGGGACGGCTCGACGTCTTCGCCTCGGTGCCGCCGGCGCGCACCGGCTTCCTGATGGTGGATTTCCTGCTCGCGGGTGACTTCGAGGGCTGGTGGGCCGCGGCACGTCAGTTGATGCTGCCGGCCTTCACGATGGCGCTGTTCGTGGTCGCGCCGCTCGCCCGCATCACCCGCGCTTCGATGCTGGTGTCGCTCGGCAGCGATTTCGTGCGCACCGCGCGTTCGATCGGCCTGTCGCGCTGGCAGATCGTGGTGACCTATGCGCTGCGGAATGCAATCCTGCCCGTGATCACCATCGCCGGCATCGTGTTCTCGACCATGCTCGGTGCCAATGTGCTGGTCGAGAAAGTGTTCTCCTGGCCGGGCGTTGCGGCCTACGCGCTCGATGCGCTGTTGGTCTCCGACTATGCGCCGGTGCAGGGCTTCGTGCTGCTGATGGCCAGCATCTTCGTCGTGGTCAATCTCCTGGTCGATGTGCTCTACGGCATCGCCGATCCCAGGGCGACGGTCGCATGAGCCTGACAGGAACATCGTCGGGGCTGCGTCACGCCGTGTGGGTGCTGCGCGGCAATCTCGTCACCGCGACCGCCGCCGCGGGGGCGATATTGCTGGCGCTGATCGCGATCTTCGGCTCCATGCTGGTGCCCTATGATCCCGTCGCTTCGGACGTGCCCCGCGCACTGCAGCCGCCGAGCGCATTACATTGGGCCGGCACCGACCAACTCGGCCGCGATGTCTTCAGCCGATTGATCGTCGCCACCCGGCTCGATCTTGCCATTGCCGTGACCGCCGTCAGTGTCTCCTTCGTGATCGGCGCGGTGATCGGCTCGCTCTGCGGCTATGTCGGCGGCAAGCTCGATCGTGCGACCGGCCGGTTCGTCGACGTGCTGATGGCCTTTCCGCTGTTCGTGCTCGCCATGGCCATGGTCGCCGCGCTCGGCAACCGGGTCGAGAATATCGTCATCGCGACCGCGATCATCAATCTGCCGTTCTACATCCGCTTCGCTCGCGCGGAGGTGAACATCCGCCGCAATCTCGGATGGGTCGAGGCGGCGCGTGCCTGCGGCGACGGGCATGTCTCCGTCGTGCTGCGCTTCTTGCTACCCAACGTGCTGCCGGCGATGGCAGTGCAGATGTCGCTCAATCTCGGCTGGGCGATCCTCAATGCCGCGGGCCTCTCCTTCATCGGCCTGGGCGTCAAGCCGCCGACGCCGGAGTGGGGCATCATGGTCGCCGAGGGCGCGCGCTTCATCTCGACCGGCCGCTGGTGGCTGGTGTCGTTTCCGGGTCTGGCCCTGATGCTGGCCGTGCTCTGCTTCAATCTTCTCGGCGACGGGTTGCGCGATATCCTCGATCCGCGCATGCGCACATGATGTCGCCACTGCTCGAAATCGATAATCTCGGCGTGACGTTCTCGACCCGACGCGGGCTCGTCGAGGCGCTGCGGGGCGTCTCGCTGTCGCTGCAGCCGGGTGAAATGCTCGGCCTCGTCGGCGAGAGCGGGTCCGGCAAATCCGTGACCGGATTCGCGGTCACGGGCCTGCTCGACAAAGCGGGCCGCATCACGGCCGGTCGTGTCAAGTTCAAGGGCCAGGACATCACGCGCGCGTCGGGGGCGGAGCTCCGCAACTTGCACGGCGCCAACATGGCGATGATCTTCCAGAATCCGCGCGCCGCGCTCAATCCGATCCGTCCCGTCGGTGCCCAGATCTCCGATGCCATCCTTTCGCATCGGCGGCTCTCGAAACAGGAGGCGCGGACCGAGGCGCTGAAGCTGTTGCACGCGGTGCAGATCCGCGATCCGGAGCGACGGCTGGACGCCTATCCGCACGAGCTCTCCGGCGGCATGTGCCAGCGCGTGATGATCGCGATCGCGATTTCCTGCAATCCATCGCTTCTGATTGCCGACGAGCCGACCACCGGCCTCGATGTTACGACACAGAAAGTGGTAATGGACCTTTTGGCGCGCGTCGTCGCCGAGCGCGGCATGACAACAATCCTCATTACCCACGACCTTGGTCTCGCGGCACACTATTGCCGACGCGTGGTGGTGATGGAGCAGGGGCGGCTCGTGGAAGAGGGCGCGCCACAGACATTGTTTCGCGCGCCGCAGCACGCCTATACCAAGCGACTGGTGGCGTCATCGCCGACCGCGACATCGCGTGTCGGCGACCTCGTGCCGGCTGACGAAGCTCTGTCGGTTGTCGAGGTGAAGGAGCGGCCGACGCCCGCGCCGGGCACGCCGCCGCTGCTCGACGTCCAGCACATCGTCAAGCGTTTTGACGACGGCGCCGCCGCAGTGGCGGATTTCTCGATGACCATGGCGGCGGGCGAGAGCGTCGGCCTGGTCGGTGAGTCCGGCTCCGGCAAGAGCACCACCGCGCGCATGATCTGCCGGCTGATCGATCCGAGCGAGGGCGATATCCTGTTCGACGGCTATTCGATCGCAAAGTTGCCGGCGCGCGATTTTCATCGCTCGTCGCTGCGCAAGGAGATCCAGATCGTCTTTCAGGATCCGCATGAGAGCCTCAATCCGCGCTTCACCGCGTTCGACTGCATTGCCCATCCGCTGCTGCGACTCACCGGCCTGCGCCCCGGCGACGCGTTGCGTTCCCGGGTCGAGGAGTGCGCCGACCGCGTCGGTCTGCCGCGAGAGTTGTTGTCACGCTTCCCGCATCAATTGTCGGGTGGCCAGAAGGCACGTATCGGCATTGCCCGCGCCATTGCGTGCCGGCCGCGTTTACTGGTGCTCGATGAGCCCACTGCGGCGCTCGATGTCTCGGTGCAGGCCGTGGTGCTGCAGCTGCTGGACCGGCTTCGGCGCGAGGACAATCTCGCCTTCCTGTTCGTTAGTCACGACCTCAACGTGGTGCGCATGATGTGCAGCCGTACCATCGTGCTGCGCGCCGGCGGCGTCGTCGAGCAGGGCGAGAGCCTCGCTCTGTTTACCAATCCGCAGACTGATTACACGCGCGAGCTGATCGAAGCTATTCCACACATTGGTTCGCCTGCTTCGCTTCTGCCCGCCTGATTTCGCGATCTCGGTGTTTCGTTGATGGGGCTGGCGCTCACCCGACCGGGACACGCATCGATGGTACGCGGTTCCCTGTGGTCGCCCGCTTCGATCAGCCTCTCCGACCGAGTTCGCAACGCGATTAGTCCCCGGCTCGGCCTCCGGCTACTTTCCGGCTCCTGTAGTCAAGCCGCTGACGATGTAGCGCTCAAGGAAAATGCCGACCAGGACGAGCGGTGCGATCGCCGCCGTCGACAGCGCCGCCATCGACCACCAATTGATGCCTTGCGAGCCAGTCTGGCTCGCCACCATAACGGGGAGCGTCTTCGCATCGGTGCTCGTGAGCAGCGCCGCGAAGAAATATTCGTTCCAGCACAGCACCAGCGAGAGAATGAATGCGGCCATCATTCCGGGGACAGCGAGCGGCAGAATGATCCGCAGAAAGGCGCCCCAGGTCGACAGGCCGTCCACGAAGGCGGCTTCGTCGAGCTCGATCGGAATTGCATTGAACTGATCGCGCATGATCCAGATGACGATCGGAAGCACGGTCAGCGTGTAGAGCAAGACAAGGCCAAATCGCGTGTCGAGCAGGGCCAATGCCTTGTAGAGGACGAGGAACGGCAGCGCGAGCACGACCGGCGGCAGGATCAGCTGGGACATGAAGAAGAACAGGATGTCATCGTTGCGCATCCAGGCGAACTTGTAGCGGAAGCGGCTCAGGCCGTAGGCCGCCAGAGATCCGAGGATCAGTGCCAGCAAGGATGCGCCGACCGAGGTGATGATGCTGTTGACGAAGCGATTCGCGAATTCGGAGCGTGCCGTCGAGGTTCCGAACAGTGTATCTGGCGACAGGCCGAGCGAGCGCCATCCCTTCCAGTCCGGCTGAAAATCGACCCAGGGAACCAAGTGGGCTTGCGTCACATCGACCGCCGATTTGAACGACGTCGTGACGGTCCAGTAGATCGGGAACAGGCAGATAATCGTCCAGAACAGGAGTGCTGCGTAGATCAGTACGCGGCTTAGCGTCCGCTTTGCGCGGGGGGCCGCCGGACGCCTCTGCACGGGCTTCAATGCCAAGGTCGATCTAGTCAATCGAGAAACTCCGTTTGAAGCCCTAGACGACCTTCTGCGTCCAGCGCTTGGACAGGCGCAACAGGACGGTCAGGAGCACGATGATCATAAGCAGGTAAACCATAGCGAGCGCCGTGCCGTATCCGACGTTCGAGCGGTCGCGGTAGACGCGGTAGATGAAGCTCGAGACCGTGTCGGTTGCGCCTCCCGGCCCGCCAGCGGTGACGTTGATCACGAGGTCGGCGAGCTTCAGCTTGAAGATGATGCGGATAATGAGGACGGTGATGCTCACCGGCAGCATGATCGGAAACGTGACGTGCCAGAACGACTGCCAGCCATTCGCGCCGTCGACTTTGGCCGCCTCCTGCACCTCCTTTGGCATCGCCTGCAGACCTGCGAGAAGGATGATCATGATGAAAGGGATCGACACCCACGCGTCCATCGCCTGGATGCTGAAGCGCGCCATCCACGGCGAGGCGAAGAAGGCCGGGTTGTCCCAGCCGAGATAGCGCGCCAGCGTCGCTGCCGGTCCGAAGCGATATTCCATCAGCGACTTGCCGATCATCCAGCTCACGGCGACGGGGCTGAGCATCATCGGCAGCAGGAAGACCACGCGGAAGAATTTTCGCGCACGGATCTCGGCGCTGAGCAAGAGCGCCAGTCCGAACGCGATCGCGTATTCGCCAAGCACTGCGGCGGTGTAAAAGACCATGTTGCCGAGCGCATTCCAGTAATAGGTGTCGTTCAGCATGCCCCTGACGTTGTCGAAGCCGCTGAAGCGCGGCCCTTCGATCGAGCTCAGATTCCAGTCGAGAGAGGCGATATAGATCCCGAAGATCGTCGGGAAGATCACGACGGCGACGGTGAAGAACACCGCCGGCAGCAGGAACAGCGCGCGCTGGCCACGTTCGCCGCGGGTCAGAACTTGTCCGATGCCAAACGCAACGGCCCAGACGAGATAGGCGATGAGGATCGGCCGCCAATCGGAAAATCCGGCAGTCATCGCGCCGGTCGTATGCAAGATCTGAATGAGGAGGACAAGCAGGAAGCCGAGAGACGCCAGCAGGACGAGCGCGCGGCCGGCGATCTTCCTGCTGCCGCGTGCGCGCTTCGCCGCGGGCTGGTGGTGCAGGTCGTCGCTCACGGGTACGGAATTCTGCATCGAGATGAGCCGCATTCTGTACCGGCTCTGTCGCCGGGCAAGTCCTCGGCTGGCGCCGGAGGCGCCAGCCGAAGGTGGATGGCTTCGCGCAAGCGCCGCTATACGCCGAGCGAGGCCTTGTAGAGCCCGATCTGCCGCTCGCGGCCGATCTGGTCGGTCAGCTTCTCCCAGGCGGCGGCGATGTTGTTCGCGCCGGTTTGCGCATCAACCTTGCCGGCGAAGATCTTGGTGAGCTCGTCTTCCGCGATGCTGTAGTACTGGAAGATGCCGGGGATGCGCGGCTCCACGGCGCGGTTTGGATGGTTGTAGGAGGCGAGCTGCGAGTTCAGGTAGGAGGTGATGTATTTGCGGTCATAGCCCGCCGCCACCCATTCGTCGTACTGGAAGTGGCTGGTGCGGTGAGCCTGGAAGCCCGAAGGATACATCACCATCCAAAGCGACAGATCCTTGCCACCGAGATGCGCGGCCGCGCTCCACGCCGCCTTATGCTTCTTCTCGTCGCCATTGACCCGCGCCATGACGTAAACGCCCCAGCCGAGATAGGCGCAGTTCGGCGCATGGTTCGGGCCGCTTGAGAGCTTGTCCCACTTTCCGGTCTTGGAGTTGTAGACATCGTCCGAGCCCGGCAGGATGTCGAAGGCGACGACGTCGCCGATGACGGAGGTGTCGCTCGCCTTCGCGACCTGGCCGATGTCGCCCCACCAGGGGATCATCGAGCCGATGCCGGCGAGGAACTGCTGGAAGCCGGTCGTGTTCGGATCGGCATTGAGCTGGTCGGCAGGTTCGAACGGCAGCGCGTCAATCACGTCCTGGATGGCGCGGACCCAAGCCGGATTGTTGATGCGCGGCTTCATCGTGTCGATGTCGAACAGCCAGGCCTTGTCGTCGGGATGCTTGGCATAGGCCGAGGCGCGGCTGCCGAGGAAATAGAAGCCGAACCCGCCCCAGGGCTTTGGCGCGTCGAGATAGCCGAACGCGTTCTGGTTCTTTATCTTCTTGCCCTTGAGGAATTTCGTCACTGCCTGCACCTGCTGCCAGGTTTTTGGCACGCCCCAGTCGGTCGAATTTCCCGCGTCCTTCCAGGCCTTGGCAATGGTTGGGTCGGAGAAGACGTCGGTGCGGTAGTTGAAGTTGTGGCAGTCGCCGTCGATGGTGACCCGATAAGTCTTGCCGTTCCAAGTTCCAACCGGCGGCTTCAGGTAATCGACATAATCGTCAACATCTATCTGCTTCTTGACCCAGTCCGGCATCTCCGACGCCAGTCCCTTGCCACAGACGTCGCCCTCGAACGGCGCTCCCATCTCGAGGATGTCGAAGTCGACCGTGCCGGTCGCGATCGCCTGTTGCAGGCGTGGGTTGTAGTCGGCCTGCGCCAGATCAATCCAGGATATCCTTGCGCCCGTATAGGCCTCCCACGGCTTCAGGAAGCCGCGGAACAACAGATTATGCAAATTCTGATTGTTCAGTCCCATGAAGGAGAGTTCGACACCTTTGAACTCGCCCTCCTTGATGCTGGCCTTGGTCGGGCCAAGGCAGAGCTCACCGACCTTTTGCCAGTCGGCGTCGGTCGGAGCACCCTTGCCGACGCCTGGAATTTTCGTGATCTCGGCGCGCAGATTGGCTTGCGCGAATGCAAGCTCGGAGAAGGTGCCAAGCGCGCCGCTCGTGCCAAGTGCGGCGGCTCCGGCCGCGCTCTTGAGCACCGTGCGCCTGTTGGGGTGCATTGCGGGATGCTGATCATGCTCTTGCTGCTTCACCACGAAATCCTCCCGTTTTTTGACGTTGCTTATGTCAAAGTCTTGGTCAGGTCAGATTGGGCTGCCTAAGCACCGTGGAGAAGTGACGCTCGCGGAAGTTCATGTCGCGGCGGCGGTGCGGGAAGCCGCGTCGAGTATGCAACGGCACCGATCAATGTCAACGAATCCGCGCAAAGCGGACGCGGTCGACCGAATGCGATGCAAACGATGCTGTCGATCTCGCGCTGCAGTAGCCCATCATGTGTGAGCTGGCTCCGGCGAGGGATGTCGCGTCGCCGTCACATTTGCGCCGAATGTGTCGCGCAGCCCGTGCCGCCGCCAATGCCTTGGCGCGACTTAAGTCGCATCAGGCGGGATCACGCCCTTCTTGAAGATGAAGCAGCCATAGAAGCGCCGTTCGCCGGTCTGGACCACGCAGTAGGACTTTTTCGCAAGCTCGTAGAAGGCAAACCGCTCGATCGACGCCAGCGGAAGCGAGCGGCCTTCGGCGGCGTCGATCTCCTTCTGCACCTCGGCTTGCACGTCCGGGATTTCGTTCGGCTGCCCAACGATCTCCATGCGCAACGCCGGCTTGTCGACAAAGGAATCGAGCGGTAGCACCGACAGGATCGCGCGCGCGGCGCGGCCCGCACTGACGTTGTCAATGCGGAGTAGCTTTCCGAGGGCGGTCTGGCGGGCGACGGAATCGGCCGGGAAATTCGTATCGCAGAGCACGAGGTCGTCGCCATGACCCATGGACCGCAACGCATAAAGCACATCAGCATTCAGAACAGGGTCGATCGACTTCAGCATGGCGCGCCTCCCTTGAAATGTTCAGGCCTCTCTGATCGGCCCAATATCTGACGTCTCCGCGCTGTCGTCCATATCGACCGCTCGGCATGGCCTTCAATGCCGACCAGATCGCGCTGTTCCGAGCCATGATGACGAGCAAGGAGCTGACGCGCAGTGTGATGGCCATCGCCGCCTCATCGCTGTTTGTCCCTGAGAGCATGGCGCGGCCCTTGTAGTCGGAATTGCTCTCCCTTGATGGCTGGCATCTTCGAACTGATTGCGCTTTTCCGCGGCGTCCATGATGGATTGGAGCGAGACTTCAAGTTTCTCAATGATTTAAGAGGCGGCGTGTGCACCGGGAGATCAAGGAAAAAGCTCATGACAGCCAACGTGAGCAGGCCTTCGGAAGAGACATCCAACGGCAGGATTTACGTTCGCAACACGGCCTCAACCTCTTGCGCTGCTTCAAGCAGCGTGCGGTCTTGTCCGCGCGTGGCGATGATCTGAAGGCCGAATGGAAGCCCGTACCGATCCGTCCCGCACGGAATCGAAATCGCCGGCAGACGAGCGTGATTGACGAAGGGCGTGAACACCGCGTGCGCTCGCGGGCTGGCCGGCTTTCCGCCAATCATGTCTGGTCCGAGCCGCGTCAGTGGCCACGCCACGCATGGGACGGTTGGCGCCAGCAATAGATCGATCTCGCCGAAGAAGGCTGCAAACGCGGTGGCGATTGCGGCGCTTGCGCCAAGCGCGCCGGCGACTTCGGTGCCCGAACAGGACAGGCCGCGTTCGATCTAGCCGATCGACTATCTCGCGGTCACCTTCATCGTGTCGCTGGTCGGTTTCCCGGTCCTGACCTTGCCGGCGCGCCGGGAGGCGCACGAGCTGCCCTTCGGCATCCAGATCATCGCGCCGCCGGGCTGCGAATCCCGCCTGTTTGCCTTCGGCCGTGCCATCGAAAACGAATTGGGTTTTCGCATCGCCGGCCGCCTCTCTGATCAGCTGTCGCGGTGCTCGAGCCGGGCGGCGAGCGTCTCGGCAAGACCGATTGTCGGCTTCGCGGCGGGGCGGCGGAACGTGCCCGCCGTTCCCTTGCGCAGGCGCAGCGCATGAAGCACCTCGGCTTGCTTTACCGCGGCGATGACCTGATCGACCACGGGGACCGGAATCCGGTCGGCGACGCGCTCGGCGAGGCCCGAGAGCGGGGCGCCGGCAAAGATCAGGACATCGGCCTCGTCCTCGACGATGGCGCGCTGCGCGAGTTCGACGAGCAAATCCTCCTTCTCGGTGGCGACCTCCGAGATCGCCTGGAACGGCGTGTCGAGCATGCGGATGCCGGCGCAGCGCTCCCACAGCCCATGGGCGCGGACGCATTCCTCGTACCAGGGGCCCAAAGCTTGCGCGAAGGTGACGATGGCAAAACGGCGTCCGGCCATGCAGGCGGTCAGCATCGCCGCCTCCGCCATGCCGACCACGGGAATGTCGAAGGTCTCGCGCGCGGCGAACAGGCCGGGATCGCCGAACGCCGCGATGATCGCGGCGTCGACCTTCCGATGCTGCTCGGCCAGCATCTCCAGTGCGATGGCGCCGCCGATCTGGGCCTCGGTGCGCGTCGCGATATAGGGCACGCCGCGGGTCGCGGTGCAGGGGATCAGCTCGGTCCCGGGGGAGGCGGCGCGCTGCCCGACACCCATCATCAGGTGCGTGACGTCGGTGCTGGTGTTGGGGTTGAGCAGCAGCAGCTTCATGGTCATGCCGCCGTCAGCTTGGGCTTGGGAGCAAGAGTCTCGAGCAGCGCGGTGCCGGTCTGTCGGACATGGGCGCCGAGCAGGCGGCCGGCCGCTTCACTGTCACGCGCCTCAAGGGCGGCGAGGATGCCGGCGTGCTCGTCCACCGAATTGCTCCAGCGCTTGTCGGCGCCAAGCGCCAGATAGCGCGCGCGTTCGGCACGGGAGATCAACGTCTCGTGCGCCTCGCGGAGCGGCGTGTTGCGGGCCATACGGACGATGGTGTTGTGGATCTCGCCGTTGATGGCGAAATAGTCGTCGAGCTTGCCGTTGCGGTGATGACCCTCCATGCGGGTCTGCAGCGTGCGCAGGCGGGCGAGGTCGCGCTCGGTGGCGCGCTCCGCCGCCAGCTCGGCGGCAATCCGCTCGATGCCAGCGAGCGCCTCGAACAACTCCGAGATGCCGTCAACCGCGATGTCGGCGATGCGCGGGCTGCGGTTGGGGCGGAGCTCGATCAAGCCTTCAGCCGCGAGCACCTTCATTGCCTCGCGCAGCGGCGTGCGCGACACGCCCAGCTCCTTCGACAGTTTGGTCTCCTGGGTCTGCGATCCCGGCGGCAACTCGCCGCGAATGATCATCGTCCGCATCCGCGCGGCGGCGCGCTCATGCAGGGCCATCCGCTTGAGTTTGGGCGACTTTCGTCCCTTCGGGGTTTCCGACTTCTGCTGCACGCGCGCCTCGTTGCTTCAGTTCATCCTAGCCGTTTCCGACTGCTTGGCTTGCCCAAAATACTGACGCATGTAGCTGAAAACAATGGCATAGCGCGCAAATTGTATGCAGCATGCAGAATCCCCGTTGCGCTGCCGCAAAGGTCGACCGATGATCGCGCAAGACGCGCGAAATCTCGCGCCTTCGAAACGGAGTGAGCGATGCGGACGAGATTGCGACTGGGCCTCTTGGCGATGGCGGCAATACTTGGGGGAAGCGATCTCGCGTCCGCGCAGACAGCGAAGATCAAGCTCGGCTACGCCAAATGCGCGCACTGCCTGCCGATGTCGCTGATTCCAGGCATGGCGAAGGGCGTCGAGGTCGAGGCCACCGGCTTCAACTCAGGCAATGACGTGCTCACCGCGCTGGTCTCGAAGAGCATCGACGTCGCGCAGGTCACCTACCTCCACTACATCACCGCGCTCGACAAGGGTTTTGACGTCGTTGCCGTATCCGGCCAGATCAACGGCGGCTCGGAATGTCTCTCCTCCACGAAGCTGAACCTGCCGCCCGAGGACTGGGCCACTTTCAAGACGACCGCTCTGAAGGCGAAGAGCGACGGTCAGCCGCTGAAGGTCGCGGCGTCGCGCGGCAACGCGCAGGACATCCACATGCGCGGCGCGTTCCTGAAGCAGGGCGTCGATCCCAACAAGGACATCCAGTTCATCAATATCCCCAATCCGTCCGACCATCTCGCGGCGCTGCAGCGCGGCGAAGTCGACATGATCTGCTCGGTCGAGCCGTTCGCCTCGCAGATCCGGCTCGCCGGCACCGGCAAGCACTTCGTGCTGCCGTACGACCAGGCCGCCGGCAATCTGACCAACATTATCGTCACCCGTTCAGACGTGATCGCGAGTCAGCGCGCCGGCGTCCAGGGCGTCGTCAGCGCCGTGGTCGAGCTCGACAACAAGCTGATCGCCGACAAGGCGCCGTGGATCGACGTCATCAACAAGCTGACCGGCCTCGACAAGAATGTGGCGACCGAGGCGCTGAAGAATGCCTCGCCCGATCCCGCGATCCATCGCTCGCAGACGCTGGCGATCGCCGCGATGATGCGCGACCTCAAATACATCTCCAAGGACGTCTCCGCGGAGGCGGAGAAGAACATGGACTATTCGTTCCTGGAGCAGGCCACGGGAAAGGCCAAGAATGACCTCGGTTACTGACGTCTCGCCGGCGAAGTCGGCGTTCCGACTGACGCGGGCGTTCCAGGGGCTCGAGCGCCTCATCGTGCCCGCGCTGCTGATCGCAGGCTGGGAGGCCTTTGCCCGCAGCGGCATGCTTCCGCCCGCGCTGCTGCCGGCGCCGAGCGCGGTGCTGCATGCGCTCGGCGACTGGGTATTCGGCTTCGACGAGACCACGCAGACCTATTCCGGCCACTGGCTGAGCGATGCGCTTGCGAGTGCTCTTCGCGTCTTCGGCGGCTTTGCGCTGGCTAGCCTTCTCGGCATCCTCGCCGGCGTCGCCATCGGCTGGTCGCGCCTGTTCGAGAAGACGCTGGAGCCGACGCTGCAGATGCTGCGGCCGATTCCGCCGGTGTCGTGGATTCCGCTGGCGATCATCTGGTTCGGCATTGCCGACAAGCCGGCGATCTTCCTCGTCTTCCTCGGTGCCTTCTTTCCAGTGCTGATGAACAGCATCCATGGCGTCAAGACGGTGGACCACAATCTCGTGCGCGCCGGCGCGATGATGGGGGCGAACGGACGGCAGATGCTGACCGACATCGTCCTGCCGGCGGCGCTGCCATCGATCTTCGCAGGCCTGCGCATCGCGGTCGGCTCGGCCTGGATGCTGACGGTCACGGCCGAGATGGTCGCGGTGAAGAGCGGCCTCGGCTATGTCTTGTGGGATTCCGATTACTTCCTGCGCTACGACATCGTGCTGGCGGCGATGATCTCGATCGGGCTGCTCGGCTATCTCTCCGACCTCGGCCTCAAGGCGATCATGGCGCACACGCTGCGCTGGCAGCAGACGACCACCGTGCAGGGCAGGGCGGGCTGATGGCGGCAATCGAGCTTCGCAACATCGTCAAGGTGTTCTCCGACAAGAGGCGCGGCCGCAACCTGCTGACGCTGGACAACATCAATCTCGACATCGAGGCCAACGACTTCGTCTGCCTGCTCGGCCCCTCCGGCTGCGGCAAGTCGACACTCCTGAACATCATCGCCGGCTTCGAGCAGGCGACCTCCGGCCGCACGCTGGTGGATGGCAAGCAAGTCGAGCGGCCCGGCTCAGACCGCGGCGTGGTGTTCCAGCAGCCGACCCTGATGCCGTGGCTGACGGCGATCGACAACATCGCCTTCCACCTCAAGCTCAAGGGTATCCCCAAGGCCGAACGCCACGGCCGCGCCATGGAGTTCATCGATCTCGTGGGCCTGCGCGGCTTCGAGCACCACCATCCCTCCGAGATGTCCGGCGGCATGAACCAGCGCGTCGGCATCGCCCGCGCGCTGCTGATGAACCCCAGCGTGATCCTGATGGACGAGCCGTTCGCGGCGCTGGACGCCCAGACCAAGCTCGAAATGCAGGAGGAGCTGGTCGCGATCTGGCAGAAGAGGCGCTGTACCATCGTGTTCGTTACCCATAGCGTCGACGAGGCCCTGGTCCTCGGCAACAAGATCGTGGTGATGACGAAGCGGCCGGGCCGGATCCGCGAGGCCGTCAATTTCGACCTGCCGCGCCCGCGCGACATCACCAGCCCCGAATTCAACGACGCAAAGCGCCACATCCTGGCCTTGATCCGGGAGGAGTCGACGCGCCTTGCGCAGGCGTCGTAAGGTTAAGGCCATGCGCAAGCGTCTCGGCATGATCACGCCGTCCTCCAATTCGGTACTTGAGCCCGTCACCTGCACCATGCTAGCCGGAGCCCCCGGCGTCACGGCGCATTTCTCGCGCTTCCGCGTCACTGAGATTGCGCTTGACGCGGCCGCGCTGAGCCAGTTCGACGCCTCGGTAATGCTGCCGGCGGCGGATCTGCTCGCAGATGCCAAGGTCGACGCCATCGCCTGGAACGGCACGTCGGCGAGTTGGCTCGGGATTGGCCGCGACAGGAGCCTGTGCGAAGCCATCACGGCGCGCACGGGCATCCCGGCGACGACGTCCACGCTCGCCTGCATCGACGCTGCCCGTGCGCTCGGAGCCAAGCGCGTCGGCCTCGTTTCGCCCTATACGCACGACGTCCAGCGGCGGATTAGCGACGTCTGGGCCGAGGAGGGCATCGCTCCGCACGCAGAGCGGCACCTCGGCTTGCGCGACAATTTTTCTTTCGGGGAGGTCGCGCCTGCGACGATCGCAGGCATGATCCGTGACGTGGCGGCGGAGGGGGCGGACGCCGCCGTGATTCTCTGCACCAATCTCGCCGGAGCCGGGCTTGCGGCCTCACTCGAACAGGAATTGAACATCGCTGTGCTGGATTCGGTGGCGGTGTCGCTGTGGCGGACGCTGGCGCTCGCCGGCGGCGACATCGCGGCTCTTGCGGAGTGGGGCCGGATCTTCCAGACATCAGCGGACATCAAGTAACGGAGATGCCTGTGACCCAGCTCGATCTCGCCATTCGCGGCGGCACCATCGTGACGGCCAGCGACGAGTTTCGCGCCGATATCGGCATTCGCGACGGCCGTATCGTCAGCATTGCCGATCATCTCGAGGGCGCGGCGCGCGAGATCGACGCGACGGGCCTCCTTGCGCTGCCCGGCGGCATCGACAGCCACGTCCACATTTCTCAACCCTCCGGTCCGGACGTGGTCATGGCCGACGACTTTGCCTCGGCGACGCGCGCGGCGGCGGCCGGCGGCAACACCATGGTGCTGCCTTTCGCGCTTCAGGAGAAGGGCACGTCGCTGCGCACCTGCGTCGAGAACTACCGCAAGCTCGCCGAGGGCGAGTGCTATATCGACGCCGCCTTTCACCTCATCATTTCCGATCCGACCGCCGTCGTGCTCGGGCAGGAACTGCCGGCGCTGGTCAAGGACGGCTACACCTCGTTCAAGGTGTTCATGACCTATGACGACCTGGTGCTCAGCGACAAGCAGTTGCTCGAGGTCTTTGACGTCGCGCGCCGCGAGGAGGCGCTGGTGATGGTCCACTGCGAGGGCTATGACGCGATCCGCTTCCTCACCACCAAGCTCGAGCGCGAGGGCCACATCGCGCCCTATTACCATGGCACCTCGCGGCCCCAGGCCGTCGAGCGCGAGGCGACGCATCGCGCCATCAGCCATGCCGAGGTGATCGGCGTTCCCATCATGATCGTCCATGTCTCCGGGCGCGAGGCGATGGAGCAGGTGCGCTGGGCCCAGCAGCGCGGGTTGCCGGTGCATGCGGAGACCTGCCCGCAATACATCACGCTGACGGCCGACGATATGAAGGGCCTCAACATGGACATCACCGGCGCGAAATACGTCTGCTCGCCGCCGCCGCGCGACGTCGAGAGCCAGCAGGCGATCTGGGAGGGCATCACCACCGGTGTGTTCCAGACCTTCTCGTCCGACCACTGCCCGTTCCGCTACGACGATCCCAAGGGCAAGCTGACGCCGAACGCCCGCACCTCGTTCCGCTGGGTGCCGAACGGCATCCCCGGCGTCGAGACGCGGCTGCCGATACTGTTCTCCGAGGGCGTCTCGAAGGGACGCATCACGCTGCAGAAGTTCGTCGAACTGACCGCGACCAACCACGCCCGCATCTACGGCCTCTATCCGCGCAAGGGCTCGATCGGCGTCGGCTTTGATGCCGATATCGTTCTCTGGGACCCCAATTTGAAGAAGCCCATCCGGCAGACCGATCTGCATCACGGCTCAGACTACACGCCATGGGAAGGGTTCGACGTCACGGGATGGCCGGTGACCACAATCGCCCGCGGCCGGGTGGTCTGTGACCAGGGACGGATCGTCGGAGCCAAGGGCGCAGGCGAAGTGCTGAGCCGGGGCAGGTCGAGCCTGATCTGATTCGACACGCCACCAAGTGGCGTGTCGTAACGGCGCCTGCCGTCGATTTGTCGGACCATCGCCGCGGATCGCGAACGTGCTGGTCTTCAGCTTGGTCATGCCGAACTTGTCGAACAGCTTGTCATAGGTGCCATCAGCGCGGATTGCCGTCAGGGCATCGGCGGCCGCCTGGGCAAGCAGCTTGTCGCGGAAGGCGAAGGTGATGTCGGTGCCAGCAATGCCGCGGACCCAGATCTTGGCGATGCCCTTCTGCTCGAGCGAGTTGGCGGTCTCGTTGATGTTGAGCGCCGCTTCGAGCTGGCCGGCGCGCAGCGCCGCCGACGTCGCGGTGACGGTCGCAAATGTGCGCAGCTCGACTGGTTTGAGGCCCTTGGCGACCATCTCACTGCTGAATTCGCGCGCTTTGCGCTCGGTGTACGTCGCCGATTCCACGCCCACCACGCGGCCGGCGAGATCCTCAAACCTCTCCAGCTTTAGGCTGGAGGAGGGATCGGTGTAGATGCTGATCGCCTGCTGCGCATAAGGCACGAGGTAGAGCATCTTGGAGCGCTCCTCGGTCCAGAACAGGCCGGTGTTGATGGCATCGAAACGCCCCGAGCGCAGCGCCGGGATCATCGGCGGGAAATCCATGCGCAGGAACACTGCCTCGACGCAGATGCGCTTGGCGATCTCGCGGGCGAGCTCGACATTGAGGCCCTGCAACTCGCCCTTGTCGTCGACGAATTGCTGCGGCGGCAGCGTCGGGTTGATCGACATCTGCCATTTCGGCGCCTCGATCAGGCTCGACGCCGGTACTTTCGGCGTGCAGGTCTGGGCACCGGCGGCCTGCGTCAGGCCGACCAGAAGGACGAGGGCGGAGAAGGTCTTGGGAAATCGCATTCGAATACTCCGATCAAATCGTGGGTGGCAGAGGAGCCGTTCTCCGGTCCGACGTCTTCTTCAATGTCTCGTCACATGGCCGCCGATCCATCGGCTTGCCGGGTCAGGATCAGCGAGATGTGGCGGGCAGCGGTCACCACCTCGTCGCGCTGGTTGATGAGGTCGAGCGTCTCGATGACGATGCCGCGCTCGGGATTTTTGGTCGGGCGCTTCTCGACGAAGCGGAAGCGCACACGCAAGGTATCGCCGGCGACGATGGGAGCCTTGAACTTCACCTCGACCCAGCCGAGCGAGGCGACAGAGGTCTCCTCGTATAGCTTCAGCTCAGACTTCAGCCCTTCCATCAGTGACAGACCGTACAGGCCGTGGCCGATCACCGCGGGAAAACCGCGGGAGCGCGCATAGGCGCCATCGACATGAAGCGGGTGGTGGTCGCGCGTGACGTCGGCGAAGGCCGCGATATCGGCCTCCGTCACGGTGTGCACGGCGGTCTCGAACTCCGCACCGAGCGCGATGTCCTCGTAACGGAGATTGATCGGGCCGTTGGCGTTCATGCTGATCCCTCAGGCGACCTTCCGTGGCCGCGCCGGCAGCGCCTTGAAGCTCTGCGCAATCCCCATCGGCCCGGACCGGAAGATGCGCGGATCCATGTCTTTCAGCTGCGGGCTGATACGTGGCTTGAAGCCCATATGGGCGAGGATGTCCTCCTCAAGGCGAACGCCCGGCGCGATCTCGGTCAACGTCACGTATCCGTTCTCCAGCTCGAACACGGCGCGCTCGGTGACGTAGCTGACATGCTGGCCGCGCTGCGCCGCGAGCGACGCGCTGAAGCTGATCTGGCCCACTTGCGGAACGAATTTGCGGAAGGCTCCGTCGCGCCGGATCGCGAGGCGGCCGTTCTCGACGCCGATGTCGAACTTGCCGCCAGTCATGGTGCCGCTGAAGATCAGCCGCTTGGCGTTCTGAGTGATGTCGATGAAGCCGCCGGAGCCGTCGCGGCGTTCGCCGAAACGGGTGACGTTGACGTTGCCAGCTTCGTCCACCTCCGCGAAGGAGAGGAAGGCGCAGGAGAGGCCGCCGCCGTCGTAGAAGTCGAACTGGTAGGCCTGGTCGAGAATGACGCGCGGATTGATGGCGGTGCCGAATTCGCGCGCATGACCCGGCACGCCGCCGACGACGCCGGATTCCACCGTCAGCGTGATCAGGTCGGAGATGCCTTCCTCGGCCGCGACATTGGGGATCATCGCGGAGATGCCGACGCCGAGATTGACGACGTCGCGCGGGCGCAATTCGAAGGCGGCGCGGCGAGCGATCACGCGACGCTCGGTCAGCGGATCGGGCGTGATCATCGCCACCGGCACGCGCGTCTCGCCGCAGCGCGCCGGATCGTAGACGGTGCCGTAGGTTTGCATCTGCTCGGGCTCGAGCACGACGTGGTCAATCAGGAAGCCGGGGATCTTCACCATCTGCGGATGGAGCGAGCCGCGCTTCACGATGCGCTTGACCTGGCAGATCACGGTGCCGCCCGCATTGTGCACGGCCTGCGCGATCGAAAGATCCTCGCGCGTCGTGCCCTCGTGCTCCATGCTGATGTAGCCGTCCTCATCGGCCGACGTGCCGCGAATGATGGCGACATCGGGCGGGGCGGGGACACGGTAGAGCAGCCAGGACTGGCCGTGCAGCTCGAGCAAATCGACCAGCGGCGCGGTGGTGCGCTTGTTCATGCGCCCGCCGTCCTGGCGCGGGTCCATGTAGGTGTTGAGGCCGACATGGGTGAGCACGCCCGGATGCTTTGCCGCCATGGCGCGGCAGAGCTGGCTCATCACGCCTTGCGGGAAATTGTAGGCGTCGATCAGCTCGTCGCGGACGAGGCGCATGAAGGGCACCTGCAGGCCGAAATTGCCGCCGATCACGCGCGCGATCAGGCCTTCATGGGCGAGATGGCAGAGGCCTTTCTCGGAGACGGCGCCGACGCCGGTGATGTTGATCAGCGTCAGATCGTGTGGGCCCTGGCCGCCGAGAAAGCGCTGCTCCAGCGCGTCGAGAATAGCTTCGGCCGCGCCCGTGCCGCCATTGCCGCCGACGATCAGCGTGTCGGCGTTGCGGATCAGGCCGGCGGCCTCGTTCGCCGTGATGATGCTCAGCATGCCCTCACGCGGCCTCCTTCTCGACCTGGCGGGCGATGATCAGCCGCTGGATCTGGTTGGTGCCCTCGTAGATCTGGGCGAGGCGCACGTCGCGGAAGATCCGCTCGATGCGGTATTCGCGCGAATAACCGTTGCCGCCGTGGATCTGCAGCGCGTTGGAGACATGCTTCATCGCCATGTCGGTGGTGAACAGCTTTGCCTGCGCCGCCTCCTTGGCGATCGGCTCGCCGGCATCGTGCAGGCGCGCGGCGTGGTGGATAAGGAGGCGCGCAGCGGCGATGTCGGTCGACATATCCGCGAGCATGAACTGCACCGCCTGGAAGCCGATGATGGACTGGCCGAACTGCTTGCGGTCGCGGGCGTACTTGGTGGCATCCTCGAACGCCGCCTGCGCCATGCCGAGTGCCATCGAGGCCATCATCAGCCGGCTGAAGTTGAAATTGCTCATGGCCATCTTGAAGGCCTGGTTCTCCGGCCCCATCACACTGTCCGAAGGCAGGCGCACGTCGGAGAAGGTGATCTGGCAGTCGTCGAGGCCGTGCATGCCGAGCAACTCTTCGTTCTTGCCGCGCGCGATGCCGGGCAGGCCGCCGTCGACGAGAAGGCACGAGATGGAGCGGTGGCCCGCCTCGCTGCCGGTTCGCGCGAACACCATGATGCGATCGGCGACGCCGCCGAGCGTCACCCAGGCCTTGGTGCCGGTGAGCCGCCAGCCATTGCCTTCGCGCACCGCATTGGTGCGGATACTCGCGACGTCGGAGCCGTGATCGGGCTCGGAGACGGCGGTGGCGGGAATGATGTCGCCGCTCAGGATTTTTGGGATCAGCGCCTTGTGCGCCTCGGTGCCGTGATGGTCGAAGAACAGTACGGCCTCGACCGGAATGGCGAAGGCGTTGGCGACCGCGCCGGAGCAGCGCGCCAGTTCCTCCATCGCAATGCAGGCTGCCACTGCATCAAGCCCAGCACCGCCAGCGCCTTCGCGCAGGCAAATGCCGAACAGGCCGAGGTCAGCCATGCCCTTGTAGAGCGTGCGGTCGAAGCGGTCCTCGCGGTCGATCGCGGCCGCGCGGGGTAGGATCTCCGCTTCGGCGAAGCGTCGGGCGGTCTCGCGCAGGGCTTTCTGGTCCTGGGAGTAGAAGCGATCCATGGCGTGTGGCTCCCGTCAGTCGCTGGCGAGCTTGGAATCGTGAGCGACCTCGCTGCGGTCGCGATCGAGGAAATCGACGGCGACGTCGTCGCCAGGCACGCCATAGGCGCTGCACACCCCGCGAGTCAGCGCGATGGCGGCAGCCCGGCGCTCGGCCTCGGTTCGCCGGAAGGCGTGCACCTTGAGCAGGATGCGCTGGCCGGCGCCCTGCGGTTCGAATTCGCCCGCATGGGCGTAGTCGTCGGGTGAGATCGGGAGAAAATAGAGAGTGACCGTATCGGCGGTCACGCCGAATGCCGTCATCAGGCCGTCGGTCACGGACTTCGCCAGCGCCGCCTTGCGCTGCCTTGGGACTTGCGGGGCGAGCACTTCGACATAGGGCATCGATCAGACCTTCGCGGGCTTGGTCGCAGACGATTTGGATTTGGAAGCCGACGGCCTGGATTTGCCGGCCTTGGCGGTGCCTGTGGATTCGATCCGGCGGCAGGAGTCGCGCTGCACCAAACGGGCGCCGACGCGATATTCGCGCACGCCGTCATTGCCATTGCCTTTGGCATCCATGCGATGCAGCAGCCGGTCGACGGCAAGATTGGCAAGATCTCGCGCGCCGTTGTCGACGATGCTGATGGCCGGGCGATGCCATTCGAACCAGGGCATGTCTTCATAGCAGAGCAGCGAGAGATCCTGGGGGATCGCGATGTTCCGCTCCGCCGTCACGCGAAGCACGCCGAGCGTGGCCTCATGGTTGGCGACGAAGATCGCGCTGGGCGGGCGGGGAAGGTCGAGCAGCTTGCGGGCGCAGGTCGCGCCGGTCTCGGGCACGAAATGGCCGGCATGAATCAATGTGTCGTCCCTGGCGATTCCGGCCTCGCGCAGGGCGCGGACATAGCCGGACAACCGTTCGCGGCCGGACGTCGTGTCCTGGCGGCCGACGATCAGCCCGATGTGTTTGTGCCCGAGCTCGATCAGATGGCGTGTGCCCAGATAAGCGCCTTGCGGATCGTCGGCGAGCACGGTCTCGAGATCGGTCGCGTCATCGCGCCGCACTAGGCAGACGATGGGGACGTCCTTGGAGAGTGCCTTGAGCTGCGCGCCGTTCTTGCCTGTCGGCACCACGATCAGTCCGTCGATGCGGTGATCGACCAGCGTGGTGAGGGTGTCGCTCTCTTGCTGCGGATCGTCGCCACCGATGCACAGAAGCATCTGATAACCCAGCGCCTTCAGGCGCGCCTGCACCACTTCGGCCATCACCTGGAACGAGGCGTTGGTGAGATTGTGGACGAGGAGTGCCACGAGCCGCGACTGCCCGGTCTTGAGGCCGCGCGCGATCGGGTTCGGTCGATAGCCGAGCTCGCGCGCGATGCGCACCAGGCGCTGCTGCGTGCGCTCGCTGGTCAGGCCGGTTCCCGTCAGCGCTCGGGAAGCAGTGCTGACTGAAACCCGGGCCGCCTGTGCCACATCTTTGAGCGTGACGCTCATCCAACCTGCCGATAGACTGCAAACGATTGCAGAAACGCTATGAGCTTATTCTACGCGGATCAAGCTCAAAAAATGGATGGTGTTGCCCAATGCAGAGCCATTTATGCAAACGATTGCATAAGGCGTGCGGATATTCCGCAGGCAGCACTTATCGCTTGAATCCACCCGAGTACCCGGCAGTTCCCCGATGAAGACGTTCCGCGGCACCTACACCGTAATGATCACCCCGTTCACGGCAGCGGGGGCGGTCGATGTCGCGGCCTTGCGCGCCTTCGTCGACTGGCAGATCGCGCAGGGTATTCATGGATTGATCCCGCTTGGCTCGACCGGTGAGTTCCTGTCCATGGACGATGACGAGAAGGCGCTGGTTGCGGAGGTCGTCATTCGCCAGGCCGCGGGCCGCGTGCCGGTGCTGATCGGCACCGGCGCAGAGGATACGCGTGAGGTGGTGCGCCTCAGCCGCCGTGCCGAAAAACTGGGCGCCGACGGCGTGATGATCATCCCGCCGTTCTATTCGACGCCGACCGACGACGAACTCGTCCATCATTACAAGACGGTTGCCGACGCGATCGCGCTGCCGATCATGGTCTACAACAATCCGGCAACCGCCAACGTCGACCTCAAGCCGCAGCTCGTGGAGCGCATCGCCGAGATCGACAACTGTCTCTATATCAAGGAGTCAACGTTGGAGGTGACGCGGGTGCGCGACATCATCCGCCTCTGCGGCGACAGGATGACCGTGTTCGGCGGCATCCTCGGCTTCGAATCCTTCGTCGAAGGAGCGCAGGGCTGGGTGGCCGTGGCCTCCAACGTGGTCCCGGCGGAAATGGCCCGCATCTTCAGCCTCGTCGCCGACCACGGCGCGATCAAGGAAGCGCGCGAGCTCTATCTCAAATACCTGCCGGTGATCGAATTCGTCGGCGGCCAGGCCTATGTCGCCGGCAGCAAGGCGCTGCTCGGTCATATGGGCTTTGCAGCCGGCCATCCGCGCCCGCCGCGCCTACCGCTGCCGGCTGCACAGGATGCAGCCGCACGTGCCCTGGTCAAGACGTTCGATCTCGTGTGGCGCAGCGCGCCAATTGCAGTTGCTTGAATTGAGGTGTGAACGGATGAACCTGCTCGACGGCGTCAAGATCCTCAGCTTCAATCACTATCTCGCTGGTCCCCTGGCCGCGCAGACGCTCGCCGATCTCGGCGCGGACGTCATCGCGGTCGAGCCGATCGAGGGAGCGTTTCAGCGCAACTGGGCGGTCGCCAATCATTTCGTCGCAGGCGACAGCGTCAATCATCTGGCGACCGGACGTAACAAGCGCAGTCTCGCCGTCGATCTCAAGCATCCCGACGGCATTGCCGCGGTGAAGAAGCTGGTCGCGACCGCCGACGTCGTGATGGAGAATTTTCGCCCCGGCACCATGGCCAAGCTCGGTCTTGGTTACGACACGCTCAAGGCAATCAATCCCGGCCTGATCTATGCGGTAGCGACCGGATTCGGGTCGGAAGGGCCCTACAAGGATCGCCCCGGCCAGGACCTTCTGCTCCAGGCGATGTCTGGCCTTGCGATGCGGACCGGGCGGGCGGACGGCGAACCGACGGCGGTCGGCGCTGTCATCGTCGATCAGCATGCCGCCTCGCTCTATGCCATGAGCATCCTCGCGGCGCTGTTTGCCCGAACGAAAACCGGCAAGGGGCAGATCGTCGAGGTCAATCTTTATCAGGCCGCGCTCGATCTCCAGGTCGAGCCGCTGACCGCCTGGCTCAACGGTGCGCCGTCGCCGACGTCGCGCGGTCCGGCGGGCATCGCGGCGTGGTTCAGCCCCGGTCCTTACGGCATTCACGCCACGGCGGACGGCCATCTCGCGATTTCCATGGCGTCGCCCAAGACGCTCGCGGTCGCGCTGGAGAGCGAGGCATTGAAGCCGTTCGGGGAGGCCGACAGTTTTTCGAAGCGCGAGGAGATCACGCGGATCGTTGCAGCCAAGCTGAAACAGAAGTCGACGGCCGATTGGCTGCCGGCGCTGGAAGCCGCGCGGGTCTGGCACGCGCCGGTGCAGGATTATCGCGACCTCGAGACCGATCCCCAGCTCGAGCATCTCGGCGTGTTCAAGAGCGCCGAGAGTGCGGGGGGCGCGCCGATCCGGATGGTCGCGCATCCCGCGCGCTATGATGGCCGGATGCCGGAGGTGCGGCTGGTGCCGCAGCGGCTCGGTGCGCAGACGCGCGAGGTGCTCGGCGAGATCGGCTACGGCGCCGCGGAGATCGACGCGATGGTCGCCGGCAAGGCCGTCGGAGTGGCGCGATGATCGATTTTTCTGTCCCCGAAGAGACGCGCCTCCTGGTCGATACCGTTCGCCGCTTCGTCGAGACGGAGGTGCAGCCGCTCGAAGACGAGGTGGAGCTGACGGCCAAGGTGCCGGCCGACGTGCTTGCGGTCACCAAGGCCAAGGCACAGAAGCTCGGCCTTTACGCCATGAACATGCCGGCGGATGTCGGCGGCGGTGGACTAACTTGCGTCGAGCATTGCCTGGTCGAGGAGGAGTTCGGCAAGACCTCCGATGCGTTGATCCGCCGCGTGTTCGGCCAGGTCTATCCGATGCTGATGGCCTGCAAGGGCGATCAGGTCGAGCGCTATCTGCTGCCCACGGTCAAGGGCGACAAGATCTGCGCCATGGCGATCACTGAGCCGGGCGCCGGGTCCGATGCGGCGTCGATCAGCACCACGGCGCATCTCGACGGCGACGAATGGGTCCTCAACGGCACCAAGCATTTCATCAGCGACGGCGACATTGCCGACTACGTGATCCTGATGGCGCTGACCGACAAGGACAAGCGTGCCCGCGGCGGCATCACCCTGTTCCTGGTCGACCGCGGCACGCCCGGCTTCAAGGTCGCGCGCACCCAGCCGATGATGGGCCATCGCGGCTACGGCCATGCCGAGCTGAGCTTTGAGGACTGCCGCATTCCGAAAGCGGCCGTGCTCGGCGAGGTCGGCGGTGGTTTCAAGCTGATCATGCAGAGCGTGCTGCAGATCCGGCTCGCCCATATCGGCGCGCGCGCCGTCGGCATGGCGCAGCGCGCGCTCGAGATGATGCGCAAGCATGCCGGCGAGCGGCGCCAGTTCGGCCAGCTGATTGGCGACTTCCAGATGGTGCAGAAGCTGATCGCCGATTCCGCCACCGAGATCTTTGGCGTCAAGATGATGGTGATGAACGCCGCCTGGGACATCGATCAGGGCAGGGATGCGCGCGACAAGGTCTCGATGATCAAGGTCGCGGCCTCCGAGATGCAGGGCCGCGTGGTCGACCGCGCCATCCAGGTGTTCGGCGGCATGGGTTTCAGCAAGGACCTGCCGCTGGAGCGCATGTATCGCGACGCTCGCGTCACCCGCATCTACGACGGCACCTCCGAAATCCACCGCATGCTGGTTGCGCGCAGCACCATCAAGAACGGCTTGCAGCTCTAGGGAAGCGACCGATGTCTCACGCACCTCTCAAGCCCGGCACCGCCTTCGCCTTTCGGAAGACCATGACGGTGGCCGAGCAGGCGATGTTCACCGGCATCAGCGGCAATCTCGGCGGTCTCTATGTCGATGCCGTCCGCGCAAAAAAGGCGGGCGCCTCCAACATGGTCGCCTTTGAGCTCGCCGTCGGCGGTCTTGCCACGACGTGCCTCAGCCAGCTCGGCGGGCCGACGCGGCGGATCGGCAGCATCGCGCTCAACTTTGCTGCGCCCGTGATCGTCGGCGAGTCCGTCGAAGCGAGGGCCGAGATCGTTTCGGTCGCCGGTGACGAGGCAACCTGCCGCGTGACTTGCACCCTGTCGCCATCCGGCACGACCGTTGTCGACGGCACCGCGACGCTGGTTCCCTTCGCGAAGGGCTGAACCATGTACGAGCCGAAATCCTTCGACGATCTCAAGGTGAATGACAGGGTCAGCCTGAGCAAGACCATCACCGAGGCGGATGGCGCGCTCTATATCGCCGCGACCGGCGATTTCGGCCCCGTTCATGTCGACGAGGTCTATGCCGGCGCGACGCGCTTCGGCCGCAGGCTGGCGCCGGGGATCATGGTTGCTGGCCTCTGCACCAGCATCCTCACCTCTGAGCTGGTCGGCACCATCGGCGTGTCGGTGGAGGACCGCTTCTGGTTCACCGGGCCCGTGTTCTACGGCGACACGCTCACCTTCGACGTCTGGATCGCCGAGCAGCACGACGAGACCCGCACCATCATCTGGGAAGCGAGCGCGCGCAACGAGGGCGGCCTCGAAGTGCTGAAGGCACGGGCGAGCCTGAAATTTCCGCGGCGCAAACCGTCATGAGCAAGGCGATGAAAAAACCAGACTTGCGCGGCGTCACGGTCGCGACCGTGCTGCCCTTTAAAGACGACAGCTCGATCGACTGGGACGGCTACGCCCGCGTGCTGGACTATTGCGCCTGCCCGGATGGAATCGCGGCGGTGTTCGTCAATGGCCACGCGGGCGAGGGCGGATCGCTTTCGGACGACGAGCGCCAGGCGGTAATCGAGCGGACGCGCCGGCAGATCGGCGGCAAGCCGCTACTGGCCGGCATCATCGCGCATTCCACCGCGAAAGCGATCCATCAGGCCCAGCTCGCGGAAGCGGCCGGCGCCGATTGCGCCGTGTTGTTCCCGCCCGCACCGCTCGGCGGCGGAGCCTCGGCGACCTCGCGCGCGCCGGTGGCTTTTGTGCAGGCGGTCAGCTCCGCGATCCGAATCCCGGTATCGATCTTCCAGTATCCGCTGGCATCAGGCTTTGGCTATTCGCCGGAGACGCTGGCGAAGATCGCGGCGATCGATAGCGTTATCGCCATCAAGGAAGGCAGCGACACCATCTTCGCCTATGACGAGAACCGGCGGGCGGTGAAGCAGGCCGATCCTTCCGTCGCGATCCTGCCGTCGAACTTCAACTGGTTCCTGCCGCAGCTCGCCGTCGGAGGCGACGGCATTCTCTCCGGCCTCGTCAGCCTCGCGCCGCATCTGTTCGTCGCGCTGTGGCAGGCCTCGCTCGCCGACGACCTCAAGGCCATGCGCGCCGTCAACGAGCGGCTCTATCCGATCGTCCGCGCAATCTACGGACCTGCGCCGATCATGGACATGCACACGCGCATGAAGGTCGGGCTGAAGGCGCTCGGCCTGATCGGCAACGCCGATCCGCGGCCACCGCTGCTGCCGGTTCTGCCTGCGCTGTGCGATGCCATTGCAACGACGGTCGGCGCGGCGCGCGCGGCCGGCGACATCCGCCTGGCATGAGGGGCGAGCCGATGCCGGACGAAGCCTTCATCCACATCGTGCGGGTCGACATCGATCCCGAGCACGAGGATGCGTTCAACACCTGGTACGAGCATCGGCATTTTCCTGATCTGCTCGCCTGTCCCCGGCTGGCTCTCGGCTCAGCGCTTCGTCTCGATCGGCGACGGTCCCAAATACGCCGCCATGTACGAAGTCGCGGGGCGATGGGCGTTCGAGACGCCGGAGTTCCTTAAGGTGAAGGGTTTTGGTCCGTTCGAATCCCTGGTGAAGAATTTCATGCGCATCGAGCTGAGGCCGATGTCGGGACCGGCCGGAGCAGATCGAAGATGATGCTGCCTGCCGTGTCGCGAGATCCGGCAGGCCGCATCCAAGAAACGGCGAGGGGGAATCCCGGGCGAGGAACTGCATCGGTCATTGGCGTCTTACTGGAGGAATTCATGGTCTCGACACTGCTTCGCTTGAGTGCGGCCGCCGCGCTCGTTCTCGCATCCACGGCAGTGCATGCCGTCTGTACGCCCGCAATCACCGACGACAATCTGATTGCGCCCGGCAAATTGCAGCTCTCCATCAACCCGACCAATCCGCCGCAGCAATTCGTCGACAAGGACGGCCAGCTGCAGGGCCTCAACGTCGAGCTCGCCGCCGAACTCGGCAAGCGGTTGTGTCTTCCGGTCGAACTCGTCCGGATGGATTTTCCGGCGATGATCCCTGCGCTCAACGCGGCCCGCATCGACGGCATCGACACCGGCATGTTCTGGACCGAGGAACGTTCCAAGCTGATGTACATGGTGCCTTACGCGATTCAGGCCATTTCGGTCGTGGTTGCTCCCGACAGCGGCACAAAAATTGCTACCGAAAACGATCTGATCGGAAAATCATCCGCCGTTGAGGTCAGCAGTTACCAGATGAACTGGCTCAAGAAGCTCAGCGATGCCAGCGCCGCGAAAGGCGGAGCCGCCGTCGAGATGCGGACGTTCCCCACTGCCACCAACGTCGTCAGCGCGCTGCTGGCGGGACAGGTCGACAACGCCTTGCTCGTCGATAGCGTGGCGCGCGACCTCACCAGCCGCGGCCGCGTCAAGGAAGTGCTGAGCGGCCTCGGCACCGCCCGCACGACGCTCGGCTTCCGCAACAAGACGGTGGTCGATGCCGTCGTCAAGGCGCTGAACGCTATGCGGGCCGACGGCAGCTACCAGGCGCTGTTCGACAAGTTCGGCCTGACCAGCATGCCGGCCGACCAGCCGCTTGCGATCGCCGGCCCCGGTCCGGCCTGATTCTTACGGAGACGAGCCGATGAGCCATTTCAGTCCGACGGCCGCCGTCAGCTATTTCTTCAATTACTTCCTGATGAAAGGAGTGCTCGTCACCATCGGCTTGACGGTGGCGGCGGTCGTCGGCGGATTGATCCTCGGCATGGGCATCGCGTTGCTGCGCATGTCGTCCAATCCGGTGCTCGCGGGTGCAGCGCGCTTCTACATCTGGTTCTTCCGCGGCACGCCGCTCCTGATCCAGCTGGTGGTGATCTACAGCGGCTTGCCGCAGCTGGGCATCAAGTTCAGCGTGATCACCTGCGCGCTCGTCGGCCTGATCCTCAATGAGGCGGCCTATCTCGCCGAGATCGTGCGCAGCGGCTTCATGGCGGTGTCGGCGGGACAGCGCGAGGCCGCCTGGGCGCTCAGCCTGTCGCCCTGGGTCACGTTCCGCCGCGTGACCTTGCCGCAGGCGTTCCGGTTGATGATCCCGCCGCTAGGCAACTCCATCAACTCGCTGCTGAAGGCGACCTCGCTCGCCTCCGTGATCTCGGTCGAGGAGCTCATGCGCCGCAGCGACATGCTGATGCAGGAGCATTTCCAGATCTTGGAAGTCTATGCGGCGGCAACGGCGTATTACCTGATCCTCACCTCGGTCTGGGACGCGGTTCAACGCCGGCTTGAGAAGCATTTCGGTCGCTCGAGCGCGGCGAAAACCAGGCGCGTCGCAGCGAGCGCGCCGGTTGCGCAGGCGAGTGTGGAGGCCCGCGCATGAGCGAGATATCGATGACTACGGCCGAAGGTGGAACAGTGCAACCGCAAATCCGCGAGGTTCCTGCGGTCCACATGGAGGCGGTCTACAAGCACTATGGCGACTTCACCGCGCTGAACGAGGTCGATCTCAAGGTCGCCAAGGGCGAGAAGATCGTGGTCTGCGGTCCCTCCGGCTCGGGCAAGTCGACGCTCATTCGCTGCATCAACCACATCGAGAAGCACGACGAGGGCCTGATCTACGTCAACGGCGTCGAGCTCGATCATCAGCGCAAGAACATCGACGCCGTCAGGCGCGACACCGGCATGGTGTTTCAGAGCTTTAATCTGTTTCCGCACATGACGGTGCTGGAGAACTGCACCCTGGCGCCGATGACCGCGAACGGCATGAGCGAGGCGGAGGCGAAGGACCTCGCCATGTATTTCCTCACAAAAGTCCGGATTCCCGACCAGGCCGAAAAATTTCCCGGGCAGCTCTCCGGCGGCCAGCAGCAGCGCGTCGCGATCGCACGCGCGCTGTGCATGCGGCCGAAGATCATGCTGTTCGACGAGCCGACTTCCGCGCTCGACCCGGAAATGGTCAAGGAGGTGTTGGAGACCATGAAGAAGCTGGCGGAAGAGGGCATGACCATGCTGTGCGTGACCCACGAAATGGGCTTTGCCCGCGAGGTCGCCGACCGTATCGTGTTCATGAACGAGGGCAAGGTGGTCGAGCAGGCCGCGCCCGAGGAATTCTTCAAGCATCCGAAGTCCGAACGGGCGCGGACGTTCCTCGACCAGATCATTCACTAGGTGGCGATGTCGGCCGGGATGCGGAGATTCAGCGATCGCCTGCGCGGCATTCACGCCGCCACCATCGTGCCGATGACTCCCGATTTCGAGGTCGACGAGGCGCAGCTCGCAGCGCATCTCGCGTCGGTTTCGTCCACACGCGGCATCAATGGGATCCTCGTCAACGGCCACGCCGGCGAGAACTTCATGCTGTCGCTGGCCGAGAAGCGGCGCGTGGTGGGGCTTGCGCGCCAGCACGCGCCGAAGGACTGCCTGATCGTCTCCGGGGTCAATCATGAATCGAGCCTGGAGGCCGCGCGCGAGGCGGCTGCGCTGGAAGAGGCCGGCGCGGACGGGCTGCTGGTGTTCCCTCCCAACAGCTGGGCGCTCGGCCATGCCGACGACTGCGTGATCGAGCATCACCGCCGCATCCGCGACGCCACGACGGTGCCCTTGATGCTCTACGCCGCGCCCGTCGGCGCGGGCGCGATGGCCTACGCGCCGCCGCTGCTTATGCGGCTTGTCGCCGATCCCCGTTTCGTTGCGGTGAAGGAAGGCAGCTGGGAGGTTGCGGCCTACGAACAGAATCTGCGGCTGATTGGGAAGCTGCGACCGGACTTCGTCGTGCTCGGCTCGGGCGACGAACATCTGCTGGCGAGCTATCTCATCGGCTCGGCCGGCAGCCAGGTCAGCCTCGCCTGTGTGGTACCGGAGCTTGTGGTCGACCTCTGGGTTGCGGCCGAAGCCGGCGATTGGGAGCGTTCACGCGCCGCGCATGAGAAGCTGTATCCACTGGCGGTCGCGATCTACCGCGACCCTCCGGGAGGACGCGCGACCGTGCGGCTCAAGGCCTGCCTGAAGCTGCTCGGGCGTCTGCCATGCGACTCGGCGCGGCCGCCGCAACCGGCGGCGACACGCGGTGAGTTGCAGGCGCTAGAGCAGGCACTGCGCGTCGCCGGCGTGCTCTAAGCCACCCGTTCTCGCCGGCTGCGCGGTTGCCTTCGACTGTCAGATCGCCGTGATGCTCCCGGCCGGCGGTCAGCTGATGGCGATCAATGCACGGCGGATCGCGGCAAAGATCTCGTCGATCTGCTCCTCGGTGATGATCAGAGGCGGTGAGATCAGGAGCGTATCGCCGCTGCTGCGGATCAGGACGCCATCGTCATAGCAGCGGCTGGCACATTCGACTCCGCGTGCACCTGCTGCGCCGTCACGCGGCTTCAGGTCGATCGCGGCGAGCAGGCCGATGTTGCGAATGTCGACGACATGGGGAAGGTCGCGCAAGCCATGCGCTTGGGTTTCCCACGCCGGCGCGAGGCGGCGGGCACGCTCGAACAGGCCGAGATCCTGGTACACGTCGAGTGCGGCAAGACCGGCCGCGCAGGCGAGCGGATGGGCCGAATAGGTGTAGCCGTGGAACAGCTCGATCGTGTTATCCGGCCCTTGCATCAGCGCATCATAGACCTTGCCGCTGGTGATGACGCCGCCCATCGGCACGGCAGCATTGGTCATGCCCTTGGCGCAGGTGATGATATCGGGTGTCACGCCGAAGGCGTTGGCGCCGAACGCGGCGCCGAGGCGTCCGAAGCCGGTGATCACCTCGTCGAAGATCAGGAGAATGCCGTGCCGGTCGCAGATCTTTCGCAGCCGCTCGAGATAGCCGACAGGTGGCGGCAGCACGCCGCCGGAGCCGGTCACGGGCTCGACGATGACGGCGGCAATCGTCGAGGGATCGTGCACCTGCAGCAGCTTTGAAAGCTCGTCGGCGAGATGCGCGCCCCATTGCGGCTGCCCGCGCGAGAACGCCGCGTGCTCGGGATCGTGCGTATGCGGGAGGTGGTCGACCTCCGGCAGCAGCGGGCCGAAATCCCGGCGGTGGCGGACGATGCCGCTCACCGACAGGCCGCCCCAGCCCATGCCGTGATAGGCCTTGGCGCGAGAGATGAAGCGGATGCGGCTGGCTTCCCCGCGCGCGCGGTGATAGCCGCGCGCGATCTTCAGGGCAGTGTCGACGGATTCCGAGCCGGAATTGGTGAAGAAGACATGGTCGAGGCCGGCGGGCGCGATCTCGGTGATGCGGCGGGCGAGCTCGAAGGCGGCCGGATGGCTCATCTGGAACGAGGAGACGAAGTCGAGCTTTGCCGCCTGCGCCTGGATCGCCTCGACGATGCGCCTTTGCGCATGTCCCGCGTTCACGCACCACAGCCCCGCCATGCCGTCGAGAATGCGCCTGCTGTCATCGGTGATGTAGTGCATGCCTTCGGCGCCGACGAAGATGCGCGGCTTCTGCTTGAACTGCCGGTTCGGCGTCATCGGCAGCCAGAACGGCTCCATGGCCTCGCGGGTGAGGGGGCTGTTGGAGGAAGCGAAGGCATTCATGGTCATGGCAACTCTTGCAAACGTCAGGAGGCTTTGGATGGCGTGTTGGAATTGGCCGGGCTGCGCTTGAGCTTTGCTGCGCCTTCGAGATGCCGGCGGAGCAGCGCGGCGGCAGCCTCGTTCTGGCCGGCTTCGAGCTGGTCGAGAATGGCGAGATGCTCGCGGCAGTTCACGATCACGCGCTCATGGCCGAAGGTCCAGTCGTAGTTGCCGAAGCGACGCAGCCGGTTCTGCTGCTGGACCGCGACCAGCAGATAGCGGTTGCCTGATGCGGCGGCGAGGCCCTCGTGAAAGGCCGCGTTCATTTCGTACAGCGCGATGCTGGCCGTGTCGCTCCACGGCATCGCCAGCATCTCCTGATGCCGGCGGCGCATCTCGGCGGCCCAGGCCGGGTCGAGCCGGAAGCCCGGCTCGAGCAGGCCGGCCGGCTCGATCAGCAGACGGTACCGATAGCTCTCGTCGCGCGCCTGCGTGTCCGCGAGCGTCGGCTGGAAGCGCCAGCCGTGGCCGGGCTTGCGCTGCACGGCAGCAACTTCGGCAAGCTTGGTGAGCACGCGCTGCACGATCGGCCGTGTCGCATCGTAGCGCTGCATCAGGTCGCGCTCGGAAACTTCCTCCGGCAGCCGGCCGGCGCGGCGGTCGCGCGCGATTGCGAGGAACAGCCGGTCGGTATCGTCGGGGTTCGGCTTTGGCGGTGCCTTGTGCGAGGCGGGGGCGGCCTCGGCGACGAAATAGCCACGACTGGCGCCGGCATGCACGAGCTTGCGCCGCGCCAGCAGCTTCAGCGCGGCGCGCACCGGCGTGCGCGAGACCTGGAGGCGCTCGGCGAGCGCGACTTCGGCAAGGCGCGTGCCGGGCGCGAGCCCTTCGCTCCGGATCAGGTCCATGATCCCGGCCGACAGTTCGCGCTGAAGACGGCTTGGGGGCGCCTTTTCCAAGGTCAATTTCGAGGCTGAAGATTTTTGTTTCATGTCATTACAAAATACATTAGCCTTCCCGGGAAAGCAAAAGGAACTTCACGAAGGAACTTGGCGTCCCATGATCGAACCCTTTCCCCTGATCGAAATCTCCGGCCCCCCGCGCGAGCGTGGACGTCAGTACGGGCAGAAGGCGGCGGGCCGCATCAAGAAGGGGACGACGCATTACTTCGCGCAGCTGAAGGAGCTTTCGCTCGACGCAAACGGTGTCGCCGCGCTGGTGCGCGACTATGTGCCGGTCATCGAAGGGTTCGAGCCTGATTATATCGAGGAGATGCGCGGCATTGCGGAAGGCGCCGACGTTCCGTTCGAGGATGTCGTGTTGCTCAATGCCCGCACCGAGATCATCAAGCTCGCCAATCCCGCGATCCGCGCGCGCCTGAAGACACCGGAAGATCCCGATGGCTGCACCGGCGTCGTCGTGATGCCGCAGGCGGCCGCCAGCGGCCGCCTGATCCACGCCCAGAACTGGGACTGGAAGCGCGAATGCGCGGAGACCGCGGTGGTGCTGAAGGTGCGGCGCGACGACGGTCCTGATCTCATGACCTTCACCGAAGCCGGCGCGCTCGGTCGCTGCGGCTTCAATGCCGTCGGCATCGCGATCACGGCCAACTATCTCGAGAGCGACCGCGACTATCGCCAGGTCGGCGTGCCGCTGGCGCTGATCCGCCGCAAGGTGCTGGAGAACGAGCATCTGGCGCTGGCGATGCGGGCGGTCTATTGCACGAAGAAGTCGGCGGCCAACAACATGATCGTCAGCCACCGCGAGGGCGTGGCGATCGATTTCGAGTGCGCCCCGGACGAGACCTTCCAGGTGCATCCGCAGAACGGCCTGCTGGTCCACGCCAACAACTTCCTCAGCCCCGTCGCGCTCAGCAAGTTGAAGGACACCGGCATCTTCAACACGCCTGATAGTCTCTACCGCGACATTCGCGTTCGCGATCTGCTTCAGCCGCACATCGGCAGCATCACCTTCGATACCGTCAAGAACGCCCTGTTCGACGAGTTCGCCTATCCTTGGTCGGTGTGCCGCCCGCCGCGCCGCAATCTCAGCAACAATCTCAGCGCCACCGTGGCGATGATCCTGATGGAGCCGGCGAGCGGGTTGATGCAGGCGGCGCCGCTGCCGGCGCTCAACCGCGAATTCACCACATACCGGCTCGAGATCGACGAGATCGGGCGGGCCGCGTTCAAGCGGTCGGTCGCGGCGGCGGGGGCAGCGTGATGGGGCGGCGTCGGCCATCGCCGGCGTGGGCGGTCGGTCTGGCTGCGCTCGCCCTGTGGGCCATGCTGGGGAAAGCCGGCGCCGAGACATTACTGAGGACCCGGCTCAACGCGGACATCCGCTCGACCGATCCCGGCACCAATCGCGACGCCAACACCGATGGCGTGATCGCGCATGTGGTGGAAGGGCTGGTCGCCTTCCGCGACGATACGTCCATCGGACCCATGCTGGCGGACAGCTGGACGATTTCGAACGAGGGAAAGACCTATACATTCCGCCTGCGGCAGGGCGTCAAGTTCCACAACGGCGCGACCATGACCGCGGATGACGTGGTCTGGTCGCTGAAGCGCTGGCTCGATCCGGCGACGCAATGGCGCTGCCTGTCTGAATTCAGCGCCACCGGCATCGCGCGGATCGAGAAGGTCGAGGCGCCCGATCCACAGACCGTTGCCATCACGCTTGATCAGCCGACGGCCTTGTTCCTTCCGACGCTGGCGCGGCCCGATTGCGGGCAGACCGCAATCATTCATCGCGACTCTGTCGGCGCGGACGGCAAGTGGATCGCCCTATTGGCACCGGCCCGTTCAAGCTCGCCGAGTGGAAGCGGGGACAATATATCGATATCGTCCGTTTCGACGGCTATGTCTCGCGCAGCGAGCCGCGCACCGGCTACACCGGCGCCAAGGACGTCAAGGTCGATCGCGTGCGCTTCAACGTGATCCCGGATAGTTCTGCCGCGAAAGCGGGGTTGCTCAGTGGCTCGCTCGACGTGATCCTGAGCCTGTCGATCCCCGATCTCGAAGAGCTCAAGTCGCGCTCCGACGTGCAGCTCAGCATCACGCCTGCGCTCGGCCTCACCGGCATCCTGTTCCAGACCAGGGACCCGCTGCTGAAGGATGTCCGGATCCGCCGCGCCATCGCGCTGTCGATCGACACCGCGCAGATCGTCGATGCCGTGATGATGGGCACGGCGCGTCCCAACAATTCGGCGTTGCCGCTCGGCAGCCCCTTCTACGGCGAGGCGCAGTCGCACGGCTATGTGCAGAATATCGCGGAAGCGAAGAAGCTTCTGGCGGAGGCCGGTTATCGCGGCCAGCCGATCAAGATGATCACCAACAAGCGTTACAGCTTCGTGTTCGATGCGTCCGTGCTGGTGCAGGCGATGGCGCAGACCGTCGGGATCAACATCGAGCTCGAGGTGATGGATTGGGCGGCTCAGCTCGATCGCTACAACCGCGGCGACTACCAGTCGATGGCCTTCGTCTATTCGGCCCAACTCGATCCCTCGCTGAGCTTCGAGATGCTGACCGGGCCGAAGGCGTCGCAGCCGCGCAAGGTCTGGGACAATCCGGAGGCGCAGGGGATGCTGCGCCAGTCCATGATGATCGACGATACCACGACGCGGCAGGCGCTGTTCGACGAGATGCACAAGCGCTTCATCGCCGACGTGCCGATGATCGTGCTGTTCAACGGCGCCGAGCTGACGGCGCTGCGCAAGAGCATCAAGGGCTATGCCGGCTGGCTTTATCCCCAGCCGCGGTTCTGGGGCGTCACGGTGCAGTAGGCAAGGCGCACCATGTTGGGTTACCTCGCAAGACGGCTGGCCATGACGATCCCGACACTGCTGCTGGTCGCGATCGCAGTATTTGCGCTGGTGCGTCTCATCCCCGGTGACCCCGTGCAGGTCATGCTCGGCGATGCCGCCGATCCAGCACAGGCCGCACAGCTGCGCGCCCAGCTCGGCCTCGATCAGCCGATCCCGGTGCAGTTCATGCACTGGATCGCCAAGCTTGCGGCCGGTGACTTCGGTCACTCCATCACCAACAACCTCGCGGTGCTGCCGCTGATCCTCGATCGTTTCCAGGTCAGCGCCGTCATCGTGCTGGTGGCGGTCGCGGCGTCCGCGTGCATCGCGGTTCCGGCCGGCCTTGTGGCCGCGTGGAAGCAGAACAGCCTGCTCGATCTCTCCGTCGTCGGCGGGGCCACGCTGCTGCTGTCGATCCCGAGCTTCTGGCTCGGTCTTCTGCTGCTGCTTCTTTTTGGGCTCAAGCTGAAATGGTTGCCGGTGATCGGCTACGTGCCGTTCGCCGAGAATTTCTGGCAGGCGGCGACCTTCATCGTGTTGCCGATCGCGACGCTGACCATGGTTGAGATCGGCGTGCTCACGCGCATGGCGCGAGCCGCCTCGATCGAGGTGCTCAGGCTCGAATATGTCACCCACGCACGCGCCAAAGGCGTGCCGGAATGGCGCGTGCTCGCCCGCCACGTGCTGCCGAACGCCTTCGCGCCGACCTGGACGCTGATCGGTCTCGTGCTCGGCCATCTCCTCGGCGGCATCGCGGTCATCGAGACCGTGTTCACGCTGCCCGGCCTCGGCCGTCTCCTGGTCGATTCCATCTTCGCGCGTGACTATCCGGTGGTGCAGGGCTGCCTGCTGTTCACCGCCGTGATCTACGTCGTCGTCAATCTGATCGTCGATCTCTGCTATCCGCTGTTCGATCCGAGGGTGACGGTGGCATGAGGATGCGCGCCAATACCGCGATCGGCGGCGTCCTGATTGCGCTCCTGCTGGGCGCTGCCGTCACCGGTGCTTTCTGGACGCCGTTCGATCCGCTGCGCATCAATCTGCGGGCAAGACTTCAGGCGCCGTCGTCACTGCACTGGCTCGGCACCGACGAATTCGGCCGTGACGTGCTGAGTTCGCATCATGGTCGGCGCGGGCGCCAGTGTGGTGATCGCTCTGGTTACGGTTTCGCTCGCCGTAGCCGCCGGCATGGTGATCGGCTGCGCGGCGGGTTACATCCGCGGCTGGGTTGACCGCATCATCATGGCCGTCAACGACGCGCTGCTGGCATTTCCCGGCATCCTACTGGCTCTGGCCGTGATGATCGTGGTCGGCGCCAACAAGGTCGGGCTCATTCTGGCGCTTGGTCTTGCCTACATTCCCTCGGTGGTCCGGGTGGTGCGCGGCACCGTGCTGTCGATCCGCGAGAAGGAATATGTCGAGGCCTCGCGCGTCATCGGCAATTCCGAGGTCTATTCGATGCTCCGCCACGTGATGCCGAACGCGGTCGCGCCAGTTGCGGTGCTCGCGACGAGTATGTTCGGCTGGGTGCTGCTGGCCGAGAGCGCGCTGAGCTTCCTCGGCCTCGGCGTGCCGCCGCCGGCGCCGACCTGGGGCAACATGCTGGCGGCAAGTCGTCCATTCATGGAGACGGCGGCCTGGCTCTCGATCGCACCGGGCCTCTGCATCGCGCTGACGCTGCTCGGCATCAATCTGCTCGGCGATTCGCTGCGCGATCGCCTCGATCCCAGGATGGCGCACGGATGACGCTGCTGTCGGTCGAAAATCTGCGCATCGAGGTTGCCGCCAGCAATGCCGTGATCGTCGACAACGTCTCCTTCGCCGTCGAGCGCGGCGAGTTTCTCGCCGTCGTCGGCGAATCCGGCAGCGGCAAGACAGCGGCGGCGCGTGCCGTGCTCGGCCTGTTGCCGCCGGGTCTGCGCAAGGCCGGCGGCCGCATCGTGCTTGATGGCGTCGATCTCGCCAACGTCTCGGCGCGCCAGATGCGCACCATGCGTGGGCCTACCGTCGGCATGGTGTTCCAGGAGCCGATGGTCTCGCTCAATCCCGCCATCAGCGTCGGCGCGCAGATGGCGGAAGGGATCGGCCTGCACGAGCGGCTCGGTAAGCGCGAGATCAGGCGCCGCTGTCTCGAACATGCTGGCGCGGGTGCAGATCCGTGATCCCGAACGGACTTTTGACGCCTATCCGCACGAATTCTCCGGCGGCATGCGCCAGCGCATCATGCTGGCCTCGGTGATGCTGCTGAAGCCGAAGCTGCTGATCGCGGACGAGCCGACCACGGCGCTGGATACGCTGACCCAGCGCGAGGTGCTCGACCTCCTGGTCGGGCTCGCCCGTGACCACGGCACGTCGGTGATGCTGATCACCCACAATCTCGGCCTGGTCTCGCGCTACGCGCAGCGCGCGCTGGTGCTGCGGCAAGGCAAGATGGTCGAGACCGGCACGACCCGGCAGATCCTGTTCTCGCCGCGCGAAGCCTATACCAGGCGACTGGTCGAGGCGCTGCCGCGGCGCGGCGCCACGACCAAAGCGCGACGGGGCGGCGAACCCCTCGTTAGCGTACGTGATCTCAAGGTAGGCTTCGCCGGGCGGCAGCGGCTGTTCCGCCGCGACACCGGCGTCTCCGCCGTCAACGGCGTCGATCTCGACATCGCCGCCGGAGAAACGGTCGCCGTCGTCGGCGGCAGCGGCTCCGGCAAGACCACGCTTGGCCGGGCCATGCTGCGCCTGATCCCGACGTCGGGCGGTGAGATCAGGTTCCGGGGCAGGGATGTCACGGCAACGATCGATCGCGACTTCCGTCTCGCCTCGCAACTGGTGTTCCAGGATCCTTACTCCTCGCTCGATCCACGCATGCGCGTCGGCGAGATTGTCGCCGAGCCACTGCGCCACGTCCCGCAATTGACGACAGCCGAGCGCGACACTCGGGTGGAGGCGATGCTGGACGAGGTCGGGCTTGCCGGTCTCGGCAAGCGCTGGCCGCATGAATTGTCCGGTGGACAGCGCCAGCGGATCGCCATCGCCCGCGCCATCGTGCGCGAGCCGGCCTTCGTCGTGGCGGACGAGCCGGTCTCGGCGCTCGATATGACCATTCAGGCGCAGGTGCTGAAACTGTTCGAGCGGTTGCAGACGCAATACGGCTTTGCCTGCCTGTTCATCAGCCATGACCTCGCCGCCGTCGAGCAGGTCGCTGACCGCGTCGTGGTGATGCAGGGCGGCAAGATCGTCGAGCAAGGCTCGCGTGACGACGTGTTCGATCACCCGCAGCATGATTACACCAAGGCGCTGCTCGCGGCCGCGCCCGTTCTGGACTTCGCTGGTGCGGCGGCGGCGCGTGCCTCGGGTTAATCAGGATAATGCGTATGAAGCGTTCTGTCGTGGCGTTGTGTCTGATCATTGCGTCGCTGTCCGCGGCCCGCGCCGAGAGCGTCCTGCGCAGCATGGTGACCACAGACATCCGCGGCCTGATGCCGGGCAACAGCCCTGACGACAACACCGGCCTCGTGTTGCAGCAGATCTACGAGGGCCTCGTTGCCTGGCGCGCCGACGGGACCGTCGCCCCGATGCTGGCCAAGGCGATTGAGACATCAGCGGATGGGCGCACCTACACTTTCACACTGCGCGAGGGCGTGACGTTCCACAATGGTGCGCCGTTGACCTCGCGGGAGGTGGCATGGACCTGGGAGCGCTTCCTCGATCCGAAATCCGGCTGGCCATGCCGGACCAATTTCGACGGCACGCACAAGATCAAGATCGCCGAGATCACGGCGCCGTCGCCGGAGCAGGTCGTGTTCCGTCTGGCTGAGCCGAGCGGCGCCTTCCTCAGCACGATGGCGCGAGCCGATTGCGACGGCACCGGCATCGCGCATCCGGACTCAGCCGGAGCCGACGGCTCCTGGCAGAAGGCGATCGGCACCGGTCCGTTCAAGCTCGCCGAATGGCGCCGCGGCCAGTTCATCGAGCTTGCCCGCAACGAGGCCTATGCCGCGCGTAGCGAGCCGGCCGACGGCCTCGCTGGGGCCAAGTCGCCCAAGGTTGACGGTGTCAGGCTGTCCATCGTGCCCGACCCGGCGGCGGCGAAAGCGGCGATCCAGTCCGGCAATCTCGATCTCTGGCCGTCGGCCGATCCCAAATTCGCGGGCGAGTTGAAGTCGGCTGGTCTCGTGATCAGCGCGGCGCCCGTCGCCTCGCTGAACGCGATCGTGATGCAGACGAACGATCCGCTTCTGAAGGACAAGCGCATCCGTGAAGCCATTGCCGCCTCGCTCGATTACCCCAGTATGAGCGACAGCCTGACCGACGGCTATGCCAAGCCGAGTACGTCTCTGGTGCCGCTGTCGAGCCGCTACTATGGCGCGGTGGAGCAGGCGGGCTTCAGCCTCGACGTCGCGCGTGCGAAGAAGCTGCTGACCGAGGCGGGCTACAAGGGCGAGCCGATCAAGATCACCACCAATTCGCGCTTTCCCGTCATGAACGACGTGGCCGTGCTGGCGCAGGCGATGACGCAGCAGGCCGGCCTCAACCTCACTGTCGAGGTCGTCGAATTCGCGGCCCAGCTGAGCCGTTACAACAAGGGCGATTATCAGCTCATGGTGTGGAATTACACGCCTTATCTCGATCCGGCTTTCGGTCTTGATCGCTTCATCGGCGACAAGGCCGCGCAGCCAGACCGCGTCTGGGGTAATCGTGAGGCGATCGACCTGCTCGGCAGGCTGATGGAGACGGCCGCGCCTGAGGCCCGTCAGCCGCTGTTCGATGCGCTCCACAAGCTGTTCGTGGATGATGCGCCGATGATCGTGTGGAGCTCCGGCGTCAACGTCTCCGCGGTCTCACCCAAGGTGCGCGGGTATGCGCCATGGGCCGGCCGCAAACCCCGTTTCTGGAACGTCGAGGTTGTCAGATGATCTCTCTTGCCCAGCGCAAGCAACATGCCTGGCCGGATGGCGCGCGCTGCGTCGTCGGCCTTACGCTCGATTTCGACGGCACGTCGCTGGAACGCGGCCGCGGTCAGTTGCCGCTCGGCGCGCGCTCGCACGGCCGCTACTCCGCCAAATGCGGCATCCCGCGTTTCGTCGACATGTTCACGCGGCACAGCGTGCCTTGGACGTTCTACGTCTCCGGCTATGACGCGGAGGAAAGCCCGGATCTCGTCCGCGACATCTCGCGCTCCGGCATCGAGATCGGCTCGCACGGCTATTTTCACGAGGGCGTCGATCCCGGCGATGCCGAGCCGGAGCTGCTGGAACGGACGCACCGGCTGCTCACGGAGATCACCGGCGTCGCGCCACGGGGATGGCGCTCGCCGTCCGGACACAAGACCGCGCGCACGCTGAGCAAGCTCCGTGAGCTCGGCTATGTCTACGATTCCAGCGACAAGGATTTTGACCTGCCTTATCTCGCGCGCTACGACGGCGAGGAGCGCAGCGACTATGTCTGCCTGCCCAACAACACCTCGAGCCTCGACGACTTTCCGTTCTACCGCGTCAGCTACACGCCACCATCCGAAGTGTTGACGCACTGGGAGCAGGAGTTCGATGCCATCTACGCCGAGGGCGGTTACTACAACCTGACCTTCCATCCGCGCGTCGGCTATGGCTCGGGCTCGCCTGCGCGCGTCGCGGCGGTCGAAGGGCTCATTAAATATGCCAAGCGCCACGAAGGCGTTCGCTTCGTCGGCATGCTGGAGCTGGCGGAATGGTGCCTGAAGCGTCCGTCCGACTGGCGGCGGGACTGGAGCGGACAATGAGCAAGCCGATCGTTCCCGTCGTCGTCACCGTCAATCTCCAGGGCAAGACGGTGGAGCTGACCCAGCTCGGGGAGGACGCCCTGTTCGGCCGCGCTTCTTACGGAAAATACGCCTATGCCGTCGGCTGCGAGCGGCTGTTCGGACTGCTCGATCGCCACGGCATCAAATCCACCGTGTTCGTGCCCGGCGCAGAGGCGGAAGCCAATCCCGCCTATATCGCGGCGCTTGGCGGCCGCGGGCATGAGATCGCCGCGCATGGCTGGGCGATGGAGGAGATGGACGCGGCCGGGATCGACGAGCGAGCGCTGCTGGAGCGCACGCATGCGACGCTGTCGCGGATCGTCGGACGCGCGCCGCGCGGCTTTCGGGCGCCGCATGGCCGCTTCACGGAGCGTACGCTCGGGCACCTCGCCGATCTCGGCTATCGCTATGATTCAAGCTTTCAGGACGACGACCATCCGTATCGGCTGGACGTCGATGGCGGCCGCGACATGGTCGAGGTGCCGCATGCGGAGATCCTGATCGACGCGACGCTCTACGCCCAGCGCCAGACGCACGCTCGCGTCATGAAGATGTGGCGCGAGGAGATCGAGGCGATGCATCGCGAGCGCTGCCTGATCACGCTGACGCTGCATCCGCGCAGCGACTACGGCAGCGCGCGGGCCAGCCGCATTGCCGCGCTCGACGACCTGTTGAGCTGGCTGCGCGGTCTCGATGGTGTTGCTTTCCTGACCTGCGAAGAGGTCGCCCAACGGTTGGGGGCTTGAACCTTACGTTCGCTGCGGCGTGCGGGATTTGGCCAGCACGCCGTGAATGCCCTTGTTGCCGTCGACCAGCTGCGTGACCCTGAGGTCCGCAGCGATCGAGCAGAGCGTGTAGGCATCCCGCGCGCTGAGACCGCATTTTTCCCGGAGCAGCGCGATCATGTCGCGGAGCTTGCCGCTAGCTGCCTGCGCTGCTCACGACGACCGAGGAGGGCGACGTCACGAGCTTGCTGAGCCCAAGATAGACGAGGCCTGCAATCCCGATGCCGAACAGCCAGCTCAGATCCGCGCCGCCGAGCAGGTTGATCGAGATCGGACCCTGGAGCGCGCCGACGAGGCCGTCCTCCACCAGCCATCCCGCAACGAGGCCCGCGAAGAACGCGACCATGGCGGCCCAGTTGATGTCGCCATAAGCGCTGGTCTCCGGCGAGCGATAGAGCTCGGCGACGTCGATCTTGCATTTGCGCTTGATGAAGTAGTCCGCGAGCACGACGCCGGCCCACGGGCTCATCCACAGCAACAGGCTAATCATCCAGTTGTCGAACGCCTTCGCAAAGGACGGCGCGAAGATGAAGTAGAGCGTGACCAGATAGCCTGCGACGCCGACGATGACGGTGAGCCAGAAGCGCGAGAATTTCAGTCCCGCGCTCAGCGCCGCCAGCGTCGCCGAGTAGACGTTGAGGATGTTGGTCGCGATCGGGCCGTGCAGCACCATCAAGAGCACGAGGATGCTGACCGGTCCGCCGAATACCGCACTGACCATTTTCGCAGGATCGGTGTCCAGCGTCGTCGAGGCGATGGTCGCACCTAAGATGCCAAGCCCGACCGTCGGCACGAACATGCCGACATAGCTGTACCAGAACACTGATTTCGACGGCACGCTTTTCGGCACGAAGCGCGAATAGTCGGAGGCCCAAGTCACCCAGGAGATGCCCCAGCCGACGCCGATCGCGGTCATCAGCAACGACAGCATCGCCAGATGCGCGCCCGGCGGCAGCGAGGTCGTCAGGCTCCAGTTGACGACGCCGGGTCGCGTCCACGCGAGCACGCTCATCAGCACCATGATGGCGATGGTCGGCGGCACCGTGTATTTCTCGAAGGTGCGGATCGCGTAGAAGCCGTAGATGCCGAGCAGCACCTGCACGGCCATCACCAGCGTGATGACGACGATCTCGATGAACCAGGTATCGGGCACGCCGAACTGGCCGAGGATGCCCATCGACACCTTCACCGGGAAGTAGGTGTTCACGCCGATCCAGCCCAGCGTCATCAGGAACATCAGGATGCTGGGCAGGTAGGCGCCGCGGACGCCGAAGGCGGAGCGGCTCAGCACCATCTGGTTGACGCCGGTCTTGTGTCCCATCACCGTGAAGGTCGCGAAGATCGCGCATCCCACGATGTTGCCGAGCACGATGACCGCGATCGTCTCCATCAGACCGAGTTTCAAGATGATGCCGAGCGCACCGAGCGCCCAGTTGACCGGTGCGATATTGGCGCCGGCCCAGATCCACATCTGCTGCGGGCCGGTCGAGTCCCGGTCCGCATCGGGAATTGGCTCGATGCTGTGAATATCAGCGCGAAGTTCGGAATCCGTCATGACATCCCCCAATACGAAGCACGCTTCGCATCATGGCAGCATAAATCGTGCCATTGGTTGCAGAGCGCTTGGGGCCGGGTGCGCGCCGATGCCGGCCGCGGCGTGCGGATCGCGGGCGGGCAAATCTGGATCGGGGTGCAGGAGCGGCAGCCAGGGCGATGATGGCATGATGCCCCTGTTTTGCCCGACGAGTCAAAGCCGTCGACGGCGTCGATTAGCGGTCAAGATTCGTCTTTGAAAACAACGGCGTTCTACTGTGCATGGGGTTGTTTTCGCAGGTTTTTAATCCGCTGCACTCCGACTGGGAGGCGGCTCGTGCCCGTGGAGGAGCCGTCCACAGCATCAAGAGCGGACCTCCGAGCTCCCTTGCGGACCGGATTTTCTTGGTTTGGTTTGCAGGTGACGGAAAGCGCGACCCGCGCGGGCTTGTCAGCGCTCCTCACCCGCGAGACACTCTGTCGCAGAACCATTTGTTTTGCCGGAGGACTAACCTCTAGGCGGAAATCTACCGTTCGCAATGTCGAACGGCGTGCAGCGGGGCGATTCTGCGCCGCGTCGGTTGCAAGAGCCGTGGGCGTGGCCGCCCCTTCTGCTGATCCGTCCAAGAGCATGAGAGCTGACTGCCGAAATTCTGACCGCTAGTCACGGAGGAGATGCCATGGCAGAGATCCGGCTGGCCTCGCTGCACGGCGGGGCGATTACGCTTGAAAGCGATGCAATTGCTGCCTTTCGCCAAACCTTGCGAGGCAACGTCTGTCTGGCCGAGGAGCCGGGCTACGATGAAGCACGCACGATCTGGAATGCGATGATCGATCGCCGCCCAGGCGCGGTCGTGCGCTGCAGAGGGGCCGCAGACATCATTCGTGCTGTACGGCTTGCGCGTGAGCACGGCCTCTTGGTCGCCGTGCGCGGCGGCGGCCATAACATCGCGGGCAATGCTGTTTGTGACGGCGGGCTCTTGATCGATCTTTCGCTGATGCGCTCCGTCCGGGTTGATCCATTTCACCGCACCGCGCGCGTGGACCCGGGGGCAACGCTTGGCGACTTCGACAAGGAGGCGCAAGCTTTCGGCCTTGCTACCCCGCTCGGGATCAACTCGACGACCGGCGTTGCAGGATTGACGCTGGGCGGCGGCTTCGGGTGGCTTAGCCGCAAGTTCGGGCTTGCCGTCGACAACCTGATCTCGGCCGACGTGGTGACGGCCGAAGGCGAGCTCGTCCGGGCAAACATCGCCGAGAAGACCGACCTGTTCTGGGCGCTGCGCGGAGGCGGAGCCAATTTCGGGGTGGTGAGTTCGTTCGAGTTCCGCCTGCATCCTGTTGGTCCGATGGTTCTGGCCGGACTCATCGTCCATCCCTTTTCGCGGGCGAAGGAGCTGCTGACGGGCTATCGCGACGTCGCCGCCAAGGCGCCCGACGAACTGACGGTGTGGGTGGTGCTCAGGCAGGCACCGCCGCTGCCGTTCTTGCCCGCTGAGGTTCACGGCAAGGAGATCGTCGCGTTCGCCGTCTGCTATGCGGGAGATGAGAACGAGGGCAAGCACGCATTGGAGCCGTTGCGCGCGCTCGGAGAGCCGATCGCAGACGTGATCGGCATGCAGCCCTTCGCGGCTTGGCAGACCGCGTTTGACCCACTTCTCGCGCCCGGCGCCTATAATTACTGGAAGTCGCACAATTTCGTTGAACTCAACGACGGTCTTCTCGATACGCTGGTGAGCCATACGACAAGCCTGCCGACCGGGGAGTGCGAGATTTTCATCGGTCAGCTTGGTGGCGCCACCAGTCGCATGGCCGTCGACGCTACGGCGTTTCCCCACCGCGATGCGAAGTTTGTCATGAACGTTCACACGCGATGGCGCGATCCGGCGGATGAGCAACGTTCGATCGCCTGGGCGCGCAGGCTCTTTGCTGAGACTGCGCCTCACGCAACCGGCGGCGTCTACGTCAACTTCATGCCGGAGGACGAGACCGATCGCGTAGCCGGCGCCTACGGCCCGAACTACGCTCGTCTTGCCGCGCTGAAGGCCAAGTACGATCCTGGCAACCTGTTCCGGCTAAACCAGAACGTCAGGCCGGCCGCTGCACAGCGACCGGCCGCCTGACAAGAGGAGGAGGGGATCCGTAATCGAGGGGGCTACGGAGACGAAGTTGGACATCGGAGAATGGCTGCGCAGCCTGGGCCTGCAATCCTATGAGCAGACGTTCCGCGACAACGGAATTGACCTTGAGATCCTGCCCCACCTGACGGTTGAAGATCTCAAGGAGATTGGAGTCCTGGCTGTCGGCCACCGGCGGAAGCTTCTCGGTGCAATCGGCCTGCTACCAGCGGACCTGGCGGCGGCGCGGCCTCCCGCGTCGGTGGAGCGCCGTCAGCTTACGCTCATGTTCGTCGACCTCGTCGGCTCGACCGACCTCAGCCGCCGTCTCGATCCCGAGGAGCTGCGCGAGGTCATGCGGGCCTACTCGAACACGGTGGCGGGAGAGATTGCGCGACTGGAGGGCCACGTCGCGAAGTTTCTGGGAGACGGCGTGCAGGCCTATTTCGGCTGGCCGCGCGCAAGCGAAGATGCGGCAGAACAAGCTGTCCGGGCGGGACTTGCGGTCGCAACAGCGGTCAGCGGCATGTCGTCAGGCGCAGGAGGCCTGCTGGCAGCACGCGTCGGCATCGCCACCGGGCTTGTCGTGGTGGGTGATCTGCTCGGGGAAGGTGCTGCGAAGGAGGAAGCAATCACTGGGGAAACGCCTAATCTCGCGGCCCGTCTGCAACAGGTTGCGGAGCCTGGTACGGTCGTTATCGCCGACAGCACGCGCCGCCTGGTCGGCGATCTCTTCGAGTTTGTTGAGCTCGGTTCCCTTCGGCTCAAGGGCTTTGCGGAGCCGGTGCAAGCTTGGAGTGTCACCGGCGAAGGCCGGGCAGAAAGCAGGTTCGAGGCCCTGCACGGAGCCCACGTCACGCCACTCGTCGGGCGCAGCGAGGAGCTCGATTTGACGCTGTCACGGTGGCAGCTTGCCAAAGGAGGGGCTGGACAGGTCGTCTTGATTTTTGGCGAGCCAGGAATCGGAAAATCACGATTGGTGCTCGCGCTGCGAGAACGGCTACAGGCCGAACAAATCACGCTCGTTAGCTACGCCTGTTCGCCGCATCACCTAAACAGCCCGCTCTTTCCCTTCATCTCGCAGCTTGAGCGGGAGGCGCGGTTCGCACCTGAGGATACCGCGGAAACACGGCTCAAGCGCCTCGAATTACTCCTCGGCGAAAACGGCGAAGGGCTGTCCAGTGATGCAATCCAGCTTCTTGCCGATCTGCTCGGCATTCCAACTGAGAGGCCGAGCACCCAGCCAGAGATGTCGCCGCAGCAAAGGAAGGCGCTCCTGTTCCGCACATTTCTGGCCCGGCTCAATCGACTTGCCGCTCGCGGCCCGGTGCTGATGGTGCTTGAAGATGCGCACTGGCTCGATCCCACCTCGCGCGAGCTGTTCGACCAGATCGTGGATCGTCTTCAGAACCTGCCGGTGCTGGTCGTCGCCACGTTCCGTCCGGAACTCCCGCCACCATGGACCGGGTTTCCGCACGTCACGTTGCTCATGCTAAACCGCCTGCCGCAGGCGCAGGTGGTTGTACTCGTTGACCGGATCACCGAAGGCAAAGCGCTTCCCGCCGAGGTCCTCGACCAGATTCTGGCGCGGACCGAGGGTGTGCCGCTCTTTACCGAGGAGCTCACGAAGGCCGTTCTTGAAGCCGGGATCCTCCGCTACACCGGCGCTCGCTACGTCCTCGCCGGCGCGTTCCCGTCCTTGGCGATCCCAGCGACGCTGCACGATTCGTTGATGTCGCGGCTTGACCGTCTTGCTCCAGTCAAGGAGGTCGCCCAGATCGGAGCCTGTATCGGCCGCGAGTTCGATCACGAATTGCTTGCTGCAGTCGTGTCGATGCCAGCAGGGGAGCTTGCCGCGGCGCTTGACCGCCTGGTAGCGGCAGAGCTCGTTTTCCGGCGCGGCCTCGCGCCTGCCGCTACCTATGTCTTCAAGCACGCCCTGGTGCGCGATGCCGCCTACGAAAGCCTGCTCAAGCGGCGCCGCCAGGAGCTGCACGCGCGGATTGCGAAGCGCTCTTTCCGCAACTTGTCGAAGCACAGCCGGAGCTCGTCGCTCGTCACTTTGGCGAGGCGGGATTGGCCGAGAAGGCCATTCCATACTGGTTGAGGGCCGGCCGCCTCGCAGCCGCCCGATCGGCGAATATGGAGGCAATTGCCCATCTGAGATCGGGGCTCGAGTGCGCCAATGCGCTTCCTCCTGGAGCATCACGCTCGCGCTTCGAGCTTGCCCTGCAGCTTGGGCTTGGCGGCCCGCTGATTGCAACAAAAGGATTTGCTTCACGCGAGGCAGAAGCGGCGTTCCAGCGCGCACAGGAGCTCAGCCGCGAGCTGCAGAGCGAGGTTGATCTCTCCGCCGCGTTGAAGGGGCTCGGCCACGTCTATCACGTGCGCGCCAACCTGCGCGAGGTCACAAGCCTCGTTGAGGAGACGGAGGCGCTCGCGAAACGAAGCGGTGATCCCGTACGTCAAGCCGAAGCCGATCATCTTGCGGGAGTGCTCTCGTTCCACCTCGGCCAGTTTCAACTCTCGCGCGACCGGTTCGAGAGAAGCGCACAAGCCGGCGAATACCGCGGCCGCTATTATTCCGAGGTCTACGGAATTGATATGAGCGTATTCTGCCGCGCCTACATGAGTCATTGCGATTGGCATCTCGGCTATCCCGTTCGTAGCCTTGGGATTGCTGAGAAAGGGCTCGCCGTCGCACGTGAGATTTCACATCCATTCAGCATCGCGCTCGCGCTCAACTATCTGGCGATGCTGTATCAGTTCAGGCAAGAGCCCGATGCCGCACTGAAAGCCGCTGCAGAGTCACGCGACATCTGCGCCGAGTACCGCTTCGACTACTATGGTGCATGGGCCAGCCTCGTTCGCGCCTGGGCGATCGCTGAATCCGGCAGGCTTGAGGAAGGTCTTGCGGACTTTGATGCTGGGCTTGAGGATCTCCGGCGAACCAGCGCGGGACTACGCATTCCGCACCATCTTGGCTTGCTCGCGGCGCTTCATCGCAAGGCTGGAAACGCCATGGCTGGGCTTCGCGTCATCGACGAAGCGGTGGCAATTGCGGACGCAAGTCTCGAGAGCTGGTGCGCCGTCGAGCTTCACCGGGAGCGCGGTGAACTGCTGTTGCTGGCAGGCGGGAGGAGGCCGAAAATCAAGCGGATGCGGAGTTCGAGGCCGCGATTGAAATTGCCGCTGCCCAGGGAGCAAGGCTGCCCGAGCTTCGCGCAAGCGTTGCGCGCGCCAGACTCCAGGCGGCACGCGGCATGCGGCGAGAGGCGCGCGACGCTCTTGTGCCGATCTACAGCTGGTTCAGCGAGGGCTTGGAAACACGCGATCTCGTGGAAGCTCGCAAGTTGCTGGCAGACCTGTGACGAAGTTACCGCAATAGCGACCCATCTCCCCGTCCATCGTTCGGTAATGCGGTGATCAGTTCGGTAAGGGTTGTGCGCTGACCTGGGTTGAGCAGCAATCGGGGAAGATTTCATCCCCCGGCTGTCGCTCGGCGAGATGACAAAACGGGCTTTCCGCATGGCCTGGAGCCGGACCGGCCCGCCCAGGCAGATGCCGGGCAACCTTCCGCGCTTAATGAGCGCTTAACGCTTTTGCGCAACAGATAGATCACCAGCGCGGAATTAGTCCTAGTTACGATTGCGAGCCGAGCTCCCGAGGAGGGGAATCGGATGGGACTGCTTTTTGTTGGAGTGCTGGCAGGAATTCTGGTCGGCTTTGGCTGGTTCGCGCCGTCCCGAGGATATTTCCTTGGGTGTGCGGCGCGACCCTGTTTCGACAGGGTTGCAGTCGCCCGACCCGCAGAGCCAACGCCATTGGCGCCAACTCCTGCGATTGTCAAATCGAATTCTGCAACCTCGGCAAAGTCCGGCAAGAGGCCATCCCCGAAGAGACGCGGATCGGCCGATCTCGCCAAGGCGGCCACCCCGCGCACGAGGATCAGCGACCCGGCGCCCGAACGCCCGGCGGCAAGATCAGATACTGTCCTGGACAAGGCAAAGGTCACGATCGCATCGAAGATGGACGATCCAGGATCGGCCGAGTTCAGCGACATGAAGCGCGCAATGCGATTGAACATGTTTGGGCGCGCTGTGGATACGATTTGCGGTCGTGTGAAGGGAAGAAATGCGTCAGGTGGCGAGACTGGAGAGAGACCGTTTCTGTATCTCGTGAAGGAGAATGAAGCATATGTCGTCGACGGCAAGTCGGGGTCGGCGGCGTCAACCGCGTATCGAAATATCTGCAATTAAGGGGATGCGTCGACCGCGCCACGGCGCGGCACGCGTCCATGTGATTTGAGCGGAAAGAATTTCCACCCGGGCGTCAGACTATCCCGCAGTGGATACGATCCTAATGTTGGCGCCGCGCGCGACGATGCATTCAGGATGAATGCCGCAACGGGAATACACAGCACGGATCGTGGGACTGTGGCAGAGATTCTTTCATTCCGAGGAAATCATGGATGACCTAACCAACTTCTCAAAACGGCTCAATGGATCGCTTCACTTGCCGGTTCTGGTGATCATCGAGCCCCTTCTATTGCCTCGCACATGCATTCTGAACGTCTTCAGGCGGGAGTTGGCCGAATTCGACATCCTTGACATGGCAACGGTCCAAAGCCTGGACAGCGCGTCAGCTCGCGACGTTCGTCTGGTGTTGCTGAGTATCGCGGACAAGCCCATCGGCGATCCCTCGGTTGAGGACGATCTCGCCTTCGTCGCGGAGTGCTGTCCCAACGCGGCCGTTGCAATCCTGTCAAACCATGACGACGAGCCGACCGCGCAGGCCGCGATGCAGCGGGGTGTGCGCGGTTTTCTCCCCACCTCGCTGCCAATAGAGGTCGTCGTCGCCGGCCTGCGCCTTGTTCTTGTCGGAGGCTGCTACAGGCCGTTGCCCGTCGCTGGAATAAACAGGATACCGGGTTTCGAGCCACCGGATGCGCGTCGGTTCGCGTCCGCATATCTGACGAACGAAGCAGCCAGGGCGGCTATCGACAGGAGCTTGACCGATTTCACGCCTCGAGAGCAGCAGGTTCTGGCGGAACTGGAGCTCGGCCTGCCCAACAAGCTGATCGCCGCCAAAATGAACCTCTCGGAAAGCACCGTTAAAATGCACATTCAGCATATCATGAGGAAATGTGCCGCTCACAATCGCACGGAAGCGGTCCTCCGCTGGCGCGGCCGGTTGCCCGCGCAGAGTCGCGATCACGATCCGGGCGCAGCCTCAACGCCGGAGACCTAAATCACGCGGAGCTGGATCAATCCTCTCTGAATGCACCGCGGAAGCTGTCGAGCAGGGGGCTCAGCGCATAAAGTGCAACGGTGCCGCGCCCCGTGGTGATGAACACTTGAACGGGCATGCCGGGAACAATCCGGATGCCGTTTGCAGCCATCTGGGCGTCGTCGATCCGAATCCTGGTCGCGTAGTATGGCTGGTCGGTACGCTTGTCGAGAAGCCGGTCAGCGGATACGTGCACGACGGTTCCCTTCAGACGCGGTACGCGACGCTGATTATACGGTACGAGATGCACTTTGGCATTAAGACCGGGATGAACCACGTCAATGTCCTCCGGTCGCAGGCGGGCGGTCACGATGAGGCGGTCTTGCCGCGGCACGAGGTCCATGAGCGGAGCACCAGCCCCGATGACGCCGCCGGTCGTATGAATCCGCAGGTCAGTTATCACGCCGTCCTCGGGCGCCTTGACCTCCGTTCGGGTTAGTTGGTCCCTGGCCGCAAGCAACCGTTCGCGGAGTTGGAATATCTGGTTCTGTGCTTCGCGAAGCGATTGTGCGATCTCGTTCTGCCTTTCGCTCTCGAGCTTGAACAAATTTGCCTGCGACTCGTTGATGACCTGCCCGGCGCGGGAAATCTGCGCCGCGATCTCACCACGACGTCCCTCAACGTCGGCCAGTTCACGCTGCAGATTCAGAAGCCGTGGCCGCCGTTCGAGTCCCTTGTTGACGAGGGTCGTGACCATATCGAGTTCTTCCCGGACGATGTCGCTTCGCTGCCCGGTGGCGCTCTCCTGAGCCTTGAGACCTTCGATCTCCTTCTCGACCTGATGCCTCCGCTCGCGAATGACCGCAAGCTGCGACTCGTGAACCTGCCGGCGTGCCTGGAAAATGAACTGCTGCGCCGATAGCGCAGCGGCCGCCGCCCCATTCTGTTGGCTGTCCTGGTCCAGCGTGCTCGGGACTGCGATCCTCTCAAATCTCTGCTGCTCGGCCTGAAGCCGTGCGGCACGAGCAATTGCATCCCACAACTGGCCTTGCAGACTTTGCACCTCCGAATCGGCGCGGGTGTCGTCCAGCGTGATCAGTGTTTGCCCGCTTCGCACGACATCGCCGTCGGAAACCAAGATGCTCCTGACGATACCGCCTTCCAGATGCTGGATCGTCTTGCGGTTCGATTCCGATTCCACGACGCCAGACGCGATTGCGGCGCTCTCAAGTGGCGCGAAGCTCGCCCATGTGCCAAGCCCAAGCATGAAGCCGAGCACCAGCAGATTGCCCGCGAGGGTGATCCCGCGAAGCCTGGCGCGCGGAGAGACCGGTGTGGGGGGCGAGCACCATGGAAATTCGAGAGGCTCGAAATCGTCGATTGCGGTAACAACGCCTCCAAGTCGCCCGGCGAGCGGGGGGCGTACGGGTGTTCGCGTGATCTGGCCCCAGATCATGGGAAGTTGCGAAACCGCGGGAAGCTTCCAGCTTGTGGGAAAATGCCAGATCATGGCGCAACTTGCGACGTAACCTGGGGCCGAGCCAAGTGCCGTTCAAAGATTTCCTCGCTGTCGCCGAACGCGACGACCGCACCGTCTTCCATGATGGCGATCTTGTCCGTGGCTGCGAGGAGACCCATCCGGTGAGTGACGACGACCAGGACGACATTTTCGCGCTTCATGCGCTCGATGGCATCCAGCAGCATTCGCTCGCCCCCGTAGTCGAGGCTGGCGTTCGGCTCGTCTAGAACAACGAGACGCGGACTGCCGAAAAAGGCTCGGGCCAGACCGAGGCGCTGCCGATATCCGCGCGAGAATGATTTTTCACTGTGAACCACCGTGTCGTACCCGAGCGGTAGGCGCATGATCGCCTCATGGATTCCGACGAGCTTGGCCGCATCGACCACCTTCCGCCGATCGGCATCATCAAGCCTTGCGATGATGTCGTTTATGGTGTCGCCGAGCAGATTGATGTCCTGGGGCAGATATCCCAGATGTTGGCCGCTCCGTTGCTCGCGAAGCAGCGAGACGTCGGTATTGTCGAGGCGGACACCGCCATGCGTTGGCATCGATAGCCCGGCGATCACTTGGCCAAGCAGCGACTTGCCAGAACCGGACGGACCGATAATGCCAAGGCACTCTCCGGGCGCGAGGCTGAACGAGACATCTTTCAGCAGAAAGTGGTCGGGCTCCGGTAGCTTTACGCCAACGTTATCGACGAGGAGACCGCTCCGCGCTTGTTGCGGCGAGATCTCCGTATCCTGCTGCTCGGTGGCGGGGAATGCGGCGAGAAGAGCGCCGAGCCGCTGACAGGCACTCACGGCCGTAACGAGTGATTTCCAGCCTGCGATTGCACTCTCGACTGGCGCGAGCGCCCGGCTGAACATCAGCGTAGAGGCAAAGATGATCGCCGGACTTTTCCCGTGATCAAGGACGAGCCACGCGGCTGCTCCCATGATCAGGACTTGCGACAGCGCGCGGACCGGTTTGGTGGCCAGCATGACGATCTCGCCTCGGCGGAGTGCCTCGTCGTGCTCTCTGCGGGCGTCCTGCGCGTCGTGGTAGATCGCTCGCGCTGCACTATCGAACATTCCCATGGCGCGGATCATGTGGACGTTGCCGGCGGCAGCCTGAAGGCGGCCGTAGCTTCTGGACAGCGCGGCGTTGGATTTGAGCAGAACGTTCTCGGTCAGCAGATCTCCGGCAACCGTGAGAGCGAACAGGAACGCCACGCAGCAGGCGCCCACCATGCCAAGCAGGGGATGGATCAGAAAGAGGACCAGGAGGAACAGGGGCGCCCAGAGCGCGTCGAACAGCATCGGACATGCGCCGGACTCCACGAACTGGCGCAGGACCGTGAGATCCCGATATGCGTCCGACGCCCGCGTCCAATCGCTGCGAAGCGCGAATTCGAGGCTGGCCGAAAGCACGCAAGGACGAAGCCGACCGTCGAGCCAGGAGCCGAGGCGGCCCAGGACGGCACGCCGCAGTGCATCGAACACACCGCCGACCACGACCGTGATCGCGACAATGAGGGTGAGCAGAAGCAGCGTGTCGGCACTCCGGCTCGACAAAACCCTGTCGTAGATTTGAAGAAGGTAGATGGGGGGCGCAAACAGAAGCAAATTGTAGCTGCAGCTATATGCGAATACGAGACCAAGCGGCCCCGCGCAGGACCAGAGGGCCGCGTGCAGCGGCGTACGGATTGGCGGCAGGATGGGCAATCGAGTGGGCGGCACCAGCATGATCGTCACCGCCTGAAATCGAGGTCCGGCGCACTTGCCCGACGGCCAATGCAATCTGGCAACGGCATCACGGGGGCATTGACGTGAAATCCAGGACCGGCGGCAGTGGCCGCCGGTCCCGCCAGTCGGACGAGCCGCTGGTCAGAGCGTATCGAGATGGAAGGTCACTCCTCCACCCCACGCGAAGTTGCCGTCTCCACCATCGCCGCCGATGCCAGCCACGACTTCCTGGTGCTGGTCCACAATGAGCTTGTTGATCTGGGTGGCATCCGTATTGGCGTATACCTTGGAGGTATCGTGACCGCTGTAGGATTTCTGGCTTCCATTCGACTCGGCGTCTCCGCCATGGGCCTTGGAAAACCATGAGGCCTTGGTGTTTGCGCCCCCGGCGTCCCAATCCGCCGTCTGTTTGACGTGATCGCCGGTGTTCACATGCACATCGGCACCGTCGGCTTTGTTGGTTGGATCGAAGTTGAGGGTCGGCTTGCTGATGATGGCTCCCTTGAAAGTACCGTCGCCGCCATTTCCGGCACTTTGACCACCGGTGTTGATCGATTTGAAGTCGATCGTATCCGTGATGTTGATTGCCTTTGGCATCATTTGAGGCCTCCGTCGTTCTGTTGGCTGTCGTGCAACATCCATCCCGATCAGGCGGACGCGCGCGGCAAGTCTGATCCGCCCGTGCGCGAGTGCGATAGATGTCAAATCGGACACCATCCGGCTTGGTGGGCCTACGTACGAAAGTACGCCATTCGTCAGGCGAGGGTGCCTCTACGCGGGGCTTTGCAAGCGAGGAGTGGCAACTGCACGTGCCGCCATGCGATCGATCATGCAAGCGGTACGAAGTGTCGCTATGCCACCAGGTGAAGATCTGACAAGAGATGCGCGGCATCGTCAGCTAGCGCAAGATTGCCGTAGCCGCCGTCCCCGCCAACTCCGGCGATCTGAACCGCACTCTGGTCGATGTGCACGTTGTTGACCTGATCGGCCACGGCCGTCGAATGTGGACCTGCGATGGCTATATTGATGGGCGCATAGATCGCGACGCTGACATCGATCAGACTGCCGGCAAAATAGCCGTTGCCGCCATTGCCTGCGCTGTTCGAACCGGTCGCGACCGTATCGGAGCCGCCCCACAGATTATGGGAGAGAAGGTTTGCATGGCCGCCCGTTGCGGCGTTGTCGTTGCCGCCGTGTACGCCAATGCCGGCGATCTGAACCGCGGATTGATCCACGGAAACATCATTTGTCTGGACCGCGTAGGCGCCGGAGCCATAGCCCGCGATCGCGATGTTGATCGGGTTGTACAGCACGAACGAGGTATGGACGAGCTCCCCGTAAAACGCGCCGTCCCCGCCATTGCCGGCCTGGCTCCCGCCGGTTTGAACGTCCCAGGCGCTCACTCCGGTGCTTGATCCCCAGCTAGGGTCGAGCGTGAGGATGCTACCGCCGGCCGCCACATTGCCATGTCCGCCATTTCCGCCGACGCCCGCGATCTGCGAGACCGATTGATCGATGTCGACCGTGTTCGATTGACTTGCATGAGCAGAGCCGCCCGAGTTCGCCAACGCAATGTTGATCGGATGATAGATCACCACAGGAACGTCCACCAACGCACCCGAGAAATAGCCGCTGCCGCCGTTACCGGCACTGTTGTCGCCGCTGGCGATCACATTCGTCCCAGAGGAAGGATTGACGCTCTCTCCCGACGCAATGTTTTCACTGCCGCCATGTCCGCCGACGCCGGCCATCTGAAAGGCGGATTGGTCGACATTCAAATTGTTGGACTGGTTGGCCAGGGCGACCGAACCGTATCCTGAACTCACCGAGATGTTGATCGGCTCATAGATCAGCAAAGACGCGTGAACGATGCCGCCGTAGAAGTAGCCGTCTCCGCCGTTCCCAGCCGTGTTCGTTCCGCTCTCGACCGTGGCGGCGCCCATCCCGAAATGGCCTGCGCCCGAAGCCGACTCGGTGGCCCAAGGATTCTGGCCCGCCGCGGTGTGGTGGCCGAAGTGCCCCACCGATGTGGTGAGATGTTCGAATTGAATTGGGCCAGAGTCATGGGGCAGGGCATGAGCGGCTCCATGGCCCGCAATCGGGCTTGGACTATGGACCTTGACGCCACTGTCGATCAGGTGCGGGACACGCGGTGCCGGACCGGAGTCGTCGTCACCATCGTAGCCATGGTGGTGATGGGAGGCGTGATGCAGCCGGATTCCATCCGACACTCGTGAAAAATCCATTGTAACCTCCCTCATCGCAATCGCTCCGCGCAATCGGAGGGATTCTGCAGTCCGGACGGAATGTCATCCTGGGAAGATCGAAAGCCCAGTCGTCAGTTCGGATATAGCGCTTCGGGTGACAGCCGTTACATCGGCTACATCCGTTCGAGTGGGCCGCTCTTGGGGCGCAGAGCGGACTAAGTTTGATGTGGCGCGCGAGGTGCTGACGTGCAGCAACGCGGATTGAGCGACTGGACACCGCTGCACTATGCCGCAAGCGCGGGATGATGACGAGGTAGTCGAGCTTCTGCTGGCTGACGGTGCGGATATCGATGAGCGAGCTCGAATCGATGATTGCGTCACCCTAGTACAACTGGCGAAATCATGTGGCTGCAACGCAGCGATCAGGGCCTTCAGAAGGATCGCGCCTGAGCCTCGTGGGTAGGTGTACCGCTTCGCGCCCTTGCACGTCGATCGTCCTTGCGAAACTGCTCCGGGCGTGCCGGCCGAGTGCTTCCTCGCAGCGTCCTCGCGATTGTGGGAGCCTGACACATCGGCGTGGCACGCAAATTAAATGCCGCCGCACAACAGGCGGTCTTTCTCCAATATTCCGATTATTATCTCTCGGACGTGCCCCGTATTATTCCGGAGAACGCTTCCGGCTCTCTGCCAACAGTCTGACCGGAAGGGAGGGGGTAGCTATCGTATTCGTATCACGGGAGTTTCTGTTCGTCCTAGGCGCGATCCAACGATGACTCGCTTTGGCGATAAAATTCAAATTGGTTAATTTAAGGACAATTTTATTTTAAATATTGACTGGGGCGGATATTTAATGAAGAGTTTATCGGTGGCGGCTGGGATTTAAAAGCCGCAGCCGCTAAAAGTTGCCGAGGTGTCTACAAATCCATGTTGAAAGAAGGGGTTTCTCCTATGTTGAAGTATTACGTCGAGACCAAGGAAGCGTTGAAGCGTCTGCGGACGGACCAGGATGGCGTGGTGTCGTTCGAGTACATCATCGTCGCGGTTTGTATCATTGGCGCAGTGTCGGCGGTGTTCGGTGTTGGGGCTGGTGGTGCGATCGGGACGGCGCTGACAGGCGGGATTACCGCCATCACCACCGCTTTCACTGCGGCAGTTTGATTCTACCAACTGACGCCAGAGGGGGGCATTGGAACGTGTCCCCCTCCTGAATGGGCTCCCTTGATTTTAGTGTGCCTACCACCTCCTTGAGGCATGCATTCCTATGGGCTGGGTTTACATAGTCTCAATACTGGAAATCTTGTTGTTGCTGTACGTCGCAACGCTCGATGTCGCGACCCGCTTGATCAGAAATGACGTCTGTCTGGTGCTGGCGCTCCTCGGGATTGCTGGGCAACTTGCTAGCCCGATGCAACTGATCGAATCCCTGACTGCCGCGACGATCCTGTTCTTGTTGCTTTTCATGATTTTCCAGCGGAGGTGGATTGGCGGGGGCGACGTCAAATTGCTGGTAGCTTTGGCCATTGGTCTGCCGCCGACAGCGTTGATGCAGTTGGTGACCGTAACCTCGTTGGCCGGCGGCGTGCTGGCCCTGGTGCATCTGATGATGCGCGTCCTGCCATATCCGAAGCTGGCGCCAGTCGGATCATCGCTCGCACGCCGAGTCTACGCGATCGAGCGCTGGCGCCACGTGCGACACGCGCCGCTCCCTTACGGCGTGGCCATAGCGTGCGGTGGCATCTGGGCCATCTTGAGCAAAGGATTGTGACATGTCATCCGCGTTGCGTCTCTCAATTATCCTGGTGCTATTGCTCGCAACCGCTGCGTTCGGGCTGATTGGCTACAACATGAACCTGCCGAAGCAGGTTCCGGTGGCGGTCGCGGAGCCGGCGCCGGCGCCTCCTTCGACCGTCGGCTATTTTGTTGCGGCACGTCCGCTGTCGAAAGGTACATTGGCCCGCGAAGAAGATTTCGCAGTACGCTCGGTGCCGCCTGAACGTCTTCCAGCAGGGGCGATTCTTGAAACGCCAAACTCCAAGATCGGACTTCCCGGCTCTCTGGTTCGCAAGTTCGTCGACGCCGGCAGTCCGATCACCTTGCAGGACGTATTGCGGCCGCGGGATCGGGGTTTCCTGGCCAGCGTCTTGGCACCGGATAGCCGTGCAATCAGCATCAAGGTGGACGAGGAGTTTGGCGTCTCGGGGCTGATCAGGCCGGGTGATTATGTTGATGTCTTATTGACCCAGGTGTTCGAAAAGGCAGAACCCGCGCGTCGGGCCCTGAGTGAAACCGTCCTAGGCAACGTCCGAGTCATTGCGATTGACCAGGAGATTGTGCAAGGCGGGCGAACCATAAGCTCGGTGGCTGGCAAGCAAGCGCAAACAGTGTCGTTGGAGCTTGCGCCAGACCAGGTCAAAAAGATCACTGTCGCAAGGCAGCTCGGAACGCTCTCTCTGGCCGTACGGGCAGCAGTCGAGCAGTGGGATACGGCGGACACTGGCGCCATGTCCAGCTGCGATGTGTCGCCGGAAATTGCTCGCCAGAATGCAATTGCCGGCCGCACAGCGGCGGTGGTCGTTCATGCTGGCGGTCAGGTCAAGCAATACTCGGTCAGGAAACAGGATTCAGGCGACGGCGACACGATGGTCAACTGCGATGGGTCGGAAGTTTCCCGCCGGGGTACGACGATGGTGGTTCAGGCAGGCAAGTTGCTGGAGAAACATTGATGAGCGCTAACATTGCAGTCGTCAGTTCGCCTGAAGACGCCACATCTGTCGTAGCGCGCAACCGGATCGTCTGTTTTGTAAATGACGAGCTTAGTGCTGCGGCTCTGCGCAAGGGCCTCGAAGGCAGTAACATATCGATCAAGCGTGGCACGATCCGTAATGCCATACGGATGCTCGAAACCGACACCGAACTATTCGCGTTGGTGACGGACATCAGTGGAATCGATGATCCATTTGCCGAACTGGAGAGGCTGGCCGGCGTCTGCCCACCCGATGTCCGGGTGGCTCTGATCGGTGAGAGCAGGGAGATCACCTTCTACCGCGAGCTTATGGAACTCGGCTTGACCGAGTACCTGCCCAGGCCGCTCACGCGGGACATGGTGCTGGACCAGCTGCGTCCGAAGCTGCTTGGCGACGTGACGGCCGGTTCGATTGATCGGGGCGGACATGTGATCTCGATCTGCGGTGCGCAGGGCGGTGCCGGCGCAACGAGTATCGCAATCAATCTCGCGCTGCAGCTGGCCGAGACCACCAAGGCCAAGGTCGCGCTGCTCGACCTTCACCTGCAAGCCGGCGAGACGGCCGTGATGCTGGGTGTTCAGCCCGGACCAGGGCTGCGCATCGCTCTGGAAAATCCCATGCGGGCGGACACACTGTTCCTGGAGCGCGCGGCAATTGAGGTCAATGAACGGGTTTGCCTGATCTCCGCCGATGAGGAACTGGATGCGCAGCTCGACATCACTGAAGCGGGCGTGAGACACGTGCTGGGTCTGCTCCGCCAACGGTTCAATTACATCGTTGTCGATGTACCGGTCCCGTTTCCGCCATCTATCCATCCGGTGATCACTCATTCTCGTCACGTGCTGGTGCTGCTGGAAGCCGAGATAACCGGACTTCGCAATGCCCACGCACTGCGTACCGCTGTCACGAACATCGCCGGCAAAGATCGGGTCTTTACTTTGCTCAACCGCGCCAATCGCCCCGGCGGCCTTCCCAGGGCTGCGATTGTCAAGGCTTTGGGCGCAGAACCAGACATGGTGGTACCCGATCTCGGCAAGGGGATGACCCAGGCGGTCAATCTCGGAATTCCAGCGCTGAAGCACGTATCAGGACTGCGACGTCACCTCGCCCCGATTGTGCGCGAGATTACAGGGCTCGGCGCCGAGCGGAAGGGACGGCTGAGGAGGCTGCTCGGATTATGAAGACCTTTGGTCGGCGCGACGACGACACGCCAGCTCGTTTGCCTGCATCGATGCCACGGCCCGCGTCGACGCCGAGCTTGCCTGCAACTGCGCCCAGGCACGAGCCATTGCCTCAGCGGCCCCTGATGTCAGCATCGCTCCGCGAACGGGTCATTGAGCAGATTGAGCCGTCGGTGGCCGCGACTGTTTCGCGCGATGTCCTTCGCCGGCAGATCGAGGAAATCATTCATGGAATCGCCAATGAGGAACGGCTCGAACTGTCAGGTCGCGAGCAGCTTCAGCTGGCTGACGAGATTGCGGATGACATGACCGGCTACGGGCCGCTGCGCCCGCTTCTGCTCGATCAATCGATCAACGATATCATGATCAATGGACCGAGTAACGTTTACGTGGAACGAGCTGGCAGGCTGGAACGGGTCGCGGTGCGATTCCGCGACAATGATCACATTGCGTCGGTGGCGCAGAAAATCGCCGGTCAGGTTGGGCGACGCGTTGACGAATCCAGTCCGATGGTGGATTGCCGCTTGCCCGACGGCAGCCGGGTCAACATCATTTTTCCGCCGCTAGCGATCCACAGCCCCTGTATTTCGATCCGAAAATTTCCAAGCCGCCGTTTGGACATCGCCGGAATGGTCGAAAACGGCTCAATGACCGCAGCCATCGGACAATTACTGGAGATTGCCGCTCGGTCTCGGCTCAATGTTCTGGTCTCCGGCGGCACCGGCTCCGGCAAGACCACGCTGCTCAATGCCATGAGCCAGTTCATTGATCACAGTGAACGCGTCGTCACCATCGAGGATGCGGCAGAGTTGCAGCTTCAGCAGCCGCACGTGATCAGCCTGGAGACCCGGCCTCCCAGCCTTGAAGGCACTGGGCAGGTGACACAACGCGATCTGTTGTGGAATGCCCTGCGCATGCGTCCTGACCGGATCGTCGTGGGCGAGGTGCGCGGCGCCGAAGCGTTTGACATGCTGCAGGCGATGAACACGGGCCATGATGGTTCGATCTCCACGGTCCATGCCAATAGTGCCCGCGATGCCCTGACCCGCATCGAGAACATGGTGCAGATGGGACAGGTCAATCTGCCGTCGCGGGCCATTCGAGCTCAGATCGTCGCTGCGCTGGATCTCATCGTGCAAGTCGAACGCATGCGCGATGGACAACGTCGCATTATCCAGATCACCGAGGTGATGGGGCTGGAAGGGGATGTGGTCACCACCAATGACATCGCAGCCTTCGAGTACCAGGAGGAGGATGAGCATGGGCGGATATCGGGCACTTACAAGTCTACCCTTGCAGTCCCGAAATTCAAAAGCCGTCTTGTCTATTTCGGCCTTGATCGCGCTTGGGCCGAGGTCATGAGGCAAATATGATACCTGAGTTCGTGATCGTCGCTGTTCTGGTGCTCGCGATCTGCGCAGCAGTCGGTTCGTTGTCGCTCGACGCCCGAGAACGACGCATGCATCGCCGGCTGGCGGTAGCTTTACCACCTTCACATCCGGCTAGCCTTCCGTCCATTCGCCGGTCGGAGACCGGGTCCCGGTCTCTGCTTCTCCAGCACCTGGCGAACTACAGGCCTGAGATGGTTCACGTCTGGCATCCGGCGTATGTGCTACTGGCCTCCGCCATCACGGTAGCCGCAATCTTCTACGCCAATAGCCTGCTGGGATTTTCCATTCTCTACGTGTCTGTCGCGGCTGCAATTGCCGCAATAGTGGTCGTACGCGGTTTGTTTGGATGGCAGCAACGTCGCTTCGCCGGTCAACTTTTTCGACAGCTGCCTGACGCGATCCAGCTGGTAACAAGTACGGTTCGATCGGGTCTTCCGGTGCACGAAGCATTTCGTACCATCGCGCGCGAGATGCCGCAACCAACGGCTGGACAGTTTGCCATCGTATGCAGCGAAGTGAATCTGGGTAGACCTCCGGAGGAAGCCGTCGAAGCCATCTATCGGCGAACGAAGGTGGCAGAGTATGCGATGTTCGCGGTGACACTTGCAGTCCAATTGAAGTCAGGCGGCAGCTTGGGTGAAACCTTGCAGACGCTAGGCGACACAGTAAGTCAGCGTGTTGCGCTAGCTGCTCGCGCCAAGGCGCTGGCAGGAGAGGTGATTTTCTCCTCGCGGGCACTTACGGTCTCGCCCCTGATTGCCGGAGCGTTGCTCTACGCCGCCAATCCGCAAAATGTCGATCTGTTGTTCTCTGATCCGATGGGAAACAAGCTTCTGGCTTACGCAATAGCCTCGGTCCTTATCGGACACCTAGTGATAAGCTGGATGGTCAGACGGGAAACAGAACTATGACGTTTGGTCTCAGTCTGGTGGCCCTCGCAGTAGCAGCTGGAACTGCGGCCTGCCTGTTGATCATCCGCGAAATGCACGTCCGCGCAATGGATACGCGGGTGTCAAACGCCGTGATGGGTATCCCTTACCGGTCAGCGACCTTCCAAGACGTGACCAGCTGGTTTTCATGGCTCGGCGTGCGGTATCGGCGCTTCTACGCCGAGGAGAATTTGGAAGAACTGCGAACGATCCTTCACTCATCTGGTTTCAATCATCATCGAAGCTTGCCGATCTGGATCGGCGTCAAGGTCGTCAGCATGTTCTTGTTCCCGGTGATTGCGCTGCTTCTTGCGCAACTCTCGGGAAGGGGACCTGCCGACGTGCTGGTCTTCACGCTGGTGGGCGTCGTGATCGGTATTATGGGGCCACGATTGATTCTGACTGTGCTGAAGCGCCGTTTTGATGCGGCCATTCGGCTGGGCGCGCCGGACATGATCGACTTGCTGGTCGTGTGCAGCGAAGCGGGAATGGGCATGGAGAGCGCGCTGGGACGTGTAGCGGAAGAAATGAAGCAGACCAATCCTGCCATGGCTTGGGTATTGCACCGTCTCCTTGATGATCTCCGGATATTGCCAAATCGCATCGACGCATTCGAGAATTTGGCAAATACCTCAGAGGGGCTTCGCCGGTTCGGCACCATGATCAGCCAGAGCCTGCAATACGGAACGCCCTTGAGCCAAGCACTACGCAGTATAGCGGTCGACCTGCGGCGAGAACGTATTACCAAGCTCGAGGAAAGAGCACACAAATTGGGCGCCAAGCTGACCATTCCTATGGTGCTTTTCCTGCTTCCAGCCATGTTTGTCATCATGGGAGGAAGCCCCGTTTTGCACCTCGTGCGTTCGTTCGCAAGCTTCGGTAAGTAGCCATGAGCACAATCGCCCTTTCGAAAAACTATTCGCACGATCGGATCATGCGACTGTTCGGCAGCATGTGGTTCTTGTTGCTGGCGCTTTGCGTGGCCGTCAAGATTGGGGCATCGCTTGCCGATCCCTGGCCATCGCTTCTGTCGGGTTTTTGCCTTGCCATTTTCTACATGCTCCTGGCGCTGTTGATCATCACTCGCTCTCCAGCAAAGGCGCATGCAGACGGCCTACTTCCGAGAATAGCTGCGTTCGTCGGGAGCTATTTGCCATGGACGATCAGCTTCCTGGGCAAAACCGACGAAACGCTGCCAAACCTGGCATCGACAGCTTGTGTGCTGGTCGGCACGATCATGATGCTTGTCACCATCCGACATCTAGGTCGGTCGTTCAGTTTGGTGCCGCAGGCGCGTTCGGTAGTGCAGACCGGTCCGTATCGATGGATCAAGCACCCACTCTATGTCGCAGAAGAGATCGTGGTCGTCGGCGTCGTGCTGCAATACCTGACACCGGTTACGGTGATCGTACTGGTCCTGCATATCGGCATCCAGGTCTGCCGAATTCTTTACGAGGAAGATCTGCTTCGGCGCAATTGCCCTGAGTATTCCAGCTACGAAGCATCACGTTGGCGCGTGATCCCGTATGTTTGGTGAGCCGCCATGCGTGGCCGAATTGTCATGGACATGGTCCAAATCGCCAAGGCTCGGGCTCCGCGATCGGAAGTCGTAGGTATCGGTCAAGTCAGGCGCGCGTGCCGTAGGGAGTCCTTCATCGCAGATCAGCGCGGCGCCGTCGCGTTTGAGACAGTGTTCGTCTACATATTCTTGGTGTCGTTCCTGCTGATGCCGCTCGCCGACGTAGCCGCCGCGGGCTTCCGCTTTATCTCCGCGTGGACCGCGTTGCGCTCCTTCGGGCAATATATCCAGTACAAGAATCCGCCGACCCGGCGAACCCGGGGACCTGGGTGTCAACGCTGCAGACAACAGTCGCAGGGCATACGATCGGCAACATCCAGGTCATGTGCGGAAGCACTGCCTGCAACTCCGGCAATCTTGGTTCGACTCCAAAGTACTTTACGTTTTCGACAACTGTCACTTTGGCCCCGATTGTGTTGACGTCGGTGCTGTGTCCCAGCGGTTGTACCTACACGCTGCCTTACTCTGAACGCTTCCAGTAGGTGTTTCCATGCGTAGTCTGCTCCGTTCCAGACAAGGCTCCGCCGCATTCGCAACAGTCATCGCGCTCGTGCCCCTCATCGGCGTGGTCGCACTCGGGGCCGAGGCCGGATCGTGGTACGTTACCAGGCAACAGGCGCAGAATGCTGCCGACGCGGCGGCCTACTCGGGCGCCTTGCGGCTTGCGTGCTCGAATGCTGGTGTGCTCTGCGATACATCAGTGGACTATCAAGCAAAGGAATTCGCGGCACAGAACGGGTTCTGTAACTCCGGCGACACGGCCTATCCGGGCACCAATTGTGCGACCAGCCTTCCGACAGGAATCTCGCGGGCCGTGCAGATCGATATCGGCAGCTACAGTGCTGGCGCGTTCACAACGCCGGCTACAGGAGGCGGCAACGCTGTTCGCGCCAGGGTCAGTCAGCAACAGCCGGCCTACTTGTCGGGAGTGCTGGGTTTGACGACCGTCAACATCCCCGCTCAAGCAATCGCTCTGGTCGAGTTGCCGAGCAAAGTGTGCGCCTTGGCGCTTGGGCCTGATCCGAGCGGCGGCGGAGGGGCGCTTAAAATTGCCGGCAACGTCAGCAACAACGGAACGGGTTGCCCGATAATGTCGGATTACAGTGTTCAATTTGCCAGCACTGCCACTTTCACAGGTTCGGGATGGGCCGTCTTGGGTGCAACGGGCTGTAGTCCAGCCAGCACCTGCGCCAATCCCGGCGTTACGCACAACTATTTCATGCCGTACGCCAACAATCCGCTCGGCAAATTGGACAGTGAATCGTTCAACAGCAGGACTGGCCCGTCAACAAAACCATGCGGTAGTGGCAATGTTACCAATGGTAATAAATGTTCGCTGAGCGAGAACAGCGCTAGCGGGGTGTACAGCAGTCTGAAGGTGAACGCCGGAGGCACCGTAGATTTTGCTCCCGGAACGTACTTTTTCTACAATGCAACGATAACTTTTGCCGGAACGGTCACCTGCACCGCCTGCACGCCCTGGCCGACCGCTTCACCATCGGGCACAGGTAAAGGTGTAACCCTCGTACTACTCGGGGATTCCAGCCTTTCCATCGCGGCCGGCGCTGTAGTTGAGCTGTCCGCGCCTTACACCAACCCTTTCTCTTCTGATCTGAACGGCGTTCTGATTGATGATCAGGCACCAAGCAAGAGCAGCAACAAAGTCGACATCAACGGTGGTACCGTTAAACTGGGTGGTGCGATGTATTTCCCGAATGTCGACGTTACGTGGAACGGATCGACTAGCAGTTCCAATACGACCTGTTCACAAGTGATCGCCAAAACACTCACCATGGGCGGTGGCGGCTTCCTGAGCACGGATGGATGTAATCCGGTCACCGTCCCTTACACCCAAGTTGTCCGCTTGGTGCAGTGATGAGAAAGCTCGATCAGCGGGGTATCGCGGCGTTCGAATTCGTCCTCGTCTTCGTGCCGCTTTTCATGTTGATCTTCGCCATCTTCGATCTCGGACGCTATGCCATCACGATGCAGTCTTTGCGGACGCTCGCGAGTGCCGGCGCCCGGGCGGTCATGATCAACTGCTATACGCCTGCCTTGCTTCAGAGCCCGCCTCAGTCGCCGTCCGGCTGCACCGGCGATCCCATGCCCACTACCGACAAGCAGAACGCGGCGCCGTTCCTGTACTTCGGCGGTCTCACGCCAACATTGAGTGTGGCGTCTAGCGGCAACAATTTGACTGTTACAGCTTCTCAAGCCGGCTTCACCATGCTGATGCCGATATGGGGCACAGCGCTCAATGCGCCGAGCGCGTCCACGCAAATTCCCTTCTAGCGCACTCCCGAACATCGGCCGATGAACACCCGCCCCCCTGGCGATGGCGATGATGCCGGACGCGAAGCCAAGACATGCCATGGCAAGTGCCACCCTGCCGCAGGCCCGAATATGGCAGTGTACCTGACGCATATTGGGCGGACGCCGCTTCGCGGTGGCGCCGGTGGAACTGGCCAAACGCTTGGCATCGAACTGCGTCAGAGCAATTCGCGCCTGGCCAAGCGCATCTCAAGACTGCGAGTCGACCCCCGTTCGATGGCGGGGCGACGACGGAACCTCGCGCAAGGTGGTTGTGCTGCCGGATAGTTCTGAACAGAGCTGCAGAGAAAATGATGCTCGCTGGCAACATTGGAAAGTTTTCTTTGCAGCTTGTGGCTGTGCGGTAAGTATCTCTTGTTGCAAGGAGGCAGGATGAAGGGCGATGATCTTGGAAACATGAAGTAACGAATTGTAGTGGGACAGATTGTAAGCTCTGCGACGTGGTGCGCAGAGGGGAACTGTTGAGGGACGTCGAGCACGTAGATTTGCGGGGATGCCGCGGATCGCGGCGGGGGACTCGAATGGGTGGCGGTCGCGTTTCGGATAAGGCGGTAGGGGGGCTTCTCGCCTTCAGCGTGATGAGTTTTGGCGCGGCGCTCGCCTTGCTTGGGTCCGCAGACCTCGCGGCGGCTGCAGACCGGCGGGGCTCCTCCGGCGGCGTGATCGTCAGCGAAATGAGCGACGTCCAGCGGGTCAGGGTGGTCGTCAACAAGTCACGCACCTTCAAGGTCGACACGGCTTTTTCGACCATCGTCGCGGGCTCGTCCGACATCATCGACGTGAAGTCCCTGAGCGATCACATGATCTACATCCAGGGTAAGCAGACCGGTACCACCAACGTCATCCTGTTCGACTCGTCGATGAAGCAGATCGGAATCCTCGACATCGAGGTTGTGATCGACACCGGGAATCTGCAGCAGAACATCCGGTCCAGCACCGGCATGCAGGGCATTCGAGTCTCGGCCTCCGAGGGACAGGTGGTGCTCAGCGGAACCGCCGCTGACGCGGTCGCAGCCGAGCGGGCCATGGCGATCGCCACCAGCACCGTCGCGAAAGGCGGCGTCGTCGTCAACGCCATGAGCGTCGCCGCGCCGCAACAAGTGATGCTCGAAGTGCGCTTCCTCGAGGTCAATCGCGAGGCGGGCCGCGACCTCGGCATGAACCTTTATGCGGGTAATGCGAGTGGATCGAACCTAGCAAATTCCGGTCTCGGCAGCAGAAGTACCGTCAATGGCGCAATAGTCCCGGAAGTGGTCGTGTACCACAACCAAATGTGGGGCCACCGGCCGGGACCTTACCATTGCTTGGCACCGTAGGTACGCTGGCCAGTGGAGCTGTGCCGTTTGGTAACTTACTCACCAGCGTGCTGAGAACGAGCAATGGCGCCTCGGTTGATCTGCTGGTGTCGGCACTGGAAACCAAGGGCCTATTGCGCCGGTTGGCGGAGCCTAACCTGATGGCGCTATCGGGCGACGCCGCGCGCTTCCTGGCCGGCGGTGAATTTCCAGTGCCGGTCGCCTCTACGGCGGTTGCGGGCGCATTGCCGACTGTTACTATAGAATTCAAGAAGTTCGGTGTTGAGTTGGCCTTCGTGCCCACCGTTCTCTCGCGCGGCGTGATCAACCTTCGGGTTGAGCCAACGGTCAGCGAACTTGATTTCCAGAACGCGGTGACGATCGCGGGGACGACCATCCCGGCGCTGTCGCGGCGCGACGCGCGGACCACGGTCGAGCTGCGCGACGGCCAGAGCTTTGCGATCGCCGGCCTGCTCCAAACTCGCAACCGGCAGGACGTTTCGCAATTGCCCTGGATCGGCTCGGTGCCGGTCATCGGAACCTTGTTTAGCAGCAAGTCGTACCAGCGGCAGGAAACGGATCTGGTGATCATCGTGACGCCGCGGCTGGTCGCACCGGCTGCACCCGGCCAGCAACTGGCGTCTCCGCTCGATTCCCGCCTTCCAGCCAACGATGTCGATTTCTTCCTCAATGGCCAGATGGAAGTCCGCAAGCGTTACAATGACTACGTCAATTCCGGCGGCGAGGTGAAAGGGCCGTACGGCCACATCATCGCTCCCGAGGTCAGGGTGCCCGTTCCAGCACCGGCAGCTGTTACCGACCAGCCAGTCGTGAAAACCCTCAACTAGAGGTGCGAGAGATGGCCATAAGGAATCTGATTCTGTTCGCGCCCATCCTGCTCGGGGGATGTTACGGCCTCGCCGGTCATGATGAGGTCGACCGCTACTTCCAGCGTTCTGACACCATCACGATGAGCGCCGGCAACGCCAAAGAGGTTAACGCCGCTACCCACACAATCCATCCATGGCCGCGCAACGTCGGTGATCGCAGGATCGCGTACGATGCGCGGCGCGTGGGGGCAGCCGTTTCGCGTTACGGCAACACGCAACAGCCGGTGGATCAGCTTCCCGACATGGGCGATCCGACGAAACAAATGGGCGAGAAGCCTCCCGTGACCCAGAATGTTAACGTAACCGGATTGGGGGCTGGATCGACTGCTGGAGTATCGGTACCGGTTGGCGCGCCGGCAGGGGCTAGGTAACGGCGTTTGATAAGTGAACTTTGCGACGCTACTGGCCAAAGCTGCAGTGAGTCCGCTAGGCCGGGCGGGGGACAAGAGTTATGCGACGTGCCATTGTATTGCTGACCTGTTGCTGGCTGGCACCAGGCCTTGCAGCCTGTGACCAGACACTAAGGGAGGCCGCCGTCGTGGCTCCCGTCGAGCCGCCTGGCGGGGATTCCGTGCAGGAGCCAACCGACGTCAAATATTATCCCTCGGACGAACCGGTACGGCTGGGCTTGGAGCATTTCAACCGCGGCAATTACGGGATTGCCCAGCGCTATTTCAAGGACGGCGTCGAGAAATCGCCCAAGGACGTGACCGCTTGGATCGGGTTGGCTGCGAGCTATGATCGGATACGTCGTTTTGATCTGGCTGACCAGGCCTATGCCCAGGCGATCCGGCTGGGAGGCGAAACCGTGCAAGTCCTGAATGATCAGGGTTATTCGTACATGCTGCGTGGCAATCTGAGTGCGGCGCGGCGGAAATTTGAGAAGGCCTATTCGCTCGATCCAGGTAACCCGGTTATCGCCAATAACCTTGAGCTACTGAACGGCAGCCGACGGTTCATTGAACGGCCGCCGAACAACCAGCCATAAGTCGAATAACTACCTGCAAAGCTATTGCAGGCGGGCTTTGGCGCTCGCCCTTGAACGTGCAGATCGGTTACCGAACCTTGCGCGCCATTCTATAAGCTTCACAGTCGTTGCAGGGCGTTGGCCCGCCGCTCGTCAATTGGACCCGATCACAGCATCAGCGTAGTGGCTCCCATTTCGCGTAATGACAATGACGCCGTTGCGAATGGTAAATCTCGCGCCAAGCAGTTTTCGCACCTTCTCCGTGATCGGAGAAGGGAAGGGGATGGTTTCTCCCGAGACGGGATCGCCGACCTTGGTCGACTCGAGTCACGGACCCCGCAACCGGGGCAGGCTTGATATAGTCGCGGATCAGCTGAATCTCTTCGCGCGACAGGATGAGCGAAGCCTGATCAGGCCGGGTCTCTGGCGGCGGCTTAGGCGGTTCACTGATTAGCTTCTCACGTGCCTCGTTGGCGGTTGCGATCTGATCAAGCCTGGCTACGCGGAGCTTGAGCGCGATAATCTCGCGTTGCAGCGTGGCGATCTCCACTTTGAGCGACTTGACCTGCGTGAAGACAATCGTCGCGCAAACGCAGCTCACGAGAACAACAACGCTCAGCAATCCGAGCAACCAGCGCTCGATGTTTCCCATCGACCCTGTGGGCCCCTCGGGTAGTTGACCGCGCTGCAAATGCTCGTGCCAAATTTGGCGTCCTCGCTTCATCCAATCTGTATAGGCGGTCACACTGGCGGACACACCTCGTACAGAACCGAAATGTGCGGATGACGCAGCAGAGGCCTCCTGGGCCGGATGAACTATAGGTGCTTTGTTGCTTTGCTCGGCGCGTGGCTCCGGCTTTTGGTTCTCGGCGAGGTGACGCTCCACCGGCCGATGAGCGGCGGTGTGGAACGGATCACGCCCCATCGGCTGATCAGGCTGGCCGATAGTTTTTCTCGAAAGAGTCATCTATCAACTTTAGCGGGTGCGCCGACGCGGCTTCGAATAGGGCACCAAACGGTCGTTTGCACGCTGCGTTTGCGTGCCGACGTCGCCGGGTCTGTAAATCATTCACCATTTCCGTGGGCGCAAAGCGTGCCGAAAGGCAAAGCTTATGTCAATTGAGGACAACGGCGGCAGCATTGGATCAGGACATCGGAACCACAGATATCGTTTCGTAGCACCAGCCCTATGCGCGCGCACAACGGTTCGCCTTACAGACGAACGACTTCGCCGCCTTCTGGAGGACTTCGAGCGCCTGATCTGCTTGCAATCGTTCTACGAAGATGCACCGATACGATTGCTTTGCACGTCGAGCATTGATGGCGTCATGAATCCAAGCTACCAGATTCTGCTTGTCGGGATGGCCATCCTCGTCGTCATCGGCCTGCGGCTCCTGATCAACCATATCCGGCTTGGGCGCTGATCCCGGCGGTCACCAGCGACCGCGAGATGGCGTAGTCAATTGGCATCGATATCAACCGGACCCTCATCTTGGCGTTCTCGCTCGGTGTCTTTTTCGCCGCATTGGGAGGAGCTCTGGCGGCATGCTCTAGCTTGCGTCGTTTGGCTGGAGGTTGCTCAAATTGGCCCATGATGGATTGGAGCGAGAGCCATCAGCTTCCCGGCAATCGCCAGCTGACCGATCCGGCCCCATGCCGGCGAATGCGACCCGCACTCAGCTACACCATGCCACGGGACATGATCCATACCCGCCCCAGTCGGCGCAACGTGGGCGGCGAGTTCGCTCGCCGTTTTAGAGCGAGAGGTCTGCTGTTGGCGGCGCGAAGCGGACATTTGCCAGAAGTGCGAAGCGCTGCTGACCGTCGGAAGGAAGTCTGCCGAACGAGCGGCGGCGAAGTGGGCTCCTATCACGCAGCGCAGGCGGGACCACAGCGACTTCAGTTTCGCGATTATTCTCTGTTCTAACGGAGAGGCCTAGCCAATCTGAATTAAAAGCCGCTCGAGTAAACCTAGTGGCGACCGCGTTCACTTTGCTCTCATGTTTCGGGCGCGATCTTTTGGGCAAACGTCACATCGCCCGACTGGCCGGCACTGGCATGAAGCACAAACTATCGTCCAGCTCGGATGGCTGAGGAAGCCCAATACAACTCGCTTCACCCATGTCGACGGCGCGACACGCGACCTCCGCAACTTAGGCAGGTGCCCGACTGAAAGCGGCGTCCGAATTGCAATTAAAGTTCCGAAAACGTTAATTGCACTGCAGCTAACACTTAGGAATTAGTTTGCATAACCAAAAATATCATTCATGAACTTGGCATAAGTATGATAGCATCACCTTGAGTCATTTTCCGAATCCCGGCGTATATGTTATTTGACGCTGGTCAGGTCGAGCCCTGGCCAAGCCAGACAGCGAATTCTGCGCGAGCTTACGGGCCGCAACGAATACTAGGCGCGAATATGAAGAAGCATTCTCACGAAGAAATCATGCTGAAACTTGTCCGGGCAGATGAACTGGCCCGAGCGGGCAATTCCCAGGTGGAGATTTGCAAAGCGCTTGGGGTGAGCATCATGACACTGCATCGTTGGCGGAAACTGTCGCTAGGCAAGGACGAGGCGCAATCTTCGAACCTTCGCGAAGCTGGCACGAACGCGCCCACCGATCTCCCGACTATGAGCGAAATGCGTCGTGTGCTGGAAGAACTCACGGTCGAGAACCAGCGCCTGCGCAAGCTTGTCACGGATCTTATGCTCGAGAAGATGAGGCTTGAAGAGACTTCGACACCGGCGCTCCGCGCTGGCCAGGCACGCAAAGCCTGATTCGAATATCATTCATCTCACTGGTCGAACGAGTACCTGCATCTCTGCGGATCATGCAGTGGATGTGCTGAGCGCGCGTCGTGCGATTGTCGGCTGCTGCTATCGCGCGATTCCGACGATTTTCTCGATTTCGTCTGCCAGGGCTTGAATTTCTCGATCGGCCGGATCGCCAGCCACGAAGCTCGCGACCGACTGTCCGTAAGTGAAGGACCGAACGAACGCGAGGCGGCTTGCGATCGGGGGCCCAACGATCTCGCCGAATTCACTCAGTTCCTCGAACAAGCTGGCGCCCCTCAAGGGTACGGCCATCGACCCGGTTCGGAACCAGAATGACCTGAACTCGATCTCGCCGGCGCTCGCGCGCCGCCTCAATGATGGCCAGCGTCTGCGTCGTTGCATCGAGATCCAGCCCTGAGGCAGTGCAGGGGACTAGGATCAAGTCTGCCACCGCGATCGATGCTCCCATTCCGCGCGCGTTGGGGGCAGTATCGATCACCACCATGCCGGCCTCAACGTTTCGGACCTCCTGAGCCCAAGCGGATACGGAAATGTCCTCCAGGGCCATCTCGTAGACCGGGAATTCCAGATTGCCCAACTCCGCCCAATGAGCGGCGGAGCGCTGAGGATCGCTGTCGACCAGCGCGACATCGTGACCCCTGCGGGTCAACTCGGCGGCGATACAGATCGCGATCGTCGTTTTGCCGACCCCGCCCTTGCGTTGGGTGACTGTGATGGTTGTCCGCATCGGTCGGGGAGAATTCATGCGGCGCTACAATAACAAGTGATCGTATTCTCGGCAGATTCGGTCGGTGCCCTTCATCTCGCGGGCTGCCGACCGCTTGCTCCTCGTGCAGTGAGGCGGGCGAAGCTCGTACATATGGTCTCCACACATGCCTCGTCGACGAATTTCGTATGGGTACGGATCAAACCGCCGGCACATGGCGAGAAAAGCGTCATTCGATCACGGATTCCCCTGCATCGCCGGGCGATAGTTAACACAATATGACATTGCCTCAAATTCGAGTTAACAGCGCGTGAATTTGATCCTTGACAGTGATTGTGCGCCGCGACTAACATTCATCATAACAAAAATAGCCGGCGCCTTAACATTCTAACATAAGGCGCTGGTGAGCCGGGCGGATGCAACCTGTTTGCTCCCGTTCAAGTCGCAGCACATTCAGCCTCAAGCACCTTTGCCGCTGATTGGCGCGTCGGATCATCATCAGTAAAACTTGAAAGGGGGTACCATGGCCGTCTCGTACCTGACGAAGACTGAGCTGGGCCAATTTCTTCACCAGAACGGAAACCACATCGAGGCGAGCGTCAGATCGGCGTTGATCGACTCGCTCGAGCAAAGCGGTGTATTCAGTGACGATCCCGGGGATGCTTCGAGAGCATGGTTCGAGTCCGGACCGTTCTCCGGAGGGAGCGTTCCGCCGGTCGTTAACGTCCTCGACGTTTCGCAGTCCACCACGGTCGAGACCACGCCGAACCTGAAGGCGATCATCCTCGATGACGCCGGCGGCAAGACGCTCGACGTGATCGGCGGCGATAACGACGTGTTCGTCGCCATGGGCAAGGGTTCCGACAGCGTGAACCTGTACGATAGCGGCGACGACACGGTCTATGGCGGCAGCGGCAACGATGCGATCCACGGCGGGCACGGCAATAGCTCGCTGTTCGGCGGCGCCGGCAATGACAGCATCTATGGCGGCACTGGCAACGATACGTTGACCGGCGGCACCGGCAACGACCGTCTCGAGGCGGGCTCCGGCGCTCAGTTGCTCGAAGGCGACGGTGGCAACGACTTCCTGAAAGATCTGGCGTCGGGGCACAGCACGCTGTCCGGTGGCGACGGCAACGATACGCTGGTCGGCGCGCAGGGCGATGTCTTCCAAGGCGGTGACGGCAAGGACGTGTTCTGGGTCTACGGCGGCGGGGCTGCTGCGAACTCGACGCTGCAAGGCGGAAGCGGCGACGATACGTTCCACGTCCAGACCCACACCGGAAACGATACGATCGTCGGCGGCACCGGCACGGACACCGTGGACTTTGCCAATCGCTCTTTCTTCGATGTCACGAAGATCGACGTCGACGCGAAAACGAGCACCTACACCCTACACTTCAGCGACAACCAGACGGTCGCGGTCAGTGGCGTCGAGGATCTCCACTTCACCGATCAGGACGTCCATCTGCCGAAGCTTTGATCCGGCTCCTGCAAGCTACGTGTGTGAAAGCCCCGCTCACGGCGGGGCTTTTGCTTTGGAGTTCGAGAGTTAAGCCGTCCTCCGCCTCCTGTCGTCTTATCATTGCCATGTCTTGCTTCGATGCTGGAGAAGTTCTGATTTGCTAATATTATCACCTGGCGCTCACCGGGCGCCCGATGCCAGGAACAGATCTTGTCTGCCAAGATGAAACGCTTGCTCAATGCGGGCTCGGGACCCGGTACGGCCCAGCGCATTGCCCGGATGATCGTCGACCATGGCTGGGAGGAGACCCGGTTCGACATCGACCCGGACGTCAAGCCAGATGTGCTCGGCTCGATTCTTGGTTTGAGCGGTGCGTTCGAGTCTCAGTCTTTCGACGCGGTTTGGTCGTCGCACGTGCTCGAACACCTCTATGCCCACGAGGTCTATCCGACGCTGCGTCAGTTCCACCAAGTCCTGAAACCAGGGGGATTCGCCTTAATTATGAGCCCGGATGTGGAATTGGTTGCTCAGTTCATCGTCGAGCATGGCATTGCCGCGATAGCCTATCATTCGCCGGCGGGGCCGATCAGGCCGCTCGACATGCTCTACGGCCATTCGCGCGCGATCGAGGAGGGGCGCGTCCACATGGCCCACCGCACCGGATTTACAGCCGAGCGACTCGGCAATCTCCTGCTGATGGCCGGTTTTCCGACCGTTTCGGTCAGCACCCAAAATTTCGAGGTCTGTGCGCTCGCGCTCATGCCCGAGGCCGACGGCGAGGCCATCCAGAGGTCTTTGTTAGAATCCGGCTTCAATTTTCAGGAAGCCCGGTCCTGACGTATCTGCGAGTGTGGCCAACCATTTCTCAAATTCAACGATAAGTGCTGCTGGCCTTTTTGCCACAAAATGTTATGCTCACAGTCGAATGTGAAAGTATTAACATAGATGGCAGGTAGCTTGACATCCATGACCGTCCACGGTGTCGATGACCAGAACCTTGCCGATGCAGCACCGGCATCGGCACTGGGGTGCCTGATCATCGTCGCACGACAGCACGGGCTGCACCTCACGTCCTCACAGCTCATTCAAGACAACCTTCTGCCGGACGAGAACGTCACGCTCCATCAGCTTATCCGCTGCGCGGAGAAAGCGGGCATGCGCGCGAAGTGCGTCAAGCTGATTGGGGCGGACTGTCTCATCTCAAGAAGGCGCTCCCGGTCATCGTTCGGCTTCGCAATGGGAGCCATATGGTGCTCCTGCGTGTCGAGGGAGGCGCACACAATACGCGCATCGTGCTGAGGGATCCGAATGCCGCGGAAGACGCGCTGCTCGTGATCGACCAACCACGATTTGAAGATATTTGGTCCGGCGATCTCGTCCTGATCAAGCGCAACTACGAGATATCGGACGAAGCGCAGCCGTTCAGTTTCGGCCTCGTAGCCGCGCTGTTGTTCCGCGAACGCCGCATGGTCCGCGACGTCGCGATTGCCGCCGTGATCCTCGGGCTTCTCGGCCTGGCGCCGATCATGTTCTGGCGCTTGTTGTCCGACAAGGTGATCTTCTACAAGGCGTACAACACGTTCTATGTGCTCTGCGTCGCGATGCTGGTGGTCATAGCCTTCGAGGCGGCTTTCTCGTTCTTGAGACAGTTCCTTGTCCATCGCTTGACGACCAGGCTAGACGTCAAATTGTCGACCTACGTCTTCGAGAAGGTCCTCAATCTTCCCATCGACTATTTCGAGCAGACGGCCGTCGGCCTCGTCGCGCGCGACATTCGGGAAGTCTTTCGCATTCGCTCGTTCCTGATGGGGCAATTGTTCGGCACCATTCTCGAACTCTACGACGCTGATATTCTTCCTGCCCGTCATGTTCTTCTTCAGCCCCGTCATGACGATCGTGGTTCTCGCCTTGTCGGCATTGATCGTCGCGTGGCTCGTCCTGATGTTGCCGAATTACCGCAAGGCGTCGACTGCGGTGCTGGCCGCGGAGGGCGCGCAGGGCGCATTTTTGGTTCAGACCTTGAATGGCATCCGGACGATCAAGTCGCTCGCGCTCGATACGCGGCAGCGCCACATGTGGGATGTTCTGGTCGCACGCGTTGCCAAGGCCCGGCTCGTGGAAGGCATGACTGGAAACGCCATCCAGTCGGTGGTGCGTCCGCTGGAGCGGCTGGCCGTCAGCGGCTCCTATGCGCTCGGCGTCTATCTCGCGCTCGAAAGCAACGATCCTGTCTATATCGGGGCCCTGTTCTCATTCCTGCTGCTGTCGCAGCGCGTCTCGGGTCCGCTGATGCAGATGGCGCAGCTCATCAATCAATACGACGAGGCGCGAAGTGCGGTTGCAATCGTCGGCAATCTCGTCAACCGGCCGGCGGAAGAGGGGCGTTCCGGCCATGGCGTGCGTTCGCCGCTCGAGGGCAAGGTGGAGTTCTCCGGCGTCACCTTCAAATACAAGGGAGCGCTATCGCCCACGCTGAACAACATCTCCTTCGAAATCCCGCTGGGGACTACTTTGGGCGTGATGGGCAAGAGCGGATCCGGCAAGACCACGATTACGCGTCTGCTGCAGCGGCTGCATTCCGATTATGAGGGATTGATCAAGATAGATGGTATCGACGTTCGCGAGTATGACATCGACCATCTCCGTCGTAACGTGGGTGTGGTGCTCCAGGAGAATTTTCTGTTCAGTGGAACCATCCGCGAAAACATCACCGCGGCCAAGCCGGACGCGTCATTCGATGATGTGGTCAGGGCGGCGAGGCTGGCGGGCGCCGAAGAATTCATCGACAAGCTGCCGCGTGGCTACGAGACGCATATCTATGAAGGTTCGCCGAACCTCTCGGGAGGGCAGCGGCAGCGGCTTGCGATCGCGCGTGCGTTGATCGTCAACCCGCCCATCCTGATTCTCGATGAGGCGACAAGCGCGCTCGACGCCGACAGCGAGGCGATCGTGAACGCCAACATAACGCGCATCGCGCATGGCCGGACGCTGATCATCATCTCGCATCGCCTGTCGTCCCTGACAAAGGCGGACGCAATTCTCGTGCTTAATCGTGGTGTGGTCGACGATATCGGGCGGCATGAGGAGCTCCTGGCGCGCAACGATATCTACAGCTCGCTGTGGTATCAGCAGAACACGCATCTGGCGCCGGCAGCCCGCAGCGATCGGTCAAAATTTGGGAGTCCGACGCTTGTCTCCTGATGGTGCGCTTGCGACCGTTCGCCAATTTCAATCGGAAACGGATGCGATCCGAGAGGAGGCTGAGCCTCTGATCGCGCGAGCAACGCTGTTTGTGCTCTCGGCCTTCCTGGTCACGATCGTTGCCATTCTCGCTCTGACGCGGATAGATCGCGTCATCACCAGCGTTGGGGGGCGAATCGTGCCGGTGGGACAGATCAGCGTCCTTCAGGCGCTGGATCCATCGATCATTAAGACGATTGACGTGCGGGAAGGCGAGCAGGTGCAACCGGGACAGCTTATTGCGACCCTGGACGCGACTTTTACGTCGGCGGACCTGACCCAGGCGAAGTTGCAGATCGCTAGTCTCGAGACTCAGGTGGCGCGCGATGAAGCCGAGCTGAACCAGCATCCGCTGGTCTTTGCGAGCAAGCCAGACCAGAACTACCAGAAATACGCAGCCTTGCAGAAGGCGCTCTATGATCAGCGGATGGCGCAATATACCGCGCAGATCAATAGTTTCGATTCGAAGATCAAGCAGACGCAGGCGACGATGGAGAAGCTTCGCGGGGACGATGCGAGATATCGGCAGCGTGACGAGATCTTGCAGAAGATCGAGACCATGCGCACGACGCTGGCCGAGCACGGCACGGGCTCGCAACTCAATATGTTTATCTCCCAGGACACAAGGCTTGAATTGCTGCGGACCCTGGAGAACACCCATAACAGCCTAATCGAAGCCCAGAATACGCTCGCCGCGTCAATCGCGGACCGTGACGCCTTCAAGCAGCAATGGTTTGCGCAACTGAGTTCAGGATCTCGTGACGACTCGCAACAAGCTCGACGAGGCGAGAGCCTCATATGAGAAGGCGCTCAGGCACCAGGATCTGGTCCGATTGACCGCCGCCGAAGACTTGGTCGTGTTGACGATGGCAAGGCTCTCGGTCGGGTCGGTGCTGAAGCCCGGCGATCCCTTCATTACTCTGATGCCGACCGACACCAAGCTCGAGGCTGAAATTCGCATCGCCTCGCGCGATGTCGGTTTTATCCGGCCCGGATACCTGCACGATGCGGATCGATGCGTTCAATGCCGCGGAGCATGGTACAGCCGAGGGCAAAGTGCGCTGGATCAGCGAGGGTGCCTTCACAACCGACGACGATGGAAAGCCTATCGAAGCGTACTACAAGGCGCGGTGCTCGGTGGATTCGACCAACTTCAAGGATGTCCCGAAAAACTTCCGCCTGATTCCTGGCATGACGCTTGCGGGAGACGTCCATGTCGGCACGCGGGCGGTCGGAATGTATCTGCTTGGCGGAATGCTGAAGGGCATCCGGGAGGCCATGCGTGAGCCATGACGGCATTGACCCGATCGCTCCTCCAATGGCTTCGGCCCGCGTCTCACGGATCTGACAAAAGGCGGCTTGGTCCGGCGGAGGCGGCGTTCGAGCGCGGTCACTATCTGGAGGCACTAAAGTTCTGGAAGCGTGCCTCGCAAAACGGCGACGCGGAAGCGGACTATCGGATCGGCATGCTCTACGCCAAGAACCAGGGAGTGGCGGGCAGCATTCCCGATGCCGCGGTGTGGTACGAACGCGCGGCGCAGCGAGGTCACGCCGAGGCGCAATATCAACTCGGCCTGATTTATCTGTACGGTGTCAACGCCAGCCTCGGACCGAATAGGCCGGAGACCTGGCGTCAATCCTCCGCCGCCCGATTGGGCGATACCGCGTCGAATGTGCATCACCTGATATTCCCGCACGGGACCAGTGTCGCTAAGGATATTTGCGCCGCGTTTCGCTGGATATCGGCCGCGGCCGAAGCCGGCAAAGCGGATGCTCAGACCATCCTGGGCAATCTCTACAGCGAAGGGCAGGGGTGCACGAAGGACCTCGCTGCTGCACTTCGTTGGTATCAGGCGGCGGCCGATCAGAAATTTGCGCCGGCCGAATTCGCGCTCGGCGACGTCTATTATCAGGGACGCGGCGTACTCGTCGATTTCGCGCAGGCTGCGATCTGGTATGGCAAGGCCGCGGCGCACGATCACGTGAGGGCGCAGATTGGGCTCGCATTCATGACGTTGAAGGGTATGGGCTTGCCCGAGAACCCGACTGAGGCCGCTCGCCTGTTCCAGAGTGCGGCCACGCATGATGATCCGATCGCACTCTACAACATCGGCCTGTTACGGCTCAGCGGCAAGGGCGTCGCCAAAGACCTCGATCGGGCCGAGTCCGCGCTGCGCAAGGCGGCGCGGAAGGATTACCTTCCGGCAATTCAGGCACTCGCGGAATTCTATTCGAACGGAGCCGATGCCGAGCCCAATTTGCGGGAGGCGGCGGTTTGGTACGAGAAGGCCGCCGAGCGGGGCGATGCGCAGGCGCAATTCTTCGTCGGCCGGTTCTATGCGACTGGTGTCGGTGTCTCGCCCAACATTCGTCAGGCCGCGAAGTGGTTCGAGCGCGCGGCCGAAAATGGCCATGCCACTGCGGCATTCAACGTTGCGATCTTCTATCTCAACGGCTCCGGCGTTCAGCGCAACGTGGAGGCCGCGATCAAATGGTTCGAACGTGCCGCAGATGGCGGTATCAGCGCCGCACAGGTGCAACTCGGAAAGCTCTATTCAACCGGTGCCGGCGTTCCCAAAGATCAGGAAATGGCGTCGGAATGGTTGAGCAGGGCCGCCGGTAGCGGAGATCCTGACGCCAAGACCGCCTACGCGCTCTTCCTGCTTCATCAGGATGCGTCTGATGATAACGTTGCACGCGCGCACTCTTTGCTGAGAGAGGCCGCGGAGGCCGGTCATCCTCCGGCGGCGTTTCAACTGGGCGCGCTGAAGATAGGTAAGTTCGGCGGAACCGCCGATATACTAGGTGCCACTCCATGGCTCACGCGCGCGGCGGATGCTGGCCATGTCGAGGCGCAGTACATGCTGGGGCTTCTCCATATGGATCCGAAGAGCGGGGTGGGGAATGCGCAGGCAGCATCATCATGGATGGCCAAGGCGGCGCGCGCGGGGCATGCAGCCGCACAATTCCAGCTCGCCGTCATGTACTGCACAGGCTACGGAGTGGGCCTGGATCTTGCTGAGGGTGTGAACTGGTACGAGGCCGCTGCAGAGCAGGGACATACGGTTGCGCAGTACAACCTCGCCGTGATGCTCGGGAGGGGACAGGGGCGCCAGGCTGACGTGACGAAGGCGACGGAATGGTTTCAGAGGGCCGCCGAGCGCGGCATGGCGGAAGCGCAGGTTGCGCTGGGCGACGCGTTGATGTCGGGCCGAGGCACCGCGCAAGATCGCGACGCGGCGGTCAATTGGTATCAATACGCGGCGCGGCAACGCAATGAAGGCGCCGTGCGGCGCCTCCAGTCGATCGGCGCGACACGCGATCGGGCCTTCACATCGGAGACAGAAACTTTGCGCTAGTCTGCCAGTGCGGAACGAAGCGTCCAATGCATGAATGAGTAACAATGGCTGATTTCCTTTCGAAGCTCGCGCGCGACGCCGGTCAGAGAGAACCTCGGGCAAGGCGCAGTGCTGCCGCAAGGCTGCAATCCAGGTCAGAGCCGGGCGCCACAAAAGTAAACAGTTCTGCGAAGGAGCTCGCCGCCGAAGGACCGGCGAGCAGGCAGACGGAGCCGCCGCGCGAGGTCGAGCAGCCAGCGCCAGCCGTCGACCTTGCAGATGCCGCGCGCACCCTCAAGGGCCTCGGTCTGTTCGACGAGGATTTCTACGCCGCGAGTTATCCGGACGTGATCGCGGTCGGCGCCGATCCGTTCGAGCATTTCTTTCTCTATGGCTACAGGGAAGGTCGTAAGCCAAATCCGATCTTCGACCCGATCTGGTACGTCACAACCTATCCCGATGTGCAGGACGCGGAGGCGCATCCGTTCCTGCACTATGCGACGGTCGGCGAGCGCGATGGGCGGCGGCCAAGCCCCTATTTTCAGCCGGCCTGGTATCGGGAGAAGTACGGCATTCCGGAAGGTGAGAGCCCGCTCGCACACTATCTGAAGAACCGCCTGGGCCCCTTCAGCCCGATCCCGGAATTTGACGCGCAATATTATCGTCAGACCTATCAGGACGTTGCAGCGGCCGGCGTCGATCCGTTCGAGCACTTCATCTTTCATGGCTATAAGGAAGGGCGCAACCCGTCGGCAGAGTTCGACACCAAGTTCTACATTCAGCGCTACTTCAGGGGTAAGACGGACCAGAATCCGCTTCTGCACTATCTCGAGCATCGCCACGAGGATGGCATCTATCCGTCACCTCCGGAGAACGAAGCCACGATTCCAGCCGAGATCAAGCGGTTCACCCGTCCGAGCTCGCTGTTCGAGGAACTGCGTCCATTGCCGGCCGGCGCAAAACCGCGCGCCAAGGTGCTGGCCTACTATCTGACGCAGTTTCACGCTTTCCCTGAGAACGACAAATGGTGGGGCACCGGCTTCACCGAGTGGACGAACATCGCGCGCGGCATACCTCGATTCAAGGATCACTACCAGCCGCGGATTCCGCGCGACCTGGGTTTCTACTCGCTCGCCGACATCGAAACCATGCGCAAGCAGGCGAAGTTCGCCAAGGCGGCGGGCATCCACGGTTTCGTCTATTACTACTACTGGTTCAACGGCAGGCGCCTCTTGGAAAAGCCGCTGGAGCAATTCCTGAAGACGCGCGATATCAACATGCCGTTCTGCCTGATGTGGGCCAACGAGAACTGGACGCGGCGGTGGGACGGCATGGAGGGCGAGGTCCTGATTTCGCAGGACTACCTGTCCGACGATGACGAGCGCCTGTTGTCGGACTTCAATCGGCACTTCAAGGACAAACGCTACATCCGTGTCCAGGGCCGTCCGCTCCTGATGATCTATCGGCCGCGCCTCATTCCGGACACGGCAAACGTCATCGCGCGCTGGCGCGCGATCTTCGCGAAGAAATTCAACGAAGATCCGATCATCATCATGAGCCAGAGTTTTGATGATTACGATCCAACTGTTAACGGCATGGACGGCGCGATCGAATTTCCGCCGCACAAGCTTACCAAATACGTGCCGCTGGTGAACTCCGAAGCCAAGATCCTGGACGATACTTATGCGGGGCAGATCTACAGTTACGACGACGTCGCCAAATATTCGCTTGACGAGCCGCGTCCGAATTTTCCGCTGATCAAGACGGTGGTGCCGAGCTGGGACAACGATGCGCGCCGGCAAGGCTCGGGCCTCGTGATCCAGGGCTCGACCCCGCAGAAATACGAGGCGTGGTTGTCGGCGCTGGTCGAGCAAGCGCAGACCCACACCTTTTTCGGTAAATCGTTCGTCTGTATCAACGCCTGGAACGAATGGTGCGAGGGCGCGTATCTCGAGCCCGATCTCCACTTCGGTTCGGCTTACCTGAATGCCACCGCGCGCGCGGCCACTGGTCTGACCCGCGACCTGTCAGTGCCCAAGATTCTGCTGGTTGGACATGATGCGTTCCCCAGCGGCGCGCAGCATCTCTTGCTGAACATCGGCAAGACGCTGCGCAGCGGCTTCAATATCGAGATCGACTTTCTGCTGCTTCAGGGCGGAGCAATGGAAGCCGAATACGCCTCGGTCGCGCCGCTCACCGTACTCAAGCAGGCTTCCGAGATCCCTGCGACCCTACGACATTTTCGAGAAAAGGGCTTTACAGCGGCGATCGCCAACACGGCCGCGAGCGGTCGCGCCGCAAAATTCCTCGTCGAAATGGGCTTTCGGACCGTTTCCCTGGTCCGACGAATTGCCGCGGATCCTGCACGAGAAGCACCTGGAAGAGCTCGCGCGGGCGGCGATTGGGAGTGCGCATCGTGTGGTGTTCGCCTCGGATTTCGTGCGCGACAAGCTCGTCGAAGCGCTTGGGCTTGATGGGACCGATGAGCGTTTCCTCATTCGCGCGCAGGGCAGTTACAAGCAGATCGAGCCGGCGCCGACGGAAGCCGGGCTCGTTCGCAAGGAATTTGGCGTTGCGGCTGCCGACAAGATGGTGCTCGGCGTCGGCTATGCCGACCTGCGAAAAGGCTTTGATCTGTTTCTGCAAGTCTGGAACTTGGTGCGACGACACAATGAAAATGTCCATTTTTGCTGGGCCGGCGGCATCGATCCAAGCCTCCAGGAATGGCTGGGGCCGGAGATCAAGCGTGCTGAGGCCACGGGCCACTTTCATCTCGCCGGTTATCGTTCGGACATGCAGGGCCTCTATTCCGCGTCCGACGTTTACGCGCTGACCTCGCGCGAGGATCCGTTTCCGACGGTGGCGCTGGAGGCGCTCAGCGTCGGCGTGCCCGTCGTTGCGTTCCAGGACTCTGGCGGTATCCCGGGCTTCCTTCTCAAGGAGAACGTCGGTCGCGTAGTACCCTATTGCGATGTGCCGGCGATGGCGCAGGCCGTGGAGAACCTTCTGCGCTCGACGCCATCGGACGCCGAGCGTACTCGCATGACGGAAATCATTCAGACCAAGTTCGCATTTGCGGACTATGTCCGCGATCTCTGGCGGCTTGCCGTTCCGTCACTACCCACCGTGTCGGTTGCGGTGCCGAACTACAACTACGCGCACTGCCTGCCGGAGCGGCTTTACACCATTTTCGACCAGAACCATCCGGTCGAGGAGGTCATCGTGCTCGATGACTGCTCGTCCGACGACAGCATTTCCGTCATCGTGAAGCTTGCCGATCAGCGCCAGCGCGATCTGACGCTCGTGATCAACGAACAGAATTCCGGCTCGGTGTTCGCGCAATGGGCCAAGGCTGCAGAGATGGCGAAGGGAGAGTTCCTTTGGATCGCTGAGGCCGACGATCTCTCGGAGCCGACCTTCATCTCGAGCCTGCTGGCGCTGATGAGCGGTGACCCCGACATCGCGTTCGGCTTCACCGACTCCAAATCCATCGATGCCGATGGCGCCCATCTCTATGCGAGCTATAAGCCTTATTACGCTACAATAGAGCCAGGCGCATTGTCGCGGACCGAGGTGTTCGATGGTCGCGATTTCGTGGCCCGCTACCTCGGCGTCCGGAATACGATCCTGAATGTCAGCTCGGTCCTGTGGCGCCGAGAGGCGTTGTTGCGCGCGCTCAATGCCTGCCATGACCGTCTTAGTGAATTCCGGATGGCTGGCGATTGGCTGCTCTATCTCAAGGCCCTTGAGGTTCAGGGCGCGAAAATCGCCTATATCGCGGATCCACTCAACGTTCACCGCCGCCATGCGGCGAGCGTCACCCATTCGTTGAAAGCGCAAAAGCACATCGAAGAGATCGACGCCATACACCGTCTGGCTCGGGAGCGGATCGGCTTTGGCGAGCGGGAACTCGGAGCCCAGGCCTCCTATCTCCAGGAAGTGTCGGCGCAATTGCTGGCAACAGCCGCCGACGCTGAGAAGCCGAAGCGGACAGCAAAAGCTGCGTCGCGCGCTGCGGGCGAAAGGTGATCGTGGTGACTGCAACTAATGGGCGTTTTGGGGTGACTTGATGTTTGTACCTTCTGCTGAATCGTTGATGAGCGCGTTAAACCTCGACAAATCCGCTTTGGATGGTTCCGGCCATGTCAACGTGCCGGCAGGCTTGCTCAAGCTGTTGTTACAGATCGCCATAGCCGCTGCCGAGTTCGACGGGGACGGTTATTTGCGGGAGAATCCCGACGTCGCAAAAGCGGTTTCTCGTGGGGAGGTCGAGAGTGCACACTTGCACTACATAGGCTTCGGCTACTTTGAGGGCCGCCGTGGAGGAGGGCCAGCCGTGGATGCCGAATGGTATCTCGGCAAATATCCCGACGTCGCGGCAGCCGTAAGGGATGGTCGAGTAAAATCTGCGGAAGCACACTTTCTTTCAATTGGTGGCGGCGAAGGGCGATCGCCGGCGGCTGACTACGAGGGAGAGGCGGCGCAATGGAAATCAGCGATCAGGGGAAGGTAGGATGAAGATACGGTGACGATCCTTGTTGTGGCCGCAAAGTTATTTGGATGATGGTGGTCAAGAGCAATATGGGTGGGAATAAGCGCGCTACAGATTGGTTTAGGATCGATATCGCCTCCGGAGGAGCACAGTGAAAATTTTTCTGCTTGGAGCAACGCCGAGCTTTTCTGCGGAAGTTGGCGAAGATCCGATGTCAAAATTGGCGAAGACCGGAGGTAATACCGGGAACCAGTTGATTGCGCGCGGGCTGCTTGATCGTATCGTCTACGACGACCTCTCGTGGGATCACAGTATCGACCCCAGGGAAGTGCATGAGCGCTTCGACATGATTGCCGTTGCGGCGGCCAACTTTCTGTTTCCACAATTCGATTTGGGCGGCATGGCGCAATACATCGAGCGCGCCGACTTGCCGGTGGCGGTAGTTGGTCTCGGAGCTCAATCAAACAACTACGATCCGAACATAAGCTTGATGCCTGGCACCGAGCGGTTCGTAAAAGTTATTGCCGAAAGAGCCGTCAGCATCGGCGTTCGCGGCCCCTACACCCAAGAAGTTCTCGCGCTTCGCGGTGTGCACAATGTGACTGTGACCGGATGCCCTTCCTACTACATGGGAGGACCTCACGGCATGAACATCCCTCGGCGGCCGTTTGAAGAGGTCAAGCGCCTTTCCATCAACGCGTCGCGAGACGTCGTCGGTCATTCGTTCGACAAGGAAAGGATGCTCCGGCTCGTGCGCGAAATCTACGGCACGGGAATAGTCTGGAAAGCGGATTTCGTTGCTCAAAGCGAGCAGGCCGAAATCAGGTTGGCAGACAAGCAGGCTCGGAATTCTGAAGAAGCGTTGAAGGAAATTTCAACATTCTTGGCGAACGTCGCCCCCGAGGTCGACGTGCGGAAGTGGGCGGCCGATCACGTGCGGGTCTTTTTCGACGTGGATGACTGGCTCGATACCGTTCAGAACTATGATTTCGTGTTCGGGAGTTGCTTTCACGGCTGCATGGCCGCTCTACAACGCGGCGTTCCTGCTCTTGTCATCTGTCACGATACAAGGACCGAGGATATGTGTCGGTTCCTGGGTATGCCATTCGTCTCCATCGTTGATCTTGATAAAATTGATGTGGCGCAACTCTATAGTCGTGTTGGGCTCGGCAGTCTCGCGCGACGCTATCAAGGGCTCTATCCAGCATACACGCGATTTCTCTCGGCTAACAAACTCATCGTCAGGAACTGACCGTCTCTAGCCTCAGATCCCGGGACTGCAGCGGGCATGTAAGCGCGTCCAGAGTGACCGATGCACTGATCACTCATTCCGGCATCAAGTACAAATCAGTAAAGCCTTATCGTGGTCCCTTATGGTTGAACGGGATCTCCAGACTGAGATACCAAAATGGTGTCATGGCAATGATGCCGTGCGGTGCCATTGCGGTTGATCCGTCGTTCCAGATCGAACAGCCGGTCATAAGCGGAAAGCGTGTGCTTGCAGTGACGAGTGACCGCTTCCTTGCCGGGTACATCGACGCGTTACCCAATATTTTTCAAGTTGTTGCTATCGTACGATCTGATTTGTAAGGCCGAGGCTGATCGCGGGTGCCGTCGTTGGACCTGGAGCGCGTGTGATGTTTAGTTCTCTCCCGCGCGACAAGCCTTCAGAACCTCGCTCGCGGTTCTCAACATTGAGGCGGACGGATCACCCAAGGTCGGGGCCAGTGCTCCACCTTCGCTGTATTCATTCCAGGAATAGATCAGCGCAATCTGATAGGGGCATCGATCCGGATGGTTCGACATGAAGCGCGACGCCTGTCGGCAGGCGAAAGAGAACTCGCTAGGGGTTGCGATCGCGACATGCGCACTCTTGTCGATGCGCGTGTAATCCCGTTTGTCATAAGCGGGAGGGGTCTCCTTTCGCGGTCGCGAATCCCAGCCGACCATGACGGTCGGCACCACACTGCCCGAGGTGTGGGCCAACTCATGTTCCCAATATTGTTCTACGTGTCGTTGGAGCTCGGGATAAGTGCCAGACCTGTTTGGCCCGAAATTTATCCCATATGCCGAAACGGCATCGGCGCCTATCTGCTTTCGGATCGTTTCAGCTGTAGCAGGTGGTGTGTGCAGAAGTACGATGTAGGGAGTTCTACCACCCGAAGAAGTCGCCTGATTTCGCAGGTGAGACAGCGATTTCCCGAGTTCGGCGAGCGAACCATTCCAGTATGAGGGCAATAGGGCATCGAGGTAGTAGAGGAACAGAAGCGGTCTGCCGTCTTGCGTTCTCTGGTAGTTGTGGTCCGAAAAGAGACCGTGAATGCGCTTTGTCGCTTCGTCGAATCCGTTAGCGCGACCTAGCGTGTCCAAGGTCGCTATCAGACAATAGTTCATCTGATCGGCAATGCCGCTTCGACGATGGTACTTCAGCCCCTGCATCATCGAGTGCGCGAGGTCCAGTTTACCATCGCTGCCGTACGCTAGATATGCCCAATAGCCGAGACCGGCCGCATGAGCGACCCGTATCTCTTGGTCGAACGAGGCCTCGGTAGCGTTGAATTGCAACGTTTTGGAATCAGTCAGACGGCTATGGAGCGGCGCACGAAACTGCCAGCGTTGGGGACTCAGAGCTTTTTCTTCTTCATAACAGGGCTCCCCCCTCGTGTCGCAGTATTGTGCGTCCCACCTTATGGCTCCGAAGATAGGGCATCGAGTTCTTGCGTAACTGCGGGTGGGAAGCAGAAGGCTGGCGAGAAACGCTCGCAGAAGAGTCCGACGCGTTGATATGTACGAGATGGCTGACATCTACTGTTACGACCAGATAGGTGGGGCCATTCATTTGCCTCGGAGGACATCCACGCAGCTGCTGATCGTTCCAGAACAAGCTGCACACGAACTCGTAGACGTGAGGGACAAGAACTCGCGCCACGGGAGTTTGTTCCACGCTTGGAGGCATGCGCGGTTCCCGTTTCAGGTCATGATGCTCTCCGTTCGGACTGCGAACGCAAGACAGACTGAAGTTTGTTGGTTGCATGGCGCCTGATATCGATGTCATCCATTGGTATGACGCGGACAAATCGCTCCGCAATCTCTGTCAGGAGAATATCCGGCTTGAACTCGTCGACCAATTTCCAGTCGATGGCGGCCGACCAGACAAACATCACGACATCGACGGTCTCGGCAAACATTCCGGTGAGCATATGAGGCCGATACTCAAAAAAGGAATCACCGAACACGAGCATCCGCACTTTCGCCAGAGGGTGTCTTTCATTGCGATATTCGACGATCGATCCGACGTGCAGTAACAGATCGTTCGGCACTTGGGCGGTTTCACGCGCGGTCACGATATCGTTGGCCTCGACCCGGGATGCTCCGATGCCAAAACGTCCGAACCGGATCGTCTCGGACCGTTTTGGCGTCAACTTAGAGCCGAGATCCCAGCTACCCTCGCGGGCTGGTGCGTTCCGCATGATCAGATCTGCCTTTTGCGGTATCACCATGTAAGAGCACAGCATCTGATAGGCGCTGAAACAGCCCTCCACCGTCCAATGAGTATCGGTCCGATGGAATACTTCGTAGTTGCCTGCCTGCTTTCTGAGATACTTGGTTAGCGGCACCAAGATCCCGCGCAACTCGGCATCATCGCTTTCTTCCAGGATTTCGGCTGGAAATCTCATTTGAGCTGTGACGGCGAGTGCCTTCGTCCTGAGAATCGAGAGTTTGTCCGGAACAAAACAATGAAGATATTTGATTCCTCTATCCGTAGCAGCTCTCTTTCTGCTGGTCAGGAGAGCTTTCCATGCAGAACAGATCAATTGGAGATTGTGGTCGGATTCGGAGAAAAGACGTGCGACGTCGTTGCTGCCACCGACCAGGAAGAGATGGCCGTCGTCTCCCTCGAAAACGTCTTTTGAGAGCTGCGGCACCACGCTCTACTTTCGTCTCAGTGCTATGCAATCTTGGGCTAACTGTCCGTGATCAGCATAGTCGATGACAGCGAATAGATTGGAGAACTTATCGGAGAGATATCTGTCCGTTACGAAGCATTCTGCAAACTCACTGCGTGCCACTGAGTCCGAGGGCAGCCAAAAGAAATTGCCGGACCTGACTTCCGCTATTGCGGTGTCGATCGCGTCATGGGGAAGCCGCTTCAGAATGAGATCTATCCAGAAGTGTATCTCTTGACCATTGATCTTTTTTCGGTGTGCTTCCTTCAGGTCCTCCAAGAACCGAATGCCGAGAGTCGTTATGAAGCAAATGCCACCTGGTCTGAGAATGCGGGCAATTTCGGAAATCCACCGATCAAAATAGTGCTGGTTAAAGTGTGAAAAAGTCGACCACGTGACGAAGTGGGTCGCAAATCCGTCACGGAACGGGAGCGGTGGCAACGGATCGGTTTTGACGAAGCTGATATAGCTGTTCGCCTTGCGCGCTTCGACGATGAAGTCGAACGGTTCAATCGCGTAGATGTTCGCCGCGGGCACATCCTTCATAAAAGCGCGCGCGATGCGGCCCCAGCCGGTTCCAAAGTCGATCAGGATGCTGTCCTTGGAGAGGGAGGCGCCGTTGGCGTTCAAGACGCCGACGCAGTGCTCGCGAAAGCTGAGCGCACCTCTGATCGCCATCTCATTCGAGTTTCCCTGCAGATGGCGCTGCAGGTCCGCTGACGGAAATGAGGGGAAGGCGATGCCCCGTATCGAAGGCTCTCTGATGCTCCTGACCAGATCGGACCGCCATTCCTGGTCGGTAAGAGGCGCATAGGTCTCATATATCTTGTTGATCTCGGTGTTGTGCATCTCGTCCTCGATTGAGAAAACGCCGGGTTTTGAGGCAGAATGCCGCCTCTTTCAGACCTACTGGGCGAGTCCGACCCGCTTGGTCTGATATCCGCGCTCCAGGATCGCCTGCCACCACGGCTGTTGATCGACGTACCAGTGCACGGTCTTCCGGATGCCGGTCTCGAAAGTCTCCTCCGCGCGCCAGCCGAGATCGCGTTCGAGCTTCGAGGCGTCGATCGCGTAGCGGCGATCGTGGCCGGGGCGGTCGGCGACGAAGGTGATGAGATCGCGGCGCCGCCCGCTTTGACTCGGACTAATCTCGTCGAGGAGATCGCAGATACTTTCAACCACATGGAGATTGGTGCGCTCGTTTCGGCCGCCGATATTATAGGTCTCGCCGACGGCTGCGTGCTCGAGCACGAGTGTGAGGGCTTTGGCGTGATCCTCGACATAGAGCCAATCTCGAACATTTTTTCCGTCGCCGTAGACGGGAAGCTGCTCTCCGGCCAGGCCCTTGATGATCATGTGCGGGATCAGCTTTTCAGGGAAGTGATAGGGGCCGTAATTGTTCGAGCAGTTGGTCAGGAGCGTCGGCAGCTCGTAGGTCTCATGCCAGGCGCGCACCAAATGGTCGGATGAAGCTTTGCTTGCGGAGTAGGGTGAATTGGGCGAGTAGGGCGTGGCTTCCGTGAAGAAGCCCTCCTCGCCAAGCGAGCCGAACACTTCGTCCGTGGAGATATGCTGGAAGCGGAACCGCGCCCGCTTGTCCGGAGATAGCGTCCTCCAGTAGCGTAGGGTCTCCTGGAGCAGTGTGAACGTCCCCACGATATTGGTCTGCATGAATTCGCCGGGGCCGTCGATCGAGCGGTCGACGTGGCTCTCTGCGGCAAGATTCAACACAGCGTCGGGCTGATAGTGCTCGAACAGCCGGCGCAGTCCCGGGGCGTCGCAGATGCATTGCTTCTCGAAGGCGTAGTGGAGGTTTTCGGTCGCGCCGGGGAGGGAATCGAGGTTTGCGGCGTAGGTGAGCTTGTCGATGTTGACGACGCGTGCGTGGCTGTTGCGCAGGAGGTAGCGCACGACCGCGGAACCGATGAAGCCGGCCCCGCCCGTCACGAAGATGGTCAACCCCTTCAAACGCATGATCAATCAACTCCGTGCGGCAAATTAGGCCGCTCTGTGCGCGCGTGCGACGGACTGTAGATATTCGCCGTAGCTGCTCTTTGCGGTCTTCGCGGCCACCCGGTCGAACGCTTCAACCGTGATGTAGCCCTGTCGCAACGCGATTTCCTCGGGGCAGGCGATGCGCAGGCCCTGGCGTTGCTCGAGGATCTGGACGAAATGGCTGGCTTCGACAAGCGAGGAGTGCGTACCGGTGTCGAGCCAGGCAAAGCCGCGACCGAGCACGTCGACATAGAGATCGCCCCGCTCCATATAGGCCTTGTTGACGTCCGTAATCTCGATCTCGCCGCGTGCCGATGGCTTGATCCGCGCGGCGATGTCGACGACGTCGTTGTCGTAGAAATAGAGCCCGGTGACCGCGACGTTGGACTTCGGCTGCTTCGGCTTCTCCTCGATCGAAAGCGCGCGACCGGCCTGGTCGAGCTCGACCACGCCATATTGCTCAGGCGTGTTGACGACATAACCAAAGATGGTGGCGCCCTTATTGCGCAGGGATGCCTTTGTTAACATTCCTGGCAGGCTGTGCCCGTAGAAAATGTTATCTCCTAACACTAGGGCCACCGGATCGTCGCCGATAAAGTCACGCCCGACGATGAATGCGTCAGCCAACCCCCGCGGCGTCTCCTGCGTGGCGTAGGAAAATGTAGGCCGATTTCGCTGCCATCACCGAGCAACCGCTCAAAGAGCGCCTTGTCCTGGGGCGTGGAAATGACCAGAATTTCCCTGATTCCGCCGAGCATTAGCGTCGAGAGCGGATAGTAGATCATGGGTTTGTCGAAGACCGGCAGAAGTTGCTTCGAGACGACGGTCGTCACGGGATAGAGGCGAGAGCCGGTGCCGCCTGCGAGAATGATGCCTTTCATTGCTCCTCACAGTTTACTTATCACAACCATAACATATAATGTGAAGAGTACAAGTTAGTGACGACGCCGAAACACCGGTGTCGGTCGGCAAAAATTCGCAGTGCTACGAAAATGAATGTGATCCGGACCGAGCTTCCTGAAGTGCTCATCATCGAGCCCAAGTTCTTCGGCGACGACCGTGGCTTCTTCGTCGAGAGCTATCAATTCACTCGTTACATCACATACGGCATCACGCGGCCCTTCGTGCAGGACAACATGTCCCGTTCGCGCTGCGGCGTGCTGCGGGGTCTGCATCTGCAAAATCCCGTTACCCAGGGCAAATTGGTCGCCGTGCTACGGGGCAAGGTGCTCGACGTCGCCGTCGACATCCGCGTCGGGAGCCCGAATTTCGGACGTCACGTTGCCGTCGAGTTGAGCGAGCAGAACCGGCGGCAGCTATGGGTTCCGCGGGGATTCGCGCACGGTTTCCTGGTGCTCTCAGAGACCGCGGACTTTTTCTACAAATGCGATGATTTCTATAGTCCGGAGAACGAGGTTTCGATCCGCTGGGACGACCCGGCGATCGGTATCAACTGGGGTATCGAAAAGCCGTCGCTCTCGGCCAAGGACGCGGACGCGCCGCTGCTTGCGGACATCAAAAACCTTCCATTGTATGGGCAAGTCTGATGCGGATACTGTTGACGGGAACCGGCGGGCAGGTCGGAGGTGCATTGCAACCAGTCCTGGCTCGACTCGGCACAATCATCGCGCCTAACCTCAATGATTTCGATCTGTCGAAGCCTGACAGACTCGTCGGGGTGCTCGACACGTTCCAGCCGGATCTCATCATCAACCCCGCGGCCTATACCGCCGTGGACCGCGCGGAGGACGAGCGCGAGCTCGCATTCCGCATCAATGCCGGGGGACCCGAGGTGATCGCCAAATGGGCTGCGAAACGTCGCGTACCGCTGGTGCATTTTTCCACAGACTACGTCTTCGACGGCTCCGGGAAGGCGCCATGGCACGAGGATAGTCAAACGGGGCCGTTGTCGGTCTACGGCGCAAGCAAGCTCGCCGGTGACACCGCCATTTGCGCAGCAGGCGGTCCGCATCTGATTGCACGTACCTCTTGGGTCTACGCCGCCAAGGGCGCCAACTTCCTACGCACGATCGCGCGGCTTGCGGCAGAGCGCAAAGAGCTGCGCATCGTTGCTGATCAGATCGGCGCGCCGACCACTGCGAGGACGATCGCCAACGCCATTGCAGATATCGTGCTGCCAAATTTGTCGAACCTTAATGAGCTCTTTGCGCGCAAAGGCGGCGTCGTCAATCTCGTCTGCGCCGGCGAGACCAGTTGGCATGGCTTTGCGAGCGCGATCGTCGCCGGCCTGAGGTCGCGCGGCCTAAGACTCGAGGTTGAAAGCGTCATTCCGATCGCCACGGCCGATTTCCCGACCAAGGCGATACGGCCCGGCAATTCACGGCTCGACCTGTCGCGCCTGAAGAAACAGTTTGGAGTGACCATGCCGAATTGGCAGGAGGCGTTATCGGTCGAGCTCGACGATTTCGTTGCCTTGCAAGAAAAAGCAGCACGCGCCGAGCCGGCGCGCCAGCTCCAGCAGCGAGTTTATTCGTGACTGAACGGCGGATCGAGCGAAGGGGGCGCGCGGCGGCCTGAAGGACGATGAGGCGCCGCCTCAGAACCCCAACGGCACGTCGCGCGCCGGTTTGAGATGATTGTAGCGAGGGGCGCGTGGCCCGGGCGGCCAGGCGAGGGCGCTGTAGGGAATCCCGTCGCGCGAGAGCTGCGGATTGTAGGTAGGGTCCTCGTTGAGCCATTCACCCCAGCGCGCCCGAAGCAGATTAAGTTCATGCTCGAACCGGCTGCGCCGGTCGGCGCGATCATCCCGCCCGCGGCTGGCTGATTCGGCGTGAACCAACTTCGCATGCGGCGTGAAAACGATACGCTTGCCCGCTTGGCGCAACCGTAAGCAATAGTCGACGTCGTTGAAGGCGACCGCGAAGCGCGACTCGTCCATCCCGCCGACGGCAAGATAGTCGCTGCGTCTGGTTGCGAGGCAGGCCGCAGTCACGGCGCTGCATTGGTGCGCGACAAGGAGCTGGTCGAGAAACCCGGGATCATCACCGAATTTGTCGGTAAAGGCGTGAGTCGCCGCGAAATTCATTCCCAGGACGACACCGCCATGCTGAACGACGCCGCCAGGCCAAGTCAGGAGCGCGCCGACCGCACCGACATCAGGCTCGGCGAGCCGCGTGAGCATCTCCTCGAGCCAGTCTTCGGAACTCGCCTCGATGTCGTTGTTGAGGAGACAGAGCACGTCACTGTCGAGTGTTGCTGCGGCTTGATTGTTCAGCCTCGCGAAATTGAAGGGACCTTCGACCCGCAAAGTCCGCACGCCGCGTCTCGCCAAGCCTGCAAGATAGGCGATCGTCTTGGGGTCGGCACTGTCATTGTCGACGACGAGAATATCTGCGCGGCAGCACTCGACCGCCGGCGAGATGCTGTCGATACAGGTGCGCAAGAGCGGGAGACGATCTCGGGTCGGGATGACCACTGTCACGCGCTGGCGCGGAATCGCTCGACCAATTCGAACCGCAGGAAAGAGGTTAACTTGTTGCGGGGTGACATCGGCACTGACGGCACGTGCGTCGAGGTGCATTTGGCTCGCCGCGGCAAGCTGATGGCTGGCATACGTTCGATCGAGTTTAGGAAGCGTCGCCAGTGCTCCCGGCAGATGAAGGATGTTGTCCTCACGTGGACCAGCGTGATCGAGCAGGCAGTTGAAGAGGCGGTAAAGATTGTCGGGACGGGCCTCAAGGCCGGCGAGCAGGGCGTCTCGTCGAACAGCAAACAGATGCGCACAATAGCCTTGCTCCAGCATCCTTTCGTAGTCGAATGCAGGAAAGGCCAGCGGCCAGAGCCGGCCATCCTCGGCGAGAAAATCGAGGTCGCCGTACAGGGCGATCGCATCCGGATAGGCGTCGAATGCTGCGGCAATGCGGGCCAGAGCATTCGGCTCGACCACCACACCCGCCATCGCGATGACGATGTGATGTGAATCGGAGGCGGCGCCGTCCAGAAACTCCAACAGAGCGTCGCTGTCGACGGAGAGTAGCTCCCCGTCAATGACGCCTGCCGTCCAGCTTTCGTGGGTCTGGGTCTGCAGCGCGGCAAGCGTTTGCTCTGCGCCGGGGGCGCCGGCGACGACGACCGCGAGCGAAAGGGCACTTACTCGCGGGATCGGCAGCGGGAAGCGGTCGCGCCAATTCACGTAGTCGGAGAACGGAAGCGAGGCGGGAATCAGTTGATCATACAGCTGGCCGCGCAGGCGCTCGGCACCGTAGCCGCCGAGCGCGTCGATCATTCCGGCAAGGCCGTCGGGAAAGGCGACAAAGACGGCCGTCGCTGGAATTGGCTCACCGTCCTCCCTGCGCAACGAAACGCGGTGAACGCGGCCGTCGGCAAAGCGTTGCGGGACGTGGAAATCAAAAGCGCGCGCATTCCGGTGTGCCGCAGCTTCGCCAACATGCGTCCAGGCGGTTGCATTAACCTGGGCGACGGCCTCTCCGTCGACGATTGCCTCCAGAAAGAGCGCGGAGTCGCTATCGATCCAACCCTGGAAATGCAGCCCGCCGAGCCAGCGCAACTGGCACGTCTTGCGCAGATCGGCGCGATTTGCGTACTCGCTCTCCAAATCGACCGGTTGGCCGACAGGCGTGCCGAGATTGGCGAGGCGGGCCTCGAGGGTGCGTGCGGCGCGCAGCAGATCGGGCTCAATCGTGATCGCGAATCCGCAACTCGCCTGATGCGCTTGTTCAGCAAGCTCCGGAACGAAGGCGTCGGCATAGGTTGTGCTGAACACGAGGCCGTCGAGCAAAATCTCGACGCTATAGCGGCGCTCCGGCGCCTGCGCGTCGTAGACGAAGCCGGACAACGTGCCATCGCGCGCGAGCTCAAGCCGGCTGACGAGCTTTGGTCTGATCGACAATTCGGATGGGTGGCGAGAGAGACGCGACATACTCAGGACCGCGCGACCCAGTCGACCACGAGATCGGCAAGCGCTGCCGCGTTCACAATGGCAGAAATGGCGAGGTCGCCTTTGCGGGGCTTCAGCGCACCGCCGGACCAGTCGCGGTAGGCGACTGGCCTTGTCGCCTGTCTGGCGGTCTCGACGAGAGGATGGCCGAAGACGGGCTGCTCAAAATCGGTGAGGATCCAGCCCGGATTATGCGGTCTCAGGACATCGCCAAGTTCGTCCGCGGCAATCGCGCCCGTGACGAAGATATTGGGCCGTGACATCAGGCGATCATCGCCGCAGGTCGCCCCGGCAACGACGATCGGTAGCGATGGTTCGCGCCGCCACAGACGATCGGCCAATGTGTTTATCATACGCAGGGATGCGAGCGTTGGCGTCGAGGGAACGATTACAAGGGACTTGTCATTGGCGGAGATTGGCGGCAGTGTCATGAAACATGTGGGCCAGTCATGCAGCAGGATCTTGCGATCGGGCCACCTGCTTTGTGCATAGGCCTTTGCCATTTTGCTGGGAACGAAAAGTGGAGTTGTGCCGGAGGGCAGGGAAGCAATCTCGCCAATGCTCTCCGATATCAGCCAGCGATCGATCGGAACATCGAGGCACCGGATCAGCTCGATGAGCCGCGGCGGCGGGTTTGGCTCAAGGATCTCGACACGCGTTGGGGATAGCCGCCTCAGGATGTCGCCAGCGCTGGCGAGATTTGCCTCTGTGTCGAGCCTCAAACACGTGGTTTGCGGCAAACCTCCGTCGGCAGCTCGGAGGTGAAGCACATTGTCGTCCCGCGAGAGCAGGACCGTGCGCTCGCCATGCAGGCGCAGATGGCGTATCAGCGCGTTGGTCACGGCAGGGCAGGTCCGCGCTCCCGCGAGAACTAGTACCGATGGCTCAGCGGGCCATGGCAGCGCACGCTCGAGCGCAGCGCGCGCCGGCCGTAAAGGATCGGCGATTTCAAAGGCGCGGCATTCCTCCCGGTAGTTCGGGAATCGCTGGTCCAAAAAGTTAAGATTGCGAAGCACGAGACCGCGCTTCTCCTCTTGAAAAGATTTCGAGCCGTGATGTCCGACATAGACCGACGGCGCGCAAACATTCCGGAAGCCGTTGGTCCGCGCGCGGAGGCAGAGATCGATGTCTTCGAGATAACCGCGATCGAAATTGTCCGAGAGCTTGCCCACACTGTCGAGGCAGGCCCGTGTAACATAGAGGCAGAATCCGATGCCGCTTGCGACATCGATCGCTTTCCCCGCATTAGCTGCGCTGGCGACGCGGTCGATTGCGACAATCTCGTCATAGCGCGGCATCGGATTAACGTCGTTCGGCGTTGGAAATGAAAAGATGTCGCCGTTGTTGGAAAGTGGTGTGACGGTTCCGATGTTTGGCGCCGAATATGCCACGTTGGCTAGCCGATCGACGAAGCCGGGCGGAACGAGCGTGTCGGAGTTGAGCAGTACTACGTCGCCCCTCTGGATCTCGTTCAGCGCCCGATTGATCGCGCCGACAAAGCCGAGATTGACCGGGTTTACGAGGAGACGAATCTTGCCTGCCGCCGCAAGCTCGCTCAGATGGGGCCGCAGCTCCACTTCCGGACTGGCATCGTCGATGGCGAGAACCTGAAAGGCGTCCTTACCAGTCCTTCGTTGACGCCTTGCCTTGTCGAGGCTCTCGAAGCATTCGATCGTTGCCCGCGCATCCCCATAGACGGGGACAATAACGGTCGGCAGGTCGACGTTCGGTCCGATTCTGATGGAAGAATTCGCGAGCGGCTCGGAGGTTCATCGTCGAGGTGAGGTTGGGCGCCACGCGTCGAACCTGGACGACGTCTTCGCCGCATCTCAGCGTCACGATTTGAGCTGTAGTGGACGGTGGCCGCCGAACCAAGAAGGTTGTTGCCTGCACATCTGCGCTCGCCAGGGGGTGAAACGGATTGGATTCGAGAATGCTCGTCAGCGTGCCGTCTTCGGTTGCAAGGCTAACTTCGACGGAAAGGGCGTTGGTCCAGGCGACCCAGCCCGTCACGTGATTGTCGAACACAGAGCAGGCCGCCCAGTGGCGGCCCCCGGCACGCCGCAGCTCCGCGATGGCAGCTCGAAGGATGGCCGGATTGCCTTCGCGGCGTATTAGTTGAGCGGCTGCGGCCAGTCGTCGTTCGTCGACAGCCCACGCCAGCATCCGGCGGTTGGCGCCGACATCGTAAGGATCGACAAGAAGCGCCCGCGCAAGATCGGACAGCGCAGCTTCGTTAAGTCCAAGCCTCCAAGCGGCTTCGGCGCGGAGAACGAAGCAGTGAGCTGCTGGTGGAGGCGAAACTCGAATGCGTCGATCGGCGTATTTGAGCGCCGTCGCGAACTCCTGCGTGGTCAACGCCTCGGCTGCGAGGCGTTCGAGCGCGATATGCGCGTGAGGCCCGACAAGGAAGGAAACATCGGGAATCTTGCGATGGTGGTCCGACCCAGCCGATCGCTCACCCACGCTACGCGGCTCCATTTTCGGATTGCCCTAGCCGATGGAGCTCTCTTGGCGCGCCCGGCTGCGGAAGACGCGGACCCGGCTGGAGCCGACCGGTTTTCGTGACGGTTTTGCGGGAACGACGACATTGTCTGGGGCTGCTAACCGGTTGACGCCGATGCGAATGCCAACCAGAGGCTCGCGGCTGGTCGGCCCCGACAGAACGACGCGTTTTCCGATGGCGCGCAAGGTCGGCGCGTTCAAGAACGTCGCTTCCGCCACGAACTCGAATCCCCGGCGCCACTGATTTCCAGCACGACGCCTGTAATCGGCAAGGCTCGTCCACGCGTGCCGGCATAGGTCCCGAGCGACACCATTTTGCCGCTCCCCGCCTGGCTAATGGGGAATTGGACCGCATAGCGAATATCGAGACCCGCCGGCTTCTCCGGCCATTCAAGGGCAATTCCTTCGATGCGCGATGGGGCCGTTGGACCTGCAATCCAAGCATTAGACGCGACGACAACATCGCCGCGACCTGCGACGTGGCCGAGGATCTTAAGACCGTCCATTGCAACATTTGCGTGCATGACCACGCTCTCATTTTGCGCGCCGAGCGGCGCTCGGCCGGATTGAATTGGTTCGATACGAACCATGGCCGCGCGCGATCCCCCGGGTCGCATCGGCTGAACCTGAATCTGCAACGTGCCGGGTGTGTTGACCCGGACCATCAGGCCCGAATTCGGCTCCCAAAGCGTCGGCTCCGTTGCGTCGGGATGCATGATGAGCTCCATGCGCCCTTCATGTCCCTGCGTCGGTACAACCGTCACGTGCGGCGGCGAAGCGAGATCGTCCGCACTCTTGTAGCTCACGAAGAAGAGTCCCCGATCGAGACTTACGACCTTCTGCTGCTCAACATCATCCATCATTGCCCCCAATCAGATTCGATGAACCAAAGATTGTTTCTTCTCGCTTGACGATCTTGCGTGAGCGTCGCTCTGACGAACCGGTCCGCAAACAAGACGGCTTAAGGAACGCTTCTCAAGCGAACGGCAGGACGCCAATCCGGCGGCAATAGAGATCGGCGTATGTATTCGGTTTCTGCGCTGAGCAGCTCCGCGATTTGACGGAGCCTTTCATTCTCGTCTCTCAGCAGCGCGATGGTATTCGCGATATCATCGACCCCGATCAAGTCAGGATGCCAGCTGCACAACTCACGGTCGAAAGGGGGGTGTTTAATCGTCATCGGATGGCTCACCGCGCGCTTGGACTTGGGCCTCTAAGACTAAAGCAATCATCAAAAACTCGCGTGGCGAGAACAAAACCCAAAGTGGCATACGTTTGGACTTAATCGCTCTAATTTGGGGCAGGAAAATGTCAGGCATATCGAAAGCTTCGAGGCGAAGAGATACTTCAGCAGTTTAATCATCGGGAACTTGTGGACGAGTGACACAGTCGTGTCATGACGGATTGGTTTGAGTCTGTTCAATCAGATGGCGCCTTTGCTCACGAAGCGAGCAAGACGAGAACAGATAAATCTTGAACTCAATTGCCTGTTGGAATCTGCGTGCTTCGCTGTCGCCAACTCTTGCTATAGATATCGCCCATGCTTGCATTCATTCCCGATTGATTGCATGCCACGAGGGGCTGGGCCGAGAGCGGCGTCGATGAAGATCCTAATCGTTCACAACAATTTCCCGGCACAGTATCGCAACATTGCGGCTGCTTTGGCCAAGGAGCCTGGCTTCGAGGTCGTAGCCGTCGGTGCATCGACTGCAAGATCGATGCCGTCCGTACGATTGATCAAATACGCGCTTCCTGACGCTGACGTTTCAGGAACGCATCCATTTGCACGGCGCTTCGATGTCGAGTGCCGGCGTGCCGAACAGGTGCTGTACAGTCTTTCGAGTCTAGCGACGTCTGGATTCAAGCCGGATCTGATTCTCGCCCATCCCGGGTGGGGCGAGACGCTGCCGTTGCGTACGATGTTTCCCAAGGCACGTTTGCTGATCTATTGCGAATTTTTTTACGGGGCCGATGGGCGTGACATCGGATTTGATCCGGAATTTCCAATGCCTGGGCTCGATGGTCACATCGGGCTCCAGTTGAAAAATGCGACGACCCTGCTCGCGCTTGAGGATTGCGAGATGGGCATCTCGCCAACGAAATGGCAGCAATCGACGTTTCCCGCACATTACCAGGGCAAGATCGACGTAATTCACGAGGGCGTCGACACGGCGCGCATGCGGCCGAATCAGCAGGCGCGCCTGCTGCTGCCGAATGGACAGCACGTCCGACCGTCCGACGAGGTCGTGACGTTTGTCGCGCGCAATCTCGAGCCGCTTAGGGGCTACCATATCTTCATGCGCGCGCTGCCTGAGATCTTGAGACGGCGGCCGAACGCACAGATCGTCATCATCGGCAGGGATGGCGTATCCTACGGACTTCCGCCCCCGGCGGGCACAAACTGGAAGTCGATCTTCCTTGACGAGATGCGCGATCGCCTGGACCTGTCGCGTGTTCATTTCATGGGAGGAGTCTCGTACCAGACCTTCATTGCAGCCCTTCAGGTATCATCGGCGCACGTCTATTTTACATACCCCTTCGTGCTGTCTTGGTCGATGCTGGAGGCGATGAGCACTGGCTGCCTCGTCATCGGTTCTGACACGTCGCCGGTGCGCGAAGTCATCAATTCGGGCGAAAATGGCCTGCTGGTCCCATTCTTCGCAGTTAACGAGCTTGCCGGGCGGGTCGTCGAAGTGCTCGAGCAGCCGGCAAAATTTTCCGTGCTCCGCGAAAGCGCCCGCCGCTATGTTGTCGATAATTACGACGCGGAGCAGGTCTGCGTGCCCCGAATGCGCCGCCTTATAGATCTGAGGGGAAAGGCCGCGTCATCACCGCGCGTATTCTGGCCAGCGCGTCCGGTTTCTGAGTGGCGGACCAAGAGCGCCAAGCGAGCGTCGCGCAACATGCCGGCAGGTCGCCAACTGTGATGCAGTCGATGTCGTTCTTAATCCGTTGTCAAGTTGCCGATCAGGACGCGCCTGGCGAAAGTGAGCCATCGCTCGAAGAGGCGGCGGAGGGGGCGAGCATCTGGTTGCCTGTCACGTCACCTGACAAGGGCGATCGCGCAATCTCCGCGAGAATTCTTGCCCCATGCTGACAGTTCTCGCCGAGCTGGAACGTTGAAGAGCGTATCGCAGCTCCGACATGTATGACGAAATGAGGCAACGCACTCTCGACTTGAACCTATGGCGATATCGCTCGCTTCTTGAAGGTTGCTCATGTTGCCTCTGTTTTGCTCAGCTTAGCCCGAGTTAGCCCATGATGGATTGGAGCGAGAGCTCAAGCGTTTCAATCGGTTGAAGGGTGGCGTGCGCACGACGTGTGCACCGGTTCCGGCGAGCCGCATGAGTTCGGACTAGGCGCGTTTCGGATCATCGCGCCGATCAGTTCCGAACCTGACTTTATGATCCAAACCGGACGGATCTGGGCGGCGGCGGTAACTGACCAGTTATTTCGAGCCCGGCCGCGCTTCTTCTAACAGCCATGCTGATCTCCCGCCGTCATAAATCCGTAATTTTCAGGCACCGAAGCTTGGCGCCGTCTCCCGATTTGTCTGGGAGTGGGACCGCAAAAGGACCTGGTCATGACCGACAGTACCCAGCACGACGCGGCTAGACGCAATCGCCTGCTCGAAGCAGCCCAACAGGAGATGATCAAGTTCGAACGCAAAGAAAACGAGTTCCGCAAGAAGGATCGCGCGGAGAGAGCGGCCGAACTTCAACCGCCGCTGGATAAACTCAATATTCATTGATTGCGAGGCCGATAGTTTGACAGGACTGTCATGGCACGTTTTTAGCTTAGTTGCGCGACCAAGGACCGACGCTGCAGCTCCTCGTCCATCCTCGGCCTAGATCACCAGACGGGCGAGGAGCTTGCCGGGTATGAACCAATCATCGATCAGCCGGTTATCCCGGCATGTATCGCCTTTGGTATTTCGTCGCCTTCCTTACCGTCACTGCGGCCGTTTTTGGTGCCTTGGTTGGGTTCGATAAGTTTCTGGGCAGTTAGCCGAAGGCCGCCCGTTCTTCAGCCTGATAATTCAGCTTCTGACCTGAAGCAGGCTGCAATGGAGGGACAGAGTTTGCTCTGCCCAGTCGGTCCAGAGGTCGACCTGCTCTGCTATTGCGGGCGCGTTGTCAAATTCAATTCCGATGTTCCGGACGATGCTCTCGCTTTTGGTGTGCCCCCAGAAGCCGCCGCGGCTCGCAAACGACATTCTCTCGCGCCTTCAGAACCCACGTCGACCTTCGGACGATCGGCCCGTACTTAGGGCCAATTCGATCAGCGAAAAGGCGCAATTGACCGAAGCGGACCGTCAGAACCGAGCTGCTATTGTCAACCGCACGGCGCGCGGCTCGGCGGGATGAATATGGCGATCGGCGAAACCGCCGATCGGCTCGCCCGGTAGGCGCGACAGGTAATAGTATTCGATTTGATTGGTCTGCGTGTTGAAGAGATTGAGCACGTCGAGCTGCAGCTTCACGCCGTTTTCAAATTGATACCCCGCCCGGGCATTGAAAATCAGCGAGGACAGCGACCGCACGCTGTCATCCTCGATCAGCGGACGCGGGCCGAAATAGCGCGCCTTGAGTGCCCCGAACCAGCCGGTCTCGCTGCCAAAGGTAACTGCGCCACTCGCCACCCACGCCGGCGCACCGGGAATGCGATCGCCTGCGGGATCGAAATCGGTGAAGCGCGCGCGGGTATAGGCAATGTCGAGATCGAACGACAGCCACGGCACCGGCTTGTATTTGTTCGTCCATTCCACGCCGATGCGACGGCTCGGCCGGCTCGGCTCGGTGGTACCGGCATCGCCGACGAACAGCAGTTCCGAGTCGAAATCGAGCACGAACACCGCGACCGAGCTGGTGAGGCCTTCGATCGCCCTGGTGCGGATGCCGAGCTCGGCGCCGCGCGAGCGCACCAGCAGCGGCACGCGCTCGAGCGGCGTCACCTTGTCGTTTGGATCGACTGTGATGGTCGCGCCTCTAATATCATTGCTGTGCAGGCCATAGCCGGCATTGCCAAAGAATTCGGTCTTGAACCAGGGACCGAGCACGATGCCGGTCTTTGGGCTTGCCATCGTCGCCTGCGCATTGCCGGAATTTTGTGGCGTGTCGCTCAGCACGTGTCCGGCAAAGATGTCCTCGCGGACCCCGACGGTCGTGTGCAGCCAGTCGTTCCAGTGCGTGGTGCTGTCCGTCCAGATGCCGACGTTGCCTTCCTGCACGCGATCGTCACGAACGGTCGAGAGCACATTGCGCTGTTCGGTCTTGAACAGGCCGACATGGATGTCGTCGTAGCGGCTCTGCACGCCAACACGGGTTTGCGTCACCAAGCCGCCAAACCGCCAGTCGAAGGCGTGCCGCGCATCGAAACCGCCGAAGGTACGGCGATCGAGCTGGTTGAACTGGTCGCCGTTGACGGGATTGTCGAGGAAGTAAGTGAAATTGTTGAAGAGCTCCAGATCCGAGCGCACGATATAAGCGCTGATCTTGCTCTGCCCATACGCGCTCGACTGCGCCCAATTGCCGGATAGGCTGAAGCGGCTGGAGGTGCCGCCGTCGGTCGGATCGAGTGTGCCGAAACGGCTGATGATGCCCTGGTCGATGGCGCGCTGCGCGACCTGGTCGGTCGAATTCCAGCCGTTGGAATAGGCCATTCCGGTGAGCGTAAATCCGTCGGTGGCGGTGCCTTGGCTATAGCGCAACACGCCGTTGATCTTGCGTACGTCGTCCGGCAACTCCCAAGGGCCATTGTATTTGGTAGCCTCGATCGCCGTGAGCAGCGTGCCGTCGCCGATGGCGGTCGAGCCTGCCGCCAATCCACGGCGATATCCAAAACTGCCAAATGTCATCTCCGCGATATTCTTCGGCAGCTTGTTGAGGTAGTCGATCGCCACTGCACCGGCGGTGCCGAAATCGCCCACATCGGCGAAGTACGGACCCTTGCGGACATTGACCGACTGGATCAGCTCGGGAATGAGGAAATTGATGTCGGCATAGCCCTGCCCATGACCGTGCGTTGGCATGTTGACCGGCATACCATCGACGCTGATGGCGAGATCGGTGCCGTGGTCGAGATTGAAGCCGCGCAGGAAATATTGATTGGCTTTACCCTCCCCGGAATGCTGGGTGACGATCAGGCCGGGCACGGCTTCCAAGGCCTCGCCGACCCGCGCGAACGGCACCGCGTTCACTTCGGCGCCGCTGATCTTCATAGCGCTGACGGCCGTGGGCTGCAGGGCAGCGGTCTTGTCGGACGAATCGCCGGCAGTGACGTCGTTGGCGCCGACTGCGACTGGCAGCTCGGACCGGGCTGCGGTAGCGCGGTGCGTCCCGCGATTTTGGACCCGTTTGGGCCGGGCGACCCGATTGGGCTGCACACCGGCTGCAGTGACGGTGACGGGCGGAAGCTGATTGGAGTTAGCTGTTGTGGCTACTTCGTGCGCCACTGCCGGGAACGCGCACACGACGGACGAAGTGGTGGCGGCAAATATCCGCAACAACAAGGCCCCACGCACTGACACGCCCCCGCACAATACCTGGTACAGTCGATGACCACTGCACGCACCCAAGCCAGCCCACTCACGTAGCAAGCCGGTATGACGATTGAACAACAATGTCATACCTAAAGACCAAGATCGAGCGGGCACCACACCAGCCAATACGCCCCGCTCGCGGGAATCGATGCGCCAGCAAAAGCGGGCGGCTGGCGATGGCTGCGCTTACCGGTTAACTCGTTGCCCGGTGGCTCGGAGCACTCTCTCGCTTCAGGCTAAGGTGTCCGCACCAACGACCGACTCAGGAAGCGAACGCGAGTCCGGTCATCATCAACCCGATTGCGGCGACCCAGCCGCCGAACGCGCGAATTGCGATCGTGCGCCATGCAGTTGGGCCGGCGCTAACCGGTCGCTGGAACGTGAGCGTGAGGGCCATGATCAATGTGGTGACTGCGTAACCCGCACTGGCCAATCCTGCCGCGAACAGCAGCCGATTGGTTTCCGGCTCGAGATTGCTTGCATTCGCCGCGCCACGCGCCGCTGCCAAGGCGAAAACGATGACGCACAAGAGCGTTGCTGGAACTGGCATTGCCGCCGCCAGCAGCAGTCCGACGAGCAGAATCATTGCTGCAGGCAAGGCCGACGACTCGGACGGCACGAATCCGAGGCCCGCAACAAGGGAAAGTCCGGCGAGCAGCCCCAGAGGAAACGCCAGGACAAGCCACCGTCCTTTTGAAGCTCCGAGCGAGCCTCCGAGAATCCCGATCGCCAGCCAAAGGATGATATCATGGAGGTCGGTGAAAGGATGCACGGCACCGACGTAGAAATCGCCAAGTCGCGCAGCAATGACGTGCGCTTCTGATGCGGTTGTGGAGGCAAGCAGGGTGGCAGCCGCAATCCAAACACCGCCGAGCCGAATGTTCATGCGGTGGCTCCGAGACTGTGCACGAGGAAGTAGCATCCGAGCGCCGCAATGACTGCACCGAGAGCCTGAACAACGCGCGCTCCGGCAGGCCACCGCGTCAGGATTCCAATGACAATTCCGCAGAGGTGGAGCATGCCCGTGGCAACGACAAAGCCGATGCCGTAGGCCAGCGGATTGGCCGAACCCGGAAGCTCGACCCCGTGCGCGTGTCCGTGAAAGATCGCGAACACGGCAACCACCGCAGCCGCGACGGAAAACGGCAGCTTCAGACGCATCGCGACCGCGGCACCCAGCGCGAGCGCCGACAGCGCGATCACGATCTCGGGCACCGGCAGCGGAATTTTCAGCACACCCACGACGCCGCCCAGTGCCATCACGAGCGGAAAGGTGATAGGCAGTACCCAGATCGCCGGCGCGCCGAGTTGCGCCCCCCAGATTCCGACTGCGACCATCGCAACCAGATGGTCCATCCCCGTCAATGGATGCAGCAGCCCACTGACCAAGCCGCCCTGCTCGCCGGTTTGCTCGTGCGCGAGTGCGGGGTGTGCGAGGCAGAGCGCGGCAAGCGCAGCCAGGCACGTTATGATGCGCGGTGACATGAGCTTACTCCTTGCTCTCACATGGTCGCGAGCACGCGCGCAAGACGGCCGAAGAACCAGAACATCGAAACGGTACCGATGGCGTAGGCCGGGAGAGCGTCTCCCCAGCGTGGCAAGACGGCGCCGAGCCGGCGATGCGCCCAGATCAACGCGAGCACAAGCAGCACAAAGGCAAGCTGGCCGATCTCCACGCCGACATTGAAAAAGAGCAGCGCCGCCGGCAGGAGACGGCTTTCGAGCCCAAGTCCTGCCAGAGCGCCAGCGAACCCGATGCCATGAACGAGCCCGAACGTAAATGCGACAGCCCACGGATGGCGAGCGGTAAGGCCCATCTCTCCACGCTGTTGCTTAACGATTTCGACTGCGAGGAACGCGATGCTCAATGCGATGCAGGCGTTGAGTGGGCGTTCCGGCACACCGATCAGGCCGAAAGCCGCCGCAGCAAGCGAAGCGCTGTGTCCGATTGTGAAGGCGGTGATCGTTTTCACCAGCCGCCACCCGCCGCCGACGATCCAGATCAGGCCCAACACGAACAACAGATGATCGGCGCCCAAAAGGATGTGATCGATTCCGTAGTTTACATAGCTCTTGGCGAGCTCGATCCAGGTCTGAAGCGTCGGTGCGCCAGTGCCGAGTACGGACACCACTGGATTCGCAGTCGAAATCGTGTAGCTGCGCGGCTCACCTTCGATCGGAATGATCTTGATCAGCACAGCCGACATGTTGGCGCCGAGGTTGGTAATGGTGATCGGGCCGACCAACCCTTTTTGGCCGCAGTTCATTTCGGGCAGCCGGAGGAAGCAATGGGGCGGCACCCGCAGATCGACCCGTCCAGCGCCGATCGACGGCTGCATGGTCCAGCGGCCGACGAACGCACCCGATCGAACCTCGCGGAATTCGAGCACGCCGAGCGTTGCCTCATGCGCGCGGAGCGCGCAGGGTTGCACGAGCACGGCGAGGATGAGCAGCGCCAATCGCAAATACAGGGACGCCATCACTGCTCGTACCGCACCTGATAGGAAGCCTTGAGCCGCTTGACCGCTTCCCAGGCGAGATTGCGCGTTTCTTCCGTCTGCCAAGTCCTGGCGGCCTCATCCCGCACCTTCTCGAGACTAGCAAGCGCTCCTTCACGCCGCGAGTCGAGGCGAACAACGTGCCAACCCTCCTTGGACCGCAACACCTTCCACTGCTCCTGCGGCATGCTCAGCAGCGCATCGCGGAAATCCTCGCCGAAAGATGCGGCCAGGCTTCCGACGGGCCGGGCGAGAATTGCGCGAGTTTGCTGCTGCAACTCCGCTGATTCGTGTTGTTGGACAATGTCCTCGAGCTGACGTTGCGCCGTGGTCTGATCCGTCGGCGGGGTAATGTAAAACGAAACGCGTTCCGGCTCGTCGAAGCGGGCGTGATTTTCGGCAAACCAAGCCTGCAGTTGCTCTTCGGTCGGTTTCGCGATCCGAATCTGATCGAAAATCAGCAACTGCATCTTGAACGCAATTCGGTCGCGGATCATCTCGTCGCCGCGGTCCACGGCAAGCGCCTTGCCCTCGCGGTAAAGGATTTCGCTCGCGATCCAGGCGTCAATCCGTTTCTGAAGCTGGTCGTCGGAAGGCGTGCGTTCTTTATCCTCGTCGAAGTTCTCGACGAAGGATTGGCGCAACGCCTTGGTAACGGTGATCACCTTTTCGTCCTTGGCGGCCGGATGCAAAGCCGCGTCGGCTGCGAAGATCATCCCTCCAAGCAGAGCGAAATGCAGTAGCGGTTCGCGCGATAAGCGCATGAGCGTTGAGATGATAGAGCGCGAATGACGCGTCACGCCCTGCGCAGCTTCCGCGCTCTCATGGTCGGAGCGTCCGGCGTGCAACATCTGAGAGGACTGCACTTCAATCTGTGTCGCTGACATTGACATAAAAGCTTTACAATTCTCAGAGGGTAACTGGCGGCCGCTGACAGCCGACAGAGCTCTCCATCTGTCATCCACAATCGTGTGTCTCGTGCAAGAGAAAATTTGCAGACGGAAGTGTTCGCAGGTGGAAGTGTCTGGGCTTCCGTGGGCGCTCTGCGCGCCAACACAAAAGCTTCACGCAATTGTCTCTGAAGTCTGCTGTTGTCCGGACTGCAGAGAGTGCAATCAAACGCGGCTCGCTACGGCCGCTTGAGATTCCTTTCCTTCCTGCCGTACCGACGAAATTAAATCCGAAGAGGGGCGATAGATGTTTCCATTTACCAAAGCGATTCTGTTGACCGCAGCATCGGCGTCATTGGCGCTAACCCAGAGCGCTGAAGCCCAGCAGTGGGGCAGCGATGGGCACAGGGGCAATCCTTACGTTGCCGGCGACATGCACAATCACAACACCTGCACGGATGGTTCGGTGTCCGCGGGCTATGCGATCGACCGCGCGGTCGGAAGGGGCGTCGCGGCCGGCGGTGGCAACAACTTCGATCTCGACTGGTTCACTCTCGGCAATCACGGCGGTTCGGGTAACCGCGACTGCCGCTTCAGCGACACGAGCGCCAACCTTCCGGGCGACACCACGAGGACGTGGAATCAGACGCTCGGCCAAACCATCGATGGCATCACGATTACCAGCCTGAAGGGCACGCCAAACGGCACCGGCAGCGATGCGAAGATGTGGCGCTGGCAGTCGATCCGGAGGTCGAATACCCGATCATCGTCAATCGTACGCCGATGTACAACAAGGTGCTGATCGAGGGTCTCGAGTGGATCGCGCCCGGCCACGAGCACGTCGACGTGGCGGTCATTGCCGGCCAGCACCCGAGGGGCCACGGCAGTGCCGACAAGATGGCGGAATTCGAATATCGCTTCGACCGCGCCGATACCGACGCGATCGGTCTCGTGGACGGCGAAAACCAGCTCTGGCCGGGTAAGGACAACGTCAACAATACGGGCACGGCCGGCCACCAGAAGGCGCTGGAAGGCATCAAGTGGTTGCAGGCGAATTATCCGCTGCAATCCTATGTCATTCCCACCCACACCGAGCGCCAGGGACCGTTCAGTCCGACGGGCACCAAAGGCTACAACATCGAGCACTTCCGCAGTTTCAACAATGCCGGACCGACCGTCGCGTTCGGCATCGAGTCGCCCGGTCACTTTGCCGAGGGCGGACTCAGCGGCGGATCCGGATCTTACGGGAGCGGTGCGGTTGGCGGCGGCACATACGGCATGGCGGGCATTTACACCGCGAAGGTAGGCGGACTCTGGGATGGTCTGCTGGGGAAGGTCGCAACTTCTTCGTCTATGTAAGCTCCGACTGGCATAACCGCGGCGCGGGCGGCGCGCGCGATTCGTTCACGACAGCCGATTTTATTCCCGGCGAGTACACCAAACTGTACGTTCCGAATGCCGGACATCACTCGGCGCAATCGGTCATCGACGGCATGCGTTCGGGCAACTCTTACTCGGTTAACGCCGAGCTTATCGGTCCCGATCTGGTGTTCCGTGCCCGAGCACGTGGCGAGGAATGGAAGGGCATGGGCGAAACGCTGGTCGTGAGGCCGGGCGATCGAGTGACGCTCGAGATGGCGATGACCATCCCCCCCAAGAACAACAGCCCCTACAGCTTCAACAATCCTCTGCTGGTGCCGGTGGGGATCAAGCAGCCGCTCGACAAGCCGGCGGTCGACCATGTCGATCTGATCACGGGGGACATCACCGGCGTGATCGCACCGGATGCTCCGGGGTATGCGGTTCCGAATGCGGCGGGCACGGCCGGTGCGTCGATTGTGTACAATCCGTCGGCGAAGATCGCGCAGCAGATCAATGCGACGCAGATGCATCGCGAACACGGTCGGGATGGTTCGGTCCGGCTGCGGTTCACGACGACGTTCACCGCTGGCCAGACTCCCTTCTATATCCGCGCACGCGGAACCAGATATTCCGGTTGGCACCCCGAATGTCTCGGACTCGGCAGGCAATCCGCTGCTCGACGCCAACAATGCGCAGGTGAGCTGCACCGACCCGGCCTGCCCGGCACATTTGGAAGCGGTGAATGGCGTCAAGAAAGTGACCCACGACGTTCAGGCCTACTCGAACGTATGGTTCTACGCCAATCCCATCTTCGTCCGTCCGGAGGGCTCGCCCAAGCTGCTGGTCGAAACGAACGCTGATTTGGCGCGCAGGCTGTCGCGTCGGGCCGATAACGGCCACGACGAGGGACACCACGACGGCCATCAATAACGGTACAACGAGGTCGTCCGGCGGGAAGCTACAGCTTTCCCGCCGGAACCTTTGATTGCGAAATGTGCCACTCTTGCTTGCGAATTAGTGTCTGCGCGCTGTGCCTTGTCATTGGCGCCAGCTGCGGCACGGCCGCTGCGGCCGACGTTGCGCCCGCCTCGGACGAACCCACGCTGGAAGATTGCAAGGCTGCGGTCGGCGAGGCGCGCACCTTGGCCGCAGACTTGCCCCGGACAATCTCTCCCGCTACTTTGCCGAGCGTCACCTGCAGCAAGCCCTGGTTGAAGCCGGCAATGGTGAATTCGACGAGTGCCTGGAGATGGCCGCGCGTGCTGTTGAACAGGTCCGCGAACGACGCCATGACGTCCCGCCCGGCGAAAAGCTGAAAGTGCTCAAGCCCGACGAATAGGGGAGGGCTTCGCAAATCATCCTTGCCGTCATCGCAGTGTCATCTTTGATCGCGCATTGTCGGGTCCGCCCCAAGAACAGGTAGATTTGCGAAATGGATCAGATCGAGCCGCTTTTCCCGATCCCCTTGTTGCGTTCGCCGCGACTGCTGCCGCAGGTGCTGAACGAAGCCGCCGTCGCAGCAATCCGCAATGCGCGCATTGAGAATAATCTGCGCTCTGACCAGCTGTTCCATACGCAGGTGGCCGATCCGCGCGACAACAGTCTGTTCCGCGAGATCGCTGAGCTGACCATCCCGAAGCTGGTGGAGTTCGGCTACCTCCTGTTCGGCGAGAAGCTGCGCTGGACGGTCAAGGAGATGTGGACGAACATGCTGGAAAACGGCGGCAGTCAGGCACTGCATTCGCATGCCAACAGTTTTGTTTCCGGCATATTGTACCTTACGCCATCGCATCCGGCCTGCAAGACGGTTTTCGTGCGGCCACCCGGTGGATTTGATTTCTCCTTTCGCCACCACACGCGAACCGCTGCCATTGGACCATTCAATGCCGGCAAATACGTATTGCCGGAAGCCGAGCCGGGCGATCTCGTCCTATTCCCCAGCTATCTGTATCACGAGGTGCCAAGAAACCAGGGCGAACAGCGCATCACCATCGCGTTCAACGCTATTCCCGAACAGTCTGGATTGCTGGGGCTATCGCATCAACTTTGCACCTTGAGCCGGAGTTCGCTCCAGCGGGACGGCATGGTCACCGCCGGCCCTGATGCGCCAGCAGCTCCCGCGCCTCGATGCGTGAGGGCGCCGCCTTCTCGATTTCATGGAGCAGGTGCGTCGCCGCCGCCGGATCGGAGGCCATCAGCGATCGCGCCATCGCGATCAGCGGGCGGTAGGCGGGCTCGAACTCCGGGCTAAGACGCACCGCGTTCAGCAATCCCGGAGCTGCTGCCGTGATCAGCGCCGCGCCGCGAGGATCTCCCGGCAGCGTTGCGCCGGCCTCGAGGAAGCGATCGCGCGCGCGCCAATACGCGAGCAGGCGCGGGCCTAGCGCGTCACGTATCGACAAAGGCAAGAGCTCGGCCGGATCGGGCTGCATCACCTGGATCACTGCAAGCAGCAATTTCCACGGTGGCTCGCTCAAGGCTTTTACGTTGCGGTTTGCGTCGAATGTGACGAACGGACGATCGTCGGTGTTCCGAGGTCCCGAGCCGGCGAAGGCAGACAGCGCGCGTGATCCTCCGAGATATTGGCCAAGCAAATCCATGTCGGTCTCAAATCCGATCTGTCGCGCCATGGATGCGATGGACGATTCGGCGAGCCTCTGATCAAGCGTATCCAGGTCGGGGCCGCCGCCGCCGCGAGGGCCAATCAGGGCGAGCATCGGCGTGCGCACGCTGTAGTGGTTGAGCCATGCCGATCCAGCCGGATAGACCTCCAGGAACGAGCGCACGATGGCGCGCAAGGATGGCAAATCGAGCTGATAGAGCGGAAGCCATTGGCAGAATACGCCCTCGGGGGCCAATCTGTTTCGTATCGCGGCGAAATGTTCAGTCGTGTAGAGCGCGCCGCTCCCGTCCAGCGCCGGATGAAACAGATCCGCCACGATGACGTCGTAGTGACGGCTGTCCGCCGCGACATGGCGGCGCGCATCGGCAACCGTGATTCGAGGCGCCGGACCTTTGAGGGTCGGATCGGCGAACCAGGGAAGCAGCTCGACGACCTCCTTCGACAGTTCGACGCCGTGCACCGAAAGTCCCGGCACCTGCGCTCCCCCGGCCAGGGTGGCGCCCGTGCCGATGCCAAGGAACAAGGCGTGATGCGGGGCCGGATGTAGGAGCAGCGGTAAGACCGCCTGCCGATAGTCCGACCGTGCTGAACTGGTACCACCCATGCGGAAACGGCCGTTCACTTCCAGATATCGGGCGCCGGAAGCATCATCGACAACGCTCGCCGTGACCATCGGACCTTCCCTGACAGCCAGCAGCGCGCCACCACCCGGCACCCGTGTGAGGGACGGGTGAGGGAGCAGCAGCAGGATCACCGCGAACGTCGCTGGTAGCGCCGACCACATCAGTGCTGCGCGGCGCAGTGGGATCAGCAACAAATAGCCGAGCGCGACCGCAATCAGCGCCGTCCATGCGCCAAGGGCAGGAATGATCAAGATTGCCGCCAGCATAGGCGCCATTGCCGCGCCAATGCTGTTGACGCCAACTGCCCATCCCAGCGACCCCCGTTGTTCGCGCACCCGCTCTGCCAACAGACCGAACAACGCGCCCATTGCGGCCGATGGCGCCAGGAACAGCGCGGCCGCAACCGCGAGTTCTCCGACGACACCCCACGCGAGCAGGCTGTCCGTGACGCGGGCGATCGACGGCATGAACAAGGCGGTCAGCAGGCAGGTGAGCGCGGTGCCTGCAAGGAGCAACCCGAGGCTTGCGTCATCGACACGGTTGCCCGCGCGTTGCCAGGCCAAGCTGCCAGCCGCGGTGCCGAGCAGATAAGCCGCGAGCAACCCCGCAAAAGTATAGATCGTATCCTGCAGTACCTGCGCCGCGAGCCTGACGACAAGTACTTCGAAGCCAATTCCGAGCACACCGGTTGCAAGCAGGGTGAGTGTTAGGCGCGACTCCAATGCCATCCGTTCGGATCGTTGCACGGCTTGCAAGGGCATTTCAGTATTCCGCACGCCGAGCATGAGCGCACCCAGGGCACACAGCGCATTCATGCCGGCGAGACAGGCGAGCGTCACGGAAAAGCCCAAAGCCGGCAGCAGGGCGAACGTGGAAACCAACGTTCCGGCCACGGCACCGGCGGTGTTTGCTCCATAGACGGCGGCGGTTACCCGGGAGCCGTGGCGGGCCTCCCTCACCATGCGCTCGAGCGCGGTCAATGTCCCGCCCATGGCTGCGGTTGCTGGGAGCAGAATCAGAGTCGGCAGTCCAAAGCTAGCCGCCCACAGCAGCGCTGGCGCCGGCTCTGGGCCGAGAAGCGGCGCCAAGGAGCGGCCAGCCGCAGGTAACAGCCATATGCAGAGCAATCCCCATATTCCGATGATAGCTTCCAACACCGCATAGGCCGTTCGCGGCGACCTGGTGCGGCGGATCGGCCGGTCCAGCACGAAGGCGCCAAGCGCAAGCCCGCCGAAGAAGCCGGCGATCGCGCCCAACACCGCCATCATCTCGGTGCCGAGCGCAAGGCTGCAGCTGGCGCGTCCACACAATCTCATAGCCAAGGCCCGCGAAGCCGGAGGGGGCGACGATCGACATCAGAACCCAGCCTGAACTGATCGATGAATGATCCCGGGCGTCAGCCGAGGGCGGCGCGAAGTCGGCCGAGGAAAGTGTCGCGCCGTTGTCGGGATTGGATTGCATCGTCATTCCAGGCGAGGAGATATCTGCGACCGCGTTGTTGTCCATTCATCACCTGTCGGACGGGTAGGGACCATGATGGCTCAACCGAGACTGCTCGCGGTTCGAGCTTTTCGCGCTCACCGGCATCTATCGAAGCTTGTCACGTTTTTGCAATGTGACGGCAAGGTCAGGGGCGACCAGCTGCGAAACGGAGCGCCAGATGCTGTCCCTCCGCGATCTGATCCTGCGACATTTTCGAGGCGACCGCGTTGCGCAGCCGCAGGTAATAGTCGCGATCGCGTTTCGGCGCCCGCGCGGCGGCAAGGTTCAGCCATTTATACGCCAGTACGAAATCCTGTGGCACGCCGTGGCCCTTGTCATAGAGCAGGCCGAGCATGGCCTGTGCGAACGGATTTCCGCGGAGCGCGGCCTGACAATACATATCAGCAGCGGCATCATAGGCCTGCGGCACGCCGAAGCCGTTCTCCGACATGAAGCCCAGGAAGGCCTGCGCCCTCGAGTTGCCATTCAGCGCAAGCGGCATCAACAGATTGACCGCACGGACATGATCTCCCCGCACGTAAGCTGTGTTGGCGCGGGCAAGCGCATCGGCACGCGCCGGAGCCGTCCCCGCCGAGCAACAGGCGATAACGATGAGGCTCGCCGCGAAGCGGCGCGGGCGCGCGAGCCCGAATGCCCTAGCGTACCGTCGGGACCCGCAGATCATCGGTGCTCGCTCCCACGCTGCCCCGCAATTTCGACCGCAATTCCTCCGCTACCTGGTGAGCGTCGAGGCTGTCGCGGATGATCTGGGGGCGGATGAAGATGATCAATTCGGTGCGCGTTCCCTTCTTGCCCTGATGCGAGAAGGCGTCGCCGATTCCCGGAATCTGATCCAGCAGCGGAATGCCGTTGCGGTCGCCGTTCTGCTGCTCGCTGATCAGCCCTGCGAGCAAAACCGTCTGTCCCGTGGCCACCGAGATCGAGCTCTTGACCCGGCGTTGGGATACGGTCGGCGTCAGACTCGCAGCGGTCGCAGGCGAGACGTTGCTGATCTCCTGCTCGACCTCGAGCCTGACATTGCCGTTGACGTTGATGCGCGGGGATACGCGGAGAATGATGCCGGTGTTTCGATAGTCGATCGTATTGACGACTGTATTGTTCGTGGTCAGCACCGTGGCGCTGCCGGTCGAGATCGGCACGACATCGCCGACCTGAAGCGTTGCGGCCTGGTTGTTGATAACGACCAGCGACGGATTGGACAGTACTTTCACGCTGGTAACGGAATGCAGCGCGTCGAGAATAGCGCTCGGCTGCGCCTCTGAACCGACCAGGAAGTTGAACCCGGGAAAGGCGCGGTTGATAAAAGCGTTGGTGACGGCACCCGCGACCGAGCTCGTTGTCGTGCCCGGCGCCTGGGTGGATTGGGTGTTCAGAACGGAGCCCTTGTCCGGCCGCAGGCCGAAATCACGGCTGGTCAGGTACAACTGCACCCCATAGTTCAACTCGTTGTTGAGCGTGACTTCCGCGATCGTGGCATCAATCGCGACCTGCAGAGCGGGACGATCGATCTGCTGCAGGGTGGCTTCGATGATCTTGTAGTTGCCCTGATCGGCATAGATCAGAAGGGTGTTGTTGACGGTGTCAGGCGTGATGCGTACGCCCGGCATCAGCGGTTGTCCTGTGCTGCCGGTGCTTCGGGAATCGAGCGCGCTGCCATTGGGTGAATTCCCGTTCGCCTGCTGCGGTTGGCCGAACCCTTGCGGTGTGGCCCCGCTCATGCCGGTGGACGGGCGCGAGGCGAAGCCGCCGGTTGAAGTGGGGGAGTTCGCGTTCAGCGACAGGCGGTCGGCCGGGCTGGACGTCGTCGTTGACCCCGATCCCGGCGCGAGCTGATTGTCGGCGCTTTCGAGCGAGGCCGATGACCCGCCGACAAACATCTCCGTCAGCACCTGCGCAATCTGGCGGGCCTCGCCATATTTGACGCGGTAAACGTGCACGCTGGTGCGCGCGGTATCCGCTTGGTCGAGCCGTTTGATCCAGGTCGCAGCCGTGCGCAGAAGCGCGGGCTTCCGGCTGACGACCATGATGGCATTGAGCCGGCTGATCGGTTGCAGCTTGACGAGGCTTTGGCTGAGCCCGACTTCGCCGGAATCCATGATCTTTTCCAGTTCGGAGATGATCGGTTCCGGCGCACTGTTGCTGACCGGGAAGATGCCGACGGATTGGCCGCGCATCCAGTCGACGTCGAAGCTCATGGCGGTTTCGACAGCGGTGCGGCGCTCGCCGCCAGTGCCCTGAATCAGAAGGAGATTTCGCGTTGCATCTGCGCGGACCATGCCAGGCTTGGTGGCAAAGCTGTCCATCAGCTTCAGTATGGTCGGTGCCGACACGTATTGTAGAGGCACGATCGAGACGCCATAGCCCGGCTCGGCACTGGCGACCTGCGCGTCCATCTGTCCGGACCCGACGGCATCGCCAAGTGGCGTCAGCCGATATCCGGCCGTGTCGCGGACCAGCACGACGCCCGAGAGCCGCAACGCATTTTCGAGTACAAAGACGATGTCTGACTTTGCGACGGGGCGAACAGAAACCAGTGTCACCGTGCCCTGCACGCGTGGGTCGATCGTGTAGCCGGTATTGAGGATGTCGCCCAGGACAACTTTTGCAACGGTCGCAATCGGTGTCGTTTCGAAATTGAGGTCGTAGCCGTTGCCGGTCGCCGGCCGTTGCGCGCGTACTTCCGCGACATCGGAGATGATCGTCCCCTCATAGACGGCGGCGCGGCTGCGTTCGCCGGCATTGGTCTGCACGGCGTTCACGTTCTGGGTCTGCCGGGGCAGAATGTCTAGCGAGCGCACCTTGTCGAGCACGTCGACTTCCGCCGGCGGCGGAGCTCCGACGCTCACGAAATTGCACGATGACAGTACAGCTGCGGCGCAAAGTATCAATGCCGCCACGCAGATGCTGCGCGCAATCATCCGGGATCGGCCCTGATTGCCGATACGCACCATACCTTCGCCGATCCCACTCTTGAACATGCGGGTCTCGGACCGTGCCGTCGCCGATCCGGACCAGTACGCATCCCTTAAGCGGGAAATATGACAGTAATGTTTACCAGGCTGATGCGACCACTCTTGGTATGAGTTGTCCACGATGTCCGCGGCTTCGTACAGGTGTCACATTGGGGGTCAATAACTCTATCTCCGGCGATCATTGGCAGCGCTGGCGCCTCTTTATTCTTATTCGCTCACGCCAGGAGTTTGACTGGAAACAGGCATGACCGGTCATTACTCATCGCATTTCGTCGAGCATCTTCGCCGGGCTCGGCACCTGAAAATGCCTCAGGCACAAGAGGCTGAGCAGGAGAGCGGGGGCCGCCACCCGGGCGACGGTCAGCAAGCCAGCTTGCCCTCCGGCGCACAGGTCAAGCTTTGGGAGGCTACCGATCTGTCGGCCGGCGAATTCGCCGACGAGGCGGCTCGTTTTTTTGGCCTCAAACGCGTGACGCTGCAGGACTTGCTGGCATCCACGCCACTGACCGCCGCGTTCTCGCAGCGGTTTCTTCGGGAAACGCTGGTCTATCCCTGATCGGACGACGGAAGACAGCGTTGAGCTCGCCATGGCCGATCCGGGCGATCAGGCGGCAAGGCGGGCAGCCGAAATCGTGCTGGGTCCCGACCTTCAGATTACCGCAGCCTCATTCGAAGATCTCGGTATTGTCCTGGACCGACAGCTTTCGGACGAGGTTCTGAGCGGCCGGGATGAGGCGGGCAGTCTTCGCCAGCTGCGCGAGGATGACATCGAGAGCCTGCGCGATCTCGCAAGCGGCGCCCCCGTCGTGCGCGCGGTCAATGACCTGCTCGAAAAGGCCATCGAGCTCAGGGCGAGCGATATCCACATCGAGCCGTTTCTGGCTGGCCTTGTGGTCCGGCTGAGGATCGACGGCATGCTGCGGCCCATTGCGGCTCCCACTGGCGTGCTGCCGCAAGCTGTGATCTCGCGTATCAAGATAATCGCTAGCCTCAATATTGCCGAACGCCGCCTGCCGCAGGACGGCGCCGCGCGCCTGCGCGTCAGCCGCGGTGACATCGATATCCGTGTGGCGATCATGCCTACCCAGCACGGCGAGTCCGCCGTGATCCGCATCCTGCCGAAAGATCGCGGGCTGCTGGTGATCGATAAGCTCGGTTTCGCGCCGACCGACGAAGCCAAGCTGAGGCGACTTTTGAAGCTGCCCCATGGCATGGTCGTTATCACCGGACCGACCGGCAGCGGCAAGACCACAACGCTCGCCACTATCTTGTCGGTACTGAATGAGCCGATCCGCAAAATTCTGACGATCGAGGATCCGGTCGAATATGAAATCCCGGGTGTCAATCAGTCGCAGGTAAAGCCTGTGATCGGGTTGACCTTTGCGAACGCACTGCGCTCTTTCGTGCGCCAGGACCCCGACGTCATCATGGTCGGTGAGGTGCGCGACTCCGAAACTGCACATGTCGCTGTCCATGCGGCGCTGACGGGGCACCTCGTTCTCACGACCCTGCACACCGAAACGGCAGCTGCGGCGGTACCACGCCTGCTCGACCTCGGCGTCGAAGGGTATTTGTTGCGCTCGACCTTGCGGGCGGTCATCGCGCAACGTCTTGTTCGCCAGCTCTGCGATCGCTGCAAAGCGCCGATCGTCTTGAGCGGGGATGACCTCGCCGAAGATCCACGGCTTGTCTCGCTTGGCTTCAAGGAAGGCGAGACGATTCATCAACCGCGCGGGTGCGAACGCTGCGCCGGCCTAGGCTATCGTGGTCGGCTCGGAGTGTTCGAGATCCTCGAGCTCGATAACGAGCTGCGCGAACTGATCGGAGACAACGCTGACGGACTCAGGATCGATCAGGCTGCCATTCGCGCCGGCATGACCACGATGCTCGACGACGGAATCGCCAAGTGCCGCGCTGGAGTGACCTCGCCTGCGGAAATCCTGCGCGTTACGACCGTGAGATAGCTCGTGCCAAATTTCCGCTACCGAGCACTGACGCAAACCGGCGAATTGGTAAACGGCACGATCTCGGCGCCGACTGCCGCTGAGGTCGCGGCCCGGATCGAGTATCTTCGCTTGCTGCCGATCGAAACCGTCGAGGAGAAGCGCATCGCCTCGTCCGGAGGCTGGGGTCGGTTCAACAAGCCGAGCGCGGCGGAAGTGACGACCTTCACCCGCGATCTTGCGCTGTTGCTGAAAGCGGGCGCGCGCCTCGACGATGCGCTTGAACTGCTCGCGAGCGACGCCGATGTCGGCCGCCTCCGGCCGGTGGTGGGCAAGCTGCGGGGTGCGCTGCTGAGCGGGGAGAGCCTGGCTGATGCGGTGGCGACGCACCCCGCGCTGTTTCCGCGGATGTATGTCGCGCTGGTGCGGGTGGGTGAACTGTCGGGTACGTTGGATCAGGTCCTGGAGATGCTCGGTACCGAGCGCGCGCGCGCCGAACAGATGCGCCGCAGGCTTGCCGATGCCATGCAATATCCGCTCTTCGTGCTGATTGCAGCCATCGGCGTCATGCTGTTCTTCATGTTGTTCGTGCTCCCGCAATTTTCCAGCGTGCTGCAGGACTTCGGCAGCAGGTCGGACTCTGCGCTCGGCATGTTTATCTCGATTTCGGAGTTCATGCGCGCGAACGGCACGGCGCTAATGCTGGCGAGCGCAGCCCTGGTTGCCGCGGCGTGGACTCTGCCGCGTCGACCAGGGACGAGAACCGGCGTCATCGGCGGCCTGGCGCGAATGCCGGGCATCGCCGGCATCTTCGGCTATTACCGGACGAGCCTCTTCTGTCGCAATCTCGGCGTCCTGCTCGGCAGCGGCGTCAGCCTGACCGCGAGCCTGCGCATCCTGGTCGACATCATGGCGGTGACCGGAGAGGTCGACGCGTGGAGCGAGGCCGCCGACCGCGTGCGGCACGGCGGCAAACTGTCCGAAGCGCTTTCGGCTTCGATGAGCCTGCCGCCGATGGCACTTCGCATGCTGCGGCTCGGCGAGGAAACCGGCCAGTTGCCGACGCTCGCCGGTCGCGTGGCGGAATTTTACGAAGCCAAACTGCAGCGCAGCCTCGACCGCATCGTCGGCATCATCGGGCCGCTGGCAATCGTGACAATCAGCGCCGTTGTCGGCGGGCTGATTGTCTCCGTGATGACAGCCCTTCTGTCGGTCACGCAACTCGTCGGATGAATGTGAGGACTAGTCGCCATGTCGAAGCAGCCTTCGGTCAGAATTGCGCAGTGTGCCATTGGGGATGCGCGCAGGCACGGCGAGCAGGGCTTCACGCTGGTCGAGATGCTTGTCGTCATCACCATCATCGGCTTGATCATGGGCCTGATCGGCCCACGGGTGCTGAATTATCTGAGCGAGTCCAAGGTCAAGGCGGCGAAGATCCAGATGCAGAGCTTTGCCAGCGCGCTCGACCTGTTCAATCTCGACACCGGCCGCTACCCGTCAACCGCGGAAGGGCTGACCGCCCTGGTGCGCCGGACGCCCGGTGTTGCCGCCTGGAACGGTCCTTACCTGAAGGGCAGCGTAGTTCCGAACGATCCATGGAATCACCCCTACGTCTACCGCGCGCCGGGTGAGCACAGCGCCTACGACATCATCTCCTACGGCTCCGACGGCCAGGAAGGAGGCAGCGCTGCCGCCGCGGATATCTCGCTGAACAACATGACGAGCGCGAGCAATGAATGATACGCCGCAACGTGGCTTTACGCTGCTCGAAATGGTGTGTGTCATTGCACTGATCGCGATGCTCGCTTCCGTGCTGATGCCGTTTGTGCCCCGTCACACCTCGCGCTCTCGCCTGCAGGCCTACGCGCTGGAAACGGCAACCTTGCTCAAAGGCGATCGAAATGCCGCAGTGGCACGCGGCGCCAATGTTGCGACGACGGTCGACGCGCCCTCCCGCGCGATCCGATCCGGCGCATCCGGCAGGATCATCCGGGTTCCCGATGACGTTCGTCTCGACGCGCTGCTGCCGCAGACCTGTCGCCAGCGGCCTGCGCTTTCGACCATCAGCTTCTTTGCCGACGGCATGTCCTGTGGTGGCACGATCGCACTCGCGCGGCTCGACACGGCTTATGAAATTCGCGTCAACTGGCTGACCGGAAGAATCGAAATTGTCTCCCGCTCCAAAATCGCCAATTGACCGGAATGAGGCCGGCTTCACCATCATCGAGGTGCTGATCGCGCTTGCGGTCGTTGCTGGCAGCATCATGGCGATCGGATCGGTCATGTCGACCAACGCCCGGAGCGTGCGGGCGCTGGAGGATCACTTGGCGTTGATGCAAACCGCGCAGACCGTATTGGCGACGGCCATTCCGCCGCGCAAGGACATCAGTCCCGGCAGCTTGTCCGGCCAGCTCCGCAACTACCGTTGGCAGGTCGATGTCAGCCCGCTTGCCGGCGGCTGGGAGGCCAACGACGAGCGGGTGGCCTGGATACCCGAACTGGTCAGGATTCGCGTCCGCGCAGCCAGCGGGGCGACGGTCGACATCGAAACCGTGCGCTTGATACCGAGGCCGCAGCATCGAACATGAGCAGGAATACAGAGAGCGGCCAATCGGGATTTTCGCTGATCGAGGCGCTGGTGGCACTTGCACTGACCGGGCTCATACTCTCGGCGCTTGCGAACATCACGGCACAGTGGCTGCCGAACTGGAATCGCGGCATCGACCGCGTTCAAGAGACCGAGCAGGTCGGCATCGCCATTCAGCGGATCGCTGGCGATCTTGCGGCCGCCGAATTCGTGCCGGCCAGCCGCGAGCTGCCGCGGCCGCTGTTCGACGGCTCGGCATTCGCGCTCACCTTCGTGCGCACGGCGCTCGGTCCCAACAGCGGCATCGGGCTCGACGTCGTGCGGATCGGGGAAGCCGACGATCGGGGCCGGATGGTGACCGTGCGCTCCCGCGCGCCCTTCGGGCCATTGCCGGCCGGCGCGTCGCCGTCTGAGCAGATACATCTGTCCGATCCGGTGGTGCTGCTGCGCTCTCCGTTGCGCCTGTCTTTCTCTTACGCCGGTCCGGATCGCGTTTTCCGGGACAGCTGGAAGGGGCAGGAAAAGTTGCCGGTCACGATCATGCTGACGATACGCGATGGCGCGACCGGGCGGATGTTGTCAGCTTCCTCGGTGGCGCCGGTCCACATCGATGCAGCGGCAGGCGATGCGGACGATGCGGTCAAGGAAAGCGCGGATGAGGGGGCGAAGAACAATGGCGGCGCCAGTAGCGCCGGAAGAAAGCAGGACGGATCGTGACGGGGTTGGCCGGGCACAGCGCAGGGCGTTCCTCCCAGCAAGGGTTCGTGCTGGTGGCCGTGCTATGGCTAGTGGCAGCACTTGCCGCGCTTGCGATGATCTTCTCGGCCTACCTGTCAAGCTCGGCGCGCGCGCTTTCGCTCAACGACGTTGCCTTGCAGACGGAGGCGCTGGTATCTGCAAGCGCTGAACTGACAGCCTATCGATTGCAGCTCGGCGCCGAAGAGGCGCGTCCGATGCAAGGCGCCTTTCGCATGCGGCTGAATGGCGCCGATCTCGCGGTATCTTTTATTGCGGAGACCTCCCGCGTCGATCTCAACAGAGCGCCCAAGGAACTGCTCGAGGGGCTTCTCTCCGCGCTTGGTGCGGCGGCCGAGGATGCTCGCGAGGGCGCTGAGCGCATCGTCGCCTGGCGGAGCCGCGCGACGGCGCAGACCGCCGCAAATGAAGAAGCGCTCTATCGCGCCGCGGGCCGCGCCTACTCGCCGCGTCAGGCGCCCTTCGCGCATGTCAATGAGCTCGGCCTGGTGCTCGGTCTGGCCCCGGCACTCGTGCAGCGTGCGCTGCCCTTTGTCACCGTGTTTAGCGGCGCGGAGGGCATCGACGCAACCATTGCGGCGCCGGAAGTGATAGCGGCCTTGCCCGGCATGACGCCGCTGATCCTCAAACAATTTCTCAGTGAGCGTGCGCAAATCGGAAGTGACCGCAGCGCCATCGCGGCAGCGCTTGGCCCGGCCAGGGCGAGCGCTAACGCAGAAAAGAGCAAGGCCTATCGCATCCTGACTTTAATCCGCTTTCCCAACGGCCGCCACACGGCCTCTGAGATGGTGATCAGGTTGGGTGGCGACACGGAGCTCTATCGAGTGCTGTCGTGGCAAGGCGATGTGAGCTCGCAAGCCTACAGAAAGCTGTGACCGATGATTTCGGAACTCAAGGAGTTGTTTGCGACGTGGATGGCAGCTGTGGCGGCCGCAATCGATGCGGTCGGTGCGAAGCTTGTGCGACGGCGGCAGATCGTCTTGATCGAGGGGCAGGGGAACGGCTTCACCGCGCGGGTCACTTCGACGGGAACGGGCGCGAGCCTGCCTGAGCTGTCGTTCCGGCTGGTGCAGAACCGTCCCGAACCTGCTGTGCCGCCTGAGTGGGCAGCCGCGCTACGTGGCAGCCAACTCGATATCGTGATGAGGCGGGATCACGTGCTGGTCCGTCCGCTCGATTTCCCAAAACAGGCGGCGGATTTTCTTGACGGCATGATCCGGACGCAGATCGATCGTCTGACGCCATGGACCGCGAGCGACGCCGTGTTCGGCACCAGTCCGCCGGCCCCGCTCGCGAATGAACGGATCGGACTGATGTTGGCGGCAACGTCAAGACAAAAGATCGAGCCGCTGGTTAGACTGGCCGGCGATCTCCGCGTTTCATCCGTGGCTGGTCTGGTCGACCTCCACGAGGCGGAAAGCGAGGGGACGCGCATCAGGCTGTTCGAGGCTCAGCCGAGCGGCGCCGGCCGCACGGTCGATGTGCCCAGGCTATTGCGGCTCGGGTTGGGCCTCGCGGCAGCAGGGGCGGCGGCCTCGCTTATTGTGTCCACCTATGTCGGTGGCATGCTCGACGCGGAGCAGCACGAGCTGCAGCAACACATCGCGCAACGTCGCGCCGCCTTGCGGATCAACCAAACGGGCGGATCGGCGGAGACATTGCTTGCCAAGCTCAAGCAGACGACCCCATCGAGTGTGGTGGTGCTCGAGGCAGTATCGCGTGTGTTGCCGGATACCACCTATGTGACCGAGCTGCGGGTCGAAGGCGACAAGATGCAGGTGGTCGGAATGACGCAGGATGCACCGTCATTGATCCGGTTGATCGAGCAGTCGCCGCACTTCACCCGCGCCACTTTCTTTGCGCCGACCACGCGAGGCCAAAGCGATCCGGGTGAACGCTTCCACATCGAGGCTCGCATGACGCCTTACTTCGGGGACGGCTCATGAATCAGACAGCAACCTTGCTGAAATTGTTGTCCAGACCGTTCCCCGCAGCAGCACTCTACTTCACAATCGCGGCTCTGTTGGTGTTCGTGATTGCAAGCTCGATGGCCGATTTGCTTGGTGAGCGCGCCGAAGTCGCGGCATCGGCAGCGATGCTCGAACAACTCGAAGGACGACGGCCTATGTCCGCGCGCGCCCTGGATGCCGCCGCTGCGGCGCGATCCGGCTCGCCATTCCTTGAAGGTACGACCGTGACGATTGCAGGCGCCGCGCTCTTGCAGCGCGTCACTGCTGCGGTGACCAGGCTCGGCGGTAACGTGTTATCTTCCCAGGTCGACCTGAAGGGCACGAAGGCCGATTTCTTATCCATGATCGCAAGCTGCGAGATTGATCAGCCTGGCCTGCAGCAATTGCTGTACGATCTGGAGGCCGGCATGCCGTTCCTGTTTGTCGATCAGCTGGTCGTGCAATCGCCGTCCAGTTTCTCTGGTTCCGGCGAAGGAAAGTTGCGGGTGTTGCTCGCTGTCTCTGGCCAGTGGCGAGGTAGTAAATGAAAAAGCACGCCGCGACGGGACCACATTCGCTTTGCGCCACCTTGTTGCTGGCGTCTGCGCTCGCCGTCCCAGGCTTGGCTTTGGCGTTGCCGACGGATTTTTCCGGCGCTGATGCCCCCGGTCCGGGCCGCACGGGAATAGTCTCCGATCCGTCACCCTGGGATAATCACGCCACTCCCGGAGCTGTGGTCACGCCCATGATGCCCACCCAGGTCCCCTCAGCACCAGAACGTGCGGTGAGCGCTAATCCGCTGTGGGCGATCCCGCTCACCTCCTTGTCGAACACGCGCGAGCGGCCGGTCTTTTCGCCGTCGCGGCGACCACCGCCGCCAGCGGTTGCCGCGGTGCCGGCGACAAGACCGCCACCGCCGCCGCCCAAGCCGCCGCCGATGGAGCGTCCGCCACTATCGTTGGTGGGCACGATCGCCGGCGATGATCAGAGTTTTGCGATTTTTGTCGATCATACCACCAGGGCGGCTATGCGCCTCAGGCTAGGCGAGGAGTATCAGGGCTGGAAGCTGCGCTCAGTGCACGGCCGCGAGGTCACGCTCGTGCGCGACGAGCAGAGCGCAACGCTGAACCTGCCGCAGCCCGGGACCGGACCGGCCGCACCTGCCCGTGTCCAAGCTGAGAGCACGATTGCGCAGGGAAGCCAAAAGCCGCCGGACCGAGCCGAACAGGACTAATCAATCCAGTCGGCCTGCTGAAGCGCGAGCGTGAACACCAGGCCAAAAACAAGAAAAGGACCGAATGGAAGCGACGTCTGCCGTGTCATGGTTTTGCCCGCGAACTGCATCGCACCAGCCGCCGCGAGTGCGGACAACGACGCAATAAGGAGCTGCGTCGGAACGCCCACAATGCCGATCCAGATGGTGGACGCAGCAAGCAGCTTGACGTCGCCGAGACCAAGCCCCTGAACTTGCCGAAGCATGAAATAAAATCGACGCAGCAGCCATATGACCGCGCCAACGATGACAGCTTGCGCGGCGGCGCTGAATGCAGCGGTCCCGCCATTGAGGATCGCGCTCCTGACAAACCCGGCCACCGCAAGCGCAAGATTTAGCCAGTTGGGAATAATGCCGCGCCGCAGGTCGATCCATGCAAGCCCAGCGCCTGCGATGCCAAGGAAGGCGAAGCTGACGGCTGTGATCATGGGAAAAAGATTGCAAAGAGGTGCGAGAGGCCTTCCCCGACCGAGTGCGGGGCATGAGACTTCACGCAGGATTTGACTTGGTCGTCAATGCGTTTTTCCATCCGGCCGCAATTATATTCGAACAGCCGAATTTGTTGCGCACCTTGCCAGCTCGCGGCGGCGTCGCCGCCACTTACGCACATCGCCTGAACGTCACATGCGCGTTAGGCGAGCCCGTTAATCATTGCCTCTCGTTCCCGACAAATCCACGTAGTCGCGCAGCGAACATGGGGCGTTGTTATGAATTTAAAGACCTTTGTCTCGATAACGGTGATGTCGCTTGCTCTATCACTGAACGGCGTTGCGGCACCGGCCCGCGCCGATGATGGCAACGACCAGCATGGCCATGGCCGCAAGCCGCGGCGGGTGGTGCTGATCTCGCTCGACGGTGCCAAGCCCGACTTCATTCAGAAATTTATCAAAGAGGGCGTGCTGCCGCGTGACGGCGGCCTGGCGTGGCTGAGCCATCATGGCGCGATTGCGGAGCAGAACGTGACTGCCTCGCCGTCGCTCACGGCAGTGTCGCACATCGAGATCGCCACCGGCTCGACGGCCGTTCATAACGACATTCCCTCGAACACTTTCCAGGCGATCGTCGCGCCGATCTCATCAAGCATCAGCGGCTTCGGGGCGCCGATCGGCGGCTATCGCCTGAGCCCGCTCGGTCCTACGTCGCAGCCGACAGCCGTGCCGCTGTGGGTACAGCTGCGTCAGCAGGGCAAGAAGGTGATCACCGCGACGTGGCCGGGCAGCGACGGCGCCGACATCTCCATCAACAACACGGTCGTGCAGTCAGCCCAGCCGACCCGCGTCACCGACTACACCGTGCCATTCGGGGCGTTTGGCGGCATCGGGGCGCGGGGCTTTTCGCTGTCCCAGGCCGACTTCGCGCCCGATCCTGCGATCGCCGCGGCGCTCCAGGTGGCTGGCCACTTCTCGTTCAGCCCGGTGCTGGCGACGCCGACGGCGATCGAGACGCTCTCGTGCGCGTCGGCACCGACCGCGACCTGCACCAATGCCGCCACGTTCGACGTCAAGTATGCGATCCGGGTGGCGGCGCTCGATACCACCAATGACAACACGGTGAACTACGATACCCTGGTGTTCTTCGACACGACTGGCGGCATCACGGCAGGACCTTTCCACGCGCCGTCGACCGGACCGGCCTACGCCAAGGTCGGCAGCGCGAATGCGCCGTTCTTCTTCGAGGGCAGCGGGGCCAAGGTCGGTGCCGCATACTTCGTCTCGGCGCTTGCGCCCGATCTGTCGGTCGTGCGCTTTGCCCGCTACGGCGCCAACTTCATCCCGCGCAACGCGGCGGTGCTGGCCGATGTTGACGACATTAACAACAATATCGGGTTCTGGCGTCCGCAGGCCGACTTCCGCATTCCGGAGCGGCTGAGTCCGGGCTTCACCAACTTCCCCGATACCGAGATCGAGGCGATGTATGAGGACATGGTGAAGACCTTCGTGCGCTACCAGGCGAACATCGCCGAGCACGCGATCCGCAAGCATCCCGACGCCGACCTGGTGATGGTCTACATCGAGCAGCCCGACGGCTCCGAGCACCAGTTCCTGCTCACCGACAGCCGCCAGGGCACCAGCTCGACCGACCCGAACTCGATCGGCGACAACCAGGATCCCGCCAAGGTCGCGCGGTACGCGTCCTACATCCGCTTCGCCTATCAGACCGCCGACGCGGCGGTGAAGCGGATCATCGATGCTGCGGGCCGTGACAGCAACATCTTCGTGGTGTCGGATCACGGCTTCGCACCGTTCCACACCTCGGTGAGCATGACCAACATTTTGCACAATGCCGGCATCGACACCAGCAAGGTGGCGATCCGCACCTCGGGGCCGGCGGTCAATATCTACGTCAATCTGCAGAACCGCGAGCAGGGCGGCACCGTCGATCCGGCGACCTACAACGCGCTGGTGACGCAGATCGCCGACGCGGTGAAGAACGCGGTCGATCCCAACTCGCGGTTCAACTTTTCGCTTAGGAACGGGCGGATATTCACGGTGGTCGAAACCCGGCCGCTGCACTGCGAAGACGGTACCGGGCTGTGCACTAGCAAGACCATCAGCCAGGATTTTGGCGATGTGTTCGCGCTGATGGCTCCGGGCTACAACTTCGACGGCATCCAGAACCCCGGCGTCGCCCGCCTCGGTGATGCGCCATTCAATGCGGCGACGACCACGCTGTCGATGCCGAACTTCTACGGTGCCCATGGCCACGATCCCGAGCTGACGGAGATGAGCGCGACCTTCATCGCCGTCGGCCCGCAGATCCGCCCGAGGACCACGATCTCGCGCATGCGCAACGTCGACGTGGCGCCGACGATCATGCGGCTCCTCGATGTCAAGCCCCGCCAGGTCGACGGCGAGGTGCTGCAGGAAATCCTGCGCTGAAAAGCGGCGCGCGGGATCCTCATACTTGGCTGATGGGCGCTCACACGCGCCCATCGCAACTCTGGGAGTGGGGCGGGACTGATCCAGGCCATGGTCACGGCCAGCAACGGCGCTTGGGAAGGTGGGAAGGTCACGTGCTGACGCGTTCTTCTTCCGGGTCGGCGGGCGCGCGGGCTCGCCAACCTTTGGCAGTTGATCCGCTCCGCAAAGGCGGCTTCTTCATTTCGAAACGGCTACCAAGCTATCGAATTTGCTGCAAAGCATTTTGTCCGTTTTCGAAACGTGAGCTTTTTCGTTGAAAATCAAGCAGGTTTTGACTCCGCCGTTGCCAATTTCGGCCGGTCGCCTCAGCCAATCCGAAAGCATTGTGAAGATCAACGCGCGGGAGCAGAGTTTAGACCGCAGCCGGGACCAACGCCCGTCCCGAGGCCCCGGACGGCCATAAGAATTCGCTATGGCGGCAGACTACAGTCGTGCTTCCCCTGTCATCAAACGTAAATCTATTTTTTGCCGTCGGCCGCAACAAAAAATTCCAAGGGCAAGACCACTGAAGTGGCGGGGTTCGCGGTCGCATCATTTGGTAGCAGCAGCGGAGCGGGGAAATGACGATCGAGTTGAGCCGACGTGGGTTTTGCATCGGAGCCGCGCTGATTGGACTCCAGACCGCTTCCTCCGGCGCCTTTGCAGCGCGAAGCGAAGATGGCGCGGTCAGGCTGGGTCTCGTCGCGCCGATGAGCGGCCCGAACGCCCGGTACGGGGCCTTTTCGCTGCGCGGCGCCCAGATGGCTGCAAAGGAAATCAACGATGCGGGCGGCGTGGGCGGACGCAAGATCAATGTCATGCCGGGGGACAGCCAGGGCACGCCGGTCGAGGGTGTCTCGGCGACCCGCCGTCTGATCGATCAGGATCAGGTCGACTTCATTATTGGCGACGTCTCGAGTTCCGTGACGCTGGCCATGCAGCCGGTCGTCGAGGACGCCGGCGTCCTGCTTCTCAACGCGGCCTCGTCCAACCCGATGATCACCTACAAGGCGGGCGTCGGTGGCTTCAAATGGACCTTCCGTAACTATCCGACCGACGAGAACCGCTCACTGCTCGTGCTGCAATACGCGGCCGAGAAGAAGGGATACACCAAATACGCCGTGCTCTCGGTCGACAGCGACTACGGCCGCGCCGCCATTCAGTTCACCAAGAAATACCTGCCGCGCTTCAAGAGCGAGATCCTGACGGAAGACTATTACAAGGAGGGCGAGGTGGATTTCCGCAGCGTGCTCTCCAAGATCCGCGATTCCGGCGCTCAGGCCATCATCATGTACGGCAATGCCGATTCCGCGCCCATCGTCGGGCGCCAGATGATTGAAGTCGGGATCGCAGGCAAGATCCCGTTGATCGGCAATGCCGAGTTCAATACCGCGAGCACCATCAAGGCCGCGCCGAAGGCGATGGAGGGGGCGATCGAGGCCGCAGCCTGGCTTCCGGGGTACGACTCTCCGAAGAGCAAGGCCTTCGTCGAGAAGTTCACGGCCGAATACCGCGAGGCTCCCAACAATCACGCTTACGTGCATTGGGAGACGGTGCACCTGCTCGCCAAGGCGATCGAGCAGGCCAAGAGCATCGATCGCGAGAAAGTCCGGGCCGCACTCTCCGGCATCCACTATGATAGCGCGGTCGGCGAGGTCTCCTTCGACGATCACAACCAGGCGCGCCTGCCGATGATCCTAGTCGAGATCGAGGGCGGCAAGCCCGTGATCAAGGGCGCCTACAAGGCCGAGATTGACTATCCCAAGTAAGCCCGCGAAACGGTGGCCCCATGTTCTACACGATCATCGAACAGGTCGTTAACGGCATCGTTTCCGGATCGGTCTACGCGATCGTTGCCGTCGGCATGACGATGATCTTCGGCGTCCTGCGAGCCATCAATTTCGCCCACGGCGAATACTACATGCTCGGGACCTTCGGGGCCTGGTTCGCGATAGACTATTTCGATCTGCCCTATCCGGTCGCGGTCGTGATCGGCGTGGTTGCGACGGCGGTCATCGCCGTCGTGGTCGGCAACTTCGTGATGCAGCGGATAGTAGGCGCGCCGGCCGAAGCCGGCGTTCTCGCCACGCTCGGCGTCGCGCTGATCCTGCAGAACACGGTCATCCTGCTGTTCGGCGGCAGCTACAAGTTCTTCTCCGGCGGTTACATCGAGCCGGTGAGCGTTCTTGGCTTCACCCTGGCCGAACAGCGTATTCTGATCATCATCGTCGGTCTGATCGTGTTCGTCGGGCTCGAGTTGATGGTCACCTACAGCCGGATGGGCAAGGCCATGCGCGCGGTCTCCCAGAACATCGAGTGCTGCGCGGTGGTGGGTATCGATGTTCGCCACATCGCGCTGTGGACGTTCATCCTCGGAGCCTGTCTTGCCGCGCTTTCGGGCGTGCTGACGGCGCCGGTGAACGTGAGCGTCTACGGCGGCATGGGCGAGCTGATCACCTTCAAGACGCTGCCGATCATCATCATGGGTGGGCTCGGCAACGTGCGCGGCACGTTCGTCGCCGCCATGATCCTTGGTATCGCCGAGAGCCTGGTCGCCACCTATGTCGGCCTGCAATTCCGCGACACGGTCGGCTTTGCGACCCTGATGCTGATCTTGATGTGGCGTCCCCACGGGCTCTTTTCCGCGCAGGCGCGCTTCTAGATCGGGGGTGATGACAGGTGAGCGAGATCGCCCGAGAGCCGAACATGACGCCCGCTGAACTCTCAGCCGCGACGACGGGACGGGATCTCCGCCTTCCCGTCGGTCTCGCGCTCGCGGCGCTGACCTGTGTCGCGCCGCTATTTCTCGGCAACTATCCGTTGCACGCGATGATCATCGCGCTGATCTTCCTGTTGCCGGCGCACGGGCTCAACCTGCTGCTCGGCTATACCGGGCTGCTGTCGCTGGCGCAAGCCGCCTTCTTCGGCATCGGCGCCTACACGTCCGCGCTGCTCGCGGTGCATTTCGGCACACCTTTCTATGTGAACTTCCTGGCCGCGGGACTTGCGGCCGGTGCCATTGCGCTGCCGCTCGGCATTCCGGCGCTACGGCTGCGCGCGACGTCGTTCGTGATGTGCACGCTGGGTTTCGTCATCATCGGCCAAGCCATCGCCAAGAACTGGATCAGCCTGACGCGCGGCGACATGGGGTTGGCGGCCATTCCCAAGCCCTACTTTGCGCTGGGGCCGGCTTCGTTCACCGTCTCCGGCACGGTCGGCTTCTATTATCTGGTCCTGGCCATCGCCGCGATTGCCACGCTGCTCGCCTACCTCATCGTTCGCTCGCCGGCGGGGCGGAACATGATCGCGATCCGCGAGAACGAAACGCTGGCTGAATCCGTCGGCATCCCGACCTGGCACTACAAGCTGGTCGTGTTCATGATCAGCGCCGCCTTCGCCGGCCTCGGTGGCAGTCTCTATGCGCACTACCTGACCGTCGTCAGCCCGCTCACCTTCCAGATGTACTATTCGACGACGATGCTGATCATCGTGCTCGGCGGCGGGGCGGGGACCATTTCGGGCGTCATCTTCGGCAGCCTGCTGTTCGTCGGGCTCACGGAAGCACTTCGCGTGACGCCGGAGCTGCGCATGATCGCCTATGGCTTCTTCCTGCTCGGGCTCGTCTTCTGGTTTCCGAGCGGGTTCGCGCCGCTCATCGGCCGTTTCTGGTCCTTCCTCGAGAGGCGCAAATGACCGGGCTCCCGATCCTCGACATCTCCGGCCTCTGCAAGTCTTACGGCGCCATTCGTGCGGTCGACGGGGTCGACCTTCACGTGGACCGCGGAGAGATTTGCGGACTCATCGGCCCAAACGGCTCCGGCAAGTCCACCTTCTTCGATTGCGTGACGGGGCTCGCCAAGCCCAACGCGGGGGCGGTGAAGCTCGATGGTCAGGACATCACGGGCTGTTCGCTGAACGACATCGCCCGCGAAGGTCGCATGCTGCGCTCGTTCCAGAAGACGGTGGTATTCGGCGCGCTGGACGTCGAGGAGAATCTCGTCATCGCCGGCCAGATGTTCACCTTCCCCGGCATCTGGTCGACCTTCGGCGTCGGATCCGCGGCCCGCAATCGAGTTCGCGGCGCTGCGGGAGCGCGCGCGAGAGCTGATCAAGATCGCCGGCCTCTGGGACGTGCGATTCCAGCTGGCGGGTAAGCTGTCGGGCGGTCAGCAGAAGCTGATCCAGTTCGCCTCCATGCTAATGCCGGAGCCAAAACTCATTCTGCTCGATGAGCCGATGGCCGGTATCAATCCGAAGCTAATCGAGCGCGTGGTCGAGAGCATCCGTCTCGCCAACACCTCCTTCGGCGTCAGTTTTCTCATCATCGAGCACAATATCGACGTGGTGACGAGCCTCTGCAAGCGCGTCGTCGTGCTCGACCAGGGGCGCAAACTTGCGGAAGGCACGCCGGACGACATCGTCCAGAACCAGGCGGTCCGGGAGGCCTATCTCGGTGGCTGAACCCTCACTCTCGATCAAGGGATTGCGCGCCGGCTACGGCTTGCTCGACATCCTCAACGGCGTCGATCTCGACGTTCCCCAGGGGCAGTTCGTGGCGCTAATGGGCCCGAACGGCGCCGGCAAGTCGACGCTCTTGAAGACGCTCTATGGCATGACGACCATCAAGGGCGGCAGCATCAACTGGCGTGGCAAGGAGATCACATCCTACAAGTCGCGCGCGATCCTGGCGGAGGGCATTTCGTGGGTGCCGCAGGGGCGCTGCAACTTTCCCGTGATGACCGTGGACGAAAATCTCCAGATGGCCGCCTATACGTTGCGTGACAGTCAGGTGAGGGCCGAGCGGGACTATGTCTACGACCTGTTCCCGATCCTGAAGACACGACGCAATACGCTCGCCGGAAATATGTCCGGCGGCGAGCAGCAATTGCTGGAGGTGGCCATGGCCGTGCTTCAGCGCCCAAGATTCTGCTGGTCGACGAGCCGTCCGTGGGACTTTCGCCGAGCGCTATCGGGATTGTCTTCGACGAGCTGCTCCGCATCAACGCGAGCGGTCAGACCATCCTGCTCGTCGAGCAGAACACCAAGAAGGCCATGGAGGTCGCCCAGCGCGCCGTCATCCTGCGCCTCGGCAAGGTGATCTGGGACGGCAGGCCTGCGGATATCACCCACGACGAGCTCGGCGAGCTGTTCCTCACGGGCCGCATGCGCGGCGAAATCGAGGTCGAGCACTAGAATTCACGGCGTTCGCCGCGAGCGGGCGCGGACACATTCGAAACCCAAAGGACGACCAAAGTGACGATTTTCGTGCCGGCTGCGCGCGTCTCGCGCATCAAGATCTCCCCCACGACGGCAGCTTCCGCGCGGGTTCGCGAGCTGAAGGCGGCCGGACGCGACATCATCGACATGGCGATCGGCGAGCCGGATTTCGACACGCCCGATCACGTCAAGACAGCGGCGCATGAGGCGATCGACCGCGGAGAGACGAAATACACCGCGGTGAACGGCACCGTCGCGCTGCGCAAGGCGATCGTCGCCGACTACAAGCGGCGCCTTGGATTGGAATACGCAGACAACGAGATCTGCGTCGGCGGCGGCGCGAAGCAGATCCTGTTTCTTGCGCTGATGGCGAGCGTGGAGGAGGGGACGGAAGTCATCATCCCCGCACCCTATTGGGTCTCCTATCCCGACATGGTCATTGCCAACGATGGCAAGCCGGTCATCGTGCGCTGCTCCGAAAACCAAGGCTTCAAGCTGACGGCGGAGGCGCTCGAGGCCGCCATCACGCCGAAAACCCGCTGGCTGATCCTCAATGCGCCCTCCAATCCGACGGGCGCGGCGTATTCGCGATCGGACCTGCAGGCGCTCGGCGAAGTGCTGCTGCGCCATCCGAATGTGATGGTGCTCTCCGACGACATCTATGACCAGATCTGGTACCGCGACGAGCCGGCAACCACGTTGGCGGCTGCCGTCCCCGCCCTGAAGGAACGCGTTCTGCTCGCCAACGGTGTCTCCAAGACCTATGCCATGACCGGATGGCGGATCGGCTACGCCGCGGGCCCGGCGCCTTTGATTGCCGCGATCAACAAGCTGCAGTCGCAGATCTCGTCTTGCCCCTCATCGATCAGCCAGGCGGCTGCCGCCCATGCGCTCACCAGCGACCAATCGTTCGTGCGCAATAGCGTCAAGCTCTACAGGGAACGTCGCGACTACGCGTGCGCACGGCTGAATGCGATCCCAGGCCTGTCCTGTCTCGTGCCGGATGGGGCGTTCTATCTCATCCCGGATGCGCCGGGGTCATCGGCAAGACCACGCCGGACGGCAAGGTGATCAAGAACGATCTCGATTTCGTGCTCTATCTGCTGAGACGACGTCGGCGTGGCGGCCGTGCAGGGCACGGCTTACGGGCTCTCGCCGTATTTCCGTTTGTCGATTGCGACCTCGATGGAGGCGATCAAGGAAGCCTGCGACCGCATCGAGAAGGCCTGCAAGGCGCTATCCTGAGCGCGGGGCGCGCGGCTGCATCCGAAAACCGGGCCGTATCGGCAAGAATCTCATTGAAATCAATAGGCTAGATAAAGGATAGTGCCGCTCCAGACTGTTTTTTCAGGACCAGCGTTCGGCCCCTATGAGCGTCGATTTCAGGAAGCTGAAGAGCTTTGTCAAAGTCGTTGACGCCGGCAGCGTTTCGCGCGCCGCCGGCCTATTGCGGACCGCACAGCCGGCGCTGTCGCAGCAGATCGCTGCTCTTGAAAGCCATTTCAAGCACAAGCTGCTTCTGCGCAGCAATCACGGCATCGTCCCGACCGAAGCGGGGCTCATTCTCTATCGCCATGCCCAACTGCTCCTGAAGCAGATCGAGCAGGCCCAGATCGACATCGATCAATCAACCAAGGCGTTGGCCGGGCGCGTTTCCATCGGTCTCGCGACCTATTCGGCATCGAGCACGTTGTCGCTGCCGATCCTGAAGGAGATGTCGGCGCTGCATCCGCAGATCATCGTCCATATCAACGATAGTTTCGGCCATGTGCTCAGCGAGCTCATCATGACCGGCAAGATGGATATGGCCATGATCTACGGCTCCGGTCCCATCAAGGGCGTCAAGCTTCAGCCGTTGTTTCGGGAGGAGCTGTATTTGGTCTCCCGAGTTGATCCGACGGTGAAGAAGCAGGCGGATGAGCCGCTCCCGCTTTCGGCGCTCGCCGACGTCAAGTTGCTGCTGCCGAGCCAGGGCCATTTCCTCCGACGCCTGATCGACGAATCGCTGGCGCGGGCGCGGGTGACGCCGAATGTCGCCTCGGAAATCGAATCCGTGTCGGCGCTCGGAGCGGCGGTCACCGAAGGGCTTGGCTCGACCATCCTGCCGGCGTCCGTGGCCGCCAGCGCATCGAGCTTTGGCAGCATTGAGGTCCGGAGGCTCGTTCGTCCCGCCATCGAGGCGACCGTTTCGTTGTGTGTGTCCGATCACCTTCCGCTCTCGGAGCCCGCCTTGGCGACGCGATCCGTGCTTCTCACGGTCGTGGAAAAGTTGATGCGCAGCCATCCGCAGGGCATTCGCTCCGTCTAAACGGAAAATCCATTTGGGCTCCCTCGGCTATTGTCGCCTCTCCGCGGCCGAACGTTGCTGTGCCTACGCCATAAGCAAAACCTATGGCGGCAGACCGGAGTTATGTTGGCCAGCAGCGGGTGCATTTCCTACCCTCACAGCCATCGTCGAAGCCGGCGTTCTCGATTCACGTCTTGATCGTACGGTTCAGCAGACAGATCGGAAATCCCCGTCATCTGCACGACGATCGCTTCGAGGAAAAAGATGGCCAAGCTCGCATTCGATACCGGAGGAACGTTTACAGATTTCGCATTGCTTGACGACCAAGGCGAACTGCATCTCCACAAGGTGCTGAGCACGCCGAATAATCCTGCCGAAGCCGTCGTTCGCGGTGTGACCGAATTGCTCGAGCAGTTTGGCGACGTGGTCGATCTCGGCAAGCTCCAGGTGTTGGGGGCGACCACGGTGGTCACCAATGCCGTGCTGGAGCGCAAAGGTGTCAAGACCGGGTTCATCTCGACGGCCGGCTTCCAGGACATGCTGCGCATCCGCAACGAGGGGCGCTATGACCTCTACGACCTGAACCTCAAGTATCCCGATCCGCTGATCACACGCGCCCACAGCTTTGGCGCGGTGGAACGCATCACGGCGAATGGCGAGGTCATAACGGCGCTGAAGGAGGAGACCGTCCGCGAGATCGCCGGCCGGCTGCGCGACGAAGGCATCAAGTCCGTCGCCGTGTGCCTGCTCCATGCCTACAAATATCCGGCGCACGAGCAGCGCATCGCGGCGCTGCTTCGGGAAGAAAACCCCGACGTCTTCGTGTCGCTGTCCTCGGACGTCTGCCCGGAGGTTCGCGAGTTCGATCGGGCCTCGACTACCGTGGTCAACGCCTATACGCGCCCGCAGATGTCGGGCCATGTCGCACACCTTGAGCGCGAATTTGCTGCGAAAGGTATCGATCGCCAGGTGCTCTGGATGACCTCGTCGGGTGGTCTCGTACCGAGTCATCGTGCCGCCGAGTTGCCGGTTCGCCTGATTGAATCGGGGCCGGCCGCCGGTGCCGTTGCGGCGGCACAGTTCGGTCGCATCGCAGGCGAGGGCAGCGTGCTGTCCTTCGACATGGGCGGCACCACCGCCAAATTGTGCCTGATCCCCAACGGCGAGCCGACGGTCGGGACGGACCTCGAGGTCGCGCACTATCATCGCTTCCGCAAGGGTTCGGGCTTTCCGCTGAAAATCCAGTCGATCCGCATGATCGAGATCGGCGCCGGTGGTGGCTCGATCGCCGCGAAGAATCCGCTTGGCCTCCTCGACGTCGGTCCGCGCTCGGCGGGCGCGCTCCCGGGACCCGCCGCCTATCAGCGCGGCGGCACCGAGCCGACCGTCACCGACGCCGATATTCTGCTCGGCTACATGGGTACCGAATCCTTCGTCGGCGGCTCGTTCAAGGTCTCCAAGGACGCGGCGCAGACGACCATGGCGAAGCTCGCGGCTTCCCTGGACGTCAGCGTTGCCCGCTGCGCCTGGGGCATTCACGACCTCGTCAATGAATCGATGAGCAAAGCCGCGGCCGTTCATGCGACCGATCTCGGCGTCGATCCGCGCAGCCTGCCGATGGTCGCCTTCGGCGGCGCGGGTCCCGTTCACGCCTATGGCATCGCGCGCAAGCTCGGCATCAAGCGCATCATCTGTCCGACGGGTGCCGGCGTCACCTCGGCGATCGGCCTGCTCATAGCGCCGGTCGCGGTCGACCTTTCGGCGAGCTTCCCGATGCAGGTCGATAACTGGGATTTCGACGCGATGGATCGGCTGCTCGGGGACCTCGCGGCGCAAGGCGCCGAAGTCGTCAGCGCCGCCGGCGTTGCGATGGAGACGATCAACAACACTTATACTGTTGATATGCGCCATGTCGGCCAGGGGCATGAGATCACGGTGGCCTTGCCGGATCGCAGCCTGCCGTCGAACGAATTTCTCGGTCAACTCCTCGACAATTTCTACAAACTGTATCGCGAGCTGTTCGGCCGGACTGTTGCGGGCTCCTCTGTCGAGGTCATCACGTGGCGCCTGCGCTCGAGCGGAGAGAAGGATCAGGTCGCCCGGCCGCATAGCAGGCAGACTGCGGAGGCCAGGAAGGGCACGCGCTCCGTCTACTTCAACGAGCTCGGCGGCTATACCGATACGCCGGTCTATGATCATTACAAACTGCCAGCCGGCCTGGAAATCCAGGGTCCCGCCATCGTCGAGCAGCGTGAGTCGACCGCGGTCGTGGGACCGAGTGGCGCCGCTCACGTCGACATCAACGGCAATCTCGTGATCAACATCGCCTAAGGACGACGCCTCATGTCCGTGAACGCCGCCGACTTCAACGATCCCATCAACCTCCAGGTGATGTGGAACAGGTTGATCTTCATCGCAGACCAGGCCGACATCGTGCTCGGCCGGACCGCGTTCTCGCCGATCGTGCGCGAGAACCACGACTACGTGACCGTGCTGATGGACAGCCGTGGCCGCGCACTCGCCCAATGCACCTGGTCGATTCCGGTGTTCATCTCATCGCTGCCGGTGGCCGCACAAAAGTACTTCCTGCCGAAGTTTCCGGCCGAGACCCTGCAGGAAGGCGACGTGCTCGCCACCAATGATCCCGAGATCGGCACGGGTCACCTCCCTGACGTGACGATGATCACGCCGATCTTCAAGAAGGGTAAGGTCGTGGCCTATGCCGGCTCGATCGCCCATCTGCCCGATATCGGCGGCGCTCCCTTGCATTCCGAAGCGAGCGACATCTTCGAGGAAGGCATACGCTTTCCGATCGTGAAGCTGCACAAGGCGGGCGTTCCCAACCAGGATGTGCTCGACATCATTGGGGCTTCCGTGCGCCTTCCGACCGAGGTGATAGGCGACCTGGAATCCATGATCGCTGCCAACAACGTCATGGGCCGCGAATTGCAGAAATTCCTCGACGAGTACGATCTCGACGGCATTGATGAGCTCGCGGACGCGATCCATTCTCGATCCGAGGCGCAGACCCGCAAGGCAATTCGGGAATGGCCGAACGGAACCTATACTGCAGAGGTCCTGCTCGACGGCTACGACACTGACGTGAAGCTCAAAGCGGCTGTCATCGTCCGCGACGATTCCATCCATGTCGACTACGCCGGGACGTCCGACCAGATCCTTCACTCGATCAATTGCCGGACCAATTATCGCTACGCCCATTCGGTCTACGCATTGAAATGCCTGCTCGATCCGGACACGCCGAACAACGAGGGGTGCATCACCCCGATTACCGACGAGGCGCCGCTTGGCTCGATCCTCAATCCGCAACAATGGACGGCGGGCAATTCGCGCAACCTGATTGGGCACGTCATTCCGTCGCTGATTTTCAAGGCGCTGGAGGGCGTGGTGCCGGGCAAGGTGATGGGCGACAGCGGCGGCGCGCCGATCTGGGCCGCCAACTGCGTCGGTCGGCGCGACGATGGTTCGCAATACGGCTCGGTGCAGAATTTCCACGGCGGGCAGGGTGCGCGTGCCGAATTCGACGGCCTCGATACGCTGAGCTTCCCGTCCAACTGCAAAGTCACGGCGATCGAGATGTTCGAGATTGCCGTGCCGGCGCTCACCGAGTGCAAGGAGCTGATCCCGGATTCCGGCGGAGCCGGAAAGACCCGCGGCGGTCTCGGCCAGCGCGTGGTGCTGCGCAACCTCGGTCGCAATCCCATGAACATTTATCTGGCGTCCGAGCGCGTGCGCCATCCCTGCTTTGGTGTCGTTGGCGGCCAGTCCGGCACTGCCGGCAAGGTGCACAAGAACGGTGAGCCACAGTTCCCCAAGGGCAGGGTCGTCCTGAAAACCGGCGATCGTCTCCAGGTCGAAACGCCCGGCGGCGGCGGGTGGGGCAAGACGTCCGAACGCAGTGCGGCATCGATCGAACTCGACCTCGCGGAAGGGTTGATTACGCCCGCGGCCGCGAGGCAGATTTACGGCTATCAACATTCAAGCCGGGCGGCGACGGCCGCCGAATAGGAGAGCCATGGGCCTGCTCGACGGAAAGATCGCACTCGTCACGGGTGCGGGAACGGGGATTGGGCGCGAGACCGCGATTCTGCTCGCCCAGGAAGGCGCGACGGTTGTCCTGACCGGGCGGCGTGTCGCGCCGCTGCAGGAGGTTGTGTCCGTGATCGAGAAGGTGGGCGGCAATGCCGTCGCTCGCGCGCTCGACGTTGCGTCGCGGGATGCGATCTTGGAAATCGTTGCCTGGGTCAAGGGCCATATCGGGTCGGTCGACATCCTCGTCAACAACGCCGGCAGTGCCAGCAAGGTGCCCAACGCGCGGTTCATCAGCGAGGCGGAGTGGAACGCTACGATCAACGTCAATCTTACCGCCGTGTTCAACCTGACGCAGGCCGTGCTGGAGGACATGATTGCCAGGAAGGAAGGCACGATCATCACGGTCTCCTCCCTGGCGGTCGTCAATCCGAACCTGCTCGGCGGAGCCGCCTACGGCGCGGCCAAGGCGGGCGTGAAGAACTTCATGACTTTCCTGCACAACACGTTTCGCAATCAGGGCATCCGTGCGACGACGATCCTCCCAGGCGAGACCGACACGCCGATCATGGATAATCGCGCCCGTGCGCCTTTGGATAGCGAACGCGCCGTGATGCTCAATCCGCACGACGTCGCGCGCGCGGTTCTGCTCTGCGCGAGCCTGCAAAAGGGCGCGATGATACCCGAGTTGCACATCTGCCCGACTTTCATGCGCGATACGTCCGCGGATATCGAGACGGCCCGCTGGGTCGGCGCGCCCGCGGGCCTCACCGACAAGCCGAAGAGCTAGAGAAGAGGATTCCCATGAACGGAGCCAAGTTGCGCGAGCGCCTTGCGAAGTGCGAGGCGGTCACCATGTTCACGCCGCATCACTCGTCCTCGGGACTGGCTGTCCGGCTGGTCGAGCTCGGAGCCGATGCCATCTTCCTCGATTGCGAGCACGGCACCTGGAGCTTTGAGGATGTGCGGGTCACGGCCCAAGCTATCCGCGGTGCCGGCGGCGCCGCGATCGTTCGCCCGCATTCCCATGAGCGGCCGGTCCTGATCCGCTATCTCAATGCCGGCGCCGACGGCCTGATGGTGCCGATGGTCGATACCGCAGACCAGGCGCGCGCGATCGTCGATGCGGTGCGCTATGCATGCCCGGCCGATCACGAGAGGCGGCTCGTCATTGCCATGATCGAGACGCCGAAGGCGATCGATGGCATCGACGAACTACTCGCGGTCGAAGGGATCGACGTGTTCTTCATCGGGCCCGGCGACCTCTCGCAGAACATGGGTTATCCGCCGGCGCCGCCGTTCGGGCAGCCGCGTCCGCAGGCCGTGATGGAGCGGGTTGCCTACGCCGTGAAGAAGATTTGCGCAGCGGGTAAGGTCGCTGGCACGCTCGTGACGTCGGACGAGTTGCCCTCCCTGCTCGAACAAGGTGTGCGGTATTTCTACATCCACTCCGACCCGTTCCTGCGTGTCGGTCTGGCCGGCATCAAGAAGTCGCTCGCTCGCTGAGTTCGGACGCCACACCCTGCTGTGAGAGAGAAGCCATGGCATTCGTATTGTTCAATCTCGCCGGGCGACGCGCGCTGGTTACGGGATCGGCGCAAGGGATTGGGCTTGCGATCGCGCGAGGGCTGGCCGAGCACGGCGCATCGGTCGTCCTGAATGACCGCGACCGCAATAAACTGGATGCGGCCGCGACGAGCATCAGAGCCGGCGGCCATGACGTCGCAGTCATAGCTCCGATGTAACCCGCGCCGAGGCCGTTCGCGGCGGGATCTCGCGCATTGAAGAGGCGATCGGGCCGATCGACATTCTCGTCAACAATGCCGGCTCCAGCACGTTGCTTACTGGTCGATGCCATTCATCTGAAGCTATCAAGCTAACTGTCATCACCTGGACCTGGTGATCAGCCTTGCTCCGGCGACGCTCCTGCTTGTCTGCAACAGCGATCAACTCGTGACGAAACCAAACTTGCCGGCGGCCGAGGGGATAACCAGCCAAGCTGCGCTTGCAATGTTTAGTAAATGGTGTTTCACTAAACAAATCGAGCCTGCCGGGCCTCTAGAATCCGGGTGGCGCGAGGAAACGCAAGTTTAGTTATTCAGCTCGTTACGGACTGTGTCGCTCTGCTCGAGGCATTCGAGCGGGTAGGAAAGCCGCGCCATGTCGATGGCCGGCCCACTCGGAGGGAACGTGTAATGAAACGGACAATGAAGACGCTTGTTGTGGCATGCGGAGCTGTTGCCGCCGCATTCGGTGTCGGAGCGGGGACGACCTCCGCGCAGGCGCAAGGCAAGACCATCACGCTGTGCTGGGCCGCATGGGACCCGGCCAACGCGCTGGTCGAATTGTCGAAGGACTTCACCGCCAAGTCCGGCATTGGTATGAAGTTCGAATTCGTGCCGTGGACCAATTACGCCGATCGCTTCCTGAACGAGCTCAATTCGCACGGCTCGCTCTGCGACCTCATCATCGGCGATTCACAATGGATCGGCGGCGCTGCGGAGAACGGCCAGTACGTCAAGCTCAATGATTTCTTCAAGAAGGAAGGAATCGGCATGGACGACTACATGCCGGCCACGGTGGTCGGTTATTCCGAGTGGCCGAAGAACACGCCGAACTACTGGGCGCTGCCGGCGATGGGCGATGCGGTGGGCTGGACCTATCGGAAGGACTGGTTCGCGCGGCCGGACGTGCAGAAAGATTTCAAGGCCAAGTACGGCCGCGATATCGCGGTGCCGAAGACGCTCGATGAGCTCAAGGACATCGCGCAATTCTTCCAGGGTCGTGAGATCGACGGCAAGAAGGTCTATGGCGCCTCGATCTATACCGAGCGTGGCTCCGAAGGCATCACGATGGGTGTCTCGAACTACCTCTACGACTACGGCTTCAAATACGACGATCCGAAGAAGCCCTATGCGATGGACGGGTTTGTGAACTCAGCCAGTGCCGTGAAGGGGCTCGAGGCCTACAAGGAGCTCTACAAGTGCTGCACGCCGCCCGGCGCCTCCAATTCCTACATGTCGGAGGGGCTTGACGCCTTCAAGTCCGGCCAAGTCGCCCTGCAGATGAACTTCTTTGCCTTCTTCCCGGGCCTCTACAAGGACCCGAATGTCGGCGGCGACAAGATCGGCTTCTTCGTCAATCCGGCCGGTCCCGCCGCACAGGCGACGCAGCTCGGCGGACAGGGCATCTCGGTCGTCTCCTACTCCAAGAACCAGGCCGAAGCGCTGCAATACATCAAATGGTTTTCCGGCGGCGACGTCCAGAAGAAGTGGTGGGCGCTCGGCGGCTATTCCTGCGCCAAGTCCGTGCTGAACGACCCGAGCTTCCCGAACAGCGCGCCCTTCGCCAAGGAGTTCCTGCAGTCGATGGGCATGGTCGTCGACTTCTGGGCCGAACCTTCCTACGCCCAGCTGCTGCAAGCCGAGCAGAAGCGCGTGCATGACTATGTGGTGGCCGACAAGGGCACCGCGCAGGAAGCGCTCGACGGTCTCGTGAAGGACTGGAAGGCGATCTTCAAGGAAGAAGGCAAGAAGTTCTGAAATCAGCTGCCCGGAGCGCGAGCGCTCGCGCTCCGGGTTTCCTTCGAGATGACCGGAATTCGTCGTAGTGTCGACGCCGGGTGCCAGGATCGGTCGCTGTAATGAATGAATTGAGTGCCTCTTCGCGGATCACCTATCGGGCCGTCCCGGTCCGGCCAGGCGTGGCGCGTCGTATCCGGGGCCTGTCGGACAGGACGCTCGCCTGGCTTTTCATCACGCCGACGATCGTGCTGCTGCTGGCGATCAATATCTTCCCGCTGCTCTGGACGATCTATCTGTCGTTCACGAACTACCGCGCCAACCGGGCCAACGTGCCGATGATCTGGCTGGGCGCCGACTGGTACCAGTCGATCCTGACCGATCCCGACATCTGGGCCGCGATGCAGGTGACGGCGCATTTCGTGATCTGGACGGTGGTGATCGAGACCGTCCTTGGATTTGGGCTTGCTTACCTCATCGACAAGAAATTCCGCGGCCACGGGATGTGGACCACGATCATCTTGCTGCCCATGATGCTGTCGCCCGCCGTCGTCGGCAATTTTTGGACGTTCTTGTACCAGCCGCAGATCGGACTGTTCAATTACGTGGTCGCCTTCTTCACCGGCCGTGCAGCCTCGTCCTTCCAGATGCTGGGCGACGTCACGCTGACCCCCTGGGCCATCGTTATCGTCGATGCGTGGATGTGGACGCCCTATGTGATGCTGATTTGTCTCGCAGGCCTGCGTTCGATCCCTGATTACATCTATGAGGCGGCGGAGGTCGACCGCGCGTCGAAATGGCGGCAGTTATGGTCGATCACGCTGCCGATGGCGTTGCCATTCATCATGCTTGCGGTGCTGTTCCGCGGCATCGAGAATTTCAAGATGTTCGACATGGTCAACCTGCTCACCGGCGGCGGGCCGGGATCGACCACGGAAGTCGCCTCGATCACGCTCAAGCGTGCGGCCTTCGAGAGCTGGCGCACCGGCTATTCCTCGGCCTTCGCGATCATCCTGTTCGTGACGGTCTTCGGCCTCGCCAATATCTACGTCAAGGCGCTGAACAAGGTGAAAAGCCGATGACATCAGCCACCACAGCCCATTCGGTCGTCGAGCCATCGGCCACGACGCGGCGCTTTGCCGGCACGCTGGTCGTGCTCTATGCCATCATCACCATGATCCCGCTGGTCTGGATCATGCTCACCGCGTTCAAGTCGCCTGACGATGCGATCTCCTATCCGCCCAAGGTGATGTTCAAGCCGTCGCTTGAAGGCTTCTGCAATCTGTTCACGACCCGCTCGCGCCAGACGCCGGAATTCATCCGCTCGCTGGAGCCGCCGCAGGGGCTTTGCGATAGTATCGCGCGCGACCGCAACATGGTGGTCGCAGGTCCCTCGAACTATGTGCCGCGCTTCGTCAACTCGCTGATCATCGCGTTCGGCTCGACGGTGCTCGCTGTCGCTTTGGGTACCTTGTCGGCCTACGGCTTCTCGCGCTTCCGCGTGCCGCTGAAGGACGATCTGCTGTTCTTCATCCTGTCGACCCGGATGATGCCGCCGATCGCGGTCGCAATCCCGATCTATCTGATGTACCGCACCATCGGTCTGTCGGACACAAGGCTCGGGATGATCTTGCTTTACACCTCGGTCAACGTCTCGCTCGCGGTTTGGCTGCTCAAGGGTTTCATCGACGAAATCCCGCGCGAGTACGAGGAAGCCGCGATGATCGACGGTTACACCCGCTTCCAGGCCTTCGTGAAGGTGGTGCTGCCGCAGGCCACCACGGGAATCGCGGCAACCGCGATCTTCTGCCTGATCTTCGCCTGGAACGAATACGCCTTTGCGGTGCTTCTCACCTCGGGCAACGCGCAGACGGCGCCGCCATTCATTCCGATCATCATCGGCGAGGGCGGACAGGATTGGCCCGCGGTCGCCGCCGGGACGACACTGTTCCTGGTGCCGATCGTGGTGTTCACGGTGCTTCTACGCAAGCATCTGCTGCGCGGCATCACCTTTGGAGCCGTTCGCAAATGAGTCTCGATCTCACCCCAACCATCGCACGTCATGGTCTCGCCGATCGCGTCCTGCGCCGCGGCCCGCTCGAAGCCATCGCGACGACGATCATCGCCGCCGGCGTCGTAATGCTGATGCAGCCATTGTCTCTGACATTGTATTCCTGGTCGTTTGCGACGACCCTGTTCGGCACGGTGATGTTCACCATCGTGTCCAAGGTCCGGGAGTAGGGCGCGATGGCACAGATCAAGGTCGAGGCGCTCGACAAATCCTTCGGTAACTTCCATGCGGTCAAGTCCGCCAGCTTCACGGTGGAGGACGGCCAGTTCCTTTGCCTGCTGGGCCCGTCCGGTTGCGGCAAGACCACGACGCTCCGCATGATCGCGGGGCTGGAGCTGCCGACGGCGGGCACAATCAGGCTCGACGGCGAGGACGTGACGATGAACCGCGCATCGGCGCGCGACATTGCCTTCGTGTTCCAGCTCTTTGCGCTCTATCCGCATATGAATGTCCGGCGCAACATAAGCTTTCCCCTGAAATGCGAGGGCATCGGTGCGGCCGAGCGCAACCGGCGGGTCGTCGAGGCCGCGCGCATCCTGCGGATCTCGCACCTTCTCGACCGCTCCGTCTCCGGCCTTGCCGGCGGCGACCGGCAGCGTGTTGCGCTGGGGCGGGCGATTGTGCGCAAGCCAAAATGCTTCCTGATGGACGAGCCGCTCGGCGCGCTCGATACCGAGATGCGCGAGGCCATGATTCATGAACTGCGCGCCCTGCACGACCGGCTCGGCGCGACGACCGTCTATGTTACGCATGATCAGCTCGAGGCCATGGCGATGGCTGACAGGATCGCGGTGATGAACAATGGCGTCGTCGAGCAGGTGGCGAGCCCGCGTGACATCTATGACCGGCCTGCTTCGCTGTTCGTCGCCGACTTCATCGGCTCGCCGCCCATGAATTTCCTGTCGTTCCGTGGCGGCCTGCAAACCGGCGCAGAGGCGATCAGGCTCGGCGAGCGCGATGTGGCAATTCCTGCGGTGCGGGAGGCGATGGCGGAAAGCGAGCTCGTGCTCGGGGTACGGCCCGAGCATGTGCGCTTTACCGATCGCGGCATGGTGCGCGGCGAAGTCTATGGCACGGAATATCTGGGCACGACGCAGATCGTGACCGTGACGACGCACTACGGTGCGCTCAAGGCCCGCTCACCCAGCAGCAGATCGTCTCGGACCGGCGAGACCGTCGGGTTCGACTTCCGGCCCGATACGCTGTCGATCTTCGACAAGGCATCCGGCCGGGCTATACGCACCGCGTTGCATGAAGGAGGCGCGCATGGCTGAGGTCGAGATCAACTCCGTCTCAAAGGCCTTCGGCAAGACTCACGCGTTGAGCGATCTGTCGCTGACCGTTGGTGACGGCGAGTTCGTGGCACTGCTCGGGCCGACCGGTGCCGGCAAGACCACGGCATTGCGCTTGATCGCCGGATTGGAGCAGCCGGATTCTGGCTCGATCCGCATCGACGGGCGCAACGTGACCGCCGATGCGCCGGCCGATCGCGACGTTGCCTTTGTCTTCCAGCAATATTCGCTGTATCCGCACCTCACCGTGTTCGAGAACATGGCCTTCGCGCTGCGCGCGCCGACGCGCCGTGTGCCCGAAGCTGACATCCGCGCGAAGGTGCAGGAGGTAGCGCGTCTGCTTCATATCGAGACCAAGCTTGACAACAAGGCGACGCAGCTGTCGGGCGGGCAGATGCAGCGCGTTGCGATCGGCCGGGCTCTGGTCCGTTCGCCCTCGATCTATCTGATGGACGAGCCGCTCTCCTCGCTGGATGCCAAGCTTCGCGGCGAGCTGCGCCTCGAGCTCAAGCGGATTCAGGTCGATCTCGGCGCGACGATCCTCTATGTCACCCACGATCAGACCGAGGCGATGACCATGGCGTCGCGTATCGGCGTGATCGAAGGCGGGCGGCTGATGCAGATCGGTACGCCGCGGGAGATTTACGAGAACCCGATCAACGCGCATGTCGCGGCGCGGCTGGGCCAGCCGGTGATCAATCTGCTGCCGGCGGCCCTGTTCGCCGGCGCGCCTGATGGCGCCGAGACGATCGGCGCGCGGACCGAGCATCTGACGATTGCGCGCGGCAGCGGCGACGTCTCGGCAACCGTCAAGCGCGTCGAACATCTCGGCGACCAGAGCCATCTCCATCTCGACGTCGCTGGTCGGCCGGTCGTGACCCTGGCGGATCCCGAGGTGGGCTTTGGCGCCGGGGACATTGTGTCGCTCCGTCTGAATAAACCGCTGTTTTTCGATGCGAAGGGCTGGAGGGTAGCGGCATGAGCCTTGATCGGGTAGCCAGGGAAAGATTGGTGCGAGCGCTGGCGGCGTCGGTGATCGAGCACGCGGACGAATTGACGAGCCTCGACCAGGCGATTGGCGATGGCGATCATGGGCTGAACATGAAGCGCGGTTTCGAAGCGGTGCTCGCGGCACTGCCGGGCCTTGCCGACAAGTCGCTCCCGGAAATGCTGAAGGCGATCGGAATGACCCTGGTCATGAAGGTCGGCGGTGCTTCGGGACCGTTGGTCGGAACTTTCTTCATGGAACTGGGCAAGGCCGTTCCAGAGCAGCCGAGCCGGGCTGATCTGGTTGCGGCAACGGAGAAGGCGATCGAGGCCGTCAAGGCGCGCGGCCGTTCCGAAGCGGGGCAGAAGACGCTGCTGGATGTCCTGGTGCCGGTGCACGCCTTGCTTGCGGCAGGCGGCGATGCCAGGTCGATCGCGGCCGAGGCGGCACAAGCGGCCGATCGCACCACGCCGATGCAGGCGATCCGCGGCCGCGCGTCGTTTCTTGGCGAACGCTCCATCGGTCATATGGACCGGGGGCGCGCTCGGCGTCCCTTCTGATCGGCGCAGCAGTTGAGACACTGGAGTTCGAGGTCAATACATGAGCAATGTCGGAATTGTCATCGTGTCGCATTCGCCGAAGATCGCGGAAGGCGCGGCCGATATGGTGCGCCAGATGGTTGGAGACGCAGTGCCGCTGGCCTGGACCGGTGGCGATGTCGATGGCGGGCTAGGTACGAATGTCGCAGGAATCCTCGAAGCGATCGAAACAGCCTGGTCACCAGCAGGCGTTGCGATCTTGGTCGATCTCGGCGGAGCCGAGACCAATTCCGAGATGGCGGTGGAGATGCTCCCTGAAGATCGGCGCGCGCGCGTCCTGGTCTGCAATGCCCCGGTCGTCGAAGGGGCTGTGATCGCTGCGACCGAGTCTTCGGGCGGCTCGTCGCTGGCCGCTGTCAAGCGCAGTGCGGAGGAATTCTATGCATGATGTCAACGCCAACCGGGCGGCTAAGAACTTTGCACGGCTGACCGCCTCGGCGGTTCTTGTCAATCCGGTCGGCCTGCACGCGCGGCCATCGGTAAAGCTGACGCAATGCGCGAAGGGTTTTGTCGCAAAGATCGAAATTGCCCTCGCTGCCGACGGGCCCTGGACCGATGCCAAGAGCCCGGTGAAGGTGATGCGTGTGAAGGCACCGCAGGGTGCGACGCTGCATTTCCGCATCGGTGGTCCGGATGGAGAGGCGGCACTCGCGGCCATGCTGGCGCTGGTCCATGACGGCTTCGGCGAGGCGTGAGATCGTGGGCGAGATCCATCTCACCGGTCATCCCGCATCGCCAGGCCTCGCCATCGGCCCGGTTGTCGTACTGACGAGTGCAGTGGCGAGCAGGGCGACGAAGGGTGATCCAGCTCAGGAAGCCGCAGCGTTGAGGGGGGCGATCGAGGTGGCAGCCGCAGAGCTCGCCGAATTGATCGCGACTGTTCATGGCGAGGCCGCGGAGATCCTGGAATTCCAGGTCGCGATGCTCGGTGACGATGCGCTTGCGGAGGGGGCTTATCAAGCTATTGCGGGCGGTACAGCTGCCGATGAGGCCTGGCGCGCGGCACTCGATGCGGAGATCGCCGGCTATCGCGCCGCGGATGAGGAATACTTCCGGGCCCGGGCCGCGGATCTGGTCGACATTCGTGACCGCGTGTTCGCGAGGCTGAATGGTACTGATGCGATCGCAAAGATCTCCGGCGATTCCGTCGTCACAGGTGATGATATTTCTCCGTCGACGTTCCTCGCCGTTGACTGGACCCGCGGCGGCGCCATTGCGCTCGCCAGCGGATCGCCGTCGTCGCATGTCGCGATGCTTGCACGGTCGCGCGGCGCTCCCATGGTGGTTGGATTGGGGCCATTGCCATGGAATGGGCAGCCGCCGTCACTGGCGCTGGTCGATGGCGACAACGGTACCGTAATCTTTGATCCCAAACCCGAGACGCGCCGCCGGTTCGAGCATCGCATGGCGGCAGCGAATGCCGCGCAGATTGCTGCCGACGCCGGGCGCCTCAAGCCGGCGGTGACGGCCGATGGCAGGCGCATCGCCGTCCTGCTTAATGTTGCCGCGCCTGAAGACCTTGCGAGCCTCGATCCCGCCATCTGCGACGGCATCGGCCTCGTGCGGACGGAGTTTCTGTTCGAGGGGTCGAGAGGCCTGCCCGGTGAGGATGCGCAATACGCGGTCTACCGCCGCATTCTCGAATGGGGCGCAGGACGGCCGGTGACGATCCGCACGCTTGATGCCGGCGGCGATAAGCCAATCCCGGGCCTGACGGTCGATGGCGAGCGCAATCCATTCCTGGGCTTGCGCGGAATCCGGCTCTCGCTGGCGCGGCCGGACGTGTTTCGTGTGCAGTTGCGAGCGCTGTGCCGGGCGGCCGTCCATGGGACGCTGAAGGTGATGTTGCCGATGGTCGCGGTCCCCGCGGAGCTTGACCGCGCCAACGCCATGCTGGATGCGGAGTTTGCAGCCCTCAAGGCAGAGGGCATCGCCTGCGCCCGGCCACCGCTCGGCATCATGGTCGAGGTCCCGTCGGCCGCGTTATGTGCAGAGGACTTCAGTGCGGCATTCTATTCCGTCGGGTCCAACGACCTGACCCAATACACAATGGCTGCGGCACGCGATATCGGCGCTGTCGCAGACCTCAACGATGCCGGCCATCCTGCGGTGCTGGCGCTGATTGCGCGGACGGTCGAGGCCGGACGCAAGCGTGGCGTCGAGGTCTCGCTCTGCGGCGATGCCGCGGCGGACACGCGTCTGACCAAGGCGTTGCTGACGACGGGCTTGACGACGCTCTCGGTCTCGCCGATTGCGGTGGCTAGGCTCAAGGCTGCCATCGCCGGGGTGACTGCATGACGGATGATAAAGACGAAGACACAAGCCGGCCGGGCGATAGCAATGTCGCGGATTACAAGCTTATCTTGCGCCGAGCGCTCGACAACCGACCATCCGGGACGCGGCTGAAGCTCGCGGCGGCGCTCGGCAAGAACCGCTCCTTCGTCAGCCAGATCACAAATCCGGCCTATCTGGTACCGATCCCGGCCAAGCATGTCGCGATCATCTTCGAGGTCTGCCATCTCTCGGGTGCCGAGCGTGCGGCTTTCCTCGAAGCCTATGGGCGCGCGCATCCGGGGCGGCTACGCGGCGCCCATCGCGAGGCGCGCACGCGCGTCGTTACTGTGACGGTGCCCGACCTCGGCGATGACAAGAAAAATCGCGCGCTGGAGCAGCTCATCGTCGACTTTGCTGCTCAGCTCGCGCGCTACGCCGAAAGCATCGGCTGACGAATTCGAACAGTAAAAAAGATAATCGGGAGGACGCCATGAAAAAACTGATCAACAGCGCCGACACGATGCTTGAAGAAGTCTCGACGGATTCGGCGGCGGCCCATGCCGATATCCTGCTGCTCGGCACTGAGCGGAAATTCGTGCGCCGTCGCAGCCTGAAGCCGGGCAAGGTCGCGCTCATCTCGGCGGCGGCTCCGGCCATGAACCGCTTCATGCGGGCTTCGTCGGCCACGGCATGCTCGATGCAGCCTGTCCGGGGCAGGTCTTCACGTCACCAACGCCGGACCAGATGATCGAGGCAGCCGAAGCCGTCGACACCGGAGCGGGCGTGCTCTTCATCGTCAAGAATTACGAAGGCGATGTGATGAATTTCACCATGGCCGCCGAGATGGCCGGGCGCGACGTCGCCAGCGTGGTAACCAACGACGACGTCGCGGTCGAGAAATCCACCTACACGACCGGCCGTCGCGGCGTCGCGGGAACGTTGATCGTGGAAAAGATGGTCGGCGCCGCCGCCGAAAAGGGCATGCCGCTCGCCGCGCTCAAGACGCTCGGCGATGGCGTTAATCAGCGCACCCGCTCGATGGGTGTGGCGCTGCTGCCGTGTACTGTTCCGGCAGCAGGCCGGCCGAACTTCACCCTGGCTGATAACGAAATGGAAATGGGTGTCGGTATTCACGGGGAGCCGGGGCGCCGCAGGGTGCCGCTGGCGTCCGCCGATGAAATCGCTGGCGAGATGCTCAATGCGATCCTAGATGACCTCGCACCAAGCAGGGGCAGCGAAGTCCTGCTTCTGGTTAACGGGTTCGGCGCAACGCCACTGATCGAACTCTATCTGATGGTCAATAGCGCCAAGCGCATTCTGGATGGGGCGGGCATCACGGCGACCCGTTTCCTGACGGGTTCTTATGTCACGTCGCTCGACATGGCCGGCGCCTCGATCACCGTCTCGGTGCTCGACAGCCAATCAAAGGAATTGTGGGACGCCCCGGTGCATACCGCAGCGATACGCTGGGGTATCTGATGGACGGGAGCGCAAGGTTAATCATGCGCGATGATAGGATAATCCTGAGGCTCGCTATGCGGCCGTCGGCCAAGTCGTTTGCCCCATAGACGCCATCGGTGGAGTGTAGAGTACTTTCTCCAAAGTTGATGACAGGGCGTTTTGCTCAAACCGGGCCGTCCTTGGCGTGACGCCCTGTTCGCTGCTGTATTATCGCCGCAGCGCGCCGCTCCAATGGCCGCCAGTTCCTAAGGGGCGCACCGGGCCGCGAATATACTCACATCGCGAAATGAGTATAAGCGAGACAGCCTGCGCACTCCTCCCCTCGTGTGCGTGACGTGTGCACTGAGAATCCGAAGGAGCGATTTCCGCTTCCAATTCATGCATATATGGTCCTAGAAGAGCCAAGCTGCGGAAGCCTCGTCAAACCAGATTTCTCAATCGGTCCAATAGCATGAAGGGTCGATCGGAGCGAAAATATCTCAGTAAAATGAACGGCTTAGATCGAAAATTTTCCACAGCCCCCATGATGGATTGGAGCGAGAGTTCAACTTGTTCAAAGGGTTAGAAGGCGGCGTGTGCACGACGTGTGCACCGGGAAATCAAGAAAAATCTCATGACAGCCAACGTGAGGGGGCGCCTACACGCCAAATTCTGACGGAAGGGAAGGGCAAGTGCTGACCAACAGTCTCAGTCCTGCGGCTGAAGTCGTTTCCACCTCAATGCGGTTCGGCGACTCACGGACCCAATCGAGAGCCAAAGACTCTCGCTGGGTTGCTCGCGCTGCCCTCGTTTTGACGACGCAGTCGCTAGTCCAGGGCGGTCAGAAGCACCCAACGCCTTGGTCTAAATAGTCACTACCGCAGGCTTTGACGGCTTGCTCGTCGCTTCTTGCGAACTCTCTCCGGCTCGGCGCGGGACGCTTCGTTATTTTGAGACGTGAGCGTCGCCCGGACGTGCTCGGCAAGCTTCAACGCGCTATCGGCGTTGGAAGCAAGACGAGACAGCATTTGGGAGAGCACTCTGAACTCCTCGCGCGTGAGCATTCCAAATAGCGCGTCATTCACCGGGCGTTGCAAGGCGGCGAGCCGGATCAATAGGTTTATCCCGTGTTCGGTCAGCGTGAGCTGCACGCGGCGTCCGTCGCCAGGATGTGGGCTTTTCTCTATCAGACCGTCAGAGACCAGCTTGTTGATCTCGTTGGTGACGAAGGCGCCACTTAGATACAGCCGCTCGGCGACCTGATTAACACCCATCGGCTTTTCCGCTGTCGAATTCTTGATCGCGATCAGGATCAGATACTGGGTCGGCGATAGGCCGACAAAGCTCGCGAATGTCTCGCGAGCGGCTTCCAGGCTTCGTCCGAAGGCAAAATAGTCGTAGAGGACACCGCGAAGCGTGCGATCTCCATCCTTGTCGAGCAACTCAGGCTTCGTCGCCGTCAACAGCGCATCGGACACGGGCATTCTCTCCGCAAAATCATAGCGTTGGAAGTTGACTAAAGAGCACGCATGCGCCCCGTCAGCAAGGGTATTGACATTCTCAAGTAGCTTTGTCAGAAAGCTATTTGAGAATTATAAATCAAGACCGGGCGACGAGGCGGTGTCCATGGAGGATCGTGCATTCAGGCGTGCTCTTGGCGAATTCGCCACCGGCGTTGCGGTGGTGACCGCGCGCGGCAAGGGGGAAGAGCTCATCGGCATGACCATGAGCTCGTTCAACTCCGTCTCGCTCGATCCGCCGCTCGTTCTCTTCAGTGTCGATCGCAAGGCGCGCAGCCTGCCCGCGATGATCGAGGCCAAGGGTTTTGCCGTGAACATCCTGGCGCGCGACCAGGAAAACATCTCCAACCAGTTTGCGCGCGCTCTCTCCAACAAATGGGACCAGGTGAAGACGTCAGTCGGCCATGCCGAGGCGCCACTGATCTCGGGCGCGATGGCGCATTTCGAATGCGCGCCGTACGCGATCTACGAGGGCGGCGACCACGTCATCTTCGTTGTCCGTGTCGTTCGCCATGCGAGCCGCGCCGAGGCCGCCGCTCCCCTGATCTTCTTTCGCGGCCGATACCGCGATCTGGTCGATGAAACCCAGCGCGAGCCGACCTGGCCGCTCCCCATTCACTACTAGCTTTGAACCGGAGACCTGCGATGCGTGGCGCAAAGGAATATCTGTCAGGCCTGAAGGACGGCCGGACCATCTACATCAACGGCGCGTCAGTCGGCGATGTCACAACGCACCATGCCTTCCGCAACCTCGCCAGCTCCATGGCGGGCCTGTTTGACTTCGCTAACGCGCCGGCGAATGCGGAGCTGATGACGTTCGACACGGGCGCAGGTCGGGCCAACCGCATCTGGCAGCTTCCGACCTCCTATGCCGAGCTCGTGACGCGACGAAAGGCGCTCGAGGCGTGGGCCTCGCTGCACGCCGGCTTCATGGGTCGCGCGCCGGACCACGTGGCGTCCTGCATCTCCGGGCTCTACATGGGGCTCGATGTCTTCAAGGCGTATGATCCCGCCCGTGCCGGCGCGCTCGAGAGCTACTACCGCTACGCTCGCGACAAGGATCTCTACCTCACCTACGTCATCATCAATCCGCAGGCCGATCGTTCCAAGGGTGCGGCCGAACAGGCCGACCCGTTCCTCACCGCCGGCGTCGTCGATCGCGACGCAGAAGGCATCACGATTCGCGGCGCCAAGATGCTCGCCACCGGCGGCGTGGTCGCCGACGAGGTCTTCGTCACGACCATCCAGCCGATGCGTCCAGGCGAAGAGCGTTATGCGATGTCCTTCGCAATTCCGATGAACACGAAGGGCCTCAAGATGCTGTCGCGGAAATCTTACGAAGATGCCGCGGGCGCAGTGTTCGACAACCCTCTGTCGAGCCGTTTCGACGAGAACAACTCGGTTCTCTATTTCGATGACGTGAAAGTGCCGTGGGACCGCGTCTTCATCGAAGGCAATGTCGAGATGTGCCAGAAGCAGTTTCACGCCACGCCCTGCCACGTCTACCAGAACTACCAGGCGATGGTGCGCCTGAGCGTTAAGCTCAAGTTCCTGACCGGCCTTGCGCATCGGACCGCCGACATGAACGGGGTCACCCAGTTCCCGCAAGTGCGCGAAATGCTCGGCCAGCTCGCGGCCGAGACCGGCATGGTCAACGCGCTGGTAGCCGCGATGGAGGCCAAGGGCGCGCAGGTCGGTCCCTATTTCATCCCGGACCGGCACACGCTCTATTCCGCGCAGGTGCTGACGCAGCAGCTTCTACGCGCACGTCATCAACACGCTTCGCGAGCTCGCTGGCGGCGGCATGATCATGCTGCCTTCGTCGGTTGCGGACTTCGACAATCCGGAGATCGCGGCCCTCATCGGCAAGACTCAGCAGTCGCCGAAAGCCAACTCGCACGACCGGGTGAAATTCTACAAGCTTGCCTGGGATGCCGTCGGCTCGGAGTTCGGCTCGCGCCATCAGCAATACGAGATGTTCTACGCCGGCGCGACCTTCGTCACGAAAGGTCATTCTTATCGGACCTACGACTGGGCCAGCGCCAACCGGCTGGTGCAGACCATGCTCGATTCCTACGACCTCAACGGCGTCTCGACCGCCAGCAAAGCCGCCTGATCCGAAGGAGACAATCCATGCCCGTCAACAAGAAGCACGACGAATTCCATACGCTCGATATGACCACCGGCTGGGAAGTGCCGGCGGGATATCCGGCCGGCATCCAGCAGAAGATCATCGCGGGCGGGTTGGATGAGGAGAACCGGCGCGGGACGCGGACGCGGCTGCTCCGCTTCGCGCCCGGCGTCTACACCACCGCGCCGTTCTCGCACGAGTATTGGGAAGAGGTTTATCTGGTCTCGGGCGATTTGATCGTCGGCAATGATGCAAAGGGTGAGGGCGGCAAGAGCTTCCCGCCGAACACGTACGCCTGCCGGCCCCCGCATGCGCCACATGGGCCGTTCAAGTCGGTGAACGGCTGCCTGCTTCTGGAGATACACTATTTCGATCCGGTCTGATCCGGATCGCTGCCGCACAACATCATTCGATCGACCCAGGGGAAAGAGAAGTCATGACGTCCAGAGGTATTTCCATCGTCGTTGCGCGTTGCCTGTCGTCACTTGAATGGCTCTTCAGGCTGGATCGCGGCCTGCCGCAGGGCAATATCCGATGGGTCGTGGATGGACTGGCCGGGGCACTCGCGCTTGGTGTCGTCGCGGTCACGCCGGCGGCTGCGCAGGACAAGCCGAGCGCGTTGGGGCTGGGCATCTTCACATTCACGTCAGGTCCTGCCGCAGCCTACGGCATGCCGGGCAAGAACGCAGCCGACCTCATGATCGACGAGATCAATGCAAAGGGCGGCATTGGAGGCGTGCCGGTCAGCGCGACCTATGTCGACGAGGCGCAGGGCGCGCAGGGTGTGATCGCGGAATATCGCCGGCTCGCCGGGGATGCGAAGAACCAGGTCATGGTCGCCGCCTTGTCGAGCGCGAATTGCCTGGCGCTGGCGCCGCTCGCCGAGCAGCTCGAGATCCCCACCGTGGGCTGGAACTGCGACACCCACCAGCTGCTGATGGACGGCAAGAGCAAATATGTGTTCCGCCCCAACGGCAACACCGTGCCCGAATTCATCGCCTACGCGATCTACCTGCTGGATCGCAAACCCGACGTGAAGACAGTTGCGATCATCAACCCGGACTATGCGTTCGGTCATGACGCGGCCAAGATCTTCACCGCAGCGTTGAAAGCCTTGAAGCCGGACGTCGAGATCGTCGCCGAACTCTATCCGAAGCTCGGCTCACCGAACTACCAGACCGAAATCTCGCGCCTCACCACCGCGCGACCGGACGTGGTCTTCTCAAACCTTTGGGGCGCCGATCTCGAGAACTTCGTTCGCCAGGCCGCTCCGCGTGGGATCTTCACCTCCAGCCAAGTCATCCTCGCACTCGGCGAGACCGTGCTGCAACGCGTGCCCTTGCCTGACGGCGTGATCGTCGGCGTTCTCGGCGACGGCTGGTGGATGTCGCCGGACGCCAAGGCGAAGCCGGAGACGGTGAAGTTTGCCGAAGCCTACAAGGCGCGCTTCGCCGAGTATCCGGTGTTCCCGTCGATCAAGATGGCCAACGCGCTGATTTACGTGAAAGCCGCCTACGACGCCGCGATGCAGAAGAACGGCGGCAAATGGCCGACACGTGCCGAGCTCGCCGCCGCCATGAAGCGTAGCAAGGTCGAGACCCTGACCGGCACCGCGCAGACGCGCGCCGACAATGACGGCCTCGTCGACCAGATCGTCGGCGTCACCGCGAAGATACCGGCGCAGCAGTTTCCCGTGATCGGCGACATGGTTCGCTACAAGGGCGACAGCCTGATGCCGCAGGCCGGCCAGGATCCGCTGGCGTGGATTGCGACCCTCAAGCCCGAGTTTGCCAAAAGCCTGCCGAAGCCGGGCAGCTACAAATAGGTCTGGATAGCGTTCACCTGATTCCAGTCACGGAAGGCGTAAGCCGATGTCGAATGCAATCATCCCCCTGCTGCTGGACAGTCTGGCCAGCGCCGCGCTGATCTTCTTCGCGGCGGTCGGCCTGACGCTGGTCTTCAGCGTGCTGCGCGTCCTCGACGTCGCCCATGGCAGCCTGTATTCGATAGGCGGCTATGTCGCGGCTTCGATCTGCCTGTTCATCGCGAGCCGCCAGCTCAACCCGTATTTGTCGTTCCTGGCGCTGCTATTCAGCGCCGTGTGCGTCGCGGCGATATTCGGCCCCCTGATCGAGCGCGGGCTGGTCCGCTGGACCTATGGCAAATCGGAAGCCGTGCAGATCCTGATCACGTTCGGGCTGTTCCTCGTCCTGGAGGACCTTCAGCGCGTGATCTTCGGCGTCCAGTCCTTCTACGAAGACGCGCCGATGCGCCTGCTCGGCACCACGAGCATCGGCGGCGTCGTCCATCTCAACTACCAGATCCTCCTGATCGCCATGGCGCTCCTCGTCGTCATCGGCCTGCGGCTTTTGATCAATCACACAAGGTTGGGGCGCCTGATCACGGCCGTGGTCACCGACCGCGAGATGGCGCAGTCGATCGGCATCGATACCAACCGGATCTTCATCCTGGCGTTTTCGCTGGGCGTGTTCCTGGCAGCGTTGGGCGGTGCGCTGGCGACGCCGACGTCAGGCATCGCGCCTGGTCTTGGGGCCGACACCATGGTGCTCGCCTTTGCCGTTGCGGCGATCGGCGGCCTCGGACAGATCGAGGGCGCCGCCTTGGCCTCGCTGATCGTCGGCCTGGCGCGCGTGCTGGCGATCTATCTGGTGCCGTCGCTGGATGCGGTGGCGCCCTATGCGGCGATGGTTGTCGTTCTCCTGATCCGTCCCTACGGCCTGTTCGGATCGGTCACGGCGCGGAGGATCTGATGCCAACGATCGTTGCCGCTGCGGCGGTCCTCGTCATTGCGCTGCTGCCTGTTGCCGCTCCCTGGCTGCAATTCGTGCTGACGCTTGCGATCGCCAAGGGCTTTGCGGCGCTCGGCGTCGCCGTGCTGCTCCGCGCCGGGCTGATCTCGATCGGCCATGCGATGTTCTTTGCCGCGAGTGCCTATGCAGTCGCCTTCCTGGCGCGCGCCAGCATCAATGATCTTGGCCTGCTGCTGATCCTCTCGGTGCTGGGCGGAGCACTCGTCGGCGCCATCGCCGGATCGTTTCTCGTCCGCTATCGCGCGATCTTCTTCGCGATGTTGAATCTCGCGGTCTCCATGGTGTTCTACGCGCTGTGCGCCAAGCTATACGGCGTCACCGGCGGGACCGACGGCATGCCCGTGCCGGTCCCGGCTGTCTTCGGCGTCGTGATTGGCGAGCCGGCGTTCAAGAGCGTGCTGTTCTATCTCAGCCTGGGACTGATGGTGCTCGTCGGTCTTGCCGTGCAGCGCTACCTGAACAGCCCGCTCGGTCATGCGCTCTCGGCCGTCCATACCAACGAGATCCGGCTCGAATATCTGGGCATCCCGGTCTGGGCGATCCTGCTGATCGCCTATGTCGTTTCGGCGGCGCTTGCTGGCCTTGGCGGCGCGATCGCCGGCTTTGCGATCGGTCGCGTGGTCCCCGATTTCGCGTTCTGGACCGCATCGGGCCACCTCGTGCTGATCGCCGTGCTCGGCGGCATCGGCGGCGTGCCGGGCGCGTTCATCGGGGCCTTGTTCCTGGAGTTGCTGCACAGCGCCGCTGTGACCGTCACGGATTCGTGGAATTTGATCGTGGGCATGACGCTGATCGTCGTGATCATGTTCATGCCGCAAGGGATCTATGGATTGTTCGCGCGCAAGGAGGCGACGAGCCTATGACGCCTCCATCCTGGAAGCAAAAGGTCTCCACGTCGCATTCAACGGCGTCAAGGCCGCTGATGACGTCAGCATCGCGATCCATGACGGCGAGTTCCTCGCGATCATCGGTCCGAACGGATCGGGCAAGACGACGCTGCTCAACATCTGCACGGGCTATATTCGTCCGAGATGGGCAGTGTGCTGCTCGACGGCCACGACATCACGCGTCTGTCGCCACGCGCCATTGCGCGCCGTGGCGTCGCTCGCGCATTCCAAATTCCGCAGCTGTTCTCCGCACAGCGTGTGATCGACAACATGATGCTGGCGCTGGCGGCAACGGACGGTCTGTGGAGCGTGGTCCAGCCGCTTGAGACAGCGAAGCGACGAGAGGAGGCAAGGGCGTTGCTCGATCTCGTCGGGCTCGCCGACGATGCCGACCGGATCAGCAGCACGCTTCCCGAAGGGCATCGCAAGCTGCTGGACATCGCGGTTGCGCTGGCCTTGAAGCCGCGGCTGCTGCTGCTCGACGAGCCGACCAGTGGCGTGAGCGCCCTCGAGCGCTTCCCGCTCATGGAGGCGCTCATGAGCGCGCTGCGCCAGCGACGCATCACGGCGCTGTTCGTGGAGCACGACATGGACGTGGTCGCACGTTACGCAAGCCGAGTCCTGGTGTGGAACGCCGGCAACATCATGGCCGAGGGCCGGCCCGACGAGGTGTTCAGCAATGCGCAAGTCCGCCAACGTGTCGTAGGGGTGGCCTGATGCTCAGGCTCGACAAGGTCAGCGTCTCGATCGAGGGCGTCCGCGTGCTCCGCGCAGTCAGTTGCGAGATCATCGCGCGCAAGGCGACGGTGTTGATCGGGCGCAACGGCGCCGGCAAGACCACGACATTGCGTGCAATCATGGGCCTCATCGCGCTTGAAGAGGGCTCGGTCCGGCTCGATGCCGACGATCTCGGCGGCAGGCCCGCCCACACGCGCGCCCGTGCCGGGATTGGCTACGCGCCGGAAGACCGGCGCCTGATTCCGGAGTTGAGCGTGGAAGAGAACATCCGCCTTCCGGCATTGGCGCTGAAGCTCGATCGTGCCGAGATCGCGCGCAGGCTCGATGAGATCTACCAGCTGCTCCCCGAATTGCACGTGATGCGCTCCCGGCCCGCCGGTGGCGTTTCCGGAGGGCAGGGAAAGATGGTCGCGTTGGGGCGCGCGCTGACGGTGGCACGCAAGGTTTTGCTGCTCGACGAGCCCTTCCAGGGTCTGGCGCCGGCCCTCGCGCTCGACTACGCGCGGACGCTCGGCGAATTGCGCAAGCACCGGCCAGAGCTCGCCATGCTGATCACCGAATCCTCGCCCGCGCTGCTCGACCGGATCGCCGACAGGACGCTGCAGATCGAGCGCGGCGAAGTCCTGACCACATCGACCAAGGATAGGGAATTCCATGTTGCTGCAATTTGACCGCCTCGCAAATGACCGGACCGACCGTGTCGGGATCGAGATCGATTCCCTCGTCATCGCCGGCTGGGCGGGCAGGGACGCGGCGGCGATCGAGCACCACATCGAGGAGCTTGCCGCGCTCGGCATTCCGCGGCCCTCAACGACACCGCTCTACTATCGTGTCGCGGCACAAACCTTGACCCAGGACAGCCGCCTGACCGTTCTTGGTCCGGACAGTTCCGGCGAGGTCGAGCCGATCATCGTCGCCATGGCCGACGGGCTTTGGGTCGGCATCGGCTCCGACCATACCGACCGCAAGGCCGAAGCGTCGGGCATTGCTCTTTCGAAGCAGCTCTGCGGCAAGCCGCTCGGCCCACAGCTCTGGTCATATGCTGATGTCGAGGGGCATTGGGATGAGCTGGTCCTTCGCTCGTGGGCGACGATCGATGGGAAACGGGTTCTCTACCAGGACAGCCCGGTCTCCTCGCTCAGGACGCCGCGCGATCTCATCCGTCGCTACACCGGCACGGACTCGCTAGCGGCTGGCACACTGATGTTCTGCGGAACGCCCGGTGCGATCGGCGGCATTCGGCCGGGGACGCGTTTCGAGATGGAGCTAAAGGACCCGGTCCTCAACCGCTCCCTGACCCATGGCTACGACATCGACGTCCTGCCAGTCGTCTCCTGATCCTTTTCCCTAGGCGGGTGTCATGACAGTAACGCAGGATCAATCGCACCCTTCCGCCGTCGCACGGCTGGAGGCGGCACTTGCGCGCATCCACTCACCGGAAGCAAAGAACGTCTTCACGGCGGTCTTCCCGGACAGCGCCCGGTGGGAGGCTGAAGCGGCGGATCGGCGTGCCGCTGCGGGAACGCCCCGCGGTCCGCTCGATGGTCGTATCGTTTCGATAAAAGCGTTGTTCGACGTCGCCGGTACGGTCACGAGTTCCGGGTCTGCTGTCCTGCGCCGTTTGGCACCGGCGGTTGAAGACGCCGAGGTCGTGAAGCGGTTGCGGGCTGCGGGTGCCATCGTCATCGGCAAGACACAGATGACGGAATTTGCCTTTTCCGCGCTGGGTACGAATCCGCATGACGGGATGCCGGGCAATCCTCGAGATCGCGCCCGCGTTCCTGGAGGATCGTCATCGGGCGCTGCCGTGTCCGTGATTGACGGCATGGCCGACATAGCCATCGGTAGCGATACCGGCGGCTCCATCCGAATCCCGGCCGCGCTGTCAGGCGCCGTCGGTTTCAAGCCGACCAGTGGATTCGTGCCGACCGCCGGGGCGTTCTCGCTCTCATCTAGTCTCGACACAGTCGGTCCGATCGCCGCGAACGTCGAGGATTGTTTCGTGGCGGATCAGGTACTTTCAGGTGAAGGCGCGCCGTCGCGCCTGCGGCCAGCATCTCCCGGCACGTTCCGCCTTGTGGTTGCCCGCGGGCGCCTGTTTGATCGCTGCGAACCCGAGGTGCTCGCTGCGTTCGAGAAGGCCATAGAGTGGCTGCGATCGGGCGGCTTGCAGATCAAGGATGGATCCATCGAGGCTGCTCTCGATGATGTTGCACAGATCGACAAGCTCGGCACGTTCCCGTCGATCGAGGTCGGCGCAACGCTGCGCAGTCTGGGGCTTCCAGGCCTGGATGGGGTCGATCCTCGAACGCGCGTTCGCATCGAAGCCGGCGCCGGCATCCTCGGTACGGACTATGTGCGCATGGTTCGGTTCAGACACGCCGCGATCCGATCCTTCGAACAGTCTTTCGGCAACAACGAGGTTTTCATCCTGCCGACGACACCTATCCGGGCGCCGCTTCTTTCCTCTGTCGCGGCGGATGCGGCATTCCATGAGCTCAATGGCCTCGTGCTGCGCAACCCGCGCGTCGCCAATTTGCTCGACTGTCCGTCGATTTCGCTGCCGTTGCCGCTCGAAGGTCTTCCCGTGGGTCTGATGCTGATCGGCCGCCGGAATGCCGACCGGCGGTTGCTGGAGATCGCGTCCAGTGTGGAAACGCTGCTGCGGGGACATCGGCATACTGCGTAGCCCTTTCGCGCGACAGGGCCGCCGAATCTACCATTGCTTGGATGGGCTGTGGCAAGGCCGCCTCTGAAGCTGTAGCTTGCCGATGCCAAATGGAGACGGCGAGGCGGTTGGAGGTGCGGCGGTCCCGCGGAGGCAAAAGGAGATATGATAACCCGCTGATTTTCACTGGTGGGCCCGGCAGGACTCGAACTTGCAACCAGACCGTTACGAGCGGCAGACTATCGATCAGGTAGGTTGATATCGCTCTCCTTCTAGGACGAAGGATTTTGCTGAATTCAGGACGAAGCTGACTTTCTGCCGAGGACCCTCATCGATCCGGCCCAGCCTGGTTTACGCGTCAGGATCAGTGCTTGCGTTTGCTTCGCGACTTCTTTGGCGGCGCGCAGGTCGTGTCACGCACAACGAGTTCTGTCGGAATAAGGACTGACTCGAAAGGTGCGTCCCTGTTGCCGATGCGCCGCAACAGCAATTGGACTGCGGCCTTGCCAACGTTCGGCCTGGGAATCGCGACAGTAGTTAAGGCTGGACGCCACAGGGTCGCTTCGGCAATGTCATCGAAGCCCACGACAGAAAAGTCTTCGCCTGGAGTTAAATTTCGCGAGCGAAGGCCGAGCATGGCGCCGAAAGCGACGATATCGTTGAAGCATACGACGGCCGTCGGTGGTTCAGGCAAATCCAGCAGTTGGAGGACGTGTGCCATTCCGACGTCGCGCGTCTCTGCGCCGGATAGAACTACGCCTCGGCTCAAGCGGAATGCCGTGTTTGGCCAAAGCTTGCCGATAGCCGGCAAAACGATCGCGCCCGGTTGAAATGTTCTCGTTCGAGCCGATCATTCCGATACGCGTGTGACCAAGCTTGATGAGATGATCCACCGCCTTGATCATTCCACCGCGATGGTCAGGAGAGACGTAGTCGACCTTCGCACCCGGCACCGTTCGCGAGACAAGTACGCACGGCAGGTGCAGCGAATGCGAAAGAGTTGACGAAGGATGCATCCGTGCCGACCGCTGGTACGATGAGCAATCCATCAACGTTGTATTCTCGCACCGTCTCGATGAAGGCGCTCTGCCTTGCCACCAACTCGCCGGTATTGGACATGAGAACGATGCGGTTCTCGGCTGTGAGTGCATCCTCAATTGCAGCGACGATTTCGGCAAAGTATGGATTCGTGAGATTGTTGACCGCCATCGCGATCATTCGCGTGTGAGGCAGGCGCAAGCTCGCGGCACCGCGATTGTACACGTAGCCGATGCTTCTGGCCGCTTCCAGCACCTTCTCGCGGGTTCGCTCGGGAATGGTAGGGCTGTTCCGAAGCACGAGAGAGACCGTCGCCTTGGACACGCCGCTGGCCTTGGCGATGTCCACGAGCGTCGGTCGAGAAGTCGCCCTTTCTTGCTTTCGCGTCCACTATCTCGACGTCCCTAACCCGCCGTTTGAAGCTGCCGCTGGGCAGCATTCACAATGTCCGACGATCGTCAAGGGGCGAGTGTCATCCCACCCCGTGAAGAGCCAGTATCAGTCCGCATGCGCGCAGCTGCACACTCGGGATCTGCAAAGAGCCCGATCGACGCCGCGTGCCGAAAGACGCGGGAGAGATGCAGGATGGAGCGGGCGCCTTGCTGAGCTCCGAGCATCGTAAAGTGGTCCTGGTGACCATTCAAATATGCCAGGAAGACGATACCCGTCTTGTAGTATTGGGTTGGCGCTCGAAACAGTTCGCGCGATAGGGCGACGGTCGGATCCAGGATTTCACGAAAGGCTTTGGTGCCAGCCGTCCGGTCCTCATCGCTCAGTGCCAGCAGTGCTGCGGAAGCGGCGGGCGCGATCGCGTCGAAGATGCCGAGAAGTGCATGGCTGAACCCCTGATCGTCTCCCGCAATCAGCTCAGGGTAGTTGAAGTCGTCGCCCGTGTACATTTTGACGCCGGGCGGCAGCCGCCTGCGCATGGCAATTTCGTACTTCTCATGGAGAAGCGAGATTTTGATCCCGTCGATCTTGTGAGCATTGTCCGCGATCATCCCAAGGCAAACATCCATGGCCGCGCTGATGTCGTGGTGTCCCCAATAGCCGGCAAGCGCAGGGTCGAACATGTCGCCAAGCCAATGAAGGATTACGGCCTGATCAGCCTCAGCCAGCACTCGCCTGTAGACCTCGGCATAGTCGGCGGGACCGCCCGCCGCGCTTACCAATGCCCGGCTGGCCATGAGAATTACTCGCCCTCCGAGTTTTTGGACGAAGGACAATTGCTCGGAATATGCCTTCACGACCTTGTCCAGGCTCGCGCCGACGAGATCAATGTGGTCTGTCCCGACGCCGGAGAAGACGATTGCGCCCGGCCGCGCCTTGGCGCTCTGGACTGTGTTTCGGATCAAGGTTTGAGCAGAGGCCCAGTCAAGGCCCATGCCCCGTTGGGCTGTGTCCATAGCCTCCGCGACGCCCAATCCGAGATCCCAAAGATAATCTCGGAAGCGTTGAGTGGCCTCGAAGTCAATTGCGATGTCCCGCATTGGGGAAATATCGGCGCGGGGATCGGAAACAACATGTCCGGCGGACAGGGCGATCCGCGCCATGGGCTGGTTCAGCTTTGACGTGCGCCATTTGGCGGGAGCGGGCACGGTGTATTCATCCATGCGACCGTCGTCACGCGGCAATCGAATGAGAGTCATTGGACGTTGCCTCCTTCGTTGGTTGTTCGACGGCGGGCGAGCAGGGTGGTTTCACCATCCTGCACGACTGTTCCATCTTGCTTCGTAACTTCGAAAGCGAGGGCGAGAATGCCGCGGCCCTTGCTCGAGAGCCGGGCGCTTGCGATGCGTACGTTGGCTCCGATCCGATCCCCTGCGAAGATTGGCGCCCGAAATCTCCAATTCCAACCGAGTGACGCGATCGCCATAACGCGAACTGCGGATCGGTTCTTGAGCCCATCCACAAGCGCCAATCCTAATAACCCGTGTGCAACTCTGGCCGGGAATCCCAGTGACTTGGCAAATTCGTCATCCATATGGACGTCGAAGAAATCTCCGGACAGGCCTGCAAAACTGACGATATGGGCATCCGTCACAACGAGGCGGCCTGTTTCGTAGCAGTCGCCCTCGGCGATATCTTCAAACCAATATTCGCCGGCCTCGAGCCGGCGTCCCGGCCTTCCCATCACAGGCTCCGCAGTGCAAGGCCGCCATCGACGCGAACGACTTCGCCGGTCGAATAGCCAAGCTGCCCCTTCGCCAACATGGCTGCCGCCCTTCCGATGTCATCGGGCTCGCCCCAGCGCTTGATGGGGGTCAGCCCCGCGGCGATCAGGCGGTCGTATTTATCTCTCGCCACGGCGGTCATCTGAGTGCGGATAATCCCGGGGCGGATCTCGTAAGATCCGATGCCATGCTCGGCGAGGCGGACCGCAAAGAGTTGAACCTGCATGGAAAGCCCTGTTTTGGAGATGCAGTACTCTCCGCGATCAATCGACGCGAATTCGGCATTGATGGATGACACAGTGATGATGCTGCGAAACGAGGATGTGTCCGCACCGATCATTCGACGCGCGACCTCCTGGGTGAGGAAGAACGGGCCGCGTAGGTTGATCGCCATGACGCGATCGTAGCTGTCGGGGGTCACTTTCAGGAGGTCATCCCGGATTCCGACGGACACGCCTGCATTGTTGACCAGGCATTCGAGGCCACCGAAGGCGCCCCACGCTTCTTCCACAAACTGCTGATGCGCACCTACGCTCGAGATATCGAAAGCGACGGCCTGTGCTTCTCCGCCGCTTCTGCGGATGGCGTCCACGGTTTCGGAAAGATCTGTCGAACCGGGCAGATCGTTCACGACAACAGCGAACCCTGCGCCGGATAGGGCGGCAGCGATGGCCCTACCTATCCCGCGACCCGCCCCGGTGACCAAAGCGCGCGGGCGCCCCTGATTGTTCATGCGCGTTTCCTGTGTCTCTGCTCAGCCGTGGAATGGCACTTGCCAAAGCCCGTAAGAGCTGTTACTAGATCGATCTACTAGATCGTTCTACTATATCGTTCTAGTAACACAAGCAAGAGAAAACTAGTCGCGGCACGGAGGAGCCACATGAATCGCCCTGTAGATCGCCGAACTGTCGTAACCGGGATGGGTGCCCTCGGGCTCATGGCCGTGGGCGCACGAGCCCAACGGCTTGGTCCGATGCCCTCGTCACCTGTCGCGCTCAACATTATCGACGTGGCTGGCAATCTCGCTCTGAGCCAGAAATCCATCGACGCCTACAGGCAGCAAAATTCCAAGCTCGTCTCGCGGATCGCTTATTCGAAGGCGCCAGCGCCGGAGCTCGCCAGCAAACTGAAGGCGCGGCAGTCAGCCAATCGCGTCGATATCGATGTCGTGCTTACCGGCACGGACGGCCTGTTTGCCGGGATCGAGCAGCAATTGTGGCAGGAGCTACTGCCGCAGTATGCGGGCGCGTTGCCCAAGCCCGAAGAAATTTACGATGGCGGCGCCCTCAAAATGCAGGGCCTGGCAAAGGGGCAGGGTATGGAGATCGCCTATACGCCGTCGGGTCCGCTGTTTGAGTACATGCCCGGGCGCGTCAAGAAAGTTCCGAAAACCGCCGACGATTTGCTTGCTTACGCTCGTGAGAACAAGAACCGCTTCCTCTATGCGAGGCCTGCCAACTCCGGGCCGGGGCGCACCTTCCTGATGGGGTTACCCTATCTTCTCGGGGACAAAGATCCCTCGGATCCGCAAAAAGGGTGGGACAAGACCTGGGCCTATCTGAAGGCTCTCGGCGAGAACATTGAATACTATCCTTCCGGAACTGGGCAGACGATGAAGGAGCTCGGTGACGGTACGCGGGACATGATCGTTTCGACGGTCGGTTGGTACATCAACCCGCGGGTGCTCGGCATTGTACCCAAGGAGGCAGCGCTCTGTGCTCTGGAGGGCTTCCATTGGGTCGCGGACGCAATGTTCTTTGCCGTGCCGAAAGGCGTGGCGGCAGAGAAAATGCCGGTCGTGATCGATCTGCTCAAGCATCTGCTCAAGCCTGAGCAGCAAGCCTTTGCGTACGACGAGGGCTATTTCTATCCAGGGCCATCCGTGAAGGGGTCGACGCTCGCAATGGCTCCGCAGGAAAGCCAGGACGCCATCAAGGAGTTCGGTTGGCCTGACTACGACCGCGTGACCGCGTCCGCACCGCTCGAAATACAGCTCCAGGCGGATCAACTCGTGGCGGCGTTCCGGCGCTGGGACGAGGAAATCGGCGCCGCCAAGCGCAAATAGCCCGCGCGAAAAGCTCCCAAACTGGGGCTGCCCGACGCGATTGGCAGCCCCCTTTTTCGCAATTTCAAGTCGACGGAATCAGAACGGTCGACACACGGGATTAGGATCCATGACCATCGCCCTCCAGAAGTTTGACGAGCTCCGCCTCGAGCAGGTTCGCCGCGAGTTCGGAGGATTGAACGCGCTCAAGGATGTGACGCTCACCGTGAAGCGCGGCGAATTCATAGCCCTGCTCGGGCCCTCCGGTTGCGGAAAGTCGACGACCCTTAACTGCATTGCCGGGCTCCTTCCGGTTACGGGCGGGTCTATTTGGCTCGACAAGCGGCGCATTGACACGCTTCGACCGGAAGAGCGTGGCTTTGGGATGGTGTTTCAGAGCTATGCGCTTTTCCCTCACCTCACCGTGAAGCAGAACGTGGGGTTCGGGCTGAAGATGCGCGGCGTGCCGAAAGCAGAAATTTCGCGAAAGGTGAACGAAGCGCTGGCGCTCGTCCGCCTCACTGGGCAAGCGCAGAAGCTGCCCGGCCAACTCTCAGGAGGACAGCAGCAGCGCGTCGCAATCGCGCGAGCGATCGTCATCGAGCCGCCACTCGTTCTGATGGACGAACCCTTATCGAACCTTGACGCCAAGCTACGCCTCGAGATGCGAGCCGAGATAAGACGGATCCACAACACGCTCGGCGCGACCACGATCTACGTCACACACGATCAGGACGAGGCGCTCTCTCTCGCCGATCGAATCGTCGTGCTAAAGGATGGCGTTATCCGCCAGGTCGGCACCCCCAATGAACTCTATGAGAAGCCGGCTCACATCGACGTCGCGGACTTCATGGGCTTCCGAAATCGTATCAAGGGTCGGGTCGTCCGTCAGGTTGGCAACAGCGCCACGCTTGCCGTTGGCGGTAGCGAGGTCACGGGCGTCTTGCGAAGTTCAGTGGCGGACGGCTCCGAAGCCTACGCAGCGATCCGCGCGGATGACCTGATGACTGGCGAACCCGGGCAGAACGCGTTCGCCGCGCGGATCGAGACCATCGAGTATCGGGGGCGCGAGTTTGTCGGAACGGCCCGTACGTCAGACGGCATTGATCTGATCTTCAGATCAGACCATGCAGTGGCACTCGGCGCAAATGTCCACCTGCGGGCCGCACCGGAACGTGTCCTCGTGTTCAGCGAAGCGATGTGAGGCGTCCATGACGATGACGGTCCTCGCCGAGAAGCAAACTATTGAATCTGGTCCGAGTTTGCGTCAGCGGATCGCCGCACGAGGCTTCGATGCGGTGACTCTTCTTGTGATCCCGGCGTTCGCCTTATTAGCGCTTCTCTTTCTCTATCCGTTCGCATACGGGCTGATCCTGTCGTTCGAGCCGAAGGCCGGATCTGCCTGGTCGAACTATGAGCGATTCTTCACTGATCCATACCTCTACACCACGATCTGGAAGACGCTCCTTCTATCGGTTCCAGTCACGGTGCTGAATCTCGTCGTTTCGCTGCCGGTCGCGTTCCGCGTGCGGCTTATGTACCGGCAGCGGCTGTTGACGACAATTCTGGTTGTCCCGATCACGCTTGGAACGGTTCTGATCGCTGAAGGACTCCTGAACTATCTGGGGCCACAAGGGTGGTTTAATCGCACCTTGATAGCGGTCGGGCTGATCGATCATCCGCTGCGCCTCGTGCACAATTATTGGGGTGTGTTCGCGTCGCTGGTGATCAACGGCTTCCCGTTCACCTTCCTTCTTGTCCTGTCCTATGTGACAGGGATCGATCCAGCACTCGAACAGGCCGCTGCGACTTTGGGCGCCAACGCTCGGCAACGCTTCACCAGCGTATTTCTGCCGATCTTGATGCCCGGGCTTGCAATCACCTTCTGCCTGAGCTTCGTGCAGGCGTTTTCGGTTTTTCCCTCCGCCGTCCTGCTGGGTGAGCCGGCGGGACAAACCCGGGTGATTTCGATTGCGGCCTATCAAGCTACGTTCGAGGAGTACGACTATTCGATGGCATCTGCGATCGCGATGATCATGGGCTTCGTTCAGCTCGCGATTGTCGTCGGCATGATGGCGACCCGCGGCCTGTTCTATCGGGGCCCCGTCGCAGGGACGAAGGGGTAAGATCGATGATCCGCGACACATCTCTCTCATCAAAGCTGTGGATCCGAGCGGTCTGGATTTTTGTCGGATTCTTCATTCTCAACCTGTTCGCGATGATCGCCTCGGTCGTGACGAGTTCGTTCGCGACCCGCTGGCTTGGCACATGGTTTCCTGCTGGCTGGACCACGCGTTGGTATTCATCGGCCTGGAGCGAATTCCAGCTTCAGGACGTCCTGCTCGTTACCTTCGAAGTCGTCGGGGCGGTCGTCGTCATATCGGGGCTGTTGGGTGTCACCGCGGCATATGCGCTCGCCCGCCGAGACTTCGCTGGGAAGAAGATGATCATGCTGGTCATCCTCCTACCGTTGATCGTGCCACCGATCACCTTCGGCATCCCGCTCGCCACCGCCCTCTATCAGACTGGGTTTGCAGGAACGTTCTGGGGCGTCGTCGCGGCTAACCTGGTCCCGACCGTGCCGTTTGTTATCTTGGTCATGATCCCGTTTATCGAGCAGATCGATCCAAGGCTCGAGGCGGCCGCACGAGTGTTCGGCGCGAATACGTTCAAGTTGTTTGTGCACGTTCTGATGCCATTACTTCTTCCCGGCATTCTGGCCGCCCTGTTGCTGGTGCTCGTTCGGACAATCGCAATGTTCGAGCTCACCTTCCTGGTCGCCGGCCCCACGAGCCAGACACTCGTAGTCGCTCTCTATTATGCTGTGTTCGCCGCGGGTGTGCGGGCCGTTCAGTCGATCGATGCGATGGCCGTCGTTTACATGGTGACAACGCTTGCCTGGCTGATCATCGCGCTGAGGTTCGTGAACCCAACGCAGATCGTCACTCGTGCCAAGCAGCAGCCGGCCCACTGACTCCAGTCCGTTCGACGATCACTTGGGAGATCGAAAGTGAAGCAAAAGATTATCACAGCGTCCGACGCTGCGAAACTTGTCGGCGACAGAGACGTCGTTTGCATCGGGGCCTCTGCGGGATTGAATTGCCCCGATTTCGTGCTCGCCGCCATCGGCGAACGGTTCCGCTCGGAGGGGCACCCGCGCGATCTCACGGTATTCTCTCCCATCGCGGCCGGCGACATGTACGGGATCAAGGGAATCGACCATCTCGCCCAGAAGGGATTGCTGTCGACGATCCTCGCCGGCTCCTACCCAAGCGGCCCTTCGTCGCTCCCATCTCCGGCGATTTGGGAGATGATCGGCAGGAACGAGGTCGCCGCATATAACCTGCCCTCGGGCGTCATGTACGATATGGCGAGGGACGTTGCGGCAAAGCAGGCTGGCGTACTGACCAAGGTTGGCCTCGACACGTTCGTGGACCCGCGGCTCGATGGCTGCAAGATGAATGAGGCGGCAGCTAAGCGCGGAGAAATCGTACACCTCGTCGAGTTCGGCGGAGAGCCCTGGCTGCATTTTCCCAATCACGCCCCTCAAGTCGCCATCATCCGCGGCACTACCGCCGATGAGCGTGGCAACATCTCGATGGAGCATGAAGGCGCTGTCTTGGGTATGGTCGATCTCGCGCTTGCGGCACGTAATTCCGGCGGAATCGTCATCTGCCAAGTCAAGCGGTCGACTGCATCAGGTTCGATTCCGACACACCGCGTCCACGTGCCCTCGACGCTGGTAGACTACATTGTGGTTGACCCGGAGCAGGCGCAGGCAACCGAGATCTCTTACGATCCCGCGATAAGCGGTGAGACGCGCCGCCCGCTTTCCTCGTTTGAGCCCGAGCCGTGGAGCGTCGAGAAAGTCATCGCCCGTCGTGCAGCGATGGAATTGATGGACGACAGCGCCGTTAATCTCGGCTTCGGCATTTCGGCCATGGTCCCCCAAATTCTCGTTGAAGAAGGCCATGCCGAGGCGGTCACATGGGCTATCGAGCAGGGAGCGGTCGGGGGCGTGCCGCTTACCGGATTCGCATTTGGATGCGCGGCGAATGCGCAGGCAATTGTTCCGACACCGCAACAGTTCACCTATTTTCAGGGCGGAGGCTTCGACAGCTCGTTCCTTTCATTTCTGGAGGTCGACGCGCTCGGAAACGTCAACGTGTCGCGTCTTGCCGCACGGCCTTATTTGACCGCGGGATGCGGAGGGTTCGTTGATATTACGGCAAACGCCCGCAAGATCGTTTTCAGCGGTTACTTCATGGCGGGCGGCCTTAGGGTGTCCGCAGGCGAAGGCAGACTGCGCATCGAGCAAGAAGGCAAGATCGCAAAGTTCATTCCCGAGGTCAGCCACGTCACGTTCAGTGGCCGGCGGGCTGTGGATCGGGGATGCGATGTCACCTACGTAACCGAACGGTGCGTGTTGGCGCTCAAGCCAAGCGGTCTGACCGTCGTAGAGATAGCCCCGGGCGTTGACCTCGAACGCGACATCATCGCGAGGGCGGGCACGCCCCTTTTCGTGGCTGACGATCTGAAGCTGATGGACGAACGACTATTTCGTCCGGAGCGGTTCGGTCTGAAATTGCAAGACCGAACAGGCACGAAGCCGCAGAGCAAACAACGCGCCGCCTGAGGAAATCGAAATGTCGAAGCAGATTGTCGCAAATTCCGTCTTCGAAACGAGCGTGCCTCGTCCCGGCGTGCTGCTGGTCCGAATCGTGTCCCAGCCTCTCGGCGTCTTCACGGTGGAGGCCCGTCGCGAACTGAAGGCGCTGCTGGAGCGGGCCCGGGTCGACTATTCGGCACGATGCATCGTCCTGATCGGAACGGGGGCGGCCTTCTCGGTTGGTTCAAACATCCGGGAGTTTGAGGCGACGGCGGAGTGGATTGAATCTGCTCGCCTCGCGGAGACGGCATTGAACGAAGCCATTGAACTCGGACCGGTGCCAGTCATCGCCGCCTGCAATGGGCATACGCTTGGCGGCGGCGCGGTCATGGCACTCGCCTGCGATATCCGGATCGCGGGACGCAGTGCGAAGTTCGGTGTGCCCGAGGCCAAGCTCGGAGCGATGCCGACCGCGACAGGGACCATGCGGCTGCCGCTCCTCGTCGGCCGCGGTCGAGCTCTCCGTTTGATGCTGACGGCACAGCCGATCGATGCAGAAGAGGCGTATCGGATCGGCATCTTCGATGAGCTGGTCGATGATGACAAGCTGCTCGATCGCGCATTGGAGGTCGCAGGTCAAATCGCGGCGGTGTCGCCGCAAGCGGTTAGCGCATCTCGGCGCTGTGTTTCGGCTACATTGCGGCTCGGATATCACGCAGGGCTGGCGATGGAGTCTGAAATCACCGTTCCCCTTGGGCTCTCGGACGACGCGATCGAAGGTAAGGCAGCTTTCGTAGAGAAGCGCGCCCCCAGGTTTAAGTAGAGAAGTGACTGCGATGCCCGAAATTTCGATCCGCCCCCTGCCGCTGTCGCGCTGTTCGATCAACACTGCCACTCTCGGGCACCGCTCTCCTATTGGAGATGTCATCGAACGTGTGGCCCGTCACGGCTTCGGTGGAATTGCGCCATGGCGCCGGGATCTCGAAGGAGAGGACCATCGCCTCATCGGCAAGCACATTCGAGACGCTGGTCTGGCGTTGAGCGGGTACTGTCGCGGAACCTACTTTCCAGGCGCAAACCGGAGCAATTTCGAAGCGAACGTTGCCGATAATCGTCGTGCAATCGATGAGGCGGCCGAATTGGGCGCGCCGTGCTTTGTCTTGGTGGTCGGGAGTCTCCCAGAGGGGAGCAAAGATCTGAATTCAGCTCGGGCGCAAGTGGCCGAAGATCTTGATATCCTCCTGCCTTACGCCAAAAAGGCGGGCGTCGGCCTCGCGGTTGAGCCCCTCCATCCCATGTATGCGGGTGACCGCTCATGCATAACGAGCCTCGGAGAAGCTTTGGCGCTATGCGAACGTCTGGATCCGTCGCGCGAAGGTGGGATCGGAGTGGCCATAGACGTCTATCACGTCTGGTGGGACTGGCGCTTGAGCGAGGATATCGCCGCCGCCGGACCATCGAGGCGGATCATGGCTTTCCACGTCTGCGATTGGCTCGTCCCGACCAGCGATCTTCTGCTCGACCGTGGAATGACGGCAGATGGTGTCATCGACATCAAGCATATCCGGCGCGAAATTGAAGCCACAGGCTATAGCGGCTTCACGGAAGTAGAGGTCTTTTCCAGACGTTGGTGGTCCACGCCCGAGGACGACGTCCTCGTTGCTTGCGCCAAGGGCTTTTCCTCGATTTGAGAACACGGCTTGAACTAGCGCCAAACTGCAATCGAGGACGGAAATGGGCAATTCGGACGTTCGAGTGATTCTCGATGCCCTGCTGCAAGCAGCGCTAGATGCTGCTCGCCCGGCCGGTAAGTTCGCCGGACGTCTCCCTGGCCCGCCATCGGGCCGCACGATCGTCGTGGGGGCAGGCAAAGCCGCCGCGAGCATGGCTCAAGCGTTTGAGGCCGAATGGCCGCATTCGCTCGAGGGGCTCGTTGTCACTCGCTACGGTCATGCTGCAAAGACGCGATCGATCGAGGTGGTGGAGGCATCTCACCCTGTGCCGGATGCTGCCGGACTGCGAGCAGCGCAGAGAATACTAGAACTCGTCAGGAGCGCTCGCCCCAACGATCTCGTTGTTGCCCTGATCTCAGGAGGGGCATCCTCGCTCCTGAGTCTGCCTGCGCCTGGCGTGACCCTGGATGAGAAACGAGCGTTGACTTCCCAGTTGCTTCGCTCGGGTGCGCCGATCAGCGCCATGAACGAGGTTCGGAAAGCGCTCTCGGCAATTAAAGGGGGACGTCTCGCGGCAGCCTGCCGCGCTAAGTTGGTCACCTTCGTGATTTCCGACGTACCCGGAGATGATCCGACCATCGTCGGTTCTGGTCCAACGGTCGCGGGAAAATCATCCCACTTGGTTGATGTCCGCGCAATCCTTGATCGCCATGGAATCGATGTGCCGGCCCACGTCGCGAAGGTAATCGCAGCCAACGTTGCGCCTACCACGGTCGACGGCGAGACTCACGTCATCGCGACTGCGAGGATGGCGCTTGACGCAGCCGCTCTCGCTGCGCGCCGGCTGGGCATTGAGCCCCTGATATTGGGCGATGAAATCGAAGGCGAGGCACGCGAGGTCGGCATCGTCATGGCCGGCATTGCACGGTCTGTTCTGAGCTACGGAACTCCGGCGAAGCGCCCCTGTGTGATCCTGTCGGGAGGCGAGGCAACAGTCACGATGCGCGGGGAGGGACGAGGCGGCCGAAACACCGAATTCCTTCTTTCACTGGCATTGGCCCTTGACGGCGCGGAGGGCGTCTCCGCGATCGCTGTGGACACGGACGGCATCGATGGATCTGAGGATAACGCCGGCGCTTGGTTCGATCCCATGTTTGTCCCGTCGGCCCGCGACTCCGAAGTCGATCTTGCTGCGCATCTAGCCCGAAATGACGCCTATGGGGCGTTTGCCAAGATGAACCGTCTCGTGATGACAGGGCCAACACTGACCAATGTCAACGATTTCCGCGCAATCTTGGTTCAGTGAGCGTAAGCTCCTCTGGCTTCAAGGCTCACGACTGCCTATGCGTAAGATTGGATCAGATATCGTAGGTTTGTTTGGTGTGTGGAAAGGCGGTAGCGCTCCACCGACCCGAAACCCCACAGCTCTTCGGGCGAGACGATTCGAGCCTCAGAATTCACTTCATGCGATACGACGCTATTGTTAATGGGCTCTAGTGGGACCTTGGTTGCTCGAGCTAGCTCAAACTTGCCCATGATGGACTGGACCGAGACTTCAAGTTTCTCAATGATTTAAGAGGCGGCGTGTGCACGACGTGTGCACCGGGAGATCAAGAAAAATCTATTGAGGGCAAGTGTGGCCTTGCGCTTTGGACTGATGTGGCATCGGCAGAAAGCTTGGACGGGCAGGGTACTCCTGTCCGAGCTGATAGTTTCACGAATGGCTTGGCTTTTCGCCTGCCGGTGAAGGCATGCTGACTGCACCGAAAGTGAAAAATAACGTCGAGGGTTCGAGTCGCTCCGTCGTCTCGCCCCGAAGCTTTCGTTTTCGACTCGAGTAGTCGCGCCTCCAATGTGGCGCCTGCAAAGCGCAGAACCTACGTAAGCTCACAAAGCTGATCCCGTCGCCCACGATCCAGCCCGCTTAGGCACAATCAAACGGCCCACGCGCCCAGCGCGTTGTACGACCCTGGATCATGACTTCGTGGACGTCTTCGACACAATCGGCGCAAAGCGGGACTCTTTCCAAATCGGGTGACAGTTTGGCGGGCCGCTCGACGCGTCTTTCTCCACCGAGCCATCCTCGCCACGCAAGCGGGCGAGGTATGAGGCTCAGGAGCCCTCGAACTTGAACGATACGTTGAGTTTGGCGCGATAGGCCTCCACTTTTCCCATGGCATCCAGTTGCATATCTAGTTTGACGACCTCTGCAACGCGAAGATCCCGAAGAGATTTTGCAGCTTGCTCGACCGCGTTAGCGGCGGCCTTCTCCCAAGAATCGTTGCTGGTACCGACTAGTTCAATGATCTTGTAGACGCTATCAGGCATGTCGTCCTCCTGTTCGGTATGAAGCAGGAAGCAGGGCGCCCCCTGCCTTGTGGAATCTAGCATCAAGATATCGGCGCTTATACGACGCGATATGGTCTCAGGGACTTCGCTCGGAGTTGAGAAGGGGCAAGCCGGGACTTGGAGGGGAGGATGGCTCTTGGCGCGAAGCGGACATCCGGTCGGACCCGCACGCCGGAGTGTCGAAGCGCAAGTAGAAATGCGTTGAATTGGCAGGCGGCGGTCGAGGCGCTGATGCTGGCGGCGGCTCGCGGCGCCGCGCCAGGTAGCGGGCAAAGAGACGATTCGAACGCTGATTTCAGTGAATCACTTGCGGACGTTGCAGATGCTCTCAATAGTGTGGCTTCGCAGCTGTCGGGCTTTGCACACGAAAGACGGGCGGTGCCCACCTTACTGCATTTCAAGTTCCTTGAGGCCGCAATCCATTTCGGCTTGACGGTGGTCTGCCGGCCTTCGTCAGGCAGCCACCCATCTCCCCGTCTGGCAACGTCAGTTGCGCCATCGTTATGCAATGCAGTGATTAATTCAGTAATACTCCTCGCCGCGGGCAGCGCGCTGCGATATATTTCCGGTCGGAAGGACTGCTGAGCCCCAAGGTTTATGGGCATCATGGTCACCCCCACGCCCGGAATGCGGAGAGTGCTGCGGCAAGCGCACGTGTACGGCCGTTTGGTCGCACATGGTGGGAAATTGTACTATCCCGGCGGGAACCACCGGTTATGCAGTGAAGAGACCGCGATCGCGATGGTAAAGGCAGGCTGGCTCAGGCATCGCGGCGACGAGTATGAAATTACATCCGACGGCATAAGGGCCGATGCGCGGCGTGAATAGCTCCTTCTGACCGGCACGTCCGCCTTGTGCAGAAACAGTAGTGATATGCAGGCTCAGACCGAGAGAATTCCACAACCACGAGTGCGCCCCCGAGGCATCGATAATTTACGGGCCCAATCGGACGTCGCCGGGACCGCAATGCCCGAGGGCGAGATAGGCTGATCTATTGCGGTGACGGTTTTCTCACCCGATGTCAGTGGCGCCATCCGCAACGCCGGCTGTTAGCCACCAGACCCGAGCAAAAACGCATCGACCGACGCAGCTAGTCGGCCGGCCACTTGCATGGCCGGTGTGGACTGAAGGGGCAGCGAACCGACAGAATGGGTTGCCAGCCCAGTGCCGGCAAGAAGAGCTATTGCGATCGCAGAGAGATAGTAAATCCTCATGGCGATGGTCCTTTTCATCGCCCTACGAACTAACCGGACGTCTCAGAAGTGGTTCCCGAGCCGCCTAGTGGCCCTCAAGCGTGATCAGCATGTCGAGATCGCTCGTGCTTTCCTTGCGCAGCTTAATCGGTGGCTGGTACTCGGTGAGTTGTACCAAGCGGCTAGTGATTGCTTGTCAGGAAATTCGATGACGACGACGCGATGCGGCTCCCAATGGCCGCCCTCCAGGAACTGATGCGCGTTGCGCTTTGCCAGATACCGCTCACCGTATTTTTCGATCACAGGTCCAACCTTGACCCGATATTCTTCGAATATAGCGGGCTCCGTGATGATGTGTTCGGCGATTAGGTAGGCCTTTGGCATAGGCCAGTCTCCGCTCTTGATTTGCATGCCGGGAAATTATCACGCCCACCAGCCGACCAGAGGAAGGCGCAGCGCCCGGTATTGCGCGATACAAAATTTCGTGCGGGGACGCGCGACGGCCCGCCCTGACAACACCTCACGCCTGCTTCCCAATCTTGCCTCGCGCAAGCGACCACGGGCGAGCTTGCAGGCGCCCCAGGGAGCGGCTTGCGTAATGGTCAATATTTCGGCCGTACTTGGCCAAGCTCCAAAACTGACTTCATCCCATGGGATCTCCGCGCAGGCTGCGAGAGGCTCACTAGCCGCGGTCGCCCGCCGCTCCACTCATTCGCTGCGCGTTCGCTCTTTCTTCGTGTGTGATATGTTCATCTAGTATACGATTGTTCGGACACCGAGAACGAGCGGGGTGCCATGAGAGGCGTCACGGAGTGGCTCGAATCAATCGGCTTATCGGAGTATGCCCAGCGCTTCGCCGAAAACGGCATTGACCTCTCAGTCGTCCGCGACCTGACAGAGCAGGACCTAAAGGAGCTGGGTGTCCTGCTAGGTCACCGCCGCAAGCTGCTGCGCGCCATCGCAGAGCTTGATGACGAAATTAGGCCTCCGGCTAAAACAGAGCTTTACCCGGGCCGACCGGACGAAGGCGAGCGGCGTCACCTTACAGTGATGTTTTGTGACTTGGTTGGTTCCACAGCCCTTGCGGCGCGATTGGACCCTGAGGATATGCGAACGCTGATTGGCGCGTACCATACCTGCATCACCGAGGTCATAAGCCGCTATCACGGAAAGATTGCCCGTTACATGGGCGACGGGGTGTTGGTCTATTTCGGCTATCCGCAAGCGCATGAGGATGATGCCGAACAGGCTGTGCGTGCCGCCCTCGCAATCATCGATGCAGTTGCGAACATCCGGAATGTCGCCGCTGCCCTGGAGGTTCGCGTCGGCATTGCGACAGGCACTGTGGTGGTCACCGAGCTTCTGATTGAGAGTGTTCCGGCGGAGCAAGCAGTTGTTGGTGAGACGCCGAACCTCGCTGCGCGGCTGCAAACGATGGCCGAGCCAGGGTCTGTGTTGATCTGCGCGAGCACGCGTCGGCTCACCGGGGGTGAGTTCGATTACTGCGACCTAGGTCCCGTCGCGCTGAAAGGCTGGGCGGAGCCGGTCCGGGCCTATCAGGTGCTGCGGGCGAGCGGTGTCGAGAGCCGCTTTGAGGCGATGCACACCACCAAGCTGCCGCCGCTGTTCGGGCGTGACGAGGAGATGGAGCTGCTGTTACGCCGCTGGCAACAAGCTATCCGGGAAGAAGGACGGGTAGTGACCCTTACGGGCGAGCCGGGTATTGGCAAGTCCCACATTGCGTCGGCGCTTAATGAGCGGCTCCAGGGTGAATCACACGTCACCCTACGCTATTTCTGCTCTGAGCATCATACCCACAGCGCGCTGTTCCCATTCATCAACCAGCTCGAACGTGCCGCCGGATTCAAGCACGGCGACTCGCCTCAGAGAAGCTATCCAAGCTCGACGCTCTGCTGGCGCAATCCACGCGTCATCCCGAACACTTGGCGATTCTGGCAAACTTGTTGGTGCTGCCGACCGATGATCACTACCGGCTGCAGGACCTCACTCCACAAAAACGTAAAGAGAAGACCTTCGCCGCATTATTGGCCCAGCTTGATGGATTGGCGGCGAGGCAGCCGGTCTTACTCATTTTCGAAGATGTGCACTGGATTGATCCTACCTCGCTTGATCTGCTCGCAGCTACGGTGGAGCATGTGCCGCAGCTTGGGGCACTGGTGCTGATTACGGCGAGAGCCGAATTCACTCGCCCCTGGCCGAGTTATCCTCACACCACCACCATCCCGCTCACCCGACTTGGCCGACGCGATGGCACGGCGTTGGTACTGCGGGTGACCGGAGGCAAAACCCTTCCCAAGGAGGTAATGGAGCATATTCTCGCGCATACCGATGGCGTGCCCCTCTTCGTCGAGGAGTTAACGAAGATGGTGCTGGAAGGTGGGCTGTTGCGAGAGCACGACGGGGAATATGTTCTTGACGGGCCTTTGCCGTCATTCGCAATCCCGACCACCTTACAGGCTTCACTGATGGCTCGACTTGATCGGTTGTCACCGGTGCGGGATGTGGCCCAAATCGGCGCCGTCGCGGGGCGAGAATTTCACTACGAGCTTGTGAGCGCCGTCGCCGGGCTGCCGAAGCAGAGGTTGGACGAGGCTCTTGAGCAGTTGGTCCGTTCGGATCTGATGTTCTGCAGGGGTGAAAATCCACATGCGGTATACACCTTCAAGCACGCTTTGGTGCGGGATGCCGCATATGCTGGACTTCTAAAGAGCCGCCGCGTGCATCTGCACGCCCTTATAGCGAAGGCGCTCGAGCAGAAATTCCCCGAATCTGTACGAACCCAGCCCGAGATTATTGCATACCACTACACTCAGGCGAAGAACCACGAACGGGCCTTACACTACTGGTATGAAGCAGGCAGACAGTCAGCGGCGCGCTCGGCGCACAATGAAGCGGTCCGTCACCTGAAGCAAGGGTTGGATCAGATCCGTAAGATCGACGACCCAATTCTACGCAACAAGTCGGAGTTGCTGCTTCAGATATCACTCGGCAACTCTCTTCGGGCAATTAAGGGCTGGAGCACTGACAGCGTGAAGCATGCGTACACGCGAGCGCTTCAACTCTGCAAAGAGAGTGGGTTTGACGAACATGTTTTCCCTGCGATCTTTGGTTTATGGACGTGGAACTTCGTTCACGCATCGCTTGGTGAAGCTCAAGGCCTTGCAGAACATTTGCTGGATAGCGCCGAGAGGGCGGATAACCAGGTTTTCAGGGTTCTTGCCCACGAGGCTGTAGGGTTTACCTTGTTTGCACAAGGGAAATTTGCCGATGCTCACGCGGAGCTGGAGCGTAGTATTGGCCTCTGTGAGGACAGTAAGGCTGCAGAATACCTTGACCTGTCGGCACAAGACCCCCGCGTTCATGTCCGGGTATACGACGGCATGACACTCTGTTTGCTCGGTCATCCAGATCGAGCTTTGCGAATGTGCACGGAGGCTCGCCGATACGCAGATGCATCTCAACATCCCTTCAGTGAGGCAATCGCACGAACGATAAGCCTTCGCGTGCATCAGCTTCGGGGCGATGCCACCGCTGTCGCCGCGGAGGCGAACGCCGCAGTTGCGTTCTGCGAAGAACATCAGTTTGCGCACTATTTGGCCATGGCCCTGATTTTGCGTGGATGGGCTAGCGCCTATCAAGGCAATTTTGAGAAAGGTATCGCCGAAATTCAGGAGGGCTTGGAACAAGAACGAGCCACTGGCGCGCTGCTATTTGAATCCTACGCTTTGGGGCTATTGGCGGATGCATGCATAGAGTACGAACGCTACGCGAAAGCGTTCGACGTTTTGAAGCAGGCGCAATTGAGGCTTAGTGGGGAGAATTCCGAACGATTTTACGCGGCTGAGATATATCGTTTGTTCGCCGAAGCCCACCTCCGATCGAACCAGGATGTGGATCAGGCGGAGTACTATTTTTGCAAAGGCCTTGAGGTTGCGCGCGAACAGAAGGCTAAATCTCTAGAACTTCGACTTTGTTTGAGCATGTGTGGTTTGAGCGCACTGACACACAACGTTGAAAGGTGTCGCTTACAACTCGACAAGATCTACGGATCGTTTCGCGAAGGTTTTGAAACTCCAGACCTGGTCAGAGCCAAGGCAAGATTAGAAAGTGCGTGGTAGTGCTCAGCTTTGGACCAGTTTGGGGTCGAACGCGACCGGGCAGGGCGGGCCGCTCTTGTGAAGGGTTTCGGATGCCGGCCGCTTGATGGACGGCGCCGCGTATTCGGCGGCCGGCGTCCGAAACCCTTCACAAACTCGGAAGTCATCGTTTTTTGATTTGAAGGCGGCAGGCAGCCAATTTCTAGCTGCAATCGTGTATGCGCAACCTGGGCGATCATCGTGGTTCGCCGGAGAATGCCTGCCGCAGTGCTGATAGCCGGTCGAGCGCAGCTCGTGGTAACGGGCCTTTCTGGACCGCGGCGAGTGCGTCCTCGAACTGTTGCCGCGTCGCTATGCCGACCAAGATAGTGCACATCGCCGGGTGAGACAGCGCAAAACGCGTGGCGGCTTCGGTCAGGCTGGTGACGATCCCTTCCTTTACCAGCGGGATTAGACGGCGTGCGCGATCGACGTCGGCATCGTAGCTCATAGCCGATCCAATCGGCTCGGGCGCTGGACCTGCGATCGGGTGACGCTCGGCTGAGCCCGACAATGCGCCACCGGCAAGCACGCGGATGCCCACTACTCCAACGCCGGCCGCCTTGGCGTGATCGAATAATCGTCCGTAATCTTGTGCCGGATAGTTCGTCGGCAATTCCTCGGCGGCAGATGGATTGAGCACGTTGTAGACGACCTGAGCGCTGTCGAAGGCGCGTGAGTCGATCACCTGATGCAGTGTCGCGGTGTCGCCTACTGCCGTAATCCCGAGGAAACGAGTTTTCCCGTGCTGACGCAGGCGCTCGAACGCTGGTACTACTTCGCCGAGCACCTGTTGGACACTCAGCGCCAATCCGCCTCCCGTCTCGGTAATCGGATTGTGCAGGTGAAAGATGTCGACCCGGTCAAGACGTAGTCGCGCCAGACTGCCTTCGAGCGACATCGCTACGGCGTCGGCGATGCGACTGAACTCGCTGGGCAGCAACCGGACTTTGGTGCCGACGGCCACGTTAGCAGGTTTCAGCTTTTGCAAGACTCGGCCAAGGTTCCTTTCTGATTGGCCATTGCCGTACAGCACCGCGGTGTCGAAGTAGTTCACGCCAGCAGCGATCGCCCGCGCGATGGTACGCTCCTGTTCGGCAGCATCGCCGCGTACCATAAGTCCCCCACTGCGCCGCAGCCGAAGCCCAGCACCGAGAGCTGCATCCCCGTACGCCCAAAGGCCCGCAATTGCATCGTTGTTTCTCCGACTGCATGCAGCGAGCGGCCAAACGGTCACGGCTCCTTCCGGCACCCTGATGAATTTCCGCCGTCGCATGTGTCCCGTAAGAACCGGGCCTTGCGCAGTCTTCTTCTAAGACTAGCACTTTTCGACTGCCGGACGCGTGAGAAATGGCTCACATCGTGCCTCAAGTGCTGATCGGACCAGATATCTTACCGGGGCCTCGCGACCACAAGTGTCCTTGTGGCGCCACAGCGTCGAGCAAGATTGTGGCCTTCCTCAAGTTGGGCATGCCGAAGCCCTTGAACCAGCCGCAGATCGGAGAGAGGAGATCACAGACTCCGGCGTTCCTGCCTCGGTCGCTCCAGGGGCACGCGTCGCGCACCTTGGATGCGGTGCAGCACCTGAGTGTCCCCTCCACGTCGGCCATTCTTAAGGAGTATTTGTGGCCGTGCTGAAGCAGGAGTACGATAATACGAGTTGCCCGGTGACCTCGTCTTGCCGCTGTTAGGGGAAACGATGGGTTACGCAGGTGCTGTAGCTGCCACTACTTCTATCCCTGGCCGCGGGCTTGGCTCGCGCTCAAGAGTGGTGGAGCGCGCCGACTGACTTAGGCAGGATTGGGCTGTCGTCAGAGCCAGCTGCCACGACTGGTGGGCTCCTAGTATCGACGTATTCGATCGCAGCCCGAATAGCCATTCTTGGACCAGCTGGTCGCGAGACCAACCAGGAGGTCAGTCCTGGAGAGCGCCAGCCGACCTAGGGGGCGAGGCACTTACATCGGCGCCCACCACAGTCGAGGAACCAGGCGAAGGCGTTTGCAACGCCAGCCTGCAAAGCCTCGCCACGTTGCAATGTGGTTGGTCAGAACAACGACTGTCAGGAGGAGACGAACATGCGGTCAGAACGAGAAATTTCCAGATCATCCGTCACGCGACGCGGGTTTTTGAAGCGGGTGGGAGCAACGGCTGGAACTGCGGCTCTGGCGCCGGCGGTTTCGTTGCCGTTCGTGTCTACCGCGCTTGCACAGGCTAAGACGCTAAAGATCCTCCAGTGGAGCCATTTCGTGCCGCAGTACGATAAGTGGTTCGATGGGTTTGCAGCGGAGTGGGGAAAGAGGAACGGCATCACGGTGACCGTTGATCACATACCGCATCTGGAGCTACCAGCGCGTGCTGCGGCCGAGGTCTCCGCGGGTGCCGGACATGACATTTTTGCCTTCAGTGGATCGGGCGGCCCGCATTTGTACGAAAAACATGTCGTCGATCTCAGCAGTCTCGTCAGCGAGGTGGAGAAGAAGCACGGCAAGGTCCATCAGGTCGGTCGCCAGATCGGGTACAACGACGATACGAAGGTCTGGAGCGCCCTTCCGGCCTACTACATCTCGTTCCCCGGCCTTTACCGGAAGGACCTTTGGGACGAGGTCGGGATCAAACCAGATAGCTGGGAAGACATCCGCGTCGGTGGCGCCAAGCTGAAAGCGAAGGGCACCCCGATTGGGATCTCGCTTGGGCACTCCGTCGACCCGAACCTCTCGTACCGCAGCATGCTGTGGAGCTATGGCGCCTCTGAATGCGACCAGACGGGCAAGCGCGTCACCCTCAACTCCAAAGAGACGCTCGAGGTCGTGAAGCTCGTTCGCGCCATTTATAAAGACGCCATGGAACCGGAAGTCTTGTCCTGGGACGATGCCAGCAACAACCGGTTACTGGCATCCGGTCGAGGATCATGGATCCACAACCCGATCTCCGCATACCGGTCGATACAGAAGGCCAACCCCGAATTGGCCGACAGGATCCACGTCTGGAAAACGCCGGCCGGCCCTGTGCGTAGGTTGGCATGTGGATCGCCCAACTCCTATGGAGTCTGGCGTTTCGCGCGCAGCAAGGACACGGCAATCGAGTTCCTGCGCTACTGGACTGACAATTGGGTCGCTGTCTTCGAGGCGAGCACGGGCTACAATCATCCGCTGTTCGAGAACCTCGTGCCCAAGCCCATGCCGATCTTGTCGAACGATCCAACCTCGCACCCGGCCGACAAGCTGCAGGTGCTGGAGACCGCCGATGAGTGGCACGCCACTTATGGCTATCCGGGACCGGCCGGGCCAGCCTCGGACGAGGTCGCGGACAATTTCGTCATCGTCGACATGATGGCCAAGGCCGCGACCGACAAAGCGACACCAGAGGAAGCGGTCGCCTGGGCACAGAAGGAGACCGAACTGATCTACCGGAAGTGGTCGGCGGCATAACCGCGGCGCCCCGCGAGCGAGTGGATAACTGCTCGCCTCGCGGCACATCGATACCGATCGGGCAAGGCAACTGCAGCCTGCGGGCCGTGGAGGACAGCTTTAGGCGTTCCTTGTTCAAGGATGGAGGAAGTGCAGATGGCCGCGGTTGTTGTCAAAGACCTCAGAAAGGTTTTCGGTGACGTCGCTGCCCTCGATGGTGTCAGCTTATCGGTCCGCGACGGCGAGTTTCTGGTGCTGCTCGGTCCATCGGGCTGCGGCAAGACTACTTTCCTTAGGATCATCGCCGGTCTCGAGCGGCAAACGTCCGGCGACATCCTGATCAATGACGAAATCGTCAATGACATCACGCCGCGCGCGCGTGGCGTCGCCATGGTGTTTCAGAGCTATGGCCTCTATCCCCACCTGACTGTCGCCAACAACATTGCATTTCCGCTGAGGACGCAGGGTACGCCGCGGCCTGACATCAAGCGCAAGGTCGATTGGGCCGCCGGCCTGCTCGGGATCGACCACCTGCTTCACCGGCGTCCCCGCCAGCTTTCGGGAGGCGAACGCCAACGTGTGGCGCTGGCCCGTGCGCTAGTACGCAATCCAACCGTGTTCTTGCTGGATGAACCGCTGTCCAATCTGGACGCGAAGCTGCGGGCAAGCGCGCGTAGTGAGCTGAAGCAGTTCCAGCAGAAGGTGGGAACGACCACCATTTACGTCACGCATGACCAGGTCGAGGCCATGGGCATGGGCGATCGCATCGCGGTTATCGACCATGGCAAGCTCCGACAAGTCGGAACTCCAAGCGAGATTTACGACCACCCCGCTGACGATTTTGTCGCGAGTTTCCTCGGGACCCCGCCCATGAACCTGGTCGAGCATAGCTGTGGACTCTTGGGTTTTCGGCCGGAGCATTTTCTGCCGCGGGAGATGCTCGACGGAGCCGCGCTCTCCGAACTGCCCTTCCGCATTGATCGCATGGAATATCTCGGATCGGAGCGCATCTTGTACGGTGCGTTGGATGGCTTCCAGGCGAAGCGCGAAGTCACGGCGAAGCTGCCGGCCCACGTTCCACTGTCTGGCATCCGCGCCGGTGAATGGCACAAATTTGCGGTTCGGAACGCGGAGCTACGCTATTTCGATCGGGATGGTCGGCGTATCGTCAGCCCCAGGGAGCAATCTCGATGAGCGCGATCGCCGAAGCAGGTGCGCCCCGTCGAACGATACGATCGCGGTTTACTGCGTTCGATCGGCTCGATGTGCTCGGGCCGCTGTTCATCATCCCCGCGATCCTTTATGTCGTCGTGCTCGTCGGGTTGCCATTCCTGCTGGCCCTGTATTACAGCGTCAGCGCCTACAGCATCTTCAATCCGAGCTACACGTTTGTCGGGTTGAAGAACTTCCGCGAGGTCATCGACAGCGAGATCTTCCGGCGGACCCTGGCCAACACCCTCATCTTCACGATTAGTGCCCAAATCATCGGTCTGCTGCTGGGCAAGATCGGCGCCATGCTCCTCATGCAGGAGTTCCCGGGGCGCCGTCTTGCCCGCGCGCTTATCGTTCTGCCTTGGGCAGTACCGGTTTCACTGGCGACGCTGGCCTGGGTGTGGATGTTCGATTCGCTCTACAGCGTCATCAACTGGACGCTGGTCGCGGTAGGATTGATCGATCCGGCACACCGGCCACAATGGCTGGGGCAAGAGGATTTGGCGATGATTGCCGTGGCGACAGTGCATGCCTGGCGGTTGTTTCCCTTCGGTGTCGTGATCTTTCTTGCCGGATTCACGTCGGTGCCGCAGGATGTGCTTGATGCCGCTACGATCGACGGTGCGGGCTTCTGGCGGCGCAACTATCAGATCATCCTGCCAATCATCGCCCCGATCATCATGATCGCTCTGATCTTTGGCACTGTGTTCACCTTCACGGATCTCAGCGTCGTCTATTTGCTGACGAAGGGCGGACCGATCAACAGCACGCAGGTGCTCGGCTCGCTAGCGTTTCAGGTGGGCATCCTCTCGGGCGATGTCGCTCACGGAGCCGCCATTTGTCTGTTCCTGTTCCCCTTCCTCTTGGTCGCGGTGATCCTGCTCTTGCGGTCGCTGCGGCGGCGGGAGATTTGAGATGCCGCGGCTTGCCGGAAAGGTAGTTGGGCAAAGTTCGTTTTATGCCGCGGTGGTTACTCTGGTCGTATTCGCCGCGTTTCCTTTCTACTGGATGCTGATCACGACCTTCAAGACAGATGGCGACCTCTACAATCTCAAGTCCATCCCTTATTGGTTCAACGCGCCGCCTACGCTCGAGCATCTCAAGTATTTGTTTGAAGACACGCTGTTTGTGCAGTGGCTGTCCAATAGCGCCCTTATCGGGCTTTGTGTCGTGGCTATCACTCTTGTTGTGGCCCTCCCAGCCGGCTATGGGCTAGCCCGCATGCCGGGCCGGAGCGGCGAAAATCTGAGCATCGGCATCTTCCTGACCTATCTGGTGCCGCCGACGCTTCTGTTTCTTCCTCTCGCGCGGGTGGTTACGTTGCTCGGATTGCAGGACAGCATGTGGGCTCTTGTCGTCGTCTACCCCACTTTCACCATCCCGTTCTGCACCTGGCTGCTTATGGGCTTCTTCAAATCGGTGCCGCGAGAGATCGAGGAGGCCGCAATCGTCGACGGCTGCACTGTCGTGGGAGCATTCGTGAAAACGGTCCTTCCTCTTTCCGTGCCTGCCATTCTGACCGTAGTGATCTTTGCGTTCACGCTAACGGTGCAGGAGTTCGTGTACGCGCTGACCTTTATCTCCTCTTCCAGCGAGAAGCCCGTTACCTTGGGAGTTGCGACGGATTTGATCCGCGGAGATATTTTCTATTGGGGCGAATTGATGGGCGCGGCGCTCATTTCCAGCGTCCCGGTGGCGATCGCCTACAATCTCTTTTTGGACCGATTCATCAGCGGCATCACGGGCGGCGCGGTCAAATAATCGACCGTTTCCGTCCTGCGCCCAGCCCGCATGGCTTCCGATGCCGCGAGATCATCAGGCTGCAAGGTCGATGGAGAATTCAGGCGGGATGACGCGCAATCGCGCAACAGTACATGTTGAGCGCAACATGTTCGCCTTGGGTCAAACTGCGACTTGGCAGGGGAGAGCGGCCTTTGGCGCAAAGTGGACGTTCGGCCCGATGTGCGTGTCTCGGAAGGGCCGATTTTGTTGCAAAAGTCAGTTGAGACGAGCCGGCAAGCGTGATTCCGTTGTGTTGACGCGAATCGCGACGAGGTCGATCCATGATGGGCCGTCTGAAGAGTGACCAAGGTCAACTGTTCTACGAGTTTCATCTTGGCGACGCGGTTCCTGAAGATCATCTCGTTCGGAAGATCGATGCTGCTCTCGATCTGTCCTGGCTTCGCAGCGAACTAGCTCCTCATTATTCGTCCATGGGTCGCCCGTCGATTGATCCGGAACTGATGATCCGGATGCTGATCGTGGGGTATGTCTTCGCGATCCGCTCGGAGCGCCTGCTCTGCCGTGAAGTGCAGGTGAACCTCGCCTATCGGTGGTTCTGCAAGCTCGGTATCGAGGATGCTATCCCGGATCATTCGGCCTTCTCGCGGGCCCGCAATGAGCGCTTCCGCGAGGGAGATGTCGTTCGTCGCGTATTCGAACATATTGTCGGGGCGTGCATTGTAGCCGGTCTGGTTGGTGGCGAAGGTTTTGCGGTAGACGCGAGCCTGATCCAGGCAGATGCCAACAAGCAGCGCTCGATCGCGGGTCAGGATTGGCGCAGGGATCGTGATCCGGCGAGGTCAAGCCGCGCGGTGAAGGAGTATCTGGCGACCCTCGACGATACGGCGTGGGGTGCGGCCAGTGACGTTGTCCCGAAGTTCATCTCGCCGTCCGATCCCGCGGCCCAGTGGACCGGAGCTCACAAGGGACCGGCATTCTTCGCTTACTCCGACAATTATCTCATCGACGTGAAGTTCGGCGTTATCGTTGATGTTGAGGCGTCCCGCGCCATTCGCCAGGCCGAGGTCGGAGCGGCGAGGACAATGATCGAACGAACAGAGGAGCGCTTTGGTCTCAAGCCAGAGCGGCTTGTCGGGGATACCGCTTACGGGGCTGCTCCGATGCTGAACTGGCTGGTGGAGGAGAAGGGCATCGCGCCACATATCCCCGTGTTCGACAAGTCGAAGCGAGATGACGGTACCTTCTCGCGCAGCGACTTTCGATATGATCCGACCAGCGACGTCTACCATTGTCCGGGCGGAAAGCGGCTCGGGACGAGCGGCACCGTGCACGAGGGCAAAACGCTTCTGTATCGTGCGAGCAAGCTCGACTGCGACGCATGCCCACTTAAACCGCAGTGCTGTCCAAAAGAACCATCGCGCAAGATCCCGCGCGACATACATGAGCACGCCCGGGACGTCGCCCGGTCGTTCGCTGGCACCGAGGGCTTCGAGACGTCGCGACGTCAGCGCAAGAAGATCGAGATGCGGTTTGCGCACTTGAAGCGCATCCTGAGGCTTGGTCGGCTTCGGCTTCGTGGCCCACGGGGCGCCCAGGACGAGTTTGTTCTGGCCGCCATTGCTCAGAACCTACGGCGGCTCGCATCGCTGGTTGCGCGACCGCCACCCGCTCGGGTCTGTGTACTGCGTAGCGTAAAAGTTGCGTAGAGAGCGTCCGGGTCGCGAGACCAAACCCCGTCGCCCCAAGTGAAATAGCCGAACCACATCACCGGTCACTGCCGACTTTTGCAACAAAATCGGCCAGAAGCGGCCATTGAACCGGAGTTGAGGCTCGAACTCGCCAAGCCGGCACGCCGCTGCAGTTCTGAGCGTTACCTCAACGCGCGCTGAAGGTGAGGCCGGCGCGCTGCTTCAGACGCTTGCGCAACGCCGGACCCATCAGCGCGCCCGGCGTCCAGGTGCCGCCCTCGCCCTGTACGTCGCGCAAGAGGCAGAGAGCGCTCTCGGCGATCATCTTGCTGGTCGAGCCGTAGCCCGGATCGCGGTCGCCCGTGACCACCGCCTCGACCCGTCCGCCATCCGGCAGCTCGCCCAGGAAGAGGATGTCGTAGAAGCCCTTCTCGCGCTCCTCCCGAGTCGGGCCTGCGCCGGGTTTGAGACCGCCGGTTCCGAACAAGGAAACCACCGTGGCGAATGTCTCAGTTGTCACGCGAGCGATTTCCCCAAATCCCGGCGCGACCATCATCTCGTCGTAAACGAAGTTCGTGCCGTAGGGATGACCCAACAGGAAATTCGTGCGGTGCACGTTCTTGGTGTTGATCGGCGCCATGGGGAATGGCACGAGCCACACGTTCATGCTCGGGTCGTATTCGGGGATGAGGCCCGACGGCTGAGACGGCCCGGTGAATCCCGGCGTCAACGCGAAGGGATCGGTCAGCAGCCGGATCAGGGCCGGGTCGCGCGCGGCGGCGGCCAGCGTCGCCTGAGCACTCGCCGCGGTGCCGCCAGACATGCCGCCTTTCACCTTGCGCAGGCGGGCTTTGACCCGCCGCGCCGGGCGTCCGAATTTCTCGCGCGCCTTCTCCTGCAGCGTGAGCACGCCGAGGTCGAACGGGATGGAATCGAAGCCGCAGGAGAACACGATGCGCGCGCCGGTCCGTTTTGCGTCATCTTGATGGGCGTCGATCATGCGTCGCATCCAAACCGGTTCGCCGCACAGATCAACATAGGCCGTGCCCGTAGCCGCGCAGGCCGCCACAAGCTCTTGACCGTGGAGCTGATAAGGCCCGACCGTCGTGATGATCACGGCTGCACGCTCGCACATCGACTGCAGGCTGGTCGGCTCGGCGGCATCCGCCTTGACCAACGGCAAATCGTCCGGTGCGCCGATGTCGGCACGCACCTTCTGGAGCTTATCGGTCGAGCGTCCTGCGATCGCCCAGGACGGAGCATCGTCGCCGCGATAGGACGTCGCCAGATATTCGGCGATGAGACGGCCGGTGTAACCTGTCGCGCCATAGACGATGAGGTCGGAGTCCCGCTTCACGACGTTGGTCCTTCTCGAGACCCGGGGCTATCTTCAGATCCGTGTGTAATCGCTTTGTACGATTCGTGGCCACTGTCACCAGGGGCCACGCAACATTCGCTACCAAGCGGGCGCTACCCCTTACTCGGACCGGTCTTCCACCGGCTGGATCGCACCAGGTTAATCTGACGCACTCATTCGATCACCTCGTCGGCGTGGGCGAGCAGCGCCTAAGGGGTGGGGATGCCAGGTCACTTTGTACTGTGTGGGGCCCGGCGAGGACACAAGGACACTCAGCACGTGCAGCTGCTTCTTTGAACGCCCATCGCGTTTGACGGAGGATACCACAGTTCCGCCTTGGGGCCGCGGACTGCCAAATGAGCTAATTGGTGGTGCGTCTCTACAGGGCGGATCAGCAATATGGTATCGGCAGCACATGCGCGTTCCTCGCATCCTGTAGGGTTGAGATTGTCCGCAGCATGGTCGCAATCGGCGTGAGCATCGCCGCTCTTTCGGACATGGTTTATCGCCAGTGGTCGCTTGGGCGACATCGTATCGATTTCAATACGGTCGGCGTGCGGCGTGCCTGGAAGCGCAAGGCGGAAGCTCTCTCAGGCAACTCGCGTTGTGCGACTTGATCGCTCATTCCTATCCCGGATCGCCGATCGGGTTCGACCGGCAACCCAGGTCGGCCTACCGAGACGCGCTTCCCATTGCCCTTCATTGGCTAGAGCTTGCGCAGCTTGGCCAATTATGGATCGGGCGCTTTACCTGATGTGAAAGCGATCGCCGCGGGACGCCAGGACGGGCATCCCGCGTGCTAGGCTCTTCGATCGATCACGGCAAAATGGGTGGGTGATAGGTGAAAGTCGCCATTAAAATTGCAGCCAGAATCATGACGATCGGGAAGTGCACGAAGAATTGCACGGAAGTGTAGCCGATCAGATCTTTTGACTTCAAGCCGAGCACGCCCAGCAGGGGAAGCATCCAGAATGGGTTGATGAAGTTCGGCAGCGTCTCGGCGATGTTGTAGACCATGGTGGTCCAGCCCAGATGAGCTCCGATCTCATTGGCCGCCTTCATGATGTACGGCGCCTCAATGAGCCACTTGCCACCGGCCGACGGGATGAAGAAGCCGAGGACCGCAGAATAGATCCCGATCAGGAATGAGAAAACGGTGGAGTTGACCGAGACGTGTGCGAACCAGTGAGCGATGGTATCGGAAAGCGTCAGACCGCTGCTGTTTGGCACCTTGGTCAGCATGTGGGCGATGCCTGCATAGAAAGGAAACTGCAACAGCAGGCCCGAGATGCTCGGCGTTCCCTTGGAAAAGGCGTCGAGGAGACTGCGGGGGCGCCAGTGCAAGAGAATGCCAAGCACCAGAAACACGAAATTATAGGTGTTCAGGCCGGACAGCGTGATCAGCGGATTGCCGGATTGAAAGGTCTGCCAGAGCCAGCCCGATGCCAGGGCTGCGATCAGAATGGTCAAGACGGGGCTGAACTCGAGGAAATCGCCCGGCCGTGACGGCTTCTTGGGCTCGATCCGGTCGTCGTCGAGAGAGACGCCGAGATCTTCCGCGGTTCTGGTCAGCGCCTCGTCCGGCGCGGTCAGATAGCAGATCGCTGCGGACAGCGCTGTCACGACGATGATCGTCACCAGGTTTTGCCACGTCAGGATCGTCTCGGAGAAGCTGATGACGCCGGTGATCGGCAGCAGCGAGCTCGGAATACTGGCCGCGTTGGCCTGAAGCTGCGCGACCGATGAGGTAATGCCGAGCGTGAAGCCGCAGCCCAGACCCAGATAGCCGGCCGCACCCGCTGCACGATAGTCCAGCTTGATGTCCTTGCGCCGCGCGATCTCGCGCACCAGGAGGCCCGAGAAGATCAGGCTCAGACTCCAGTTCAGGAGTGAGAGAAGGATGCTGAGCACGCCGACGAAAACCACGGCGCCGCGCGCGCTGGAGGGAACGCCGGCCAGCCACCGCATCAAGGCCGAAACGGGCGGTGACATCGCAACCACGTAACCACCGACGGCGGCCAGCGCCAGCTGCATGGTGAACGGAATGAGATTCCAAAACCCGTCGCCAAATGCGCGACTGACAGCGAGGGGGGAGCCGCCATGCGCGATCGTCCCGAGCGCGACGGTGACCACGGCGACAAGGACGAACACGTAGGCATCCGGAAACCATCGCTCGGCGAAGCTGACCATGTATTGCGAGAACCGCGCAAGCACATTGGCCTGTGTCGGCGATTTATCCAGAAAGATGGCTCTGTCCGTCGTGTCGGTCATTTGCGGCCCCCATAGTCGCGTTGATGTTGCGTTCAGTTCATCGATACCGATCAGAGTGCGAGCGTGAGCTCGGAGAGCGGAACGGATTGGCAGGTCAGGCAGTGGTCGCTCGCGTCGTGCTCGCCGCCGAGCCGGGCGACGTTGCCGTCGACGATGCGCATCAGGCAGCTCTCGCACTGGCCGACGCGACAGCCGCTCGGCAAGGGCAGACCGGCCGCCTGGGCCGCATCGAGAAGCGTTCCGAGCTCCGGCGTCCAGGTGAAGCTCTTCTTGCTGTCCGCGATGTGGACCGTCTGCGGCTTCAGTGTCCGCGGCACCGGTGGCGGCGAGGCGAAGGCTTCGGTGAATATGTCGAAGCGCGGCACGCCCCGCTCGACCAGGCGGGTCGTCAACGACGTCGTGAAGTCCGGCGAGCCGCAGAGATAGGTTAGGGGTCTCTGCGGCAGCAACGGATCGATGGCCGATAAGTCCAGCCGGCCCGCGTAATCGTAGTCCCCAGGGCAGCGGTCTTGCGGGCACGGCACCGAATACGCTGTGACAAGCTCGAGCTCTGGCAACAGGCGAGCGAGCTCCCGCAACCGGCGGGCAAAGGCATGCTCGCCGCCATTGCGGCAGCCATAGAGCAGCAGAACCTTTGCTGCGCGCTCGGCCGGCTGCCGTCTCGCCAACGCCTCGAGATAACCGACAAAGGGCGTGATGCCGATCCCGGCGGCAAGAAGCATCACCGGCCGGCGGCCGCTGAGCGGAGGCGTGAAAATACCCTTCGGCGGCTCGATCTGAACCTTATCGCCGACCGACAGGCGGTGGAGCTGATCGGACAGGCGAGCCGCGTCGGGCGCAAGTCCAGGATCGTCGGCGGGGCGTTTCTTGACGGCGATCGACAGCACGTCGCGGCCGTCGTGCCCCGTCAGCGAATAGGCGCGGGCAATATCGACGCCGGGTAGACTGAGCAGGACGTGTTGTCCCGGCGAAATGCGGGCAGCGCCCCGCCATCGCCTGGGGCGAGGTCCAGCGCGACGACATTGTCGGCCTCGCGCTGAATGGCGGCGACCGTGAAGCTGCGCTTGCCGCTCCAGTGACCGCGGCTCGCGATCTCGTCCTTGCGGATGTCGCAAGTCGTCGCGCGCAGCGGTACCGAACCGCTCACCGGATCGCGCGTGGCATCGCTCAAGCCATCGTTCATGTTCGACGTCAGGGATCCGGCGGAGGGCATCGCATCGCGTCCCAGCGGTGGACAATCCTCCCACCAGCCGAACTCGGCGACGGCGACGCGATCGTCGAGCGCTTCGTTCAGCCGCACGCGCAGGCGGACGTTGCCGGTCGAGGTCGTGACGATCGCCCAATCGCCGTCCTTCAGGCCGCGTCCGGCTGCGAGCGTCGGGCTGATCTCGATCGCCGGATCGGGCGTCTTCCGGCGAAGGGAAGCCACGTGACGGTGCGAGGTGTGGACGAACCAGCCGCTCTTGGCCGTCGTGAGCACCAGCGGAAAGCGGCTGTCGCTGCGCGCTGCCAGCGGGCTCTCGGCAGGCTCGACATGGCCCGGCAGCGGCGCGTAGCCGTGTTCGAGCATCAGCTCCGAATAGATCTCGACGCGGCGCGTGGGTGTGGCAAAGCCCGCGACCGTGCCGTCCTGTTGCGGCAGCGCATATTTTTGATGGCGCAGCAGCTGCGGGAAGCGCAGGCCTTCGGGATGCAGCCGCAATTCCTCGACCGTCACGCCGAGGGGCGCGAGCTGATAATTCCAGCCGGCGTGAATGTCGCCGCCGAACAACTCATCGGCCAGGCCCAGCCTGACCGCAAGTTCGGTCACGATCTCATAGTCGGCCTTGCAGGCGCCGAGCTGCGGCAACATCTGCGGGCGGAACTGGATCGTCTCGACGGCCTCTTGCGTGATCTCGAAGCCGATCTTGAGGGCATCCCGTTCCCACGGCATGTTGGCTGGCAGCAGGATGTCGGCGTTTTCGCCGGTCGGGTTGAGGAACATGTCGACATGGACGTGGAAATCGAGCGCCCGCAGCGCCTCGCGATTGCGCGACGAATGCCCCTGCGACACGGCGAAATTGGTGCCGAAGCTCATCAGCGCCTGGACCCGGTAGGGTTCGCCGGTCAGAACTGCGCGGCTGAAGTCCCGTGCGGTGATCCATCCATGCTTCGGCGGGCCGAGCGGCAATTCGTCGAGGCCGAGCGCCTTGGCCTTCTGCTCCGGCGCCAGCAAGGCATAATCGTTGACGCTGCGCGTTGGCGGCGGTGCCGGCCAGACATTGCCTCCCGGGATATCGCAGGCGCCCGTGAGCGCGTAAAGCGTCGCGATGGCGCGCTCGATCATGGTCGCATTGGTGTGCTGACCGACGCCCGTCCAGGAATGGTATGCGAGCCGCGGGCTGTTCTCGAACAGCGCGTAGAAGGCCGCGATCTTGTTCGCCTCGAGCCAGGTCAATTCCGCCACGCGAGCGATCGTGTAGGGCGCTGCCTCGGCGGCCAGCAGGCAGAAGGCCGTCGCGGCCGCGATCGCACGGCCATCTCGTGCGGCCAGCGTGATCCGACCATCAAGTGTGCAGCAGGCCGGATCGGGCGTCGCGGCGCGGGTATCGACCGCGCGCGCCGATCCGGACCGATCCAGCACGACGAAATTGTCGTTGGATTGATCTGCCCAGAGCTCGCTCGCACGGACGAAGCGGCCCGTAGCGGTATCGATCAGCAGCGGTCCATTGGTCCAACGCGTCACGAAATCTGCGTCGTGGGTTTGCGTGGTGATCAGGTGACGGATCGCGCCCATGGCCAGCGCGCCGTCGGCGCCGGGACGGATCCGCAGCCAGATGTCGGCTTGTTGCCCGGATCCGTTCGGTTTCGGATCGACCACCGCGACGCGCGCGCCGCGCCGCCGTGCATCCGCAACGCGGGTTGCCTGGGCCAGCCAGGTCCGGGCGGGATTATGCCCCCACAGCACGATGGCATCGGCTCGCTCGTAATCGGGCACGCCGATGCCGCGTCCGAAGGTCAGGGCATGGGCAAAGTCCTTGTGCCAGCCGCAGATTTCGATGGCGTAGACGAGGTTTGGGCTGCCGAAGCAGCGGATGAAGTGCTCGACCCATTCGGAACTGTCGACCATGGGCGTGCCGCTCGGCGTGGTGAGGGCGAAGGCCACCGCTTCGGCACCGGATGTCTTGCGAATGTCGGCGAGCTTTTGCGCGATCTCGTCCAGGGCCTCGTCCCAGGAAATCTCGGTCCAGCCGGGATCGGCAGCATCGCGTGGCGCGGTCCGGCGAAGCGGCTTGGTCAGGCGGCGCGGGCTGTGCACCATCTCGGGTGCGGCGCGGCCTTTCGCACAGAGCGCGCCGCCGGTCGGATGTCCGGGCAGGGGCTCGACACCGATCAGCCGCCCATCCTCGATCACCATGGTCGAGCCGCAGCGGGATCGGCAGAGCGTGCAATAACCGGGTACGCGTTGCATCAGGAGAGGTCACACCATCCGAAGGGCCAATAGTAGTGCATTACTGTAAGGCGCTACATCAACATCATCTGGGGTGCACCCGTCGTCAAGCCCTTTTATTGTGCTGTGGCAAAACCAGACTATTGTGCCGGCGACGACCCGGATGATTCCGGAGCCGGCGAAGCGGGATGGGAATGGACCAGAATTTACGGGAGCAGGTGCTGCAGCAGGTGCGTGCGGAGATCATTTCCGGTCAGAGCATGCCGGGATCGATGTATTCGGTGCCGACGCTGGCGGCGAGTCTCGGCGTCTCGAGCACCCCGGTCAGGGAAGCGTTGCTCGAGCTGGCGCGCAGCGGATTGATCGAGCCGATGCGCAATCGCGGCTTCAAGGTGGTCGAGCCGACGCTGACCGAGCTCCGCAATTTGTTTGATCTGCGCGAAGTGCTGGAGCTGCATGCGGCGGCGATCGTTGCGCGCAAGCCGAAGAAGAATCTCAAGAAGCTTATTCCCTTTGCCGATGAGGTCGCGCGCGCGGTCAAGGCGGAAGACATGAAGCTCTATCTCGAAGCGGATCGGAACTTTCACCGATTACTGACGGCAGAGGCGGACAATGCGCGCCTGACCGACATGGTGATGGGATTGCGCGATCAGATGCGGCTCTATGGCATCAAGTCGCGCGCGGGTCTTGCCCGCCAGAACGAATCCGCCGCCGAGCACTACCAGATCATTGAGCTCGCAACGGCCGGCAAGGAAGAAGCCCTTACCAATCTTCTCAGGCGCCATATCAGGGCCTGGGAGCCGATCTTCGTCGAAGCCTTGTCCCGGATGGCGAGCCCGCGCGAGCCGATCGTCGCCAGTCGCGGCCGCTGATCAGCGGTCAGCGGCGGTCTCGGCCAGCAGCCAATCCTTGAACACGACGAGGGAAGGGTGGCTCGACCGTTCCGGCGGCCACACCAGATAATATCGCTGGGCGCTCTCCATCGGCAGGTCGAGCGCGCAAACCAGCTTGCCGCTGGCGAGCTCATCCTGGATCAGGAAGGTCGGCAGCAGTGCGACGCCAACGCCCACCATCGCCGCCTGGGCGACGGTTGCGAACTGATCGAAATACATCGTCTGTCCCGATCCGCCCGGCACACTGTGGGCCTGGAACCAGTGGTCCCAGGCATTCGGACGCGTCGATATGCTCAGCAGCGACGCTCGCTTCAGGTCTTCTGCCGCGCGAAAGCCATGCTGCTGCTTCAGCGCGGGGCTGCATGCGGGGACGACTTGCTCCGCGCGCAGCAGCACCATCTCCGCGCCGGGCCAGTCCCGCGGTCCGAAATGGATCGCGGCATCCAGCGCTTCGGTGCGGAAATCGAAATAGGACAGGCGCGTTGCGAGGTTGATCGTGACGCCCGGATTCTTGGCCAGGAATTCGGGCAGCCGCGGCGCGAGCCAGCGCGTGCCGAAGGTGGGCAGGATCGCGAGATTGAGCGTGCCGCCGCGCGGATTGGCGCGCAGATTGAATGACGCGGTGCTGATCTTGCGCAGCGCATCGCGGATCTCGCGTGCATAGGCCTCGCCCGCTGTGGTCAGGCGGATGGTTTGGCGTTCGCGGGCGAACAGCTCCACCTCGAGCTGCTCCTCCAGCAGCTTGATCTGCCGGCTGACCGCGCTCTGGGTCAGGCTGAGCTCGCGCGCGGCCAGCGTCACGCTGCCGGTTCGCGCTGCCGCCTCGAAGGCGGCAAGCAGCGCGGTGGACGGGAGGAAGCGGCGGGACGTCTGCATCATATTCCGATTTAGAATGAACTGTTGAGCAATCATCGTTTGATTGCCCTGAAAACACAAGGATAATCCAGATCGAGCATACGCAAATGGCATGATCTGGCCGAGGCGCCATAAGGCCTCGGCTGTAGCGAGGAGATGGCGATGGCCGCGCGGCCGATCCGACCCGACGACATCCGCACCATGTTCTCACGTGCGATGTCCGAGATGTACCGGACCGAGGTCCCCCAATACGGCGCGCTTCTGGACCTGGTCGCCGAGGTCAATGCCGCGACAATGCGCGCCGATGCCGGATTGCGCGCCAGCCTCGAGCAGAACGGCGAAACGGAGCGGCTGAGCGTCGAGCGTCACGGCGCCATCCGGCTCGGCACTGCGCAGGAGCTGTTCGACATCCGGCGCGTCTTCGCCGTGATGGGCATGCATCCGGTCGGCTATTACGACCTGTCGGTCGCCGGCGTGCCGGTGCATGCGACGGCCTTTCGCCCGATTGCCGATGCAGGGCTCCGTCGTAATCCGTTCCGGGTGTTCACGTCGCTGCTGCGTCTCGACCTTATCGATGATCTCGCGCTTCGTGCCGAGGCCGAAGCCATCCTGGCGGCGCGGCGGATCTTCACGCCGCGCGCGCTCGAGCTGGTGGCGATCTGCGAGGCCGAGGGCGGTCTGCCGCAGGGGCAGGCGGGGGAATTCGTCAGAGAGGCGCTGGAGACGTTCCGCTGGCACAGCGATGCAACGGTCAGTCTGGCGACCTATCGCAAGCTGCACGAGGCCCATCGCCTGATCGCCGACGTCGTCAGCTTCCGCGGCCCGCATATAAACCATCTCACGCCGCGCACTCTCGATATCGACGCCGTCCAGGCCGGCATGCCCGGCTACGGGATTGCGCCCAAAGCGGTGATCGAGGGACCGCCGCGACGCAAATGTCCGATCCTGCTGCGCCAGACAAGCTTCAAGGCACTGGAAGAGCCGATCGCTTTCAAGGACGATGCTGGCGCAGGCATCGCGGGCACCCATACCGCGCGTTTTGGCGAGATCGAGCAGCGCGGCGTGGCGCTCACCGCCAAGGGACGCAGGCTCTATGACGCGCTGCTCGCATCCGTCCGCCACGATGTTCAGGTCGGCGCCACGGGCGCGAATGCAGGCGAGTATGGAGCGGAGCTGTCGCGACGGTTCGGATCGTTTCCCGACGATTGGGCCGAGCTCCGCGCCGAGGAGCTGGCGTTCTTCCGCTACTCGGCGACAAAAGCCGGCATTGCGCGGCGCGGGAGCTCGGCCTCGGCGATGTCGGTGCATGAGCTGGTCGCGGCAGGTCATCTGCGGATTGATCCGATCGTGTACGAGGATTTCCTCCCGGTCAGCGCGGCCGGTATCTTCCAATCCAATCTCGGCGGCGACGCTCAAAAGAGCTACACCGCGGATTCGAATCGCGGCGCGTTCGAGGCGGCGTTGGGTGCGGTCCCCCATGACGAGCTGGAACTCTATGCGCAAACCGAGAGGGCCTCGCTCGACCGGGCCCTCAATGAGCTTGGCTTGTCCGAATTCCAGATCCATGCGACCGCGTGAGCAGGAATAGGGATTGACGAAAGCACCACTTCAGTTCGATCAAAGAGCCGTCGCGCGCGCATGACCGGCGCGAACGGGACCCAAATTCAATCAACGCCGAGCTTCGGAAAACCGCCATGTCCGCCACACCCGCCGTGCAAACACAGGCCCGCAACATCGATCTCGCCAGCGAGATCGGCACGCTTCTTTCGACGCTCGGTGTCGACCGGGGCAGCTACACGAAGGGGTCGCTCGCGGTTCGCACGCCGATCACCGGCAAGGTCATCGCGGAGGTCCAAGAGACCAGCGTCGCCGCCGCCAATGCGGATATCGAGCGCGCCGAACTGGCCTTTCGCAGCTGGAGGCTGGTGCCGGCGCCGAAGCGCGGCGAGCTGGTGCGGCTGTTCGGCGAGGAGCTGCGCGCCCACAAGGCGGCGCTCGGCCGGCTGGTCTCGATCGAGGTCGGCAAGATCACGTCCGAAGGCCTCGGCGAGGTCCAGGAGATGATCGACATCTGCGATTACGCGGTCGGTCTGTCGCGCCAGCTCTACGGCCTCACCATCGCGACCGAACGCGGCGAGCATCGCATGATGGAAAGCTGGTACCCGCTCGGCGTGACCGGCATCATTTCCGCGTTCAACTTTCCGGTCGCCGTATGGGCGTGGAATGCGGCGCTGGCGCTGGTGTGCGGCAACAGCACCGTGTGGAAGCCGTCGGAAAAGACTCCGCTGACCGCGCTCGCCACCCAGGCGCTGTTCGAGCGCGCGCTGGCGCGCTTCAGGCAGGACGGCGGTAGCGCGCCGGATGGGCTTTCGACGGTATTGATCGGCGGCCGTGACATCGGTGAGACACTGGTCGATCATGCCAAGGTGCCGCTGGTTTCGGCGACCGGCTCCACCGCGATGGGCCGTGCGGTCGGCCCGCGGCTTGCCAAGCGGTTCGCTCGCGCCATTCTCGAACTCGGCGGCAACAACGCTGCGATCGTCGCGCCGACCGCCGATCTCGACCTGACGCTGCGTGGCGTTTCCTTTGCGGCGATGGGCACGGCCGGCCAGCGCTGCACGACGCTGCGCCGGTTGTTCGTGCACGAGAGCCTCTATGACAAATTCGTGCCGCGTTTGAACCGCGCCTACGCGTCGGTGACGGTCGGGAATCCCCTCGAAAGCGGAACGCTGGTCGGCCCACTGATCGACGGCGCAGCCTATCGCGCCATGCAGGGTGCGCTCGAAGCCGCCAAGGCCGCAGGTGGGCAAGTGCACGGTGGCGAACGCGTTGCGATCGATGGCGCTGCGGATGCCGATCATGTCCGTCCGGCGCTGGTCGAGATGGCGACGCAGGCGGGACCGGTCGAGCACGAGACCTTCGCGCCGATCCTCTACGTGATCAAATACAGCGATTTCGATGCCGTGCTCGCTCTGCACAATGCCGTGCCGCAGGGATTGTCGTCATCGATCTTCACCAACGATCTACGTGAGGCCGAAACCTTCCTGTCGGCGCGCGGCTCCGATTGCGGCATCGCCAATGTCAACATCGGCCCTTCCGGTGCGGAAATCGGCGGCGCATTCGGCGGCGAGAAGGAAACCGGCGGCGGGCGCGAGTCCGGCTCCGATTCGTGGAAGGCCTATATGCGCCGCGCCACCAACACCATCAATTACGGCCGGACCTTGCCGCTGGCGCAGGGTGTTAAGTTCGACGTGGTGTAAGAAAGGCTCGAGGACGTGAACGCTCCCGTTGCAACTTGGTCGCTGTTCCGGCCCTCGAGCCGCCTGTCGGCAATCGGCGTCTCGGAGATCCTGAAGATCACCGATCTTGCCACCGAACTAAAGCGCGAGGGGCGGGATGTCATCGTCCTCGGCACTGGCGAGCCGGATTTCGATACGCCCGATCACATCAAGGACGCGGCGGCGCGCGCCATGCAGGCGGGCGCGACGAAATACACCGCGCTCGACGGCACGCTCGAATTGAAGGCGGCGATCCGGGCGAAATTCAAGCGCGACAATGGCCTCGACTTCGCATCCGACGAGATCACGGTCGCAGCCGGGGCGAAGCAGATCCTGTTCAATGCCATGATGGCGACGCTCGATGCCGGCGACGAAGTCATCATCCCGACGCCCTATTGGGTGACTTATGCCGATATCGTGCTGATCGCCGGCGGCAAGCCGGTGCTGGTGCCGTGCGAGGAGGCCAACGGCTTTCGCCTCACGGCGGATGATCTGGCGCGCTCGATCACGCCGCGGACCCGCTGGGTGATGCTGAACTCGCCGTCCAATCCGTCTGGCGCCGCTTATGCGGAGGCGGACTACCGGCCGCTGCTGGATGTGCTGACCGCGCATCCGCATGTCTGGCTGATGGTCGACGACATCTACGAGCACATCGTTTACGACGATTTCCGGTTCACGACACCGGCTGCAATCGCGCCCGGATTGCGCGGCCGCATCCTCACCGTCAATGGCGTCTCCAAAGCTTATGCGATGACGGGCTGGCGGATCGGCTATGCGGGCGGCCCGCGTGCCCTGATCCGCGCGATGGCCGTGGTGCAGAGTCAGTCGACATCCTGTCCGTCGTCGATCAGCCAGGCCGCCGCGATCGCGGCGCTCGATGGTCCGATGGACATCGTGACAGAGCGATGCCGCACCTTCGAGGCACGGCGCGATCTCGTCGTCGCTGCCCTGAACGGAATTGACGGCATCACCTGCCGGGTGCCGGAAGGCGCGTTCTATACCTTCGCAAGCTGCGCAGGGTTGATCGGCCGCACCACGCCAGACGGCGCGCGCATCGCAAGCGATACGGCTTTTGCCGAGTATCTGCTGCGCAGCGTCGGTGTCGCCGTGGTGCCGGGCTCGGCCTTCGGGCTTGCACCTTACTTCCGGATTTCCTACGCCACTTCGACGGCCGAACTCGAGGAAGCCTGTCGGCGCATTGCCGCTGCGGCTGGCCGGTTGAGCCCGGGGGAGCTTGCCTGATGCAGGGTGATCCGACATCGCACGGACTATGGGAGCTGACCGCGCCGGCCGCGCCGCAGACAGCGGCCCTGGCCGGCGAGGTCGACGTCGATGTCGTCATCATCGGTGGTGGGTATACCGGCCTATCATCGTCGCTTCATCTTGCCGAGGCCGGCGCGCGCGTGGCCGTGCTGGAAGCATCCGAGATCGGTTTCGGTGGTTCGGGGCGCAATGTTGGCCTGGTGAATGCCGGGATGTGGGTAATGCCGGATACGCTCGTGGGAACGCTTGGCCAAACCTTCGGCGAGCGCCTGATCGAGCTGCTCGGCAACGGGCCGCAGAAGGTGTTCGACTTGATCGAAAAACACGGCATTGAATGCGAGGTGGAGCGCGCCGGCACGCTGCATTGCGCCGTCGGACACAAGGGCCGCGACGAGATCGAGGCGCGGGCCAAGCAATGGCAGCGGCGTGGTGCGCCCGTCGAGGTGCTTGACGCGGAGGAGACGCGGCGCAAAACCGGCGGTGGCGACTACACGTGCGCCTTGCTCGACAAGCGTGCCGGCACGATTCAACCGCTCGCCTATGTCCGTGGCCTAGCACGTGCCGCGCTCGCGGCCGGTGCTAAGATATTCACCGGGAGCCGGGTTATCTCGGCTGCGGACGATGGCGCGCGCTGGACTGTCCGTACGGCCTCGGGTTCGGTGCGCGCGGATTGGGTAATCGTGGCCACCGATGCCTATGCGCGCGGACCATGGTCGCAGGTCCGGCAGGAGCAGATTCATCTGCCATATTTCAACTTCGCGACTCAACCCTTGTCCGACAATCTGCGCGCATCGATCCTGCCGGAGCGGCAGGGCGCCTGGGATACGAAGCAAGTGCTCAGCTCCTTCCGCTTCGACCGTGCCGGCCGTCTCGTGTATGGCAGCGTCGGGGCGCTCGAGGGCAGCGGCGCGGCGATCCACCGCGCTTGGGCGATCCGCTCGTTGCGCAAACTGTTTCCGCAACTCGCCGATGTCGAATTCGAGGCCGGCTGGTTCGGCATGATCGGCATGACCTCGGACAACCTGCCGCGCTTTCACAAGCTCGACCGCAATGTGGTTGCGTTCAGCGGATACAATGGCCGCGGCATCGCGCCGGGTACGGTATTTGGCGGTGTGCTCGCATCCTATGTGCTGGGGCATGTCGCAGAGCAAGACCTTCCGCTTCCGGTCGCCGCGGTCGAGGCGCCGCGCTTTCGTACGGCGCGGGAGCAGCTTTATCGCACCGGATCGCAGCTCGTTCATTTGACCGAAGCCCGGCGCTGAACCGGGAGCGGTCCATGATATGTTGCTCATGCAGATCGAAAGCCTTGCACGGGCATCACGTCGATCCGATGATCTGAGCGCGAGGGAAAGTTGTTGCATTATTTTTCTGTGGCTGACGTCGAGGCGGGTCTCGACTATCCCCGGCTGATCGACGCGCTGGGCCAGGCTTTCCGGCGTAGCGGCGAGGCCATGCCGGTGCGGCAAAGCCATGAGATTGGGGCGTCCGGCAGTCGTGGTCATCTCTTGCTGATGCCGGCCTGGGAGCGCGGAAAGGCGCTCGGCGTGAAACTCGTCACGGTGTTTCCGGGCAATGCCTCGCGTGGTCTCGGGCGGTGTCATCACTCTATACTCTGTTCGATGGAGCGACCGGCCAGCCGCGCGCAATGATTGACGGCGAGGCGCTGACCAACCGGCGCACAGCCGCCGCCTCTGCGCTCGCCTCGCGACATCTCTCGCGCGAAAACAGCGCAACGCTGCTCCTCGTGGGCACCGGCCGCGTTGCTGCCTGTCTGCCGAGCGCGCATCGCGCAGTGCGGCCGATCCGGCGGGTGCTCGTCTGGGGCCGCAATACCGAGCGCGCCGGCGCGCTCGCGGGCACTTTCTCCCAGCAGGGATTCGAGGCGACGGCCGTCACCGATCTGTCGGCGGCCGTGGCCAAGGCGGACATCGTCAGTTGTGCCACGACATCGACTGAGCCGCTTGTCATGGGCCGGCATCTGCGGCCCGGCACGCATCTCGATCTTGTCGGCGCATTCACGCCCAAGATGCGCGAGAGTGATGACGAGGCGGTCTGCCGCAGTCGAGTTTTTGTAGACACCTATGGTGGGGCGCTCGCCGAGGCCGGCGATCTGCTCCAGCCGATCGCGGCCGGCTGCTTTCAAGCGGACAAGGTCTGCGGCGATCTGCACGAATTGACCAGCGGAGTGCGCCCCGGCCGGGTCGACGAGCACGAGATCACGCTGTTCAAATCAGTCGGGGCGGCGATGGAGGATCTTGCGGCCGCTTCCCTGCTCGTCGGCGGGTGGGATTCCGTGGTTCCTGGAGCCGCTTCCTGAGCCGTCAGACGACGAGATCAGGAGCTGGTAGTAGCTCCTATGTCAACTACGGCGTCACGGTACCGAGGCCGAAATAGGAGAACAGCAATTGCATCATAGGCGGCGCGTTGCGGAAAGGAGGCCCTGCGAGCGGCAAGTGCGTAACCTCAGTCTATGACCATACCAGATCATGGCCGACATCGCTTCGAGCGAGATTGCTCTTCCAACGGCGTCGATGCCGACGGAAATTGAAGGGCTAGGCCAATATTTTGGGCCCATGGGGGCAGGGTGAAACACGGTCGTCTACATTGTCTTTAGCGAACGCACCTTTCTCTGGTTGGCTCCAATCGGACAAAGATTGCTGGAGCTAGCTCAAACTTGCCCATGATGGATTGGAGCGAGAGTTCAAGTTTTTCAATTGGTTAGACCGCGTCGTGTGCACGACGTGTGCACCGGGAGATCAAGAAAAATCTCGCTACGACCAACTTGAGCAGGCTTGTGGCGCATGTGCACGATCTGAATTTGTGAGGGCAGGAGGCGGGCGAGTGCTTACGTGCGGCCTCGGCTGTCCGAAGCGGGATAATCGAAAATTGTGGGTTTGACTCCCACTCTCTCCGCCATTTGCACGACTTTGTTCGCCAAACTACGATCTCGTGCGCTTGGGTTCGCTTCGCGAGCGTCTAGTCCCTCTGCTGGTCGCCCTAGCCACGGCCCATCTCTGTAGGGTCGCGATCGGCACCGTTGGCACCAGTCTCCACAGAGCTTCGCTTCATATCCTCAACTCAACGCGTGACCGGCTAGCCCGTAAACCCATGGCTCGCTGTCCTTGCGGTTCAGAAATCGCCGGCCCTTAGACATCGTTGTGACGGTATCAGTCATTCCGAGGCGGCTCTGTTGAAGGAAGTCGGCAAACAGACCCGTCTGCTCCCGCGTATCGACTCGGACGAATTGTCCCGCGAGATCCTTAAGATGCACGGCGGTGAGATGGATCGCGTCACAATCATTGCTGGCAATAATGGGGCCGATCACATGACCGCGCCCGAATTCGCGCTTCATCGAAAAGCCGACCGCCTCTCCGCCGCGGCGTAAGACGGAGATTGACGCACCTTCAGAAAGCAATGCGAGCAGCTTCTGCCGGTTAGTTCCGAACGCGCGTTCATCCAGTGCCGCGATCTCTCCGATGTTCGCCGTGGACAGCGAACTCACTTCACCGGCCAGAGCCGGCACCGGCGGAGGTGGTGAGATGATCTCTCCTTGCCACAGATATACGGTGGCTTCCTTCGTGAACCCCAGCGACAGATATAGATGATAGGCGGCATGGGTTGAGTTGAGGGTCAAATTCCGGTCGCCACACCGCTCGAAAACCTGTTCCATGAGCCAGCGGCCAGTACCTTGTGCCTGGGTTCGGGGCGATGTGATCACCAGGCCAATCGTCGCGAATTCCTGGCTATAAGGGAACCACATCGCGCTGCCGAAAACGCGGCCTATGCCATCAACGGCGACGATGCCGTGGCCGGCGCGGCGGAGGAAATCCCAGTCCTTGGGCGATGCGGCCAGCCGACACCGATCGAAAGCGCGTGGAGCAGCTTCACATCAACGTCGTTAATGTCCTTGGCCACCAGTTCAAAGGACTTCACGCGTACCGTTCGTCCCATTCAGCTCATCCATTCCTTTGCGGGACTCAAAGCCCGCGGCCTATCTCCCGCCGACCTTCTGCCGCGTACCGCACAAGCCCTCTTTTGCAGCAGCATAGCGCGGAAGGCCAGCAGGTTTCGCCTGTTTGGCAGGCGGTATTCGGAATGTTTCACCGCCAGTGCAACTCGATTCAGCAGGGAAAGCTACTGGTTGCGGCCTATCGATAGCCGGCAACAGCAGGCAGGGTGAGCCCCAGTGAACGTTGAAGGCTTCGCTGGAGGACTCGCCGCCTTTCCAGCCCTCGGTGGCCGGCCAGGCCGGTCTCAACGCGCCGCATCCCGGGCGAGGACCTGAGAGGACCAGGTCGATGGCGTTCCTTTTCAATTCCGATGCTGCTCGGGCGGCTATTTTCCGGCAGGCCTTTGCGCGCGAGCTCCCTGAGCTCGAATTCTATCATTCCAGCGAATGCTTCGAGCCGGAAAAGGTACGGTACCTGCTGACCTGGAACGTGCCCGACGATCTCTCGCGCTTTCGAAATCTGGAAATGCTCTTTTCCGTCGGTGCGGGGGTCGATCAATTCAAGCCGGAGACCATACCTGGCCACGTCAAGCTCGTGCGCATGATCGAGGATGGCATCATACGCATGATGCAGGAGTACGTCGTGCTTGGGGTGCTGACACTCCATCGCGAGATGCTTGCCTATCAGGAGCAGCAGGGAAAAGGCCTATGGCAGGCTCTTGCAACGCCCCAGGCGGCCGATCGGCGCGTAGGCTTTCTGGGCCTCGGCATGTTGGCGCAAGCTGCGATTGATCGCCTGAAGCCGTTTGGATTTCCGCTTTTCGCGTGGAGCCGCAGCAACAAGAAGATCGAGAGCGTCACCTGCTTCCACGGCGATGGTCAGCTTGGCGACTTCCTGCGAGGAACCGATATCCTCGTCTGTCTTCTTCCCCTGACGGAGCAAACACGCGGCATCCTGAACGCACAGCTGTTCTCTCTTCTGCCAGCGGGAGCAAGGCTGGCCGCATGTCGGCCGCGGTCCGCAGCTTGACCAGGGCGCACTCATCGAAGCGCTCGAAAGCGGGCGCCTCGCCGCAGCGATGCTCGACGTGACCGATCCCGAGCCGCTGCCGGAAGCCCATGCGCTCTGGTTGCATCCGAAGGTGATCATCACGCCGCATATCGCGTCCGTGACGCAACCGCATACCGCCGCGCAATCCGTCTTAGAGAACATCCGGCGCCACCGCGCCGGACGAAATCCGATCGGCCTCGTCGATCGAACGCTCGGCTACTAACAGGAAAGATGCCATGTCACTTCTGATTGCCATCGACACCAATCCGGATTTTGTACCGAAGAAGGCCGTGCCAACTCCAGAACGGCTCATTTCGGGCAATCCGTCCTTCAAGACCTGGGCGCAGGACGCCTCGAAGGGTGAGAAAGTGCTGACGGGCGTCTGGGAGGCAACCCCCGGCGAGACCCATTCCATCAAGGGCACCACCTTCGAGTTCTGCCACATCATCTCGGGTCTTATCGAAATCGAGGAAAAAGGTGGTGAGACGAAGACTTTCCGCGCCGGCGACAGCTTTGTGATGAAGCCGGGCTTTGTCGGCGTCTGGCGCACGATCGAGACCGTGCGGAAGATCTATGTCTGCCACTATGACTGAGCACGATGCCTGACGGCGGCCTCACTAAACGACGGCCAGAACAATCGACTTTCGAGATCCCATCTGACCGGATTCAACGCCGTCAGACGCTTCCTTCTCGATGAAAAATGCGGCGCGCGATCCTGTATGGCTCAGTTGAGACGGCTTTGTCTCGCCAATCGCATATCCGGCAGTGATGGCGGTTTGACCCCAAGGGCAAGGGAACAAATACATGGTTGCATTGAAAGACAAGGATCTGTTTCGCCAGCAGGCACTGATCGGCGGCCACTGGCGCGACGCGAGTGCGAAGGCGACGGTTGATGTCATCGATCCTGCTAGCCAGCAGGTTCTTGGCACTATCCCCGATATGGGGTGCGAGGAGACCAGGGCTGCCATCAACGCTGCGGCCGACGCGTTCAAGCATTGGAAGACCATGGCTCATGCGGAACGTGCAGTTCTGCTGGAGCGCTGGTATGATCTCATGCGGCGCCACGAGCAGGACCTGGCGCTGTTGCTGACGTTGGAGCAGGGCAAGCCACTGGCGGAATCGCTCGGCGAAATCCGCTATGGGGCCTCCTTCGTCAAATGGTTTGCGGAAGAGGCGCGCCGGATCAACGGATCGACGATCCCGTCACCCACGATCGATCGCCGCATTCTGGTTCTGAAAGAGCCGGTCGGCGTCTGCGGGATCATCACGCCCTGGAATTTCCCCAACGCAATGATTACACGCAAAGTGGCACCTGCGCTTGCCGCGGGCTGCACCGTTGTCATCAAGCCCTCTGAATTCACACCGTTTTCGGCCCTCGCGATCGGTGTGCTGGCGGAGCGGGCGGGGATTCCACCTGGCGTTATCAACATCGTGACGGGCATGCCGGCGGACATTGGCAAGGAGCTAATGGCCAATGAGACCGTCCGCAAGATCTCGTTCACGGGATCGACCCGCGTCGGCGCGCTGCTGATGAAAGGCGCCGCCGACAACATCAAGCGGCTCAGCCTCGAGCTCGGCGGCAATGCGCCGTTCATCGTCTTCGACGATGCCGATATCGACCGCGCCGTCGAGGGCGCGATTGCGTCGAAGTTCCGCAACGGCGGACAGACATGCGCTGCTGCGATCGCATCCTCGTCCAATCGGGCGTCTACGATGCGTTCGCAGAGAAGCTCGCCGGCAAGGTCGCGAAAATGAAGGTCGGCGCCGGTACGGAAGAAGGAGTTCGCAATCGGGCCGATGATCAATGGCGCGGCGATCGACAAGATCAGGCGGCACGTCATGGATGCCCTGGACAAGGGCGCAAAGATCATCTCGGAGAGTGAGGCGGTGCCGGAAGGTCGACAATATGCCCGGCCTCTCGTGCTCGGCGGCGCGACGACTGAGATGCTCCTGGCTTCGGAGGAGACCTTCGGGCCGGTCGCGCCGCTTTTCCGATTCGAGACGGAGGATGAGGCGATAGCGATCGCAAACGGTACGCCCTTCGGTCTTGCGGCGTATTTTTACACCGAAAACCTGAAGCGTTCCTGGCGTGTTGCCGAAGCGCTGGAGTTCGGCATGGTCGGCCTGAACACCGGCCTGATCTCGACGGAGGTCGCGCCTTTCGGCGGTGTCAAACAGTCGGGACTGGGACGCGAGGGATCTCAGGTCGGGATAGAAGAATATCTCGAGAGCAAGGCTCTCCATGTCGGCGGCCTGGACTGAGCGTCCATCGGATCTGTATCTGAAACAAGAAAAGGGGACGGCTGAACCGTCCCCTTTTCCTTGACCAGCGCAGATCTCTATTACTGAAGGGCCGCGATCCCGAAAGAACTGCGCTCAGGCGCTTTTGCGAAGAGGCTCCAGGCCGACTGCGGCAGCCAGGCCGCCGATGCCAGAGACCTCGGTGTATTCATAGAAGGGGTTCGCCGGCTCGTGACCGCGGTTCACCCAGACCTTGCTCTTGATACCCAGATCGTAGGCGGTCATCAGATCGTAGCGGAACGAGGAGGAGACGTGCGTGATATCTTCCGGGCCGCAGCCCAGCTTGTTCGAACATGTATTCGAAGCCTTTCATGTGCGGCTTGTAGGCGCCAGTCTCCTCGGCCGTGATGACCATGTGGAAGGGAGCGCCGAGCTTCTCCACGTTGGACATGATGAGGTTCTTCATGGAGTTCGACAAGATGACCAGCGGGATCTCTTTGGCAACCTTGGCCAGACCAGCTGGGACATCGGCATGTGGACCCCACGTGTGGATCTCTTCATTGATGCGCTGGGCATGCTCCGGCTGAAAGACGACACCATTGCGCTTGCAGGCGCGCTCCAGCGCGTTGTGCACCACCTCGAAGTACGGCTTCCAGGCGCCGAGAACCTCGTCCAGGCGATAGGCTGAAAAGTCCTTGATGAGCTTTGCCATCGCCGCGCTCGAAAGCTCCGAGCCATAGACTCGCGTCGCCGCGCCGGCCATGTCGAAATTGGTCAGCGTGCCGTAGCAGTCGAAGGTGATGTATTTCGGTCTGAATGTCGCCATAGCTCCAATCCTTGCGATCTCGCACCGCTTGCCGGTACGACACGCACCCTAGCGAGCAGCCGACGAGATAAAGCGCCGATGTCACGGTGGTCGGGAGCAGATTGTGTCGTATCGCATCGGAGCCGTGGCAGAGAGTTGCGCGACGATCGGCTCTCCTCGTTTAGCCGCAATGCCGTTGCCGCACCATGCCGGCATAAGATGCCGCAGTGGTGCCCAATCAAAGTCAAAACGCCCTCCGTCCATGTCCTGCCTGGGAGCAACTGCTGTCTTCGGCAACTTATGTTGAGCCTGGACACAACGGGCTGCTCGCACAAACATCGCGGCCGATCTGGAGGACAATATGCTGAGCAACTCGCTGATTGAGCTCGATCGCGCGCATCTGATTCACCCGGTCTCTTCTTATCGAAGCCACGAGGCGGCGGGGGTCCGCGTGCTGAAGTCAGGCAAGGGCGCGACGCTGACCGATGTCTCGGGACGTCAATTGCTGGACGGCTTTGCGGGTCTGTGGTGTGTCAATGCCGGCTACGGACAGGACAGCATCGTTGAAGCGGCTACGCGGCAGCTGCAGGAGCTGCCTTATGCGACGGGCTATTTCGGTTTGGGCTCGGACCCGGCGATCCGGCTGGCGGCCAGGTTGGCTGAATTGGCGCCTGGCGATCTGAACCATGTCTACTTCACGCTGGGTGGCTCCGATGCCATCGACAGTACGATCCGGTTTATCAGGTACTACTATCATTCCAAAGGTAGGCCGCAGAAGGATCAGTTCATTTCCCTCGAGTTTGGCTACCATGGATCGTCGACGGCAGGGGCCGGCTTGACCGCGCTGTCGGTCTTTCATGCGGGTTTCGGAGTGCCATACAACTGGCAGCACAAAATCCCCTCGCACTACGCCTATCGCAATCCTGTCGGTTTCCATCCCCAGGCTATCATTGCGGCGTCGGTCGCTGCTCTGCGGGCCAAGATCGCCGAACTCGGCGCCGAACGCGTCGCCGCCTTCTATGTCGAGCCGATACAGGGGTCAGGAGGCGTCCTCGTTCCGCCGCCGTCCTGGCTGAAGGCCATGCATGCAGTCTGCAAGGATCACGATATTCTGTTCGTTGCTGACGAGGTCATCACCGGCTTTGGCCGTGTCGGTCCGCTCTTCGCCTGTGAAGAGGACGACGTCGTGCCGGATCTCATGACCACGGCAAAGGGGCTGACCTCGGGCTACGTGCCGATGGGGGCCGTTCTCATGTCCGACCGCGTCTACAACACGATTGCCGATGGCGCCGGCAAGGCGGCCGTCGGCCACGGCTACACCTATTCCGCTCATCCCGTCAGCGCAGCCATTGGGCTCGCGTGCCTTGATCTCTATGAAAACGGCTTGCTGGAAAACGGCCGGAAGGCCGGGCACCGGCTGATGGAAGGTCTTCGCGCGCTTGCCGATCATCCGCTTGTCGGCGATGTCCGCGGTCGCGGCATGCTGGCTGCAATCGAGCTCGTGACTGACAAGGAGCTCAAGACGCCTCTGCCGGCGGAAGCCGACGCGGCGCGCCGCATCTTCGACCGCGCATGGGACAATGGTCTCGTGATCCGCGCCTTCGCGCAAGGCGTGCTGGGCTATGCGCCGCCGCTGTGCTGCACCGATGACGACATCGACGGCATTATTGAGCGGACAAAGACTACGCTGGACCAAACGCTCGAAGACAAGGACGTCCGCGCGGCGATGAAGGGATGATTACCGCGCTGCCGGTCGGCGCCATTGTTCTTAGCTATCGAAGATGCTTTCGAGCGGCAGATGGGATTTCACGATCGGGGACTTCAGCACGACGAAACTGAAGTACTTGTCGATACCGATATCCATCTCGACCAGACGTTCCATGACAGTCTGATATTCGCTGATCCCTGCCGTGATGAACTTGACGAGATAGTCGTATCCGCCCGAAACCAGATGGCACTCGACCACAGAATCGATCTTTTCGACCGTCGTGAGAAAGCGAGCGAAATCGATTTGCCGATGATTCTTGAGAGTGATTTCAGCGAAGACCGTCAAGGTTTGTCCGAGCTTGGCAACATCGATCTGGGCGGAATAGCCGGTGATGAAGCCCTCCGTCTGGAGCCTTTTGACGCGCATCAGGCACGGGCTCGGGGAAAGGTTTATCAGCTCTGCGAGCTCGACGTTGGAAATCCGCCCGTTCTTCTGCAGTTCGCACAAAATCCTGATGTCGATCTTATCGAGCTTCATAGCAATGCCACGTGATGGGGGAAGACAACGGCGTCAAGACTTCCAGGATCCAGCGTCATAGGTCATGTCATAGCATCAACCGGCAGCTTTTCCCAACTGGGGCAGACACCGGATCTAGAACTCGCTGACCTTGCCCCAGGCGCTCCCTTTCAGCCGCTCCGGCCTGTAGGGACACGGATCGACGATCGGCGCACGACCGGTGATGATGTCGGCGATCATGTGGCCGGTGCCGGGCCCAATCCCGAAGCCGTGGCCGCTGAACCCCGCCGCAAGGATGAAGCCTGGAATGGATTCAACTTCGCCGATTGCCGGAATGCCGTCCGGTGTGCTGTCGATGTAGCCGGCCCAGACGTTTGAGATAGTGAGGTCCCGGAGTTCCGGCAGCAACTCGCAAGCTCGTCGATGTGTCTGCCGGATCTGCCTCATGTCGGGACGAGGATCGAGGGTCCGGTTCAGCTCCATCGGGGTCACTTCGTCGAGTGTCCATTTCGCCAGGGATTCATGACCGTGCCTCCAGCCCTCGAAGGCCCCGGGGCTGAGACTTCGCCATCGGCGGGCGAACATGGGCAGGAATTCGCGGCCGAACCTGAATTGCTGCGGTGTCGGATCTAGTCGCGCACGCCCGCTGATTGCCAGCGTGTAGCCGCCATTGCCGCGTCGCGTGGCCGACACGAGCCCGGCGCAAAGGGCGTCAGGCAGGCCGGCCGCGCCCGGGGCCAGGGCGAGAATCGAAGAGCGCACGGATGCCTGCGGGAAGCGAATTCCGAGCTGGTTGCAGAACGAAGAGGCCCATGCGCCTCCTGCCATGACCACCGTCTTCGTCCGGATCGTGCCCGCCTCGGTCACCACGCCGCTGACCCGGCCGGCACTGAGCTCGATGCCGCGCGCGGCGCAGAGCTGGTGCACCGTGCCGCCCGCCGCCATGATCGCACGCGCGGCGATGGGGACGGCCTTTGAAGCGTCCGCCGTCCCGTCTGTCGGCGAGAAGACGCCGCCCTTCCACTTGCGACGCGTCGCCTTGCCCCGACCGCTCGCCTCTTCCGAGCTCAACATATGCGTCGTGACGCCAACGGTCCTGGCGAAGTCTCGCCACTTGGCCCAACCTGCCAGCTCATTCTCGTCGTTCGACAAATACAATAGGCCGCAGCGGCGAAAGCCCGTGTCTTCACCCGTTTCCTGCGCAACTCGTTCCCAGAGGTCGAGGCTCTTGGTCGCAAGCGGCAGCTCGCGTGCATCGCGGTTCTGTTGGCGGCACCATCCCCAGTTGCGGCTGGACTGCTCGGCGGCGACGCGGCCCTTCTCGAGCAAGGCAACCTTGAGGCCGCGACGCGCGAGATAGTAGCTTGTGAACACGCCCACGACGCCGCCGCCGATGACGACGACGTCCGCCTCACGAGGCAGGGATGGACTGGATTCGATATGCAGGAGCGGCGCGCTCATTGGGCAGGAATCTCCGTATGGCTCTATCGTATCCGAAGAGGTGCGGCAGACACGCCGCGGTCTTTCAGGTTCGGGCGGAATATCCTGCGGTTTGCTGCTTCTGGCACAGGCAATTGTTGCGGGGTGCTTCGCTTGCACGGCAAATCGTAGTTGAGAAATCCAACGGATAGCCTCTCCAATCGGATCGGCCCTTCGTCGTCGGCAGGCATGCCCCAACCCGGCGCCTGCATCGGCAGTCTTGGCAGTCGCAGACCGAAATGCCAAATCGGGCTTCGTTTTTAGAACTTCGTGCTGCCTATCTGGCGCGTTTCGGCGACTCCGGGGTGATTGAAGCGGCCAGACTTGTGAGTACCGGATCAATGGCGATCAACGGGCAGAATTCAAAAGGTGACGCGCAATGTGCCTTGTCTGGGAGGAGACCTTTGCCGAAGCGATCGAGCTAGGCGCCGATGGCAGCCTCTCGGACCTCGATTCATGGTTCGAGCGATCCATTCGACTGATCGCCCGCGCTCAGCGACGCCTTTGCCTGTAGAGCAGCCACCTCTGAATCATGTCGTATTCACCGCGCGGAGAATGGCAAAATGAGCGACGAGTTGTTGATCTGTCCGAGCGTATCGCCGGCAAAAGGGGCCGAAGAGCCAATCCGCAACAAGATAATGCGACGGGCTTGCAAGGGGAAAATGTTCAAATGACCTCTGCCCCGCAGCCTTTAGCCTCGGAAGATGTGGCACTCGCGGTCCGCGACCTGACCGTGAGCTTGCCGGCGGGCATGGAGCGGGCGCACGCGGTCGAGAACGTCTCCTTTGAACTGAAGCGCGGTCAGATCCTCTGCATCATAGGAGAATCCGGTTCTGGCAAGTCCGTCACGGCCAATGCGATCATGGGGCTCGTGCCCAAGTCGATCCGCGTGACTTCGGGAGCAATCCGTCTGGAAGGCATGGACCTCGTAGGACTCTCGCCGGAGAGTCTGCGAGACCTCCGTGGCCGTGTCGTCTCGATGATCTTCCAAGACCCGCTCTCCGCGCTCAATCCGCTGATGACGGTGGGCGCGCAGATCGAGGAAGTGATGGCGGCGCACGGTGCGGGAACGCCGAAATCCCGTCGTAGCCGCGCCATAGAATTATTGGCTGAGGTGGGCCTGCCGGATCCGCCGCTCATGTATCATCAATATCCGTTTCGGCTGTCGGGCGGGCAACGACAGCGGGTGATGATCGCCATGGCTCTGGCTCTCGAGCCTGCGATCCTGATTGCCGACGAGCCGACCACCGCACTCGACGTGACGACCCAGGCGCAGATTCTGCAACTGATCCGCGATATTCAACGCCGCAAGGGCATCGAGCGTGATGTTTATCACCCATGACTTCGGAGTTGTGGCTGAGATTGCCGATTCCGTTGTGGTGATGGAGAAGGGTCACTGCGTGGAGCAGGGGAGCGCCGAGCAGGTGTTGAAGTCCCCGAACCATCTCTATACGCGTCGCCTGATCGCGGCCGTGCCGCATCTGACGGGCAAGGACCGCGTCCCGGCGGAAGCTGCGGCCGCGTCCTCCATTCTGAAGGTCGAATGTCTGGTCAAGACCTACCGCAGCGGCAGTGCGCTGTTCGGCAGGCAGCGGATCGTACCCGCGGTCAATGGCGTCTCGTTCGAGCTTTCGCCGGGACGCACCTTGGGCGTCGTTGGAGAAAGCGGCTCCGGTAAATCATCGCTCGGGCGATTGTTGATCAAGCTCCTCGACAGCGACGGCGGCTCTATCCTCTTCGAGGGACGCGACCTTGCCCGGCTATCCGAAGCCGAGTTTCGGCCGCTTCGACCAAAGATCCAGATGATTTTCCAGGATCCATTTGCATCGCTCAATCCGCGATCGACGGTCGGTCAAATTCTGACGGTCGGTCCAATTGCGCATGGGGTGCCTCGCAAGCTGGCTTGTGAGCAGGGGCGTGAGCTCTTGGCCCATGTCGGCCTGGATGCGGGAACCTTTGATCGCTATCCGCACGAGTTCTCCGGTGGTCAACGTCAGCGCATCGGAATCGCTCGAGCGCTGATGTTCAAGCCTAAGCTGCTGATCGCGGACGAGGCGGTTTCCGCGCTCGACGTATCGATTCAGGCGCAGATCTTGAAGCTGCTGGACCAGATTCAGCGGGAGACCGGGGTATCGATGATCTTCATCACGCACGATCTGCGCGTGGCCAGTCAGATCTGCGATGAAATCGCGGTCATGCATCGGGGCAGATCGTCGAGCACGGACCCCCATCGCAGATTTTCCTGAACTCAAAATCGGCCTATACGCGAGAACTCGTTGCTGCGATCCCCGGCGAGCAGCAAAGCAGCGCCCGCGCGGTGGGAAATCAATCGACATTGGCCGGACATAGCCACAAATGAGGAGGGGTCATGACTGAAGCTCGGACTGCACCGATCTATTCGCGCCGCAGCGCACTCCAACTGATGATCGCCGGGGCGGCCGGCCTGGCCGGATCAAACCTGTTGGGTAATCCGGCCCTCGCTCGCACCTCTCCGACAAAGCCGACCGGCCGCGTGATCGTCGGGCTTGGACAGGAGCCGACCGTCTTCAATCCGCTGATGGTACACATTGAAGTCGATGACGGCGTGCACTTCTCGGTGTTCGACGCGCTCTTCCGCATCGATCCTCAAGGCGCCATTCAGCCCAACCTTGCCGTTGAAGTGCCGGACCAGAAGAACGGCGGCATTTCAGAGGACGGTCTCAAATGGCGCGTTCGTTTGCGTGACGATGTCCGCTGGCACGACGGCAAGCCGTTCAGCGCCGAGGACGTGAAGTTCACTCTCGAACTCATCACGAATCCCAGCTTCCGAAGTTGGCGCACGGCCGGCCATGCTCTCGTGCGCGACATCACGGTGATCTCGCCCGCGGAGATCTCGTGGCGAATGGAAGAGCCCTTTGCGCCGTATCTGTCGTTTCTGACCGAAACCTTCATCGTGCCCAAGCACATCCTCGAGAAGGAAACCAATCCAAACAACGCCGCCTTCAACCAGGCGCCGGTCGGCACCGGCCCATTCAAGTGGGGCCAGCGAGTCGCCGGCGATCATCTCGAGCTCCTGGCTAACCCCGACTATTTCGGTGAGGGTCCTCACATCGAAAGGCTGGTCTTCAAATACATTCCCGATCTCACCGTGCTCTATACTCAGTTCAAGAGCGGCGACGTGGATCTCGTGGGTCAGCCCTACATCACGCCGGACCACTACGGCGAAGCCAAGGCGCTGCCGAACCGCGTGGTGACGCTCATCCCAAGGACCTCGTTCGAGTCCTTTTACCTGAATCTCGAACGACCGCAGTTCAAGGAACTTGCCGTCCGCGAGGCGCTCTACGCGGCGATCGACAAGGAGGCCATCATACAGGGGCTCTATTACGGAGTGCCGACCTCGACAGAAACTTTCATGCCGAGGCAGTCCTTCTACTTCAACGCCCATTTGCCACTTCACGAATTCAACCTCAACCGCGCGGGCCAGATTCTCGAGAAGGCAGGCTGGCTGCCGGGACGGGACGGTATCCGCGCCAAAAACGGCGTCCGTCTGTCCTTCGCCAATTCGACCACGTCGGGCGATCCCCTTCGCGAACAGGTTCAGCAGTTCCTGCAGCAGACGTTTGCGCAACTGGGCGTCGAGATGAAGATATCCAACCTGCCCGCCGCCGTGATGTGGGGCGAGTTCTGGCAGCAATCGCAATTCGATTCCGTGATCGTCGGCAGCACCTATCTGATCGGCGCCGACCCGGATGTCACCAATCGCCTGCACTCGCGTTCGATCGGAGCGAAGGGGGGCCGCGGCTCGAATAATGCGCAATACGCAAATCCGGAGGTTGATGCTTTGCTCGATAAGGGCGCACGCACCTTCGATCCGGAAGCGCGGCGCGAGATCTACTTCCAGGTCCAGGAACTCGTGCGTCGCGATCTGCCGTTCCTGCCGCTGTATCAGAGCAACTCGGTCGAAGGTCTCAAGAAGGGGATCAACGGATTCGTGCCGAACGGCAACACGCGCACGGAATCCTGGAACGCGCTGGCCTGGTACTGGGCGAGCTGATGTCTTGCCTTACGGACCGCGGCGGACGGTGTTGTCACGCTAATGGAGGACTCGAATGTCCGCCTTCCTGCTGAATCGTCTCTTGCAGAGCATCGTGCTGCTGGTGATCGTCTCGATCATCGGCTTCACGGTTCTCAACCTCATGCCGGGCGGTCCTCTCGCGCAGTTCGGGCTTGATCCGGGCATGACCCAGAAGGATGTGGAGCGGCTCGCAGCGCAGCTCGGGTTGAACCGGCCGCTATGGATGCAGTATCTCGATTGGGCCTGGCGGCTGCTCCAGGGCGATTGGGGACACTCGTTCCGCGATGGCTCTTCGGTGCTGGCGGTGATTGGTCGACACTTGCTGGCGACGCTACTGCTTATGGGTACGTCCACCGCATTCGCGATCGGGGTCGGTGCCTGGATCGGAATCCGCGGCGCCACCCACCGCTATTCGCTGTTCGACTACTGCGCGACGGTCGGCGCCATGGTGGCGCTGTCGGTTCCGACCTTCTGGTTCGGCCTGATCGGCATCTACATCTTCACCCTGAAGCTGGGTTGGGTGCCCGCAGGCAACATGTACACGATCGGCGACGGCTCGGTGCTGGACTACCTGCATCACCTGATCCTGCCGAGCTTGGTGCTGTCGCTCGTTCACGTCGCTATCTGGAGCCGTTACATGCGGACCGCAACGCTCGATGCGTTGAGTCAGGATTTCGTCAAGACGGCGCGAGCCAAGGGCGTGAGCGAACGCCGGATCTTGCTGAAACATGTCATCGGCAATGCGCTGTTGCCGATGATCACGCTGGCAGGAATGCAATTGCCCAGCATTCTCACCGGCGCGCTGGTCACGGAGACCGTGTTCACCTGGCCGGGCATGGGGCGGCTGTTTCTCGACAGCCTTGGCTACAGCGACTATCCGGTCGTGATGGGGCTGTTGATCTTCTCGGCCATCCTGGTCGTGTTGGGCAATCTGATCGCAGACATCGTGATCGCAACCGTCGATCCGCGCATTCGCTTGGCCTGAGCCTGCCGACTCACGCCAGATAAGAGGAGCCAGTAGATATGACCGCCATCGTCGCCCACGCAGCTCCGACCCGCTGGTGGAACAGCCGCGCTGTTAACCGCTTCATGCGTCACCATCTGGCACTCCTGGGAATCGCGATGATAACCCTGCTCGTGCTGGCGTGCGCCATCGGTCCCTATGCCTTGCCCTACGACTCGCTCCATATCGATCTGCGCGCCCGCTTTGCTCCGCCCCTGACAGGCCACCATTACTTCGGCACGGATCCCTTAGGGCGAGACCTCGCGGTGCGGCTGTTGATGGCCGGGCGCGTCTCGCTGGCGGTGGGGTTCTCCGCCATGTTGCTGTCGACGTTGATCGGTACGCTAATCGGCGTGACGGCCGGCTATCGCGGGGGCTGGGTCGGGGCGGCACTGATGCGGACGGTGGATGGCTTCCTGTCCTATCCCTCGATCTTTCTCGTGCTGGCGTTGGCCGCAACGCTGCGGCCGAGCCCGGTTATGATCACCGTGATCATTGCCGTCACGAGCTGGATGGAGACTGCGCGAATCGTCGAGGCCGAGGTCCGTTCGCTACGCGAGCGCGAGTTCGTCCAAGCTGCGCGCATGGTCGGGCTTAGCAGGGCGCACATCATGTTCCGCGAGATCCTTCCCAATGCCATGGGTCCCATCATCGTCGCCGCAAGTCTGGCCGTCGCGCGCGCGATCCTTCTGGAGGCCTATATCAGCTTTCTCGGCTACGGCATCCAGCCGCCGCTGCCCAGCTGGGGCAACATGCTCAATGGCGCCCAGCAATATCTGGCGAGCGCTCCCTGGCTTGCCATCATTCCCGGTGCCGCCATTACGATGGCGGTAACGAGCTTCAATTTCATCGGTGACGGCCTGCGAGATGCCCTCGACGTTCGAAACGACCACATCTGAGCGATGTTAACCGAGTCGCGGCTGAACCCAGCGACCCTACGAGAAGCAAAGCCATGCACGCGCCGAGAGTTGCCGAGAAGGCCACGCCCTATTGGTGGGAAGCCGCGCCGCTTAAGCCGCCGCCTCAGCAGCCAATAGCCAAGAAGCTCGACGTGTTGATCGTGGGCGCGGGCTATGCAGGGCTCTCGGCCGGTCTGGTGCTAGCGCGCGAGGGCCGCTCGGTTGCGGCCTATGATGCCATGGACCCTGGCGAAGGAGCTTCGACGCGCAACGGCGGTATCACCAGCGGATCCATTCGGCCCGACTACGCGACGCTCACGCGCCGGTTCGGAGAAGAGAAGGCGCTGGCGATCGAGGCGGAAGGCAAGGCCGCGCGCGAGTTCCTGTACGATTTCATCAGGACGGAAGGCCTCGCCTGCGACTTCCAGCCGGTGGGGCAGTTCAAGGGCGCCTTCGGCTATGAGCAATACGAGGCCATGGCGCGCACCGCGGAGAGGCTCGCAAAGAAACTTGGAATCGAAGCTTGCGCAGTTCCCTATGCCGAGCAGCGCAAGTACATTGGCACCGATGTCTATCGCGGCGGTACGGTTCGGATGGACATCGGCGGGCTGCACCCGGCGAAATTCCACGCCGAACTGCTGCGGGTCGCGCTCGCTTCCGGATTGACAGTCCACGCGCGGACGCCCGTGATCTCGATCGACAGAGATGGCTCCGGTTTCCGCGTCGTCACCGCGGCCGGTCCGGTGCAGGCGCGTCAGGTGCTGGTGTGTACCAACGGTTACACCGATGGCGCCGTGCCCTTCCTACGCCGCCGGCTGGTCCCGGTTCGCAGCCGGATCATTGCGACGGAGGAGCTTGCGCCGAAGTCATGGCGCGGCTGATGCCGAAACGCATGATGATCACGGAGAACCGGGAGGTCGGCTTCTATTATCGGCCCTCGCCTGATGGCAAATGCATCTTGCTCGGCGGCCGCGACAGCGCTCGGGTCGGCGATCCCGTCGCTCCGAAGCTGCTTCTGCGCAAGGGCCTGGTGAATCTGTTTCCTGAGCTGGATGCCGTCCGCCTCTCACACAGCTGGTTCGGCAATGTGGCCATGAACCGCGACATGATTCCGCGCATCTTCGAGAAGGAAGGTATCGTCTATGCCAGCGGCTTCTGCGGGTCGGGCGTGGTCTGGGCGCCATGGGTCGGTATGCATGCGGCCCGCAAGCTCATGGGACACGAGGAGCGGGCGCGCACCGCGTTCGACTTCAGGCCACCGGCCTTCATCCCGTTCTATCGAGGCAATCCGTGGTTCATGCCTGCCTTCATTCAGGGCTACCGGATGCGTGACCGGATCGCGATGTGGCGCGCCAGCCGTTGACGGCCGGCAGCACAGCTTACAACCCAGGGTGTGACTTCCGGAGGCACTTCCGCCTCTCGAAAGAAGATTGACGATGCAGTACGTGTCCACGCGCGGCCATTCAGGCCGCAAGCAATTCTGCGAGGCATTGCTTGAAGGCCTCGCCCCGGATGGCGGGCTGTACGTGCCCGAGAGCTATCCTCGCGTGGACCACGCCACGCTGGATGCGTGGCGTACGCTGTCCTATGCCAACTTGGCTTTCGAGATCCTTTCGCTCTATGTCGGCGATATTCCCTCCGCCGACCTGAAAGCCATCTGTGCAAAGACCTACACGCCGGAGATATTCGGAAAGCCTGACATCGCGCCGCTGCGAAAGCTGGAGAGGGGACTTATCTCCAGGAGCTGTCGAATGGTCCCACGTTGGCGTTCAAGGACATGGCCATGCAGTTGCTCGGCAATCTGCTCGAGTACGAGCTGGCGCGCCGGCAGGAGAACTTGAACATTCTTGGTGCGACCAGTGGCGACACCGGAAGCGCGGCAGAATACGCCATGCGCGGCAAGAAAGGGGTGCGGGTGTTCATGCTCTCGCCCCGCGGACGAATGAGCGCCTTTCAACAAGCTCAGATGTTCAGCCTCCAGGACCACAACATCCACAACATCGCGATAGATGGCGTCTTCGACGATTGCCAGGACATCGTCAAGCGGGTGGCGAGCGATCTGGAGTTCAAGCAGCAATACAAGATCGGTGCGGTGAATTCGATCAACTGGGCGAGGCTGCTTGCGCAGGTCGTCTATTACTTCTCCGGTTATCTGCAGGCGTCCGAACGGGGGGCGACAAGTGTAAGCTTTGCAGTGCCTTCGGGGAATTTCGGAAACATCTGCGCAGGGCATGTTGCGCGGATGATGGGGCTTCCCGTCTCCAATCTCGTTCTTGCGACCAACGAGAACGACGTGCTCGACGAGTTTTTCCGCACCGGCGCCTATCGCGTCCGAAGCCGGGCGGACACGCTGGAAACCTCGAGCCCATCCATGGACATTTCCAAGGCATCGAATCTCGAGCGTTTCGTGTTCGATCTGCTCGGCCGCGATGCCAGACGGACGAAATCCCTGTTTGACGATCAGCTCAGGGAACGAGGGACGTTCGACCTAAGTGGAGATCACCGCTTCGAGGAGGCAGCAATCCGTTTTGGCTTCCGCAGCGGCAAGAGCACCCATGCGGATCGGCTTGCCACCATCCGTGACATTTGGGAGCGCTACAACACCGTGATCGACCCCCACACTGCCGATGGGGTGACGGTTGCGCGCATGCACACCTCGCCTGAGATGCTGATGATCGTGCTCGAAACAGCGTTGCCAGTCAAATTCGCGGCGACGATCAGGGAGGCGCTGGGCCGCGAGCCGGATCGTCTGCAACGTTTCGACGGCATCGAAGACTTGCCGCGGCGAGCCAAAGTCCTTCCCCCGGATACACAGGCGGTCAAGGACTACATCGCCGATATTGTGCACGATGCGAACTGACAGCAGATGGTCCTCCTGTCGGATCATCAACGAAATACTATGCCGAACTTTGTTCCCGTCTGATTGCGTAATGCTGTCGAGCCTGAGCTACGCTGCAGATGATGCGAGGGTCACCCCATGGTCCTCGTCCTGTCAGGCACTCGCGCCTGGTCAGGGCAACCCGAGCAAGAAGACTTCGCCCCATCATGTCAACGGCAGCTTACCAGGCCTTGGATCGCGACAACGATGACGTGGCGCTGCTTCCATTCGCCAGATCGCATCTGGAAGGCGCCCTAAAGCTCTCGCAGGAGATGTCCTGGCCCTATCGGCTCGAGGATTGGGATGTCGCGCTACAGTTGGGCCAAGGCTTTGTTCTGCAGCGCGCCGGGGTGGTGATCGGCACCGCGGCCTGGTGGCCCTATGGCGAGACCCATGCTTCCGCGGGGATGATCATCATCGCGAAAGCCGCTCAAGGCCGTGGCTACGGGGCCCGGCTGATGGATGCGCTGCTGGCGTCCGCGCGTCCACGAAGCATTGCGCTGAATTCGACCGCCGAAGGCCAGGCGCTTTACCAGCGGCGCGGTTTCGTCCCCATCGGGGTCATCCACCAGCATCAAGGAATTCCCAGAGGACGCCATGAGCTGCGGCCGTCCGAGCTCGTCAGGCCAATGGCTGCCTCGGATTTCGAGGTGATCATGCGACTCGATCGCGACGCTACGGGTTTGGAGAGACGACAGATGCTCGAAAAGCTGCTCCACAGCGGTGATGGCTATGTCCTGCAGCGTGACGGCATGGCCCGCGGCTACGCCATCTCCCGGCTTTTCGGCCGCGGGCATGTCATCGGTCCTGTCGTCGCCGAAACCGCGACCGATGCACAGGCTCTGATCGAGGCTGCGCTCGCGCGGCTCGGCAGTGTTCTTGTCCGCATCGACACCTCTGCCACACCGCAACTCGGGGATTGGCTCGAAGGCGTCGGCCTAGAGCAGGTCGGCGATGCCACCACCATGATCTTGGGCACGCCGGCACCATCGAGCGGGCCGGCGCGCGTGTTTGCGATTCCCAATCAGTCTTTCGGCTAGGAGACATCGACGTGCTGCGCGATGAGATGAGCGGAACGGATCACCAGAACTCCGAGACGGCTGCAACGCTCGGCACGCTGGCAACGCCGGCTCTCCTGCTCGACGAGCATCGGCTCGATCGCAATCTCGCCCGCCTGTCCTCGCGCATGGCGGAGCGGGGCGTCGTGCTGCGTCCCCACATGAAAACCGCGAAATCCATCGACGTGGCCCGACGGGCCTATCCGTCCGGATCGGGGCCGATCACTGTCTCTACCCTGGCGGAAGCCGAGTATTTCGCGCGGCACGGTTTTCGCGACATGACTTATGCGGTGGGTCTGGCGCCCCACACAGCTGAAAGGACGATGCGTCTGCGCAAAGCAGGCGTTGACCTTAAGGTACTGCTTGATTCGCCGGAGCAGGCAAGAATGCTCGGCGCCGCCGGTCGTGCCGCTGGTGTGACACCGACCGCTTTCATCGAGATCGACTGCGATGGTCACCGCGGCGGGCTGACCGCGAACGATCCAAAGCTCATTGCAGTCGCGGCCGCGCTAGGCGAGGCCGAGGTCAAGCTTGCCGGCGTTCTCACCCATGCCGGCGAATCCGACAGCCTCTTCACGCCCGAGGCTCTCGTCGCGGCCGCGGAGAATGAAAGGGCGGTGGCGGTTGCCGCGGCGGAGGCCTTGCGGGCGGTCGGGCAGCAATGCCCCATCGTGAGCGTCGGCTCGACGCCGACCGCGCATTTCGCCGAAGACCTGACCGGCGTCACGGAAATGCGGGCGGGCGTCTACATGTTTTTCGACTTGGTCATGCACGGTGTTGGCGTCTGCACGACCAACGACATCGCGATCTCGGTGCTCGCCACCGTGATCGGCACCGAGCCCGAGAAGGGCTGGATTTTGGTCGATGCCGGGTGGATGGCGCTGTCGCGCGACCGCGGCACCGCGGCGCAGCGGGTCGACCAGGGATATGGTCTGGTCTGCGACGTGGCCGGCAAGGTTTATCCGGACCTGATCGCTTCGCAAGCAAGCCAGGAGCACGGGATCCTCGCCATCAGGCCCGGGTCGGCGCACGCTTTGCCCAATCTTCCAATCGGCGCGAAGGTCAGGATTCTCCCCAATCACGCCTGTGCGACGGCGTCGCAACATGAGTTGTACAACGTCGTCTCCGCCAGCAGCGACGCGATTCACGCCCGATGGCCCCGCATGCGCGGCTGGTAGGGCTGGCCGGCCATTCCCGGCCCCTGGTTCCTGCCGCTAATCGGCGCCCATTACCGGATCAAGGATCGCTTCCAATGACCTCGCCCCTTCGACATCTGACGGAAGCCGGCTTCCTTGGAAAATTTTACATCGACGGAGAATGGCGAAAGCCGATCGGATCGGTCGCGGCAGCAGCAACCGTCGTCAATCCGGCGACGGAGCAGCCGATCGCTGACGTCGCGCTCGGCGATGACGATGATGTGGACTGCGCGATCGCAGCCGCCAGACAAGCCTTCGCCGGCTGGTCCACGACACCGCCTGCTGAGAGGGCGGCGCTGCTCGACCGGATGCACGCTTTGCTCCTTGAGCGGCTGGAGCTGTTCGCGCAGGCACTTACCTGCGAGATGGGAGCTGCGATCACCTATGCGCGCCGCGCTCAGGTGCCGTTGGCCGCCGAGCATATCCGCGTCGCCCGCGACAATCTCGCGAATTATCCGTTCATCGCCGCGCGCGGCAGCACCGCGATCATGCGCGAGGCAATCGGCGTCTGCGGCCTCATCACGCCATGGAACTGGCCACTTTATCAGATTACTGCGAAGGTGGGCCCGGCGATTGCGGCCGGTTGCACGGTGGTGTTGAAGCCGAGCGAATTATCGCCGCTGAGCGCCTTGCTATTCGCTGAGGTAATGGACGATGCCGATTGTCCGCCCGGCGTCTTCAACCTCGTCAATGGGACAGGTCCGATCGTTGGCGCCGCTCTCGCGTCGCATCCGCTGGTCGACATGATCTCGATCACCGGCTCGACGCGGGCAGGGGTGCTCGTGGCGCAAGCGGCGGCGCCCACCGTCAAGCGCGTTGCCCAGGAGCTCGGCGGAAAATCGCCGAACATCATCTTGCCGGACGCCGATCTCAGCCGTTCTGTTCCGCTTGGCGTCGCCGCCGCCTTCCGCAATCTCGGCCAATCCTGCAGCGCGCCGACGCGCATGCTCGTGTCTCGCTCACACATGGAAGAGGTCGAGAACCTGGCAGCGGCAGCCGCTTCTGAACTGGTGGTCGGCGATCCGCTTGCGGAAAACACGAACTCATGGTCCGGTTGCGAACCGTCCACAGTTCGAGCGAGTCCAGGCCATGATCGGTGTCGGCCTGGAAGAAGGCGCCAAGCTCGTCATAGGCGGCCCCAGGCGGCCCGGCGATCTTCAGGTTGGCTTCTATGCGCGGCCGACCATCTTCTCGAACGTCCGTCCCGACATGAGGATCGCGCAGGAGGAGATATTCGGCCCGGTGCTGTCGATCATTCCCTACGACACCGTGGACGAGGCGATCGCGATCGCCAATGACACCGTCTACGGCCTCGGCGCCCACGTGCAGGGCACCGATACGGACACGGTGCGAACCGTCGCCGGGCAGATCCAGTCGGGTCAAGTTCATCTCAATTATCCTGACTGGGACCCCAATGCTCCCTTTGGCGGATACAAGCGTTCTGGCAACGGTCGCGAATACGGCATCGAGGGCATGGAGGAGTATCTTGAGACCAAGGCCGTCCTCGGATTTTACCGGTGAAAGCCAGCGATCTACCGAAGCAATCCATTCGAATAGGGGAATTTTAGCATGTTCGCGAAAAGATCGAACGCGGCGATTTGGTTTTGAACGCAATCGGCGCGGTGCTCGAACGGCGCTGTTCCGGCAGGATCGCGCGGACGATATCACTCTCGCGCTTGAGCAGCTTCGTTCAATCAAGCGGCCAAAAAACCGAATATCTTGCGAAGTCCTGGATGATTTCAGCACATTCTACCGAGCGCGCGATGCGATGAAATGCCTGATCGGAAGTTTGCTTCCGCATTCTTGGCAGCCAAGGTTCGTTGGAACATGTCGCCCCACGTCGAGCGCATTCACAGCGATGAGCGTCTCCCGGCCGAGGCCGACGTCGTCATCGTCGGCGGCGGCATCCTCGGCTCTACGGCCGCCTATTACCTGGCGAAGCGCAGCCTCTCCGTGGCGCTCCTCGAGAAGGGCCACGTCGCCTGTGAACAATCGAGCCGAAACTGGGGTTGGTGCCGCCAGCAGAACCGCGACCGGCGCGAACTGCCGCTATCGGTGCTCTCCATGCGGCTGTGGGACGAACTCACGCGCGATATCAATCGGGACCTCGGATTTCGTCGCTGCGGTCTCGTCTATGCGACCCACGACGAGGCTGTGCTCGCCGGCTGGGAAAAGTGGCGCGAGGTCGCCAGGGAGTACGACGTCGATACCCGCGTGCTGAGTCGGGCGGAGGTGGCCGAGCGCGTCCCCGAAGCGCGCGACAAATGGGTGGGCGGGACCTATTCGGAGCGAGACGGCAAGGCCGAACCTGCGCTCGCCGCGCCGGCTATCGCTGGGGGGGCCAGAGTTCTGGGCGCCACGATCCACCAGGGATGTGCCGCGCGGGCGCTCGACTTGGCCAATGGCAAGATTGCGGGCGTGCACACGGAGAAGGGCTACATCAGAACCAGCGCGGTCCTGTGCGCCGCCGGCGCCTGGTCCTCGCGCTTCCTTCGGCCACTCGGGGTCAGTTTCCCCCAAGCGAGCATCCGGCAGACCGCGCTGCGTTCCACGCCGACAATCAACATAGGCGACGCGGTCTCCACACCCTACTGCACGATCACGCGCCGACTGGACGGCAGCTATACGCTTGCGATTAGCGGCAAGGCGAACCTCGAAATCACGCCCCGGGCTATCCGGTATAGCCGGGAGTTCATGCCGCAGTTCTTGCGTCGCCTGAAGAACGTCAGGCTCGGCATCGGCCAATCGTTCGTTTCGGGGCCGGATTCATTGCCGGCGCTGCTGACCAACGACGACCGGATCTTCGAACAGAATCGCGTGTTGGACCCGCCGCCCTTGAAATGGCTGGTGAGCCAAGTGGTGGAGAGTGTCCGGAAAACCTTCCCCAACTCGGCGAGATTAAGATCGACAGCGCCTGGGGCGGCTTCGTCGATTGCACGCCGGACGCAGTGCCTGTGGTATCGCAGGTGGACGGGGTGGATGGCCTCGTCCTCGCGGCGGGCTGCTCGGGTCACGGCTTCGGTCTGGGCCCGGGGCTCGGCTATCTGGCCGCAGAGCTTGTCGTAAACGACACGCGTTGCGTCGATCCCACACCGTTCCGGCTGTCGCGTCTGATCGACGGCTCGAAGCTGGACATCGCCGCCATCTGAAGATCGAGCCGGAAGTCAGGCCCGACGCGTACCGTGGCGAGCAAAGGATTCGGAGCTGTGCTCGAAGATCCCCATCTGCGTGCGGGACTTAATGTTCATCGCAGACGGCTACCTTCAAGGCCCGCGGCCGAGAGTCTCTGTCTGCCATGCTCCCGATCGAACTGGTCGCGGCCTGATCGCGATTTAGCAGTCGCTAAGGGGCGTTTCCTCCCCAACTTGAGCCACTCCTTCGGAGTGCCTCTTCTTTATGGACAAGGCGATTTGGCTGATCGAGGTGCATCGGCCGAAGACCCACCGTTTGGAAAGCATCGCCAACTCGCCGGCCGATGGTTCAACGGGCAGACTTCTCTCCCAATGGGCAAACGATCGCGTCTCCCAATGGGCAAACGATCGCGCCGGCGTTCATGATGTCCGCCGGATCAAAGGCGGTCTTGATCCGGCTCATCGCCGCGATACGCCCGACATCACCGTACCGTTCCAGAAGGTGCCTCTTAAAACGGCCGACGCCGTGCTCCGCGCTGAACGTGCCGCCGAGCGCCGCGGCCGTGTCGTAGAGTTGCAGAGACAGGCTGCTTTCGATCCGCTTGGTGAACTCGATCCGGTCGACGCCGGCAGGAACGAGCACGTTGTAGTGCAGGTTGCCGTCGCCGACATGGCCGTACACGGAGAGCTGAAGGTCGGCGTCATACGATCGCACCTGCGAGCCGGCTAGATCCAGAAAGCGTTGAATGGAGGAAAGCGGTACCGAGATGTCGTGCTTGACCGATCCGTTCCGGCGCTTCTCGCCCTTCGGGATGGTCTCGCGGAGCCGCCACATCGCGGTCCGCTGCGATCCGCTCTGCGAGCAATCGATGACTTCACGGGTAATCTATCGCGCCGTGGTGCTTGAAGTGGGGCGTCGCTCGCTCGCCGGGTCGCTACCGGTAGCCAAGATCGTAGGTTGCCCTGTGCTGAATTGAAAAACGGTAAATATTTCAACGAGGATTGACTGACACTCTCTCTACCCCACTATTTGTCCATCAAACTAGTCCCCGCGCAACCCGTGGCGCGCATTTCACATAGCGCTCAAAGCCCCAGCCGCTTGAGGTTGGACCGGGGGCGGACTTTGCGATTTGAACGTGCGGTGGCTCGTCATGGACGAAACCTTCTTGAATTGGCTCCAATCGGACATCGATTGCTGGAGCTAGCTCAACCTTGCCCATGATGGATTGGAGCGAGAGTTAAATTTTTTCAACTGGTTAAGTAGCGGTGTGTGCACGACGTATGCACAGGGAGATCAAGAAAAATCTACTGAGGGCAAGTGTTGGCGATCGGTCCTTGGGTAACGTGACGTCCCGCCGTCCTTCCGGCGATTTACGCGCAGGATGAATTGCCTGAACACGAGCGTGATTTCATGCGCGCCAACGCCGAATTTTTTGGGACCTCGGTCACCGGCTGGGGTTCGCCCGGTGGCGCGGATGCGCGACACATAAGCACGCTCGATCATCCGCTCGTGGCCGCGCACAAGAATATCCCGGCGATGTCCGACTAGCGTCAATTCGCTTGCGAATTCATGCGTGTGCAACGTGAGTGCGAGGCCGCCAGTGCCGTGCGTCTATGGGACCCGGCAGGGCTCAATGTTGCTGCGGCGCCAATCTTCCTAAAGCGACTGCGGCGAGAGGCACCAGCCGCACTCTTGGTCGGCTACCTTCCGCAAAGCAGACCTATCGGCACTCCGAGCCAAGGTCCGCAACGGGCCGATGGACTTGTATGGGGCGATTGGTGTCAAGGCTTTCCTTATTGGCCATCTCCTTGTTCGGCCGGGTTGCGACATCTCCGCGTTCCGACCTGCTTTTTGCTAGGCCGCCGCGGGCAGATCCGGATCGGCAATCGCACCTGCAACACGGACGCGCACCCGCAGCGCGTTGCCGGGCAGGTAGGCGATGGGCATGTCCTCGACGTCGACGGTCTTGAGGCTGTCGCGAGCAGCGCCGGCCTGCACGGCGCGATCGGCTGCGATGTCGCGCGCGGCTGCGATCGCGTCCTCGCGGCAGAGGTCGCGGAACACCTGATCGGCTTCGCCCGAGACCTGCGCGATCGCGGCGCCTACCGCATTGGCGCAGTCGCCATACGGCACGCGCACGATCTCGGAAATGCCAGGGAGGCGATCCGGCACCAGGAAGGCGCCGCCGCCGACCGCGAGCAGCGGCACGTCGCCGGCCTCTGTCTTCATGCGGTCGATGTCCTCCTCCAGCTTGCGCCAGGCGTCGCGCAGTGCGGCCTCGATCAGGCGCTTCGACAAGTTCGCGACGCGCGAGCGGTCGCCGATGTCGATCAGGCCGGCCGCGACGGCGATGTCGGTGGCGGTGAGGCGCGAGCCGCCGAACACCAGCGCATCCGACGTCAGGCGGTAGCCGACGCTGAGCGGGCCGACGCGGAGCGGGTCCTCGTCGACATGGCTGCCGCCGCCGAGCCCGATCGAGAGCAGGTCGGGCATACGGAACAGCGTGCGCACGCCGCCGACCTCGACCACGGCATTGGCTTCACGCGGGAAACCGTGACGCAGCTGGCCGATATCGGAAGTGGTGCCGCCGACGTCGACGACCATGGCGTCGTCGAGGCCGGAGAGATGGGCGGCACCGCGCATGGAGTTGGTGGCGCCGGAGGCGAAGCTCATCACCGGGAAGGCGATGGCGATCTCGGCCTGCATCACGGTGCCGTCGTTCTGGGTCAGAAACAGCGGCGCGTCGATGCCGCTGTCGGCGATGGCCTTACGGAACGCCGCGACGGTGGTGACGGCGAGGTCGTGCAGCGAGGCATTGAGCAGCGCGGCGTTCTCGCGCTCGAGCAGGCCTATGCGGCCGAGATCGTGCGACAGCGTTACCGCGACCTCGGGGCAGATCTCGGCGAGGATTTCGCGTGCGGTCGTCTCGCAGGAGGGATCGAGCGGGGAGAAGCTCGAGCACACCGCGACCGAGCGCAGGCCGGCGTCGTTGATCTTCCTCGCGGCGTTCTTAAGGCCCGCGATGTCGAGCGGCATGAACGGGCGGCCGTCGTAGTCATGGCCGCCTTCCAGCATGAAGATCTCGCCGTTAACGAGGCTGGCGAGGTCCGCCGGCCAGTCGCAGAACGGCGGCAGCGAGGCGCTGGCGGGCATGCCGATCCGGATCGCCCCGATCTTCTGTACATGGCGGCGCTGCACCACCGCGTTGATGAAATGCGTGGTGCCGATCACGACCGCATCGACCTTCACCGCGGCGGACGGCTCGGCGCGCAACGCCCTAAGCGCGTCCAGGATACCCGAGGTCACGTCGGCCGTGGTCGGCCGCTTGACGGAATGAACGACCTTCTCGTCGACGATCAGCACGGCGTCCGTGTTGGTGCCGCCGACATCGATGCCAATACGCTTCATGGGGGTCTTAAGCTCCGGCCGCTGCGGGCGAGAAGAGGGAACGGAAGTCGAGGTCGTAGCCGAAGGCGCGCGGACCGACGAATTCGAGGCCGCGCTGGCTCGTCAGCACCGGCGGCGCAGGCAGAGCGACGACGGTGACGCGCTGGCCGTAGCGGATGGTCTCGGTGCCGATGCCGTGGCCGTTGACGCTGTCGAGCACGCAGATCAAATCGGGCGAGGTCGCGATCGCCTTCTCGTCACGCCAGGCCACGATCCATTCGTTCTGGAACGAGAGCTTGAGCTTGGTACCGCGGTCGGCGTCGCTGCCGTCGACCATGGCTGTGCCGCGCAAGAACCCTTCCGTGGTGCGCCGAGCGACGTCGACGATCTTGCCGGTGAACAGTTTTTGGCCGCCTTCGGTCGCGAGCAGTGCGGCGATCGGATCCTCGTGACGGCGGTTGGCCTCCTGCACGGCGCGGCCGATGCGGATCGCCTTGGTCGTGGTGAAATGGATGCCCCAGTCCTTGACCTCGCGCCCCGTGCGCGGCGCCTTGCTGGTGGAGGCGATCGAGCCCATCTCGACGCAGATCTTGCGGCTTGCCCGCTCCATCCATTTCCAGGTGGGCACCTTGGTCACGACGGCTTCGATGCCGCGGGGATCGTAGAGCGTGCAGGGATAGGGACGCAGGTCACCGATTGCGACCGACGTCATCTGTGCCTCCGGGAACGCGCGGCCCATGCAGTCGGCATCGACGACGGGAATGCCGAGATGGGCGGCCGCCATCAGGGCCTGAACGCCGTTGCCGCCGCCGATCTCGACCGACATCACGGCGCGGAACTTGACGTTGTTGATCTCCTCCTGCATGCGCACGGCGCGCGCGATGTTGCGGCTGTCGGCGAGGCGCTCCTGCCCGACCAGGGGCGCGCCCATGTTGGAGACTACGGCGACCCAGTCCTCGTCGTCGAGGTCGAGCGGCGACATCAATTGTACGCGGTGGCCCTCGGCATAGAGCCGGCGCAGGTTGAGCAGGCCGAGATAGGGGCTGCCGCCGCCGCCGGTGCCGAGGATCCAGGCGCCGACCGCGAGCGCCTCGATCTCCTCGAGGCTGATCGTCTTCTCTGCCTTGCTCACGATACCAGCTCCTCGACGATGCGGGCGGCCGCGGCAATGCCGAGGATCACGGGGCCGGGATAGGCGGTGCGCACGCGCGCCTTGTTGGCGCTGGTGTAGCTGATGCAGTCCATCACCACGAGATCCGGCTCGAGGTCCGCCATCGTGCGCGCGGCTTCGTCCACTGTGGTGTCGCTTGAGCCGGGACGCAGCGTGATGCCGACCACCTCGACGCCCTCGCGCTGCCATTTCTTGTCGATCAGCGCGGTCTGTTCGGGCAGCGGCGAGAACACGCCGAGCCGTCCCTTTGGCAGCACGGCCTCGGCGAGGTTGTGCAGGATGGCCGAGGGCAGGATGACGAGGCCGTCGGCCGCGAGATTTGGGAATTTGCCGGTGCACGCCATCAGCGTCACGCCGACGCCCTCGTGCTTGAAGCGGGTGATCTGCTGGCTCGCGCGCCGCTCCACCTCCTTCTTGCTGATGGTGACCGCGTCGCCGTTCGGCAGCAGCGTGAACAGCGTGTCGTAGCCGTCCATCGGCGGGATCGCGTCGATCTCGGCGCGGCTCATGCCGTCGAGCGCGCCGCGCAGCTCGATCTGGATGCCCGGCGACAGCACGGCGGCGATCTCGGCAGCGACGGTGGGGCGCGGGCTCTGGCCGATCACGACCACCCCGATGCGCTGGTGTTTCAATGGTATGTTCATCTGGTCTAGTCCTTCAAGACGACGAGATCGGCCAGCGTCCACTCAAGCGTGACGGTGTCGCCGGGAACGAACAGGCGGCCTGTGCCTGCATTGGGCTGCTGCACGAGCACGCGATGGCCGCTCTCGAGCGTGATGCGATAGAGCACGGCGCCGCCGAGGAAGTTGGTGTTCTCGACGGTGCCATGCGCGGAGCTGCCGGCTGCGATGGCCGCATCGATGCGTGGCGAGAGCCGGATCTTTTCCGGGCGCAGCGCCACCGAGAGAACGCCGGTGCCCTGCGTCTCGGCGGGCGGCAGCGCCAGGATCAGGTCTTTGCCGACGTTGAGGTTCGGCCCGACGCGTTCGCCGCGAAAGATGTTGGTGTCACCGATGAAGTCGGCCACGAAGCGCGTGGTCGGCTGGTTGTAGATCTCGCTGGGCGTGCCGACCTGCTCGACTCGGCCGCCATTCATCACGGCGATCCGGTCGGACATTGCCAGCGCCTCTTCCTGGTCGTGGGTGACAAAGACGAGAGTGAGGCCGAGCTTCTTCTGGAGCTGCTTGAGCTCGAATTGCATCTGCTGGCGCAGCTTCTTGTCGAGCGCCCCGAGCGGCTCGTCGCAGAGCAGGACGCGCGGCGCGATCACGATGGCGCGGGCAAGCGCGACGCGCTGCTGCTGGCCGCCGGAGAGCTGCGCCGGGCGGCGATCTTCCAGCCCGGACAGCTCCACCATGGCGAGCGCCGCCTTCACCTTCGCTGCGATGCTCGCCTTGTCGAGCCCGCGCATGCGCAGGCCAAAAGCGACGTTCTCGGCGACGGTGCGATGCGGGAACAGTGCGTAGTTCTGGAACACCATGCCCATGTCGCGTTTGTGCGCGGGCACGTGGGTGATGTCGGCGCCGTCGACACGGATCGCGCCCGCGCTCGGCGTCTCGAAGCCGGCGATCATGCGCAGCGTCGTGGTCTTGCCGCAGCCGGACGGACCGAGCAGGGAGAAGAACTCGCCCTGCCGGATGTCCATCGCGACCGCGTCCACCGCGCGGACGCCGCCGTCATAGACCTTGCTGACGCCGGCGATCTCGATCGACGCGCTCATGCGCGGAAGATCCGGTTGACGCGCTGGTCGATCTCGTCCTTGCGCTCATTGTACCATTTCCAGTCGACCTGGATCAGCTTCGAGACCTTCTCAGGCGTGGTGAGCAGCTTGGCATCATATTTGGCGTCGAGCTTCACCTTCTTGTTGGCCGGCGAATACCAGACCGTTTCAGCCAGGCGCTTCTGCACTTCCGGCCGGAGCATGTAGTTGACGTAGGCGTTGGCGAGCTCCTTCATCTTGCTGCCGGGCGTGATGGTCAGGACCTGCTCCAGCGACAAGACGCCTTCGCTCGGCGCCACGAAATCGATCGGCTGGTTCTGGCCGTCATAGCGATAGATGCCGGAATCGTGGATGACGCAGAGGCCGACTTCGCCGGACAGCAGCATCTTCTCCATCGCGCCGGTGAAATCGACGATCTTGATCGGCTTCAGCTTCTCGAGCGCCGCATAGGCGGCATCGAGATCGGTCTGGCCCTTGCCGAACAGCGTGCCGCACATCATCAGGAAGGCCTGGCCGAGACTGTTGACCGGAATGACATAGCCGCCGCGCACGCCGTTGTATTTAGCGTCCCACAGCTCCTTCCAGGACGTGACGTTGCCGTAGCCTTTGTCGGTGCGCATACCGAGGCCGATCGCGCTCGTGAAGATCGAGACGCCGACGATCTTCTCGCTGACCGCGTAGGGATAGACGTCGGCGACGTTCGGCACCAGCTTAGGATCGATCTTCGGCTCGACAAGACCCATCTCGGCGGCTGCCCACTGCTCGTTGGAGTTGGTGTGCAGCACGTCGTAGATCGGCGCCGAGCGCGAGCTCGCCTGGAGTTTCGGCAAGTATGGAAAGGCAAAGTCGGTCTGGAGCTTGCACTTGAACTCGCTCTCGAAGGCGGGGCCGATCTCGGCCTTCATGATCTCGCCCCACTTGCCGCCCCAGCCGGTGATGCGCAGCGTCGGATCTTCGGCGCGCGCGACGTAAGGCGCGGCGATGGTGCCGATGCCGAGCGAGGCGCTCGCGGTCAGAAAGCGGCGGCGGCTGAGCCGTGACGATCCCAGAGCTTTCATCATGTGTCAATTCCTTCGTTGGAATGAGCGGTTACAATTTGACGTAGGAGCGCAGGCCGACCGTGCGATCGAGCCCGATGACGACGACAAAGGCGAGCACGATCGAGACCACCGAGGCGGCGCCGATGGTGCCGTCGAGATCGAACTTGAGATAGTTGAACAGCGTGACCGGCAGCGTCTCGTTGCCCGGGCTAACCAGGAACAGCGACACCGGGAACTGGTCGAACGAGACGATGAAAGAGAAGATCGCGCCTGCGAGCACACCGGGCTTGATCAGCGGCAGAGTCACCTCGAAGAAAGTGCGCAAGGGACTGGCGCCGAGATTGCGCGCGGCTTCTTCCAGGCGCGTGTCGAAATTATGCAGCACGGCGAGGGTGGTGCGCACCACGTAAGGCAGCGTCACCAGCGTGTGGCCGCCAATGAGGCCCCAGGTCGGCCGCCCGACATCGAGCAGCACATAGGTCTGGAACAGCGCAAGGCCGGTGAGGATCGCCGGCAGCATCAGGGGCGAAAGCATCGTTGCGACGATAAGCCGGGTGCCCGGCAGGTTGCCGCGCGCGAGCGCCAGCGCCGCGCAGGCGCCCAGCATAGTTGCGGACACGGTGGTGAGCACGGCGACTTCGAGGCTGAAGCCGAGCGCGTGCATGAAGTCGCGCGTAGCGAAGAATTTTTCGAACCAGCGCAAGGACACGCCGACCGGCGGAAACTGGATGAACGGCGTCGGGTTCAGCGCGAAGACCACGACGATCGCGATGGGCGCCAGTAGGAAGACCAGGATGGCGATGTTGAGGACGAGATAGAGGGTGCGGCCGTAAGGCCATGCGGCTGCAGCCGCTCGTGCGGATGCTGCCTGCCGGCTTGCTGCGAGCGCTGCGCTGTTCGAGGCCGCGGTTTGCATCTCCGACCTCACTGCAATTCGCGCTGGCCGGAGACGAGGCCGAGCGCGCGGTTATAGGCGATGACGAGCATGAGCGAGATCACGAGCAGCACGATGCCGAGCGCAGCGGCGAAGCCGACGTTGAAGTTTGCCGAGATCTGCTGGTAGATCAGGATCGGCAGCGTCATGATCTGGAAGCCACCGAGCAGGATCGGCGTGACGTAGGCGCTGATCGCGAGCGCGAAGACCAGCAGCGATCCGGCGAGAATGCCGGGCAGGCTGAGCGGCAACGTCACCTCGAGAAAGGCGCGCAAGGGACTCGCGCCGAGATTTTCCGCGGCCTGCTCGAGCCGTTCGTCGATGCGGCCGATCACGCCGGTCAGCGTCAGCACCATGAACGGGACGTAGATGTGGACGAGGCCGATCACGATGCCGGTCTCCGTGTACATCAGTTTCAACGGTTGAGCGATAAGGCCGAGCGACATGAGGGTCTGATTGATCACGCCCTTGTCTGAGAGCAGCGTCATCCAGGCGAAGGTGCGCACCACGATGCCGGTCAGCATCGGCGCCAGCACGGCCATCAGCAGCAGCGCATGCCCGGTGCGGCTCTTGATGCGCGCCATCCAGTGCGCCAGCGGATAGCCGATTGCGAGTGCAACCAGCGTGGTCACGAGCCCGATCCGGATCGTGGTCCAGATCACTTCCAGATGATCGGGGTCGTTGACGATACGGGCGTAGTGCCGCGTGGTGAATGCGACCTTCGGCACCACAGGATTGCCGGTCAATGCGCTCATCAGCGCCATCAGGCCGATCGGCAGGAAGAAGAACAGGGCGAACAGGAATGCGCTCGGCAGAATGAAGAGTGCAAGGCCGTTGGGGCGGGTTGTCGAAGCGCTGCTCATCGCGTCCCCGTCTGCGCGGCATCTTGATTGAGTGGATCGCCGGTCATCCGCCGCAGCTTTGCCGCCATCGCCGCCAGCTCGCGGCGGACATTGGCGCGATCGGCGGCAGTGGTCGCCTGCACTGAATAGGACACCGCGATGCCGATCATCTCGCCGGTCTCGCCACTCTTGAGCGCAAAGCCTTGCGAGCCGACGCCTTCGATGGATTCGTCGGCGGCTTCCGAAATACCGGTGCGGCGGATCTCGTCGAGGCGCGCCGTCAGTTGCTTGAAGTTTTGTGGCGAGTTGCGCGGCAGCCTGGGATAGCTCGCCGGCACGCGCGCGCGAATCTCCTCATCCGAGAGGCGCGCGAGCATGGCGCGGCCGTTTGAGGTCGCGAGCGCCGGCGTGCGCTGGCCCGGCGGATTGACGACGCGCAAGGGATTCGAGCCCGGAACGATCCTGAGCACGACCTGTTCGTAGCCGTCGAGCACGGCGATGTAGCCGGTGTGTCCGGTGCGCGCGCAGACCTCGCGCAGCTCGCGCTCGGCCATGCTGATGAGATCGTCATGGGCGCGGTGCAGCCGGCCGAGCTCGAAGGTGAGCAGGCCGGGGCGGTAGCGGCGGGTGTGCGGATCCTGCTCGAGCAGGCCGCAATCGCGCAAGGAACGCAGAAGCCGCGAGGTCGAGCTCTTCGGCTTGCCTGTCAACGCCATCACGTCCGCAAAAGACAGATCGGGTCGCGCGCTGGAGAAGCAGCGCAGGATCTCGATCGCGTTGGTGAGAGCGCTCATGAAGGTCGGTCCACACGGTTCCATATTTCGGAACCATGTCCCAAATTCTAAGGCCAACACGGAAGCGGGCAAGCGGAAATTTCTGGCAGGTGGCGCCCGATTGCTCAGATGCAGCGGAAGGTCGCTTGCAGGGATGGCGAAGGGCGCACTGCGTGTGGCGGTGCGCCATGTCTCGGAGTCAGGCAGCTATTGCGGTGACCTTGCCGATCCATTCGCGGGCGAGCGTCACCTCGGCCTGCGACAATTGATGGCCGCCTCTGGGGATCAGCCTCCGGTCCAGTGAACGAATCGGCGCTCGATCACGAGGAACATGAGGTTCAGGGAATAGCCCAGCGCGCTCGCGGCGAAGATTGCGGCATACATCGCGGGCATGTCGAAGAGCTGCTGGGCCTCGAACACGCGCTGGCCGAGCCCGTCGGTCGAGCCGATGAACATCTCGGCGACGACGATGATGACGAGAGCCAGCGACACGCCGTTGCGCAGTCCCACAAAGGTCTGCGGCAGCGATTCCTTGAGCATGACGTCAAACAGGACGCGCGCACGTGAGGCGCCCATCACCTTGGCCGCCAGCAGTCGCGTCTTGCGTGCGTTCATGACGCCATAGGCGACGTTGAACAGGATCACCAGGGCCGCGCCGAAGGCCGCCACCGAGATCTTGGTGCGGTCGCCCACGCCGAACAACACCAGGAATAGCGGGAACATGGCCGAGGCCGGCGTCGAGCGGAAGAAGTCGATCAGGAATTCGACCGAGCGGTAGACCTTTTCGGACGAGCCGAGCAGGATCCCGAGCGGAATGGCGATGACGGCCGCAATTGCTGTTGAGGTGATTGTCCGCACCACGGTCCTGGCGAAGTCGACGCCGAGCTTGCCGGACTGCATGCCCTCCCACAGCGTGCGGAAGGTCGCAAGCGGCGAGGGCAACAGCACCGGATCGACCAGCTTGAGGAAGCTGACGAGCGACCAGATCGCCAGCAGGATCGCGATGCCGACGAGCGGCAACAGGGCATTGGCGCGTCTCATCCGCGATGCACCTCGCGCTGGAACAGCTTCAGGCAATGGGCTTTGGTGGCGACGAAGCCGGGCTCGGACATGGTGCGATCGGTTCGCGGCCGGGGGACGTCGAACGGAACGAATTCGACGGCGCGTGCCGGGTGCCGCGACAGTAGCAGATCCGATCCTGGCCCCGCGCAGCGGCGCTTGGGGCCATCAGTCTGATCCTCGCCGGCGGAACCCGTGTAACGAATAGCGTTCGACACCAAGTTCTGCAGAATGCGTTGCAAGAGCAATTGATCGCTTTCGACTCATGCCCCGCTGCCGCCGATCTCCAGCCGCAGCCTCTTGGCTTCAGCGGCGGACGCGAATGTCTATCGGATGGCTCCGAGTAACGGAGACAGAGGGAAATGCGATAGCGCTGGCTTGGTCGCGCCCGCTCGATCTTCGACGTGTGGAGGATCGAATCGAACATGTCGGCCGATCTCGATCTATCGCGACTCTCCGGGAGGACGGGCAACCGTGCGGCTAAAGGCCGGTCTGAAACTGCTTGGACGCCTGTCATGTGACGCCGCGCGGCCACCGCAGCCGCCAGCGAAACGCGGCGAGTTGCATGCACTGCGAACTGCCGGCGTGCTCTAAGCCGTGAAGAACGGATTGGCCGGCCGCGCGAGGCCGAGATGATCGCGCAATGTCGTGCCCTCATAGCCGCTGCGGAACAGCCCGCGCTCCTGCAAGACCGGCACCACGAGCTCGACAAAGTCCTCGAAGCCTTCGTGGAAATAGGGCGGCATCACGTTGAAACCGTCGGCGGCACGCTCCTCGAACCAGAGCTGGAGAGTATCGGCGATGCGTTCGGCCGAGCCGCACAGCACCCAATGGCCGCGAGCGGCGGCGGTGAGATTGTAGAGGTCGCGCAGCATCATGTTCTCGCGGCGGCCCTTGGCGAGCATGACACTGGCAAAGCTGTGATAGCTGTCCGACGGCGCGATATCGGGGATCGGCCCGTCGAGATCGTAGGCCGACATGTCGCTGCCAAAGCGGTCTGACAGGATGGCGAGCGCATTGCTGCCGCTGACGAAGCTCTGGAGCGTGTTGAGCTTCTCGAACGCCTCCTTGTCGGTGCGGCCCACCACGGGCATCACGCCCGGCAGCACGGTGACATCCTCGGGCCTGCGTCCGAACGCCGGCAGGCGCGTCTTCAGCGAGGCGTAGCCGGCCCTGGCTTCCTCGATGTCCTGCACCACCGAGAATACGATGTCGGCGGTGCGCGCGGCGAGCGCCTGGCCGGCCTCGGAGCCGCCGGCCTGGAGCACGACGGGCTGGCCTTGCGGGCTGCGACCGATGTTGAGCGGGCCCTTCACCTTGAAGAAGGCACCGTCATGGTCGATCGGGCGGAGCCTTGCCGGATCGATGTAGAGACCGCTGGTGCGGTCGGCGACGATGGCGTCATCCGCCCAGCCGTCCCACAGGCCCTTGACCACGTCGAGGAACTCGCCTGCCATCTCGTAGCGGCGGGCGTGGTCGGGATGGGTGGTGCCGAAATTCGCTGCCGTCGCCGGATTGGCCGTCGTCACCGCGTTCCACGCCGCGCGCCCGTTGGAGATGTGATCGAGCGAAGCGAACACGCGCGCGACCGAGAACGGATCGCTGTAGGTGGTGGAGACGGTGGCGCCGAGCCCGATATGGCTGGTTGATGTCGAAAGCGCCGCCAGCATGGTCAGAGGCTCCAGCCGCAGCGTGTAGGAGGGATGGGCCGCCGCGTCGGCATAGAGATTGTCGCCCATGAAGATCAGGTCGAACTTACCGCGCTCGGCGGTGCGGCCGATCTCCTGAATCGCCGCAAAGTCCTGGAAGCTGTCGACCGCGCCGGGATAGCGCCATCCCGCGACATGACTGCCGGTGCCGAGGATGAACAGGCCGAGATGCATCTGTCGTTTCATGGCGTCATCTCCAGAACAGGATCTTTCGCTCGAGGAGGCCGACCAGGCCGAAGAAGGCGAGGCTCGCGGCGGAAGCCAAGAAGATCGCCGACCAGACCTGGACGAAGTCGATCTGGAGCACGGCCTGGTAGATCACCCAGCCGAGCCCGCCATGGGCGCCGAGCATTTCGGTGACGATCGCCACGATCACGCTGCGCACGGTGGAAACGCGCATGCCGGCGAGCAGGAGCGGCAGAGCGGTCGGCAGGCGCAATCGCCACAGCACGCTGAGGCGGCTCGCACCAAAACTCTTCATCAGGTCGACAGCGCGGCGATCGACCCGGTCGAGCCCGGCCAGCATCGACAGCAGGATGGTGAAGCTCACCGCCATCGCCACCATCACGATCTTCGAGCTGATTCCAATGCCGAACCAGAGCAGGATCAGCGGCGAATAGCCGACCACGGGCACCGAATTGATCGCGGTTGCAAGCGGCAGGATCGCGCTGCGCAATGCCGGCACCAGGGCGATCGCAACGGCAAGGCCGATGCCGATCAGGCAGCCGAGCCCGTAGCCTGCGAGTGCTTCGAGCAGTGTGTAGCCGGCAGCGTCGATAAGGATTGCGCGTTTGGACCAGAGACCGAGGAGGATGTCGCTCGCGGCGGGCAGGACATAGGCCGGCAGATGCAGTCCGCGCGCCACGCCCTCCCAGCACGCGATCAGGAGCACGGCGCCCAGAATGCCGCGCTGGACGGCGAGCGAGGGGGAGGCGAGCGCGCGGCTCATTGCTCGGCGTTCCAGAACACCAGCCGCCGCTCGACCGCCGCGACCACCGCATAGAAGCCGGTGCCGAGCAGGGCCGCGGCGAGCAGGGCGCCCCAGATCGCGACGACGTTCTCGGTGAACATGGCCTGGAGCAGCAGCACACCGAGGCCTGTGGTGTCGCCGAACCATTCGCCGACGATGGCGCCGACGAGGCTCAGTGACGCAGCGAGCCGCAGCGCCACGAAGATCTGCGGCAACGCGGTCGGCAGCTGCAACCGCAGCAGGAGCTGGCGGTTGGAGGCGCCGAAGCTGCGCATCAGCGCGACCTGCTTGGGATCGACGGTCTCGAGGCCCAGCAGCGTATTTACCGTCACCGGAAAGAAGGTCAGATAGAACGCAATGATCGCCTTGGCGAGCAGCGTGTTGCCGAACCACAGCACCACCAGCGCGCCGAAGGCGATGACCGGAATGGTCTGCGACACCACGAAGATCGGAAAGACCATCTCGCGCAGCGCGCGGACGCGGAAGAATACGATCCCCATGAGCACGCCGAAAGCGCAGCCGGACGCAAAGCCGATCAGCGTCTCCGCAAGCGTGCGTAGGAAACCGTCGACATAGGCGCGCGGTGTCGCCGCCATCGCCATCAGGATCGTGCTGAGGCGCGGCAGATAATAGGGGCGGATGCCGAACAGCAGCACCGCGCCTTCCCAGATCACCGCCGCAATGGCGAGGCCGAGCAGGAGCCGGATCAGCCTGCGCAGCGAATCCGGCATCGTGATCGGCCGCGTCGCGGCGGCGGCCTCACTGAGCGATGTCGCGGCAGGGCTGCTCACGGCAGCCTGTCCGCCACGGGGACGCTCTGGATGAAGCTTGCGTCATAGGCAGCGGCGAGATCGACCGGCTTGGAGATCACGCCGTACTTCAGGAAGAAGTCGTGCGCGGTCTTGACCGCGTCCGCGTCGATCCAGAACAGGCCGTTCTTCGCCGCCGCGCCTGATGTCATCAGGCGCTTCACCTCGCTGAGCATGAATTCCTGCTGCGCGCGGTCGAGCGTCGGGGCTGCGGCCATCACGGTGTCGACGGCGCCCTTGGGATCGGAGAAGGCGTCCTTCCAGCCCTTCAGCGAAGCGCGCAAAAACGCCTTGACCAGCTCCGGCTTCTCCTTGGCGGTCGCCTCGGCCACGATCAGCGTGTTGCGCGGGAAGGTGATGCCGTAATCTTCGGCGACGAAGGTCTTCAGGCTGTCCTTCGGCATGCGCGACTGGATGGTGTAGAACTCGTTGTAATAGGTCGCCGTGACCACATCGACGCTGCCGTCGACGAAAGGCGTCACCGACACCTGCTGCGGCTGGATCTTCAATTCATCCGGCTTGATGCCTTCCTTGGCCAGCATGCCGTTGAGCACGTGGTTGGCACCGGTGAACCAGGTGGTGACGGTCTTGCCCTTGAAGTCCTGGATCGTCTTCACCGGCCCGCCCTTGCGGGTGACGAAGATGAACGGCGTGATCTGGTGCGAGACGCCGATGCAGACGATCGGCAGTCCCTTGTCGCGCGCGGCGAACACGCTGTCGGTGCCGCCGGACAGGCCGAACGTGTCGGCGCCGGTCGCGACCAGGTTCTCGGTGAGCAGATTGGGCCCGCCGGGATTGATGGTGAGGTCGATGCCCTCGGCCTTGTAATAGCCCTTGGCTGCGGCGACATAGAAGCCGGCGAACTGCGCCTGCGGCAGCCATTTCAGGCGCAGGCTCGCCTTCTGCAACTCGGCTGCCGGCGCGGCCGTGACAAGCGAGCCGGTCGCCAGAGCGATGGCGGAGAGGACGGAGAAGGCGTGGCGTCGGCTCAACATGGTCATACTCCAGGCGATGAAAATCAATTGCGGTAAGAAGGATCGGTGCGATCGAGCTGTCGCATCAGCGCGGGCCATTCGCGTTCGCCGGGTACGAGAATGTCGCCCTGCAATTCCCAGAACTGGCGCGCGGCCTTCTCGCAGACCTCGTGTGGCGGCATCACCAGCGTGGCGCCAGCCGCGGCTGCCGCCTGCATCTGAAGCTGGATCCGCGCGGCGCGCTCGAAATAATAGAGCAGCATGAAGGCCTCGCCCGGCGTCCGGCCGACGGTGAGGATGCCATGGTTGCGCATCAGCATCACCTTGTGCGGGCCGAGGTCGCGCACGAGGCGTGTCTGCTCGTCGAGGTCGATGGCGACGCCTTCGTAGTCGTGGAAGGCCTGGCGGTCGTAGAAGCGCATCGCGAACTGGCTGAGCGGCAACAGGCCTTTCTCTTGCCCGGAGACCGCAACGCTTGCGTCCGAATGGGTGTGCAGCACGCAGGCCGCGTCGTGGTTCGACGTGTGGATCGCGGCATGGATCACGAACGCCGCAACGTTGACGGCGTGAGGCGTGTCGTCGAGCTTGTTGCCCTTGGTGTCGATCTTCACCAGGCTCGATGCCGTGATCTCGTCGAACAGCAGCCCATAGGGATTGATCAGGAACTGATCGTCATGGCCGGGCACGCGCAGGGAGATGTGGTTGTAGATCAGGTCGTCCATGCCGAGCCTGGCGACCATGCGATAGCAGGCCGCAAGCTTGATCCGGGCATCCCACTCGGCGGTTTCGATCCCGCGCGGCGCGGGCTCTTTCGCTGACATCGCGTTCACTGCGTCTTCTCCTGCGCGATGGAGGATTGGAACGATTTCATGCTTTCTTCCTCGATCGCATCGAGCAGCGTGCGCTTGAGGCGGACGAATTCGGGCGAGGTGACGATCTCGGGCCGGCGCGGGCGCGGGAGGTCGACGACCTGTTCGAGTTTCACCGAGCCGGGGCGCGCCGTCATGACCAGCACACGGTCGCCGAGGAAGATTGCCTCGTCGACGTCATGGGTAATGAAGAGAATGGTGCGGCGGTATTTCTGCCAGACATCGAGCAGCCAGCGCTGCATCATCGCCCGCGTCAGCGCATCGAGCGCGCCGAACGGCTCGTCCAGCAGCATCAGGTCGCGTTCGAACAGGAAGGTGCGCATTAGCGCAACGCGCTGGCGCATGCCGCCGGACAATTGATTGGGGTACTGCTTCTCGAAGCCGGCGAGGCCGAACTCGGGCAGCATCTTCAGCGCCTTGGCGCGCGCCTGGTCGCGCGGCATGCCTTCGATCTCGAGCGCGAGGATGGCATTGTCGACCACGTTGCGCCATGGAAACAGCAAGTCGCGCTGCGGCATGAAGGAGACGCGGCCGAGCAAGTCGGCCGAATGGCAGCTCTTGCCCTCAAAGCGCAGGATGCCGCCGGCATCGGGCTCATCGAGGCCGGCGACGATGTTGAAAAGGGTGCTCTTACCGCAGCCGCTGGGGCCGACGACGGTGACGAACTCGCCGGGCGCGGCGCTCGCCTGAAGTCCCGAGAGTGCCGCGACGGGGCCGAAGGTCTTGTTGACCGCGCGCAGTTCGAGCAGCGACTCAGGCTTCGGGTGAGCCTGCGGGGGTTCGGTCAGTCCGGGATTGGTAAGGCGGGCAGCCTGCACCGGGATGTCCTTGTATAATGGTGGCGGCCATTCGCATACGAGAGCGGACCGCGTCGAAATCTCTTAGCAACTCGTGTGCCAGTATGATTTTCCGGCAAATCAGGCATAAGACTTGCGAGAACCGCAGCGCAAATGTCGGAATTGCTCCGCATCTCCGACAGAAAACAGGTCGATTGGTTGGAATATGGGTGACGGTATGTATACTTGTATTGGTATTGGAGAAACATAATGGCGAGTATTGGTGCACATGGTGCAGGCAAGCGCGTCAAAAATGGGCACGAAACTCTCACCGCGAGCCCCGGCATGACGCTCGCCGAAAGCCTGCGCCAGAGGCTCGAGGGTGCGATCGCAGCCGGCCACCTGGAGCCGGGCAGCCGGCTCGATGAGCAGGAGATCGCCCAGCGCTTCGGCGTCTCGCGCACGCCGGTGCGAGAGGCGTTCCGCCTGATGGCTGCCAACAATCTGGTCGAGCTGCGCGGCCGGCAGGGTGCGACGGTCCGCAGCATCAAGGCGCAGGCGCTGATTGAGATGTTCCAGGTCATGGCCGAGCTCGAGGGGCTCTGCGCGCGGCTCGCCGCCCGGCGCGTCTCGCAGGTTTGGGGGGTAGAAATTGGCAAGATTCACCAACGGCTTGTGGCGGCAGGCGAGAGCGGCGACGTCGACCTCTTCTACGACATCAACCAGGACTTCCACGAAGCGATCTATGAGGCTTCGCGCAATACCTTCCTCGCCGAGCAGACCCGCAAGCTGCGCAATCAGGTGGCTGCCTATCGCCGCCGGGTCACGCGGATGCCGAACCGGATTACCGATACTGTCCGCGAGCACGAGGCGATCATGCAAGCGATCCTGGCGCACGACCCGGAGCGGGCGCACAGCGCCATGCGCGACCACGTCAACCTGCTGGGCGACAACCTGCTGGACTTCCTCGCCGCCTTCGAATGACCTAGGGGCCGCTTGGTATGCAAATTGCTAGACCTTGTATATCTAGCTTGCATCCTGGAGACCCGGAGTGGACCTGAAGCTGACGAACAAGACCGCGCTCATTACCGGTGCGTCGAAAGGAATTGGACTTGCGGTGGCCGAACTCTTCGCCGCGGAAGGGTGTCATCTGCATCTCGCCGCCCGCAACGGCGAGGCGATGCTGGAGGCGAAGAAGCAGCTCGAAGCCCGCCATGGCGTGAAGATCACGATCCATGCGCTCGATTTGTCGAGCACGGCTGCGATGGAAAGGCTCGCGGCCGAGGTCGGCGACATCGATATTCTCATCAATAATGCCGGCGACATCCCGGCCGGGTCGCTGGAAGTCCTCGACGATGCAGCCTGGCGACGCGGCTTCGATCTCAAGGTGTTCGGCTACATCACGCTGTCGCGTCTCTATTATCCGCGCATGAAGGGCAAGGACGGCGTCATCATCAACATCATCGGCAATTCCGGTGAGAACTGGGACGCGAGCTACATCGCGGGCTCGACCGGCAATGCGGCGCTGATGTCCTTCACCAAGGCGCTCGGCGGCCGCAGCCTCGATCACGGCGTGCGCGTCGTCGCGGTCAATCCGGGGCCGGTGGCCACCGACCGCATGCTCAAGATCATGAAGCGCAAGGCGATCGACATGCTCGGCGACGAAAGCCGCTGGGAAGAGCTGTTCGACAAATATCCGGGCAAGCGCCCGGCGACGTCGGAAGAGGTCGCCGATCTCGTCGCCTTCCTGTCCTCGCCGCGGTCCGGCTACATCACTGGGACGGTGGTGACGATCGACGGCGGCATCGCTGCGCGCGGCTCGGTGATCTGAGGCGTCGATGTCAGGAGCGCAATCGGCGGCGCTGGTCCGCAACCGCTATTTCGACGAGCTCTCGGCGACGCCGGGACTCTACTGGCTCGGCCAGAACACCAACCATATCGAGAGCCACCCCGCGGTGCGCGAGGCGATGCTACGCTCGATCGAGGTGGGCGAGTTCAACGCCTATGCCCCGCCGCTCGGCTTCGAGGCGTTGCGCGCGGCGATCGTCGCCGATCTCGGCACGCCCGGCGCCGAGGCGCTGGTAACCGAGGGCGGCGTCAACGCACTGGCGATGATCTGCCGCGCGCGCTGCAAGCCGGGCACCACGCTGGTCACGACCGATCCGACCTGGAAATGGCCGTGCCTGTTCGCGCGCCAGCAGGGCGCCGAAGTGATCGAGATTCCGATCTACGATCCCGCCTGCGACTACCGCCTGACGCCCGAAGCCTTGAAGGCGAATGTCGATGAGCGCACCGCGATCATTTATCTCGTCGACCCCAACAATCCGCTAGGCATTCGCTACACGCGAGAGGAGATCGAGAGTTTTGCCGCGATCGCGCGCGATTGCGGCGCGCTGCTGGTGCACGACTGCACCTATCGCGATTTCTCCGACGGCCACACGCCGGCGCTTCATGTGGCCCCGAAAGGCTCCGTCGTCTCGACCAGCTTCTCGAAATGGCTCGGGCTCGCCGGCCTGCGCATCGGTGCGCTCGTCGCCGCGCCCGATCTGTTCGAGGTGCTGGCCCAGACTTCGACCAGCGTGCTGGGCGCAAGCGTCATCGCCCAGCGCGCGGCGCAGGCGGGCTTGTCGGTCAAGGCCGAATGGATGAAGAAGGTCCGCAGCACCGACCGGGCCAACAAAGCGATGATCCAGGAGGCGGCGGCCGCGATCGACGGATTGGCGCTGCCGATCATGCCTTCGCATGGCAACTTCCTAGTGCTGGAAACCATCGCAGCCGGCATCCGCCCGGAGGCGCTGGTCGAATGCTTTCGCCGGCAGGGCATCATGATCCGCCAGGGCACCTATCACACCCAGCGCTTTGGCGACCGCTTCGTGAAGATCAGCACCTCGGTGCCGCAGGCGTGGGTCGAAAAACTCTGCACGCTGCTGCCGGAGATGGTGGCGCAAGCGCGCGAGCTCAACGACCTGCCGCCGCAATTCTAGGGACGATGCCGATGAAGATGATCACTGCGAAGGACGGCGTGAAGCTCCATGTGGAAGAGGCCGGCGAGGGCACGCCGATCCTCTTCATCCATGAATTCGGCGGTAATCACGCAAGCTGGGAGCCGCAACTGCGCTATTTTAGCCGTCGCCATCGCTGCATCACCTATGCCGCGCGAGGCTATCCGCCGTCGGACGTGCCTGACAGCGTGGAGGGCTATTCACAGGCGATCGCCGCGGACGACGCGGTCGCCGTGCTCGATGCGCTCGGTATAGAGAAGGCGCACATCGTTGGCCTTTCCATGGGCGGGTTCTGCACGGTGCATTTCGGCCTGCGCACGCCGGAGCGCGCGCTGTCACTCACCGTGGCCGGTGCAGGCTATGGCTGCGAGAAAGAGTTCGAGGAGTATTTTCGCGGCGTCTCGCGCGAAGTGGCTGACAATTTCGAGAAGCAGGGTGCGAAGGAGTTTTCGAAGATCTACGCGCTCGGTGCGAGCCGGGTGCAGTTCCAGAACAAGGATCCGCGCGGCTGGCAGGAATTCGCCGATCGCCTCGCCACCCATTCCGATCGCGGCGCTGCCAATACCATGCGTGGCGTGCAGGCGCGGCGGCCGTCGTTCTATGATCTCGAAGACGGTTTGAAAAAGATGATGGTGCCGACGCTGGTTATCGTCGGCGACGAGGACGACCACTGTCTCCAGCCCGGCATCTTCCTGAAGAAGACCATTCCCGCCTGCGGCCTCTCGGTCTTCCCCAAGACCGGCCACACGCTCAATCTCGAAGAGCCGGCGGCATTCAACACGCTGCTCGCCGAGTTCATCGCCCAGGTCGAGGCGGGACGCTGGCTGCCGCGCGATTCGCGCGCACTGCCGGGCCAGATCATGCGCACGAAGTAGTCGATGACGAGCCAGCCTCTGATCAACGCCAACCGGCTCTGGACCCGTTTGATGGCGCTCGCCGAGATCGGCGCGACGGCGGCCGGCGGGGTCAACCGCCAGGCGCTGAGCGACGGTGAGATCGCCGCCTGGCGCCTTGTCATCGGCTGGGCGCTCGAAGCGGGATTGACGCCGTCGACGGATGCTGCGGGAAACCTGTTCCTGACGCTGGCCGGCCGCCACCGCGCCGCACCGCCGCTTCTGTTCGGCAGTCATCTCGACAGCCAGCCGACAGGCGGGAAGTTCGACGGCGCCGCCGGCGTGATGGCGGCACTCGAAGCGGCGGTCTCGCTCGCTGAGCACGGCGAAAAGCCTGCGCGCGGTATCATCGTCGTCGCCTGGATGAACGAGGAAGGCTCACGCTTCGCCCCGGGCATGATGGGCTCGGAGGCCTTCACGGGTGAGCGCGACATGACGGTCATCCGCGCCGCGCGCGATACAGACGGCATCAGTGTCGGCGAGGCGCTCGACCGCCTTCACCAGGCTTTCCCTGATGTGCCGCACCGGCCGCTCGGCTTTGCTGCCGAGGCCTATCTCGAACTGCACATCGAGCAGGGACCGCTGCTGGAAGCGGCCGCCTGCACCATCGGAGTCGTTACCGGCATCCAAGGCAAGAAGACCTTTCAGGTGGTGGTCGAGGGCGCCGAAGGCCACGCCGGTACGCTGGCGCAGTCGGAGCGGCGCGATGCGCTCGCGGCCTTTGCTCGTGTGGCGGCTGCGCTCCATGCCGAGATCGGCGCCGTCGATGTCGACATCAAGTTCACCATCGGCCGGGTTGCTGTCGTGCCGAACGCGCCGTCGGTGGTGCCGTCGCGCGTCAGCTTCAGCATCGATCTGCGTCATCCCGATAATACGGTGCTCGATGCGGCTGGCGCGCGCATCACGGCTCTGTGCCAGGAGAATGCCCCGCCGTGCACGGTCACGGTGACGCCGCTCGTGGATGCGCCATCGAACGTCTTCGATCCGCGCCTGCGCGCGAGCATCGCGAAGGCAGCGCGGGAGCAGAGGCATTCCGCCATGGCGATTCTCTCCGCCGCCGGTCACGATGCCCGTCATCTCGCAAAAGTCTGTCCGGCCGCGATGATCTTCATCCCGTGCCGCGACGGGGCGAGCCATGTCGAGCACGAATGGGCCGAGCCCGATCACGTCGCTGCCGGCGCCGCCGTGCTGGCACAGGTGCTGCGCGAGCTCGCCCTCGCGCCTGCCATCGAGGTGTGAGGACATCGATGCTGGATGTGGCTCCTCGGGACTACCGTGACGCGATGGCCTGTCTCGGCGCGGCCGTCAACATCGTCACGACCGACGGTGCTGCGGGCCGCGCCGGATTCACGGCCTCCGCGATTTGCAGCGTTACAGATGATCCGCCGACGCTTCTGGTTTGCATCAATCGTTCCTCCTCGACCTATTCCAGCGTGACTCGCAACAAGGTGGTGTGCGTCAACGTGCTCTCGGCGAGGCACGAGCAACTGTCCCGCCTGTTCGGCGGAAGGTGCCTGCCGAGCAACGCTTCGCCGCCGCGGGTCTCACCGAAGCGCTACGAGTTCGCGCCGGAGCTGCGCATGATCGCCCATGGCTTCTTCCTGCTCGGGCTCGTGTTCTGGTTTCCCAGCGGGTTTTCGTCGAAACGAAGGACCAGAGAATCTTCTCTTCATCGCGACCGGTACATATGCCCTGCTGCGTTGATGAGCCGCCTGCCGAGATGAAGTGCAGAGAGTTGAGTCATTAGTGGCGCTTATACCGTGAATTGTTACTTCCAATTTTACTTCGCAAAATCCCGCCCCTAGCCTCACGCGCAACTGATCACATCCGCAGCCGGTCAATGGCGATCGGGGCGAGCGTTCATCGTAACCAATGGGGGTTGCCATGTCTGACAGGATTAAGGGGGCATCCACTTCCGATCCGGCGGGAACGGAAGCGAGATCTGCCAAAAAGCTGAGCCGGCGCACGCTGTTGAAGGGGGTAGCCGCAGTTGCGGGCGCGGCCGCGGGGTCGGACGCGATCCGTGGATTCCCGACCATCTGGGCGCAGGAGATCAAGGACATCGAGCTCCGCCATGTCGGCGTGTCCTATTCGGTGGTGAAGGCGATCGGCGACCAGGCCGCCAAGGATCTCGGCTTCAAGGTGACGATGCAGAACCTTGACACCTCCGCCGCCATCAACCGCTTCATAAGCCAGCCTAATACGGTCGATATCGCCGATCTCGAGGGCTGGCAGGCGAAACTCGCCGCCAAGCGCGGCGTGATCCAGGGCATCGAGGTCAAGAAGATCAAGGAGTTCGACAACATCCTGCCGATCTTCACCAAGGGTGAGATCGACGGCCACAAGATCCCGCGCCAGGGCATCTCGCCCTATGAAGCCATGTACATCGCCAAGCCCGATGCGACTGATCTCAACGACGGCGTCACCGAATGGGCGACCTTCCTGACGCAGGTCTACAACGCCGACTCCATCGGCTATCGCCCCGACCTCGTCGGCCATGAGGTGACCGAGTGGAAGGACCTGATCGATCCCAAGTTCAAGGGCAAGGCCGCTATCCTCGACGTGCCCGCGATCGGCATCATGGATGCGGCGCTCTGCTTCGAGAGCGCCGGGCTGATCAAGTACGGCAACAAGGGCAACATGACCAAGGAGGAAATCGACTTCACTTGCAACAAGCTGATCGAGCTGAAGAAGCAGGGCCAGTTCCGCGCGACCTGGACCACCTTCGACCAATCGGTGCAGCTGATGGCGGCGGGCGAGGTCATCATTCAGTCGATGTGGTCGCCGGCGGTCGCGGCGGTCCGCGTCAAGGAAATTCCCTGCGTCTACGCGCCCGTCAACGTCAAGAACGGCAAGGAAGGGTACCGCGGCTGGTGCAACGGCATGGGCCTGATGAAGCATCTCTCCGGCAAGAAATTGGATGCGGCCTATGAATATCTCAACTGGTACCTCTCGGGCTGGCAGGGCGGCTTCGTCGCGCGCTACGGCTATTACAGCCCGGTGCCCTCGACCGCGAAGAAATTCCTGACACCGGCGGAATGGGCGTTCTGGTACGAGGGCCAGCCCGCGCCAGAGGTGGTCAACGATCCCTACGGCGTTGCGATGGAGAAGGCCGGCACCAAGCGTGACGGCGGCTCGTTCCTCGACCGCGTCAAGAACATCTCCTGCTGGAACACGCTGATGGACGAGGCCGCCTACATGAACAAGCGCTGGAACGACTTCAAGGTGGCCTGAAACCTGCTTTCCCTGACGAAAGGCGCCGGCGCGGCGACGCGCCGGCGGGTGAGATTGACGTCGAGGCGTTCGCTGACATGCAGCCGAGTCCAACTCCATCGCGATCCAATCTGGCCGGCTGGCTCTACGTCTCGCCGCTCGTCCTGGTGCTCGTGCCCTTCTTCGTGGCGCCGATCCTTGTCGTGCTGGCCGCGAGCTTCTTCGCCACCGACGGCTTTGGCGGGCTGACGCCGGGCTTCACGCTGGCGAGCTACGTCGAGGTTCTGCACTCGGCGCTGACGCTGAAACTGTATCTGGCGACGATCAAGTTCACGGTGCTGACCTGGATCTTCACGCTGATCATCGGCTTCTTCGTCGCCTACTTCCTGGTGTTCCACGTCCGCAACCAGCTGCTCGCCATCGGCCTGTTCCTGTTGTGCACGGTGCCGTTCTGGACCTCGAACATCATCCGGATGATTTCCTGGATTCCACTTCTGGGAAAGGAAGGTCTGATCAACCAGGCGCTGCTTGGAATGGGCGTGATCCGCCAGCCACTGGACGTGCTGCTGTTCTCCGACCTCGCGGTGGTCATCGCCTATGTCCACCAGCTCACGATCTTCATGATCGTGCCGATCTTCAATTCGATGGCGCGGATCGACAAGAAGCTGATCGAGGCGGCGATCGACGCCGGCGCCAGCCGATTCGACATCATGCGCCTGATCGTGGTGCCGATGTCCAAGAGCGGCATCGCGCTCGGCACCATCTTCGTGGTCTCGATCGTGATGGGCGATTTCTTCGTGGTCAAGGTGATGTCCGGCGGTGGCTCCGCCTCGGTGGTCAGCGCGTTCTACGAGGACGTCGGCGTACTGCAATATCCGATCGCGGCCGCGAGCGCCGTGCTGCTGACGCTGGTGCTGATCGCAATCGTGTCGCTGATCCTGCGCACCGTCGATATCCGGCAGGAGATCACGCGATGAGCGCCGTTCTCGCCGACATGCCGGAGACGATCGCGCCTGCAACCAGCAGGGCGATCGCGCCGAGCAAGGGCGGGCGCCCTTGGACGTTCTACGTGTTGGCAGCGCTGTTCACGTTCTATGTACTCGCGCTCTACGGGCCGATGTTTTGCATCTATATCCTGTCGTTCCAGGACATCCGCGGCGGCCTCGTATTCCCGATGAAGGGCCATTCGATGCACTGGTTCGTCGATCTTTTCACCCAGGTGCGCACCGGCGACGTCAAGGGCTCGTTCGACCGCTCGATCAAGCTCGCGGTCATCGTCACCATCATCACGGTGGTGGTGTCGTTCCTCGCCGGCCTCGGCTTCCGCAAGCGCTTTCACGGCGACACGATCGTCTTCTACATGATGATCGGCAGCCTGGTTGCGCCCGGCCTCGTGCTCGGTCTCGGCACCGGCCTGCTGTTCCAGGCGCTCGGCCTGAATGCCAGCTGGTACACCTCGGCACTCGGCGCCCAGCTGTCCTGGACGCTGCCATTCGGCGTGCTCGTGATGTTCGCCGTGATGTCGCGCTTCAACCACGTCTGGGAGGAGGCGGCCTACGATCTCGGCGCCAGCCGCTGGCAGTCGATCCGGCTGGTGACGATCCCGGTGCTGGCGCCCGGCCTCGTTGCGGTCGCGCTGTTCGGCTTCACGCTGTCCTATGACGAATTCGCCCGCAGCCTTCAGACCGCGGGCTCGCTGAACACGCTGCCGCTGGAAATCTGGAGCATGACGCTGAACGTCACCTCGCCCTCGCTCTACGCGCTCGGCACGGTGACCACCATCGTCTCCTTCATCGTGATCGGTGCCAGCCTCGGCACCATCGTGCTGATCCAGAAGACGCGCGGCAGCCGGGCAAAGGGATAGGAATGAAGAACGATCGCGGCGATATCGAACTGGCGGGTGTCTGCAAGAGCTTCGACGGCGTCACCAATGTGGTCGACGGCGTCAATTTGAAGATCGCGGACGGCGCCTATTGCTGCTTCATCGGCCCCTCCGGCTGCGGCAAGACCACGATCCTGCGCATGATTGCAGGCCATGAGGACCCGACTGCGGGCGAGATCGCCATCGGCGGCCAGAGCGTCGTCGGGCTCGCGCCGGTGCAGCGGCGCACGGCGATGATGTTCCAGTCCTATGCGTTGTTCCCTCATCTGACCGTGCGGGAGAATATTGCCTTTGCCCTGCGCGCGCGCGGCATGTCCAAGGCTGATCGTCTGCGTGCGGCAGACGCGATGATCGAGAAGGTGCGGCTGACGCAATTCGCCGATCGCTTGCCGGCCCAGCTCTCCGGCGGCCAGCAACAACGGGTGGCGCTGGCGCGTGCGGCGATCACCGAGCCGCGCGTGCTGCTGCTCGACGAGCCGCTGTCGGCGCTCGATGAGCAGCTCCGCGTCCAGATGCGGCAGGAGCTCAGGCGGATGCAGCAGGAGCTCGGCATCACCTTCATCCACGTCACCCATACCCAGCTCGAGGCGATTGCGCTCGCCGACCTCGTCGTGGTGATGGAGCAAGGCAAGATCAAGCAAGCCGGACCGGCGCGTGAGGTCTACGCTCATCCGCACGACCGTTACGTCGCGGAGTTCATGGGTGGCCAGAACGTGCTGTCGGGCCGCGTCGAGAAGGTCAACGGCGCAAGCTTCACGCTCGCGCAGGCGACTCCCTCAGGCATCGAGGTGCCGCTTCAGGCGCGCCCGTCCGTCAGCGTCGGCGACAAGGTCGATATCGCGGTGCGCCGCGACGATGTCGCGCTGGTCAGGCCGGGCAGGGACTTGCCGCCGGGTTGCACCACGTCGCTGCCGAGCCGGGTGCTCGCGATCGAATACCAGGGCTATTTTGTCAAGGTCATGCTCGACACCGTGCCGGACGACGAGTTCGTCGCCTATGTGCCCGAGAAGACCTTCTTCGCAGATCCCTTCACCGTCGGCGATGTCGTGATGGCCACATGGGCCACCGGCAGCGCGCTTCCACTCGCCTAAAGACCCGTCGCGCACAGGAGTATGACCGTGCAAATATCCTTCACACTCAACGGACGGCCAACCACTGTCGATGTCGAGCCCGCAACGCTCGTCGCCGATTTCTTGCGCGAGCAGCTCAATCTCACCGGCACGCATATCGGCTGCGATACCAGCCAGTGCGGCGCCTGCGTGGTGCACCTCAATGGTCTTCCCGTTAAGAGCTGCACGTTGTTGGCGCCCGCGCTGGATGGCGCGACACTGCTCACGATCGAAGGTTTGCAAGGCGCGCCGGGCGCGAACCGGATGCATCCGATGCAAGAGGCGTTTCGCGAGCATCACGGCCTGCAATGCGGCTTCTGCACGCCGGGCATGCTGATGACGGCCGTGGCGCTCGCGACCGAGAAGCCGGACCTGACGGAGGCCGATGTCCGTCATGGCCTCGAAGGCAACATCTGCCGCTGCACCGGCTACCAGAACATCGTCGTCTCGGTCATGGCCGGCGCCGCCGCCATGAACGCCGCCAAGGGAGAGTGACCATGGGCAATGTGATCGGCATCGGCGCCGCACCGAAGCGGAAAGAGGACCAACGCTTTCTCACCGGCCGCGGCAATTACGTCTCCGACATCAAGCGCCCCGGCATGACGGCGGGCGTGTTCGTGCGCTCGCCGCACGGCCACGCGGTGCTGCGCGGCATCGACAAGAGCGCAGCGCTGGCTTCGCCCGGCGTCATCGCGGTGCTGACCGGCGACGATGTCGCCGACGATGGACTGGGTTCACTGCCCTGCGGTTGGGGCATCACGGACGCCAAGGGCGTGCCGATGAAGGAGCCGCCGTTCCCGATGCTGGCCCAGAACAAGGTGCGCTTCGCCGGCGACATGGTCGGTTTCGTCGTCGCGGAGACGCCGGAGCAGGCCAATGCGGCGGCTGAACTGCTGAAGGTCGACTACGAGGTGCTGCCCTCCGTCGTCGGCGTGCTCGAGGCGATCCGGCCGGACGCGCCGCAATTGTTCGACGACGTGCCGAACAACATTTGCTGCGACTGGGAGCTCGGTGACAAGGTCGCGGTCGAGGCTGCATTCAAGAAGGCGGCGCATGTCGCCAAGCTGAGCCTCGTCAACAACCGCCTGATCGGCAATCCCATGGAGCCGCGGGCGGCGATCGCCGAATATGAGCCGGGCACTGATCGCTTCACGCTGTGGACCACGAGCCAGTTCCCGCATGTCGTGCGCTTCCTGATGGGGGCGCTGGTGCTGAACATTCCCCAGCACAAGCTGCGCGTGGTCGCGCCCGATGTCGGCGGCGGGTTTGGCGTCAAGCAGTTCCATTACGGCGAGGAGGCCGTAGTCACATGGGCGGCCAAGCGCGTGAGGCGGCCGGTGAAATGGGTCGCGAGCCGATCGGAGGGCTACGTCTCAGATCGTCACGGCCGCGATCACGTCACCGAGGCCGAGCTCGCGCTCGACGAGACTGGAAAATTCCTCGCCTTCCGCGTCAACACGCTCGCCAATATGGGCGGCTATCTCTCGACCTTCGGACCAAACATCCCGACCAATCTTTATGGACCGCTGCTCGGCGGCGTCTACACCACGCCAGCGATCTACTGCAACGTGAAGGTGGTCTTCACCAACACCGTACCGGTCGACGCCTATCGTGGCGCAGGACGGCCCGAGGCGACCTTCGTGCTGGAGCGCATCGTCGACGTCGCGGCCAGCGAGATGGGGATTGACCGCGTGGAGATCCGCCGCCGCAACATGATCCCGAAGGAAGCCTATCCGTACCAGACGCCGGTGCTGGTGCAGTATCGATTCCGGCGATCCCATGGGCTGCCTCGACGGCGCCCTGGTCGCCGCCGAGGTCAAGAATTTTGGCGTACGCAAGGCGGCATCCGCCAGCAAGGGCAAGTTTCGCGGGCTGGTTACTCCACCTATGTCGAGGCTTGCGGCCTCGCGCCGTCGCGCTTCGCCGGACGGCTCGGTGCGCGCGGCGGTCTCTATGAGAGCGCCACGGTGCGTGTGCATCCGACCGGCCAGGTGACGGTCATGGTCGGCACGCACAATCACGGCCAGGGCCACGAGACGACCTTCGCGCAGATCGTTTCAGACAAGCTCGGCGTCGCGTTCGAGAATGTCGACATCGTGTTCGGCGACACCGACCGTGTGCAGTTCGGCATGGGCACCTACGGCTCGCGCTCACTGGTCGTCGGCGGCGCCGCCCTGTCGAAGGCGACCGACAAGGTGATCGTCAAGGGCAAGAAGATCGCCGCGCATCTGCTCGAAGCGTCCGAAGCCGATATCCACTTCGAGGCCGGCAAGTTTTCCGTCGCCGGCACGGACCGCATCAAGACCTTCGAGGAGATCGCAGGTGCGGCCTATGTGCCGCACAATTATCCGCTCGAGGTGCTGGAGCCGGGGCTGGAGGAGCAGGCCTATCACGACCCCGTCAACTTCACCTATCCCGGCGGTTGCCACATCGCCGAGGTCGAGGTCGATCCCGAGACCGGTACGGTGACGCTGGTGAACTACACCGCGGTCGACGACGTCGGCACGGTCATCAACCCGATGATCGTCGAGGGCCAGCTGCATGGCGGTATCGTGCAGGGTGTCGGCCAGGCGTTGTTCGAGAACGCGGTCTATGACGAAGGATCGGGCCAGCTGCTGTCGGGTTCGCTGATGGATTACTGCATGCCGCGCGCCGACCATTTGCCGATGATGAAGGTCGCGACGCATTCGACGCTCTGCACGCACACCCCGATGGGCGTAAAGGGCTGCGGCGAGGTCGGCACCATCGGATCGCCCGCCGCCGTCATCAATGCGGTGGTCGATGCACTCTCGCATCTCGGCGTCACCCATGTCGACATGCCGGCGACGCCGAACCGGATCTGGCGCCTGCTGCAAAACGCGTCGCTGCCGGTCGCGGCGGAATAGGGAGGACCAAAATGAAACCGTTTGCCTATCATCAGCCGGATCAGATTCCCGGCGCGGCGAAGCTCCTGTCCTCGATCGCGGACAGCAAGCTCGTTGCCGGCGGGATGACGCTGATCCCGACGCTGAAGCAACGGCTGGCCAATCCGCCTGCGCTGATCGATCTGTCGAAGCTCGGCTCGCTGAAGGGCATCACCGACGGCGGCGCGACCATCACGATTGGCGCGATGACCCCGCATGCGGTGGTCGCAGCGTCCAAGCTGGTACAGACGAAAATTCCGGGGCTGGCGGCGTTGGCCTCGATGATCGGCGATCCCGCCGTGCGCAGCCGCGGCACCATCGGCGGCTCGGTCGCCAACAATGATCCGGCGGCTGACTATCCCGCCGGCGTGCTCGGTCTCGGCGCGACCGTCATCACCAGCACGCGTGAGATCGCTGCCGACAAGTTCTTCCTCGGGCTGTTCGAGACGGCGCTTGAACCCGGCGAGATCATTACTGCCATCCGCTTTCCGGTGCCGCTCAAGGCAGGCTACGAAAAATTCAAAGCGCCGGCTTCGCGTTACGCGCTGGTCGGCGTGTTCGTCGCGAAATTTGCCGATGGCGTTCGCGTCGCCGTCACCGGCGCGGGGCCGGGCGTGTTCCGTGTGCCGCCGATGGAGGCGGCGCTGTCGGGCAATTTCGATCCCTCCGCGATCGCGGCGATCAAGATCGACAATGACGGCCTCACCTCCGACATCCATGCCGAAGCCGATTACCGGGCGCATCTCGTCACGGTGATGGCCAAGCGCGCCGTCGACGCGGCGCTCAGCTAATTCTTCAGGGTTGATGATGACTGATGGTCCCGGCCGAACGGCCTTCCCGCCGGCGCCGACTGATCTTGGCGCGCTCTCTGTTACCGAGATCATGGCCGGCTACCGGCGCAAGACGTTCACCCGCGCGATGTCGTCGACGACACCATCGCCGCGCTTCAGGCGACGAACGAGGCCTGCAACGCGGTGGTGACGCCGATGTACGAGCAGGCGAGGGCGGAGGCCGATCGTCTCACCCGGGAGATGCGGGCGGGGGAGGCCACGGGGCCACTTGCCGGCGTGCCTGTTACGATCAAGGATCTCGTCTTCGTCGCAGGCGTGCCGGCTTATGCCGGCTCGCCGATGAACAAGGCGTTCGTGCCCGATGTCGATGCTGCCGTGGTGTCGGCGCTGAAGGCTTCGGGCGCCATCATCACTTGCAAGACCACCACCTGCGAGTCCGGTTACAAGCTGACCGCGGACAGCCCGGTCACCGGCACGACGCGCAATCCTTGGAATCTCGGCCGCACCAGCGGCGGCTCGAGCGGCGGTGCGGCGGCGGGCGTGGCCGCCGGCTGCGGCCCGATCGCGATCGGCACCGACGGCGTCGGCTCGATCCGCGTGCCCTCGTCCTTCTGCGGCGTATTCGGCCTGAAGCCGACATTCGGCCTCGTGCCGCGCTCGCCCGGCTTCTCGCCGCCGTCCTGGGCTTCGCTCGCCCATACCGGACCGATCACGCGCACGGTGGCGGACGCCGCGCTCACGCTGGAGATTATTGCCGGCTATGATATGCGCGATGCCGCAAGCCTGCCGGTACCATCCCGCCGCTTCGACACCAACGCCGCGCCGTTGAACGGAATCCGCATCGGCGCCAGCGTCGATCTCGGCTACGGCGCCGTCAGTCCCGAAGTGAGAGCAGCGTTCAACAAGGCGCTTGCCATTCTCGATTCTTGCGGCGCGCAGGTGACCATGGATGGTCCGGGCCTCGACCCCGGTATTCTCGAACACACCTTGAAGCCGATCGCCTTCACCGAGCAGGCGGCGGCGGTCGCGACCAGGACCTCGGCCGAACTCGCGAGCTCCGAGGCCGACTATCGCGACGTCGTCAGCGCCGGTCGGCACTACAGCGGCACGGACTATATCGAGGCCGGCTACCGGCGCGGCCAGGCGCGCAATGCGTTCCTGAAGTTGTTCGAGCGCGTCGATGCGCTGGTGACCCCGACCGTCGCGGTGACCGCGTTCGAGGCTGGGCAGATCGGCGTCGGCTCGATCGACGGCCGCGAGGTGGACCCGCATCTTGGCTGGTCGCCCTTCACCTGGCCGATCAATCTCGCCGGCCTTCCGGCGGCAACGCTCCCCTGCGGCTTCGACAGCGACGGCATGCCGATTGGCCTCCAGATTGTCGCGACCTGGCTCGACGAGCCTACGATCTTCCGCATCGCCGCCGCGTTCGAGGCGGCGCAGCCCTGGGCGAAGTTCTGGCCGCAGCTGGCGCTGCGCCAGAAGGCGTGAGCTAGGACAGCTCGATCGGCGCCCCGCGGCCGCCGAGCTCTTCATCGAGCCGCAGATAGTGCGCGAGATAGTCGTGCAGCGCCGTCGCGGCCTTGGACGTTGCGCCGCTCGACTTGTAGAGCAAGAGCTCGATCTTCGGCAGCGGCGGTAGCCCCTCATTCGGCCCGATTTCGCGCATCGCCGGCACCAGCGCGCTGCGGCCCAGCACGGTCACGGCTATGCCCGCGAAGGCCGCGGCCTGAAGACCACCGACGCTTTCGCTGACGCAGGCGATGCGCCAGCGCAAATTCGCGCGCTCCAGCGTGTCGATGGCGTAGTCGCGATAGATGTTGCCGGGCGGCAAGAGCGCCAGCGGAATCGGGCGCTCCTGATGCGCGGCGGATTGCTCGCCGGTCATCCAGACCAGTTGCTCGCGCCGCACCACCTGGCCGCCGGTGAAATCGTTCATGCGCGTAACCAGCGCGATGTCGACGTCGCCGCGCTTGACGAGGCCGACTAGCGGTGTCGAGAGCGCGCAGTTGAGCTCGACCTGCACGCGCGGAAAGGATTTCCGGAACACGCTGAGGATCTGAGGCAGCATGAAAGCGGCATAGAGATCGGGCGTGCCGAGCACGACTTGGCCCTCGATCTCCTGTGACGCCAATTGCGAAATCAGCTCGTCATGCAACCTCAGGATGGATTTGGCGTAGGTTAGGACGATGGTGCCGTCGTCGGTCAGCGTCAGCCTGCGGCCGCCATGCTCGAACAATTGCTTTCCGGTCAGTTCCTCCAGCCGCTGCAATTGCAGAGTGATCGCCGGCTGCGTGCGGCCCAGCCGTCGCGCTGTCTCGGTGATGCTGCCGGTCTCGACCACCGAGATCAGCGACCGGAGCATGCGGATGTCGAGACTGATCAGGTTCATGCGGCGTCCATATCGCCCAGAATTTATGCAAAATCCATGCTAGCGCACGTAGCGTCGCGGTCATGGCGACGCAGCCGGACCCGCTTCAATCAGAGGAAGCTAGCCCATTCGCGACGACGTCATCAATCGCGACATCGAGACCGAGGCGCGGCGAGAGCGCGATGCGCTGACCGCTAATGTCGTCGGTCTGCGAGACGAAGGTGCAGGCGGCGTTCTCGGCTTGCGGCATGCCGAGCTGATCTGATCGGGCGCAATGGCGCTGCACAGATTTGCTGCATGGCGATATGAATTACAGCAGTCTGCGCTGCAATAACGCGCTTGACTTCGCTTTCGATCTCAACGACCGTGTCGTCCAAGCGTTGGGCAGCTCGGCCCGTCAACGCGACGAGTTCAAATCATTTCCAACACCACGCGCATCTCGCGTGTTCGGTTGGCGGCGAGGGCGCCCTCGGCTTAACGGCCGGCGGGCGCTTTTTTTGTTTTGGATCGAGTGATGGCGCGGACGCGATATCGTATCGGTGTGATGTTCTCGACCACGGGGTCGTACAGCGTCGTCGCACGTTCGATGCTCAATGGAGCGCTGCTCGCGTTCAATGAGATGAACGCCGGCTCCGACACGATTGCGCTTGAGCCGGTCGTGGTCGATCCCACCGGCGATCTCGCCCGGTACCGCTCGCTCAGCCGCGACCTGCTCAACTCCGGGATCCGTCACGTCGTCGGCTGCTACACCTCCTCGAGCCGGAAGGAGGTCATTCCCTGCTTCGAGAAGTTCGACGGCATGCTCTGGTATCCGTCGCACTACGAAGGTTTCGAGAGCTCCGACAACGTCGTCTATACGGGGGCCGCGCCAAATCAGCACGTCCTCCCGCTGGTTGACTATCTCGCCACGCGCGTCGGCAAGCGCGCCTTCTGCGTCGGCTCCAACTACATCTGGGCGTGGGAGAACAACCGCATCTTCCGCGAGGCGCTCGCCGCGCGTGGCGGCACCGTGCTCGCCGAGCGCTATCTCTCGGTCGGCGATACGGAGGTCGACCAGGTGATCGCGGCGATCATCGACCAGCGGCCCGACTTCGTCTTCAATAACTTGATTGGCACCAGCGCCTACGCCTTCTTTCGCGCGTTCCGCGCCGCCTGTCGCGCGCGTGGCATCGATCAGGCTGCGGAAATCCCGGTTGCCAGCTGCACGCTTTCGGAGCCGGAGTTGCCGGAGATCGGCCCTGATGCGGTCGATGGACATTTGTCGTCGAGCGTCTATTTCTCGTCGCTGAACTCCCCTGAAAATGCCGCCTTCATCGCAGCCTATACGCGATCCTTTCCGGAAGGGCCGGTGTCGTCGGCCGATGCCGAAGCTTCCTACATCGCCGTCAAGCTGCTCGCAGCGGCCTTATCGCAGGCCGGCAGCGACGACGCTCGCACGGTGCGGGCCGCGGTCGCCGACCAGCGGCTGCGCGCGCCGCAAGGGGAGGTCCGCATCGACCGGCAGACCTTTCACGCCTGGCTCACGCCGCGGATCGGCCGCTCGGCGGCCCACGGGCAGTTCGAAGTGCTGCTGGAATCGCGCGAGCCGATCGCGCCCGATCCATATCTCGTCCAGTCGTCGCCGCGCTTCGCCAGCGCGATGCGCTCTCCGCTGTTGAAGGTGGTGCAATCATGAGCTCCCGACTGCTACAGAACTTCAAGGGCGGCCGTGCCATCGTAGTCACCCGGCGAGGGGGATGGGAGAGCACGCTCGAAACCACGCTGGCCAAGCTCGGCGTCTCCACTGAATACCCTGAAATCATCGACGGCCAGGCCCAGATCGACGTTGTTGGCCTTCAGGCCGATCGCGACATCCTGTTCGTCGACGGCGATCTCGAAGGCGCGGTCGCGATCGAGGTCAACCCGGCTTCGCGGCTGCCGCCGGTTCCGGTGGTCGGTCTCGTCGGCGTCGAAGCGCCCAGCCGGCTGAAGGCGCTGGTCAATCTCGGTGCCACCTCGTTTCTGCGCAAACCGGTGCATGGCGGTGCGGTCTACACGTCCCTGTTCATGGGCATCAACCAGTTCCTGCTGCGCGCCGAAATGTATGAGCGCCTGCAAGGCCTCGAGGAGCGCCGCCGCGGCCGCCGGGCGGTGATCCGGGCGGTCATCCTGCTAATGCAGCAGGATGGCCTCGACGAGGAAGGTGCCTATTCCCAGCTCCGTCGCGACAGCATGCGCGCGCGGCAGAACATGGAACTCTATTGCGAGGAGTTTCTGAGCAAGCGGGCGAAGCCGCCCGACACGTCCGGCCGCACGACCGGCATTACGCTGCAAGGCGGTAAGAAGCAGGCCATCTAGGAGAAGCAAAATGAGCAAGTCTGTATTGCGGGGGCTGCGCGCCGCAGCCCTCACGGGGACGCTTGTCCTCGGATCATCCCTTGGATCACAATTGGCGCTCGCGGCGGAAAACCCGATCAAGCTCGGCGTTCTGGAGGATCAGTCTGGCGACTTCGCCGCGGCGACGATCGGCAAGGTTCACGCCATCCAGCTCGCCGCCGACGAGATCAACAAGGCAGGCGGCATCATGGGCCGGCCGCTGGAGCTCGTTGCCTACGACACCCAGTCCGACAACACCCGCTACCAGGAGTTCATGCGGCGCGTGCTCCAGCGCGACAAGGTCGACGTCGTGTTCGCGGGCTTCTCTTCGGCCTCGCGCGAGGCGTACCGCCCGATCGTCGACCAGTTCAACGGCTTCGCCTTCTACAACAACCAGTACGAAGGCGGCGTGTGCGACGGCCACATGATCGTGACCGGCGCCGTGCCGGAGCAGCAGTTCTCGACCCTCATTCCCTACATGATGGAGAAGTACGGCAAGAACGTCTACACGCTCGCAGCCGACTACAATTTCGGCCAGATCTCGGCGGAATGGGTGCGCAAGATCGTCAAGGAGAACGGCGGCAAGATGGCCGGCGAGGAGTTCATCCCGCTCGGCGTGTCGCAATTCTCCCAGAGTATCCAGAACATCCAGAAGGCCAAGCCGGACTTCGTGGTCACGCTGCTGGTCGGCACCGCGCAGGCCTCCTATTACGAGCAGGCGGCTTCCGCCAACGTCAACCTGCCGATGGCGTCCTCGGTGAACGTCGGGCAGGGCTACGAGCACAAGCGCTTCAAGCCGCCGAGCCTGAAGGACATGTATGTCACCACCAACTACATCGAGGAGATCGACTCGCCCAAGAGCAAGGAATTTTACGCCAAGTTCAAGGCGAAGTTCCCGAGCGAGCCGTATGTGAACCAGGAGGCGGAGAACTCCTATCTGGCGGTCTATCTCTACAAGCAGATGGTGGAGCGCGCGAAGTCGACCAAGCGCGAGGAGATCCGCAAGGTGATCGCGCTCGGCGACGTCTGCATGGACGCGCCGGAAGGCAAGGTCTGCATCGACCCTAAGAGCCAGCACATGTCGCACACGATCTATCTCGCCAAAGTCGGTGCCGATCACTCGATCTCGTTCCCGAAGACCTGGGAGGACATCAAGCCGTACTGGCTCGGTGAAGCCGGCTGCGATCTCACCAAGAAGGATCCGATGGCCCAGTACACGCCGTCGAATCCGCCGCCGAAACCCTGACCGGCGGCTGATCGCTCCGGCGCTCGCGGCGCGCCGGGGCGATTACGGATATCTGCGACGGCAACGCCGCATCCTCCCACTTCCTGGTTGATTCATGGACATCGCGACCCACGTATTCTCGGCGCTCTATCAATTCGGCGACGCCTTCGCGTTTCTGGTGCTTTCGGCCTGCGGGCTCGCGGTGATCTTCGGCATGATGGGCGTGATCAATCTTGCCCATGGCGAGTTCATCATGTGCGGCGCCTACGTCACGGCCGCGACTGTGCATGCCGGCCTGCCGCTCCCACTGGGAATACTTGCCGGCACTCTCGTCTCGGCGCTGGTCGGCGTCGTGGTGGAGCTCGCAGTGATCCGTCATCTCTACGACCGGCCGCTCGATACCATCGTCGCGACCTGGGGGCTCAGCTTGATTGCGACGCAGGGCACGCTGATCATGGTGGGCTCGACCATGGCAGGCGTCGGCACGCCGTTCGGCAGCTTCCAGGTCGGTGACTACTCCTATTCGATCTATCGCATCGTGCTGTTCTGTGCCGCACTCGGTGTGCTGGCGGGGCTCTATGCGCTGTTCAACTGGACGCGCTTCGGCGTGCTGGCACGTGCCACCATCCAGGTGCCGCATATGGCGGCCGCGCTCGGCGTCGATACGCGCCTGATCTACAGCCTCACCTTCGCCTGCGGCGCAGGGCTCGCCGGCCTTGCCGGCGGGCTCTACGCGCCGACCATGACGCTGGTGCCGACCATGGGCGCGACCTTCATCATGGAGGCCTTCGTTACCGTCGTGATCGGCGGCGCGGACGTCTTCCTCGGCACGGCGCCTGCGGGTGGCGTACTCGCGGTGGTGAAATCGGCGATGACGTCCTGGCAGGGGCAGCTGTTCGGTCAGATCGGTCTGCTGGTCGCCGTCATCATCGTGGTCCGGGTGCTGCCGAAGGGCATTTCCGGCTTCGTGCTGCGCGAGCGCACCTGACGGAGTGATGGCGTCGTGACCGGTCTTCTCGCAATGTTCCGTCGTCTCGAAGGCCCGCAGACCGCTGGTCGCGGTCCGGCCTTCTGGGGCCTGTTCGCACTTGTGCTCGCCGTCGCACTCGCTTATCCGCTGTTCAGCGACGGCTACACGGTCGGCAACACCGTCTATTTCTTCGTCTGGGTGTTCATCGCGCTCAGCCTGTGCCTGATCTGGGGCTATGGCGGCTCGCTCTCCTTCGGCCAGACGGCCTTTTTCGGGATTGCGGGCTATGGCTACGGCATCCTCACCATCAATTTCGGCTCGGCCTACGGCTTCACGCTGGTGGCGCTGGTCGCGGCGGTGGCGATCGCCGCGCTGTTCGCGGTCCTGCTCGGCTACTTCATGTTCTTCGGCCGCATCGCCGGCGTCTTCCTCGGCATCGTCACGCTCGCCGTCACCTTGATGCTGGAACGCTTCATGGCACAGACCGCGGGGCCGGAATGGCACATCGGAGCTGCGCGGCTCAACGGCTTCAACGGCATGAGCGCGATGCCACCTCTGACCATCCCCTGGCCGGGCGAGCCCATCGTGCTGTTCGCCGATGTCGGTCTCTACTACCTCGTGCTTGGCCTTCTGGTCTTTGTCTATCTGGCCTTGCGTATCCTGATGAATTCGTCGTTTGGCAACGTCATCGTCGCGATCCGCGAGAACCCTGAAAGGGCCGAGATGCTGGGCTACGACGTGCGCAAGTACCAGCTCATCACCTTCGTCATCGGCGCCGCGCTCGCGGGTCTGTCCGGCGTGCTGTACACGGTGTGGGGACAGTACATCACGCCGTCGAGCATGGGCATGACGGCCGCGGCGCTGCCGCTGATATGGGTCGCAGTCGGCGGCCGCAGCGACCTGACGTCGACCGTGATCGGCACGCTAGTGGTGCTCGCCGCGTTCCAGGCGCTCACGATCTACGGTAGCCAGTACGCGCTGGTCTTCATGGGCGTGCTGCTGGTGCTCACGGTTCTGATCGCCCCGAACGGTCTCGTGCTCGGGGTGATGAACTGGCTCGGCCGCATCGCCACTCGCCTCACGCAGAGGGCCGGCTGATGTCGCTGCTCGAACTGCGCAAGCTGAACAAGCATTTCGGTGGTCTGCACGTCACCAATTCCGTGGATCTCACGCTGCTGGCCGGCGAGATCCATTGCCTGATCGGCCCGAATGGCGCTGGAAAGAGCACGCTATTCCGCCTGATCCTCGGCGAACATCATCCCGGCAGCGGTGACATTCTCTTCGCCGGAGAGAACATCACGTCGCTCAAATCCTTTGCGCGGATTCATCGCGGTCTCTCGGTTAAGTTCCAGGTGCCTGGTGTGTTCAAGGGCCTGTCGGTCCGCCAGAATCTCGAGATCGCCCTGCAGAGCCGGCATCGCGGTGCGGAGCTCGAAGCGGAGATCGGTCGGCTGCTGAGCTTCCTCGGACTGGAGTTGGAGCAAGCGCAGATTGCCGGCAATCTCAGCCATGGTCAGAAGCAATGGCTCGAGATCGGCATGGCGATCAGCCTGAAGCCGCGCCTTCTGCTGCTGGACGAGCCCACCGCCGGCATGTCGCCCGAGGAAACCCACATGACTGGCGAGATGGTGCAGCGGCTCAATGCCGACGGCATGACGGTGCTGGCGATCGAGCACGACATGGCCTTCGTTCGCCAGGTGGCTCAACGCGTTACCGTGCTGCATCTCGGCCAGGTGTTTGCACAAGGCTCGATCGACGAGATCGTGGCCGACGAACGCGTGGCGGCGATCTATCTCGGGCAGGCTCATGCTTGATCAGCCGCGCAAGGAAGTGATCCTGTCGACGCTGGCTCTGCGCGCCGGCTATGGCGGCAAGCCGGTGCTCCAGGGCCTCGAGATCGAGGTGCGCGAAGGCGAGATCGTTGCCGTCATCGGCCGCAACGGCGTCGGCAAGTCCACGCTGATGAAGAGCCTGATCGGGCTCGTGCCGGCGATGAGCGGCTCGATCGTCTATCGCGGCGAGGCCGTCGAATCTCTGCCAGCGCACAAGCGGGCGCGCCTCGGCATGGGCTATGTGCCGCAGGGGCGCGACGTGTTTCCGCGGCTGACCGTCGGCGAGAACGTCGCGGTCGGCGCAGCGATCAGGGGCGGCGGCATTCTCGAAGCGGGCCGGCGCAAGATCGTCGAGGCTTTTCCGATCCTCGAAGAGCGCTGGCATCAGCGCGCCGGCACCATGTCCGGCGGCCAGCAGCAGCAGCTCGCGATCGGCCGGGTACTGATCGCCGATCCCAACCTCGTCCTGCTCGACGAGCCCTCGGAGGGCATCCAGCCCAACATCGTCCAGGACATTGCGCGCAACATGGTCGAGCTCAACCATAGGACCGGGGTGACCATCATCCTGGTCGAGCAGAATCTCGACATGATCCGCGCCATGGCGCAGCGTTGCTACGTCATGGACAAGGGACGCATCGTCGCGAACCTCGATCGCACGGCGCTCGACGATGCGGCCGAGATGCGCCGTCATCTTGCGGTTTGAAGACTAGCCAACGACAGAAGGAGAAAAGCAAATGTCCTGGCAGAAAACTCCATCATGGCCCGCAAGGGCGTCGCCAAGGGCGAGCGCGGCACGACGCACACCATCACGGAGAGCGAGCAGGGCAAGTACCACTATGTCTACGGCCCCTATGTGAAGCCGGTGCTGACCGTCGATCCCGGCGCCGTCGTCTCGGCAGAGACCCATGATGCGTTCGAGGGCGCCATCAAGAAGGAGACCGACAGCCCGTCAAAGATGCTCAACTTCCCGTTCCTCAATCCGCAGAACGGGCCGATCCACGTCAACGGCGCCGAGAAGGGCGATACGCTCGCGGTCTATATCGAGAGCATAGTGCCGCGCGGGCCGCAGCCGCGTGGCACCACGGTGATCATGCCGGAATTCGGTGGCTTGGTCAGTACGGGCAACACGGCGCTGCTCAACCCGGCGCTGCCGGAGCGGGTCAAGAAGCTCGAGATCGACGCCAAGACCGGAACCAAATGGAACGACAAGATCACGCTGCCCTATGAGCCGTTCATCGGCACCATCGGCACCTCGCCGGAGATCGAGGCGATATCTTCGCTGGTCCCGGACTACTACGGCGGCAACATGGATCTTCCCGACGTCGGTGTCGGGGCCATCATCTACCTGCCCGTCAACACCAAGGGGGCCTTGCTCTATCTCGGCGACTGCCATGCGGCGCAGGGCGATGGCGAGCTCTGCGGCGTCGCCATTGAGCATCCGACCGTGACCACGGTTCAGGTCGATCTCATCAAGAACTGGACCATCGCCTGGCCGCGGCTCGAGACCAGGGACTTCATCATGACGATTGGTTCGGCGCGCCCGATGGAAGATGCAGCCCGCATCGCCTATCGCGAGCTCTGCCGCTGGATGGCGGCCGACTACGGCTTCGACGAGATCGACGCCTATATGCTGCTGACCCAGGCCGGCCGTGTCAGGCTCGGCAACATGGTCGATCCCAAATACACGTTGGGCGCCTCCATCAAGAAGTCCTATCTCGGTTGAGGCCGATCGGAATGCCCATCATTCACAAGGTCGCCGCCGTCCAGTTCGAGCCGATCGCGTTCGAGAAGGAACGCAACGTCGCGCGCCTGGTCGAGCTCTGCGAGCAGGCGGCGGCGGCCGGTGCAAGACTTATCGTCACACCGGAAATGGGAACGACGGGTTATTGTTGGTTCGACCGGGCCGAGGTCGCGCCGTTCGTCGAGTTGATCCCCGGACCGACAACAAATCGCTTTGTGGCGCTGGCGCGCAAATATGATTGCTACATGGTCGTCGGCATGCCCGAGGTCGACGAGGACGGCATCTACTTCAACAGCGCCGTCCTGATCGGGCCCGACGGCATCATCGGTCGCCACCGCAAGACCCACCCCTACATTTCTGAGCCGAAATGGGCTGCGGCGGGCGATCTGCATAATCAGGTGTTCGAGACGCCGATCGGACGGATCGCGCTGCTTATCTGCATGGACATTCATTTCGTCGAAACCGCGCGGCTGATGGCGCTGGGCGGCGCGGATGTTATCTGCCACATCTCGAACTGGCTGGCGGAGCGTACGCCGGCGCCTTACTGGATCAGCCGCGCCTTCGAGAACGGCTGCTACGTCATCGAGAGCAATCGATGGGGGCTCGAACGAACGGTGCAGTTCAGTGGCGGGAGCTGCGTGATCGCGCCGGACGGGCATGTGACGGCTGTGCTCGACAAAGGCGACGGGGTGCTGCTGTCGGAGATCGATCTCGACGCCGCACGCGCCCGCCGCGTGCTTGGGGAAGCCGTCTTCGTGCAGCGCCGGCCGGAGCTCTATCCGGAGTTGCTTACCGACACGTTCAGCTGGAATCCGCGCGACTTTTTCGGCCTCTATGGCCACGAGCCCTGGCCGACCGGCAAGGTTTCGCGCGTCAGTGTCGCGCAGTTTGCGCCCGGCGATGACATCAGCCAGAATCATGAGAAAATCTCGGTGCTCACCCGCAAGGCCCGCGCCGAAGGCGCGGAGCTCGTCGTCTTCCCGGAACTCGCCCTGACGGGCCTTGCCGATCCTGCAAGAAGGGCACAACCAATTCCGGGGCCGGCGACCGACAGCCTTGGCAGGCTTGCAGAGGAGCTCGACCTCTATCTTGTCTACGGCCTCGCCGAACGTGACGGCGATCTGGTCTACAACAGCGCTTGCCTCATCACGCCGGATGGGGACATCTCGGTCTATCGCAAGACGCATCTCACCGCCGACGAGCGAAGCTGGGCGACCGCCGGTGACGGCTGGACCGTTGTCGACACGCCAATCGGCCGCATCGGGCTGTTGATCGGTCACGATGCGTCGTTTCCGGAGGTGGGCCGGGTGCTGGCGCTTCGCGGCTGCGATCTCGTCGCGTGTCCTGCCGCGATCAAGGGACGCTTCAGTTCGTCGCATCCCGGCACGCAGGTCGAGCAGCCGAAGCCGATTCCAACCGGCCCGGATCCGCACCACTGGCATCATTTCCGCGTTCGCGCCGGCGAGAATAACTTGTTCTTCGCTTTCGCCAATGTCGTCGATCCAGAACGCGGCTATCCTGGGCTGAGCGGCGTATTCGGCCCTGACACGTTCGCATTCCCGCGGCAGGAGGCGATCGCGGCCGGCGGCACGGGGCTTGCTACGGCGCTGGTCGACACCACCAATCTCGACAGCGTCTATCCGACGAATGTCGTGCGGCGAAAGGATCTGGTGTCGATGCGCATGCCGCACAGCTATCGCGGATTGGTCAAAGTGGCTGCGATCAATTACTGAACCAAGAAACCAAGAAAAGGAAGCCGACCATGGATTTGGGACTGAAGGGCGCCAAGGTTCTCGTCACCGGAAGTACCAAGGGGATTGGCCGCGCGATCGCCGAGACATTCGCCGCCGAGGGCGCCGATGTCGGTGTGTGCTCGCGCAATCTGGCCGAGGTCGAAAGCACGGTGGCTGCGCTCAAGGCCAAGGGCGTCGCAGCCTATGGTGGTGCGGTCGACGTCGCCGACGCGGCCGTCCTGAATGCCTGGGTCGGCGATATGGCGGCAAGGCTTGGCGGCATCGACGTCGTCGTCGCCAATGTCAGCGCACTCGCGATCGGACAGGACGACGAAAGTTGGCAAAAGGAGTTCTCGACAGACATGATGGGCACGGTGCGGCTGGTGAACGGGGCCATGCCGTATCTGGAGAAGAGCAAGGCCGGCGCGATCGTCACCATCTCCAGCGTCTCCGGGCGCGAGGTCGATTTCGCGGCTGGTCCCTACGGCACATTCAAGGCGGCGATCATCCATTACACGCAAGGGCTCGCCAATCAGCTCGCGGCGAAGGGCATCCGCGCCAATTCGGTCTCGCCTGGCAACACCTATTTCGAGGGTGGGGTCTGGAACATGATCAAGGACAACAATCCCGAGCTCTACAAGACCGCATTAGCCCTCAACCCGATGGGGCGGATGGGAACGCCGCAGGAAATGGCTAACGCCGTGGTGTTTCTCGCCAGCCGCGCGGCGAGCTTCATCACGGGCACAAATCTTGTCGTCGACGGTGCACTCACGCGTGGGGTGCAGTTGTAGCAAAACGTATTGGCGTTTGCCTTGCATTCGACCTCGCTAGCTCAAACTGGCCCATGATGGATCGGAGCGAAGTCATCGCGTACCGCCGAGATCCCTGTCGCACTTGAGGCCTGCAGCGTGCTTTGTCTTGCAGCCGAAGATTCGAAGGCGCGATTGTCGAGATGACCTGTTTGGGGGCCTATTTGCCGGAGCGAGTAAGCGGCTTTCGTCGCGTTTGCATTGGGCGCCGAGGTGTCGAAATCCGGTTCGTCGCAAACCGACACTGCCCTTTGGATCGTCGTTCCAACATGATGGGTTCAACGCGCAGCAATTGGTTATCGACGGCAGGCGGTTATGTGCACGTCCGGCGGCTATACTATTGTCGCGGAAATAGTATAACCGGGGTGAGTGCATAGAGGATTCTATAACCAATTGAAATCGCAAAACTATCGCTTTTCCGTGGCGCCTATGATGGACTGGACCGAGCGGCATTGCCGGGTGTTCCACCGTCAACTGACGCGGCGGGCGCTGCTTTATACGGAGATGCTGACCACGGGTGCGATTATTCATGGCGATCGGGAGCGGCTGCTTGGGTTCGACGCGTGCGAGCATCCGGTGGCGCTTCAGCTTGGCGGGTCGGATCCGCACGAGCTCGCGCTAGCTGCGCGGATCGGTGAGGCGTTCGGTTATGATGAGATCAATCTCAATGTCGGCTGCCCGTCCGATCGCGTGAAGGATGGCCGGTTCGGCGCCTGCCTCATGGCGGAGCCGGAACTGGTGGCGAGGTGCGTCGACGCCATGAAGTGCGCGGTCGCGGTTCCCGTCACTGTGAAGTGCCGTATCGGGATCGACAACCAGGACCCTGAATTGGCGCTCGATACGCTCTCGCGCGCGGTGGTGGCGTCCGGCTCCGATGCACTGATCGTGCACGCCCGCAAAGCCTGGCTCAACGGCCTGTCGCCGAAGGAGAACCGCGACATCCCGCCGCTCGACTATGATCGCGTCTATCGGCTCAAACGCGCAATGCCTAGTGTGCCCGTCATCATCAATGGCGGCATCCCGGGCATCGACGATGCGAAGGCGCATCTTGCCCATGTCGACGGTGTGATGCTCGGCCGCGCCGCCTATCAGGAGCCGTGGCGGCTGCTCAGCGTCGATACCGACATCTTCGGCGAGGCGGCGCCGCACGCGTCCATGCAGGACGCGCTCGAGGCGATGATGCCCTACATCGAACAGCAGCTCGCGCGCGGCACCCGGCTGCACGCGATCACGCGGCATTTCGTCGGCGCATTCCACGCCGTTCCCGGCGCGCGCGCCTTCCGCCGCCATCTTGCCGAGCAGGGGGTGAAGCCGGGCGCCAGTCTCGACGTGCTGCGCGAGGCGATCGCGCGTATCGGTGCACCTGCGCCAGCGGAGGCGGCGTAGCTCGTCTAGTCGATCGCGATGCGCGAGCGGCGGGGGCCCTTCTGGAGCTCCGGATAACCTGTCAGCATCAGCGTGTCCGCGCGCACGCCCCAGCTTTCCAGGCGGTCGAGGAAGCTCATGCCGAGCAGATTGGTCTTCATCTGGCCACGTTGCACGACCAGGGCCGGCACCGACTTCTCGACCAGCTTGCCGACCGCGAGACGGTCGAGCGTGAGCCGCGCCGCCTTGGTGTGGCCACCCGCGGTCTCCAGGTCGACGTCGTATTCGAGCATCTCGAGCGGCAGTCCGATCGCTTTCGCGGTTTCCCAGGTCAGCACCACGGAGGTCGCACCTGTATCGATCACCATCGGCGCGGTGACGCCGTTGATCTTCGCACGCAGTGCGAACTCGCCACCCTGGCCGCGCGGGATATGCACGGCGGGGGCCGGGGCGGCGGTCTGCGCGCGGAAGATGTGCGAGACCCTGTGGCTGGCGCGCGCGATCTGGTCGGGATCGCCATAGGCGACGACCGCACCTGCGGTGCCGGCGAGCATGATGAGTACAAGCAGGAAGCGGATCATTGCGCGCCTCCAGATGCGCGCGTGCCGATCAGGTACGTTTCGGCGATGCCGCGATCGGTGCGAGTCCTGCCTGATCCATGCGCGCCGGCAACAGCGCCATGACCGTCAGCCGCTCCGCGCTGTCCATGGCGTGCCAGCGCGCGATCTCCGGCAAAGTCCGGCCGCAGCCGAAGCAAAGCTTGGTCTTGGGATCGATCATGCAGACGGCGACGCACGGCGTTTCTTTGCTCATACGGACATTGTGAGGGATCGTCGGGCATGTCTGCAAGCATCTCGTTAAGAGCCCGTGCCTGCGCTCATGATCGGCTTGTGGCGCGGCCGGCGCTTCTCGTCGGGAACGAGCGAACTCTCGGGCTGCAGCGGCGGAGAATCATCCGACAGCGGCGCCAGCGCGCTCATCACGCGCTCCGGCGGGAAGGTGACGATCACCTCGGTGCCGATGCGCAGCTTCGATTTCAGCGTGAACGTGCCGCCATGCAGGTCGATCAGATTCTTGGCGATGGGCAGGCCGAGGCCTGCGCCCTGTTCGGCCGATTTGATCGAGTTGGAGCCCTGGCCGAACGAGGCGAGCACGACCGGGATCTCGTCCTCGGGGATTCCGGAGCCGGAATCCTTCACCGATAGATATTGTCCACCCGAAGCGGTCCATCCCGCCTTGAGCCAGATCTCTCCGCCCTGCGGCGTGAACTTGATCGAGTTGGAGAGCAGGTTGAGCACGACCTGGCGGATCGCGCGCTCGTCGGCCCAGAGCCGCGGCATGGCCTGCTCGAACACTTCGTGGATGGTGATGCCGCGGCTCGAGGCGCGCAGCTTCATCAAATGATGGCAGTCGGCGACGATGCCGACCAACGACACCGCTTCCTCGTTGAGTTCGTAGCGGCCGGCCTCGATCCGCGACAAATCGAGGATCTCGTTGATGAGGTTGAGCAGGTGCACGCCGGAATTATGGATGTCCGCCGAGTACTCCTTGTAGACCGGCACCGCGTGTGCGCCAAAAATCTCGCTCTTCATCACCTCGGAGAAACCGAGGATGGCGTTCAGCGGCGTGCGCAGCTCGTGGCTCATCTGCGCGAGGAAGCGTGACTTGGCGACATTGGCGGATTCGGCGCGGTGACGTGCTTCGTCCGAGATTGCCTTGGCCTGTTCGAGCTCGCCGATCAGTGCGTCCTTCTCGGCGCGTGCCTCGAGCGTGGCGAAGGTCGAGGAGTGCAGGCGGTGGGCCAGCAGGACGAAATAGCCTTCGGCCGCGAGCGCGAGTGCCGCCAGGATGTAATTGTCCAGTGAGCCGGTCATCACGAAGCTCAGGGCCATTGCGACCGCGACCGGCGCGGTGGCGGCAACGGCGGCGATCGGCAGATTGGCGGCCAGCATGCTCGATACCGCGATCACCAGCAGCATCAGGAACATCATCAGTGTTTCCGTGACCATGTCGAGCACGGGGTGGATCAGGATCGCCATCCAGCACAGGCCATAGAGCAGGTCGAGCACGACGAAGCGCGTTCGCCATGCGCGCGTCGCGGCCGGAGAGGTGGCCTCAGTCAGGAACCGCCGGCAGCTGCGGATCATCGCGCTGTGGATGCAGAGCATGCCCGCGGTCCAGGCCGCGGCCGGAATCGGCTGCATCCAGAGCCCGAACAGCACGCCGGTGGCGACCACCAGCAGCATCACGACATAGGAAGCCGACAGCCGCGTCTGCGCATATTGGCGCAGCATCTCGGCGTCGAAGGCCGGCCGGGTTCCGCTGGTCGAGGTTAACTTGTCGCGCGCCTCGCGCACCCGCTGCGCCGCAGCCCTGCGGCTGCTCGCCGATGGAGCGCTCACCGGCTCGGCCGGAAGCTGCACAACCTCGGGCTTTTCAGCGGGGTTACTCATCAAGCAACACGATTCCTGCCCACGCCGGACGCGGGCCTTCTGCATTGTCTATCTCTGGCAAGAAATCCTTAAGAGGTGACTTAAGGAGCTAAAGAATTACGTTAACGGATGATTAAGAAACACCTCTGCCGGAACCGGCAGTGCCGAACGTCCGGTCACGACGGATCAATACAGCAGCGAGTGCTGCGCAATGTAGACCAGTGCACCCGCGAGATATCCCACAAGCGCGGGACCTGCGATCCGGCGGGCGTACCAGAAGAATTCGATCTTCTCGAGCCCCATCGCGGCGACGCCGGCCGCCGAGCCGATGATCAGGATCGAGCCGCCGGTGCCGGCGCAATAGGCGATGAATTCCCAGATGAAGCTGTCCGGCGGGTATTGCACCAGATTGTACATGCCCATCGTCGCCGCGACGAGCGGCACGTTGTCGATGATGGCGCTCAACAGGCCGAGCAGGATGACGATGATGTCGAGACGGCCGACCGTGGTATCGAGCCATTTGGCCAGCAGCTCCAGCACGCGGGCGTGCTCCAGGCAGGCGACGGCCAGGAGAATGCCGACGAAGAACACGATGGAACTCATGTCGATGCGCGTCAGCGCATGGACGAGGGTGAGGGGACGACGCGCATCCTCGTCCTTGTGGCGGTGAACGATCTCGCCGACCAGCCAGAGGATGCCCAGCCCGAACAAGATCCCGATGAAGGGTGCGAGGTGCGTCACGGCCTTGAAAACCGGGACGGCGACCAGTGTGCCGAGGCCGAGATAGAACATCAGATTGCGCTCGAACAGCTCGACCTTGAGAGCCTGCGCTTCTCGTTGCAGCGGCGGGACGATGTCCTTCCCTTTGACGGAGTAGCCAATGATGAGCAGCGGTATCAGCAGGTTGAGCAGAGACGGCAGGAATACCGCTCCCATGATGCTGACAGGCGAGATCTGCCCTCCGATCCAGAGCATCGTCGTCGTGACGTCGCCGATGACGGTCCAGGCGCCGCCCGCATTGGCGGCGATGACGATCAGGGAAGCGAACAGCAGGCGGTCGCTCCTGTTGCCGATCAGCTTCTGAACCAGCGAGACCATCACGATGGTGGTCGTGAGGTTGTCGAGGATCGCGCTCAGGAAGAACGTCACGAAGCCGATGATCCACATCAGCGTGGTCTGCTTCGTGGTGCGGATGACCGAGGTGATGACTTCGAAGCCGTTGTGGGCGTCGATCACCTCGACGATCGTCATGGCGCCAATCAGGAAGAAGACGATCTGCGCCGTCGAGGCGACGGATTCGTCGAGCTGGTGGTTGACGAGCGAGGCGTCGCCGACGGACATCGCGTAGATGGTCCAGAGCAGGCCCGCTCCCAGGAGAGCCGTAGCGCTCTTGTTGATGCCGAGCGGGTGTTCGAGCGCGATGGCAGCATACGCAACGATGAAAACGGCGGCGATCACGCTCAGCAAGTCAGTCCCCCCGAACTTGTTCTTTCAGCTCAATGTGCTCGCCAGACCTCGTCGCGGTGCAGGCCGCGTCGAGGTCTGGGACGGCGCCGTGCCCGGCAGCAAACAGTCAAGATGTTCCTCAGCGTTGCAGACGCGCGAGCAGGCTCGACGTGTCCCAGCGCTTGCCGCCCATTTTCTCCACCTCGGAGTAGAACTGGTCGACCAGTGCGGTCACCGGCAGGTTGGCGCCGTTGCGGCGGGCTTCAGCCAGCGAGATCGAGAGGTCCTTGCGCATCCATTCCACCGCGAAGCCGAAATCGTACTTGTCCTCGTTCATGGTCTTGTAGCGATTCTCCATCTGCCAGGACTGCGCTGCCCCTTTTGAGATGGTCTCGATCACTGCGGCGACGTCGAGGCCACTCTTCTTGGCGAAGTGGATACCTTCGGAAAGACCCTGCACCAGACCGGCGATGCAGATCTGGTTGACCATTTTCGTCAGCTGGCCGGAGCCGGCGGGCCCAAGCAGTTTGCACATCCGCGCATAGGCGCCCGTGATGATCGGCTCGGCACCGGCATAGGCGTCCTGCGCGCCGCCGCACATCACCGTCAGCACGCCGTTCTCGGCGCCGGCCTGGCCGCCGGAGACGGGGGCATCGATGAACTTGAAGCCGGCCTTGGTCGCGGCCGCATCGAGCTCGCGTGCGACTTCGGCCGAAGCGGTGGTGTGGTCGACGAAGGTTGCGCCCTTCTTGACGCCGGCAAACGCGCCGTCGGGTCCGATCGTGACCGCGCGCAGATCGTTGTCGTTGCCGACGCAGCACATCACGAAATCCTGGCCTTCGGCGGCGGCCTTTGGGGTCGGTGCGGTCTTGCCGCCGAACTTGTCTGCCCACTCCTTCGCCTTGGCCGCGGTGCGGTTATAGACGGTGACCTCATGGCCCCCTTTTTTCACGAGGTGTCCGGCCATGGGGAAGCCCATGACACCGAGACCGAGGAAAGCGACTTTTGCCATGTATGGTACCTTGTCCGTAGTTTGGGTTTTACGGTTCTTGCCGGGCGAGCAGGGCGCCTGGTTCCGCCGTGTGGGCGGATTGGGGCGCACCATAAACCCTTGAGGCCAGAGGGCAACGGCTTCGTTTGGCGGTCCCCTGTGCTAGGATGGCGGACCTCAAGGACTTCAAAAAAGGGAGCGAAGGCATGGGCATGGGTTTGGGCGGCGTGAGCGTGGGCGTGCTCGATCATTTCAACATCCGAACCCGGAAACTGGCCGAGACGATCCGCTTCTACGAGGACGTGCTGGGCCTGGAAAATGGCGCCCGGCCGAATTTCGCCTTCCCGGGCGCCTGGATGTACAGCGAGGGGAAACCGGTGGTGCACCTCGTCGATATTCTCCGACCGCCGAGCCACAAAAGCCGGATTCCGGCGTTGTCCACCATGTCGCCTTCGTCAGCCGCGGCTTTGACGGTATGAAGCAGCGGCTGACGTCCAAGGGGATGAAGTTCGAGTCCCGCCAGGTGCCTGGCGGCGAGCTCTGGCAGATCTTCGTCCACGACCCCAACGGGGTGATGATCGAGCTGAATTACGAGGCGGCCAGGGAGCAGGGGGCGGCGCCCGCGGAGATGGCTGACGATATCGGCAGGCAGTAGCCTTTTGGGCGTTTCCGCTCTAATGGGGCATCTTGAAATCAGGAGATGCGCTTTGAGCGTGACGCAGCAACAGGTTCTCGACAGCCTTGGCCGGATCAAGTCGCCGCGCGGGGTCGCGCTCACCAATGCCAACGTGCTGAGCGCGATCAGCGCCTCTGACGGCAAGGTGTTCTTCTCGATCAATGTCGATGCCGCCGAGGCGCGGGCATGGGAGTCCGTCCGGGCCGAAGCGGAAGCCGCCGTCCGTGCCATTCCCGGCGTCACCACCGCGATGGTGGCGCTCACCGCCGAGCGCAAGCCGGGCTCCGCGCCGCCGCCACCCCCGCAGCCGAGCCGTGGCACGCCCGGCGTGCAGCCCGCCCATGCTCATAAGCCGCCGCAGGGTGGCCAATCGCCGATGGCGCGGCAGTCTGAGATCCCCGGCGTCGCCGCCGTGATCGCGGTCGCCTCCGGCAAGGGCGGGGTGGGCAAGTCGACCACCGCGCTCAATCTGGCGCTCGGCCTGCGTGACGTCGGCCTCAAGGTCGGGCTGCTCGACGCCGACATCTACGGCCCCTCGGTGCCGCGGCTGACCGGCCTGCGCGACAAGCCGGAGCTGAACGACGAGCGCAAGATGATTCCGCTCCGGCGCTTCGGCCTCGCCATTATGTCGATCGGCTTTTTGGTGGAGGAGGAGACCGCGATGATTTGGCGCGGTCCCATGGTGATGTCGGCGGTGACGCAGATGCTGCGCGACGTCGAATGGGGCAAGCTCGACGTGCTGGTCGTCGACATGCCGCCGGGCACCGGCGATGCCCAGCTCACGCTGGCGCAGAACGTGCCGTTGAAGGGCGCCGTGATCGTCTCGACCCCGCAGGACCTGTCCCTGATCGACGCAAGACGGGGGCTTGCCATGTTCAAGAAGGTCAACGTGCCCGTGCTCGGCATCGTCGAGAACATGAGCTACTTCCAGTGCCCACATTGCGGCACCAAGTCGGACATTTTCGGACATGGCGGGGCGCGGCACGAGGCCGAGAAGCTTGGAGTCCCGTTCCTGGGCGAGATCCCGCTGCACATGGCGATTCGCGCCACCTCGGATGCCGGCAATCCCGTGGTCGACAGCGAGCCGGACGGACCTCATGCGGCGATCTACCGCGCCATTGCAGGCCAGGTCCGGGACCAGCTCAAGGGTGTCATCGCCGCGGCCTGAACCGGCCGCCGCGGCAAGCTCCGGGGACATGCGACTTTCGTAGAGCCCCGTCATGCCATTGTCGCGTTCCGAAACTGGGCGGTCCGTGTTAAAGGCCCACGGCAGTCAAGCCCCTTCGGTTCGACGCGGCCTTCACGCGTCGCCGGAATGAGCGGCAGCAAAAGAGAAGTTGAGGGGAAACGCCCCAGCAAGGAGAGAGATGAAGATGAAGCGTCGTGATTTTCTCAAAGTGTCGGCAGCAGGCGCGGCGGCGACCGCAGTGGCCTCGCCGGCAATCGCGCAGTCCTCGCCGGAGGTGAAGTGGCGCCTGACTTCGAGCTTCCCGAAGTCGCTCGACACCATCTATGGCGGCGCCGAGCAGGTGGCGAAATACGTCGCCGAGATGACTGACAACAAGTTCCAGATCCAGGTGTTCGCCGCCGGTGAAATCGTCCCCGGCCTGCAGGCGCTGGATGCGACTTCGAGCGGCACGGTCGAGATGTGCCACACCGTGTCCTACTACTATGTCGGCAAGGACCCGACCTTCGCGATCTTCGCCTCGGTGCCGTTCGGCCTCAACGCGCGCCAGCAGAATTCGTGGCTCTATCAGGGCGGCGGCAACGAGCTCGCCAACGAGTTCTTCAAGAAGTCGAACGTAATCGGCTTCCCCTGCGGCAACACCGGCACCCAGATGGGCGGCTGGTTCCGCAAGGAGATCAAGACCGTTGCCGACCTCTCCGGCCTGAAGATGCGCATCGGCGGCATTGCCGGCCAGGTGCTCCAGAAGGTCGGCGTGGTGCCGCAGCAGCTCGCCGGCGGCGATATCTATCCGGCGCTGGAGAAGGGCACCATCGACGCGGCCGAGTGGGTCGGTCCCTACGATGACGAGAAGCTCGGCTTCGCCAAGGTCGCCAAGTACTACTATTATCCGGGCTTCTGGGAAGGCGGTCCGACCGTCCACGCCTTCGCCAATCTGGAAAAGTGGAATGCGCTGCCGAAGAACTATCAGGCGATCCTCACCAACGCGACGGCCAACGCCAACAGCTGGATGGCCGCGCGTTACGACATGCAGAACCCGGCGGCGCTGAAGCGTCTGGTCGCCGGCGGCACCCAGCTTCGTCCCTTCACCAATGAGGTTCTGGAAGCCTGCCTCAAGGCGACCAACGAGCTGTGGGCTGAGATCTCGGGCAAGAACGCCGACTTCAAGAAGTCGATCGACGCCATGCAGGCCTACCGCTCCGACGAATATCTGTGGTGGCAGGTCGCCGAGTATACCTACGACAGCTTCATGATCCGCTCGCGCACCCGCGGCTGATCTACGGCTTAAGTCGTAAGACGAGTAGCCCGGCCTCCTCAAGGAGGCCGGGCTTTTTCTTTGCCGCAGTGCGATCGGGATGGCATTCGGCGGAGCGATGATCCATGCTGTCCTCAAGCCTCGGCAAGAAGGCCCAACAAGCAGATCCAAGAGGGTAGGAAATCATGAAGAGAAGAGACTTCATCAAGGTCACGGGACTTGGTGCGGCCGGCGCCGCCACGCTCGCGGCGCCCGCGATCGCGCAGTCGATGCCGGAAATCAAATGGCGCATGCCGACGAGCTGGCCGAAATCGCTCGATACGCTGTTCGGCGGCGCCGAGATGATGTGCAAGATGGTCGCGGAAGCGACCGACAACAAATTCCAGATCCAGATCTTCGCCGCCGGCGAGATCGTGCCGGGTCTCCAGGTGCTCGACGCCGTGCAGAACGGCACCTGCGAGATCGGCCACACCGCGTCCTACTACTATTTCGGCAAGGACCCGACCTTCACCTTCGGCTCGGCCGTGCCGTTCGGTCCCAACATGCGCATCAACCAGGCCTGGTACATGCTGGGCGGCGGGCGCGACGTGCTCAACGAATTCTACAAGGGCTACAACGTCGTCTCGCTGCTCGCGGGCAACACCGGCTGCCAGATGGGCGGCTGGTTCAGGAAGGAGGTCAACACGCCCGACGACATGAAGGGCATGAAATTCCGCATTGGCGGCTTTGCCGGCCGCGTGCTCCAGAAGCTCGGCGTGGTGCCGCAGCAGCTCGCCGGCGGCGATATCTATCCGGCGCTGGAGAAGGGCACCATCGACGCCGCCGAATGGGTCGGCCCCTATGACGACGAGAAGCTCGGCTTCTACAAGATCGCGCCGCACTACTACTATCCCGGTTGGTGGGAAGGCGGACCGATGCTGCTGGCCTTCGTCAACCTCGACAAGTGGAACGCGCTGCCGAAATATTACCAGAGCGTGCTGGAGCAGGCCGGCCACTACGCCAACAACTACATGATGGCGCGCTACGACAACGCCAATCCGCTGGCGCTGAAGAAGCTGCTTGCGAGCGGCACCAAGCTGCACGCCTTCTCGCCGTCGATCATGGATGCCTGCCACAAGGCCGCCAAGGAGCTGCATGCCGAAGTCGGCGCGACCAACGCCAGCTTCAAGAAGGTGCACGATTCCCTCGCCAAGTTCACGAGCGACGGCTACGCCTGGTTCCAGGTCGCCGAGGTCGGCTACGACATCTTCATGGCGCGGCGCTCGCAGAGCTGATCACGCCACTTGCTGCCTGCAACGCCCCGGAGCGAAGGCTCCGGGGCGTTGTCGTGTCCGCGTTTGGAGAGTGCCAGACTCAAAATATGCAAAAACAACCCCATGCACAGTAGACGAGGGGTCACGGCGGTACGTCCTGTCGATGCTGCCAACAGACTGATGCGTCGACGTAAATCTGCGGGATGCTACGATCCTCGTGCAGCCGCGGCCCGCGCTGCGTTTTGAGAGCGAAAGTGGGGTAGGGACCGCCGAGCGGCGGATTCGTTTCGGCATCTCCCGATGCTGCTAGTTGCGAAGCCGCTTGACTCGTCGGGCAACACAGTGGCAAAAAGCCATCATCGAAAAATCCGAAAATCCTGTCGCGGTGCCGATCCTTGGCCCATCCTTGGCCGATCCTTGGGAGTGACCATGGACTTCGATCCCGATGAGGTCCAAGGCGCACTGCGCAAGGCATGGTCATTGTCGACGGCCAGCCAATGGACCGCGGATAATCCGGCGGCGGGGCAATGCAACGTCACCGCGCTGCTCATTCATGACCTCTTTGGCGGCGAGTTGCTGAAGACGCCTCTGCCGCAAGGCGATCATTTTTACAACCGGATCGAGGGGCGGCGGTACGACTTCACGGCGTGTCAGTTCGATCAGCCGATCGCGTACATGGACGTGCCTGCGAATAGAGCCGACGCAGAGTTGGGGGCAACGAACGGCCAACTGGCTGAGCTTAGAGCGGCGTTCGAATGTCACATCGGAGATTGGCGGCCGCTGGAGCCGCAATAATCGTCGTTTCGCTTCACCACTGCATCCCGCGAGCTACGGACCACCTCTCACCAGATGCGTCCGGAAGAAGGCCAGTGCGGCGGCGTTGAGCTGTTCGTGAAAGGCGGCGCGGTCGAACCCCGGTCTGTCGGTGCAGATGTCGGGACGCTTGTTCGCCAGATCCGGCGTGCAGGGCGGAAGGAATGCATAATGACCGGCATTCGGCACGAGATGATAGTCGGATCTGACCGGCAGGTCGCGCTCAATCAGTGAAACATAATCCAGCGTGACTTCGCCGCCCGTCTTGTCGTCTCCGCTCAGCGCCGACGCCCAAAGCTGGATCGGAATTTTTACGTCCTTCAGAGCCTCCCGGTCGAACAATGGACCGAAGGCGGGGTCGGCAACGACAAGGGCCTTGACGCGCGGGTCATGCGCCAATGCTTGTGCCGGGATCTCGCTTCGTCGCAGTTCGGCGCAGCTGGGTTTTGGAGAATTTTCCGGGCACAAGGCGATGGCCTTTCGCAGATCGGGATTGGCGCCCGCGACCACCAGGCCGGTATAGCCGCCCCTCGAAAAACCAAAGAACCCGACATGGTCACGGCCGAGCTTCGCATGATCGGACCATGCGGTGAGCATATGGTCGATCAATCTCGTGATGTCTGCGGGTCGCTCCGTCAATGCGGCGAGCGTGTCCGCACGGCTCATGTCGCCACCGCCGGCGTCGACGGGATGGTCGAGCGCGACGACGACGAACCCGGCATCGGCGAGCACCTCGGCCGTGTCATGATGGCCGATGAAGGATCCCCCATAGCCATGCGAGATCACGATCAATGGCAGCTTGTCACCTGAGACCGCACAGTCCCGCGTCGCAGGCAAAGTGATCGTGCGAAGTTTGACCTCGCCCACCTGCTCCTGGCACGGCGACCACACGGCCGCCTGGAATGCTGGCAAGCCAGCCTCGGCCGGCACCGTGATGAAGCGAAAGCCGGCCGCCTGGGCCAACGTCGTCATCAGACAGAGGGCGAATGCGAGTGTAAATCTGAGGAGGTGCATGCGTTGCTCTCGTTTGAGTTCTGCCGGAGTCTCTGTTTGGAGCGGATCGGTCTGCAGAATGGGGTTTGGCTGCGGCATCCTACGACCTGTGCGCGGCCATGGCTTACACGAACCTGACAAGAGTGCCTCTGCCCTCTCGATGCCTGCTCATCAGCGGTGCGGCAGCAGAGGCTGTCGATGTCAATCGAACGCGCGAGATTTGGTGCCATCTCAACGCTAGCGTGATGCGTAGTTCTTCGGTGTTCCTTTCGCGGAACGATCAGGCTATCGGAATCCGGCAATCGGGCTGAAGTCGCGGCGGTTCGTTCACCGTCGTTCCGACTTCACGGTACGGCATACCGGACTCAACCAGTTCCGACGGGAATTCAGCTTTCACCTGACACGGCGGCTCTCGATCTTTGATCGAGATGCCAGGGCGGCCGTTTCCCGTGGGGACTTATCGATGAGCGTGGCAATTGAGATCGTACAACTCCTGATACAATCTGCCGACAGTTGGCTTTTTGAAGGTAATCGTTCGGGTCTTAGCGATCGCGAATGGATGGCCTTGCGCTTTCTCGCTCGCGCAAACAAGTTTTCGCGGACGCCGACTGCTCTCGCCAGCTTTTTGGGCACGACCCGCAGCGCCGCATCGCAGATTGCCGCCGTACTGCTGAGCAAGGGACTGATGGTCCGCAAGCCATCTGCAGAGGATAAGCGCTCGATTTCGCTCTGCGTTACAAGTGAAGGCGAGAGGTTCCTGGAGCGCGATCCGATGAACGCCCTGCGCGATCAGCTTGTGGCCCTTGAGCTCCCCGATCAATCTCGGCTGCGCGATACACTTCGCCGCGTCCTGGTTGGGCTCGATGTTGCCAAGCGCCGTCACCGTAGTGACGTTTGCAGTGAATGCATGTTCCTGATCGAGAGCGGAGAGGGGAAGGACCGCCGTTTCAAGTGCCGGCTCTTTCGGAAATCCATAGCCCAAAAGGAGACGACCCTGCTTTGCGCCTATTTCGAGGGGCGGGGCTAAAGGGGCCAGCTTGCTACGTCCGCCGTCCCCGCCTTACGAGTGCACACCTGATTGGCTTACACGAACCTGACCGGTGACCAGTTCCGCTGGGTGCTTTTTTGCTGGCCGAGGCCTCCCGAATGCTGGAAAAGGGCGCAGAGGCGGCGCGAGCCGCGCGGTGATACACGGGACTTTGATGCGCCTTCTGATCGTCGAGGACAATGTCGAGCTGTCGCGGCTCGTGGCCGGCGGGCTGGCGGCAGCCGGCTATGAGAGCGACATCGTCGGAAGCGCCGCCGAGGCGCGCGAGGCCGTGAGCAGCGTCAGCTATGCCGCGATGATCCTCGACCTCGGCCTGCCCGACGGCGACGGTCTGTCGGTGCTGCGCGAGCTGCGCCTTAAGATGGAGCCGCTGCCGGTCCTGGTGCTGACCGCGCGCGGCGGCCTGCAGGACCGCGTCAGCGGCCTGCGCAGCGGCGCCGACGACTATCTCGCAAAGCCGTTCGCGATGGAGGAACTGGTGGCGCGGCTGGAGGCGATCCTGCGCCGGCCGGGCCAGCTGCTCGGACGCTCGCTGCGCCTTGCCAATCTCGTCTACGACACCGAGAGCCGCCAGATCTTCGTCGACGACCAGCCGCGGATCATCTCCGCGCGCGAGACCTCGGTGCTGGAGATCCTGCTGCGCCGGCAGGGGCGGGTGGTGCCGAAGAAGAACGTCGAGGACCACATCTTCGGGCTCGAAGGCGAGGTCGCCTCCAATGCGGTCGAGGTCTACGTCTCGCGGCTGCGCAAGCAGCTCACCGAGCACGGCGCCAAGGTGGTGATCCACACCGTTCGCGGCGTCGGCTATCTCATGGCCGAGGAAAAATAGCGTGGCTGCCGGCGGCCATGTCAGATCGCTCACGTTCAAATCGCTGATCTGGCGGATCGTCTTCCTGCACATCGTGGCGGTCGCGATGGTCGCGATCGTCCTGCCGCTGGTGCTGTTCTGGCTGCTCAACTCCGAGATTGACCAGTTGCACCGCGACGGCATGCGTGCCCAGGCCGAGGTGCTGGCGGAGCGCATCGTTGCCCAGCCGGACGGCTCGCTGACGTTCAACCTGCCCGACAGCCTGCGCGGGCTCTATTCGGACGCTTACGGCCGCTATCAATACGACATTCGCGACGGCGAAGGCCGGCTGCTGTTTTCCTCGCACCGGCGGGCCGGCGCCGCAGCTCTTCGGCCGTCCGAAACGATTTCCGGCGCTGGCGTCACTCGGATCATCGACGGCAAGATGGTACGCATCCGGGTCGCCGAGGATCTCGCGCATCGCGACGTCATCATCGACGACATCATTTCGAATTTCTTCCGGCGGGTCGGGTGGATCACCATCCCGATCCTTCTGGTCCTGCTCGCAACCGACATCATCATCTTCCGCCGCGCGATCGCGCCGCTGTGGAGGGCCTCGGAGGAGGCCAGCAATATCGGCCCGGCGCGCACCGACATCCGCCTGCCGACCAAGCAGATCCCGCGCGAGATCATGCCGCTCGTCACCGCCGTCAACCAGGCGCTCGACCGCCTCGAGGACGGCTTTCGGCTGCAGCGGCAGTTCACGGCCGACGCCGCGCATCAACTGCGCACGCCGCTCGCGATCCTGCGCACACGGATCGAGACGCTTGGCGACGGCGCCGCACGCCAGGCGCTGCATGCCGACATCGAAGCCATGAGCCGGATCGTCGCCCAGCTGCTGGAGATCGCCGAGCTCGACACGCTGGTGCTCGATCCCGGCGAGACCGCTGACTTGCGCGCCGTCTGCGCCGATGTGGTCGGCGCGATCGCCCCGCTCGCGATCGCGCAGCACAAGGAGATCGCGCTGCGGGGCAGCGACGCGCCGGTCATGATCCACGGCAATTCGGAGATGCTTCAGCGCGCAATCTTCAACCTCGCCGAAAACGCCATCAAGTTCACGGCCAGGGATACCGCCGTCGAGGTCGAGGTGGGCGAGGACGGCTCAGTGCGGGTGCGCGATTGCGGTCCGGGCATCGCCGAGGCCGAGCGCGAGCTGATCTTCCAGCGCTTCTGGCGCCGTGACCGCCAGCGCAGCGACGGCGCCGGCCTGGGGCTCTCGATCGTGCGCGGGGTCGCGGACGATCATGCGGCGACGGTCGCGGTGGAGAATCTCCCCGGCGGCGGCGCAGAGTTCACGCTGCGGTTTCGGCTGGCGGACGAGACAGTCTCTTTCCCTCTCCCCGTGTGGGAGAGGGTGGCTCGCCGCGATAGCGGCGAGACGGGTGAGGGTCTCGCTCCGCGAGTTCCCTTAGCCATGAAGTGCGCGGAAGCAACCCCTCATCCGGCGCCATAGCCGAAGCTTCGCTTCGGCGTTCTTAAGAACGGCGGCCGAAGGCCGCCTATGCCACCCTCTCCCACAAGGAGAGGAGGAAGAAAACAACCGCTATTTCAGCTTGCCGGTGGACCGATCCATGATCATGCGTGTGGCCAGATACAAACGCGGCACGATGCTGTTGAGCTGCACATATTCGGCATCGTTGGAGTGTGCACCGAAGCCTGACAGGCCCATGCCTTCCACCACGGCTCCTCTTGTCTTGAGCGCGGCAAACGCGGCGTCGGTGCCGCCGCCGGTCGCCTTCTCGTCGACCTTGAGGGACATTCCGAGCTCCTGATAGATCGTCTTGCCGTAGGCCGCCACGTGGCGCGAGGCCTCGTTGGCCTCCAACGGCGGGCGACGCACCTCGAACTTCAGGTCGACCTTGGAGTTGGGCAGCAGGCAATTCTTGATCTTGTCCTGAAGCGCCTTCTCCAACTCGTCGAAGTCGGCCACCTTGAGCGCACGCGCATCGGCCTGGGCCGTGGCGTCGGCAGGGATCACATTGCGATTAGTGCCGGATTTGGAGACCGTCCAGTTCAGCTTCAGGCCTTGCTCGGGCTTGGACAGGTCCTTCATCTGGAGCACCTGGTGCGAGAGCTCGTACAGCGCATTCACGCCGCCCTCAGGCCTTGCGCCGGCATGTGACGACTTGCCATGCACGGTGAGATAGGCCGAACCGATGCCGCTGGTGGCGAGGCGCAGAGTGCCGTCAGTCCCGCCGCCTTCGAACGAGAACACCACGTCCTGATCCTCGGCGAACCGGGTGATGGTGCTGCGCCAGCCGGGCGAGGAGATCTCCTCGTCGCCGTTCGTGAGCACCGTGAGCGTGCCGTAATCCTTGAAGCTCAGCTTCTGCAGCAATGCCACGGTATGGAGAATGAGCGCGACGCCCTGCTTGTCGTCGGCGATGCCGAGGCCGTAAGCCTTGTCGCCGTCGATGCGGAACGGCTGGTCCTTCAGCATGCCCTTCAGGTACACCGTGTCCATGTGGGCGATCAGCATGATCTTCTTGCTGCCCGTGCCCTTGAACACGGCGTGCACGGCAGGCCCGATCTTCTCAGGCGTGTCGTCGAGGCGATAGATGTCGGTGGGTTGCAGGATCTCCACCGTGCCGCCGAGCTGCCTGAGTTGGCCGGCAACGCGCTCAGCGATCTGGTTCAGGCCTTCGATGTCCTTGCTGCCGGATTCGATGTTGACGAGATCGCGCAGCGTGTCGAGCAGCGGCTGCTGCTCCTTTTGCGCCAGTGTATGGATATCGGCGATCGGCTCGGCCTGCGCCGTCGTGGCGGCACATGCCAGCCAGAGCGAGGCGATCAACGGGCCAACGAGCGATGGAACAGGGTGCAAGCGGGGCATGAGCGGCCATCCATGGGGTGGAGGATGGCCCGGTATGCCTGCGTTTCCGGTGCTTGTCACGCGCGCCGTCGTGCGTCATGCGCCGCTTGAGCGGAGCATGACGGCGAGTGTCGTCCCCGCTATTTCTGCGGTGGTCCCAAATCCAGCGGCGGCAGCTCGATCTGTGGCACCTCGATCTTGATCGTGTTGGGGTCGATGTTGGTCTGGACGCCCTTGTAGTGCATCACCATCGCGGGGAACGCGATCACCAGACCGACCATGATGACCTGGATGACGACGAACGGGACCGCACCCCAATAGATCTGGCCCGTGGTGACAGGGTCCATCCGCTTGCCGGTGACGCGATCGGTGTATCGCTCCTTCGGCGCGACCGATCGGAGATAGAACAGGGCGAAGCCGAACGGCGGATGCATGAACGAGGTCTGCATGTTGACGCCGAGGATGACGCCGAACCAGATCAGGTCGATGCCGAGGTGCTCGGCGGCAGGTCCGAGCAGCGGGATCACGATGAAGGCCAGCTCGAAGAAGTCGAGGAAGAAGGCCAGCACGAAGACGAAGGCGTTGACGAAGATCAGGAAGCCGACCTGGCCGCCGGGCAGGGAGGTGAGCAGGTGCTCGACCCAGACGTGCCCGTTGACGCCGTAGAAGGTCAGCGAGAACACGCGGGCGCCGACCAGGATGAACACGACGAAAGCCGACAGCTTGGCGGTCGATTCCGTGGCCTGCCGGATCAAGTCCCAGCTCAGCCGCCGCTTCGCGGCACCGAGGATGAGGGCGCCGGCGGCACCCATCGCGCCGCCTTCGGTCGGGGTCGCGATGCCGATGAAGATCGTGCCCAGCACCAGGAAGATCAGGAACAGCGGCGGCACCATGACGAAAGTGGTCTGCTGCGCCATCTTCGAGAGGAAACGGAAGCCGGTGAGCTTGTCGATGACCCAGTTCACCACGGCGACGACGAATGCGAAGATGATGCCGTAGAACATGCTGAGCACGACGTAATCGGCGCCATGCACGCTCGAATCGCGCATCATGAACCAGCCGAACACGCCGCTGGCGAGGAACAGCACGCCGAGCGAACCGAGGCCGCGGCTGCCACTCTCCTCGCGGAAGCCGATGGCCTCCTTCGGCAGGCCCGGCGTGGCCTTCGGGAAGATCACGCTGACGAGGAAGGCGTAGGCGGCGTAGAGGCCGGCGAGCACGAGGCCCGGGATGAAGGCGCCCTCGTACATGTCGCCGACGGATTTGCCGAGCTGGTCGGCCATCACGATCAGAACGAGCGAGGGCGGAATGATCTGCGCGAGCGTGCCGGACGCGGCGATGACGCCGGCTGCCACGCGGCGGTCATAGCCATAGCGCAGCATGATCGGGAGCGAGATCAGACCCATTGAGATCACGGAGGCGGCGACCACGCCCGTCGTCGCGGCAAGCAGCGCGCCGACGAAGATCACGGCATAGGCAAGGCCGCCGCGGATGGTACCGAACAGTTGGCCGATGGTGTCGAGCAGGTCCTCGGCCATGCCCGACCGCTCCAGCACCAGTCCCATGAAGGTGAAGAACGGAATGGCGAGCAGCGTGTCGTTGTTCATCACGCCATAGACCCGCTCCGGAAGGGCCTGAAGGAAGTCCGGGCGGAACTCGCCGAGCTCGATGCCGACTACGGCGTAGAACAGGCCGACAGCGCCGAGCGAGAATGCTGCGGGATAGCCGAGCAGCAGCATGACGACCAGCGACGCGAACATGATGGGCGCCATATTGGCGATGATAAACGCGGTCATAATTCCCCCTAAACCGTCGCCAACGGCTACTTCTTCTCGATCGCTTCGACGAGATGCTCGACTTCCGCCTCCAGCGCCGACACCTGGGATTCATGCGGGTCCGGCATCATTCCGCGCATGACCGCAATTCGCTTGATCAGCTCGGAGATGCCTTGAACGAGCAGCAAAGCGAACCCGATCATGATCAGGGATTTGGCGGGCCATTGCGGCAGACCGCCGGCATTGCCGGATTGTTCGTTGATCTGGAACGAGCGCTCGAAGAACGGCACGCCCGTGATGATCATGACGATGCACAGCGGAATGAGGAAGAACAGATGACCGATCACGTCGATGACATTGCGGGCCGTCTTCGGCAGCGCATTGTTCACGATGTCGATGCGGATGTGTTCGTTATCGAGCAGCGTCCAGGGCGAGCACAGCAGGAAGACGATGCTGAACAGCACCCATTGCAGCTCGAGCCACGAATTGGACGACGTGTCGAACGTCTTGCGGACGATCGCATTGACCGCCGAAATGATGACGGCGACCACGATCAACCACGCCAGGCGTTTGCCCGTCCAGCGCGTGAACGCGTCAATTCCTCGGCTCAGCTTTCAGGAGCGCTTGCAACGATAGGTCCTCCCCCGATTGTGCCCCGGCCGTCTTGACTGCGCCGAGTTGGCGCGTGGCTTGTCTCGCCGCGCAGGCATAAGGCAGCCGCACCAAACCAGCGGGCGTGCCGCCAGTCAATTGGAAGTTTGTTGATAGTTAAGGGGAATAACACCCGCGAGCAGGTTAAGGACTACCCGCCGGTGACGCTCATGTGCCTGGAGACGCTGGGACGGTCGTGGCGGCGGTCGATGATGAAGTCGTGGCCCTTGGGCTTCAGCCCGATCGCGCGGTCGATCGCATCCGCAAGCAGCACATCCTCGTTCGATGCACGCAGAGGTTTGCGTAAATCCGAGGCATCCTCGTGGCCGAGGCAGGTGTGCAGCGTTCCCGTGCAGGTGATGCGCACCCGGTTGCAGGATTCGCAGAAATTATGGGTCATCGGCGTGATGAAGCCGAGCTTGCCGCCGGTCTCGGCGACACTGACATAGCGCGCCGGTCCGCCCGTGGTCTCGGCCAGATCCGTCAGCGTGAATTGCTGGGCGAGGCGGGCGCGCACCAGCGACAACGGCAGATATTGGTCGATCCGTCCCGATCCGATCTCGCCCATCGGCATCACCTCGATCAGCGTCAGGCCCATGCCGTTGCCGTGGGCCCAGCGCATCAGCTCGGGCAGTTCGTCTTCGTTGAGGTTCTTCAGCGCCACCGCGTTGATCTTCACGCTGAGCCCTGCGGCGCGTGCGGCTTCGATGCCTTCCAGAACCTTGTCGATCTCGCCCCAGCGGGTGATCTCGCGAAACTTCCGCGGATCGAGCGTGTCGAGCGAGACGTTGATGCGGCGGACGCCGCAATCGGCAAGCTCGCTCGCATGTTTCGCAAGCTGGGTGCCGTTGGTGGTCAGCGTCAGCTCGTTCAGGGCGCCGCTGGAAAGATGCCGCGACAGCGAGCGCACCAGCGTCATCACGTTGCGGCGGACCAAGGGCTCGCCGCCGGTGAGCCGCAGCTTCTTCACGCCCTTGGCGATGAAGGCCGAGCAGAGCCGGTCGAGTTCCTCAAGTGTCAGCAGGTCCGCCTTGGGCAGGAACGTCATGTCCTCCGACATGCAATAGAAGCAGCGCAAGTCGCAGCGGTCGGTGACGGAGACGCGCAAATAGCTGATGGTCCGCCCGAACGGATCGGTCATGGGGCTCGACAGCGCGGCGAGGGGACTCGCGGAAGATCCGTTCATACGGGAGGCCTTGTCACTTTCGGCGACTCGCGCACCGATGCTTAGCGGTGCTTGGGAAGCAATCTAAGCATCGCGCTGGCCGAGGACAATCGGGTTGGATACGTAAGGTCAGCGCTTGCCCGCGTTCGGATCGGGGAAGGGCGAGGCCGCGGTCTGTGCGGCATCCGCCGGGGCTGCGGCAGCGGCCGGTTTCGGCTTCTTCGGCCGGTGCGGCTTGCGGACCGGTTTGGGCGGAGTGGCCGGCTGGAGCTCCGCGAACACCGGATTCGGGTCGGTGGTCACCGAGGCGGGCGTGGTGAAATCGCCGGGATTCTTGATCACGTTCACCGGCACGTTCGCCACCTGGTACTTGGCCAGCGCGAAAGCGACCGTAAACGGAGCATCGGGGGCGGGAACCGAGACGGAGCAGGGGGTCTTGCAGCCCGGACCGAGCGAGGTTGTGGCGTCAGCCCCCGGAGGACTTGATTCGAGCCTGACCTGGACGGTCGGCGGGGCCGATTTGAACATGTCCCAGGACATCGAGGAGCAGCCACCAAGGCTCGCTCCTGCTAACGCAATCGCGATGACACGACGCATGACCACCCATTTCTGCGACGAACCGCCACCTACCCCAGCCGGACCTTAGGAGTGTCGTTTGGGGCAGGCAACCGGCGGGCTGCGCATAGGTAATAGATGGTTAATGCGGGGTTCTGCGGAATAATATAGCTTAATCAGTGGCTTGCGGGAGTCCGGGTATTCATCAGGCTGTGCGCTGCGGCGGGCAGGTCGCGCATGTGATGGATCAGCCGGTCCGGCTTCAGTTCGGCGATCGGCACGTCCGTATAGCCGAAGCTGACCCCGATGACGGGCACGCCGGCCCGCCGGGCGACGCCAACGTCGGTTCCGGCGTCACCGACCATGATGGAGGCTCTGACCTCTCCGCCGGCGCGGGCCACGGTCTCGCGGAAAATGGTCGGATCGGGCTTCTGGACGCCAAACGTGTCGGCGCCGCAGATCGCCGCAAAGCGGCGACTGAGGTCGAGCTGGTCCAAAAGCCGCTGCGACAGCCATTCCAGCTTGTTGGTGCAGACCGCGAGGCGGTGGCCCTGGGCGGCTAAATGGTCGAGCGCGGCCTCGAGTTCCCTCGAAGGGGCGGGATTCGACTGCGATATGGTCGGCATAATAGGCGATGAAATCGGCGGTCATCCGGTTCATGTTTGCGGGGGTGACGGTGCGACCCTCGGCCTCCAGGCCCCGCTCGATCAGCTTGCGGGCGCCGGCGCCGATCATGTTGCGGGCCGAGGCCATCGGCACGGGCGGCAGCCCTTCGCGGTCGAGCACGTGATTCAGCGCGGTGATCAGGTCGGGCGCCGTATCCACAAGCGTGCCGTCGAGATCGAAGACGATGGTGTGAGGGGAGGTCATGGGCGAAGCGCTACCGGCGCGGTCGCGTCGAAGCAAGGGGCGGGGCCATAATATCGGCTTATAGACCTGTTCCCAGACCCTGTTCTCCGGGGAAAAACGAGGCTACATAGGCCGCCGCAACCGGCCACACCGGCGGCACATTCTCGATCCAAAGGCGGGCGCAAACGTGAACATGGACCAGTTGAAGCGGCAGGCTGCAGCGCGCGCCCTCGAGGAAGTGCGCGACGGCATGCAGCTCGGGCTCGGCACCGGCTCGACTGCAAAACATTTCGTCGAGCTGCTCGGCGAGCGCGTTGCCGCCGGGCTCAAGGTGATCGGCGTGCCGACCTCGGAGGCGACGCGCGCGGACGCGATGCGTTGCGGCGTGCCGCTGACCACGCTGGACGAGATCGACCATCTCGACATCGCCGTCGACGGCGCCGACGAGATCGATCCCGAACTCAATTTGATCAAGGGCGGTGGCGGCGCGCTGCTGCGCGAGAAGATCGTGGCGGCCGCCTCGGATCGCATGATCGTGATTGCCGACGACAGCAAATGGGTGCCGGCGCTCGGCAAGTTTCCGCTGCCGGTCGAGGTCATCCCGTTCGGGCTTGGCGCGACGCGCCGCGCGATCGAGAAGGCATTTGCGGACTGCGGCGTTTCCGGGCAAATGGCGGTCCGCAAGGCCAAGGACGGCCACGTTTTCGTCACTGACGGCGGCCACTGGATCGTCGATGCCCAGCTCGGACGTATTGTGGATCCACCCAGTCTCGCCAAGGCGTTGAGCGCCATCCCCGGTGTGGTCGAGCATGGATTGTTCATCGGCCTGGCCAGCTCGGCCGTTCTGGCGGGCGGTGAGGGAATCCGCGTGATTGAACGGCGAAAGCCCTAAGGAGACTAGGAATGAAGAGCGTTTTGAAATTGTTGCCGGCCGCGACCCTTGCTGTGGGGCTGGCCCTCTCGGTCGCCCCGGCTGTGGCCCAGCAGGGCGCGCCTAAGGCTGCGGCGCCGGCCCAGCCGAAGGCCTCGCCGGCGGCGATTGCCGCGGCCAGGGAGATCCTGCAGATCAAGAACGCGACCGCGATGTATCAAGGCGCCGTGCCCGGCCTCGTCGAGAAGACCAAGATCGCGCTGACGCAGCAGAACCTCAACTACCAGAAGGACCTCAACGAGGTCGCGCCGATCGTGGCCCAGCAGCTCGCCGGCCGCCAGAACGAGATCGGCGAAGGCATGGCGCAGATCTATGCCAGCGAGTTCACCGAGCAGGAGCTGAAGGACCTCGTCACCTTCTACAAGTCGCCGCTGGGTAAAAAGCTGATCGAGGCCGAGCCGCGCGCCATCGGCCTCAGCATGGCCTTCATGAACTCCTGGGCCCAGAACTTCTCCGAAACCGTGATGGGAGCCTTCCGCGCCGAGATGCGCAAGCGTGGCAAGGAGATCTGATCGATACTATCTGATCAGAAATCGCTGAAAGGGGTCGGAGTGGACAATGGCTGAATTCGACGTCGACCTCTTCGTCATCGGTGGCGGCTCGGGCGGCGTGCGTGCCGCCCGCATCGCGGCCGGTCACGGCGCCCGCGTGACGATCGCGGAAGAGTACCGCATGGGCGGCACCTGCGTGATCCGCGGCTGCGTGCCGAAGAAGCTGTTCGTGATCGGCTCGCATGTCCGTCACGAACTTGAGGATGCCGCCGGCTTCGGCTGGACCGTCCCGCCCGCCAGCTTCGACTGGCCGACGCTGATCGCCAACAAGGACAAGGAGATCGCGCGGCTGGAGGCGGCCTACACCGCAAACGTCGAGAAGTCGGGCGCGCAGATCGTCAAGAGCCGCGCGGCGATCGAGGACGCGCACACCGTCCGCCTGCTCGAGAACGACAGGAAGATCACGGCGAAATACATCCTGATCGCCACCGGCGGCGCGCCGAACCACGGCGCAGCAATTCCCGGCATCGAGCACGTGATCTCCTCCAACGAGGCGTTCCATCTTGCGAGGCTGCCGAAGCGGATCGTGATCCAGGGCGGCGGCTACATCGCGCTGGAATTCGCCGGCATCTTCGCCGGCTTCGGCTCCGACGTCACCGTGATCTATCGCGGCGACAACATCCTTCGCGGTTTTGACGAGGATGTTCGGACCCATGTTCGTGCCGAGATGGAGAAGCAGGGCATCACCATTCTCACCGGCTGCACCGTGACCAAGGTCGACCGCCACGGCGAGGAATTCACCACCCATCTGTCGAACGGATCGAGCCTCGCCTCCGAGCAGGTGATGTTCGCGATCGGCCGCCATCCCAACGTCGCCAATCTCGGGCTGGAGAATGCCGGCGTCGTCATCAATCCGAGGAATGGCGGCATCGCGGTCGATCATTTCTCGAAGAGCTCGGTCGACAGCATCTATGCGATCGGCGACGTCACCCACCGCTTCAACCTGACGCCGGTCGCGATCCGCGAGGGCCATGCCTTCGCCGACACGGTGTTCGGCAAGCGTGAGGTCAGGGTCGATCACGCCAACATTCCGACCGCCGTGTTCTCGCAGCCGGAAGTCGGCACCGTCGGCCTCACGGAAACCGAGGCGCGAGCGCAGTACAGCCACGTCGACATCTACAAGACGACGTTCCGCCCCATCAAGGCGACGATGTCGGGCCGCGACACGCGCGTGCTGATGAAGCTCGTCGTCGACGGGGCCACCGACCGCGTGCTCGGCTGCCACATCGTCGGCGATGCCGCCGCCGAGATCACCCAGGCGGTCGCGATCGCCGTGAAGATGAAGGCGACCAAGGCCGATTTCGACGCCACGATCGCGCTGCATCCGACCGCGGCCGAAGAGCTCGTCACCATGCGCTCGCCGACCGCACGCCACGTGCGCCAGGCGGCGGAGTAGCCTTTCACCCGTGCGGCCTTGACGGTTTTGAGGGCTTGACGTTTTGAGGCCTTGACGCGTTGTTCATGTTTTGTTCTTATGCTGCAACCATGATGGGAGGCAGCGATGGACAACCGCATCAACGAAATCCGCAGAACCATTCGAGCGCTTCGTGTCAGCATGCTCGAGGCCGAAGCCATCATGCGTGAGCAAGTTGACCGGGACGAGGACTGCAGCTTCGTTGCGCAGGAAATCCTCAAGATGCGTTCGGTCATGAGCTTGCTCGTCAAGGAGCGTACAACGCTCGGCGATGACGAGCCGATCCTCGTCAACTGCCTCTACGTGCGGCGGCGCCGGCCGCCCCGACAGTCATCGGCTGATCGTCTCCCGGAGTCGGGTAATATGCCTCCGCAACGCGTGGCGGCGGGAATCTGACAGGAGCAGGACGACCGTCATTCGAACGACTGACGGGCAGCCCGTTCAGGTTTGCCGGACGGACTGTCCGCCCATTTCGCCATGTCCATCGTTCGCACGTCGATGCCTTCGCACCAGAGGCAGCTGAGCTCCGCGCGGCCCTTTGCCGAAAGCATTGGGACAAGTCCGTGGCCGCAGCCGGAGCAAGACGTGACATGATTCATGCGGTTCTCCACGATACCCGAATTCGGGACGACATTTCGTTGCCGAAGCTTGCGTGGGCGTTATGACGGAGCAGGAACGCTTCCGATCGGAGTGCTCGTGCCTGAGATCGTCGAGGCTGCGATCCAGCGCCGCCCTTAGACGTTCATTTACCCTTCAGAGCTGGAACCCATACATGAGTTACATCTCTTAACTCGACACGGTTAGGTTGCGCTCGATATTTGGGTGCACATCATGGGCCGCTTCGTTCTTTTCACATGTATGGCGTTCGTCACGACCTTCGTAGGCATCTCCTGGGCGATGCGTGGCTTTCCCATGACCGTCGCTTCCTCTTCGCCGGTCGGCCAGTTGAAGCCGACACTCACGGCCTCGTTTGGCGACGAGAGTGCCAAGGCCTATGAACGCAAGGCGTGGGAAGCCAAGCACACCCTGCAAAGCGACAAGGATCCGCAACTCGATGCGCTGCGGATGAACGCGCTGCAGGCAGGCACCGCCTACGCGATGTCGCCATGCGACAGGACGATGAAAGCGAACCTCATCGCGGCCACGTCGGCCTATGCGCGGGGCTACATGAAGATTTTCGACTGCCCAAATCCGGCACTGGCGATGTTCTGTAGCGAAAAGAAGCGCGATCAGGCCAACGCTGCGTACTCGACGCCGCTGGACGTTCGCGTCCAGGCGCAGCTCGCCGAGGCGTTTGAACAAAAAGGTATCGTCGAGGACGATTTTCCGGAGGATATCCGCCTCACGGTGCTCCAGTTTGCCGGGCCCGGCCTGTGGTCCGATCCGTCTCCTGTATGCCTGCCGAAGCAACGTGGGACGAACGCAAGATGAGCCGTGCCTGGTTCATCCTCTGGGCCCTCGTCGTCTATCAGGTCGCCGCATGGGCATTCGCACCGCAAAAGTCACCTCAGCCCGCACCTCCAATCGACGGTCCGGGCTACGGGTCCAACGAGGCGATCTTCGTGGAAGGGAGGGTAAGCAAGCGCCGTGCGGTCGCGCGGGCATTGGAGCGCCCCTATGGATCGCGCTGCGCCGGCGAGGGGCGGAAGCAGTTCATCAGCTCCGTCGGCGAATATTACTACCATCGTCAGAACGAGGCCGAACGTTATCCTGAAACCTTTGGCAAACCCGGTGCGGACTACATCGCCAGGCAATGGTCGACCGGCGAGGACAAGCGCATCGATCGCCTGACGCAGGAAGCTTATGCCCAGGGCTATCTGCAACCGTCGGACTTTGGCGCCGTAGCGCGCAAGGCAGTCGAAACCGTCGTCAGGAGCGAGCGCGTCACGGTTCGGTCCTGCGCCAGCTGAAATCGGCGGAACGGCCTCCCATCCTGCGTTGTATTACAAGCACGAGCCGTCATCCTTCGAGGCTCGGCTTGCGATGCGTTCGCATCGCAAGCCTCACGCCTCAGGATGACGGTTCGGTAACGGTGCCGCGCGGCTCGGCCTGCTCGCCGCAACGAGTGGAACCCGATGCGGCGGCTGGTCGCAGTCGCATCGCCTTGATTCCGACAGACCGGTCTTTATGTGTCGGTGAACAAGAATCCGGGCCCCTCTGGCGAGGACGCCGACGATGTCGGCAAACCTCGTGATGTCGGATGACCTGTCCCGCGCGAATGCGATGGATCGGCCGATCGCCGGGCCTTCTTCGGTTCTCTCCGACCAGTCGCTCCATCGCAGCTCCGTGCGGCCATTTCGCAAGATCGAGGAGCAACGATGTCTGACGCCAAGCATTCAAATCCGAACGAGATCGAGATCGCGGATCCGTCCAGCCTGAATGAGCAGGCTGCGGCGGCGCTGGTCATTGCCGGCGCGCTGGTCGCCGTGGCCGACCGGCGCGTTTCGCCGGTCGAGCGCGACGAAGTGATCCGCTTCATCCGGGATCGCGGATTGGCACCTCATATCGACGACGAAAGGCTGCTTGCGATGTTCGACGCACTCGCCGAACGACTCGAGGAGCCGGATTTTGCCAACGTCGTGATCGAAACGCTGCGGCCGGTATCGGACATGCCGCTGTCGTCTCATCTGATGGAGTTGTCGGAGCGCGTCGCGGCCGCCGACGAAGACGTCCATCCCCATGAGGTGCAGGCGATCAAGCTGTTGCGCCTGCTGACGCTGGCGCTGCCGCGTGCAAAGCGGGTCGCACCGGCCGCGGCCCGCGCTGTCGCCGAGGAATGAGCATGTCCACTGCCTCGGACCAGCGTACGACGGGAGCCGAGGGTGCTGCCAGCCAGATGGCCGGCGGCGACCCGCGCCTCGACAAACTCGTCAATTGCATGCCGCCGCGCGTGGGCGACACCGTCACCTATCTGCTCAAGCCGTCGAGCCGCTGGGTCAGGATCCCCTCGGGCGCGCTGCTCGTCGTCGGCGGCGTGTTCTCCTTCCTGCCGATACTGGGTGTCTGGATGCTGCCACTCGGCCTCGCGCTGCTTGCGGAGGACGTGCCTGCGTTGCGCTCCTCACGTTCGAAGGTCCTGGACTGGGTCGAGCGGAAGAAGCCGCAATGGCTCGATCCGTCCGCATCGAAGCATGATCGATCATGACTGAACTCATCACCACCGAGGCGCTGGCCGCGCTGCTCCAGGTCGTCCTGATCGACCTCGTGCTGGCCGGCGACAACGCCGTCGTCATCGGCCTTGCCGCGGCAGGGCTGCCGGCCGAGCAGCGCCGGCGCGCCATCGTGGTCGGCATCGTCGCCGCTACTGCGCTCCGCATCGTCTTCGCCGGCGTTGCGACCCAGCTCCTGCAAGTGATCGGCCTCCTGCTCGCCGGCGGCGTGCTGCTGCTCTGGGTCTGCTGGAAGATGTGGCGCGAGCTGCGCGAGCGGGCCGCACATTCGCGTCAGCTTGCGTTCAGCCATGGCGGCGGCGCGAGCGACGCAGCTGCGCCGCATAAGACTTTCGGGCAGGCTGCCTTGCAAATCGTCGCCGCCGACGTCTCGATGTCGCTCGACAACGTGCTCGCGGTCGCGGGCGCCGCGCGCGAGCATCCCTACATCCTTGCGTTCGGCCTGCTATTGTCGGTGGCGATGATGGGCGTTGCCGCAGACCTGCTCGGCCGCGTGCTGCAGAAGCAGCGCTGGATCGCCTATGTCGGTCTCGCCATCATCGTTTACGTCGCCTTCGAGATGATCTATCGCGGCTCGCTCGAGCTCGCGCCTGTCATCGCGAGTCTCTGAGGCGCATTCCCTGTCTCACTCCGGAGTGATCAATGACGTCTGAAACCAAAGCACTTTCGGCGCATTCCGCGCCAGCGCCGCAGATCGGTCCGTTTGCGCAGCTCATCTTTGGCTCGCGCTGGCTGCAAGTGCCGCTCTATGTCGGCCTGATCATCGCGCAAGGCGTTTATGTGCTGCTGTTCCTGAAAGAGCTCTGGCACCTGGTCGCGCACTCGTTCGACGCCAGTGAGCAGCAGATCATGCTGGTCGTGCTCGGGCTGATCGACGTCGTCATGATCTCGAACCTGCTGGTGATGGTGATCGTCGGCGGCTACGAGACCTTCGTCTCCCGGCTGAACCTGACCGGTCATCCCGACGAGCCGGAATGGCTGAGCCACGTCAATGCCAGCGTGCTCAAGATCAAGCTGGCGATGGCGATCATCGGCATCTCCTCGATCTCGCTGCTCAGGACCTTCATCGAGGCGGGCAATCTCGGCACGACGCGCAGCAATTTCACCGAGAGCGGCGTGATGTGGCAGGTGCTGATCCACCTGACCTTCATCATCTCGGCGATCGGCATCGCCTGGGTCGACCGCCTCAGCGAGAGCGGCCATCGCAAGGAGGCACGCCACGGCTGATGGACCTGGCCGTCTGATACCTCCCGAGCGGCCAAGCCTGAAGCCCGCCTGATCGCGCGATCAGGCGGGCTCTCTTTTCCGGATCGATAAAATTGTCTGCAATCCGCACAGCAGCGGCAAACCCTGCGCACAAGAAACGTGCGGCCTTAAACCTCGACTTTGGAACCCGCGTGCATCCTGCCGGCAAAAGGGCAGGGCATCCGCATGTCTATTCTCAGGGAGATCGTCGCTGCGATCGCAGGGGTGTACGCGCTCCTGTTCGTCTGCGACGCATTGTTCGGGGTCGGCGAGGCACGCTTCGACGACGCCTATTTCCGCGCCAGCTTCTACGCGCCGCGGCCGAAGGAATTTCGCTTTGCGAGCGATACGCCGCCGGCGGTGCGTGTCAGCGACGCATTTGCGCAATTTGCGCCGGGCGAAGCCAGGCCGAACAGACGTTACTCGTCGCTGACGACGATCATCCGTTAGTGAATGTTGGAAGTACGCCCGTCGTTTGTTCGGGGTCCACCTCTCCCCGGCGGGGAGAGGTCGGATTGCGCCTGGCGATGCGAAGCATCGTCCAGTGCAATCCGGGTGAGGGGCCGCAGCATTCGGTGAGACTATAACCCCTCACCCGGATCGCATCTTTCGATGCGATCCGACCTCTCCCTACGGGAGAGGTGAACCCTCGGCTCGCATTGATTCAGTCCGGCTTCAGCGCACCCTCACTCGCCCTGGATCCATTCGGCGACGCCGCGCCACAGCGTATTGCGGTGATCGGGGCGGAAGAAGCCGAAATGGCCGATGGCCTTGGCGCCGACGTCGGACGGTTTGACCGTCAACACCTCCGGCTTGATCGCGGTGAACCCGCTGGTGAGCAACTCGACCGCGGGGCGCGTCGCCCAGGGATCGTCCGAGAAGCACAGCGCGCGCAATTCGCCCTTGAACCTCGCAAAGTTCTCCAGCGCCGGCAGCCGTGAATTCGAAGAGATAGCGGGGGCTCGAGACCCACTGGGCCCATTGCAGGAAAACGCCCTTGGGCAAGTCCTCGCCAATGCCGACCCAGCCGGGCGCGTAGCCCAGCGCGTGGACCAGCGGCACACCGACAAAATTCATGAAGGCGAAGACGCGATATTTCTCCGGCGAGGTCATCAGCCGCCAGGTCGCCGCCTGCGAAGCCACGAAGGCGGCGCGCGAGATGTCCGTGTTGTTGGCGATCAGTCCGAGCGCCTGGCCGCCGAAGGAATGGCCGACATAGGCAAGGGGCAGGGTGTGGTAGCGCTCGCGCATCCAGCGCACCGCGGCGGTGACGTCGAGAGCGGCCCAGTCGGACATCGAGGCCTTGAAGCCGACCAGCGATTTCGGCCGGTTGTAGCCGACCACCGGCTGCCGGGAATTGCCGATGCCGCGATAGTCGTAGGTCAGGACGGCGCAGCCGCGATGGGCGAGATAGGAGGCGAAGCCGCGGTAGATTTTTCGCGGGACGGCGGTGGCGGAGTTGATCAGCACGGCATGGCGCTTGGCGCCGCGCGGCAGAAACAGGGTGCCGGTCAGTGCATACCCGTCGGTCGCCGGGAAGCTGATCTCGTCGATGAAAACGTCGTCCAGTGCCGCGTCCATGGGCAGAAGGTGTCCTGCCGGTTTACTTACCAGTTTTCTTGCCGTTCCCAGCAAATGCGAATTTGGCTTTGCCCGCAAGGGTTTGCAATGCGGAATGGATTTACAACTGGCGGGGCGGCGCCAGCCTGTGTATAAGGCGGCCCTCGCAACCCACAGATCAGGTTGCACTTTTTGCTTCACGGAGAGATTGCGATGTCCGAGCGGTGGACGCCCGAGTCCTGGCGCAGCAAGCCGGTGCTACAGGTGCCCGATTATCCCGACGCCAAGGCTTTGGCCGACGTCGAGGCGCAGCTTGCGACCTTTCCGCCGCTGGTGTTCGCGGGCGAAGCGCGCAACCTGAAGAAGGCCTTAGCGCGGGTTGCGGCCGGCGAGGCCTTCCTGCTCCAGGGCGGCGACTGCGCCGAGAGCTTTGCCGAGCATGGCGCCAACAACATCCGCGACTTCTTCCGCGTGCTGCTTCAGATGGCGGTGGTGCTCACTTACGCCGGCGCCGTCCCCGTGGTGAAAGTCGGCCGCATCGCCGGCCAGTTCGCAAAGCCGCGGTCGTCGCCGACCGAGAATGTGAACGGCGTCGAGCTGCCGAGCTATCGCGGCGACATCGTCAACGACATCGCCTTCACCAAGGAAGCGCGCGTGCCGGATCCGCAGCGCCAGCTGATGGCCTATCGCCAGTCGGCCGCGACGCTGAACCTGCTCCGCGCCTTCGCCACCGGCGGCTACGCCAATCTCGGCAGCGTGCACCAATGGATGCTCGGCTTCCTGAAGGATAGCCCGCAGTCCCGCCGCTACAAGGAATTGGCCGACCGCATCTCGGACGCGCTGAATTTCATGCGCGCCTGTGGCCTCGACCTCGAGGCCCACCCCGAGCTGCGCGCCACCGATTTCTACACCAGCCATGAGGCGCTGCTGCTCGGCTACGAGCAGGCCCTGACCCGCGTCGATTCCACCACCGGCGACTGGTACGCGACCTCGGGCCACATGATCTGGATCGGCGACCGCACCCGCCAGCTCGATCACGGCCACATCGAATATTTCCGCGGCATCAAGAACCCGATCGGGCTCAAATGCGGCCCGTCGCTCAAGCCCGACGAATTGCTCAAGTTGATCGACGTGCTCAACCCCGACAACGAGCCCGGCCGGCTGACGCTGATCGGCCGCTTCGGCGCCGACAAGGTCGCCGAGCATCTGCCCAACATGATCCGCGCCGTGCAGCGCGAGGGCAGGGTTGTGGTCTGGTCGTGCGATCCCATGCACGGCAACACCATCACCTCGACGTCAGGCTACAAGACGCGCCCCTTCGACCGCATCCTGTCCGAGGTGAAATCGTTCTTCGCGATCCACGGCGCCGAAGGCACCCATGCCGGCGGCGTGCATCTGGAGATGACCGGCCAGGACGTCACCGAATGCCTCGGTGGCGCCCGCGCCATCACCGACGAGGATCTCAACGACCGCTACCACACGGTCTGCGATCCCCGTCTCAATGCCGAGCAATCCATCGACATGGCTTTCCTGATCGCCGAGCTGCTGAAGCAGGAACGCGCCGGCAAGACCAAGCCGATGCCGGCCGCAGCGGGGCTCTAAGATCTTGCTGCGGATCTGGAAGGCCACGATCAATTCCCGGAACGGTCTGGCCTTTGCGTTTCGATCGGAGCAGGCCGTCCGCGAGGAGATTTTTGCGCTCCTGCTGTCGCTGCCGCTGGCCTGGTTCATCGGCGCGACCGCGATGCGCGCGGTCGAGCTGGTCTGTGCGGTCGCGTTCGTGCTGGTGGTCGAGCTGCTCAACACCGCGATCGAAAAACTCGCCGACCGCCTCACCATGGACCACGACAAGCAGATCGGCCGGGTCAAGGACATGGGCTCGGCCGCAGTCGGCGTTGCGCTGCTGATGGCCGGCGCGTTCTGGATCTTTGCGCTCGTCGAGCGATTGGGTTTCGTCTAGCCCGGAGAATATCCATTGAGCGTGGGAATCCGAGGCTCCTCCTTCACCTCTCCCCAACGGGGAGAGGTCGATTTGCGCCTCGCGATGCGCAGCATCGTCGAGCGTAAATCGGGTGAGGGGGAGCAGGTCCCACGAGAGACCGTAACCCCTCACCCGGATTGCCCTGGGCATGCTTCGCATCGCCAGGTGCAATCCGACCTCTCCCTTTGGGAGAGGTGACAGCGAGCGCGCCCATGACCGAACGTCTCAACGCATTCGCGGTCACGCTCGCCCAGCTCAATCCGACCGTGGGCGATATCGAGGGCAACGCCGCCAAGGCGCGGGCGGCGCGCGCGCGAGCCGCCGCCGACGGCGCCGATCTCGTGCTGTTTCCGGAACTGTTCATCGCCGGCTATCCGCCGGAGGACCTGGTGCAGAAGCCGGCGTTCCAGGCCGCCTGCCGCGCGGCGATCGAGGCGCTGGCGCGCGAGACGGCGGACGGTGGTCCGGCGATGCTGGTCGGCACGCCCTGGGTCGAGGAGGGCAGGCTTTACAATGCCTGTGCGCTGATCGATGGCGGCCGTATCTCCGCGCTGCGCTTCAAGTGCAATCTGCCGAACTACGGCGTGTTCGATGAGAAGCGGCTGTTTTCGCAGGGCCCTGCCGCCGGCCCTGTGACGGTGCGCGGCGTGCGCATCGGCGTGCCGATCTGCGAGGACATCTGGCTGGAAGAATCCGAGGACTACGAGAACGTGGTCGAGACACTGGCGGAGACTGGCGCCGAGATCATCCTGGTGCCGAACGGCTCGCCTTACGCCCGCGACAAGAACGACGTTCGCTTGTCGGTCGCGGTGGCGCGGGTCACCGAAAGCGGGCTGCCGCTGGTTTATCTCAATCAGGTCTGCGGCCAGGACGAGCTGGTGTTCGACGGTGCTTCCTTCGTGCTCAACGGGGACCTCTCACTCGCGGCGCAACTGCCGGCGTTCGAAGAGAGCATCGTCACGCTGCGCTTCACCAGAAATGGTGACGACTGGCGCTGCGCGGGGCCAGTCGCCGAGCAACCCGAGGGTGACAAGGCCGATTACGCCGCCTGCGTGCTGGGCCTCCGCGATTACGTCGCCAAGAATGGCTTTCCGGGCGTACTGCTCGGTATCTCCGGCGGCATCGATTCCGCGCTCTGCGCCGCGATCGCGGTCGATGCGCTCGGCGCCGATCAGGTGCATGGCGTGATGCTGCCTTATCGCTACACCGCACCACACTCGGTTGCGGATGCCGGCGAGCTCGCAGGCCATCTCGGCATCCGCTACGAGGTTTTGCCGATCGCGGAAGCCGTCAACGGGTTCGAGACCATCCTGTCCGGCATCTTCAAGAACCTGCCGCCTGACATCACCGAGGAGAATCTCCAGTCCCGCACCCGCGGCACGCTCTTGATGGCGATCTCCAACAAGACCGGCTTGATGGTGGTGACGACAGGCAACAAGTCCGAAATGTCGGTCGGCTACGCCACGCTGTATGGCGACATGAACGGCGGCTTCAATCCGATCAAGGACATCTATAAGACGCAGGTGTTTCGGCTGGCGGCACTGCGCAATTCCTGGAAGCCGGAAGGCGCGCTCGGGCCGGTTGGCGAGATCATTCCGCCCGATATCATCACGCGGCCGCCGACCGCGGAGTTGCGCGAGAACCAGCGGGATGAGGACTCGCTGCCGCCTTACGACGTGCTCGATGCCATCCTGGAACGCCTGGTCGAACGCGAGGAGCCGCTTGATCAAATCATCGCGGCCGGCTTCGACCGCGAGACCGTCACCCGCATCGACCATCTCCTCAACGTAGCCGAATACAAGCGCCGCCAAGCCGCACCCGGCGTGAAGGTGACACCTAAGAATTTCGGCCGCGACCGCCGCTATCCCATCACCAACCGCTTTCGTGACAAGGGCGAGCCGTTGCCGGTGCCCGACGAGACGCTGGTCTCGCGCGGCAGCCGCGCTTCGATTGACGCGTTCGAGGGTTAGCATCGGAGAGAGACGGGCAGTCTCGCTACAATACTCCGCGGCGGACATTGTAGAAACCGACTCCTCCCGCGGAGTACTGGATGCCCCGCCTTCGCGGGGCATGACAGTGAGAACTCGGATTGCCGCTACGACGGGGTTGCGAAGAAGAGCACCCGAAGGAAGTGGGTGTATTCGGATTCGAGCACCATGATCGACACGAATACCAAGACCGCGACCGGCGGCAGCAGGATGGCATAGGCCAGGGCCAGTCGCTCCCAGGCCATGTGCATGAAGACGGCGACGATCAGGCCGGCCTTCAACACCATGAACAGCAGGATCAGCGACCATCTGAGATAGCCATGTAGGCCAAAGTAATCGACGAGGTAGGAGCACGTGCTGAGGACGAACAACCAGCCCCACACCACGAGGTAGAGCTTGATCGGGTGCTGTTGACCCTTGGCGTGAACGGCTCCCGTTGCGATTGCGCTATGCACCGGAGCGTGAAGCTGTCCTTCCATGTGTACCGCCGCGTTTGTCATGCGCCGACCTCACCAAAGATAGAAGAATGCAAAGATGAACACCCACACGAGATCGACGAAGTGCCAGTACAGGCCCATGATCTCGACGATCTCGTAGTACCCCTTGCGGCTCGTGAAGAAACCGCGCCTCTCGACGTCGAAGTCGCCGCGAAAGACCTTCCGCGCAATGGCGATCAGGAAGATCACACCGATCGTCACATGGGTGCCGTGAAACCCGGTGATCATGAAGAAGCTCGCACCAAACTGCGGGGCACCCCATGGATTGCCCCAGGGCCGAACGCCCTCCATGATCAGCTTGGTCCATTCGAAGGCCTGCATTCCAACGAAGGTTGCGCCGAAAGCTGCCGTGGCCAGCATTAAGGCCGCGGTTCTGACGCGATCGCGGCGGTAGCCGAAATTGACGGCCATCGCCATCGTGCCGCTGCTGCTGATCAGGATAAACGTCATGATGGCGATCAGGATCAGCGGAATGTGCCTGCCAGCGATGTTGAGAGCGAAGACCTCGCTGGGATTGGGCCAGGGCACGGTCGTCGACATCCGCGCCGTCATGTAGGAGAGCAGGAAGCAACTGAAGATGAAGGTGTCGCTGAGGAGGAAGATCCACATCATGGCCTTGCCCCAGGACACGTTCTTGAAGGCGCGCTGATCGGACGCCCAGTCGGCGGCGATGCCGCGCCAGCCTTCAAGCCGCGCAGGCGATTGGCCCGGATTTGTCAGCATGGTCGCAGCCATCTGGTCTCGCCTCCCTAGCTCAGCAATTGGCGGCAGATGTTGACGAAATCGTCGGTCCATCCCGTGAGAAGGCCGAGCAGGACAAGCCAGACCAGCAGCAGGAAGTGCCAGTAGATGGCGCACAGCTCTACGCTCAAGCGCATGTCGGCGATCTCGACGCCGCGCCACATCTTGGCTGAGGTTCGGCCCAAGGCCACCAGACCGCCCGTCAGATGCAGCCCGTGCACCGCGGTCAACAGGTAGAAGAAGGAATTCGCCGGATTGGACGCCACGAAATATCCGGCAGCCCCGAGCCGTTGCCAGGCCAGGAGCTGTCCGGCGAGGAAGATCACGGCAGATGCTCCGCCCGCGAGCAGGCCGATCATGACGCCTTCAGCATCGTCTCGGCGCGCGGCCACGTATGACCATTGCAGCGCGGCACTGCTCAGGACCAGGACGCCCGTGTTGACCCACAGCAGTCGCGGTATCGGCAGCGGCCGCCAGTCCACCACGCTCATGCGCATCGAGTAGGCGCTGATGAAGAGGACGAATAATGTGCTCGCGACGGCGAGAAACACGCCAAGTCCGACCTTCGCTGCCGGCCAGGTCATGGCATCGCCGCCCGGGAAGTCACCGATCGGGCCTTCCTCCAGCCATGGCTTGGCCGTCAGCCGCTGCTGCGACAGCCACCATCCGGCGATCACCGCAAGCACAGCCAGGAACAGGATGATGGCGCTCACGAAGCAGCTCCCTGAACGAGCTGCGTCGCGTGCGGCGGCTGGTTCTGCGGAATGAAGTCCTTCGCGGCGCCGGGGACACTGTAGTCATAGGCCCAGCGGTACACGACCGGGAGCTCCTTGCCCCAATTGCCGTGCCCTGGAGGCGTCTCCGGCGTCTGCCATTCCAGCGTCGTCGCCCGCCACGGATTGCCGCCCGAGGCCTCACCTTTGAACAAGCTCCAAGCAAGGTTGAACAGGAACACCATCTGGCTGAAGCCGACGGTCAAGGCCACCACGGAGATGAACGCGTTCAGTGAATGGGCCGAGGACGGGATGAACGCCGCATCCCCGAGTTCGAAATAGCGGCGCGGAACCCCGAGCAGTCCAAGATAGTGCATGGGGAAGAAGATCAGGTAGGCGCCGAGGAAGGTGACCCAGAAGTGAAACTTGCCGAGAGCCTGGTTCAGCATCCGCCCCGTGACCTTGGGGTACCAATGATAGATCGCGCCGAGCACGACCATGATCGGCGCCACGCCCATCACCATGTGGAAATGCGCGACCACGAACATGGTGTCAGAGAGGGGCACGTCCACGACGACGTTGCCGAGGAAAAGGCCGGTGAGCCCGCCGTTCACGAAGGTGATGATGAAGCCGAGGGCGAACAGCATCGGCACCGTGAGATGGATGTCGCCGCGCCACAGGGTCAGCACCCAGTTGTAGACCTTGATCGCGGTGGGGATTGCGATGATGAGCGTCGTGGTGGCGAAGAAGTACCCGAATTGCGGGAACATGCCGCTCACATACATGTGGTGCGCCCATACGATGAAGCTGAGCGCGCCGATGGCCACGATCGCCCAGACCATCATGCGGTAACCAAAGATGTTCTTGCGCGCATGCGTGCTGATCAGATCGGAGACGATGCCGAAGGCGGGCAGGGCGACGATGTAGACTTCGGGATGGCCGAAGAACCAGAACAGGTGCTGGAAGAGCAGCGGGCTGCCGCCGCCATATTTCGACAGCGTGCCCATCTCGACGAGCGAAGGCATGAAGAAGCTGGTTCCCAAGAGACGGTCGAGCAGCAGCATGACCGAGGCAACGAACAGTGCAGGGAATGCCAAGAGCGCCATCACGGTCGCCGTGAAAATGCCCCACACCGTCAGCGGCAAGCGCATCAACGTCATGCCGCGGGTGCGCGCCTGGAGCACCGTGACCACGTAATTCAGTCCGCCCATGGTGAAGCCGATGATGAACAGGATCAGGGACGACATCATGAGAATGATGCCCGAATCCTGCCCGGGCGTTCCGGAGAGGATCGCTTGCGGCGGGTACAGCGTCCAGCCGGCGCCGGTGGGGCCGCCGGGCACGAAGAAGGCCGAGGCCAGCACCAGGACTGCGAGCAGGTAGACCCAGTAGCTCAGCATGTTCACATAAGGGAAGACCATGTCCCGGGCGCCGACCATCAGCGGGATCAGGTAGTTGCCGAAGCCACCCAGGAACAACGCGGTGAGCAGATAGATCACCATGATCATGCCGTGCATGGTGATGAACTGGAGATACTGGTTGGCATCGATGAAGGAGAAGGTGCCGGGGAATCCCAGTTGCAGCCGCATCAGCCACGATAGCACCAGGGCCACCAGCCCGATGGCCGTGGCCGTCAGCGAATACTGAATGGCGATCACCTTGGCGTCCTGCGAGAAGACATAGCGTGTCCACCAGCTCCGCGGATGATAGAGCTCGACATCAGGCACTTCGGCAGGCGGAATGCCGGGGATCCCTTCATATGGAATATCGACCATAGAAACCTCCTCGGTCGTTTCCATCGGGTGAGACCTTGGCCTCATGCACCCGATCTATCTTGGCGGCGGCTTACTACTTGCCGCCGGATTGGTACGTCGCCTTCACGACGGCTTTTGCCGGCGACAATTCTGCAAACGTTTTTTGTTGCTCCAGCCAAGCGTGATATTCACGCTCTTCGTCGACGATGACCTTGGCGCGCATCTGATAGTGAGCAGCGCCACAAAGCTCCGCACAGAGAACGTCGAACGTTCCGGTTCGGATCGGCTTTATCCAGAAATAGGTCACCATGCCTGGAACCATGTCCATCTTGGCCCGGAATTCGGGCACGTAGAAATCGTGCAGGACATCGACCGAGCGGAGGAGAACCTTGACCGGCTTTCCCACTTGAAGGTGCAGCTCGCCGCTCTCGATCACGACGTCGTCCTGCCCGTGTTGGTCGTCACGATTGAGTCCCATCGGATTGTCGGAAGCGATGTTGCGGACATCGGATGTGCCCAATTGCCCATCCTTGCCCGGAAGGCGGAAGCTCCATTGCCATTGCTGCCCCATGACCTCGACCTCGGTGGCATCCGCAGGCACCGTCACGAACTGGTGCCAGACCACGAGGCCAGGCGCCAGCATGGCCGCGACGCCGACGCCGGTCCCGACGCTCAGCCACCATTCGAGCTTTTTGTTTTCCGGATTGTAGTCGGCCCGTCTTCCCTCTTTGTGGTGAAAGCGGAAGACGCAGTAGGCCATGAAGGCGATGACCGCGACGAAAACAAAGCCCGTGATCCAGAACGTGATGTTGATGGTGTGGTCGATATAGGCCCAGTTCGTGGCGATCGGCGTCCACCACCACGGGCTGTAGAGGTGAAACAGCACCGAGCCGATCGCGACCAGAAGCAATATCAGTGCGACAGCCATCCTGATCCATCCTTGCCATTGAAGGCTACGGATACGAATCCAGGGCGGAGCTCATGTCTGTCGCGATGGCTGGCCTTTCTTGGTCGGCATTCGTGCCATCGCCGGCCTGTTGCTTCGCCCATTCCACTGGTCGCGAAATCAAGGGAACGCTCGCGACCATCAATCTCATCGGAGCTAAGGGCGTCTGTGTGTAAAATGGTCCCAGCCTAATCCGGCGTCAATAGAGCATATCGGCGTGTCAACGCGCGGCGTGGACGTTGCCGTCGCCCGGAAGGTCGACAAAGCATCGGGTGTGCTCAGCGTCCGGGGTGATGCAACGCACAAATCAGGTCCCGCAATTCACCGAACCGTGAGTTCAGCCTTGCCCCGCGCGCGCTAAGCTTGCGAGGCAGGTCGCGACGGGTTCCGTCCGGCCAGGCTCGTTCGCTGAACCTGGGTTACCGTACTCGACCCATCGCGTTTCCTGCTCATCCGGCGGACACGCGTGGCTGGAAAGCGCGTGTTATCGAAACCGCGATTTTCAGGACGGGAGGTCCGTTCATGGCCACTCTGTACTCCCACGACATCAGGCGGCACGTATTCGGCGAAGCGGCCTCCTATCCCATTCGCAAGATCAGCTTGTCCGACCTGTCCGACGCCCTGCGCCTGGGTTGGGAGGATTTCCAGGCGATGCCGAGTCACGCGATCGTCGTGTGCGTGATTTATCCCGTTCTCGGTCTCGTCCTGTTCAGGATGGTGCTCGGCTATTCGGTGCTGCCGCTACTGTTTCCGCTGGCCGCCGGCTTTGCCTTGGTCGGGCCTTTTGCCGCGATCGGTCTCTACGAACTCAGCCGTCGTCGCGAGCGCGGCGAGGAGGTCGATGCATGGGATGCGTTCAAGGTGCTGCGCGCACCTTCGTTCGGCGCCATGGTAGAACTCGGCGTGCTCCTGCTGGTCCTGTTCGGGGCCTGGATCGGTGCCGCGAACGCAATCTATGTCGCAATCTTCGGTCACGCGGCGGCCGCAAGCATTCCCGACTTCGCAACGCGCGTGCTGACGACACCGGAAGGGTGGTCGCTCATCATCGTCGGTTGCGGTGTCGGCTTCCTGTTTGCGGTTGTGGCATTGTGCGTCAGCGTCGTGTCATTTCCGTTGATGCTCGACAGGCATGCGACTGCGATCGACGCGATCCGCACGTCGCTTCGAGCGGTCGCGGCGAATCCGGTTGCGATGGCCGGATGGGGCCTCATCGTGGCAGCGCTGCTCGTGATCGGCTCGCTGCCGCTCTTCGTCGGTCTCGCTGTCGTTCTGCCGGTGCTCGGTCATGCCACCTGGCACCTCTATCGGCGGGTGGTCGAGCCGAATCCGAACCCACCGGACGCACCGCCGCCGCCCCCGAAGGGAAAGCGCTACGCGGCAGACTTTCCGGCCAATCTCTTCCCGTGGAGCCGCGAGGGCGAGTAGTAGCGCGCGTTTGAGGGATAACGGTTGCGAGTGAGACGGGCGATTGTGCCCCTGGATTGCTGTCATCATCCGCGAAAGCGGATGATCCAGTACCCTGCGGCGCTGCTTGTGTGCACGACTGGCGTTACGGAGTACTGTATGCCCCGCCTTCGCGGGGCATGACAGTAAAAGCAGGGCTGCCTACTTCTGCTGCTGCGGCAGGAAGGTCGGGCCGACCGAGCGGATCGGCTTGTTCTCGGAGTTAGCAGGGGCGCCAGTATCCGCCGGCGGCGGCGCGGCGGGCGCGGTGGACGTCGTCGGCGCCGGAGCTGCGCCCTTCTTGGCATTGGCAGGCGTGCCCTTGTTGAGCCGCTGCTGCTGCATCTTCCTGGCGCTCTCTTCGGTGACGATGATGTCGCCCTGCTGCTCGGCCGCCGCCTTGTCGTCGGCCGATTTCAACGCATCCGCCCAGGTCTGGCCCGCGGCCTTGCAGGAGCAGGACGGGTTGAACTCGCTGCGGAATTTGAACGCGGTCGGCAGCGCCGTGTAGGGCTGGCCGCCGATCGAGACCGCCGAGTTCATGTCTTCGCCGGGATTGCGATGGGTATAGAGCACGGCTTCCGCGGCCGGGCACAGCGCCTTGCAGGTCTTCTCGTCGTCGGGGAAGCGCGCCGGCACGGTCGCAAACGAGATCGGGAAATAGGCGCCGTCGCAGGTGCGCACGCATACCGTGCGGAAGGTGCCGGATTGCGGGCCGAGATCGGCGGGCGGCACGGCTTGCGGATTGCCCGCGCTGTTGCCGCCGAACAAATTGCTGAGGAAGTTGCCGCCGCCCTGTGATTGCGCAGCGTTGGCATATTGCGGGCCGCAATTGTTCTGCGCCAGCGCCGCCAGCACCGAGCGGCGCTGGTTGTCGCGCTCGGGGCTGAAGCCGCCGGGGCCGCCGCCGCGCAGCCGCTCGAGATTGCCGGTGATCTGGTCCAGATTGGCGCGCATCTGCTGGATCTGGGTGTTGACCGGGCCGCATTGCGCGGACTGGCCGTTGAACAGCGAGAAGAAGCCGGAGGAATCGCAGCCCATGCGCTTGGCCTGCATGGTGACGCGGTCGAGCTCGGCCTGCTGACGGCTCTGGGAATCCTGGTAGCGGCGGATCTGCTCTTCGCGCGCGGGGTCGCCACCGCCGCCGCGGTCGAGCGCGGCGAGCTGGCCTTCCAGCCGCACGCACATCGGATTGGGGCCGAGTCCGTTCTGGCCGGGCTGAGGCGGCGGTCCGGGCGGGCCGGCCTGCGCGAAAGCGCCGGTGGCGAGCACGACCGTGCTTAGGAGCAGGGTGCAGGCAAGGAGGAAGCGGGCACGAGGCAGGGACAACAATTCAGGCATATCCGCCATTCTAGCGAGGTCACGGCCCAATGTGACTTTCCAAGTGACTTTGGAGGGCCGAAGCGCGCCCTCCCATAGCCGCTTCCTGCGGCATCGTCACGTCGTTTCAACGGCCAAAGATTGGGCCTAAGGTCCGCCAGTTCCGAGCGAATTCAGCGCTGGCAGGTGATTGCGACATATTCGTCGCAACGGCCATGGGAGCAGTTTGCGCCGGATTTGGGGACGGAGCCGGTAATTTCGTCGGGATCGACCCGGCGATAGGCCGAGGCCTGGGCAAAATCCCGTGACTGGCAATAGGTGCGCGCGATGGAGGCGCCGCATTTGTCGCCCTTGGCCAGGCACTGGTCGACCCCGTAGCCGTCCGCCTGGTTGGCGATGATGAAGACGCGGGTCTCGGCGCAAGCGCTGGATGCCGCAATGATGGAGGCGCCGAAAATGAGCGCGAACAAGGATCGCATGAAAACACCGGGGGCAAAAAAGGAACCGCCAGTTCCAGAATGGGCCCAAATGGTTAAGGATCATGAACCATCAGGACGAGCCGGGCGCTTTGCGGAGATAAAGCGGCGTTTTCGCGGCTCTCTTGACGCGGGGCCGCCTCATAGCCCATATGTGGCCGCATGAACGGTCTCCTCGCCATTTGCGCCATTTGCCGCGAGATTACGAGCTAGCGATTCGCTGGCTGGAGCCGTCTTTTCTCAAACACATTGAGAGCCCTGGACGCCCGGCCAACAGCCGACGGGTATCCATATGGAATTGCGCCTTTACGATACGCTGAGCCGGGAAAAGCGGACCTTTGTACCGCTCGATGCGAAGAACGTCCGTATGTATGTCTGCGGACCGACCGTCTATGACTTCGCCCATATCGGCAATGCACGGCCGGTGATCGTGTTTGACGTGCTGTTTCGGCTGCTGCGCCATCTCTATGGCGAGGCGCATGTCAAATATGTCCGCAACATCACCGACGTCGACGACAAGATCAACGACCGTGCCGCGCGGGATTTTCCTGGCCTGCCGCTGAACGAGGCCATTCGCAAGGTCACGGAGCAGACGGGAAAACAGTTTCACGCCGACGTCGATGCGCTGGGCGCGCTGCGGCCGAGCGTGGAGCCGCGCGCGACCGAGCATATCGGCGAGATGCGCGAGATCATCGAGAAGCTCGTCGGCGGCGGCTTTGCCTATGTCGCCGAAGACCATGTGCTGTTCTCGCCGCAGGCGATGAACGCGGCCGATGCAGGCCTGCCGCGCTATGGCGCGCTGTCCAATCGATCGCTGGACGAGATGGTCGCCGGTGCGCGTGTCGATGTCGCGCCCTACAAGAAGGGCAATACCGACTTCGTGCTGTGGAAGCCGTCCAAGCCGGGTGAGCCGTCATGGCCGTCGCCGGCCGGCATCGCTGCGCAGGGACGTCCGGGCTGGCACATCGAGTGCTCGGCCATGGCCTGGAAGCACCTCGGCGAGCATTTCGACATCCATGGCGGCGGCATCGATCTCGTGTTTCCGCATCACGAGAACGAGGTCGCGCAAACCTGCTGCGCCTTCCACCAGCAGCGCATGGCGAACTACTGGATGCACAACGGCTTCCTCCAGGTCGAGAGTGAGAAGATGTCGAAGAGCCTCGGCAACTTCATCACCATCCACGAGCTGCTGCAGGATTGGCCGGGCGAGGTGTTGCGTCTGAACATGCTGAAGACGCATTACCGCTCGCCGATCGACTGGACCATGAAGTCGCTGGAGGAGAGCGCCAAGACGCTCGACGATTGGTATCGCGTCGCGGCCGACGTCGAGCCCGGCAGGCCGGCGGCTTCCGTGGTCGAGCCGCTACTGGACGACCTCAACACGTCCCTGGCGATCGCAGCGCTGCACGGCTTGCGCGGCAGCGACGTGAACGCCTTGGCAGGATCATTGCGGCTACTCGGTTTCCTCTCCGAGAGCGCTGCGCAATGGGAAGGCCGCAAGCAGCAGGCGAGCGGCATCGATGCGAAGGAAGTCGAGCGCCTGATCGCGGAGCGAACGGCGGCCCGTAGCCGCAAGGACTTTGGGGAATCCGATCGCATCCGCGATCTGCTCACCGCGATGGGCGTTGCGATCAAGGACTCCAAGGAGGGCACGACCTGGGAGATTGCGCGATGAAGCGGCCCGACACGCCTTTTCCACGGCACTGGCTCTATTACATCGTACTGAAGATCGCGCTGCTCGCTGGTGCCGTGGCGCTGGTGCTGAAACTCTATGGGATGTGGTGAAGACCGATGGGACAGACTTTGCCAAAACCCGGCTTGCGGCCGTTCCTGCCTGATGACGTGCCGGTGCTCGCCGCGATCTTCACCGCGAGCATCGAGGAGCTGACCGGTGACGACTATAGCGAGGCGCAGCAGCAGGCCTGGATGGAGACGGCGGAAAGCGAAGAGTTCGGCAAGCGGCTCGCCGCCGACCTGACCCTGGTCGCGACGCTGGAAGGCTCGCCCATCGGTTTCGCCTCGCTGCGCGGCAACGATCACATCCGCATGCTCTATGTGCATCCGGGAGTGAGCGGGCAGGGCGTTGCGACCATGCTGGTCGATGCGCTGGAAAAGCTTGCCGGCGGCCGAGGTGCCACGAGCCTCTCGGTCGACGCCAGCGACACCGCGCAGGGCTTCTTCGCCAAGCGCGGCTACATCGCCCAGCAGCGCAACAGCGTCACCATCAACGACGAGTGGCTCGCCAACACCACCATGAAGAAGATGCTCGGAGCTCCGCAATGAGCAAGGAGCGTCTCTATCTCTTCGACACCACGCTGCGCGACGGCGCGCAGACCAACGGGGTCGATTTCACGTTGGCCGACAAGCAGGTCATCGCGGCGATGCTCGATGATCTCGGCATCGACTATGTCGAGGGTGGCTATCCCGGCGCCAATCCACTCGACAGCGAATTCTTTGCAACCAAGCCAAAGCTCGCCCATGCGCGCTTCACCGCCTTCGGCATGACGCGGCGAGCCGGGCGCTCGGTTTCCAACGATCCCGGCGTCGCCGGGCTGCTGGAAGCCAAGGCCGACGCGATCTGCTTCGTGGCGAAGTCATCGGCCTATCAGGTGCGCGTCGCGCTGGAGACGACGAAGGAGGAAAACCTCGCCTCGATCCGCGACAGCGTTGCGGCCGCGAAGGCTGCTGGACGTGAAGTGATGCTCGACTGCGAGCATTTTTTCGACGGCTACAAGGAAGACGCGGCGTTCGCGCTCGCCTGCGCCAAGGCCGCTTATGAGGCCGGCGCACGCTGGGTGGTGCTGTGCGACACCAATGGCGGCACCATGCCTGATGAGGTCGAGGCCATCGTCACCGAGGTGACGAGGCACATTCCCGGCGATCATGTCGGCATCCACGCCCATAACGATACCGAGCAGGCGGTGGCGAATTCGCTCGCCGCGGTGCGCGCTGGTGCGCGGCAGATCCAGGGCACGCTGAACGGCCTCGGCGAGCGCTGCGGCAACGCCAATCTCTGCTCGCTGATTCCGACTCTGAAGCTGAAGAAGAATTTTGCCGACGCCTTCGAGATCGGCGTCACGGCCGAGAAGCTGGCAACGCTGGTCAAGGTCTCGCGCACGCTCGACGACATGCTCAACCGTGTGCCGAACCGGCACGCGGCCTATATCGGCGAGAGCGCCTTCGTCACCAAGACTGGCATTCATGCCTCCGCCGTGCTGAAGGATCCGCAGACCTACGAGCACGTCCTGCCGGAGTTGGTCGGCAATCACCGCAAGGTGCTGGTCTCCGACCAGGCCGGACGCTCCAATGTCATCGCCGAGCTCGATCGCGCCGGCATCGCTTATGAAAAGAGCGATCCCAAGCTGACGCGCCTCGTCGAGGAATTGAAGGCACGCGAGGCGGCGGGCTACGCCTATGAATCCGCAAACGCCTCGTTCGAGCTTCTGGCGCGCCGGACGCTCGGCAAGGTGCCGCACTATTTCGAGGTCGAGCAGTTCGACGTCAATGTCGAGCAGCGTTACAATTCGCACGGTGAGCGCGTCACCGTCGCTTTGGCCGTGGTCAAGGTCGACGTCGCCGGCGAGCATCTGATCTCGGCCGCCGAAGGCAATGGTCCCGTCAACGCCCTCGACGTCGCCTTGCGAAAGGACCTCGGCAAGTACCAGAAGTACATCGAGGGCTTGAAACTGATCGATTATCGCGTGCGTATCCTCAATGGCGGCACCGGCGCGGTTACGCGCGTCTTGATCGAGAGCGAGGACGAGAACGGCGACAGCTGGACCACGGTCGGCGTGTCCCCGAACATCATCGACGCCTCGTTCCAGGCGCTGATGGATTCGGTGATCTACAAGCTCGTGAAGTCGGGCGCGCCGGCGTAAGCGACGGCGGCGCAACAGCGCCGTTATTGCGAGCGAAGCGAAGCAATCCAGAATCCCTCCGCGGTCCACACGCTGGATTGCTTCGCTACGCTCGCAATGACGAGGAGGAGAAAGGGAGCGCGACCAATGATCGACCACATCTCCGTCGGCGTCAGCGATCTCGATCGCGCCGCGAAATTCTATGAGGCCGCGCTTGCCGCGCTCGGTCTCACGCGCCTCGTGACGCGGCCGCGGACTATCGGCTTCGGCAAGGCCTATCCGGAGTTCTGGATCAACTTGCGCGAGGGCATGCCGCGCGTCGCGCTGGAGAGCGGTGTGCACATCTGCCTGCGGGCGAAGACGACTAATGAGGTCGACGCGTTTCACGCCGCCGCGCTGTCGGCCGGCGGTGCCTCCGACGGCGCGCCGGGCATCCGCCCGCACGATCGCGTGCGCTATTACGCGGCGTTCGTCACCGACCCCGACGGTAACCGGATCGAGGCGGTGACGTTTCCGAGCGAGTAGCCGTTAAAGCCTGCGTGCCACTTCCGGTGCGAGCTGCTTTTCTGCCTCGGCGACCTGGGCGGCAGCCGTCTTCAGCTTCGGCAGAATCTCTTCGACGCGATCGGCCTTGAGAATGTCGATCGAAAGGCCGGCGCGGATGAACTCGGTCTGGCGCATGTGCGACAAGAGCGAGAACAGCGGCTCCCAGAAATTGTCGATGTTGGCGAGCAGCACCGGCTTGGCGTGACGGCCGAGCTGCTTCCAGGTCATTTGCTCGACCAGCTCCTCCAGCGTGCCGACGCCGCCCGGCAGCGCCACGAAGGCGTCGGAGCGTTCGAACATCAGCCGCTTGCGCTCATGCATGTCGGGGGTGACGATCATCTCCTGCACGCGGGTCAGCGCGTTTTCGCGCAGCCGCAGGAAGTCGGGGATGATGCCGGTGACGGTGCCGCCGTGATCGAGCACGGAGGTTGCGACCGCGCCCATCAGGCCGAGCGAGCCGCCGCCATAGACCAGGCGGATGTTGTTTTCGGCGAGTGCCTTGCCGAATGCCTTGGCGCCTTCGGTGAAGCGGGGATTGGTTCCTGGGCCGGAGCCGCAATAGACACAGACAGTTTTGATTGTGCTCATTGGTGCCATGATGCATTGCAACGAAGAGGCGTCAAGCCCAATCGGTGATTCGGATCCCCGGAAATCTACCGGTAAATGGCGATAAACAATCGAAAGATTCGCCATCTGGCGGGGTGCGCGGACATCGGGAAGGCTCTATATGACGAACGAAAATCGTTAATGGTAGCGACGCCCGCATCCGGCGGGCTTTCAGGCTTCTTGATGGACCAACCTCAATCGTTCGACGGCGCCGACGTTCCTGATCCTCCTGCGGGGGACCATTGGAGCGGGCCACGCTGATGGGCACGTTGGCGCATCTGTGGCCCTATATCTGGCCGGGCGACCGCTTCGATCTGAAGATGCGGGTGGTCTGGTCGCTGGTGCTGCTGCTCGCCGCCAAGCTGATCACGCTCGCCGTGCCGTTCAGCTTCAAATGGGCGACGGATGCGCTGACCGGCGCCAACACCGCGCCGGTGCTGGCGGACAATTGGCATCTTTGGGTGATCGCCCCACCGCTGCTGCTCACCGCGAGCTACGGCGCGATGCGCATCCTGATGGCGGTGCTGACGCAATGGCGCGACGGCATCTTCGCGCGCGTCGCCATGCATGCGGTGCGCAAGCTGGCGACCATCACCTTCATTCACATGCACGAGCTGTCGCTGCGCTTCCACCTCGAGCGCAAGACCGGCGGTCTGACGCGCGTGCTCGAGCGCGGCCGCGAGGGCATCGAGGTCATCGTCCGCATGGTGATCCTGCAGCTGATCCCGACCATCGTCGAGGTCTCGCTGCTGATGGCCGTGCTGCTCTGGCAGTTCGATTGGCGCTACGTGGTCGCGACCCTGATCACGGTCACCCTCTACATGTATTACACCTACATCGCGACCGAGTGGCGGATCGGCATCCGCCGCAAGATGAACGATTCCGACACCGAGGCGAACACCAAGGCGATCGAACTCGCTGCTCAACTACGAGACGGTGAAGTATTTCGGCGCTGAGGCGCGCGAGGCACGACGCTACGACAAGTCGGTGGAGCGTTACGAGGAGGCGAGCGTCCGCACCTATACTTCGCTCGCAGTGCTCAACACCGGCCAGGCCGTGATCTTCACGCTCGGTCTGACCGCGACCATGCTGATGTGCGCGATCGGCGTGCGCAACGGCACCAACACGGTCGGCGATTTCGTGCTGGTCAATGCCATGATGATCCAGCTCTATCAGCCCCTGAACTTCATGGGCATGGTCTACCGCGAGATCAAGCAGGCGATCATCGACATCGAGAAGATGTTCGGTGTGCTCGGCCGCGAGGCCGAGATCAAGGACGCATCCGATGCGCAGCCGCTGGTCGTCTCCGCCGGCACCGTGCGCTTCGAGGACGTGCGCTTTGCCTATGAGCCGACGCGGCCGATCCTGAAGGGCATCAGCTTCGAGGTACCGGCTGGCAAGACGGTTGCGATCGTGGGACCGTCGGGCGCGGGCAAGTCGACGATCTCGCGTCTGCTGTTCCGTCTCTACGATGTCTCCGGCGGTAAGATCCTGATCGACGGCCAGGACATTCGCGAGGTCACGCAGGGTTCGCTGCGCGCCTCGATCGGCATGGTGCCGCAGGATACCGTGCTGTTCAACGACACCATCCGCTACAACATCCGCTACGGCCGCTGGGACGCCAGCGATGCCGAAGTCGAGGAGGCGGCGCGGCTGGCGCAGATCGATCATTTCATCCGCCTGGCGCCGATGGGCTACGAGACCCAGGTCGGCGAGCGCGGCCTGAAGCTGTCCGGCGGCGAGAAGCAGCGCGTCGCGATCGCACGCACCGTCTTGAAGGCACCGCCGATCCTGGTGCTCGACGAAGCAACGTCGGCGCTCGACACCCACACCGAGCACGAGATCCAGGGTGCGCTCGACCGCGTCGCCAAGAACCGCACCTCGCTGGTGATCGCGCACCGGCTCTCGACCATCGTCGGCGCCGACGAGATCATCGTGCTGGACCAGGGCCGCATCGCCGAGCGCGGCACCCACGCAAAGCTGCTCGCGCAGGCCGGCCTCTATGCCAGCATGTGGAACAGGCAGCGCGAGGCCGAGGCGGCACGGGAGAAACTGGCCAAGATGGCCGACGCCAGCGAGGCGCCCAACCGGCAGCCGCCGCCCGTCGACGACGCCCTGACGGCGCCTGCGGCGGCGGAGTGACCTTGTCTCCGGTCCCAACTCTGGCCTAAACAACTCCACCGCGCGGGACGGCCCCGTGCGCCGTCAACCCTTCAGCGGCAGAGAGCGATGTCCATTCTCGATTCGATCCAGCGTCAGATCCCGCCGATCCACAAGGAGGGCTATCCCTTCATCGGCGGCTTTGCGCTGGCAAGCCTGATCCTGTTCTGGCTGTGGTCCCCTCTGGGGTGGATCGGCACGATCCTGACCGTCTGGTGCGCGCTGTTCTTCCGCGATCCCGTCCGGGTCACGCCGGTGCGCGAGGGGCTCGTGGTGTCGCCGGCGGATGGCCGCATCTCGATGATCACCATGGCGCTGCCGCCGGCCGAGCTCGGGCTAGGCGACCGGCCGCTGCCGCGCGTCTCGGTGTTCATGAGCGTGTTCAACTGCCACGTGAATCGCGCTCCCGTAGCGGGCAGGGTGGACCGCATCGCCTACCGGCCTGGCCTGTTCATCAATGCCGAGCTGGACAAGGCGAGCGAGGACAATGAGCGCAACTCACTGGTGATCACGACACCGACCGCGCGGATCGGCGTGATCCAGATCGCCGGCCTCGTGGCCAAGCGCATCGTCTGCTTCGTCAAGGAAGGGCAGGCGATCGGTGCCGGTGAGCGCTTCGGCCTGATCCGCTTCGGCTCGCGCCTCGACGTCTATTTGCCTGTTGGCACCAAGGCGCTGGTGTCGGAAGGGCAGACCGCGATCGCCGGCGAGACGATTTTGGCCGATCTTGCCGGGGATGACCCGAGCCGCAGCTATCGCGCCAATTAACCAATAGTCGGTGCATGTGGCCCTTCCGCCGCAATGGCGGAGGGGAGCGCGGCTTGCTATATCTCGCCTTGAGGTGAGGACGAGCCATGACGCCCTACGATTTGAGAGATCCTGACACGCGCCGGCGGCGGTTCCGTCCGATTCCGGTGCGGATGCTGGTGCCCAACGTCATCACGCTGCTGGCGATCTGCGCCGGCCTGACCTCGATCCGGCTGTCGATCGAGGGGCGGATGTCGCTCGCCGTCTACGCCATCGTGTTCGCGGCGGCACTCGACGGCATCGACGGCCGCATCGCGCGCATGATCAAGGGCCAGTCCAAATTCGGCGCCGAGCTCGACAGCCTCGCCGATTTCGTCAATTTCGGCGTGGCGCCCGGCCTGATGCTGTATTTCTGGCAATTGCACGAGCTCGGCAATGCCGGTTGGATCGCCGCGATGGTGTTCGCGATCTCTGGCGGCCTGCGCCTGGCGCGCTTCAACGCCACCATGGACGATCCCAACAAGCCGGCCTTCGCCGCCAATTTCTTCACCGGCGTGCCGGCGCCGGCCGGCGCGATCACCGTGCTGCTGCCGATCTATGTCGCGTTCCTCGATCTCGGGCGCTGGCCGGCGGCGGTAACGGCGGCCTATACGCTTTTGATCGCGTTCCTGATGGTGTCGCGCCTGCCGGTGTTCTCCGGCAAGACCAAGCGCATGCGCGTGCCGCCGGAACTGGTGCTGCCGGCGTTCGTCGCCGTGATCGTCTTTATCGCGATCTTGATCGCCTATCCCTGGCACGTGCTGTCGATCGGCACGGTGCTTTATCTGCTCTGCCTGCCGCTCGGCTACAAATCCTACCGCGATCAGGCGCGTGCGATGGAAACCACCGCGCCGGCGGGAGGCGAGGTCCCGTCACCGCCTTCGGCACCGACGCTGGCGAATTTGTCGGAGCCGCCGCACGACGACGACCGGCCCGGCCGGCTGCACTAAGCGGCCACACGCGGATATCTGCCATGAGGCGCGCCGAGTTGGGTTGAAGCCTGATCTCGGCTATATCGCCCTGTGCCGGCGGCACCGCGCCAACAGCGGCCGCCAATGTGGGAGAGAACGCCGTGACCAATTCCGCGACCGGGCCGCTGCCCGCTTCCGTCCTCGAAGCGCTGGGCCGCTACGACACGCCGACGATCTGCAATGCCATGGAGATCGTCGGCGCCGGAGCGACGGCTGATCGGCTACACCACCAAGCAGCTGGTCTGTCCGTTCCCCGATTTGCCGCCGATCGTCGGCTATGCCCGCACGGTTGCGATCCGCTCGGTGTTGAAATCCTCGCTTCCTGCCGAGGAGCAGTCCAAGCGCCGCATCGAATATTACGAATATGTCGGCACCGGTCACGGCCCGCGCATCTCGGTGATCCAGGATATCGACGGTCCTGATGTCGGCTACGGCGCGTTCTGGGGCGAGGTGCAGAGCAATGTGCACAAGGCGCTCGGCTGCCTCGGCGTGATCACCGACGGCTCGATCCGCGACATCCCGCAATGGGCCCCTGGTTTCCAGGCGCTCGCTGGCTCGATCGGTCCTTCGCATGCCTGGGTGCATGCCGAGAGCTTTGGCGGCGAGGTGCGCGTCGCCGGCATGACCGTGAAGTCGGACGATCTGATCCATGCCGACCAGCACGGCGCCATCGTGATTCCGCTCGACGTCGCGGCAAAGCTGCCCGAAGCCGCCGAGCTCTGCGGCCGCCGCGAGACGCCGATCCTGGAGATCGCGCGCAGTCCCGACTTCTCGCTGGAGAAGCTCAAGGCCGCGCTGAAGCGCTCGGCGGAGATTCACTAAACGCGTGACGAAGCGGCCTACGGCGGCGATGCCGGCCGTGGGTCGCCTTGTTCCGTCAGAAGCAGGGCGGCTTGATCCGGCTCACCGAACACTGCGGCGGCGCATCCGATCAGGGTGAAGCCGCCGGCAAGATCCCAAAGGGTGATGTTGTCCGCATTGTCCGGGAGATGAATCGAGCGCGCCGCGATCACGGCGAAGCCGGCCTCGACAAAAAGCAGGACGCTGAATGCCGGCAGAACCAGTTCCGGCTCGAGCAGGTGGAGTGCTAACACCGCGGGCAGCGCGGTGAGAAGACTGAACAACGTCAACATGGCAAATCGGCTCCTGCGATGGAGCATGCCGCACAGCCGGAGAATACCGCATGATGGCGCGTCACGGATGTGACGCAGGGCCGCAGTCGGAGGACGCGCAATGAGGATGAAGGGCAAAACGGTTCTGATCACCGGCTCGACCGACGGCGTCGGCCGCTACGTTGCGCGCCGGCTGGTTGAAGAAGGTGCGAGCGTCCTGATTCATGGCCGCGACGCGGCGCGTGCGAAGACGTTGAGCGACGAGATCGTCAAGGCCGGCGGTATCGCGCCGACTTTCTACCAGGCCGACCTGTCATCGATGTCGGGCACACGTGCGCTGGCGGAGGCCGTGATGCGTGATCACCAGCGCCTCGACGTCCTGGTCAGCAATGCCGGCATTGGCTCGCAGAATGACGGGCCGCAGCGGCAGGTCAGTGCCGACGGTCACGAGCTGCGATTTGCCGTGAACTATCTCGCTGGCTTCCTGCTCGTCCATCTGTTGCTGCCATTTTTGAAAACGGCGGCGCCGTCGCGCATCGTCAACGTCGCCTCGCTCGGCCAGCACCCGATCGATTTCGACGACGTCATGATCACCAGGGGCTACAGCGGCTCGCGCGCCTATGCGCAGAGCAAGCTCGCGCAGATCATGTTCACGATCGATCTGGCGCGGGAATTGAAGGGCACCGGCATCACCGTGAACGCGCTGCATCCCGCGACCTACATGAACACCACGATGGTGCGCGCCGGCGGCATCACGCCGATGTCTACGGTGGAGCAAGGCGGTGCGGCGATCTTGCACCTTGTCGAGGGCGACGACGTCGCTGATAGAAGCGGATTGTTTTTCAACGGCATGAACGAGGCACGCGCAAATCCGCAGGCCTACGATGCCGACGCACGCAAGCGCCTGCGCGCGCTCAGCCTGGAGCTGACGGGGCTATCGCCCTAAAGCGCGATGAGATCAGGATGAATTGTCATCGCGCTTTAGGTTATTGTATGAGCATGATCTTTTCGGAAAACCGCTGCACACTTTTCCGGATCATGCTAGCGTGGCCGGTTATGGTTAGCGAAATGTTGAGATTCCTGCCGCCGGCCGGCAATCGCAGCGCCTGCAGCACGGCGTACCCCCACTGTCCGGACTTAACCTTTACGCGGCTTTAAGGGCGGCGCTCTAGGGTTTCCGCTGCGGTTCGGGGTTGGGCCGCGCCAGCGGCCAGGACGGCCGTTGTTGCGTACGCGTTGGAGTCTCCCATGGATATCATGACGGGCGTTGGGCTCACGGCCGGCATCATCGTCATCACCGCGATGATCTTCATGGGTGGCGATCTCCACATGTTCATCTCCGAACATGCCATGATCATCATCTTCGGCGGCTCGATCTCCGCCACCATGATCCGCTTCCCGCTCTCGGCGCTCCTGCACGGCCTTCCGCTCGGCGCGAAGTTCGCCTTCACCATGAGCCGGCTGTCGGCCCACGACCTCGTCGACGAGCTCGCCCGCATCGCCGAGATTGCCCGCAAGCAGGGCCCGGTGGGTCTCGAAAAGGTCGAGACCGACGAACCCTTCCTCGCCAAGGGCATCCGCTACGTCGCCGACGGCTATGACCTCGACTTCATCCGCGACAATCTCGAGCGCGACCGCGACAACTTCCTGATGCATCTGGACGAGGGCAGCAAGATCTACCGTGCCATCGGCGACTGTGCCCCGGCCTTCGGCATGATCGGCACGCTGATCGGCATGGTGCAGATGTTCGCCAACATGACCGATCCCTCCAAGCTCGGCCCGTTCATGGCGACCGCGCTGCTCGCCACGCTCTACGGCGCGCTGGTTGCGAACCTGTTCTGTCTGCCGATCGCCGACAAGCTGCACGGCAAGCTGCTGGATGAAGAGACCAACCGCACCCTCATCATCGACGGCATCCTGATGATCCGCGACTCCAAGAGCCCGACCCTGGTGCGTGAAATGCTGCTGGCCTATCTGCCGGAGAAGCATCGTCACGCCGAGGGTGAGCCGGTGCCGGCCTGATCGCGCGCATCCGGATTTAGGCCATGGCCAAGAAGAAACGCGGCGATGCCCACGGCGGCGGTCACGGCTGGTTCGTGACCTTCGCCGACTTGATGGGCCTGATGATGAGCTTCTTCGTGATGCTCGTCGCCTTCTCGACCCAGGATGCCAACAAGCTGAAGATCGTCGCCGGATCGATGCGCGACGCCTTCGGCGTGCAGAGCGAGGCGCGCTATGCCGGCATCGTCGAGTCCGACGGTCTGCCGACCCGCCCGCGGCTGAAGAACGTCGACCACATCCAGCCCGAGGATGCCTCCAACACGCCGACGCCCGACCAGGAGGACCGCGACCGCACCTCGGGCGCGAAGATCAAGGTCGACCGCAATTTCGCGCTCGCTGCGGCCTCGCTGCGCCAGGCGTTGCAGGACATGCCGGAACTGACCGAGATGTCCAAGCACATCATGTTCGAGGAGACCAAGCAGGGCCTCAATCTGGAGATCGTCGACCAGGACGGCCGCTCGATGTTCGCCGACGGCTCCAAGGTGCCGTATGACCGCACCCGCCGCCTGGTCGAAAAGCTCGCTGTCCCGCTCAAGGCGACGCCGCTGCGCGTCTCCATCGCCGGCCACACCGCGGCGGGTTTCGTGCCGGTCCGCAGCGACTACGGCGCCTTCGATCTGTCGGCCGACCGCGCCAATGCCGTGCGCCAGATCCTCGAACGCGAGGGACTGCCGCCGTCGCACATCTTCGCTGTTTCCGGCAAGGCGGACACCCAGCCGCTGTTTCCGGACGATCCCTCGCTCGCAGCCAACCGGCGGGTGACCATCACCTTGATGCGCGAAGATCCGCCGCTGCCGCCGAATCTGAAGCCGTAGGTCTCTTGCGTTACCATCTTACCTGAGGCATGTCGTCGCGCAGGTGACGGCGTGGCCGCGCCGTCACAGCATCCGCCTCGGCGCCTGCTAACCTGCTAAGGTGGGGTGCCGATTGACAGGCGCGCCGGAAGCGTCAAAAGGCGCCGGATCAAATTCAGGGACGAAGCGTTTTCCACCCTCATGACGGCGAGCATCACATCGACTGAGACCCAGGAAGGGCCGGTCACCGCGGGCTTTTGGTCCCTCACGCTCGGGAGCATCGGCGTCGTCTTCGGCGACATCGGCACCTCGCCGCTCTACGCATTCCACGAGGCCGTCAGGGGCGCGGCGCATGGCGAGCCGGTCTCACGGGTCATGGTGCTCGGCGTACTCTCGCTGATCCTGTGGGCGCTCCTGATTGTCGTCACTGCCAAATATGTCCTGCTGCTGCTGCGCGCCGACAACAACGGGGAGGGCGGCACGCTCTCGCTGATGGCGCTCGGCCAGCGCGCGCTAGGGTGGCGGAGCTGGTTCCTGCTCGCGCTCGGCGTGGTCGGCGCCTCCATGTTCATCGGCGATTCCATGATCACGCCGGCGATTTCGGTGCTGTCGGCGGTCGAAGGCCTCAAGCTCGCAACCCCCGCGTTCGAGCACTATGTCGTGCCGCTCACCGTTCTCATCCTGGCGCTGCTGTTCGCGGTCCAGAGCAAGGGGACGGCGCTGGTGGCCTCCGCCTTCGGGCCGGTGATGGTGGTCTGGTTCACCTGCCTTGCGGTGATGGGCGCCGTCCACATCGCCGACGATCCCTCGGTGCTTGCGGCGATCAATCCCTACTACGCGCTACAATTCCTGCTGTCGCACGGCACGATTGGCCTTGTGACCCTCGGCGCCGTGTTCCTGGCGGTGACCGGCGGCGAGGCGCTCTATGCCGATCTCGGTCATTTCGGCCGCAAGCCGATCCAGTCGGCCTGGATGTTCTTCGTGCTGCCCGCGCTCTTGATCAACTATTTCGGGCAGGGCGCGTTGGTGCTGTCCGATCCCAGCGCGATCGAGCATTCCTTCTACCGCATGGTGCCTGAAGGTCTGGTGCTGCCGCTGGTCGGGCTTGCGACCGCCGCCACGGTGATCGCGAGCCAGGCGGTGATTACCGGCGCCTATTCGCTGGTCTATCAGGCGGTGCAGCTTGGCCTGCTGCCACGCTTCGAGGTGCGCTACACCTCCGAGAACTCACGCTGGCCAGATCTATCTGCCGCGCGTGAACCGGTTGCTGCTGATCGGCGTGATGCTGCTGGTGCTGCTGTTCCACACCCCCAGCAATCTGGCTTCGGCCTATGGCATCGCGGTCTCCACCACCATGGTCGCCGACGGCATCATGGGCTTCGTCGTGATCTGGAAATTGTGGAACTGGCGCGCCGCCACCGCCGCTGCCGTCATCGTGCCCTTCGTCGTCGTCGATATGAGCTTCTTCAGCGCCAACCTGCTCAAGCTGCTCGAAGGCGCCTGGGTGCCGCTGCTGTTCGGCGTGCTCATGGCGGGGACGATCTGGACCTGGCGGCGCGGCTCGGGAATCCTGATCCAGAAGACGCGCCGGATCGAGGTGCCGCTGGACGATCTGATCCGGAGCCTGGAGAAGCGGCCGCCGCACATCGTCAAGGGCACCGCGGTGTTCCTGACCAGCGATCCCTCGTTCGTCCCGACCGCGCTGCTGCACAATCTCAAGCACAATAAGGTGCTGCACGAGCACAACGTGATCCTGACCATCGAGACCGCGCATACGCCGCGGGTCGACCTGTCGGAGCGGTTCCGCATGGAGAAGATCAGCGACAAATTCTCGAAGGTCCGCCTGCGCTTCGGCTTCATGGAGCAGCCGAACGTGCCCAAGGCGCTCGCGATTGCGCGCAAGCAGGGTTGGCAGTTCGACATCATGTCGACGTCGTTCTTCGTGTCGCGGAGGTCGCTGAAGGCCTCGGCGCAATCGGGCATGCCGCTCTGGCAGGACCATCTCTTCATTGCGCTGAGCCGGTCCGCCAATGACGCTACCGACTATTTCCAGATTCCCACCGGGCGGGTGGTTGAAGTCGGCACCCAAGTCACCATTTGACCGCAATTGGCGGACCTATGCTAATTTGCATGGTAAGGGCCCAGAATCGGGCTAGGCTATGCTGGCAGCGCAGGACTATAAGCCCGCGCGCTCTTCCGCCGTTGTGCAGTGAAGCATTTTGAGGCCATCGGGCTCTCCCATGACCAGTGACGTAGCAGTTCCCGCCCCGGAGACGGCGGCGGCCAACGGGCATGGCGACGCCCACACCACAGCCGGATTCGGTGCGCTGACGCTTGGCAGCATCGGCGTCGTCTATGGCGATATCGGCACCAGCCCGCTCTACGCATTCCGCGAGGCGGTGATGGCCGCCTCAGGCGCAGACGGGTTGCCGACGCAGGCCGCCGTGCTCGGCGTGCTCTCGCTGATCCTGTGGGCGCTCATCGTCGTGGTGACACTCAAATACGTCGTGATCCTGCTCCGCGCCGACAACAATGGCGAGGGCGGCACGCTCGCACTGATGGCACTGGCCCAGCGCGCGGTCGGCACGGGCGGGGCGACCATCGTCCTGCTCGGCATCATCTCCGGCGCGCTGTTCTACGGCGATGCCGTGATCACACCGGCGCTCTCGGTTCTGTCGGCGATCGAAGGCATGAAGGACGTCACCTTGACGTTCGAGCCTTACATCGTTCCGCTGACCGTCCTTATCCTGGTTTGTCTGTTCGCCGTGCAGTCACGCGGCACGGCGCGCGTTGCGGCCTTCTTCGGGCCGATCATGTGCGTCTGGTTCGCAGTCCTCGCGGCGGCGGCGATCCATCCGATTATCCAGCAGCCGCAGGTGCTGCTCGCGTTGAACCCCCTCTACGCCGTGTCATTCATGCTGCACCATGGCATCATCGGCTTCATCACGCTGGGTGCGGTGTTTCTGGCTGTGACCGGCGCCGAGGCGCTCTATGCCGACCTTGGTCATTTCGGCAAGCGGCCGATCCAGACCGCTTGGCTGTCGATCGTGCTGCCATCGCTGGCGCTGAATTATCTGGGGCAGGGCGCTCTCGTGCTCGGCGATCCCGGCGCGATCGTGAGCCCGTTCTTCCAGCTGTTTCCGCAAGGCTTTTTCCGCGGCAGCATGGTTGTGCTGGCCACCATGGCGACGGTGATCGCGAGCCAGGCGGTGATCACCGGTGCCTATTCGCTGACGCGCCAGGCGATCCAGCTCGGGCTGCTGCCACGCTTCGAAATTCGCCATACGTCGGAAGCCCATTCCGGCCAGATCTTCATCCCGCGCATCAACCAGTTGCTGCTAGTCGCGGTGGTGCTGCTGGTGCTGCTGTTCCGCTCCTCCAGCGCGCTGGCGTCGGCCTACGGCATCTCCGTCACCGGCACCATGGTGGTCACGGCGATGATGGGCTTTGTCGTGATCTGGAAGGTCTGGCGGTGGTCGCCGGTCGCGGCCGCCGCCCTGATTGTGCCGTTCCTATTCCTCGACCTGACCTTCCTCGCCGCGAACTTGCTCAAGGTCTTCGAAGGCGGCTGGGTGCCCCTGGCGCTCGGCGCGCTCATGATCCTCCTGATGTATACGTGGCGGCGCGGCAGCCGGCTCTTGTTCGATAAGTCGCGCAAGCTCGAGTTCCCGCTCGCCGACCTCGTGGCAATGCTGGAGAAGCGACCGCCCCAGCGCGTGCCCGGCACCGCCGTGTTCCTGACCTCGGACCCGCTCAGCGCGCCGACCGCGCTGATGCATAGTCTGAAGCACTACAAGGTGCTGCACGAGAAGAACGTCATTCTCACCATCGAGACCGCGCAGACCCCGCGCATCGACCCGACCGAGCGGGTGAGGCTGGAGCAGATCTCACCGACCTTCACCAAGGTGACGCTGAAGTTCGGCTTCATGGAATCGCCCAACGTGCCCAAGGCGCTGGCGATCGCGCGCAAGCTCGGCTGGCAGTTCGACATCATGTCGACCTCGTTCTTCCTGTCGCGCAGGGCGCTGAAGCCCGCCGCGCATTCCGGCATGCCGCGCTGGCAGGACCGGCTGTTCATCTCGCTGAGCCGCTCGGCGAACGATGCCACCGACTATTTCCAGATCCCCTCAGGCCGCGTGGTCGAGGTCGGCACGCAGGTGACGATCTAGCTCCCATCGCTGTCGTCGCCCGGCCTTGTGCGCACTTGCGCACTGGACCGGGCGATCCAGTATTCCAGAGACGGTGCGGCTAGAACCGAGGAGCCGCGGCGTACTGGATTCCCCGCCTTCGCGGGGAATGACACCGAATGCGTGGCGGGAGTTGAAGCAGGAGTTTCAGGCATCTGAAACCTGCACTTCAAGTCGCTGCGATTTAGCTTTAACTTGCGCCGCGTGGCTCAAGCCTTTGTAGCGCTTGATTTTCGCGTCCCGAGAGGCGAGGTTGCCCGCCGGCCGGGGGCGCCCCGGCATATGCCTGCGACGTTGGAGGATGATGTGGCAAATCAGGTACAGGATCTGACCCCGGACGAGGTCTCCAAAGGTGTCGCGGAAGGGCGCTATCTGCTTGTCGATGTCCGTGAGCCGAACGAGGTTCAGGCCGAAGCCTATCCCTATGGCGTCGTGGTTCCGCTCTCGACCTTCGATCCCAAGGCGATCCCTGATCCCCAAGGCAAGGAGGTCGTGTTCGCCTGCCGCTCGGGCAAGCGCTCGGTGACAGCCTCGCTGGCCGCGCAGGCGGCGGGCCTGCCTTACGACAAGCATCTGGCCGGCGGCATGCTGGGCTGGAAGGCGGCCGGTCTTCCCAGCAAGGTCGGTGGCTGACCCACCCGATGTCCAAAGGCTCTTCCCTGAACAAGGTCTTCGCCGACCTTCCCGTCACCATCTTCGAGGCGATGTCGCAGGCTGCGCGCGACAATGCCGCCATCAATCTCGGCCAGGGCTTTCCCGACGATCCCGGCCCCGAGGACATCCGCCGCGCCGCGGCCGAGGCCTCGCTGAACGGCTACAACCAATACCCCTCGATGATGGGCCTGCCGGAGCTGCGCCAGGCGATCGCGACCCATTACGGCCATTGGCACGGGCTCAAGCTCGATCCGATGAGCGAGGTGATGGTGACCTCCGGCGGCACCGAGGCGCTGACCTCGGCGATTCTCGCGGTGGTCCAGCCCGGCGACGAGGTGGTCTGCTTCCAGCCGGTCTATGATTCCTATTTGCCGATCATCCGCCAGGCCGGCGGCATTCCGCGCCTCGTCCGCCTCGAGCCGCCGCATTGGCGGTTGAATGAGGACATGCTGAAAAGCGTCTTCAATTCAAAGACCAAGGCGGTGCTGTTCAACAACCCCTTGAATCCCTCGGCGGTTGTGTATCCGCGCGAGGACCTCGAGCTGCTGGCGCGCTACTGCCAGGAATTCGACGTCATCGCGATCTGCGACGAGGTCTGGGAGCACGTCACCTTCGACGAGCACAAGCACATTCCGCTGATCACCATCCCCGGCATGCGCGAGCGCACCATCAAGGTCGGCTCGGCCGGCAAGATCTTCTCGCTCACGGGTTGGAAGATCGGCTTCGTCTGCGCCGCGCCGCCGCTGTTGCGCGTTGCTGCCAAGGTGCACCAGTTCCTGACCTTCACCACCGCGCCGAACCTGCAGGCCGCCGTCGCCTACGGCCTCGGCAAATCCGACGACTACTTCCTGTCGATGCGCAAGGATTTGACGCGGAGCAGGGACCGTCTGACCAGGGGGCTGGAGAGCCTCGGCTTCCCCGTGCTGAAGTCGCAAGGCACCTACTTCCTCACCGTCGACCTGTCGCCGCTCGGACTCAACGAGAGCGACACCGAGTTCTGCTGGCGGATCGTCAGGGATTACAAGGTGGCGGCGATCCCGGTCTCGGCCTTCTACGAGCAGGACCCGGTGACATCAGTGGTCCGCTTCTGTTTTGCCAAGAAGGACGAGACCCTCGACACCGCACTGGAGCGGCTGTCGGACGCGGTGCGCGGCCGCAAGAGGTAGATTTGAGATGACAAACGTCGGCCGCTCCAGGCTTTGCCTCGGTCTTGCAATCGCCGCAGCGCTGACGTTGCTCTCCGCTCCCGCCAAGGCCGAGGAGCGGGTCGTCAACTTCTACAACTGGTCCAACTACATGGCGCCGGATGTCCTTGAGGCCTTCACCAAGGAGACAGGCATCAAGGTGGTCTACGACACCTTCGATGCCAACGAGACGCTGGAGACACGCCTGATGGCCGGCAAGTCCGGCTACGACGTCGTGGTGCCCACCGCCTATTTCCTGCAGCGCCAGATCAAGGCCAACATCTTCCAGAAGCTCGACAAGTCGAAGCTGCCGAACCTCGCCAATGCCTGGCCGATGGTGACCAAGCATCTTGCGACCTACGATCCCGGCAATGTCTACGCCGCCAACTACATGTGGGGCACGACGGGCATCGGCTACAACGTCGCCAAGGTGAAGCAGATCCTGGGACCGGACGCGAAGATCGACAGCTGGGACATCGTGTTCAAGCCAGAGAACCTGGCAAAATTCAGAGACTGCGGCGTGCACATGCTCGACTCCGCCGACGACATCTTTCCGGCGGCGCTAAACTATCTCGGGCTCGATCCGAACTCGACCAAGCAGGCCGACCTCGAGAAGGCCGCCGACGCCGTCGCCAAGGTCCGCCCGTCCGTGCGCAAGTTCCACTCCTCCGAATATCTGAGCGCGCTCGCGACTGGCGAGATCTGCTTCGTGGTCGGCTGGTCCGGCGACATCATGCAGGCTCGCGCCCGCGCTGCGGAAGCCAAGAGCGGCATCGAGATCGGCTACGCGATTCCCAAAGAGGGCGCGCAGATGTTTTTCGACAATCTTGCGATCCCCGCCGATGCCAAGAACGTCAATGAGGCCTACGAGCTGATCAACTATCTCTACCGGCCCGACGTCGCCGCCAAGAACTCGGACTTTTTGTCCTACGCCAACGGTAACCTCGCCAGCCAGAAGCTGGTCGATCCGAATATCCTGAACGACAAGAACATCTATCCGGACGAGGCGACGCTCGCAAAACTGTTCGTCATCACGGCGCGCGAGCCGGCGACCCAGCGCATCATCAATAGGCTCTGGACCAAGGTGAAGACGGGAAGGTAGATCGAAAGGCAGGTTCCAAATTCGCTATCCCGCCCGAATTGGTGTATTATCTGCCTCAGCTGAACAGACTAGGCCTTGAGCAATGACGGATCATCCTCGCATCTCGCTTGCGCCTGATGTGCTTGCCGGCAAGCCGGTGATCACCGGGACGCGCATTGCGGTGGAGTTCATCATTGGGTTGATGGCGGACGGCTGGAGCGAGGCCGACATCTTGGCCAATTACCCCGGCATTTCACGCGACGACATTCTTGCGTGCCTGGCTTACGCACGCGATTCGCTGAGTGTCGAAAGGGTTCATCCAAGCGCTGCCTGAGATGCGCTTCCTGGCCGATGAGAATTTTCCTGGTTCCGCAGTAGCCGCACTTCGTGCGTCTGGTCATGATGTCGTCTGGATCAGGACGTCTGCACCCGGCAGCCAGCGACCACGAAGTGTTGGCGCAAGCGTCGAAAGAAAGACGAATCTTGCTCACCTTCGACAAGGATTTTGGGGAGCTGGCGAAAGCGTCTTCGCTTCCCTCCACATGCGGCATCGTGCTCTTGCGTGTTCCTCCGCCTGCTCCTGGGCGGATCGGCAAAGTGATCGCCGATCTGGTCTTGGGTCGTGACGATTGGGCGGGACATTTCTCGGTGATCGAGCCCGGTCGAGTCCGAATGCGACCTCTTGCCAAGTAACGTCCGCGCCTACCGCCACCTTCTATGCAACCACAGCCACTGCTCGGGATGCTCGCGCACCCAGCTTTCCACGACGCTCGTGATCGCCTGCGTCGTACCCTGGATGTCGATCTTGCCGTCGGCATCGCGGACCGGTTTGATCTCCTCGGTCAGCTCGCCGCGAAAGCGGCCACCAGGCAGGCGTATGATGCGGACGCCGTGGATCGGGCATTCGATCTGGCGCAGCAGGCGGGCCAGCATCGGGTTGGCGCGGGTCTTGCGCCCGAAGAAGGTGACCTCGACGCCGGCGGTGAGGTACTGGTCGATCAGCATGGCGACGTGCTTGCCGTCCTTCAGCGCCTGCGCAAGGCGAAGCGGCGCGTCGCGCCCCGCAGGGATCAGCGTGCCCATGTTGACCTGACGCATCTCCTGGATGATGCGGTCGGCAGCGGCGATGTTCGGCCGGCGATAGAGGATCGCGGTATCCAGCCCATGCGCGACGGCGGCGAGCGCCGGCAATTCCCAGTTGGCGAGATGCGCGGCGAAGATCAGCGCAGGCTTGCCGTCGTCGCGGATCTGGTCGAACAACTCGATGCTGCGCGGCGACAATTCGATCCGGCTCTTTTCCGGGTGATCGCGGTCATAATCCCAGACATGGTCGATATGGGCGAACTCGGCGCCGACGCGGCCGAGATTGTCCCACACGCCCATCAGGATGTTTTCGATCTCTTCCGGCGACTTCTCGGGGAAGGCCGCGGTGAGGTTGGCGCGGCCGATGCGATGCTCACGCAGGCGCGGCCCGATCAGCTTTACGACGCGTGCGAAAAAATCCGAGGTCTTGACCGGATCGAAATAGCGCGTGGTGCGCAGCAGGCCGACCGTGGCGGCGCCGATCAGGCTGCCTCCGATCGATTTGGCAGCCTCCCGCGCGCGGGCTTTCGTCCTCGCAGTCAGCAGCGCCATGCGTCCGGTCAGGCCGGTTCGCGAGTCAGGATCAGCGAGGCGTTCTGGCCGCCGAAGCCGAACGAGTTCGACATCACCGCAGTGACGCGGGCATCGCGCGCCTTGTTGCCGACGACGTTGAACAGGATCGTGGGATCCGGGGTCTCGTAGTTGATCGTCGGCGGGATGCGCTGGTGCTCGAGCGTGAGCAGCGAGAAGATCGCCTCGACCGCGCCGGCAGCCGAGATCGTGTGGCCGACCATCGATTTGTTGGAGGTGACCGGAATCTTCTGCGCGAGCTCGCCGAACACCGCCGATGTCGTGTTGAACTCCATCTTGTCGTTTTCGGGTGTCGAGGTGCCGTGCGCGTTGATGTGGTCGATCTGGTCCGGCGTCATGCCGGCATCGGCCAGCGTCTTGTTCATGCAGCCGATGATCGGCTTGCCATCGGGCGAGGAGCGGGTGCGATGGAAGGAATCGGTGAGCTCGCCGCAGCCGGCGATCACGCCGAGGATCTTTGCGCCGCGCGCAGTCGCCGCCTCGTAGCTTTCGAGCACCAGCGCGCCGGCGCCTTCGGCCATCACAAAACCATCGCGGTTCTTGGAGAAGGGGCGGGAGGCCGCCTGCGGCGGATCGTTCTGGGTCGACAGCGCCGAAAGCAGCGAGAAGCGCACCAGCGCTTCCGGGTTCACGGTGCCGTCGGTCGCGACGCACAGCGCGGCGTCTGTCTCGCCGCGGCGGATCGCCTCGACGCCGAGCTGGATCGAGGTCGCGCCCGAGGCGCAGGCCGTCGACAGCGAGATCGGCGAGCCCTTGGTGCCGAACGTCTCGGCGAGATGCGCGGCGACAGAGCCGAACATGAAGCGATGATGGTAGGCGCTGTACTTGCCGCCGCCGGAAATGCGCAGCAGATCGTCATAGGTGATGTCGAGCTGGCCGACGGCGCGACCGAGTTCGCGACGCTGCGGCCATTCGACCTCGACCGGTGCAACCGCGAGGAAGAGGGGACCAGGGAAATCCGCCTTGGCGCCGATGCCGGCCTGCTCGAGCGCTTCCTCCGTCACCAGCTCGGCCATCCGCTCCGAGAGCGCGGTGGAGGAGAACGGATCGACGCTGACGAAATCCACCGTACCGGCCATCGTGGTCCTGAGGCCGTCGATCGGAAAGCGCGTGATGGTGCGAATACCGGATTCGCCGGCGACCAGCTTCGCCCAATTGTCGGCCTTGCCGGCGCCGAGCGAGGTCATGATGCCCATGCCGGTGACGACGACGACGGGACGCCCGAATTTGTCGCGTGGTGCAGTCATGTCGATCCCCGATTCAGCTAGCTCACTGCCTCGACCAGCGCCATGCCTTCGCCGCGCCAGTGTCCGGCCCCTACCACCACGATCTGGGTGGGTGCGCCCTGCATTTCAATCTCGGTCCCCGTCGAATCATTCGGCGGGAACAGCGCGCCGCGCGAGATCGACAGTGCGGCGAGGGCAATGCCGAGCGGGAATTGCGTTTCCATGGTGTGGCCGAACATCGTGCCGGTCGAGCGCACCGGGAGATCGGCATGGCTCTTCAGGAAGCTGCGCTCTTCCGAGGTCGCGGGCTCGGCGCCGGTCGCGCCCGATATGATCGCGCCCTTGCCCGCGCGCTTGGGCAGCTTTTCCCAAAGCTTCTCCAGCGTCGCAGTCATGTCGCCACCCTGCTTGCGCCGGGCGAGGTCGGCAACGACGCTCGACAGCTTCGCGAACGGCTTGGCGCCGCGCGCCTCTGCATGCGCCCGCGATTCCAGCACCAGGAAGGCGCCGGCCGAACCGAGCGCGAAGCCGGGATGGTCCTTGCGCGCCCACACCGGAGCGAACTTGTCCTTCAGGTTGAAGTCGCCGAATTCGTAGAGGACCAGCAGGTCCTTGCGCTCGCCATTGTGCGAGCCGCCGACCAGCGCGATGTCGCTCTCGCCCGAGGCAATGCGCGCGAGCGCAATGCGGGCGGCGTCGGCGCCGGCGACCTCTTCACCCATGAAGGTGCGCGAGGTGCCGCCGAGACCATGGACGATGGCGATGTTGCCGGCGAGTAGGTTGGAAAGCTGGGCCAGGAACAGGGTGGGGCGCAGATCGCTCATCAGCCGCTCGTTGAGGAAGCCGGGCGCGTTGGCGCCCTTGGCCTCGGCCGTGAGCACGCCGGTGTCGACGTTGAGGTCGCGCTCGCCGCCGCCGGCGGCGATCACCATGTCGATCTTCGACAGGATGTCCTTGTTGCCCTTGATCCCGGCGGAATCGAGCGCAAGGCCCGCGGCATAGGTGCCGATACGCTGCCAGGCTTCCATCTGGCGCTGGTCGCCCTTCTTCGGAATCTGGCTGTCGAAAGAGACCGGCATCAAGGGATGCACGATGTAGGGCGCAAAGCCCTTCTCGTCGACATTGATGCGCTTCTCCTGGAGCGCGGCCCAGTTGGCGTCGAGCCCTTCGCCGAGCGAGGTGGCAAGGCCAATGCCGGTGATCCAGACTTCCGTCTGGGCGGGCTTCGAAGCAGTCTCAGTCATGGCGATACAGTCTGTTGCGGAAAGCCGATGCGCTTGGCGAACGCGTCCATGTAGCCGCGCATATCCGCATTGGGGAAGGGGATCAGTGTGAAGGTGAGTGCCGAGTTTGCGCGCAGCTTGCCGCCGACCCTGATCTTGGCTTCGGTCATGGCATAGCCCGAGCCTTCATGGGTAAGGCTCGCTTCGATGCTCATGAGATCGCCCGGGTAGACCGAACCGCGGACCTTGGCCTCCTTCACGGCGGCCAGGATCGGCATGCGCTCGAACTTGAACACGCCGAGCTGAAGCCAGCCGGAGGCTTGCGCCATCGATTCGATCAGGAGCACGCCGGGCATCAAGGGATAACCTGGGAAGTGCCCCTCGAAGACGGTGCTCTCCTTCGGGACTTGGGCCTCGACGACGATCGTCTTTTCGTCGACCTTGAGGTCGACGATACGATCGATCATGTGGAAGTATTCGAGTTGCATGGCCGCGCGCTTAGGCGCTCGCGCCCTTGGCCGCGACGAGCTCGTCGATCCGCGCGCACAGGTTCTTCAGCACGAAATACTGCTCAGTGGTCGCCTTGCCGTCGTTGACCTCCTGGGTCCACTTTTCCAGCGGCAGCTTGATGCCGAACTGCTTGTCGATTGCGAAGGCGATATCAAGGAAATCGAGGCTGTCGATGCCGAGATCATCGATGGCATGACTATCCGGCGTGATCGTGTCGCGCGGGATGTCGCAGGTTTCAGCGATGATCGTGGCGACCTGATCGAATGTGGAAGACATCACTAAGCCTTTGATATATTGCATGTATTTGTCAGATTTCCAGAGTGGCGCGGTGGGTGGGCATCGCGCCCCTGATGACGCCCTCAAACCCCCCTCTGGCCGGGTCGAAAGCCCGTATATCGGAGCGCCGCCCTGAGTTCAATGGAGCCGGGCCGGCGAGCAGACCAGGGCTGGGGATGCCCGCCATAGCCCGTCCGCCGGGGCTAAATATGCGGCGTCGTGATCTTGACGCAGTCGCGGCGGCCCATCAGCACGCAATCCTGGGTCCGGCGCAGGTCCGCGATGCTCACGGCGAGCCAGATTCCGATCGCGGTCAGCGCGATGGTGAAGGCGAGCGCCGCGATATTGGCGAGCATGCGGTGGCGGAAATCGTCCGGTTCGGTGCGAGGCTGCTCGTAGCGCGTCAGGTCGAGTGGCTCGGGTGCGCGCAATTGCTGCACGGTGCCGTTGCCCCGGCGAACCACCGGGGAAGGCGAGGTGCGCGGCCTGAACTGGAGCACCCGGTGCTCGTCATCAGAGCTTATGGGCCGCTGGGTTGTCATGGGGCGGGGATCACTCCGAAGCAGCGATTTTTAGATAGCACACGCGACGAACCTGTTGCAGAAAATCTTCTCAACGCGTAGCTGCATTTCCTGTTCGCACTATTCTGCATAGGCGCTGTCAAACAGCCGGCCGCGACGCGGTCAGGAATGCGCGGATTGCGTTGCAACAACGGCTGGGAAGCTCGCGCCGGCATTTCCCGTCCACATCGGCTTGTGATCTCGGCCTGCAGCCCAACGCATTTTGCCTCCCCTCGGACCATGGCATAGTCCAGGGAACCTGTTTCCACCAATTGCAAGGGACCGTTCGACCATGACCAATACGCGCGAGCCGAGAGTGCATCCGGTCCCGATCCTGTCGCTTCGGCCGACGCAGATGACGGTCGGCATGCGAGAGGTCAAGGAGAAGCGCAAGCGCTGGCGCCAGCGCGACAGCAACAAGCAGGCCGACCTGCTCGGCAAGCACATGATCCCCGTCGTCTACGGTCCGGACCTGCGCTATTACGTGATCGACCATCATCATCTCGGCCGCGCGCTGCATGACGAGGGCGTCAAGGACGTGCTGGTGACCATCGTTGGCGACCTCAGAATGGTCGAGCGCGAGGCCTTCTGGGGCGTCATGGACAACAAGCGCTGGGTCTATCCCTATGACGCCAAGGGCGAAAGGCGGCCGTTCCGCGACCTGCCGAAATCGGTGGCCGACCTCAAGGATGACCCCTTCCGCAGCCTCGCCGGCGAGCTCCGCCGCATCGGCGGCTTCGCCAAGGATACGACGCCGTTCTCCGAATTCCTGTGGGCCGACTATCTGCGCCGAAAACTCTCGCGCAAGGTGATCGATGCCGATTTCGACAAGGCGCTCGAGAAGGCCCTGTCCTCGGCGAGAAGCAAGGATGCGATCTATCTGCCCGGCTGGTGTGGGCCGGCGGACGATGATTAGGGGCGCATCTGTACCGCATGCGGTACCGCAATCCGGACCTCATCACAGCCTCTTGAGCGAAATCATTTTCCGCCCGCATGAAGCGCTCCTGAAACAGAGCCGTCCCATCCTTTGGGGTGATCGGGCTCACACAGGAGGCAGGAATGCGCCGTCTGTTTTTCGCTGTTGCCTTGCTCGCCCTCGCGTCAGCAGGGGTTTCGGCCTCGTTTGCCGCAGTTCACCACGCCAAGACATTGACGTTCGCCGAGCGCTTTGCTCCGGCACTCGAGTTGATGGCAAAGCACTAGCGGCATAGCGCTTCGCAGCCGCACGCAACGCATCGGTCGCGCGATCACTTCGGGCCTCGCGCGCCGGTGAGCCGCATCCGCGGGTTCTCAGGTCCTGCGTCCTGATGGCGCGCGGGTCCTTGATATGTCGCAAATCCTGTCTGGCGCAGGCCGCTAGGGTCACGATGCATGAGGGGCGAACACGCATTGTGTCCAATGCGGAAGGCTAGTGGGCTCCGGATCATGCCGACCCGGAGACGCGGCGATGAGCCTGATCCTTCGCATTCTGTTTGTTCTGGCCGGAGCCATCACCGCGCTGTTCGTCGCGCGGGATGCGCTGAACTTCACCATCATCCAGACCTTCGTCGCCATCCTGCTCGTGACCGCCGTCCTGCTCGCCGGGAGTCTCTGGAGCCTGCGGCGCAAGACCTGAGCGGCGCGGAGAGTGCGAGGTTAGCCGGAGCCGCCTAAGCGCTGCGTTCAGGCCCCTGCTCTGAGGCCGCTTCGTGCGAACTCGTCCTTGCCACCGAGGATCCGGTGCAGCCAGCTCTCGACGGGGCGGCCGACCGTCAGCAGAACGAAGGCGAGCGCCAGCGCGGCTGCGACGATCTTCCATTGTCCGGCGCCGCAGATAATGCCGAGGCAGGCGGCAAGGAACGTACAGGCCGCACTGGTCAGGCCGCTCACGCGAAAACCTTTGCTCTCGTGGACAATGACGCCGGCACCGAGGAAGCCGATCCCCGTCAGGATGCCCTGGATCACCCGACTTGCCGCATCGTTGATGCTGCCGGGCTCGGCGAACTCGACGGCGAGCAGCACGACGGCCGCGGTGGAGAGCCCGACGATGCCGAGCGTCTTCAGCCCGATCGGCTTGCCCTGCAGATCGCGGTTCAGGCCGATCGCGCCGCCGGCGAGCGTGGCGCTGCCGAGACGCAGCAGGATTTCGGGCCAGTCGAGTTCGGTCATAGCCGGTCGATCACTTCTTCGGCAGTCGTCCCCGTTCGGTCGCATGCCCGTGAAATTCGCCAGCCGGGTCGACAGCGCGGCTTGGTCCGGCAAACATAATCGATGCGGGCGGCCGTCTCAACGTGCCACATCCTGGCTGTCATCGCTCGATTTAATCGGGCGATCCAGTATTCCAGAGGCGGGTGTGATTGAACCGAGAAGCTGCGGCGTACGGGATGCCCCGCCTGCCGCCTACGCTAAAGCTTCGGCGCCCCTAGACCACAACCTCGGCGAAGCCTTGGCGTAGCCGGGTCGCGGGGCATGGCAGTGTGCTTGAAGCGCGAGCGCGGCCTTACCGCAACGGCTTCTTCAGCAGCGAGAAGCGGTCGGGATCGAGCCCCATCGAGGGTTGCAGCATCGGGGCCTCGAGGCTGGACATCGTCTTGGCAGGCGGTGCCGCGAAAACCGGATCGTTCGGAACGTCGCGCTGCGAGGTGGCGCCGCGCCAGCGTTCGAGCACGGCGCTGACGAAATGCATGTCGTGACCGGAGGTGACCGAGGGCACGCTGCTGATGGTGGCTTCGCCGCGCGGCAATTGGTGCGGCGGCACCTCCTTGAAACGCAGCCGCGTCGGCAGCGCGACGCCTTCGCCGAACGCCAGCACCTCGCGGGTGCCGAGCGAGGGCACGAAGGACAGGAGGTTCGCGGCCGCGTCTGACACGGCGGCGCGCAGCAGCGCCTGGTCGCGATCGTTGGCAAGACGCATCGTGAACAGCGTATTGCACTGGGAGATGATGGTGGCGTCGAGCTCTGCGGGGCGCTGCGTGATGAGGCCGAGATAGACGCCGTATTTGCGCCCCTCCTTGGCGATGCGCGACACCGCCTTGCGGGTCGGGCCGAAGCCGATGTTGCGGTCGGCGGAGGCGTAGCGATGCGCTTCCTCGCAGACGAACAGCAGCGGCGAGACGCCGTCGCTCCACAGGCCGAAGTCGAAGGCCATACGGCACAGCACCGAGACGACGGAATCGATCACCTCGGCCGGGAAGCCGGCGAGCTGCATCACCGTCATCGGCTTGCCGTTAGCCGGCAGGCGGAACAGATGGCTGATCACCTCCGCCATGGTGTCACCGCCGACATTGGCGTTGTCGAACATGAAGGCGTAGCGCGGGTCGTTGCGGACGGCCTCAATGCGCGAGATCAGCTTGTGATAGATGATGCGCGAGGAGCGGTTCTCGAGCTTGCCCATGCGTTCGTCGATCAGCGACAGCAGGTCGACCAGGCGATAGGGCACCGGCGTGTCGACGGTGTAGCCGATCTGCTTGGGATCGATGCGCTTGAGACCGATGCGGTCGGCGTTCTGGTACTGGGTGTAGACGCCCTTGGCGAGCGGGATCACCTCGGCGAGGATGTCGAGCTCCTCGGGCACGCCGGCGCGGCCGCCGAACAGCACGTCGACGATTTCCTCGAAGTTGAACAGCCAGAACGGCAGCTTCAGGTTTCGTGGGTTGAGCACCAGCGCGCGATCGCCGAAGCAGCGGCCATATTCGTTGTGCACGTCGAGCAGGAAGATGCGCAGGTTCGGGCGCGCCTTCAGGATCTCGTTGAGCAGGAGCGAGACGCCGGTCGATTTGCCGACGCCGGTCGATCCCAGCACCGCGAAGTGCTTGGACAGCATTTCCTCGACGTCGACATAGGCGACGACCGAGCGGTCCTGCTGAAGGAAGCCGACATTGATCTGGTCCGACCCGGTCGGAGCATAGATCGTGCGCAGCTCCTGGCTCGTGATCAGGTCAACGGCATCGCCGATGGTCGGATAGTTGGTCACGCCGCGCTGGAATTTGGCCTTGTCGGCGGCGTTGAGGATCTCGCCGAGCAGGTCGACCGAGGCGATCGCGATGTAATTGTCGGTGCTCGACAGGTTTTCGCAGGAGACCTCGGTGATCATCGCGACGATGACCGAGCTGGCGCAGCGGATACTGACGAAACGGCCGACGGTCGCCCGAACCTCCGAGATCGGCATCCGGCCTTCCGCCAGAAGCCCGACCCGGGCGAGCGATCCGCGAACCGAAATCACGCGTCCAAAGGATGTCACGATCAATGAACCTGGCAAGAGCAAGGGATTTGATCCGGACTATGCGCGGCCGTCGCTGCACAAACGGTTAAGCCGCAGGCCCGGCCGCTTCGTTAAATCCGCCGTAATTCGGTCGGGAGCCGTGTCGCCAATACATAGTTATGGGCGGAATCGTCGGGAAAAATGCTGCAATTTTTACGTTCCGTTGGGGTGGCGCGGCGGTCTTAGGGAATATTTTACCATTCGGGCATCAGGCGCGACGCGCGGGGAACAATTGTCATCCTGCAAGTCGGGTCATCCGGTTCGGGTGACGACTTAGATTTGTTGACGAGACCTAATCATTTGTACATTAGTACAAATGGGCCGCGTCCCACAGCGCCCCCGCGCGCCGATTTGCGTCCCGCGCCCGATTGCGTGATCCGGTCCCGCGGATCGCAGCCACGCTTGATCGTAGCCACGCTTGGCGGCCACGTTTGGAGGAAAGCATGCAGCCCGAACCGATCCTCGATCTCGCCCATCTCGGCCACATGGAGCTCTTGACGCCCAAGCCTGACGAAAGCCTGAAGTTCTTCGTCGATGTCATGGGCATGACCGTCAGCGGGCAGAAAGGCGAGTCGGTCTATTTGCGCGGCTGGGACGATTACGAGCGCTATTCGCTCAAGCTCACGGCGTCGAAGACGTCGGGCATGGAGCACATGGCGCTGCGCGCGCGCAGCCAGCAGGCGCTGGAGCGCCGCGTCGCCGCGTTGAAGGGCTCCGGCTTCGACATCGGCTGGATCGATGGCGACATGGGGCAGGGGCCGACCTTCCGCTGCCGCGATCCCGATGGTCACATCGTCGAGCTCTATTACGAGACCGAATGGTACCAGGCGCCGCCGGAGCTGAAGCCCGCATTGAAGAACCAGGCCCAGCGTTTTCCGGCGCGCGGCGTCAACGTCCGCCGGCTCGACCATCTCAACTGCCTCGCCGTCGACATCAAGGCCAACCGCGAGTTCTTCGAGAATTATCTCGGCTGCCGTCTCACCGAGCAGATCGTGCTCAACGACGGCCGTGAAGCCGCAATGTGGCTGACGATGTCGAACAAGAGCTACGACTTCGCCTATTCACTCGATCATTCAGGCACGCCCGGCCGATTCCACCACGTCACCTACGCGCTCGACAGCCGCGAGGAGATTCTTCGCGCGGCAGATATCTTCCTGGAGAACGGCGTGCATATCGAGACCGGCCCGCACAAGCACGCGATCCAGCAGACTTTCTTCCTCTATGTCTACGAACCCGGCGGCAACCGCGTCGAGGTCGCCAATGCTGGCGCACGTCTCATCCTCGCGCCGGACTGGAAGCCGATCGTGTGGACCGAGGAGGAGCGCAAGAAGGGCCAGGCCTGGGGCCTGAAGACGATCGAAGTCATTCCACATCCACGGCACGCCGCAGGTGGAGATCAAGAAGCACGGCTAATTTGCGGATGCGCGTGCGCGCGCGATCGTCTCGCGCACGCCCGTCCACGCCGGCTTGTCCGGCGCGAACTGCTTGCGCAGGAAGGCGACGAGCTCCTCGACCTGCGCGTCGCTCATGCTGCCCTTGAAGGCGGGCATGTAGCCGAGATCGCTGGAGACGGGTTCGGTGATGCCGTGCAGGATGACCTGCACGAGATTGTCCGGCGATTCGCTGTGCAGATTGCTGTTGAGCGCGAGCGGGGGCCGGGTGCCAAACAGCGGCAGGCCGCCGACCTCGTGGCAGACGGCGCAGGCGCCCTGATAGAGCCGCGCGCCGGTGGACGCGGCGACGATGACTTGCGTCGCGTTCTCGAGTTTCGTCGCGAGCGCGTCTTGGGTTTGTCTGTCACTCGCGGTGTCATTGAACGAATTGAGATAGACCGCCATTGCGCGGAGGTCCTGGTCGGGCAGGGCCTTGAGGTCCCGGACGATCGGCGCCATTGGGCCGGCCGCGACGCCATGATAGCGGGAATGGCCGGTGCGCAAATACGCGAACAGCTCGTCCTCGCTCCACGGGATCGGTGCGCGGGAGAGCGAGGTCAGCGCCGGCGCTTCCCAGCCCTCGGCAAAGCCGCCGGCGAGATAGGCCCCGCGCTGCTCGGCAGCGAGCGCATTGCGCGGCGAATGGCAGGCGCTGCAATGGCCGAGGCTTTCGACCAGATAGGCGCCGCGATTCCAAAGCTCCGACTTCACGGGATCGGGCTTGAATTCACCCGCCTCATGAAACAGCGCGTTCCATCCCGCGAGCAGCGGCCGAAGATTGAAAGGGAAGGTTAGCGTGTTCGCAGGCTGTGTCGCGCGCACCGCTGGCTGCGCCATCAGGTAGGCATAGAGCGCCTGCAGGTCGGCCTCGCTGGTCTTCGAAAAATGCGTGTAGGGGAAGGCAGGATAGAGCTGCCGTCCGTCGCGATGCAGCCCGTCGCGCATCGCGCGCTCGAAGGCGGGGTAGGACCAGGCGCCGATGCCGGTCTCGACATCGGGCGTGATGTTGGTCGAGTAGATCGTGCCGAACGGCGTTTCCAGCGCGCGGCCGCCCGCATTGAGCACGCCCGTGAGACTGGTGTGGCACTCCGCGCAGTTGCCGAGCGCTGCAAGCTGCTCGCCGCGCGCGATCGTCGCTGCGGAATAGACCGATGCGTCGGGCCGGGCGATCGGGGGAATTGCGCGCCCCGGCAGAAGCGCCGCGCCGATGCCGATCGCAGCGGTGCAGACCGCCGCAATCGCCGCGAAGATGCCGGCGCGTTTGGCGAACGGGTTCTCCCAGATGCGTGATGGCGGCGGGGTGGCAGGCGCGGGCAGGGCCTGCGGCGTGGCCGCAGCATCGCCGTGCAATCCCCTGAGAATGCGCTCCGGCGTGAATGGCGGCTCGCGAAAGCGTACGCCGGTGGCATCGAAGATCGCGTTGGCGATCGCCGCCGCGCTCGGCACCGATGCGGACTCGCCGACGCCGAGCGGCGGCTGGTCCTGACGCGGCAGCATCAGCACGTCGATCTTGGGCATGTCGGGGAAGGGGATGATCGGATAGGCGCCCCATTCGCGCGCCGCCACCGTGCCGCGCTCGAACGAGACCTCCTCCATCAGCGCGCGGCTGGTGGACTGGATGACGTTGCCGTGGATCTGGTGGCGCACGCCGTCCGGATTGATCATCAAGCCGGAATCCTGCCCGGCGACCACGCGCGTGACGCTGACGTCGCCGGTGGTCTTGTTCACCGCGACGTCGGCGACCCAGGCCGACCACGCAGCGCCATAGCCGGGGAACTTGCTGTGGACATAGAGCGCATAGGCAAAGCCACGCCCGTGCACGACCTCGCCGTCTTTCTCCTCGCGGACCGGTCGCGGCGTCCAGCCAGCGCGCTCGGCGACCGCATTGACGAGATCGATCGCGCGCTGCTCCTTCAGGTAGCGCAGGCGATAGTCGATCGGGTCGACGCCAGCCTCGGTCGCGGCCTCGTCGATGTCGGATTCATGCGCAAAGGTGTTCGGCAGCGCCGAGACGCCGCGGAACCAGGACGCGCGCACGATCGGCGGCATGTCGTGGGCGACCACACGCATGTTGTCGTAGTCGTAAGGCGGGATCGCGGTGCGATCGCCCATCTGGAGCACGGCAGGCTCGGGCGAGATGCGGCCCGTCAGCAGCAGCGCCAGCGTCGGCGCCGCATTCGACGGATAACGCGTGGCGAGATCGTAGGCAGCAACGCCGCCGTCCGCGTCGAGGCCGCCATTGACATCAATCAGCTGCGCGGTGCCCTTGGGCTCCCAGGCGTGCTCCTGCTCGCGCGTCAATTGCACGCGCACGGGCCGGCCGACCGCGCGCGACAGCAGCAGCGCGTCGGCCGTGACGTCGTCGGCACAGTTGCGGCCGTAGCAGCCGGCGGCCTCGAGCCTGACGACCTCGATCTCGCTCTCGGGACGCTCGATCAGCAGCGCCAGATCGCTGCGCAGCACGTGCGGGTTCTGCGTGCCGGACCAGACGCGGATGTTGCCGTCCTGGAAGTCGGCGACCGCGCAGGACGGACCGATCGAGGCGTGCATCTGATATGGCCAGACATAAGTGCGCTGCATCGGCTTGGCCGCGCCTGATATTGCCGCATCGACGTCGCCCTTGTCGATCAGCGTGCGCGGCGTCGATGGATTGGCGCGCAGCGCGGTCTCGACATCGGCGAGATCGGTCAGCGCAGGCGTCGGCTTCCAGCTCACCTTGAGCTGCTCTGCCGCACGGATCGCGTTCTCCTCGCGCTCGGCGACCACGCCGACGAAATCGCCGATCCGCACCACGGCCACCAGGCCGGGAATGTCGCGCACGGAGGATTCGTCCACCGCGATCAGGCTGGTGCCGACGAACGGACCGGCATCGACGCCGGCATAGGGCGGACGCACCACGCGGCCGTGGAGCATGCCTGATACCCGGACGTCGTGCACGAAAGTCAGCTCGCCCGTGGCCTTGGCCGGCACGTCGACCCGCGGCATCGACTGGCCGACGATGGCATAATCGCTGGCCGCCTTGACCGCGACGACGTCGGCAAGCTCGAGGCTGATCGTCTCGTCGCCGATCAGTTCGCCATAGCTGACGCTGCGATTGTCGGGGCCCCGGACGAGACCGTCGTCGATCCTAAGGTCGGCCGCCGGCAGTTCGAGCCGCTCGGCCGCGCGTGCGATCAAGAAGTGGCGCGCCTGGGCTGCGGCCTTGCGCAAGGGCACGGCCGTGATCTGGATCGTCTCGCTCGCGATCGTCGCGCCCTGGTTCGGCACCAATGCGGTATCGCCGAGCACGACGACGACGCGCGCAAAGGATACATCCAGCTCCTCGGCAACGATCTGGCCCAGCGCAGTGCGGATGCCGGTGCCGAGATCGACATGGCCGTTATAGGCAGTGACCGCGCCGTCGGCGGTGATGCGGACATAGGTCTCGGTTGTGACCTCGTCCACGGTGCTGATGACGACGAGCGAACCGGATGGCCGCTCAGTTCCGTTCGGATGCGGGGAGGCCATCAATCAACGGCCTCGGTGAGCTGGCCGGAGGCGCGCATCACGGCGCGCAGGATTTCGACATGCGTGCCGCAGCGGCAGAGATTGTAGCGCAGCGCCGCCAGCGCCTCCTGTTCGGTCGGACGCGGATTGATCGCGAGCAGCGCTTTGGTGGTCATGATCATGCCGTTGAGGCAATAGCCGCATTGCGCGGCCTGCTCGTCGATGAAGGCCTGTTGCACGACATCAGGCCTGTCGCGCGTACCGAGGCCTTCGAGCGTCACGATGTCGCGGCCGGCGCAGCCGCTCACGGGAATCACGCAGGATCGCGCCGCGGCCCCGTCGATCAGGACAGTACAGGTGCCGCATTCACCGAGGCCGCAGCCATATTTCGGCCCGTTGAGTGCGAGGTCGTTGCGCAGCACGTAGAGCAGAGGCGTGTCTCGCGCCGCAGTGACCTCGTGGATCCTGCCGTTTACGGTGAGGCGGATCGGTGTCTGCGTCATCCTCGTTCCCAAGCCCTGTCATCACGCGATTTGTAAGTCGCGACGATACCGTTTGTACACAAACGTGCAAGCCGTCATGCCGCACTGCAGCGCGACTGCCTTCTTTGTGGACAGAGCGGATAGGCATATGAGGTTTTATGCGGCAGGCGCATCTTTTGCGCCGCACCGCCGCTTGACAGCTATCGGGACCGCGCGCAACATCGTTCGTATACGAATGATAACCGCGGTCTCCGCTGGCTCTGACATGGTGATGGAAACAACGAGCGCTGCCGTCGACAAGATCCGCTGCGATGCCTGTCCGGTGATGTGCTACATCAAGCCGGGCGCGGCGGGCGCCTGCGACCGTTACGCCAACCACGACGGCAAGCTCGTTCGCGTCGATCCGCACGTGATCCTGGAGCGCACCGTCTCGCATGGCGGCAAGCTCGTCCCCTTCAGCCGCACGGAAGACTGGGACGGCAAGATCGTCCACGAGCCTTCAACCTTTGTGACGGCGATCGGAGCGGGCACGACCTATCCCGACTACAAGCCGGCGCCATTCATCGTCTCCGCGGAGGTCGACGGCGTCGACATGGTGACTGTCGTTACCGAGGGAATCTTCTCCTATTGCGGCATCAAGGTGAAGATCGACACCGACCGCTATCTCGGGCCGGAGACCGCGACCGTTCGCGCGCAGGGCGAGGCGGTCGGCCACGTCACCACCAGCGAGTACGGCTCGCAGATGCTCTCGCTCGGCGGCGTGCATCATCTCACCGGCGGCTCCAAGAAGAGGGGCGCGTCACCTGCGACACGCTGATGGATCTCGCCAATTGCAAGGCGGTCGAGCTCACCATCGACGGCGGCGCGAGCGTGGTGGTGCAGGCCGGCCAGCCGCCGGTCGTCAACGGCGTGAAGGAAGAGCGCATGCGGGTCGGCTGCGGCTCGGCGACGATCGGCATGTTCGCGAAGCAGTGGCACGGCAAGGTCGATGAGGTCGTCGTGGTCGACGACCACATCACCGGCGTGCTCTCGGAACATCAGGCCGGCAAGCTGCTCGACATCGCCGATACCGGCATCAAGATGAAGGGCCGCCGTTCGACGCCCGGCCGCTATTTCCAGGTCGCCGATCCCGGCACCGGCTGGGGCGGTACCAATATCTCGGATCCGCTCTCGATCCTCGGCCCATTTGATGCCAAGGAAGCCAAGCCCGGTCTGACCATGCTGATGGTCTCCACCACCGGCGAGCATTCGTCCTATTATGTGCTCGACGAGGCCTTGAAGCCGGTTGAGACCGAGATGCCTGATGACCTGAAGTTTTCGGTCGAGCGCATCCAGGAGAATTGCGAGCCGGCGCTGTGCACGGTGCTGTTCATGGCGGGCGCCGGCGGCTCGCTGCGCGCGGGTGTCACCGACAATCCGGTGCGGCTGACGCGCTCGGTGAAGGACGCGCTGACGCGCGTCACCAGCGGCGGCGCGCCGGTCTATGTCTGGCCCGGCGGCGGCATCACCTACATGGTCGACGTAACGCAGATGCCGGCGGGCGCCTTTGGCTACGTGCCGACGCCGGCGCTGGTCGCGCCGATCGAGTTCACGATGAAGCTGTCCGACTATGCCGCGCTCGGCGGGCACATGGATTATGTGAAGCCGCTGGCGGAGGTGAAGGGCGGTGACGATGTCCGCCAGCTGCCCTGGCAGAATCCGATTCCGGGACGTCGGGCATGACACGGCGCCCGCAAATCGCATTGCTGTCTGATGGCCGGCGGCTGCATTTGCAGGATGGACCGATTGATTTGATCGTGGAGGCGAGGGGCCGCGCGGACGAGGTGCGTGCCGCCTATGAGGCGGCCGCGCGGCGGTTCACCGGACTGCTCGACGAACTCTGCGCGGAATTGCCGGAGCTGCGGATGGCCGCTGCGGGGCGGACTTCGCTGAAGGGCGTGGTCGCGCGGCGGATGCACGCCGCCGTCGCGCCCTATGCCGCTGATTGCTTCATCACGCCGATGGCCGCGGTGGCCGGCAGCGTAGCGGAAGAGATCCTTGGCGCAATGCTCGGAGCCGCAACCCTCAATCAAGCCTACGTCAACAATGGCGGCGATATCGCGCTTCATCTCGGCGAAGGCGAGCATTTTTCGGTCGGTCTGATAGACCGGCCCGATCGCTCCGGCGTGATGCGGACCCTGAGGGTCTATTCAGCCGACCCCATACGCGGGATCGCGACCAGTGGACGCCACGGTCGCAGTTTTTCGCTCGGGATCGCCGACGCGGTGACCGTGTTGGCTGCAACGGCATCGCAGGCCGATGCGGCGGCCACCATCATCGCCAACGCGGTGGATCTGCCGGGACATCCGGCCATCATCCGCAAGCCCGCCAACGAGCTTCAGCCTGACAGCGATCTCGGGGTGCGCCTTGTCACCCGCGAGGTCGGCCAGTTGTCGCACAATGAGATCGCGGCCGCGCTGGAATCTGGCGCGGAATGTGCACGGCAATTATTCGATCGCGGATTGATCGAGGGTGCCGTGTTGCAGCTTTGTGGTGATATGCTTGTCATCGGACCGAAAGATATTGAACGGCAACGATCGCGCCGGCCCATGCTGGAGAACGCGGTTCATGCCTGAACAGGGAAGAGCCTGAGGAAGCAATCATGAGCGCGATCATCCGCAAGATCGTCACCGTCGTCGAAGAGACCCAGATGGAGATGGGGCGTCAGGTGTCGCCGCCGACCCGGCGCGCCGCGGCGATCGCCGTGATCGAGAATCCCTTTGCGGGGAAATATGTCGAAGACCTTTCCCCGCTGATCGCGATCGGCGAGGAGCTGGGCGAGCTGCTGTCGAAGCGCGCGGTGGCGGCGCTCGGCATCGATGGCGCGAAGGCGCAGAGCTACGGCAAGGCCGCAGCCGTCGGCGAGAACGGCGAGCTGGAGCATGCCGCCGCGATCCTGCATCCGAAGATGGGGGTGCCCGTGCGCAAGGTGCTGAGCAAGGGCGCGGCGCTGATCCCATCGTCGAAGAAGCGCAGCGGTCCCGGCACGACGCTGGACATCCCTCTGGGGCACAAGGACGCAGCCTTCGTACGCAGCCATTTCGACGGCATGGAAGTACAGATCAACGATGCGCCGCGCGCCAACGAGATCATGGTTGCGGTTGCCGTCACCGACAGCGGCCGTCCGCTGCCGCGCGTCGGCGGGCTGACGATTGCGGAGATCAAGGGCGAGGACGGTTTGAGATAACGCGATCCGGAGAGCCGGGCACGGGTTCTCCGATCAAATCGTGTGCGAACGACAGAGAAGTTCAAAACTGGAGGTTGGGATGCGAGCAAGAAACGTTTTTGTCGGCGCGGCCTTCGCGCTTCTGGCCGGCGGCATGGCCCATTCGGCCCTGGCGCAGGACATCAAGATCGGCGAGATCAACAGCTATTCGTTGCTGCCGGCCTTCACCGAGCCCTATCGCAAGGGATGGCAGCTCGCGGTCGAACAGATCAACGCGGCCGGCGGCATCAACGGCAAGAAGCTCGTCGTCATCTCCAAGGACGATGGCGGCAAGCCGGCGGATGCGCAGACCGCGGCCAATGAGCTCGTCTCGAGCGAGGGTGTTGCGATGCTCACGGGCACGTTCCTGTCGAACATCGGCCTCGCCGTCAGCGACTTCGCCAACCAGAAGAAGGTGTTCTTCCTCGCGGCCGAGCCGCTCACGGACGCGATCACCTGGTCCAAGGGCAACAAATACACCTTCCGCCTGCGTCCCTCCAACTATATGCAGGCAGCGATGCTGGTGGAAGCAGCCAGCAAGCTGCCCGCGAAACGCTGGGCGACGATCGCGCCGAACTACGAATACGGTCAATCGGCGGTCGCGGTGTTCAAGAAGCTGATGTCGGAGAAGCGCCCGGACATCCAGTGGGTCGACGAGCAATGGCCGCCGCAGGGCAAGATCGACGCGGGCCCGGTGGTGCAGGCGGTGGCCGCGGCCAACCCGGAAGCAATCCTCAACGTCACCTTCGGCGCCGATCTCGTCAAGCTCGTGCGCGAAGGCAACACCCGCGGCCTGTTCAAGGGGCGCGAGGTCGTCTCCTTCCTGACCGGCGAGCCCGAATATCTCGATCCGCTCAAGGACGAGACGCCGGAGGGTTGGATCGTCACCGGCTATCCCTGGTACTCGATCAAGTCGCCCGAGCATGACGCGTTCCTGAAGGCCTACCAGGTCAAGTACAACGACTATCCGCGCCTCGGCTCGATCGTCGGCTACCAGACCATCAAATCGGCGGCGGCAATCCTGGCGAAGGCCGGCTCGGCCGATCCGGAGAAGCTGATCGCGGCAGCTGAAGGGCTGTCGATGCCGTCGCCGTTCGGCGAGATCACCTTCCGCAAGATCGACCATCAGTCGACGCTTGGTGCCTATGTCGGCAAGACCGCGCTGAAGGACGGCAAGGGTGTGATGGTGGACTCGTCCTACAAGAAGGGCGCGGACTATCTGCCTGGTGACGCCGAAGTCGAGAAGCTGCGTCCGAAGGATTGATCTCTCTTTATCCCCTACCTCTCCCCGCAAGAGCGGGGAGAGGTGACTTCAAACCTAACCCGGACCGCCGATGGCCTTTTATGTCGTACAGTTTCTGACCGGTCTCGCCAGCGCAGCGTCGCTGTTCCTGGTGGCCTCGGGCCTGTCGATCATCTTCGGCGTGACGCGGATCGTGAATTTCGCGCATGGCGCCTTCTACATGATCGGCGCCTACATCGCCTTCACGCTCACCGAGCGGCTGTCGGGTGCGTTCGGCTTCTGGGGCGGGATCGTGCTGGCGGCGCTGGCGGTGGCGCTGATCGGCGTCATCGTCGAGATGGTGCTGCTGCGGCGCATCTATCACGCGCCCGAATTGTTCCAGCTGCTCGCGACCTTCGGCCTGACCCTGATGGTCGAAGATCTCGTGGTGCTGATCTGGGGGCCTGACGACCTCGTCGGCCGCCGCGCGCCCGGCTTCAAGGGCGCGATCGATTTCTTCGGCCAGAACATTCCGAGTTATGATCTGTTCCTGATCGTGCTTGGACCCGTGGTGCTCGGCATTCTCTGGCTGCTGTTCCAGCGCACGCGCTGGGGCGTCCTGGTGCGCGCCGCGACGCAGGACCGCGACATGGTCGCCGCGCTCGGCGTGAACCAGAAGTGGCTGTTTACGAGCGTGTTCGCGGTCGGCGTCTTCCTCGCCGCCCTCGGCGGCGCGCTCCAGATCCCGCGCGATGCCGTGCATCACGCCATGGATCTTCGGATCATCGTGGAAGTGTTCGTCGTGGTCGTGATCGGCGGTCTCGGCAGCATCGTCGGTGCGTTCGTTGCGGCGGTGCTGGTGTCCGAGCTCAATGCCTTCGGCATCCTGATCTTTCCGAAGATCTCCATCATCCTGGTCTTCCTGGTGATGGCGGTGGTGCTGATCGTCCGGCCCTGGGCCTGTTCGGCAAGCCCGAGGCGGCCGCGCGCAAGACGCCTGGTCTCACCGTCAATCCCTGGCGCCCGCTGACGTCGAATGAACGGCTGGCGGCTCTTGCCGCGCTCGTCATCGCAGCGACGCTGCCGCTGTTCGCCGGCAATTACGCGCTGACGGTCGGCTCGGAGATCGCGATCTTCGTCATCTTCGCCGTCAGCCTGCACTTCCTGATGTCCGTCGGCGGGCTCGCCTCGTTCGGCCATGCCGCCTATTTCGGGCTTGGTGCCTACGGCATCGCCTTCCTCGCCAAGATGGCGGGGCTGCCGATGATCGTGTGTCTGTTGCTCGGCCCGCTGCTCGGCTGCCTGGGCGCGGCCGTGTTCGGCTTCTTCGCAGTGCAGCTATCCGGCGTCGATTTCGCCATGCTGACGCTCGCCTTCGCGCAGATCGTGTGGTCGATCGCATTCCAGTGGGTGAACGTGACAGGCGGTGACAACGGTATTCTGGGCCTTTGGCCGTCGAGCTGGGCCGCGAGCCCATCGCATTTCTATTGGCTCGCGCTCGGCGTCGCGGCGCTGGTGACCATCGCGCTGCGAGCCATGGTGTTCTCGCCGTTCGGCTATGCACTCCGGGCGACGCGTGACTCGGCGCTGCGCAGCGAAGCGATCGGTATCGACGCGAAGCGTATCCAGTGGACTGCCTTCGTGATCGCAGGCACCACTGCCGGTATCGGCGGCGCGCTGTTCGCCTACCTCAAGGGCAGCGTCTTCCCTGATAATCTCGGCATCTCGCTGTCGGTCGATGCGCTGGTCATGGTGCTGCTCGGGGGCGTCGAAACTGTATCGGGCGCGGTGATCGGCGCCATCGTCTACAAGGCTTTGAACATCTGGCTGGTCAGCCAGACCGATCTATCGAAGCTCGTGCTCGGTGGCTTCATCATGCTGATCGTCGTCGTCTTCCCCAAGGGCATCGTCGGCATGCTGGAGCTGCTGGCGCAGCGCCGTAAGAAAGCATCGCCGCCGGGATCCCCCTTGCTTGCCAAGCCGATCGAGTCCGCCGAATGAGCGTCGCACCCCCACTTCTCGCGGTCGAAGGCCTGACCAAATCCTATGGCGGCATCCATGCCGTGCGCGGTGTCTCGTTCTCGCTGCGCGCCGGCGAGATCCTGGCGCTGATCGGGCCGAATGGCGCCGGCAAGAGCACCTGCTTCGACATGCTCAACGGCCAGAACAAGCCGGATTCCGGCCATGTCCGTCTGCTCGGCGAAGAGATCACCGGCAGGAAGCCGCGCGATGTCTGGCGCCTCGGCGTCGGGCGCACGTTTCAGATCACGGCGACCTTCGCTACCATGACCGTGCGCGAGAACGTGCAGGTCGCGCTGATCTCGCACGGGAAGCAGCTGTTCAATCTGTTCGGCTCGGCGCCGAAGTTCGACCGCGGCGAGGCCGGCCGTCTGCTCGAGCTGGTCGGCATGAGCGGCTACGCGGATCGGCCCTGCGGCGAGCTCGCCTATGGCGACCTCAAGCGGCTCGAGCTTGCGGTCGCGCTTGCCAACCAGCCAAAGCTGCTCTTGATGGACGAACCGACCGCCGGCATGGCGCCGCGCGAGCGCGTCGACCTGATGCGGCTGACCGCGCAGATCGCGCGGGAGAAATCGATCGGCGTGCTCTTCACCGAGCACGACATGGACGTCGTGTTCGAGCATGCCGACCGCATCATCGTGCTCAACCGCGGCACGCTGATCGCCGAGGGTTCGCCGGCCGAGGTGCGCGGCAATCCGCAGGTGCAGGCGGTCTATCTCGGCGAGGGCCTTGTCTACGATGCCCGCCATCGCGAGGGAGCCTCGACATGAAGCTGACGGTCGAAGCGCTCAACAGCCATTATGGTCCGGCGCATATCCTGTTCGATATCGGCTTCGAGGTCGGCGAGGGCGAGGTCGTCGCGCTGCTCGGGCGCAACGGCGCCGGCAAGTCGACGACCTTTCGCTCCATTGTCGGCCTCGTCGCGCAGCGAACCGGCCGCATCACGTTCGAAGGGAAGGACGTCTCGGTGCGTCCGACGCATGAGATCGTGCGCGAAGGGCTCGGCTATGTGCCGGAGGAGCGGCGCATCTTCACGGACCTGACCGTCGAGGAGAATCTCGAGGTCGGCCGCCAGCCCAAGCGTCCGAACGCGCCGCACTGGACGCGCGAAAAACTGTTCGCGCTGTTTCCAAACCTGGGTGAGATGAAGAATCGTCCGGGCGGGCGCATGAGCGGCGGCGAGCAGCAGATGCTCACCATCGCGCGCACGCTGATGGGCAATCCGTCGCTGGTGCTGCTGGACGAGCCTTCGGAGGGCCTGTCGCCGAAGATCGTGGAGCAGATGGTCGATGCCATCCTGACCATGAAGAAGGAAGGCGTCAGCATCGTCGTCTCCGAGCAGAATCTGCATTTCGCGCGGCTGATTTCCGATCGCGCCTACATCATCGAGCGCGGCCGCATCTGCTTCGGCGGCACCATGGCTGAGCTCGACGCACGTCCGGATATCCGCGACGCGCATCTGTCGTTGTGAGGGCAAAGGGAAGGGCAGCGAACGGATGGCGAGAAGCGTTGCGGCAAAGAAGAACGCCAAACCGGCAAAACCGCCTTACGTGCTCGACGAGCAGGTTGGCTTCATCCTGCGCCAGGTGTGGCAGCGTCACAGTTCGATCTTCTCCCGTGACATCGGCACCAATTTGACACCGACCCAATGGGCGGCGCTGTCGAAGCTCGCCGAGACCGGGCCGTGCTCGCAGAACCAGCTCGGACGTCTGACGGCGATGGACGTTGCGACCATCAAGGGCGTGATCGACCGCCTGACGGCGCGCGGCCTGACGGAAACGAGCCAGGATCCCGAAGATGGACGGCGTTTGCTGGTCAGCTTGACGCGCGCCGGTCAGCAGCTTGCCGAGAAGCTGGCGCCGAACGCGCTTGCGATCACCCGCGAGACGCTGGCGCCGCTCGACGCAAAAGAGCGCGAGACGCTGATGGCGCTGCTCAATAAGCTCCGGTGATGTCGGTCTCGTAGGGTGGGCAAAGGCGCGCTGGCGCCGTGCCCACCATTTCTGCGACTGGAGAAAGAATGGTGGGCACGCTTTCGCTTTGCCCACCCTACGGCACCGCTCCCCTGGCCTACTTCGCTACCACTTCCGGTACCTTGCCCGCCGGCGGCGTGTTGCGGCTGCGCTGGGTGCGGACGATGCCGTCGATGATGGTCATGCCGATGCCGGGGAGATCGCCGAGTTGAACGCTCTCCAAAATGGTCTTGCCCGGCGAGTGCTGCGCCTTGTCCATGATGACGAAGTCGGCGGAGCGGCCGACCTCGATCAGGCCGCAATCGAGCTCGCGCATCCGCGCAGTGTTGCCGGTGGCAAGGCAGAAGGCGATCTCGGCCGGCAGCTCGCCGAGCGAGGATAGCATCGACACCATGCGCAAGATACCGAGCGGCTGCACGCCGGAGCCGGCCGGCGCGTCGGTGCCGAGGATGACGCGGTGCAGATCGCCCATATCGCGGGCGGTGCGCAGCGTGAACAGGGCCGAGCGCTCGTTGCCGTTGTGCACGAGCTCGAGGCCGCGCTTGCAGCCCTCGCAGATGCAGCGGATCTGGTCGTCGGGAAGCGCCGTGTGGCCGCCATTGATGTGGCCAACCACGTCGGTATCGGCCTCCAGCACCACGTCCTTGTCGATCAGGCCGGAGCCGGGGATCGAGGGGCCGCCGGTATGGATCGTGCTCTGGATGCCGTATTTACGCGCCCAGCCGACCATTTTCCGCGCGGTCGGACCATCCTTGACGCCACCGAGCCCGACTTCGCCGAGCAGCTTGACGCCGTTGGCGGCCATCTCCTTGAAATCCTCCTCGACCATCTCGCACTCGATCACCGGCGCGCCGGCGTGAACCTTCACGCCGCCGGGGCGCAAGGTCCAGAACGCGCGCTGGGCGTATACGGCCATGGCCTTGAGACCGACAACGTCGCGGGGGCGGCCGGGCATATGCACTTCGCCGGCCGAGATCATGGTGGTGACGCCGCCATGGAGGTAGCTGTCGATCCAGTTGATCTGGTTCTGCCGCGGCGTCCAGTCGCCGGCAACGGGATGGACGTGGCTGTCGATCAGGCCCGGCGCGACCGTGGTGCCGTGGGCGTCGACGATGGTGGTCGCGCCTTCGGTATCGACGTCCTTGAAGCGGCCGATCGCGGTGATCTTGCCGTTCTCGGCAACGATGGTGTCGCCGTCCAGGATCGGCCTTTCCAGGGCGCCGGACAGGATCAGGCCGATATTCCGGATCACGAGCTTCGAGGGTCCGGTGGCCTGGGGTGCGTCATGCGCCATGGAAGGGGCTCCTTATTCCTAACTGCAACGCTTCCGATCTTGGGCAGCCTTGACCGCGGGATCAAGCCGGATTATTCATTAGTATACGAATGATCGTGTACAAACGACGCATAGCTGCCCGCCTCGGAACCGCATTGGAAGCGACAGGGAAGGTGAGATGAGCAATTTCAATCAGGAAAGCGTTTTGAGCGTCCACCACTGGACCGACACGCTGTTCTCCTTCAAGACCACCCGCAGCCCGACCTTCCGTTTCCGCAACGGCGAATTCACCATGATCGGGCTCAAGGTCGGCGAGAAGCCGCTGCTGCGGGCCTACAGCGTCGCCAGCGCCAATTACGAGGACACGCTGGAGTTCTTCTCGATCAAGGTGCCGGACGGCCCGCTGACCTCGCGGCTTCAGCACCTGAAGGAAGGCGACGAGATCATCGTCAGCCGCAAGGCCACCGGCACGCTGGTGATCGACAATCTGGAAGAGGGCCGTAACCTCTATCTCATCGGCACCGGCACCGGCCTTGCGCCGTTCCTGAGCGTGATCAAGGACCCCGAGACCTACGAGCGCTTCGAGAAGGTGGTGCTGCTGCACGGCTGCCGGCACGTCAGGGAGCTCGCCTATGGCGAGATGATCACTGAGACGCTGCCCAAGGACGAGCTGATCGGCGAGTACATCCAGAACCAGCTGATCTACTACCCGACCGTGACTCGCGATCCCTTCCGCAACCGCGGCCGCATCACCGACCTCATCACGTCAGGTAAGCTGTTCACCGACATCGGCCTGCCGGCCCTGGAAGCCGCCCACGACCGCGTCATGATCTGCGGCAGTCCGGCCCTGGTCGCGGACACCCGCGTGCTGCTGGGCGAACGCGGCTTCGTCGAGGGCAATCACGGCGAGCCGGCCCAGTTCGTGGTCGAAAAGGCCTTTGCCGAACGCTGAGCCATTTCCCTTCCGATGAGTCGGAACGGGGGGCTCTGGATTCTCATTTTGACGCGTTTTCTTTACGCGAACCGATGTCCGCTTCGCTCGAAAACGCTATAGGCCCCGTAATTCCTGCCCAATAAGGTCGCATTTTCGCCGCCGGGCGCCCGTTGCGGCGCCGATTCGGCGCACGATACTATATGGGAGCGAATCAGCGGAGTTCCCACATGGTTGCGGACAGCGACAGCAACATCGCCTGGCACCGGGTCCAGTTGAAGAAGAATCGCGCCGAGTTGAAGGCGCTGGAGACTGCGCGCTTCACGATGGGCGAGATCGCCTCGTCGAAGCGGAACGGCCACACCCAGAAGACCATCGCGGAACTCAAGCGCAAGATCGCGCAGTCCGAGCGCGTGATCGCCGATCACGACAAGCGCACGCGCCGACCGCTCGCAACCGACCTGCAAAGCCTCAGCAATGGCAGCTGGAGCCATTGGGACGCCTACACCAGCCAGCAGCAGCGCAAGACCGGGCAGCGATCTCCGGGACGCGGATAGGTCTTGCGACGTCTGCGGCCGAAGCAGGTGCACGTTGCGACCTTGCATCGGCCGCGCCGCGCACCATCTGGTTGAGACGCCAGCAATCACTCCGGTGAACCCATGACAGCGCGTCTCGATTTCACCAGCGAGGCCTTCTTTCGCGATCCGGCCAAGGCGATCGCGACGCTGCGCATGTCCGGCCCCGTGGTCGCGACGCGATTTCCTCTCGTCGGCGACGTCTGGATCACCACGACCCATGACGCTACCGCGCAGGTCCTGAAGGACGGCACCACCTTCACGCTGCGCAAGGAGGATGGCGACGTCGCCGGTCTGCGCTGGTGGATGCCGAGATACGTCAGGACCATCGCCAACAACATGCTGACGATGGACGAGCCGGATCACACCAGGCTGCGCAGCATCGTGGACGAGGCTTTTCGTCGGCGCGCCATCGTCGCGATGGAGCCGCGCATCCGCGCCATCGCCGACGATCTCGCCGACGAACTCTTTGCGAACGGAAGTCCGGTCGATCTCGTCCAGCGCTACGCGCGTATCCTGCCGCTCGCGGTGATCTCCGAGCTCCTGGGCCTGCCTCCGGCGGACCGTCCGCGATTCATCGCCTGGGCCAACACGATGTCCTCGCTGACCAATGCCGTCAGCTTCTTCCGCCTGCTGTTCGCGTTCCGCAAGATGCGCGCCTACCTCGAACGGCAGTTGCAGATCGCGCGTCTAAAGGGCGGCGAAGGCCTGATCGCGGAGCTGGTCCAGGTCGAGCGCGAGGGTGGCCAGATCACGCCGGATGAAATGGTCTCGATGGTGTTTCTGCTGCTTGCGGCCGGCTCGGAGACCACCACGCATCTCATCAGCGGTTCGGCTTACGAACTGCTCAGGAATCCTGGGTTGCGCGATTGGCTCGAAGGAGACTGGAGCCGCGTCGGCCTCGCCGTCGAGGAGTTCCTGCGCTTCGTCTCGCCAGTGCAATTCTCCAAGCCGCGCTATGGGCGGCGGGATGTCGAGGTCGACGGCGTGCGCCTGAAGAAGGGCGATCGCGTCATGGTGATGCTCGCCGCGGCGAACATGGATCCCACGGTGCACGATCGTCCCGAGAAGCTCGATCTCGAACGCAAACCTAACCGCCACCTCTCGTTCGGAACAGGAATCCATTTCTGCCTTGGCCACCAGCTCGCGCGCATCGAGGCGGCGTGCGCGTTGGAAGCGCTGTTCGTGCGATGGCCGAAGCTTGGCTTGGCCGTCGATCCCGCCGCGGTCCGCTGGCGCAGGCGGCCGGGTTTGCGCGCGATTGCAAATCTTCCCGTCTCGACTGAGGGTCGCGGAACACCGGCGGCGCGCGCGGAAGCGATGATTGATCGTTCCCTCACCGCGGCGGGCTGAGATCGGCTCCCTTCGGAAAATCTTGGTCGAGCGTTATCAGCCAGGAACGGTGTGCCGTTGGTCCTGTTGTCATTAGGACGTCGGAGACGACGGGAGTTCCTTGGCCGCATGTCGCAGATCGACGTCTTAACGGGAGACAAGATCATGGCCAGCAAGATGCCACCTGTTCCGCCGGATAATCAGAGCCCGAAGGGAACCGGCGATACCAAGCAAGAGTCGCCCAATCAGACCCCGCGCGGTCAACAGCGCGTGGAAAATCCCGATCAGCAGGGACAGCAGGGCAACATCAAGCAGAACACGACCAATCAAGGCTATCAGCAAGATCGCTGAGGAGGGTGACGTTCATGTCGACATCCACCAAGACACCGAACAGCATTCGTCAGGGCGGACCTGGCGCTTCGCATGAGAATGCGAAGGCCCCGTTGGAGGTGAAGAAGCCGCCGGCGGACGATTTGCAGCGCAGCCATAGCCGGATCTCCGGCGGAGGCGGCGAGCGCGATTCTCATCACAGTCACGATGAAGCCGGAAAGGGCGGAGGCAGGTAGTTCATGAGCAGCAAGCAACCCAAATTGTACAGGCCGAGCGAAAAGGACATGCGTGACAATCCTCTGATCGGAGGATCGAAGGGGGCCACCATGGCGGGCGTGTCACCCGACGATCTCGAAGATGCTCTCGGCGAGAACACGATCGAAGGCGATCGCGAGAACGATGTCGGCATCGGCGGCGGCATCGACAAGGACGTCGCACATGGCGGCGCGCACCGAAGAGGTCGGTAGCTTCGGAGAACGAGCATGCAAGGCAAAAAGACCCACGAGCAGCAGGTTCGCATCCTCGAGCGCAAGCCCGATGTTCCGAACGCGCGCGAGCTCGATCAGGCGATCGGTCGCAAGTCCCGGGACGCTGCCATCCATCACGCGCGTCCGGACGTCAGGCACAGCGAATACGCGGTAAGTCGCGGCGGCCTCAATCAGGAGAGCGACCACAACAAGCACAACGATCCCGGCCAGAGCGGCCACAAGCCGCCGAAGCCAATGCCGGCACAACAGAAACAGTGAGCCTTCAAAGGGGGCGATCACTGCAAGAGGAGAAACCGATGCCAGCTGGGAACGGCAGTAAGACGCACTTCAGATCGGGCATGCATGGCAAGGGCGATGGCACTGGCGCCATGGCCGATATTCCCAAGGACAAGATCGGCGACAACATGGTGCTGTCCAATCGCGACAAGACGCAACATTCGGACATTCGTGGCATGGATGGCAAATTCATCCAGACCGAGCAGTATCAGGATCACGCAGCCAACCGGCTCGACGAGGAGCCAGGGACTGACGAGACCTGATAGGGGGCGTTCCTCCCGATCAACTCGCGGACCGGTGTTCAGCCGGTCCGCTTTTTGTCGGCGCGAGATCGCGCTCCCAGCCGAACACCGAGCGGCCGTCGAGATCGGGCGAGGCGGCGCGCTCGCCGGCGATGTAGGCTTCGACCGAGGGACCTCGTGCGGTCCGCTCCAGCCGCCGCGCCTGGTCGTCGAGGCGCTTGATCGCCTGCATCTCTTCTTCGCGCCCGAGCTTGGCGGTCTGGATCGCGCCCTTCAGCACGCGGATAGTCTCGTCATAGACTTTGATCGGAACGGGGTAGGGATGCCGGTCCTTGCCGCCATGGGCGAGCGAAAAGCGCGCGGGATCTTTGAAACGATAGGGCGCGCCGTGCACGACCTCGGCGACCATCGCAAGTGAGCGCACCGTGCGCGCACCGACGCCGGGCGTCAGCAACAGCTCCGGGAAATCGACCGGGCCGCGCTCGGCCGCGGCAGCGAGGGTGCCGTGCAGGCGGCGTGCGAACACGTCCTTGGGGCGGACGTCGTGATGCGCGGGCATGATCAGGTGCGGCAGCATGGCTTGCGCCGGCTCGAGGCCGGTGAGCCGTTCGAACTCGGAGACGATGCGATCCGGGCCGAGGCCGCTCAACAGCTCGAGCTGCGCGGTGCGCGAGACGTCGGCGCGATGGTCGGTGAGATTGACGATCTCGCCTTGCTGCGGACCGTCGATCGCACTGTGCGGCGTATCGACAAAACTCTTCAGCGCCTCGGAATGCCAGTGATAGCGGCGGGCCTGCCGCTTGTCGCCGTTCATGCCCTGCTGCACCACGGTCCATTTGCCGTCCGCGGTGACGAAGAATCCGTGGAGATAGAGGTCGAAGCCGTCTTGCACCGCCGCGCTGTCGACTTTCGCCACCAGGCGGCTGGCACGCGTCAGCTTGGCGCCGTCGAAGCCGACGCGCTCGCCGAGCTGCAACAGCTCGCCCGGCGTCTTGCGCGAATGCTGGCCGCGGCCGCCACAGACATAGATGCCGAGTTCGTCCTGGAGCGGTCCGAGTCCACGCTTCAGCGCGCCGATCACGGAGGTCGTGATGCCCGAGGAGTGCCAGTCCATCCCCATCACGGCGCCAAATGATTGAAACCAGAACGGATGCGACAGCCGCTGAAGAAACGCATCACGGCCGTAATGATGAACGATCGCCTCAGTGACGATCGCGCCAAGGGAAGCCATGCGGCTCGCAAGCCACGCCGGAACCCGCCCGGTGTGGAGAGGAAGATCGGCGCTGCCGGTACGTCGAGTCATGAGCATCTCAAGTTAGCGCAATTCGGCAACGGTTGCATCAGCGGAATGATGCGTTGCAACGGATGGGGGAGCCAAGCTGACCGGCAGGCGTTGAGCGGGCTATGCGAATGCAATGTTGGGGACAGCAATGAGTTGGCAGGCCCTCATGGCCGACATCGACGGGATGTTCGGCTGGATACCGTCTTGGTTTGTCGGCCTCGGCCTGGTTGCCGGCGCGATCCTGCTTGCCCTTTCTCTCTATCGGTTCGCGGCCTGGCTGCTCAAGCGCGCCTTCGGAACTCGTCTGCCGCTTCTGAGCGTGTTCATCGACCGGACCGCCGGTCCGGCCCAACTCGCCCTTTGCCTCGCTGCCGTCGCGCTGGTGCTGCCGCTTGCGCCACTCGACGATATGATCCGAACGCCGCTGATGCGGCTGTTCGTCGTCGCCGTCATCGCGCTGATCGGCTGGATCTCGATCCGGATCGTCGACATGAGTGCGGCGCGCTATCTCCAGAACTTTCGCGACGTCACCGAGAACTTCATCGCGCGCAAGCACGTCACGCAGGTGCGCGTGTTCAAGCGCGTCACCGACACCATCATCGTCATCATCACGGTGTCCGCCGCGTTGATGACGTTCGATTCGGTGAAGCAATATGGCGTCAGCCTGTTCGCCTCCGCCGGTGCCGCCGGTATCATCGTCGGTCTTGCCGCGCGGCCGCTGCTGAGCAATCTGATCGCGGGCTTGCAGATCGCCATCACCCAGCCGATCCGCATCGAGGATGCCGTGATCATCGAGAACGAGTGGGGATGGGTCGAGGACATCGCCGCGACCTATGTCGTGATCCGGCTATGGGACTGGCGCCGCATGGTGGTGCCGCTGTCCTATTTCATCGAAAAGCCGTTCCAGAACTGGACCCGCGACACCGCCTCCCTGATCGGCATCATCGCGCTCCACGTCGATTACCGTGCCGATGTGGCGCGCATCCGTGGCTGGCTGGAGGAGGCGGTGAAGCACTCCAAGCTCTGGGATGGCGCGGTGGTCAATCTCCAGGTGATCGACGCGGATTCGCGCACCATCGAGCTTCGCGCGCTGGTCAGCGCGCGCAATGCGCCGCAATCCTGGGACCTGCGCTGCGAGATCAGGGAAAAGCTGGTGGCGTTCATCCGCGACGAGATGCCGGAGGCGCTGCCGCGCGATCGCGCGATCCTGATCCCGTCGGCCGACGATGACGGCGATCTTCTCCAGCGCGTCGCGCCACCGGAGAAGATGCGGGCGAGTGCACGCGACTGAAGCCGATCAGCCGGCACCAACCACGGCCGCGTCGGTTTGCCGCTCGGAGCGCGGTCGCCGCTTACGCAATTTCCGCCGCGCCCAGATCAGGAGGCCGGTCGAGAGCAGCGTGAGCAGTGCGATCGACGTGACGACGTTGAGCGGCGAGGCGATCAGCGCCGACCAGTTTCCCTCATGGATCAGGCGCGGCCAGTTGCGCGGCAGCGGTGTGACGTCGGACGAGCTCACGGCATAGGCGCGCAGTTCTCCGCCGTCATAGATGCGCGCCATGACGCGGCCTCCGCGTGTGCCGATCGAGATCACATGCGACATGTCATGGGAGGCCGCGACCATCCGAATCGCGTCGGGCAGGAGAAGAGGACGGCCGGCGCCGGCCGGCGCGGTCGCGCTCTGAAAGGTGAGGCCGAAGGCCATGCACAGGCCGGTCAGCGGGCTCAAGAGGACGAGCGGTAGCGCGAACCAGGCCGTGCCCTTGTGCCATCCGGACAGCGTGTTGCGCAGCCGCGGCAGCCCCATGAGGATGCCGAGCACCATCAGGGCCATCATGGCTATGGTCGAACTCGTCACCAGCCACGCCTGGCCGAGCAGTCGCTCATGCGTGATCCGCGCCCACAGGAAGAGATCGCTGAGGCCGGAGCTGGCGGCGGCAGGCGCGCCGGTCACGAGGTCGATTGCCGGCATGCCGGTGCCCTGCAACGTCATCCGTTGACCGGCCGCATTGATCGAAAGCCCGCGCGCCTTGCTGTCCGGATCGTACCTCTTCACCAGCTCGACGACGCGTCCGGGATCGATCTCCGGACCGCCGATGCCACTGACTTGCACCACGGGCTCGAAGGACAGGATCAGGCCGGTGGCGATGATCGCGAACAGGGGAAGCGCAAAGACCAGCGTGATCCAGCGATGGAGTGTCAACAATAAAGGCTTGCTCATTCTCTGTCTCCGGCGATGCCAGGTTTTGGTCGCCTAACGCAGGCCCGAAGACAAATGACGCTTTGTCCATGTTGCAGCGTTGATCTGCAGCAAATGGAGCCGAGGCTATCGGCGATGCTGCGATCGCCAATCGTTCGCATGTTTTCGACAGGCTGCAGCAGCCGCGTCGTGCGTTCGAGATCGGCAACACCTACTCGCGCGTCGCCCCAGTCGCGCCGCGCAAGCCGGCCTGCCGCTGGATCGTGTCGAGCGCGCCGGATGACTGCTCGTCCGCCACGAAGCGGTTGAGCAGCGGGAGCGCGTCTTCGCGTCCTTTCGGAATTGCGATCGCCATATGCTCGACGCCCCAATTGCCGTCGAGAATCCTTGCGCCCGGCATCTGGTCGGAGATCTCGAACAGCGTCGGCTTGTTGGTCGCGTAGAGATCGATCTCGCCACGGCCGAACATGCCGACGGCCATCTTGACGCTTTCGGTGGGAACGATGGTCGCGTTTTTGAGCTTGGCCGGCAGCGTGCGCTCGGAGGTCGAACCCTTGGTGACGCCGATCTTCACGCCGGGCTTGTCGATGTCCTCCACCTTGCCGATCGGCGAATTGGCCGGGACGAGAAAGCCGAGCTCGATCGCCAGCACCGGTTGGCTCATGAGGCGAGCCTCACTGGGCGCGGATGTTGGCGGCCTTCAGCACCGGCTCCCATTTCGTCGCCTCGGCATGCATATAGGCGTCGAAGTCCTTGGCGGAGGAGCCGACTGGGGTGGCGCCGATCTTGCTGAGCGTCGACAGGACGCTTGGATCCTGCAATGCCGCCTTGAGGTCGGTTTCGAGCTTGGCGACGATCTCCGGCGGCATCTTCGCCGGGCCGAGCACACCCCACCAGACCGAGACGTCGTAGCCGGGCACGCCGGCTTCCGCGACGGTCGGAACATCCGGCAACGCCTTGGAGCGCTGGGCCGAGGTCACCGCGAGTGCGCGCACCGGGCCGCCTTCGAGCTGGCCGATCGCTTCCGCGAGCGGATTGATGCTGAGCGGAATCTCGCCGGCGATCACCGCCGTGAGCGCCGGAGCGCCGCCCTTGTAGGGGATCGCCACGATCTTGCTGCCCGACATGTATTTGAGCAGCTCGCCGGCCAGATGCGCCGAGGTGCCGTTGCCGGACATGCCGTAGGAGAGCTTGTCCGGCTCCTTCTTCGCCGCAGCCAGGAGATCGCCAAGCGTCTCGTACGGGCTATCCTTGGCCACGACGATCGCGAGCGGCGAGGAGGCGACCTCGGTGATCCCAGTGAAATCCTTGAAGGTGTCGTAGGGCACGCTCGGATAGATGAATTGGTTGAGCGGATGACCACTCGCCACCAGGATCAGCGTGTAGCCGTCGGGTGCGGCCTGCGTCAGCGCTTGCGAGGCGACGATGCCGCCGGCGCCCGGACGGTTGTCGATCACCGGCTGCTGGCCCCAGGTCTTCGCCAGTGCCTGGCCCAGCGTGCGCGCGAGCACGTCGACCGCGCCGCCGGCGGCGTAGGGGACCAGAATGTGGACCGGCTTGTTCGGGTAACTTTCGGCGGCCTGCGCGGCGCCGCCCGCCAGCAGCAGACCGGCACCCAGCATCAACCCGCCGATCTTCTTGTTCAAACGCAGCATTTCCCAGCACTCCTTAAAAGGCATTCGCGCGCCTGCCGGCGGTCTCCATGCCGTTCCCGGAGGCCACCCGTGGTTTTTGTTGACGAGACCTGATCTTTTGTACGATAGTACAAATCACATGGTACGCAAGCCCACCAGCAAGGAAACGGTCCGCAAGCCGAACATGCGCGAGGCGATCCTCGCCGCGGCCGAGGAGCTGTTCGCCACCAACGGCTTCAATGCCGTCTCGGTACGCGACATCGCGCAGGCCGCCGGGGCCAATCCCGGCAGCGTGACCTATCATTTCAAGACCAAGGACGGCCTGCTGCTGGAGATCTACCGGCGCCATTGCGGGCCGATGAATTTGCGCCGATCGGAGCTGCTCGCGGCCGCCAAGCGCGTGCGCGATCTCCAGGACCGGCTGGAGGCGATCGTGCGCGCTTATGTGGTGCCGGCCTTCACCTCGGGCAGCGATCTCGCCGGCGGCGGGGCGCGCTTCACGCGGTTGCGCGCCGTGATGTCGGCGGAAGGCAACGAGGTCGCGCGAAAGATCATCGCGCAGACCTTCGATGACACCAGCCACGCCTTCATCGACGCGATCCACGAGAGCCTGCCGCATATCCCGCGCACCGACATCGTCTGGCGCAGCCATTTCCTGCTCGGCGCACTCTATTATTCGCTGGTGACGCCCGAGCGCGTCTCGCGCCTGTCGCGCGGTGAGGCCGACGGCGGCGACGCCGCCAATGCCATCGAACAATTGGTGCAGGCCACCGTTGCCGCGTTCCAGGCTCCCGCGCTGGATCAAGCCGCGCCGGCGCGGCGGCGGCCGGTCGTCAGCAGCAAGACTTGAAAGAAGCCGCCCGAGCGGAGGCGCCTCGCGCTTCCGCTCGCAAGTGGACCACGTGATGGGGTGTTGAGGATATGAACAGGCGGGAGTGCTTGCATCTCTTGACTGGACTGGCCGGCGCAGCGCTCGCGAGCGAAGCCCGCGCGCAAGGCGGCGAGCAGAGATCGATTCCGACCATTGAACCGCCGGACCCAAGTCCGAAAACGCCGTCGTTCAAGCTGCCGGCAAAATCCTGTGACAGCCATACCCACATTTTCGGCCCGGCGTCCCGCTATCCGTTCTCCGAGAAGCGCCCCTACAACACGGCCGATGCGCCGCTGGAGGCATTCCGCAGCGTGCACGAGAAGATCGGCGTCGAACGCTGCGTCATCGTCAATGCCACCGTTCACGGCACTGACAATCGCGTCGTCACCGACGCCATCGCCCAGAGCGAGGGCGCTTATAGGGGCATCGCCAACGTCAATGACGAGATGACCGAGAAGGAGCTGGCGGCGCTCGATCAGGCCGGCATCTGCGGTTGCCGCTTCGCCTTCCTCAGGCGCCTCGGCGGCGTCGGCGACATGGGAAAATTCCAGCGCATCGTGCATCGCGTCGCCGAGCTCGGCTGGCATATCGACGTCTATTTCGAGCCGGGTACGATCGCCGAATTCGCGCCCATCCTCTCCGCGCTGCCGACGCCCTATGTGATTGATCACATGGGCACGGTGCAGGCGGGGAAGGGCCTCGACGATCCCGGCTTCACGGCCTTGCTCGATCTCCAGAGGAAGGACGAGAAGTGCTGGGTCAAGATCACCGGCCTCGAACGTGCGTCGTCGGCCGGCAAGCCGTTCCACGACGCCGTGCCATTCGCCAAGGCGCTGATCGACAATGCGCCCGATCGCGTGCTGTGGGGCACCGATTGGCCGCATCCCAATGTCAAGGTCATGCCGAATGACGGCGAGATCGTCGACCTGATCCCGCGCTACGCGCCCGACGCAAAGGTGCAACAGAAGCTGCTGGTCGACAATCCCGCGCGCCTGTTCAAGTTCACCTGAGACGATGATGTACAAGCCGACCATTCCGCCGCCCGACCCGAACACGCGCACGCCGAAATTCAAGCTGCCGAAGCTTTCGTGTGACGCGCATTGCCACATCTTCGGTCCCGGCGCGAAATATCCGTACGCGCCTGACCGTTCCTACACGCCGCCGGATGCGCCGCTGGAGGATTTCCGCGCGCTGCATGCCAAGCTCGGCGTCGAGCGCGCCGTCATCGTCAATGCCAGCGTGCACGGCACCGACAACACGGTGGCGCTCGATGCCATCGCGCAGAGCAACGGCGCCTACCGGGCCGTCGCAAACATCGACGACACCATCACCGAGCGGGGCCTGCGCGATCTGCATGACGGCGGCTTCCGCGGCTGCCGTTTCAATTTCGTCCGCCACCTCGGCGGCGTCCCAGATAAGGGCGTGTTCGACCGCATCATCGCCATGGTCGCACCGCTCGGCTGGCATATCGATCTGCATTTCGATGCAATCGATCTGCCTGAATATGCCGACATGCTGACAAGGCTGCCGCTGAGCTACACCATCGACCACATGGGACGGGTGAAGGCCTCCGATGGGCTCGATCAGCTTCCGTTCAGGATTTTGATCGAGCTGATGCAGCGCGACGAGAAATGCTGGGTCAAGATCTGTGGCTCGGAGCGTGTGTCCTCGGCCGGTCCGCCGTTCGCGGATGCGGTGCCGTTCGCGCGCAAAATCGTCGAGACCGCGCCCGACCGCGTCATCTGGGGCACCGACTGGCCGCATCCCAACGTCAAGGCGATGCCGAATGACGGCGACCTCGTCGATCTGATCCCGCTGTTCGCGCCCGAGCTGGAGTTCCAGCAGAGGATCCTGGTCGACAATCCCGCGCGCCTGTTCGGGTTCGACCAATGACGGCGCTCGCGATCGACAAACCGCGCGGCCGCGCCTGGTGGAAGGAGCTCTGGATCCAGGTGCTCATCGCCATGGCAGCCGGCATCGCGCTTGGGATCGCCAGCCCCGAGGCGGGCGCCAAGATGCAGCCGCTGGGCGATGCCTTCATCAAGGCGATCCGGATGCTGATCGCGCCGATCATCTTCTGCACCGTCGTGCATGGCATCGCGCATATGGCCGACATGGCGCGCGTCGGACGTGTCGCAGTAAAGGCGATCGTCTATTTCGAGGTCATGACCACGATCGCGCTGATCATCGGCCTCGTCGCGGTGAACCTGCTCAAGCCCGGCGTCGGCATGAACATCGATCCCGCCAGCATCAATGCCAGCGCGATCGAGCCTTACGTCAAGCAGACCGGTGCGATCGGCTTCGTGCCGTTCCTGATGAACATCGTGCCCGCAACGTTCATTGGCGCCTTTGCCGAGGGCAACATTCTCCAGGTACTGTTCATCTCCGTGCTGTGCGGCTTTGCGCTGGTGCAGCTCGGCGAGCGGGCCGCGCCCCTGGTGCATCTGATCGACATCGCTGCCAAGATGGTGTTCGCCGTGGTCGGGTTCGTGATGTGGGCGGCGCCGATCGGCGCGTTCGGCGCCATCGCCTTTACGGTCGGCAAGTTCGGCGTCGGCTCGCTGGCCTCGCTCGGCAAGCTGCTGGGTGGCTTCTATCTCACCTGCGTAGTCTTCATCATTGTCGCGCTCGGCCCCGTCGCGCGTCTCTGCGGCTTCTCGCTGCTCAAGCTGATCCGCTACATCTGGGAAGAGCTACTGATCTGCATCGCCACCACATCGTCCGAGACGGTGTTGCCGCGGATGCTGACGAAGCTGGAAAGGGCCGGCTGCGAGAAGAGCGTCGTGGGGCTCGTGATCCCGACCGGCTATTCCTTCAATCTCGACGGTACCTGTCTCTACCTCGCCGCGGCCTCGGTTTTCCTGGCGCAGGCAACCAACACGCCGTTCGGCCTTGCCGAGCAGATCGAGCTGCTCCTGATCCTGCTCGTGACCTCCAAGGGCGCGGCGGAATTGCCGGCGCGGCCTTCGTCGTGCTGGCGGCGACGCTGTCGGCCACCGGCACCATTCCGGTGACGAGCGTTGCGCTGGTGCTCGGCATTCATCGTCTGATGTCGCAGGGGTTGACGCCGACCAATCTGATCGGGAATGCGGTTGCGACGATCGCAATTGCCAAATGGGAAGGCGCGCTCGACGGCGAGCGCCTCCGGCGTGTGCTCGACGGCGAGGAACAAGCGGCCGCCGCGGCTCGATGAACCGGCTTTCTGCCTGAGGCAGACGGCCTATGATGCTTACGAACGAAAGAGGGGAGTTTGTCCCATGAAAACCGGTCTCGTGATCACCGCCCATCCCGGCGATTTCGTCTGGCGCGCCGGCGGCGCCATCGCGCTGCATGCGAAGAAAGGCTATCGCATGAAGATCGTGTGCATGTCCTTCGGCGAACGCGGCGAGAGCCAGTTCGCCTGGAAGGAGAAGGGGGCGACGCTGGAATCGGTCAAGGCCGGTCGCAAGGACGAGGCAGAGCGGGCCGCAAAGCTGTTAGGTGCCGAGATCGAGTTCTTCGATTGCGGCGACTATCCGTTGAAACTCACCGAGGCGCATTTCGACCGCATGGTCGACATTTACCGCGAGCTCAATCCGAGCTTCGTGCTGACGCACGCACTGGAAGACCCCTACAATTTCGACCATCCGAACGCGGCGCATTTCGCGCAGGAGACCCGCGTGGTCGCGCAGGCGATGGGCCATGAGCCCGGCGCGCAGTACAAATATTCGGCACCGCCGGTGTTCCTGTTCGAGCCGCACCAGCCGGAGCAATGCAATTACAAGCCGGACCTTCTCCTCAAGATCGACGAGGTCTGGAAGGAAAAGTACGAGGCGTTCCAGATCCTGGCCGCGCAGAAGCATCTGTGGGGCTATTACGAGCGCGTCGCGCTCAACCGCGGCATCCAGGGCAGCCGCAACACCGGCGTGCCCATGACCTATGGCGAGGCCTATCAACGTCTGTTTCCGACCGTCGCGGAGGAACTCGCATGAAGCCGGTCGTCGTTCGCAACATCAAGCGTGCCGATCCCGCCGGAATCGCGGAATACGGCGTTTCGACCGTACATGAAGCCTATGGTCGCCTCGGCCTGATGAAGCCTTACTTGCGTCCCGTCTGGGCGGGGGCGTCGATTGCCGGCCCCGCCGTCACCGTACTGGCGCAGCCTGGCGACAACTGGATGATCCATGTTGCCGTCGAGCAGTGCAAAAAGGGCGACATCCTCGTCGTCGGCTGCACCACCGACAATACCGACGGCATGTTCGGCGAGCTGCTGGCGACCTCGCTCCAGGCCCGCGGCGTGCAGGGATTGGTCATCGATGCCGGCTGCCGCGACGTCAAAGCGCTGCACGAGATGAAGTTTCCGGTGTGGTCGCGCGCGGTCTCGGCCAAGGGCACGGTGAAGGCCACGCTCGGCTCGGTCAATGTCCCCGTGGTCTGCGCCGGCGTCAATGTCGATCCCGGTGACATCGTTGTCGCCGATGACGACGGCGTCGTCGTGGTGCCCAAGCGCTACGCGGCCGAAGTCGCCGAGAAGGCGAAGAAGCGCAATGCGGATGAAGGCGGAAAGCGCACGCGTCTCGCCTCAGGCGAGCTCGGCCTCGACATGTACAGCATGCGCGAGGCGCTGGCGAAAGCCGGGCTCGTCTATGTCGACAATCCCGAGGACGTCTGAGGCAACGGCGGGAGCGGGCGGATGGATCGTCTCAAGCTGAAGGCCGTGCTCGGCAATCACCTCCATGTCCAGGCGGTGAAGAGCGGCGAGCTCCGCTCCGACCTTTTCGACCTCGACTTCGTCGAGTATGTGCCGACCAACACGGCATTCAAGCCGATGGTGCGCGAGCAGGCGTTCGACGTCTGCGAGATGGCAATCGTGACCTATCTGATGGCGAAGGCGCACGGCAAGCCGTTGGTGCTGCTGCCGGCCACCATGCTCGGCCGCTTCCAGCATGCCTACGCGCTCTACAATCCCGCGAGAGGAACGCTCGGCCCGTCCGACCTCGAGGGCAAGCGCGTCGGCATCCGCTCGTTTACGACCACGACCGGCGCCTGGATCAGGGGCATCCTCGCCAACGACTACGGCGTCAATCTCGACAACATCCGCTGGGTGACGTTCGAGGATCCGCACGTCGCCGAATATGTCGACACCACCGAGCGCGCCCCGAAGGACAAGAAGATCCTCCAGATGCTGCTCGACGGCGAGCTCGACGCCGTCCTCGGTGAGACCTCTGATGATCCCAAGCTGAAGCCGCTATTCCCTGATCCCGCCGCGGAAGCCGCCAAATGGTGCGCCCGGCGCGGCGTCGTGCCGGTCAATCATTTCGTGGTCGTGACCGAGCAGCTCGCCAGATCACGCCCCGACGTGGTCGCAGGCGTCTATGATCTGCTCAAGCGAAACAAGGAACAGGTGGGAGCCGCGGCTATGCCGGACCTTGTTCCGTTTGGCATCGAAGCGAACAGGAAACCGTTGGAGCTGATCGTCGACTACGCGTTCCAGCAGGCGCTGATCCCGCGCCGCTACGCGGTCGAGGAGCTCTTCGATGAAACGACACGGGGATTGAACTGATGGCGGATCCGAGGCGATGGCAGATCGGGCTGGTCGGCTATGGCGAGGTCGGCAGGATCTTGGCCGAGGATTTGCGCCAGCAGGACATCAAGGTCGCCGCCTATGACATCAAGCTTGGAGGCGAGCAGGGCGCTTCGCTGCAGGAGCATGCGGCGAAATTCGGTGTGGTGCTTGCAGCCTCTCATGCCGAGCTGACCGCGAAATCCGATTTCATCGTCTCGGCAGTCACGGCAAGCCAGGCTGTTCCGGTGGCGAAAGCCTGTGCGGCCGCGATTAACCAGGGCACCTGGTTCCTGGATTTCAATTCGGCTTCACCGGGCGCCAAGCAGCGCGCTGCTGCGCTGATCGATGGCGCTGCCGGTCGCTATGTCGAGGGCGCGGTGATGACCTCGGTGCCGCCGTACCGCATCAAGGTGCCGCTGCTGCTCGGCGGCCCCGGCGCGAAGGAGCTCGAGCCGCTTCTGAATGCGATCGGCTTTGCGGCGAAGGTTGCCAGCGACAAGCTCGGTGTATCCTCGGCGGTGAAAATGTGCCGCAGCATCATGATCAAGGGCCTGGAAGCCATGGTCATTGAGAGCTTCACCACGGCGCGTGCCTATGGCGTGGAGGATGCCGTGCTGGCGTCGCTCGCGGAAACCTTTCCGGCATCAATTGGGAGAAGCAGGGTGCCTATTTCTTTCAGCGCGTGATCGAGCACGGCCGCCGTCGCGCTGAAGAAGTGCGTGAGGTCGCCGAGACCGTGCGCGAGGCGGGACTGACGCCGTGGTCCGCGCAGGGCACGGCTGAGCGGCAGGCCTGGGTGGCCGATCTCGCCGATGAAGGGCTGTTCGGCGCCAGGGGCACCAAGGAATTCGCCCGCAGCGCCGATTGGCGCACCGAGGCGGACCGGATCCTCGCGAAGATCAATCGCGCAAAATAATCAGCCTACGACCGCATCGCCGGCCTGGAAGCTCACGACTTGGTCGCGGGCGCGTTCGATCAAGTTGGTGAGATTTCGTGCTTTGCGGGCGAGCTGTTCCGTGGCCGGTTGCGTGCGGAATTCGGCCAGCACCGCGCGAACGCATTTGTTGGCAGCGTCGAGCGTCCAGAGCGTACGGTTGACGTCGTCCTGCGTCTGGATTCCCGAGATATCGAGATCCGACAGAACAAGGCCGATGCCGTCGAGCCGCTTCACCGCGCGATCGGTGGGCGTTCTGGCCTGGATGGAATGATAGTCGATGCTGCTGAATGCGCTGAACATATCCATACTTTCCCGATCGCACGCAAATGATCAGTGCAAAGTCCTAGTTATGGTGAGCGCGGTGGGCCTTGCAACGCGTAGGGCTACGGTCCGGATTCTACCGGACTTTGGCTGGATCGGCGGTATAGTCGAACGGAATTCGTCAACAGCCAGGTACGCATCCCGACAATCTTACCGCTGGAAGCGGCGGGCCGGCCTCGCCTGTGAATGGTGCGACCCTGCGACGTCAGCTCTGGGGGCGGAACAGATTCGGCCGCTGGCGCTCAAATGTCTGTCGGCCCGCCTTGAAGCCTATCACGACGTCAGGCAGCTCCGCGATGGCGAAGCGGCTGTCTCGCGTATCGAGCACGACGAGATCGGCGGGGTTGCCGACCTTGATGCCGTAATCGCCAAGGTTCATCAGCCGGGCCGGCAGTTCGGTCACGAGATCGAGGCAGGTGTCGAAATCGCCCACGGAGGCGTGCGCGACATTGGCGTAGAAGTTCGCCATCCGCAGCAGCGAGGCGTCGCCGAACGGCGTGAAGGGATTGAGCACATTGTTGGTGGCAACCGAGCACAACACGCCGTCGCCTGCGAGCTTGTGGGCGAGCGTCAGTCCGCGCGGCGCATTGTGGGTGGCCTCGCGCCCCATCAGATAGAGGTCGGTCGCGGGCAGCACGGTGACGGCAACGCCTGATGTCGCCAGCTGCGCGGTGGCAGCCTTCATCCGCTCGGGTGGCAACGCCGAGAGCTTCGTGGCGTGACCGATCGCCACGCGTCCCCCATAATTGCGCCGCTCGGTCTGGCGGCAGACCTCATCGAGGTGCCACCAGGAGGGATCGAGATCGAAATCGAGATGGAGGTCGACATCGATATCGAATTCCTGCGCGAGATCGAAAATGCGTTCGAGATGGGCGATCGGGTCGGTGTCCGTATAGGGACAGCCGCCGATCACCTCGCCGCCGTCGCGAAGCGCCTGGATCAGCAACTCCTCAGCTCCGGGGTCGTTGGTCAGGCCCTCCTGTGGGAAGACGCAGAGCGACAGATCGATCGCCCAGGCATAATCGCGCTTCAGCGCCTTGACCGCCGCGAAGCCGCGCAAGGCGATGCGCGGATCGATCTCGACATGGGTGCGCATGCGCGTCGTGCCGTGCACGATCGCACGTTCGAGCACCCGGGCGCCGCGGGCATAGATGTCCTCGACCGTGAATTCGCGCTTCATCCCGGCAACGGCGCGGATGGCGTCCGAAACGCTGCCGTGGTCATGCCCACAGCGGCCGAGCAGGCAGGCCTTGTCCAGATGGATGTGGGTATCGACGAAGCCGGGCAAAGCGAGATGGCCGCCGAGATCAACCTCGACCGCGTCGCAGACGAGCCGCGGTTCGATCGCGGCGATGCGGCCATCCTTCACGCCGATATCGACGGGTGCGGCGGATGATCGCAACAACGCGCGGCGAAGGATCAGGTCGAAGGCAGTCTGCGTGCTCATGGCAGCGACTTTTGCGGCGGGAGAATGCCGCAGTCAATCGCGACACGGGGTCGGAGGGCCCCAGAGCAGCAGGGCAGATGTTCAAAATATATGCATGCATTCCGAGAGGTCGGCGATAGTATCCGCCAAAGTAAGGAGAATGCGCCATGTCCGTAACCGCCGAAGCCGAGACCGGATCGTTGTCGGACGCCGAGATCGTGAAGGCCTATCTCACGGCATCGATGATTCCTGATCCCGATGCCGCGGCAGCCTATGTCGCGCCGGGCACGATCATCACGTTCACGGGTGGCCGCGAGTTCGACCATCCCCGGGGGCCTACCGCCTTCAACGCCAAACGCTACCGCTGGGTCAAGAAGAAGATGGACCGGTTCGACGTCTGTCCGGGTCATGGCGAGACCATCGTGTACAGCGTCGGAACGCTGTATGGCGAATGGAAGGACGGGACTGCCTTCGAAGGCAACCGCTACGTCGACCGCTTCGTGGTGCGGAACGGCAAGATCACGAAGATGGATGTCTGGAACGACAGCGCCGAGCGCATCCTGGTCCAGCGCGGCATCGACGCGTAAGCCCTTCTCGGGGCCGAGAGGCGAAGCTCGCTTTCTGCGGAGACGAACTGCCGCGCATCATATCGAAAGCCGCGATAGCTGCTAGTCGCAAGCCCGTCTGGCGGCTGGCGCGTGCCTGCGCTATCAACGCTCGTGATTGCGCCCGGCATGGAGGCGCAAGCGCCTTGAGGAGCACCCGATGCGTCTACCCACAATTATCCTGGCCCTGACATGTCTTGCGGGCGCAGCGTCAGCCGAAGACCTGTCGGGCACGCTCCAGAAGATCAAGGAGACGAAGAAGATCACGCTCGGCTATCAGGAGGCCTCGGTCCCGTTCAGCTATCTCGACGGCAACCAGAAGCCGGTCGGCTTTGCCATGGATATCTGTCTCAGAATCGTCGACGCCGTGAAGAAGCAGCTCGGCATGCCCGACATCGCCATCGACACGCTCGCGGTGACGTCGTCGAACCGGATTCCGCTGATGGTCAACGGCACGCTCGATCTGCATTGCTCGGCGACCACCAACAACGCCGATCGCCAGAAGCAGGTCGCCTTCACCAACACGCACTTCCTCAGCGCGACGCGATTCGCGGCGAAGAAGGCGGCCAAGATCAACACCATCGACGATCTCAAGGGCAAGGCCGTCACGGCGGTGGCCGGCTCGGTCAACCTGACGCAACTCGCCAAGGTCAACACCGAACGCAATCTCGGCATCAATGTGATGCCGGCCAGGATCAGGCCGAGGCCTTCCTGTTGCTGGAGACCGACCGCGCCCAGGCCTATGCGCTCGACGATGTCCAGCTTGCGGTCGCGATCGCGCGATCGAAGGAGCCGCAGCTCTACATGATCAGCGAGGAGGCGTTCTCGAAGCCGGAGCCTTACGGGATCATGCTGCGGCGGGAGGATGCGCCGTTCAAGGCGCTCGCCGATCGCGCGACCGCGGAGCTCTATGCAAGCCCCGAGATCGAGGTGCTCTACAAGAAATGGTTGCAATCGCCGACGCCGCCGAACGGCCTCAACTACAACGTCCCGATGTCGCCGGCTTTGCGCAACGCCTTCAAGAAGCCGAGCTCGAGCGCCGATCCTGATGTCTATGTGGTGAACTGAGGCGAGGGCGGCTTTCACCTCCCGTAAGGAGAGGTGAAGACAGTGCGCCGGGCTGAGGATCAGCGCGCCGCTCGCCATTCGCGACGTTCGGCGACGATAGAGGTATTGGACTAACGCAGCGAGCAGATGGATCACGCTTGGCTTGGGGAAAAACCGGCAACAAGCGTTTCAATGCCAAATCGTAGGGCTAATCCTGACTGGCGTATGTGAGTCGGGGAAGCTGTATGGGCGTTTGGTTTTTAGTCCTAGCAACCTGCGTCGTTGGCACGTTGCTCCTTTTGGCATTCTGCCGATAGGGCCGACAGCGGATGCACTTGTTGCTGCGAAGCATCAGCGAGCCGCTGAATAGCGGTTCCAGGCCGATGGCTTTTGACTGTGCATGGATGAGCGCGTTCACTTCCGGGATTGGAGGCGGACGTGAGTTGGTTGTTTGCGTTTCTCATTGCCGCGAGCGCAGTCGTTCTGATCGCTCATGCGATTGACGCGATGCGTTCTTGATATTCGCAGCGGTTCGGGTCGCTAGTCTATGCAAGTGACGACAATGTTCCGAGGCGGGCGAATTTCAATTTGAGGAACTTGACCTGCAGGTCACAGCAGGAGGAATACGATCATGCTTGCATTCTATCTGCCGATCATAATCTTCGGAGCGATACTCGAAGGAATTTCGAAGCAGCGTGTGTCTGGATCCACCCAGGAGCCGCCAAGCGTCGATTAGACTGCGATCCCCAATGCGTATTCTCCAGCACCATGAGCCAACGCCTCCTTAGGCGTTCGAGTATTTCTTCAGCTCGAACCGCGCGATCTGGTTCCTGTGCACCTCGTCCGGCCCGTCCGCGAGCCGCAGCAACCGTGCGGTGGCGTACGCTTGTGTCAGTCCAAAATCGTTCGAGGTCCCGCCGCCGCCATGGGCCTGAATCGCCCAGTCGATGATCTGGCAGGCCATGTTGGGCACGGCGACCTTGATCATCGCGATCTCGGCCTTCGCCACCTTGTTGCCGACAGTGTCCATCGCGTAAGCCGCGTTCAACGTCAGCAGCCGGGCCTGCTCGATCATGATGCGCGCTTCGGCGATGCGCTCCTGCGTCACGGTCTGCTCCGAGACCGGCTTGCCGAAGGCGACGCGGCTGCGCACGCGGCGGCACATCTTTTCCAGCGTGCGTTCGGATAGCCCAATCAGCCGCATGCAGTGATGGATGCGGCCGGGGCCGAGACGGCCCTGCGCGATCTCGAAGCCGCGGCCTTCGCCGAGCAGCATGTTTTCCTTCGGGACGCGGACGTTGGTGAAGACCACCTCGGAGGCGCGGTCGGGCACGCCGTAGAAGCCGAACACGGGGAGGGGACGTTTCACCTCGATGCCCGGTGTGTCCATCGGCACCAGGATCATGGATTGCTGCTTGTGCCGGTCCGGATTGTCAGGATCGGTCTTGCCCATGAAGATGCAGATCTTGCAGCGCGGGTCGGTCGCGTTGGTCGTATACCATTTGCGCCCGTTGATGACGTAATGGTCGCCGTCGCGCACGATCGAGCTTTCGATGTTGGTCGCATCGGATGATGCGACCGCCGGCTCGGTCATGGCGAAGCAGGAGCGGATTTCGCCCGCGAGTAGCGGCTTCAGCCAGCGCTCCTTGTCCTTCTCGGTGCCGTAGCGCTCCAGCACCTCCATGTTGCCGGTGTCGGGCGCCGAGCAGTTGAATACTTCGGGCGCAAGGTGCGAGCGGCCCATCACTTCGCAGAGCGGGGCATATTCGAGATTGGTGAGACCCGCACCGCGGCTCGACTCCGGCAGGAACAGATTCCAGAGCCCCTCGGCGCGTGCCAGCGGCTTCAGCTCCTCGACGACGGGATAGATCTTCCACGGTCCGAGCTCTTCCGCCTCGCGATAGAAGCGGTCCTCGTTCGGATAGACGTGACGGTCCATGAAGCTCTCGAGCTTGCGCTTGAGCTCGACGACTTTTGGCGACATCGGGTAGAGCATTTTTCGTCTCATTGATCGGTGGACGGCATTTGTTCCGAGCGCGGCGGCTCACGCGACGCGGTATTCCCTGAACTTCTCGCGCAGCGCGGATTTGAGCACCTTGCCGGTGCCGGTCATCGGAAATTCGTCCAGGAATTCGACAGCGTCCGGCAGCCACCAGCTCGCAATCTTCGGGCGCATGTGGTCGAGCAGACCCTTGCCGTCGACGGTCGCGCCCTTCTTGCGGACGACGAGGAGCAGGGGGCGCTCCTGCCATTTGTCGTGCGATATCGCGACCACGGCGGCCTGAAGCACATCGGGATGGGACAAGGCGACGTCCTCGAGCTGGATCGAGGAGATCCATTCGCCGCCGGACTTGATCACGTCCTTGGAGCGATCGGTCAGCGTGACGTGGCCTTGGCTGTCGATCACGGCCATGTCGCCGGTGATCAGCCAGCCGTCGCGGTCGAGGCCTTCCTCTAGCTTCATGTAGCCGGAGGCGACCCACGGGCCGCGAGCGCGCAGATGGCCGACGGTCTTGCCGTCACGCGGCAATTCATTGCCGGCGTCATCGACGATGCGCAAGGCCGTGCCGAAACAGGCGCGGCCGGACACCTGGCGCCGGTCGAATTTTTCGTTCTCGCTGAGGTGCTCCGAGCCGGGCCGCAAGCCCGGCATCGAGCAGCCCAAGGCTTCGGTCATGCCCCAGGCCTGGATGTAGTCGATATTGTAGTCGCGCTTGAGCTTCTCGACCATCGCGCGCGGCGGGGCCGAGCCCGACGACAGCGTTGCGCGCAGCGTCGAGAATTTGTTGCCGGTGCGCCCGAGCCAGTCGAGCAGGATCAGCCAGAAGCTCGGCACGCCCGCCGACAGCGTCACCTTCTCGCCTTCGAGCAACTCATAGAGCTTGTCCGGCTCATAGTTGCGGCCGGGCAGCACCAGCTTGGAGCCGGTATAGGGCGCAGTGAACGGCATGTTCCAGCCGTTGCCGTGAAACAGCGGCGCCATCGGCATCATCACCTCGCGCACGCCTTCGACATGGCCCGGCAGGAAGTCGAAACTGCAGCAGGTCATGGTCTGCAAGATCGCGGCGCGGTGCGAATAGATCACGCCCTTGGGATTGCCCGTCGTGCCCGACGTGTAGCAGATGGTGGAGGCGGACTTTTCGTCGAACTCGGGCCAGGCGAAACCGGCCTCGTTCTCGCTGTCCAGAAGCTCCTCGTAGCAATGCACGTTCGCCAGCTTCGTCTCCGGCATTCGCTCGCGCGAGGACATCACGACGTAGCCCTCGATCCTCGATAGTTGCGGCGCGATCGCCTCGACGATCGGCAGCGTGGCCCGGTCGATGAACAGCAGCCGGTCTTCCGCGTGGTTGATGATGTAGACGAGCTGCTCGGGAAACAGCCGCGGGTTGACGGTGTGTAGCACATAGCCCATGCCCGGCGCGGCATAGAACATCTCGAAATGGCGGTGGGTATTCCAGGCCAGCGTGCCGACGCGATCGCCGGATCTCATGCCGAGCCGCTTCAAGGCGAGCGCCATGCGCTTGATGCGCGGATGGGCGTCAGCATAGGTGTAGCGATGGATATCGCCCTCGATCTCGCGCGCGACGATCTCAGCCTCGCCGTGATAGTCGGCGGCATATTGGATCAGGCCGCTGATCAGGAGCGGCATGTCCATCATCAATCCCTGCATGGTCTCCTCCAGACGCCACGTCGTTGCATGCGCACGCTTGTGATTACGCGCGAGGTTAACGGAACGCCCCGCGACGTTCACGCAAAAAAGAAGCCGCGTGATTGCATGCCGCACTTTTTCAGGGCTAACTTCATGCGAACGGTCGGCGCAGCGGTGTGTGCCGTGGAGGAGACGAATGTCAGCGGAAAAACACAAGACCCGCGCAGCGGGCGAATCTACGGTTGATATCTCCGCCCTTCGTGCGCGCTATCGCGACGAGCGCGACCGCCGTTTGCGCAGCGAAGGCAAGGCACAGTATGTCGAGGTATCAGGCGACTTCGCTCGCTATCTCGACGATCCCTGGGCCGATCCCGGCTTCACGCGCGCACCTGTCAGTGAAGAGACCGAAGTGCTCATCGTCGGTGGCGGCTTCGGTGGCCTCTTGTGCGGTGCGCGCCTGCGCGCGGCCGGCATCGACGATTTCCGGATCGTGGAAAAGGCGGCCGATTTCGGCGGCACCTGGTACTGGAATCGTTACCCTGGAGCTGCCTGCGACACCGAGAGCTACATCTACCTGCCGCTGTTGGAAGAGACCGGCTACATGCCGGTGCGCAAATACGCGCGGGCTCCGGAAATCTACGAGCACTCCCGCCGCATCGGCCGTCATTTCGATCTCTACGCGCGTGCGCTGTTTCAGACCATCATCTCACGGATGGAATGGCAGGAGCAGGAGGCGCGCTGGCTGGTCGAGACTGATCGCGGCGATCGCATCCGCGCGCGCTTCGTCATTCTCGCCGGCGGCCCGCTGAGCCGGCCGAAGCTGCCGGGCATTCCCGGCATCGAGACGTTCAAAGGCCACAGCTTTCACACCAGCCGCTGGGACTATGACTACACCGGCGGCACTGCGGAGGGCGGTCTCACCGGCCTTGCCGACAGGCGCGTCGGCATCATCGGCACCGGTGCGACAGCCGTGCAATGCGTGCCGCATCTCGGCCGTTCGGCAAAGGCGCTTTACGTCTTCCAGCGCACACCGTCCGCGATCGGCGTGCGCGACGACCGACCGACGGATCAAGCCTGGGCGCAAAGCCTCAGGCCGGGCTGGCAGCGCGAGCGCATGGACAATTTCACCGCCGTGATCTCGGGCGAGCCGTTCGAACGGGATCTGGTGCAGGACGGCTGGACCGGTCTGCTCGGCGAGATCCTGCTGGCGCCGCGTCGCCAGCCGCAGCCGGTGACCTCGCTGGAAGAGGCGCTCAGGGTGATCGAGCAGGCCGACTACCGCAAGATGGAGGAGATCCGCGCCCGCGTCGATGCGATCGTTAAGGACGAGGCGGCAGCTGCGGCGCTCAAACCCTGGTACAAAGCGTTCTGCAAGCGGCCGTGCTTCCACGACGAATATCTCGACACGTTCAATCGTCCCAACGTGCACCTCGTCGACAGCAAAGGGCAGGGGGTCGAGCGCATCACCGAGAATGCGGTCGTGGTCGACGGCAAGGCCTATGAGCTCGATTGCCTGATCTATGCCAGCGGCTTCGAGGTCGGCACTGATTACGCCCGCCGCATGGGCTTTGAGGTCTATGGCCGCGATGGCATCAGCCTGTCCGAGCGCTGGCGCGACGGCGTCAAGACGCTGCACGGTTTCTACAGCCGCGGTTTCCCGAACTGCTTCCTGATCGTCACGGTGCAGGCCGGCCAGAGCGCCAATTTTCCGCACATCATCGACGAGCAGTCGCAGCACATTGCCTATGTCATCGCGGAAGCGCGCAAGCGCAAAGCGCGAACGCTGGAGCCGACGCTCGCGGCCGAAAGGGCCTGGGTCGACGAGGTCGTCAAGGCCGCGCTCGGCCGCCAGACCTATCTCGCCGAATGCACGCCCGGCTATTACAACAATGAAGGCGTGCTCGATCCGATCGCGGCAAGAAACAGCCAATATTGGCGCGGGCCTGTGGCGTTCCTGCGGCTGCTCGATACATGGCGGAAGGAGGGCAATCTGGAAGGCCTCGAATTGTCCTATGATCGCGCCATGGAGTCGGCGCTTTCGAGCGGGTAAGATCGCGCCCGGATTGGTCAGGACGGGAGACAGTGGGTATGATCAGGGGCAGGGCCGTTGCGGGGCGGTTTTTGGCGCGATGGCGCTGCTTGGTTGCCTGGCGCCCACCGCCGAGGCCGCGCAATGCGGCAGCTCGCCCGCCGGGTTCGAGGCCTGGAAGCGCGAATTCGGTGCGGAGGCGCAGGGCAAGGGCATCGGCCCGACCGCGCTGTCGGCCCTGATGCAGGCCAATTATGCCAGTGCAACCATCGCAGCCGATCGCGGCCAGCGCAGCTTTTCGCTGACACTCGACCAGTTCCTTGCCAAGCGCGGCGCCACCACCATCGTCGCCAAGGGACGGCAGCTCAAGCAGTCGCAGGCCGCCTTGTTCGCCTCGATCCAGCAGCGTTACGGGGTGCCGCCGGGGCCGCTGATCGCGATCTGGGGCATGGAGACCGGATTCGGCAGCCAGCGCGGCAACCAGAACATGCTGTCGTCGATCGCGACCCTTGCCTATGACTGCCGCCGTCCCGAATTCTTTACCGACCAGCTCTATGCCGCCTTGAAGCTGATCGACCGCGGCACGCTGTCGGGATCGACCCGCGGCTCCATGCATGGCGAGGTCGGCCAGACCCAGTTCATGCCCAAGAACATCCTGGCCTATGGCACCGGCAATCTCGATGTGGCTGCCAACGCGCTGAATTCGACGGCGAATTTCCTCAAAGCCCATGGTTGGCGCGCAGGAGCCGGTTACCAGCCGGGCGAGCCGAATTTCGCCGCTATCGAGGCTTGGAATGCGGCCGGGGTCTATCAGAAGGCGATTGCGCTGATGGGTCGACAGATCGACGAAGGAGGAGGGGCGGCAGCCTCGCGCTAAGTCGTTCAGCAAGGCGTGATGCGCCGGCGCGAGAAAGTTGTTGCCATCGGGAACTGACGGCACGACGTTTGCTTTGATCAGGTTCAGGGGTGGGCATGAGGAGACTCAACATGGCAACCCAGATTGTGATGGACCAGACCGGCGATACACGCCACGAGTTTGATCCTGGCAATGCCGAAGCGCTGGCGCGAGCCGAACGGCGCTTTCGGGAGCTGACCGGAGCCGGCTTCACCGCCGCGCTTCGAACCGGACCCGGCGAGGTCACTCGTATCAGATCGTTCGATCCGACCGCGGAGGAAACGCTGTTCTATCCGCGCCTGGTCGGCGGTTGATCTGAGCTGATCATGATCGCGGCAGTTTGGCTCCGCGGCCCGGCGCGTGCGCGCCTGCATGCGCTGCGCGAACTCTATCGGCGCTTCTTCGGCGAGAACACGCCGGATGCCCGGGGCCGCCGGCTGCTCGCCGAATGGCTCTCGTCCGCTCAACGCGCGCAATTCGAACAGCACCGGTATTTCGACGTCGTCGGCTGCGACACCGGCAAGACCTATCGCATTCACTACGGCACCGCAGCCAACGTCCACGAAGTCGACGATGAAGGCCGAGCGACGATGGGATGGTGCTTCGTCCCGTCAGGCTTCCTCGTGCCCGGCGACGTGATGCTGGCGCAGAAGATTGCGCTCGAGACCGACGAAAGGGGCGCGCTTGCGCTCGCCAATCGGTTTCCTGCTGCAACGCATTCCGAGCACTTTTACCGGCGCCCATTCTAGCGCCGGGAGGATGGATTCGAGCCGGCTACGAGGCTCCACCTCTCCCTCGGGAGAGGTGGAGCGAACTCGGCAACGATGTCTGTCAGAAGTGTGTGGTGCGGTAGGCGTCCAGCGCATGCGCCGCGAAGACGCCGATGCTGCAAAGGGCGAGCAGGGCAGAGATCAGTTCGATCATAGCACGTCCTCCCGCAGCGGGTGGGCGACGAGATTCTGGCAGCATGAATATTCGTAGATCAGGTCGAGGAAGAATTGCATGGTGGCCGTCCCTGTATTTATTTTGACAACCACTTAACCGGCCATCTGTTTCAGGCGTGTTTCGTCCCATCGGGAAAGGGGTTTCGCCGGGAACCCCCGGGCCTGTTTTGTGCTCCGCGGACCCGCTACATCTGGTCCTTCTCCATCCTCTTTCGCCATGCGCCTCCGGCGGACGTCGCATCATGTTGCGAAGCAAAATCATGGCGCCGGTCGCCGGCTCCGCGGCCGGCGTGATCGCCTTTCATCACGTCAACGAGACGGTCTTTCGCAAGACCGTGCTCGTGTGTTGCTGCTCTTGAGGATTTCCCTGATCTAGTGACCCACAGTCTGGACCGGCGCCGCGCTGGTGTCGCTGCCGTGATGCGTCAGCGGCTTCATGCCGGTGACGGTCCGCAGCAGCACGTAGAACACCGGCGTCAGGAACAGGCCGAACACGGTGACGCCGATCATGCCGGAGAACACGGCAACACCCATGGCGCGCCGCATCTCCGAGCCCGCGCCGGTCGAGAGCACCAGCGGCAGCACGCCCATGATGAACGCCATCGACGTCATCAGGATCGGGCGCAGCCGCAGCCGGCTCGCCTCGATCGCGGCGCGGATCGGCGTGCGGCCTGCGAATTCGAGCTCGCGCGCGAATTCGACGATCAGGATCGCGTTCTTGGCCGACAGGCCGACGAGCACGATCAAGCCGATCTGGGTGAAGACGTTGTTGTCGCCCTTGGAGATCCAGACGCCGAACATCGCTGCCAAGAGGCCCATCGGCACGATCATGATGATCGAGAGCGGCAAGGTCAGGCTCTCATAGAGCGCGGCCAGCACCAGGAACACCAGCAGGATGGCCAGCGGGAACACCCAGATGCCGGAATTGCCGGCGATGAACTCCTGATAGGTCAGGTCGGTCCATTCGAAGGCAAAGCCCGGCGGCAGCACTTCCGCCGCGATCCGCGTTGCCGCCTCCTGCGCCTGGCCCGACGAAAAACCGGGCGCAGCCGCCGCGTTGATGTCGGAGGACAGGAAGCCGTTGTAGCGGATCGCGCGCTCCGGCCCCGCGCTCTGGCGAATCTTGAGCAGCGCCGACAATGGCACCATGTCGCCCGAGGACGAGCGCACCTTGAGCTGCCTGATGTCGTCGGCGCGAGCGCGGAACGGCGCATCAGCCTGCACACGGACGGAATAGGTGCGGCCGAACTTGTTGAAGTCGTTGACGTAGTAGGAGCCGAGGTAAATCTGGAGCGTGTTGAACACCTCCGTCACGGGCACGCCGAGCTGGAGCGCCTTGGTGCGGTCGATGTCGGCGAACAGCTGGGGCACGTTGACCTGGAAGCTCGAGAACACGCCGGCGATCTCCGGTGCCTTCTGCATCGCCGCCATGAACGCCTTGGTCGCCTCGTTCAGCGCCTCATAGCCGAGACCGGCACGATCCTCGATCTGGAGCTTGAAGCCGCCGATGGTGCCGAGACCGTTGACCGGCGGCGGCGGGAACATGGCTATGAAGGCTTCCTGGATCCCGGCATATTTCTTGTTCAGTTCGGCCGCGATCGCGGGCCCGCTGAGCGAGGGATCCTTGCGCTCGTCGAACGGTTTGAGCGTCGAGAACACGATGCCGGCGTTGGACGAGTTGGTGAAGCCGGAAATCGACAGGCCCGGGAAGGCGACCGAGCTCTCGACACCAGGCTGGGTCAGCGCGATGTCGCTCATCTTGCGGATCACCTCTTCGGTGCGATCGAGCGTCGCGCCATCGGGCAGGCGGGCGAAGCCGACCAGATATTGCTTGTCCTGGCCCGGCACGAAGCCGCTCGGCACCTGCTGGAACAAGAGGGCGGTGAGGCCGACCAGCACCGCGTAGAGGCCCATCACCGCGGCCTTGCCCGAGATCACCCTGGTGACGCTGCCGCTGTAGTTCTCCGAGGAGCGTGTGAAGGCCTTGTTGAAGCCACGGAAGAACCAGCCAAGGCTCTTTTCCATGATGAGCGTCAGCCGGTCCTTCGGCTCGTTATGGCCTTTCAGCAGCAGCGCCGACAGCGCCGGGGACAGCGTCAGCGAGTTGACAGCGGAGATCACGGTCGAGATCGCGATCGTCAGCGCGAACTGCTTGTAGAACTGTCCGGTGAGGCCGGAGATGAAGGCGAGCGGCACGAACACCGCGATCAGCACCAGCGCGATCGCGATGATCGGACCGGAAACCTCACGCATCGCCTGATACGTGGCATCGCGCGGCGACAGCCCGGCCTCGATGTTGCGCTCGACGTTCTCGACAACGACGATGGCGTCGTCGACGACGATGCCGATCGCGAGCACGAGACCGAACAGGCTGAGCGCGTTGATGGAGAAGCCGAACACGTGCATCACTGCGAAGGTGCCGACGATCGACACCGGAACGGCCAGCAGCGGAATGATCGAGGCGCGCCAGGTCTGGAGGAACAGGATCACGACCAGCACCACCAGCGCGATCGCTTCCAGCAGCGTGTGGATGACAGCCTCGATCGAGGAGCGCACGAACTGGGTGGGATCGTAGACGATCTGGTAGGACACGCCCTCCGGCATGTTCTTCTTGATCTCGGCCATGGTGGCGCGGACGTTGTCGGAGATCTGCAGCGCGTTGGAGCCCGGCGCCTGGAAGATCGGAATGGCCACCGCCTGCTTGTTGTCGAGCAGCGAGCGCAGGCCGTATTCGGAGGCGCCAAGCTCGATGCGCGCGACGTCGCGCAACCGCACCACTTCACCGCGCGCGCCGGTCTTGACCACGATGTCGCCGAACTGCTCCTCATTCGCGAGCCGCCCTTCGGCATTGACGGACAGTTGCAGGTCGATACCCCTGACGTTCGGGGAGGAGCCGACCACGCCGGCGGCGGCCTCGACGTTCTGCGCCTGGATCGCTTTGACGATGTCGCTCGCGGTCAGGCCGTGCTCGGCGGCCTTCTGCGGATCGACCCAGACCCGCATCGAATAGTCGCCCGCACCATAAAGCTGCACGTCGCCGACGCCGTCGATCCGCGCCAGCCGGTCCTTGACGTTGAGCACGGCGTAGTTGCGCGAATACGTCATGTCGTAGCGGCCGTTCGGCGACAAGAGGTGCACGACCATGGTGAGGTCGGGCGATGATTTCTTGGTGATGATGCCGAGCTGCCGCACCACGGCGGGCAGGCGCGGCTCGGCCTGCTGCACGCGGTTCTGCACCAGCTGCGTCGCCTTGTCGGGGTCGGTGCCGAGGCGGAACGTCACCGTCAGCGTCATCGCGCCGTCGGTGGTCGCCTGGCTCGACATGTAGAGCATGTTCTCGACGCCGTTGATCTGCTCCTCGATCGGCGTCGCCACCGTCTCCGCGATAACCTTGGGATTGGCGCCGGGATAGGTCGCGCGCACCACGACGGACGGCGGCACGACATCGGGATATTCCGAGATCGGCATTGCGAACAGCGAGATCAGGCCGGCGAGGAAGATCAGGACCGACAGCACGCCGGCAAAAATCGGACGATCGATGAAGAATTTTGAGAGATTCATGGCTTTGCCCCTGCGCGAGAGACAACTCTCCCGTTGTCCGGGACGCAGGTGTCGCCCATGAACCCGGAATCGAGATGCGATGTCTTGGTCGTTATGACTTCGTCATTCCGGGCGCGCGGCTCCGTCTTCGCTCTTCGAGCTTCGGCTCGACAAGCCGCGCGAACCGGAACGACGTAACTAGCGTTGCACCACGTCCTGATTGCTGTGGTTGGATGCCTGCTGCGGCCCTCGCGCTCCCATCGCCGCCACCTCCGTCTTGAGGAGGGCGCCGGGACGCACGCGCTGCAAACCATTGACCACGATGCGGTCGCCGGACTTCAGGCCCGCGGTGACGATGCGCAGCCCATCGACGGCACCGCCGAGCGTGACTGGCCGGTAGACGGCGCGGCTGTCGTCACCGACCGCCATCACGAACTTCTTGTCCTGGTCGGTGCCGATCGCGCGTTCGTCGATCATCACCAGCGTCTGCTGCTTCGGTTGCCCCATGCGCACGCGGGCGAACTGGCCGGGGATGAGGCGGCCGTCGTCGTTCTGGAATACCGCGCGGACGCGGATGGTGCCGCTCTGGCCGTTGACCTGATTGTCGATCAGCTGGATGTGGCCCTTGGCCGAGAGGCCGCCGGAGGTCGTCATCTCCACGGGGATCTGGTCGAGCTTGCCGCGCCGGCCGGAGCCATCTGCAATGGAATTCAGCGCGCGCAGCACGACCTCTTCGTCCGCATCGAACGAGGCGTAGATCGGATTGATCGAGACCAGCGAGGTCAGCACCGGGGAGGCGGTGCCGGCGGCGACGAGATTGCCGACGGTGACCTCGATCTTGCCGACGCGACCGTCCACGGGCGCGCGCACCTCGGTGTAGTCGAGATTGAGCTTTGCGGTTTGGAGCGTTGCCTCGGCCGCCTTCACGTTGGCGATCGCTTCACGATTGGCATTCTCGCGCTGGTCGAAATCGCGCCGCGTCACCACGGCGTTGCCGACTAGCTGCGCGCCGCGCTCGAGCTCGCTCTGGGTGAAGACGACGCGCGCTTTGGCGGCCTCGAGCTGGGCGGCGGCCTTGTCGACCTCGGCCGCGTACGGCGCGGGATCAATCTTGAACAGCACGTCGCCGGCCTTCACCAGCGCGCCTTCGGTGAAGTTGGTCGACAGGATCGCACCAGCCACGCGCGGGCGCAGCTCGACACGGTTGATCGCCTCGAGCCGGCCGGAGAAATCGTCCCACAGCACGGTCTGCCGTGGCTCAATCATCGCGACGGTGACGGAAACGGCTTGTTCGGCCGCGGCAGCCGGTGCGGTCGCCTGGGCCGTACGAAAATAGTGACCGGTCGCGATCGAACCGGCCACGGCGAGGGCGCCCACGATGGCGACGCCACCGAGAAGGCGGCGAAAACGGCCGGTGCGGGCGGTATTTTGGGAGGGGGGCATTTGCGCGCTCCAGATATGTAGTGTTCACTACAGATGTGGAGCTGGAAATCGCAGCGCAAGATACTTATGTACCGTTCGCTAAGAAAATTGTAGCTGCATACCGCAAGAATTGGAAGACGGCAGAGAAAATAAAGCTAGAACAAATAGATAGGATTTGGCGTTAAGCTTCCAGCAGAACGCGAATTCGGAGGAGAGAGGCAGATGGGCATGGGACGCCCCCGCGAATTCGACGCCGAGGTGGCGTTGGACCAGGCGATGGAAGTGTTTTGGCGCCACGGCTATGAGGGCGCCACCATTGCCCAGCTCACCGAGGCCATGGGCATCAATCCCCCCAGTCTCTACGCCTGCTTCGGCAACAAGGAAGGCCTGCTGAAGGCTGCGCTCGACCGCTACACCAAGCTGCGGGGCGTCTGGATGGACGAGGTGGTGGCAGCACCGACTGCCCGCGCCGTCGCCGAGCGGATGCTGATGGGTATCGCCGACAAGCAGACCGATCCCGCCAACCCGCCCGGCTGCCTGCTCGTGCAGGGCGGCATCGCCTGCGGCACCGGCTCCGAGAACGTCCCCTTCGAGCTCGCCGCCCGCCGCGCCCAGAACGAGGACCAGCTCCGCGACCGCTTTGTTCGCGCCAAGGCCGAAGGCGATCTCAGGGAAGGCGCCGATCCCGCCGCGCTCGCGCGCTATGTTTCGGCCGTCGCGGTCGGCATGGGCGTGATGGCGTCCTCAGGCGCGGACCGCGAAGCGCTGCGGCAGGTCGCGAGCGTCGCCGTAGAGGCGGTCGAGGCGCAGTCGGCCGACAAAACGTAACGGCCTTTGCTATTTCGCGAATTGCGTTGAGGGCAGTGACGGTGGCGGCACAAAGCCGCCGAACTCGCGCTCGAGCAGGCCAGCCAGCGCAATCGTCGTGCGGTCCTCGAGATAGGGGCCGATGATCTGCACGCCAATCGGCAAGCCCGCAGGTGTGCGCTCGATCGGAACGGCGGTTGCCGGCAGTCCGCAGGTCGAAGCGGGGTCTGCCCAGATGAAGCACGCATCGACGTAAGGATAGAGCTTTCCATCGATGTCGAGTTGCCGCGCATCGAACGGCTCGGACTGGTCGTGTGGAAAGGCCGGCACGGCAGCGGCCGGGTAGATCACCGCGTCGAATTCGCGGAAGAGCTCATGCCACCGTTGTTGCAGCTGCAGACGGGCCGCGTCGGTCGCCAGCCATTCACGATGGATGATGGCCCAGCCGCGTGCGCGTTCGGCCGCCAGGCTGCGGTCGTCGGGCGTCAACGCGGCGGCAAGGCCTTGCGCCTCTGCGAGGGCGGCCGGTGTCAGGCGTGGACTTCGCGCTGCGTTCAGCAGCTTCATGTAGAGCCGCGCGGACTCGGCGAGATCGGGTAGCGACGCACTTGAACGCGCGACTCGTGCGCCCGACCGTTCGATCCGCTCGGTCAAACGTCCAATGGCTGAACGCACGGCCTCGCCCGTCGGCATCAGCGGATGGGTATCGATCACGAGGATTCTGAAATCCCTGAGCTGGTCATGTCGCGGAGCAGGAAGCGTCAGGCGATAGCCGATCCCGTCGCGCGTCTCGTCGGGGCCGGCAATCACGTCGAGCGCCAGCGCCAGGTCCGCGGCAGTCCGCGTCATCGGCCCAATGACAGCCAGGTCCCCCTGGCTAGGGACGGGCGGTGCCGGCGGCAGGCTGTATCCGCGCAGCGGGACCAGGCCGAGACTCGGCTTATGTCCGAATACACCACAGAAATGCGCAGGCACCCGGATCGAGCCGCCGATATCCGAGCCGATCGAGAGCGGACCGAACCCTGCGGCCAGTGCCGCGCCCGATCCGCCTGAGGAGCCGCCGGGCGACCGGCCGAGGTCCCGACGGATTGTTCGTCGTCCCATGGATATCGTTGTAGCTCTGAAAATCCCGTAAGCCGATCGGGATGTTGGTCTTGCCGATGATGACGGCGCCCGCCGCCTTCAATCGCGAGACGACCAGGGCGTCCTCCGCTGGCTGGAAATCCCTGAAATGCGGAAAGCCCCATGTCGTCCGCAGGCCGGCGACGTTGAACGGCTCTTTCATGGTCACGGGAATGCCGAGGAGCGGCCGCCGCTCGCCGCGGCCAAGCGTGGCATCGGCGGCGCGTGCGGCGTCTCGCGCGCGATCGAAATCGCGGACGATGATGGCATTGATCTGCCCGTCCAGCGCCTCGATGCGCGCAATCGTATGCGCGAGCAGCTCTGACGCGGAGATCTTGCGCGCGTGCAGGGCGCTCAGCAGTGCGCTGATCGAGCCGTAGTCCAAGTCAGCGGCATCTGCAGCCGGCGCTCGTTGCATCACGGTCTCCATGGTCTCTCATCGTCGTGTCGAGGCTCTTCCGGCCGCGAACTGGTCCGGGGGATCGAACATGCAATCTCGGGAATGGGATGAGAAGGCGGCCGTTGTGGGAACCAGATCTGCCCGCCGGTCGGGGCGGAGGCGGTCGCGATCCGCGATGCCTTCTGAGCGGTTAACGGCGCCGGCTCGACTTGCGAATTCACAATCGGCGATCATGTAATTCTGCGCCTGCTTTGCCCGACGTGTCAAACGTTCCCCGCGCAGGGCTCGCGCGGCGTGGTGCGAAATTCTTCAATGATTTGTACTGTGCATGGGGTTGTTTTCGCGTTTTTTGTTTAAGCGCCCGGCTGGCAGCAAAGATCGCAACGTCGGCCAGTCAAAATCGGTACCGATACGGGAACGCCTAAGAGTTTTTATACACAGTTCTGGCACGCTCCACGCGTCAAGACCGCAGCCTGCATCGTCGCATCTCATTGCGCGCACGAAAAGACAGGCCCGCGGCCATCGAGGGGGCGTAAGCCATGACTGCAGTTGCGTCGGACGCCGGTCGCGCGAAGGGGATCGTGCCGATCCTGCTGTGCGTCGTGCCGTTCAGCCAGATTCCGCTCGATGCCTATACGCCGGGCCTGCCGCAGATGGTCGTGGACCTCGCCACTGACGCGGCTTCGATGCAGAACACCGTCACCGCCTACATGCTCGGCATGTCTCTCGCACTGGTGCCGGTGGGCATCGCTTCCGATACGCTTGGCCGTCGCAACGTCCTGCTCGCAGGGCTGTCGGTGCTCATCGCGATGAGCGTTGCCTGCGCGCTGGCCACCAGCGCATCGCTGCTGCTTGCGCTGCGTTTCCTGCAAGGCATCGGCGGCTGCACCTGTCTCGTCGTTGCCTATGCGGTCGGAGCCGACTGTTTTCGTGGCCGCGAGCTCACGGCGATCTCCGGTCTGCTTGGCGCTGCCTGGGGTCTCGCGCCCGTGCTGGCGCCTGCAGCCGGCGGCTTCATCGTCGAGCTGACGTCGTGGCGCGGAGTTTTCGTCGTCATTGCCATCGCCGCGGCAATCGTCGCCGCGATCGTCATGCTACTGCTGCCGGAAACATTGCCGGCGGAGCGGCGAGCGCCGTTCGATCCGCGCCGCACCGCCGGCATTCTGCGCGAGGCTCTCGTTCGCCCGGGCTTCCTCGCCTTCGTGCTGGTGTTTGCTGCCACAGCCAGCGCGCAGTTGGCGTTCGGCGTCGTCGCGCCGTTCTTCTACCAGACCGGCCTTGGTTATTCGGCGGCCATCTATGGCCTCGTCGCACTGGGACTTGGCGGGGTTAATCTCGCCGGCGAGCTCGGCTGCGCGCATTTCGTGCGCTTCATGCCGGCCCGCGTGCTGGGCTTCGGCGCCTTCGCGCTGTTTCTCGCCGGCGCCGCGCTCCTGACCGCAACCGGCATGGTCCTTGGTCTCGATCTTGCGTCGATCACGATCGGCGGCGCGCTGGTGCTCGGCGGCTGCGGCGTGCTGTGCCCGATGATGTACGGCATGGCGCTCGGCCTGTTCGAGCGCGACCACGGCCTGATCGGCGGCCTCATCAGCTCGCTCTGCTACCTCGCCGTGAGTGGTGCCATGGCAATCGCGGCGGTGTTGCCCGAGGCGACCCAGGCACCGATCGGAGGGCTCTACCTTGGCCTCTGCGCCATCGCGGGCACGCTGCTTGCGATCTCGCTGCCCTCGGCGCGCCACGCCACACAGAATTGAGGAAGGAACCAAATCATGACCACCATCGGTATTCGCGGCACGTTCTTCGACTTCGTCGACGATCCCTGGAAGCACATCGGCAACGAGCAGGCCGCCGCGCGCTTTCACCAGGACGGCCTCATGGTTGTCACCGACGGCATCATCAAGGCGTTCGGCCCTTATGACAAGGTCGCCGCCGCGCATCCGGGCGTTGAGATCACCCATATCAAGGACCGCATCATCGTCCCGGGCTTCATCGACGGCCACATCCATCTGCCGCAGACCCGCGTGCTCGGGGCCTATGGCGAGCAACTGCTGCCGTGGCTCCAGAAGTGGGTCTATCCGGAAGAGCTTAAATACCGGGATCGCAACTATGCACGCGAGGGCGTGAAGCGTTTCCTCGACGCGCTGCTGGCGTCCGGCACCACCACCTGCCAGGCCTTCACAAGCTCGTCGCCTGTTTCAACCGAGGAACTGTTCGAGGAAGCGGCCCGCCGCAACATGCGCGTCATCGCGGGCCTCACCGGCATCGATCGCAACGCGCCGGCCGATTTCATCGATACCCCGGAGAATTTCTATCGCGATAGCAAGCGGCTGATCGCGCAGTACCACAACAAGGGCCGCAACCTCTACGCCATCACGCCGCGCTTCGCCTTCGGCGCCTCGCCGGACCTGCTGAGGGCGTGTCAGCGCCTCAAGCACGAGCATCCGGATTGCTGGGTCAACACCCACATCTCCGAGAACCCGGCCGAATGCAGTGGCGTGCTCGTCGAGCACCCGGATTGCCAGGACTATCTCGGCGTCTACGAGAAGTTCGACCTCGTCGGCCCGAAATTCTCCGGCGGCCACGGCGTCTATCTCTCCAACAACGAGTTCGGCCGCATGTCGAAGAAGGGCGCGGCGGTAGTGTTCTGCCCGTGCTCGAACCTGTTCCTCGGCAGCGGCCTGTTCCGCCTCGGCCGCGCCACCGATCCGGAGCATCGCGTGAAGATGTCGTTCGGCACCGACGTCGGCGGCGGCAACCGCTTCTCGATGATCTCCGTGCTCGACGACGCCTACAAGGTCGGCATGTGCAACAACACGCTGCTCGACGGCAGCATCGATCCGACGCGCAAGGATCTCGCCGAGGCCGAGCGTAACAAGCTCTCGCCGTATCGCGGCTTCTGGTCGATCACCCTCGGCGGTGCCGAGGGTCTCTACATCGACGACAAGCTCGGCAATTTCGAGCCCGGCAAGGAGGCCGATTTCGTCGCGCTCGATCCGAACGGCGGGCAAGTCGCGCAAGCGTGGCACCAGTCGCTGATCGCCGACGGTGCCGGGCCGCGTACGATCGACGAGGCCGCGAGCATGCTGTTCGCCGTCATGATGGTCGGCGATGATCGCTGCGTCGACGAGACCTGGGTGATGGGCAAGCGTCTCTACAAGAAGGACTGAGGCGGACCGCTGCCAATGAGCGCATCTTCTGACACGGCCGGCCAGCCGGTCGCCCTCGTGATCCAGCGCCGCATCGCCGACGATGGCTTTGCCGCGTTCGCGCGGTGGAACGGCGAGGTCGGCGAGGCGCTCAAGGCCTGGCCCGGCTTCCTCAGCCAGGAGGTGGTGCCGCCCCAGCCGCCGGCCCATGTCGACTGGGTGACGATCCTGCGCTTTGCGAGCCCGGCCGCGGCCCGCGCCTGGCTTCAGAGCGATGTGCGGGCGCGGCTCATCGCAGAGGTGCAGCGCTTCTTCGTCGGTTCGGAGGACGTCCACATCCTGCCCGACACCGGCGTGCAGCGCGACAGCGCAGTCTCCGCCGTGATCTCCTTCAAGGTCCCGGACGAACTCGAAGACGCTTTCCTCAAATGGCAGCAGCGCATCCAGGCCGCAGAAGCCGAGTTCAAGGGATTTTTGCGCCACAAGATCGAGCGGCCGATTCCAGGCCTGCACGACGAATGGATCATCATCCTGTCGTTCGACAGTGATGCCAACCTCAATGCATGGCTGGACTCGCCGTTGCGGCAGTCGCTGCTGCGGGAAGGCGAGCGCTTCAACGCCGGCATGAATGTGAAGCGGGCGAGCTACGGCTTCAATTTCTGGTTCCCGGCCGGAAAGGCGCAGGCTCCGGAGCAAGGGCCTGGCCTGATCTGGAAGAGCAACCTCATCGTCCTTCTGGTGCTCTATCCCGTGGTCTACCTCTGGGGCTACTTCATCAGCGCGCCCTTGATCGACAGTCACGGCGTGCCGGTCTGGCTGTCGCTCTTCGTCGGCAATCTCGTCAGCACCCAGCTGCTCGGCTGGTGGCTAGTGCCTGCCGCTTTTAGGGCGCTCGTTTGGTGGATCTCGCCGAAGGCGAAGATCGGACGCCAGATCGCAGGATATGCACTCCTTGCCGCGCTCTATGCCGCGTCGATGGGCCTGTACGCGCTACTGATCGCGTGGCATTGGGGACGGTGAGACCGTCCACAACTGGACACGTGACGACCATGTTCGCCCTGACGTTTCTCGGAACCTCGGCCAGCGTTCCGTCGGTGGAGCGCAACCATCCGGCGCTCCTGGTGGAGGCGGCGGGTAAGCGCATTCTGGTCGATTGCGGCGAGGGCACGCAGCGCCAGTTGCTGCGCAGTGGTGCCGGCTTTCGGCGGCTCGACCGCATCCTGCTGACGCATGCCCATCTCGATCACGTGCTCGGCATCCCCGGTCTCTTTTCGACGCTGGGCTTACGGCAGAGCGCCGACGTGATGACCATTCATGGCGGGCAGGGCACGCTCGATCTCGTGATCCGGATGCTTGCGGGCCTGTGGGGTGCTGGCAGGGCGCCGATCGCGGTGGAGTTCTCAGCCCTGACCGAAGGGCAGGTCATGGTCGCCGGCGACTTCACCATCGACTGCTTTCCGGTTCGCCATCGCGACACCGACAGTTTTGGTTTTTCCTTCAAGAGCCCCGCACGCCGCCATCTTCGGCCGGAGCGCCTTGCCGAGCTTGGTGTTCCAGACGGGCCGATGCGCGGAGAGTTGGCCGCGGGACGACCAGTCGTGATCGCCGATCGAACGATCGATCCGGAAGACGTCCTGGGACCGCCGAGCGGCGGCAGGAAGCTCGTCGTGATCGGCGACACCGAGACCACCGAAGACCTCTCCAAATACGTTTCTGGTGCCGATCTGCTGGTGATCGAGGCAACGTTCCTCGATCGCGACGCATCGACCGCGCGGGACTATGGGCACCTCACTGCGCGCGATGCGGCTGCGTTTGCGGCCGCGACCAACGTCGGCCAGCTCGTGCTCACGCATCAGTCGGGCCGCTATGAGGACGATGAGGTCCTTGCAGAGGCAGCCAGGATTTTTCCGAACACCCGGATCGCTGCCGACTTCGATCGCATTGCCATCTAGCCTCGAGAAGCCGTTCAGCTCGTCAATCCGGACTTGATGGCGAGGTCCTGCACCTGGCGCGTCACCTGCATCAGGCGCGGCAGCGCCTGGTCGCGAAAGGCCGGCATGTCCATGCGCACCGCATCGATGGTGACGCTCAATCCGGCGATCACGAGACCCTGGGCGTCGAAGATCGGCGCTGCCAGCGTGCGCAGGCCATAGGCGTTCTCGCCGTCGGAGACAGCGTGCCCTTTCTTCTTCACCTGATCGAGCCGGGCGAGCAGGGCGTCGAGATCGGTGAGCGTTCGCTCCGACAGTTTGACGCGCGGTCGCGACTCCAGCCGTGCGATCTGCTCGTCCCGCGCCAGATGCGCCAGCATGACGTGGCCGAGCGCCGCGCTATAGGCGGGAATCCGCGTGCCCGGCCGACGATCCATCTTGTGGCGGTCGAGGCCCGCACCGACCCGTGCGAGATAAACCACGTCGCCGCCGTCGAGGATGCCGAGCGAAGCCGCATCGCCGACGTCAGGCACGAGGTCGCGCAGCAGCGGCTCGACGATCGGCCTCAGCGATCCGTGCGACAGCACGGTGTAGCCGAGATCGAGACAGGCAACGCCGAGGCGGAACCGGCGGCTCTGCGGAACGGCCTGGAGGTAGCCGAGTTCGATCAAGGTCTGGATCAGGCGGAACGCCGTCCCGCGATCGAGGTCGGCCCGTGCGGCAATCTCACTCAGGGTCAGCTCGAAGGCCTCGCTGGTGAAGCTCTTGAGCACGGCAAAGGCCTTGCCGACGGAAGCGACGTAATTCTTTGGATTTTTCGCGTCAGTGTCCGATACGCGTTTCGTGGCCTTCTTTTCGACCTTGGCCATGCTCGAATGTCTCGCCATGACATGTCCCCTTGACGTGGCGGCAAGCTGATTTTACGACGGGACAATCCAATAACAAATGTTCGCATTCCGAACAACATCGATTTGACGATCGGAGGAAGTTTGTCGACATCATCGCTGCACCCTCATGGTGTGTTCTCCGCCGCGCTGACACCGCTCGATGCCGAGCTCGCCCCCGATCATGCGCGCTTCGTCGCGCATTGCCGCTATCTGCTCGACGAAGGCTGCGACGGCATCGCGCTGCTCGGCACGACCGGCGAGGCGAACTCGTTCTCGGCCACTGAGCGCACCGCGCTGCTCGAAGCGGTGGTCGCCGCCGGCATCGCGCCGCAGCGGCTTCTGCCGGGCACTGGTGTCACCGCGCTCAGCGAGACCATCGCCCTGACGCGTCATGCGCTCTCGGTCGGCGTCGACACCGTGGTGATGCTGCCGCCGTTCTACTACAAGGGCGTTAGCGACGACGGCATTTTCGCGTCCTACAGCGAGGTCGTGCAGCGCATCGGCGATGCCAAGCTCAAGGTCGTGCTCTATCACATCCCGCAGATGTCGGCGCAGCCAATCTCGCATGCGCTGATCGAGCGGCTGCGCGCGGCTTATCCAGCGACGTTCACCGGCATCAAGGATTCCTCCGGTGATTTCGCCAACATGACCGCGATGGTCGAACGCTTTCCCGGCTTTTCGGTCCTGGTCGGCGCCGATCCTTTGCTGCTGCCGCTGCTCCGCAAGGGCGGCGCCGGCTGCATCACTGCAACGTCCAATCTCGTGGCGCGTGACCTTGCCTATGTCTACAAGCATTTTCGCGACAGCGACGACGACGCAGCGCTCAAGGCGGCGCAGGCGCGCATCGTCAGGGCACGCGAATTGGTCTCGCGCTTCCCGCAGATGGCCTCGCTCAAAGCGCTGGTGGCCGAGCGCACCGGCCATGCCGGCTGGCAGCGGCTGCGTCCGCCGCTGGAATCCTTGCCATCGGCTCACGTGAAAGAGCTGCTTGCGGATGCCACTGCATTCGCAGCCGCCATTTAGCCGCGAGGCCGGCGACGAGGCGATCCGATGTCCGACTCTTTCCAGGATGCGCTGTCGGGGCTCGCCGCCATCGTCGGCGACAAGCACGTCATCGCCTCCAGAGCCGACCAGGAGGCCTATGTGGTGGACTGGCGAGGCCGCTATCACGGTCGCGCGGTCGCGGTGGTGAAACCTGGCTCGACCGCTGAGGTCGCCGCCGTCGTCAAATACTGCGCGGAAAGGCAGCTTGCGATCGTGCCGCAGGGCGGCAACACCGGCATGTGCGGGGCCGCGACGCCGGACGATCGTGCGGGCAATGTCGTGATCCGGCTCGACCGCATGCGGGCCGTGCGCGACGTCAGCCCGCTCGCTAATACGATCACGGTGGAAGGCGGCTGCATCCTCGCCGAGGTGCAGAACGCAGCTCGGAGCGTCGATCGCTATTTTCCCTTGAGCCTGGGTGCCGAGGGTTCTTGCCAGATCGGCGGCAACATTTCCACCAATGCCGGCGGCACGGCAGTGCTTCGCTACGGACCGACACGCGACCTCGTGCTCGGGTTGGAGGTCGTGCTGCCCGACGGGCGTGTCTTCAACGGCCTGCGCGCGCTGCGCAAGGACAACACCGGTTACGCGCTCAAGCAGCTCTTCATCGGCGCAGAGGGCACGCTCGGCATCGTCACGGCGGCGGTCCTGAAACTGTTTGCACCGCCGCGCAGCTCCGCGCTGGCGCTGCTGAAATTGCAGGGCGTCGAGCAGGCGCTCGAGATCATGCAGCGTCTGCGCGGCGCGGTCGGCGACCGGCTCGGCAGCCTTGAGATCATGTCGCGCTCGCAAATCGAGGCGATTGCGGAGACCGTGCCGCATGTCACGATCCCATTCGAGTTGACGACGCCGTGGTATCTGATCGTCGAGCTGACCGACACGCTCGCAGGCGTTGACCTCAACGAGCCGCTCGCCACGGTGCTCGCGGAGGCGATGGAGGCCGGGCTCACTGACGACGTCATCCTGGCGTCGAACCTGGCGCAGGCCAAGGCGATCTGGGCGGTCAGGCACAGCGTGTCCGAAGGCAACAAGCGCAGCGGCTATGTCGTGTCGCATGACAGCGTGGTGCCGTTGGAGCGTCAGGCGGCCTTCGTCGCCAATGTCGAGGCCCGGATCAAGGCTGCCGTGCCGCATGCGCGCGTCGTGATGCATGGCCATATCGGCGACGGCAATATCCACGTGATCGCGCTGATCGACCGCGCGCTTTGTCAGGACCCCGCTGCAACGGCCGCGCTGGTGGCCGAGATCAACGAGATCGTCGATGACGAGACCGCAGCGCAAGGCGGAGCCATCAGTGCCGAGCACGGCATTGGCATTACGAATCGCGGCCGGCTTGCGCGCGTCACCGATCCTCTCGACATCGAGCTGATGCGTGACATCAAGCAACTGCTCGATCCGAATGGCCTGATGAACCCGGGCAAGATCTTTAATGCCGGAGGCGCGCGACGATGACGAGCGTCCGTCTTCTTGCCGACGACCTTACCGGTGCGCTCGACACCGCGGCGGAGTTCGTCGGTCTGTGCGGGCCGTTCGACGTCACGTGGCCAGAGGCGTTTGCGGGGCAGGACTCTGAAAGCCTGGCGATCGACAGCGGCACACGCGAACGCTCCAAAGCCGAGAGCATCGAGATCGTCGGACGACTGGCAGCGCAGCTCCGCGGGGCGACGATCGCCTACAAGAAGGTCGATAGCCTCCTTCGCGGCGCGTGGGCGGCCGAGCTTGACGCCTGCCTGCGCAGCGGCGATTGGGCGTCCTGCGTGGTCGCGCCCGCCTTCGACTATCAGGGGCGCCGCACCGCGGGTGGCCAGCAATTTGCGCGCACGGTGCAAGGCGAGTGGCTCCGCGTCGGCGACAATCTCCTGGCCCAGCTGCAGCAGGACGGCATCGAGGCGCGGCAGGGCGGGGCCGACACGCTGTCGCAGGGCGGCGTTCAGGTCTTCGACGCCGAAAGCGACATCGACCTCGATCGTATCGTCGAGATGGGGCAGCGCATGCCGGGACCCGTGCTATGGTGCGGCAGCGGTGGGCTCGCCGGCGCGCTCGCCCGCAGCCATGACGCCGCTGCGCCGACCCAATTGAAGCTGCCGGTGCTGGGGCTGTTCGGCTCGGATCAGCCCGCGACTGCGTCTCAGCTGGCTGCGTGCGGCGAGGCAACCATCGCGCTTGCGGAAGGCGAGGGCGCGGCGCCTGTGCGGCGCAAGCTGGCCGATGACGCCGTGGCACTGGTTAAATTCTCGCTCGCCGACGGCCTGACGCGCGCCGAGGCGGCGCAGCGGATCGCGCGCGAAATGACGGCACTGATCGCGGCGCTCGAACCACCGGGCACGCTGATTGTTGCTGGCGGCGAGACCCTGAAGGCCGCGTGCGTTGCCCTTGGCGCGCATGCGCTCCAGGTGACGGGACGTATCGTGCCGGGGTTGCCGCGCTCGATCTTGCAGGGCGGCCAGTGGGCCGGCGTCGATGTCATCTCGAAGTCCGGTGCATTCGGACCCAGCGAACTCTGGCGCGATCTGCTTCGGGACAATCATTTGCTCAACATGAGGAGTCCGACATGACCTCTCGTCATCTTGCCATCACCATGGGTGATCCCGCCGGGATCGGACCGGAGATCATCGTCAAGGCTTGCGTCGGATTGAAGGACCGAATCACGAAGGGCGATCTGCGCCTGCTGATCATCGGCAGCGGCGCGGCGCTTGATGGCGCAAAGGCCGCGCTCGGCGCTGACATTGCCATCCCCGAGGTGAGCGACGAGGATCGCGATTGGCCTAATCTGTGCTTCCTCCAGGCCGACGCCGAGGGCGATCCCATCAGGCCCGGCGTGCTCAGCGCTGATGGCGGCCGTTTTGCCTACAAGGCGATCGAGCAGGGCGTGCGCCTGACGCAGGCGGGCCGCACCGCGGCCATCGTCACGGCACCGCTCAACAAGGAAGCCCTCAACAAGGCCGGCTATCATTTCCCCGGACATACCGAGATGCTCGCGCATCTCACCGGCGTGCGCGGCTCGGTGATGCTGCTTGCCCATGGCAACATGCGCGTTAGCCACGTCTCGACGCATGTGGCGCTGGAGGACGTGCCGAAGCGTCTGACGCCGGAGCGCCTGCGCATGGTGATCGACCTCACCAACGACGCGCTGCGTCGGCTCGGCATCGAAAAGCCGAAGATCGCGATCGCCGCGCTCAATCCGCATGCCGGCGAGGGCGGCCTGTTCGGCCGGCAGGACATCGATGTCTCGGCGCCGACGATCGCCAAGGCAGTCGCTGACGGTCTCGACATTGTCGGCCCCGTGCCGGGTGACACCATCTTCGTCAAGCTGCGCGCCGGACAGTACGATGCTGCGGTCGCGATGTATCACGACCAGGGCCACATCCCTGTCAAGCTGCTCGGCTTCCAGGTCGATCCCGCGACCGGCCGCTGGCAGGAGCTCTCGGGCGTCAACATCACGCTGGGCCTGCCGATCATCCGCACGTCCGTCGATCACGGCACCGCCTTCGACATCGCCGGCAAGGGCATTGCCAACGAGCACAGCCTGATCGAGGCCATCGACTATGCCGAGCGGCTGGCCGCCGGCGCCTCCGCATCCAAGTCATGAGATCGAACGCACGATGACCAACGCCTTCACGCCCATCGAAATTCTTCGCCCCACTATCCTGGAGTTCGGTTGCGGCACGATCGCCGCTGCGGCGCGTTTCGCCGAACGGATTGGCGCCAAACGGCCGCTGGTGATCTCGGATCCATTCAACGCGCGCCGCGTCGACACGCTGGGGCTGCCGGGTGCAGTCAAGCTGTTCGGCGATGTGAAGCCCGAGCCGGACCTGCCCAATCTCGAGAAGGCGGTCGCGATGGCGCGCGACGCCAAGCCCGATCTCGTCGTCGGGTTCGGCGGCGGCAGCGCGATGGATCTGGCCAAGCTGGTGGCGGTGATGTGCACGAACGACGTGGCCTTCGCCGACATCGTTGGGCCGGAGAAAGTGGCCGGCCGCAGCGTGGCGCTGATGCAGATTCCCACCACCTCGGGCACCGGCAGCGAAGCCGGCACCCGCGCGCTCGTCACCGACCCCTTGAGCCAGAACAAGCAGGCGGTGCAGAGCCGCTTCATGCTGGCTGACATCGCCATCGTCGATCCGGATCTGACGATGACGGTGCCGAAAGAGGTCACCGCAGCGACCGGCGTCGACGCGCTGGCACATTGCGTCGAGGCCTATACCAGCCGCAAGGCGCATCCGACGATCGATCTCTATGCGCTCGAAGGCGCGCGGCTGGTCGGGCAGTATCTCAAGCGGGCGGTGGTCGATGGCAGCGATCGCGAGGCGCGTGCGGGCCTGGCGCTGGCCTCGCTCTATGGCGGCTATTGCCTCGGACCGGTGAACACGACCGCCGGTCATGCGGTCGCGTATCCGCTCGGCACGCGTCACCATGTGGCGCATGGGCTCGCCTGCGCGGTGATCTTCCCGCACACGCTGGCCTTCAACATGCCGGCCGTGGAGGCGAAGACCGTCGCGGTGCTCCAGGCGCTTGGATTGCGGGAGCCGGCCGATGCAAAGCTGGCGTTCGACGCAACCTACAAGTTCTGCGCCGATCTCGGTATCGAGATGCGGCTGTCGGCGCTCGGCGTGCCCAAGGACGATCTCGGCGTGATGGCCGACGAGGCGCACGCCATTCGCCGCCTGCTCGACAACAGTCCGCGCGACCTTAGCCGGGATGCGATCCTGAACATGTACGAGGTCGCGTTCTAGAGCATGATCCGGAAAAGTGTGTAGCGGTTTTCCGAAGAGATCATGCTCAAACAATAAGCTAAGGCGCGATGCATCGCGCTTTAGCCATCTCCGCCGCTCGTTCGCGGCAGCCAATCAACAACACTGAAAAGAGGAAACTTCGATGAGATCGACGTGGCTTGTTCTTGCCTCACTCATGCTGCTGGCGGCATCGCCGGCAAAGGCGCAGGACGGTTATCCGTCCAAGCAGGTGACGGTGATCGTTCCCTTCGCCGCCGGCGGTACCGCCGATATCTTCGCCCGCATGGTCTCCAACCATTTGCAAGCGAAGCTCGGCAAGCCGTTCGTGGTCGAGAATGTCGGCGGCGCCGGCTCGATCCTTGGCGTGACGCGGTTGGCGAAGTCGGCGCCTGATGGCATCACGCTCGGGCTTGCGAGCACGTCCGCGCTCGCGATCAACCCCTCGCTCTATGGTCCGAAGCTCAGCTACCAGCCGGACAAGGATCTTGCGCCGGTTGCCCAGATCAGCGTCGTGCCCAACGTGCTTGTCGTGAACCCCAACAAGATCAAGGCGCGCACCGTGCCGGAGCTGATCGCTTATCTGAAGGCGAATCCGGACAAGGTCTCGTTCGGCTCGGCCGGCGTCGGCACCTCGCAGCATCTGGCCGCCGAGCTGTTTCAGCAGATGACCGGCACCAAGATGGTGCACGTACCCTACAAGGGCTCCAGCCAGATGCTGACGGACCTGTTGAGCGGTCAGATCGATCTCGCCTTCGACAACGTGCCGCTGGCTGCTGCCGCAGGTGAAGACCGGCCAGCTCGCGCTGCTGGCGACAGCGACGCCGAAGCGGGCCGCCTTCGATCCCGAAGCTCCCGCCGTCGCCGAATTCCTGCCGGGCTTCGAGGCCGTAGCCTGGCACGGCTTCTTTGTCCCGGCCGGGACGCCGAAACCGATCGTCGAAAAGCTCTCGGCCGAGATCCGCGCCTTCATGCAGCAGCCGGACACGGTACAGAAATTGGCCGAGCTCGGCGCCACCGCGGTCGCGGTGGATTCCGAGCCGTTTGCGGCCTACATCACCGCTGAGACGGCGCGGTGGAAGAAGGTGATCGAGGCGGCGAACATCAAGCTGGACTAGGCGCCGAAGGCGCTGCTTGGCGATATCGAGACGTCCGCGGGCCGCAGCGTGACCCGACCGCTTCATGCGGTCGGGCGCGGCCCGTGCTTTGTCGCCGCGGACTTCCGACCTCTCGTCCTATCCCCCGTTGAGACACAACCCATCCACCGCAGCGCTTGCCAGCCCAAGTTCGAGCGGGTAGAACGCTGCCACGCCTGAGCCGTGATTTGCGCCAAACGCGCTTCCGGCCACAGTCGAGCAAATCGGCAAGACCTTGAATTTGTTCGACTATTCCGTTGGGGAATGGTGTAACGGTAGCACAACAAACTCTGACTCTGTTTGTCTTGGTTCGAATCCAGGTTCCCCAGCCAGTTCCGGCGCTCTTTCCCAGACCTAAACCTTCGGCATCTGCGCGGCAGCGACGGTTCGTTGGCGGTACCGCCGCTCGCGACCGTTTGCCTCATCTGAAAAATCGCGTTTCCGGGTCGGATCTCCGCGCACTCCATCGTCCTTGAGTTACACAACCCAAGGAGAATCCGTGATGTCCTATGTCGATGGTTTCGCGCTGGCCGTGCCGAAGGAGAAGATCGAGGCCTACAAGACGCTGGCAACGACCGCCTGCGCGCTCTGGCTGGAGCATGGCGCGCTCGACTATGTCGAATGCATCGGTGACGACGTTCCCTATGGCGAGCTCACCTCGTTTCCGCGCGCGGTCATGGCAAAGGAGGACGAGATCGTGGTTTTCTCCTGGATCGTCTACCGCGACCGGGAGACCCGCGATGCCGTCAACAAGAAGGTGATGGCGGACCCGCGGCTGAAAATGGACGGCATGCCGTTCGACGGCAAGCGCATGATCTATGGCGGCTTCACGACGCTGCTTCGGGCAGGCGACATCGCGACCTGACGGCGTCCGTTACTTGATCTTGTCGTAGGCCGCGGCGAAATCGTTGAGCGGCATCGGGATCGCGATCGTCTCCTTGGCCATGTTCTGGAAGGAGACCTTCAACTGCTTGCCCGACCGCAAGGCCGTGAGCAGGTCCGGCGCGACCGGCGTCGAGGCGTAGCAGCCGCGGTTCTCGCAGGTCTGGATCTGGAGATCGAACGCCTTGCCTTCGTCGACCTGGAGCTTGGCGCCGACGGGCAGGTTGAGGCCGAGCGGCAATTGCAGCAGCGCAATCGGTGTGCGGGTGTCGGGCGCGATGCGGATGTTGATCAGGATGACGGTCTGGCCGGTCTTGGTCAGCACCGCGTTCTGCTCCATCGCGCATTCGAGCGGCGCCTCGCGGCTTGCGCTGGTGCAGCGCACGATCCAGCCGGGCTGTCCCGGAGCGCCGTCCGCCTGTGCTTGCGTCGGAGCAGGCGCGGGCTGCGTGGCCGGGGTAGGAGAAACGGCGTTCTTCTTGGCGCCCTGCTGGGCATGTGCGGTGCTGGTCGACAACAGGACAGCGGCGGCGAGGGCGACAAGTCTGGATTGCATGAGCATGACGAAACCGCGTTGGCGTGAACCGAGGTCTCGCTGTAGCGTCGCGGAAGGTGCGGCGCAAGCTTACTCGGCGGCTTGCTTGACGCTGCGGCGCTCGGCCGCCTCGTCGCCTTCGCCGTCACCCGAACGGCCCCAACCCGAGAACCAGTTGTTGAGCTCGTCGAGATAGAGATAAACCACCGGCGTGGTGAACAGCGTCAGCGCCTGGCTGACGATCAGGCCGCCGACCATGGCGTAGCCGAGCGGTTGGCGGATCTCTGCGCCGGTGCCGTGGCCGAGCATCAGCGGCACGCCGCCCAGCAGCGCGGCCATCGTCGTCATCATGATCGGGCGGAAGCGCAGCAGCGCGGCCTGGCGGATCGATTCCGCCGGCGTCTTGTGTTCGTCGCGCTCGGCGGCGATCGCGAAGTCGACCATCATGATGCCGTTCTTCTTCACGATGCCGATCAGGAGGATGATGCCGATCAGCGCGATCAGGCTGAAGTCGAAGCCGGCCGCCATCAGGATCGCGAGCGCGCCGACGCCGGCCGAGGGCAGGGTCGACAGGATCGTGATCGGATGGATGTAGCTCTCGTAGAGGATGCCGAGGATCAGGTAGACCACGACGAGCGCGGCGAGGATCAACAGCGGCACGGTGCCGAGCGATTGCTGGAACGCCTGCGCGGTGCCCTGGAAACTCGAATTCAGCGTCGGCGGCGCGCCGAGCTCGGCCATCGCCCGCTGCACGGCCTCAGTGGCCTGGCCGAGCGCGACGCCTTGCGCGAGGTTGAAGCTGATCGTGATCGCGGGGAACTGACCCTGATGGCTGATCGAGAGCGGGCGGACCGGGTCGGTGGTCCAGGTCGCGAAGGTCGACAGCGGCACCTGTTCGCCGGTCAGCGGCGACTTCAGATAGAGCTTGTTCAGGCTCTCGAGATCGCCCTGCATCTCCGGCAGGATCTCGAGGATCACCTTGTAGGTGTTGAGCTGGGTGAAATACTGCGTGACCTGCCGCTGGCCGAAGGCGTCATACAGCGTATCGTCGATCATCTGCGGCTGGATGCCGTAGCGCGAGGCGGTGTCACGGTTGATCTTGAGCTGCACCGTTGTGCCCTGCGTCTGCTGGTCGGTCGCGACGTCGCGCAGCTCCGGCAGCGTCTGCATTTTGGCGAGGATTTTTGGCGCCCAGTCATTGAGCTCGGCGAGATCGGCGTCCTGCAAGGTGAACTCGAACTGCGTACGGGTCGGCCGGCCGCCGAGCCGGACGTCCTGGGCCGCCTGCATGTAGAGGCGGGCGCCGGACACCTTCTCGAGCTTGGGACGCAGCCGCGCGATGATCTGCTGCGCCGAGGCCTCGCGCTCGTTGCGCGGCTTCAGCGTGATGAACATGTTGCCGTTGTTGCCGGCACGGCCGCTGCCGCCGATGTTCATCGCGATCGTGGCGACGCCGGGATCCTCCATCACGATCTTGCCAAGCTCGACCTGGCGCCGCTGCATTTCGGCGAACGAAATGTCCTGCGAGGCTTCGGACGTGGCCGTGATCAGGCCGACGTCCTGTTGCGGGAAGAAGCCCTTCGGGATCAGGACGAACAGGTAGATCGACAGTCCGAGCGTGGCGAAGAAGATTGCGAGCGTGGTGCGGCGCCACGCCAGGGCGTGGTCGAGCACATATTCGTAGCCGCGCAGCATCCCGTCGAAGGCGCGCTCGCTCCATTGGTAGAACTTGCCGTGGGTCACTTCGCCATGCGCGCGCAGGAAGCGCGAGGCCATCATCGGCGTCAGCGTCAGCGACACGAACATCGAGACGAAGATCGTCATCGCCAGCACCACGGCGAACTCGCGGAACAGGCGTCCGATGATGCCCCCCATCAGCAGCAGGGGGATCAGCACCGCGACCAGCGAGATGCTGATCGAGACGATGGTGAAACCGATTTCCTTGGAGCCCTTGAAGGCGGCCGCGAGCGGGGATTCGCCTTCCTCGATGTAGCGGGTGATGTTCTCGAGCATCACGATGGCGTCATCGACCACGAAGCCGACCGCAATGGTGAGTGCCATCAGCGACAGATTGTCGAGCGAATAGCCAGCCACCCACATCAAGGCGCAAGCGCCCAATAGCGCCAATGGCACCGTGACCGTGGGGATGACCGTCGCCCAGAAGCTGCGCAGGAAGATGAAGATGACCATGACCACGAGCGCGATGGTCAGCAGCAGCGTGAACTGGACGTCCTCGACCGCGGCACGGATTGTCGTGGTGCGGTCACTGATCAGCTCGATCTTGATTGCGGGCGGAATAGCGGCCACCAGCCGGGGCAGGGTGGCCTTGATCCGGTCGACAGTCTCGATGACGTTGGCACCGGGTTGCTTGAAGATCACCAGGAACACGCCGCGCTTGCCGTTGGCCCAGGCCGCCTGCTTGGCGTCTTCAGCGCCGCTGACGGCCTGGCCGATGTCGCGGATTCGCAAGGGGCCGCCATTGCGATAGGCGATGATGACGTCGTTCCAGTCCTTGGCGTGGGTGAGCTGGTCGTTGGCGTAGATCGTGTAGGCGCGCTTGGGCCCGTCGATATTGCCTTTGGGGCTGTCGACCGTGGTGATGGCGATCTGGCTGCGGACGTCCTCCATCGACAGGCCCTTGGCGACGAGTTTCGCCGGGTCGATCTGAACGCGGATGGACGGCTTCTGCTGGCCGCCGATGAAGACCTGCGCGACGCCGGAGAGCTGGCTGATCTGCTGGGCGAGCTGGGCGTCGACGGCGTCGCTAACGCTGGTCAGCGGCAGTGTCTCGGAGGTTGCCGACAGCAGCAGGATCGGGGCGTCCGCCGGGTCGACCTTGCGGTAGGTCGGCGGCGAGGGCAGGTTCTTCGGCAGCTGACCGCTGGCGGCGTTGATGGCACCCTGAACGTCGTTGGCCGCGCCGTCGATGCTGCGATTGAGGTCGAATTGGATGGTGATCGACGCCGTGCCCAGATAGCTCGTCGAGGTCATCTGGGCGATACCGGGGATCTGGGCGAATTGCCGCTCGAGCGGCTGCGCCACCGACGAGGCCATCGTCTCGGGGCTGCCGCCCGGCAGGTTGGCGGTGATCTGGATGGTCGGGAAGTCCACCTGCGGCAGCGGCGCGACCGGCAGCAGGGGGTAGGCGACGAGGCCGACGAAGAGGATGCCGGCCATCAGCAGCGAGGTGCCGATGGGATAACGGATGAAGGGTGCCGAATCCCGCCCGCGATCATTCGTGTCGAACCTTGTTCTGGGCCGGATCCGAGCTCGCCACCGCTGTCGAGACGAGGCTTCCAGGCTGCACCTTGAACTGACCGCCGGTGATGACCTGCTGCCCGGGCGTGAGGCCTTCATCGATGACCGAACGTCCATCGATGCCATAGCTGACCTTGATCTTGTGCACTTCGGCCTTGTTGTCCTGATTGACGGTATAGGCGTACAGGCCGTTGGTCGAATGCTGGACCGCATCATCGGGAACCACGGTCGCATCTTTCAGCGTCCGCACCAGAAGACGCGTCGAAACCGACTGGCCCGGCCACAGTGTGTGGTCTTTGTTGTCGAACACAGCCTTGAGCCGAATAGTCCCGCTGGTCGTGTCGACCTGGTTGTTGATGACCGCGAGCTTGCCTTCGGCCAGCGTCTTCTTGCCGTCGGTGGTGAAGGCGATCACCTTGAGCGCGCCGGCCTGCTGGCCTTCGGTGATGTAGGGGAGCTGGTCTTCCGGTGCCGTGAAGATCACGGCGATCGGTTCGACCTGAGAGATCGTGACGATGCCGGTCTGCGTCGAGGCGTTGACGATGTTGCCGATGTCGACTTGGCGCAGCCCTGCGACGCCCGTGATCGGCGCCTTGATCTGCGTGTAGTCGAGTTGGGTCTGGGCGTTGGCGATCGCCGCTTCGTCGGCCGCGATCTGGGCGGTGAGCTGAGCGACAGTGGAGCGCTGGGTATCGACCCGCTGAGCGGTCGCGAATTCGCCGAGCCTCATGGCGCGCTGCAGTTCGAGATTGGCGTTGGCGAGGTTCGCCTCGTCCTGCGCCTTCTTGGCTTTGGCCTGATCGAGCGCGGCTTGATAGGGGCGGGGATCGATCGAGACCAGAAGGTCGCCCTGCTGGACGATCTGGCCTTCGCGGAAGGCGAGCTTGTCGATCTGACCATCCACTCGGCTGCGGACTTGGACGGTGTTGAAGCCCTGCACCGTGCCGAGACCGGTCAGATACACTGGGAAGTCGGTCTTCTGAACCGGCGCAACGCTGACGGGAACGGCCTGCGGGCGAGGCGCTGCTTTTTGTGTCGTCTGGGTTTTTCCGGCCCCGGGCGAGCCGTATTTTTGCCAGCCATAATAACCCGCGGAGGCCACGGCCGCGATGATCAGAATCCAGAGGATCGGCCGTGTTTTTTTCATATCGGCTCGGCGGCGCTCGTGCCCCCAAGCTACGAATTATGGGGCAATCATAGGGTTCCAGCGCGCTTGTATAATACACGCCAAGTTCCAGTGTAAACAGCACTATCGGTCGAGAATCCTAAACAATTGGAAAGCTTTGCACCGCGTGGAGCAGGCTGGCGCGGCGGTGGGCAAGGCTGCATTTTCCGGAGCCCGAACGATCCGCGTGCGAACCTTGGACAATGCCCGCAGACCGTGTCCCGCGCTGAGGGCGCGGCGGACAACCACCACGCCGGCGCGTCACGAGAACGGTTCTAAATCGCGCACCGGCCGTTTCGGTTGTCAGGAAAATCAGCATCGGTCATATCGGCGCCGCCACAACGGGAGCGCAGGGATGGACGAACTGAACGGCAAGCTGATCGCGTGTCAGATTCTGATCACGGGGCTGATCGCACGCGTCGCCAACGAGCAGCGCGATCCCTTGCGCTTCCTCACCGACTTCCGCGACGAAATCAAAGCCGTCGTCAACGGCGTCAACATCGCCGGGATGGACAACACCGATCGTGTGCGCGCGGTCGCGCAGAAAACCGTCGACGAATTGTTCTCGCTGATGAAGCCGCCGAGCAGCGACTGATGGTGCGAGCATCACCGCCATTCTGGCGGCATTTTTCGCGCACGCTTTAGAACGAGTCCAATCTATCTTTAGAACCGTTTCAAACTTCAACTTAGAATCGTTTTGATCTGGACTTATTCAAAGGCTCTCGCGGCTTGCCCGCATTGACCCACTATTTTGCCGCCGATACCAACAGCCCAATCGCTCGTCGAAGTGAGTGAGCGAACAGGAAGATGGGGCGTGTTGTGATGGGGCAGGTGGTCGCACCGAAGTCGTTGCGTTCGGTCGCAGTATTCGATCCGGTGGATGAAAAGTCTTCGGGGATTTCCGGCAAGAAGGTCTCGGCCGTCGCGAGCTTGATCGCCGTGGCGTCGGTCTCGAGCGGCGCAGAGGCGCAGCAGTCGAACCTGCCGCCGGTGACGGTTGATGCTCCGGTGCAGCGTCCGCGTCCGGTGGCCTCGAAGCCTTCGCCGGAGCAGGTCCGCGCCCGCAACGCGCTTCGCCGCGCCGCACAGCGGCAGCAGGCCCAGCAGACGGCTCCCGTCACGCCGTCAGGTCCCGCCGACGCAAATCCCTATGCCGATCCGGCTGCGCCCTACAAGGTCGATCACGTGCAGGCCGGCGGCAAATTCCCGGAGAAGCTGGTCGACACTCCCAAGTCGATCACGGTTCTCAGCAAGGAAGTCCTCGAGGACAAGAACGCCACGACGCTGAAGCAGGCGATCCTCAGCACGGCCGGCGTGACGCTCGGCTCGGGCGAGGGCGGCAACGCGTTCGGTGATCGCTTCTTCATCCGCGGCTTCGATGCCCGCAATGACATCTTCATCGACGGTGTTCGTGACTCCGGTGTCAGCGTGCGTGAAAACTTCTTCACCGAGCAGGTCGAGATCCTGCGCGGTCCCGGCTCGACTTTTTCCGGACGTGGTGTCGCCGGTGGCGCGATCAACATCGTCACCAAACAGGCGGCGACGGAAAGAGCTTCTACAACATGGACACCACGTTTGGCACCGACCAGACCAAGCGTGTCACCCTCGACGTCAATCAGGTGATCGACCCGACACTCGCCGTTCGTGTCGGCGGCCTGTTTCAGGATGCCAATGTCGCTGGCCGCGACTACGTCACCGACAACCGGAACGGCGCCTTCGTCGCCACGACCTGGAAGCCGACCGACACGATCAAGGTCACCGGCAACTACATCCACACCGAACTGACCGGTCTTCCGGACTTCGGCGTGCCCTATTATCGGCCGAGCACCGCGTCCACCGCTGGCGGTCCGTTCCCGGATTTCGGAGCGAGCCGCAAGAACTGGTACGGTTTCGTCAATCGCGATTTCTTCCGCACCGGCCAGGACATCGGCACGATCAACGCGGAAGTGCAGATCACTCCCGATCTCATGATCAGCAACAAGTTCCGCGCGTCGCGTTCGACCCAAAATTACATCGGAACGCTGCCGGAATCGCCCTCGCTGAAGGACCCGCTCTCAGCTTCGACGCTGACGTCCAATCCGCAGAGCCGTTTTCAGATCACCGACGTGCTCGCCAACCAGACGGAGGCGACCTACAAGTTCCTGGACGGGGCAGGGTTCAAGCACACTGCGCTTGCGGGTATTGAGGTCGATCGTGAGCGATCGTCGATCGACAGGTATCTTGGGCTGACCTCGGAGGCCACCGGCATTCCTTCGAGCCCATCGGGCTCGCCGACCAACACCAGCGTCTTCTTTCCTCAGAACACGTATCTGCCGTTCGGAATCCCGTCGCTTTCGGGACTGCCGACAAAGGTCGGCATCGATACCGTCAGCGGCTATGTCATGGATAGCGCGAACTACAATGACCTGCTGATCCTCAACGGCGGTTTCCGTTACGACAACTACAAGATCAACACGTCGGGATACGGAACGATCGGTGGGGTGAGCCGGTTCGGCCAGCAATCCGCCGAGTTCCTGATTCCGAATTTCAATCTCGGTCTCACGCTCAAGCCGCTGCCGAACGGCAGCGTCTACGTGGCGTATGCGACCTCGGCCAATCCCGTCGGTGCCGAGTTCGATGGGACCAGCACGGCCTATGGCGGTCTCACACCGGTCCTCAACGGCAACTCGAACCAGATTTTCGGGCCGGAGAAGAACAAGGCGATCGAGATCGGCACGAAATGGGAGTTGTTCGACCGTCACCTGTTGCTGACGGCGGCGTTGTTCCAGACCGAAAAGGAGAACGCACGCGAGTCGCAGAATATCACTGCGGCGACGGCAACTGCGACCTGTCCCTATCCAGTGACCGTTCCAGCGACAACCGGCACGGTGTCTTGCATCACGGCCGGGGCCGCCTACCGCATCCGCGGTATCGATCTCGGCGTCGGTGGCAAGATCACAGACAAGTGGAGTGTGTTCGGCGGTCTCGTGCTGATGCAGTCGGAAGTGACGCAGTCGCTGGCACCGTCGGCCAACAAGACATTGTATCCGACCAACGTTGGGCGTCCCCTCGCCAATATCGCGCACGAGTCGTTCAGCCTGCTGTCGAAATATCAGCTCAACGACACCTGGGAACTGGGCGGGCAGGCGGTATACCGCTCCAAGATCTATGGCGGCACTTTGCTCGCGGCCAATCAGGGCACGTCGCTGCCGAGCTACTGGCGCTTTGACGCGTTCGCCGAGGCGAAGCTCGACGAGCACTGGAAGCTCAAGCTGTTCGTGAACAACATCTTCGACAAGCGCTACTACGACGCGCTGTACCAAAGCGCAGCACCGTTCGTGCTGGAGGCACCGGGCCGTGCCGCCTATGTGGTGCTCTCCGCGCGCTACTGATGGAGTAACAACGAGTTTCATGCTGACATGCATAGAAAACGTTCTCAGCAAGGATGATGTGGCGGATTTCCGCCGCATCATGGACGCCAGCGACTGGGAGGACGGCCGCTCCACCGCCGGCGCGCAGTCGGCCATGGTCAAGCGCAACGAGCAATTGCCGCCTGACAGCGAGGTCGCGCGCAAGCTCGGCAACCGCATCATCTCGGCGCTGACGTCGAACCCGCGCTTCATCGCGGCGGCGATCCCGCTCCAGATCTTCCCGCCGCTGTTCAACCGCTATGCGGCGAGCAGCGGCCACCATTTCGGCCTGCACGTCGACAATGCGATCCGCGGCGATCGCCTGACCGGCCTTCGCATCCGCACAGACCTGTCGGTCACGCTGTTCCTCGCCGAGCCGGACGAGTACGACGGTGGCGAACTTGTGATCGAGGACAGCTACGGTTCGCACGAAGTCAAGTTGCCAGCCGGCGACTGCGTGCTCTATCCCTCGACCAGCCTCCATCTGGTCACGCCGGTGACGAGGGGAACGCGGGTTGCGTCTTTCTTCTGGCTTCAGAGCATGATACGGGACGATCAAGCCCGAAGCATGATCTTTGACCTCGACACCGCGATTCAGGCGCTGGTGGAACGGCTCGGGCGTGACGATCCCGAAACGGTCAAATTGACGGGTATCTATCACAACCTCATTCGCTACTGGGCCGAAGTATGAAGAGCATGACCTTCCAAGCCAGCCTTGCCGCCGCCGCCATGCTGGCGGCCGCCTGGCTCGCATCTCCAGTTTCCGCCCAGACACAAACCCCGCCGGCCCCGGCGCAATCGGTGGCTCAGCCGGTCCCGGCCAGTCCGGCTCCCGCGGCGCCAGCGGCCACCGCACCTAGCGCCCCGGCGCCTTCGGCCTCGACGGCAACCGCGCCCGCTGCTCCGGCGGCGCCCCCCGCGGCCGCCGGTCCGACCACCCCCAAGGCCGATGTGGCGACCGCTGTCGCGCCGGCCATGAAGGAATTGTCGCCCTGGGTGATGTTCATGTCGGCGGACGTCATCGTGAAGGCGGTGATGATCGGGCTCGCCTTTGCCTCGCTGGTGACCTGGACCGTCTTCATCGCCAAGTCGATCGAACTGTCGGTCGCTTCCACCAAGCTGCGTTCGGCGTTGAAGAAGACCGCAGAGGCACGTTCGCTCGCGGAAGCCCAGATGGCGCTCGGAGCCAAGGAAGGGATCCTGCCGTCCTTCCTCGTGGCGGCGCTGCGTGAGGCGCGGATGTCGGCCGGCCTGTCCAGCGATGCCGGCATCAAGGAGCGCGCGGCCTCGAGCTTTGCCGAGATCGTGCGCGCGGAACAGCGCCGCATCCGCATCGGCATGGGCGTGCTCGCGACCATCGGCTCCACCTCGCCCTTCGTCGGCCTGTTCGGCACGGTCTGGGGCATCATGAACAGCTTCATCGGCATCTCGAAGTCGCAGACCACGAACCTCGCCGTGGTCGCGCCCGGCATCGCCGAGGCGCTGCTCGCCACCGCAATCGGTCTCGTCGCCGCCATCCCCGCCGTCATCATCTACAACCATTTCGCGCGCGTGACGAAAGGCTATCTCGAGCTCGTCAGCCGCGCCTCGGGCGCGGCGGGGCGGCTGCTCTCGCGCGATCTCGATCGCAGCCACGGCAGCGTACATTCGCGCGCAGCGGAGTGAACCATGGGCGTTTCGCTCGCAGACAACGACGGCGAAGACGACGATTTCTCGGAAACGCATGACATCAACGTCACGCCGTTCATCGACGTCATCCTGGTGCTGCTGATCATCTTCATGGTCGCAGCGCCGCTCTCGACCGTCGACCTGCCGATCGATCTGCCGACGTCGAGCGCGACGCCGCAGAAGAAGCCGGACAAGCCGACCTATCTCAGCATCAAGCCCGATCTGACGCTCGCGATCGGAGAGAACCCGGTCCACCGGGCCGAATTGATCGGCACCCTCGACGGCCTGTCCGACATGAGCAAGGATAAGTATGTCTTCCTGCGCGCCGATCGCTCGGTGCCGTATGGCGAGTTGATGGGGGTCATGGAGCTGTTGCGCTCAGGCGGCTATACGCGGGTCAAGCTGGTCGCGCTGGAAGGCGCTCCGGGGGCGCCTGCGGCGGGCGCCGCTCAGCCTTAGAGACGCGCGATGTCGAACGAACCCAGACCATCCAGGAAGCTTTGGATCTTGGCGGCAGTGGCGGCGCTCGCGCTTCATCTGGGTGGCGCCGCGCTCGCGCTGGCACACCTGCAAGCCGATGACGGCGACGATGGTCTGGGTGCGGCGGGTGCCGAGTTTGCGGTCGAGATGGCCTCGCCAAAGGCGCCCGATACCGACCTTCCGCCGGGGCCTGACAGTGAAGCGATGCAGGAGCAGCAGGCGCTTCCCGAGCAAAAGGCCGAGACCAAGGAAACCGAGCTGCCAAAGGATCAGTCGCAGCAGGTCGACGATCCCGATCGGGTTGTCACCGAGAACATCTCGAAGAAGCCGCAGGACGAGGATCCGAAGATCGCGGCGGTCGAAACTCCCGCTGCCGAGGCATCGCCGAAGTCGGTTGCGACGGCACGGCAGACACTCGATGAAGACGCGCGAGAGGCCGAGAAGGCCCTGGCGCCGGTGCTTGGGCTTGGCAAGGACATCCTGAAGATTACGGCGGACTGGAACCGCAAGATCAGCGCGCATCTGACGGCCCACAAGGTCAATCCGGAGGGCAAAGAGCCCAATAACCAGAAGGTCAAAGTGAGCTTTGCGATCAACCGCAAGGGAAACGTGCTGTCGGTCGACGTCGTGGAGTCGTCGGGGGATGCGGCTTACGATGCGGCCGCGGTCTCGATTGTCCGCAAGTCCGATCCCATTCCGCAGCCGCCGGCCGGGCTGACTGACGACCGGTTCGAGCGCACCGTCGACATCATCTTCACGCCGCCGGACGCGAAGAAAAAGAAGAAGACGGCTCAGCGCCAGTAGAGCCGGATCCCGACATAGACCACGACCAAGCAGGCGAAGATCAGCGCCACCGGCAGCGGCCGCTTCTGGGTTCCGGCGAATGCCGCCGCCCGAAGGAAGCGGACTTCTTCGGCTTGGGGGCGGGGCGACGGAAGGCGGTAACATTGTCCGCCGCCGTTTCAGGCGGACGGGTGCGGACGTCCGGCGGGGTTCCCGCGCCGCCCATCTCGGTATAATAGGCCTTGTAGATCGCGCCGATGGTGGCCTCGGTGGCCTCGCCCTCGCTCATCTGCGCTAGCAGGTTCTTGTAGCTCGCGAGGAACTCCTGGGCCTCCGGAGGCAGCGCGGACGCCCCGTTGAGCTTCGCCATCATCTTCCAGGTGGCAAAATCGGCGCGGGCGCGGGTGTCGGCGCGTCGCGCGATCAGCATATCGGCAGCTTTGACCAAGTCGGCCTCTGGCCCTTCAGGCCTACGTTCGGATGTCGCTGTTCAACTACACATTGCCGGTCAGGAACAGAACAGCCTGAATCACATAACCGGTCAACGTTCGCAGTATTGCTGAAATAACATCAAGATTTAGACCGAACTGCGAACCCGCCAGCGGTAGCAGGATCAGGAGGCCGATCAGGATCAGCATTCCGACCGGCTCGAGCCGGGCCAAAGGCACGGCGAGCGCCCGCGGCAACAGCCCGACCGCGACCCGCCCGCCATCGAGCGGCGGGATCGGCATCATGTTGAACACCGCCAGGATCGCGTTGATCACGAGGGCATTCTTGAGGTTGTCCGCAACCCATTTCGCCGAGCTCGCGGGCACCAGGGGCAGGGCACGGAAGGCGAGGGCGGCGGCGAGCGCCAGCAGGATGTTGGTGACGGGCCCGGCCAGCGCCACCCAGACCATGTCGAGCCGGGGATTATTCGAGCTTGCGGAAGTTCACCGGCACCGGCTTGGCGTAGCCGAACAGGAACGGCGAATGCGCGAACAGCAGCATCGCCGGCAGGATCAGGGTCCCGAACGGGTCGATGTGCCTGATAGGATTGAAGCTGACGCGACCGAGCTGCGCGGCCGTGTTGTCCCCGAGCCGGTCCGCGACGAAGGCGTGCGCTGCCTCATGGAAGGTGATGGCAAGCACGAGGGGGAGCACCCACACCGATAAGTCATAAAGCGAAATGTTCACGGCTCGTCCGTCCCGATTTGCGGCCTTGCAGCCATCCCAGCCAGAGCGGTGGTGCAGCAACGCTTCAGCTCAACATAGGGGGACCGGTTCCGAAATGCCACGCTGCAAATGGTCCGCCAGCGGCACGCCGCCGTGCCATCGCGCAATTTATGGAATCGTCGTCTGATACTGCGTCAAGCCGTCGTCGAGCTTCACCCAGGCGAGCTTTTCCGAGACCCAGATGTGCTCGGTCGGCGCGAAGGCGTTGCGATCATCGAAGGTGGCCAGCGCGACGCCGGCGAGCGTACCGTTGCGGCGCCAGGCGAACAGGCGCGTGCCGCAGCGCTTGCAGAACACGCGGTCGATATTCTCGGAGGACGCGTATCGCTCCGTGTCGCCCTCGACCGTCAATGCGCGCTGATCGAACTGCGCGCGGGCGAAGAAGGGCGAGCCCATCGCCTTCTGGCAGAGGCGGCAATGGCAGATGCGGACATTGAGCGGCTCGCCCTCCGCCTTGAACCGCACCGCGCCGCACAGGCATCCACCTTCCCGGATCATGATGTCCTCAATAGGTTGCGCGTCCGCCCGAGATGTCGAAGACGGCGCCGGTGGAGAACGCGCAATCCTCGGACGCGAGCCAGCTCACCATCGCGGCGAGCTCTTCGACCAGCACGAAGCGCCCCTTCGGGATCTTCGACAGCATGAAGTCGATATGCTGCTGCGTCATCTGGTCGAAGATCGCGGTCTTCGCGGCGGCCGGCGTCACCGCGTTGACGAGGATGTCATGTGCGGCGAGCTCCTTGCCGAGCGATTTCGTCAGCGCGATCAGGCCGGCCTTGGAGGCCGAATAATGCGAGGCGTTCGGGTTGCCTTCCTTGCCGGCGATGGAGGCGATGTTCACGATCCGCCCGTATTTCTGCTTGAGCATGGCGGGCACGATCGCCTTGCAGCAGATGAAGGGACCGTCGAGATTGATGCGCAGCACCTTGCGCCATTCCTCGAGATCGGTCTCCCAGACCGGCTTGTTGACGCCGGCGATGCCGGCATTGTTGACGAGGATGTCGATCTTGCCAAAGGCGCCGAGCGTGGCATCGCGGGCCTGCTCGACGGCCGCGGTATCGGTGACGTCGACCTTGAAGACGCGGACGCTGTCGCCGATCTCCTTCGCCGTCTTCTCGGCCAGCACGGCATCGAAATCCCAAATCGCGACCTTCGCGCCGGAGGCGACGAAGCGCTCGGTGATCGCGCGGCCAAAGCCCTGCGCGCCGCCGGTGACGACGGCGACGCGGCCGTTGAGATCGATCTTGTTCATGAGACCTGATCCCCGGACGTCAGAGCATGTAGCCGCCGTCGACGACGAGGTCGACGCCGGTGGTGAAGGCGCTTTCGTCACTGCCGAGATAGACCGCCATCGCCGCGATCTCGTCGGCGGTGCCGAGCCGGCCCATCTTCTGGCGGGAGATGAACATCTCCTTGCCTTGCGGCCCCTGCGCGGCGGCGCGGTCGAGCATCGAGGGCGTCTCGACGGTGCCGGGGCAGATGCTGTTACAGCGGATGCCCTTGGTGATGAAGTCGAGCGCCACCGCGCGCGTCAGCAGCGATACCGCCGCCTTCGACGCGCTGTAGACGTAACGGTTGGCCGGCGGCCGCAGCGCCGCGCATGAGGAGATGTTGACGATGCTGCCGCCGCCGCCTGCCAGCATCTCAGGCAGGAAGGCCCTGATGGTCCGGTGCATGGACTTGACGTTGAGGTCGAACGAGAAGTCGAAATCCTCTTCCGAGCACTCCAGGATGGTGCCGTGATGCACGAAGCCCGCCGCGTTGAGCAGGATGTCGATCTTGCCGACGCGCTTGGCGAAGGCGTTGACGTCGGCGGTATTGCGGACGTCGAGTTTTGCGACTTCGGCAATGCCTTCCTTGGCGAGGCTCGCAATCCCGCTCTCGTTGATGTCGGTGGCGATGACGGTTGCGCCCTCACGCGCGAATGCGACGGCGCATGCGCGCCCGATGCCTGCCGCAGCAGCCGTGACGACGGCGCGCTTTCCCTTGAGGCGGTCTGCCATTTTCTTGTTCTCCTTTGTGAGTTCGTCATTCCGGGGCGCGCCTCTTGGCGCGAGCCCGGAATCCGATTATGCGACGAGTTCTATGGCCAGATGGATTCCGGGCTCGCGACGACGTCGCGCCCCGGAATGACAGTGCCTACTCAGTGATTATCCCGCGCCACGCCAAAGGCGCCGGCGACGTTCTGGTAGCGCGTGGCGAGCTCCATGCAGGCGCCGGTCGACTGCTGGCCGACGGTGTTGCGGTAGATCTCCTGCCACGGCGTCTGGTTCGGCGGATGCTTGAAGCCGCCATTGGCCTTGAGCTCGGCATGGCGCTTCTTCAGCTCCTCGTCCGAGATCAGGATGTTGGCGCTGCCCTTGTTGAGGTCGATGCGCACCTTGTCGCCGGTCTTGAGGATCGCAAGACCGCCATTGGCGGCAGCTTCCGGCGAGGCGTTCAGGATCGAGGGCGAGCCCGAGGTGCCGGACTGGCGGCCGTCGCCGATGCAGGGCAGGGACAGGATGCCGCGTTTGATCAGGGCTGCCGGCGGCTGCATGTTCACGACCTCGGCGCCGCCGGGGTAGCCGATCGGCCCGGTGCCGCGGATGAACAGCACGCAGCGCTCGTCGATGTCGAGCGAGGGATCGTCGATCCGCTCGTGATAATCCTCGGGGCCCTCGAACACGACGGCGCGGCCCTCGAAGGCGTTGAGGTCCTTTGGGTTGCTGAGATAGCGGTCGCGGAATTCCTTGGAGATCACGCTGGTCTTCATGATCGCGGAATCGAACAGATTGCCCTTCAGCACTAGGAAGCCGGCGTCCTTCACCAGCGGCTTGTCGTAGGCCCAGATCACGTCATTGTCGGGCGCGGGCGCATTCTTGCAGTTCTCGCCGATGCCGCGGCCGTTGACCGTCACCGCGTCCTCATGGATGCGCTTGTGCTTCATCAACTCGCGCACCACGGCCGGCACGCCGCCGGCGCGGTGGAATTCCTCGCCGAGATAGAAGCCGGCCGGCTGCATGTTGACCAGCAGCGGCACGTCGTGGCCGAATTTCTGCCAGTCGTCGATCGAGAGCTCGACGCCGATATGGCGGGCGAGGGCGTTGATGTGGATCGGCGCGTTGGTCGAGCCGCCGATCGCCGAATTGATCACGATGCAGTTCTCGAACGCCTTGCGAGTCAGGATGTCCGAGGGCTTGAGGTCCTCCCACACCATTTCGACGATGCGCTTGCCGGTCTCATAGGCGATCTGGCCGCGCTCGCGGTAGGGGGCGGGGATCGCCGCGCAGCCCGGCAGCGAGAAGCCGAGCGCTTCGGCGAGCCCGTTCATGGTCGAGGCAGTGCCCATGGTGTTGCAATGGCCGACCGAGGGCGCCGAGGAGGCCACGATCTCCATGAACTCTTCATAGTCGATCTCGCCGGCGGCCAGCCGCTCGCGCGACTTCCAGACGATGGTGCCGGAGCCGGTGCGCTCGCCGGCATGCCAGCCGTTCAGCATCGGGCCGCCCGACAGCACGATCGCGGGCAGGTTCACGGTCGCCGCGGCCATCATGCAGGCCGGCGTGGTCTTGTCGCAGCCGGTGGTCAACACAACGCCGTCGAGCGGATAGCCGTAGAGGATCTCGACCAGGCCGAGATAGGCGAGGTTGCGGTCGAGCGCCGCGGTCGGGCGCTTGCCGGTCTCCTGGATCGGATGGGTCGGGAATTCCATCGCGATGCCGCCGGCTTCGCGGATGCCTTCGCGGACGCGGTGCGCGAGTTCGATATGGTGGCGGTTGCAGGGGGAGAGGTCGTTGCCGGTTTGCGCGATGCCGATGATCGGCTTGCCGGATTGAAGCTCGGCGCGGGTGAGGCCGTAGTTCAGATAGCGCTCCATATAGAGAGCGGTCATGCCCGGATTATGCGGGTTGTTGAACCAGTCCTGCGAGCGAAGGTGGCGGCGAGCGCCGTTGCCGGCAGCGTGCCCATTGGTTGGCTTTTTTGTCATTGGTCTCTCCTGCAATGCAAACGCACTGGCGTCCGTCTCGAAGTGTCGGCTGGTGCGATGCCCAGCGGCGCGAGCGATGGTCTGCCGGCCGGCTGGCGGGTCATTTCCTCACAAGTGCGATACTAGTCATGGCTACTTGGTAACGCTACCATTTTGTTCGCGGCGCCGGCGCCGGAAGCGGCCGACCTATTGTCCGAACGCCGCGACGACGAGCTTTGCCGCTCGATCACCTTGAAGCCGAGATCGAGCACGGGCTGCTCTGGCCGCCGTCCGTCGATCGCATCGATCAGCATGGTCGCGGCGGTTTTCCCCATCTCGTAGCGGTTGGTGCGCACGCTGGTGAGGGTGGGGACCGCGGAGGCCATGAATTCGAGGTCGTTGAATCCGACGATCGCGATCTGCTCGGGGACCGCGATCTCCCGGCGCCGGCATTCGAACAGCACGCCGAGCGCGAGGTCGTCATTGGCGCAGAACACCGCATCGAGGTCGGGATCCCGCGCGAGGAGGTCGGTGAACAGGGCGCCGCCGAGCGTCACCGATGTCGGCGTCGCCGTCGTGACCACGAGGCGCGGCTCGAACAGCGCGGCGTCCTTCATGGCCGAGACATATCCGTCCAGCCGCCGCTGCACCCGCGGGTCCATCCGTGCGCCGACGAAGCCGATCTTGCGGTGACCCTGCGCGAACAGGTGGGCAACCGCCGCGCGTGCTGCATCATAGTGCGAAAAGCCGATCATCATATCGACCGGATGGGGGCCGATCTCCATGATCTGCACGATCGGGCAGTCGGCGGCCTCCAGCATCGCTCGCGATTCCGCGGTCTGGTCGATGCCGGTGACGATCAGCCCGGCCGGCTTCTGCGCCAGAAAGAGGCGCAGCAGCTTCTCCTCCTGCAGGATGCTGTAGCGTGTGTTGGACAGCTGGATCGAGTAACGGCCGCCTTCGGAGGCGTCATAGATGCCGCGCAGCACGTCCGAGAACACGTTATTAGTGAGCGATGGGATCAATACACCGATCACCTCGGTGCGTTGCGAGGCCAGCGCGCGGGCCGCAAGGTTCGGCACATAGCCAAGCTCCTTGGCGGCGCTCTCGACCCGCGTCCGCTTGGCAACCGACAGCGCTTCCGGATTGCGGAAGAAGCGGGACGCCGTGATCGGGCTGACGCCGGCAAGCTCGGCGACTTCCGCCAGCCGGATTTTGCCTGACTTGGTGCGTTTTCGACCCATTTGTTGCTCTTAACACAGTCACGGTCGCAAACAAAGGAACGTTGACAGCGCTACCAGCAACGACTAACCAAAGACAAATTGCCAAAACCGCACAAACTGCCGACAATGTCGCCCGCTATTGGTCGGGCTTCGTTCGGTGAAGTCTGAAAAACAAGACGGTCGCGGCCCGAGAGGCGCCGTGGACTACGAGGAGGGAGCTAGATGTCGTCTGTGCAAATCCGCGATGTGCGGAAATCGTTCGGCAACTTTGAAGTCCTGCACGGCGTGACGATTCCGATCGAGGACGGCCAGTTCGTCGTTCTGGTCGGCCCCTCCGGCTGCGGCAAGTCGACGCTTCTGCGCATGCTCGCCGGTCTCGAGAACATCACCTCCGGCACGATCTCGATCGGCGACCGCGTCGTCAACAATGTCCAGCCCAAGGAGCGGGACATTGCGATGGTGTTCCAGAATTACGCGCTCTATCCGCACATGACGGTGGCCGACAACATGGGCTTCTCGCTGAAGCTGCGGAATGCCGGTTCCGACGAGATCAACAAGCGCGTCAAGCGCGCCGCCGAGATCCTGGCGCTGTCGCCGCTGCTCGATCGCTATCCGCGCCAGCTCTCGGGCGGCCAGCGCCAGCGCGTCGCCATGGGCCGCGCCATCGTGCGCGATCCGCAGGTCTTCCTGTTCGACGAACCCTTGTCGAATCTCGACGCCAAGCTGCGCGTCGCCATGCGCACCGAGATCAAGGAGCTGCACCAGCGGCTGAAGACGACGACCGTCTACGTCACCCACGACCAGATCGAAGCCATGACCATGGCCGACAAGATCGTGGTCATGCATGACGGCATCGTCGAGCAGATGGGCACGCCGCTCGAGCTCTACGACAAGCCCGACAACCAGTTCGTCGCCGGCTTCATCGGCTCGCCCGCCATGAACTTCCTGAAGGGCCATGTGCGCGCCAACGGCGTTGCCACCTTCGAGGGACCGAACGGCGTCAAGCTGCCGCTCAAGAATGCGCCGACGGCGTCCGACGGCCGTCCTGCCGTCTACGGCGTGCGGCCTGAGCATTTCACCATCGCCGATGACGGCGCCGAGGCCGAGATCATCGTGGTCGAGCCGACGGGCTCGGAGACGCAGGTGTTCGCCAATGTCGGCGGCGAGCAGGTCGTCGCGGTGTTCCGCGAGCGCCACCAGTTCAATCCCGGCGACAAGGTGCGGCTGAAGCCCGACCCGTCGCTGGTGCATTTGTTCGACGAGGCGACAGGCAAACGCCTCAACGCCTAGCGCAAGACGTAAGACAAGAAAAAGCATCACAGGGAGGACGATATGCAAGACTTTACCCGCCGGACTCTGCTTCAGGGCGGAACGGCTCTGGCTGCAACCGGCATGCTGACCGGGCCGGCACTGTTCGAGTTTGCGAAGGCCTGGGCGCAGAGCGCGCCCTGGAAGGCCGAGCCCGGCGCCAAGCTGACTGTGATGCGGTGGAAGCGGTTCGTGCCGGCGGAGGACGATGCGTTCAACGCGATGGTTGCGGCGTTCAAGGCCGCGACCGGCACGGAGATGAACGTGTTCAGCGAATCCTTCGAGGACGTGCAGCCGAAGGCATCGGTCGCGGCCAATACCGGCTCCGGCCTCGATCTCGCCTGGGGCTTGCATACGCTGCCGCAGCTGTTTCCGACCAAAGTGCTGAAGATGAACGACGTCGCCGATTATCTCGGCAAGAAATATGGCGGTTGGACAGATGCGGCCGCCAAGACCTGCAAGCTCGGCAACGACTGGCTGGGCATCCCCGTGGCGACCAACGGCGGTTACATGACCTACCGCAAGTCGGCGCTCGACAAGGCGGGTTTCAAGGAGTTTCCGAAGGACTTCCCCGGCTTCCTCGAGATGTGCAAGGCCCTGAAGGCGAACAACACGCCGGCCGGCTTCGCTCTCGGGCATGCGTCGGGCGACGGCAATTCGTGGCTGCACTGGGTGCTGTGGGGGCACGGCGCCTACACGGTCGATCAGAACGACAAGATCATCATCAATTCGCCGGAGACGGCGAAGGCGCTGGAATATTGCAAGGCGCTGTACGAGAGCTTCATCCCGGGCACCGCGTCCTGGAACGATTCCTCCAACAACAAGGCGTTCCTCGCCGGCGAGCTCTATTGCACGGCGAACGGCATCTCGATCTACGTGGCCGCCAAGACCGATCCGTCCAAGAAGGAGCTTACCGCGGACACCTATCACGCGCTCTGGCCGGTTGGTCCGGTCGGCAAGCCGACCGAGCTGCAGCTTGCGCTGCCGATCCTCGCCTTCAACTTCACCAAATATCCGAACGCGGCGAAGGCCTTCGTCGCCTTCATGCTGGAGAAGGAGAACTACGAGAAGTGGCTGGATGGCGCGCAAGGCTATCTGACGCAAACGTTGAATGCCTATGAGTTGGCACCGATCTGGACGGCTGATCCCAAGAATGCCGTGTTCTCGCAGGCCTCCAAGCGCACTCTGCCGGCATCCGGTATCGGCACGGTCGGCGAAAAGGCGGCAACTGCAATCGCCGATTTCATCGTCGTCGACATGTTCGCCAACTACTGCACCGGCGCCAAGGATGCGAAGGGCGCGATGGCGGAAGCCGAGCGCCAGCTGAAGCGCATCTATCGCTGACGGTCACGGGGCGGGCGGCCGTCCGGCCGCCCGCTCGTCAACATTTCGATCAGGGATATCGGGCATGGCTGATGTCGCAATTCCCCGGGCCAAGCCTCAGATGAGCGAGGCGAGCGCCTGGACCCAGCTCAAACACAATCGTAACTGGCTCGGCTTCTGGTTCATGGTGCCGGCCATGGCGTTCCTGATCTTCTTCCTGGCCTATCCGCTCGGGCTCGGCATCTGGCTGTCCTTCACGGACACGCGCATCGGCAGGGTCGGGCACTTCATCGCCACCGAGAACTACGAGTGGCTCTGGGACGACTCCATCTTCTGGCTGTCGGTGTTCAATACGCTGCTCTACACCTTTGTCGCCAGCGCTCTCAAATTCGCGATCGGGCTCTATCTCGCGCTGCTGCTCAACGAGCACATGCCCTTCAAGGCGATGCTGCGCGCGATGGTGCTCGTCCCCTTCATCGTTCCGACCGTGCTCTCGGCACTCGCCTTCTGGTGGATCTTCGACTCGCAATTCTCGATCATCTCCTGGTCGCTGAGGCATCTCGGCCTGATCAGCCAGAACATCAACTTCCTCGGCGACACGACCTGGGCGCGCATTTGCGTGATCTTCGCCAATATCTGGCGCGGCGTACCGTTCGTGGCGATCACGCTGCTCGCGGGCCTGCAGACCGTTTCGCCGTCGCTCTATGAAGCAGCAACGCTCGACGGCGCCACGCGTTGGCAGAATTTCCGGTACATCACCTATCCGCTGCTGACGCCGATCATCGCTGTCGTGATGACCTTCTCCGTGCTCTTCACCTTCACCGACTTCCAGCTGATCTGGGCGATGACCCGTGGCGGCCCGGTCAATGCCACCCACCTGATGGCAACCCTGTCCTACCAGCGCGCGATCATCGCCGGGCAGCTGGGCGAGGGGGCCGCGATCTCCAGCGCCATGATTCCATTCCTGCTCGCTGCGATCATGGTTTCCTGGTTCGGCCTGCAGCGCCGGAAATGGCAGCAGGGAGAGAGCAATGACTGACCTGCCCACCAGATCCATCGATCTCAAGAACGTGCTGTCGGGCTCGGCGCCTACGGCCGATCACAGCGAGGGCATGAGCTATCTGCAGTCGGTGCCGCGCAGGATCGTGACGCTCTATCTGCCGCTGGCGATCATCGTCTTCATCCTGCTGTTCCCGTTCTATTGGATGGCGCTGACCTCGGTGAAGCCCGACGAGCAACTGCTCGATCTCGACAAGTACAATCCGTTCTGGACCTGGAATCCGACCTTCAAGCACTTCCACAAGCTGCTGTTCGAGAGCTACTATCCGCACTGGCTCTGGAACACGATGTACGTGGCGATCTGCGCCACGGTACTCTCGATCGTTGCATCGGTGTTCGCGGCCTACGCTATCGTGCGGTTGCGTTACAAGGGCGCCAATCTCGTCGGGGGCCTGATCTTCCTCGCCTATCTCGTGCCGCCGTCGATCCTGTTCATTCCGCTCGCCACCGTCGTGTATCAGTACGGCCTGTTCGATTCACCGCTGGCCCTGATTCTGACCTATCCGACGATCCTGATCCCGTTCTCGACCTGGCTGTTGATGGGCTATTTCAAGACCATCCCGTTCGAGCTCGAGGAATGCGCGCTGATCGACGGGGCGAGCCGCTGGCAGATCCTGATCAAGATCGTCGTGCCGCTTGCAATCCCCGGCCTGATCTCGGCCTTCATCTTCTGTTTCACGCTGTGCTGGAATGAGTTCATCTACGCCCTGACCTTCCTGCAGTCGACCAGCAACAAGACGGTGCCGGTCGCGATCGTCAACGAGTTCGTGGATGGTGACATCTATCGTTGGGGTTCGCTGATGGCGGGAGCGCTGGCCGGCTCGCTGCCGCTCGTCATCCTTTACGCCTTCTTCGTGGAGCATTATGTGTCGGCGATGACCGGCGCCGTGAAGGAGTGATCGCGGGGCTTGCCGAGGGCGCGTCAGGAGCGGCGCGCTCCGGCCGAATAAGAAGGAGTAGGCTCTTGCACATTCTGGTTCTGGGCGCCGCCGGCATGGTCGGCCGCAAACTCTGTGAACGGCTGCTGCGCGACGGTCGGCTCGGCAAGAGCGACATCACGAAATTGACCATGCATGACGTGGTCGAGCCCAAGAAGCCGGAAAAGGCCGGCTTCCCCGTCGAGACCGTTTCGGGCGATTTCGCCGTGCCCGGCGCGGCCGAAAAGCTGATCGCCGGCCGCCCCGATGTGATCTTCCATCTTGCCGCGATCGTCTCTGGCGAAGCCGAGCTCGATTTCGACAAGGGCTACCGCATCAATCTCGACGGCACGCGGATGCTGCTTGATGCGATCAGGCTCGTCGGCGGTGGCTACAAGCCGCGCGTGGTCTTCACCTCGTCGATCGCGGTGTTCGGCGCGCCGTTCCCCGATGCGATCGGCGACGAGTTCTTCCACACCCCGCTGCTCAGCTACGGCGCCCAGAAGGCAATCGGCGAACTCCTGCTCGCCGACTATTCGCGCCGCGGTTTCCTCGACGGCATCGGCATCCGCCTGCCGACTATCTGCATCCGCCCGGGCCTGCCGAACAAGGCGGCATCGGGCTTCTTCTCCAACATCCTGCGCGAGCCACTGGCCGGCAAGGAAGCGATCCTCCCGGTGTCCGAGGATGTCCGCCACTGGCACGCGACGCCGCGCTCCGCGGTCGGCTTCCTGCTCCACGCCGGCACCATGGACCTTGCGACCGTCGGTCCGCGCCGCAACCTCACCATGCCCGGCCTGTCCGCAACCGTGGGCGAGCAGATTGCGGCCTTGAAGCGCGTTGCGGGCGAGAAGGTCGCCGCGCGCATCAAGCGCGAGCCGGATCCCTTCATCGTCGGCATCGTCGGCGGCTGGCCGCGCAATTTCGACGCGAAGCGGTCGCGCGAGCTCGGCTTCACCACCGCCGAGAAGAACTTCGACGACATCATCCGCATTCACATCGAAGACGAGCTCGGCGGCAATTTCGTCGCCTGATCGCGCACTGAGCGGGTCACATGATGGCGAGCGTTGCTTGCATGGGCGAATGCATGGTCGAGCTCCGGCAGGCCCAGGGCGGACATTCCACCGGATCGTCCGCGGCGCAAGGGCAGGGCGGCGGCCTGTACTCGCGCGGCTTCGGCGGCGACACGCTCAACACGGCGGTGTACCTGGCGCGGCTCGAGGTCAAGGTCGACTATCTCACCGCGCTGGGTGATGACGCCCTGAGTGATGAGATGATCGCGGCCTGGAATGCCGAGGGCGTTGGCACGAGGCGCGTCGTGCGGCTGCCGGGCAAGCTGCCCGGCCTCTACATGATCCAGCTCGATGCAAAGGGCGAGCGCCAGTTCTTCCACTGGCGGGACAGCGCGGCGGCGCGCCAGCTGATGAGCCTGCCGGAGACGGACGAGCTCCTCAACTCGCTGATGAGCTACGATATCGTCTATCTCTCCGCGATCACGCTCTCGATTTACGACGCGCCCGGGCGCGAGCGTCTGTTCGCGGCGATCAAGCGCGCGCGCCTGCTCGGCACCCGCTTTGTGTTCGACACCAATTTTCGCGCGCGCGGCTGGCCGGACCGCGAGGTCGCGCGCGAGGTGTTTGCTGCCGCCTTCGCGGCCGCCGACATCGTGCTGACCTCGACCGAGGACCTGCTTGCACTCTATCCCGGCGAGAGCCACGAGCAGCTGATGGCCCGCATCCCGTCTCCGGAGCTGGTGTTCCGGCTCGCCGAGCCGGTGAGCCTGTTGCGCGTTCCGGGGGCTACCCACGAGGTCCGCGCCGACCCCATGACCAAGCCGGTGGTGGACACCACAGCCGCCGGCGATAGCTTCGCGGCAGCCTATATTGCGGCCCGGCTCGCCGGCTCCGAGCCGGTCGAGGCCGCCCAGGCCGGGCATCGTCTCGCCAGCCTCGTGATCTGCTATCCCGGCGCCATCATTCCAAGCTATTCCATGCCGCCGAAGAAGCGGCATCGGCCGGCGGCCTCACGCCAGGTGACCAAGTGAAGAAGCGACAACAACGATGACCACGAGTGCCCAACAGAATCATCTCGTCGCGCTGTTCAAGGCGGCGACCGTCATTCCCGTCCTCACCATCGAGCGTATCCAGGATGCGGTGCCGCTGGCACGTGCGCTGGTCGCCGGCGGCGTCCGCACGCTGGAGGTGACCCTGCGCACCCCCGTTGCGATCGAGGCGGCGAGGGCAATGATGGCCGAAGTGCCCGAGGCGGTCGTCGGCATCGGCACGATTCTCAATCCGGCCGACTTCAGCCGCGTCGAGAAGCTCGGCGTCAAGTTCGGCATCAGCCCGGGCCTGACCCCCGATCTCCTCAAGGCCGCTGCCGACAGCGCCTTGCCGTTCGCGCCGGGCATCGCCACCGCCTCCGAGCTGATGATGGCGCTGGCGCAGGGGTTCGACGTCGCCAAATTCTTCCCGGCGGAGCAGGCCGGCGGCATCAAGGGCCTGCGCGCCCTCGGCGGGCCGTTCCCGAACGTGCGGTTCTGCCCAACCGGCGGGGTCGGCGAGGCCAATGCGGCGACCTGGCTCGCCGAGCCCAATGTGGTCGCGGTCGGCGGTTCCTGGCTGTGCCCGACGGCCGAGATCAGGGCCGGGAACTGGGCCGGCATAACTGCCATCTGCCAGCGCACCCTCAAGGCCCTGAAAGCCGCGTGAAGTCTTGCCATCCCTGGGCTAAGACTTAACTCAGGAAGAGACCCCAGGGAGAAATGACCATGACCGCCAGCATCGTCGGATGGGCGCATACGCCGTTCGGCAAGTTCGACACCGAAACCGTCGAAAGCCTCGTCACCCGCGTGGCCAACGAGGCGATGGCGGATGCCGGCATTTCGGCCAGTGATGTCGACGAGATCGTGCTCGGCCATTTCAACGCCGGCTTCTCGCCGCAGGATTTTACCGCCTCGCTGGTGCTCCAGGCCGACCCGAAGCTGCGCTTCAAGCCGGCGACCCGGGTCGAGAACGCCTGCGCCACCGGCTCGGCGGCCGTGCATCAGGGCCTGCGCGCGATTGCCGCAGGTGCGGCCAAGATCGTGCTGGTCGTCGGCGTCGAGCAGATGACCCGGACGCCGGGGCCGGAGATCGGCAAGAACCTGCTCAAGGCGTCTTACCTGCCCGAGGACGGCGACACGGTCGGCGGCTTCGCCGGCGTGTTCGGCAAGATCGCCAGCTCGTATTTCCAGAAATACGGCGACCAGTCCGATGCGCTGGCGCTGATCGCGGCCAAGAACCACAAGAACGGCGTCGCCAATCCCTTCGCTCAGATGCGCAAGGATTTTGGCTTCGACTTCTGCCGGGCCGAGAGCGAGAAGAACCCGTATGTCGCCGGTCCCTTGAAGCGGACCGACTGCTCGCTGGTCTCCGACGGTGCCGCGGCGCTGGTGCTGGCCGACGCCGAGACCGCCAAGGGCATGAGCAAGTCGATCGGCTTCCGCGCCACCGCCCACGCCCAGGACTTCCTGCCGATGAGCAAGCGCGACATCCTCCAGTTCGAGGGCTGCACCGTCGCCTGGCAGCGCGCGCTGGAGCAGGCGGGCGTGACGCTCTCGGATCTCTCCTTCGTCGAGACCCATGACTGCTTCACCGTCGCCGAGCTGATCGAGTACGAAGCCATGGGCCTGACGCCGAGGGGGCAGGGTGCCCGCGCCATCAAGGAAGGCTGGACGCTCAAGGACGGCAAGCTGCCGGTCAATCCGTCCGGCGGCCTCAAGGCCAAGGGCCATCCGATCGGCGCCACCGGCGTCTCCATGCATGTGATGACCGCGATGCAGCTCGCCGGACAGGCGCCCGAGGGCATGCAGCTCAAGAACGCAAAACTCGGCGGCATCTTCAACATGGGCGGTGCGGCGGTCGCCAATTACGTTTCCGTGCTGGAGCCGTTGAAGTAAGCTCGGTCCTGTAGGGTGGGCAAAGGCGCCATGCGCTGTGCCCACCTTCTTCTTGCGCTAGATCATGGTGAGCACGCTTCGCTTTGCCCACCCTAGGGCTCCTGATTGGTTTGCGGGAAAAGCATCATGAGCAAGGACTACGAAACTTCACTGTCGATGGATGCCCTCAACGATCGCATCGCGATCCTCGAGGATAACATCCGCCAGCTCATCGAGCAGGCCGCTGCCGCCTCGGGTGAGCAGAACGAGTCGCGGATCGCCGACCGCATCAATCAGCAGAACGACGAGCTCGACCGTCTCATCAAGATCCGCGAATCCCGCCAGAAGAAATAGCGGGCGATATCGCCGCGCGATGCATGCCGCCATACGCCGGTCGCCCTTGCGCGACCGGCGGCACTGCCGTTAGCTGGACCGAAATCGCGAGGGCGCTTGAGCCCTGCGCAATCGGGAGCGAACGATGGGGCCGCTGAAGGGCATCAAGGTCATCGACATGACCACCGTGCTGATGGGGCCTTATGCGACCCAGATGCTCGGCGATTACGGCGCCGACGTCATCAAGGTGGAATCGCTCGACGGCGACGTCACCCGCCTGATTGGCCCGACGCGGCACGCCGGCATGGGCCCGGTATTCCTCAACACCAACCGTAGCAAGCGCTCGATCTGTCTCGACCTGAAGAAGCCTGCCGGTCGCGATGCCGTGCTGCGATTGCTGAAGAATGCGGATGTTCTCGTCTACAACGTCCGCCCTCAGGCGATGGCGCGGCTTCAGCTCGGCTACGACGTCGTTTCCGCGATCAATCCACGTCTGGTCTATGCCGGCGTGTTCGGCTTCGGCCAGGACGGGCCCTATGCCGCAAAACCCGCCTATGACGATCTGATCCAAGGGGCGACCGCGCTGCCGGCGCTGATGGCGCAGACCGGCGATGGTGTGCCGCGCTATGTGCCGAACGCGCTGGTCGACCGCATCGTCGGTCTCACCGCGGTCGGCGCGATCTGCGCCAGCCTCGTGCATCGCGACCGCACCGGGCGCGGCCAGCGCGTCGACATCCCGATGTTCGAGACCATGGCCGGCTTCGTCATGGGCGATCACATGGGCGGGCTCACCTATGAGCCGCCGCTCGACAAAGGCGGTTACGCCCGCCACCTCTCGCGCGACCGCAGGCCCTACAAGACCTCGGACGGCCATCTCAGCGTCATCGTCTACAACGACAAGCAATGGGAGAATTTCTTTGAGGCGACGGGGCGCGACGATCTGCGCGCCGATCCCAAATTCGCAACTTTCGCCGGCCGCGCCGCCAATATCGACGTCGTCTATGCCGAGCTCGCGCGCATTTTCGAGACGCGTACCACCGCCGAGTGGATCGAGCTTTTGACCAAGGCCGACGTGCCGGTCATGCCGATGCACGACCTCGCCTCGATCCTGCACGATCCGCATCTGGAGGCGACGAATTTCTTCCCCGTCGTGGAGCATCCGACGGAAGGCCCGATCCGCAGCATGAAAGTGACGGCGACCTGGTCGGAGACGGAAGCCGAGCCGGATCGGCTCGCGCCGCGGCTCAACGAGCATGGCGCGGAGATCCTGGGCGAGATCGGCTATTCCGCCGACGAGATCGCAACCATGATCCGCGATGGCGTGACGCGACCCGCGCCGGAGTAGGGGGCATTATGAGCTTCATCACCGGCGTCGGCCTCACGCCTTACGGCAAGCACGAAGGCTCATCCTCGCTCGACCTGATGAGCAAGGCCGCGCAAGCCGCGCTCGACGATGCCGGGCTGAAGCGCACTGAAATCGACGGCATCCTCTGCGGCTACTCCACCGTCTCGCCGCACATCATGCTGGCGACCGTCTTCACCGAGCACTTTGGCATCCGCCCTGCTTACGCCCACGCCGTCCAGGTCGGCGGCGCCACGGGCCTCGCGATGACGATGCTCGCACATCATCTCGTCGAGGCAGGCGTCGCGCGCCACGTGCTCGTGGTCGCCGGCGAGAACCGGCTTACGGGCCAGAGCCGCGATGCCTCGATCCAGGCGCTGGCGCAGGTCGGACATCCCGACTACGAGGTTCCGCTCGGCCCGACCATTCCCGCCTATTACGGCCTCGTCGCCACCCGCTACATGCATGAATACGGCGTGACCGAAGAGGACCTTGCCGAGTTCGCGGTGCTGATGCGCAAGCACGCCTGCACTCATCCCGGCGCGCAATTCCACGATCCCATCACGGTTGCCGACGTCATGGCCTCCAAGCCGGTGGCGATGCCGCTGAAGCTGCTGGATTGCTGCCCAGTGTCCGACGGCGGTGCTGCGTTCATCGTCAGTCGCGAGCGGACCGGGGAGGCGGGCGTGCGTATTCGTGGCTGCGCGCAGGCCCATACCCATCAGCATGTCACGGCCGCACCCGGCCTCAGCGAACTCGGCGCCGAAATCTCGATCGCGCGCGCCAAGGCGGCCGCGGGCCTTGCGATCTCCGACGTGCGCTATGCTGCCATCTACGACAGTTTCACGATCACGCTCGCGATGCTGCTGGAGGACCTCGGCCTCGCCGGCCGCGGCGAGGCGGCAGCCCGCATACGATCAGGCCATTTCAACCGTGACGGCGCGATGCCGCTGAACACCCATGGCGGCCTGCTCAGCTACGGCCATTGCGGCGTCGGCGGCGCCATGGCGCATCTGGTCGAGGCGCATTTGCAGATGACGGGACGGGCGGCGAATCGGCAGGTGCGCGATGCCTCGGTCGCGCTCCTGCACGGCGATGGCGGCGTGCTGTCGTCCCATGTCAGCATGTTCCTGGAGCGGGTGCGATGAGCGAGCGTCTGGCCGACTGGACCAAGGGCGAGCAGGCCATCACCTACCAAGCCTGCGCCGCCTGCGGCCATGTGCAGTATTTCCACCGCGCCTTCTGCGCCGCCTGCGGCGTGCCCGATCCGCACGAAACGCGCGCCAGCGGCAAGGGCAGGGTGTATGCGACCTCGCTGGTCTGCCGCGCCGCGACGCCCGAGACGCGCGCCCACGTGCCCTACAACATCCTGCTGGTCGATTGCGCCGAGGGTTTTCGCATGATGGCGCATGGCGAGAACGGGCTTGTCATCGGCGATTCGGTCACCGCGAGCTTCAAACCTTTTGCCGGCAAGCTCGTGCCGTTCTTCACCAAAGAGAAATAGCAGCTAAGGGCGAATAGAGGGATTCGTCATTCGGGGGCGGTCCAAAGGACCGAGCCTGGAACGGGATTCTGGGCCTGGCCTGTGCGAGGGCCACCCCGGAATGACGAAAACTCTAAAACTCCAACTCAAGCGCGACGAGATTAGGATGAATCGTCATCGCGCTTTAGGTTATTGTTTCAGCATGATCTTTTCGGAAAACCGTTACGCGCTTTTCCGGATCATGCTCTAACGCCCGTAGAACAAGATGCTGGCGATGACGAGCATCGCTGTCACCGCCAGCATATGCGCGAGCGCTCCCGAGGCCGCCCCCTTGGTGGCTTCCTTCATGCCTTGTTCTCCCTAGACTTGGGCGTGACTCATCGTTGCGTGGTGAGCGCAAAGACGGCCAATTGTTTTACTCGGAACACCCCACTCACGAGTACCCACCGCAATTTGTCCCCACGCGGCGAATATCGACTGTGTCAGGGTCGATCAGCAATGCGGCGGCAATTTGACTCGATGATGTTGCTCCTGCGTCGGCGCAAGAATAGAGTTTTGGGGAACTCTCACCGGCAACGACAAAAAGCATCAAAAGCCCAAGAAAACTTTAGAGACAAACTTCAGGGAAAACTTCAGGAAAATCATGGCCCGCATTCAGTACAGCGACCCGTCCAAGGCCTCCGACCGCACCCGCGAAATCCTCGACAAGAACCGCAACGCCAATATTTTTCGCATGATGGCGCACTCGCCGAGCTATTTCGAGCAGTACTGCCGCCTTGGCGGCGCCATCCGCCACAAGGGCGAGCTCGATCCGGTGGTACGCGAGCTTGCGATCACGCGCACCGGCATCCTATGTGAGGCACCTTACGAGATCGTCGCGCACAAGCGCATCGGCAAGAATGTCGGTGTCACCGACGAGCAGAACGAGGCGATCGCAAACTGGCAGGCGGCGAGCTGCTTCAACGAGGTGCAGCGCGCCGCTCTGGCCTTCACCGACGAGATCGTGAAACTGAACAAGCCGACGGATGCGACCTTCAAAGCGATCGCATCGAAGCTGACGCCGGCCGCGCTGGTCGAGCTCCAGCTCTCGGTCGGCTTCTACGTTATGACCTCGAAATTCTTGGAGACGTTCGAGATCGACCTGCAGCCGGTGACGGAAGTGGTGGGCTGATCAGATTAGAAGCGGCGAGGAATGCCGATGACGATCGATGAATATGCGGCCTGGGCCGCGACCATTGCGAAAGTCGAAGAGCATCCGTCCAACGAGCGGCTGTCCTATCTCGGTCTCGGCCTTGCCGGCGAAGCCGGCGAGGTCGCCGATCACATCAAGAAGCTGCTCCGCGACGGCTGGCTGGATCAGGCGGGTCTCGTCAATGAGCTCGGCGACGTCGTCTACTACTGGGCGTGCCTGTGCGCGGCCACCGGCCAGCAGCCGTCCGAAGTGCTCAAGACCAGCGCAGCCAGGATCAACCGGCGGCTGAGCGAGGCCGCGAGCCGCTGACGCAAGCGTGAGCTGAAGGCCCCGGTCACCTCTCCCCGCCGGGGTAGGGCTATCGCATATGGCGTGAATAATGCTTCGGCATCGGCAGTGGGCTCCCTCTCCCGCTTGCGGGGGAGGGCTGGGGTGGGGGTGCCTCCGCGTGGGGATTGTCGAGAATTGCGGAGGCGATCCCAGTGCGGTGAGAGCCCTCACCCGCCGCGCTCGGGACGATGCTTCGCATCGCCCGGGACGCGTCGGCCTCTCCCGCAAGCGGGAGAGGCGGAGCGAACTCGCGGGTGGTCCCCGCGAAATGCATATGCGATAGCCCTACCCGCCGGGGAGAGGTGAAGAGCTCGGCCGCCGCTACGTCGACGTCAGAATATCCACCTTGGCGTTGGCGACGATCAGGCGGTCGGCCAATAGCTGGGCCAGATTGCGCATGATGCGCTCGCTGGCGCGGGGATGCTGCTCGCGGAAGCGCTCGAAATCCTTCAAAGGCGCTTCGAACACGGTTGCGGCCATGTCGGCGAATACGTCGGCGGAGCGCGTTGCCTCCAGCAGCGCCATCTCGCCAAAGGCCATGCCGGCAGTGAGTGTTGCCAGCCTGACGCCATCGGGCAGCGTGACGTGGACCGCGCCGCTGCGCAGGAAGAACACGGCATCGGCAAGGTCGCCGGTCGTGACGATCTTTGCGCCGGACGGATAACTCCTGACGGTGCAGATTGCGGCGAGGTCGGACAGCTCGTTCTCGCTCAGCCCTGCGAGCAGCGGCTGCTCGGCAAGCTCGGTGGTCTCGTGGAAGTCGATCGAGCCGCCATAGCGGTAGACGATCTGGTCTTCGGCCCATTCGATCGCGGTGTCGAGCAGGTAGAAGTCGCGGACGTTCTTCAGCTCCGCCGTCCATTCCCGCAAGCTGTCCCATTCCTTGGAGGCGCGCCTGACTCCCGACAGCACCACCGTGACGTTGAGTGCGGCGAGCTCTTCGAAGGCTTCGGCGACGAGGCGCGCACCGGCGCGCGTGGTGGAGGTGACGCGGTGCAGATCGAAGATCACGAATTGCGGCCGCGGCCGTCCCGCGAGCCGGCGCGAGACGTAGTCGACCGCCGACAGCGACAGCGTACCGACCAGCTCGATGACCCGCACCTCCTGCTCGTGCGCCGCCAGAATCTCGCGCTCCTGGGGGCGGCGCACGCGCCGCGACGGGCTCTTGCCGATGTCATAGTCGGCAATGACGGCATTGCGCGCGTCGTCGCTGCGGTTGAGCATGTGCAGATCGTAATGCGAGGACAGCGCCTCGCAGACCTTGATGCCGCGCACGCTGTTGCCGTGCTTGTCGAGCTTGGGCGAATAGCTGCCGAGCCCGAGCCGGGCAGGGAGTGCGGCGAGGATGCCGCCGCCGACGCCACTCTTGGCGGGGATGCCGATCCGGTAGACCCATTCGCCGGCATAATCGTACATACCCGACGATGTCATCACCGAGAGCGTGCGCGAGATCGCGTACGGCGTCAGCACCTGCTCGCCCGTCAGCGGATTGATGCCGCGATTGGCGAGCGTCGCCGCCATCACCGCGATGTCGCGCGCCGTGACCAGCACGGCGCATTGCCGGAAATAGACGTCGAGCACGGCCGCGACGTTGTCGGAGATCACGGCGTTGGTCTTGAGGAGATAGCCGATGGCACGGTTGCGGTCGCCGGTCTGGCTCTCCGAAGCGTAGACCGATTCATCGACAGCGAGTTCGCGTCCGGCGAAACGGCCGAGCGCAAGGCGGATCTGCTCGAAAGCGTCCGCGCCCTTGCTGTCGTAGATCAGCCCGGTGCAGGCGATCGCGCCGGCATTGACCATCGGGTTGAACGGATGGTTTTCGGAATTGAGCCGGATCGAGTTGAAGGGATCTCCGGAAGGTTCGACGCCAATCGCGCTCTCGACTTTGCCGGCTCCCAAAAGGTCCAGCGCCAGCGCGAACACGAACGGCTTGGACATCGACTGGATGGTGAAGGGCACCCGGCTGTCGCCGACTTCGTAGACATGCCCGTCCAGCGTCGCGAGGCTGATGCCGAAATGGGCAGGGTCGGCCTTGCCCAGCTCGGGGATGTAGTCAGCAACGCTGCCTGAGGTCTCGGCCGAGAATTCGTTGAGGCAATTGTCCAGAAACCGCAGCAAGGGCGGTTTCGAGCGGGTCCAGGCGGAGGCGGCGGGCGATAGCGGCTTCATCGCCTCACTTGTGCAACGCAATCAGGGCGCGCGCAACCCGTCCGGCACGATGGTCTGCCGGCGGACCAGGACAAGGGCGAGCAAAGCCGTGGGCACGAGGATCGCGAGGCCAAGCAGCGTCACCTGCATCTGCGACAGCGGCATGATCCCGCCGCCGGGCGTCGCGACCACGAAGCCGCCGATCACCAGCAGCACACGGATCGGCCATTCCAGCGCGCCAGCGCCGCGCAAGTTACCGACGAAGGGCTGGTAGCCCTGGATGCCGCCGCAGATGAACAGCGTGCCGAACGCGGCGAGCCCCATAAGGCCGAGCCCGGCGAGGTAGGGGCTCGGCCCCTGCAGCACCAGCGCCGGATTGAGCACGAAGAAGAATGGGATGAAATAGATGATGCTGCCCACCCACATCGATTCCCACCCGGTCTTCATCGCCGGCGAGCCGGCAATGCCGGCGGCGGCGAACGAGGCGATGGCAACCGGCGGCGTGATCGAGGACGGCATGCCCCGATAGAAGATGAACATGTGCACAGCCATGCGATTGAGCCCGAGCTTCTCCAGCGCGGGCGCGACCAGGATGGCGAGGAAGATGTAGCAGGCCGTGGTCGTCAGGCCGAGTCCGAGGATCAGGCTGGTGAGCGCGCACATGCCGAGCAGCAGGAAGGCGTTGTCGCCGGCAATGTGCAGGAGGTCGTTGGCAAGGCTCGACACCACGCCAGTCATCGAGAATGCGCCGATCAGCAGGCCGCAGCCGGCGAGGATGCCGACCAGCTCGACGAAGGTGCGGCCGTTGACCTCCAGGAACTTGCCGATGGTCGCAAAGGTCCAGCGCGTGTCCTTGGAGAAGAACTGGTTCAGAACGAGCAGCAGCGCGGTGGCGTAGAACGGCGCGTGGCTCTCGCGCTTGAAGTAGAGCAGCATCACGATCAGGAGCGCGATCACGAAGACGTAGTACCAGCCGTCCTTGATCGTATCCATGATGCGGGGCAGCTCGGCGCGCGGAATCCCCTTCAGCCCGTGGCGCGCGGCATAGGCATCGACCTGCATGAACAGGCCGACGTAATAGAGGGCCGCCGGAATGATCGCGGCGAGTGCGACATCGGCGTAACTGACATTGAGGAATTGCGCGATCACGAAAGCAGTCGCGCCCATCACCGGCGGCGCCAACACCGCGCCGGTCGAGGCGCAGGCCTCGATCGCACCGGCATAGGATGCGCGAAAACCGCTCTTCTTCATGACGGGAATGGTCATGGTACCGGCGGTGAGCACGTTGGAGATGATCGAGCCCGACATCATGCCGAGCAGGCCGCTGGCAAAGATGCAGACCTTCGCCGCACCGCCGCGGAAGGTACCGCACAGTGCAAAGGCGAGGTTGATGAAGAATTTCCCGGCGCCCGTCATCATCAGCGCAGTGCCGAACACCAGGAAGCCGATCACGGTGTCGGCGAAGGCCTGGATCGGAATGCCGAGCAGGCTCTCGCCGGAGAGCACGTGATAGGCCGTTGCCTGCTCGAGTGTCGATTGTGTGCCGCGGAACGGCCCGAGCCAGCTGGATTCGGCGAACAGCGGATAGACGGTGAAAGGCAAGACGCTCAGCAGCAGGCTCCAGCCACCGGTGCGGCGCAGCGCTTCCATCAGCATCACCCACATCACGAGGCCGGCTGCGATCACACTGTTGGGCGCGCCGCCGAACTCCCAGCCGGCCTCCGCCGCCTTGCGTACGTTGGACATCAGCATCAGCGCCGCCGCGAAGGTCGCGACGAACAAGACGAGGTCGTACCAGGGGATGCGGTCGAGCGGGGCGCGTTCAGTCCCTGGGAAGATCAGGAAGGTGAACGGCAGCATCAACGCGATCAGGAGATAGAAATACTCCGTGTTGAGCTGGGTGTAGCCGACGAAGAAGCGCAGCGAGAATTGCTGGTTGATGCAGAGCAGGATGGTGGCCGCGGTCGCAACCACCAGCGTCCAGCGCCAGGCGCCGCGCAGCGTACGCACGCGCGTGACCTCCGCCTCCTGCATGTTGGCGGCGGCGCCGTGCGGATCGTCGAACACGATCCGCTTGGCCTCGTCCTGCGAGCCGGTGGAGGTGGAAGCAGAAGGCATCATCGATCCCGCGCGTGGGCTATTGAACGCTGGCTAATGCGAATGGGTGTTGTTTTGCATCGATCGCGTCGCGGGCTCGCTCAACCTCTCCCGCTTGCGGGAGAGGTCGGCGCGCCAGCGCCGGGTGAGGGTTTCCTGCTCTGGGGGAATCCCGCCGTGGAGACACCCTCTCCCCAACCCTCTCCCGCAAGCGGGAGAGGGAGCGCACTTCCCGCGCGGCAACGATCAAACCCAACAGCATCGCGTTCTATTCCTCAAATCCGTTCGGCATGTCGGCCTTGGCAAGCGCTGCCGCGCGGGCCTTCATCCAGCCGTCGAGGAATGCCCTGTCATCCGATGGCGGATTTGACTTACCGTACGCCGCCCACGCCGCGCCAAGCACCTCTTGCCGCTTGATCAGCTTGTTGTTGTGCGCCTCCTGCGCATCGCTCCATTGCCCGGCCTCCTTGAGCGCCTGCACCGCACCGGGATGTACCGGCACCACCCAGTTCTTGGTCTGCCGGTCGGCGGCAAGACCGCCGGCACCGGGCGCGGAATCCTTGTAGGCGTCGTAGTTCACGATCATCGCCTTGGTGATCGCATAGACCTGATCGGCCGGCTGCGAGGCGTAGGCGACGAAGATCGGGTAGGGATAGTTACCGAGCTCGACCGGCTTGTCCGGCGAGATGCCGGCGCCGCAGGTCGCAAGCTGCGGGAAGAAGAACGAGCCGACCTTTTGCATCCGCGCCCAGCCTTCCTTGTCCTTGGCGGGGAGCGGCGGCCAGATCAGGCCGCGCGGCGAGGTCTCGGCCTCCTTGGCGGGGCCGGTGATGGTAGTGCCGAACGCGGCATCGACGTCGTTGTTGATCAGGCCCTTCCACATCGCGCCGTAGCTTGCGAACTCGACGGCCTTGACGTCCTTCTGCGTCAGCCCTGCGAAGGCGAGCACCGCGAGCGAGTTCTGGTTCAGCGCCGGCGAGCCGACGACGAAGCCGACGCGCTTGCCTCTGAGGTCCTTCAGCTCCTTCACGCCGGTGTCGGCAGCGACGCCGAGCGAGCCGCAATTGCAGTCGACCGTCGAGAGCAGGATCTGGAGCGGCTGCGGCCCCCATTCCTTCGATCCGAACTCGAACACGCCCTCCTGCGCGAAATAGGTCCCGAGCCCATCGCCGAGGAGGCCGCGCGCTTGGCGCGCAGCGGCGCGAGGCGGGCGACGTCGTTGCCTGCGGGGAGCACGCGCACGTCGGTGCCATATTTGTCCTTCATCATCTTGCCGACGCCGACCGCGATGTTGAAGCCGGCGGTGCCGGTGTCATAGGCGGTGAACGTCAATGTCGCCGGCAGCTTGATATCCTCGGCGAACGCATAGCGTGTAGACGCAAAAGAAATGCCTGCCACCAAGGCAGGCGCAAGCATGAGCAGCCCACGAAGCATGTTTTCCCTCCATCATCTTCGCTTAAGCGCGAAGACCTTCTTGCTTGAATCGGATCATGTCACCGGGCATCCGCGATGGCAACGCCGGAGCGCGAATGCAGAAACCAGGCTGACAGAATGTCGCGGAATCCAGGGATTATGCAGTCAGTTCGCGACGATCGCGATCGCTTGTCCCTCGGCAACGACGTCGTCGAGCTTCACCAGAAGCGACGTGATCGTGCCGCTCGCGGGCGACTGCACGGGTATCTCCATCTTCATGGCTTCGACGACCACAACGTCATCGCCATCTGCGACGGTTCCTCCAACTTGCACGGGAGTTGCGCAGATGCGCCCCGCGACCTCCGTGACGATCTTAATTTCTGGCATGCCATCCCTTTTTGTTGTCGTCGCAAGATGCCTGAGGTAGCGTCGTCTGCAAGTGGAATTTAATTCCGCAGAGCGAAACAAGCTGGTAGGGAACATGGGACGACGATCGGAGCGGTTGAGTAGGCAAGGTGTGCTCGCTGGCGATGCCGGTGAGGGTGATGTCATCCAGGTGGTGTCGCGCGCGTTCGACGTGTTGCGATGCTTCGAGGGCCACGATAGCAGGCTCGGCAATCTCGAGATATCGAATCGCTGCGGCCTGCCGCGCTCGACGGTGTCGCGGCTCACGCACACGCTGACGCGGATGGGCCAGCTCGTCTACCTGCCGCGCGATCAGAAATATCGCATCGGCCCGAGCGCGGTGGCGATGAGCGCTTCGATGATGAAGGGCGCGCAGCTGCGCAGCATGATCCGCCAGCGGCTTCAGGAAGTCGCCGAGCAGCTTCCGGGCACGGTCGGCTTCGTCGTTCCCGATCGCTTCCATCTCGTCTATCTCCAGTTCGCGCGCTCGGCGAGCGCGCTCGGCCTGCACGAGGGCACCGGCAGCCGCATCTCGATGGCTTCGACCGCGGCAGGCGCGGCCTACACCGCTGCGCTGTCGCCCGAGGTCGGCGACGCCTTCATTGCGGACATGGAGCGGGAAGCGCCCGAGGCTGCAAAAATCTTGAGGCCCCGCATCGAGGCCAACCGGCAGTCGCTGCGCGAGCGCGGTTATGTCGTGGCCTGCGGCCTGTGGAGTCCGCACATCAACGGCCTCGCCGTGCCGATCTGGTCGCCGCAGTATCAGACCTTCGTCGTCATCACGATCGGCCTGCTGGCTGCGATGTATGACGAGCAGCGGCTGCATGACGAAGTCGCCCCGTTGATGCTCACGCTCGGCCGCTCGCTCGGCAGCCTGATGGAAGGCGCGGAGGGCGATGCCTTCAACAACCGTCTCTCGCGTAAGCCGGTCGCAATGGCCGTGCGCAACAATAACAAGCCGATCAACTCGGAGGGAGTGAATGAACTGGAAGCCGGAACTCGACGAGCTCGCCCGGCGCGAAGCCTTCGCGCGGGAGATGGGCGGCGTTGACAAGGTCAAGCGACAGCATGACCAGGGCCGGCTGAGTGTTCGGGAGCGCATCGACGGACTGATCGACAAAGGCAGCTTTCACGAGATCGGTGCCGTCTCCGGCATCGGTGAGTACGATTCCAGCGGCGAGCTGCAGAAAGTGACGCCGGCGAACTGCGTGTTCGGTCGTGCGCGCATCGAAGGCCGTACCGTGGTCGTGGTCGGCGACGATTTCACGGTGCGCGGTGGCTCGGCGGACGCGTCGATCTCGGCCAAGCCGCTGATGGCGGAGGAGATGGCGCGCGACTTCCGCCTGCCCATCGTCCGCATCGTCGAGGGCTCCGGCGGCGGCGGCTCGGTCAAGACCATCGAGACCAAGGGCGCGGCCAATCTGCCGGGCGGCATCGGCGGCACGCGCTGGTATCGCTTCACGACGGAGAACCTGTCGCGCGTGCCGGTCGTCGCGCTCGGCCTCGGCTCCGTCGCGGGCTTAGGTGCCGCGCGTCTTGCCGCAAGCCACTATTCCATCATGACCCGGAAGTCCGCGATGTTCGTGGCGGGCCCGCCGGTGGTGAAGGCGCTGGGGCAGGACCTCTCGAAGGAGGAGCTCGGCGGCGCCGACATCCAGACCCGCGCCGGCGCGATCGATCATGCGGTCGAGACCGAGGAGGAGGCGTTTGCCTGCGCGCGGCGCTTCCTGTCGTATTTGCCGTCCTCGGTGTACGAGCTGCCGGCGACCTTGCCCTGCACCGACAATCCGGAGCGCACCGAGGAAGCGCTGCTGAGCGCGGTGCCGCGCAACCGCAAGCAGGTCTATAAGATGCGGCCGATCATCGACGCCGTCGTCGACAAGGGCTCGTTCTTCGAGGTCGCCAAGAATTTCGGCAAGCCAATCATCGTCGGTCTCGCGCGGCTCGAGGGCAGGGCGGTGCTGCTGCTCGCCAGCGACAGTTTTCATTATGGCGGCTCCTGGACCGCAGATGCCTGCCAGAAGGTGGTGCGCTGGGTCGACTTCGCCGAGACCTTCCACCTGCCGATCGTCTATCTCATGGACTGCCCCGGCTTCATGATCGGCCTCGACGCCGAGAAGGCCGCCACCATCCGCCACGGCGTCCGCGCCATGGCCGCGGTGAACCAGACCACCGTGCCCTGGTGCACGGTGATTCTGCGCAACGCCTTCGGCGTCGCCGGGGTCGTGCATCAGCCCGCCGACCGCTTCTCGATCCGCTACGCCTGGCCGTCCGCCTATTGGGGTTCGCTGCCGCTCGAAGGCGGCATCGAAGCCGCCTACCGCGCCGATATCGACGCGGCCGAGGACAAGGCCGCGAAGCTGAAGGAGATCGAAGCGCGCCTCAACAAGCTGCGCTCGCCGTTCCGGTCGGCCGAAAAGTTCTGGGTCGAGGAGATCATCGATCCCAGAAGGACGCGATCATTGCTGTGCGAGTTCGCCCGGCTGGCCGAGCCGCTGCGCAAGCCCGGGCCGCCGGAGAATTTTTCGATCAGGCCGTAGCGCTCAAGCCGTGATTGCAGCCGGCAACGCGAGGAACCTTTCCTGGCGTGCCGCATTCGTCGCGCATGAGGAGCTTGTATTTCGGCATCGGCGCTCTCGCCGGCGCGCTGGTCCTCCTCACGATTTGGCTGGGCCAGCACGAACGGCAAGCGTCAATCGATCGTCTCGAGCGATGGGAAATTCCCCACGCGCCTGCGCGCTAGCTGGGGACGCTTGACCGCGGTTTGCAGCGACATAGCCGTGGCTGATGCACATGTGGTCAAGTCTCAGTTTCGATGACACGCCGTTCGTTCTCTGCGAGTTAATCATTCCGGCCGCAACGTCTGGTTTACAACGATTGCGGAGGCCAGCCCGCAAATGCAACCACTTTCAGCCGCTCTTTAGGCCGATTTCAGCCAAACTGTTATTGGTTGCTCGCTGTGGGGCAGGGATCTCACAATTTGGAGCCTGCAATGTTCAAGTCAGTTCTTTCTGCGTGCCTTTTCGTTGCCTTTAGCTCCGTTGCCTCCGAAGCCCGGCCCTATCGCATTCATCAAGTACCTGAATGCAACGTCACGATGCCCTGCGACTTCTCGTATTCGCAAACGCGCCCTGAGCGGACGCCCAGATCCTCACTGCAAGCCTATCGCTCAACGCAACTGACAGTGACCGACGCAGGCGGCGCCGCGGCGACGAGTGTCTCCGGCACGCGCATCATTGGAGGGCGGCCGGCTGGTTGCCCCTCATCCTTCTGCGGCTGCGGCGCAGCTCTGCGCGTGTTCGGTCGTGTGGTGCCGGAATTGAATCTCGCCGCGAACTGGCTGCGCTTTCCGCGCACGTCACCGGCACCGGGAATGGTCGCGGCCCGGCGCGGGCATGTCTTCGTCCTGGAGCAGCACCTCGGAGGCGACATGTGGATGGCGTACGACGCCAATTCGGGCGGTCACACAACGCGAATGCATGCGCGCTCGCTGCGGGGCTACACGGTCGTCAACCCGCGCGGCTGAGAAAATGGCGGGATTGCCCGGCTTCAACTAGAGCCGTCACACCTTGCCGAAATTCGTTTGCGGATTGAGCGCGCGTTCCCACGAACGCGCGCGATGAATCCATGCGGCGTGACCTCACAACAATAACGCGCTACGCTCCTCCGGCAAGAACAAGAGGAAGCGCCAATCGTGTATGACTTCATTATCGTGGGCGGCGGCTCGGCAGGGTCCGTGCTGGCCCACCGGCTCTCCGCAAAGAGCGCCAACAAGGTCCTGCTGTGCGAAGCCGGACAGGACACGCCACCGGGCAACGAGCCGGCCGAGATCAGGGACAGCTATCCGGGCACGGCCTATTTCGATCCGCGCTTCCACTGGACCGAGCTCAAGGTCACGACGCAAGTTGTCAGCCACAACAATCCGAACGAGGGGCGTCCGCCTTTGCGCAAATACGAGCAGGCGCGGGTGCTCGGCGGCGGCTCGTCGATCAACGGCCAGATGGCCAATCGCGGCGCGCCGACCGACTACGACGAATGGCAGGCGCGGGGCGCCGAGGGCTGGAGCTGGAACGACGTGCTGCCCTTCTTCAAGAAGGTCGAGCGCGACCTCGATTTCGACGGGCCGTACCACGGCAAGGACGGCAGGATCCCGGTCCGCCGCATCCCGCGGGAGCACTGGACGCGGCATTCACAGGCCTTCGCCGCGGCCTTCCAGCAGGCCGGCCATCAGTTCGTGCCCGACCAGAACGGCGAGTTCGTCGACGGCTACTTCCCGGTGACGCATTCCAACCAGGCCGAGCAACGCGTCTCGGCCGCCATGGGCTATCTCGACCGCGACACCCGCAAGCGCGCCAACCTCACGATCTCCACCAACACGCAGGTTCGCGAGCTGTTGTTCGAGGGCACGCAATGCGTCGGCGTGAAAGCTATGGTCGACGGGCGGGAGCAGGAATTCCGCGGACGCGAGATCATTCTCTCCAGCGGCGCCATTCATTCGCCGGCGCATCTGTTGCGCGCCGGCATCGGTCCGGTCGGTCACCTCAAGGATCTAGGCATTCCCGTGCTGATGGGCTTGCCGGGCGTCGGCCAGCGCCTGATGGATCATCCCTCGATCTCGCTGTCGTCCTTCGTCCGCCGCGGCGCGCGCATGAACGAGCACACCCGGCGCCACATGCAGCTTGGCCTGCGTTATTCCTCTGGGCTGCCGGGCGTGCCGAAGGGCGACATGTTCGTCGTCCTGCTCAGCAAGTCGGCCTGGCATGCGGTCGGGGAGCAGATCGGCTCGCTGCTGACGTTCGTCAACAAGACCTATTCCGAGACCGGACAGGTCAAGCTTGCCTCGCGCGATCCCTCCGCGGAGCCGATCGTCGAGTTCAATTTGTTGTCCGACCGGCGCGACCTCGATCGCCTGATGAGCGGCTTCCGCAAGATGGCGGCGGTGCAGATGAGCGAAGTCGTCAGGAAGGTGACGGACAAGCCGTTCCCGGCCGCCTATACCGACCGCGTCCGCAAGATCGGCGTGGTCAACACCAAGAACAAAATCCTCACCACGATCGCCGCGGCCCTGATGGACGGGCCGTCGGCGCTGCGCCACTACATGATCGACAATTTCGTGGTCGAAGGCTTCACCTTCGATCAGGTCATGAATGACGATGAGGCGCTGGAAGCCTTCGTGCGCAAGGCGACCATCGGCGTGTGGCATGCCTCGTGCTCATGCCGCATGGGTCGGGACGACGATCCGATGGCGGTGGTCGACAACCAGGGCCGCGTCAAGGGTGTGCAGGGCCTGCGGGTCGTCGACGCCTCGATCTTCCCGGTGGTGCCATGCGCCAACACCAACTTCCCGGTCCTGATGTCGGCGGAAAAGATCGCTGCCGCGATCCAGTGAACTGCAAGCGCTCTCCGGGATTATCAGCGGCCGGCTTGCCGGAGCAGCCGCGGGCCCTCCGTGTCTCAGGGCAGATGCGCCGAGCCAGGACAGGATGCCGTCATCCTGGCCTGCGGCCGATTGCGATCCACCTCAATCGACAGGATTGACGCAGCCTGGCGCCGGCCTGGAAGCTACCATCCGACCGTCCGGATGCTCCTGCCTGCGATCTCTATGATCGCGTTTATCCGGCGTTAATGATGCTTTCTCAATATGAGACATCTCAATTTGTCGCAGTCCATGTTTGTGGATTGCACGTAAGTGTTGATTAAGAGGCCAAATCCATATTCCGGCCTGCGATGCGCAGGTGGTCGGCGGCAGGAATGCTGCGGCCTCCTGCATCGTGAGATTTCAGGGAAGTATTCTTGCCGTCACGACGGCAATCAGGATGAAGGTCATGCTCCGCCGGGTAGTGCTCCGTTTCGCCAGAGATCGGAAGGCCAACGTCGCCATTATCTTCGCGCTCATGATGGTTCCGACCGTCTTTCTCCTGGGCATGACGCTCGACTACACGCTCGCCTTGCGCAAGCGCGAGCAATTGAACGCAGCCGCCGACGCCGCCGCGATCGCGGCCGTGAGGCCGGCGATGCTGACGCAGACCGACACGGCCGTCGTCAAGTCGACCGCGGAAGCCGTCTTCGCAGCGAAGGCGAATCTTCCCGGCCTGTCGGCGGTGCCGACGCCGACGGTCACGGTCACCGATTCCGGTCTCGCGCGGACCATCACGGTCTCCTACACCGCGGAGTCCATCAATAATTTCCCCGGCGTTCTCGGCAAGCAGACCTGGCAGGTCGCCGGATCCGCGACGGCGCGGGCGTCCAGTGCGCCCAACATGAACTTCTACCTGTTGCTGGATGACTCCCCGTCGATGGCGCTGGCGGCGACCCAGACCGACATCGACAACATGATTCTCGCCACGAAAAACCAACCCACCTACGCGAAGAATTGCGCATTCGCCTGCCATGAGGCGCATCCCAACAACGCAAACCCCAGCTCGACGAACAAGGACAATCTCACGGTCGCGCGTGCGAACAACGTCACGCTGCGCATCGATCTCGTGACCAATGCCGTCAAGCAATTGATGGTCGGACCCTGGTCGTGCCCGCAGTCAGGTGTGTCGGGCGGCGTCATGCAGTGCATGTCGGCGCTCAACAACACGACCTACAAGGCCGCCATCTACACCTTCGACTACGCCCTGAACACGATCCAGACGCTGACCACCCCGACCACCGCCGGCACGAAGATCGCCAACATTCAGCTCCTGACGGTCGACCACCAGAACTGCCCCGTTCTCGACAGCAAGGGCAACTGCATCTACACCACCGACTACGGCACCGATATCTCGAAGGGGCTGACGAACCTCAACGCCGCCATGCCCGATCCCGGCACCGGCACCAATCAGTCGGGCGATACGCCGCAGGAAGTGGTCTTCCTCGTCACCGACGGCGTCGAGGACAAGCTCATCCCGAAGACGGGGGGCAGCTGCGACCCCAATGCCACCTATGCGCTTCCGACAGCCAACTCGACGACTTTGCGATGCCAGCAACCGCTCAACACGACGGTATGCGATACCATCAAGAAGCGGAACATTCGCATCGCGATCCTCTACACCGAATATCTGCAGCTGAGCGACAGCTGGTACACAACTCGCATCTCGCAATTCAACAATCCGTCCTCGTCCACGGGCACGATCGCGAAACGGCTGCAATCATGCGCCTCGCCCGGTCTGTACGCGAGTGTTCAGAATGGTGGCGACATTTCCGCGGCGCTGACGAACCTTTTCCTCAAGGTCGCGTCGAGCACGGCCAGCCTCGTGCAGTAGAGAAACGCGCCATGACCGGACCGGATGTTGCAACAACGAAAAGACGCCGCAATCGCTGCGCCGTTTTCGCGCGGGACAGCAGGGGCGCCACGGCCGTCGAATTCGCGCTCGTGGCCGTGCCGTTCCTCGCCCTTATCATCGCACTGATCCAGACGTTTCTGGTCTTCTTCGCCCAGCAGATGCTCGAATCCGTCGTGCATCAGTCGGCGCGCCTCGTCATGACCGGACAGGTTCAGTCCGCACAGATGACGAAGGATGCCTTCAAGCAGAAGGTCTGCGATCAGATCGTGATCCTGTTCAATTGCAGCGGCCTGATGGTGGACATGCAGGTGGCGACCTCGTGGACGTCCGCGAACACGGGGATGCCGACCTTGACCTTCGACGCATCGGGAACAGTCCAGAACACCTGGCAGTACGACCCGGGCGACGCCGGCGACATCGTCGTTCTCCGCGTCATGTATGTGTGGCCGGTCGTGCTCGGGCCGCTCGGTTTCAATCTCTCGAACCTCAGCAACGGCAACCGGCTGATCATGTCGTCCGCCGCGTTCCAGAACGAGCCAGGAGCTTCCTGATGATCTCCGCCCTGTCGTCTCGCGCTCGGCACCTGTTGATCGATGTCCGCGCCGTTGCAGCGACGGAGTTCGCCATGGTGGCGCCGTTCATGCTGGTGCTCTATGTCGGCGGTGTCGAGCTCGGCAACGGCCTCGCCATGAACGTAAAGGTCAGCGCGACCGCGCACAGTGTCGCCGACATGATCACGCAGAACACGGCAGTTACCTCGTCTCAAATGGACGGCATTCTCGCGGCGGCGACCGCCATCATGGCCCCATATCCGACCAAGAACGGCTCGACCTCCTTGATGACGATCACAGTCTCGGAAGTCTCGACCGACAGCGCGGGGAAGGCGACGGTGCAGTGGAGCAAGTCGACGAGCTCCTCGGGAGCGAGAGCCGTCGGTCAGCAGCTGACCTTGTCATCCTTTACCGCGCCGAGCGGTACCAGCAACGCCAATATCTCGCTCATTCTGAGCGAGGTGTCCTACGATTACGCGCCCAACCTCGGCTTCACCATCGCCGGCACCGTGAAGCTGTCCGACAGCTACTATCTGTTCCCGCGTTGTTCGACCAACAGCCCGGCCACCTCGAGCTTTCCCTATTACGACGTGAAATATCCGGCGACGTCGACCTGCACCTGCGTCCAGCATTTGCAGCAGAAGACCTGTTGATCATCAGTTACAGCCGCAGCACCTTGCCGGGATTCATGATGTTTTGCGGATCGAGCGCGCGCTTGATCGTGCGCATGATGTCGAGCTCGGTCTTCGACCGGTAGTGGCTGAGCTCGTCGAGCTTGTCGATGCCGATGCCGTGCTCCGCCGAGATCGAGCCGCCCATGGAGGTGATCAGATCGTTCACGGCCCGCGTGATGGCGCCCTTGTAGTGGGTCAGCGTCTGCTGATCCATGCCCTTGGGCCCCATGAACGAAAAATGCAGATTGCCGTCGCCAATGTGCCCCAGCGGGTAGGGCCTGATAGTCGGGAGAATACCGAGCACGGCCTTGAGCCCCTGGTCGATGAACTCCGGAATCCTGGAAATCGCCACTGAGACGTCGTAGCTGAGCCCAGGTCCCTCGGCCCGTGAGGCCTCGGCAACACCCTCGCGGATGCGCCACATGTTGCGCGAACTGACTGACCGTGTGCGCGATCGCCGCATCGAGCACGCGGCCGGCCTCGAGCTGATCGGCCAGAAACTGCTCCATCTTCTCGGACATGCCCTCAGTCCCGTCCCGGCGTGGGCGCGCGGACGACCATTCGAGCAGAAGGTACCATGGCGTATCCGCCTTCAGCGGATCCTGGGTGCCGGGAATGTGACGCAGCACCATGTCGATGGCGGCGCGGCTCATCAGCTCGCAAGAGCCGACATTATCCTCGGACGCTGCGTGCGCTTCGGACAGGATCTCCAGGGATGCGCGCGGATCGCGGATCGCCAGCCACGCGGTGCTGACGTCCTTCGGAGCGGGCCATAGCTTGAGCACGGCCTTGGTGATGATGCCCAGCGTGCCTTCGGCGCCCATGAACAGGTGCTTGAGGTCGTAGCCGGTGTTGTCCTTCTTGAGCGCACGCAGTCCGTCCCAGACATCGCCATTGGCCAACACGACTTCGAGCCCCAAGACGAGATTGCGGGCATTGCCATAGCGCAGCACCTGCACGCCGCCGGCGTTCGTCGACAGATTGCCGCCGATCATGCACGAGCCCTGGGCGCCAAGACTGAGGGGCAGGAACCTGTCGTGACTGGCCGCGGTCTCCTGCAGCGTCTGCAGCACGCAGCCGGCCTCGACCGTCATCGAATAGCCGACGGGATCGACCTCCAGAATGCGGTTCATGCGGCCAAGCGACAACACGATGCCGGTGTGCGCTGGCCAGGGCGTTGCCCCACCCATCAGGCCGGTGTTGCCGCCCTGCGGCACGATCGCGACGCCGTGCTCATGGCAAAGCCGGACCACTTTGGACACTTCCTCGGTGCTACCTGGACGAACGACGGCGCCAGCACCCCCGACCAGCAATCCGCGCCAATCCGTCACGAACGGCTGCTTGCCGTGCTCGTCCTCGATAAAACCCTTCTCGCCCACGATCGCGCGCAACGCATCGCTGATCTCGGTGGTCAAGGGAGCGGTCGGGATAGCGGGTAGGGACGACGGGAAGGCAGCCGGCATTTGTTTCCTCTGGCGCATCTTGGTGTGCACTGCGCACGTGACGTGCGTCGGGACATTGTCCACGTTTGCGCCGAGGAGTCTCAGCGACGTACCCTGATGTCAGCCGGGCAGGGCCTAGTGGATGATCTGGTTCAGGAAGCCCTTCGCCCGGTCCGTGCGCGGAGCCCGAAAGAACGTTTCCGGATTTGCCTCCTCAACGATGCTTCCACGATCCATGAAGACCACCCGGTCGGCGACCTCGCGGGCGAATCCCATCTCGTGCGTCACGCACACCATCGTCATGCCCTCTCGCGCCAGCTCGACCATGGTGTCCAGCACTTCCTTGACCATCTCAGGGTCGAGAGCGGATGTCGGTTCGTCGAACAGCATGATCTTGGGCTGCATGCACAGCGCCCGCGCGATCGCGACGCGTTGCTGCTGACCACCCGACAATTGTGCGGGATACTTGCTCTGCCTGATCCTGAATGCGGACTTTCCGCAACAAGCCGAGTGCGCGATCGCGCGCTTCTGCTTCCGACAGGCCGCGAACCTTCATCGGAGCCAGCATGCAGTTCTCGGCCACCGTGAGATGCGGGAAGAGGTTGAAGCTCTGAAACACCATGCCGACTTCGCAGCGCACACTGTTGATGTCGGCGACGCGATTGCTCAACTCGACGCCGTCGACGATGATCCGGCCTTCGTCGTGCTTCTCGATATGGTTGATACACCGGATGAGCGTTGACTTGCCGGAGCCGGAAGGTCCGCACAGAACGATTTTCTCGCCCCTGCCGACCTCGAGATTGACGTCGTTCAGCGCAGTGAACGCGCCGAACCGCTTCACGACATTCTCGACGACGACGATTGCGCCGGGCTGCGTGGCATCGCTCAAGTTCTCCCGAGGCATGTTTCTCTCCCAAATTCGAGGCGTTATCACGATGTGGCGAGTGCGTATCGTTTGCGAAGGGCAGCGACACACTGGGAAGCTGCAGAACTGATGGCGAGGTAGGCCACTGCTACGACGAGGTACATTTCGACGAGGCGGCCGTTGAGCTGCGCAAGCTTGGAAGCGGCGCCCAGAAGATCCGTCAGCGAAAGCACGTAAACCAGAGAAGTGTCCTGAAACAGGATGATGGTCTGGCTCAGGATGATCGGACTGGCCACGCGCACGACCTGCGGGAGGACGACATGGCGGTAGGTATCATAGGTGGACAATGCGAGTGCCTGGCAGGCCTCGAACTGGCCCTTGTTCACGGCCCGCAGCCCGACACGGATGATCTCGGAGTAGTAGGCCGCCTCAAACAAGCCGAAGGTGATAAAGGCGGTATAGGTTGCGCCGATCGGGATCGGGCGGCCGTTGCCGCTGAGATGCCCAAGCACGATTGGCACCAGGAAGAAAAACCAGAACAGCACGAGGATCAGCGGGATCGACCGGATGACCGCAACGTAGCCGCGGATGATCTGGGCGAACACCGGAATCTCGAAATGCTGGACGAGCGCAAGGCAGGTTCCGAGAACCATGCCGATGGCGAATGCGGCGGCCGTGAGCGCAAGCGAGAAGAGCAGGCCCGACCAGAGATAGGGCCAGGATTGCGCTGAGAATTCGAGAAATCGAGGGTGTTCATTTCACGACCTCCATGGCACCGGGCAGAGCGCCGCTTTGCTGCATCTCGTCGGCCAGATCCTGGCCAGCAGTGAGCTTGACGGGAGCGCTCCCCGGAATGCGGACTGCTTTGTCGATGAACGTCATGGCCTGATACGCAACGAGCGCCAGACAAAGGTAGATAATCGTCGCCGCGCCAAATGCCGAGAATGTCTGGAACGTGGCCTCGCTGATCTGGCGAGCCTGCGCGGTGAGCTCCATCAAGCCGATCGTGAGTGCGACCGAGGTGTTCTTGTATATGCCCATCACCTCGCTGGTGAGGCTCGGCACGATGAGGCGCAGAGCTTGCGGCACGACAACATATCGATAGGTGAGGTAACCACTGAGGCCGAGAGCATTGGCCGCCTCGATCTGTCCCTTTGGGAGCGCTTCGATACCCGCCCGGACCTGCTCGGCTATTCGGGAAGCCGTGTAGAGTCCAAGGCAAAGGAGTGCCGGGAAGAAAGATGCCCAGGGCGGAGGAATTTGCTTGATGGCATCGCCCAGCGCGGTGGGCACGACCTCCGGGAAGACGAAGTACCAGAGGAACATCTGCACCAGGACCGGGATGTTTCTGAATATCTCGACATAAAGCCGGGCCAGGATCGAAAAGAAGCGATTCTGGACTGTGCGGCCCACGCCGACGACCACACCGATGCCGAAGGCGATCCACCAGCCGAAGAAGGCAAGAGCCAGCGTCCAACCGAGACCCGACACAAGCCAGTCGATATAGCGCTGGCCGTCCGCCGTCTGTTCAAAAAGCACTCCGAACATCGCGAGCCCTCAGGTTTCAAGTGCGAACGAGGATTTCCTTGCGAGGCGGTCAGCTCCGTCAATCAGTCAACGGCATCGCTGGGATGCGCGATCCGCGCCATCAATTCGTCCGTGAGCGGGAATGCGAGGTTCTCACCCTTGGGCGGGATCGGCTTGGTGAACCATTTCGCGTAGGTCTTCTCGAATTGGCCGGATGCCATTTGTTTGGAGAGAACGTCGTCGACGAGGCCCTTGAAGCCGGCATCACCCTTCGCGAACATCAGTCCATAATAGATCTTTGCGTAACCCTCGGGAAGGAACAAGAGCGCATCCGGATTCGGCGCCGCAGCCTTGAGCCCGGCGAGGAGGATATCGTCTTCCATGAAGGCGGCCGCACGGCCGGTGTTCAACATCAGGAAGGATTCAGCGTGGTCCTTGGCCTGGACGATGTTGAGGCCGAGGTGCTCCATGGCGTTGACGCTCTGCGCGAAACCCACCGCGTTGGAGCCTTGCGTGACGACAATCGTCTTGCCTTTCAGCTCGCCGGCGGTCTTCACGCCACTGGCGGCCTTGACGAGCCATCGCGGCTGACTGACGAACGTCGCGACGGAAAACGAGACCTGTTCTTGCCGCTTCTTGTCGTTCGCAGTGCCGCCGCATTCAATGTCGACCGTCCCGCTCTGGATCAGCGGAATCCGGTTCGAGGAATTCACCGGCGTGTAGTTGACCTTGAGGTTGGGCAACTTCAGCTCCTCCTTGATGCGATCGACGATCGCCGCGCAGAGATCGAGCGAGAAGCCGATGGGCTTCTGATCGGGCCCGAGATACGAGAACGGTATCGAAGCCTCACGGTGGCCGATCGTGATTGCGCCGCTGGATTTGATCTTATCAAGCGTCGGGCTGTCGGCTGCTGCCGAGGGGCTTGGGCTGACGGCCAGGAGTCCTGAAACCAGGAGTCCTGGGAGAAGTCCGAGCGCCTGAACAAGCTTCTTCATGGTCTTTGCCTTTCCCTCGTTTGTCGAATTCAAGCTGCGGCGGAAGGGCGTCCGAGCCCTCGCCGACGGATGACGTCGATCAGGCGATCGATGTCGTTGGCGGTGTTGAACATGCCGAGCGAGACGCGAATGCCATCTCGTTCGGGCGATACGCGCACATCGTTCTCCTCGAAATGGCCGAGCCAGTCCGATGGGGGCAGGGCGATGACGTAGATGTGCGGCGCGCGATGCTTTCGATCGCGCGGGCCAACGAGGCGGATGTCCAGCTCGTCCAGGCGCGCGATGAGGTGATCGCCGAGATCAAAGCAGTGGTTCTGGATGTTCTGCCCCCCGATCTGCTCGATCATGTCGAGGGAAGCACCCAGTGCATGGACCGCGGGCAGATTGAAGTTGCCCAGCTCGAATCGCCTAGCGGTGGGCGAGGGCGCCATCTTGTCCGGGCGCGCGATGAGATCATCAGGGATCTCGGCGAGGCTCGCGGCAGCCAGATAGGCCGGCTCCAGCTCTTTGAGCGCCTTGTCCCAATACAGAAGCCCGAGCCCTTGCGGAACCAGCAATCCCTTGTGACTTCCGGAGCCGACGAAGCTCGCGCCAATCGCCTTCGCGTTGACAGGCACGACGCCGATCGACTGCATCACGTCCACGACGAAGTAGAGTTTCTTCCTGGCGCACATCGCGCCGACGCTCTCGATGTCAAAGCGGTGACCAGCGTGGAACGTGACGTGTGACATCGAAATCGCGCGCGTGTTTTCGTCGATGAAAGGAGCAAAGCTGTCGGCATCGACGATATCGGTCATCGGGATGAAGCGGACCTCGACGTCCTTCCGTTGCAGATGGAGGAACGCGTAGGCGTTGTTCGGATGATCGCCGTGGATCAGCAGGACATTGTCGCCGGCCCGGAGCGGCAGTGCGTTTGCCGCGATGTTCATGCTTTCCGACGTATTTTTCGTGAAGGCGATTTCATCCGCGGCCACGCCGAGAAAGCGAGCGACCTTGGCGCGGGTCTGCTCCACCCGGTCGAGCCATACGCTTTTCGGGCCGGCCGTCTCGAAGCCCTCGCGAAGGAAGAGCTCGATCGCGGCCTTCACCGGGCGCGCAAGCGGCGTTTGAAACCCGGAGTCCAGATAGACCATCCGTTCGACGGCGGGGAATTCCTTCCTCACGGCGTCCACGTCGTAGTGACGAGACATACGCATCTCCTGTTGGGCGCGCCGTCGGGACTTGGCTCTCGGCCAAGCGGCGGAGCGAGATTCTGGGAACGGTGAGACTGCGTTGCACAATTTCTGGTCAATCACCGGCAACGCCAAGAATATGAGCTTTCAGAATTTCGACAAACAACTTTGTCGATTTTCAATATATTTTATTCCGAAAAATGATAATATGTGGCGTAAGTCTTGATTTTGCTGCCGATTTGGCCGGAGGGAAAATGACGAAACGCAGCGAGAAGGACGGGCCATTGGATCGTGTCTTCGCGATCGTTCGGCACGTTGCCGACCAACGCAAAGCGGTCTCAGCGGCAGAGATCGCAAAGGCTCTCTCGCTGCCTCTTCCAACGGCGCACAGGTTGATCGGAAATCTCGAGGACCGCGGACTTCTTCAGAAGGCGTTGGGGACCAAGCGTTACGTTGTGGGAAACCAGCTCGTCACACTGTCCGCCACTGTTATCGGCGCGGCCTTCCGCACTGCGCGGCGGCATGCGGTGCTTCAGGCGGTTGCGGGAGAAATCGGCGAACAATGCGAGATCGGCGTCGTACGCGACAACTTCGTTGCCTATGTCGACAGCGTTCGCGTTTCGGAGCCGCAAGGCCTTCAGTTCAATCCGGGAGAGGCGGCGCCGTTACACTGCACGTCGACCGGAAAAATCTACATGAGCAGACTGCCCGAGCGGACCCGGGCGAAGTTGTGCCGCGCACTACCTCTGACCAAATTCACGGAAACGACAATCGTCGACGTCCACGGGCTGATGAAGGTCCTGGAGGACACGCGGCAACGAGGCTGGGCCAAAACCAACGAAGAGTATGTGAAGGGAGTTGTGGGGTGTGCCGTCCCCATTCTGTCACCGGATCGAGAATTGATAGCTTGCTTGGGTGTCTCTGTGCCGGTGGCGCGCGTGAGCTTCGTCGAACTGGACCGGTTCATACCGCCGCTCCAAAAGGCTGCCGCTCTGCTGTCGGAGACCATTCTGCAAGTTGATTGATGCGCCGATCCCGGCAACGTTCAGGCAATCTTTGCAACATTTCTAAACATCTTCGTCAACATCCCGCGGCTGTTCAGGCATAGGACGCGCTCAGACTTTACGGATCAGGATTGGCAGAATGCTATTGAAGTTTCCGGCAGCGCGCATGGGCATTGGCGCGGCCTGCCTCGTGCTGATCGGCATCAGCCCATTGTGCGCAGAGCCGGTGTTCGACAGTTTGGCCGGCGCATGGTCGGGCATCGGCACCATGAAGCCGTCGGACGGTCCGCGTGAGAAGGTTCGCTGCAAAGTGGCGTACAACGTTACCAAGCCGGGACGGTCGCTGACACTTGATCTGCGCTGCGCAAGCGATGCGTACAAGATGGTCCTGTCCGCGAACATCGAGCAGAGCGGGACGGAGCTTTCCGGCAACTGGTTCGAGAGCGAATACCGACAGGGCGGCAAGGTCTATGGCACGAACAAGGACGGCCTGATCGAGGCGCGAATTGAGGGAAACACGGTGGCTGCGCTGGTGACGATCCAGACCAGGAGCAATCATCAATCCTTTCTGATGGAAGCACCGGGCTCCTGGATGTCGGAGGTCGCGATCGAATTGAACAAGGAAGCGAAGTGACCTCGATTTCGCTCATCCGCAACAATGGGGACCTATATACGAGCTGACATAGGACTAAGTTGCGGCACAGATTTACGAAAGGTCGATTCGACCGTGGCAGCCACACTAGTCGTCACGGCCAGATCACGCGGGGGCCACGCGTAATGCGAAGCTTTGCACGTATTACCGCAGCCACCCTTGTAGCCACCCCTCCGGCCACCCGGAGTTTTTGCGTTGACTAAACCGATGCGCGGGACAGGCCCGCGAAGTCACCCTTCAGAGGCACTGGATGCTGAGGGCTTGGCGGATAGGGCAGAAAACGGTCTGTCCACGAACGGTGTACTGCGTATCGAGTTCAAAACAGGTGTAGAGCACGCCACGGTCAAACGTCCCGTGCCTAGATCGAAGAGATTACGTTCCAGCGCTCCGCTATTGCGGGATTCCTACCTCTGGTCTCTTCGACGGCAAGTTCGCTTGCTCACTAAAGTGAATGGATCGAAAGCCGATTCATTCTCTCGTTAGAAGAATTGTCCGTAGTTGCCCTGAGAATCGGGTTTCGGCCAAATCAGATAGAACACCCAAGCTACCGTCAGCGGCTTCTCCAGAACCGACGACAGTCGGGCTCCACGCCGCGCGGCTGCAATACCGCAGTCCGGAGCAGGCGGGCTTCAGCCCGCCAAAGTCGTGGAGAACCGAAATGGGAATGCACCCCACTTCGGGGTCGAAGCGTGTGCACGTGAATTCGTACACACGGAAGCGGCTCGGTCGTTTAGAGCATGTGTGCGAGCACTGGCGCTCTTGGCCGAACCAACTCAGCTTCGACTTCTAGGCCAGTCTGCAAAGCTGGCTTTGCTAACGGTAGCTTGGGTTGCCCTCCATGCAACCGAGATGCGAAGCCCGGCCAGCGCCGGGCTTCGCTGCTTATGATAACTCAGCCGACGATTTCCTCCCTATTAGGAGAGTTGCGCCACTCTCGAAACGCAAACTCGCTAACTGCGTCCGAACCCGGCCTTCGCGCCGGGTTTTTTCATGCCCGGATGTAGGAGCTGCGTCGTAACCAGGTTCGACGCCCTCCCCAAGTCCTCAAAATCAGTTCGAGGCCGCGACAGCGCGCTCAGTCCCTCACGACCGAGCGCGCTGTCGCGCGTGCGCGTTTGCGTCCCATCAACCGAATGAAAGGAACTACACGCATGAACGGCTCTATTTGGATCGATACCTATAATCGCATTCGCGATGGGCGGATTCAGCAGGTTTGCGGGCATTGGCGACGCTTGCCGCGTCGCCGCACGTCAGCGACCGCAATTCCGTTTCCGCATCCGTCGGTCGCGTAGAGACACCACGTTCGCTTGACTGACATCGCCGTCGGACGGAGCCTTCAGCTTTCTGCCCGGCGGCATTTTCTTTTGGACCGCGTAACGCTCGCCTCCACCTCGCTCGGATCAGCGCCGATGAAACGCTTTAGCGCCCCATCAAAGGGCATATTGAGGCCAAGGGGCGGCTCCGGCGGAGTGCTTCTTATCTTCCTACTCATCGGCGATCGGCACTTTGTCAGGCTGCGGACCGACGACGCCGTCAAACGGGGCGTTCATGCGCTCCGTAGAGCTCATGCTACGCCGATTCAGGCGCCAAGTCATTTCCTGCACATACTGTTGCAGGTGCTTCGCCTGACCCAATGATGGGTTCCCACAATCTGCCGCTTGAGGAGCGCCCAAACCGATTCAACCGAATTGGTGTGCGCCTCGTCCTTCTTGTACTCGCCTAGAAGCGCAAATCCAGGACCCATAATCACAGGGAGACGTTTGGCGTAGACTGTTGACCCCTCTCCCGCGCCACAATGATCGCCTGGGGTAGTTGGCCCCGGCCGGGACGACACCGATTGTATTGCGGCAGCCTTTTGCCTCACGCGCGATGTGAGAAATTTTCGTCACAAGTCCACTGTCTGTGTCAATTCGGAATAATCGCATTATAGCCCTGTTTTGCCCGACGTGTCAAACGGCGCTGCGGACGCACCAGGCTAAGCCATTGATCCGCCACGCACGGGCTACTGTGCATGGGGTTGTTTTCGCACTTTTTGTTTGAGCGCTCGCCGGAAGGCGCCTCACGCGCTCTCCGTCTCCCGGTGCACGTCGTGCACCACGAGCCCCATGCCTTCGTCCGGCATCCTGATCCAGTCGCGACGCTTCAGGGTGCGCTTGGTGTCCTCGTAACCGCTTGTCCAATGCTCGCGCATCGAGGTGCCCGAGAACTCGTGGTCCTTGGCGTCTCCCTCATAGGCCTTCTGCTGGTAGATCAGATGCAGAATCGCGATCTCCGGCATGTTGCGCAGGCTCGCCTTGAGCTTGCGCTCCTCCTCGGAGAGCTGCTCGTCCGGCAGCTTCGCCAGCGCCTTGTAGAGCAGGATCTTGAGGTTGTGCGTGCGGCGATAGACGTCGGTGTTGTGGCGCGTGCGCGAGGAATACATGATGTCCTTGTGGCGGGCCATGACGTCCTGGATCGAACGCGGCAGCACGCCGCGTGCGCTGAAGAGGTCGACCTGGAACACCAGCGAGTTGAGCGCGTCCTCCTGGTCGAGCAGATGCTGGAGCGGTGTGTTGGAGACGATGCCGCCGTCCCAGGAATGATCAGTGCCGATCCGCACCATCGGCAGCGCCGGGGGCAGGGCGCCTGAGGCCATGACATGCTCCGGCTCGATCTCGTCATGGGCGTTGTCGAAATAGATGAAATTGCCGGAGAGCACGTTGACCGCGCCGACCGCGAAGCGGACCCTCTTCTCGTTGATGAGATCGAAGTCGACGAGCTCGAGCAGGCTCTCCTTGAGCGGCATCGTGTCGTAATAGCTGGTGGCGGTGCGTGCGCCGATCGGGCTGAACCAGGGATTGACCCGGTGCGGGGTGAAGAAGCCCGGCTGGCCCATCGCCGACGTCATCCACGCGCTACAGAGATTGCGCCACTGGCGGAAGACGTCGCCATCGGGCGTGTAGTGCCAGATCTTGCGGTTGGTGATGCGCTCCCAGAAGATGCGCAGCGCCTCCAGCCGCTTCTCCGGTTTGTTGCCGGCGATGATGGCGGAGTTGATCGCACCGATCGAGACGCCGCAGACCCAGTCGGGCTCGATCCCCACCTCGTGCAGCGCCTGGTAGACGCCGGCCTGGTAGGCGCCGAGCGCGCCGCCGCCTTGCAGCACCAGCGCGACGCGGTCGCAGCGCTCTGGACGCCAGCCCCGCGCGGGCGGCTGATGGGTCTGATAGGTCGGTTGCGACGTGCGGGCGTCCATGGCCGATGCCTCCTGCCGAGCATGCGCCGGAAAAGTGTGCAGCGGTTTTCCGAAAGGATCATGCTTCAATGACAAGCCAGACGATTACGTCCGGCAGTGACGGCGTGATGACAATTTCGGCGCCGATGCATCGGCTGCAGATCAACCGAAACGCGAATGGCCCGAGGTCGTGCGCCTGACGGAATTCCTTCACATCGCAGTCAATGACGGCGGCTAGCAATTTGCATCGAGCCTGACGCGGCCGGGCGGGCATCACATAAGGCATCACACAGGAGACCAGCGATGCGCAGGGAAGACGTGCTGAGACTTCCGTCCATGCCAGCGGCCGGGCCGAGCTATCCCGCCGGGCCCTATCGCTTCGTCAACCGCGAATTCCTCGTCATCAGCTACGAGACCGATCCGGACCTGATCCGCGCCGGCCTGCCCGAGCCGCTGGAGCCGATCGACCAGCCGATCGTGCATTACGAATGGATCAAGATGCCTGACTCCTCCGGCTTCGGTAGCTACACCGAGTTCCGGCCTCGTCATTCCCGCGCGCCTCAACGGCGAAGAGGTCAATTTCGTCTCGCAGATGTACCTGGACGACGATCCGCCGATCGCCGCCGGCCGCGAGATCTGGGGCTTTCCGAAGAAGTACGCCCATCCCAAGCTCGAGATCGTCAAGGACACGCTGACGGGCACGCTGGAATATGCCGGCCAGCTCGTTGCCATGGGCACGATGGGCTACAAGCATGAGAGCATGGCCGGCAACGGCAATCTCACCCGCGCCACGCTGTCGAAGACGCAAATCAATCTGAAGATGATTCCGGGCGTCGACGGTCGCCTCGAAGTCTGCCAGCTCGTCGCCATCAACCTCACCGACATCGTGCCGAAGGGCTCCTGGATGGGGCCCGGCCGTTTGCATCTGGTGCCGCACGTCAATGCGCCGGTCGCCGACTTCCCGGTTCGCCGCTGTCTCGGCGCGCACCATTACATCGCCGACCTGACGCTGCCGTTCGGCCGCGTCGTGCACGACTACGTCAGGGAAGCCGCGGCATTGGCCACGACGGGGCTGGCCGCGGAGTAGGGCGGCCGTCGCTCTGCATCATCAAACTGTAACAAAGCCGTAATTGAGTAGCCGCGCGGGGTCCGGAAGATGCCGTCAGCCATCTTCCGGATACGGGGCATTGTTGACGGTTGGGATTGGCCATGGCTGAGCCGGCAAAGCTAGTCAGCGCGATAACGAATGCCGAACCCGCCATTGCCGGTCTCGTGTGGGCCTTCCGTCTGCACAGCGACGGCAGCACTGAGGCGCTGCCGATCGACCAGCCGATCGAGTTCAGTCATGACGGCCGGCTCTGGCTGCATTTCAACCTGACCGATGCGCGCGTACGGCCGTGGATTGCGGCATCAACGCTGCCGCCGCTTGCGCGCGAGCTGCTGCTGTCGAACGACACGTTCCAGCAGCTTCACGTCATCGATCACTGCGTCTACGGCGTGTTCTCCGACCTTGTGCGCGAGATCGACAGCGCGACGGAAGAGACCGCGTTCCTGCGCTTCGCCATGACCGAGCATCTCCTGGTCAGCGGACGCCATCAGGCGCTGTGCTCGGCGGACGCAACGCGCCGCGTGCTCGAAGGCGGCTATCGCATCGACAATGTCGCCCATCTCCTGGAAAAGATCGTCGACGAGGTCGCCGACACGCTTGACAGGATGGCCGACAAGCTCGGGCAGGAGATCGACGACATCGAGGAGCGGATCCTCGCCGACGATAGCAAGCCGGAGATGCGCCGCAATCTCGGCCGGCTACGCCGGACCTGCGTGCGGCTGCATCGTCAGCTCACGGGCCTTCGCGTACTGTTCCACCGCCTCGACCAGAAGAACACCGACCATCTGTCGCCGGCCTTGCGGATCCACGCCGGCAAGCTGGCGCAGCGGCTGGACGGGCTCGATCACGACATCGTCGAGCTGCGCGAGCGCAGCCGCCTGCTCGAAGAGGAGCTGCGCTTCAAGAACGAGGAGGAAAGCAACCGCCACCTCCACACGCTCTCCATCGTGACCTCGCTGCTGCTGCCGCCGACGCTGGTCACCGGCATCTTCGGTATGAACACCAAGGGCCTGCCGCTCACCGACGTCGAGAGCGGGTTTCTCTGGGCGGCGGTGCTGATGGCCTCCTCGGTCGGCGCGGCCTACCTGTTTATGCGGCGCACGGGCATATTCAAATAGCGTGTGCCAGCCAGTATCGATCGTGAGTTGGCGTCCCCATACATCTGCATTGCGAGGCGCGGCCGCAATCGCGCTGGCGTGCACGGCAGCAAGCACAAGTGCATTGGCTGGCGCCAAGGACGAGAGCGCGGCCGAGTGGCTGTTTCCAAAATGGTTCAACGAATGGCATGACGGCCTCGCCAACAAGGGCCTGAACTTCGGCGCGACCTATATCGCCGACAATATCGCCAACGTCTCCGGCGGCGTGAAGCGCGGCGCCATCCATTTCGGCCGTCTCGATCTGTCGGTCGATGCCGATCTCGAACAAGCTGGTCGGCTGGACTGGCGGCCGCTTCTACGCCAATGCCTTGGTGATCTACGGCCGCGGGCTGTCGCGCAACTACGTGATGAATCTCGCCACCATCAGCGAGATCGAGGCGCTGCCGGACCAGCGGCTCTACAATGCGTATTTCGAGCAGAGCTTCTTCAATGATCGCCTGAACATCAGGGCCGGCCAGCAGGCCGCGGACGTCGAGTTCTTCGACAGCCAGACCGACGACCTCTTCATCAACGGCACCTTCGGCTGGCCGGCGATCAAGGCATCCAACCTTCCGGCCGGCGGCCCGGCGCCACCGATCGCGGTGCCCGGCATTCGTATCAAGGCGGCGCTGACGGACAAGATCACGGCCTACGGCGCGGTCTTCAATGGTGATCCCTCAGGGCCGGGCGATGCCGATCCGCAATTGCGCGACCACCATGGCCTCGCGTTTCGTGTCAACGATCCGCCCTGGGTGATCGGGCAGGTCCGCTTCACCTACGACATCGATGTCGGTGGCCGTCCGCTCGCGGGCAATTTCACACCGGGCGCCTGGAAGCATTATGGCTCGTTCGACAGCCAGCGTTTTACCGCCGAGGGCGTCTCGATCGCCGATCCCAGCGGCAGCGGCATTGCCGCAAAACTTCGCGGCAACTACGGAATCTTCGCGGTGATCGAACAGGTGCTTTATCGTCCGCCCGAGGTGAGGGACAACAGCACCTCAGCCTCGCTCCCTGGCATCACGGCGTTCGGCCGTATCGCCTACAGCCCGCCGGACCGCAATCTGATCGACCTGTATATGGACGGCGGCATCGGCTTCGTCGGCTTCACGCCTGGCCGTCCCCTCGACCAATTCGGCGTGGCGATGGCCTACATGCGGATTTCGAACACCGCCCGCAATCTCGATCTCGACACGCAGGCCTTCACGGGCATCCAGAAGTCCGGTGCGCAGCAACGAGACCCTGATCGAGATGATCTACGAGGCGCACGTCAAGCCGGGCTGGCTGATCGCGCCTTACTTTCAGTACGTGTTCCGCCCCTCTGGCGGCGTCCCGAACCCGAACGATCCGACCGGCATCTCGTGGATCGGTGACGCCGCGGTGTTCGGCGTCACCACCACGATCAGGTACTAGGCCATGGCCGCTTGCGGATTCGGCTTGGGTTGCCGCGACAGCGCCAGCACGATCAGCGAAGCGAACACGCACAGCGCGCCGGCGATGAAGAAGGCGGGCAAATAGCTCTGATAGACCGTCCGCGAAAAACCGGCACCGAAGGCGGCAGTACCGGCACCGAGCTGATGGCCGGCAAAGATCCAGCCGAACACCAGATTGGCGCGCTCGGGTCCGAATTTTTGAGCTGTGAGCCGCACGGTCGGCGGCACCGTGGCGATCCAGTCGAGTCCGTAGAACATCGCGAACACCGACAGGCCGTAGAACGAGAAATCGCTGAAGGGCAGGAAGATCAGCGAGAGCCCGCGCAGGCCGTAGTACCAGAACAAGAGCCAGCGATTGTCGTAGCGGTCCGACAGCCAGCCCGACATGATGGTGCCGAAGAAATCGAAGATGCCCATCGCAGCTAACAGGCTCGCCGCCTGCACTTGCGGGATGCCGAAATCGAGGCACATCGGGATCAGGTGCACCTGGACGAGACCATTGGTTGAGGCGCCGCAAACGAAGAAGGTCGCAAACAGGATCCAGAACGCAGTCGACTTCGAGGCATCGCGCAGCGTGCCGAGCGCAACGCCCGTGATCGAGCCATGGCTCACGGGCGGAGCGGGCAGGGGCGCGGTGCCTTCATCGCCGAACGGGCGCAGGCCGACATCGCTCGGCCGGTCGCGCATCGCGAGCAGGACTGCCAGGGCCGAGACGCCGAGCATGATGCAGACGAAGCCGAGCGCGAGACGCCAGCCGAAGCGCTCGGTCAGGCTTGCGAGCAGCGGCAGGAACACGAGCTGGCCCGTGGCGACGCTCGCCGTCATGATGCCGACGACGAGGCCGCGTCTTGCGGCGAACCAGCGCGTGGCGATGGTCGCGCCCAGCACCAGCGCGGTCATGCCGGTGCCGATCCCGATCACCACGCCCCACAGCGCCACGAGTTGCCAGACCTCGGTCATGCCGAGCGAGAGCACGAGCGCCGACACGACGATCAGCTGCGCGGCGAGCGTGACGTTGCGCAGGCCATAGCGGTTGAGCAGGGCGGCCGCGAACGGCGCCATCAGCCCGAACAGGATGAAGCGGATCGACAGCGCGGAGGAAATCTCCGCCGTGCTCCAGCCGAACTCCTTTTGCAGGGGAACGATGAACACGCCGGGCGCGCCGACCGTGCCGGCGCTGATCAGCGCGGCGAGGAAGGTCACGCCGACCATCACCCAGCCGTAGTGGATGTTGCGGCGGGAAAGTGCTGCCGCGAGCCAGTTCGAGATCATTGGGCCTCAACGTTGATGGGCAGGTCGCAACAGACCTGCGTCAGCTTGCAGGATGGCACGGGACGCGTCTGTCGAAAATGACAGAGTTCCCTCGTTTTCGGACGTCCTCGCGTCAGTGCGCCAGCCGCTCCACCGCAATCGCCGTGGCTTCGCCGCCGCCGATGCAGAGCGCCGCGACGCCGCGCTTGAGGTTCTGCGTCTCTAGCGCGTGCAGCAGCGTCACGATCAGCCGCGCGCCGGTCGCGCCGATGGGATGGCCGAGCGCGCAGGCGCCGCCGTTGATGTTGAGCTTGTCGCGGGGAATGCCGAGATCGCGCTGCGCCGCCATCGCCACCACGGCGAAAGCCTCATTGATCTCGAACAGATCGACATCGCTGGCGCTCCAGCCGACCTTGTCGAGCAGCTTGCGGATCGCCGGGATCGGCGCCGTGGTGAACCATTGCGGCTCCTGGCTGTGGGTGGCGTGGCCCTTGATCTCGGCCAGAACCGGCAAGCCGCTCCGATCGGCGAGCGAGCGCTTGGTCAGCACCAGCGCGGCAGCGCCGTCGGCATTGGCGGAGGAGGCAGCCGGCGTGATGGTGCCGTTGGCGCGGAACGCCGGCTTCAAGCCGGGGATTTTTGCGGGATCGACCTTCAGCGGATGCTCGTCATTGGTGATGACGCGGGGACCCGCTTTCTCGGTGAGCGTAATCGGTGCGATCTCGGCCTTGAACGCGCCACCCTCGACGGCCTTGCGCGCGCGGCTGAGTGTCTCCATCGCGTAGGCGTCCTGGTCCTTGCGGGTGAACTGGTAGGCTTCCGCGGTGGCCTCGCCGAAATCACCCATGGAGCGGCCGGTCTCGTAGGCGTCCTCCAGCCCGTCCATCATCATGTGGTCGATGATGCGGTCATGGCCGGCGCGGTAGCCGCCGCGCGCCTTGGCCAAAAGATACGGCGCGTTGCTCATGCTCTCCATGCCGCCGGAAACGACGATGTCGGCAGAGCCGGCGCGGATGATGTCGTGCGCCAGCATGGTCGCTTTCATGCCGGAGCCGCAGACCTTGTTCACGGTGGTGGCGCCAGTGGCATCGGGCAGTCCGGCCGCGCGTGCGGCCTGGCGTGCCGGTGCCTGGCCCTGACCGGCCGGCAGCACGCAGCCCATGAAGACCTCGTCGACCTTCTCGGGCGCAAGTTTTGCGCGCTCCAGCGCCGCGCCGATCACATGCGATCCGAGCTTGTGCGCGGGGAAGGGCGACAATTCGCCCATGAAGCGGCCGAGCGGGGTGCGAACGGCGGAGACGATGACGACGGGATCGGCCATGACAAACTCCCTGTGCTGACAAGTAAGATTATGATCATCATATGATGCAATGCAAAAAATGCAACCCGCGCCGGGGATGAGAAAATGTCGTGGTTCGGATGAGATTTGGTCGTTCGATTGGGTGAGGCAGGGATGTGGTTGTGACGGAGTTGCGGTTGTAGGCGGTGACCGCCCCACACTCTGCTGTCATTGCCCGCGAAAGCCGGCAATCCAGTATTCCAGAGACCCGTGTTGGCGAACTCGCTCTTGCAACTGGCGCCGCGGCGTACTGGATGCCCGGTCAAGCCGGGGCATGACGCCTTTAGCTTGGCGAGAGCTTCTTCAGCACAGTGGCGGCAGACCTACCGCTTCCTGTTCACGAACGCCTGCATTAGCCGCGTCGGCTCGTCCGTCAGGAACGACTCGCCGAACACCTTCACGCTCAAATTCACCAACTCCGTCAGCGGCAACTCCTCCCATTGCCGCAGCAGCGCCTTCTGCGACCTCAGCGCCTCGGGGCCGCATTCGAGCAACGCGTTCACCAGGTGCTCGATCTCCGCATCCAGCCCGCCTTCCGGCGCGACCTTGTCGATCAGGCCCCAGGCCAGCGCGGTGGCTGCGTCGATGTTCTCCGCCGTCATCACCAGCCAGCGCGCGCGGGCCCAGCCAATCAGGCGCGGCAGGAGCGCGGCATGGATCACCGAGGGGATGCCGACGCGCACCTCCGGCATGCCGAAATGCGCATCATGCGCGGCGATGCGGAAGTCGCAGGCGGCGGCGACCTCGAGCCCGCCGCCGAGGCACCAGCCGGGCATGCGCGCGATCACCGGAGCCGGGAAGGCGCGCACGGCCTCACAGAGATCGCGCAGGCGGCCGATGAAGGCTTCGGCCGACTTCTGGTCGAGCTTCGCCATCTCCTTGATGTCGGCGCCGCCGATCATGCTCTTCTCGCTCTGGCCGCGCAGCACCACGACGCGGATGTTGCGGTCGGTGGCAAGCCGCTGCAAGCCTTCGCGCACGGCATCGGTCACGGGCGAGCCGAGAATGTTGAGTGGGCCGGCGTTGCAGATCGCGACGTGAACAACGCCGCGCGCGTCACGCGTCACGCCGCAGTGGTGATTGAGCATTTCCATTATGCATCCCGAACGGTTCGTGGCAGGCGCAAGGCGCCGGGTCGAAGTCACTTCCGGGCCGAAACGCCCGGCTTGTCAAGCGGGCGGACCGGAGTTGCCAGCGGGAAGTCCGTAGCATAGCATGATATATGTCATATAACGAGGCCGTCATGACCCAAGCCGATCAACTAGACCTGTTTTCGCCCGACCAGCGGCGCGAGCGCGTGGTGGATTGGCAGGCGCCTGCACCGGTTGCGAAAGTGGTGATGGGCCTGTCGGGCATGGACGCCATGATGGGCATTCGCGACGGCCGCTTGCCGCCGCCGCCCTTCGCAAAACTGATCGGCTTCACGATGGCCGTGGTCGAGCCGGGCCGGATCGTCATGGAACTGGAGCCGCGTGAAGATCTCGAAAATACCATCGGCCTCCTGCACGGCGCGACCGCCGCGGGGTTGCTGGATACGGCCATGGGGTGCGCGATCTCGACCCGACTGGAGGCCGGGCAGGGCTCCGTGACCCTCGATTTGAAGCTGACCTTCCTGCGTCCACTCTCGGTCCGTTCGGGGCTGATCTCGGCCGAAGGCAAGGTGATCAAGCTGGGGCGCCAGACCAGCTATACCGAAGGCTTCGTTCGCGACGGGAAGGGCGCGCTGGCGGTGCATGCAACTGCAACCTTTTCTATGATCGGCAACAATCTAACTGCGAATTAATGCGCCGTTCGCGGCATTTGCGTGTTATGAGATGATCTCCGACATTCAATGAGATGCGCATGCGCTATTCCCGGGAACACAAGCAGGAAACCCACGACCGCATCGTGAAGAAGGCCTCCGTGCGGCTGCGCGAAAAGGGCGCCCACGGCATCGGCGTCGCCGACCTCATGAAGGAGGCGGGCCTGACCCATGGCGGCTTCTACGCGCATTTCGATTCCCGCGAGGCGCTGGTGATCGAGGCCTTCGCCTACGCCATGGATCGCTCGATGGACCATTGGCGCAAGCTCACCGGCGAGGCCGCTCCTGAAAAGCGGTTGGCGCTGATCGCCGAGAGCTATCTCTCCGCGCTGCATCGCGACAATCCAGGTCATGGCTGCTCGATCCCCTCGCTCGGCGCCGAGATCGCCCGCGAGAGCCCAAAGACGCGCAAGGCCTTTGCCGGCAAGCTCGACGAGATGATCGAGATGATGACCGACTATATCCCGAACATGCCGCGCAAGGCCGCACGAAAACAGGCGATTGCGACACTCGCCACGATGGCCGGCGCCATGCTGCTGGCGCGCATCGCGGGCTCAAGCGAGCTGTCGGACGAGGTGCTGAAGGCGGGCCGGGAAAGCGCGCTCGACGGCGCGAAGCGCGAGCCGAAGGTGTCGGCGGTGAAGAAGACAAAGAACTAAGTGCCGTAGGGTGGGCAAGGCGCATTTGCGCCGTGCCCACCATCACTCCACGCTCGCGGCTGATACGGTGGGCACGCCACGAGCCGCGCATTTGCGCGTCTCGTCACTTTGCCCACCCTACGAAATCATCAACTCACCGTCCCGCAAACAACGCCCGCTCGCGCTCCACGATCTCGCTGATGTAATCCGCCACGGCCCTGATCCGCGCGAGGTCCTTGCTGTCGGCGTGCATCAGCATCCAGAACGTGCGCGTAATCGAGATCTCCTCCGGCAGCACCGGAACGAGCTGCGGATAGTCGGTCGCCATGAAGTGCGGCAGCACCGCGATGCCGAACCCCGAGAGCGTGGCATTGAGCTGCGCGATCAGATTGGCACTGCGGAAACGTGCGGAAATCTTCGGCGACACCTGAGGCAGATAGTCGAGCTCCGGCGTGAACAGCAATTCCTCGATGTAACCGACGAAGCGGTGCTGCGGCAGGTCCTGCCGCGAGGCGATCTCTGGGAAGCGGTCGAGATAGGCAGGCGCGGCATAGAGCCCGAGGCGGTAGTCGAGCAGCTTGCGGCCGACGATGCGGCCTTCCTTGGGCATGGTCAGGCTGATGGCGATGTCGGCCTCGCGCTTGGAGAGGCTGAACAGCCGCGCGGTGGCCACAAGTTGCAGGTCGAGATCGGGATAGCGGTCGGCAAAGGGGGCGAGGCGCGGTGCCAGGAAGGCGGTGCCGAAACCGTCGGGTGCGCCGATCCGCACCGTGCCGGTCAGCCGTGCCACGGAGCCACCGACTTGCTCCTGGTTGGCGACGATGGTGGATTCCATGGCTTCCGCGCTGTCGGCAACGCGCTGGCCGGCCTCGGTGAGGAGGTAGCCGGTCTTGCGCCGGTCAAACAGCTTGGCCGAGAGGTGCTTCTCCAGCCGATCGACACGGCGGATCACCGTGGCATGGTCGACCCCGAGCTGTTTTGCCGCAGCCGAGACCGAGCCGCCCCGCACGATGGCCAGCACGAAGCGAAAGTCGTCCCAGTCGATAGCGCCTTGATCCAGCATTTTCGCACATCTATGGTGCATTATCTCAGACTTGAATCCTATAAAATGCAGGTCGATAGGATTTGTCAAAGCGATCAGCTGAGCCTGAAGGAGATCATTCCATGCGTTCAATCGGACATTTCATCGGTGGCAAGGAGGTCAAGGGCACCTCAGGCCGCACCGCCGACGTTTTCGAGCCGATGACCGGTGACGTCCAGGCCAAGGTGGCGCTGGCATCGAAAGCGGAGGTCCGTGCAGCCGTCGAGAACGCCCGCGCCGCACAGCCGGAGTGGGCCGCGACGAATCCGCAGCGACGCGCCCGCGTCATGATGAAGTTTCTGGAGCTGGTGCAACGCGACTACGACAAGCTCGCCGAGCTGCTCGCGCGCGAGCATGGCAAGACCGTTCCTGACGCCAAGGGCGACATCCAGCGCGGCCTGGAGGTCGCCGAGTTCGCCTGCGGTATTCCGCACCTGATGAAGGGCGAATACACCGAGGGCGCCGGCCCCGGCATCGACATCTATTCCATGCGCCAGCCGCTCGGTGTCGTCGCCGGCATCACGCCGTTCAATTTCCCGGCGATGATTCCGATGTGGAAGTTTGCCCGCGATTGCCTGCGGCAATGCCTTCATCCTCAAACCGTCGGAGCGCGATCCCGGCGTGCCGATGAAGCTCGCCGAGCTGATGATGGAGGCGGGCCTGCCGGCCGGCATCCTCAACGTCGTCAACGGCGACAAGGAAGCGGTCGACGCCATCCTCGACGATCCCGATATCAAGGCGATCGGCTTCGTCGGCTCCACGCCGATTGCGCAGTACATCTACGAGCGCGCAGCGCAGACCGGCAAGCGCTGCCAGTGCTTCGGCGGCGCCAAGAACCACGCCATCGTGATGCCCGACGCCGACATGGATCAGACGGTCGATGCGCTGATCGGCGCCGGCTACGGCTCCGCCGGCGAGCGCTGCATGGCTATTTCCGTCGCCGTTCCCGTCGGCAAGACCGCCGCCGACCGTCTGATGGAAAAGCTGATCCCGCGCGTCGAGAGCCTCAAGATCGGCACCTCGATCGACCCGTCGGCCGACTACGGTCCGCTGGTCACGCGCGAGGCGGTCGAGAAGGTCAAGAGCTACATCGACATCGGCATCAAAGAAGGCGCGACGCTCGCCGTCGACGGCCGCGGCTTCAAGATGCAGGGCTACGAGAACGGCTTCTATCTCGGCGGTTCGCTGTTCGACAACGTCACCAAGGACATGCGGATCTACAAGGAAGAGATCTTTGGCCCGGTGCTCTCCGTCGTGCGTGCGCACGACTACAAGGAAGCGCTGGCGTTGCCGTCAGATCATGATTACGGCAACGGCGTGGCCATCTTCACCCGCGACGGCGACGCCGCACGCGACTTCGCGGCCAAGGTGAACGTCGGCATGGTCGGCATTAACGTGCCGATCCCGGTGCCGATCGCCTATTACACCTTCGGCGGCTGGAAGAAGTCGGGTTTCGGCGATCTCAACCAGCACGGTCCGGATTCGGTTCGCTTCTACACCAAGACCAAGACGGTGACCTCGCGCTGGCCGTCCGGCGTCAAGGAAGGTGCGGAGTTCTCGATCCCGCTGATGAAGTGATTTTCTGAACGTCATTGCGAGGAGCCCGCGACAATATTGCGAAGCAATTTTGCGCGGGTGCGACGAAGCAATCCGGACTGTCTCCGCGGAGGGATGCTGGATTGCTTCGCTGCGCTCGCAATGACGGTGGAGTGAAAGGTTAGGCGGCAGCATGCAGTTCGCTCTGAACGAGGATCAGGTCGCAATTCGCGACATGGCTTTGGCGTTTGCAGCGGAAAAGATCGCGCCGCACGCGTTACGCTGGGACGAGGAGAAGCATTTTCCGGTCGACGTGATGCGCGAGGCCGCCACGCTTGGCATGGGCGGCATCTACATCCGCGACGATGTCGGCGGCTCCGCCATGACGCGGTTCGACGCGGCGCTGATCTTCGAGGCGCTGGCGACGGGCTGCCCGACCACCTCGGCCTTCATCTCCATCCACAACATGGCGTCCTGGATGATCGATGCCTTCGGCAGCGATACCCAGCGCCACACATGGCTGCCAAAGCTCTGTACCATGGAGCTGATCGCGAGCTACTGCCTGACGGAGCCGGGCGCCGGCTCGGACGCGGCAGCGCTGCGCACCCGCGCGGTGCGCGATGGCGACCATTATGTGCTCAACGGCCAGAAGCAGTTCATCTCGGGCGCCGGCGGCACCGACCTCCTGGTCGCGATGGTCAGGACCGGTGGCGATGGTCCCGGCGGCATTTCGACCCTCGTCGTCGACGGCAAGACGCCGGGCGTCTCGTTCGGTGCCAATGAGCGCAAGATGGGCTGGAACGCGCAGCCGACCCGCGCCGTGATGTTCGAGAACGCCCGCGTGCCGGTCGCCAACCGCCTCAGCGAGGAGGGCGCCGGCTTCAAGATCGCGATGGCCGGCCTCGATGGCGGCCGCCTCAATATCACCGCGTGCTCGCTCGGTGGTGCGCAAATAGCGCTCGACAAGGCGCGCGCCTACATGAAGGAGCGCAAGGCGTTTGGAAAGCGCCTCGACGAATTCCAGGCGCTGCAATTCCGTCTTGCCGACATGGCGATCGAGCTCGAGGCCGCGCGCACGTTTTTGTGGCGCGCCGCCGCGGCGCTCGACCGCAAGGACCCCGACGCCACCATGCTGTGTGCCATGGCCAAGCGGTTTGGCACTGACGTCGGCTTCGAGGTCGCCAACCATGCGCTGCAGCTTCACGGCGGCTACGGCTACCTCAGCGAATACGGCATCGAGAAGATCGTGCGCGATTTGCGCGTGCACCAGATCCTCGAAGGCACCAATGAAATCATGCGGCTCATCGTGGCGCGCAAACTGATCGAGGGCGCGCGATGAGCGGCGTGGAAGAGGGCGACCTGATCGCCCGTGTCGAGGGCGCAGCCGGCGTGATCCGCCTCAACCGTCCGAAGGCGCTCAACGCCGTGACGCTGGAGATGTTTCGCGACATCGACAAGGCGCTCGACCGCTTCGAGGCCGATCCGGGCATCGCCGTGATCCTGCTGGAAGGTGCCGGCGAGCGTGGCTTGTGCGCCGGCGGCGACATTCGCACGCTCTGGGAAAGCTCCAAAGTCAATGGCGACCTCGGCAAGATCCTGTGGCGCGAGGAGTACATCCTCAACGCCCGGATCAAGAAATTCCCGAAGCCGTATGTGGCGTTCATGGACGGCATCGTGATGGGTGGTGGCGTCGGTTTGTCAGCCCATGCCAGCCACCGCGTCGTCACCGATCGCACCAAGCTGGCGATGCCCGAGGTTGGGCTCGGCTTCTTCCCGGATGTCGGCGGCACCTATTTGTTGTCGCATTCGCCGGGCGAGATCGGCACCTATTTCGGGCTAACCGGCCAGACCATGAACGGGCCGGATGCGATCCATGCGAAGTTCGCCGACTGGGTCGTGCCGGCCGTGAGGCTGCCGGAGCTGCGCGAAGCCCTGACGAAGCTGCACTCGGGCCCGACCGCCGCCGACGTTAGCAAGCTCATCAACGGTTTTGCGACCGGTGAAACCGCAGGCCCGGTCGCCGCAAAAGAGCCGACTATCGACGCATTGTTTGGCTTCGACCGCATGGAAGACATCTTCACAGCGCTCAAGCGCGACGGCTCCGAATTCGCTCTGACGACGCTGAAGACGCTCAACGAAAAATCGCCGCGCGGCATGGTGGTGACGCTGAACCTGCTGCGGCTCGCGCGCAAATCATCGAGCCTTGAAGAGTGCCTGGTGCGCGAATATCGCGCCGCGCTGGAGGTCTTCCGCAGCGACGATTTCCGCGAGGGCGTGCGCGCGGCCGTGATCGACAAGGATCGCAATCCGTCGTGGTCGCCGCCGCGCATCGAGGACGTGACGCCGCAGATGCTGGCGCCATATTTCGCCGAAATCGGCGCCGACGAGCTGAAGTTCAACTAGTATGTGGATGCAGCCAAGGACTCGGATCACCTCTCCCGTAGGGAGAGGTCGGATCACATCAAGAGATGCGATCCGGGTGAGGGGCTACAGTGTCACTGGGTGCGGCGGCCCCTCACCCGGATTGCTCTGGACGATGCTGCGCATCGCCAGGCGCAATCCGACCTCTCCCCGTTGGGGAGAGGTGACCCCAATGCCGCCAATTGTGCCTAATTTCTTCGATCTATAATCAGCGAGACATCTCAAGCGGAGGAAACGACAATGGCCACGATCGCATTCATCGGTCTCGGCAATATGGGCGGCCCGATGGCCGCCAACCTGGTCAAGGCCAGCCACAAGGTCGTCGCCTTCGACCTCGTCGAGGCCTCGCGCGCGCAAGCCAAGGCCGACGGCGCCAGCATTGCCGACAGCGCTGCGGGTGCTGTGAAGGGCGCGGACGTCGTCGTCACCATGCTGCCGGCCGGCAAGCACGTGCTCTCCGTCTGGAACGAGGTCGTTCCTGCCATGGCCAAGGGGGCGCTGATCATCGACAGCTCCACCATCGACGTCGAGAGCGCGCGGCAGGCGCATACGTTGGCCGCCAAGTACGGCGTGCTCTCGGTCGATGCGCCGGTCTCCGGCGGCACGGGTGGCGCCAAGGGCGCGACGCTCACCTTCATGTGCGGCGGCGAGGAGAGTGCCTTCGCGGCGGCGAAGCCCGTGCTGGAGAAGATGGGCAAGAAGATCGTGCATTGCGGCGGCGCCGGCGCGGGGCAGGCCGCAAAGATCTGCAACAACATGATCCTCGGCATCTCCATGATCGCGGTGAGCGAGGCGTTTGCATTGGCTGAGAAGCTCGGGCTCTCGCATCAGGCGCTGTTCGACGTCGCCTCGACCTCGTCGGGCCAGTGCTGGTCGCTGACGACCTATTGCCCGGTGCCGGGCCCGGTGCCGACCTCGCCGGCCAACAACGATTACAAGCCGGGCTTTGCCTCGGCGCTGATGGTGAAGGACCTGACGCTGGCGCAGGACGCCGCGAAAGCCGCGGGTGCGGCGACGCCGCTCGGCAAGCATGCGCAGGAGATCTATCAGTCTTTCGACGCAGCCGGGCAGGGCGGGGTGGATTTTTCCGGAATTATCAAGCACGTTCGCAGCCTCGCTGGAAAATAGCGAGGCTTTGCTCGTAGCCCGGATGGAGCGAAGCGCAATCCGGGACAGCTCTTTCAATTGGCGCGACCGTCCCCCGATTGTGCTTCGCTCCATCCGGGCTACAGTCGAAGGTCAATTCGACGGGCCCGGATCATGACGACATTTCAGGAAGCGCGCGCGTTTTTGCTAAAGCACCGCACGGATTACGAGACAGCGGTCAAGGGCTTCCGCTGGCCCGATCCGGTTCCCTTCAACTGGGCGCTCGACTGGTTCGATGCCGACCTCGCGACGAATGCGGAGAGCAGGGACAGGCCTGCGCTCTGGATCGTCGATGCCGCGCAGGACCGGCAGACCAAGCTCTCTTTCGCGACTCTCTCGAAGCGCTCGAACCAGGTCGCAAACTTCCTCCGCGCGCAGGGCTTGAAGCGCGGCGATCATCTCCTGCTGCTGCTCGGCAATGTGGTTCCGCTGTGGGAGACGATGCTGGCGGCGATGAAGCTCGGCGTCGTCGTGATTCCCGCGACCACGCTGCTCACCGCAGAAGAACTGCGCGATCGGCTCGATCGCGGCAAGGCGAAGGCGGTGGTGGCCGCCGAGGACCAGGTCGCGAAATTCGCCAGCCTCGGTACCGAGAGTATCGTCCGCATCGTGGTCGGCACGACGTCCGATGGCTGGCTGGCCTATGACGAGGCGGCGACCGCTTCGGAGAGCTTTGCGCCTGACGGTCCGACCAAGGCCGACGACCCGATGCTGCTCTATTTCACCTCGGGCACGACCGCAAAACCAAAACTGGTGCGGCACAGTCAGCGCAGCTATCCGGTCGGCCATCTCTCCACCATGTACTGGATCGGGCTGAAGCCCGGCGACGTCCATCTCAACATCTCGTCGCCCGGCTGGGCCAAGCATGCCTGGAGCTGTTTTTTCGCGCCGTGGAATGCGGGTGCGACCGTGTTCGTGGTCAACCAGCCGCGTTTCGACGCCAAGGGCCTGCTCGCCACCATCGGCCGCAGTGGCGTCACCACGCTATGCGCGCCGCCGACGGTGTGGCGGCTGTTCATCCAGGAGAATCTCGCATCGTTCAAGGTGTCGCTTCGCGAGGTCTGCGGCGCCGGCGAGCCGCTCAATCCTGAAGTGATCGACCAGGTACAGGCCGCCTGGGGGCTGACCATCCGCGACGGCTACGGCCAGACTGAAACGACTGCACTCGCCGGCAATTCGCCGGGCCAGCCTATCAAGATCGGCTCGATGGGCCGGCCGCTGCCGGGCTATCGCGTGCAGATCAGCGATGCCGACGGCAACCCGGCGAAGGAGGGCGAGGTGACGCTGGTGCTGGGCGTGAACCGTCCCGCCGGATTGATGCAGGGCTATCAGAGTGATGACGGCAAGCTCTCCGGTGCGGAAGGCGAGCTCTATCGCAGCGGCGACGTCGTGTTCGCGGATGAGGATGGCTATCTCACCTTCGTCGGCCGCTCCGACGACGTGTTCAAATCGTCCGACTACCGAATCAGCCCGTTCGAGCTGGAGAGCGTGCTGCTCGAGCATGAGCTCGTCGCCGAGGCCGCCGTGGTGCCGAGCCCGGATCCGATCCGGCTCGCGGTCCCCAAGGCCTTCGTACTGCTGGCGTCGGGCGCAGAGCGCTCGCCCGAGACCGCGCTGTCGATCTTCAAGCACCTGCACACGCGTCTCGCACCATTCAAGCGCATCCGCCGCCTCGAAATCGTCACCGAGCTGCCGAAGACGATCTCTGGAAAAATCCGCCGCGTGCAGCTACGCAGGCTGGAGCGCGACGACGACCGCACCGATCCGCTGCGCGGCCGGGAATTCCGCGAGGAGGATTTTCCGGAGCTGGCGAAAACACGGAGTGAGACCTAAGTGAACGAAGTCTGGAAGAAGCCGCCGATTACGCTCGACGCCTATCAGTCCATGGTCGGCAAGGAGATCGGCGTGTCGTCGTGGCACCTGATCGATCAGCCCCGCATCGACACCTATGCCGACGTGATCGAGGATCACCAGTTCATCCATGTCGACCCTGAAAGGGCGAGGAAGGAAACCGCGTTCGGCACCACCATCGCGCACGGTTTTCTCACGATGTCGCTGATGTCGATCATGTCCTATGAGGTGATGCCGGTGATCGCGGGCACCACGATGGGCGTGAACTACGGCTTCGACAAGCTGCGCTTCATTTCGCCGGTGCGCTCCGGCAGGCGCGTCCGCGGCCGTTTCGTGCTGGCGGAAGCCAAGCTGCGCAAGCCGAACGAATTGCAGTCCCGCACCAACGTCACGGTGGAGATCGAAGGCGAGGACAAGCCCGCGCTGGTTGCGGACTGGCTCGGGTTGATCTACTTCGAGTAAGCCCAAGCCGTCATGGCCGGGCTTGACCCGGCCATCCATCGCTGCTCAAAAAGGAAACCCAGAGCGGGGTTTCACCCTCTCCCCTTGTGGGAGAGGGTGCCTCGCGGAACGCGAGGCGGGTGAGGGGTCTCTCTCCGCGAGCGCATCTGTAGAGAGACCCCTCATCCGGCGCTTCGCGCCACCTTCTCCCACAAGGGGAGAAGGGAAGAAGAATAGAGACCCTTACTCATGGCAATCAGGTTCGACGGACGCGTCGCCATCGTCACCGGCGCGGGCAATGGTCTGGGTCGCGCGCATGCGTTGGGATTGGCCAGCCGCGGCGCCAAGGTCGTGGTCAACGATTTCGGCGGCGCGCGTGACGGCACCGGCGGCTCGCTGTCGCCGGCCGAGGCCGTGGTCGAGGAGATCCGCAAAGCCGGCGGCACCGCGATGGCCGACGGCGCCGACGTCTCCAACTTCGAGCAGGTCACCGCCATGGTCGAGCGCGCCACCAAGGAGTGGGGCAGCGTCGATCTCTTGTGCGCCAATGCCGGCATCCTGCGCGACAAGTCGTTTGGCAAGATGGAAGCGGCCGATTTCCAGAAGGTGCTCGACGTGCATCTCGTCGGCACCTTCTATTGCTGCAAGGCGGCCTGGGCCGGCATGCGCGACCGCAATTACGGCCGCATCGTGCTGACGACGTCATCCTCCGGCCTCTACGGCAATTTCGGCCAGGCCAATTACGGCGCGGCGAAATCAGGCATGGTCGGCCTGATGAACGTGCTGGCCGAGGAAGGCCGCAAGAACGACATTCGCGTCAACATCATCTCGCCGACGGCGGCGACCCGCATGACCGAAGAGCTGCTGCCGCCGCAGGCGCTGCAACTGATGAAGCCGAACGCGATCACGCCCGCGGTCGAGTACATGCTGAGCGAGGATGCGCCGACCCGCACCATCATGGGCGCCGGCGCCGGCTCCTTCGCGGTGATCAAGATCTTGGAGAGCGAAGGCATCGACCTGCCGGAGCCCGAATGGACGCCGGACGCGGTCGCCGCGCATTTTGCCGAGATCAGCGACATGTCGAAGGCCAAGGCGCTGACGGGGGCGTTCGAGCAGACGCAGAAGTACGTGGCGCAGGCCGCGGCGCGGGCGGGGGTAAAGCTCTGACAGCCGTCGCCGTCATCGGCGCCGGTCCCGCCGGGCTGATGGCGGCGGAGGTGCTGGCGCAGGGCGGCGCCCGGGTCACCGTCTATGACGCGATGCCGTCCGCCGGCCGCAAGTTTCTGATGGCCGGCCGCGGCGGGCTCAATCTCACCCACAGCGAGCCGCTGCCGCAGTTCATGGCGCACTATCGCGCCGCGGCGCCGAAGCTGAAGGGTGCCATCGACGCCTTTCCGCCCGACGCGCTGCGCACCTGGAGCGAGGCGCTGGGCGAGCCGACTTTCGTCGGCAGCAGCGGGCGGGTGTTCCCGAAGGCGTTCAAGGCCTCGCCCTTGCTGCGCGCTTGGCTTCGGCGCCTTGATGCTGCCGGGGTGCGGTTCGCCTTTCGTCATCGCTGGACCGGTTGGGATGGCGAGGGGCGGCTCCGGTTTCAAACGCGCCATGGAACGGCTGTCATCGCTGCCAAAGCGACAGTGCTGGCGCTCGGCGGCGCAAGCTGGCCGCGGCTTGGCTCCGATGGCGGCTGGACGACAATTCTGGCGGACAAAGGCATCGCGATATCGCCGCTACGGCCTGCCAATTGCGGCTTCATCGTCGCCTGGTCCGATGTCTTTCGGTCCCGCTTCGAAGGGCAGCCGCTCAAAGGGATTGCGCTAAACTTCGGTCCGCACAGCCTGCGCGGCGAGGCAATCATCACGCGGGCCGGCATCGAAGGCGGGGCGATCTATGCGCTGTCGGCCGAATTGCGTGAGGCGATCGCGGCGAATGGCGAGGCGGTGCTGCACGTCGCCTTGCGCCCGGATGTCGGTGAGGCCGAACTCGTCGAGCGCCTGTCCGCCTCGCGCGGCAAACAGTCGTTCTCCAACTTCCTGCGCAAGGCTGCGCAGCTCTCGCCCATCGCCGTTGGGTTGTTGCAGGAGGCCGCAGCTGGCGCCGGCCAATCGCTGTCGGCAATGCCGCCCCAACGATTGGCCGAGCTCATCAACGCCGTGCCGATCAAGCTCACCGGCGTGGCGGCAATCGCGCGTGCGATCTCCAGTGCTGGCGGCATCTCTTTCGACGAACTCGACGCGGATTACATGATCCGCAAGCTGCCCGGCGTGTTCGCCGCCGGCGAGATGCTGGACTGGGAAGCGCCGACCGGCGGCTATCTGCTGCAGGCCTCGTTTGCGACCGGCGGGGCCGCGGGCAGGGGCGTGCTGAAATGGCTCGCTAGCTCACCATCGTCATTGCGAGCGTAGCGAAGCAATCCAGAATTCATCCGCGGAGGTAGTCTGGATTGCTTCGTCGCAAGAGCTCCTCGCAATGACGGCTGTGGGAGCAGCGCACCCTACCGCAGCTTCCCCGTGCCGCGACCGGCAGCGTGCCGATGATCTCCTCGCCGCGCACCATCACGACCTCGTCCATCATGTTGACGACGACGCAGACATGGTTCGGCACGATGCGGACGACGTCGCCGACATTGGGGCGCGTGTTGCTGCGGGAGAGGTCGAGGAAGCCGTGCTCCTCGGCAAAGCGCGCGATCTTCGCCTCGGGATGCTCCAGGATCAGGCCGTGGCCGTCGAGCCCGCCGGTGTCCGAGGTCAGCGTCTTCGAGCCGGCATCGAGGATGCCGCGCTCGGGCGCGGCGCGGCTCACCACCGTCGAATAGATGTGCAGAGCGCAATCGTCCCAGCTGGCGACGCCGGCGGCGACCTGCATGCGGTCGTTGTAGATATAGGTGCCGAAGCGGTGTTCGGTGCCGCCCTTGAGCTTGCCGAGGTTCTTCAGGTTCGGCGTGCCGCCGGTCGAGACGATTTTCGCTTCGAGCCCATGCGCGCGCACGCCGGCCAGCGCCTCGTCGTAAAACTTCTGTGCGTCAGCCCAGCCCGTTTCGGTCGGGTAGAGCATGAAGCCGGCGAATTGCAGCCCCTTGGATGCCGCGATCTCGCGCGCCAGCGCAACCGCTTCGGCGGGCGTCTCGACGCCGGCGCGCTTGCGGCCGGTGTCGCATTCGACCACGACCGAGAGTGGGCGGCCTGATGCGGCGGCGGCCTTGGGCAGCCCTGCAACGACGGTCGAATTATCAGCGGCGACCGTCATGTTCGCCTTCGCCTGGAGCGCGCCGAGCCGCGCCATCTTCTCGTCGCCGAGCAGATTGTAGCTGATCAGGATGTCGTCGATGCCGGCATTGGCCATGATCTCGGCCTCGCCGAGCTTCTGGCAGGTGATGCCTTTCGCCCCCGCCGCGACCTGCATTTTCGCGATGGTCGGATTTTTGTGCGTCTTGATGTGGGGACGGTTGGCGATTCCGGCGTCGTCGCACGCCTTCTGGATGCGCGCGATGTTGCGCTCGACCCTGTCCATGTCGATGACGGCGCAGGGGGTGCCGTATTCGCGGGCGATTTTAGCAGCGAGGGGAGTGGTCATAATTTAAGCCTGTTCAATCTCTTCGCGGAGCATTTCCAGTTCGAGCCAGCGCTCTTCGGCGGCAGACAGCTCTTCATGCGCCTTGGCGATAGCGGCTGAGGTGTCGTCAAACGTCTTGCGATCCCTGGCGTAGAGGTTGTGATCGTCGAGCACGTGCTGCAGTTTTGCAATGTCGGCCTGCAACGTCTCGATCTTCTTCGGCAGCGTTTCCAGCGCGTGCTTCTCGTTGAAGCTCAGGCGCCGTTTTGATGCAGGAGCGGGAGCAACAGCGCGCTCCTCTTTTTCTCCGCCGGTGTCTGCGCCTGCGCCTTCGCCGTGTCGCGCTTCAGGTCCGCGCCGCGTTGCGCCAGCATGTCGCTGTAACCGCCGGCATATTCGATCCATTTGCCGTTGCCCTCAGGCGCGATCACGGAGGTGACGACGCGATCGAGGAAGTCGCGGTCATGGCTGATCAGGATCACCGTGCCCTCGTAATCGCCGAGCATCTCCTCGAGCACGTCGAGCGTATCGAGGTCGAGATCGTTGGTCGGTTCGTCCAGCACCAAGAGATTCGAGGGTTTTGCCAGCGCGCGGGCCAGCATCAGTCGGCCGCGCTCACCGCCGGAGAGCACCTCCAGCGGCGTGCCGCGCTGCTCCTGCGCGAACAGGAAGTCCTTCATGTAGCCAACGACATGCTTCGGCTTGCCGCCGACCATGATTTGGTCGCCGCGGCCGCCGGTGAGCGCTTCGGCTAGCGTCGATTTGGGATCGAGGCTCTCGCGGTGCTGGTCGAGCGTGGCCATTTCCAGATTGGCCCAAGCCGCACGGTGCCGGTATCAGGCTGCGCGCCGCCGGTCAGCAGATTGACCAGCGTGGTCTTGCCGGCGCCGTTCGGCCCGATGACGCCGAGCCGGTCGCCGCGCTGGATGCGGGTTGAAAAATTCTCGACGATGTTGCGCTCGCCATAAGCCTTGGTGATGCCCTTGGCCTCGATCACCAGCTTGCCGGATTGCTCCGCTTCCGCCGCTGCGAGATTGGCGCTGCCGGCGGTGCCGCGATAATTGCGGCGCTGGTCGCGCAGGGCATGCAGATTGGCGAGGCGCTTGACGTTGCGCTTGCGCCGGCCGGAGACGCCGTGGCGCAGCCAATGCTCCTCGTCGACGATCTTGCGGTCGAGCTTGTGCTGGTCGCGCTCTTCCTCCGCCAGCACCTCGTCGCGCCAGCTCTCGAACGAGGCAAAGCCGCGGTCGATCTGCTTGATCTTGCCGCGATCGAGCCAGGCGGTGGAGCGCGACAGATTGGTGAGGAAGCGGCGGTCGTGGCTGATTAGCACCAGCGCACTGCGCCGGCTGTCGAGCTCCTGTTCCAGCCACTCGATGGTGGAGAGATCGAGATGGTTGGTCGGCTCGTCCAGCAGCAGGATGTCGGGCGAGGGCGCCAGCACGCGGGCGAGCGCCGCGCGGCGGGCCTCGCCGCCGGAGAGATTATGCGGATTCTCCTCGCCGGTGAGGCCAAGCTGCTCCAAGAGATAACGCGCCTGGTGCTGGTCGTCGCCGGGCGCAAGCCCCGCCTCGACATAGGCGAGCGTGGTCTTGAGTTCGCCGAAATCCGGCTCCTGCGGCAGATAACGGACCGTGGCGCCGGGCTGCACGAAGCGCGTGCCGCCATCGGGCTCGATGAGGCCCGCTGCGATCTTCAGCAGCGTCGATTTGCCCGAGCCGTTGCGGCCGATCAGACAGACGCGCTCGCTTGGTGCGACATTGAGTTCGACACCGCTCAGCAGCGGCGTACCGCCAAAGGTCAGCCTGATGTCTTTCAGTTGGATCAGCGGCGGCGCCATGGTCAGCTCTGGCTCGTTGCGGCCGCGTCAGTGCGGCGGCGCTGGATCCGGCGCAGGGTCTGGTCGAGGGCCGAGAGGAATGCGGAACGGTCGCGCGGCGCGAACGAGCGCGGGCCGCCGGTGACTTCGCCGGCCGAACGCAGATCCGTCATCAGGTTGCGCACCGCCAGCGTCATCCCGATCAACTCTTCCGTGAACGGTTTTCCGTTCGGCGCGATCACGTCGGCACCTGCTTTCACGCAGCGGCTGGCCAGCGGAATGTCTGATGTCACGACGACGTCGCCGGGCCGGGCGCGCTCCGCGATCCAGTCGTCGGCTGCATCCATGCCGGTGCCGGCCGCGATACGCTCGATCAGCGGGTCCTGCGGCACGCGGATGAAATTGCCGGCGACGACGCTCACGGGCACGCCATGGCGGAGCGCGACGCGGTAGATTTCGTCCTTCACCGGACAGGCGTCGGCGTCGACATAGATGCGGGTGGGGGTGTCAGTCATTGGCCGCGTGGTACCCCATTCGGGCCGCAAAGGCGAGGGGATTGACCGGTGTTCCCTGGGGCCTACGATCGCTCTGAAACAATGAGAACACAGGGAAGGCGACCCATGCCGAACCGGCTCGAAACCTATCGCGTCGAGGCCTACAACACCGCAAAACAGTCCGAGAACAAGATGCATGACGACACGGTGGCGCGCCGTTTCGGCTTCGAGGGCGGGCTGGTGCCGGGCGTCGATGTGTTCGCCTACATGATGCACGTGCCGTTGGCGCGCTGGGGTCGCGATTTCTTGTCGCGCGGGCTGGTCGAGGCGCGGTTCATCAAACCGGTCTATGACGGCGAGAGCGCCGATGTCGACGCCACCGAGCACAATGGCCTGCTCACGATCGAAGTATTCAGCCGCACTGAGCTGTGCGCGACCGGAACGGCCTCGCTGCCGGCGGCCCCGCCTGCGGTGTCGTTGAGCGACTATGTCGCGGTCCCCGCGGTTGCCGAGCGCAAGCCGGTCAGCCCGACGACGTTCGAGATCGGCAAGTGGTTCGGCACGACGCCGCGCCGCTGGGCGGGACAGGATGCGACCGATTATCTCGCGGATATCAGGGAGACCGATCCGATCTTCGCGCGCGAGGGCCTGGGCCATCCCGGCCTGATCCAGCGGGTGATGAACCGCGTGCTGGTTGACAACACCATCCTCGGCCCGTGGATCCACGTCGGCAGCCGCATGCAGCTCTTGTCAGCCGCACGCATCGGTGACGAGATCACCGCGCGGGCAAAAGTCACCGAGAACTACGAGAAGAAAGGCCACCGCTTCGTCGAGCTCGACGCGCTCGTCGTTGCCAACGGCACGACGCCACTCGCGCACTGCCAGCACACCGCGATCTACCAGCCACGTGAGCAGGCGGCGGCGTAATGGAGAAGGCAAGCCTGTCACCACAAAACGCGGTGTCATGCCCCGGCTTGACCGGGGCATCCAGTACGCCGCGACCCATCCGTGAGCAACTGCTGCCTCGGAGTACTGGATCGCCCGATCAAGTCGGGCGATGACAGTTGTGCGTGTGGCGGCGGCGAGTGATCGTCTGCGAAAGAGGCCCTTACGCCGCCTTGGCCTTCGCCTCCTGGATCGCGCGCCATACCCGCTCCGGGGTCAGCGGCATGTCGATGTGCTTGATGCCGTAGTCGGAGAGCGCATCGAGCACCGCATTCACTACCGTCGACAGGCTGCCGGCGCAGCCGGCTTCGCCGCAGCCCTTGCTGCCGAGCGGATTGGTCGTCGCCGGCATCGGGTGATCGCCGACCGTCATGTTTGGCACGTCCTCTGCGCGCGGCAGGGCATAGTCCATCAGCGAGCCCGTGATCGGCTGGCCGCTCTCGTCGTAGCGGACGTGCTCCATCAGCGCCTGGCCGATGCCCTGGACGACGCCGCCATGGAGCTGGCCCGCGACCAGCATCGGATTGATCACCGTGCCGAAATCGTTGACCGCGCTGTAGCGCACGATCTGCACCACGCCGGTCTCCGGATCGATCTCGACCTCGGCGACGTGGCAGCCGTTCGGGAACGCCGAGGGTACCGGCTCGCTGGTGTGGTCGACGTCGAGGCTGTCGGGCACGCCCTCCGGCGTCTTGCTGTCATGCAGCTTCCTGGCGAGCTCCATGATGTCGATGCTGCGGTCGGTGCCGGCGATGGTGAAGCTGCCGTCAGCGAACTCGATGTCGGCTTCGGATGCTTCCAGCATGTGCGCGGCTGCGCGCTTGCCCTTCTCGATCACAAGCTTGGCGGCGCCCACGATCGCCATGCCGCTCGCGGTGATTGAGCGCGAACCGCCGGTGCCGCTGCCGGTGTGGACGATGTCGCTGTCGCCCTGGACGAGCTTGACGCGCTCGAAGGGAACGCCGAGCTGATCGCACAGCACCTGCGCGAACGGGGTGGCATGGCCCTGGCCGTAGTCGAGCGTGCCGGTGATGAGCTGCACGCTGCCGTCAGCATCGAACACGATCTTGCCGAGCTCCGGGCTCGGCGGTGCGGTGACCTCGAGATAGGAGCCGACCGCGATGCCGCGCAGCTTGCCGGCCTTCTTGCTCTCCTTCTTGCGCTTGGAGAAATTCTCGTGGTCGGAGATCTCGAGCGCCTTGTTGAACACGGCCTGGAAGTCGCCGCTGTCATAGGTCACGCCGGAGGAGGCCGGGAACGGCATCTGGTTCGGCTTGATGAAGTTGCGCTTGCGCAAGGTCAGCCGGTTGATGCCCATCTCGTCGGCGGCGCGGTCGATCAGCCGCTCCATGTAATAGTTCGCCTCGGGCCGGCCGGCGCCGCGATAGGCGCCCATCAGCGTGGTGTTGGTCAGCACTGTCTTGATGTCGACCGCCATCAGCGGCGTGCGATAGACGCTGGAAAAGTTCTTGCCGGTGTTCAGCGAGAGCGGCCCCGGCGCAACGCCGGTGATGTAAGCGCCGAGATTGCCGTAGCCGGACAGCTTCGCCGCGAGGAAATGCCCCTCGGCATCGAGCGCGAGCTCGGCGTGGATTTTTTGCGCACGGCCGTGGCTGTCGGAGAGGAAGCTGGTGGAGCGCTCGTCCAGCCATTTCACCGGCCGACCCAGCGCCTTCGCCCCGTACAGGATGCACATGTATTCGGGATAGTTGATGTTCTTCATGCCGAAGGAGCCGCCGACATTGGCGGTGAGGATGCGCACCTTCTCGTTCGGCACTTTCAGGTTCTTGGCGAGGTTGGCGCGGTTGCCGGCGACGCCCTGCGTCGGCACCTGAAGCGTGTAGCGCTCGGTCGTCTTGTCGTAGGAGGCAAGGCCCACGCGCGGCTCCATCGAGACCACGGCGACGCGGGTGTTCTCGATGTCGATCTTGGTGACATGGGCGGCGCTGGCAAACGCCGCGTTCACCTTCTCCATGTCGCCATAGTGGTAGTCGAGCGCGACGTTATCAGGGATATGGTCATAGAGCTGCGGCGCGCCGGGCTTGGCCGCTTCCTCAGGGTCGGTCACTGCCGGCAGTGGCTCGACGTCGACCTCGACGGCTTCGGCCGCATCGCGCGCCTGCGCCAGCGTCTCTGCCACCACGAAAGCGACGGGATCACCGACGAAGCGGACCTTGTCGGTCGCCAGCGGCTGACGGTTGGTCTGGAGCAGGGGCGAGCCGTCGCGGCTCTTCAGCGGCAGGCCGCAGGTGAAGGGGCCGTAGCCGGCCGCATCGAGATCCGTGCCGGTCCACACCCCCAGCACGCCTGGCATCGCCTTGGCGGTGTCAATGCCGATGCCGCGGATGATGCCATGGGCGTGAGTGGAACGGACGATCACGGCATAGGCCTGGCCGGGTAGGTTGAAATCGTCGGTGTAGCGGCCCTTGCCGCGCACCAGTGTGTCGTCCTCCTTGCGGCGGACGGGCTGCCCGACGCCATATTTTTGCAGTGCAATAGCGTTTTCGAGCGTGGACGATTTGGTGTGTTCTTGCATGGGAAAGACCTGAAAAGCCGGTATTTGCGCATTTTCGCGGCAGCGGGGGACCGGACCCCCCTCAGATAACCCACGCCCCCGTTCACGACAACGCACGAATGGACATGGTCCCATGTGATGCGATGTTGCGCAGACCTGCCGCGCTGCTAATGTTTCAGGCGAAAAAGCAATTCCAGATCGGCCCAACGGGCCGCGGAAAGACAGTTTGTATGAATGACCACACGCGGCTCCGCGATGGCCACGGGCTGCACGGTGAGCTGGAGGGGGCGATGGCGGCGGTGGCATTGGCCACTGGACCGGTCGTCCCCGCACAGTCGGGAACCGGCGTCTATGCGGCGCTGGACCTCGGCACCAACAATTGCCGGCTCCTGATCGCCTGTCCGACCCACGACGGCTTTCGCGTGGTCGATTCCTTCTCGCGCATCATCCGGCTCGGCGAGGGCGTCTCGGCGACGGGCTGCATCAGCGATGCCGCGATCGAGCGCGCCGTCGCCGCGCTCAGCATCTGCCGTGACAAGATCAATCTGCGCAAGGCGCGGCGGCTGCGGCTGATCGCGACCGAAGCCTGTCGCGCGGCCTCGAATGCGGAAGGTTTCCGCAGCCGCGTCGCGGCCGAGACCGGCATCGAGCTCGAGGTGATCGACCGCGAGACCGAGGCGGCGCTCGCCGTACTCGGCTGTTCGCCGCTGGTCGATCCCAGGGGGCGCGGCGCGATCCTGTTCGACATCGGCGGCGGCTCGACCGAACTGGTGCGGATCGAGCGCGATCCCACAAATCCGGAGCCGCGGATCCGGGCCTGGATGTCGATCCCGTTCGGCGTGGTCACGCTTGCCGAGCAGTTCGGCGGCCGCGACGTCACGCCGGAAATCTATGCCGCGATGGAGCGCGAGGTCGCCAATCACGTCGCGCCGTTCGCGGCAGAGCACGGCCGCGATCTCACCGACATGCATCTGCTCGGCACCTCCGGCACGGTGACGACGCTTGCCGGCATCCATCTCAACCTCGCGCGCTATGATCGCCGCCGCATCGACAGCATCTGGATGAACGATGCCGACATCACCGCGACCACGAACAAGCTGCTCGGCATGAGCTACGAGGAGCGCGCCGGCAACAATTGCATCAGCGTCGAGCGCGCCGACCTCGTGCTGGCCGGCTGCGCCATCCTCGATGCGATCAGGCACGCCTTCCCGCTACCGCGCCTGCGCGTCGCCGATCGCGGCCTGCGCGAGGGCATGCTGGTCGAGATGATGCGCGAGGACGGCGCGCTCAGGAGCTGGTGAGATGGCGAAAGACACCACCGGCCGCTTGCACGTCCAGGTCAAGACCGGCGGCAAGCGCAAGCTCTCGTCCAAGCTGTGGCTGGAGCGGCAGCTCAACGATCCCTATGTCGCCAAGGCCAAGGCGGCGGGCTATCGCTCGCGCGCGGCGTTCAAGCTCCTGGAGATGGACGACAAGTTTCGTCTTCTGAAGCCCGGCATGGCCGTGGTCGATCTTGGCGCCGCGCCCGGCGGCTGGAGCCAGATCGCGGCCAAGCGCGTCGGCTCTACCGAAGGCAAGGGCAAGGTCGTCGCGATCGACCTGCTGGAGATGCCCGAAATTCCCGGCGTCGATTTCGCGCAGCTCGATTTCATGGACAATGACGCGCCCGAGAAGCTCACCGCGATGCTGGGTGGCGGCGCCGACGTCGTAATGTCCGACATGGCCGCCAACACCACCGGCCACCGCAAGACCGACCAACTCCGCATCGTTGGCCTTGTCGAGACCGCGGCCGCGTTCGCCTGCGACGTGCTCAAGCCCGGCGGCACGTTCCTCGCCAAGACGTTCCAGAGCGGCGCCGACGCCGACCTGCTCGCCCAGCTCAAGCGCGATTTTGCCACCGTGCGCCATGTCAAGCCCGCCGCGAGCCGGCAGGATTCCTCGGAACGCTACGTGCTGGCGACGGGGTTTCGGGGCGAGGCGAAGGCATAACCACAAGCTCTGTCATTCCGGGGCGCCTCGCAGAGGCGAGCCCGGAATCCATTTCTCCGCGTATTCCTGCGGCAAAGTGGATTCCGCGTTCGATGCTCCGCATCGCCCCGGGGCGCCGTGCAGGCCGTAAAGAGCCCCGCCAGAGGCGGGGCTTTGGGGGCATCTTACCGGTTGGGTTGATTCTGAGCCGGCTGACCCGACGTCGAAGGCGGCGGGGCATTATTTTGGTTGGTTTGCCCAGACGGCGTGTTGCTGGGCTGGTTGGTAGACTGACTGTTGCTTTGGGCCGGCGCCTGTCCGGTGGTCTGACCAGCAGGCGGTTGTGTGCCTGCCTGGCCCGACGGCGCCGGTTGGTTCTGCTGGGCCTGTCCGGTTGTGGATGGTTGGTTCTGCCCAGCCTGTCCGGTGGTCTGGTTCTGCTGTGCCGGCGCATTGGTCTGGTTCTGCTGCGCCGGCGCGTTGGTCTGATCGGTGCTTTGCCCGGTCGTGTTCTGCTGCGTCGACTGGCCAGTCGCCCCTGACCAGTGGTCGTCGATTGGCCCTGCGTGGCGCGGATCTGGTTGGAGACGCCTAGCGCAGCGACCGTCCGGGTATCGATCGAGCCGGTGGTCTGGAAACCTTCCCGTCTCTGGAAGGTGATCAGCGCTTCGCGCGTAGCGGGCCCGAGGATGCCGTCTGCTTGGCCAGACATCAGGCCGCGTTCAATCAGCACCCGTTGAACAATGCGGATATCGTCGGGGCTGAGATCCAGCGCGGCGATGTTGCCGCCGCCACCGCTCACGCTGCCGCGCCGGGCGAAGTGCGTCCTTGGGCCGGCGGGAATGGCGTCGACGATCCTGTGGCTTCGGTCGACGACGATGATCTCATCATCCACGACGAAGAAGCTGTCGTCCCGATAGGCCGGATAGATGTCGATCAGCACCGGGAATGTCGAGATGGCGACCACGGAGATGTTCCGCGGCACCACCACGCCAGTATTGATCCGGAAGTTGATGGAATTGAAGTTGACCCGCACGCGATCCACATTGCGTGAGCTCAACACCGATTGCTGCAGCGTTGTCTGCTGCTGTGCGCTCACTTGCACGCGGCCGGACAAGCTCTGGGTAGTCCCACCCTGGGCCTGCGCCTGGGTGTTGACCTGTCCTTGAGTGTTGGCGCCGGTCGTCGTGCCCTGCTGGGCACTCGGGGCTTGCGCGTTGTTGGTGTTCGCGCCAGTCGTTGGCGCGCTCTGGCCCTGGGCGTTGCCCTTGGCGCCAGTCGTCGTCGTGCTCTGACCCTGCACGTTCTTGCCTTGGGCATTGTCCTTGGTGTTCGCGCCAGTCGTCGTCGTGCTCTGACCCTGCGCCTTCTTGCCTTGGACATTGTCCTTGGTGTTAGCGCCTGTGGTCGCGCTCCTACCCTGTTCTGCGCCTTGCGACTGACGCGTAGCGTCGCGGTCGCTGCGGCTCTGACCGGTGGTTTGGTCCTTCATTCCGCTCTTGTCGCGCTCGGACCTGGACTGACGCGCTTGGTCGGGGCCGCCTCGGCTCTGACCAACGGTTTGGTCCTTGCCACGCTTCTCGCCTTCAGATTGGGACTGACGCGCGTTGTCGCGGGCGCCGCGGCCCTGATCGACGGCCTTACGTTCGCCCCTATCGGCCTTGCCACTAGCAGGCATTCCCTCGCTACGCTCAGAACGCGACGGCGCCGCAGCGGGGCCCTCGGCCCGACCACCTGCGCGGCCCTGGGTCATTCCTTCGCCGTGAGAGGCACCACCTGCACCATGCGACATTCCGCCGCCCGATCGGCCGGATTCCGCACCAGCGGCCGCGCCTCCGCTCATCCCGCCACCGGCGCCTTCACGCATGCCTTGAGCCGATGCCAGGCTGACGCCGGCGAGCAGCACAGCTGTGGTCAATAGGAACCTGTTCTTTCTCGTGTTCACCTGAACCTCCTCCATTTGCTTTGCAGCATCCGTTGATGGGGAACCTTCGAAGCTTGGGGCTCGAGACAAACGAGCCCTCATTCGAGTTTTCCGATGCCTGTGAACGATGCGCCGATGCCATCGTTCCTATCAGGCGGGAGAGTCGCGCGGTTCCGTTTCGGTGATACTGCGCGCGGGACTCTCTTGATCGAAGCGATAAAGACATCGACCAAAAATCCACTTTGCAGGCTCAGCGCCTCGCGCCAGCCCTTCTCTTGCCGCGTCGCTTCACCAGTAAGGGTGCCAGCGATGGTGATAGAAGTGCCGCCGCGGGAACGGTCCGCCGTAATAGGCGAAGGCCGGCCGCACGACACGGTGATAGCGGTAGCCGTAGTAGGCAGGGGCGTAACTGGTGCTGTAGTAAGTCCTGGTGTAGCCGCCCCACGGATAGTAACCGCCGTAATACGCCGGTGCGTAGTAGTCGTCATAATAGCCCGGATACCCGTAGTAGCCGTAGCCCGGACCGTAGGCGTAAGCGGACGAGGCGAGGCCGCCGATCAGGGCACCTGCGAGCAATCCGCCTGCCAGCGCCGGCCCAAAACCACCGTGCCAGCGAGCCTCCGCCGGCGTCGGTGCCGCCAGCGCGCTCACGCCGAGCGCGCCGACGGTTGCCAGGACAAGTGCGGTCTTTTTCATGCGCGTCCCTCCTTACGTTGGTGTTTCGACATCGTGCCAACATTGCCGAAGGGCAAAAGTTGCAAGCGCGCGCCGGCGAGGAACAAGAGTCACGAACATAAACGAGCGTTCATCTCGGTGAACGCGCGCGTGCTGATGGGGCGCCTCTGAGCGATCGCGTTGGCTGGAGAGATCCACATGCCCGCCGTTCCGCGGGCGTTCGTTCGACCTCGCGCCACAGGGGTACGCGCGGGAGCAAGAAGCCACTCGGCGACCTCGCTTCGGACTATCCTTTTCGCGTGGTCCACGAGGGTCAGGTCAAAGCTAATTTCGGAAAGATGTAAATGATCGGCTGCTGTGCAGGGGCTGTTTTGGACTCTTGTCCGGGGGAGAGCCGGCATCCTGCTTTCCGTTACCCCAGCCGCTGATCCCGCACGTCCTGCGTGTCCTCCGTCGCCACCTTGACGGCAGCCTTGGCTGCGCCTTTGCCCGCACCCTTGCGGCTCGCGATCTCCACCGCCTTGCGGCCGGAGATCTCGTAGCCGGCATCAACGGGCATCTGCCAGAAGAACCAGCTCGATGCTGCCGAGGTCAGCGCCACCACGACGAAGGCCGGCGCGAATACGGTGGCGTTGAGCTCGCTGACATGGCTGAACCACATCGTCGTCTCGACGCACGCCGCGCCGACGGCGACGCCGGCTGAGACCGCGAGCTGCTGGTTGACGCTGACCAGCGTGGTGGCGCGGCTCATCTGCGCGGTCTCGACGTCGGCATAGGCGACCGTGTTGATCGCGGTGAACTCCAGCGAACGGAAGAAGCCACCCACCACCAGGATCACCATGATGATGAGCAGCGGTGTCGTCACCGTGAACAGGGCGCAGACGCCGAGGAAGAACGCGCTGACGACCGCGTTCACCGTCATCAGGTTGCGGAAGCCGAAGGTGCGGATGAGGCGCGCCGCCAGCGTCTTCATGCCCATGGCGCCGAGCGAGGAGGCAAAAGTGACCAGGCCCGAGTGGAATGGCGACAGGCCGAAGCCGATCTGCATCAACAGCGGCAGCAGGAACGGCAGCGCGCCGATGCCGAGACGGAACAGAAAGCCGCCGAAGATGGCCGCGCGCAGCGTCGGCAGCTTCAGAAGCGAAAAGTCCAGCACCGGCGATCCCGTCCGCCGCGCGTGCAGGACATACAGTGTCATCGAGATCGCGCCGCCCACGACCAGGGCCGCAACCGTGCTCCAGGGCAGCAGGTTGAGCCCGGCGACGGAGAGACCGAACGCGATGCCGGCAAGCCCGATGCCCGCCAGCACCATGCCGTAGAGATCGAACGGCTCCTGCGTCTCACTCTTGATGGGGTCGATGAAGCGCAGCGCCATGAAGATGCCGAGCAGCCCGATCGGGATGTTGATCAGGAAGATCCAGTGCCAGGAGGCGTACGTCGTAATGAAGCCGCCGAGCGGCGGCCCGATCACGGGGCCGATCAGGGCAGGGACCGTCACCCAGGCCATCGCATTGACCAGCGCGCTCTTGTCGACCGAGCGCAGCAGCACGAGACGCCCGACCGGGGTCATCATCGCCCCGCCCATGCCTTGCAGGATGCGCGCGAACACGAAGTCGGTGACCGAGGTCGAAAGCGCGCAGCCGACCGAGCCGACCATGAACACGCCGACCGCGATCGCGAACACCATGCGCGCGCCGAAGCGGTCGGCGGTCCAGCCGCTCGCCGGGATGAACACCGCCAGCGACAGCAGGTAGGAGGTGATCGCGAGCTTCAGCGTCAGGGGGCTGGTGCCGATGTCGGCCGCGATCGCCGGCAGCGAGGTCGCGATCACCGTCGAGTCCATGTTCTCCATGAAGAGCGCGGTGGCCACGATCAGCGGAATGACGCGTTGCTTGTCGACCATGACGGATTGGTAATGAAAATCGGAAGGAGGGGCGGACTTGCGGCTTATCACCGCCTCCTGCCGGGGACCATTGCGGATCAACGCATAGCACCTAAGTCCCGCGTAACAACGGTGTGACCCTCTCCCTCGTCATTCCGGGGTGCGCCGCTTGGCGCGGGCTATGGTGCGCAATTGCGCACCTGAGAATCCATTGGGCCGTAGGAATCGCTGGGGAATGGCTTCCGGGCTCGCGACTTCGTCGCGCCCCGGAATGACGATGGGTGGGGGCGCCGCGGGGCTGTCCCAGCCGAATTTGCCTAAAAAGCCTGTGCATGGCTGGCCGGCGGTCCGAATTGCTTTGATTCGTCACGCAGCCGTGCTATCGACCCGCGTCAACCCCACCGATGGGCTCCGATTCTCCGGCGTTGCCGCAAGGTACGCCGAGGGCGGCGCTCATCCATAAGCATTTGCGGCAGGGCCGCAGGAAGGAGTTGGCAGATGGCCACGGTGCAACTTCAAGGCATTCGCGAAGCCTTCACGTTCGACGACGTGCTGCTGAAGCCGGGCCTGTCCGAGGTCATGCCGGGCGAGGTCGACATCCGGTCCCGCGTCACCCGCGCCATTCCGCTCAACATCCCGATCATGGCCTCCGCCATGGACACTGTCACCGAGGCGCGCATGGCGATCGCCATGGCGCAGGCCGGCGGCCTCGGCGTCATCCACCGCAATTTCGATCCCGAAGGGCAGGCCGCCCAGGTGCGGCAGGTCAAGCGCTACGAATCGGGCATGGTGGTGAACCCGCTCACGATCAGCCCCGAGGCGACGCTCGATGACGCGCTGAAGCTGATGAGCGATCACGGCATCTCCGGCATTCCCGTCGTCACCGGCGCCGGCAAGTCCACGCCCGGCAAGCTGGTCGGCATTCTCACCAACCGTGACGTGCGGTTTGCGACGAACCGGCAGCAGAAAATCTCCGAGCTGATGACGCACGAAAATCTCGTCACGGTGCGCGAGAACGTCAGCCAGGACGAGGCGCGGCGGATGCTGCACCAGCATCGCATCGAGAAGCTGCTCGTGGTCGACGAGCAATATCGCTGCGTCGGCCTCATCACCGTGAAGGACATGGAGAAGGCGGTCGCCCATCCGCTCGCCTGCAAGGACGCGCAGGGCCGCCTGCGCGTCGCTGCCGCCACCACCGTCGGCGACACCGGCTTCGAGCGCACCGAGCGGCTGATCGATGCCGGCGTCGACCTCGTCGTCGTCGACACCGCGCACGGCCATTCCCGCCACGTGCTGCACGCCGTAAACCGCATCAAGCGTCTCTCCAATTCCGTGCAGGTCGTTGCCGGCAACGTTGCCACCACCGAAGGCGCGCAGGCACTGATCGACGCGGGTGCGGATTGCATCAAGGTCGGCATCGGCCCGGGCTCGATCTGCACCACCCGCATCGTCGCCGGCGTCGGCGTGCCGCAGCTCACCGCGATCATGGATGCGGTGGAAGCTGCGAAGAAGTCCGACATTCCCGTCATCGCCGACGGCGGCATCAAGTTCTCCGGCGATCTCGCCAAGGCGCTCGCAGCCGGCGCCGACATCGCCATGGTCGGCTCGCTGCTGGCCGGCACCGACGAGACGCCGGGCGAAGTGTTCCTGTGGCAGGGCCGCTCCTACAAGGCCTATCGCGGCATGGGCTCGGTCGGCGCGATGGCGCGCGGATCGGCCGACCGCTACTTCCAGCAGGACATCAAGGACGCGCTCAAGCTCGTGCCTGAGGGCATCGAGGGCCAGGTGCCGTACAAGGGCCCGGTCGGCAACGTTATGCACCAGCTCGCCGGCGGCTTGCGCGCCGCGATGGGCTATGTCGGTGCGCGTGACATGAAGGATCTGCACCAGAAGGCCCAGTTCGTCCGCATCACCGGAGCAGGCCTGCGCGAAAGTCACGTCCACGACGTCACCATCACGCGCGAGAGCCCGAACTATCCGGGCGGGGGTTAGTCGCTCGCTCGTACCAAAATGACGGCGTCATGCCCCGCGAAGGCGGGGCATCCAGTACGCCGCGGCCCTTCCACTCAGTCACAACCGTCTCGGAGTACTGGATCGCCCGCCCCAGTGCGCAACTGCGCACAGGGCGGGCGATGACAGCGTGTTTGTGGTTCGCACCTGCCGCAAGCTCGTCATTGCAAGCGAAGCAATCCAGAGCTTTTGTGTTGACGCAACTGGATTGCTTCGCTTCGCTCGCAATGACAGAAAAGTGGAGGAAGCCATGTCCCAAGGCAAACGCATCGTTCTCGCCGCGCGTCCCGTCGGCGAGCCCAAGCCGTCCGATTTTCGCCTGGAGGAATTCGCTGTTCCGACGCCTGCGGCAGGCGAGGTCCTGCTGCGCACGATCTGGCTGTCGCTCGATCCCTATATGCGCGGGCGCATGAGTGAGGGGCCGTCCTATGCCGCACCGGTGCCGATCGGCGGCGTGATGGAAGGCGAGGCGGTCAGCGAGGTCGCGGCCTCCAACAATCCTGATTTCGCGGTAGGCGACATCGTGCGCATCCGCTCCGGCTGGCAGACCCACGCCATCTCGAACGGCAAGGGATTGATCAAGGTCGATCCCAAGCTCGGTCCGATCTCGACTTCGATCGGCGTGCTCGGCATGCCCGGCATGACGGCGTACACGGGCCTGCTCGACATCGGCAAACCGCAAGCGGGCGAGACCGTCGTCGTCGCCGGCGCCTCCGGTGCAGTCGGCTCCGCCGTCGGCCAGATCGCCAAGATCAAGGGCGCCCGCGCGGTCGGCATCGCCGGCGGCAAGGACAAGTGCGACTACGTCGTCAAGGAACTCGGCTTCGATGCCTGCATCGATCACCGCAACCCCGATCTCGCGGCCAAGCTGAAGGACGCCTGCCCGAAGGGCATCGACGTCTATTTCGAGAATGTCGGCGGCGCGGTGTTCGAGGCGGTGTTCCCGCTGCTCAATCCATTCGCCCGCGTGCCGGTCTGCGGCCTGATCGCGCATTACAACGACACCGAGGCCAAGCCGCCGAAATGGGCCGCCAGCATGATGCGTGCGACCCTGACCAAGCGGCTGACCTTCCGCGGCTTCATCGTCTCCGACTTCGCCGCCCGCCACGGCGACTTCCTGCGCGACATGTCGGCCTGGGTCCGCGACGGAAAGGTGAAATACAAGGAGTTTGTCACCGAGGGTCTGGAGAGCGCGCCCGGCGCCTTCATGGGGCTGCTGAAGGGGGCCAATTTCGGCAAGCAGCTGGTGCGGGTGGGGCCGGATAAGGCCTGAACCGCCGCTTCGAGCCACCGAGGGGGCGGAAATGGTTAAGAAAGAGTCACCGATCGGCCACACCTGTTCGTAAAACCCGCAGGTGTGACCGCCGGTTCATTGACCCCAAGGCGAAGGCATTGAATCATCGCGCATATTTTAGGTGTTGCGATGTTAGAGATCAGTGTTTTCTGCGTCATCGTGCTGGCGGCCAGCTATTGGGTGGCGATGTTCGTCATGGGCCGGCGCGACGACGTCATCCATGGCAAGTTCGTGCATGTTGACGAGGAGAGCGATGTCGTTCGTCCCGCGATGCCGCCGCCACCGCCGCCATTCCCGAAGCGTCCGGTCAAGGCTGCGCAGCCAACCATGGTCCAGCCCGCGATCGCCGAGACCAAGCCGGTAAACAGTGCGGCGCTGCAATCCCTGCTGGCCGCGATCCAGCAGGACCTCAAGAGCGTCGCCTGAACCGCCAAGTTCGCGCTAGTGCTCGCCGCCCATCTGGGCGAGGATCTCCTCGATATCGACATCGATCTGGCCCGCGGCCCTGACGTGGTGAACCTCGAGGCTGTCAGGCTGGAAACGGTACTCGACGAGCCCGACTTCCTTGATCGCAATCCGGTCCTGGCGCGCGTCGTTGATGACGAAGCCGGTGGACGGCGCCCAGACATGGCGGGTGTGGCGATAGGTGAAGTCGCGCCGCTGATGCACATGGCCGCTGGCGATGAGGCGCAGATCGACATGCGCAAACATCTCGATCAATCGCGCCCGGGCCGGCTGCGGCACGTAGCGGATCGCGGTCTCCGCCATCTCGGCATCGTCGGGCAGGTTGAGAAACACCGGCTTGTGCAGGAACAGCGCGACCGGCTTCCCGGCGGTGCGCGCGAGCTCCCGTGCCAGCCAGTCGAACTGCTCGGTCTCGAAGGCGAGCCCTGAATTCATGACAAGGGAATTGAGGCCGATGAAGCGCCAGCCCGCGGCCTCGAATGACCAGTGATCTTCGCCGATGATGTCGCAAAATTGCCGGCGGTGTGCCTCGCTGACCGGCGGCTTCGGCGCCGGTCCGATCATGGTCGGATTGTCGCCGATGTCGTGATTGCCGGGCAGGTAGCGGCAGGCGACGGGCAGGGCGTCGTGCAGGCTTTTCGCGAATACGACATCGTCGCGGCCGGTCGGGCCGTCGAACGAGACATCGCCGGTATTGACGATGAGATCGGGCCGGTTGGCGTCGATGTGCTCGCTGACGCGCTGGAAGTTGGCGATCAGGCCGGGAAAGCGCCGGCCGAGATGGGTGTCGGAAATCTGCGTGAGGCGAAATTCGGACATGCGACCATCATACCCGTTGTCGCGCGTCGGAACGATGACGGCACGGGCATGCATCGCAACGAACAAAGTTTAAAGCACACGATAGCGGATCGTGTAGCTGTCCTGCGGGGCGACGGGGCCGGCCAGCGGCGAGGCGATGCGGTCGGCGAGGTGCCAGGGGCCGAACTGCTCGGAGCGATGCGGCTCGGCGTGCAGGCGGAGGCGGAATTCGAACGTGCCCTTTCCTGGCAGGCTCACCACCAGCACGCGGTCGGCGGTACGGTGGTTGAGCGCCACCGCGCCACGCAGCAGCGCGCGCCCGTCGGAGAGGTCGCGCACGCCGTCGACCAGCGCCAGCGTCTGGTTGCGGTCGGTGTGCAGCTCGATCTGGCTGTCGGTGACCGCCGCCAGCATCTCCCTGGGCATGCGGATCTCGAACTCGACCGCCGGCTTGGACGGGTTGAGGCCGAGATAGGCGAGGGCGGCGTGACGCATGTCGTAGGCGGCAAAGGCGAGCAGGGCGATGGCGGCGAGCGTGGCGAGGCCGTGCCTGACGACATCGCGCCTGCTTCGGTAGCCGAGGCGGAAGTACACCGTCATTGCCAGCGCCACCGCGAGCGCCGTGGCGATGCCTGCCAGCGCCGACATCAGGATGCCGAGCTGGCCGTCAGCGGATTCGGCCGACGAGCCGATCAGGCTGGCGATCTGGCTTGAGAGGGTGTTCATGGCGGGCTCTCGCCTTGCGCCCCGAAAAAGGGGCGAAATTGCTTTAACAATCAGCGGTTGGTCGCAAGAGCGGGAACACCGGTTCAACTCGCTGATTGTCAGCGTCAGAAGTCGCGGCTAATGACGGTCCGCGGCGTTCCGCCTTACGGGAAAGTTCCGATGTCCGTCCAAATGGTCCTGCTGCCTGTCTTCGTGCAGGTCGGTCTCACCTTCGCACTCCTGATCGGCATGGTCTTCGCGCGCCGCCGCTCGTTGGTCTCCGGCGAGACCAAGATCCGCGACATTGCACTCGGCGAGCCGAACTGGCCCAAGGACGCCACTCAGATCGCCAATTGCTACCGCAACCAGTTCGAGCTGCCGGTGCTGTTCTACGCCCTGATAGCGCTGGCGCTGCCGTTGCGCCATGCCGATCTCTTCATCGTGCTGATGTCCTGGCTGTTCGTGGTGGCGCGCTTTGCCCATGCCGCCGTGTTCGTCTCCTCCAACGATCTCGGCCGCCGCTCCACGATCTGGCTCGCCGGCGTGCTGGTGCTGCTGGTGATGTGGATCTACTTCGCGCTGAGAATGCTGTTGGTGATCTGACGTTTAGCTGTCGGACCTAATCTGAAAGATTTGAAATGACCCCCGCTGCCCGGCTGTCCGCAGCCATCGAACTGATCGACACCATCGAGAGGGACCGCGTGCCCGCGGCCAAGGCGCTGAAGGAGTGGGGCACCGCGCACCGCTTCGCCGGCTCGGGCGACCGCGCCGCCATCGCCGGCCTCGTCTGGGACGTGCTGCGCCGCTACGCCTCGAGCGCCTGGCTCATGGATGCAGACACCGTGCGTGCCAGGCTGATTGGCATGCTCCGCCTCGAACGCGACATGGACACGGCCACCATGGCCGCTTTGTTCGATGGCAGCCGCTTCGCGCCGGCGCCGCTGACCGAAGCCGAGCAGGCGGCACTCAGCCAGCGCTCCCTGAAGGACGCCCCGGCGGCCGTTGCCGGCGACTACCCGGAATGGCTCGATCCGCATCTGGCAAAAGTGTTCGGCGAGGACCGCGCAGCGGAAGCCGCCGCGATGGCGAGCCGGGCGCCGCTCGACCTGCGCGTCAACACGCTAAAATCCAATCGCGACAAGGTGCTGCGCAATCTTGCTCATCTTCATGCGAAACCGACGCCTTGGTCCGCAACGGGCTTGCGCATCGAGCTTTCGGCCGATGCGCGCAACCCCGGCATCCAGGCCGAGGAGGATTTCATCAAGGGCGCCATTGAAGTGCAGGATGAGGGATCGCAGCTTGCAGCCCAATTCACCGCGACAAAACCCGGCGAGCAGGTGATCGACCTCTGCGCCGGCGCCGGCGGCAAGACGCTGGCGCTCGCCGCCCTGATGCAGGGCAAGGGCCGGCTGATCGCCACCGACCGCGACAAGCGCCAGCTCGCCCCGATCCACGAGCGGCTGTCGCGCGCCGGCGTCCACAATGCCGATGTCCGCACGCCCAAGGGCGAGGCCGATCCGCTCGCCGACATCCGCGCCTCGGCTGATCTGGTCGTGATCGACGCGCCCTGCACGGGAACCGGTACCTGGCGCCGCAACCCCGACGCCAAATGGCGCATGCGGCCGGGCGCGCTGGAGATCCGCCTGCGGGACCAGGCCGAAGTGCTGGAGCGCGCGGTTCCGCTGGTGAAGCCGGGCGGCCGCATCGCCTACATCACCTGTTCGGTGCTGTCGGAGGAGAACGGCGAGCAGGTGAGGGCGTTCGTCGCCCGCCATCCCGAGTTTGCGGTGGTGCCGCCGGGGCAGACCGCGAGCGTGCTCTGGGACAAGGCGGAGGCTTTTGGCGAGGCCGCGCTGCAGTCAGATGAAGGCTGGCTGATGACACCGCGGCGGACCGGAACGGACGGTTTCTTCGTGTCGGTGCTGCGGAAGGCGTAGCTCTCGTAGGGTGGGCAAAGGCGCGCCCTTCGCGCGCCGTGCCCACCATTTTCCCGCAATTGTCGCTGCCAACGGTGGGCACGCTTCGCTTTGTCCACCCTACCGCACCGCGGCTGACGCGGCACAGTTCCACCCCAAAACGAAAGCCCCGCGAACCGAATCCGGTCGCGGGGCCTGTATTCGTAGCGCTTCTGCCGGTACGTCCGTGGTCAGAAGCGCTGGTGCGCTGGCGTTTAGCCGACGCGGAGATTGTCAGCCGAGGACTTGCCGCTGCGACGATCGGCGACGATGTCGAACGAGACCTTCTGGCCCTCGTTGAGGGAGGAGAGGCCAGCGCGCTCGACGGCGCTGATGTGCACGAACACGTCCTTCTGGCCGTCATCCGGCTGGATGAAACCATAACCCTTTTGGGTGTTGAACCACTTCACGGTGCCCATAGCCATGGGAATTTCCTTTAGTTAGAGAGGATACGCACGCAGACCGGTACGCAGCATTGCGCCCATAGTCCTGATGAGTCGATGTTTGGAGAATTCATCTGAAGCGTGCGCGCCCGTCAGCAACGAAGCGAAGCGGCCCAGTCGTTCGGCCAAGTATCGATGATCACAATATAGCGAGGATTTGGGGCTTCTTCAAGGCACCACCCGCGCTTCGGGATACCGCGCGGGTTTGCTATTTTGCGGTGCAAGTTCACCGCACTCGCGCGTCTCAGTCGACGATGAAGAGTGTCGCGCCCACCGCCGTCGAGGACCGATGCGCGGCGTCGCCGAAATCCGAGACCTGGTAGCTCATCCCGGCCGTCAGCTTGAATTTGCGCCCGTCGTGCAGCTCGGTGTCGAGCTCGCCCTTCAGCACGTAGAGCACGTGACCGCGATCGCACCAATGATCGGCGAGATAGCCCGGCGAATACTCCACCATCCGCACCCGGAGATCGCCGATGTTGAGCGTGCGCCACTGCGCCTGGCCGGTCTCGCCGGGATGCGTCGTCGGCTCAACCTGGCTCCAGTCGGTGACGGTGAAGGGGGAAGCGGGGAGTTTCATGGGGAGGTCCTGTCTCTGAGCCGGCCGGGCTTCTGTTAGCGCACGCTGTCGCCCCAGTCTCCGTCATTGCGAGCCTGGGCCACGAACGTTCCTCGTCCGCGGTGTCATTGCCCGCGAAGGCGGGCAATCCAGTATTCCACCAGCGGTCGTGATTAAACCGATGAGCCGCGGCGTACTGGATTCCCCGCTTTCGCGCAGGGCTGTCCGGGGAATGATTCACTGTGTCGCGGAGCATGCCCGGGTTTTCCCGGCTTGAAGCAGGTACTTTCTGGTTGTCGAAACTCAGAAAGGGGCCGGGCATGCGGTTTAGCGATAGCATTTTTGGAAGGCTGCTTGAACCGATCAATCGGCGGCAGTTTCAGACGACTGTGGATCGTTTGGATGGCGATGCCTACGACAAGACGTTCGACAGCTGGGATCATCTTGTCGCATTGATATTCTCCCAGCTCAGTGGCGTCGACAGCTTGCGTGCCCTTGAGGCGATCTGGAACGCCAATTCGCATCATCACTACCATCTTGGTGTCGGCAAATTGGCGCGCTCGACGCTTGCGGATGCCAATGCCCGACGGCCGGTCAGTATCTTCGCAGAAGTCTTTGAGCGATTGTCTGGGCATGCCGACCGAGCGCTGAAGCGGGAGGGTGCCGAGATGCTGCGGCTGATCGATGCGACGCCGGTGCCGCTGGATCAACTCAGCACCTGGGCCGGTTGGAACGGACGTACCCGTGGTCTCAAGCTTCACGTGGTTTACGATCCCGGCTCGGATCATCCGCGCCGTCTGGCGATCACGCCGTCGACGGTCAATGACGTCACACCAGCCCAGCAATTCCCGATCGAGGCCGGCGCCACCTATGTGTTCGACAAGGCCTATTGCAGTTATGCCTGGTGGACACGGCTTCACGACGCGGGCGCCTGCTTCGTCACCCGCCAGAAGAAGAATCTGCGCTTCAGAGCTACACGCTGGCGGAAGCTGCGGAAACAAAAGGGGAAGGGCTTTAAAATCATCGACGATGCTGAGGTAAAGCTCCTCAGCAGCTCCAAACTTGCTGTTCCGATGCGCCGCATACGCCTCAAACGCGATGACGGTACAAAACTGACCCTCATCACCAACGATCTGAAGCGTTCGGCCATCGAAATCGCTGCGCTTTACAAAACACGCTGGCAGATCGAGCTGTTGTTCCGCTGGATCAAGCAGCACCTCAAGCTTCGCAAATTTCTCGGCCGCTCCGAGAACGCGGTCCGTCTGCAAATCCTCGCCGCCATGATCGCCTATCTGCTGCTGCGGATCGCCGCACGCGAAAGTCGTCTAATCATGCCGGCTATCCGCTTCGCAGGTCTTGTCGCCGCGTCGCTGTTCGCACGAAAACCAATCGCCGACATCGACCGACCTCCCAAGGTGAACCCATCCGCTGCCCGCGACAGAAGCTCCCCCGACCAGATCAGCTTCTGTTATGCATAGAATTCCCCGGACAGCCCTGCGCTTTCGCGGGGAATGACGGCGGTGGGTGGGGCGTCACTGCACCAAATGGTTCGCCGACCCCTGCACGATCAGCCCCGCCGCATTCACCCGCAGATATTCGCAGATCTTCTTCCCACGCTCGTTCGCGTAGAACACCACGACACTATCGGGGCTGACGAACACATCGATCAGCGAGAAATGCAGCTCCGGCAGCAGCCCGAGCGCCTTGCCCCAATAGGCGCGAAGCGCGTCCTTGCCGCGCACGGTTCCGCTGGCGTCGAACCCCATCACCGGGATGCGGTCCGAGGTCATCACCGCGTCCTCGTCATAGAGCCTGAGCACGCGTTCGAGGTCGCGTGCGTTCCAGGCTTCGACCCAGGTCCGGCCGAGCGCGGCAAGCGATGATGGCTGGTGATGCTGTGACATGGCATTCTCCCTGATCGGCCCTTGTTTGAGCGGAGGGCACAATAGGTCAATATTACTTACCTATATCCATTTGTCCATGCCCAAAGAAGAATGTGGGGCGCGCGGCCGCGCGGTTGCGGGCCGGCGCGCGGTCGCGTATCTGCTGGCCATGACAGCAGCACAAAACGACCGCTCCGCGTCGACGCCCTCGGTGGCCTCGGCGCACGACAAGATTCTCATCGTCGACTTCGGCAGCCAGGTGACGCAGCTCATCGCGCGTCGCGTGCGCGAGGACGGCGTCTATTGCGAGATCGTCCCGTTCAACAAGGCAGAAGCTGCCTTCGACGAGATGAAGCCGAAGGCGGTGATCCTCTCCGGCGGGCCGGAATCGGTGCATGAGGCCGGCTCGCCCCGCGCCCCGCAATCGATCTTCGATTCCGGCGTGCCCGTGATGGGCATCTGCTACGGCCAGATGACCATGGCGGCGCAGCTCGGCGGCGAGGTCGAGGGCGGCCATCACCGCGAATTCGGCCGCGCCGATGTCGAGGTCAAGGCCAAGAGCCAGCTGTTCGAGGGCGTCTGGTCATCAGGCGGCAAGCACCAGGTTTGGATGAGCCATGGCGACCGCATCACCAAGATGCCGCCGGGCTTCTCCGTCGCCGGCACCTCGCCGAACGCGCCCTTCGCGGTCATCCAGGACGAGACGCGCAAATATTACGGCCTGATGTTCCACCCCGAAGTGGTGCACACGCCCGACGGCGCCAAGCTGATCCGCAATTTCGTGCGCAAGATCGCCGGCCTCACCGGCGACTGGACCATGCGCGCCTTCCGCGAGGAGGAGATCCAAAAAATCCGCCAGCAGGTCGGCAGTCGCAAGGTGATCTGCGGCCTTTCCGGCGGCGTCGATTCCGCCGTCGCGGCCGTGCTGATTCACGAGGCGATCGGCGACCAGCTCACCTGCGTCTTCGTCGATCATGGCCTGCTGCGCCTCGACGAAGCCAAGACCGTAGTCGACCTGTTCCGCCACCACTACAACATCCCGCTCGTGCACGTGGATGCCTCCAAGCAATTCCTGGGCGAGCTCGAAGGCGTCACCGATCCGGAAGTGAAGCGCAAGACCATCGGCCGCCTCTTCATCGAGGTGTTCGAAGCTGAAGCGAAGAAGATCGGCGGCGCCGACTTCCTGGCGCAAGGCACGCTCTATCCCGACGTGATCGAGAGCGTCTCCTTCACCGGCGGCCCCTCGGTGACGATCAAGTCGCACCACAATGTCGGCGGGCTGCCCGAGCGCATGAACATGAAGCTCGTCGAGCCCCTGCGCGAGCTGTTCAAGGACGAGGTGCGCAAGCTCGGCCGCGAGCTCGGCCTTCCCGAAATCTTCGTCGGCCGCCACCCGTTCCCGGGCCCGGGCCTCGCCATCCGTTGCCCCGGCGAGATCACCCGCGACAAGCTCGACATCCTGCGCAAGGCCGACGCCGTCTACATCGACCAGATCCGGAAAGCAGGCCTCTACGATGAGATCTGGCAGGCCTTTGCCGTGCTGCTCCCCGTCAAGACCGTCGGCGTCATGGGCGACGGCCGCACCTATGACTACGTCGTGGGCCTCCGCGCCGTGACCTCCACCGACGGCATGACCGCGGACTTCTATCAGTTCGACATGAAGTTTTTGGGCGAGACCGCCACGCGCATCATCAACGAGGTGAAGGGCGTGAACAGGGTGGTGTACGACGTCACCAGCAAGCCGCCTGGGACGATTGAGTGGGAGTAGGGGCGGTATCCTGTCCAACGTACTGGCGGTCTCGACGTTCAAGATGATGGACCGATTGAAGCGCCAGACCATCTTGAGCGAAGCCCTCTCTATGGTGTGAGAGCACTTGCGGTGGTTACAGCGCGTAGGATGGGTAGGGCGCGGCGAAGCCCATCGCGATTGCGGACAAGTTGATGGATGTCTCTTCCAACGGGCTGAACTGAATCATGGGATTTGGTGTCTTCATCCATCGATCGGACTCGATCTACGATGACAGCCCGGCTGAGCGATACCAGTTTCCTAGTCAGTATTTGCGTCGCGTCGAAGCCTGAATCGGCGATTGGATCATCTATTACGAACCGAGCAAGGTCGCCGAGACGCGCGGCTACTTTGCGATTGCTCGCGTTCGGCGGGTTATTCCAGACCCCGGTACTTCGGGGATGTATCTCGCTCTGATCGAGCCCGGAAGTTATCTCGATTTCGCCAATCCGGTCGCCTTCATCGTGCAGAGTCCGAGGATAGTCCCTGCTGAGGCGGCACGATGCGCAGGCCCCAAAGAATGAGGGCGAAAGAGATGATCCCTGTGGGTGCGGACGAGTAAGCCACGATCATGATCAACGTCTCCTCCAAAGGAGTCCCGCGCGCGGCGGCCGCGAGTGGCATGCTGGCGTTGCCGGCTCCCCAGAGGGCCGCCATTAGGAACGCAGCCACAATGGCGAGACCTGAGTAGAGGAGGAACCAGAACGCAATCCGCGATGTCGCCGCCCCGAGAACGAGCCTTGGCCACACCAGCCCCAACGTCAGCAGAATGAGGCCCAACAGGGCGCTCAGCGTATGGACCGACCTTCCGAGGAGCGGTGCGGCGAAAAACGGGATCGCAAAGCCCTCGAAGGAGGTGAAAAGGAAGAGAGCAACACCAGCCTGAATCAGGCGGTGACCCTGACGATTAAGTGTGCTCATCGTAACGGCTCCCACACATCTCGTGCACGCCTGCACTATTACTTCGGATCGAAGGCGCAGCTCGCGGATGCCGTCTTCGCGCAAGCCGCGGCGCAGCTTTTTCCGCCGGTTGTAAAAGTTCTCGCGTCCGACGCCAGCATTGAAGAAAAGGTCCGCCCGGTGGTGAAAATCGAGCTCGTCACCCTTTCGCAGACGCCTCATCTTCCATGCATACATCATCGGGGAAATCAGTCAGACGCCGGAGCGGGCGGCTCAGTTCCTCGATGCCGCTCAGCGGCTCAACGGTGACGGCACACTCAGCCGTATGCGAACGGCGCTTCAAGCGCAGATTGATGCGCGCGTCGCCGCCGGGTAGGCCGGCGACAGCAGCCGATAGAAATCGAGCGACGCGGTTCCGCAGGCCGTAAAAGGCCAGGTCGTGTTCTCATCAGTCGGCTGGCCGACTATTGGCCGCGATTGCCAATGTCAAGGCAACCACATTCGCATTAGCCAGTTCACTTTCTATGGTGAAAGGAGAACGGACCATGGCATCCATCCGGTACATTGTGACAGACATTGACAGTTCGGTCGCATTTTATCGCGATAAACTCGAGTTCAAGGTTGACATGCACAACCCTGGCAAGTTCGCCGCGCTCATTCGCGATGATCTCACCCTTTACCTTAGCGCTCCGGGGGCTGGCAGTGGGGGAACTGCCGGCGGTAAACCGGAGCCCGGCGGATGGAACCGATTCATGATCGTCACGAAAGACATAGATGTCCTCGTCGGTCGGTTGAACGATGCTGGCGCCAAATTCAGAGGAGGAGTCAGCGAGGCGGGAGCTGGTCGTGCAAGACTTCTGGAAGATCCGTCGGGCAATCTGGTTGAATTGTTTGAGTTCAAAAAGAAATGAGTGGCGTGCAGATCGTCGACAACGACGTTCATGTTCATGCAGTTCGCAATGCCGACCGAATGCAGCCAAGTGAGCTGCCCGGCTGGCAATGGATAGGCCGGTTGGCTCGCTTTAGTGAGGCACGAAGGGGGCCGCCAGAACGGCGAGCATGCCAAAGGCGGCGATGTTCCAGAACAGCGAGCGGATGAGCGGTATCCCGGAGATATAAAGCGCGGTGTAAGCGATGCGCCCGCCGACATAGGCGATCGCCCCCCAATGGGTTAGCTCGTTGTGAGCACCTGCTGCGTGAGCGGTGAGGATCGCAGCGGCAAAGAATGGAAACGTCTCCATATAATTGCGGAAATTCCGGTTGATGCGGCCGGGGATGGGCTTGAGAGGCGGCATTTCGGCGTCGCGCGGGCTCGCAGCCCATCTAAGGCCGTACTGCGCGTTTGTGGCTTGCGCCGCGGCGACAAGCTGGATGAAGCCCCAAACGACTGCGGCTGTCAGCATCGATAACTCGAAGCTCATCTGTGTCCCTCTTGAAAGGCGCGCTTTCCTTCGACCATGCTTCCCAAGCCCGGTGCAATCAGAACGGCATCCGTCTATCTGGGCGCGAGCCCATCTGCGCACCTGGCGAGCATATCGCCGAACAGCGCGACATTCTCCGCTCCGACGCTGTCGTAGATCAGGCGCTCGACCTCGTCCACGCGCAGGCGGGCCTCTTGGAATAGTTTCCGCCCCTTCTCAGTAAGCGTGCTTCGTAGAATACGGCCGTGCCGGGGGTCCGGGCTGCGCGTAAGCAGCCTTGCGCGCTCGAGGCCGGCCAGGATGCCTTGCATGCTCTGGGGCGTGACGAAGGCCAGTCGCGCGAGTGCCGCATTGGAAATGCCGGCATCGGCATGAACCGCAGCGAGGACCGCGAATTGCGGGGCAGTTAGCTTCAGAGGCCGGAGCCTGTCGTCCACACGCGTGCGAAAACTGTGCTGCGCCCGCTTCAGAAGGAAGGCCAGCCCGGGCTGCTTGCCATTGCGGCTTGACATATAAGGACCCTGATATTTAATATCATGAGCCTTATATCCCCCTGCTGACTGTTTTGGAAGATTGATCATGCTGATCGTGCATCACCTCGGCAACTCCCAGTCCGAACGTGTCGTTTGGCTGCTGGAGGAACTGGCGCTGCCGTATCGGCTCGTGCGTTACGAGCGCGACCCCGCCACCAGGCTCGCGCCGAGCGCGTACAAGGCCCTCCACGCGTTCGGCACCGCGCCGGTGCTGGATGACGGCGACCTGCGACTGACCGAATCCGGCGCGATCGTCGAATATGTGATCCACACTCACGGAGCAGGGCGGTTCTCGCTCCGTCCGGGCGCGCCAAACTACGCGGACTTTTTGTTCTGGTGGCACTTTGCCAACGGCTCGATGATGCCGGCTGCGATGACGAATGGGCTCGTGGCGAGGCTTGGCGGCGGAGACGATCCCCTCGCTCGGTCGCTGAGCGCGAGGCTCGACCTTGCGTACGACATGGTCGAGGCTCGCCTGAAGAACGTTCCATATTTTGCCGGTGAGGAGCTGACGGGCGCGGACATCCTCATGCTGTTTCCACTCACCACGATGCGCCGCTTCAGTCCCCGTGACATCTCCGGCTATCCCGCCATCCAGGCCTATCTGCAGCGTGTCGGTGCCCGACCCGCGTATCAGCGGGCGATGGCCAAGGCAGAGCCGAACCTGGCGCCGATGTTGAGCTGAGCGATGCGGCTCTTGTTGATGTAAGATTTGACTTACATAAGCGTGGGAAGCCATCGGGAGCCGAAACTGGATGCGCTGGCAACGGAGATCGTGCGCGGCAAAACGGGATCTCTTCAGCAAGTTGCCGTCATCCTGATCACCGCGCAGCACCTCGGCACAAACATAGGATCTCCGCCACCCGGTCCCATGCTACGACACCAGCTCGCTGCTTCCGGAGCCCGTCCTCATGTCAGTCATTGCCGCCCCCAATCAACCGCCCGTTGCCGAAACTGACCCCGAATCCTTTGGCTGGATGCGCGGCTTCCCGCCGGCGCCCGAGCGCACCATCACCTTCCAGGACGGCTCATTCCGCAGTTTCCCGAGCTGCGCTGGGCCTGGAGCAACATCCGCCAGCTCGTCCCCACTGTGAACGTCTGGCGCGGGGCGGGGCCCGCATCACCCCTGCCGCGCGAGGATCATGACATCGGCGCGGTGGCCTCGACCACGATGGACGGGCGGCCCATGACGTTCGCGAAGATGCTGGAGGAGACGTACACCGACGGCATCGCGGTGCTGCATCGGGGCAGGCTGATCTATGAGCGCTACTTTGGCGCATTGAAGCCGCACAAGCCGCATATCGCGATGTCGGTGACGAAATCGTTCACCGGCGTGCTCGCGGGCATGCTGGTCAGCGAGGGCAGGATCGATCCGCAGGCGCCGGTCACGGATTATGTGCCGGAGCTGAAAGCGAGCGCGTTTGGGGACGCGCGCGTGCACGAGGTCATGGATATGACCACGGGGCTCGCCTACACCGAGGTCTATACCGACAAGAATTCGGATGTGTGGGGGCTGCGGCGCGCCAACGGCATGGCGCCGATCCCGCCCGGTTATGAAGGCCCTACCACGATCTTCGATTTCCTCGTCGCACAGAAGAAGCAGGGCGAGCACGGCAAGGCCTTTGCCTACAAGACCGTCAACACGGACGTGCTGGCCTGGATCATCAGGCGCACCAGCGGCATGACGCTGTCCGATCTCCTCTCCGAGCGCATCTGGCAGCCGATGGGTGCGGAGGAGGACGCGCATTATCACGTCGACCGCATCGGCACCGAGAGTGGCGGTGGCGGTCTCTCCACCAGCTTGCGCGATCTCGCCCGCTTCGGCGAGACCATGCGCAATCACGGCCGCTTCAACGGCCGCCAGATCGTGCCCTCGTCCGTGGTCGAGGACATCGCGCGCGGCGGCGATCCCGAAAAATTCAAGCCGGCCGGCTACACCACGCTGCCGGGCGCCTCCTATCGCAACCAATGGTGGGTCACGCACAACGCGCACGGCGCCTACATGGCGCGCGGCGTCTATGGCCAGGGCATTTATATCGATCCCAGGGCCGAGATGGTGATCGCGCGCTACGCCTCGCATCCCATGGCGGGCAACGCCGCCAACGATCCCGTGACGCTGCCGGCCTACATGGCGCTGGCAAAGGCGCTGATGGCGGGCGGGTAGGGCGCGTCGGGACGCCGGTCCTCGTAGCCCGGATGGAGCGAAAGCGTAATCCGGGACTGGCCAGCCGCATCGCGCGGCTGCCTCTGTGGCAAGAATCCCGGATTGCGCTGCGCTCCATCCGGGCTACGGATCTTTGCCAAACCGCAAGATCGGTCGAGCACGCCTCGGCCGTCAGCGACGAGATGGAGCCGCCACGGAGGAGGGACGATGAAGGCGGCGCTGCAAAACTATCGGGACCGGATGCGACGCGTGCTGGACCATATCGACCGGCATCTCGACGACGATCTGGACCTGGAAACCCTAAGCGGTGTTGCGGCCTTCTCGAAATTTCATTTCCACCGGCAGTTCGCGGCGACCTTCGGGCTATCCGTGCATCGCTATGTCCAGCTGGCCCGCATGAAGCGTGCTTCGCATCAGCTCGCCTACATCGACGCCCTTGATGTCACTGACATCGCGATGGATGCCGGCTACGACGCTCCGGATGCCTTCGCCCGCGCCTTTCGGCAACGGTTCGGACAATCGCCGTCGTCGTTCCGGAAATCTCCCGACTGGGAGCCGTGGCTTGCGGCCTTCGGGCCTCTCGACAACGCCAGGAGCAAGCTCATGCAGACGACCTTTACCGCTGACGACGTGACGATCCGCGATGTGCCCACCACCAAGGTGGCGATCATGGAGCACCGGGGCGACCCGGCGACGCTTCCTGCCACCATCCAGCGCTTCATCGCCTGGCGCAAGGCAGCGGGCGTGCACCCCAAGACGAATCCGACCTTCAATGTCTGGCGCTCCGAGCGCCGGCCTGCCTCGCCCGCCGGTTACAGCATCGACCTTTGCGTCGGCACCGACCGGCCGATCGCGGCCAATGGCGAGGAGATCAAAGCCGGCGAGATCCCTGGTGGACGCTGCGCCGTGCTGCGCGTCGTCGGCTACACCGACAATCTGGAGCCCGCCGCGCTCTATCTCTATCGCGACTGGCTCCCGGCCAGCGGCGAGGAAGCCCGCGACTTCCCGATCTATTGCCAGCGGCTGAGCTTCTTCCCGGAGGTGCCGGAGCATGAGACGGTCGCGGAACTCTTCCTGCCGCTGAAATAGGATCTGCTGGCGGCGGCCTGTCCGATCGCAAGAAGCGGGCAGGCCGCAATCTACGCGATAATATAAGGCTTGACTTATATTAGTGCGGATCGATATTCCTTGTCGCGCAAAGCAATAGGGAGGAACGCAATGGAGATCGACGTCGCCAGGGTCTTGGGGCTTGTCACGCGTTCAGTGCGCAATTTCGAGAAGGACGGAAAACCGGCGAGCGCGGTGACTCTCACGCGTCTTTACGACACGAGCGTCGACGATCTCTGGGACGCCGTGACCAGCAGCGAGCGCATTCCACGCTGGTTCCTGCCGGTCGAGGGCGATCTCCAGCTCGGAGGAAGGTACCAGCTTAGGGGCAATGCGGGCGGCACCATCACGGCGTGCACGCCTCCGACCCATTTCGCCGCGACGTGGGAATTTGCAGGCGCGGTGAGTTGGATCGATGTCAAGCTGGCAGCAGAACGTAGTCAGGCGCGTTTGACGCTCGAGCATACCGCGATCATCGAGGATCATTGGAATCAGTTCGGTCCGGGTGCGGTGGGTATCGGTTGGGATCTCGCTCTTGCGGGACTTGAGCGATATGTTGCGACCGGGGCATCGGTCGATCACGAGACGGCCGAGGCATGGATGGGCTCGCCTGAGGGCAAGGAATTCATGACGACAAGCGGCGAGCTTTGGCGCGCAGCGCATGTCGCAAGCGGGGTGGATCCTGCCTCGGCAAAGCAGCGCTCGGACCGCACCATTGCGTTCTATCGCGGCGAGATGCCGCCCGACATCGCGCATCCCGGCACGGGAAGCTGATGCACGTCTTCGAAGTCCTTGCCGATCCCGTGCGCCGTCGCATCCTCGAGCTGCTGGCGCTTCAGGAAATGGCGTCCGGCGAGGTCGTCGACGTGATCGGGGCCGAATTCGGAATCACGCAGGCGGCGGTCTCGCAGCACCTCAAGGTGCTGCGCGAGAGCGGCTTTGCAAGCGTTCGGGCGGAGGCGCAAAGACGCCTCTATTCGGTCGACGTTGCCGGGCTTCGCGCGGTGGATGCCTGGATCGGCCAGTTCAGGAATTTCTGGGAGCCGAAGCTGGACGCGCTGGCAACCGAGATCGCGCGCGGCAAACGCGAGCGTCGTAACGCGCCAATGACCAAGCGGAGCGGGAAGAGGGCTTGAGGACGTGGCGATGGGCGGAAGCCGCCATCACATCACGGTCACTCTCGCGATATCTTCTCGAACCGCTTCACCAGCCGCTCCCGTTTCAGCCGCGACAGCCGCTGGATCCAGAACATGCCGTCGAGCTGGTCGATCTCGTGCTGGTGGCACACCGCGCGCAAGCCATCCGATTCCTCGGACTGCATATTGCCGTCAACATCCTGATAGTCGATCCGCACGCGGGCGTGGCGCTGCACCTCGTCGTTGACTCCAGGCATCGAGACGCTGCCCTCCCGGTGCAGGATCATCTCGGGCGAGGCCCATGTGATCTCCGGATTGACATAGGTCTGCGGGCCGTCTTTCGAGTCGAGCTCGAGCACCACGACCCGCAGGGGCACGCCGATATGTGGCGCGGTGATGCCGATGCCGGGCGCAGCGCGCATCGTGTCGAGCAGGTCCTGCGCGAGTTCGCGCAAGCCGTCGTCGAAGACGGTGACGGGGCGGGCAGGGCTCGCGAGCCGGCGGTCGGGATAGCGGATGATCGGGCGGATGGTCATGCAGGCTCCTACCACTCACGGATCGTTGAAGCGCCCCTTCTTGATTGTCTACCAACTGGAAGGTAGATAGCTTGACATGAGCAATACTTCATCCACGGCCGACGACATTCTGGCCTGCGCACGTACGCTGATCATTGCAGGCGGCTACAACGGCTTCAGCTACGCCGATGTGGCTGAAGTGGTCGGCATCCGCAAGCCGAGCATCCACCACCATTTCGCCAGCAAGGTCGATCTGGTCCGCACCCTCGTGTCGCGCTATCGCGAGGAAGCTCAGGCTGGATTGGCTGCACTCGAACGCAACATTCCAGACCCCGGTGAGCAGCTCAAAAGCTACGTTGCGTACTGGGAAACGTGCATCAAGGACGCGACGGCGCCCTTCTGCGTGTGTGCGCTCCTGGCCAGCGAGCTTCCGATCCTGCCCGAGGACGTGGCAGTCGAGGTCCGGGCTCATTTCCGCGCGCTGGCCTCATGGCTGACAGCGGTGATGGAGCGCGGCAAACGGCAGGGGCGGCTCCAGCTCTCCAGCACCGCGCGGGTCGAGGCGGAAGGATTCATGGCGACCGTTCACGGCGCGATGCTGTCGGCGCGCGCCTATGGCGATCCCAAGATGTTCGGGACCATCACCCGGCCACTGCTGGACCGGCTTTCCACCAGGCACTGACGGACAAGGTCGATACAGGCTGCAAAGCATCGCGGCGGCGCGGTGATTCGGCTTCGCATGTAAATCTACCAACTAGTAGGTAAGGAGCAGACAATGAGTGATCGTGAGATGGTCTTGGACGCGGCCGACGATGCACAATGGCTAAAGCACTATTATTTCCTGCGTGCGGCGTTTTCCGTCGCCTGGGTCATCGCGGCCTTTGCGATCGCGCCGTCGTCTGCGGTGATCACCGCGACGTTGCTCGTCGCCTATCCGGCATGGGACGCCGCGGCCAATTATCTCGACGCGCTCTGCAGCGGCGGGGTGACCCAAAACCGCACGCAGGTCCTCAACGTGCTGGTCAGCCTGGCGACCACCATCGCGGTCATCCTGGCCTTGCAGGTGAGCATGAACTGGGTGCTCGGAATCTTCGGGGCCTGGGCGATCCTGTCCGGATTGCTTCAGCTCGGCACGGCCGTGCGGCGCTGGAAGCGTTTCGGCGCGCAGTGGACCATGGTGCTCAGCGGTGGCCAGTCGGCTCTGGCGGGCGGCTTCTTCATCTTCCAGGCCTCGATGCCTGCAGTGCCGTCGATCGCGAACGTCGCTGGCTATGCTGCGGTCGGCGCGCTCTACTTCCTGGTCTCGGCGGTCTGGCTCACCGTCAGCACGTGGCGCCGCAGCGCTGCCATGTGAAGCTGCGCTGCTGACGTCACGCCGGATACGGCGTGCCGTCCTTGTGCAGAAGCGACCGTCGGATGCTGGGCTCATCATGTCGATGTCGGAGCAGGTGATGCCGTCCTCTTGCGAACGCGAGCCGACTTCGAGATAAATCACTGAGAACGCAGGGGCGGCTACTGCACATGGGGATTCTCGAATTTTTGTTGGCGCGGCCGAATTTGCCCTGCATCGGCGCTTCGCATAACAATGCTGCCAACAAGAAACATCGAGAACGGAGGAAGCGCCTCATGCGCAGGACCCTGATCGCCCTGGCAACAGCCATCGCAACAGCAACGCCGGCCGCGGCCGACTATCTCGTCAAGGAGGTCGGCAGCTTCCACATCGGTGGTCGCACCGAGACGCTGAACGGGCTTGCCTCGAAGGAGATCGTGTTCTCGCCCGGCGCGCCGCCGATCAAGGTCGATCCGAACGGCGAGTTCGAGGTCGAGCAGATGTATGTCCAGTTCGTCAAGCTCGCGCAGCCGAAGTCGAAGCTGCCGCTGCTGCTCTGGCACGGCGGCGGCCTCTCCGGTGTGACCTGGGAGACCAAGCCCGACGGCAAGCCGGGCTGGCAGCAGTTCTTCCTCAATGCCGGTTATGACGTCTACGTCTCGGATGCGGTCGAGCGTGGCCGCGCCTCCTGGGCGCGCTATCCTGAAATCTTCAAGAGCGAGCCGTTCTTCCGGCCCAAGAAGAAGCGTGGGAGCTGTTCCGGATCGGACCGAGCTACGAGGTCGGCGGCAAGCGCGAGGCGTTCGAGGGCGAGCAGTTCCCGATCGAGGCGTTCGACCAGTTCGCCAAGCAGGGCATTCCACGCTGGGCCACGAACGACGCTGCCACGCAAAAAGCCTATGACGCGCTGGTGCAGAAGGTGTGCCCCTGCATCATCGTAGTGCACAGCCAGGGCGGCAATTTCGGCTTTACTGCCGCGCTCAATGCGCCCGACAAAGTCAAGGCGCTGATCGCCGTCGAACCGTCAGGCGCGCCTGATCCCGCCAAAGCCGATGCCGCAAAACTCAAGGGCGTGCCGCATCTGATCGTGTGGGGCGATTTCCTGGACAAGGTCCCGGTGTGGTCGAAGCTCGTGGTCAATCCGACGAAATGGGGGCAGGCGATCGCGGCGGCCGGCGGCAAGGTCGATACGTTCGAGCTGCCCAAGATGGGGATCAAGGGCAATACCCACATGATGATGATGGACCGCAACTCCGACGACATCGCCAGGCTGGTCAACGATTGGATCGGGAAGCAGGGCCTCGCCAACTAGGGCATGTACTCACAAGCGTTGGGCTTCCGAGCCCAAACCGGAAGTCGTCCCGCCTGGACGTTAATGGCGGCCGATGACCCGAAGCCGATGCGGGCTGCTGAACAACGGCACGTTGCGAAGGCTCGAGTTGTTGCCAGCAGCATCCTATGACATCATCTAACTACCGGGTTGTTAGGACTTCCAGATCCGCTATGCCACGCCGGAAATATCATTGGGAACGGCTGTCGGATGATCAGTTGCTCAAGCAACGGCTCAGCAGCCTGAGGGTTGCGGTCGAAGGCACTTGGCTCGAGGATTGTGTCCGCACTCTCCACGAAGAGCTCGAAGAGCGGGGCATCCGGCTGCGGCCACATACATGGATCTCGAGCGAATGGTTTAGTCCGGCAGGCGTTCCCGGCATTGCCATCCCATTTTATCTCGCCCATCCCCGCTTGATGAAGCTCGAGAAGAAGATGATGTTCGATGTCGAGGGTGGAACTTGGCGCGAGTGCATGGCCATCCTCCGTCACGAGGCGGGCCATGCCATGCAGCACGGCTACCAATTGCAGCGCCGCCGGCGCTGGCAGCAGCTGTTCGGCCCGTCATCGAAACACTACCCGCGCTACTACCGGCCCAATCCGGCCAGCCGGCGCTATGTCCAGCATCTGCGCCTCTGGTACGCGCAGAGCCATCCCGACGAAGACTTCGCCGAAACTTTTGCAGTGTGGCTGCGGCCGCGCTCGAACTGGCGGACGCGATATGCCGGTTGGCCAGCGCTGAAGAAACTCGAATATGTCGACGAGCTGATGGGCGAGATTGCGGGAAAGCGACCGCTGATCACCACGCGAGAGCGTGTCGACCCGCTGCGCCAGCTCAGCGAAACACTCGAAGACCATTACAAGAAGAAGCAGGCGTTCTACGCCTTCACGCCGCCGAAGACCTACGACCGCGACCTCTCCAGGCTCTTTTCCGCCGACTCACGGCATAAACGTGGAAAACCGGCTTCGGTCTTGATCAGGCGACACCGTGCCCAAATCAGGCAATTGGTCGCGCGGTGGACGGGCGAGAACCAGCTCACGCTTGATGCGGTGCTTGACGACATGATCTCTCGGTGCCGCGAGCTCGATCTGCGTGCCGTCGGACCGGAGCAGAAGCTCGTCCTCGACTTCACCGTCCTCGTGACCGCCAAGACCATGCACGCGCTGTTCGGCCCATCGCGCCGCAAATGGATCGCACTATGAGACGACTTCGCATTCTGGTGCTCATGCATCCGGACTTCATGCCACCGGACTCGACCGACGGATACACCGCGCAACAGATCAACGAATGGAAAACAGAATATGACGTGGTGAGCACCTTGCGCGCGGCCGGCCATGAGGTTCGCCCCCTCGGCGCGCAGGAGGAAATCAGGCCGGTGCGCGACGAGATCGAGAGCTTCAAGCCGCACGTGGCCTTCACGTTGCTGGAGGAGTTCCACTATAACGTTGCCTATGACCAGCACATCGCGAGCTATCTCGAGCTGATGAAGGTCCCGTATACGGGCTGCAACCCGCGTGGCCTGATCCTGGCGCGCGGCAAGGACCTGTCTAAGACGCTGGTGCATCATCGCCGGATCGCGGTCCCGGCCTTCGCTGTCTTCCCGATGCGCCGCAAGGTCAAGCGACCTGCGCATCTCGCGCTGCCGCTGATCGTCAAGAGCCTGAACCTGGATGGATCCTTCGGCATCTCGCAGGCATCCATCGTCGATACGGACGAGAAGCTCGCAGAGCGGGTCGCGTTCATCCACGACCGGAGCGAAACCGCCGCCATCGCCGAGCAGTTTATCGAGGGGCGGGAGCTTTATGTCGGCGTGCTCGGCAATAATCGGCTGCGAGTTCTGCCCATTTGGGAGCTAAAGTTCGGCAGCATGGGCGGGCGCAGGTCACGGCATATCGCCACCGAAAAAGCCAAGCACGATACCGATTATCAGGAGCGTGTCGGGATAGTCGACGGACCGGCGACGGACCTCGCACCCGAAGTCACCGCTCGCATTCAGCGAGCCGCAAAGCGCATCTACCGAGCGCTTGGGCTCGATGGATACGCGCGCATCGATTTTCGCCTCACGGCCGATGGCACGCCGTATTTCATCGAGGCGAACCCCAATCCCGAGATCGCAAAGAGCCAAGAGTTCGCTACAGCGGCTCGGCACGACGGACTTGACTACCCGGACCTGCTGCATCGCATTCTGGCTCTCGGAATTAGCCGGGCAAAGGCGGGCGTATCCGTAGGCTGAGAGGCAACGCGAGACGGGCAGCATGTCGTTGCATCTCCCGACCCGGATGGCAGGCTGCGCGGGCTCATGAATCCACCTAGTCCGGATACGGCGTGCCGTCCTTGTGCAGGAAACGGCCGTCGGATGCCGGGCTCATCATGTCGATGTCGGAGCAGGTGATGAGGTCGGCTTGCGAGCGCGAGCCGACTTCGAGATAGACGGCCGTCGTGTTCGACCTGTTGATCATGTGATGGCCGTTGCCGCTTGCCTTTGGGAAAGCCGCGCAGTCGCCTGCGCACAACACGGTTTCGCCGTCGTCCTCGATCAGCGTCACTTCGCCTTCAAGGATGTAGACGAACTCGTCCTCGTGCGAATGCCAGTGCCGCTGGCTCGACCAGCCGCCCGGCGGCAGGCGCATCAGGTTGACGCCGAAATCTGACAGGCCTCCGGCATTGCCGAGCCGCTGCCGGATGCGGTCGGCGCATGGGGCGCTGAAGGGCGCGGGATAGCCGGAGCCCTTGCGAGCCGGCACTGTGGCGAGATCGATCTTTGGCATCGATGGATTTCCTGCAATTCACGGAGCAGATGGCAAGGCGCATGGTCGGACACAGCCGCGTGCCGCGGCCGCGCGGCGCGCGTCTGGAGAGGGACGGACCGATGGTCACGATCAGAAATCGTGGACGAGATCAGGATCTATCGAATGATGCCATTGTGTCGGTGTTTTGCCCGACGCGTCAAACCGCAGTCGCAAGGCCGTAAGTCATTGATCCGGCAGGGGCCGGCTACTGTGCATGGGGTTGTTTTCGCACATTTTATTGGCAGGTCACAAAAGCGTGCGGCAAAAATGACGTTGCGCTGTCGGCCGGCGCTGTTCCCGTTCGTCTTCCACCCAGACAGATCTGACGGGAGACCAAAATGACTCAATCCCCCTACCGCTGGGTGATCGTCGCCGCCGGCGGCCTGCTTGGCTGCGTCGCGATCGGCGGCATGTTTTCGTTGCCGGTGTTCCTGCAGCCGATCGCGAAGGACACCGGCTGGTCGGTGACCGGCATCTCCAGCGCGATGACGATCGGCTTTCTGGCCATGGCCTTCACCAGCATGGTCTGGGGCACGCTGACGGATAGATTCGGGCCGCGGCCGGTGGTGCTGACGGGATCGACGGTGCTGGCACTGAGCCTGTTCGCCGCGAGCCATGCGACCTCGCTGGTCGTGTTCCAGTTCGTATTCGGCCTCCTGGTCGGGGCGGCCTGCGCGGCGATCTTCGCGCCGATGATGGCGACCGTGACCGGCTGGTTCGAGACCCAACGCAGCCTCGCCGTGTCGCTGGTCTCGGCCGGCATGGGCATGGCGCCGATGACGATGGCACCGTTCGCGGCCTGGCTCGTCTCCGGCCACGATTGGCGCACCTCCATGCAGATCGTCGCGCTGGTGGTCGGCGCCATCATGATCCCGGTCTCGTTCCTGGTGCGCCGTCCGCCGGCTCTGGCGCATGCTGCCGCTGCACCAAAGGGCGAGGGCGCGGCGCAGGGCGAGTTGTCAATGGGCGAGGCGCTGCGCTCGCCGCAATTCTTGATCCTGCTCGCCACCAACTTCTTCTGCTGCGCCACTCATTCCGGTCCCATCATCCACACCGTCAGCTATGCGGTGAGCTGCGGCATTCCGCTGGTCGCGGCGGTGACGATCTACAGCATCGAGGGTTTTGCCGGCCTGGGCGGCCGCATCGCCTTCGGCGTGCTCGGCGACCGCTTCGGCGCCAAGCGCGTGCTGGTGTCGGGCCTCCTGCTCCAGGCGTTCGGCGCGCTCGCCTATGTCTTCGCGCATCAGCTCGCCACGTTCTACGCGGTCGGCGCCGTCTTCGGCTTCATCTATGCCGGCACCATGCCGCTCTACGCCGTTCTCATTCGCGAGAACTTTCCGCTCAAGATGATGGGCACGGTGATCGGCGGCTCCGCGATGGCCGGCAGCCTCGGCATGGCGACCGGCCCGCTCGCCGGCGGCCTGATCTACGACGCGTTCTCGAGCTATGCCTGGCTCTATATCGCCTCCTGGGCGATGGGCCTCGGCGCCTTCCTGATGGCAATGACGTTCCGCCCCTTCGCAAAGCCGCAAGGCGAGGCGGCACCGGTGCCGGCGTAAGTTCGAGATCGAGGCGCAGCGTCAGAGCTGCGCCTCGATCGCCGCCTTGTCGATCAGCGACCAGACCTGCCGGATCCGTCCATCGTGGAACGCATAGAAGACGTGCTCGCAAAAGGATACGCGCTTGCCGTTCACGTCGAGGCCCAGGAATTTTCCGGCCGGCGTGCAGTTGAATGTCAGCCGGCAGGCGATGGTGGGCGGATCTGAGGTGAGCAGCGCGATGTTGAAGCGCAGATCCGGAATCTCGCGGAAATCCTGCTCCAGCATCGCGCGATAGCCGGACAGCCCGAGCGGCCGGCCGTTGTGGACGACATCGTCATGCACGAACCGGCCGAGGGCCGGCCAGTCCTGCCGGTTCAGGCAGGCGATGTAGCTGCGATAGGTCTCGGCGAGATCGGCGCTGTTCATCGGGAAGCTCCCATGCTGCAAGCACAACGCAGCAGGAGGCGAATTCGCCTCGCGTCGTCACAGCTGCTTTTCGAAAAACAGATCGGGGTAGGGATCGTCATTGAAGCGCGGGATCTCACGCCAGCCGGTGCTGCGGTAGAGCTGGCCGGCCTCGGGCAGCGCGCTGTTGGTATCGAGCCGCAGCAGCGTGATGCCGAGCTCGCGCGCAGCATCCTCGGTCGCATCCATCAGGCGGCGGCCGAGCCGCAATCCGCGCGCGGCGGGCGCCACCCACAGACGCTTGATCTCGGCATAGCCGTGATCGGTGCCCTTCAATCCGACGCAGCCGATCGGCAGCGTGTCCGAGATCGCAACGATGAAGGTGCCGCGCGGCCGGCGCATGTCCTTGGCATCGGGATCGCGCGAGCGCGAGACATCAAACCCCTGCTTGAAGCGGCGCCCGAGCTCGGCATAGTACTCGCCGAGGCAATGGCGGGCCTCCGCGCTTTGCGGGTCCATCTCGTCCAGCGTGACTCGCTCGCGCGTCAGCGCGGAGGCGATCAGGTCCATCGCCGCCAGCAGCGCCTCGGCTTGCGAGTGTTGCGCCAGGATGCCGTCGGCCTGCGCGTTCGACAGCGCCTCATAGGCCGCGAACTCGCGCCGGCCCGCGCGTGTGAGTTTTGCCATCCGCCGGCGCGCATCGTCCTCACGCGCGTTGGTCTCGATCAGCCCTTCGTCCTCGAGGCTGCGGAGCAGCCGGCTCATCAGCCCGGAGTCGAGGCCGAGATAGTCGCGGATCTCCGCCACGTCCGAGCGTCCGTGCCCGATCGCGTTGAGCACCCGCGCCGCCCCGAGCGGCCGGCCACGCCCCAGGAACGAGGTATCGAGCGCACCGACGGCAGAGGTGACGGCGCGGTTGAAGCGGCGGACGCGGGAGACGGGGTCGAGCATAATGTCTGACTTTAGTCAGATATGCCCCGCTGTCAACGCAAACTGCCTTCGGCGTCGATTTGGAATGCCCCTAGAAATGATGCACGCCGAGCGCCGAGAACGCGCCGTCATGAAGATCATGGCTGTCGCTCTGCTGCCCGAGAAAGCCGAGATGCATCGTCAGCGGTGGCAGCGCCGCCATCGGCACCGCGCCGGCGGTATCGAGTCCGCTGATATCGGCATGGTGCGTCGCGGCGCCGTCATGATGCGAGGCCGGCGGCGTGCTCACGATATCCGTGACCAGCGCGTTGAACAGGTCGGGGGTGGACGCGTCATGTGTGTCGCCACCGACGGAATGCAGCAAGCCGCCGACGAGGCCAGTGACACTGTCGGTGAGCTGGCCAATCGTTCCGGTTACGGCCGACGTCAACTGGGTCACTGTCGTGCTCAGACTGTCCAGCGTGTGCGACACCGCCGCCAGCGAGGTGTCGACAAGGTTCGTGATTGTGCTGCCGAGCTCGTGCAGGGACGACGCCGGATCGATGGAGACGGAGGTCGCGACTTCGGCGTGAGTGGAGCTGGTGCTGATTCCTCCAGGATGATCGGACGCGACGGGAGCAATGGGAGTCGCGGCGTGACTGTCGGCGGGAGCCGTCGCGCTGACCGGGACGACCCGGGTGGCGGCGACATCGACGCCCCCATCGGCATGCGACACGGCGGCAGCCGCGACGTCGGCATGAAGCGCTGTTGACGTTTCGTCCGTCGGAGGTGCGCTCGCGTCATGCTGATCGCCAGAGATCGGTTGGCGGTCGCCCGGCGTCGTCTCAGCCGGCGTCGGATCGCCAAGGTGCGCGGGGGCGGACGGCAGATCCACCGGTCTCGGTTGAGCATCGCTGCTGCCATGATGTCCGGCGGCCTCGGCCTCCTTCAGGAAGGCGACCAGAGCGGTCATGAATGCGACCGTCTCTTCCGTCGTGATGTTGCGGGCAATCTCGGCCTTTTCGGCGCGGCGGTTGTTCTGCTCGGATGCTGCCATTGTTCCTCGTCAGCGTTCGCGGAAGGCGCGGGTCAGCTCGTCGCGCAGCGGCCCGAACAGATATTCGAACAGCGTGCGCGGCCGCGTCGGCACGATCACCTCGGCCGGCATGCCCGATTGCAATTCGATGCGCGACTTCTTGACGTCCTCCGGCTCCAGCGAGACTTCGACGGCGTAATAGCCGGGGCCGCCGGCCTTGTCGTTGGTGACGCGGTCGGCAGAGACCGTTCGCACGGTGCCGTAGAGGCGGGGCCGCTCGACATAGTTGACGCCGGTCAACCGGATTTCGGCGCGGCGGCCGACCGTGACGTCGTTGATGTCGGACAGCTTGAGTTGCGCATCCGCGATCAGCGGATTGTCCGACGGCACGATGTCCATGAGCTTTGCGCCGGGCTGGATCACGCCGCCTTCGGTGAACACGTCGAGCCCGACCACGGATCCGGTCGCAGGCGCGCGGATTTGCGTACGGGTGACGACGTCGGTCGCGGCGTCGATCTTCGGGGCGAGCTCGGCCAGCTTGTTTTCGGTCGAGCGCAGCTGATCGGTGATCTCGCTCATCCGGGCACGCTCGGCCTTGGCGATCTCGGCCTCGTTCTGCGCGATCTGCTGCTGCATGCCGGCGATACTGGCACGCTGCGCGCCGATGTCGGCCTGGAGCTTGGCGTCCTCGCGCTGCAAGGCCAGGATTCGCGTCTTCGGCGTGTAGCCCTGTTCATACAGATGCTGCGCACCGGTCATCTCGTCAGAGAGCAATTCGCGTTGCTTCTCGGCGCCGGTGAGCTGCGCCTGAGTGCCGTCGATCTGCGCGTTCAGCTCGGCGATCTTGCGCCGGAGCACGGCGGTCTCCGCTTCGAACTGGTGCTTTCGCGCGGCCATCATCGCAATCTCGTTCGCCATCGCCTGGCGCAGCGCGGGCCTTGCATCCTTCGGATCGACGCCGAACTCCGGCGCGGCCTGGCCGTCGCGCTCGGCCATCAGCCGCGCTTGCGCCGCGCGCGAGGCGTCGCGGTCGGCGACCAGCACGTCGAGCTTGGCGCGGGGATCACTGTCGTCGAGCACGAGCAGTAGCTGCCCCTTTTCGACGTGAGCGCCGTCGCGGACCAGAAGCTGGCGGATCACGCCGCCATAGGGATGCTGCACGCTCTGGCGTCGTCCCTCGACCTGGAGATTGCCGCTGGCGATGGCCGCGCCCGAGATCGGGGCGAGTGTGCCCCACAACGTCATGGCCGAAGCGAATGCGCCGACCACGATCGCGCCGACCAGGGCGGGCCGTCCCGGCCGCGCGTAATGGGCGCGCTCGCGGTCGGCGATATAGGTTGCACCGAGCGTGCTCATGATGCGGCCGCCCGTGCGGCGGCCTGCTGCTGCAAGGCCTGATAGACCTCGCCGGGCGGGCCGAGCATGTCGAGCATGCCGCTTCGCAGCACCATCATGACGTCGACGATGTCGAGGATCGTGGTGCGGTGAGTGATGACGATGACGGCTGCGCCGTCGGCCTTGGCGCTGAGCAGCGCGGCCTTCAGCGCCTCTTCGCCGGGCCCATCGAGATTGGCGTTGGGCTCATCCAGCACCAGCAGCGGCGGGCGGCCGAGCAGGGCGCGCGCGAGGCCGAGCCGCTGCCGCTGGCCGCCGGAGAGACCGACGCCGCCGACGCCGAGCCGCGTGTCGTACTGCCGGGGCAGGTCGAGCACCATGTCGTGAATGCCGGCGCGAACGGCAGCTTCGATGATCTCGTCGGTCGAGGCATCGCCGAACCGCGCGATGTTTTCGCGTACGGTGCCGGCGAACAGGCCGACATCCTGCGGCAAATAGCCGACATGACGGCCGAATTCGACGGGATCCCAGTGATTGTAGTCGAGCCCGCCGAAGCGCAGCCGTCCGGCAGCGGGTGCCATCGCGCCGACCAGGAGGCGCGCCAGCGTGCTCTTTCCCGAGCCGCTCGGCCCGACGATGCCGAGCGCCTTCCCGCCCGCGAGCTCGAAGGACAGGCCTTTCAGCACCGGTTCGGGCCGTGACGGCAATTCGCAGACCAGCTCGCGCACCTCGACCGTGTTGCGCTGCTTCGGCACGATCGTCTGCGGGGTAGAGAGGTCGATGGTGGCGAGCAGGTCGCGCACCTGCGTGTAGGCGTCGCGCGCGCCGATGAACTGCTTCCAGGTGCCGACCGCTTGCTCGACCGGGACCAGCGCACGGCCCATGACGATGCTGGCCGCAAAAATGGTCGCGGGCGTGATGGCATGGTCGATGGCGAGCCAGGCGCCGGCGCCGAGCATGAGGGATTGCAGCAGCAGGCGGAAGAACCGGATCGACGAGGTCATCACCGCATTCTTGTCGCTGGCGACCGCCTGCTGCACCAGCATCGCGGAGCGCTGGCTCTGCCAGTTGCGTTCGACCGCCGGCTGCATGCCCATGGCGCGGATCACGTCGGCGTGGCGCAGCACATTCTCGGTGAAGACGTAGGACTGGTTGCCGGACGCCTCGGCCTGCTTCATGGGATTGCGGGTCAGGACCTCGTTCACGCCTGCGAGCCCCAGCAGCAACAGCGCGCCGATGGTGGCGACGAGGCCGAGCAGGGGATGGATGAAGAACAGCAGCAGCAGATAGATCGGAATCCAGGGCAAGTCGAACGCAAAATAAATGCCGGAGCCCGTCACGAAGGTGCGGAGCTGGTCGAGATCGCGCAGCTGCTGGGCGCCACGCGAGGCGCCGCGCTCGGCCGATCGTACCACCAGCGCTTCGAACACGCGCGTCGACAGCTCCATGTCGAGCCGTATGCCGCAGCGGATCAGGATCCAGGCGCGGACGGCGTCGAGGCCTGCCATGGTCAGAAGCGCGATGGCGAGGATGAGGGTGAGCAGAACGAGCGTGGAGATGTTTTCATTGAGCAGGACGCGGTTATAGACCTGCATCAGATAGAGCGGTGAAGAGAGGTAGAGCAGGTTGATCGCGCTCGAGAACAGTCCGGCCCAGAGAAAGTGTGGCCAGAGCTTCTTCAGCGCCTCGCGCACGTCGTCGCCGCGACGATAGGGCTGCTCCGCCGCCTCGTCCGCGACCGTCAAGAGCGCTGCCGCCATCTGAATGTCCTTAAGGTGTCAAAAGAGCCTGCGCCGGGGCGCTGGCGGCTACGCATGGCGTGACGTGGGGCCGAGGCCCCACGTCACTATCGGTCATTGGGGAATTGCTACTCAGACCAGACCGTGGAGGAGGCCACCGACATCGAGATGGCCGACGTCCGCACTAAGGCCGACCGCGGTCGGCGCGGAGATCGATGCGTCGATGCCGCCGGTTCCCGCAAGCCCGGGCGCGGACACGTCGATGCTGGGGTTGGTCTCGATCAGCGCTCCCACATCGAGCGTGTGGGACAGATCGACCGAGCCGCTGGCGCCGGCCGTTGCACTTCCACCTGCATCGGCGACGCCTGACAGCGCACCCGTTGCTGTTCCAAGCAGGCCATCGACCGTGCCGAGCAGGTTTCCGAGAAGAGCCATGTGAACTCCTTTGAGGTTGGCAGTTGAGATCGCGACAGAAGAGTCGCTGACCATGAATCCTCCACGCCGCCAAAGGTTGCGGACTCATATGCGGCCATTTGGTGCTGATTTGTTGGGCGAGGAACTTCGAGCCGGGAAGGGCAGCGCGCCTGAGCTCGCAGAAGAGATTCGCAACGCGGATGGAGCGAAGGGAAATCAGAAAACCTCGGACTGCGCTGCGCGCCGTAACGGTCTCGTGCCCCGGACGCTGCGCAGCACGAAGTGATGCGCTGCAGAGCCGGGGCCCATGCATCAGCGAGTGCGCGGCCTGCTGGGTCCCGGACGCGCTGCAACGCCAAGAGCGTTGCAGCGCGTCCGGGACACGAGAGGGAGGTATGCCGCCACTCGACAACTCCGTCATTGCGAGTGCAGCGAAGCAATCCAGAAATCTATCCGCCGAAAAAGTCTGGAGTGCTTCGCTGCGCTCGCATGACGATGTTAAAGCGGTCGCGCGCCGCTTTGTGAGTTGTGTCCGCAGCGCGAGCCGCTACCATAGGCCCTTCCTGTGACATGCAGGAGTCAGCACAGCAAGCGGGGACAACATGAGCGGACAGGATCGCAAAGTCAAAGGATCGGACCTGTTTGTCGCAGCGCTGGAGAACGAGGGCGTCGACCGCATCTTCGGTGTCCCCGGGGAGGAGAATCTCGATCTCGTCGAATCGCTCCGCACCTCCAGGATCGAGCTGGTCTTGACCCGCCACGAGCAGGCCGCCGCCTTCATGGCCGCCACGCATGGGCGGTTGACCGGCAAGCCCGGCGTATGTCTGTCGACGCTTGGGCCTGGCGCACTCAATCTGTCGACCGGCGCGGCCTATGCACATCTCGGCGCGATGCCGATGATCCTGATCACCGGGCAGAAGCCGATCATGAGCAGCCGGCAGGCGCGATTCCAGATCGTCGACGTGGTCGCGACCATGAAGCCGCTGACGAAATTGTCGCGGCAGATCGTCAGCGCCTCCAGCATCCCGACCGTGGTGCGCGATGCCTTTCGCGTCGCGATGGAAGAGCGGCCAGGGCCGGTGCATCTCGAATTGCCCGAGGATATCGCCGGCGATGAAGTGCCCGCCGCGCCGGTCATTCCGGTTCACCCGATCGAAATTCCGGTCGCCCATCGCGCCGCGCTCGATCGGGCCGCCGAGATGATCCTGACCGCAAAGCGTCCGCTGGTGATGATGGGCGCTGCGACCAGCCGTCCGCGGTCGACGCATGGCATCGCAAGCTTCGTGCGGCGGACCGGCATTCCCTTCTTCACCACGCAGATGGGCAAGGGCACCGTGCCCGGCGGCACCAATCTCTATATGGGGACTGCCGCGCTGTCCGAACGCGACTACGTCCATGACGCGATCGATGCCGCCGACCTGATCGTCGCGATCGGCCACGACCCCGTCGAGAAGCCGCCTTTCATCATGGGGCCGGCGGGGCCGAAGGTGATTCACGTGAGCTACACGCCGGCGAGCGTCGAGCTGGTCTATTTTCCCGACGCCGAGGTCGTCGGCGACGTCGGCCCGAGCCTGGAGCTGCTCGCCGACCGGCTCGAAGGCAAGCTGCCGCAGGCGGCGGCGCTCTTGCCGTTGCGCGAAGAGATCCTCAGTCACATCGGCGATCGCGCCACCGAGGCGCGCTGGCCGCCGACGCCGCAGCGGATCGTGCACGAGATCCGCCAAGTGATCCCGGAGAACGGCATCGTCGCGCTCGACAACGGCATGTACAAGATCTGGTTCGCGCGGAATTACCGCACCCGTGTCGCCAACACGCTGCTGCTCGACAACGCGCTGGCGACGATGGGTGCCGGCCTGCCGTCGGCGATGATGGCCGCGATGCTCCATCCGGACCGCCGCGTGCTCGCGGTCGCCGGCGACGGCGGCTTCATGATGAACAGCCAGGAGATGGAGACCGCCGTTCGCCTCAAGCTCAATCTCGTCGTGCTGGTGCTCGAGGACAACGCCTATGGCATGATCCGCTGGAAGCAGGCGGTCGATCATTTTGCCGATTACGGCATGACCTTTGGAAATCCGGACTTTGTCGTCTATGCGAAGGCCTACGGCGCCAAGGGGCATCGTATCGCGAGCATCGACAGCTTCGGCCCGACGCTGGAGGCGGCCTTCAAGGAGGGCGGCGTGCACCTGGTCTCGATCCCAATCGATTATTCGGAGAACGTGCGCGTGCTTGTCGACGAGCTGCGGGCGCATGAGAAATCGAAGGCGTGAGTCGATGCTCTCACCACACTCGTCATTGCGAGCGCAGCGAAGCAATCCAGAATCTTTCCGCGGCCACAGTCTGGATTGCTTCGCTGCGCTCGCAATGACGGAGCTTTCGGCTGAGACCTCCTACCAACGTGAGGATCTCACTTGTGTCGCGATCTCCGATCGCCGACACTCTCAATCACCAAACCAATGACAGGAATCAGGAAATGACTCGCGTTCGTTGTGTCACCGAGATGGGCATGGGCGTCGACGTCCACGGCAGGGACGCCACCAAGGCGGCGAAGCGGGCGGTGTCGGACGCGATCAGGCATTCGAGCCTCGGATTTTTCCGGATGATCGGCAAGACCGCGAACGACATGTACGTCGACGTCACGATCGGCGTGCCGAATCCGGAAGCCGTCGACAAGGAAGCGGTCGCCAAGGAGCTGCCTTACGGCACGGTGACCGTCAACGCAGTCAAGGGCGGGCTGGAGATTCCCTCGGCCACGGAAGTGGCCAACGACCCCATTCTCATCGCCAATGCGGCGGTGATCGTCAGCTTCGACAAGGACTAGGCCGGTGTCCGACAGCGATGTGGCGCTGCTGGATCGTCCGATTTGGAGCGCGCTGACAACCAGCCAGAAACATCTGGCCGAAGGCGGCCCGCGCGCGCTGCGCTATCCCGTGGACATGACGCCCTTTGCCGACATGGTCGACATGTCGGCGGCGAGCTTCGCCGCGCTCGGTGATCTCATGTCGGGCTCGCAGGTCGCTGCATTGTTCACGCCGGAGCCCGTCGATGTCCCCGCCGGCTTCAAGGTCGTGCTCGCCGAGAGCGGCGAGCAGATGATCGGATCGCCGGCCGACAGTCCGCTCCGCGATGCCGAGATCGTCACGCTGGGGCCCGCCGACGTGCCTGCCATGATGGCGCTGACCGAGCTGACCAAGCCCGGTCCATTCGCGCTGCGCACGCACGAACTCGGCACGTTCTTCGGCATCCGTGCCGGCGGCGAACTGATCGCGATGGCCGGCGAGCGGATGAAGCCAGGCAATTTCACGGAGATGACGGCCGTCTGCGTCCACCCTGATCATCGCGGGCGCGGCTATGCGCAGGCGCTGCTCGCGACGGTCGCGCGGCAGATCGAGGCCCGCGGCGAATTTCCGTTCCTGCACGTGTTTACCAAGAATACGTCTGCGATTGCGCTGTACGAGCGGCAGGGCATGCGGATTCGGCGTCGCCTGCATGTCACTGCGTTCATGAAGGGAGGATAGCGCTCGCGGGGGATCTTCATTTCCCGCGAATTCCCGCTATATCCGACCCGACGATCATTGGGGAAAACACATGGACGCCAGGACACCAGATTTTTCCGCCGCACGGACGGCGATGCAGCGTTACGTCGATCAGGAGATCATCCCGGGTGCATCCTGGGCGGTGCTGCGGGGCCGCGATGTCGTCGACCAGCAATGCGTCGGGTTCGCCGACCGCGAGAGCAGCACTGCGCTGCGGCCCGACCACATCTTCCGCGCCTTCTCCAACACCAAGATCTTCATCACCTGCGCCATCATGCTGCTGGTCGAGGAAGGCCGCGTCGGGCTCGATGATGCCGTCGAGAAATTTCTGCCGCAGCTCGGCCATCGCAAGGTGTTGAAGCCGGGTGCTGCGAGCCTTAGCGATGTCGAGCCGGCGAGGAGCGCGATCACGATCCGCCAGCTGCTGACCCACACGTCCGGGCTCAGCTACGGCATCTTCGATCCCGGCACGGTGCTGTTCAAAGGCTACAACGAGGCGCGCGTGCTCAATCCGCTGACGCCGCTCGCCGACATGATCGACCGGCTTGCCGATCTGCCGTTGTCCTATCATCCCGGCACCGGCTGGGAATATTCGGTGGCGACCGACGTGCTCGGCCGTGTCGTCGAGGTCGTCTCCGGCCAGCCGCTCGACGCCTTCCTCAAGGCGCGCATCTTCGATCCGCTCGGCATGATCGATACCGGCTTCCACGTGCCGGAAGCGCAGCAGGGCAGGCTGGTCGCACTCTATAACGGCGCTGATGTGCTTGATCCGATGAAGCCCGGCCTCACGCGGGCCGATCATCTGCCTTATCCTCAGGCCTATCGGCGGCCGTTGCCGCGGTTGTCCGGCGGCGGCGGTCTGGTCTCGACCTTGGCCGACATGCTGGCGCTGGTGCGCGCGCTGCTGCCCGGTTCTGATGCGCTGCTGAAGCCGGAGACGCTGCGGCAGATGATGACGAACCAACTGCCCGCCGGCCAGACCATCCGCTTCGCCAATCTCGGGCCGATCCCCGGCAAGGGCTTTGGCCTCGGCGGTGCCGTCACCTTCGCACCGACGTCGTTCGATCCGCCGAATTCGATTGGCGAATTCCAGTGGGGCGGGCTTGCTGGCACCCATTGGTGGATCTGCCCTGAGGCCAACACCGCCGGCGTGCTGATGGCCCAGCGCTACATGGGATTCTGGAATCCCTTCTTCTTCGAGTTCAAGCGCCTAGCTTATCAGGCGGCCGGAGGCTGATCCCGAAAAAATCTTCCGACGCTGCGAATCCTTTTTGGGGATCGCGCCCTCTAGATGGTCGAGACGATCAGTCTCGGCCCATATCGGAGGATGTGATGGGATTTCACAGGAAGAACATCGGCGGCCCGCATCAGGCGGTGCGGGTCGTCTTGGGTATCGGGGTCGCGGTCGCAGCGTTGGTCTATCTCGCCGGCTCCGCGGCGTGGCTGGTCGCGCTCGGCGGCGCGCGCTTAGCAGTGACCGGCCTCGTCGGCTATTGCCCGATGTGCGCGATGGCCGGCATCGGCAAGGGAGGGACATCGTGAGCGCGGCTGCGATCTCGCCAAATCTGTTCGAGGCCGCGCGGCTCGGCGACCCCCAGGCGATCGCGTGTCTGCTGGAGACGGCACAGCCCGACATCCGCCGCTATGCGCGGGCGACCTGCCGCAGCTCGGCCGATGCCGAGGATGCGACGCAGGAAGCGATGTGGATCCTGTTCCGCCATGTCGGGACGATCCGCTCGCTGCTGGCGTTTTCGGCCTGGCTGTTCAGCGCGGTCCGCCGCGAATGCCTGCGGCTCGCGCGCAAGGCAGGCCTTGCGCCGGCGATCGACGACGGCGAGGCGGAGGCGGCGCTGCTGGCTCGCCCGGAAGCCGATCTGCGGCTCGATGTGGCCGCCGCCTTCGAGGCCTGCCGCCGCACTATCGCGATGTCGCCCTGATGCGCGACGTCAAGGAAATGACCATCGACGAGATCGCCGCCGCGCTCGGAGCTTCCAGGCAGACCGTCAAGGCCCGCCTGCATCGCGCCCGCGCCCTGACGCGCGAATATCTGACGAGATGAGACACGGCGCAACGCGTCACCGGGCAAAGACACGAAAGTGTTGCGAGTGGGGAAGCTTACCTCCCACTCGCTGTTTGCGTCAGTCCTTCCACGGATCGAACTCGCCTTCGCCGGCCATGGCGACGGCGAACGGCCGCAGCGTGTGCAGCACCCGCACGGTGCCGGCGTGCTGCGCCAGCACGTCCGGCAGGCGGCGATAGGCCATCGGGCTCTCATCGAGGTCGGCACCAACAAGGGTGACGCCGCGCTCGCTCAGCCATCGGTCCATTTCCGCGCGCGAGAAGCGCCGCTTCGCCTCTCGTCGTCCGAACAGGCGGCCGGCGCCGTGCACGGTCGAGTACAGCGAAGCCTTGGCCTCCGGACTGTCGACGCCTTCGAGGATGACGGCATCGTCGCCCATCGAGCCGCCGACGAATCCCTTCTGGCCGGGAAACGCCGGCGTCGCGCCCTTGCGCACCACCCACAGATCCTTGCCCTCGTGGGTCTCACGCCAGGCGTAATTGTGGTGGTTGTGCACGCTCTCGATCACGCTGCCGCCGATGATCTGGCGGACTCGCTCGACGACCCACTCGCGACCCGCATAGGCGTAACGCCCGGCGAGATGCATCGCCGCGATGTAGCGGCGGCCGAGCTCGGACTCCTCGTCGACCACGGCGGGCGGGACGTTCATGCCATCCTTGCCGCCGGCGGCCTTGAGGTAGCGCGTCGCGGAGGTGTGTCCGAGGCCGCGGCTTCCGAAGTGGACGCCGATCCAGACAAAGCCTTCCTCGTCACGCATGAGGTCGACATAGTGATTGCCCGATCCGACCGTGCCGAGCTGGCTCATCGCCTTCTGACGGTAGGCCTCCATGTCGCTCTCGCGCCAGGCATCGCCGTCGTCGAACAGCGCGTGCTCGGCCCGCTCGGCATTGGCGCGGCCGACACCGAACGAGATTGTCTTGGCGACGTCGCGGATGATCGTGGGCACGATGTTGGCGATGTCGTCGAAGCGCGTGTCGAGCTTTGCGGCCATGTTGCCGCAGCCGATGTCGAAGCCGACGCCGGAGATGCTGATCTGCTTCTCGTAGGCGATGACCCCGCCGACCGGCTGGGCGTAGCCGAGATGGCCATCGGCGCAGATCACGCCGGATACGACATTGCCGACCGCCATGCAGTTGCGCATCTGCGCCACGGTCGCCTCCTCATGCGGGCCGAAGATCTTCAGCGGCGCGTTCTGGAAGCGCGCCTCCTGCGGACGCAGGTTCGCGATCTCGCTCGCGGCGGTGTTGGCCTCGCGGGCGAGCTGCTCCTTGCGCGCGGCGTCCCGGTACGAGCACCAGGCCGGCTGGCCGCGTCCTTCGCCGACGCGCGAGTCGGGATCGATGCCGGCGGCGAGGCAGAGCTCGCGGGCGCGTTCCGTGTAGGGATCGGGTCGTCGCATGGCCTTGAGTCCTGCTTGGCCCCGGGGCGCAGTCCCGCGTCCGGGGTCGTTGTCGTTGCGCATCAATTAAACGCCGTCTCCGACGCAGCGATCCACGCAACCGGGGCGCCTCAGAGAAGCCGCTGACGCGAAGTCCAGGCGGTTTGGCACGCGCATCGTTTGCGCGAGCCCCGGGATCCGGGTCTCCGGTTCCGGCCATTGCCGGGATGTCTGAATGGGCCGCGCGGCGGGCAACAAAAAACCCTCCGGAGCGGCAGGCTCGGGAGGGTCCGTGAGAAGTGGAGTGTCGATCTTGCGGTCAGGCAAGATCGCTCCCATGAGCCGGGCATGCGCAATCGATTGGCCGCAGGCCATTCGACAGTCGCGCAAATCTTTCGTAGCTGTGCTTCATCACTGGGTTCACTGTTTTCGCGAACGGAAGTGATCGCGAGGGCGCGGGACATACGCCCGCAACTTGCGGGCGTCAAGCGGCGCGCGTGAGAAATTGGAAATGACGGACGCACGACGTGCCAACCTATCTCGGTCTCGATGGATTTCGCTTCGGTTGGGTCGCGGCCTGGATCGATGAGCGCGGCGATCACGGCTTCGATTATTCACCGGGCCTGACGCGCCTGCTCGCGATGCCGCATGCGCGTGCGATGATCGACATGCCGATCGGGTTGAATCCGAGCGGCTATCGCGCTTGCGATCTGCGTGCACGCGAATTGATCGGGCCTGCCGTATTTCTCGGCGCGCGCCGCGACCTCTGGACGTTTCCGGATATGGCGGCGGCCAATCGCCATTATTGGGCGCATGAGGGCGAGGGCAGGGGCGTGTCCGCGCAGCTCTGGAACATCAGAGACAAGATTAGGGACGTCGACGCGATCATGACGCCGGCGCGTCAAGCCAGCATCGGCGAAGCCCATCCGGAATTGATTTTCTGGAATCTGGCAGGACGAGTCCATCTTGCGAAGAAGACATCGGCGCAAGGCCGCGAACAGCGCATCGCGCTCCTGGAGCAGCGCGGATTCACGCGCCTGCCGAAATGGTTGACGCTTCGCTACCGCACCGGTATCGGCCGCGATGATCTCATCGATGCCTGCGCCTGCGCGGTCGCGGCGCGCGATAGCACGCAACGTGTCGGCGACGACGAGATCGATCCGCGGGGGCTGAGAATGGAGATCAACTATTGAGGCCTCCGTGGCCCTCGCGATCGCTTCCGTCTCCCGCGTGGCAGCGACGGGCATGGCTCTGCTTCACATCAACGCCATCGTCGTCCAGTCTTGCTGCTCTCTCCTCGTACTCCTCGGCCATTGACTGCAACCGCCGCGCGGCGGCGTTATGCGCGAGTTCGCCGGCGACACGGCGACACCGCTCAGCATGGTCGAGCAGGGCGCGCTTCTCGATGCTCATCCGGCGATAACGCTTGGAAGCCTCAATGGTCCCTGCGCGGGCGGTTGGAACAGTGCGATGGCCTTGTCTCGGGGAGTGGGAAAAAGCGGCAATATTTTCAAGCGGGCGAGGAACATGGTCCTTGAACGGTCGTTGGCCAATGACTGTTGAGGGACAAAACACCATGTACGACGTCTGCCAATTGGCGACCGCGATGCTGGCGATTGCCTTTACGGCTCTGCTGTTGATCACGGGTCAACGGTTCATCGAGTACCGACTGCAACACGACGCAATGACTCCGGTCGTGGCGATGGCAACGCTGCCGCCATAAGCGAGGGCTCGCAGGGACCTCGCAGGGACGAATAGTGACTTGCGCCGCACGGCGTCCTGCCTAGATTGAGCACGCCTCAGTCCATGCATCAAAGGTCCCGATGTCCGCTCTATCTGCTTTTCCCATCACCAAACGTTGGCCGGCGAAACATCCCGAACTGCTTCAGCTCTATTCGCTGCCGACGCCGAACGGCGTCAAGGTCTCGATCATGCTGAAGGAGATCGGATTGCCCTACGAAGTCCATCTTGTCGATTTCGGCAAGGACGACCAGAAGACGACCGAATTCCTCTCGCTCAATCCGAACGGCAAGATCCCGGCGATTCTCGATCCCAACGGCCCCGGCGGCAGGCCGCTGCCGCTGTTCGAGTCCGGCGCGATCCTGCAATACCTCGCTGAGAAGACCGGCAAGCTTCTGCCGGAAGACGCCGCACGCCGCTACCAGACCATCCAGTGGGTGCATTTCCAGATGGGCGGCATCGGGCCGATGTTCGGCCAGGTCGGCTTCTTCCACAAATTCGCCGGCAAGGAGTTCGAGGACAAGCGGCCGCTCGAACGCTACGTGGACGAGTCCAAGCGCCTGCTCGGCGTGATGGAGACGCATCTCGCCGGTCGGCAATGGTTCATGGATGACGACTTCACGATCGCCGACATCTCCATGCTCGGCTGGGTGCGCAATCTCATCGGCTTCTACGGCGCCGGCGATCTCGTCGCATTCAGCCAGTTCAAGTCGGTCGGTGCCTGGCTCGAACGGGGCCTTGCGCGTCCGGCGGTGCAGCGAGGGCTGAATATTCCGAAGCGGCCGTGAGGCTAGAACAGCGCCTTGTAACTCATGTAGAGCGCCATCAATGCGACGAAGCCGATCATCATCCGGCGCAGCAGCGATTTGCTGACGCCATTGGCCGCGCGTGCGCCGAGATCGGTGCCGATCCAGAGTCCGGCCAAAATGCCGATGATGGCGGGCCAGCCGACCATCAAGCCCTTGCTCCAGTAGATCCAGGCGGCCGGAATGTTGGTCGGGATCACCGAGAAGATGAGGCTGACGAGTTGCGCCTGATGCTGCGGGACGCGAAGACCCGCGGCGAGGCCGACGGTGATCGCGAGGCCTCCGCCGATGCCCATGAAGCCGGACGAAAATCCGGCAAGCATGCCGATCAGAAGCAGGGGTAGCCAGGGCAGATCATTGCGGTCGCCGGCCTCGTTGCTCGCGTCCTTCCGCTCGCGGCGCAGGATCAGCAGAGCGATCAGCGCGACGAGGTACACGACATAAGTCCATTGCAGGACCGAGTCGGAGACCGCGGCCGCGGCGTAACCGCCGCCGGCGCCACCGATCAGGAATCCGAGGCCGATCCAGCCGATCCATGGCAACCGGCTGCGCTTGCCGCTCTGCCAGTAGCGGCGCACGCCCGCAAGGCCCGTCGGAGGCACCTGCGCGATCAGCGACGTGCCCTGCGCGACGTGCTGCTCGGCGCCGAGCAGCAGGACGGAGAAGATCACGAGGCCGCCACCCGGGCTCACGCCCATGAAGCCCGATGTCAGCCCGCCGACGAGGCCGACACCGGCGCCAGCGAGGAGGTCGTTAATCCAGGACATCGCTCACGTCCTGGTTCGTCGCTTCATATCAGACTTGGTCGCGCGAAAGCCCTCGATCACGCCGGTCACGGCTGCCATGCAGGCCTCGACGTCAACATCCTCGCCCCAGCACTTTTGCAGCACAAAACCCTGGAAGATCGCGATCAGCACGCGCGCGATCGCGTCCGCACTGAGGTCGCGCTTGATGAGGCCGGCATGCTGGCCACGCTCGATGAGTGCGACGATCAGCGCGCGAGGCATGTCGATGCCCTCGACGACGCTGGTACGGACGCGGCGGTTGCGCAGCGCCTCGGCCCAGCCATGGATGCCGACGCGACGCCGCGCTTCGCCGGTGGGATCGGTGAGCCATTGCGCATAGACGCGGACCAGCGCGTGAAGTCCTTCGATCGGATCGCCCGATCCTTGCGCGACCGAGTTGAGCACGGCTTCGCGGCGGTGCCGGTCATCGGCGAGCGCTTCGATCAGATCGTCCTTGCTCTGGAAGTAGAGATAGACCGCGCCATGGCTCAGTCCGGATCGCTTGACGATGTCGGCCATGCCGGTCTGGTGAAAACCGTCTTCAGCGAAGCAGGCGAGGGCAGCTTCGAGGATCTGCTGGCGCCGGCCTTCGCGTTGCTTGTCGCTGATCTTGGGCATTTGGTGGTCCCTTAAATAGCTGACCGATCGATCGTTTTAGTAATCGGCCAATGAAAGCCAAGACAAGCCGATCCAAATAAAAAATGACTAGTCAGTCATTTTTATTGCCAAAAGATGTTTCGGTCAAGTCCGGACCTCCCGACGCCGTGAAAAAGCGGATTGAGTCGTTGCGGGACGCCGACAGAGGCGGCGGCCCGGTCCTTGATCGTGTGCCGCTAGAACAGCCGTCCGCCGTTCGGCACGGGCTTGCTTGGCTGCACCAGTACGACCTTGCCGGCAGCATCGGGGAAACCGAGTGTCAGCACCTCGGATACGACCGGGCCGATCTGGCGCGGCGGGAAATTGACGACGGCCGCGACCTGCAGCCCGACCAGCGACTCGATCGGATGATTTTCGGTGATCTGCGCCGAGCTCTTGCGGACGCCGATCACAGGACCGAAGTCGATCCATAGCCGCCAGGCCGGTTTGCGCGCCTCCGGGAACGGCTTGGCGTCGACGATGGTGCCGACGCGGATATCGACCGCAAGAAAGCTGTTGAAGTCGATGGTCGGCGAGGCGGCGGCCGCGGGATCGTGGGTGACGTGCATGATCTATCCGTTCGGGAAGTGGCGTCGTTCGCAATATTGTCGCGCGAACCGGAGTTTCGTACAACGCGGCGGTCACGATACGACGCATGCGCGAGGAACGACTTGCCCAACATCATCTACGGTATCAAGAACTGCGACACCATGAAAAAGGCGCGCACCTGGCTCGACAGCCATGGCGTGCCTTACGAGTTTCACGACTACAAGACGGCGGGAGTCGAGAAGGACAAGCTCAAGCAGTGGAGTGACAAGGTCGGCTGGGAGACGTTGCTCAATCGCGCCGGCACGACCTTCAAGAAGCTCTCCGATTCCGACAAGGAAGGCCTCGGTGAGAAGAAGGCGCTGGCGTTGATGCTAGCGCAACCATCAATGATCAAGCGGCCGGTGCTGGAAATCGGCGGCAAGCTGCTGGTCGGCTTCAAGCCCGACATTTATACCAAGGAAATCGCGGCCAAGAACGTTGGAGCAAAGGCGCGCTAGCTTAGCTCGATGATCTCGGCGGTGATGCTTGGCCCGGGCTGATCGGCGAGCTCGACCACATCGGCCGCTGCGATGCGGCCGGGCGCACGATGAAAGAGGTCGCGGTCAATTACGGCCCGCAGCCTCGGACGCGGCGGCGCGTCATTTCCGCGCATCAGATTCTTGATCTCGAAGCCGCCGTCTTCGCAGAAGGTCTTCACCGACGCGATGACGTGGCTGACCTTGTCCTCGGTCAGGAACGGCAGCAGCAGCCGTTCATAGGCGACGATGCGACCGTAGATGTCATCGATGTCGGCAACGCTATAGATCGGAAGCGCGCGCGCGACGCATTCGTGATAGATCGGCATCACGAAGGGCGCGAGCCGCGGTCCGACATAGTCGTGCAGCAGGGTGCCCTTGCCGGTATTTCCATAAGCGCGCGAGATGCGCGTGCCTTCGCTCTGGATGGTCAGGTGCGGCGTCGGCGTCGAATTGTCCACCGTGTAATAGATGAGATCGGACAGCTCTTCCTCGAGTCGCGCAGGCTGGTACTCCCAGATCGCCGGTGCGACCTGCTGGCGCGCATAAAGTCGCAGCCACGTGTTCAGGAGATCACGCTGCCTGATCGACTTGACGACGGAGGGCGCGGTGCTTGCGAAATCCAAAACAATATTCCCGGCATGTCAAAACCCGCACATGATCCTCGCCGCGGGAAAATTTTCTATGAAGGCTGGCGCGGGAGACGAAAGACCGTTAACGACGGCTTGATGACCGGTGCTTCGCGAACCGGGAGGCCGGGCAGGCACGACATCAAAGCATCTCCGACTAAGGGAGCATTTGTATCCCAGCCGGAGGCCTGATCTGCTCAGCTTTCCGCCTTGCCTAACCCCCGTCACCTCCGGCATATTCCGCGCCGGGAGGCGGCGTTCCGAATGGGCTCCAAGGCCTCCGGAAAGCCGAAGTCAACAAGGACAGCCACGCGCGGCACGCGCGGGCAGGGGGAAATCTGTTTGGCCGATGAGTTCATTCTCGAAACGGAAGGCTTGACCAAGGAGTTCGCGGGCTTCTTCGCCGTCCGCGACGTTGCGCTCAAGGTTCGCCGTGGGAGCATTCATGCGTTGATCGGGCCGAACGGCGCCGGCAAGACGACGTGCTTCAATCTTTTGACCAAGTTCCTTAAACCGTCTGCCGGAAAGATCCTGTACAAGGGGCAGGACATCACTGCGATGGCGCCGGCGGATGTGGCCCGTATGGGCCTGGTTCGCTCCTTCCAGATTTCGGCCGTGTTTCCGCATCTCACGGCGCTGGAAAACGTCCGCGTCGCACTTCAGCGCCAGCACGGCTCTTCGTTCGACTTCTGGCGTTCCAAGTCCGTGCTCAACCGCTTCAACGATCGCGCGCGCGAGCTGTTGAACGATGTCGGCCTCAGCGAGTTTGCCAATACGCCCGCGGTCGAGATGCCCTACGGGCGCAAGCGCGCACTAGAGATCGCAACCACGCTCGCGCTCGACCCCGAGATGATGCTGCTGGACGAGCCGATGGCCGGCATGGGTCACGAGGACATCGACAAGATCGCGGCGCTGATCAAGCGCATCTCCGCGAAATATACCATTCTGATGGTCGAGCATAATTTGAGCGTCGTGGCCAATCTCTCCGACATCATCACCGTGCTGACGCGCGGGCAGGTGCTCGCGCAAGGCCATTACTCCGAGCTCACCAAGGACGAGCGCGTCAAGGAAGCCTATCTGGGAGCCGGTCATGCCTGACACTGCGATCGCCGAGGCTCCGGCAAAGGCTGCGACCGGCGGAAACATCCTTCAAGTCCGCAACCTCGAAGCCTGGTACGGCGAGTCTCACATCCTGCACGGGATCAACTTCGACGTGAGTGCGGGCGAGGTCGTCACCCTGCTCGGGCGCAACGGCGCCGGCAAGACGACCACGTTGAAGTCGATCATGGGCATCATCGGCAAGCGCTCGGGCTCGGTGAAGTTCAACAACCAGGACATCATCCGCGCGACCTCCGACAAGATCGCGCGCATGGGCATCGCGTTCTGCCCCGAGGAGCGGGGCATGTTCTCCAGCCTCGACGTGCGGGAGAATCTGATGCTGCCGCCGGTGGTCCGCGAAGGCGGGCTGCCGCTCGATCAGATCTTCGACCTGTTCCCGAACCTGAAGGAGCGGCTCAACAGCCAGGGCACCAAGCTGTCGGGCGGCGAGCAGCAAGATGCTCGCGATCGCGCGCATCCTGCGCACCGGCGCGAGCTTCCTGATGCTGGACGAGCCGACCGAGGGCCTTGCGCCCGTCATCATCCAGCAGATCGGCCACACCATTGCACGGCTCAAGAAGGAGGGCTTCACCATCCTCCTGGTCGAGCAGAACTTCCGTTTCGCATCGACCGTCGCCGACCGCTATTACGTGGTCGAGCACGGCAAGATCATTGACGGTTTTTCCAACGCCGAGCTTGCCGCCAACATGGACAAGCTCCACACCTATCTCGGCGTCTAGAACTGCCAAAGAAGTTAGAACCAACGAGAATACTTAGAGAGGGAAGCCGCATGAACACCCGGTCGATCGCTTCATTTTTGCTCGGCACCGCGCTGGCACTTGCCGCGACAAGCGGCGCGATAGCGCAGGACAAGACCATCAAGATCGGCGTGCTCACCGACAACTCCGGGCTCTACGCCGACCTTGGAGGTCCCGGCTCGACGCTGGCCGCGCAGATGGCGATCGAGGATTCCGGGCTTGCAGCCAAGGGTTGGAAGGTCGATCTCATCTCCGCCGACCATCAGAACAAGCCCGACATTGGCACCGCGATCGCGCGGCAGTGGATCGATGTCGAGAAGGTCGACGTCTTCATGGACGTGCTGAACTCCGGCGTGGCGCTGGCGGTGAACAATGTCGTCAGGGAAAAGAATTCGATTCTGATCGACACGGGTGCGGCGACGTCCGATCTGACAAACGCGCAATGTTCGCCGAACACGATCCACTGGGTCTACGACACCTACATGCTGGCCAACAGCACGGGACAGGCGCTGGTGAAGGCCGGCGGCGACACCTGGTACTTTCTGACCGCCGACTACGCCTTTGGTCACGCGCTCGAGCGCGACACCGCTGCGGTGGTGGTCAAATCAGGCGGCAAGGTGATCGGGAGCGTCAAGCATCCGCTCAATACCGCGGACTTCTCCTCGTTCCTCCTGCAGGCGCAGGCGTCGAAAGCGAAGATCATCGGTATGGCGAACGCCGGTGGCGACACCACCAACACGATCAAGCAGGCGGCGGAATTCGGCATCGTTGCAGGCGGCCAGAAGCTCGCCGGGCTTCTGCTGTTCATCACCGACGTCCATGCGCTCGGATTGAAAGTGGCGCAGGGGCTGAACTTCACCGAAACCTTCTATTGGGATTTGAACGACGGCACCCGGGCCTTCTCCAAGCGTTTCTCCGAAAAGATGAAGAACAAGGCGATGCCTTCGATGGTGCAGGCCGGCGTCTATTCGGGCCTGATCCATTATTTCAAGACGCTGGAAGCGTTGGGTGGCAATCCGCACGATGGCGCCAAGGTCGTCGCCAAGATGAAGGAAATTCCGACGGACGATCCACTGTTCGGCAAGGGCACGATCCGCGCGGACGGCCGCAAGCTCCATCCCGCCTATCTGTTCGAGGTCAAGAAGCCCGAGGAATCCGAAGGGGCCGTGGGACTACTACAAGCTGATCGGCACGACGGCGGCAGACCAGGCTTTCAGGCCGCTTTCGGAAAGCGCCTGTCCGCTGGTGAAGAAGTAGTACCGACAGCGTCCGCTGGCGGGCACCGTCGTCAACAAAACGGGACTGGGTACGAGATCGATCGATGCAGGCTCTATACGCTCAGCTACTGGTGGGACTGATCAACGGCTCGTTCTACGCGCTGCTCAGTCTCGGGCTTGCCGTGATCTTCGGCATGCTCAACATCATCAATTTCGCCCATGGTGCGCTCTACATGATGGGCGCGTTCGTCGCCTATTTCCTGTTGAGCCTCGGCGGCATCAACTATTGGTGGGCGTTGCTGCTCGCGCCCATCATCGTCGGCATCTTCGGCATGATCCTTGAGCGGACCATGCTGCAATGGCTGACCGGGCTCGATCATCTCTACGGCCTGCTCCTGACCTTCGGCATTGCGCTGATCGTGCAGGGCGTGTTCCAGAACTACTTCGGCTCCTCCGGTCTGCCTTATGCCATTCCGGACCAGCTCAGGGGCGGCATGAATCTCGGCTTCATGTTCTTACCCGTCTATCGCGGCTGGGTCGTCGTGTTCTCGCTGGCGGTGTGCCTTGCGACCTGGTTCCTGATCGAGAAGACCCAGCTCGGGGCATACCTGCGCGCCGCCACTGAAAACCCGACGCTGGTGCGCGCCTTCGGCATCAACGTACCGCGCATGATCACGCTGACTTACGGTCTCGGTGTCGGCCTTGCCGCGCTCGCGGGCGTGCTGTCGGCGCCGATCAACCAGGTGCGACCGCTGATGGGCGCGGACCTCATCATCGTCGTGTTCGCGGTGGTCGTGATCGGCGGCATGGGATCGATCATGGGCTCCATCATCACCGGCTTTGCGCTCGGCGTGATCGAGGGCCTGACCAAGTATTTCTACCCCGAGGCCTCCAACACCGTCGTGTTCGTGCTGATGGTGCTGGTGCTCTTGGTGAAGCCAACGGGATTGACGGGAAGGGCAGCCTGACATGACGACCCTGACGGACGACACGCTGCCGACAACCCCTCGCGCCATGCGCGACGAGATGATCGTGTTCGTGGTGATGGCCCTGCTGTTGGCGGCGGTGCCGTTCACGGGAGTCTATCCGTTCTTCGTGATGCAGGCGCTGTGCTTTGCGCTGCTCGCCTGCGCCTTCAATCTGCTGGTCGGCTATGGCGGGCTGCTGTCGTTCGGCCACGCCATGTTCCTGGGAACCGCGGGCTATTGTAGTGCGCATGCGCTGAAGGTGTGGGCGCTGCCGCCCGAGCTCGGCATTCTCGTCGGCATCGCCGCGGCGTTCGTGCTGTCGATCATCACGGGCTACATCTCGATCCGCCGCCAGGGCATCTATTTCTCGATGATCACCCTGGCGCTGTCGCAGCTCCTCTACTTCATCTACCTCCAGGCGCCGTTCACCCACGGCGAGGACGGCATCCAGGGCATCCCGCAAGGTCACATGTTCGGCGTGTTCGATCTGTCCAAGCCGACGGTGCTTTATTACGTCGTGCTGATCGGCTTCCTCGCCGGCTTCCTCTTGATCTTCCGCATCATCAACTCGCCATTCGGCGAGGTCCTGAAGTCGATCCGTGAGAACGAGCAGCGGGCGATCTCGCTCGGCTACCGCACCGACCAGTACAAGTTCCTGGCCTTCATCCTGTCGGGCACGCTGGCCGGCTTTGCCGGGGCGCTGAAAGTATTCGTGGCGCAGAACGCCTCGCTCACCGACGTGCACTGGTCGATGTCGGGCGAAGTCGTGCTGATGACGCTGGTCGGCGGTCTCGGAACCATTTTCGGTCCCGTGATCGGCGCCTTCGTGATCATCGCCATGCAGCAATATCTGGCGGGCTTCGGCCAGTGGGTGACGGTGATCCAGGGTGGGATCTTCGTGATCTGCGTGCTCACCTTCCGCCGCGGCGTCATCGGTGAAATCGCGCATTACTTCCGGCGATCGCTCTAAGTAGCTGATTTTAAATCGATTTACCAGTCGCTTGAAAGCGGTGGATGACCCGGCTCCGCGGGCGCGAGATGACACGCGCGTGGATCGAAAATGGTCTATGACAGTTTCATGACGGCCCCTCCCGGGCCGGGCCATTTCCAACCGGTAGCCTGTCCCCATGATGCGATGGTTTCGTGCTTTCCTGCCCAAGGAAGAACGGTTCTTCGACCTGTTCGACCGTCATGCCCAGACTGTGATCCAGGGCTCGATCGCGCTCCAGGGCATGCTCAACGGGGGCGAGGAGACGCCGGTCTATTGCCAGCGCGTCAATCAGTTCGAGAACGACGCCGACAACATCACCCGCGAGGTGCTGACGGCAGTGCGCCGTACCTTCATCACCCCGTTCGACCGCGGTGACATCAAGAACCTGATCACCTCGATGGATGACGCCATCGACCAGATGCAGCAGACGGCGAAGGCCGTGATGCTGTTCGAGGTCCGCGCCTTCGAGCCGCCGATGCGCGAGATCGGCGGGCTTCTGATCGAATGCGCCAATCTGGTGGGACGCGCGCTGCCGCTGATGCAGTCGATCGGCCCGAACGTCGCCATGCTGAGCGCGATCACGGAAGAGCTGGGCAAGCTGGAGGGCCGTGTCGACGATCTCCACGACATCGGGCTGAAGGAGCTGTTCCTCAAGCATCGCAACGGCAACGCGATGGACTTCATCGTCGGTGTCGAGATCTACGACCATCTCGAAAAGGTTGCCGACCGCTTTGATGACGTCGCCAACGAGATCAACAGCATCGTCATCGAGCAAGTGTAGCGCATGATGCGGAAAAGTGTGCAGCGGTTTTCCGCTCAAATCATGCGTAAGCTTTAAGGCAGGGGCCGCGCCGTGGATGCTGCGTTGGGTTTTCCCGTCCTGGTCGGCTTGATCGCCGTCGCGCTGCTGTTCGATTTCCTGAACGGCCTGCATGACGCCGCCAATTCGATCGCGACCATCGTCTCGACCCGCGTGCTGCGGCCCCAATTCGCGGTGTTCTGGGCCGCATTCTTCAATTTCGTCGCCTTCATGGTGTTCGGGCTGCACGTCGCCCAGACCATCGGCACCGGCATCATCGATCCCTCGATCGTCGACGCCCAGGTGATCTTCGCGGCCCTGGTCGGGGCCATCGTCTGGAACATCGTGACCTGGGCGCTCGGCATCCCGTCCTCGTCGTCGCATGCGCTGATCGGCGGCCTCGTCGGTGGCGGCATGGCCAAGGCGGGCATTTCGGCGGCGGTGTGGAGCGGGTTGTCCAAGACGGTGCTGGCGATCGTGCTGTCGCCGCTGGTCGGCTTCCTGCTCGCGATGATGCTGGTGGCGATCGTGTCCTGGGCCTCAGTGCGCTCGACACCGTTCGCGGTCGACCGCGCCTTCCGCATCCTGCAATTCGCCTCCGCCTCGCTCTATTCGCTCGGCCATGGCGGCAATGATGCCCAGAAGACCATGGGCATCATCGCGGTGCTGCTCTATTCGCAGGGCCATCTCGGCAGCGAATTCTCCGTACCGTTCTGGGTGGTGCTGTCCTGCCAGGCCGCGATGGCGCTGGGCACGCTGATGGGTGGTTGGCGCATCGTCCGCACCATGGGCCTGCGCATCACCAAATTGACCCCGATGCAGGGCTTTTGCGCCGAGACCGGCGGCGCTGCGACCCTGTTCATGGCGACCTTCCTCGGCGTTCCCGTCTCGACCACCCACACCATCACCGGCGCGATCGTCGGCGTCGGCGCGGCGCGCCGTGTCTCGGCGGTGCGCTGGAATGTCGCGAGCTCGATCGTCTATGCCTGGGTGATCACGATCCCGGCCGCGGCAATCGTGGCCGCGCTGAGCTGGTGGGCGGTCCAGATCGTCAAGTAACGAGCTTCAATCCGATAATTCCGGCGATGATCAAGGCGATGCTGGCGAGCCGGAAAGCTGTCGCGGGCTCACCGAACAGGATGATGCCCAGCGTCGCGGTGCCCGACCGCGCCGATTCCGGTCCAGACTGCGTAGGCGGTTCCGACGGGCAGTGATTTGAGAGCAACCCCGAGCAGGATGATGCTGCCGGCCATGGCCGCGAGCGTGACGACCGACGGAACAAACTTGCTAAAGCCCTCGGTATATTTCAGGCCGATCGCCCAGGTGATCTCGAGAAGACCGGCGACGAACAAGATGCTCCAGGCCATGACGACCCTCCGTGCAAGGCAGGGCCGTCCCCGCAGGCAATGACCTATGAAAGGGAGAGCCGTCCCTCCCAAAGGCCGATATGGGGCTGGCCGGAGGGCTCCGCAATCACCAAATGAGGCTTGATCAGGCCCATTTTCCCTGCCAAACGCTCCCGCCATGTCCGACATCGCCACCACCGCAGCCGAATTGCCGGCCCGTTCTCCGCTTGCCGCTGAAGTGTCGCGGCGGCGGACCTTTGCGATCATCTCCCACCCCGACGCCGGCAAGACCACGCTGACCGAGAAGCTGCTGCTGTTCGGCGGCGCCATTAACCTCGCCGGCCAGGTCAAGGCCAAGGGCGAGCGGCGCAACACGCGCTCGGACTGGATGAAGATCGAGCGCGAGCGCGGCATCTCGGTCGTGACCTCGGTGATGACCTTCGAGTTCGAAGGCCTCGTCTTCAACCTGCTGGACACGCCGGGCCACGAGGACTTTTCGGAAGACACCTATCGCACGCTGACGGCGGTCGATTCCGCCGTGATGGTGATCGACGCCGCCAAGGGCATCGAGGCGCGCACCCGGAAGCTGTTCGAGGTGTGTCGTCTTCGGGATATCCCGATCATCACCTTCATCAACAAGATGGACCGCGAGAGCCGCGACGTCTTCGAGCTGCTCGACGAGATCGAGAAGACGCTGGCGCTCGACACCACGCCGATGACCTGGCCGGTCGGCCGCGGCCGCGACTTCCTCGGAACCTATGACGTTGTCAATGGCGGCGTGCGCCTGCTCGAAGGCGGCGGCGCCAAGACCGGCGCAGCGCAGCAGATCGAGATCGAAGAACTCGCCAAGCTCAATGCGAACCTCGACGCGTCGGCGGTGAAGGACGAGCTCGAGCTCGTCACCGAAGCGTCAAAACCGTTCGAGCTCGAAGCATTCCGCGAGGGTCATTTGACGCCGGTGTATTTCGGCAGCGCGCTGCGCAATTTCGGCGTCGGCGACTTGCTGGAAGGCCTCGGCAAGTTCGCGCCCGAGCCGCGCGCGCAGGACAGCGACCAGCGCAAGGTCGAGGCCACCGATCCGCGCATGAGCGCCTTCGTGTTCAAGATCCAGGCCAACATGGATCCCAACCATCGCGACCGCATTGCGTTTGCGCGGCTCTGTTCGGGCAAGCTCAGCCGCGGCATGAAGGCGAAGCTGGTGCGCACCGGCAAGAGCATGCCGCTGTCGAGTCCGCAATTCTTCTTCGCGCAGGATCGTTCGGTCGCAGATGAGGCCTTTGCCGGCGACGTGGTCGGCATTCCCAATCACGGCACGCTGCGCATCGGCGACACGCTGACCGAGGGCGAGGATTTCAACTTCGTCGGCGTGCCGAGCTTTGCGCCGGAAATCGTCCGCCGCGTCCGTCTCACCGACGCGATGAAAGCGAAGAAGCTGAAGGAAGCGCTCCAGCAGATGTCGGAGGAGGGCGTGGTCCAGGTGTTCCGTCCGCGCGACGGCGCGCCCGCGCTGGTCGGCGTCGTCGGCGCGCTCCAGCTCGACGTGCTGAAGGCCCGGCTCGAGGCCGAATATTCGCTGCCGGTCGAGTTCGAGGTGAGCGAGTTCCAGCTCGCGCGCTGGGTCTCCTCGGAGGATCGCAAGAAGCTCGACACCTTCATCGCCGCCAACACCTCGAGCATCGCCGACGATGTCGACGGCGATCCCGTGTATCTGGCGCGAAACGAGTTCTATCTCGGCTACACCAGGGAACGCGCCGAGGGCATCGAGTTCACCAACGTCAAGGACGTCAAGAAGAAGGGGTAGGATGGCCGCGCGCCCGGCTGCCGCAGCCACACCCTCCGCTACGCAGCCACACCCTCCACTGTCATGCCCCGGCTTGACCGGGGCATCCAGTACGCCGCGGCCTCTCGATTTAATCACATCCGTCTCGGAGTACTGGGTCGCCCGGTCCCGGCTCCGCCAAGGCTTCGCCGGGCTTTCGGTGTTGGGCCGGCGTAGCTTTAGCGAAGACGGCAAGCCGGGCGACGACACCGCGTTCGAACGCGCGCATGTGAACACAAGGTAGGCTTGAAGCCGCTCCAAGATCTCCCAACATGATTGCGGTCGCTCATCGCGGTGCTTCTCAATGCTGCGCGCAATCTTGGTTCTGTTGCTGACCTTCTTGGCCGTGGGCGCCGCCGACGCGCGGCCCCGCCAGATCAACCCGATCCCGTTTTCGCACGAGCCGTGCAGCGTGCTGGACGGCCGGCCATGCACGCCATCCTATTGCAGCCCGCTCGAGCCCGGCCCCTGCATTCCCGAGATCGATTACCCCTACGGCCAGAACCTCCAGCTCACGATCGAGAGCGTGCCGTCCGAGCCGGACCGCGCCAAATACCGGAAGCCTGATCACGATCTCGACACGATCGGCGATCTCTTTGCCGAGCTGCGCAGCTGCTGGTCGCCGCCCTCGGACAATGCGCGCGCCGGCATGCAGATGTCGGTGCGCTTCAGCTTCAACAAGGCCGGTGGCCTGATCGGCCCGCCGCGCCTCACATACGCGACCGCGGGCGTGCCGGCCGGCACCCGCACGACCTATCTCAATGCCATCAACGCATCGCTGCAGGCATGTCTGCCGCTGAAATTCACTGGCGGACTCGGCGGCGCGTTGGCCGGACGGCCAATCGCGATCCGGTACGTCGACAATCGGCAGATCGGTAAGTAGCGCATAAGTTGCGAACGGCGGCCAATCGATGGTACCTCAGAGGCGGGGGCTGCTTTAGGGGAGGATGTCGTGGGTCTTGTGGTCATGATCCTGGGGCTGGTGCTGTTTTTTGCCGCCCATATTTTCACGACGAAACGAAAGGCACGCGCAGAGGCGATCGCACGACTAGGTGAGGGGACCTACAAGATCCTCTATTCGCTGGTTTCGCTCGCGGGGCTCGTGCTGATCATCTGGGGCTTTGCCCATTACCGCAGTTCCGGCTGGATCGACGTCTGGTATCCGCCGAAGGCGCTGAAGCACATCACGCTCGCCTTGATGCTGCCCGCCGTCATCCTGGTGGTCGCCTCGTACCTGCGCGGCCGCATCTATGCGACGCTGAAGCATCCGATGCTGGCCGGCATCAAGCTGTGGGCGGCGGCGCATCTGCTCGCCAATGGCGACCTCGGCTCCATCATCCTGTTCGGCTCGTTCCTGGGTTGGGCGGTGTATGATCGCATTACGCTGAAGCATCGCACCGACAGCGGTGGCCCGCCGATCCCGGTGGGCGGCGTCACCAACGATCTGATTGCGATCGCTGTCGGCGTCGTCGCCTACCTGGCGCTGGCGTTTGCGTTCCACCCCGTCGTGATCGGTGTTCCCGTGATCGGCGTCTAGCCGGTCAGCACAAGACGACACCCGGTGTCCATGCGCGGAAGATAACAAGAGCAACAAGCCGAGGACCCTTCGATGGACTGGTCGCAATCTCAGATCCCGCCGATGCGGTTCGAGGCGCGCTTTGGCGATCGAGTGGTGCCGGCATTTTGCGATCGGCCGTCGAGCCTATGGGCAATGATTGCGGAAGCCTGCGCGCGCAATGGCGATGGTGAGGCGCTGATTTGCGGCGGCGTCCGCCTCAGCTGGCGAGAAGCCATCGAGCAGGCCGCGCGGATTGCGACCGGTCTTCGCAAGCTCGGCCTGCAACGCGGCGACCGCATCGCCATCCTGCTTGGCAATCGCATCGAGTTTCCGCTGCTGCTGTTCGCCGCCGCACATGAGGGGCTGGTCACAGTGCTGCTCAGCACGCGCCAGCAGAAGCCGGAGATCGCCTATGTGCTCACGGATTGCGGCGCCAAGATCCTGATCCATGAGGCCGCGCTCGCCGAGCGACTGCCCGATCCGGGCGATGTGCCCGCTGTGATCCACCGCATCGCCATCGACGACGATCCGGCCCGGTCGCGCTTCTCCGCTCTCGCCGACAACACGCCGGCGCCTGCGCCGGTCGAGGTCAATGAGGAGGACACCGCGATGATCCTCTACACCTCGGGCACGACGGGCAAGCCGAAGGGCGCAATGCTGGCCCATTGCAACATCATCCATTCTTCGATGGTGTTCGTGTCCTGCCTGCAATTGACGGAGAGAGACCGCTCGATCGCCGCGGTGCCGCTCGGCCATGTCACCGGCATCGTCGCCAACATCACGACCATGATCCGCTGCGCCGGTGCGCTGATCATCATGCCGGAGTTCAAGGCGGCCGATTATCTCAAGCTCGCCGCGCGCGAGCGCGTCACCTACACCGTGATGGTGCCGGCGATGTACAATCTCTGCCTGCTGCAGCCCGATTTCGACGGCTACGATCTGTCGAGCTGGCGCATCGGCGGCTTTGGCGGCGCGCCGATGCCGGTCGCGACCATCGAGAAGCTCAAGGCGAAGATCCCCGGCCTGAAGCTGATGAACTGCTATGGCGCGACCGAGACAACGTCGCCCTCGACCATCATGCCGGGCGAGCTGACGGAGAGCCATATCGACAGCGTCGGCCTGCCGTGCCCGGGCGCGCGCATCGTCGCGATGGGAACGAATGGGCGCGAGCTGCCGCATGGCGAGATCGGCGAGCTCTGGATCCAAGGCGCTTCCGTGATCAAGGGCTATTGGAACAACCCGAAGGCCACGGCCGAGAGCTTCACTGGCGGCTTCTGGCACTCCGGCGACCTCGGCTCGGTCGACGCCAAGGGATTTGTCCGGGTGTTCGACCGGCAGAAGGACATGATCAATCGCGGCGGGCTGAAGATCTATTCGGCCGAGGTCGAATCCGTGCTGGCCGGCCATCCCGCCGTGATCGAGAGCGCGATCATTGCCAAGGCCTGCCCGGTCCTGGGCGAGCGCGTCTACGCCGTGGTGGTGACGCGCAGCCCGGTCGCCAGCGAGGCCCTGCGGGCCTGGTGCGCGGAGCGGCTGTCCGACTACAAGGTCCCCGAAACCATGGCGATCACCGCCGAGCCATTGCCGCGGAACGCCAATGGCAAGGTGCTGAAGCGGCAGTTGCGGGAGCTGCTCGGAAGCTGAGCCGGGCAGGCGGCTCCGGGCTCTCCCGGGTGGTTAACGCCTTGATCGGGCTCGCTTTGCCTTGCCACCGCCATATCGTTAGGGTACCTCGCCGCCACGAGGGACGGGATTCCTGACGCGAACGCTTTGGCGCGCGCACCCGGACGGGCATGGGATTAGCTTAAGTGTCTGAATTATTTGACGAAGTCGACGAGGAAGTACGTCGCGAACAGCTCAAGAAGCTGTGGGACAAGTATTCGATCTACTTCATCGCCCTGATGGTGCTGATCGTGGCCGCCGTCGGCGGCTGGCGCGGCTACCAATATCTCGAGTTCGAAGAAGGCCGCCGAGGCCGGCGCGGCCTTCGAGAAGGCCGTCGAGCTGTCCGAGCAGGACAAGCACGCGGACGCCGAGAAGGCCTTCACCGAGCTCGCCGCCAAGGCCCCGTCCGGCTATCGCACCCTGGCGCGGTTGCGCGCTGCGGGCGAGGCCGCCAGCCGCGATCCCAAGGCCGCCGCGAAGATGTACGACGACATTGCCGCCGATCGCAGCGTGGGTGGCGAGTGGCAGGATCTGGCCAAGATCCGGGCCGCCGGCTTGCTGCTCGACAGCGCCAGCTATGCCGACATGCAGCAGCGGCTGGAAGCCTCCGCCGCGCCGAAATCGACGTTCCGCCACAGCGCCCGCGAGATGCTGGCGCTGTCGGCATGGCGCAACAACGACATGACCGCGGCCCGCAAATGGCTCGACGCGATTACCGAAGACGGTGAAACGCCGCCCAGCCTGCGCTCGCGCGCCGAGGCGCTGCAGGCTCTGCTGCCGCCCGTCGCCAAAAGCTGACGACGGCCCTCTGACGCAAACGAGACACAAGATGCGCCGCACGCCACGTTTGATCGCAGCCACCGTCCTGATCGCCTTCACGGGCCTGTTGGGCGGCTGCTCCAGCGGCGGATTCGATCCGAGCGACATGCTCGACTTCCTCGACACCAAGAAGAAGCTGCCGGGTGACCGCAAGCCGGTGTTCCCGGAGGGCGTGCCGGGCCTCGAGCAGGGCGTGCCGAAGGAGATGTACAAGGGCGCGCAGCAGCAGCCGGACCCGAACGCACCTGCCGTCGCGGCTCTGCCTGCAGAGCCACCGCCCGAGCCGGCCAAGCCTGCGAAGGGGGCCAAGGCGACGAAGTCCCGACAGCCAGCCGCCACGGCGGCCGCGCCCGCAGCCGGCGAGGTCGATGGCGAGGCCCAGCCGGAGGCTGCGCCACCCACGGCCGCTCCGCCGCCCAAGCACAAGATTGTCCGCAAGCGCACCACCGCGCCGCCGCCGGATCAGCCTGTCCAGCAGGCGCAACCGACCCAGACCACGCAGCAGCAATCGCAAGGCGCTTTCCCGGCGCCGCTGCCGAGCGGCAGCTTCTCGCGCTGATATTCTTCATTGCATTGACAGGCGCAGCCCCGGCAGCGCACGAATGACCGATGTCCTTCACGATCGCCATCATCGGCCGGCCCAATGTCGGCAAATCGACGCTGTTCAACCGCCTGGTCGGACAGAAGCTCGCGCTCGTCGATGACCTGCCGGGTGTCACCCGCGACCGCCGCGAGGGTGAGGCCAAGCTCGGCGACCTCCAGTTCATCATCATCGACACCGCCGGCCTCGACGAGGGTGCCAAGGGCTCGCTGACCGCGCGCATGCAGGAGCAGACCGAGACCGCGATTGCGCAGGCCGACGCGCTGTTCTTCGTCATCGATGCCCGCATCGGCCTCACGCCCACCGATCGCGCCTTCGCCGATTTCGCCCGCAAGGCCAACAAGCCGGTGCTGCTGGTCGCCAACAAGAGCGAAGGCAAGCATGGCGATGCCGGTGCGATGGAGGCCTTTGCGCTCGGCCTCGGCGATCCCATCCAGATCTCGGCCGAGCATGGCGAGGGCATGGGCGAGCTTTACGATGCGCTCAGCCAGCTGATGCCGGAGCCCGTCGACGAGGACGAGGCTGAGGACGACGCGCCGCTCTCGGAGGAAGAGGCGGCGACGCGCCCGATCCGGGTCGCCATCGTCGGTCGGCCCAATGCCGGCAAGTCGACGTTGATCAACCACCTGCTCGGCGAGGAGCGCCTGCTGACGAGCCCGGAAGCCGGCACCACGCGGGATTCCATCGCGGTCGAGATCAATTGGAAGGGCCGCGATTTCCGGGTGTTCGACACCGCAGGTCTGCGCCGGCGCTCCCGCATCGAGGAGAAGCTGGAAAAGCTCTCGGTCGCCGACGCGCTGCGTGCGGTGCGCTTTGCCGAAGTCGTCGTGCTGATGATGGATACGCAGAACCGCTTCGAGGAGCAGGATCTGCGCATCGCCGATCTGATCGAGCGTGAGGGCCGGGCTGTCGTGCTCGCCGTCAATAAATGGGACCTGATGGAGACCAAGGGCGGTGGCGCGATCTCGAGCCTGCGCCGCGATGCCGACCATTGGCTGCCACAGCTCAAGGGCGTGCCAATCGTCGCCGTCTCCGGCCTGATGGGCGAGGGCATCGACCGCCTGATGCAGGCGATCCAGGATGCCTACGCGATCTGGAACCGGCGCGTGCCGACGTCGGCGCTCAATCGCTGGTTCGAGCAGGCGATCCAGGCCAATCCGCCGCCCGCGGTGTCCGGCCGCAGGCTGAAGCTGAACTACATCACCCAGAACAAGGCGCGCCCGCCGAGCTTCGTGCTGTTCTGCTCGCGTGCCGATGCGGTGCCGCAGTCCTATCTGCGCTACCTGACCAATTCCATGCGCGAGACTTTCGAGCTGCCGGGTACGCCGGTGCGCATCACCTTGCGCGAAAAGGCCAATCCCTTCGCGCACAAGCGCAAGCGGCCGTCGTGAGCGACGGGGCCGGCGAGGCGATGGCGCAAGGCGCGGCGCCGGTCCGGCGCGGCGCGGTCGCCTTCATCTTCGTCACCATCCTGCTCGACATGCTCGCGCTCGGCGTGATCATGCCGATCCTGCCGAAGCTGATCGAGAGCTTCGTCGATAACGACACCGCGCACGCGGCCCGCATCTTCGGCCTGTTCGGCACCGCCTGGGCGCTGATGCAGTTCGTGTTCTCGCCGCTGCTCGGCGCGCTGTCGGATCGTTTCGGGCGCAGGCCGGTGGTGCTGCTGTCGAATTTCGGGCTCGCGGCTGACTACGTGCTGATGGCGCTGGCGCCGTCGCTGGTGTGGCTGTTCATCGGCCGCGTGATCTCCGGCATCACCTCGGCGAGCATCTCGACCGCGTTCGCCTATATCTCGGATGTCACGCCGCCGGAACGGCGTGCGGCAATCTTCGGCAGGATTGGTGCGGCCTTCGGTGCCGGCTTCATCCTGGGCCCGGCGCTGGGCGGCCTGCTCGGCGACATCGATCCGCGCCTGCCGTTCTGGGCCTCGGCCGCCCTAAGCTTGGCCAATGCGCTCTATGGGCTCTTCGTCCTGCCGGAATCGCTTTCGCCCGACAAGCGCGCGCCGTTCCGCTGGAGAAGTGCCAATCCGATCGGCGCGCTGCGCCTGCTGCGGTCCAATGAGGTGCTGGCCGCCTTGTCGGTGGTCAATTTCATCGCGCAGGTCGCGCATGTCGTGCTGCCATCGACCTTCGTGCTCTATGCGACCTATCGCTACGGTTGGGATTCCAAGACCGTGGGCCTGACCCTCGCCATGGTCGGCATCTGCGCCATGGTGGTGCAAGGGCTCGCCATCGGCCCGATCGTGCGCGCGCTCGGCGAGCGGAACGCGCTGCTGCTGGGCTTGTGCTGTGGCGCGATCGGCTTCGTGGTCTTGGGCGCTGCGCCGACCGGTCCGCTATCCTGGCTCGGCATTCCCATTTTGTCGCTATGGGGCATCTCCGGTGCCGCCTCGCAATCGCTGATGACGCGGCTGGTCGCACCCGATCAGCAGGGCCAGTTGCAGGGCGCGACCGCAAGCGTGCAGAGCGTGTCGCAGCTCGTCGGCCCGTTCCTGTTCACGCTGACCTTTTCCTATTTCATCGGCGCCAGCGCCCCGCTGCATCTGCCCGGCGCGCCGTTCCTGCTTGCGGCGGTGCTGATGGTGGTGTGCGTGGCGATCGCGATGCGGTCGCTGGCGGCGGCGAAGATGGTCTCGTAGGGTGGGCAAAGCGGAGCGTGCCCACCGCATCTCAATGTCGCGGAGAGATGGTGGGCACGGCGCTTAGGCGCCTTTGCCCACCCTACGGGATCTCGCTTACTTCTTCACCAGCGGGCAATCGCTGTCCTTGAGCGGCTTGGCCGCGTCTTCCGGTGCGATGGTGGCGACCAGCTTGTGATAGTCCCACGGTCCCTTCGACTCTTCCGGCTTCTTCACCTCGAACAGATAGGCCGGGATGAGGCGGCGGCCATCGGCGCGCAGTGGGCCCTTGCCGAACAGCGGGTCGTCGGTCGGCAGCTCCTTCATCTTGGCAACGACCTTGGCGCCGTCATGTGGATTGCCGCCGAGCGCGTCCATCGCCTTCAGGTAATGCAGGATCTCGGCATAGAGGCCCGCGACCGTCATCGAGGGCATCGATCCCTTCGGCGAGACCTTCTGGAAGCGCTTCGACCATTCGCGCGTCTTGTCGTTGAGATCCCAATAGAAGGAACTCGGTGAAGGTCAGGCCCTGCGCGGTCTTCAGGCCGAGCGAGTGCACGTCGTTGATGAACAGCAGCAGCGCCGCGAGCTTCTGGCCGCCGGAGACGATGCCGAACTCGGCGGCCTGCTTGATCGCGTTCGTGGTGTCACCGCCGGCATTGGCAAGGCCGATGATCTTGGCCTTGGAGGACTGCGCCTGGAGCAGGAACGAGGAGAAGTCGGCCGTGTTGAGCGGGTGCTTGACGCCACCGAGCACCTTGCCGCCGGTGGCCGTGACCACGGCGCTGGTATCGCGCTCCAGCGCGTGGCCGAAGGCATAGTCCGCGGTCAGGAAGAACCAGCTGTCGCCGCCCGCCTTGGTCAGCGCCTTGCCGGTGCCGTTGGCGAGCATGTAGGTGTCGTAGGTGAAGGAGACGGTGTTGGGCGTGCAGGCCTTGCCGGTGAGATCGGCGGTGGCAGCGCCCGAATTGAGCAGCACCGAGTTCTTTTCCCTGACGAGGTTGCTCACTGCGAGTGCCACGCCTGAGCTCGGAGTATCCGCGATGGCGTCGACCTTGTCGGCGTCGATCCATTGCCGGGCAATGTTGACGCCGATGTCGGGCTTGTTCTGGTGGTCACCGGAGAGGACCTCGATGGTCCAGCCCTTGGCCTTCAATCCGGAATCCTCGACTGCCATCTTCACCGCGGCGACCGAGTTCGGGCCGCCGATGTCGGCATAGAGGCTCGACATGTCGTTGAGCACGCCGATCTTGACGGTCTTGTCCTGCGCGTAGGCGGATGTGGCAAAACCGAAAGCGGCACAGGCCAGAAGGGCCGCGGAGCGGCGTGCGAATGTCGTGGTCATAAAAGGTTTCCTCCATTGTCAAATATGCGGACGGCTCTCTTGCGGAGCCTTGCTTCCGGCTGATGGCTCTAGCCTGTCCCACGGCCGGCGGCAATGCGCCTAAAGCCGGATGACGATGCGTCGTAGCGTCATCCATCGGTTAACTTTTGGGAAAAATGCGTTGAGACGCTATTTGAGCGCGTCCGATGTCAGCTTGAATTTCTGGATGCGCTTTCGATCTTGCCGATCCGGGCCACGAACTTGCCGTTTTGCGTGAACGTCAAGATTGCGTTGTCGGTCCGAGTCAATCAAGCCGGCGCGCGGAAGCTCATCAGGCTGCGCGTCTTGTAATCGTAGAACTTGCCGGTCTCGGTCCATTCGGGCGCGCACATCGGCACGATGAATTCGGCGACCTGCTCGGGCGTGTCGAGCGTCGCTGGATCCTCGCCCGGCATCAGGGTGGCGCGCATCCGGGTGCGGATCGGGCCGGGATTGAACAGATTGACGCGCAGCTTCGTGTTCGCGGTCTCCTGCGCCCAGGCGCGGGCCAGCGTTTCCAGCGCGGCCTTGGACGCCGCGTAGGGGCTGACATAGGCGGTGGCCTTGTTGGCGGCACCCGAAGTGATGAACACGGCACGGCCGGCATCGGACTGCTTCAGCAGTGGCTCCATGCAGCGGATCAGCTGGAAGTTCGCGGAGACGTTCAAGGCCATCACGTCGTTGAAGGCCTTCAGCTCGATATGGCCGATCGGCGAGGACGGGCCGAGCACGCCCGCATTGCCGATGAGAATGTCGAGCTTGCCGTAGCGCTCGTGCAGGCCGGCGCCCAGCCGCGCGATGCCGTCGGAATCGGTGAGGTTGAGCGGCACCAGGGTGGCGCTGCCGCCGTCTTTCCGGATCTCGTCGTCGAGCTCTTCCAGCCCGCCCTGCGTGCGCGCCACCGCAACGATATGCGCGCCGGCCTTGGCCAGCGCGCGTGCCGTGGCATAGCCGATGCCGCGCGAGGCGCCGGTGACGAGAGCGATGCGGTTGGCCAGGGGTTTTGTCATTAAAGCAGCTCTATCCAGCGTCGTCGCGGCCTAGCCGCGCAATTGCGCACGGGAGCCGGGACCCATACGCCGTGACGGCGATGATTGGATGAAGATGGCCACGGCCATCCTCTTCGAACAACGCAGATCCGTGGTTATGGGTCCTGGCTCCCATGCGCAACTGCGCACCAGGCCAGGACGACAGGATCAGCTCGCCTCCGCCAGCAGCGACAATTGCCGCGGCTGCGGCTCGGTCTGGCTCTGGTCGGTGAGGTGGGTCGGATAGGCCCCGGTGAAGCAGTGATCCGAGAATTTCGGATTGGCGGGATCGCGGCCGGGCTCGCCCATGGCGCGGTACATGCCGTCGATCGACAGGAACGCGAGCGAGTCGGCGCCGATGATCTCGCGCATCTCCTCCAGCGAATGCGTCGCGGCGAGCAGGCCGCCGCGGTCGGGCAGGTCGATGCCGTAATAGTCGGGATAGAGGATCGGGGCGAGGCGAGGCGGAAGTGCACTTCGGTTGCACCCGCATCGCGCATCATGCGCACGATCTTCTTCGAGGTGGTGCCGCGCACCAGCGAGTTGTCGATCAGGATGATGCGCTTGCCTTCGATCGCGGCGCGGTTGGCCGAGTGCTTCATGCGCACGCCGGATTCGCGGATCGCCTGCGTCGGCTGGATGAAGGTGCGGCCGACATAGTGGTTGCGGATGATGCCGAGCTCGAACGGCACGCCGGAGAACTGGCTGTAGCCGACCGCGGCGGGCACGCCGGAGTCCGGCACCGGCACCACGACGTCGACCGGCACGTGGCTCTCGCGCGCGAGCTGCGCGCCGAAATTCTTGCGCACCTCGTAGACCGAGCGGCCGTGGACGACGGAATCCGGACGGGAGAAGTAGATGTATTCGAAGATGCAGGGGCGCGGCGCCATCGGCGGGAACGGCTTGTGGATGTCCTGGCCGTTCTCGTCGAACACGATGACTTCGCCCGGCTCGATGTCGCGCACGAAGCGCGCGCCGATGATGTCGAGGGCGCAGGTCTCCGAGGTCAGGATCGGGCAGCCGTCGAGCTCGCCGAGCACGAGCGGACGGATGCCGCGCGGATCGCGCGCGCCGACCAGCTTCTTGTTGGTCAGCGAGACCAGCGCATAGGCGCCCTCGATCTCACGCAGCGCGTCGACATAGCGCTCGATGAAGCGGCTGCGCTTGGAGCGCGCGACCAGGTGCAGGATCACCTCGGTGTCGGTGGTCGACTGCATCATTGCACCGCTCTTCACCAGCTCGCGGCGCAACGTCAGGCCATTGGTGAGGTTGCCGTTATGGGCGACCGCGAGGCCGCCGGCATTCAGCTCGGCGAACAGCGGCTGCACGTTGCGCAGGATGGTGGCGCCAGTGGTGGAGTAGCGGACATGGCCGACCGCCATGTTGCCGGGCAGGCGGTCGATCACCTCGTGGCGGGAGAAGGTGTCGCCGACGAGGCCGAGGCGGCGTTCTGAGTGAAAGCGGTTGCCGTCGTAGGAGACGATGCCGGCGGCTTCCTGGCCGCGGTGCTGAAGGGCGTGGAGACCGAGCGCGGTGATGGCGGCGGCATCTGGATGGCCATAGATGCCGAAGACGCCGCATTCCTCGCGGAGCGTATCCCCTCCAGATCGTCCTGGACCTCCAGAGCGGCCGGGCCCAAACCGGCCGTTGGATCGAGATCAAGCTGGGCGTCCTGGTCAGGGTGTCGCATCTCGTCCGCGCCTTTCTCTAGGGCCAATCAACGCGCTGCAGGTTTCTCGATCAGCTTTTTCAGGCTGTCACGAGCGGGTTTACTGTATCCGTCGCCACTGCCCGAAGGCTGCTGCTCGGATTCAGCTTGATCATCATCTGGTTTGTTTTTCTTGAATCTCTTCAAGATGGTGTTCTCGGGGTCGTCGGGCAAGAGGGCCATCAGCCAATCCCCGGTTCCCTGGAGCACCACGCGGGATTTCGCCCCGGTGACCCAGTCTGGACGCTGCTTGTCCGGAACCAGCCAGGTGAAGAACAGGAAGGCGACCACGACGATCAAAAGCCCGCGAGCAAGGCCAAACAGGAAGCCGAGGGTGCGGTCCAGCGCGCCGATGCGCGAATCCAGGATCATGTCGGAGATCCGCACCGTGATCACGGAGACCACGATCAGGGTGCCCACGAACACGCCGGCGACCACGACCACGCTCGCGACCGTGTCGTTGTTGAAATAGGCCTTGGCGGTCGGCAGCAGCTTCGAGAAGGAATACAGCGTCACGATCGCGGCTGCGCCCCAGGCGGCGATCGACAGGATTTCGCGCATGAAGCCGCGGACCATCGCGAGCAGGCCCGAGATCAGCATCACACCGAGCAGGATCAGGTCGAGGAGTGTAACTGGCATCGGCTGGTCTGGTCCGCTCGTACTCTCAAAGGTGCTCAGCGAATCGGTGTTCGGCCGCTGCCCTAGAAGAGGGGCAGACGGCGTTCCCGGCAAGGCCGCAACCACGCAATCCCGTGCTGCTTTTGTGACGGCTGTATAGCGGCGGGGGCCTCCGACGTCACCTCCGGCTAACCATCTCCGCGGCGGAATCTTGCTGGTGTGGCATTTTTCTCTGCCTGCCCGTTCGATTCGCCCCGGCGCGAGCCGCGGGCGGCGATTTCGGCGACCAGTGTCGTCAGGCTGTTGACCGCGTTCAGCGACAGTCCGGCGTCTCCACCGGTCTCGCCGCGGGCCGATTCGGCAGCACGGCGCGCTGGAAGCCGAGTTTTGCCGCTTCCTTCAGCCGGGCCGGGGTCTGCGCCACCGGGCGGACCACGCCGGAGAGCGAGATCTCGCCGAAATAGACGGCATCGGTCGGTAACTGCGCATTAACCAGGGATGATACCAGCGCCGCGGCCGCGGCGAGATCCGCCGCCGGCTCGTTGATGCGCAGGCCGCCCGCGACGTTCAGATAGACGTCGTGCCCGGACAGCTTGACCCCGCAATGGGCTTCCAGCACCGCCAGCACCATCGAGAGCCGGCTCGGGTCCCAGCCGACCACGGCCCGGCGCGGGGTGCCGAGCGAGGTCGGGGCCACCAGCGCCTGCAATTCGACCAGGACAGGCCTTGTGCCCTCGATCCCCGCGAAGACGGCGGTGCCGGGCGTGCCGAGATCGCGCTCGGACAGGAACAGCTCGGAGGGGTTGGTGACCTCGCGCAGGCCGAGGCCCGTCATCTCGAACACGCCGATCTCGTCGGTCGGCCCGAACCGGTTCTTCACGGCGCGCAGGATGCGGAATTGCTGCGAGCCTTCGCCCTCGAACGACATCACGGCATCGACCATGTGCTCGACCACGCGGGGGCCGGCGATCTGGCCGTCCTTGGTGACGTGGCCGACCAGGATGATGGCGGCGCCGGTCTTCTTGGCGAAACGGATCAGCGCCTGTGCCGAGGCGCGGACCTGGGTCACGGTGCCGGGTGCGGATTCCACCGTATCGGTCCACATGGTCTGGATCGAGTCGATCACGATCAGCCGCGGCACCGCGCCCTCCGACAGCGTCGAGACGATGTCCTCGACCGAGGTCTCGGCGGCGAGCTGCACCGGCGCATCCGACAGGCCGAGCCGCTCGGCGCGCAGGCGCACCTGCGCGACCGCCTCTTCGCCGGAGATGTAGACGACGCGGTGACCGGCGCGCGCCAGCAGGCTGGTCGCCTGCGTCAGCAGCGTCGATTTGCCGATGCCGGGATCGCCGCCGACCAGCAGCACCGAGCCGCGGACAAAACCGCCGCCGGTGACGCGGTCGAACTCGGTCATCCCTGACGAGAGGCGCGGCGCATCCGGGCTCTTCCCGGCGAGGCTCTCCAGCGCAAGGTGCGCCCCTTGCGCTTGGAGCGGATCGACACCGGCACGCTGCCGCTGGTGTCCTCCTCGGCCAGCGTGTTCCACTCGCCGCACGACTCGCACTTGCCCTGCCAGCGGTTATAGGCCGCGCCGCAGTTCTGGCAGACGAAGGAAAGACTGGATTTGGCCATGGGGATAGCGAGTTCGTGCTCAAGGAGATTGCGTCGCGTTCCATAGCATGGAGAGCCCGGCCGCGACCATGATCGCGTCCATCAGCAGGCGAAACATCTCCGGCTTCAGGTGCAGCACGAAGCGCTTCGCGATGAAAGCGCCCGACATCAGCGAGCCGCCCGCGATCAGGCCCTTGACGAAGACCTCGCCGGTCAGCGCGCCGAAGCGCTCGAACGTCACGGATTTCGCGAATAGAGCCCGAGCGAGGAGGCCGCTTCAGTGGCGAGGAATGCGCCCTTGCTGAGCCCGTAGAACAGGAACAGCGGCACGCTGAGCGGGCCGGTCGAAACCACGATGCCGGTGAGATAGCCGATGATTGCGCCGCTGATGGCGAGGTGCCGAGAGATTGGCCTTGAGGTCGTGCCGCGCTAGCCAATGCCGCACCGGCACCATCGCGATCAGGAAGATGCCGATGGTGAGATCGACGGCATGCGAGGGCAGCGCCAGCAGCGTCCGCGCGCCGAGCGCTGCGGCCGGAATGCCCGTCACCGAATAGGCTGCGCAAGCCCGCCAGTCGACCTCGCGCCACCACGCCAGGATGCGCGAAAGTTCGCCATCACGGAGGCCACCGCCATGATCGGCACGGCTTCCTTCGGCCCATAGGCATAGACCAGCACCGGCATCAGCATGATCGACGAGCCCGTGCCGACGATGCCGGAAATGGTGCCGGCGACGAGGCCGACGCTGAGGACGAAGAGAAAGGCCAAGACGATCTCCGCGAATCGGGAGAGTTTAGCCGTGGTCAGCGATGCGGGCGATCCGTTCTAAGCGAGGGAACCCAATGCGCTGCGCATCGGCATGCCGGTCTGTGCGCCGGCCTTGAGGCACTTCAACGCGGCCGCTTCGCAGCTCACCTCGAGCGCGCGTTGCAGCGGCACGCCCTCGCTGACCATCGCTGCGAACGTGCCGACGAAGGTGTCGCCGGCGCCGGTCGTGTCGACCGGGGTGATGCGCGGCGTGGCGGCGTGCAGCGGGGCGCCGTCGGTGGTTATTGCCAGCGCGCCCTGCGCACCTGCGGTCACGATGCAGGTGAGGTTGCCGGCCTTGGCGAGGTGCATAGCAGCCGTTTCGTAGCTGGCCGCCGCAAGGCCGATGGCCGCTGCGGCATCCATTGCCTCGTGTTCGTTGACGAGCAGATAGTCGGTCACAGCGAGAAGCTCTGTCACCATCTCACCGGTCATCTTCTCCGGGACCGGTGCGAGATTCCAGATCACGGTGCCGGGAGCCGATTTGGTTTTGCGCGCAGCCTCCAGCGCTTGTGCAAAGGGCACCTCCATTTGAAGCACCAGCACCGTGTCGCAATTAAACAGTTCGGCAGGAATATCACTGGCACTCGCAGTGATATTGGCGCCGCTTGCCACCGTGATCGCGTTCTCGCCGGCCTGATCGACCGTGATGAACGCACAGCCGGTCGGTTCATGGGCCCTGGAGATGAGATCGGCGTCGACGCCATTGGCCCTGAGATTCTCGATCGCGCTGTCGCCAAACCCATCCCGGCCGACGCGGCCCGCCATGCGCACGCGTCCCGGTCCGGCGATCCGCGCGGCGGCGACGGCCTGATTGGCTCCCTTGCCGCCGAAATGGGTCCGGTAGGACGGCGCCAGCACAGTCCGGCCAGGACCCGGAATGACGGGCACCTCCGCGACGAGATCGATGTTGAGCGATCCGAACACCAGGATCATGGACAGCCCGTCAGCCTTGCTCGTCCATGACGCGCAGCTTGTCGACGCGGCGGCGAAAATCCTCGTCGGTGGAGAATTCGGCGGAGAGATAGGACGAGACCAGATCCACGGCGAGCCAGGCGCCGACGATTTGCGCGCCGATGCACATGACGTTGACGTCGTCATGCTCGACGCCTGATGGGCGGAATGGACGTCGTGGCAGACCGCGGCGCGGATGCCCTTCATCTTGTTGGCCGCGATCGAGGCGCCGACGCCAGTGCCGCACACCATGATGCCGCGCGCGGCTTCGCCCGACGTCACCTTCTGCGCCACCGCGCGCGCGATGTCGGGGAAGTCCACCGGCTTGTCGTCATGGGAGCCGACGTCGATGATGTCGTGGCCGAGCTTGCGGATGTGATCGATGACGGTCTGCTTGAGCGGCCAGCCGGCGTGGTCGGATCCGATGACGAGACGCATGTAATGTCCTTCTTGATCTTGCATTGACCGTGACAGCCGCGTGCGGCTGTCACGGTTTCCGTTTTGGTTCAGCTGCGCATCTCGGGCGGCAGCTCGACCCCGTGGAACTTCTTGTAGATCGCGTTGAGCTTGCCGTTCTTGACGTTCTCGGTGATCCAGGCGTTGAGCTTGTCCATCAGGCGCTGCTCGCCCTTCTTCAGGCCGATGGCGAGATCGAAGGTCGCCAGCGGAATCCTCGGATTCGAACACGCGCGAGGGATTCTTCACCCCGATCTGGTTGATGATCGTCGCGGACGAGGCGACGCAGTCGACCTGGCCGGAGACGGCCGCCGTCACCATGGTGGCATCGTCGTCGTAACGGGCGATCTTGAGGTCCTTGTCCTTCATGTTGGACAGGGTGGTGTCCTGGGTGGTGCCGCGTGAGACGCCAATCGACTTGTCCTTCACGTCGGGCCAGTCCTTGACGGTCGATGACTTCAGGCAGCCGACATCGGATTGCAGCGTCGCGTAGCGCTTGGTGAAGTCGATCACCTTGGCGCGGTCCGGCGTCACCGACAGGGTCGAGATGATGATGTCGGCCTTGCCGGTCAGGACGTTGGGGATACGGGTCGCGCCGGTGGTCTGGATGAACTCCAGCTCGAGCCCCCAATCCTTGGCGAGCAGCTGGGCCACTTCGACGTCGGAGCCGGTCGGCTTCATGCTGGAATCCGATCATCCCCGAGGGCGGGATGGCGAGGTCCGTCGAGATGCGGATTTTCTTCGCCTTCGTGATGTCGTCCAGCAAATCGGCCGATGCCGGCGTCGCGGATATCATGACGAGGCAGCACAGCGCGGCGGCCGTGCCCAGCAAGGTCTTGTTGGTCATCCCTAGTTCTCCTCTCCTGTTATGATTTCAGGTTTCCAGTGCCCACGAATTGCGTGAGTTCGGGCGTCGTCGGCGATGTCAGGATCGAGGCGGGGCCGGTCTCGTGGACCTTGCCGCGATGCATGAACACGATCCGGTCAGCGATGCCCTTGGCAAAGCCCATCTCGTGGGTGACCATCACCATGGTCATGCCGTCAGCCGCCAGCTGCTCGATCACCTTCAGCACTTCGGCGGTGAGTTCGGGATCGAGCGCGGAGGTGACCTCGTCGAACAGCATGACCTTGGGCTGCATGGCGAGGGAGCGGGCGATCGCGGCGCGCTGCTGCTGTCCGCCCGAGAGCTGCTCGGGATAGGCGTGCAGCTTCTCCTCGAGCCCGACCTGCGCGAGCACTTTTCGCGCGAGCTCCTTGGCGTGCGAACTTGGCATGCCCTTCACCGCGCACGGCGCGAGCGTGATGTTCTGCTCGATCGTGAGGTGCGGAAACAGATTGTAGCTCTGGAACACGATGCCGACGTCCTGGCGCAGCGCGCGTAGATCGATATCGGGCCGGTCGACGCGATGCCCGCAGACGACGATCTCGCCGCCGTCGACCTTCTCGAAGCGATCGATGCAGCGCAGTGCCGTGCTCTTGCCGGAGCCGGAGCGGCCGATCAGCGCCAGCACCTCGCCGCGCGCGACGGCAAAGGAGACGCCATCGAGCACCCGGAGCGGACCAAAGCTCTTCTGCACGTCGCGGAGCGACACGATCGGTTCGGAGGAGAGGGCGTTCTGATGCATGTCAGGCTGTCGCGAGGTTGGACCTGCCACGCCCCATCCGCCGTTCCAGCCTCTGGCTGAACAGCGACAGGGGATAGCACATGGCGAAGTAGGTGACGGCGATGATGGCGTAGATGGCGAACGGCTCGAACAGCGAGTTGTTGACGATCTGGCCCGAGCGCATCAGCTCGACGAAACCGACGACGGAGGCGAGCGAGGTATTCTTGATGATCTGCACCATGAAGCCGACGGTCGGCGGCGTCGCGATACGGATCGCCTGCGGCAGGATCACTTTCATCATGCGCTGGGTCCGGCTCAGCGCCAGGCCCTCGGCGGCCTCCCATTGCGGCTTCGGTACGGACTGGATGCAGCCGCGCCAGATCTCGCCGAGATAGGCGGCGACGTAGAGCGTGAGAGAAGCGCCGGCGGCGGCGAGCGGCGAGACCTTGAGGCCGATGGCGGCGAGGCCGAAATAGCCGAGGAACAGGATGACGAGCAGCGGCGTGCCCTGGACAAGCTGAACGTAGATGGTGCTGGCGATCCGCACCGATTTGAGCGGCGATATGCGCGCCAGCGCAATGACGAAGCCGACGATGCCGCCGCCGATCAGCGCGATCATGGACAGCCCGATTGTCCACAGCGCGCCCTGGCCGAGGAACATCAGATGATTGATGTTGAGATGTCCGCCCATGGTCATCTCACAACGGCGTGCCGAGCCGGCGCCGGCGCGGAAACAGCACGAGGCCGAGGCCCCAGAAGCCCGCGCGCATCACCAGCGAGAGGATGACGTAGAGCACGGCGACGATGATGTAGGTCTCGAACGCGCGATACGTGTCCGACTGGATGTAATTCGCGACCGCGGTGAGCTCCTCGGCCGAGATCTGCGAACAGACCGAGGAGGCCAGCATCAGCAGCACGAACTGGCTGGTCAGCGCCGGATAGACCTTTTCGATCGCCGGCAGCAGGATGATGTGCCAGTAGATCTGCAGGCGCGACAGCGCCAGCCCCTCGGCGGCCTCGATCTGTCCGCGCGGGATCGCCTCGAAGCCGGCGCGCATGATCTCGGCGGTATAGGCGCCGACATTGATCGTCAGCGCGGCCACGGCCACGGTGAAGGCGGAGTATTTCAGGCCAAGGCTGGCGAGGCCGAAATAGACCAGGAAGATCTGCACCAGCAGCGGCGTATTCCGGATGGTTTCGACATAGACCTTGCAGGCGCCCGCGATCAGCGCGTTGTGCGTGCCGCGTCCGACCGCCGCGAGGGTGCCGAGCAGGGCGCCGAGCACGGTCGCGAAGAATGCCAACTCCAACGTGAGCGCGGCGCCGGCCAGGAAGCTCGGCCAACGCTCCAGCACTGCGGGAAAGTCGAGTCGGAGGCTCATCGTCGTCGGTTCAGCCGGTGACCTGGTTGGTCATGCGGTCATAGACGCGGAACAGCGCCTGGTTGCCGTTGCTGCCTTCGCCATGGGCGCGCGCATCGACGTACTGGCTGGTGACGAGCGCGGTGCCGGGCAGCGGCACGCTCAGCGCCTGCGCGTGCTCCTGCACCAGGCGGAGGTCCTTCAGCATCAGATCGATGCGAAAGCCGGCGCCGTCGTCGCCTGCGATCATGGAGGGACCGAGCTTGTCCAGCATCCAGGACGCCGCAGAGCCTCCGAGCAGCACCCGGCGTAGCAGGTCGAGGTCGACCCCGAGGCCCGCCCAAGCGCGAGCGCCTCGCAGATCGCCTGGATGTTGATGCCGCAGATCAGCTGATTGCAGAGCTTGACGGTCTGGCCGGCGCCGGACGCGCCGACATGCGTGATGGTCGTGCCCATCGCGCGGAAGAACGGCTCGGCCTGAGCGAAGGCGGCCGGATCGCCGCCGGCCATGATCGAGAGCGCAGCGTTCTTGGCACCCACGGGCCCACCCGAGACCGGCGCGTCGATGAAGCTGACACCGGCCCTTTGCAGGTCGGCATGGATGCGGCGGACGGCAACCGGCGAGATCGTGCTCATGTCGACGATCAGCTTGCCGGGAGGAGGGGATTTCAGCAGGCCGTGCTCGCCGTAAATGGTCGCCTCGACATGGGGGGTGTCGGGCAGCATGGTGATGACGATATCGGCGCCTTGCGCGGCATCGGCAGGGCCCTTGGCGCGGGTCGCGCCTTCCTTGACGCTGTCCGCCAGCGCGGCTTCGTTCAAATCGAAGACGCGGACCGCGTGGCCGGCCACCAGGAGGTTGCGCACCATCTCCCGTCCCATCGTGCCGATGCCGATGAAGCCGACATTGCCCTTGTCGTTCCGTCCCATATTGTCAGTCCGTTTCTTGATCGATTGCTTCTTGGTTGGCTCGCCGTCCGTGATCAGCCCGAGGCGCTGGTCTTGTCGATGTCGCCGACGACGGCGCGCCGCCGGTATTCGTCGCCGATGGCAAAATGCTTGCGCAGCGTCGCATCCGCGCGCTCCGGGTCACGTGCAATGACCGCTTCGAAGATGCGCCGGTGATCGTCGATCAGATAGGTCTTCATCGACGGGAAGGCCTGCACCAGCTCGCGGCGGCTGCGATGCGAATGCGTCAACAGGCCCGCCATCGAACTGTGCAAAACCGTCAGCGTCTCCGAATGCGAGGCCACGACGATGGCGCGATGGAATTCGAAGTCGGCCATGCCGCCGGCATCGGCTTCGTCGATCGTTTCTCCGATTTTTGCCAGCGCGCGCTGCAGGCGTTCGAAATCGGCGATGTTGGCACGTTCGCAGGCGAGCCTGATCGCCTGGCATTCGATCGCGACGCGGGCCTGCATGACATCGTCGAGCATGTCCGCCTGTTGGGCGAGCGCGAAGGTGAAGAAGTCATTCAGCACGGAGACGTCTGGCCGCGTCACCACGGTGCCGATGCGGTCGCGGATCTCGACGATGCCGAGCACGGTGAGGGCGCGCAGCGCCTCGCGGACGATCGGCCGGCTGACACCGAGCAAGGTCGCCAGCTCGCGCTCGGAGATCAGGCGGTCGCCGGGCTTGAGCGAGCCCGCAAGCAGGCGTTCGCGCAAGAAGGCGAACACCTTCTCGAACCCCTTTTCGCCCTCGGTGGCCCGCTTGAGTTCCATCCCAGTCCTCTTGGTCTGATCTTGGTCAGACCAGTATGATAACCAAGGCGCGGAGGTCAAGAGGCCTTAACTAATCGAGGGTGGAAATCGGCGACCGGCTTTGAGGCGGCGGGCTTCGGAGCCAACATTCATGCCCCGCTGGTGGGCCGCGATCAGGGCTCTGTTCCGCGGGCCCGACAATTACATCCGATTTTGGCGTACCGCGCCGACGCGGTGTTGAACCGATACGTTGATTTGGCGGTGACAAGGAGGTTCGCTGGCGAAGTACGGCGGCTGAAACGCGATAGGGACCGCGCGAGCGCATGTTGGCAGCGTCGGGAGAATTCTTCGATGATGACATTCTGCCAGTGTTTTGCCCGACGAGTCAAATGGGATTTCGGATTTTGCGTAAGCCATTGAGCGCACAGGGGTCGGCTACTGTGCATGGGGTTGTTTTTCAGGTTTTTGTTTTAGGCGTCCCGCTGCTGACAGCATGTTGGCAGCAGGGACCGGCTACGACCACCTCCTGACAAAACGGAGCGAGGATCATGCCGATCGAGGCAAGCTGTCATTGCGGTGAGACGGTGTTCGAGGTGACGGAGGCGCCTTCGAGCGTGACGCGCTGCACCTGCACGCTATGTGCCAAGCGCGGCGCGCTGTGGGCCTATTACACGCCGGCGCAGTTCCGCCGGCTGTCGCCGGCGGAGAACGTTGCGACCTATCTCTGGGGCAGCCGCACCGTCAAACATCATTTCTGCGCGAGCTGCGGCTGCGGCACCTATTCGGAGTCGCCGGACTGGTCGACCGGCAAACCCGATTTCGACAATCCCAAGGTCGCTGTGAATGCGCGCCTGTTCGACGATTTCGATCTGGAGGCCGTGCCGGTGACCGTGATCGACGGCAGGAATTTGTGGTGAGCCCACAGTTTCGTAGGGTGGGCAAAGCGTTAGCGTGCCCACCATTTCGACCTCGGTGAGGATAGAGATGGTGGGCACGGCGCTATGCGCCTTTGCCCACCCTACGGCTACGGCATCGTCGACCTATTTCAACTCCACCCACGCCGGCGCGTGATCGCTGGCGCCATCCTCGCCGCGGATCTTCTTGTCGACGCCAGCTTTGACCAGCCGCGGGGCGAGGGCAGGGCTGAGCAGGAGATGATCGAGCCGCAGGCCCGCATCGCGCGGCCAGCGGTTTCGCTTGTAGTCCCAGAACGTGTAGACGCGCTGTTCGGGATGCAGTTCGCGGATCGCATCGCACCAGCCTTGGTCGACCAGCGAGGCAAATGCCGCGCGGCTCTTCGGCTGGATCAGTGCATCCTTGTCCCATGATCGGGTCGGATAGATGTCGATCTCCGTGGGGGCGACGTTGTAGTCGCCGGCGAGCACCACCGGCAGATCCTGCTTGATGAAGCTCTTGGCGTGGCGCTTGAGCCGCGCGAACCAGTCGAGCTTGTAGTCGAATTTCGGCCCGGGCTGCGGATTGCCGTTTGGCAGGTAGATGCTGGTGACGATGATGCCGCGCACGGCGGCCTCGATGTAGCGTGCTTCGTGATCGTCGGCCTTCCCCGGCAAGCGATCGCGGGTGAGCACCGGCTCGGCGTTGCGAGCGAGGAGGGCGACGCCGCTCCAGGTCTTTTGTCCACGCCAGACTGCGCCATAGCCGGCCTTTTCGATGGCCGCTGCCGGAAATTCGCCATCACTTGCCTTCAACTCCTGAAGCGCGACGACATCGGGCTTCGCCACGCGCAGCCATGCCAACAGATTGGGCAGGCGGCGATTGATGTTGTTGATGTTGAATGTCGCAATCTTCATGTAGGGCTAACGCTACTGCCTTCCGATACCGGAGACACAATGTCCAAGTTGAGCTTTGTTGCCGTCGCACTCGTCATCGCGTTCTCCGGAGCCGTATCGGCACAATCGTCCGATCCGCGCGGCGCGTGCAAGGCGGACTATGACAAATTCTGCGCCGGCATCGCGCCGGGCGGCGGCATCGTCGCATGCCTCAACGGCAAGCGCGACCAGCTCACTGCGACCTGCAAGGCGGCGCTGGATAGCAGGAAGAAGAAATAAGTCTCGTGTCCCGGACAAGCCGTAGCGCGCAAGCGCACAGCTGAAGGCGCGCTGCGCTGCATCCGGGGCACGCGTGTATCCGCTAGGACGGCAGCGGCGGCGGGGCTGTCGGCTGCTCGATGGGTGGCGGTGACGGCGGTTGCTCGGCCGCCGCGGCAACCGCCTTTGCCAGCGGCTCCACGACATTGCCGCCCTTGTAGATGCGGGCGTAGCGGTGGCCGAGGCTGGTCAGCACCTCATAGCCGATCGTGCCGAAATGATGCGCGAGCTCGTCGACGGTGATGCCCTCTCCGAGCAGCGTCACCATGTGGCCGCGCCGCGCCGCGTTCGGCGGCAGGTCGGTGATGTCGATCGCGATCAGGTCCATCGAGATGCGGCCCGCGACCGGGCAGCGTTTTCCGGCCACGATGACCTCGGCGCCGCGGGTGCCGTCATTGGAGCTGGCGGCGCGGAAATAGCCGTCGGCATAGCCGACCGCGATGATCGCGAGCTTGGTCGGCCGCCGTGCGGTCCAGGTGCCGCCATAGCCGACGCTCTCGCCGCGATCGATGCTGCGGATCTGCACGATGCGCGCCTTGAGGTCGACCACCTGCTGCATCGGATTGTCGGCCTCCGGCGTCGGGTTGACGCCGTAGAGCGCAGCCCCCGGTCGCACCATGTCGAACTGGAAGGGGGCACCGAGGAAGATGCCGGACGAGTTGGCGAGCGCGGCCGGCACGCCTGAGAATTCGCTGGCGATGCTGCGGAAGGCTGCGAGTTGTCTTGCATTGACCGGACTGTTGAGCTGCTCGCCCGAGACCAGATGGCTCATCACCAGCGTAATGCCGTGATCGCCGGCATTGATGCGGGGAATGATGGCCTGCGCTTCTGCAAGCGTCAGGCCCAGCCGGTTCATGCCGGTGTCGATGTGAACGGCGGCGCCTCCGGTCCAGCCGCTGCGGCGGCAGAACACGTCCCATTCGGCGAGCTCGTTGAGATCGCCGATCACCGGCCGGCAGTTGATCTTCGCATAGTGCTCGCCGGTGTTCTGGAAATAGCCGCCGAGCACGTAGATCGTGGGCTCCGGCACCGCCTCCCGCACCTTGCGCGCTTCCTCGATGGTGGCAACGAAGAAGGTCTTGCAGCCGGCCCTGCTCAGCGCACGCGCGACTTCGGGGGCGCCGCAGCCATAGGCGTCGGCCTTGATCACCGCCGCGCATTCGGCCGGCACCGCCGTCTTCTCGAGCTTGCGCCAGTTGGCGATGATGGCGTCGAGATCGACGGTGAGCACGCCGCCATAGGCTGCGAGCGCGGCAGCCTGATTGGCCTCCGCGGAGAGAGGACCGGGTTGCGGGATCGTTTTCGGAGCGGACGCCATTGTCATGACGCCGTTTTACGCAAGAGACCCGAGTGGTTCAACCCGGGGAACACTCTAGTAGTCGCTGCGATCCGGCAACTGGCCGTCATGGGCGAGGTCGCCGAAGCGGGTGACCGAGGCATCGAAGTGCAGCTCGACCGTGCCGGTCGGACCGTGGCGCTGCTTGCCGATGATGACTTCGGCCCGGCCGACCGTGCGTTCCATGTCGGCCTGCCATTTGGCGTGCTCCTCGGTGCCGGGGCGAGGCTCCTTCATGGCGAGGTAATATTCCTCGCGGAACACGAACAGCACGACGTCGGCGTCCTGCTCGATCGAGCCGGATTCGCGCAGGTCCGAGAGCTGCGGCCGTTTGTCGTCACGCAATTCCACCTGACGCGACAGCTGCGACAGCGCGATCACGGGGACGTTGAGCTCCTTCGCCAGCGCCTTCAGGCTGGTCGTGATCTCCGTGATTTCCTGCACGCGGCTGTCGCTGGCGCGCTTGCCCGAGCCGGACAACAGTTGGATGTAGTCGATCACCAGGAGGTCGAGGCCCTTCTGGCGCTTGAGCCGCCGGGCGCGCGCCATCAGCTGCGCGATCGACAGGCCACCGGTGGCGTCGACATAGAACGGCAGCGATTGCAGCTCGATCGAGACCTGCCGGATCTTTTCGAAATCGGCTTCCGAGATGCCGCCGCGGCGGATGTGGGAGGAAGGGATGCCGGTGCGCTCGGCCACGATACGCGTGGCGAGCTGGTCGGCCGACATTTCGCAGGAGAAGAAGCCGATCACGCCGCCGTTGGCGGCCTTCATGGTGCCGTCGGCCTGGAGTTCCGGAACATAGGCTTGTGCGACGTTGTAGGCGATGTTGGTCGCAAGCGAGGTCTTGCCCATGCCGGGACGTCCCGCCACGATGATGAGGTCGGAGTGCTGCAAGCCGCCCATCTTGGTGTCGAGGTCGCGCAGGCCCGTCGAGATGCCCGACAGCTTTCCGTCGCGCTGGAATGCTTTCGCCGCAAGATCGACGGCGACTGTCAGCGCCTGCGAGAATTTCTGGAAGCCGCCGTCGTAGCGGCCGGACTCGGCGAGTTCGTAGAGGCGGCGCTCGGCGTCCTCGATCTGCGCCCGCGGCTGGAAATCGACCGGTGCGTCATAGGCGACGTTGACCATGTCCTCGCCGATGCCGATCAGGTCGCGCCGCAACGATAGGTCATAGATGGTGCGGCCGTAGTCCTGGGCATTGATGATGGTGGTCGCTTCGGCCGCGAGCCGCGCCAGATATTGCCCGATGGTCATGCCGCCGACGTCGGTATCGGCGGGGAGGAACGTCTTCAGCGTGACGGGCGTCGCGATCTTGCCCATCCGGATCAGGCTGCCGGCGGTCTCGAAGATCGTCTGGTGCAGCGGCTCGAAGAAATGCTTCGCCTCCAGAAAGTCGGAGACGCGGTAGAAGGCGTCGTTGTTGACCAGGATCGCGCCCAGGAGGCTCTGTTCCGCCTCGATATTATGCGGCGCGCTCCGATAGGCGGGAGTCCCGGCGTCGGGCGCGAGTTTGAGAACGTTCGAATCAGTCAGGGCCATGGTCGGACGTGCTTAGCAATTTTCTTGGGCGGATGCGGGGCGCGATAAAGCGCCGCCTCGGCCCAAAGCGGAAGCAAAAGCTGACCGCTATCAACCGCTCAGTGAAAATGGTGGATGATTGGCAGCCGCAGCACGCCGCGTGCTTGACGGATTTTCGCGGAACCGGGAGCGGCCGCAACCGCGCCACGGAAAAATGCTCGAGTTCGTGAACCTTATGGATTGGCACATAGACCCATCGAAGAACGCGCGAATTGACGCACGCTGGGAGCTTTCCGCTCGGCTTCAGACCAGCAGGAGGTAGACCAGCGCAACCAGGGCCGCGCCGACGCCGGTGACGATCAGGGCGTAATCGGTGCGGAGGTCGTCCTGCACGTCGAATGAGGTTTGGGTCTTTTTGCTCATGGCGACGATCTAAGTCAGGTCCGACCAGACTTATGTGAAACAGATCACATCTTCCCGGATTCTTTCGGGGTAGAGCCGGAACGGGCCGGCGGGCAGGGGGTTGTCCCCGACGCGCCAGCGGGAAGACGAGGCAAGCAATGCGGCCAGAACGGCAGCAGCAGATATGGCGGAGCGAAGCAGGCAGCCGGCTCTGGCTCGCGGGACTGATCGCGGCCATGGAGCACGCCGAGCGGCCTGACGTGCGGCGTCAGCCGGTCGCACCCGAACTTCTCGTCGAATTGCGGGCGCAACTGGCGTTAAACGCCTCTTTCCGGCTCTCCCAGATTTCGACCCTGCGTCACTAGAGCATGATCCGGAAAAGTGTGCAGCGGTTTTCCGAAAAGATCATGCTCAAACAATAACCTAAAGCGCGATGACGATTCATCCTAATCTCATCGCGCTTTAGGGCTTATTCACCTGCCAGCTTCAGCCTGGGCTTGGCGCCGCCCTCGAGGGCCCGCAGCCGGGCTTCTTCGCGCGTGACGTAGTCGCGCGTGATCGGCACCACGCCCTGGCGACGGGTGAGCTGGATCTGGAAGTTCATCATCGCCTGCTTGCGGAAGGTCATTTCGCAGGCCGCCAGGTAGAACTCCCACATCAACGCGAAGCGCTCGTCGTAGAGCTGCACGGCCTCCTCGCGCCGTGCCATGAAGCGCTCCCGCCAGGCTTTCAGCGTCTCTGCGTAATGCAGGCGCAGGATCTCGATATCGCAGACCAGCAGGCCCGCCCGCTCGATCGCCGGCAGCACCTCGGACAGAGCGGGGATGTAGCCGCCGGGGAAGATGTATTTGGCGATCCAGGGATTGGTCGAGTCCGGCCCCTGCGAGCGGCCGATCGAGTGCAGCAGCATGACGCCGTCCTCGCTCAGGAGCTCGGCGCAGCGCTGGAAGTAGGTGTCGTAGAAGCGGGCGCCGACATGCTCGAACATGCCGACCGAGACGATGCGGTCGAATGGGCCGTCGATGTCGCGGTAGTCCTGCAGCAGGAATTTGGCCGAGCCCGCCAGGCCCTTTTCGGCGGCGCGCGCATTGGCGATCTGCAATTGCTCGGTCGACAGGGTGATGCCGGTGACGTCGGCGCCTGCGATCTCGGCGAGATAGAGCCCGAGCCCGCCCCAGCCCGAGCCGATGTCGAGCACGCGCTGGCCGTTCCTGACGAGCAGCTTCGCGGCGATGTGCCGCTTTTTGGCGAGCTGTGCATCGTCGAGCGTCGTCTCCGGCGTCTCGAAATAGGCGCAGCTATATTGCTTGTCGGCATCGAGGAAGAGTGAATAGAGCCGGGCGTCGAGATCGTAGTGGTGCGCCACATTGCTGCGGGCGCGCGAGCGCGGATTGAACTGCTTCAGGTGGCGCGTCAGATAGCGCAGGTGCCACCACGGTTTTGCCCACTGCGGCAATAGGTCGGGTTGATCAAGCAGGATCGCGAGGGCATCAGCTATGGTGCCGCGTTCGACCACGAACTCGCCGTCCATATAGGCCTCGCCAAGCCCGAGCTCGGGATTGATGAGGATCTTGCGCTCCGCGTCCGCGGTCATGAAGCGCACCGCGACCGGTTCGCCAGAGCCGTCGCCGACAGTGAACGTCGCCCCGCTCGCGCTGGTCAGCATCATCGACCCGCGGCGGATGAATTGAGACAGGAATCTACGCAACAAACGGTCCATCGACACCTTCCTCTCGAGCGGACCCGAAGAGATGCGACTAACCCGGCCTTTACATTTGACGCTCAGGGTCCCGCTCGGGTTCCTATGCGTTTGCATCTAAATCTAGGGGAGCGGGTCCGGCTCCGCTATTGCGCTGTGTTCAAAGCCGATATTCGAAAAGCGCTTAATCACATCCTTGCGCGCGGGCCCGCTTCCATTCGCGGCTCAATCGGCTAAAAGGTGACCGCCGCCGCGCGGGATGCCGGCTGCACCTCTCGGATTTCAATGGAGATGATGGGAAATGTCGAGCCGAGCGCTCAGTCTCGCGACGGTACTGCTTCTGATCGGCTTCGGCGCGACCGATACCGTTCTTGCGCAGGCAACGAACCTCGAGGCCGGCAAGTCTCCGTCCCAGCTCTTCGCGCAGACCTGCAATGCCTGCCACAAGAGCCCCCGCGGGCTTCTGAAATCCGTGGCGCCGGGTTCGCTGCCGGGCTTCCTGCGCCAGCACTACACCACGAGCTCGGACATGGCGGGCATCCTCGCCTCCTACCTCGTCTCCAACGGTGCCACCGATACCCGCTACCAGGCCAAGGACGGCAGGGACAAGAAGGACGGCGCCAAGGATAAGGAAGCCAATACGGCTCCGGGCCAGTCCGAACATCAGGGCCGCCGCCAGCGGTCGCAGGAGGCCGCCAAGCCGGAGGGCGAGGGTGCCGCTCCGGCGGCCGAGGGCGCGCGCCAGAAGCGTGCTGCGCGGCCGGCCGAGGACGGCGCGAAGTCCGAGGGCCAGGCAGCACCGGAGGGACGCAAGGCCAAGCGCCGAGGCAAGCCCGGGACTGAGGAAGCACCGAAGATCGACGCCGCCGCGCCGGCCACTGAAGACAAGAAGAGCGAGCCGAAGGTCGAGTCAAAGCCTGAGACGGCCAAGCCCGACAGCGCCAAGGTCGAGCCGGGTCGTGACGAGGCCAAGCCCGACAGCAGCAAGGCATCCGAGAAGCCCGCCGAGGCCAAGCCTGATAGCGCGAAGGTCGAGCCGCGCGGCAGCGAAGCTCCAGCGCTGCGCCCCGATCCGGTCCCGCAGGTGACGCCGTCCGCACCAGCCGTCGTGAAGCCGGCCGAGCCGGCCGCGCCGAAGCCGGCAGAAGAGGCCGCTCCCAAGCCAGCCGCGCCTGCCGCCAGTTCCGAACCGGCACCCGCGGTCAAACCGCAGGAATCGGCGCCGCCCGCGACCGCTGCAGCCCCGCCCGCAGCGCCAGCCGAGTCCTCCGGCCTGCCGGCGCCGCCGATCTCGCGCTAAGCCAATCCACATTTTCCAATCGACGGTGCGGAGGCCGCGCATCGCGTCCTCCGCACCGTCTTGACCGATTGTAGAGTGCTGCTCTAGAGTAACGCTCTAGGAGGTCTCGATGACGGCGAGCATGCGTGATGACCTGTTGGAGGCGGGACTAATCGTGTTCGACCGCGTCGGCTTCGAGGCTGCGACGGTGGCCGCGATCCGTACCCGGGCGCGTGCCTCCAATGGCAGCTTCTTTCATGCCTTCGGCTCGAAGAAGGAGCTCGCCGGCGCGTTGTTCCTGGAAGTGCTGCGACACTATCACGCCGCGGTGCTGGCCGCGCTCGATCCCGTGCCCGATGCGGAGCAGGGTATCGATCGCCTGATCCGGGCGCATCTCGACTGGGTCGTCACCAGCCGGCGCGAGGCGCGCTATCTCTTCGAGATCTCGCGCAGCGAATGGGGCGAGGACGTGCGCGACGGCCAGCGCGCGCAGAACGCGCGCCTTGTCGAAGGCATCGAGCGCTGGCGCGCGCCGCTGGTCGCGCGCGGCGAGCTGCTGCCGATGACGCCGGTGATGTTCGTCAGCCAGCTGATCGGCCCGGCCCAGATCTTCTGCCGCGCCTTTCTGTCGGGACGCGAGCGCGCCGATCCGCGCATTGAGGCCAACACGCTGATCGCCTGCGCCATCCGTGCGCTACGGCCACTCGATCGCATCGACAAACAATAGGGAGAGACAGCATGCGAGCCGAAGCGGACCCCGAATTCGCAGCCGTTGCCGAGCGCATCCACGCCAATGTCGGCCGGCAGGGTTTTATGAATCTGGTCGGCGCCGAGCTGTCCGAATTGTCGCGCGGCACCTGTACCATCGCCGTAGAGCGGCGGCCGGAACTGCTTCAGCAGCACGGCTTTTTCCATGGCGGCGTGACTGCCTTCCTGGTCGACAACGCCACGACGATCGCTGCCGCCACCTCGCGCGGCCAGCCGGCGCTAACGGCGGAATACAAGCTCAATTTGTTATCGCCCGCGGTCGGCGAGAAGCTGATCTGCCGGGCAAGAGTGATCAAGCCGGGCCGTCAGGTTGCCGTGGTCGCGGCCGACGTGTTCTGCGTCAGCGATGGCATCGAGAAGCATACGGCAACCGCGCTCGCCTCGATCGCGATGTTGAGCGAGGACGTCGCCGCCAAAACGAAAAGCCCGGCCGCCTGAAGCGACCGGGCTGATCCATTCTCTGTTGTCATTGCCGGGCCTGGCCCGGCAATCCATCTTCTTGAGCAAACTCTCTTGATGGATGCGCGGGTCAAGCCCGCGCATGACGAGCTGTACGTGCTGCTTACTTCTCATCCGCAGCCGGCGCCGGCTCGACCTCCTCGTGCTGGGCTTCCGGATCGAAGAACTCGCCGGCCGCGGCGATCGCCTCGGCGGCGGCGTCGCGGTCCTCGTTGCGGGTCGAGATGTCCTCGCCGCGGTTGATGCGCTCGGCTTCGTCCTGGCTGCGCGCGACCGTCACGGTGATCTCGACCTCGACCTCGGGGTGAACGGCGACGGTGACCGTGTGCTTGCCGATGGTCTTGATCGGCGCGTCGAGCTGCACCTGCGGACGGTCGAGGTGGACGCCGTCGGTCTCGAACGCGGCGACGAGGTCGCGCACCGTGACCGAACCGAACAGCTGGCCGGCTTCGGAGGCCTGGCGGATCACGATGATGTTCTTGCCCTCGATCTTCTCGGCGACCTTGGACGCCTCGCCCTTGGCCTGGAGGTTGCGAGCCTCGAGCTCGGCCTTCATGCCGTCATACTTGGCACGGTTGTCGGTGGTGGCGCGCAGCGCCTTGCCGCGCTTGAGCAGGAAATTGCGGGCATAGCCGTCGCGAACCTTCACGACTTCGCCCATCTGGCCGAGCTTGTTGACGCGTTCCAGCAAAATGACTTCCATATTCGTTCTCCTTTGAAGTGGTCTGAGTTTCAGTTTTCGGGTTGGACTTAAGGGGTCGGCAGTGGCGGCGGCTGCCGGCTGCGCAGGAAGCGCTCGCGGAAGCCGAACACGGCATCCGCAAGGCCGAGGATCACCATCGCGATCACGGGCCATCCGAACACGACGACGACGGCGTAGGTCGAGCCGAGCCAGAAGGTGCGGCTCTTCAGCGTCAGCGTCAGCGTATGCAGCACGGCGAAACCGGTCAGCGAATAGCCCATCATCAGCGCGGCCGTGGTGATCTGCGCGACGATCGCGAGCAGCCCGCCGGTGAAGCAGAAGGCGAGCGCGATGCAGAGCGCCACGAGCGTCATCGGCGGCAGCTCGGCCGTCTTCATGTCCGGCCAGGGACGACGCAGCCGGCCCGACGTCGCCGTCACCTTGGCGCTGAGCCAGAGGTTGAGAGTCAGCGTCATCATCGCGACGATGGTGGCGGCGGCCGGTGCGATGCGCACCAGCGCGTCGACGAACTGGCTGGCTTCGCCCGAGGTTTGCGGGTCGGTGGTGCGCAGAAGGCGCATCAGGCCGCGCCGCAGCGTGCCGGTGATGGTCTCGGCGTCGGTGCCGAGCGTGAGCAGGGCGGCGATCGTGGTCAGCGCGGCAAAACCTGCGATCCAGAGCAGGATGCGGCCGACCGGATACCACTCGATCTCGGGTTCGGCCGGCGGCTCGGCGACGGAGGCGTCTGGCCCGACGCTTCCGACCTGCCGACCGAGCAGGACGAGGTGGCCGAGCCACCAGGCCGGCAATGCGACGGTGACGGCGAAGGCGATGCAATAGGGCAGGCCGAACAGGGCGCCGAGGCCGATTGCGGCGGCAATGCCGCCGAGGCTCGCGCACAGCGGCCCCCAGCCGATCGCGGCGACCATCAGCGGCAGCGGTGCGAGATAGAATAGGACGAGCGAGATCAGCGCGCCCGAAATGATCGAGGCGAACATCAGGGCCGACGCGGCGCCGGCGATCAGGGCTATCAGTCCAAAGGCCATCATCAGCTGTCCCGCTCCCTTCGAGCGGTTAGAGGCATCGTTTGCCCCAACCATCGGCGACCGGACGACCCGGAAGCCTTATGCGTTCAGATCAGTTTACGACCGGCGGCTCAATGGCCGCCGGTCGAATTGGTCGTATCAGCGAATGACGTAGGGCAATAGGCCCAGGAACCGCGCGCGCTTGATGGCGCGGGCGAGCTCACGCTGCTTCTTCGCGGACACCGCGGTGATGCGGCTCGGCACGATCTTGCCGCGCTCGGAGACGTAACGCATCAGGAGCTTGGAGTCCTTGTAGTCGATCTTGGGAGCATTGGCGCCCGTGAACGGGCAGCTCTTGCGACGACGGAAAAACGGACGGCGTGCACCAGCTTCAGCCATTGATCTTACTCCCCATCCGTCGTGGTTTCAGCTTCTTCGCGCGGGCGGCGCGGGCCGCGGTCACCGCGGAAACCGCCCTCGCGGTCACCACGGAAGCCGCCTTCACGCTCGCCGCGGAAGCCACCGCCGCGGTCGTCACGCTCGCGATCACGATCGGCCTTGCGCATCATCGCGGACGGGCCTTCCTCGAGCTCCTCGACGCGGACGCTGAGATAGCGGATCACGTCTTCGCTGATGCGCTCCTGGCGCTCGATCTCGGCGATCGCCGCGGACGGCGCGTCGATGTTGAGCAGCACGAAGTGCGCCTTGCGGTTCTTGTTCATGCGGTAGGTGAGGGAGCGAACGCCCCAATTCTCGGTCTTGGTGATCTTGCCGCCGAGACCCTCGACGATACCGGTCATCTGCGCAGTCAGCTCTTCGACCTGCTGCGGGCTCGCGTCCTGACGCGCGAGAAAAACATGCTCGTAAAGAGGCATGGAAGTCCTTTCCTCATGTTGGCGCATCGCCCGGCGTCAAACCCTTAAGAGACCTTCGGAAAGGACTCTGGGATCAAGCTCAGAAGGCGGAAACACGGGACGACGGGCCGACTGGCCCTGCCACACCAAAATCACGAATGATTTGCTGAGACCGTCCGTTCAGCTCCCGGCCGGGGTCTGCGGATGCGCGCCTTATACGGATTTTGGCCGGCTTTGCAAGATTGGGAGCCAAGTCTCGGCCTCGCCCGCCCGTAGGCGGTGGTCACCACCCTCAAATCTTACCGGCTTGATCTATTTGTTTGTATAGCATACAAAGAAAGCAGCGGGAGGATCCAATGGCAGACAATTCTGCCCATGCGCCGTTCGAGCCGGGCGCCAGCGACCCCAAGCATGCCGCGCGCGCCACGCGCTCGGCCGGCCGCAAAATGCGGTCGCTGGCCGCTGGATGCCGCGAGCCCGCTGTTCCGGGAGCGGGGACTTTCGGGCACGGCGATCACCGACATCGCAGCCGCGGCGGACGCGTTCCCGAGCCAGATCACCTATTACTTCCGCACCAAGGAGGCGCTGTTCGTCGAATGCGCCTGCCGCGAGCTGCTGTATCTGGCGCGCGCGACGGAGCAGGCGGCGCTGAAGACGCGCACGCCGCAGGAATACACGCACGCGCTGGCCGAGACGGTCACGGCGAGCGATTCGGTCGCCTTCTTCGCCGAAGCCCTGACACTGACGCGGCGGCGCCAGGATCTCGCGCCACTGGTCGAGCGCACCATCGAGCGCCTGCACAGCGAAGGCGCGCGGGCCTATGCGAGCCAGGTCGCGCGGCATGGCTGGCGCTCCCTGCGCGCGCCCGACGAAAGCTCGCGGCGGTTCTGGGCCGTCGCCATCGGCGTCATCCTCGAAGGCTACGCCATGGGCCGTTCGCCCGAGCAGCTCTGCGCCGAGATGCTGCGCGTGCTCGGTGAGCAGGCGAAATCCACGGGCGAGGCGGCGCGCCTGCGTCTCGTCGAGCAGCACGACGCATCGACCACTTCGGATGGGGAGAGTTAGGCCATGACCGCGCTTCGCATGCGTGCCCGCGATTTCCTGACTGACGAACAATTGGCCGACGTGCGCCAGCGCGTGACGTGGAAAGGCGTTGCACTGATCGTGCATGCCTGGGCGCTGATCGTAGGCGCGATCGCTCTGGTCGCGTGGTGGCCCAATCCGCTGACATACATTCTCGCCGTCGCCATCATCGGCTCGCGCCAGCTTGGGCTCGCCATCCTCATGCATGACGGCGCGCATGGCTGCCTGTCCGCCGACGAGAAAACCAATCTGGCGCTGAGCCAATGGTTCTGTGCCTATCCGCTGTTTGCAGAGACGCGGAGCTACCGGCGCTATCACTTGCAGCATCACGCGCGCACCCAACAGGAAGACGATCCCGATCTGGTGCTGTCGGCGCCGTTTCCAATCACCAAGCTGAGCTATCGCCGCAAGTTCATTCGCGACATCACCGGACAGACCGGTTATCAGCAACGCAAGGCACAATTGCTCAACGCGCTCGGGCCGACGGACTGGCCGTGGCGGCAGCGTGCGGCGCATTTCTGGGACAAGCTCGGCCCGCAATGCGCCGTCAATGCCGCAATGTTCGTTGCGCTCGCGGCGGCCGGCGTGTGGTGGGCCTATCCGCTGCTATGGCTGGTGCCGCTGCTGACCTGGATGATGGTCATCACCCGTATCCGCAATATCGCCGAGCACGCCGTCGTCCCTGACAGCAATGACCCCTTGCGCAACACCCGCACCACCCATGCCAATTTTCTCGAGCGCCTGTTCGTCGCGCCGTACTACGTGAACTATCACCTCGAGCATCACCTGTTGTTCTACGTGCCCTGCTACAATTTGCCGAAGGTGCATCGCCTGCTGAGCGCCAGCCGGCATGCCGGCCGCATGGAGGTGCAGCCGGGCTACGCCGCGGTGCTGCGGCTCGCCACCGCGAAGCCGAACCGGGACGATCGGCCAGGGCAATTGGTCAACAGCGCGCGCCGCGCGCGGGCGGGGGCAGAGGTTGACGCCAACCAGACGGCCGGCGGATTCTAGGAAGCCACATCCCCGGTTGAATGCCGGCCGGGGTTCCCATCTTGGCTTGACAGTCCGACCCCGGACAGTGTCTACGGCCCCCTTTGGAGCGTGATCCGGAACCTTGGCCCAAGGCCGCGCGTAATCGGCTGCCGGTTCTCGTGAGGATCAAGCCCGACAAGCAGGGAGCGCCGATGACGGCAGCATTCACATTTCCGGGGCAGGGGTCCCAGGCCGTTGGCATGGGCAAGGCCCTGGCCGACGCTTTTCCGGTGGCGCGCGCCGTGTTCGACGAGGTCGATGCCGCGCTCGGGGAGAAATTGACGGCGACCATATGGGATGGTCCGGCCGAGACCCTCCAGCTCACCGAAAACGCCCAGCCGGCGCTGATGGCGGTCTCGGTGGCCACCCTGCGCGTGCTGGAGAGCGAAGCCGGTTTTTCCGTCGGGCGGGACGCGGCCTTCGTCGCTGGCCACTCGCTTGGTGAATATTCGGCGCTGGCTGCGGCCGGCAGCCTGACGATCTCCGATACCGCACGACTGCTTCGCACCCGCGGTCTCGCAATGCAAAAAGCCGTCCCGGTCGGCGCCGGTGCGATGGCCGCGCTGCTGGGCCTCGACTACGAGGCCGCCATGGAGGTCGCCCATGAGGCGGCACAGGGTCAGGTCTGCCAGGCCGCCAACGACAATGGCGGCGGGCAGGTGGTGGTCTCCGGCGACAAGGCAGCGGTCGATCGCGCCGTCGAGATCGCCAAATCCAAGGGCGCCAAGCGCGCGATGCTGCTGCCGGTATCCGCGCCGTTCCATTGCAAGCTGATGCAGCCGGCCGCCGACGCCATGGCGGAGGCGCTCTCGAAAGTCACGATCAAGGCGCCGGCCGCGCCGCTGGTGTCGAACGTGCTGGCGAGCGCCATTAGCGACCCCGACGAGATCCGGCGCCGCTTGGTCGAGCAGGTCACCGGTACGGTGCGCTGGCGCGAGTCGGTTGCCTATATGGCAGGGCAGGGCGTCACCCGCTTCTTCGAGATCGGCGCCGGCAAGGTGCTGACCGGTCTCGTCAAGCGCATTGCGGACGGTGCCGTCGGCGTTGCTGTCGGCGGTCCCAACGATATTGCCGCCGCCAAGGATGCCTTGGCCGCCGCGAAGCAGGGTTGAGGGAGTTATCGATGTTCGATCTGACTGGCAGGAAGGCGCTCGTCACCGGCGCGACCGGCGGCATCGGCGGCGCGATCACGCAGGCGCTGCACGCGCAGGGCGCTACCGTTGCAATTTCCGGAACGCGCAAGGAAGTGCTGGATGAGCTTGCCGGCAAGCTCGGCGAGCGCGCCTTTGTGCTGCCCTGCAATCTCTCCAAGGCCGATGAGGTCGAAGCGCTGGTACCCGCTGCGGAGGCCGCGATGGGACAGGTCGACATCCTCATCGCCAATGCCGGCATCACCCGCGACAATCTCTTCGTGCAACTCCGTGACGAGGATTGGGAGGAGGTCATCAACGTCAATCTGACCGCGACCTTCCGCCTGGCACGCGCCGCCACCAAGCTGATGATGCGCAAGCGCTTCGGCCGCATCATCGCCATCACCTCGGTGGTCGGCGTCACCGGCAATCCCGGACAGGGCAACTACACCGCCTCGAAGGCGGGCCTGATCGGCATGATCAAGACGCTCGGTGCCGAATACGCCAAGCGCGGCGTGACCGCCAATTGCATCGCGCCAGGCTTCATCAAGACGCCGATGACGGATGCGCTCAACGACAAGCAGCGCGAAACGATTCTGACCAAGGTTCCGGCTGCCCGTCTGGGCACGCCCGAGGACATCGCGGCGGCCGCCGTGTACCTGAGTTCGAACGAAGCAGCCTACGTCACCGGCCAGACCATCCACGTCAACGGCGGCATGGCTATGATCTAAGCCCTCATTCCGCACTGCCCACATGGGCGGCGCGGGATGCGGCAAGGCCGTTTCCGGAGCGAAATGAGGCTTGTAGTCAAGGCAATTGAAGTATGATAACCGGACCTTCAACGGATGGGCAAAGAACGCCATTGCAGGTTTTTGAAACCCTGTATATTGGCGATGCGGAGCCTTGGCCGTCGTTCGCCGGGCCCTGTATCGGTTAGGATGGGGCCAAATCAAAGTTCGTAAGCGAAGGCAAGTAACACGACCACGACGGCTCGTATCGTCCCGGGGGGTCGGGTCTACAGGGAACAACACGAGGTTAAGCAATGAGTGACATTGGCGAGCGGGTTAAGAAGATCGTGGTCGAACACCTTGGTGTTGAACCCGAGAAGGTTGTCGACAACGCGAGCTTCATCGATGACCTCGGCGCCGACAGTCTGGACACCGTCGAGCTGGTGATGGCGTTCGAAGAGGAATTCGGTTGCGAGATTCCGGACGACGCTGCGGAAACGATTCTCACCGTCGGCGATGCCACGAAGTTTCTCGAGAAGAACGCGAAGAGCTAAGGCTCTTCATTTTCGCGGGGACAACATTGAAACCGGACGGGCCGCTTCGCAGCGGCCAGCCGGTTTCTTGTTATTGGCCGTGAATCTTTCGATGCGGAGTTTTCGGATATGAGGCGGGTTGTCGTCACGGGTCTCGGCATGGTCTCGCCACTGGGCTGTGGCGTCGAAGCGACCTGGAAACGCATCCTCAACGGCGAAAGCGGTGCGCGCAGGATCGCGAGCTTCGATGTCTCCGATCTCCAGACCAAGATCGCCTGCACGGTCGTGCGCGGCGACGGTTCGAACGACACCTTCAATCCCGACAAGTGGATGGAGCCGAAAGACCAGCGCAAGGTCGACGACTTCATCATCTTCGGCATGGCCGCAGCCGGCCAGGCGCTCGATGACGCCAACTGGCATCCCGAGACTGAAGAGGACAAGTGCGCGACCGGCACCATGATCGGGTCCGGTATCGGCGGCCTCAACGGCATTGCCGATACGGCGATTCTGCTCAAGGAGCGCGGACCGCGCCGAGTGTCGCCGTTCTTCATTCCGGGACGCCTGATCAATCTCGCCTCCGGCTATGTCTCGATCGCGCACGGGCTGAAGGGACCGAACCATTCGGTGGTCACGGCCTGCTCGACCGGCGCGCATGCGGTCGGCGATGCCGCCCGCCTGATCGCGCTCGGCGACGCCGACGTCATGGTGGCCGGCGGCGCGGAATCGCCGATCTGCCGCATCGGCATTGCCGGCTTCAATGCCGCGCGCGCGCTATCGACTGGTTTCAACGGGACGCCCGAGAAGGCTTCGCGTCCCTATGACAAGGACCGCGACGGCTTCGTGATGGGCGAGGGCGCCGGCGTCCTGGTGCTCGAGGAGCTTGAGCACGCCAGGCGCCGTGGCGCGAAGATCTACGCCGAGGTGATCGGCTACGGCCTCTCCGGCGATGCTTATCACATCACCTCACCGTCGCCCGATGGCGATGGCGGTTTCCGCAGCATGTCGGCAGCGCTCAAGCGCGCCGGTCTCACGGCATCCGATCTCGACTACATCAATGCGCACGGCACCTCGACACCGCTCGGCGACGAGATCGAGCTTGGTGCGGTGGAGCGCCTGCTGGGCAATGCCGCCTCCAAGGTCGCGATGTCCTCGACCAAGTCGTCGACCGGTCATCTCCTCGGCGCGGCCGGTGCGATCGAGGCGATCTTCGCCATTCTCGCGATTCGCGATAATGTCGTGCCGCCCACCATTAACCTCGACAATCCGTCGGTCGAGACCGCGATCGATCTCGTGCCGCACAAGGCGAAGAAGCGTGAGGTCAACGTCGCATTGTCGAACTCTTTTGGTTTTGGCGGCACCAATGCGTCGGTGATCGTCCGGCGTTTGGCCAGTTAGTTTGCGTTTGAGACGAATCCACCGTTTTGCCGTATTCGGCGATAGTCATAGAAGTGGGCGCGTGCATTTGGCTCGGCAAGGTGATTGTCAGGCCGCGATTGAACCGGCAGAATTCAGGTTGCTTCGATGAGTGAAAGGCCGCCCATTTCGCCCCGGAGTCCGCGGGCAGCGCTCGAGCCCGAGCAGGTCCCGCCGCCGCCGAAGCGATCGGAACGCGCGCGCAATCCCTTCGTGGTGGTCGGCAACGCCATCATCACCCTGGTGTTGATTGCCATGCTCGGCGCCGGCGGGGTCTATTATTACGGCCGGCAGGTGTTGGAAGCACCCGGGCCGCTTAGGGAAGACAAGATCGTCAACATCCCGCAGCGCGCGGGCAAGCGCGACATCGCCGAGACGTTGAACCGGGAAGGCGTCACCGACATCAATCCGTGGGTGTTCATCGCCAGCGTCGCCGCGCTGAAGGCGAGTTCGGACCTCAAGCCCGGTGAGTATTCGTTCCAGAAGAACGCCTCCTTGCGCGACGTCATCGCCACCATCGTCGAGGGCAAGGTGGTGCAGCATGCCGTGACGATCCCGGAAGGCCTGACCTCCGAGCAGATCGTGGCGCGGCTGTCCGACAACGACATCTTCACCGGCAGCGTGCGCGAGCTGCCGCGCGAGGGCACGTTGTTGCCGGAGACCTACAAGTTCCCGCGCGGCACCACGCGCGAGCAGGTGATCCAGCGCATGCAGCAGGCGCACAAGCGCGTGCTGGCCGAGATCTGGGAGCGCCGTAGCCAGGACATTCCGGTGAAGACGCCGGAGCAGCTGGTGACGCTGGCGTCCATCGTCGAAAAGGAGACCGGCAAGCCGGACGAGCGCAGCCGCGTCGCTGCCGTGTTCGTCAACCGCCTGAAGCAGAGGATCAAGCTGCAGTCCGATCCCACGATCATCTATGGCCTCGTCGGCGGCAAGGGCACGCTGGGCCGTCCGATCAAGCGCAGCGAGATCACGCAGCCATCGCCCTACAACACCTATGTGATCGAGGGCCTGCCGCCGGGGCCGATCTCCAATCCGGGCCGCGCCTCGCTCGAGGCCGCCGCCAACCCGGCCCGCACCCGCGATCTCTATTTCGTCGCCGACGGCACCGGCGGGCATGCTTTCACCGAGACCTACGACGCGCACCAGAAGAACGTCGCGAAACTCCGCGCGATGGAGAAGCAGATCCAGAACGACACGGTCGAGCCGGCCGAGGACGCGCAGCCGCCGGCTGCTGCTGCGCCGGCCGCCACCGATCCGCCGACCGCGACCACGCCGGCGCGGCCCAACCAGCAGAAAAAGCAACCATCACGGCCCGCTGGTCCCGCGCCGGCCCGGCAGGGCGCGGTGCAGTCCTTGCCGCCGGTGGTCCAGCGCTAGGTTGGCGCAGACCTGCCCGCGGACATTGCGGATTCCACTTTCCGGCAAAATAGTCTTAAGATTCGCGTGGCTTGATGGCCTCGCGAATCCCGTGTTTCTGGAGAATTTCAACCGATGGCGCTGTCGTCCATGACCGGCTTTGCCCGAAGCCACGGCGCGAGCGGGCCGTACACGTTCGAATGGGAATTGAAGTCGGTCAACGCCAAGGGCTTTGACCTCAGGGTGCGGCTGCCGCAGGGGTTCGACGAGCTCGAGGCCCACGCCAAGAAGCGCGCCGGTGAGCTGCTCGCGCGCGGCACCGTCTACGCCAATCTCAACGTCAAGCGCACCAATGCCGCCGCCACGGTCCGCGTCAACGAGGACGTGCTCAACGCCGTGCTGAAGGCGGCCGCACTGATCTCCGGCAAGGTCGACGCGGTCGCGCCGAGCATCGATGGCCTACTCGCCATCAAGGGCGTCGTCGAGGTCGCCGAACCCGAGGGCGACGAAGAGGAGGACAAGGCCGCGCGCGCCGCCGCAGTGGAGGCGTTCGACAAAGCGCTCGCCGATCTCGTCGAGATGCGCAAGCGCGAGGGCACCTCGCTGGGGCAGATCCTGACCCAGCGGGTCGACGAGATCGAACAGTTGGCGAAGAAAGCCGAGGCTGCGCCCGGCCGCAAACCGGAGGCGATCAAGGCGAAGCTCACTGAGCAGATCGCTAGCCTGCTCGACACCTCCGATCGTTTCGATGCCGACCGCCTGATGCAGGAGGCGATCCTGATCGCAACCAAGGCCGACATCCGCGAGGAGCTCGACCGCATCGCCTCGCACATTGCGCAGGCGCGTGAGCTGATCGGCAAGGGCGGCCCGATCGGCCGCAAGCTCGATTTCCTGGCGCAGGAGTTTCACCGCGAGGTCAACACCTGCTGCTCGAAGTCGAACGACATCGAGCTCACCAATACGGGACTCGCCATGAAGAACGTGGTCGAGCAGTTCCGCGAGCAGGTCCAAAATCTGGAGTGATCGATGACGACGGGCGGTCACGGAACTGACGGTGTCGAGCGCCGCGGATTGATGTTCGTTTTGTCTTCGCCCTCGGGCGCGGGCAAGACGACGCTGTCGCGTCTCTTGATCGAGCGAATGCCCGGCTTGAAAATGTCGGTCTCGGCGACCACGCGCGAGATGCGGCCCGGCGAGGTCAACGGCAAGGATTATTCGTTCGTCGACAAGCCGACGTTCGAAGCGATGGTGAAGGCCGGCGAGCTCCTGGAATGGGCGACGGTGTTCGACAATAGTTACGGTACGCCGCGCGGCCCGGTCGAGGCGGCGCTCTCGGCGGGGCAGGACGTGCTGTTCGACATCGACTGGCAGGGCACGCAGCAGCTACGCGAAAAGGCGCGCGCCGACGTCGTCAGCGTCTTCATCCTGCCGCCCTCGGCGGCCGATCTCGAAAAGCGCCTGCACTCGCGCGCGCAGGATTCCGACGCGGTGATCCGCAAGCGGATGAGCCGCGCCAGCCACGAGATGAGCCACTGGGCCGAGTACGACTACATCGTCATCAACCACGACGTCGACCAGGCCTTCGCCGAGGTACAGTCGATCCTGAAGGCCGAACGTCTCAAGCGCGAGCGGCGGATTGGCCTCGTAGGCTTCGTGCGAACTTTGCAAGGTCAGCTTCAAGGTTAGGCCGCGACAGGCGCGGCCCTTCCTTCGCCAACTGTTCCAGCATGGTCGTGATGACGTCGACGTCGACCGCATCCTGGTCGCGGCCTGCCGGCGCCTCATCGCGATCCTCGCCAATCTCGTTGGTGACTAGCTTGGGCGCAGCAGCCCGATCGAACAACTTGATCTCGACCTCGGCCGGCTTGATCTCGTCGGGTTCTGCGGCAGGGACCGCAGCGCGCCGCTTGCGCGCGTCGATCAGATCGATCTCGCGGCCAATCGCGGCGAGTTTTGTCACTTGTTTTGCCGCTTGCGGACGTGCGGCATCGAAGTCGATCGGATGCGCCGGCTGCGCGCGCGGCGCAACGGCCGGCGTTGCATCGCGCCAGGGCGCGCGGCTTGCGTGCTGGTTCTGCGTCTCCCAATCGTTCCAATAGCCGTGACGCTCGGCGGACTGGACGCGGACGCGCGTGCGCGCGCCGGCGAAGCGGTAAATGAGGCTGGCGAGGATACCGGCGAGCGCCAGCGCACCGCCGATCACGAGCATCAACATCTGGACCGAGCCGGCCGGTTTGTCGGCGCTGCTGTCTGCCACGGCGAGCGCCGCCGGGGCAGGGGATTTTGACGGCTTTGCGCTCGGCTGCGCGGCTGCCGCAACCGCGGCAGGCGCCGGCTGTGGCGCGGGCGGCGCGGACGCCGTGGAGACATCGGGCCAGGGCGTGTCGCCCGCGGATTGTTGCGCGTTGCTGTCAGCGGTCTGGTCCGCAGATGGTTGCGCCGGGGTCGCGGCTGCGGCCTGCGCAACTGCGTTTGGTGTTTGGGGGGCGATACCGCTCCGCGCTGTCAGATATTCGGCGCGCGCATCCTGCACCGGGTGCTGTTGCTGCTGCGGCGCCGGCGCCTGCGCCGTCGGCGTATCGCTCGTGGCCTGCGCGCTCTGCACGGACTTCGCGCTGTCCTTGTCGCCGGCGGCGCGCAGATACCAGCATTGCCGCTTGGTCCCGCGTTCGACGCGATAGTACCAGTGCTGCCCCTGCGGCGCGACGCCCTTCGGCGAGGCGAGGCAGTCGGTGGCCGCGTTGGCCGTGCTCGGTGCGGTCTGCGCGTTCTGCGACACGGCGGCCAATGGCGCGCCAGCAATGATGCTGCCGACTAGCGCGGATATGAACTTTGCGGTGCGGTTGCCCATCCTGGTCTCCCGGTTACGCATGACGCAACTCTTAACCACCCCTTTGTCATCAAAGACTTGGGTGGCAATGAGCCGCAAATCCGGAGAGGATGTGGCTTGAATTGGGCCTGCGGCGCGTTGGTTCCGCGGCGAAATCGGGCCTTTTCACGTCGTTACTATTTCGCCGAACTCCAGGTTCCGCCGCAGCCATCGGAGCGGCGCCAGGTTCCGGAACCGCTGCGGCCCCCGAGACGGCCGGAGCCTGTGAAGGTCACGCCCTCGCCTTGACCGACCGTTCTGACTGCGCCGTTCGGGCTGACGGTACCGGTGACGCCTTGGCCGATGACCTTGCCCGAGGAGACGACGACCGCGCCGGACGTAGGGGCGCGCGCGAAAAGCAGTGCGACAGTCGGTAAGATCACGGGCCTGCGCACCGAGGCCGAAGGGGCATACCTCTGCGCTCCCGCGGCGCGTTTCGCCCGAGTCTTGCTTTGATCTCATCGCCCTTTGGAAGCCGAAGGGCGCAGGGAAGGCCGGGCGCCGGCGGCACCCGCATGTCCGTGCGCCACGAAGAGTGCACACGGGGTGGACCACGGGTTGGCCGAACGCCCGGCCTTCCCTGCGCGGATGGTTTTAACGGTGTCCTTCGTGCTCTCCCCGGGGAGCGATGCACTATTGCCCCCGTCGTCTTGCAGATGGCTGATGCGCGCGCCCGGTCGGGCCGCCACATCACCGCAAGCCTTGACGCACAGACCCCGGGCGTCAGGACCACACGACTTCTCCGTCCGCGGACGGTCCCGCCTGAATGCCTGGAGGCTTGCGTGTGCTCGCCCCCGGCATCAACGAGACCGCTGTTACGGCGCCGTGTCGTACCGCGCCAGCGTGACGACTCACGGTTGCCCGCCCCGTCATCCCGCTGATCCGCGCCGGCGCTGCCGCGTCCACCGCCACCCAGCCCGCGTCGCGTGACGGTCGCGAACGCCCCTTTGGCAGGGCCGGGATGCGTGGTGTATGCCATAAATCCGAAATTCGGAAAAGTGAAATATTTTCGCGGCGAGGCCTTGACGGGGTGTGTTGCCCGACGCCTCCCGGGGGCCACCATCAACTCCATCCGTCGTTCCGGATTTCGTGACTTTGTCAGCAGGTGGATCCGAAGCGGACAGCAGGAGAGGAGTCCTGTTTGTCTTGTTCGGACAGGATCGGCTACAAATGAACAACAGGAATGACTGGGAGGAGACATGTCCAACACGGGCTACGCACTGGCAGGCTTCGTCTCGTGGGCGCTGCTTCTGCTGGTCGTGATGGAAACCATCCGAACGTATCTCGTCGTGACTGGAAAGGTTGCGGCCAACGCCTTCACGCCGGATAACTCCGGACTATCGCCCTTCATGCAGCGCCTCGCACGGGCTCACGCGAATTGCATCGAAGGTCTACCGATTTTCGGCGGCTTGTTGGCGATTGCGATCATGGTGTCAAGAACGGATGTTACAGACCCTCTAGCGTTTTGGTTTCTCGGCGCAAGGATTGTGCAGTCGATTATCCATCTCGCGTCGAACAGTCCGATAGCAGTAAGTCTCCGCTTCACCGCGTTCGCGGTCCAGATGGCGATAGGTATCTATTGGTCATGGAAGCTGATGGTCTAGGGACTGGATCGCGCTCGGCATGTCCCAGCCGTTGAGGCCAGACCGGACGTGCCGAGAACGCGCCCCAATCGACGCGATTGACCCATCTGCGACATAGGCAGCATCGAAATCCGCAGCGCAGCAGTCTCCTGCTGTTGCCGAGGTGTGTTATGCTTCCAGTCGGAAGCACGGAGGGACCGGGAGTGAACCGGCGCTCATGCATCATGCTGCTCGGCGGCGCGGCGGCTTGGCCGCTCGCAGCGCGTGCGCAGCGAGGCGGGAAGGTCTATCGCGTCGGGATTCTGGAGCCAATACCGGCGGCACGGAACGCCGCCAACCTCGAGGCTCTGCGCAAAGGTCTGCGCGATTTCGGTTACTTCGAAGGAAGCAACTTGATCATCGAGTATCGGTCGGCCGACGGTCGGGGCGAGCGGTTTCCGGATCTCGCATCCGAATTGGTTGGCCTCAAAGTCGACCTGATCCTGGCGAGAGGCACTCCTGCCACCACGGCGGTTCAGAACGCGACCGGAACGATTCCAGTAGTCATGATGACAATGGGCGGCCCCGGTGCGATCGTAGCGAGCTTCGCGCGGCCGACCGGCAACATCACGGGGGTGATTACTTTCAGCACCGAACTGACAGCGAAACGGGTTCAGGTTCTCAAAGAACTGGTTCCTGGCCTCACGCGAGTTGGGTTGCTTCACAACATGGGCAATCCAGCTGTCCCAGCCGAATGGGAGGAGACAAAGATAGCGGCACGCTTGCTGGGTCTCGAGGCTGAGCTTCTTGACGTGCGGAGCGAGGGTGACCTGAGCCACGCATTCGAACTGGTGATGCGACGGCATATCGACGGCCTCGTCGTTGGGGCAGACGGTCTCACCCAAATGCATCAACAAATGATCGTTGAATGGGTAGCCCGCAACCGTGTGCCCACCGTCTTCCCAGCCCGCGAGTTCGTCGAAGCCGGGGACTGATCGCCTACGCCGTAAACTATCCTGACCTCTATTTCCAGCTCGCAGCCTTCATCGACAAGATCTTCAACGGCGCAAAGCCAGGCGATTTGCCGGTGCAACAGCCTACCAAGTTCGAGTTGGCGATCAATCTTAGGACCGCAAGCGCGCTCGGCCTCGAAGTCCCGCCGACGCTGCTCGCCGGGGCCGACAAGGTGATCGAATAGAGGACCTGCTTGCTGCGCGCATTAGTCGGGAGTGGCCCGACTCGGACCTTCCGTGAGGTCCGGTATTGCGCGGCTATCAGGGGCACAGCGGACGGTCACACGCGCCCGATTCCGGCGCGGCGTATGAGCACACTCCCTAGAGCAGCCTCGCCCCGCAAACCCGGTTTACCGCGATTTACGCAAGCGGCTCGGCCCGGAAGTAGCCGGCGGCCGAAAAACTCACCAGTGGCCGTTTACGGCCCAGGCCGTTGGAGGTCCGCCTCACGGAACGACAGGTCCGAGAGCCTTGATACCCTTACGCCATCGGCGCCGATGCCGTGCTGTCGCACCACTGCCTCGCGGTCCCGGGCATAAGCGTCGCGGAGCATGATCAGAAACCGAGCCCGATCAGCTCGCGAAAGCGCTCGCCATGCCTGCCACACCTGATCAAGATTGGTCATTGCCTGGGTCTATCTTGCGGATTCCGCTAGATAAGCCCGCCAAGCGAAATGGCAAACCGAAAATCGCAAATATACGAAAGGGGCGCGGTCGCGCGTCCCCGCGCCTCAAGGCCCGTTTCGAAGGACCCGCCAAAGCGCCGACACAAATTTCGAGAGTAGCCGGGATGGCGCATCGTCCTGGCGATCCGGCGCGGCCGACGGAGCGCCGCCATCCAACTCGGTCAGCCGCTCCACCATGCCTTGCAGTCGCAATGGTAGCGGAGTGAGATCGTCCGTGAGGGTGCCCGCGAAGTCGCTCGCCAATCTCGTTGCAGATCGCCCGGCGATGCTCCGGATGATCTAAACCTGGCGGATGGACCACGGGCGCGGTCGAAGGGGTATCTGCCATGGCTGCCACCGTTGGCCTTGACGTGCACCGCCTCCTTGCCGTGCACGGATGATCCTGCCGCCACCGTAGTAACGTGCGACATGCCACCTTGATCCCGGCTTTGCACCGATACCGGTGCTCTGAGCGTCCGAAGTTCTCCGTTCGCCAACAACCGGGTTTCCCATGTTATCCTGCCTTCCCGCGTGGGCTTGGAGGCAAAGAAATGTCTACTTACCTGCGATTACAAACCGCCAATTTAAAGCCGGAAATGGTCAGCCGTATCACAGCAGCCTACCAGCAGGCGCTCCATACGCTTTGCGTCAAGGATCGCGACGATCCGCTCACGGAAATGGTCGCAAGCAAGATCATCAGGATCGCCCAAACGGAGGTCTCGCGCCGGCAGAAATTGCGGCTTTGGCGATCAAGGAACTCGAAACGCGTTAGGCATCTTGTACCTAACGCCCTAGAACCCGAAACATTTCCGACATCGGGAGGTTGGCTATTGGGCTTCGGGGCTTCGCAATATGCGAGGCACGCCATGACCTCTTTACCGCCGGGCGAAGCAATTCTCACAGTCGCCATCATGGGCCTCACTGTCCTAATCGAGATTGCGCTTTTCGCCTCGATCGGAATGTTCTGAGAGACCCGCGTATGGCGCTTCGGCCGGAGCACCCCTCAATTCCGGCCGAGCTTTTTTGCCGTTCTCCGCAACCATCGACCTGCCAACGGAACTAATTTTCAGCAAACACAATTGTCTCGTCGTCAGCGATGGAGGATCATCGCCATGAGGATCGAATATCTCTCTGCGATTGTGATAGCTGTTCTTGCCGCTGGTACCGGGCTGGCCGTCAACTCTCTCGGCTCGCTGCCTACCGAAAAGCAGTCCACGGCGAATATGCAAGTGGCAGACCGACTAGCCGCCTCGGTCGATCCATTCTTGCTTCGGTCTGGTGGCTAACAGACGACGTTGCAGCCAACGGTGCTTGCATCCACTGGTAAGTTGTTTCGCGCTGTAGTTGGAAATTTATTCGCAGCGCAGCGCTCTTAAGTTGTTTGACGAAGTTCTGTTGAAACAGAAGGCTGCTATAGTCTATTTTAGGTAATCAGCCCTGTTCCTTTTTGCACCGACAAGCCAGCCAATCGTTCTTTGAGTTTTTTGAATTGGCTCAGCCTGTAAATGGGCTCACATCGGACAGCCATCGCCGGGGCTACGATTATCCGAAATCCGTGTTGGAAATCTAGTGGTGCTCTAACGATGGGGGTATCCATGCCCGCCATATTCGACCTGCTTTACCGCGAATACTGCCGCGCCCGCCTAGCTGAAATGCGGAATCAGCTTCTGATCTCGCGTGAAACGTTGATCACAGTAGCGTTGGTAGGACGGACACGCAGCACGAATTCAGCTACGGCGCGCCGAATTGAAGCGGCCGCAAGACATGGGGCTCTCGTCGACGAGGCGCAATAACGAACCAAGCGGCGATGGCTCGGGATACCCATTTGCGTACGAACTAAGATTGTAACTGCGCAGTTATTTCATCTCGGTTGTGAGGGCTCAACTCATGACGAAACACTTTTCGAAGCGCATTATGATCGATGTGCTTGTAGTCGCCATATCTTTGATGACAATCACGATTGCAGCGACATCGTTGGGCGAGCCCATTGTTGCAGGGATTGCTGCTTCTGTTCCGGCCCATTCCATCTTGCGACGGAAAGGACACTTGCAGGTGCCGGGCCGAGCAAACCGACGCTCGCCCGCGCGCCAACGGGTTGTCGGCTTCGATCTGCTCCTCTGCAATGGAAGGTGGACTGGCTTTTGGGGCCGCCTGCGGCTCCCTTACGATGAATCCCCGCCCAGGGCGCCGACCGCTGCCCTTGAGGCTTAACGGAAAGGGCAAGCCGACGATTTGCTCGCGTTCGCCGCGCCGTCGTCCTCGGCTATGTCGAAGATCTTGACTGCCTGTGAAGTAGCTTTACATCCCTTCGCTCGTGGCGCGCGCTAATGTGAGGAAAGGTTCTTACCTTGACGGAGGCCTCCAATGCTTGCAGCAATCAAATGGAACTCCCGACATAGTGCTCGCGAATGGGTAATGATGGCTGTGGCGCTTGTCGTCCGCACACAGGCAAACCGGCAGAACGGCGAAAGGAAGCAAAAGCAGCCACTCTGGAAGCAGTTCGACGACACCCATCATTGGGACTCAACCGCGGAGGAATGGGTCCCCAACCCAGACCGACCGACTTCCTAAATACCTGCGAACGACGGGGGTGTCGGGCAGGGCGATGGAATTTCTGTCAGCAAGACTGGCGGGATATCCAATCGGCGAGTCCAACGATTGGGGACCGACTGCTTGCCAGTCTGATCGGACGAGTGGCTTACCTACCCCATCCACGCGTGCATCGCATGGTCGGTCCCGACGAATCCTTTGGCTTGGCCTCCCAGCTATTGCTTTGAGCCCGGCTGCGGTTCCCGTCGCGTTCTGCAGTGGCGTTACCCTGTCCTAGCCAACATGATCCACGAACGGTTGATGTCGGATAATGGCCCCGTGGCCGCTCAATCAGACGCCGCGATGTCTGCCTCTGGGAGATGAGCCGACCGTCTCCGGTAAGCTCCCGAGGGCGGCCTTTGTGAAGGGTTTCGGATGCCGGCCGCATGACTGATGGCGCGGCACATTCGGCGGCCGGCGTCCGAAAGCCTCCAAGGGAGGAAACCGCGCATGGTGGGCAGGAAGGGTGCGGCGGGCTCTATGGGGATTTGAGCTCTGCGGGCGAACTGGCCGATGGAGTTCGAAGCAATGCAGCGAGCTGCGCGAGGGTAGCGGGGCTGGTGAATGATGGGTAGATGGCTTCGAACGTGATCAATCGTCGGCGGATTGGCGACGACAGCTGACCGTTGGGGCGTATGCCGTTGTGGCCGGTCGATGAGCGGCGGGCATGGCGAACTGCTTTGCAGAGCGACGGTTGCGCGCTCATGAGGTATCGATCCTGATGGCGCTGGTTGGCGGGGTCGCTTGATGGCGAGGCGTTGTGCCTTGTTCGAAGACCTCGATGACGATCATGCGGCCGCCGCAGCATGGACACGGCGGCCTGCCGCTGTCGACGACAGTCTCGGTCGGCTCATCCTTACGATCCTTGACGACGAGCAGTTCGCGCGCGCGTGCAACGTTGTCGGCGCAGGCGCTCCGCGCGAGCAGACCGTAGTGGCGGATGCGGTGGAAGCCCTTTGGCAGCACGTGGATGAGGAAGCGGCGGATGAACTCGTCTGCAGCGATCGTCATCCGCTTTTGACGGTCGTAGCCTTCGACCCGGTAATCCTTCCAGCTGAAGGTGACGCCGTGCCGGCCGAGGGCGATCAGGCGGCTGTTGGCGATAGCGACGCGGTGGGTATAGCGCGACAGATAGGCCAGCACGGCCTCGGGACCGCCAAACGGACGCTTGGCATAAACGACCCATTCCGTCTTGCGCGACGCTGTGAGCAACGCGGCGAATGATTGTGCTCCGGCGAGATGAGCGTCGTTGCCGAAGAAGCTCAGGCGCCCGGCCTGGTGGAGGGCGGCAAGGCGCTCGAGGAACAGCCGCCGAAACAGGCGTGAGAGCACACGCACCGGCAGGAAGAACCCTGGCCGGCAGGCCACCCAGCGCTGGCCGTCGGGCGAGATGCCGCCGCCCGGCACAATCATGTGGACGTGCGGGTGGTGGGTCATGGCCGAGCCCCAGGTGTGCAGCACGGACGTAATGCCGATCCTGGCGCCGAGATGCTTCGGGTCGGCGGCGATCGTCAGCATGGTCTCGGCCGAGACCTTGAACAGCAGATCGTAGATGGTGGCCCTGTTGTGATAGGCGATGTCGGCGATCCGGGCCGGCACCGTGAACACAACGTGATAATACGGCACCGGCAGCAGTTCGGCCTCACGGTCGGCGAGCCACTGCTTCGCCGCGGCGCCCTGGCACTTCGGGCAGTGCCGATTGCGGCAGGAATTGTAGGCGATGGACGTGTAGGCACAGTCCTCGCAGCGCGCGACATGGCCGCCGAGAGCTGCCGTGCGGCAACTCTCGATCGCCGACATCACCTTCAACTGGTCGAGGCTGACATGGCCGGCATGGGCGTGACGCCATGCCGGGCCATGGCTGCGGAAGATATCCGCAACCTCCAGAGCCGGGCGAGACATAGGTGCCCAGCGTCAGCCGGGCGGCCGCGCCTCCTTGAGCTTGAGAGCGATGTGCTCCAACGGGCTCATGACCTCGCTGATGGTCTTGGTGGCGACGCGGGTGTAGAGCGCGGTGGTATCGAGCTTGGCGTGGCCGAGCAGCACCTGGATGACGCGGACGTCGACGTTCTGCTCCAGGAGGTGAGTAGCGAAGCTGTGGCGCAATGTGTGCAGCGACACGCGCTTTTTGATCTCCGCCATCTGCACGGCGGCATGACAGGCACGATTGAGCTGGCGCGTCGTCATCTGCTGCGCCGGATCGCGGCCCGGGAACAGCCAGCCTTGCGGCCGAGCCATCTTCCACCAGGCCCGTAGCAGCGCGAGCAGGCTGGGCGACAGCATGACATTGCGGTCCTTGCCGCCCTTGCCCTGCTCGACGCGGATGATCATCCGCTTGCTGTCGATATCGGAGACCTTGAGCGAGACGACCTCGTTGGCACGCAGCCCGGCACCGTAGGCCACGCTGAGAGCCGCCTTGTATTTGAGCCCCGGTGCGGCATCGAGCAGCCGTGCCACTTCCTCCACGCTCAGTACCACCGGCAGCTTGCGTGCCTCGTGAATGAATTGAGTGTGCTCGATGATATCGTGGCGCTTCAAGGTGACTTTGAAAAAGAACCGCAACGTCGAGACAGCCTGGTTGATGGTCGGCACGCCGGCGCCGCCCGTCGCCAGATGCAGCTGATAGCGACGCACGTCCTCGAAGGTCGCAAGATCGGGTGATTGCCCGAGAAACGCGGCGAAATGCTTGACCCGTTGAACGTAGTCATGTTGGGTCTTGGCTGCGAACTTCCGGATCGTCATGTCTTCGATCATGCGCCGGCGCAGTGGGCTTACTGCCTCGTCGGTCATGGGGGGCTCCTGTCTTGGGTGAAGGTTGCGAACCCCTCATCTCAAGACAGGACGCCTCGTCGCGCTATCCTCTCAGCTGCGCTGCCAGCTACCATGCCCTACCGCGCGAGCGGTTTAGTCCTTTGACCCCGAGCGGACCTCCGCCAACCTCCAATGCGTTCATTCTCCGCTCCGCTGCTCGGTCAGGCCCTTGGAGCCCCCTTACTTTTGGTTGGATGAATAGTTTCGCCCCGGGCGAGCATTTCTACAAACTCGCGAATTCGCTTATTCCGCGTTTCGGGGCGCTTGGCATCGTTCACGCGATAGACGAAGGCGAACCTGTTGGCACGGTCGAGCGTCGCAAACGCGCGTTCTGCTTCCGAATTTGCAGCCAGCGCAGCCAGGAAATCGGACGGAGGTTCGGCTTTGCCCTGGGATTGATACGCCGCGCTCCAGCGACCATCGGCCTTGGCTTTCTGGACCTCGCTCAACCCGGCAGATTGCATGCGCCCTTCGCGAATAAGACGCTCCGCCGTATCCCGATTGATTGCGGACCATCGGCTCGCACTTCGCCGCGGCGTCATTCTCACTAAATAGTAATGCTCATCAAACTTCCCAAGCTGACCATCGATCCATCCGTGACATAAAGCGGCTTCGATGGCCTGCGCCTTGGTGATGGTTGCTTCTGGTGCGCCGGCTTTAGCGAGCTTAAGCCAAAAGCCGCTCTCGCTTCCCTCGTGTGCAGACAGATAGGCTTCGATGGATGGCAGGTCCGCAAATGATATGATCGGACCCTTTACATTGGTCATGCATCCTCCTCGCATGGACGGTTAAACGATTCCCTATGGATACGGGCCGTTCCGCGCTTGTATAGCCGGCATGCGGACTAGCCACTAACACCAGATTGAAGTTGCGAAGCCGCCTCCGGGTGGCCTTTGATTTTGCAATAAGTGCTGACGGTTGATGTCCGATTCTGGCCCGATGCTGCCTGGCTCGAAGCCCGTGCAAACCTCGGCTGACGAACGTAGACCGGATGCGGCTTTCAGGAAGGCAGACCGCCGACTTTGATCCATCTCGGACATTGGGACGCAGCTTCGGAGATCCGATTATTTGCTCATTCTCACTCGCTGTCTCGCCGCAAAGTGCTAGGCTTTGGACATGGACGGGCGTTTCCTCCGTGGTGCTCAATGAGACGGCGCGAGTTCATGGGGCTGATCGGCGGCGCGGCAGCGACGTGGCCGCTCGGCGCGCATGCGCAGCAACCGGCAAGGTCGGTCTACCGGGTAGGGTATCTCGCGAGCGCGTCGCGGGAGCAAACACTTCGCAATGTTAGAGCCTTCGAAGAGGGCCTGCGGAGCCTTGGCTACCGCGTCGGCGAGAATGTCGTCATCGAGTACCGCTTTGCCGACGGAGACATGGGGCGGCTGGCGGCGCTTGCCACAGAGGTGGCCGGGCTCGGCGTGGACGTCATCGTTTCCGGAACCAATGCGACCACGGTTGCCGCCATGAAGGCGACCCGGGCGATTCCGATCGTGATGGCCAACAGTGCCGAGCCGGTCAGTGCCGGACTTGTTGCCAGTCTGGCGCGCCCGGGTGGCAACGTCACCGGGTTCAGCTCGGAGCCCGGCGATGAGATCAACGGCAAGCGGCTCGAATTTCTGAAGGACATTCTGCCGAACCTCTCGCGTGTTGGCATTCTGTGGAATCCGGACTTTGCGCCCAATCAGGACCGGCTGACGTCGCTGCGGGAAGCTGCCCAAGCGCTGGCGTTGACTCTTGTCCCGGCCGAGGCGGGCGGGCCGGACATACTTGAACAAGCGTTTGCGACAATGGTGAGAGAACGCGCGCAGGTGCTTCTCGTGCTGAGCGATGGGGTGCTGTTCAACCACCGCGGCCTGATTGGCGTCATGGCCGTCAGAAATCGGCTGCCTGCAATCTCTGCCGTGAGAGAATACGCCGAAGCGGGCTTCCTCTTGAGCTACGGGATTGACTTGCCAGATCAGTTTCGCCGGTCTGCGACCTTTGTCGACAAGATTTTTAGGGGTGCGAAACCTGGCGACCTGCCAGTCGAACGGCCGACCAAGTACGAACTTGTCATAAACCTCCAGACCGCCAAAGCACTCGGCATCAACATGCCACCGACCGTGCTGACGTGGGCCGATGTAGTGATCGAATAGACACTATGACGTCGCTTATTGGCCCCTCGGCCGAACTGCTTATAAGCCGCCGCAACGCCGGTCTCGGAGGAGAACCGGACTTGACGAGCTGTGCGGTCGGACCGCTGTTTGTGACCCAAAGCCGTCTTGGCCATGGGCGTCGCTCGTGGTGCAGCGTTCTGCTATTGTAGCTTTTCCTCATTGTTGAATGTCGGCCAATGGAGCACGCGAATGCCAAACAGCGAGGAGATCGAGGCGAAGTCGAACAACCCGCTGACGCAGGGCTATGTGCTTGGTGCCAGCGAGGGTGAACACCTGATCCATTTTCGTGATGGCGGCAACATCTTCATCATGGTCGACCCCGTAACGGGATCCAACAATTTCGGCCTTGGCACGCAGCAGTTACCCAAGGGTTCAGGCATTCCAGTTCCCCGACACCTCGACAGGGACGAAGCCTTCTACGTTCTGGAAGGCAGTGGCACGGTTACACTCAATGATGTGAGTCACTCTTGCGAAAGAGGTGGAACGATTTTCATACCCAAGAACACGTGGCATGGCTTCAGTAGTCCAGATCAGCAACTGGTTCTGCTGTGGGTCATGGTGCCCCCAGGTCTCGACGGTTTCTTTCGCGAAACCTGCAGCCGACCCGGCGAACCTCGAAAGGAATTGACGCGGGAGCAGATCAACGCGATTGCTCTCAAATATGGGCAAGAATTCAGGTAGGCGGGCTCAAACATTTACTCACAGGAGCTAAGACGCCCCTAGCCGACGTGCCTATTTTGTTTGGCTGATCATTTCAGGTGGAGAGCTGACTAAGCGCGGATGGGTCGGCGAAGTTGCCTTTTGACCCCTTGGCGGACATGGGTTCAAACCAGCGATTGCCACTAACCGGGGCCAATTTTATCCTCGTTAGTAACACTAACTTGGGTGTCAGAATCTGTCACATTAGTCATTGGACTTTTCAGAAATAATTTCGGCCCCTCATTGTTGTTCTTCCTGCGACAGGCGTTCTCGCTGTCGCGTCAACAACGGAGGATTCTTCGATGAGCAACAAGTTGTTTGGTTACCTCATCGCAGGTGCGCTCGCCTCCGCGCTCGCCATTGCCTCGCCGGCCCTCGCCCAGCGCGGCGGTGGTGGCGGTGGCGGGCATGGCATCGGCGGCGGTGGCGGCTTCGGTGGCGGGCATGCTATCGGCGGCGGTGGCGGCTTCGGTGGCGGGCGTGCTATCGGCGGCGGCGGCGGCTTCGGTGGTGGGCGTGCTATCGGTGGTGGCTTCGGCGGCGCCCGCTTCGGCGGCGCGGGCCTAGGCCCGCGCACCGGACCCATGATAGGCCCGCATTTCGGCGGCGCCCGCTTCGCGGGTACGGGCCTAGGCCCGCGCACCGGACCCATGATCGGTCCGCATTTCGGCGGCGCCCGCTTCTTTGCGTCGCGTGCTGCGTTCACGCCTCGCTTCCATCACCGCTTCTTCCATCATCGCTTCCACCGCTTTGCGTTCATCGGCGTGCCTTTCGCCTACGCCGCCTATAACTATGACGATTGCTGGCGCAGAGTGTGGACGCGATATGGACTGCAGTGGATCAACGTCTGCTACGACTACGGCTACTAAACGCTGGCGAACCCACATCATTGTGATGATCGCCACTGGGTACTTTCTGGCGCAGAGAAGCTGAATAGGCTGGGGCGATCGTCGGAGAACGGCCATGACGGGTGGCTACCGCCGCATTCTGGTCGTCGAGGATGATCCGGAAACCGCCGGTGAGCTCAAGGACCAGCTCACGATCAGCGGATACCAGGTGGATTTGGCTTCCAGCGGCAGCGAAGCGCTGAGCCACGGTGCGGCACACAACTATGCCGTGATCACGATCGACCGCATGCTTCCCGACATCGATGGCATTGCGGTGATGTGCCAGTTGCGCGACGGTGGCGTTGCCGCGCCCTTCCTGATCATCAGCGCGCTCGGAGAAGTCGACGACAAGGTTCGTGGCTTGCGGGCCGGCGGCGACGACTATCTGGTCAAGCCTTTCTCCTTCCTCGAGCTGTTGGCGCGACTGGAAGCGCTTGGCCGGCGCAGCGACGCCATCGCCGAGGAGGCGATCCTGCGCGTCGGCGATCTCACAATCGACCTGATCTCGCGGACCGTCAGCCGGCGCGGCAAGGAGATTCTCCTTCTGCCCAAGGAATTCCAGATTCTGGAATATCTGGTGCGCAACGAAGACCGCATCGTGTCGCGGGCGATGGTGCTGCAGCACGTCTGGGATCTTCATTTGGATCCATCGAATATCATTGATGTCTATGTCGGACGGTTGCGCCGCAAGGTGGACGACCAGCAAGCCTATCCGCTGATCCAGTACGATTCGCGGTGTCGGATACTGTCTCCGTGCTCCTAGCTAAGACGCTCAGCTCAACAACTTTCAGGCAGGCGCTGATCGCGATCGGCGAGAGATTGAGGTCCGGGTGCCTCCACCCCTGCTCGCCAGCGCCAACGAGCTGATCGAATAGAACGTAGTTTGCTGCGATGCATGAGTTCGGAAGTGGCCCCTTAGCTGAGATCGCTGCGGCTAGGCTTGAAGTCAGCTTGTGACCTGCGAGCAGACTTCGTCTAGCCCGTAGGATGGTTTTGAACGCTTGCGAAACCACGCCGTGGCGCCATTCCAGTTCTGGGCCTGCGCCGGTGTCGTTGCCGCCCATGTCAATGTCGCCAGGGACAGCGCCAGCGCGGCCAATGACGTGATGCTGAGTCGACCGCGTTTCGCGCTTCGGCTCAGAGCCCTCGCTTCTTGCGACATTCCCAGTGCCCCTCTTGGCCGGGCACCGAGCGTCGCAAACGACATCTCACCAGCCTTCCACGAACGCGAGCAATGCGGGCAATTAGCATCAGCCCGGGTTGCATCCCCCTCAGCAATGGAACCACCATCACTGCGGGCGGGAACTTGTCAATGTTTCTCACCGGTAACCGACCGGAAATTTAGCTGACGACGCTCAGGTGAGACAGTCGGGCGCAAAATCTGCAAGTATCTGCACAGCTCGCTTTGCTCCGACGCGAACAGGCGGCGGATGCGCTCCAGGATCGTGGTAGGGCTCATGAGAAGGTCGGCTCAGTTCGCTGAGTGATGGAGGGGAGGAAGCGATCGATCCGGTGCCGTCGCAAACCGGTTAGCAACCTGTGCTTCCGAATTGCGTTCTAGTCCGCTGAATACAGCCCAGATGTATCATTTGATCGAACCGGTGCGATTTTGGCGGCCGCATGGATAAAGCCCACGACGTGCTGATCCGGAACCTGTGGGAGCACACCGCGCTGGCGGAGGAGGATGTCGCCGAAATCCGGGCGCTCACCTTCACGGTTCGTGACTTTGCGCCGAACGAGGATTTCATCCGTCAAGGCGACGAATCTGAACATTCGGCGCTGGTCGTCTCCGGCATGGTCACCCGCTACCATCTGCTCGGCAACGGGCGGCGGCAATATCTCGCGTTCCATCTCACCGGCGATCTTCCGGACGCGCAGGGCCTGTTCATCGATGAGATGGATCATGGGCTGAGCGCGCTGGGACCGGTTTCGGTCGCCTTCATCCCGCATCGCGAGTTGTTCGCCGCCTTCCGACGGCGGCCCACTTTCGGGTTTGCCGTCTGGCGCGAGACGCTGCTCGATGCCGCGATCTTTCGCGAGGCCATCACCAACAACAGCGCCCGTCCCATGCAGGCGCGCATGGCGCACCTGTTCTGCGAGCTGTTCTATCGCGCCCGCGCCGCGCAGCTGGTCCGCGGCAATCGCTGCCGGATGCCGATCAGCCTGGCCCAGCTTGGCGAGACGCTGGGCATGGCGATTGCGACCGTGAACCGAACGCTTGCCGATCTCAGGCGGAGCGAAGCCATGGATCTGCGCGACGGTGAGCTGATCGTGCTGAAATGGCGCGAATTGCAGCGGCTCGGGGATTTCAGTCCGGCGTATCTGCACCTGAAGCGTCAATCGGCATCGTGACGGCGTGTGCGCCAGTGCGAGGTCCAGCTCGAGCTGGGGAACAACTCTCTCCCGGGCACGTCATTCATGAAACGAGGGAGATGCCCATGAAAGCTCTCATCGCAGCGATCGCGTTTGCCGCCATGACCGGGTCCGCGATTGCCCAGAATACTGGGCCCGCTCCGCAGAGCGGCATGGAAAGGCCGGAGAACACCAACGGTGCCACGGAGAAGGGGGCGATGGACACCACCGGCATGAATGCAAATCAGGCAAAGCGGCCCGGCATGAAGGATATGTCCAAGGGAGAGAACAGGACCGACGGCAAGAAAAAATAACGGTGCCGGCGGCGTGGCCAACGCCATCCAAGGCGCCAGTCTTGCAATTGTATCACCTGTCTCACTCGCGCGCGCAGCAATCGACCAGCGCGCGCCAGATGCGTTCGATCTGTAATGTCCTTTGACGTTCGAAGACGGCATCGTCCTCCGCACGAGGCGGCGTTGCGGTCCGCGTGTCGCGCGGCTCAATCCAGCGCTCCGAGATGGGATCGTACCATCGGCCGGGAGTCGTCACGTCCAACACCTTCATCGTCTACCCCATGCGCCTGTTGCTGGTGTTCTGGGTGAGGTTGCCATGCGCGGCCTGCTCACGAATGTTCTGCTTCTCGTCGTCGCGGCGACCCTTGGTGGTGTCGACGGGAACTGACGGCGCGCTGCCGGCGCCCTTGGGACTCCGGTTCTGCTCGGGAACGGGGCGCACCGTTTTCGTCAACGGCTTCGTCATGCGCATCGACTCCATCGTTGCCTGATGTGAGATCAACGCAATGAACGTTCGCGACGTTCCAAATGGTGCCGTTACGTTCTAAAGCATTTTAAACGCGATAGAACTCTGTTCTCGGCCGGAGAACTACGGGCATCTGGCGCCGGCTGCGCGTGGCGGTCCGTTCAGGAGTGAACACATCTGCGACGGCGATCGGCGCCGCAGTCGCCGAGCGAAGACCATTGTCCGAGCCGTGCTTCTATCCAAGCCGTGCTTTGCGTTCGTCCGGGGCGCAGCTTCGCGCGGCGTGCTCGCGGTAGCGGGCGATCGCCCTGTTGGCGAGCATCAACGGCCGGCGCTCGCCGGTCTTGAGCTGCGCCTCGATGGCATCGAGGATGACGTTTGCGGACTCATCCGGCGGACCGAGCTCGCCGCTCTTCTCCAGGAAGCTCCAGGCAATGAAGAATGCGTTCTCGACGGTGCAGCGAATGGTCATGCGCTGCAAACGCCGTGCAGCCGCGCCCGTTCCGCGCGCCGGGTCGTGTCCCGGACCAATACGTGTCAGCGGAACCCCGGCTTACGTTGGATTTCGGTTGATCGCGCCATGGACGCGACGGCGACGGCGGTGGTTACGCCGGCGCTTGATTCGCGGATTTCAGCGCATCTCAGTTCTTGAGCACGATGCGACCGACCACCTTGCCGGCGCGCAACTCATCGATCCATTTCTGGACGTCGCCCATCGGCTCCTCGCGCATCGGCGTCGGCTTGATCTTGCCGGCGCGTGCCAGCGCCATCAGCTCCTGGGCTTCCGCGAGGGTGCCGACCATGAAGCCCTCGATGGTCATGCGCTTGTAGACCCATTGCACCATCGGCAGCGTGAACTGGCCGCCCATCAGGCCGGAGACCACAATCTTGCCGCCGCGTGCGGCGACCGCGACGGCAAACGCCATCGACTTCTCGTTGCCGGCGAAATCGACGATCTCGTCGAAGCCGCCCTCGGTCTCCTTGAGGATGCGCTTGATCACGTCAGGCTCGGCCGGATCGTAGGCGCTCGCGGCGCCGTTCTTCAGCGCGGTCTCGCGCGCGGCCGGTGAGAGGTCGGCGACCGTAATCGGCTGCTTGAACATCGCCTGCGCGAACGACAGGCCCATCATGCCGACGCCGCCGAGCCCGATCAGCAGGAGGTTGCGCTGGCGCGGACGGTCGACCAGACGCTTGAGCGCGCCGTAGGCGGTCACGCCGGAGCACATCAAGGTCGCGGCCTGGTTGACGGGCAGGGGATCGTAATCGAGCAGATATTTGGCGTCGGGCACCAGCACATGGGTGGCGAAGCCGCCGTCGATGGAGACGCCGAGAAAGCGCTGCTTGACGCAGAGATTCTCGTCGCCGTTCTGGCAGTCGCGGCACTGGCCGCAGCCGATCCACGGAAACACCGCCTTCTTCGCGCCGACGAGTCCGGCGGGAACGTCGGGGCCGACTTCATCGACGACGCCGGCGATCTCATGGCCGAGCGTGAAGGGCAGTGTCATGCCGCGCGTGGTGTCGAGCTTCTTGCCGCCTCCGAGATCGGCGTAGCCGTCCTGGATGTGCAGGTCGGAGTGGCAGAGGCCGCAGCGCTCGATGCGCACCAGGACCTCGCGACCTTGCGGCTTGGGCGTGTCGACGATGGTCTCGCACAACGGCGCGTCGAACTTGACCAGGGACTGCCTGCGCATCAGCGCCATATTCTTTCCTCCGAAATTATCTCATTGTTTGAGCATGATCTGTTTCGGAAAACCGCTTCACACTTTGCGCTAGCGCGGCCCTCCGGGTCCGGATCATGCTGCTTCGCTTCGTATATTGGCCAATTCACAGGCCATGGCAACAAAGCCCGCAATCGGAATGGTCTCCGCGCGACGGGTCGCATCGACGCCGGCAGCCTGTGCGAGCCGCGCGGGATCGACGCCCAGCGATTTCAGGCTTTGCCTCAGCATCTTGCGGCGCTGGCCGAAAGCTGCGGCTGCGACCTGCTCGAGCAGCCTGCGATCGCAGGCCAGAGGTTCTGCACGCGGCTTCAGCCGCACCACGGAGGAGGTGACCTTCGGCGGCGGCACGAAGGCGGAGGGCGAAATGTCGAACAGGATCTTGGTCTCGCAGCGCCAGTTGGCGAGCACGCCGAGCCGGCCATAGGCCTCCTCGTCCTCATGCGCGACGATGCGCTCGCCGACCTCGCGCTGGAACATCAGCACCATCATCTCGTACCAGGGCGGCCAGGGCTCGATCGTGAGCCAATTGATCAGGAGCTGGGTCGCGATGTTGTAGGGCAGGTTGGCGACGATCTTTGCTCTTTCGCCATCGAGCAGCGGACGCGGGTCGAAGGTCATGGCATCGCCATGCACGATCTCGAGCCGGCCGGGATAACGCGCGGCGATATCCCGTAGCGCCGGGATCGCGCGATCGTCATGCTCGATGGCGATGACGCGCCTCGCGCCGAGCGCGAGCAAAGCGCGCGTCAGCCCGCCCGGGCCGGGCCCGATCTCGACGATGGTGGCATCCTCGAGCGGCGCGGCGGCGCGCGCGATGCGCGCGGTGAGATTGAGGTCGAGCAGAAAGTTCTGGCCCAGCGATTTGCGGGCCGACAGCGCATGCTGGCGGATGACCTCGCGCAGCGGCGGGAGGTCGTCGATCGCGCTCATCAGCGGTCTTCAGCCGCCATGCGGCTGGCGAGCCGAAGCGCGGCGATCAGGCTCGCCGGATTGGCCTTGCCGGTGCCGGCGATGTCGAAGGCGGTGCCGTGATCGGGCGAGGTGCGGATGAAGGGCAGGCCGAGCGTGACGTTGACGGCGTCATCGAAAGCGACCGTCTTGATCGGGATCAGCGCCTGGTCGTGATACATGCAGACCGCGCAGTCATAGGTCTGTCGCGCAGCCTCGTGGAACATGGTGTCGGCAGGCAGCGGGCCCTTGGCCTCGATGCCGTCGTTGCGCAGCGCTTTCAGCGCCGGCGCGATGATGGTCTGCTCCTCGTGGCCGAGCGAGCCGTCCTCGCCGGCATGCGGATTGAGGCCGGAGACCGCGATGCGCGGCGCCGTGATGCCGAAGCGGGATTTGAGTTCGGTCGCGACGATGCGAACGGTCGAGACGATCAGCTCGCTCGTGAGCTGGGCCAGCGCCTCGCGCAGCGAGACGTGAATGGTCACCGGCACCACGGCGAGCTGCGGCGACCACAGCATCATCACCGGCTGCGGGACGTGGCCGTCCGTCGCGGCGAGCTCGGCGAGGTATTCGGTGTGGCCGGGATGACGGAAGCCTGCGCGGTAGAGCACGCTCTTGGCGATGGGATTGGTGACGACGGCGCCGGCGCGGCCCTCGCGCACATCAGCGACCGCCTGGCGGATCGAGGCGAGCGCGGCCGGTGCGCTCGATGCGTCAGGCTTGCGGGGCTCGGCCGTGGCATGCTCGCCGGTGGCAACCACGGGCAGGGCCTCGGTGAAGGCGGCCTCGGCCTCGCCGGGGCTCACCGCGGCGATCCTGATGTCGGCGCCGAGCGCCTTGGCGCGCCGGGCGATCAGCGCCTCGTCGCCGAGCAGGTAGAAGGCGGGCAGGTTCAGCTCACGGCGCCTGAGCCAGGCTGCGATGGTGATGTCGGGGCCGATGCCGGCCGGCTCTCCCAGGGTCAGGGCGAGGGGTTTTGCCGGGCGCGCTGCGGAAGGCTCGGCCATCAGCGGTTGCGATATTCGATCATCGCCGCCTTGCGGAGCTCTTCGAGATAGGCCTTCTGGGTCTTCTCGTACTTCTCCTGATACATCTTCTCGCGGACCTCGCGTTTCTTCGGCGTGTCGATCATGGTCGGCTTGCGCGAGCACAGCACCACCATCTCGATGCCGGCCTTGGTCACTTCGGGCGCGGTCAGATGGCCGATCGGCGTGTCGTCGAGCACCTTGCGCAGCGCCTCGGGTAATTCCGCGGTGGTCTTGGTGACGCTGTCGCGGATGGTGGCGTTCGGCGTCGAGCGGAACAGCGAGTTGGCTTCCTCGCAGCTTCCGACGCGCGCGCGATAGCTGTCGGCTTCCTTCTTGCGTGTTTCAAGGAACGCCGGGGACGAGCCGCGCGGCACGATCAGCACGATCGGCTGCATCTTGTATTCGGTGCCCTCGATCTGGAGCTTCTCGCCGCTCTGCGCCTGCACGGCCTGGGCGACGTCACGCTCGCCGACGAGCAGCTTCTCCTTGTAGCGGCCGCGTACGAGGCTGGTCCAGACCATCTCGGACTTCATGCGGGCCTTCAGCGTCTCGGGGCGCACGCCCTTGGATTCGAGCGACTTGGTGAGCTGGTCCGGCGTGATGCGCATGCGCTGCGCCATGCCCTCATAGGATTGGTTGATGTCGGAGACGCCGGGATCGACCCCGTACTTCTTGCCTTCCTTCATCTTCACCTTGTCGTCGATCAGCTCGTTGATGACCTGCTCGCGGCTCGGCGCCTTCTGCGTCGTGAGCTGGTCGAGCTTCGAGCGCTGCTCGATGTCGAAATCGGTGATCGGATCGCCGTTGACCATGACGACGATGTTCTGCGCCCGCGCCGGCGCACCGACCAGGAACAGGGCGGCGAGGACGAGAAGGGGGCGGAAGATCGGCAACGGAATCGTCATGGTTATCGCTCGCATGTCAGCTGCGTCGAGCCTGTGGTGAGGCAAGCGCGGCCAGCACTTCAAACCGCTCACTGGAGGCCCGAGGAACCGCTGGTCGTCGACGAGGTCGCCAGCGTGCGCAGGCCGATCTGGAACATGAACGCGTGGCTCAGCACGGGCGGTGCACTGCCCGCGGAATAGCTATAGGAAGTTACATAGTTCGCCGCCAGCACGAAGCAATCGTCGACATAGCCGGCGCCGAGCACATACTGGTTGATCTTGTTGGCCTCCAGATCCCAGCGGGCCGAGCCCGACACCACCCAGTTGGAGGCGACCTTCAGCGAGCCTGTCGTCAGGATGCCCTCGCGGCGGGTCAGATAGCCGAGTTCCGGCTGCGCTGCGTAATTGCCGTACAGCACGGCGACCGACCAGCGATTGAAATTGGCGCGGCCTTCCGCCTCGAAACGCTGGACGTTCCAGGTCTGCTCGTCCATGCGGGAGCGGACGCTGAATGTGTAAGTGCTGTTGGGCGAGTAGCTCGCGCTCGTGACGTAATCGGAACGCGGCTTGTCGAGACCGGAATTGAGGCCGGTATTGATGGTGTCCTGGACCGCGAAGGAGTTCAGGCCGAACAGGTGGTAGGACTGGCCGAACAGCACCTTGACGGCGCCGCCCTTGTCGAACTGCGTGGTGGACTGCACGCCGACATTGGCGCGGCCGCCGCCCTCGACGCGGTCGTAGCCGGAGAACTTGTCGACGCTGAACAGGTTCGATGCGTCGAACACCATGCTCTGGGCGTCCTCGTTCGGGAGCTTGCCGGCATAGGTCTCGTTCGGCCGGATGATGATCTGCGCGATCGGCTCGACGGTGGTCGAGCCCCAGGGCTGAATGTTGATGAAGGGATAGCGGTATTCCAGGCCAACGGTCGGCATCAGGCGCAACGCCTGGGTGTCGCCGACGGGCAGGAAGTTCGACACGCCCGGCTGGTTGGAGACCGAGGAATCGATCGCGTCGGCACGCAGGCTGGCGAACGGCGTCCAGATCTGGCCGAACGGATCGGTGAAGGACTTGCGCCACTGCGCTTCCGCGGTGAGGCGGGTGTAGGTGCCGGGGAAGCCGCGCAGCAGGCACTGCGAAGGCAGACGGGCCAGCGGATCGGCCGACGCCGTCGTGCACAGGCTGTTGGTGTTGGCGGTCGTCGTGATCGGATCGAACACCGCCCCGTCACGCGACAGGTTCACGAAATTGGTCTTGTAGCTGAACTCGCCGCCGAAGACGGGATAGTTGAGCACGTTCGAGTAGTCGATCACCGGATAGACGATCGGCACATGGCTCTGGTTGCCCGAATAGCTCAGCCAGTACATCGTGCGCGCATCGAAGAAGCTGCGATTGCCGACACCGGTCAGATAGAGTTGCGACAGCGCTTCCGTCGGCAGCAGCCAGGAACGAGCCGAGCGGATCGCGGTACTGATAGAGCCGATAGTCCGAGAAGAAATAGTAGTCGGACATCAGGACGCCGTCCCAACCCCAGACCCATTTGTCGTTCAGCGCGAACTGACCCTTGGTGTCGACGGCGCCGCGGAATTGGCGGTCACCGGGCTGCCCGGCGAACGCTCCCGGATCGAGCTGGTCGATGCCATAAGCGCGGATCTGGTAGGCGCCGTCGATCAGGCGCTGCCGGAATTCGCCCTGCAGCATCACGCCTTGCCGCGACATGAAGCGGGGCGTGATGGTTGCGTCCATGTCGGGCGCGATCGCCCAATAATAGGGAATTTCGGCGCCAAAGCCGGTGTTCGTCGTGCCCGGGAAATAGCCCGGCATCAGGAAGCCGGACTTGCGCTTCACGGTCGGGTCGGGCGTCGAGAAATAGGGCATGTAGGCGAGCGGCACGCCGAAGAATTCGAGCTGTGCCGTCTCGAAATACAGCATCTTCTCCTGCTGGTCGTGGATGATGCGCGCACCCTTGACCTGCCACAGCGGCGGCTTCTTCGGATCGTCCTTACACGGCGCGCAGGCGGTGTAGACGCCGTTCTCGAACACCGTGTAATTGCCGCTGGAGCGGTCGGCGCGGCTCGCGGCCATGCGGGTCTGATCGGCGGTATCCACGCGCAGCGAATCGACGAAGCCGTCGCGGTAATCGTCGGAGAGATCCATGATCTCGGCATAGGTGATCTTGCCGTCGGCATCCGTCATGCGGATGTTGCCTTCGGCATGAAGCCGCTTGGTCTTCTGGTCGTAGATGACCCTGTCGGCCTCGACGCTGGTGCCGTTGTAGAACAGCTGGACGTTACCGACCGCGGAGACGCGCGAGTTGTTGTAGTCGTAGTCGACCTCGGTCGCCTGCACCAGCATCTGGTTGTCGTTCGGAGCCCTCTGCGGCTTCGGACGCGGCGGCAGCGGATTATAGGTGTATTGGGCGGAGGCGGGCACCACTGCGGCAACGTCGATCAGCGCGCCGAGCGAGGCGGCAGCAGCGACAGCGAGCAGAAGCCTGCGGACGGACCAGCCGCATCCGTTCGCGCGCACCAATGTGCGCCGCGTCGAACGAGACACGAGCCCTCGGTGGACGGCAGTCACTATCCGTCCTCCTGATAGAGCAAGGCCAAAAAGCCGGTGAGGCCGCCCACCACAACGGGCAACCACGCCGCAGCGATCGGATGCATCAACTCAGCCTTGCTCAAGTCCTCAGTTACTTTCGACAGGACGTAGAGCAGAAAGCCCGCGCCCACGCCACTCAAAACCATCTTCTGCACGCCGCCCATCCGGAAGAAGCGCAACGACACGGAGGCCGCCAGCATCACCATGGCCGCCAGCAAAAACGGCTGTGCCAGAAGCTTCTGATACTGGAGTCGGTATCCTGCTGTCGCGAAGCCCGAGCTTTCGGATGAGCGGATGTAGCTCGGTAGTTGCCAAAAGGACACAGTCTCGGGTGTGGAAAAGCTGTTGCGGACCTGCGCCTCGGTCAGCGTCGTCGGGATCTCGAGGCGAGCCTGATCGACCGGCGGGGAGTCCGGCGAGAAGCGTCGGACGTCCTTGAACAGCCAATGGCCGGCCTCCAGCGTCGCCTCGCGCGCCTCGATGCGTTCCTTGAAGTGCTGCTCTGTGTCAAACCGGAACAGCGTGAGACCGGTGAGCCGGATGCCCTGCTGCTCGCTGCGCGCGGCATTGATGATGGTCTGGCCGTCGCTGGTCACCTGATTGAGCCAGAAGCCGGACGCATCCTGGATGCCGCCGCCGGGCGCCGAGCCGAACAGCTCCGCCTCCATGCGCTTGGAGAGTTCGCGCAAATTGGCCGACATCGGATTGTAGGCGACGGTGGCGATCACCCCGATCAGCAGCGCGCTGCCGAGCGCCGGCGAGATGAATTGCCAGGCCGAGATGCCGGCGGCGCGCGCGACCACGAGCTCGAGCCGGCGGGAGAGCGCGAGATAGCAGGTCATGGCGCCGATCAGCATGCAGAACGGCGTCAGCTTCTCCAGCAGTTGCGGCACCCGGAATAGCGAGGTCTCGGCCACCATGATCGCCGAGGCGGATGCGAGGCCAGAGGTCTTGCGCACCATTTCGATGTAGTCGACCAGCACCAGCAGCAGGAAGATACTGGCGAACACGCCGAGCGCGGCCACCACGAAGCGGCCGGCGAAATAGCGCCCGAGTGTGTTGGTGAGCATGCTCATGCGGTGGCCGGCCGTCCGAACAGCCGCGCGATCCGCGCGTTCGATCTGTTGATGGCCTCCATCAGGCCGGGCGGCTCGACCACGACGCCGCCTATGATCATCCAGAGCCCGACGCCGATGGCGCCCACGACCATCGCGTATTGCACCAGCACCGGGCCCGGCGATTTCACCGCCATCACCGAGCAGGCGAAGCCGGCCATGCGCAGGCCGAACACCGCGAGGATCGAGGAGCCGATCGAGAAATTGCGGCTCTGGCGGGTGGTGCGGGGCGCACCCAGGAACGCGAAGGTCAGCACGGCAAAGGCGAACGGATAGATCGGCGCCAAGATGCTGTCGTGCAGGGCCGAGCGGAACTGGCCGGGAATCTGCTTGTAGACGGGATCGTCCTCGGACGGCGAGAACAGCTCCCAGAGATAACGTTCGCGGATGCCGAGGGTGACGTCGCGGCCCTGGCCCGAGAATTTCGACATGTCGAAGCCGTAACGGCCGAACGCCACCAGCGCCGGATCGCGCTTGCCGGCTTCGAAGCGCTGGAGATTGCCCGTCTCCAGCACCAGGAACGATCCGGTGTCGTTCTTCACGACCTCGCCATGCTCGGCGACGATCGAGACGCGCTCGTTCGGATCGCGGCGGTCGTCGATGAAGATGCCGGCGAGGATGCCGCCGGGCTGGCGCTCGCGAATCCGGATCGTCAGATTCTTGTCGAGCTGGGCGAAGCGGCCGGGCTGAAGGATGTTGGTGAGCACGTCGGCGGTAATCTCGGCGTCCCACTGCTTGATCCGCCGCATGCCGTCGGGGGCGAGATAGGCCGCGATGAAGGCGACCAGCAGCGCCACCACGCAGGTGGCGTAGAAGAACGGATAGAACAGACGGAATGGCGAGAAGCCCGCCGCATTCATCACGATGATCTCGGAGTCGGTCGCCAGCTTGTTCAGCGTGTGCGAGATCGCGATCATCAACGCGATCGGCGAGATGATCAGGACCAGGGCCGGGATGACGAGGCTGGTGATGCCGAGGAAGGTGAGGATGGTCTGACCCTGGCTCGTCATCAGGTCGATGCCGCGCAACGCCTGCGTAATCCAGATCACGCCGGTGAGGCTGACCAGGACCAGCGCAAACGACGCCAGCGTCGTGCGGAAGATATACCTATCGATCGACCCCATGCGCTACTGCACGAATCCCACCAAGACCCCAATGCCGGCGGGAATCTGGCTGCCCGCCCAATCCCGCAACGGGATCCCCAAGGGACGGCCAGCCATCGGTTCCGCCAGCTTACTCTCTCTACCATCCCTTTGATCCGTCAACAAAATGGCTGCCCCATGGCACCCTCAACATATGGTTAATATTTCGCTCGTTGTGGCCCGCCGGCCACGGGGGTGCTTGGCATCTGGCGGGCCGCTGGCCCATAGTACGGAAACCTCAGTGAATCGCAGTTCAGCTCCGGCCCGCGGCCGGGATCGCCGGGCGGCGAAAAGCCTCATGTTTTGGAGAAGTTACCCATGTCCGATGCCATCAAGGTCGGCTTTGTCCCGTTGTCTGCCGCGCCCCGTGGCATCCTGGTCGTGTTCTGCGACAACGGTCTGAAGCTCGGCCCGGCAACGGCCAAGGCGCTCGGCGGCGCCGCGGACCTGGTGAAGAGGGCGGCCTCCGCCACCGCCTTCAAGGGCAAAAGCGGGGCCGCACTGGACATCCTGGCGCCGGAGGGGGTGAAGGCCACTCGCCTGATCGTGATTGGCGCCGGCAAGTCGGCCAGCCTGAAGGCGAACGATTTCCTCAAATTCGGCGGCGTGGCAGCGAGCAAGCTTCCGGCCGGGACCGCCGCCATGACCATGATGGCGGAACTGCCCGACGGCGCCATGACGAGCGAGCAGGCGGTCGCGGTCGCCGCGGGCCTGCGGCTGCGCGCCTATAAGTTCGACCGCTACAAGACCAAGAAGAAGGACGGTGAGGAGGGCGGCTCACGTGCCGATGTCTCGTTTGCGGTCGGCGATGTCACCGCTGCGAAAAAGGCCTTCGCCGCGGCCGGCCACGTCGTCGACGGCGTCGTCATCGCGCGCGACCTCGTCAACGAGCCGCCGAACGTGCTTTTCCCCGAGGAATTCGCGCGCCGTGCCGGCCAACTCCGCAAGCTCGGCGTCAAGGTCGAGGTGCTCGACGTCAAGGCGATGCAGAAGCTCGGCATGGGCGCGCTGCTCGGCGTCGGCCAGGGCTCGATGCGGCCGAGCCGCACCGTGATCATGCGCTGGGACGGGGCCAAGAAGGGCGAGGCGCCCGTCGCCTTCGTCGGCAAGGGCGTCTGCTTCGACACCGGCGGCATTTCGATCAAGCCGGCCGGCAGCATGGAGGACATGAAGGGCGACATGGGGGGAGCGGCCTGTGTCGTCGGCCTGATGCACGCGCTGGCAGCGCGTAAAGCCAAAGTCAACGTGGTCGGCGCCATCGGCCTCGTCGAGAACATGCCCGACGGCAATGCGCAGCGGCCGGGCGACATCGTCACCTCGATGTCGGGCCAGACCATCGAGATCATCAACACCGACGCCGAGGGCCGCCTCGTGCTCGCCGACGTGCTCTGGTACGTGGCGAAGAAGGTGAAGCCGAAATTCATGGTGGACCTGGCGACGCTGACCGGCGCCATCATGGTCGCGCTAGGCACCGAGCATGCCGGCATGTTCTCCAACAATGACGAGCTCGCCGACCGGCTGATCACGGCCGGCATCGAGAGCGGGAGAAGGTCTGGCGCATGCCGCTCGGCCCCGAATACGACAAGCTGATCGATTCCCAGTTCGCCGACATGAAGAACACCGGTGGCCGTCACGGCGGCTCGATCACCGCGGCGCAGTTCCTCCAGCGCTTCGTCGACGGTGTGCCCTGGGCGCATCTCGATATCGCCGGCACCGCCATGGGCGCGCCAAAGTCCGATATCAACCAGAGCTGGGGAAGCGGCTATGGCGTCCGTCTCCTGGATCGCCTGGTGGCAGATCATTACGAGCGCAAATGACCGAAGTGCTGTTCTACCATCTGCAAAACATGACGGTGGAGAACGTGTTGCCGCCGCTTCTCGAGAAATCGCTCGAGCGCGGCTGGCGCGTCGTGGTGCAGTCGACCTCGGAAGAGCGCGCCGATGCGCTGGACGCGCATTTGTGGACCTATCGCGACGATTCGTTCCTGCCGCACGCGACATGGCGCGTGAACGATGCCGCCGACCAGCCGATCGTGCTGGCGATCGAGGCGGACAATCCGAACGGCGCCAATGTGCGATTCCTGGTCGACAGCGCCGCGCTGCCGCAGGACGCGGAGGGCTATGAACGCATGGTGCTATTGTTCAACGGCGATGATCCCGACGCGCTTGCGCTCGCGCGCAGCGCCTGGACGGATTGCAAGGCGCGGGGATTTGATGTCACCTATTGGCAGGCCGACGAGCGGGGCCGGTGGCAGAAGCGGAATTAGCGCCGTTCGCAATTAATGATAATTTGCACTTTTCGAACGATGCTGGCTTCGGCCACCTTCGTGCCGCAAAGGGATGTTGGGACAATCGTTTAGGGCTGGTCCTTCACGCGGGGAATGAGTTTATCGTGCGACATCAAAAGCTTCCCGGCTCGCTCATGATTGCGTTGGCCGCCGTAGCACCGCTGGTCGCGGGCTGCTCGGGCGCGAGCGATCTGCTGTCGAAGGACGCAGAATGGTTCCAGAAGCCCGGCCGTCTCTTCATCAAGAATATCTCGATCGAGTCGCCGCCACTCACGCCTGACAAACCGGTGGGAGCCGAGGATCTCGTCAGCGCCGACGGCGCCTGTCCCGGCATGGCGCCGCCGCCCGGTCCGGCCGATGCCAATGCATCGACGACGTCGCCGGCGCCGATGGGCGGCACGGTCGCGCTCGGCCACACCGAATGCGACGTGGTGCGCGGCATCGGCGCGCCTTCGTCCGTCAACCTCTCCAACGACGCCATCGGCCGCCGCGTCGCCGTCGTGACCTGGACGACCGGTCCGCGCGCCGGCATCTACACGTTCACGGCCGGACGTCTGTCCTCGATCGAGGGCAATCCTGAGCCGCAGGTCGTGCCGAAGGCCACCAAGCCGAAGGCGAAGAAGAAGCCGGCGTAAGCGTAACGCTTGCCGTTGAGGTCGCGTGCCCCGGACGCCGCGCAGCACCATAGTGATGCGCTGCTGAGCCGGGGCCCAGAACTCGTGGCACGCTCGGTCCCGGCTCTGCGCAGCAGTGCAAAGAGTGCAGCCGCGCGTCCGAGACACGAGAGTGCATTGGAGCATGATCCGGAAAGGTGTGAAGCGGTTTTCCGTCTCAAGACGCAGCTCCTTTAGATCTGACGGCCGCTCTTCGCGATATGCTGCCAAAACGCCTCCGCGGCCTGCGCCAGACGAAGCTTCGGCCGGAACACGTGGATCTCGATCGGCACGAACCATTCCGCCCCGCCTGCTGCGACGATCTCGCCCGAGGCGAGCTGATCGCTGATCAGGCTTTCCGGCAGCCAGGCCATGCCGCGGCCGGCCTGGACCATCGTCACCAGCAGCTTTGCGAGATGAGAGGTAAAGGTTGTGCGCAGATGCGCGTCCAACGGCGACGTCACGCGCACGGCTTCGAGAATTCGTCCCATGCCAGATTCAGGACGGAAGCTCAGGAAGGGGACCGGCGCGGCTTTCGTTCCCGGGAGCTTGAAGCGGGGCTTGCGGCTTCGACTTGAAACCGGCACCGATGCCGGAATCAGCCTGTCGTCTCCGACATGCAGCGAGCGGAAATGCGACGGCGCCAGCGCCGTGGTCGCTGCCGGGTGGTAATGACAGAGCAGGAAGTGCGCATCGCCCGCGAGCAAGATCCGCTCACAGGCCTCCATGTGGTTGGCGACCAGCTGCACGTTCGGAACGAACGCCAGCTTGGTCTCGATCCCGCGCAGCCAGTCCGGAAAGAAGGTCAGCGATAGCGCGTTGGTCGAGGCGAACTTCAGCACGTCGGAGGCGCCGCGAGCCCGTTCCTGGGCGTCGAGCCGGCCGGCCGCAAGCCGGCGCAGAACGTCCTCGGCCGTCTCGCGAAAGCCTTCGCCGGCCGCCGTGAGATTGACGCTGTGCGTCGTGCGGTCCAGCAGCGGCGCCCCGGTCCACACTTCCAGCGCCTGGATCCTGCGGCTCAGCGCCGGCTGCGAGCAGTTCCGCTGCTCGGCCGCTCGCGAGAAGCTGCGTGTGGTCGCCACCGCGATGAAATCGTGCAGCCAGTTGATCTCCATCGCACGGCCTCCTGATGTTCAAGACATTGCTTATGCATGACTTGCATAACGATATCAGAACACGACATTGGATTTCCAGTGTCGTGGGCGTCACGGTGCAGCAAGTCTTCTCTGGGAGGAAAGCGCGATGGCCGCGCGCACGCTGTACGACAAGCTGGTCGACGCTCATGTCGTCCGCAATCTCGATGATAGCGGTCTCGTGTTGCTCTATGTGGACCGCACCGTGCTCAACGAATACACCAGTCCTCAAGCCTTCGCCGGGCTGCGCGCGGCTGGGCGCAAGGTCTGGAATCCGAAGGCCGCGCTGATGGTCGTCGACCACGTCAACCCGACCGCGGCTCAGCGCACCCGCGCGATGCCGGACCGAGGCGCGGCGCGGCAGGTCGATTACTTCGCCGAGAACGCCAGGGATTTCGGCATCGAATATTTTGACATCCTCGACCCCCGGCAGGGCATCGAGCATGTTGTTGCTCCCGAGCAGGGGCTCGTCATGCCAGGCATGGTGATCGCGGCCGGCGACAGTCACAGCACCGCCTATGGCGCGTTCGGTGCTCTCGGCTACGGCATCGGAACATCCGACATCGAGCACTATCTCGCGACGTCGACCGTACGCTATCGCCGCCTCAAGACGATGCGCATCCACCTGACGGGGGAGGCGCCGCTCGGCGTGACGCCCAAGGACATTGTGATGGAGGTGATCCGGCGGATAGGTGCCGACGGTGCGACCGGATATGCCGTGGAGTTCAGCGGCCCCGTCGTCTCCAACATGAGCGTCGAGGGCAGGATCGTGATCTCGATCATGATCGTCGAGGCGGGTGCGCGCGGCGTCGTGATCGCGCCGGATCAAAAGGTGCTGGATTATCTGAAGGGACGTCCGCGCGCGCCGAAGGGCGAGATGTGGGAGCGGGCGGCCAGGAGCTGGCTGATCCTGGCATCGGATCCCGACGCTCGGTTCGATCGCGAGATCGCGCTCGAGGTTTCCGAAGTCGCGCCGCTCGTGACCTGGGGCACCAGTCCCGACCAGGCGATCGCCGTCACTGAGACCATTCCCGATCCTGGACAGCAGGCTGCGCCCGAGCGCGAGGCGGCCGCAAGGCGCGCCCTGGACTATATGGGCCTCTCGCCTGGACTGCCCATTCAATCCGTTCCGATCGACTTCGCTTTCATCGGATCCTGCACGAACGCGCGGATCGAGGATCTGCGCGATGCGGCCGAGATCTTCCGCGGCCGCCGGGTCGCCGATGGCGTGCGTGCGATCGTGGTGCCGGGCTCGACCCAGGTCAGGGCCCAGGCCGAGGCGGAGGGCCTCGCAAAGATGTTCACCGAGGCCGGCGTCGAATGGCGGCAGTCCGGCTGCTCGATGTGCCTTGCGATGAACGACGATGTGCTCAGGCCCGGCGAGCGGTGCGCGTCCTCGACCAACCGCAATTTTGAAGGCCGCCAGGGACCGGGCGCGCGCACGCACCTGATGAGCCCGGCCATGGTGGCGGCGGCAGCCGTCACCGGACGCATCACGGATGTGCGTTCTCTCTTGGCAGGAGCACGCCAATGATTCCGTTCGGTCAGGTCACGGGCGTGGCTGCGCCCATGATGGCGCCCAATGTCGACACCGACGTCATCATGCCAAAAATGTTCCTCAAGGGCGTGGACCGCAGCGGCTTGGGCGAGGGCGCCTTCAACCTACTGCGCTTCAGCGGCGGTAAGCCCAACGCTGACTTCATCCTCAATCGGGAAGGCTATCGCGACGCCAACTTTCTCGTCGTCGGCCCGAATTTCGGCTGCGGGTCGAGCCGCGAGCACGCGGTCTGGGGGCTGCAGCAGCTCGGCATTCGCGCGCTGATCGGCACCAGCTTCGCCGGCATCTTCAACGACAATTGCGCCAACAACGGTCTGCTGACGATCTCGCTCGATGCCGATGTGGTGGCGGAACTCGCCCGCGTCGTGGCCGACAGCTCGCGCAATGACGTCACGATCGACCTTGCTGCGCAATCGATCCGGTTCGATCGCGGTCGCCGCTCGATCGGGTTCGACATCGAGCCGGACAGGAAAGAGGCCTTCTTGACCGGCCGCGATTTCATCGCCTCCACGCTCGTCTTCGCCGACGACATATGCGCCTTCGAGGCGCGGCATCGGGCGGAGAACCCCTGGATCGTCTGACCTGCACGACCTTGCGCGGCTCGAATCCGCGCGCCAACGACAAAACGACAAACAGCGGAGGAAGCTTTGGTAGACACAACATATCGCCCGGCCGAAGCGCCTGGCGCCGTTGCTGCAACACATCTAGCCCGTCTCAAGGTCGGCCCGTTGCCGATCGGCATCTACGTCGCGGCCGCGCTCGTCTGCGCCGCCGCTGTCTATTCCGGCAAGCTGCCGAACGACGTGATCGGCGGCCTTTCGGTCCTGATGCTGCTCGGCTTCCTGCTGGGCAAGCTCGGTCAGACCATTCCGGTGCTGAAGCAGATCGGCGGCACCGCGATCCTGTGTCTATTCGTGCCGTCGGCCCTGGTGAGCTACGGCCTGATGCCAGAAGCCGCCTTGAAGGCGATCACGACCACGTTCCGAACCGCCAACTTTCAGTATTTCTTCATCGCCTGCCTTGTCGCAGGCTCGATCCTCGGCATGCCCTATCGGGTCCTGGTTCAGGGCTTCGTTCGCATGTTCGTTCCGCTCGTGATCGGCACGATCGCGGCCGTCACCGCCGGCATCGCCGTCGGGCTTCTGTTCGGCCACACCCCGAAGGACACGTTCTTCTTTGTCATCATCCCCATCGTCGGCGGCGGTCTTGCGGAAGGTGTCCTGCCGCTGTCCATCGCTTATTCCGAGATGTTGCATCGGTCGCAAGCCGAGCTTGTGGCGCAGATGGTGCCGGCTGCGCTGCTCGGCAACGTCGTCGCGATCGTCAGCGCGGGCCTGCTGGCGCGCCTTGGCGAGATGCGGGCCGACCTCAATGGCAGAGGGATGCTGGTCAAAACCGGAGACGACGACATTCTCGGCGAAGCGCGGCCGGACCTGCCGATCGATCTCGGACTGCTCGGTGCCGGCATGGTGCTGTCGTGCGGCTTGTTCGTGCTCGGCATGATTTTGGCGCCGCTCACCGGCATCCCCGGGCCGATCATGATGATCATCGCCGCAGTGGCATTGAAGCTGACCAGGTTACTACCGGCCGAGATGGAGCTCGGCGCTTATCAGATCAACAAGTTCATGTCGACCAACCTTACTTTCGCGATCCTGGTGGCGATGGGGACATTGCTGGTCTCATGGCAGCAGCTCGTTGCCTCCTTCAATCCAGGCTACATCATGATCTGCACGACCACGGTGCTGGCGATGATCGTGTCAGGTTTCTTCGTCGGCAAGTGGCTGAACATGTATCCAGTGGAGGCGGCGATCGTGACCGCCTGCCACTCGGGCCTCGGGGGCACCGGCGACGTCGCCATTCTTGGCGCCGCGGATCGCATGGGCCTGATGGCGTTCGCCCAGATCGCCACCCGCGTCGGCGGCGCGATCATGATCGTGATCGCGACACTCTTGATGAAATCGCTGTCCTGATACGGGCCGCGGCCTTCGCGCAGGACGAATGTTCCAGGGGAAATCTCAATGCTCGAATTCGAACAGATTGAATCATGCTCCGATCGATCAGAGACCGGGTTGACGCGCCGCCATCTGATGTCGATCGCGTTGACAACCGGTGCCCTCGGTTCGGCCATATTGGCGCCGGGTGCTTTCGCTCAGGAGAATAATACCGTGACGACCAGCGCGCTGCAAAAGTTGCTACCGGGGTTTCGACAGAAGCGCCTCAAGACCAGCGGGGCCGAGATCAACGCGCTCGTGAAGGGCGAGGGGCCGCCGCTGCTGTTGCTGCACGGACACCCGCAGACATTGGCGTGCTGGCACAAGATCGCCCCCAAGCTCGCGGAGCGCTTTACCGTGGTGCTGACCGATCTGCGCGGCTACGGCGACTCGAGCAAGCCCGACGGCGGCAAGGACAGTATCGCATATTCCAAGCGGGAGATGGCGCGGGATCAGGTCGAAGTGATGCGCGCGCTCGGTTTTGACCGCTTCCAGGCTGTCGGCCACGATCGCGGCGGGCGTGTTCTGCATCGCCTGATGCTTGATCATCCGGACACCGTCTCCAGGGCGGTCCTGCTCGACATCGCGCCAACCGCGACGATGTACGCCAAGGTGAACAAGGAGTTCGCTACGCGATATATGTGGTGGTTCTTTCTGATTCAGCCGGCGCCGCTTCCGGAAACCTTGATCGGCAACAATCTCGAATTCTATCTGCAGACCCATATCAACAAGCAGAACAAGACGCCGGGCGCCATCGACCCGGTTGCACTCGAAGAGTATCGCCGGTGCTACACCCGCGAGACGCTGCATGCCGTCTGCGAGGATTATCGCGCCGCTGCCGGCATCGACCTGATCCACGATGAGGCGGATTCCGACAAGAGAATCGGTTGCCCGCTGCTCGTGCTGTGGGGCGGCAAGGGAGTTGTCGGGTCGAGCTACGACGTCCTCGACACATGGCGCGCCAAGGCCAAGGACGTGCGAGGCGGAAGCCTGCCTTGCGGCCATTATCTGCCGGAAGAGGCACCTGAGTTGCTCCTCGAGCAGCTCAATGCCTTCTTGGCGTAACGACGGCGAGGCGTCTCGACAGCGGTCTCCAGGATCGCTCGCCGGTCTATCTCACGCTCATGATGCTGGGTGGCTCGCTGCCCGGCGAGACCTCTGAGTGCCGCTTTCTCGGAGGCGCTGATCCTCCTCAGGGAGGTGCTTGCGGGTCGAAAGCCTGCCGGCATTTGGCTAAGACCAGGGTGCGTAAATACCGGTACTGTGCATGGGGTTGTTTTGCCGGTTTTGATGCAGCCAATCGCGTCGGGAGGGTCAACCCGCCGCTTCGTCGAACTGCGTACTCGCCTCGAGCCACTGTTCCTCCGCCCGCGCCAGTGCGTCCGCCGCATTGGCGCGCGCCTTTGACAGTTGCGCGGCCTGCTTGGGATCGCGGGTGAAGATGTCGGGCAGGGCGAGGGCCGTGTCGATCTTCGTGATGATCTCGCCGACGCGGGCGATCTCGGCTTCGGCTTCCGCGATGCGCTTCTTCAGCGAGCCGCGATTGTCCGACTTCGGGCGCTGCGGCTTTTCGTTTGCGGGACTGCGCTCGCGCGGCGCTTCGGCGTTGCGCGCGGACAGCACCAGGCGGCGGTACTCGTCGAGGTCGCCGTCGTAATTGGTCACGGTGCGATCGGCGACGATCCAGAGCCGTTCGGCGCAGGCCTCGATCAGGTAGCGGTCATGCGAGACCATGATCACAGCGCCGGGAAATTCGTTGATCGCCTCCGCAAGCGCGGCGCGGCTGTCGATGTCGAGATGGTTGGTCGGCTCGTCCAAAATGATCATGTTGGGGCCGAAGAAGGTCGCAAGGCCCAATAGCAGCCTAGCCTTCTCGCCGCCCGACAGTTTGCCGGCCTTGGTGTCGGCGGCCTTGCCGGAGAAACCGATCGCGCCGGCGCGGGCCCGCACCTTGGCTTCGGGCGCATCGCCCATCAGCTTGCGCACGTGATCGTAGGCGGAAGCGTCCTCGTTGAGCTCGTCGAGCTGATGCTGGGCGAAATAGGCGATCGACAGTTTGTCCGCGCGGGTCACTCTGCCGGAGAACGACGCGAGGCGTCCGGCCAGCAGCTTGACCAGCGTCGACTTGCCGTTGCCGTTGGCGCCGAGTAGCGCGATGCGGTCGTCATTGTCGATGCGCAGGGTGACGCGGTTCAGCACAGGCGTTGCCGGATCGTAGCCGACCGAAGCGTTGTCGACGGCGATGATCGGCGGCGACAGGATTTTTTCCGGTGCCGGAAAGCTGATCTCGCGCACGTCCTCGGTGACCAGCGCGGTGATCGGCTTCAGCCGCTCCAGCATCTTGACCCGGGACTGCGCCTGGCGCGCCTTGGAGGCCTTGGCCTTGAAGCGATCGACGAAGGCTTGCAGCCGCGCGCGTTCGGCCTCCTGGCGCTTGACCTGCTTGGCATCGAGCAATTCGCGCGCGGCGCGCTGCTCCTCGAAGGAGGAATAGGTGCCCTTGTAGAGCGTGAGCTTGCCGCGCTCCAGATGCAGGATCTGGTCGACCGAGCTTTCCAGGAGGTCGCGGTCGTGGCTGATCACGATCACCGTGCGCGGATAATGCGCGAGATGATCCTCCAGCCACAGCGTGCCTTCGAGATCGAGATAGTTGGTGGGCTCGTCGAGCAGCAACAGGTCGGGAGCTGCGAACAGCGTCGCGGCGAGCGCGACGCGCATGCGCCAGCCGCCGGAGAATTCGGCGCAGGGGCGGAGCTGATCGGCGGCGGAGAAGCCGAGGCCGGAGAGGATCGCGGCCGCGCGGCTCGGCGCCGAATGCGCGTCGATGTCGACGAGGCGGGTCTGGATCTCGGCGATCCGGTGCGGATCGATCGCGTGCTCGGCCTCGGCGAGCAGCGCGTCGCGTTCGAGGTCGGCCTGGAGCACGACGGAGATCAGGCTTTCGGGGCCGTTCGGGGCCTCTTGCGCGAGACTGCCGACGCGCCAGCGCGGCGGCAGCGTCACCAAGCCGTGCTCGGCCGCGAGCTCGCCGCGGATCACCTTGAACAGCGTCGACTTGCCGGTGCCGTTGCGCCCGACCAGGCCGACGCGCGAGCCGGGCGTGATCTGCACGGAACTCTGGTCAATCAGAAGACGTCCGGCGAGGCGGATGGAGAGATCGGTGATGGACAGCATGCGGCCTTGTCACCGCAAGGCGCGACGAACGCAACCCGTTTTTCCGTGGTTATCGCTTGCGCATGATCCTATCGGAAAACCGCTTCACACTTTTCCCGATCATGCGCCGGTCAGTGCGATTCGCGCTCGCGCTGCTTCAATTCGTTGAGCAGCTGCTCGAGGTGCGTCGGGAGGTGAGGATCGGGGCGCAGATTCTGCTGAAGCCGTTCGCCCACGGCATCGCAAATCGAGCGGCTGGTGCGCCGGTCGATCTGTACGCTGTCATTGGCAAAAGGCCCAGCCATCGCGAGGTTCCATGCTCTTAAAGTAAAGACACGGTACCAAGTCATTGCCTCCAAAATGGTTTCGCTGCTCGCGGAGAATGTCCGAAATTCTCGTCAAAGTTGTATGAATCGCCCCATATCCGCCCAAATAAGAGGCCCCGGCGGGGGAACGCCGGGGCCTCTCCTGAAGGGGTGCCTTGGGGGGCATAGGACCCCTTTTGTCAGGAAAGTGCTTTGGAAGGTGCTGTCGGGCTCAGTAGCAGCGGTTGATCAGCCGCCAGCGGGGTCCCCAGGGGTCGGGACCAGCCGGCGCACGTAGCAGCCGCCATAACCGTAGGAGACGGGGCCGCCGACATAGAAGCGCGGTCCGCCCCAGCCGTGGTGCCAGCCGCCTCCGTGCCAGCCTCCGCCGTGCCAGCCGCCATGCCAGTGAGCGGAGGCGGAGGTCGGCGCCAGCGCGGCACCGAGCGCGACCGCGGCAACGGCGGCAAGCGAAAGTTTCCTCAACATGGTGATCTCCTCCAAACTGCCGGCGCGGGCCTGTCGCGTCGATGGAAAGGCCGCCGAAACGGTCTGCCTCACAATCAGGCTTGGGTTTCGATGGGCCCGACCTTACGCCCGCGAAGCTGAACCGAACCCTGACGGGGGTTTCAGGATCGGTTCATCTGGGTGAAATCGTTGTAATCAGCTGAAATCGCGGGTTACGACGCCTGCGGCGAAGCGCCTGTGCGGCCGCCTCGGCGGTCGCTTGCCGTCCGGCAAAGGCGCCGATATAAGCCCCGCAACTCCCGAACCACCGCATTCCTTCCAAGGACAAGATTTATGGCCATCGAACGCACTTTCTCGATCATCAAGCCCGACGCGACCGAGCGTAACCTGACCGGCGCGGTCAACGCCGTGATCGAGAAGGCGGGCCTGCGCATCGTCGCGCAGAAGCGCATCCGCATGACCAAGGACCAGGCCGAGACCTTCTATGCCGTCCACAAGGCGCGGCCCTTCTTCGGCGAGCTCGTCGACTTCATGACCTCGGGTCCGGTCGTGGTGCAGGTGCTGGAAGGCGAGGGCGCGATAGCCAAGTACCGCGAGGTGATGGGTGCGACCGATCCGGCCAAGGCTGCCGAGGGCACCGTCCGCAAGCTCTACGCCAAGTCGATCGGCGAGAATTCGGTGCACGGCTCGGATGCGCCGGAGACGGCTGTAATCGAGATCGCGCAGTTTTTTTCGGGCAACGAGATCGTCGGCTGATCCATCAGCCGATAAGTTAGGACGACGGGGCGAAAGGACGTATTGTGAACTGGCTCTGGCAGATCTTCGATCCCGCGACGATCGGGGCGTTCTTCACCCAGTTTCGCAACGAGATGGCTGAACCGACCTTCTGGATCGCGGTCGGCAAGATCATCTGGATCAACATCCTGCTCTCCGGCGACAACGCGCTGGTGATTGCGCTCGCCTGCCGCGGCCTCAAGCCGCGGCACCGGCTGTGGGGCATGATCTTCGGCGCGGGCGCCGCGGTGATACTGCGGATCATCTTCACGGGCATCGTCGCGAGCCTGATGGGGCTGCCCTACCTCAAGCTCGTCGGCGGTCTTGCGCTGATCGTGATCGCGGCAAAACTGCTGGTGCCCGAAAACGAGGACGAGGACGACGTCGAGTCCGCCTCGCATCTGTTGCAGGCGGTCCAGATCGTCGTGGTCGCCGACATCGTCATGAGCCTGGACAACGTCATTGCGGTGGCTGGCCGCCGCCAATGGCAGCGTGCCGCTGTTGATCCTCGGCCTCGCCATCAGCGTGCCGCTCATCGTCGCCGGTGCTGCTCTGATCATGGCGCTGCTCGCAAAGCTGCCGGTCCTGGTCTGGGCCGGCGCGGCGCTGCTCGGCTGGATCGCGGGCGAGGTGATCGCGACCGATCCCGGCGTCGCACCGAAGCTGCACATGCTGTTCGACGGCCCGCTCGGCGCCTCGCTGGACAGCATACTCGGTGCACTTCGCATCCCGCCGCAGTTCGCCCATGGCGGCGGAGGCGGCGAATATTTCTGCGCCGCGCTCGGCGTCGTCCTCGTGCTGGTCGTCGGCACCATCTGGCGCCGGCGCAGTCTGAGCGCGGCCGCGCTCGAATCCTCCGAGGGGCACGCCAAGGCATCGGCGAAGTGACTTCGACGCTCTGATCGGTCTTGGTCTTCTCTCCAGCGATGAGAGGCGAGCATGTCACTGATGTGCTCGCCGCGTTGGCCGCGGTACGCGAGCGATCACCGGCCATGGGCTCAGCGCAAGAGCCGAAGTCTCCCATCATCGCGTTCGTACAACCGGCGCGCAGACCTTGCGTTGCGCGGTCGCACGCAGTGCGCTTGGGCTCGCGTGCGATGATTCTTCCTTCGCAACCAACGCGCGATTTAGAGGTTGTCTTATTATAAACTATTGAAAATAAAGGGTGCTTTCGTTGACTCAACGATGGTCCCCACGGCACGTCGCTCCGACGTTCATGTTCATGAAATCGGAAGCTGGTGCGATGCCGTCGAGAGTGATTTGCCGTCCTGTTGCTGTTCTTGCCGCTAGCATCAAAGCCCTTCTGACCTGCTCCAGCCCGGGAGCCTTCGCGGTCTCTGTGGTCTCCATTGCCTTGTTCAGCGACGGCCTCCTGCACGGCACCAACGCGCAAAGCGCTGTGCCGGAGACGGAGCGGGGCAGCACGTTGCCGGCGGTGACCGTCAGCGCAGATGCGCCGAAGCCGCGCGCACGTCCACGCTCCAATCCAGGCCGAAGGGCGGGCCGTAGCGCGCCTGCGAATGAGCGGGCCAAGTTGCAGGCGGAAGCAACCCCCACGGCTGCGAGGCCGGGCGCGCTTCCGCCGTCCTACGCAGGCGGGCAGGTCGCCCGCGGCGGCCAGGTCGGCTTGCTGGGCAACAAGGATTTCATGGATACGCCGTTCAACATCGCCAGCTACACGGCGAAGAAGATTGAAGATCAACAGGCCACCACGGTCGCCGACGTCGTCAGCAACGATCCTTCGGTGCGTTTCACTGGCCAGACCGGTGGCATTCTCAACTCCTTCTTCATCCGCGGATTTCCGATCGGGGAGGGGAATGTCGGAGAAATTGCCTTCAACGGCGTCTATGGCGTTGCACCGAATTATCGGGTGTTCACCGATTATGTGGAGCGCATCGAAATCATCAAGGGCCCGACGGCGCTGCTTTACGGCATGGCGCCAAACAGCAGCGTCGGGGGCACCATCAACATCGTTCCAAAACGTGCTGGGGATGTCGATCTCACCCGGGTCACGACCGACTACACGACAAACACCCAGCTCGGCACGCATCTCGACGTGAGCCGACGGTTCGGCGAGAACCGCGAATTCGGCATTCGCGTCAATGGCAGCTACCACAATGGCGATACGCCGCTCGACAACCAGACCCGGGAGGCGCATGTCGGCGCCGCAGCGTTCGACTATCGCGGCGAGAAGTTCAGAGCTTCGCTCGACTTCATCGATCAGGAGGAAAAGTTCGACGCGCCTACGAGGCCGTTTCTGGTTGCAACAGGCGTCGCCGTCCCGACCGCACCGGTCGGGCGGCGCAATGTCACGCAGGCCTGGGAGTGGGCCAAGGTTCACGACAACTCGCTGCTGGCGCGCGCCGAATACGATGTGACGGACTCCGTGACAGTGTTCGCCGACGGCGGTGGTGGCAGGACCCAGGTCGATCGTCTGTTCGGGACGCCGACGATCCTGAACGCGGCAGGCAACACGACTTCGACGCCGGGGCATTTCAAATTCGATATCGACAGGAACGTGGCCGATGCCGGTGTGCGTGCCCGGTTCGAAACAGCCGCGATCAGTCACGCCGTGACCTTCCAGGGCAGCTACTACACGGATCAGATCTCGCGCGGCTCTGTATCCGGGACGCCGGTGTTGTCCAATATCTATGCGCCGATCGCCCGTCCCGAGCAGCTCGTTCCGGCTCCCGCGACCGTGCCGAAGCTGTCGGATACCGAGCTGACCGGTCTTGCGCTCGCCGACACCATGTCAGTTTTCCAGGAGCGCCTTCAGCTGACCGTCGGCGTCAGGCAACAGGGCGTCAAGTCGAACAACTACAACACCACCACGGGCGCCGTTACCTCCGCCTACGACCAGACGGCGCTCACGCCGATGGTCGGCGTGGTCGTCAAGCCCTGGAGCAACGTTTCGCTGTACGCCAACTACATCGAAGGGCTCAGCAAGGGTGACATCGCACCGACGACGGCGAGCAATCAAGGAGAGGTCCTGGCGCCGTATTTCAGCAAGCAGAAGGAAGCAGGCGTCAAGGTCGATTTCGGGATGCTCGCGACCACGATCAGCCTGTTCGAGATCACCAAGCCGTCGGGACAGCTGGGTGCCGATAAGGTCTTCCGGGCCGACGCCGAACAGCGCAATCGCGGCGTGGAATTCACCGTGTTTGGAGAAGTGCAGCCGGGCATTCGCGTGCTTGGCGGCGTGACGTTGATCGACGCGGAGCTGACAAAGACGAGCACGCTGGCCAATCTCGGCAAGACGCCGATCGGCGTGCCTCAGGTGCAGGCCAATTTGTCCGCCGAATGGGACACGCCGTTTGCACCCGGACTGACGCTGGTCGCAAACACCATCTATACCGGGCACCAGTATCTGGATGGGCAAACACGCAAGTTATTCCGGCCTGGACCAGGCTCGATCTAGGTGCGCGCTACAACACGCGCATCAATAACCGGCCGGTCACGCTCCGGGCCCTGGTCCAGAATGTATTCGATACCAACTACTGGGCTGGCGTGGCGAGCTTCTCCGCATTGGCGCAAGGCACGCCGCGAACCCTGCTATTGTCGATGTCGACGGATTTCTGAACCGGGTCGGCTTTGATGCGCGCAACGACGATGCGCGTTCCGAACGTCACCGAGGCCAGACGCGGAGCCACGATCAGGCGCAGACGACGGGTGCTCTGAATGGACGAAAGAATCAGGGCGCCGCGACAGGACGGCTCCGCGCCCGCCCGATCCCGAATGATGACCGGGCGCACGCGGCACACACTGCTGTGGGCTCACCGATGGCTCGGATTGATCTTCGGCATCGTCGTGGTGCTGATAGGCCTCACCGGAAGCTTCATTGTCTTCTACCGGGAGATCGATGTTGCCCTGAATCCAGCGCTCTATGCTCCCGCTGGTCCGGAGCAAAAGTTCACTTTGTCGGAAGTGATGCGCGCCGCCGCGGCGGCGGATCCAGCGCCGATTGCCACGATCCTTGCGCCGGATCGGACCTGGCCGGTCTGGATCGTGATACATACGCATGAAACCGCGCCTGGCCGCTACCCGAACCGTTGGACGACCATGGTCGATCCTTCGAACGGGAAGGTGCTCGGGCGGCGTGACTACGTCAACGCGTTCGCCCTCAAGGTCTATCGTCTCCACTACACGCTGCTGCTCTATGAGTTGTGGGGCAAGGAGCTGGTCGGCGTGGCCGGGTTCGTGCTGCTCGTTTGGCCATGTCGGGACTCGTCCTGTGGTGGCCGAGGCCGGGTCTTTTCTGGCGATCGGTCTCGGTGCGCAAGAACGTCTCGCTGCTTCGATTTGTTCTGGATGTTCATAGTGCGGCCGGCTTTTGGGCCCTGCTCGTGCTCTTGGGGATCTCGATCACCGGCGTCGGCATCGTTTTCCCCGACGTGATGCGTCCCATCGTTGGCCTTCTGTCGCAAACGACGCCTGATCGCTCGCCACGGGTCGAAATGCCGCCTCCGACAGGGACGCCGTTGCTTCCAGCCGATGCGATCGCGCGACTAGCGCAGGCGGCCAAGCCCGGCGTTGCGATTGCTATGTTCAATCCGCCGACCGCAACGCGCAACACCTGGCGCGTGCAGTTCCGTCCCGACGGTGCTGATCCCGCCGTACGGGCACGGGGGGCGATCTGGCTCGATCCATGGAGCGGCGCAGTGGTGCACGACCGCAGTCCGGTCGCCATGTCGATGGGGGACCGCTATCTGGCCGAACAGCTCTGGCTTCACAACGGCGCGGCGTTCGGACTCGCAGGACGCCTGTTGGTTTTCGCGGCCGGATTCGCGCCTTTCGCCCTGTTCGTCAGCGGCCTGATCATGTGGCTCAAAAAACGTCCCGGAAGGGTTAGGGTCACCGTCGCACGATCGAACCGGCGCGGTTGATCAGGCGGGCGAGTTGGCGGAAGCGGCTGCCGACGCGGTCGGCGACGAGATCGACGAGGCGGTGCTCGAACACCAGCATCAGCTTGCGGCCTTGATTGCGGAAATGCGTGGCGGGCAGCACACCCGGCCGCGCCGCCGAGATCAGGTGCGCGACGCGGAACGCTGCTCCCAAGAGGCGTGCACGTTCGAGCTGCGCCGGCGTCAGCAGGCTCTGCATGGTGGCCGGCGGCTGGTTTTCCTCGCTCAGGCCCGCGTAGCGATAGAACACCGACAGGCCGACGAAGGCGCGCTCGGTATGGGTGATCGCGCCGAAATTGCCGTTGACGACGAGGCTCAGCGTCTGCTCGCCACGATGATCAGGATGCACGCGCCAGCCGATGTCGGAGAGTAGGCACGCGGTGTGGCGCAGGCGGCGGTCCGCTTCTGTCTCGCGCAGCTTCACGACACGGGCGAGGCGGTCGGTCCAGGCGATCAGCTCGCGGGCGTGCTTCGCCGAACGCGACAGCAGCTGGTTTAGCTCCTCTGCGGCGCAGATCAGCCCGTCCTCGTTGCGTTCGGAGTCCGGCAGCTTCTCGTGCAGCAGGCCCTCGCGCACGCCGAAGGTCGAGAACACGATGGTTTTCGGCTTCGCCACCCGAATGATGTGCTCGAGCACCAGTGCCGCATAGGTGAGGAGCGGGCGGCGCGCATCAGCGACGATCTCGATGTCGGCCAGCATGTCGGCGGCCGCAAGCCGGCGCAGACGTCGCGAGAAGTCGAGCGCCTCGGCCGCCGAAATCGAATAGCCGTGCATCACCTGGAGCGGATAGCCGCTCTGGATGATGTGGATGCGCGCGAGCGCGCGCCAGGTGCCGCCAACCGCGTAGAAGGTGCGGCCGCTGCCCGCGGCGAGCTGCGGCACCTCGTCGAGCGCCTCGCGCACAATGCGGTCGGCGCGCTTGAGAGATTTGTGCGCGAGGTCCTGGAGCGCGAGGCCACCGAGCGGCAGCGTCACGCCGCTGCGCACGCTGTTCCTGCGCACGTCGATCAGCTCGAGCGAGCCGCCGCCGAGATCGCCGACGATGCCGTCGGGATGATGGATACCGGAGATCACGCCGAGCGCCGACAGCCGCGCTTCGCGCTGGCCCGACAGGATCTCGATCTTCACGGCGCAGATGCGCTCGGCCTTCGCGATGAAGTCGGGGCCGTTGGAGGCGTCGCGGCAGGCGGCGGTCGCAATCGCGAACACGCGCCCGACCTGCATCACGCGGCACAGCGCGCGAAAACGCTTGAGGGAGGTCAGCGCCTTGTCGACGGCGTCGGGCGCGAGCAGGCCCGTGCTCTGCACCTCGCGTCCGAGGCCGCACAGCGTCTTCTCGTTGAAGATCGGAATGAGGCTGCGCGCGAGCGCCTCATAGACGACGAGGCGGACCGAGTTGGAACCGATGTCGATAACTGCGACGCTCGCGCCGCGCTTGCGCGGCTGCTTCACGTCGAGAATCCGGGATCAGGATTGGTGACGTTCGTTCCGGCGCGTGAGACGGCGCGGCGAGGATTCTTTGAGCGACTTTCCACGGCCAGACAGACTCGGATTTGTCATGAAGTAGTTGTGGACGTTGAAAGGCTCCTCGCCCTTCGCGGCCTTCATACGCGTTGAGGACCCGTCCGGCAACAATTGCCAGCTCTGCTCATTATCCTTCAGATTCGCGACCATGATCTGTTCGAGAACCTGCTGATGCACCGTGGGATTTTGCAGCGGACACAGCACCTCGACGCGGCGGTCGAGGTTGCGCGGCATCATGTCGGCCGAGGAGATATACACAGCCGCTTTCGCGCCCGGCAGGCCCTGGCCCATGCCGAAGCAGTAGATTCGGCCGTGTTCCAAGAAGCGTCCGATGATCGACTTGACGCGGATGTTCTCCGACAAGCCGGGAATTCCGGGCCTGAGGCAGCAGATGCCGCGCACCACCAACTCGACCTGGACGCCGGCCTGCGAGGCCTCGTAGAGCGCGTCGATGATGTCGGGGTCGACAAGCGCGTTCATCTTCATCCAGACCGCGCCGTGCCGCCCGTGCCGTGCATGCGCGGTCTCGCCCTGGATGTGCTCGATGATGCGCTTGCGCAAGGTCAATGGCGACACCGCCATCTTCTCCAGATCGCTCGGCGCGGCATAGCCGGTGATGAAATTGAACACGCGCGCCGCGTCTCGGCCGATGGTCGCGTCCGAGGTGAAGTAGGAGAGGTCGGTGTAGATGCGCGCGGTCACCGGGTGATAGTTGCCGGTGCCGGTATGGACGTAAGTCGTGAGGCTGCCGCCCTCGCGGCGCACCACCATCGAGAGCTTTGCATGCGTCTTCAGTTCGAGGAAGCCGTAGACGACCTGCACGCCGGCGCGTTCGAGGTCGCGCGCCCAGCGGATGTTGGCCTCTTCGTCGAAGCGAGCCTTCAGCTCGATCAGCGCGGTCACCGACTTGCCGGCCTCGGCGGCTTCAGCGAGCGCGCGCACGATCGGCGAGTTGTTGGAGGTGCGGTAGAGCGTCTGCTTGATCGCGACCACATCCGGGTCGCGCGCGGCCTGCTGCAGGAACTGCACCACCACGTCGAAGGATTCGTAGGGGTGATGGACGATGAGGTCCTTCTGCCGGATCGCCGCGAAGATGTCGCCGGCATGCTCGCGCACCCGCTCGGGATGGCGTGGCACGTAAGGGGTGAATTCGAGGTCGGGACGGTCGAGGCGGGTGAGCTGCGAAAGCTCGTTCATGGCGAGCACGCCATCGACCAGGAACACCTCGTCATCGGCGGCCGATAGTGCGTGCTGCACGAAGCTCCGCAATTCCTCCGGCATCTTGGCGTCGATCTCGAGCCGGATCACCGAGCCGCGGCGGCGACGCTTCAGCGCGGTCTCGAACAGGCGGACCAGGTCTTCCGCCTCTTCCTCGATTTCGAGCTCGGAGTCGCGGATGATTCGGAAGGCGCCCTGACCGTGCAGATTGTATCCGGGGAAGAGGCGGTTGATGAACAGGGTGGTCGCCTGTTCCAGCGAAATCAGCCGGACGGCCCTGCCTTCGGCTGGTAGGCGGATGAAGCGGTCGATCTTGCCGGGCATGCGGATCAGCGCGTTCATCTGCTTGCCGTCGGCGGCGCGCGTGAGCTGAAGCGCGATGGTGAAGCCGAGGCTCGGGATGAACGGGAAAGGGTGGGCCGGATCGATTGCGAGCGGCGTCAGCAACGGGAACACGTTGTTGAGGAAGTAGTCCTCGATCCAGCTCCGCTCCGCCTTGGTGACGTCCTTGCCCTCAACCAGCACGATGCCGACATCGGCGAGCGTGCCGCGCAGGTCGCGCCAGATCGCCTGCTGGTCGGAGGCAAGCTCGGACACGGTGCGGTTGATCAGCGCGAGCTGCTCCGACGGCGTGAGGCCATCGGGGGCGCGCTCGGCAATGCCCTCGCGCACCTGGGCCTTGATGCCGGCCACGCGGACCATGAAGAACTCGTCGAGGTTATTCGCTGAAATCGACAGGAATCGTACCCGCTCCAGCATGGGGTGGCTGGGATTGACCGATTCCTCCAGGACGCGGCGATTGAAATGCAGCCAGGACAGCTCGCGGTTGATGAAACGCTCGGGGCTGGAAGCAATCGCCGGCAGGCCCTCGGTTTCCGGGGGTTTTTCTTTGATTTCAACGGCTTGCGCAGAGTCCATGAGAAGTCGATCCATCCAGTTCACCCCAATTTGCGACTTACGCGCAAAACCGGCGGGAGCATGTGTTAGAGCGATGACGTTTCGATGACATTGATGTTCCGCCGCTCCGCCGCGTCAAGCGGCCTCGGAGGCGGGCGGGGCCGGTCAGGCGTCCCGAAGCAGCTCGGCGGCCAGCGCCCGGGTGACGGGGCGCCCAAGCCGCAGGGCCTCGCTGTCGAGCAATTCCACAGCCCGCCGGGCGGCGGCCGAGGACCGCTCCAGGCGGGTGGCGAGGTAGCTGACCACGCTCTCATCCACCGTGAGTTGACGGTCGGCGCAGAATTTGACGATCAGGCCACGGAAAAGCTGGTCGTCGGGCGGCAGCAGCGCGACCGCCGGCACGGCGCGCAGGCGCGAGCGCAGGTCGCGAAGCTCGATCTCGAGCGATGCCGGGACCTCGCGCCCGGTGAAGAGGACGTAGGCGCCATCCTCACGGGCGAGGTTCATCAGGTGGAAGAGCGCGCGCTCGTCAAATTCTTTCGCCTTGAGGTCCTCGACCACTAGCGCCCCGGTGGCGAGCGCGCCCGGGACCGCTGCGGCGGTCAGGGCATTGGCCGTGGTCGAGCGGGCGCCAGCCTCCTCGGCCCAGATCGCGGCGAGATGGCTCTTGCCGCTGCCTTCGGGGCCGGCCAGCCACATGATCCGGTTCGGCCATTCCGGCCAGGCGTCGATCAGGCCGAGGCCGGCCGCGTTGGCCGGGCCCTCGAGAAAATTGTCCCGGCTGAGACTTTCCGCATGCGGAAGCGAAAACGCCAATTGTCGGGGATGAACGCGGCCTGCCACGCTTGCCTTGCTCCATGCCGGCGCGCCGGCCTCGTTGGAAAAGATTCGACTTGATCGAGCGGGAGTTGGCCTTTTGCGGGGCCGCATCCCAACTCATTTGGCCTCGATCGTGCTCATGTGCCGCAGCCACTCGACGAGATAGAGCGACACCGAGGAGAGCGTGAAAACCGTGACGAGGCCCATCAGGATCATATCATAGGGTTGCGGCTTGAAGCCGAAGGCAAGTGCGGCCAGCACCAAGGCCGCGAACGCCACTTGGGCCACAGTGTTGAGCTTGGACACCTTCGAGGGCTTCATCTCGACCGGCCGGTCGAACAGCCAGGATACGATCACGGCGGCGACGATCATGATGTCGCGCGAGACCACGAGGATGACGATCCAGCGCGGAATCGCCCCCCAGATGCCGAGCGCCATGTAGATCGAGACCAGCAGCGCCTTGTCGGCGAGCGGATCGAGCAGGGCGCCGAGCTCACTCGTCATGTTGAAGCGCTTGGCCAGGAAGCCGTCGACGGCGTCGCTGATACCGGCGATCAGGAAGACCGCGAACGCCACCTCCATTTGGCTCGACACGATGGCCCAGACGATGATCGGGACCAGCATGATGCGGCCCAGGGTAATGATGTTCGGAATACTCACGCGGCGCTTCCCGGCACCCGGATTGACCTCAGATCCGGCCCCCTCGGAGGCTGAACCGGTTGATATCTACATAGTATAGGGCCGGGCGCCATGCGAGCCATTGCGCGTCCCCGGAATTCGACGTAACCAGCCGCAAACCCACTGGAAATCGGGCATGACCGACCGCAAAAACGGCCTCACTTACGCCGATTCAGGCGTCGATATCGACGCCGGCAACCGCCTCGTCGACCTGATCAAGCCGATGGTGCGCGCCACCGCACGGCCGGGCGCCGACGCCGAGATCGGCGGTTTCGGCGGCCTGTTCGACCTCAAGGCGGCCGGTTTCAAGGACCCCGTCCTGGTTGCTGCGACCGACGGCGTCGGCACCAAGGTCAAGATCGCGATCGAGACCGGCCTGCATGGCGGCATCGGCATCGACCTCGTCGCCATGAGCGTCAACGACCTCGTGGTCCAGGGCGCCGAGCCACTGTTCTTCCTGGACTATTTTGCCTGCGGCAAGCTCGATCCGGAGGCCACCGCCGCGATCGTCGCTGGCGTTGCGGAGGGCTGCCGCGAATCCGGCTGCGCCCTGATCGGCGGCGAAACGGCCGAGATGCCCGGCCTCTACAAGGACGGCGATTATGATCTCGGCGGCTTTGCCGTCGGCGCCGCCGAGCGCGGCACGCTGCTGCCGCGCAAGGACATCGCGGCGGGCGACGCCGTGATCGGGCTCGCCTCGTCGGGCGTGCATTCCAACGGCTTCTCGCTGGTGCGCAAGATCGTGGAACAATCCGGTCTCGGCTTCGAGGCGCAGGCGCCTTTCGCGCCCGTGATGACGCTGGGCGGCGCGCTGCTGACGCCGACGCGGCTCTACGTCAAATCCTGCCTGCGTGCGATCCGCGAGACCGGCGCGGTGAAGGGGCTCGCCCACATCACCGGCGGCGGTTTCACCGACAACATTCCGCGCGTGCTGCCGAAGCACCTCGGCGTCGGCATCGACCTTGCACAGCTGCCGGTGCTGCCGGTGTTCAAATGGCTGGCCGCGCAGGCCGGCATCGCCGAGCTGGAAATGCTGCGCACCTTCAATTGCGGTATCGGCATGATCGCGATCGTTGAGCCTGACCAGGTCGACAAGGTGGTCAAGGTCTTCACCGATGCCGGCGAGACCGTGGCGCAGCTCGGCACCGTGATCCCGGCCGAAGGCGAGCACCGCGTCGTCTATAACGGCCACCTCGACCTGGCGCTGTGATGAAGCGCCGCGTCGCCATCCTGATCTCCGGCCGCGGCTCCAACATGGCTGCGCTGATCAAGGCAGCGGCTGCCGCGGATTTTCCGGCAGAGATTTCGCTGGTCATCTCGAACAAGGCCGATGCACTGGGGCTCGAACGGGCCAGGGCGAGCGGCGTGACAACCGAGGTGATCGAGAGCAAGCCGTTCGGCAAGGACCGCGCAGGTTTTGAGAAGGTGCTGCAGGCCGCGCTCGACCGGCACGGCATCGAGCTGATTTGTCTGGGCGGCTTCATGCGCCTGTTCACGGCGGAGTTCACCCAGGCTTGGTACGGGCGGATGCTCAACATCCATCCCTCGCTGCTGCCATCCTTCCCCGGTCTCGACCCGCACGGCCAGGCCTTGCGTGCCGGCGTCAAGCTGTCCGGCGCGACGGTCCACTTCGTGATCCCCGAGACCGATGCCGGACCGATCGTGATGCAGGGCGCGGTTCCCGTCAGCGACAACGATACGTCGGACACGCTCTCGGAGCGCATCCTCGAAGTCGAGCACCGCATCTATCCCGAGGCGCTGCGGCTGCTCGCGGCCGGCAGGGTCCGGATCGACGGCGAGGTGTGCAGAACGGCGGGCAGCTCTGCGTCGGAGAATTTTTTGGTTGCGCCGGTGGTGAGCTGAAGCGACGTCGCTTTTCGACTTCCCAAACAAAATCCCCCGGCAGAGCCGGGGCAACGTCATGATCTCTCGCGCGTAGCTTTGAGAGAAATCAGGAGACCTTGAGGTTCTCCGCGGATGATTTGCCGCGGTTCTCCACGAGGTCGTATTCAACCACCTGGTTCTCGTTGAGGGTCGAGAGTCCGGCGCGCTCGACGGCGGAGATGTGGACGAACACGTCCTTGTCGCCGCCGTTCGGCTTGATGAACCCATAGCCCTTGGTCGGGTTGAACCATTTGACGGTGCCCTTTTGCGGCATCGCTAATCTCCTCCACTAGATAGAAAAAAGACGCGGCCGCTTTTCGCGTGCCACGCCACAAACGGGCTTCCGGAAGTCTGTTCGAGTTTTAAGTCTTAATGTCGCGAAACGCACAGCCGAGCGGCCAATTCCGATTGTGGCCAATATTGCAACATGAAAAGCGCGCGTTAGCAAGCAGGGTGCGAATTTCGAAGATCGCACCGGACACGCTCGAGTGCAATTTTCGACCTGTGGCCCGGGAACCACAATCAGGAGCAATCCCCCTCGTCAGGAGGTGTCAGCTGGTTGACCCTCCGTAACAGTTCGGCGCAAATCAGCTTATGCGTGCGCCGCTCCTGTTGCATTTTTGCGCGCCGCCATTTGCTTTGGGATTTGTCGTCATGCGCTGCACCGCGCAGCCACCAGGGACACGGCAGACTGTCGGGCTGAGCCGCATCCGCCGCGTCGCGGCAGCGGTCGCCACGACCTTTGCCCTTATGACGTTTGCGCTCATCGTGACGGTGTCGGCGGCGACGCCCGTCCTCGCGCAAAGTCCGACGCCGACGCCCACGCCGACCCCGACACCGACGCCGTCGCCGACCCCGGTTCCGATGCCGACCTCGACCAATTACGACCAGTCGGCCGGCAACAGCACGCTCAATCTCGGCTCAGGTTTCCTGGAGCGCCTCGGCAATCAGGCATCGAGCGGCATCAACCGGGCATCCCGCACCAATCCCGGCGGCGGCGGCGCATCGGCGAGCACCGAAGATCCGCGCTACCGCACCTGGTTCGAGGGTTACGGCATCTCGGTCCGCACCGATGCGCAAGGCGACTTTCTCGGCGACAAGCGCAAGACCTTTGGCGGTGTCGCCGGCATCGGCGCGCGGCTCGCACCGGGTGTCAATATCGGCTTTTCGGTCGACCAGAGCCACACCGACATCGACGTGCCGCTGGCGCTCCAGTCGGCGACACTCGACCTGACCCAGGTCGGCCTCAACGGCTCCATCGACAAGGGGCCCTGGACCTGGGCCTTTGCGGTGGTGCACGGTTTCGGCAAGGTCCGTTCCAGCCGCGACACCGGCTTCGGCCTTGCGAGCGCGGGGTATCGCGCCGCGGTCGATGGTGCGCTGACCGAGATCAGCTATTACTGGACCAAGGACCAGATGCGCATCGTGCCCAAGGGCGCGCTCGAATATGTGCGCGCCACCAGCGCGGCGTTCCAGGAGGCCGGTGGCCTCGATCCGCTCAACGTCGGCGCGACGGCGCTGTCGCGCGCGCGCGTCATGATCGGGGCCGAGATCGGCCGCTACTTCATCATCGACCAGAAAATCCTCGACCTGTCCGCCTACGGCAAGTTCGTCGACAATTTCCACCAGGACCTCGGATCGGTCCAGGTCAGCCTGGGGACCCAGAGCATCGTCGTCCCCGGCATCGGCGAGAGCCGCTACGGCATGGATGCCGGCGCCTCGGCCTCGCTCAGCCTGACCAGCGTCGCGCGGCTCTACATCAATTACGACGGCAAGTTCCGCAACGAGCTCACCTCGCACCAGGGCACGGTCGGCTTCGAATATAAATGGTGAGCTGAAACTTACGCCGGCGTTGCCGCGGCATAGCCCGTCAGCCCAAAACCCTCGCGCGCGGCCGTCATCATCGGCACCAACGCGTTCGGATGGATGAACTCGTCGCGGAAGCAGGGATAGGTCTTGGGATCGAAGATCTTTTTCAGCCAGTCGACCACGATCTTGTGCCGCTCGGAGGTGCGAAACTCCTTGTGATAGGTGAGCCAGAGATCGGCGTGGTGGCTGACGCCGAGATCGACGGCAACGAGCGGCGCACCGAGCGCGATCGACACCGTCGGCAGGAAGCCGATGCCGGCGCCGCGCTCGACGGCATAGAGCACGCCGACCGAGGAGTTGGTTTTGATCCCGACGACGCCTTCCAGCGACTTCAGCCCGAGCACGCGGGCGTAGGCGCCGTCATCGACCTGCGGCGCGCTCTGCTTGATGATGCGGTGGTTCTTGAGGTCGGCGAGCGTTGCCGGCACGCCGTAGAGGTCCTCGTACTCCTTGGAGACGAATGGATAGATGTGCAGCCGGCCCAGCTTGGCGACGATCAGATCCGGATTGGTCGGTGGCTCGAGCTGGATCGCGATGTCGGATTCAAGCCGCGCGACGTCGGCCTGCTCCATCGCGCAGCGCAGATCGACGGTGATCCTTCGATAGGTCTTCTGGAAATCGATCAGCCGCGGCAGGATCCAGAAATTGCCGGGCCCCTCCGTCACCGCGACGCGCACGGTGCCCGCGGTGTCGTTCGACGAACGCGAGGCGCGACGGAAGACGTTGAAGGCGTGACGCTCCATATGCGCGACGTCGGCGATCATCGCGGTGCCTTCGTCGCTGAGCGTGAGCCCGCTCTGGTCGCGCAGGAACAGCTTGCAGCCGATACTCTCTTCGAGCCGGTCGATCCGGCGCATCAAGGTGGTGGAGGTGAGGCCGAGCTCTTCGGCCGCGTTGCGAAAACTTTTATATTTTGCGCATGCTAAAAACAGCTTCAAATCGTCCCAGGACGCACCCAGGACTTCTTCACGGTGCTGCATCATCGCAGCACCCCGGTGCAATAACTGCTGCATACTCTTGGTCCCCAACCGCTAAGCTCGTCCTCATAGCGGGGTACGAAAGCCGCAAACGATAGAGGGGCGATCTCGGTATGGAAAGAGGCTCGTTTGCCGCAAGGCATGATTTCGACGCGCTGCCGCTGAGCCCGGACGTGGACGTTCGTTGCGCGCAATTTTCCGAAATCGCAGCGCTTTCGGAAATGGCGCATCGCCTGGTGCCGGGCGTGCAGATCGGTTCAGCAGAGCTTGCAAGATATTTCACCTTCGATCCTCAGAGCATCCTGACTTTCAGCCGGAAGGGCCGTCTGCTCGGCGGCATGGCCTTCCTGTTCCTCAACGATCGCGGGCACGATGCGCTGCTGCTCGACGAGATCTGCCTCACCGCGCCCAAGACGCGCTATCTCGCGTCCGCGAAAGACGACGTTGCGGCCATCTACATCTGGGCGATCGCGACGACGGGCGCGGTATCGCGGGTCTCGGCAAGGCCGCGGCTCATCTGCGACAGCTAAGGTTTCGCGGCGCCGATTGCTATGCGCAGCCGTCAACCGTGGCCGGACGCGACATCATGAAGGCGACCGGCTTTGTGCCTGTCCCAAGCTTCCAACCCGACCTCTGGTGCTACGAGCGCCCCTGGCATCGCCAGCCGATGCGCATGCCGGATGCGATCATCCAAGCAAGGAGTTTTGCAGATGCACGGTACTAGAATTCCTCTCGCCAAGCCCGACTCCCGCGCCATCACCATCCGCCTTGCGCGCGATCCCAGCGATCTGATGTTGGTCACCGCGATCCGCTCTGCGGTCTATCTCGCCGAGCAGGATTGTCCGTTCGAGGAGGAGTTCGACGGCAACGACATGGTCGCCGCGCATTTCATCGGCTTCGTCGGCAACGAGCCCGCGGGCTGCCTGCGGGTGCGTTTCTTCGGCGATTTCGCCAAGGTGGAGCGGCTTGCGGTGCGCCACCAGTACCGGCGCTCGCGCGTCTCGTTCAAGCTGGTGCAGGCGAGCGTCGATTATGTGAAGCGCAAGGGCTTCCGCAAGATCTACGGCCAGGCGCAGGACCGGCTGGTCGATTTCTGGGCCCATTTCGGTGCCAAGCCGCTAGGCCACAACCGCAAGATCACCTTCTCGGATTTCTCCTACACGGAGATGCTGCTGGAGATCGAGCCGGGGCCGGACGCCATCACGCTGGACAGCGATCCCTATGTGATCATCCGGCCCGAAGGCGATTGGGACCGGCCGGGCGTACTCGACGCCTCGGCGGGGCGGGCGGTGACCTCGCCGCTGCGGGATCTCGCGCTCGCCGATCGCTGAAACAGGTGCAACTGCGCGCAAGATAATGCCGGTTTCCATCCACGATGATCCGCCGATCCTGGTCTGCGCGGACCTCCAGGTCGAATATCTGACCCCTGGGCGCCGCCACGTCATCCTCGACGGCGATGCCGCCACCGAGCGCTGCCTGGGACTGCTGACGCTGTGGCGCAGCAATCTCTGGCCGGTGATGCATTTGAAGCGCATCGCGCAGGCGGCCTGGTTCAATCCGGCATCCAGGCTGACCGATTGGATCGCGGAGGCGAAGCCGCGTCCGGGAGAAATGACGTTTGAGCATCCGCTGCCGTCGGCCTACAGCTCGTCGCGGTTTGTGGACTACATGTCCAATATCCACAATGTGCGCTGCGTGCTGGCCGGGTTTTCCCTGGACGAGACCATCCTGGCCACCGCCGTGGACGGGTTTCACCGCAGCCATCGCTACGAGGTGGTCGCTGACGCCGTGGCCTGCCGGCAGCCGGGCACGGGTGATGCCGCTGCCTACAAGCGAGCAGTAGTGAATGTCATCGGGAATTTTGCTACGATCCATTCCAGCGCCGAACTGATCAGAACCAGCGGCGCCGTTGCGGTGTAGGCGGCCGCGATCGGCGGGTGGGGGTCGAGACATTGTCACGGGGAGAACAGCTCAAGGAGCTGGCAAGCGATTTGTCGCGTGCCGTGGAGACGGCGCGCCGCGTCGGTTTGCCCACGACGGTCTATCTGCTCTCGATGGCGCTCGTTGAGGTGAGGGAGGCCGCCGCCGCTGACGATGGGGATGACGACGACGCGGCCTGAGAGCCGTCCCATCCCGATATGCGGCTTTGTGCAACGCTGCTGAGCGCTTGCTGCCGACGAATTGGCGTTGCAAGCTTTGTCCCATCGCAATAGCCAAGTGGCTTGATCATCAAGTGATGACGCTGGCTGTGTGCCGGCGACGTCACGACTTTAGGGATCCCTGCAAATGACCATGCTGCCGAATTCGCAAGAGGCCCGGGATGTGGCCTATCAGCTCCATCCCTACACCAACGCGCGCACCCATCAGCAGGCCGGTCCCCTCGTGATCGAGCGCGGCGAGGGTCCCTACGTGTTCGATGCTGCGGGCAAGCGCTATTTCGAGGCGATGGCAGGCCTGTGGAGCGTCGGGCTCGGCTTCAACGAGAAGCGTCTGGTCGACGCCGCGCACAAGCAGATGCAGGCGCTGCCGTTCTATCACACGTTCTCGGCCAAATCGCACGGGCCCTCGATCGACCTCGCCGAGAAGCTGGTCGCACTCGCGCCGGTGCCGATGAGCAAGGTGTTCTTCACCAATTCCGGCTCAGAAGCGAACGATACAGTCCTGAAGCTGATCGCCTATCGCTCCAACGCGCTCGGCCAGCCCCAGCGCAAGAAGGTGATCAGCCGCCTGCGCGCCTATCACGGCGTCACCATCGCCTCGGCCAGCCTCACGGGCCTGCCGAACAATCACCGCTCGTTCGACCTGCCGCTGCCGAACATCCTGCACACGGGCTCGCCGCATTTCTACAAGGACGGCGCGCCGGGCGAGAGCGAGGAGGCGTTCGCGACGCGCCGGGCCGAGGAGCTCGAACGCGCTGATCCAGAAGGAGGGCCCGGATACGATCGCGGCCTTCTTCGGCGAGCCGGTAATGGGTGCGGGCGGTGTCATCGTTCCGCCGGCGACCTATTGGGACAAGATCCAGAAGGTCTTGAAAAAGTACGACATCCTGCTGGTCGCCGACGAGGTGATCTGCGGCTTCGGCCGCACCGGCAAGATGTTCGGCTGCGAGACCTATGGCATCAAACCGGACGCGATGGTGGTCTCCAAGCAGATCACTTCGAGCTATTTTCCGCTGTCGGCGATCATGCTGAACGATCGCGTGTTCGAGCCGATCGCGGACGAGAGCAACAAGATCGGCGTGCTCGGCCACGGCTTCACCGCGGGCGGACATCCCGTCGGCTCGGCGATTGCGCTGGAGAATTTGAAGATCATTGAGGAGCGCGGTCTGGTCGCGCATGCCGCCGAACTGGGGAGCTATATGCAAGGCAAGCTGCGCGAGCTCGCCAGTCATCCGCTGGTCGGCGAGGTCCGCGGCGTCGGCATGATCGCCGCTCTCGAGCTCGTGCTCGACAAGGGGCGCAAGACGGCAGCCGCTACGCCCGGCGCCGTCGGCGGCATCGCCAGCCGCATGCTGCAGGAGCGCGGCGTGATCTCCCGCAACATGCTCGATGCCATCGCCATCTGCCCGCCGCTGATCGCCACCAAGGCCCAGATCGACGAAGTGGTCGCGGCGATCTCGGGTGTGCTGGAGGACATGAAGGGGGAAGTGGCGAAGCTGACGCCGGGGTAGGATCGAGTTCGTCAGTGTGGCCGAAGCAGCCAGCCACATACGCCGGTGTCGTCCTGGCGAAAGCCAGGACCCATACCGCGTGATCTATCGATCGGGATTCGTAGAAGTGCCGAATGGCGAATCTTCGCCCAGGGGTAATGGGTCCTGGCTTTCGCCAGGACGACATTGGGGAGGCACTTGGGCCGCCTACGCCCGCTGCACCCCGACCACGCGGCCCTTCTCGATCGCCAGCGCCAGCTCGCCGCGCTTCAGCTTCAGCGCGGCATCGCCGAACAGCTCGCGGCGCCAGCCGCGCAGGGCCGGCACGTCGGCCTCGTCACTGGCTGCAATCTCCTCGAGATGGTCGACGGTGGCGATCACCTTGCTGGCGACCGCATGGCGCTCCGCGGTCATGCGCAGCAGCACCTTCAACAGCTCGACGATGGCGGCGCCATTGGAGTTGTTGCGCGGCTTCTCCAGCTTCGGCAGCGTCGAGAAATCCCGCGCCAGCCCGCGCTCGACCGCGGCGACGATGTCCGCGCCCCATTTGGATTTCTCAAACCCCTTCGGCACCGAGCGCAGATGGGCGAGCTTCTCAAGCGTGGTCGGCGCATGCGTTGCGATGTCGCTGATGGCTTCATCGCGCAGCACGCGGCCGCGCGGCACGTCACGGCTCTGCGCCTCCTGCTCGCGCCAGGCCGCGACCTCCATCAGTACCGCGAGGTCCTTCGGCTTGCGCACCCGGGTCTTCAGCCGCTCCCAGGCGCGCTCGGGGTGGAAGTCGTAGGTCCTGGGCGAGGTCAAAACCTCCATCTCGATGGAGACCCATTCGCTGCGGCGGCGCTTCTTCAGGTCGGCGTCAAGCGCTGCGAACACGTCGCGCAAGTGGGTGACGTCTGACACCGCGTAGTGCATCTGCTCCTTGGTGAGCGGCCGGCGCGACCAGTCGGTGAAGCGGTGAGTCTTGTCCGGGCGGTGACCGGTGACCTTCTCGACCAGCTGGTCATAGGCGATGCTGTCGCCATAGCCGAGCACCATGGCCGCGACCTGGGTGTCGAACACCGGATGCGGGATGATGCCGGCCTGGTGCCAGATGATCTCGATGTCCTGGCGGGCGGCGTGGAAGACCTTCAGCACGCCCTCGTTGCCCATCAGCTCGAAGAACGGCTTGAGGTCGATGCCCTCGGCCAGGGCGTCGATGACGACGGCTTCCTCGGCGCTGGCCATCTGCACCACGCACAACAGCGGGTAATAGGTGGTTTCGCGCAGGAACTCGGTATCGACGGTTATGACGGGGTGCTTGGCCAGCCGGCTGCAGGCAGCCGCGAGGTCAGCAGTGGTGGTAATCAAATCCATGAACGGCCCATGACGAGATCATCAGCCGTTCTGCCGAAAGTGCAGTGATGTCAAGGGGCTCGATGCGAATTCAAGCCTTGCATTTGGGTCGAAATCGCATTTTTCCGACAAAAATCCTATTCATAGCGGACCCGCTGCGAGGATTTCCGGGCGCAGGGCAGCGCCACCACGAGCACGCACATGGCGACGAGAGCCAGTCCCAGGAACTCGAAAACCAACAGATCCACGGCGAAATCTCCAGAAACATTGGTAGATTTGTCGGGAGTGCGTTGAGGGTCTGTTAATTCCAATGGTTACCGGCGGTGCGGGCAGCCGGATGGTGGACGGCAGGTTAACGGGCAGGGGCGGTCCAAACGAATTCGGCGCCCCGCATGAGACGGAGCGCCGATGTTCGTTTGACGTGGCAGCAGTCCTTACGGCAGTTTCAGCGACGTCTCCGCGTTGTAGGGCTTGAGCGTCTCGTCGGCGGCCTTCTGAGCGGCGGCGAGGGCTTCCTTCGGTTGCTTCTTGCCGTTGAGGACCAGCATCACCTCGTCCTCGAGGTTCTTGCGCACCGGGACAGTTTTATAGGTCGCAAACCAGGGCTTTGCGACGTCGAGCTGCTCGACGGCGGTTTTGGCATCCGGGTTCTTGTTCAGGAAGTTCGACCATGTCGGGTGTCTTGTAGGCGGCCATGTTGGGCGCGAAATAGCCGGTGGCGCGGCTCCACCAGGCGCTCTTCTCGGGCGAGGTCATCCACTTGATCAGGGTCCAGGCGGCCTTCTGCTTGTCGGCCTCGAGGCCAGCCGGAATGATCAGCGAGGCGCCGCCGATCGGCACCGCGTTGCGGACGTTGCGCGGGATGAAGGCGACCTTGTAGTTGAATTTGGCGTTGTCGCGCACATAGGTGAGCGAGCCCGTGGACAGCATCATCATCGCGGCGTTGCCGGAGATGAAGGAGGTGCTGACGGCGGGGCCAGGGGTGGCGCCGGGCGGATGCACCTTGTGCTTGGCGATGAGGTCGTTCCACCAGGAGAGCGCGCCGAGCATCGAGGGCGTGTCGTAATAGACCTCGCCGCCGAACTCCTCGTTGTAGTAGCGCCCGCCATTGGACATGGTGAGCGTTTCCATCATCCAGCCGCAATAGTCGTAGGCGCAGGGGATCGCAATGCCCCATTGGGTGACCTTGTCGCCCTCGCGCCTGGTGAGCTTCTTGGCCCAGTCGGTGAGCTCGGCCCAGGTCTGCGGCGGCTTGCTCGGATCAAGGCCCGCTTCCTTGGCCTTGTCGGCGTTGATGTAGAGCAGCGGCGTCGAATTGTGGAAGGGCACGCCATAGACCGAGCGGTTGATCACTGCGTTGCCCTGCAGCGCCGGGAAGAACTGGCCTAAGAACTTTTCCTTGGTGGTGCCGTCGGCGGCGATCGAGAGAATCCAGATTGGTGAGCTCGTTCTCGATCTGCATGTCGAGCAGGAAGTTGGCCGACATGATCACGGCTGACGGCGGCTTGCCGGCCTTGATCGCGGCGCGCGTCTTGATCAGCGTGTCGTCATAGGAGCCGGTGTAGACGGCGGTTGCCTTGACCTCGGGATGGGTCTCGTTGAACTCCTTGATCAAGGTCCCCATGTCGCGGGCGAGCTTGCCGTCGACGGGAACGGGGAAGAACAAATCGATCTCGGTCGGGCCTTCGCCGGCGAGAGCCGGAAAGGCGAGGGCGCCGGCCATCGTGCCTGCAATGGCAAGGCCGAGCATGAGCCTGCGGGATAGCAGCATCGGAAAATCTCCTATTTGATGCCTGAGGTGACGAAAGAGCTGATGAAGCGCTTCTGGAAGATCAGGAAGGTGACGAGCAGCGGTGCGATCACCATGAGCGTGCCTGCGGCGATGGTGCCCCAGGCCTGGGTGCCCTCGGCCGTCTTGGTGAAGACGGAGAGCCCGACCGTGAGCGGCCGCTTGTCCGGCGAGTTGATCACCATCAGCGGCCACAGGAAGTCATTCCAATGGCTGGTCACGGAGATGATGGCGAAGGCCGAAAAGCTCGGCAGCGACAGCGGCACGTAGATGTGGCGGATGCGCTGAAACAGACCCGCGCCGTCGATCAGCGCGGCGTCCTCCAGCTCGGTCGGAATGGCCTCGAACGCTTGCCGCATCAGGAAGGTGCCGAAGGCCGAGGCAAAGAATGGCATCATCACGCCGGTGAGCGTGTCGTAGAGGCCGAGCTGCGCGATCAGGCTCAAATTGGGCACGATCAGCAGCACCGGCACCAGCATCAGCTGCATCAGGAACAGGTAGAAGATCAGCGTCTTGCCGGCGAAGGCGAGCCGCGCAAAGGCAAAGCCCGCCAGCGTGATCGTGACGAACTGCACCAGCAGAATGCCGGTGCAGATGATGGTGGTATTGAGGGTGTAGCGCGGGAAGTCGCCGATCTCCCAGGCATCCCTGATGTTGTCGAGCGTCGGCTTCAGGCTCGGCATCAGCTCGGCCATCAGATTGATGCCGTCGGAAGCCGGGCGCAGGGTCGCCACGCCCATCCAGAGGAACGGAATCAACCAGACCAGCGCGAGCAGCACGGTCAGCACGAAGCCGAGCTTTGGCGTGATCTCGCCGCGCGTGGCGAGCGGGGCGTCCTTCCAAAGCGCATCGATCAGCTTCATGGCCCGCCCTCGCGGTTCGCCAGCGTGCGGAACGAAAGCGCGGTGAGGCCCATCAGCGCGGCCAGCGTCAGCAGTGTCGCCGCGGAGGCCTTGCCGACGTCGTAATGCTCGACCGCCTGCTGGTAGATGTAGAACAGTACGAGATTGGTCGAGTTGGACGGGCCACCCTGGGTCAGGACGAAGACGTGGTCGACTTGCGTCACCGCATTGAGCGTCGCGATCACGGTGACGAACAGGAAGGTGGGCTTAAGCTCCGGCAGGATGATGTAGCGCAGGCGCTGGAACGGACCGGCGCCATCGAGATGGGCGGCCTCCATGACGTCCTCCGGCACCGCCTGCAGGCCGGCGAGGAAGAACAGCATGTAGTAGCCGGCGTTCTTCCAGATCGTGATCACCATGATCGCCGACAGCGCGATGTCGGGGTCACCCAGCCAGTTCGGCAGCACCGGAAGCAGCCGGCCGATGTAGTAGTCGAGCAGGCCGACATTGGGCAGGAAGATGAACAGGAACAGCGCGGATGCTGCCACCATCGGGATCAGCACCGGCAGGAACAGCGCGGCGCGAAGTGCGCTGGTCACCGCGTTGGTGCGCGCGAGCGCCAGCGCGAACAAGAGCGCGAGGCCGATGCTCGGGATCGCCGTGCCGACAGCATAGATCAGATTGTTAACGACCGCGCCGGTGAAGGCGGGGTCGGCAAGCACCGCGCTGATATTGTCGAGGCCGACGAAGCGGACGGGCGCTTTCGGCGTCGTGCGCTGATAGAGCGCATCGATGAACACGCGCCCCATCGCGCCATAGGTGAACAGCGCGAGGAAGATCAGCGAGGGCAGCAGCACCAGATAGGCCGGTAGCGATGCCTTGAAGCCGGCGGCGAAGCGCTTCAGGACGTGCAGGCGCGGTGCCGCCGAGGTCGCGACCGGGAGAGCCGCGGGTTCGGCGAGGCTCATCTCACCGCGCCGCAAACTTGAGCGCATAGTCGCGGCCGTCCATTCCCGCAGGCGGGTCGAAGGGGAAGCGCAGACTGGTGTCGAGGAAGTCGTGGCTGTGCACGACCAGGTTCTCATCGTCGATCAGCACCACGCCATAGGCCGGCGGTTCGTGGCTCGCCAGATGCGGCGCATTGGCATTGAGCTCGAACCAGACCTGGTGGTTGGTGCCGCGCAGCGTCGAGAACGGGATCTTGCCGTAGCTGCCGAAGATCGGCCGGTGCACATGGCCGAAGAAGAGGTGGCGGATGCGGCTGCGATAGGGCGCGATCACCTCGGCGAATTCCCCGCGCTGCTTCAGCGCGATCTCGTCCATCGCGAGCACGCCGACCGGGAAGGGCGGATGATGCATGAATACGACGAAGGGCATATCAGCGGGCGCTGCGGCCAGCGTGCTTTCGAGCCAGCCGAGGCGCTTGTTGCACATCTCGCCGGCGTGGCTGGTCTCGTCCAGCGTGTTCGAGGAAGACGAACAGGCCGTGCTCGGTGGTGCGCGTGCCCTGCACGAAGCCGTTCTGATCGCGCGGTGCGGCCCGAAGGCCATCGAGGCAGGCCACGCGCTTGTCGTGATTGCCGACCATGGCGATGTAAGGCATCTTCAGCGCGGCCATCGCGTCTGCGAAATTGGCGTAGGAGTCAGGCTCGCCCCAATGGGTGAGGTCGCCGGTCACGACCGCGAAAGCCGCGTCGGACTGATGCTTGTTGATGTCGGCGATCGCGGCATCGAGGCGGGCGCGCGGGTCGAGGCCATAGAGCTTCAGCCCGGGATTCGCGAGATGCGTGTCGGTGAGGTGGATGAATTTGAAGGGCATGGCGCGCGTGTCAGGTCTCTGGGAGGACGGTCGCCTCCGGCAAGACGGCCCGCCAGCCGGTTAGAGTGAGACTGTTTCAGTTTGATGACAGTGGTTGCCGACGCGGCAAATTGTCGGGCAGAACGGCGAGTGTGGTCAACGGGGTCGTCTCGCGTTGCGGCATCGAGCCTATCGCAGTGCGCAGTGTCGGACGAGCGCAGGCAAATCCATCAGCATCGCGAGTGCAGGGATGGTTGAGGCGCCGAGGAAGATGGGTGCGCTGCGCTCTACCCGTCGAACGGCATTTCTCACGTCCCACAAAACGTCTGCAACACCCGCTGATCCGGCAGCGGCGGATCGGCGTAGGCCGCATAGTCCGGCTGGACCTCGTACGGCTTGGCCAGCACCTTCACCAATTCCTCGAACGGAGCATAGTCGTCGTCGTTGACGGCGGCCTGGATCACGGCCTCGACGCGGTGGTTGCGCGGGATAAACATCGGGTTGACGGCGTGCATGGCGGCTTGCCGTTCGGCCGCGGTCTGCGGCTCCAGGGCAATGCGCTCGCGCCAGCGCTTGGCCCAGTCGTCGAACGCCGAGGGATCCATGAACTGCGCGCGGACCTCGGCGTTGCCGGACTCATCGCCTGTGGCGTCGCCGAGCTTGCGGAAGGTGAGGGTGAAGTCGGCCTGGTTCTTGGCCATGGCATCGAGCAGGTCCTGGATCAGGGCGTCGTCGCCGTCGCGCTCCGGTGAACAGGCCGACCTTCTTGCGCAGGCCGGCCTGATAGGCCGCACTAAAGGTCTCGGCGAACGCGCCGAGAATGTCCTGGGCTTCGGCCACCGCCTTCTCCTGGTCGTCGGAGAACAGCGGCAGCAGGCATTCGGCGAGCCGGGTCAGATTCCACAAGCCGATGCGCGGCTGGTTGGCATAGGCGTAGCGGCCCATCTCATCGATCGAGGAGAACACCTGCACGGGGTTATAGGCATCCATGAAGGCGCAGGGGCCGTAATCGATGGTCTCGCCGGAGATGGACGTGTTGTCGGTGTTCATCACACCATGGATGAAGCCGACCAGGAGCCAGCGAGCGACGAGATCGGCCTGGCGCGCGACGACGCTCGCGAGCAGGGCGTGATAGGGCCGCTCGACATGCAGCAGCTCGGGATAATGGCGGGTGATCACGTGGTCGGCGAGCCGGCGGATCGCCTCGGTGTCGCGGCGGACGGCAAAGAACTGGAAGGTGCCGACGCGGATATGGCTGGAGGCGATGCGCGTCAGCACCGCGCCGGGTAGCGCGGTCTCGCGGATGACGTGCTCGCCGGTGACGACGGCGGCGAGCGAGCGCGTGGTCGGGATGCCCAGCGCGAACATCGCTTCGCTGACGATGTATTCGCGCAGGACCGGCCCGAGCGCGGCGCGGCCGTCGCCGCGGCGGGAGAACGGGGTGGGTCCGCTTCCCTTGAGCTGGATGTCGCGGCGGACGCCGTCTTTATCGATGACCTCGCCGAGCAGGATGGCGCGGCCGTCGCCAAGCTGGGCACGAAATGCCCGAACTGGTGGCCGGCATAGGCCATGGCGATGGGATCGGCGCCGACGGGAACCGCCTTGCCGGCCAGGATTTCGGCGCCTTCCGGGGTCTCCAGCGCATCCGGATCGAGTCCGAGCTGGACCGCCAGCGGCCGGTTCAGCTTGATCAGCCGGGGCGCCGCCACAGGGGTCGGCGCGACGCGGGCGAAGAAGCTGTCCGGCAGCGCCGAATAGGAGTTCTGGAAGGGGAAATGGACCGTCATGGCCTCAAGATAGGGCTGGAACGCCTGATGGCAAAGGCTCGGCCCCTGAAAATGGGCGGTTCTGGCCCAAAACAGCGCGTTCCCTTGGTTGCCGCCTAGGGTCTCGTCGGGTAAACCCTGCCGCAACTTCGGACCGGCCGTTACAGGCCGTCCGATTCGCTTCCTCCGACATTGATTTTGGGACGACCATGCATCGCTACCGGTCACATACATGCGGCGCGCTCCGTGAGAGCAACATCGGCGAGACGGTCCGCCTCTCGGGCTGGGTCCATCGCGTTCGCGACCATGGCGGCGTGCTGTTCATCGACCTGCGCGACCATTACGGCCTGACCCAGTGCGTGGTCGACCCGGACTCGCCGGCATTCTCGCTGGCCGAGAAGCTGCGCTCGGAATTCGTGGTGCGGATGGACGGCAAGGCCCGCCGCCGCCCAGAAGGCACCGACAATGACGATCTGCCGACCGGCAAGGTCGAGGTCTACATCAGCGAGATCGAAGTCTTGGGTCCGGCCGGCGACCTGCCGCTGCCGGTGTTCGGCGACCAGGAATATCCCGAGGACATCCGCCTGAAGTACCGCTTCCTCGATCTGCGCCGTGAGAAGCTGCATCAGAACATCATGACCCGCATTGAAATTATCAAGTCGATGCGCAGGCGCATGGAGGGGCAGGGCTTCTTCGAGTTCAACACCCCGATCCTGACCGCGTCCTCGCCGGAAGGCGCGCGCGATTTCCTGGTGCCCTCGCGCATCCATCCCGGCAAATTCTACGCGCTGCCGCAGGCACCGCAGCAGTACAAGCAGCTCTTGATGATGAGCGGCTTTGATCGCTACTTCCAGATCGCGCCGTGCTTCCGCGACGAGGATCCGCGCGCCGACCGTCTGCCCGGCGAGTTCTATCAGCTTGACGTCGAGATGAGCTTTGTCACGCAGGAAGACGTCTTCGCGGCGATGGAGCCTGTCATCACCGGCGTGTTCGAGGAGTTCGCGAGAGGAAAGCCGGTGACGAAGGGCTGGCGCCGGATTCCCTTCGCCGAGGCACTGCGCAAATACGGCAGCGACAAGCCGGACCTGCGCAATCCCATCGAGATGCAGGACGTCTCCGAGCATTTCCGCGGCTCCGGTTTCAAGGTGTTCGCGCGCATGCTCGAAGATCCCAAGAACCAGGTCTGGGCGATCCCGGCGCCGGGCGGCGGCAGCCGTGCCTTTTGCGACCGCATGAACTCGTGGGCGCAAGGAGAGGGCCAGCCCGGCCTCGGCTACATCATGTGGCGTGAGGGCGGCGAGGGTGCCGGTCCGCTCGCGAACAACATCGGTCCTGAGCGCACTGCCGCGATCCGCGCGCAGCTCGGCGTGAAGGAGGGCGATGCCGCCTTCTTCGTCGCCGGCGATCCCGACAAGTTCTGGAAGTTCTCCGGTTTGGCCCGCAACAAGGTCGGCGAGGAGTTGAACCTCACCGACAAGGAGCGGTTCGAGCTCGCCTGGGTCGTCGACTTCCCGATGTACGAGTACAACGAGGACGACAAGAAGGTCGATTTCTCGCACAACCCGTTCTCGATGCCGCAGGGCGGCCTGGAAGCGCTGAAGGGCCAGGATCCGCTGACCATCAAGGCGTTCCAGTACGACATCACCTGCAACGGCTACGAGATCGCCTCGGGCGGCATCCGCAACCACGTGCCGGAAGCGATGGTGAAGGCGTTCGAGATTGCCGGCTATGGCGAGCAGGAAGTGGTCGACCGCTTCGGCGGCATGTACCGCGCCTTCCAGTACGGCGCGCCGCCGCATGGCGGCATGGCCGCGGGTGTCGACCGCATCGTGATGCTCCTGTGCGGCACCACGAATTTGCGCGAGATCTCGCTGTTCCCGATGAACCAGCAGGCCATGGACCTCCTGATGGGCGCGCCGTCGGAAGCCACCACCAAGCAGCTCCGCGAGCTGCACGTGCGGGTGAACCTGCCGCAGAAGTGAGTGGCTCGCCTCTCCCCGCACGCGGGGAGAGGCCGCGTCGCACCGAAGATGCGAGGCGGGTGAGAGGGGACTCTCCGCGATTCGATCTGCTGATCTTGGATCCGCTCTCTCCACCCGTCATTGCGAGCGAAGCGAAGCAATCCAGAATCTTTCCGCGGAGGCAGCCTGGAGTGCTTCGCTTCGCTCGCAATGACGGGAAGGGATTTTCGCCAGGTCAGCTGTCATCTCATTCGCAGCGATAAGCCCTACAACCCTGTCGACGCCTCGATCCTGAACTGCGCCAGCGCGCTCTCCGGGTCGCTTTGCGAGAGCTGCATCAATTGCATCAGCGGGCACCTTGGCGCGGGGCGTCAGCTTGACGGTCAGCGTCTGCCCGGAGGTCTCGACGAAGCCGGCGAGCGCATCGACGGCCATTCTAACGTCGGCATTGGACGCCGCGATCTTCTCGCCTTGCGCCCGGATCATCTCGACGATGGCGCTGCGCGCGGCGTCGCGGCTGACATCCTGCATGCGCGAGAACTGCGCCACGACGAGATCGACGACGCCGCCGTCGCGCAAGGAGAACTCGATCGCGCCGGTCTCGATCTGGCCGGCCTGGCTCATGGCCTGCACCGGATCGGCGGTGAACATCGTGCGCGGCACGTTGGCGAGTGCGAGGCGGGCCTGTGCCCGGGCGAGATTGCCAAGATCGATGGTGGCGGGCGCGAGCGCAAATGCACCTGACGACTCCGTCCAGGCGGCGCCGAGATCGAGGTCGATCGCGAGCTTGTCGACGCCCGCCATGACCAGCGGCCGCTGCGCCGGGTTGGCGGGATCGGTGGGGGTGACCATTTTCACGACCAGGCTGGCCTTGCTCGGGATCGATCCTATCAGCTGGCCCCAGTTCAGGCTGATGGTGTCGATGGTGACGAGCTGCCGCGTATTCTTGTAGGGCGAGACCACGCCCTTGATCTCGGCGCCTTCGAGCACCCGGAACAGGCCCAGCATCTGATCGGGCGAGGGTGGCTGTCCGGGCGTTCTGAGGCTTGCCGCCCAGCGCATCAGATTTGCCGCACTGAAGGACTTCAGCGTGAAGCGCTCGATCTTGAGCTGCCCCTGCGGCATCGGCATGTCGAGGCCTTCCAGCGCTATTTTGTCTTGATCGTATTTGACGGCATTGAGCCGTCCCGTCCCTTGCGGTGTCTCGACCGTTTGCTTGCCGATTTCGGCCTTGCCGATCTGAAATCCCTCGAAGAAGTCGGCCACCTTCTCGATCATGTCGCGCGACTGCGCCGGCGTCGGGATCGAGCCGTCAGCCGGCACCAGCGCGATGATTTCGGCCGGGCGGAATTTCGAGGGCCGGATCGCAATGTCGTCGAAGCTGATGCCGTCGATCTGCACGCGCACGCCCGGTGCTGTCGTCACCACGTATGAGTTCACCGAGATGCGTCGATAGATCCTGTGGAAACTGTCGTCGCTCGACCCTTGCTGCTCGAGCGCGGCCCTCACAGCGGTCGCGTCGAAATCGTAGATCGCCAGGCCGGACAGCTCGCCGCTCATCTTTGCGGGCTTGCCCGGCTGAGCCAGGTCGATCGTGTAGGCGACGCGGTCCGTCTTCGCCGTTTCGATCTTGCCGTGGTTGACGTTCTGGATCGACAGACCCGAATAGACATAATCTCCGCTGCCGGCATTGCCGTTGCCCGCATCGACGTTGACCGCGACGGTCGGCGCCGTGATCGAGGACGTCGAGACAGTCGCGTATTGCGCAAGCAGGAAGCGGTACATGTCGATGATCGACCCGGACAGCGGCGCGCCTGCTGCACGTGTCGGACCGGAAAAGTCGCGCGCGCTGATCTGTGGGATCTTGTAGTTCGCTTTCAGCTTCACCCGCTCGTTGGACGTGAAGGCGACCTCGACCCCCGACACTTCGACGCTGTCGGCCGAGAAATGGACCTCGTCTGGCTGGCGTACACCGACCGCCGTGACCTTTGCGACCCTGACGTTGGCGAACTGCGGCTGGCCGGGCTCGACAGCGATGTCCTCGATCGTCAGCGTCCGCGTCGCAAGCTCGAACGTGATCTTGCCATGGCTCGCCTTGCCGCCGCTCGAACGGATCCTTTCGAACGCGGCCTCGACCTCGGCGGTGGCGCGATGCTTGGCGTAGAGGTTGAAGCCGAACCATCCGCCCGCTCCGAGCACGGCTGCCACGATCAGGCCGATCAGGATTCGCTTCATTCCCTTGCTCCAGTTGCTCGTTTTGCACCGTGCAACCTGGCATATTCGCGAAACGCTATGCGGTCCAGGGAAAGCTATGGTTTTCAAGTATTTGACCACGTGTCCTGTTGATGGGGTCGCAATCGGATGTTGCCACCGGGCGCCTGCCGTGCTTCATCCCGTTTCCATGGCCCGGAAATACCCGTCCGCGCGGGCGGCCGCTCCGGATCAGGCATTTTGAGGCCGGTAACGCGAGGCGAGACACCGCATGTCGTCCTATTCTGATGATCTCCACCAGGCGGCGCTCGCCTATCACCGTCTGCCGCGGCCCGGAAAGCTGGAGATCCAGGCAAGCAAGCCGCTTGCCAACCAGCGCGACCTCGCGCTGGCCTATTCGCCGGGCGTCGCGGCCGCCTGCACCGAGATCGCCAAGAATCCCGCCGAGGCCGCCTCGCTCACCACCCGCGCCAATCTGGTCGCCGTGGTCTCGAACGGCACCGCCGTGCTCGGCCTCGGCAATATCGGCCCGCTGGCCTCCAAGCCGGTGATGGAGGGTAAGGCGGTCCTGTTCAAGAAATTCGCCGGCATCGACGTGTTCGACATCGAGATCGCCGCCGACACCATCGACCGCGTGGTCGAAACCGTGGCGGCGCTCGAGCCGACCTTTGGCGGCATCAACCTGGAAGACATCCGTGGACCGGAGTGCTTCGAGATCGAGGCGCGCTTGAAGGAGCGCATGAAGATCCCGGTCTTCCACGACGACCAGCACGGCACCGCCATCATCGTCGCCGCCGCCATCACCAACGGCCTCAGGCTCAACGGCAAGAAACTGTCCGAGGTCAAGATCGTGGCGTCGGGGGCAGGGGCCGCGGCACTTGCGACGCTGAACCTGCTGGTGTCGATGGGCGCGCAGCGCAAGAACATCTGGGTTTGCGACATCGACGGCCTCGTGCACGAGGGCCGCAACACCTCCATGGACCGCTGGAAGGCGGTCTATGCGCAGAAGACCGACAAGCGCACGCTCGCCGACGTCATCGGCGACGCCGACATCTTCATCGGCCTGTCCGCGCCCGGCGTGCTCAAGCCTGAGATGGCCAAGGCGATGGCCGACAAGCCGCTGATCATGGCGCTCGCCAATCCCATACCGGAGATCATGCCGGAGGAAGCGCGCAAGGTGCGCCCCGACGCCATGATCTGCACCGGCCGCTCCGACTATCCGAACCAGGTCAACAACGTCCTGTGCTTCCCCTTCATCTTCCGTGGCGCGCTCGATGTCGGCGCCAGCGCTATCAACGAGGAGATGAAGCATGCCGCCGTCGAGGCGATCGCGCAGCTCGCGCGCGAGGCACCGTCGGATGCAGTCTCCCAAGGCAGCCTCGACACCGGTGAGGCGGGTGGCTTCGGGCCCGGCTCGTTGATCCCGAGTCCGTTCGATCCTCGCCTGATCCTGCGCATCGCGCCGGCCGTTGCCAAGGCGGCGATGGAATCCGGCGTCGCGACGCGCCCCATTACCAATTTCGACGAGTATCGCGCGCTGCTCGAGCGCTTTGCCTTCCGCTCCGGCCTCGTCATGAAGCCGATGTTCGCCAAGGCCAAGACCCAGCCGGTCCGCGTGATTTACGCCGAAGGCGAGGACGAGCGCGTGCTGCGCGCGACGCAGGTGGTGCTGGAGGAGAAGCTGGCGACGCCGATCCTGGTCGGCCGCCCCTCGGTGGTGGAGGCGCGCATCAAGCGCTTCGGCCTCTCGATCAAGGCGGGCAAGGATTTCGACCTCGTCAATCCCGAGGACGATCCACGCTACCGTTCCTATGTGCAGACCTATGTCGAGGTCGCCGGCCGCCGCGGCGCGACGCCCGATGCGGCGCGCACGGTGGTGCGCACCAACAACACGGTCATCGCGGCGCTTGCCGTGGTGCGCGGGGAGGCGGATGCCATGCTGTGCGGCGTCGAGGGGCGGTATATGAGCCATCTGCGCCATGTCCGCGAGATCATCGGCTTCTCAGCCGGTATCAGCGATTATGCTGCGTTAGCCCTGCTGATCACCAGCAAGGGCGCCTTTTTCATCGCGGACACGCAGGTGCGGCCCAATCCGAGCGCGGAAGAGCTCGCCGAGATCGCGTCGCTCGCGGCAGTCCATGTGCAGCGCTTCAACATCAAGCCGAAGATCGCCTTCGTCTCGCATTCGGATTTCGGCAGCTACGACACGGACTCCTCGCGCAAGATGCGCCGGGCCACCCAGCTCCTGAAGGAAAGGCATCCGGAGATCGAGGCCGACGGCGAGATGCAGGGTGACACCGCACTCTCAGCTGCTGCGCGGAAAATGGTGCTGCCGCACTCCAAGCTGGAGGGCGAGGCCAACATCCTGATCATGCCGACCCTCGACACCGCCAACGTCGCCTATCAGATGATCAAGTCGCTGGCGGACGCGCTCCCCGTCGGCCCGATCCTGGTCGGCCCGGCGCGTCCGGCGCACATCCTGACGCCCTCGGTGACCGCGCGCGGCATCCTCAACATGACGGCTGTTGCAGTCGTGGAGGCGCAGGAACGGGCAGCGCGGCAGCAGCCGACGTTGTTTACCTGAGGCGCGATCTCTTCGCCTCTCCCCGCTTGCGGGGAGAGGCCGGATCGCATCGACAGATGCGATCCGGGTGAGGGGAGCTCTCCGCGAGTCCAACTCTCACCGTCCCCGCAGAGGCTCCCCCTCACCCCAACCCTCTCCCCGCAAGCGGGGCGAGGGAGCAGACCTCCGGCGCATCCGCGCTTCAATCTTTTCAAAACGGTTTGCGATTTCCCCGTTTGTAAACCGTCGCACGACTCTTCATAATCGCCCGGCACTCGCGTCAAGACGCCGATTTCAAAAAGCCTGAGCCAAGAGGCCGATCATGCCAGCGTTCGTGACTTTCGGGCGAATTCTGTTTGCCGTGCTGTTCATCTACACGGGCGCGACCAAGCTCTTTGCCATCCAGGCGACCGCCGACTTCATCGCCACCAAACTCGTGGTGCCCGACGTCGTCGCGCCTTACGCCAAGCAGCTCGAGACGGCGACTGCCATGACCACGCCGCAACTCTTGGCGATCGCCGTCGGCGGGCTCGAGATCATCGCCGGACTGATGATCGCTCTGAATTTCGGCGCACGATTCTTCGCGATGCTGCTGATCATCTACGTCGCGGTCGCGACCGTGCTGTTCGATGACTTCTGGAACCAGGCGCCGCCCGACAACGCCAAGATGGTGGTCGACGCGCTGAAGAACCTGTCGATCATCGGCGCGCTGTGCATGATCATCGGCTACGGCCGCACCACACGTCCGGCCGAAGCGGCCTACGGCGACGTGTAGCGTCTACGTCCTGCGCCACGGGGTCACAGTGACCTCATGCGCCGCGTCGAGCAGGTACGGCGCCCCTGGCTTCATCCCGTGCGAGGCGAGCACCTGGTGCGGGGTCCGCCTGGGCACGCCGACAAAACAGCCTTCGCCGCCGGGCAGTCGCACGTGCGGCGCCTCCGACAGCCAGAACGTGTCGTAGCGGTCCATGAACATGTCGAACACCACGGGGCCGCCGATGACGGCGACCATGCCGGAGGCGACGTCGGCAAAGGCGCAAGCCTCTTCGAAGCGCGCGTGATCCGGATTCCACAATGTCGCGTTCGGCATTTCAGGGTCGACGGTCAACGCCTTGATCTTGCGGGTCAGGATCAGCCGCTTGCGCTTCGGCGAATTCGGCTGGTGCTCGTGCGAGTTGCGGCCGTGCACGATCAGCGCGGCGCGATCGAGCGCCTGCTCGAAGAACAGCTTGTCGCCGTCGAACTTCAGACTGTCCGGCATGACGTGCGCCGCGTCGGCGAGCATGCCGTCCGCCGAGACGATGACGTAGCCTTCGAACCGGAAAGACAATTGCCTTCTATTCGGAAACGGTCGTCACAACGGAATTGACCGGGCGCTGGCTCACCGTCGGCAGCTTGATGTCCTTGAGCAGCTCCTGGTCGTATTCGGGCAGCGTCGACGCCGGGAATTTTGCGCGCATCGCCACCACCTTGTAGCCGCCGGCCTTCAGGCGCTTGAGCAATTCGGGCAGGGCTTCGGCGGTGTGCTTCTGAAAGTCGTGCATCAGGATGATGCCCTTGCCCTTGGTCTCGAGCTTCTTCATCACGGTCTCGATCACCTTCTCAGGCTTGGAGGCCTTGAAGTCGAAGGAGTCGATGTCGCAGGAGAAGATCCCGATGTTGCGGTTGCCGAGATAGGTGACCATCTCCGGCGGATGCTGAAGCGCCGGGAAGCGGAAGAACGGCGACGGCGAGATGCCGCCGAGCGCCCATTTCACGGCGCTGAAGCCCTTCTCGATCTCATCCTTGCGCTGCGCTTCCGTGAGCTTCTTGTTGTTGAGGTTGGCGTGCGACCAGGTGTGCGCGCCGATCGTATGACCGGCCGCATAGACCTGCTTCAGGATCTCCGGCTCGTAGGTCGCGTGCTTGCCGATGGAGAAGAAGATGCCGGTGGTGCACTCGTCGGCGAGCGCCTTCAGCACCGCGGGCGTGTTCTTGGGCCAGGGGCCATCGTCGAAGGTCAGTACCACTTCGTGGTCGCGCAGGAAGTCGAGCTCCTTGAAATGCTCGAAGCCGAAGCCAGGGCCGCCGGTGGTGTCGATCTCGACGGTGCGGGCGACGCCGAGCGCGCCCGGCGTGTTGCAGGCTGCGCGCGCCGGCTGCGGCGCCTGTTTCGGTGGCGGCGGGTTGACGAAGCCCGCTGGTGCGGCAGCCACTGCGGGAGCGGCCGCCGGCGCAGTCGCCGGCGCTGAAGCGGCCGGTGCCGCCGCTGGTGCGGCTTGTGTGCTTGCTGCGGGTTTTGCCGCGGTCTGCGACCATGCCGCACCCGTCATGGCCAAAGACATCGCGCTTGCCAAAATCAGTCCTGCCGCCACGCGCATGGTGTTGTCCTCGAGATTGATCCCGTTGTTCCGCCGCAGCTTTTCGCCTGCGACAAAAACCGTCCTGCCCCAAACGATCCTAGCCTAGATGGTGGGCCCTCGCCATTGCAACGGCTGTTTGGTGCCCTGCCACAATTGTGCCCAACCGGATGAGCGCAACTCGCATCAACTGTCGGCCAGCGCCTTGGCAATGGCCGTTTTGACCCGGGTATCGGTCGGCGCCACCGCGGACGGAAAGACCTCGGCGATGTAGCCGTCACGGCTGATCAGATATTTGTGGAAGTTCCACTTCGGAACCTCCCTCGGCCGCGCGTCGGCAGCCCATTTGTAGAATGGATGCGCCTTCGCGCCGACCACCACGGCCTTGGCCGTCACCGGGAAGGTAACGCCGTATTGGTGGTGCGCCGTGTCGGAGATTTCGCTGGCGCCGCCGGGCTCCTGGCCACCGAAATCGTTGGAGGGCACGCCGATCACGGTAAGCCCGCGCTCGCGAAACTCGCCCCAGAGTTCTTGCAGGCCGGCATATTGCGGGGTGTAGCCACAGAGCGAGGCGGTGTTCACCACCAGCAGCGGTTTGCCGGTGTACGCGGCGAGGCGGATGTCGCCGCCGGACAATGCGGGGAAGGAGAAGGCATAGGCCGAGATCCGGCTCATGCCACCATCCGCGAAGGCGCGTGCTGCCGGCGCGATGGCGCCCGCAAGCGCCGCGGCGAGCATGGTCCTGCGGTTCATCATGCGGCGTCCCCGAAATGATCCGGGGCTCATGTTACTCCGCCGGCACGACCGGGCCGCTCAACACCGCGTTATCGGACGCGGTGAGGAGCGCTAGTACAAGCGGACGATGAAATCGGTGCCTTCGCCGGTCTCGCCCTGGTTGATGCCCTGGTCGGAGACGATGATCGAGCCACCCGATGTCAGCATCTCGTTGATCTTCGCCATGGTGTCGGCGGGGATTGCGATGCGGTCGAGGGCATCAGCGGGGCTGTCCGGCGTGACCACCGGCTTTGCGGCAACTGGGATCACGACAGCGCCACGGCGGCGTGACACGCGTCCGTCGTCATCGCGCGCAGCTGCGCGGACGGAGACCGGCAGCGACACCACCGACCAATGCAGCGCATTGGAGTTGGTCTTGTCGACTTCGGCTGTGAAGACATGCGTACCGAGAGGCCGGTCGCTCGCGGCGATCGTGATGGGCACCTCGAACAGCGGCGCAAAGTTCTGCCGCACGTAGAGCTTGGAATCCTTGCGGCTGATGAAGACGGCGATCTGGCCGGCCCGCCTCGGCGCGTCCGGCTTCGCTGCCGGCGCGGGATCGGTAACGCCGGTCTCGTCCTTCTTCACATCGGGCGAGGTGGCGAGTGCCGGCGTCGTGGCGTCAGGCTTCTTCGCGGTTTCGGCAGCTTCAGTCTTGGCAGCGTCGAGCTTGTCGTCGGTCGCCGTCGAGGCCTTGGGCGCTTCCGCGGCCTCAATGGGCTTCGCGTCCGTGCTCGCAGGCTTGGCAGTTTCTTCGGGCGGCGGCTTGGTTGCGTCAGATGCCTCGGCGGTCTTGGTCTCGATCTTGTCGGTCGGCGCAGCCGCTTCCTCGCGGGCGGGCGCATTACCGGTGGTCACATCCGACATCACGGTGTGGCCGACCGAGGCGCGCAGCTCGAACAGGCTGTCTGCACTGGCGGTCTTCGTCTCGACCGGCTTGGCTTCAGTGACGTTGGTTTGCGCTGCGCCCTTGTCGGCCTTGTCGCCCACATTGATCTGCGGTGCGAGGCTGGCGGCGGGCTGAGGCGGCACGCGCACCGCAGCAAGCAGAGGATGCGAGAAGCTTTGCGGCGACATCTGGCCGGGCGCGACGATGACGCGCGCGCCCATCCTGGTCCAGTTCCACATCTTCACCGCGAACGCCATCGGCATGCGGATGCAGCCGTGCGAGGCCGGATAGCCCGGCAGCACGCCGGCATGCATGGCGACGCCGGACCAAGTGATCCGCTGCATGTACGGCATCGGGGCGCCGCTATAGATGTTGGAATGGTGGAATTTGTGCTTCTGGATGACGCTGAACACACCCATCGGCGTCGAATGGCCCTTCATGCCTGTCGAAACCGGGGATTCCGCGAACACGCCCTTGCTGTCGTAGACCGTCACCTTCTGCCGGTCGATCGAGACGATAATGACGAGCGGTCCTTGCGGCTTGGTGCCGGCTTCCTTCTCGGCGACGATCTCCTTCTTGCCCGCCGTGCCGCGCTTCTGCGGCTTCTGGCGCGGTGTTTCGGGATACCGATCCTGTCGGGCGTAATAGGAGCCGTCGGAATAATCCGTCCAATAATAAAACGCTGCGTCAGCCTGGCTTGCCGTCCCGATCGCACCCGCCGCCGTCAAAATGGCGACTTGCCAAAAACGCGTTGGCTTGGCAGCAAAACCGGACTCATTCACGCTGTTCATCCTCGAATCCATAATCCAAATCAGACGTTAGTCTCGCAAAGAGGATACGCGTTCACCACCAAGGCGGTTCTGCCGTCAGCTACTTTTGTTCAACGCGTAGCAAAAAAGCCTCACAGAGCGGTAAACGGCGGCCGTGGCGACTGGCCGCTCGTCTTCCTGATCGGCCGCCTGATGCCTACATTGCGGGGACTTCCTACCGGAGAACTTCATGTCATCTCGTTTCCCCGGTCTTTCCGGCATCCGCTTGAAAGGCCTCGCTTTATTCCTCTTGGCTCTGGCCGTGCCGGTGGCTTCCGCCTCCGCCGCCGACGAGCCGGATCTGATCTTCCGCCGCTCGACCGTATTCAAGTGGATGAGCCCGAACGACAAGCTCGCGACTTACGGTCTCGATGATCCCGAGGTGGAGGGCGTCGCCTGTCACTTCACCGTGCCGGAGAAGGGCGGCTTCAAGGGCTGGCTCGGCCTTGCCGAGGAGGTCTCGGACATCTCGCTGGCCTGTCGCCAGGTCGGCCCGATCAAGTTCAAGAACAAGATGGAGCAGGGCGACGACATGTTCCGCCAGCGTCGCTCACTGTTCTTCAAGAAGATGCAGATCGTGCGCGGCTGTGACGCCAAGCGCAACGTGCTGGTCTACATGGTCTATTCGGACAAGCTGATCGAGGGCTCACCGAAGAACTCGACCTCGACGGTACCGATCATGCCATGGGGACCGGCGGACTCAAACGTCCAGAAGTGCGGCGAGTTCTTCACTCACTGACGACAGCGCGGCTTTGCAAGATGCGAACCGGTCAGCCGGACGAATGTCTGCGGCGCGGCTTCAAGGCCGCGGTTCGCTTGCAGCGCCATTTCACCAGGTGACGTATTGCCAAGTGATGTGGCGCTGTCGCGAATGGATCGTTGATCTCCGCGGCCCGTCCGTTGCTCCGCCTCGCGCGTCGGTGCGCGATCTGTCGCCATCATGATGGCCATCCCTCACGTGAACGCGCCCGGTGATCCCAGCGTCTCGATTTCGGCTTCTCTTCAGCAGAAAAACGTAAAATGCGTGTGAAGCGCGTAAGGCGGGAGCATGACGGCGACCGCGTCCGCGGCCGGTCCAAGCTCGAGCGGGAACCTGTCAGGCCACTTTGGGCCGTGGCGCGGCTCACCTGAAATGATTGGGATTTTCCGGCGAATGTTTCGTCGTCTCGGGCAGGACGAAACAATTCTCACGAAAGATGAAACCATTTTCCGCTTTTGGCGCATCACGCGCGAAACCGCCCATGGTTATCAGCTTGACAACGACGACGGCGCACCGCCGGCCGACGAAATCGGGACACAAGATCATGCGCGCGCTCAGCTTCATCCTTGCCTTCGGCTTCGTGCTCGCCGGCTCCTCGTTCGCGGGCTCGCCGGACGGCAGTCTGCCCGGTGTCGGCACCTTCCAGTACAGCGGTTCACCGCTGACGATCACGGCATCTCAGCCGATCGTGGTCGCCACGCGCTTCTGATCGCCAACAAGAAAAGCAGCCGGCAAAGCCCATCATGATTGTTCGTTTCTGCGCCGCAGCGTTGATATCCGTTCTGACGCTCAGTGCCGCCCAGGCGCAGGTGCGCGCTCCCTCCAGGTTGCCGGATCCCCGGAGCGAATTCGTGCGTCAGTGTGCGCCGCGCATGCTCGGGCGCTGGGAGCATCCAGAAGAGGTCTGCGGCTGCCTGCATGACCATGCCGCCGCCGTCGTCGAGGACCGTGATTTGCGCGAGGCGCTGCTGCGCGGCATCAGCGAGACCGGCGTGCCGACGATCGAGACCGACTGGGTGCCGACGTCCAAGCAGGGCGAGATCGGCTCGACCTTCACCAAGATCGCCAAGCCGACCTTGCAGTGCATGTTCGACCCTGCGAAGCAGGGCTCTTAGCCCGCTACTTCGATTTCGGACCGTATCGCGGCACGCAAGTGCTCGTGCGCGCCACGCCCTTGTCGGTCATCTTCGCGCCGCGCACTTCCTTGACCTGTCCGGCAGGGCAGGTTCCGTCATCCACTTGCACACGTTGGCCGAGCTTGAGGTCCACGATGTCCTGTTCGCGACCGACCGTTGCTGCGCGCGTCGTCGAGGCAAGCGCAAGGGAAATCAGGAGCGAAAGGCAGGTGGCGCGGCGCAGCAACATGGTGTGAGGTCCTGGCATCGATGCCGCAATCTAGGGAGCGGCAGGCGATTCTGATAGTGAAGCCTGGTCACGCCCGCCGCGACGATTTGCTTCTCGCGCGCAGGACTGAGCGCGATTCCCGCGCGAGCCGTTCGGCCGAGGCCACCAGTTGCGGAACCGCGTGCCCCGAAAATCCCAGCACGAAACCGGGCAGGGGACGCGCGCGAGAATAGGTGTCGGCCAGGAGCCAGCCTTCTGCACCAGCCGCGCGCTTGGCCTCGGCCGCCCGCAACGGATCGACCGAGGGATCGAACCGTGCGACGAGATGCAGTCCTTGCGACGGCACCGGCACGGAGAGCGCGCCGTCTGATTTGGCTTCCAGCGTCGCGGCCAGCGCATCACGCGCCTCGCGATAGAGCTTGCGCACCCGCTTCAGGTTCGCGGCGAAGGCGCCGGAATTGAGCATGTCGGCCACCGCGCCTTCCATCAGCGTGCCGGGAAAGCGATCGAGCGCGGCCCGTGCAGCCGTCACATCCGCGATCAGGCGCTCGGGCAGGGCGCAATAGCCGATGCGCAAGCCCGGAAACAAGGTCTTGGCGAAGGTGCCGAGGTAGATCACGCGCTGGAGGTGATCGATGCCGGCGAGCGACATCAGCGGCGCGCCGTCATAGCGGAACTCGCTGTCATAATCGTCCTCGAGCACGAAGGCGCCGGCCTGCTTCGCCCAGTCCAGCAATTCGAGCCGCCGCGGCATCGACATCTGGACGCCTAGCGGAAACTGGTGCGACGGCGTGACATAGGCCGCGCGCGCAGACGGTGCCGCCGCACGACCCCTAGCAACCTGCAGGCCGTGCGCGTCGACCGGAATGGGCACAGTGCGATATCCGCATTGTCCGATCGTCCGGCGCGCGATCGGATAGCCGGGGTCCTCGGACCAGACCTGGTCGCCCGCCTTCAGGATCGCGCTCAGCACGATGCGCAGCGCATGCAGCGTGCCTGATGTGAGCATGATCTGATCGGGGTCGCAGCGCAGGCCCCGCGCCGACAACAGGTGATCAGCGATTGCCGCACGCAGCTCGCGACTGCCGCGGGGATCGCCATAATGCAGATGCTCGGGTCCGAATGCGCGCATGCGACGCCCGACGAAGGCGCGGAAGCGCTGCACGGCGCGCTCGTCGATATGGGTGCAGCCGAGCGCGAATGCGCCTTGCCGCGGCGCTTCGACAACCGCCTTGGGTTTCTTCGCCTCGGCCGCTCGCGCCGGGATGCGCGCTGCGACGAAGGTGCCAGAGCCGACGGTTGCGTCGGCAAAGCCGTCGGCGATCAGCCGCTCATAGGCCGTGACGACGGCGTTGCGGCGGAAGCCGGTCTGCTGCGCCAGCGTCCGTGAGGGCGGCAATGGCTCGCCGGGCCTGACGAGGCCGGAGACGATCATCTCGCACAGCGCCTGGTAGAGCCGGTGCGCCGCGGAGGCGCCGGCCGTGATGTGCGGACCGGTGAGGTCGAGCGGCAGCTCGGCCTTGGCCGGCGAGGGAGAATTGGTCGGAATTTTTCGCATGGAATTGGCACTATCGCAGACCAAATCCGCGGCTACAACTCTTCTGGATTGTTCCAATCTCCGAGGTGCGGCCGTGAGCCAGGTTGAGACTTCAAATTCCTATCCGACATCAGCGCGCAACCAAGTGAAGCGCCGTCACGATCGCGGCTTCTACGATCACGCGACCGTTCACCGCATCCTGGATTCCTCGATGCTTTGCCACGTGTCCTATGTGATCGACGGTCAGCCCTATTGCACGCCAACCTTCTTCTGGCGCGAAGGCACGAAGCTATACTGGCATGGGAGCAGCGCTAGCCGCATGCTGCGCAACCAGACCAGGGGCGAGCGCGTCTGTCTGACGGTCGCCCATCTCGACAGTCTCGTGCTGGCGCGCTGCGGCTTCAACCACTCCGCCGATTACCGCGCGGTGATGGCGTTCGGCACCGCCTATCTCGTCACCGACGCCGAGGAGAAGGAGCGCGCGGTGATCGCGATGGTCGACCGCTTCTTCCCGGGCCGCACCGCGAGCCTGCGTCAGAGCACCGCGCAGGAGACCAAGGCGACCTCCTTCATCGCGATGGAGATCGAGGAAGCCTCGGCCAAGATCCGGGCCAAGGGCGTGGCCGATGACGATGAGGACTACGAACTGCCGATCTATGCCGAGCGCATCCCGGTCCGCACGGTGCTCGGCGCGCCCGAGCCGTGTCCGCGCCTGCTCGACGGCGTCAGCCGGCCCGCGGGTTTGAATGGCTACTCCGAAGGCCGGCTGCTCGACGATGCATTGCGGGATGCTTATTTTGTAGAGTACCCGAACGGCTGAAATCGGCTAGCTTGCGCTCCATCGATGATCTGAATGCCCGATTGGAGTTGCCTGATGAATGCCGAAACGCAGCAGAGGATTGTTGACGCCGTCGACGCCAGCTTCGAAGCCCAGCTTGCGACCACACGTGATTTCGTCGCGATCCCCTCGACCCGCGGAGCGGAGGGACCATGCCAGGACATGATCGGCGACCTCCTGCGCGAACGCGGCTATGAGGTCGACGATTGGCACGTCAATGTCGACGACCTCAAGGACCTGCGTGGTTTCGGTCCGATCGAGCATGATTTTTCGAAAGCGCGTTCGGTGGTGGGCACCTACCGTCCGCAAACCAACGTTGGAAAATCGCTGATCCTCCAGGGCCACTGTGATGTGGTGCCCGCAGGGCCGCTGGATTTGTGGGACACACCGCCCTTCTCGCCCGTCATCAAGGACGGCAAGATGTTCGGCCGTGGCGCCTGCGACATGAAGTCGGGCACGATCGGTGCGCTCTATGCGCTGGATGCGATCAAGGCCGCCGGCTTGAAGCCGACGGCGCGGATCCATTTCCAGTCCGTGATTGAAGAGGAGAGCACCGGCGTCGGCGCGCTGTCGACGCTTCAGCGGGGCTACCGCGCCGATGCCTGCTTCATCCCGGAGCCGACCGGCGGCAAGATGGTGCGCTCGCAGGTCGGCGTGATCTGGTTTCGCCTGCGCGTGAAAGGCCATCCGACCCATGTCGCCTTCGCCGGCTCCGGAGCGAATGCGATCATGGCGGCCTATCATTTGATCCAGGCCCTGCAAAAGCTCGAGATCGAGTGGAACGAGCGCGCGAAAGCCGATCGCCATTTCAAGACGGTCAACCATCCCATCAATTTCAACCCCGGCATCATCAAGGGCGGCGACTGGGCCTCCAGCGTGCCGGCCTGGTGCGACGTCGACTGCCGGATTGCCGTATTGCCCGGCTGGTCGATCGCCGAGCACCAGAAGGAGATTGTGGCTTGTGTCGCGGCCGCCGCGCGCAACCACCGCTTCCTCGCCAACAACCCGCCGGAGGTCGAATGGTCGGGCTTCCTGTCGGAGGGGTATGAACTCACCGACGCGGCCGCGCCCGAGGCCGCGTTCAGCAGGGCCTTTAACAAGGTCTACGGTGGCGCGGTCGAGGACCTCGTATTCACCGCGCTCACCGATACCCGCTTCTACGGCCTCAATCACGGCATCCCGAGCCTGTGCTTCGGCGCGAGCGGTGGCGAGATGCACGGCTTCAACGAGTTCGTCGACCTGGAGTCGCTGAAGAAGACGACCAAGGCGATGGCGCTGTTCATCGCCGAGTGGTGCGGAGTGGAGAAGGCGTAAGCAGCCGGGCTTTGCTCCCTCCGCCGTCATTGCGAGGAGCGAAGCGACGAAGCAATCCAGAATCCCTCCGCGGAAAGGCTCTGGATTGCTTCGCTGCGCTCGCAATAACGGGCGGAGGGCCCGTAGGGTGGGCAAAGGCGCCCTTGCGCCGTGCCCACCATCCATCCTCAATTCCGAACGAATGGTGGGCACGCTTCGCTTTGCCCACCCTACCGCGCTCCGGCGGGGGCAGAATCTCGTTGTCCCAAATACGCGCAGACACATCCTTTAAGCTTAAAATAAAGACTAGGACGCCGGCCTTGCCGGTGGCAGACTGGCGTCCGGTTCGCAGGGCCTGAGTCCGCCGAGGAAAATCACGATGCGCGATTGGGATGACGCTTATGCCAATTCGGCCCATATCCCGGGCTCCGACAAAATGCCGGCGCTGTGGGCCGAGCGGGCGGCGGCTTACCGTGCAGGGTTGAAGGATTTTCATCCCGACGTCGCCTATGGCGCCGGTGAGCGGCAGCGCCTCGACCTGATCCTGCCCGACGGCGACAGCAAGGGCCTCGTCGTGTTCGTCCATGGCGGCTACTGGATGCGCTTCGACAAGTCGGCCTGGAGCGATTTGGCCGAAGGCGCACGGCATCATGGCTGGACCGTGGCGCTGCCGAGCTACACGCTAACGCCGGCTGCGCGCATCTCCGACATCACCGCGGAAATCACTGCAGCGATCGCCAAGGCGGCCTCGCTGGTGGCAGGGCCGATCCGGCTCGCCGGCCATTCCGCCGGCGGCCATCTCGTCACGCGCATGCTGTGCGACGACAGCCGGCTCGAGCCCGCCGTCTACGATCGCATCGCCGGCACCCTCTCGATCAGCGGCCTGCACGATCTGCGGCCGCTCTTGAAGACAAAGATGAACGAAACGCTGCGCATGACCATGGAGGAGGCGGCGCTCGAGAGTGCGGCGCTGCATCTCCCGCGGGGGCAGTCGCCCGTGACGGCCTGGGTCGGCGGCAATGAGCGCCCTGAATTCATCCGCCAATCCGACCTGATGGCCAACGTCTGGACCGGTTTCGACGTGCCGACGCATCTCGTGATCGATCCCGGCCTCAACCATTTTACCGTGATCGACGGGCTGAAGGATCCGTCGTCGCAGATCACCGCGCGCCTGATCGGCCTCGACTGACGAGGCGAGGGACGATCGATCGAGAGGGCCTGTCAATGACGTCCAACGATTACGATCCTGCAAGCGAAGGCGCCGAGACGGATTTCGCCCGGCGCATGTCCTATGGAAACTACCTGGCGCTGGATGCGATCCTTGGGGCGCAGCATCCGCTCTCGGAAGCGCATGACGAGATGCTGTTCATCATCCAGCATCAGACCACGGAGCTGTGGATGCGCCTTGCCATCCACGAGCTCAGCGCCGCGCGCCGCGCGATCGCCAGGGACGAGGTGCAACCGGCGATGAAGATGCTGGCGCGGGTGTCGCGCATCTTCGAGCAGCTCAACGGCGCCTGGGACGTGCTGCGGACGATGACGCCGAGCGAGTATACGCGCTTCCGCGCGCAACTCGGGCAGTCCTCCGGCTTCCAGTCACGTCAATACCGGCTGATCGAATTCCTGCTCGGCAACCGCAACCACGCCATGCTCAAGCCGCACGCGCACGATGCGGAGACGACGAAGCTGCTCGAAGCCGAGCTCGCGACGCCAAGCCTCTATGACGAGGTGCTGCGGCTTGCCGACCGCAACGGGCTCAAGATGCCTGCGCCCGTGCTGGCCCGCGACGTCCGCGAAACCCACAGCTTCAACGAAGGCGTGCTCCAGGCCTGGCGTATCGTCTACGAGGCGCCGGAGACGCACTGGATGCTCTACGAGCTCGCCGAGAAGCTGGTCGATTTCGAAGACTATTTCCGCCGCTGGCGTTTCAACCATGTAACGACGGTCGAGCGCGTCATCGGCTTCAAGCGCGGCACCGGTGGTACCGGCGGCGTCAGCTATCTCAAACGGATGCTGGAGATCGAGCTGTTCCCCGAGCTCTGGCGCGTGCGTACGATTCTGTAGAGATGTCGATGACCAAGCTACGCGTCTACGACGACACCAAGGCCTTGTTCCATCTGCCCGAGGGCGTGATTTATCTCGACGGCAATTCGCTTGGCGCGCTGCCGCTCGGCGTTGCCGAGCGCGTCAATCACGTCATCACGGCCGAATGGGGCAATGAGCTGATCCGTGCCTGGAACACCGCAGGTTGGTATGCCCAACCGCGTCATGTCGGCGATCGCATTGCGCGACTGATTGGCGCGGAAGCCGGCTCGGTGATGGTCGGAGACACGCTGTCGCTCAAGGTTTACCAGGCACTCGCGGCTGCGATCGATATGAACGCGTCGCGCAAGGTGATCCTGTCGGACACCGGCAATTTCCCGACCGACCTCTACATGGCCGAAGGCCTGATCGAAACGCTCGGGCGCGGCCATCGATTGCGTCTGGTGGCGCCGGAGGAGATCGAGCCCGCGCTGTCGGAGGAGATCGCCGTGCTCTACATCACCGAGGTCGACTACCGCACCGGTCGCCGCCACGACATGGCGAAGCTCACCGCGAAAGCGCATGCGCTCGGCATCGTCACCGTCTGGGATCTCGCCCATTCCGCCGGTGCGCTGCCGGTCGATCTCTCCGGCTGCGGCGCCGATTTCGCTGCGGGCTGCACCTACAAATATCTCAACGCCGGCCCTGGCGCGCCGGCCTTCCTCTACGTTGCGCCGCGCAACGCTGGCAATGCCCGCGCCGCTCTGTCGGGATGGATGGGCCATGCCAAGCCATTTGCGTTCGAGCTTGCCTATGCAGCCGCCGGCGGCGTCGAGCGCATGCGTGTCGGCACCCCCCCGGTGCTAGCAATGGCGGCGCTGGAGGCCTCGCTCGACATCTGGGACAGGATCGATATCACCGAGGTCCGTGCACGTTCGCTGGCGCTCTGTGATCTCCTCATCGCCGAAGTCGAGCGTCGCTGCCCAGCTCTGAAGCTGGTGACCCCGCGCGCGCATGAGCGGCGCGGCTCGCAAATCTCCTTTGCCTTCGACGGCGGCTACGCCGCCATGCAGGCGCTGATTGCCCGCGGCGTCATCGGTGATTTCCGCGCACCAGATATCATGCGGTTCGGGATCACGCCGCTTTATGTCGGGGAGGATGAGATGGTCCGCGCCGCCGAGATCATCGAGGAGGTAATCGCGGGCGATGTGTGGCGCCGGCCGGAGTACCAGGTCGTGAACGCGGTGACGTGAGGAAGGACGCCTCCACAGACGTCATTGCGAGGAGCTCTTGCGACGAAGCAATCCAGACTGTCTCTGCGGCGGCAGTCTGGATTGCTTCGCGGAGCCTGTCATCGGGCCGCGCTTTGCGCGGACCCGTTGGCTCGCAATGACGGCGGAGGGATCAGGACCGCTCGCCCCACAGCGCCTGCACGATCGCATCGAGCCCATCCGTCAGCGCCGCCGGTCCTGGCTGCAAGATGATTGGCGACTTGATCTCGACGATACGATCATCGCGCACCGCCGGAATCTCGCCCCAGCCGTCGCGCGCGCGGATACGGGCAGGGACGACCTTCTTGCCGCACCACGACGCGAGGATCACATCCGGCGCTGCCTCGCGCACCATCTCCGCCGAGACGATGCGGTCCTTCGCCGCCTGCCGCGACCGCAGCTCCGGGAACACATCCACGCCGCCGGCGGCCTCGATCAGCTCGGAGACCCAACCGATGCCGGAGATCAGCGGATCGTCCCACTCCTCAAAGTAAACTCTTGGCCGCGGCGAGGGGCGGGGCGTTGCCGCGATCGCGGCGAGGCGCCGCTCGAAACCTTGGGCGAGGTCTTCCGCGCGCCCGGCCGCACCGACCAGCGCACCGAGCGTGCGGATCATCGCTAAGATTCCGGCGAGATCGCGCTGGTTGAAGACATGGACGTCGACACCGGCGCGGACGAGATCTGCGACGATGCCGGCCTGCAGATCGGAAAAGGCCAGCACCAGCTCCGGTTCCAGCGCCAGGATCTTCGGGATGTCGGCCGAGACGAAGGCAGACACCCGTGGCTTCTCCCGTCGCACCTGGGGCGGGCGCACTGCGTAGCCGGAGACGCCGACGATGCGGTCCTGCTCGCCGAGCAAATAGAGCGTTTCGACCGTCTCCTCGGTCAGGCAGACGATGCGGTGGGGCGGGAAGTGGCGCATGCGAGGAGCCTATGCACAATGTCTGCGCCGATGTCAGCCCGCCCATTACCTCGGACGTCATTGCTTTGCCGCGCGAAGCAATTCACGCTGAGACAACAACGAATTGGGAGCAGATCCGATGACGCCGCTCGAGAAACTTAAAGTGATGAAGATGCCGTTCGCCGAGCTCAAAGGCGTCGAGTTCGTCGAGGCCGAGAAGGATCGCGTGGTGGCGCGGATGACGGTCCGGCCCGACCTCTGCACGCTTCATCACACCATCCATGGCGGCGCGCTAATGGCGCTGGCCAATTCCGTCGGCGCGGCTGCGACCGTGATCAACCTGCCGGACGACGCCAAGGGCACGACGACGCTGGAGAGCAAGACCAACTTCATCGGTGGGGCCAAGGAAGGAACCACGGTGATCGCGACCGCTACCCCGGTCCACCGGGGCCGACGGACCCAGGTCTGGACCACCCGGCTGGAGACCGAGGACGGCAAGCTGGTGGCCGTCGTGACCCAGACGCAGCTCGTCCTCGTATGATTAGGGCCCTTGATTTTGTTAACGAAATAGTCACGTCAGGTGCCACTTACTTGAGCAAGCCTCCGTCTTGAAAAGCTTGCTGCGATGCACAATATACGGCGGCCTAGGGATTCGAACGCCTCCTCGAGGGACACCAAGAGGAGTTTTGACGTGGTACTTGAAGAGACCGTCCGCACCGCTCCGGGCTACGTGCGGACCCTGATCCAGCAGGAAGAATTGCCGCTTCTGCGCGATCACCTGCTGAGGCTTGATGCCGGAAGCCGGCACGACCGTTTCAACGGTTTTCTCGACGACAGCTTCATCGAGCGTTACGCCGCCCGCTGCGCCGAAGACGGCACCGTGATCGTCGCCTACATCGTCGATGGCGTGGTCCGCGGTGCGGCCGAGCTGCATCCGGCGGAGCACGATTCGCTGCCTGAGGTTGCCTTCAGCGTGGAGGCCTCCGCACGCCGTCAGGCGTCGGAACCGTGCTGTTCCGCCGCCTGATCGCGGAAGCGCGCTGGAAGGGCTATAAGCGCCTGCGCGTCACCACCGGCGCCGAAAACCACGCCATGAGGGCGCTCGCCAGGAAGTTCGGTGCGCATCTGGCTTTCCGCCACGGCGAATCGACCGGGACGATCGATCTCGGCAAGACGCCCGAGGCGGAGCTTGCTGACCTCGCGGCCTCGCCGTTCACGGCCGGCCGGGCCCTGCTCAGCTTCAACTCGACCTGCTGGAAGATCATCTCCAGCATGTACGGCAATCGCGCCGCCTGAAAACGAAAAAGCGGACCGGCAAGGCCGGTCCGCTTTTGCATTCAGATCAAAGGAAAGAGCGCTTAGGTGCCGGTGCGCTTGTCGTTGCCGAAGCGGCGGACGACGCGGCGCTCGACCACCACTGAGCGCTGCGCGCCCTGTTCGCCGGCGATCACGCGGGTTGCGGTGATGCGGCTGTTGGTGCGGGCCTGCTTCTTGACCTCGGCCTGCACGACATCGAGCGGCATGCCCATCAGCGCTGCCGCGATCTCGGCCTGCTGCTCCTGGTCGTCGGTGATGCCGACGGCGGCGAAGATCGCCTCGTCCAGAGTGGGCGGATCGTGACGCACGCGCCGCGTGCCATATTTGGTATTCCAGTCTGCGCTCATAACGGCCTCGTTTTGATGCCGGGATACCTAGTGCCGCGAATGTTGCATTGCAATATGGAATCGGTGTGACATCTCAGCTATGCACCGGTCGGGTGTCAGGGCGGTGATGCGACACTTGCACCGACTTCAATCCCTTGCTGTGGCCAGCGTTTCAGCGCCGCGTGCCCGGCTTCGGTGAGCCCGTAAATTCCCCGCTCAGCACGCTCGAACCAGCCATACACATTGTTAAGCAAGATCTTACCGGCATCGGGACAGCGTTCGCGCAACTCGCTCACCCGCCGCGGGCCTTCGGCGAGCGCCGAGGCGCAGGCCAGCGCCTGCTGCCGATAGGCCGTCATGATCGGCGAACGGGTGTTGCCGCCGAGCACGGGATCGCCCTGGCGGCGCTGATGTTCGGCGACGAGCCGCGAGCAAATCTTCGGCTCGCGGCGCGGAGCCGCCGTCGGCGGCTTCACCAGCACCTCGACCTGGCCGCGATCGGTCACCCCGAGCATGCCGAAGCCGAGCCGGCGGCAGAGATTGCGGTAGCGCGCATCGCTCTCACGCCCTTTGCCGCGGGCCGACATTCTGGCGGCGATCCAGATTTCGTCGCCGGCCGGCGCGCGGTCGACCGCCTGGAGGATCAGCTCGAGATTGAAGGCGAGCTTGAGCTCGCCGATCACCACGACAGGTGGATCGCCGGCGCTGAGGCCCACGAGATCGCAGCCGCCGATCTCGCCCTTCACGGTGAAGCCGAGCTCTTCGAGGAAGCGTTTGACGGGCAGATAGAGCGCGGTTTCCAAAGACAAGTTCCGATGTCCGATCGGAGAATCAGTTGCAGGCAGTTTAGAGCCTTCTCGGCTCCGATTGAATCAGGGCTGTCTGGCAGAGATTCGGAGCGATACGCCTATACCCGCCCACCCACCGGGATCAGCGCACCGGTGACGCCGCTCGCGGCATCGCTGGCGAGAAACAGGATGACTTCGGCGAGCTCCTGTGGCGTCACCCATTTGGAGAAATCCGCTTTCGGCATGTCGGCGCGGTTGGCCTTGGTGTCGATGATCGACGGCAGCACGGCGTTGACAGTCACCTTGCCCTTCCACTCGTTGGCAAGCGCCTCGGTGAGGCGATGCACGCCCGCCTTCGACGCCGCATAGGGTCCCATGCCGGAGCCGGCCTGGAGCGCGCCCATGGCGCCGATGTTGACGATGCGGCCGGCCTTGGAGGCGGCGAGATGCGGCAGTGCCGCGCGCGATGTGTTGAGTGCGGTCAGGACATTCAGCGCATGCATACGCTGCCACGTCGCGGTGTCGCCGTCGCCGACGGTCTCGAAGGCGAAGCCGCCCGCGATATTGATCAGTGCATCGAGCTTGCCAAAGTGCTTTGCCGCAGCTTCGATCGCCGTCTTCGCCTGCGCCGCATCGGACAGGTCGACGCCGCCAATCTCGATGTTTTCAGGCGTTGCGGGGGCTTGCGATGGCGCGTAATCGATGCCGGCCACGCGCGCGCCGCGTGCCAGCGCCGTCTCGGCGACCACCTTGCCCAGCGCTCCCTGCGCGCCGGTCACGACAATGACTTTTCCCTGCACGGTGCTCTCCGTGGTTTCGCTTTGCCGGCGACTATTGCGTCCAGCGAATTGGACTTGCAATGGCGGCAGCTTCAAGGCTGGGCTATAGTTACAACTTTAGATCGGTGAGGAGGTTGTTCATGTCCGACAATTTGCCAACCATCGAATTTCCCGCTGCCATCGTCGACCTAAAATATCCGCTGATGCGGCTCCGGCAGGCTTTGGACGGGAAGGGTCCCGTTCGCATCGTGGCCATGGGGTCGTCATCAACGGCCGGACGAGCCGATGTTGTGCCGTACCCCTATCGGTTGGAGATGTATCTACGGCAATACTTCAAGGATGTTGTCCACCGGCCTGACATTCGGATTGACGTGCTGAACCGCGGCAAGGGCGGCGAAGAGGCAAACGAAGAACTCGGACGCTTCGAGGCCGATATCTTTCATGATGATCCGGCACTGGTCATCTGGCAGGTTGGAACGAACGCGGTCTTTCACAACGACCAGTACGACGTGGACGTTGTTGCCGGGAATATCAGGAAGGGCCTGGCGCAATTGCGCGCTCGCGGCTTCGAGGTTCTGGTGATTGATCCGCAATATGCGACGAAGATGCTCTGGGACGACCGTGCTGAGCTTTCGGACAAGATGGTCCGGCTGATCCGCGATGCTGCCAATGAGGCCGAGGTGAATCTGTTTCAGCGTTGGGCACTGATGCGGCATTGGCACGTGCAAAACAACGTTTCGTTCGAGCAATTGCTGGACACAGGTGATCCTGACAAGCTGCACCAAAGCGATTGGAGCACCCAGCAGATCTCCTTGGCCCTCAAGAGCGCGATGATCAAGGCCGTGGGGCTGACGGCTTGAGGCGCCCGCCGCGGATCACGCTTGCAGATAACGCTCCTTCAGCGCAGTCCGTTCGGCCGCGCCGAGCTTGAGCCCGTCGCGCAAATAGGTTTCGATATCGCCGTATTCCCTGCCGACGGCTTCGAACGCAGCAGCAAGGTAAGAGGCTTCGACGCTGCCGATGGCATTGCGTACGTCCTCCGGCAGGTCGGTAGCAGCCGTCGCATCGCGCTTGTAGTGCTGATTGGTGAGCAGGTAGTCCTCGGCAATGATGTCATCAGATACGCCGAGTGCATGCAGGATCAGCGCGCAGGCAAAGCCGGTGCGGTCCTTGCCCGCCGTGCAGTGGATCACGAGCGGCGCGCGGTCTTCCAGCAGATGGCCGAACAGGTCGCGAAAGCTGTGCGTGTTGTGGCGCACGTAGTTGCGATCAGGATTCGCGCATGAGCTCCAGCGCGACCGGTGCCGTCAACGTGCCCGAGCGAGCTCGGCGCGCAGCGCAGCCACGACGGTCGGCTCGATCGGCAGCGAGTGCACGGTGATTTCGTCCACGACACAGACGCCTGCCGCGCGCTCCTCCAGTCCACGGAAATCGAATGCGCTTCGCACCCCCAGCGCGCGGACGATCTCGATGTCGGCTGCAGTGAGTTGGCCGAGATGGTTGGAGCGGAAGATGTGCCGCCAGCGCGTGATGCGGCCGTCGGTGGTCGGATAGCCGCCGAGATCGCGAAAATTGCTGGCGCCTTGCAAGGCGAGGTGGCGGGCAGGGGAGTCGGACATGAGATCAGCTTGGGTTATGGTTCCACCGGATGCGCTGCGGCATCCTTAAAGTCCAATACAGGGGGCGATCATGGGCCGACACAAGGCCATTGTTTTGGCTATCACCATGCTGTCGGCCGGAATTTTCGATAGTCGGCCGGCCGATGCGCAGACATTCCAGACCTATCGCTGCGCCGATGGTACGCAGTTCATCATCGGGTTTTATGACGGCGACAAGCGCGCCTTCCTCCAGATCGACGGCGAGCCGGTGACGCTTGCCAAGCGGCTGACGGTCTCTGGCGCCCGCTATTCGAGAGCCGGGATCACGCTGACGATCGGCAGCACCGGGACCACCACGATCAGACATCTGAAGCGGCCGGTGACCGCCTGCGCGGTGATCTGAACGTCTCTGTGCCCGCAAGAATCAAAAAGGGCCGAAACACCGTGGTTTCGACCCTTTTCGAACTGCCGCCTGCGTTCGCGAGCGCGCGGCGCTATCAAACCAGCGACCGGCATCAGCGATCCCATTTCGGCTTGGTTTCGTCCACCGCGTCCTGGTGGTACCAGCTGTCGCTGCAGATCGAGACGTTCGTGGGAAGCGAAGCATGATCGGCGGGAAGGCTGGTCTCGCCATAGCGGCGTCCCCCAAGAGCTGCGCGGCCCCCGGCAGGGAATTGGTAGATCTTCGCAGATCCGTGACTCAGACCATTGTTCATCATTGCGATTTCTCCTTGGTCGAAGCGCCTTGGCCTCCATGGTGCGCCCAACTCGTTCGATTGTGGTTACTGAAATCCCCATATCGGCCGCGCGCCCCGAATTGGAAAGTGCTGAAAAGGAAATCAGTTGCCGCCCAATTTATAGGCAGGTCGCCTGCTGCATCTCCCAAGGCACCGTGTCGGTGACCAACGCCTGGGCTATTCCAAAGGTTGCTGGGCAGGGCTGTGGGGCTTTACGAAAGTTGCCGGACGTTGACGCGCGTTTCATCGGCATCCTCCAGCACCGCGCCGCCTGCTTCAGAATCGGGCGGTTTCCGCGGAGTTTTTGCGGTGCAGCTTCACGCGAAGGTGCGCGGCTATGACGCACGACGCCGGGGGCGGTTTGTCAGCGCCGAGGAGCCGCCTGCCGCAGTGGAAAACCTCCCGCAGTGCGGCCTTTTGGCACGTTAAATGCTTGTAAAGGGCCGGCCGATGGTGGCCGGGTACAAACGTGCGGGGACCCCAGGGCCCCCAACCTTTCGCATCATCTACAGAGAGGCTCAATGACCAAGTATAAGCTCGAGTACATTTGGCTCGACGGATATACGCCAACTCCGAATTTGCGCGGCAAAACTCAGATCAAGGAATTCGCGTCGTTCCCGACGCTCGAGCAGCTTCCGCTCTGGGGCTTCGATGGCTCCTCCACCCAGCAGGCCGAAGGTCATAGCTCTGATTGCGTGCTGAAGCCGGTCGCCGTCTTCCCGGACGCCGCGCGCACCAATGGCGTGCTCGTGATGTGCGAAGTCATGATGCCCGATGGCAAGACCCCGCATCCGTCAAACAAGCGCGCCACCATCCTCGACGACGCCGGCGCATGGTTCGGCTTCGAGCAGGAATACTTCTTCTACAAGGACGGCCGCCCGCTCGGCTTCCCGACTGCCGGCTATCCGGCCCCGCAGGGTCCGTACTACACCGGCGTCGGCTACTCGAACGTCGGCGACGTCGCCCGCAAGATCGTCGAAGAGCATCTCGACCTCTGCCTCGCTGCCGGCATCAACCATGAAGGCATCAACGCGGAAGTCGCGAAGGGCCAGTGGGAATTCCAGATCTTCGGCAAGGGCTCCAAGACCGCTGCCGACCAGATGTGGATGGCCCGCTACCTGATGCTGCGCCTCACCGAGAAGTACGGCATCGACATCGAGTTCCACTGCAAGCCGCTCGGCGACACCGACTGGAACGGCTCGGGCATGCATGCCAACTTCTCGACCGCCTATATGCGCGAAGTCGGCGGCAAGGAGTATTTCGAGGCGCTGATGGCGGCCTTCGAGAAGAACCTGATGGACCACATCGCCGTCTACGGCCCGGACAATGACAAGCGTCTGACCGGCAAGCACGAGACCGCGCCCTGGAACAAGTTCAGCTACGGCGTGGCCGACCGCGGCGCCTCGATCCGCGTTCCGCACTCCTTCGTCAACAACGGCTACAAGGGCTATCTGGAAGACCGCCGTCCGAACTCGCAAGGCGACCCCTACCAGATCGCCTCGCAGATCCTGAAGACGATCGCGTCCGTGCCGACCGACAAGAAGGCCGCGGCCTAAGATCCTCCCGGCCCGGGCCTGGGGGCTGACCCGGGTTGGTCTCAAATCCGCCGGAGCTGCAAGGCTCCGGCGGATTTTGCATTCTGATGGCAGCTGTTCCTGTGACCCGCCGGCCTCTTCCCGCGCGAAGCTTGTCGATTGCGTTCGAATGCGGGAGAGTGCCCCCGGATGCGCGCAGGGCCGGGGACACGGCGGGTGTTTGAAGGCTTCTACAAGGTGAGATTTCAGCTCGGCGACGCCGTCGGCCGGAGCGTGATGCATGCCGGCAATGGCAAGATGCTCGGCGGCAATTCGGCCTTCGCCCATATCGGCACCTACGACAAGACCGACAGCGGCGTCGACGTCGTGATCAAGACCGTCCGCCATAACCCCGATCCGAACTACCGCGCCATGGCCGGCACCGACGATGCCACCTTGATCGCGAAGGGCTGGGCCGACGGCGATCTCTATCGCTTCAAGGGCGAGCTGAAAGAGCTGCCGGGCGTACCCTTCCAGTCGCTGATGACGCCGATCACCGAAGACGAGGTGCCGATCGTCGGCGGCGTTGGTGAGGCCGGGATTGCCGATGGCCTCTATTCGATTCATCTGCGGATGCTCGACGGCCTCGATGGCGGCCTCACCGGCGTGATGCTGCTCAACCAGGGTCGCATCCTCGGCGGCGATGCGGCCTTCTACTATCTCGGCAGCTACACCGCCGCGAAGGGTCGCTGGAAAGGCCAGATTCTCAATCAGGAGCACACGCCGGCCAAGGACGATCCGATCTTCGGCGGCCACGAGGTCGGCATCGGTTTCTCCGGCCGCTATGACGCGGAAGAGGCGGTACTGGAGGCAACGGCGCTCGCCGGCAAGCGCAGCCTGCGCCTGACCGCTGCGCTCAAGCTGATGCACCGCGCCTGATCGTGACAGGAATTGCATATGGACAACATTCGCATGCTCTCGACGCTCGGCCTGATGGGTGCGATGCGCAGCCTGTCGTCTGCGTATGAAGCTGCGACGGGCGTGCGCATCGACGCCGACTTCGCGCCGACCCAGGCGCTGCTAAAACGGCTCCGCGACGGCGAGGCCGCCGATCTTGTCATCCTCACCCGCGAGGGGCTCGACGCGGTGATCAGTGAGGGCCGCGTGGTCCCTGACAGCGCGGCTGACCTCGCGCGCTCCTATGTCGGCATTGCGGTGCGGGCAGGGCAGGCGCATCCCGACATCGCCGACGAAGCCGCGTTGCGCGCAACGCTGCTTGCGGCGCGGTCCGTCGCCTATTCGCGGCTCGGCGCCAGCGGAATCTGACTTTGCCCAGTTGATCCAGCGAATGGGCATCGCGGCCGAGATCAACGCCAAGGCCACCATCGTGCAGCAGGGCTTTACGGCGGAGCGGCTCGTCAACGGCGAGGCCGATCTCGCCGTACAGCAGATCAGCGAGCTGAAGCAGGTCGATGGCATCGAGGTCGTCGGCCCGATCCCGCATGATTTGCAGATGCCGGCCGTGTTCTCCGCCGGCCGCATGGCGAATGCGACACATGCCGAGGCCGCCGACAGGCTGCTGCGTTACCTGGCCTCGCCGGAGGTCGTGCCCGTGCTGCGCCAATCGGGACTCGAGCCTTGAATTTGCCGGGGCGGGGACGCAACGTAGTGGCCATGCGCGCTTATCTCCTCGCAGCTCTCTTGGCGCTTGCCGCGCCCCTGGCGGCGCAGGCGCAATCGGCCGATCTCGTCCTGTGCGACCGGGTGGCGGCCGATCCCAGTGATCCCGACAAGCCGGCCGATGTGAAGGGCGTGACGGAGATCGCTTCCTCCGACGTCGCGACCGCCATCAAGTTCTGCAAGCAGGCCGCATCCTCCGCGCGCAGGGCGATGTTCGCGCTCGGCCGCGCCTATGCGGCCAACCGGCAGACGAGCGAGGCGATCGCCGCCTGGCGCAAGGCTGCCGACAAGGGATCGAGCTCTGCGATGGTCGAGCTCGGCGTCGCCTACGGCACCGGCTCCGGCGTTGCGAAGGACGAAGCACAAGCGCGCAAGCTGTTCGAGAAGGCGGCGCAATCAGGCAATCCCCGCGGCGTCAGCAATCTCGCCGCGCTCGGCGGCGCGGGTGGCGCTGCGCCGGCCGATCCCGCGCAGGCGCGCGCGCTGCTCGGCAAGGCCGCCGAGACCAACGCGGAGGCGCAGTACCAGCTCGGCCTGATGCTTGCGAGCGGCAATGGCGGGGAGAGGGACGACGCCGCGGCGCGCGCATTGTTCGAGAAGGCGGCCGCGCAGAACCATCCCGGCGCGCTGGAGCGGATGGGCGCTTTCGCCCAGGAAGGTCGCGGCGGGCCGAAGGACAAGGACGCCGCCAAGGCCTATTACGAGCGCGCGGCCGCGCTCGGCGACGATGACGCCAAGAAGGCGCTGGAGCGCATTCGCTGCCCCTATGCCATCAAGGACAAGCAGGGCAAGCTCGTCACCACGCTGTGCTTCTAGCTCACCTCTCCCTTCAGGAGAAGTGAGGGCTCACGCTGCACCGTCTCAACTCATTTCATGTAGTAGGCGAGATTGTTGCGGGCGTCGCGATAGGTCGTCTCGAGAAAATCGGGATACTCGGCGGCGGCCTGCGCCACGGCGCGCACGACGCAGGCCCAGAAATTGCCATCCCATTTGAAATAGGCCTCGGCCGCGCCCTCGAACTTGACCGCGGTGATGATGGCCTGCCGGATCGCATCGTCGTCGGCATGCGGATGGGCGCGCTTTAGGTATCCGAACATCGGCCCTTCATGGGCATGGTCGCGCTCGTAGCGGTATTGCTCGGCCATCTGCTGCGGCGTGAGGGTGCGATTGATGCGGACCTCCTCGGCGGTGGGACGACCCTCGATCGAATTCAATCGGAAGCGCCAGCGCCAGAGTTCGAAGGCGGCATCGAGCAGCGGCTGCTTCGCCGCGCTGGCGACGAATTCGGCGATCTGCTCTTCGGGCGATGGCTCTGTCTGGTTCATGCCCCTTTGGTCGCAAGCTTGCGCCGGCGGGTTCGAAAGGGGGGCAGGCAGGAACCAGCTTCGGCACCGGTCGTTAAACCCCCAACAAGCGGGAGGCGCGATCATGATCCGCAAACTGGCATCGGGCGAATACCGCCTCTATTCACGCAAGGTGAATCCGAAGACCGGCAAGCGCCGCAATCTCGGCACCTTCAAGAGCCGCGCGGCGGCCGAGAAGCACGAGCGCGAGGTGCAGTACTTCAAGCGGCACTGATGGACGGCGAATGCCGTGCAGGAGCCCGGCAAAACAAAACATGCGAAAACAACCCCATGCACAGTAGCCAAGGGATTGAAATCGCACACATTGCGGATTAATCGAAATTCGGTTGACCCGTCGGGCAAAACAGGGGCATGATGGCATCATGACGGCGAACGTCTAGCGAGCGGCCCTGCGCGAAAAGCCGGGTGGCTTCAATGCGGCGACGATGCTAGGTAGCCACAGTTTTTTTCGATTTTGCGGGTTCAAGACGTTGCTGGACGGACTGTACAAGGTTGAATACGGCGTCAACGATGCGTTCGGCCGCAGCATCATGTGCCTGCATGACGGCAAGATGCTGGGCGGCAATTCGGGCTTTGCGCATCTTGGCACCTATGTCGAGCGCGACGGCGAGATCATCGCCGAGGTCATCACCGAGCGGCACAACCAGGATCCCAATTACAAGCCGCTGATGGGCGCCGACGTCGCCTCGATCGGGGCGCGCGGCCGCCTGTACGGCAACCAGATCCGCCTTCAGGGCAGCGCGGACACGATGCCGGGCGCCAATTTCTGGGCCAATCTCACCCCGCTCGACGACGAGGCGCTGCCGCCGAGCGGAGCAGTCGGTTCGGGCGGGATCGCCAACGGGCTCTATGGGATGAGCCTGCGCGCGCTCGATGGCGTGGATGCCGGACTCTCCGGCGTGATGCTGCTGATCGACGGCCGCATCCTCGGCGGCGATGCGTTCTTCTACTATCTCGGCTCCTATTCCTCCGCGGACGGCCGCTGGAAGGGCGAGATGCTGAACCAGGAGCACACGCCGGCGAAAGGCGAAAATCCCGTCTTTGGCGGCCTCGAGGTCGGGATTGGCTTCTCAGGCACCTGCACGGCTGATAGCGGCGAGCTCGAAGGCATCGCACTCGCCGGCAAGCGCAGCTTGCGCCTTGCCGCTTCGCTCAAGCTGATGCGGCGGGCGTAGGGCATCTACTCACAGCGCCACGGCTGGATCAACCGGTGTGCTCGCGTTGAAATCCAGATAGATCGGCCGCACCGTCGCAGTCATTTACCTTGCTCGTTGTGGCTAAGCTTCAGCCAGGGCAATTGCTCGTTGGCGAAAAGATGCTTCCTCGGCTAGAGCTCCGCCGCCCGGTCGAAGGCACCGACGTGATAGTGCGTCTCCGTCGGAAAGTGCACGGTAGCGCAGGTCAGCGTCGAGCCGCAGCGGGCACAGAAACCGCGCGTCGTTCCCGGCGATGATTTGAACGTCGTGATGGCGCCTTCGGTCACCGTGACAGAGTCGTTCTCGAACCCGACGAACACGCTGACGGGCGCGCCGGAATGGCGGCGGCAGCTATCGCAGTGACACCAGAAGATTCCCTTCGGCCGGCCTCGCGCCTCGAAACGCACCGCCCCACAAAGGCAACGTCCTGAAAAGGTTTCGCTCACGTTCGTGCTCCGGGCCTGACCTCCATAGCGACGAATACTATCGCCCCCGAGAGGAAAGTGAGCGCGCCGATCGCTCCGATCGCCCAGGCCATGCCGAACAGGTCGGCGATGATGCCGGCCGATAGCGCCCCGATCGCGTAACCGAGATCGCGCCAGAAGCGGTAGACGCTGAGTGAGCGTGCGCGCCAGCTTGGATGCGAAGCGTCGGACACCGCAGCGATCAGGCTCGGGTACACCATGGCCGTACCAAGTCCGAGAAGCAGGCTGCCGACCAGCCACCATTCGAAATGGCTTGTTGCAGCGCTCAAGAATAGACCCGCGGCCTGGACCCACATGCCGGCCACGATCAAGCCCTTGCGGCCCCACCGATCAGAAAGAGGGCCCGTGGCGATCTGCAGGATGCCCCAGGTGGCCGGATAGACGGCCTTCAGTATGCCGATCCGGTCGACGGGGAGGCCGAACGAGGCGAAGAACAGCGGAAAGATGCCCCAGCTCATTCCATCATTCAGATTGTTGACGAGCCCAGCCTGCGACGCGGCGAATAGATTGCGATCTCCGAACGACGTGAGGACGAATATCTCCCTGAAGCTGATCGGGGACGCTTGACGCGCATGCGCTGCGGTCTCCAGCCGAACGTGCTCGCGTGTGTCGCGCACCAGCAGGATCGAGAGCACTGTGCCTAGAACCGCATAGGCAACGCCGAGGTAGATTGGTGCCGGCCGCAGTCCGTATTTCGAGGCGAGATATCCGGTGAGGAAGGCCGTCACGCCGACCGCAAGATAACCGGCGAACTCGTTCAGGCCAACGGCGAGTCCCCGCGACTTCGGTCCGACGAGATCGATTTTCATGATTACCGTCATCGACCAGGCAAGACCCTGGTTGATGCCGAGAAGGGCGTTTGCTGCGATGACCCATCCCCAGCTCGGCGCCCACATGATCATGAGCGGCACCGGCAGGCCGACGAGCCAGCCGAGGATCAGAACATTTTTGCGTCCCCAGGCGTCGGCGAGCTGGCCGGAGATCAGATTGGCGCAAGCCTTCACGACGCCGAAGCTGACGATGAAGGAAACGACGAACGTCGTCGAACTGATCCTGAATTCCTCGGAGCCGATCAACGGCACGACTGTCCGCTCGATCCCGACCATCCCGCCGACGAAGGCGTTGATCAGGACGAGCAAGGCGAACTGCGGCCAGTTCTCTTTCAGCCCCAGTTGGACAGACGAGGCAATCTGTGGACCAGTTACAGCTTCGGTCATTAGATCAGGCCGCGGCCGCCGCCATGCCTGAGTTTGCTGCCCTGATCCGCGCGGCCTCTGGCGGCGCCGGCGGAATCTCGGTGACCATGAACCGAACAAACTCGGCTTCATCCTCGATTTTGAACGCCTGATTGTGCCGCTTCTCGAAGCCGATCGCGGAGGATGGTTTGCCGCTCAGGCGCCGACCGCAAACCGAGCCGGCATAGGCGCCCGGCAGCACCTCGACGTAGTCAGGAAGCTCCTTCAGTCTGCTCACGCTTCGGAACAGTTGCCTGGCGCCTTCCTCTGCGCTCACGGCAAGTTCGGTGCGGCCGAGATCGCCGACCATGAGCGTGTGACCGGTGAAGACGAACCAGGGTTCGTTGGCGCGTGTTTGGTCCGTAACAAGGATGCAGATGTGCTCGGGCGTGTGACCCGGCGTGTGCATCACCGTCGCCGACACATTGCCGAGGGGAAGAACGTCGCCGTCGTGCACACCCTTGTAGGGAAATGATACACCAGCCTCCGTCGAGAGCACGTACTCAGCTCCCGCTGCGGCGGCGAGCACCCGTCCCGCTGACAGGTGATCGGCATGGACATGAGTGTCTATGACGAAATGGATCCGCATGCCGGTATTGTCGGCCGCCTGCAGGTAGGGCTGAATATCGCCGACCGGATCAACGACCGCGCCGGCAGCTTTGCCGCCGCAGCCGAAAAGGTAGGAGATACCGACTGGATCGCTATGCAAGAACTGGCGGAGAATCATGGACTTGCACTCCCTCGAGAGAAACGCTAGATACATTCAATCAATCTGCTGAATGGTATATTGAAGGACCGCCGTGTCAAGCTCAGGACCGAAACAGGAGATCTATGAAAACCTTGCCGAGGTGGCGCAGGCGCTCGGCCATGCTCACCGGCTTGAGCTGCTGGAGCACCTTGCGCAGGGGATACGCACCGTCGAGGAGCTGTCGGCTCGGGCACATCTGACATTCGCCAACACGTCGCGGCACCTGCAGATTTTGAGGCGCGCGCGCCTCGTCGAAACGGAGCGTCGTGGCAAGCACATTCTCTATCGCCTCGCCGGCGACGCCGAAGTAGTGACGCTGGTCAAGGCGCTGGGTCGGGTCGGTGAACGGAATGTCGCCGAGATCGGTCGTGTTGTGACCGATTACTTCCAGGCCCGTGATGCGCTAGAGCCCGTCTCGCGTGACGACCTGGTCGCGCGATTGCGGGACGATCTGGTTACGTTGCTCGATGTGCGGCCCGAGGATGAGTTCGCACTGGGCCATCTGCCGGGGGCGCTCAACATTCCTCTGGCCGAACTGGAAAGACGTTTGGGCGAGTTGCCGCAAGGCCGTGAAGTGATTGCGTATTGTCGCGGGCCCTATTGCGTTCTTTCGTTCGAAGCCGTGGCGGCGCTGCGGGCGCGCGGCTATCGCATTCGCCGCCTTGAGGACGGTTACCCGGAGTGGAAGGCCGCCGGCCTGCCGGTCGAATCCGTTGCTTGAAACAGGTCGATCAGGTGCATCATGGATGATAAGCCTCATCGCGCGGAACGCGCGTGGCCGATCGTTGGCGTAAAGGATCACAAGGCGCCCTCGGTATTCCGGCCTGAATCCCTGTTGAGGGAGGCGCGCCGGCAGAGGCAGTTGCCGCTCGTAGCTGTGCCCGAAATCTGCGTGCTCGATCCGGATGGTGACGTCGTCCGTCACCTCAAGCGGACCGGCGCCGGCCGCATCCATGAAGGTTGGGCCTGCTACCACACCGAGCTTCTTGCCTTCGATCTCGACGACATCGGCGAGGTCGGGATCGTCGGCTGCGCGGTCGGGGCACCCTTCGCCGTCCTGGTCGCCGAGCAGCTCTTCGCGTCGAGCTGCCGGCTGCTCGTCAGCGTCACCTCGGCGGGCCAGATCAATCCCATCGGACCTACTCCGTATTTCGTCCTGATCGACCGCGCGCTGCGCGACGAGGGGACGAGTTATCACTACCTGCCTGGCTCGACTTTCGCGGCAGCACCCGACATGTCGCTTCTGGATCGCGTCGAGCGGGCGGGCCGATCGCTGCCGGAGAAACTGCATCGCGGTTCGACCTGGACAACGGATGCCCCCTATCGCGAGACCGAAGCGGCGATCTCGCGAGCGCGCGAGCTGGGGACGCTCGCCGTGGAGATGGAAGCTGCGGCGCTCTACGCTTTCGGCACGACGAGCGGCAACTCGATCGTCTGCTTCGCCCACGTCACGAACTCGATGGCGCAGACCGAGGGCGACTTCGAGAAGGGCGAGGCCGACGGCACCAAGGCCACGCTTGCCGTCATTGCCGCTGCGGCGCGCGGCTGGCAGAATGACGCGAGGATCTCGGACGACGCTTGAACCGCAGGCAACAAATGCAGCTAGAGTTCGACCCTCACGTGTCCGGCGTGTGGCCATCAAGAGATCGAGACCATGCCGACGGATGCCTGCCAGTTCTTTTACAACTGCAGGAGGTGCGGCCTACGGCTAAAGCCCAAGTCGGGCGACTGCTGCGTCTTCTGTTCCTACGGGACCGTTCCATGCCCCCCGATTCAAACGAGCGGGGTGCGCTGTTCGTAGACACGAGGGGCGCGTCGCTCTCGATTCATTTGTCGCGGCGGAAGTTGTTACTGCCGAGATTCTCGAGATTACGCCTTCACGCATAGACGACCGCTTGACGGACCTTTTCGCCTGACGCTTGACGATCTGTCGGCGGTAGCAGCTAATTGGCAGCCAGCGACATCCCGCGACGCAGGACCTGGCTTACGCAAAGAGATCGGTGAATGGCCGAATGCCAATGCGTATGCGCGCGAGAACGCCGCTGCGCTGCCAAAACCCACGCGCCTCGCGACCGACTTGACGCGCTCGCCGCGCTGGAGCTCACGCTGGCCAAGTGTCAGCCGCCACGCCTTAAGATAGGCAGCCGGTGTAGTGCCGGTCACTTTGGGAAACAGAGTCATGAAGCGGCTCCGCGAGAGTCCGCTGATACTCGCAAGCTCCTCGGTGTGCCACGGGCGAGAGGGTTGATCGTGCATAGCGACCAGAGCCTTATGGATCGCTGGATGGGATAGGCCGGCAAGAAGTCCTGGTCGCGTTGAGCCGATATCGATTGCTCTCCGAAGCACAAGCAAGATGATCACCTCGCACAAGCGGTCGAGAGCGACTTGCCTGCCGCATCGCATGTCCGAGGCCTCGGTTACAAAGGCTGCAGTCAGAGCTTGTAGGGTAGGGGACTCGCCGAGGGGGATCACGATCCGCTCGGGCATTGCATTCATGAGCGGGTTTGTGATGCCCCCGAACTCGATGGTCGCCGCAGCCAGGATATCGCCGCCCCGATCGGGCATCGCATCACGGTGGGGGCAGAAGACGACGCTCCTTGCGCAGCCACCCTCTCCAACAACAACAAGGTTTGCGACCGCGTCTCGGGCATCTTTCGCAGCGACCGTAACCGACATTTGGAAGGCATCGAAGAAGGCGGAAAGCCTGTCGCGCTTGGCCGTCACAGGACTCTCAATCATGTTTCGGGGACCATTCATGCTCTCCAGTGTGGCATGAGCTGGATCTGGGAGCAACCGGTCCTGTGCTGCCCCTTGGTCCGTGAAAGGAATCCAAATGCTTATACCTCGCCAGAAAGCGCCGCCCCTTGTCGTAAACACGCTCGACCATGGTCCCTTCGACCTGGCAACCGAGAGCCCAGAGCGCATGTCGCTCGTCTGCTTCTATCGCGGCTTGCATTGCCCGATCTGTGCCAACTACCTGAAGGAATTAGAACGCCTGACGCCGGAATTTGCCATCCGCGGCGTCACCACCGTCGCTATTAGTTCAGATGGGGAGGAGCGAGCTCGCCAGATGGCGGACAAGATCCAAGCCAAGAATTTGCGTGTCGGATATGGTCTAGGACTGAGCGATGCTCGCAATTGGGGTCTGTATATTTCGACATCTCGGGGAAAGACCTCGATCGGAATCGAAGAACCTTCTTTGTTTTCTGAACCCGGCGTGTTTCTGATCAGACCGGATCAAACGATCTACTATCTCTCCGTCCAATCCATGCCGTTCGTCAGGCCCAACTTCTCTGAAATGGTCCAGGCGTTGGATTTCGTCATCAAGAACGACTATCCAGCCAGAGGAGAATATAACGGCGCGATTTAAGACATTGAACCCGTCTCGATCCCGCAGGCTCAAACGTTAGCGCTACCGCTTTCCGAAAGATTCCAGGCTCGCTGCCGGTGATCGCTGAGAACTGAGGCGGCGCGCGACAATCTAGGCCGCAGAACAATCTGCGGCCATTTTGCCTAGCCGTTACTCTTTTCTGAGTGCTCAGCTGAACTTGGTGAGTCCGGCTGCCGTATTCGACCCAATTGAAAAAAGCGCTCCTGTGAGGCATCCCACAAAGGTTGTGTAGTATTCACGATACGACTCCGAAAGGGCACCGATGCCCGGTCTCGTCAATTGTGGCGGGATGGCTATAGGAGAAATTCAAATGGCAATTTCTTATCCAAAGCCACATCCACCATCACCTGCTCCAGCTAATACCGCTGTACATAAGCTGGTCCACACTCCACCCAATGATCTTGTCCAGGCAGCGGAGTTGCACTTTCACAAGTCGCTAAAGCACGACGACGACGGGCGAGTGATCCCGAGCTCATTCAAATCATTTTTAGCAGCTCTGAATGAACATCGCCCGGCGGATTTTCAGAACATCGAGTCAGCCGGCCTCCGTCCGCTCGTAAATCCGCAAGCAGGTCTGGCCGCCGATCGACTCACCTCGGCTGGTTGGCATTTCCGCATTCCGAAACCACCGGAGCAGGACGGGAAGCATGAGACTGCAGCCGCGGAGATGATCGAGCTTTACTGGATGGCATTGCTCCGTGACGTCAATTTTCTGGATTATCCGAGCAACGCCCTGGCACAAGCCGCAGCCAGCGAACTGAGCGCTCTCAAGCTATATGCCCATCCCGACTCGAGTAATCATCCCAACTACACTGCCCGGCCCGTCACGCCGGCAACGCTTTTTCGAGGCGGCGAATGGACGCCAGCGGGACAAACGAACCAGGAGCACCTTGGGCCGCTCGTTTCACAATTTCTCTGGCTTGACGTGCCGTACGGGTCTTTGCGGATCAAGCAAACTGAAGGGCGGGTTGTAAACACCGACTATCAGTCTGGAGGCGTCCCTCACATGATCGCATGGGCCGATTGGCTCGACGTGCAGAGAGGAAAAGCCTTTCCGTCATCGATCGAACTCCCGGCCACCCCGCGGTACATTCAGAACGCGGGCGACATCGCGCGATACGTCCATCTTGACGCACTGTATGAAGCCTACCTGAACGCTGCCCTGATCTTGCTCGGTAGCCCTGGCGTTAAGCTGGATGCGGGAAATCCCTACAACCGGGATGCGCCGGTCTTTCCGCATGAGGAGGGCTTCGGCACCTTTGGCTCGCCGTTCATACTTTCGCTGGTCTGCGAGGTGGCGACATGTGCGTTGAAGGCGGTGTGGTACCAGAAATTTATCGGAAACCTGCGCCTGCGCCCGGAAGCCTATGGCGGTTTGGTCCATCGTGCGCTGCACCCCACGGGTTTGAAGGCCGCCGAGGCGCAATTGGCGCTCTCAAGCGGGCTTGCGGTGTTGCAGGCGTCCAACGCCTCGGGCGGCGCGGTTGCAAGAATCAGGCAAGCGAACGCCGCCCACGGCGCCAACAGCGACAGCTACTTGCTGCCGATGTGTTTCGCCGACGGCTCACCGGCGCACGGCTCCTACGGTGCGGGCCATGCCACTGTCGCCGGCGCATGCGTCACCGCGCTGAAGGCCTATTTTGCAGGAACACAGAAGCTCAAGGATGTTGGGATTACGCCGGTTATCCCGACGTCCCAAGGAACAGACCTGACAACTGTCGGAGTGCCAGATGCTGACCAGCTAACGATTGCAGGCGAACTCGACAAGGTCGCGTCCAACATTGCAATCGGACGCAACATGGCGGGCGTTCACTGGCGTACCGACTACAGCGCGTCCATGCTTCTAGGGCAGCGGATCGCGACGAGCGTCCTGTATCACCTCCGGCGGGACTACCATGAGCGTCCCTGGAAGTTCAGCTACCTGAGCTTCGGCAAAAAGGTCGTTGAGATAGAGCAGGACAGGGTCACCTACGACGGAGCCCTTGTCCTCGATGGTGACGACGACCTTGATCCTGCTCTCGAGGCGGCAAAGCTTTCGGCAATAGTTTAGTCGCGAGAGTCCGGCCTAATTGAATGTTGCTCTCGATCGCTGCGGCAGTAGCATCTGCCGCAGCGGGCTGGCCCCTATCCATTACTCCCTAAGTTGCTCGCCTTAGCCAGCGTGCCCTTGATTCAGAATTGAACCAAGGGAATGACGGTGCTATCGTTCAACTACATCATTCCTCGTTGGTATGATGGTGCGGGCGCGATCAGGCTTACGGACTGCCGCCTGCCATTTGTAATTGGAATACTTCAGCTGGTGCCCCGCCTCCGGACCCATTTCATAGTCGGCCGGGCAATGTTTCTAGACACGTTACCCTCCGACCTTCCCCTTGACTCGGAGGCGGGCATTTTAGGTCAAGCGTACCAACAAATCGATTTTCGACATGTCCATTCTGGAAAGTCGAGCCGATTGTGGCGCGGTCAATCAGCGTTCTGCAGAGCGCAACCGCCGGCACTTGCTCGCTTCGATAGTGTGCGCCGCTTGCATCGTTTCATTGGCAGAGGATGCGTGGGCTCAATGTGCAGCTCGCGATGTCCTGCAAAATGAGATGAAGGCGCACAGGCCGCGTCCATCCTATGCGCTCCAACAGTTCAAGTCGGCGCGCGATGTTCCGACGTGGAAGACAGTTAGGGTCGGCACCTTTGCCAACTCTGTTGCGCTGCGTAACGTGCTGGACACCATGAGGTGCGGTGTCGGTGGCACGGCTGCCGAAATCCTCGCTCGACCGACCTTCGCCGTTGCTTCTAAGGCAACCGAAGTGAAGCTTGTCGTTGTGCGAGTAGCCGAGCTTGGGTTCAAGACGGATACCGTGACTTTGGCTGCTATTTACGCGCGCGCCATGCAGATCGGCCTTAAGCTCGCCGACGCGGAGGTCGGTCCGCAATTGCGGATTCAGTATCTGGACCAGCCTATGGGCGAATTTCTCACCATCGGAATGAAGCCAATCAAGACGTGGGGCGGCGAACCGACTATACTGAACGTGGCGAATGGCGGAGCTGGATTGATCCTGATCGGCCAAGACGGAAGAGACGAAGCAGAAAGTGCCGCCACGTCCCGTTTTGTTTTCGCGCGGTCCAACGAACCTGCACCCAACAACGAACTTGAGAAGGCAGCCGCACTTCCGCCCCCGTGGACGGAACGGCATTCTGGACTTCAGGGTAATTGGTAGTCCGGTTCTGGACCCGGATCAGACTTCCAGGCCACTTCTAATATGCCTGAGCGAGGTCCGGCGAGCTCTTATCCGGCACGCCGCGAGCGTGAGGATCGGCTCGGTCCTTGGTTCGTTCACCGTTCAGGAAGGCCCGCCTTACGCAGACCCTCAGCGATGCGCTGAAATTCGGCAAGGAAAACGACGTTATCGGACCACTCAGACCCATCCTGCAACCAAAGGGCAACGGTATAGTTGGGCATGAGCCGACGAAGCTCGCCGACGGCGGCAAGAGCTTCAGGCTCATGTCCCGTCCATGCGTTGGCGGCGGCGAGATCTGCATAGGCAATCCAAAAGGGATTTACTGTAATGGAGCGGCTGCACCAGTCTATCGCTTCATCATATTGAGCGAGATGGCTGTGCGCATGACAGGCATAGAAGTACCACGTGCTTAGGAGCGGATCGCGGGGGCTGAGCTGGATGGCCATTTGGAGTGGGGCAAATGCCTCCGCAGATCGGCCAACACGTATCTTGGCAGCGCCCAGCGCGCCATGAGCCGGGGCGAGACTAGGATTTATCCCGATTGCCGCCATATACTCGCTGACAGCAGCGCCGAGATTCCGGCCCTTGGCGCGTTGGATCTCGCCCTTTACAAAATGCGCCATTGCGTCGCTGGGAAACTGGGACAGAACCTGATCCACCGTTTTCTCAGCGCGCCGCAACTTATCGGCGGGTGCATCGGTCCAACGATAATTGACTTGTATTGCCAAAGTATCTGCCAACCCCACGAGGGCCTTAGGGTAGCCGGGGTCGATCTGCAGTGCGCGCTCGAAGAGGGCACCCGACTCGGCTACCTGTTCGCGCGAATAGGGACGATCGAGCACGGCCAGGCCCTGCATTGTAAGATCGACCGCGTCGGGATTGTTGGGCCGCGCAACCTCCGCGTCGCGGCTTTCGTGGTTAGTCAGCTCGAGATCAAGCCGCCGCGCCAATCCACCCGTGATGACATCCTGAAGCTGCAACGATTTGGACCACTCACCGTCGACGCTCTCCGACCAGATCTGTGCGCCGGTTCGCGTATCGATCAGCCGGGCGTTGATCCGGACAATCGACTCCGTTCGGCGCAAGCTACCGTCGAGGATATAACGGACGCCGAGTTCGCGGCGAACGCGCTTTGGGTCAACGTTCTTATAGGCACGGGCTGTACTCGGCGCGATCACGAAGCTGTCCTCGATCCGCGAGAGATCGGAGCTTAGATCGTCAGCAACACCTTCCGCAAAGTACTCCTGCTCGGGTTCGTTGCTCAAATTCGTGAATGGCAGCACGACAATCGATAGACGATGCTTCACCAATTGTGGCTCATTCCATCGCATGTACCAGTAACCAAGACCGCCGCCAGCCATGAGCAGGAGAAGCGCCATTGTAAGGCCCATCCGAGCTCGCCGGCTATGCGCAGGCCACGGGACAAACGGAAAGCCCGAAATGACCGGCAGCGTATCGGAGAGCTGCGAAGCATAGGCTCGGATTGGGAGAGCGATATTTTTGAGGTTCTGCTCGCCCAGATCGGCGAACTCGACCCCGACCTTGCCACGGACTTGATCGTAGGCGGCGGAAGATATGCAGATGCCGCCGGCCTTCGCGATGCCTTCAAGCCGCGCCGCGACATTCACGCCATCGCCAAAGATGTCGTTCGGCTCGACAATCACATCGCCGATATTAATTCCCACACGGAAGACTATGCGCTTGGCTTCTGGATCATCGATTGTCAGTTCCTTGACGCGGGTCTGAAATTGTACCGCAGCTCGAACCGCTTCGACCGCGCTCGGAAATTCCGCCAAGAAGCCATCGCCGGTGTTCTTGACGATGCGGCCATCATGTTCGGCAACTGCCGGGGCGACTGCGTCCGTCAAAAGCGCAGTCAGTTTGGCATGCGTTGCCTCTTCGTCGTTGTGCATGAGCCGCGAATAGCCGGCCACGTCGGCGGCCAATATCGCCGACAGCCTGCGCGCGATCCGGGCTGGCCGCTCCTGCACCATCGCCGGCTCTCCAACCCGCTCATTGTTACGACGGATGCGCGATAGTGCCAACCGTGCGATGTTCCCAGAGCGCTTGCCATCGCTAAAACGTTAGCTGCCCTGACCGATTGTTCAGTGGGCGCCTCTATGTCGCCGATCGGACCCTGAGCGGACTTTGGCTTGCCTGAGGATGCGACGCGCCCAACTCTTATTTAAACTCAGAGGGAGAGAAGGATGCTAGCAGACGCGAAGGTGGCCACCCGTCTTCCAGCCAAGGACCTAGATCGGGCGCGGGCGTTCTATTCCGAAAAACTCGGGCTCGACCCTGTCGAACAACGCGAAGGTGGACTGCGCTACATCTGCGCAAGCGGCGAGTTTGCAATATTCATCTCGGCCGGAGTGCAATCCGGCACGCACACGCAGATGGGCTGGGAAGTTGATGATATCGAGGCAACGGTGCGCGAGCTTCGCGCGCGGGGAGTCAAGTTCGAGGAATATGACCTGCCCGGTCTGAAGACCGTTGAGGGGATCGCCGAAATAGCCGGGAATTACGCCAGCAAGGGTATCGGTGAGCGAGGCGCGTGGTTCCGCGACAGCGAAGGCAATCTTCTTGGAATCGGGCAGCCGGTCCGGTCCTGATTGGGGCTGGATCGCACATGTTGTCGGCGGGCATCGCCCCCTTGCAGCCGTAACGCAAAGGTCGCGCGGGTTTGGTCCATCAGCGAAGCAACGCCTCGTCTAACGGAGGTCCGTTCGTTGAGGCATGGCGGACCAGATTTGCTTCTGCGTTCATCCTGCGTTCCTTCGTGAACGCGCTGTTCATAGTGGAACGACGATTTTCTGCATTGGTCCCCGCTCATTGTCACGAAACCAATCTCCGGCCCGATCGTTGGCCCAATGCTCCGTCACTTGCGAGAGGAGTGCCAAATGAAGCGAACGATCCTCGCGCTCGCCGCAGTGGCTGCTCTAGCTGCGGGAGCGGTAACAACAGCCAACGCTGTTGAGTTTGGCATCGGTCCCGGCGGCGTCTATGTCGGACCGGACCGATACTACCGTGACTACGGTAACGATTACTACGGCGCTTGCCGCACCATCGTCGAACACCGGATCAACCGGTTCGGTGAGGATGTTGTGGTTCGCCGCCGCATCTGCGACTGACCGCCGTGAGTAACGGTTGGGCCCCGACGCGTCCAGTACGTTGGGGCCCTCATTGTTTCGGTCCTCAGTCCTGCGAGAGAACAAGGCCGTCAGGTTTGGCGGCGCGGTGAGCGGCTGAGGTTCAGCCGCGCACGTGCGCCATGATTATGCCAGCGCGCTAGGCTGCGTGCCGCATGCGTTCGACACTCTGGGGTTATATGGTTTCCGGCATCGTCAGCCACCTTCAGAGACATGTCCGCCATCCGGCGGCTGGTATCCAAGGCGCTACTGATCGTGTCGCGCATCAGATCAGTCTGCACGGCCGCCAAATCGTGAGGAGTTCGGCAGCGCCAGAGTTCATTCATGCGATCCATGGTCCGATCGATCTGCTGTCGAACGAAATCGAAGTACTCGCGCGACATGCCGTTCATTCCTTTGGCGACTGCGGTCGTAGAGTACATGATGGCTTCGGCGTTGCGGACCGAGCGTTCCGTTGCCCGCTGCGCTTCATTGCCCGTCAAACCGAACGTGAGACCAAGCTGATCAGTCGAGCGGCCCATCATCGCGGTGGCCATGTCGACGCCGAAACGCCACGTGTTTTGCAGCATCTCGGCATTTTGTTGCAGTAGATGGCTGCTGGCTTGGGCGACCTCTTCGCCGGCCTCAGCAGTAGCTAGGCCGATCCGTCTGGTCTGCTCCGCGGTCCTCTCGGCGGCGCGGCGGATTGTGTCCTCAGGGCTTTGGGTAGACTTTTCCTCCTGGCGTGGATTGGCCATTAGTTGCTCCATCGTTGTTGTTGGTGAGGTCGGAGCCTATGCCCTCCGTCACAGGTGCGATCCTACGCGAGCAAACGTGGGCATTTCTGGACCGTTCCGGGGCGAGCGAATTTTAATCGATCCTCCGCCATTGCGCGCAGGAACGAGCGGTGCAACTTCCCTGAGGGCACCGGTGGCCACGGCGGGACCCGAACTCACCGACAAGCGCCATTTCTACTTCAATTCGCCGGCGACGGCCGTCACCTGCGGCGCACAGGCGCAGCGGCCGGCCGCAATTCCATTCTCGATATGCCTGCTGCGATGTTCATACCTGTTTGCGCCTGGACGGATACCGGCTGCAAGGCGATCGTGCGATCCGAGCCGCCCACCAGGAGGTTGGCGCCAACTCCGGCACCAACTGTGCCGCCGGCGGTCGCGCCCGCATAGGTTCCGGCCAACGCGGCGTGGCGAACCGCGGTCGGAGCATAAACGGCCCAAACGAGCTGACCGCCGGACGTGGCTCCTATATCGAGACCAAGCGTGCTGACGGTGCCTTCGTAAGCCTCGCGCGCCCTGCCTCTCGCCGATGCATAGATGCAGCTCAACTGCCGTTGTCCAGCAACGATCATGCCGACTCCGGGCGATATATTGCACGTGAGTGTGCCGACTCTCGGTCGTCCGGCCTCCTGCGCCGTTGCCGGAACCGTGGCGAGCACGAGGGCGAGGGCCGCGCACGCTGTCGCCAAATTGGTCAGCCTTGTTTCGTTCAGCGTTGTCCCAATCATGAGGGCCTCCATCGAGCGTATTCGATGGTCCTTCAATGCGCGCTGAGCCCGCGATGTTCCCGTTGGTGGCACACGTCGAAGACGTGCGAGTGAGCCCAATGCGGATCAATATTGAGGTGACCGAGCGTCCTCAAACGGCTCTTGCTCTGCGGCCCACTTTGGCACGCCGTCTTCGGCCGATTGTTCTCGCTTCTGCGTTTCGGAGCCTGCTTCGAAGCGTCTCCACTTCTCGAAGCCCCGCCACAATCGCTTGCACACGCTCGCGCAGGACAGCGCAAGTATAGACCTGACCAGTACTGGACATCGCTGCCTCAGAATATGATTTGAACCAAGAAGTCGACGAAAAGACCAAGGAAGTGAATATTCGCTAGGCCGAAGTCAGTGGGCTAAAGCTGCAGTCGCCAGATGCTCCCAGTACTCAGCCTCTGCGAGCAGTTTCCAGCTTCTGTCAGGATGAAGCGCGGCAGTCTGCCGGCAAAGTGACGCCATTGCGCGAAAGCGGTGGGCAGCTTCCATTCCAAACCTCCCATGTTTTCCCCAACATATTTTTGTATTTTATGCTGGAGTGATCATGATTATCGGAAATAACTAAATTTGTCGTTTGTTGGCAGTTAATTAGGTTCCGGCGGCGCGCCTGCGTGAAATGAATTTCGCTTTTGGCTTCACATTAGTTTCGAATGCTTCGGTGCTCGGTCGTGTTGCGCACCGATTGCGCATCTCGGCACAATCGACGCGCTAGGCGAGCTGATCATGTCCGCTCCCAACCATGAGATCGCAATGATGCAGACCGCCGAGGTCGACAAGCCCGAAGCGGCGGGGGGAAACGACCGAATTGGGTATCCGGCAGGGCTGAATCCGGGCCCCGCCGGGCTTCCCCTGACGGCTCGCATGGCCTATGACGCTGCAACGCAAAAATCCCCCCAAAAGACCCCATGATCCGCCTCGACAACGTCAGCAAGCAAGCCGGCCATCAGATCCTGTTCATCGAAGCCTCCGCGGCCCTCAACAAGGGTGAGAAGATCGGCCTCGTCGGCCCGAACGGCGCCGGCAAGACCACATTGTTCCGGATGATTGCCGGCGAGGAACTGCCCGATGAAGGCCAGGTCTCGACCGATCGCGGCATCACCATCGGCTATTTCAACCAGGACGTCGGCGAGATGAGCGGCCGCAGCGCCGTGGCCGAGGTGATGAATGGCGCAGGTCCTGTCAGCGAGGTCGCAGCCGAGCTGCGCGAGCTCGAGGCCGCGATGGCCGATCCTGACAAGGCCGACGCGATGGACGAGATCATCGCCCGCTACGGCGAAGTGCAGCATCGCTTCGATGAGCTCGACGGCTATGCGCTCGACGGCCGTGCGCGCGAAGCGCTGTCAGGCCTCGGCTTCAGCCAGGAGATGATGGACGGGGACGTCGGTAAGCTCTCCGGCGGCTGGAAGATGCGCGTGGCGCTGGCCCGCATCCTCCTGATGCGCCCCGACGTCATGCTGCTCGACGAGCCGAGCAACCATCTCGATCTCGAAAGCCTGATCTGGCTGGAAAAATTCCTGCACGATTACGAAGGCACGCTACTGATGACCTCGCATGACCGCGAGTTCATCAACCGCGTGATCTCCAAGGTGATCGAGATCGATAGCGGCTCGCTCACCACCTACACCGGCGATTACGAATTCTACGAGCAGCAGCGGGCGCAGAACGAGAAGCAGCAGCAGGCGCAGTTCGAGCGCCAGCAGGCCATGCTGGCCAAGGAGATCAAGTTCATCGAGCGCTTCAAGGCGCGCGCCTCGCATGCGGCCCAGGTGCAGAGCCGGGTCAAGAAGCTCGACAAGATCGAGCGGGTCGAGCCGCCGCGCCGCCGCCAGAGCGTCGCGTTCGACTTCCCGCCGGCGCCGCGCTCGGGCGAGGATGTCGTCGCGCTGAAGAATGTCCACAAGGGCTACGGCAATAAGCGCATCTATGACGGCCTCGATTTCATGATCCGCCGCCGCGAGCGCTGGTGCGTGATGGGCATCAACGGCGCCGGCAAATCGACCTTGCTCAAGCTCATTGCCGGTGCGAGCGAGCCGGACGAGGGCACGGTCGCGCTCGGGGGCAGCGTCAAGATGGGCTATTTCGCCCAGCACGCGATGGATTTGCTCGACGGCGAACGCACCGTGTTCCAGTCGCTGGAAGACCAGTTTCCGACGGCCGGGCAGGGAAGCTTGCGCGCGCTCGCCGGCTGCTTCGGCTTCTCCGGCGACGACGTCGAGAAGCGCTGTCGGGTGCTGTCGGGCGGCGAGAAGGCACGCCTGGTCATGGCAAAAATGCTGTTCGATCCGCCGAACTTCTTGGTGCTGGACGAGCCGACCAACCATCTCGACCTCGCCACCAAGGAGATGCTGATCACGGCGCTGTCGGATTTCGAGGGCACCATGCTGTTCGTCTCGCATGACCGGCATTTCTTGGCGACGCTGTCGAACCGCGTGCTGGAGCTGACCCCGGAGGGGATTCATCAGTACGGCGGCGGCTATACGGAATATGTCGCGCGCACCGGGCAGGAGGCGCCGGGGTTGCGGTCGTAGGTGGGCGGTAGTCCGGATGGAGCGACAGCGCAATCCGGGGGTCGTGCCACGCGCGCGGTCGTACCGTGTGGTTATTGTGCCCCGGATTGCGCTTCGCTCCATCCAGGCTACAAGAGGCCGCTTGATGTCGTTCGTAGCCCGGATGGAGCATGGCCGTTCGACGCGCGTCATGCGGAATGCGCCGCGTAGTTTGTCGACATGGTCGATCAGCACGGATGATCGTCGATCATCCAGCGTTGCGGTGAAGAAGAAGGTCCCGGCCGGGACGAAATTGCGACGATAGCGGACCATGCGAGGGGCTTTCCCGGATTACGCTTCGCTCCATCCGGGCTACAACCAAATCGAGAGAGTTTCAATGAACTCGCTTGCTTGAAGGTCCCTGGCGCTCTCGTTACGCTCCCTCAAAAAGGGGAGCGAAACCACCATGAAGCAACTGCGGATCGGCGATATCACCATCGATGCGGTGATCGAGCGCGAAGGGCCGTGGCGGCGGCCGCAGGATTTCTTCCCGGCCTATGACGAGGGCGTGTTCGCTCGCCATCTGCCGACGATGGAGCCGGAGGTGTTCGACGCCGCGCGCGGCATGATGGTGATCACCTACCAGACCTTCGTGGTCCGCACGCCGCGCTACACGATTTTGGTCGACACCTGCACCGGCGAGGACAAGGGCCATCCGCCGCCGTTCGATTTTCCCGGCAAGGAGCGCTGGCGCAACGAATTGTTCGCGCTCGGCATCGGCTTCGAGCAGATCGACTACGTGTTCTGCACGCATCTGCACATCGACCACACCGGCTGGAATACCATTTTGCGCGACGGGCGCTGGGTGCCGACGTTTCCGAACGCGACATACGTCTTCCACAAGCGCGAGTATGCGGCCTGGGAGGCCGAGCACGCCAAGGGCAACAATCCGCCGGGCACCGTGTTTCGCGACAATTGCCTGCCGATCGTCGAAGCGGGACAGGCGCTATTGGTCGATGACGACTACGCGCTCGACGACACCGTGACGCTGACGCCGACGCCGGGGCATTCGCCCTGCCATTGCTGCGTCAACATTGTCTCGAAGGGCCAGCGCGCGGTGGTCGCGGGCGATCTCATGCATCATCAGATCCAGTGCCGCGAACCGGATTGGTCGGCGAAGCCGGATTGGGATCCGAAGCAGTCGGCGGTGTCGCGGCGAAAGTTCTTCGCGTCCGTTGCGGATACCGACACGTTGATCCTGCCGGTGCATTTTCCGGCGCCGACGGCCGGACTGATCAAGCCACTCGGCGACGCGTTCGATTATCGCTTCAAGCGGGAGTGAAGTTTCTCTTTCGTCATGGCCGGGCTCGTCCCGGCCATCCACGATCTTTGCGACGGAAACAAGAACGTGGATGCCCGGGACAAGCCCGGGCATGACGAATTGTGCAGCAACTGTTCGCTAGAAAAGCTGCGAATTCGTAGCGCCTTACGCGCTGGTCTCGCACTTCTTCATAAAGCTGTTCTTGGCGGCGCCGGCGAGCGGCTTGCCGTCGGAGCCGACGGCCTTGGGCGCGCAGGCCTCGGCCTTGCACTTCTTCAGGAACGAGGTCTTGGCGGCACCGGCCAGGGGCTTGCCGTCCTTGCCGATCGCCTTGCTCTCGCAGGTTTCTTGCGCGAAGGCCGAGCCCGCTGCAAAGGTGGCAACGATCGCCGCGAGGAAAATCCGCTTCATCATGGGTGTCTCCCTAAACCAGAAATGGCGGGAGGATTGGAGCCGGGAATCGTGGCGCAATCAAGCAGGATGAGCGGGCGTCGTCCGGCCTGTCTGCCGATTTTTCGGGCGCGATCGGCAAACGCTCCCACTTATTGCACTGCTCGCTGACCAGGCCGGGCGATCCTGCTAGCTTCAGACGGTTGAGATAGAGAGAGGGAGCATCGTGATGGACGCCGTGATCCCGATAGACCAGGAAGCCGCCGACCGGCATTCTCACCTGGTTCAGCCGCAGGAGATGGACTGGCAAAAGACGCGCTTTCCGGGGTGCGAAGCCAAGACCCTGCTGTTCGATCGCAGCAGCGGTCTGATGACCGCCTTGATGCGCTTTGCCCCGGGATCGGTGCTGCCCGATCACGAGCATGTCGGCATCGAGCAGAGCTACGTCATCGAGGGCGCGCTCGTCGACAAGGACGGGCCAGCCAAGGGGATCGCCTGCAAGGCCGGGGAATTCATCTGGCGCGAGGCGGGCAGCCGGCACGCCGCCTGGTGCCCGGACGGCGCGTTGATCCTGGCGATCTTCCAGGTGCCGAACAAGTTCTTCGAAGCCGATGGCCGCGTCGTCGATGCCGCCGGCCAGGATTGGGACGAGACCTGGGGGCACACCGACGCGCAGCGGGCGCGGAACATTTAGCCGGTCCTGTAGCCCGGATGGAGCGAAGCGCAATCCGGGGGCAGACCAACCGTATCGCTCGACCGTCCGCGTGAGACGAAACCCGGATTACGCTGCGCTCCATCCGGGCTACGGATTTGTCGCATCCCTATACGCCCCGCGCGAGCAGGGCCTTGAAGTCGGCGCGTGCACGCTGCGCCTCGGCGCGCGCGACGTCTGAGGCATCGCCCATGCCGAAATAGCCGTGGATCAGGCCTGGGCCCTCATGGTGTTTCACGCGCACGCCGGCGGCCTCCAGTGCCCGCGCGTAGGCCGCGCCTTCGTCGCGCAGCGGATCGAACCAGGCGGTGGTCACGACGGCGGGCGCGACGTCGGCGAGGGATGCCGCGCGCAGCGGTGAGACGCGCCAGTCCGAAGCATGGCCGGGATCGGCGAGATAATGGCCGCAAAACCATTCCATCACGGCGCGGGAGAGGAAGTAGCCGTCGGCATTCTCGGCGCGCGAGGGATAGCGCGCGTTCTCGCGCGCATCCGCATAGCTGCCGAGGACGTCGGTCACGGGATAGACCAGCAATTGCGCAGAGAGCTCGATGCCGGCATCGCGGCAGGCGATCGCGGCAGTCGCCGCGAGATTGCCGCCGGCGCTGTCGCCGGCAACGCCCAAGCGCTTTGCATCGCCGCCAAATTCCGCGACGCGGTTGAAGATGTCACTCACCGCGGCAAAGGCGTCCTCGAAGGCGCCGGGAAAGCGCGTCTCGGGCGGGCGGCGATAGTCGACGGAGACGATGACCGCGCCGGTCTCGATCGCGAGGTTGCGCGCCTGCCGGTCGTGGGTTTCGAGATCGCCCGCAACCCAGCCGCCGCCATGGAAGAACACCACGGTCGGAGCGGGCGTGGTGCCGACCCGATAGACGCGTGCATCGAGCGGGCCGGCGCCGCCTTTCACCTTGATATCCTGTACGCTGTCGACGGGCGGTGGCGGGATGGCGGCGCGCGAGGCAGCCAGTGCGCGCAAGGAATCGCGGGCGCTCTGTGGCGTCATGACCGCGGGATCGCGCATTGGCATGAGCGGAATGATCTCGGCGATCACGGGATCGAGCGGCGCGGCCATGACAGGTCCTCCAGGGTTCTTGGTCTTGCTTGCGGGTTAGCATAGATTTTGCGCGCGGCATCGGCAACCGGCGGTTCTAGCGCAACGCCGGACGAAAAGGGCAGGGAGGTCTTGAAGGTGGAATTCGAAACGCTGGTCCAGTCGCGCCGCAGCGTGCGCGGCTTCAGGAACGAGCCGGTGCCGCGCGCGGTGATCGAGGCGATCATCGAGAGCGCCAAGCGCGCGCCGTCGTCGATGAACACCCAGCCCTGGCATGTCCACGTGCTCACCGGCAGGCCGCTGGAAGAGGTGCGCCGCCGCAACATGGAGGAGATGATCGCCGGCGCCAAGGTCAAGCGCGACATCGTCAGCCATGGCGAGTACCAGGGCGTGCACCGCACGCGACAGGTCGACATCGCCAAGAAGCTGTTCGGCGCGATGGGGATCGCGCGCGACGACAAGCCGATGCGCCAGGACTGGGTGCTGCGCGGCTTCCGCCAGTTCGACGCCCCGGTCTCGCTGGTCTTGACCTATGACCGCGTGCTCGATCCCGGCGCGGTCTGCCATTTCGATCTCGGCGCGCTCTGCTACGGCATCGTGCTCGCGGCGTGGGATCGCGGCCTCGGTTCGGTGATCAACGGACAGGGCATCATGCGCTCGGATATCGTGCGCGAGGTCGCGAAGATTCCCGAGGACGAGGTGATCATGACCTGCGTCGCGATGGGCTATCCCGACGACGGCTTTGCCGCGAATGCCGTTCGCTCGGACCGCGAACTTAACGAGGAGTTCGTGCGGTACGTGGGTTTTGCCGATTAGCACGACAAAGAGGAGATTGTTCTCTGGCGAAATTTTTTTTGGTGCGGAGTCGCTGGCAAGCTCTTGCAATCTCGAAGGGGCGGGAGGAACAATATGCAGACTGAGAGGTTTGTTGCTGGCGCGAGGGAATTGAGATGCGGCGGCTGGCTAGCCTGGTTCGATGGTTCTTCGGTCCGCGAGTGCGGCGCCCGATCGATGATGATCCAAGTCTTCCTTTCACACCCGAAGAGTTCGGCCGGCTGATCCGCAGCGGCAAGCACGAGGACATGAAGCTGCTGGCTGACGGGCTGGCCTGCCGCTCCATTCCGCACCGCGCGCAATACCGCGCGACGCACTAGCCGGTTTTGCGGCGCCGTCGCTGCGCTCACCTCGTGAGCGCGACCGGTTTGAACGCGGTCACCAGCGCCTTCTCCAGCTTTCCGGCCATCCCGCGCAGTATGTCGTAAGCTTCCGCGCGCGGCATGGTCGGCTTGTAATGCCGGTGCTCGATGAGCGCTGCGAAGATGTCGGAAATCGTGAGAATTCGCACGATGTCGCCAATGGTTTCGGCGCAGAGGGCATCCGGATACCCGCTCCCGTCGAGATATTCGTGATGATGACGCACGGCATCGAGGATCTCCGGCGAAATCTTGCCGTGACCCTTCAGAAACTCGTAGCCAGCGGCCGGGTGGGTCTCGATCACGGCGCGCTCCTCGGCATCGAGACGACCCGGCTTATCGAGGATGGCGAGCGGGATCTGCGCCTTGCCGATGTCGTGGAACATGGCCGCCGAGTAGAGGCGCTCCAGATCGGCTCTTCCGACGCCGAGGCTCAGACCGAAGTCGATGGCGACACCGGTCACGATCAGGCAGTGCTGATAGGTTCCTTCGTGATGACGCCGCACCGTCGTGAGCCATTCCGACAGACCATGCTCAGTGATGCGATCGGCAATCTGGCGGCCGGCTTCCTTGGTGCCGTCCACGTCGAGGGGTTGGTCGAGGGTGACCGCCGTGAACATCGAGGCGAACGCGGTTGCCCCGATCTCAACTGCGTCGTCAAACTGTGCAGTCTCGCCTGACGAGGCAGAGGACGGATCGGCCGGATCAGACAGCGCCAACAGCAATTTGGCCCGGCTGATCGTGCCGGGCAGGACGAGCGTCGCTCCAAGCGCATAGGCTTGCGAAACGCCGACGTGAGACGTGTCCTCGATGAGGAAGATCCGCTTCTTCGCTTTGGCCAATTTGCCGGCCCGTTTCTTGATGGCCGCGATGTTGTCGAGGTCGCGAAGCTCTGCGCGGATGACGATGGCGAACGGAACCTGCGACAGCTTGGCCTCGGCGTCGAGCCGTTCGCCCGCGACGGCGAAACGCTCCTCGAGAATCGAGCAGACACGGGCCAGCTTGTCGGACGTGTCGGCCAGCACATGCACGAAGGGACGGGCCGCCTCGGCATCCCGGATGCCGTCACGATCGAAGGGCCTGAGCGTGGTTCGCGGGTTCTGCACGGTTTGACCTTCGATGTCGTGGGGTCCAATGTGCGGGATGAATTCTCGGCCTATTTGCTTCCGGCGGAATTCCGCGTAGCGGTTGCCGGCGCGCTCGCCGGCTTCTTCTTGCCGCCCGCGGTGACGAAGTGGAGCCCGGCCGTGGTGCCATCGATCCAGACCAGCTCGCAGCGCCGAAAGGCGAGCCCCGTCGACGACAGCAGCATGAAGAATTCCTTGGCCTGGAGCACGTCCAGCGTACCCTCGACCTCGACCTTCGCACCTGTCTGCGATACGTCGAGCAGAACACAGCTGCGCCGCCAAGTACCGTCTGAGCCCATCAGGTTGACGGGCTGCCGGTGGTCCATCCGAACGCGCCCCGCCTTGCGGCCATCGAATCTCATTGCTTGTCCCCCAATCTTGCGCTGCGATGTGCCCTATCGTTTGTCTTGGCGTTTGCGGTGATTTCCCCCAGCGCACCGTCCATTGGCTGGTCGACAGAAGCAGCGTGTCGAAGATCCGTTGCGCGCGTTCGCGCTCGGCAAAGGAAAGCCGTCGGCCGCTGCGGTTGCTCAGGATGGCCAGCGTGGTCTGCCAATTCAGTCGTGAAGCACGGCAGGCCATGACCAGACCTTCGCAATCCTCATCGGCCATGACGTGCTCGATGATGTCGAGCGGCGCCCCCGAGAGCACCGACAGCGCCGTGAACAGATTGGCGGTCTCGCCGCGGATCGCGAAGCGGTTGACGGTGGAATCGTTGAGCTTGCCGACGCGGTTGAGGGCGACGATCTCCGGCCTCGCGCTCGCATAGGCCGCCTGGCAGGGCAGCTTGGGCGGTGGCAAGGTGGCAGTTGCGCTCGATGTCGCGTTGTGCGGCGGCGTTGATGAGGCGTTGAGCTTCGCCGGCCTTTCCTGGCCGTTGGAGGCGGACAGCAGTTTCCGCACGATGAGCTCGGGCGTATCTGGCCTGAGCGCGAGCGCCTTCGTGATCTCGTCGTCCTGCCCAGTCCGGGCGATCAGCGCGGAATAGGCGGCCTGCGAGAGCTTGGCCCCGGGATTACCGATCAACGCAAGGTGGACGGCGCGGCCGCCGCTCTTGATCAGCGCCTCGGTCAGCGGCGGCTCGACGCGCTCGCGGGCGGCGATGGCGCATTGTTGTCGTTCGCCGCCCGAGGCGGCGATCGTCTCGAGATCGACCCTGGAGAGGGTCTTCGATTTGAGCAGGACAGGGCACGCCACGTCCGGATCGGGGTGTGCGGCAAGACGCAGCAAGGTCTTCGGCGGAGCCGCCTTGAGCTCGGCAAGCGCCGCGCCCAGTTGAATCAGGGCACTGGCATCAACCCGTTCTGCCAATCGCAGAAGAACGCCATCGACCACATTGGCAAGCAATTGCTGAGGCCGGTCACGACTGCAGGTAAGTAGCTGTATAATACCGGCGAGGATGCGACCGCAGCGTTCCAGCGGGCACGTTGCGACCGCATCTTCCAACTCGACCAGAATATCAGCAGGCGAGTTTGCCATCATGGCAGGAGCCTGAATCGAAATAACTTTGACGATTTAACGAAGACTATTGCGCCTCAAAGGTGTTAATTTTTGATTTTAGAAATTAAATGCCGGGGTATTTATGCACCGTCGAATTTTCGGAAAATGCTATCGAAATTTGGCAAGACTCGACGCCCCAGCTTGTCCTTTCACCTGGACCCTTCCCAACTGATCGCAACACATTAGGATTGATTCTTCAGGTCCGACGGGAAACAGAAGGGGGAAGCGAACCGGTACCGCTGCCGGATGCACACGTCGGTTACGACGGTGCATTTCATATTGCCATGAACAGCATTGATGACGTGCCGAGGTTGGCACCAAAGATATTCCGCTTTTCAGACGTCGACGAATTTCGGAACGCCATACGAGGCCTGGATTTCGAGTTCACGCCTTTCGTACGAAGAATTTCTGCTGAGCAGACCATTCTGTCGCTGCCCGGTTGCGACGTAAATTTGACGCGCGCATTTCCGCGCGTGGTTGACGGACAACTCGTCGAGAGTTGCACGGCGATCGGGTTCACGATGGACGACCTCGATGTTCCTATTCGGTTCAATGGCGCGCAGCGCGCGCGACCAGTCGTCGTCATTGGCAGCGGCGGAGCCGCCTACACGAGCATCGAGGAGGTGCAGCGGCAAATTGCCTCGGTGATGTTCAGGCCGGAGGTGACGGATCGCGGCTGGCCACGAGTGAGCCTGAGCTTCCAGATTTTCGAAACGACCGCCGCGAGCCTCGCCCGATTGCGCGGCGTGGTTCGCGAGGTGTTGGTCGCGGCGTCAGAGCCCATCGACAAATCAGACGTGCCGTTCAAGGCAGCCGCAATGAAGGAATCCCTGCTTGCGGCTGTCGACGGCGCATTTGAGAGCGTTGTCCCCGCGCGATGGACCGCGCTGCCCAATGATGAGCGGCACTTCAAGATGTTCCAGGACATCCGCGCGCTGCTGTCCGACGATCTCTCACAGCCGATCTATAGCGAGGAGATTGCGCGCAAGCTCGGCCTGTCCGTGCGCACCATGCACGACGTCGTCCGCCGCTATCGCGGCATGAGCCTGCACCGCTATTTGCGCCTACGCCGGCTGTGGCTGGTGCGACGGCGGCTGCTCGCCGGGGCGGACAGCGTCAAGGCCGTGGCGCTCGCCTTCGGCTTCTGGCATCTCAGCGATTTTTCCCGAAGCTACCGTGACCAGTTCGGCGAGACGCCATCGCAAACGCTGGAGCGCGGACGCGGGCGATAATTTGACAAATCGATTGGGGCCGAACGCCGGTTTCGTGCTACCGTTCGACCATGAGCAATCGCATTCTCGTCCTCTACGGTTCCTACCGTTCCGACCGCATGGGCATCCGCCTTGCGAATTTCGTCATCAATCGTCTGCGCAGCCGCGGCGAGGACGTCGAATTCATCGACGCCAAGGCAATCGGTCTGCCGATGCTCGATCGCATGTACAAGGAATATCCCGAGGGCTCGGCGCCCGAGGCGCTCGAGAAGCTGGCCGGACAGATCCGCAGCGCCGACGGATTTGTTTTTGTCACCGGCGAGTACAATCGGGGCATCCAGCCCGGCCTGAAGAACCTCACCGACCATTTCCTCGAAGAGTGGTTCTGGCGTCCGGCCGCGATCGCGAGTTATTCCGCCGGCCGTCTGTCCGGCGCGCGCGCCGCGACGGCCTGGCACGGCACGCTGTCGGAAATGGGGATGGTGGTGGTATCGAGCACCATCGGCGTCGGCCCGATCGCGCAGACGCTGTCGGCCGACGGGGAGCCGATCGGCGAGGGCGGCAAGGCGCTGGAGCGCTCGTTCCCGCGCTTTGCCGACGATCTGGCGTGGTGGATCGAGGCGGCGAAAGCACAGCGCGCGCGCAAGGCGCCGCCTTATTGAGACGGTGAGTCCCGTAGCCCGGATGGAGCGAAGCGCAATCCGGGAAATCGCACGTCAACGGCACCGCCCCGGATTTCGCTTTCGCTCCATCCGGGCTACGAATCCGCGCGCTTACGCGGCCCTGACCTCGCCGAGGAAGCGGTCGAATTGGCCGGCGAGATCGCGCGACTGGGTCGAGAGCTGCTCGGCGGCGCCCAGCACCTCCCTGGCGGCGGCTCCCGTGTCGTCGGCGGCGCGTTGCACGCCGGATATGTTGCTGTTGACCTCCTGGGTGCCGTGGGCGGCTTCCTGGACGCTGCGGGCGATCTCCTTGGTCGCTGAGCCCTGTTCCTCGATCGCAGCCGCGATCGCGGCGCCGATCTGGTCGATCTCGGCGATGACGTCGGCGACGTTGCGGATCGCGGCCACGGTCTCGTCGCTCGCGGACTGGATCGCCGTGATCTGCTCGGAGATTTCCGTCGTGGCCTTGGCGGTCTGGCCGGCCAGTGACTTCACTTCGGAAGCAACCACCGCAAAGCCGCGGCCGGCATCGCCCGCACGGGCGGCCTCGATGGTCGCGTTCAGTGCGAGCAGGTTGGTCTGCTCGGCGATGCTCTGGATCAGCGTGACGACGTCGCCGATCTTCTGCGCGCCCTCGGCGAGCGCGCGCGCGGTATCGCCGGTGCGGCGAGCATTGTCGACGGCGCGGGCGGCAATCTCGGTGGATTGCGCGACCTGACGGCCGATCTCCGAGATCGATGAGGTCAGCTCCTCGGTGGCGCTGGCAACCGTCTGCACATTGGTCGAAGTCTGTTCGGAGGCGGCGGCGACGATGGCGGCCTGGCTGTTGGTCTGGGCCGCCGTTGACGTCATCGACTGCGCGGTGGTCTCCATCGTGGAGGAGGCCCGCGAGAGGCCGCCGACGAGCTCGGTGATCTTGGCCTCGAAGGCGCGGGTGAGGTCGTCGAGGGCCTGGGCGCGGCGCATCTTGCCGTCATTCTCGGCCTGCTTCTCGGCCGCAAGCCGGTCGGCCCGGATCATGTTGTCCTTGAACACCTGGACCGCGGCGGCCATCGCCCCGATCTCGTCGGAGCGCTCGGCGCCGGGGATGCCTTCCGCAACTTCGCCGTCGGCGAGCCGCGACATCCGCGTCGTCAGGCTGACGATCGGCGCGCAGACGCGGCGGCGCACGGTCACGATGAGGCCGGCGCTCGCGATCAGCACGGCGGCAAGGCCAGCAAGCGCGATGGTGAAGCTGGTGCGCGCGCCCGAAGACGCGCCGGCGAGGATCTCTTCGGCATTGTCGTAGAAGGCGTCGCGGACGCCGATGATGGTGCCGAGGCCGCGCTGCGTGGCGGCGTAGTAGGCGTCCACGTCGTGCTCGTACTTGCCGCTGACCGCACCGTCCTTCACCAGCTTGAGCTCGCGGCCGAACTCCTCGACATAGACCGCGTTGAACTTCTCCAGTGCAGCGGCGACGTTCGCCGGAGTCGCTGGATTGCCACGTAATTCCTGCAGCGCCATCACGATCTGATCGTTGCGGCCTTGCGAGCGGCTGATCTCGGCCTTTTCGGCGTCGGTCGCAGGCTTCTTGCCGCCGACGAGATTCTTGTGCAGGCTGGAATTGAAGCCGCCGACGTCGCGCAGCGTCATCGCGATATTGGCGTAGCTGGCCTGCCGGTAGGCGTCGCCGTTGAGAATCGCCATGCGGCGGACCTGCTCGTTGAGCAGCGCGGTCACGCCGCCGTTGAGCACGGCATTGTCGGCGACGATCTTCTTGGCGGCATCCTTGCGCGCCTCTGCAGGCCCCGCGAGCGCCTTGTCGATGGCCTCGCGCAGCGCGGTGAATTTCGCATTGATGCCGTCGATGTTGCTGCCAATGGTGGTGCCGTCGTCGAAGGAGCCGGGCAGTTCCTTGCGCAGCGCGTTCATCCTGTCTCGGGCGCCGTTGGTCTGCGTGCGCAGCTTGTCCTGCTCGGCGAGCAGCGCAGGATCGATCGTGGCGGGGCCGTAGAGGATGTTGGTGGAAAAGCCGCGCTCGGGATTGAGATAGCGCGGAATGTCGCTGGCAGCGCGAACGATCGCCAGGCGGCCTTGCGCCTCGCTGATCCGCTCCATCGTCTGATATTTCGTCACGGCGACGTAGACGGCGAGGCCGCCGCCGACGGTCGAGAGCGAGACGATGGCGGTGGTCAGGAGCGTACCGATTTTCATGATCTGTCCGGCAATTGGCGCGGGAGAATTATTGTGCGCGAAAGATAGGCAGGCGATGTTAATCCCGGGTTTACGCTGGTGGCCGCGCAACTCAGCCGGATGCCCGGTCGAGCTTGGCGAGGATCTCCAGCGTGGCGCCGTCGCGTTCGCCCGCGAAATATCGGGCGATCGCCTGATCGAAGACGGGCTCATGAGATACCGCACCGAACAGTGTCATCGACGAGCGGAATTTCGCATCATCCGGCGCGCCCAGGATTGCGTTGATGGTCCGCCCCTGAACGGCGAGCACGAGCCTCGTGCATTCGATCAGGCGCACCCCGAGGACGGGATGGGCGAGGTAGGCCTCGGCCTCCGCGTGGGAGCCAATGGCGTAGCGCTGCGACATGGCGCTGAAGCCGAGGCCCGCGACCTGCGGGAAGATGAACCACATCCAGTGAGTCTGCTTCCGGCCCCGGGCTAACTCGCCCTGGACGTCGCGATAGACCGGGTCCTGGGCCCGGACAAAGCGGTTGAGATCGAACGGATCGGTCATTGGATACCTCAGGAAGCCGTACCGGACCCCTTGCCGGCCGCGATTATGCCTAACTTTTGGCTCCCAATGTGGTAGCTGGTATAGAGTCTCCGGGTGGGGGTTGGGCGCCCCCGGGGGTCGATTTGGGGATCTGATGGTTTCCGACGCAGCACATGCCGAGAGGCTGTTGTCGCGCCGCCGTGTCGGGCGAGCCGAAAAGATATTGCTGTCTCTGGCAGCGATCGCGCTGGCGCTTGGCGCTGCCGCGTGGGTTGCGGATATGGGCGATTCGACCCCGCTGGTCTCCGCCGCGTTGCCGCCGGCCAATGCCCCTTCATTCGAGGACCGTTTCGCTTCGGCCTCCGGCAATCCGCCGGCCCGCGAACTCGGCCTGCGGACGCTGGAGCGCTCCGCCCTGAACGCGGTCCAGCTCAAGCTTCGCGATGCCAAGGCCATGCTCGCCGAGAAGCTGCAGGGTGATGACTGGCGCTCGACCCTGACCGAAGACGACCAGCCCCCGGCCGAGGAGGCGAGGCCCTCGCAGCGCGCCGACGCCGTCCCGATGCCGCGCTCGCGCCCGGTCCAGGCCGATCTCGCCTCCCAGATCGCATCCAGCCAGGCGTATGCCGACACCAGTCCCCGGGTCGATAACCGCAATTTCTTCGAAAAATTCACCGACAAAATCAAGCTGGCCTCGCTGACGCCCGACAGCGGGTTGTTCAACAAGGCGCCCGATCTTTCGGCCCTCGGCTACGATTTCGCGGACGGCGGTCTATGACATCTCGGCCAAGGCGGTTTACCTGCCGGGCGGCGTGGCTCTCGAGGCCCATTCCGGCTTCGGCCCGATGATGGACAATCCCGACCATGTCGATCGGCGGATGGTCGGTGCGACGCCGCCGGCGACCTACGAGCTGAAGCCGCGCGAAAAGCTGTTCCACGGCGTTCGGGCGCTGCGCATGACTCCGGTCGAAGGCACCAGCGCGCTCGGCCGCGTCGGCCTGCTCACCCACAATTACATGCTCGGACCGCGCGGCGATTCCAACGGTTGCGTCTCGATCAAGGACTATGACCGTTTCATCAAGGCCTACGACAATGGCGAGTTCAACCGTCTGGTCGTGGTGCCGAATCTGCGCGGGTCTGCGACCGCCTCGCAGCGCGCGAGCACCGATTCCTGATCTTTGCCTGCCGCGGCGGGGCTGCCGTTTCCCCTTCGTTAAATCGTCCTCGTCCAGAAGCAGCCCATGAGTGATCCATCAAGTTCCGAGACCCCGCTGCGCACGACGTTCAAGATCAAGCTGAACGGTGACACGCTGGCGATTGCGACCGTCGGCCAAGCCTATCAGTTCCTGACCAATTTCAAGTCGGTGGAATGGATGGAATTCCGCTCGCTGCATGAAGATGCGGTCGCGGCGCTGGAGGGCGCTGCCGGTAACGCCATGCTCGCAGTGCAGGCAACCAACGCCGTGCGTGCGCTGTTCGTCAGCGCGAAGCTGCTCTAGCGACAGCTTCGTAGCCCGGATGGAGCGAAAGCGTAATCCGGGTCGTGCGCGTCAGTGGCACCTTCCCGGATTGCGCTGCGCTCCATCCGGGCTACAGACCTTTTCTGTCCCAGCTTGAACTCCGCTATAGGAACGGGCAAACGGTCCGCGAAGACCGTAGCTCCAAACCAATATGTTTGAAAACTGACTTCAAGGGAGAGACCCCATCATGAAACGCCGTACATTCCTCAAGGGCGGCGCGGTCGCGGGCGCGACGACGCTGGTTGCGGCCCCTGCGATCGCGCAAGGCGCGCCCGAGATCAAATGGCGCCTGACCTCGAGTTTCCCCAAATCGCTCGACACCATCTACGGCACGGCGCAGACGTTTGCGAAATACGTCGCGGAAGCCACCGACAACAAATTCCAGATCCAGACCTTCGCCGCCGGCGAGCTCGTGCCCGGCCTGCAGGCGCTCGATGCCGTCAGCACTGCCTCGGTGGAGATGGCGCAGACGCCGCTCGATTTCGACATCGGCAAGGAGCCCGCGCTGGCCTATGCCACCGGCGCGCCCTTCGGCATGAACCATCGCCATCAGGAGTTATGGTGGCACTTCGGCGGCGGCGCCGGCCTCACCAACGAAGCGCTCAAGCCTTTCAAGGCGCACGCCATCCTCTGCGGCAATTCCGGCACCCAGATGGGCGGCTGGTTCCGCAAGGAGATCAAGACCGTCGACGACCTCAAAGGCCTCAAATTCCGCATCGCCGGCATGGGCGGCCATGTGCTGGCGCGGCTCGGCGTCGTCCCGCAGCAGATCGCCGGTGGCGATGTGTATCCGGCTCTCGAGAAGGGCACGATCGATGGCGCCGAATTCGTCGGTCCCTATGACGACGAGAAGCTCGGTTTCCAGAAGGTTCGCCAAATACGATCATTTCCCGGGCTGGTGGAAGGCGGCGCCATGCTGCACATGATCGTCAATGACGAGAAATGGGCCTCGCTGCCCATGCAATACCAGGCTATCGTCAACCAGGCCGCATCGGCGGCCGGTGCCTGGATGCTCGAGAAATATGACAGCGTGAATCCGGCGGCGCTCAAGCGCCTGATCGCCAATGGCGCGGAGTTGAAGGCGTTCCCGCAGCCGGTGCTGGAAGCCTGCTACAACGCGACCCAGGACCATCTGAACGAGCTCGCCGCCAAGAGCGACCTGTTCAAGCGGACCAAGGACAGCCACGACGCCTACATGAAGGAGCTGCTGTTCTACACGCAGATCGCGGAAAACTTCTACGACAACTATCTGCTCAGCAAGACGCGCAACAAGAGCTGAGCTTGAGGGGCGCGGTGCCGCGATTGCGCCGCGCTCCCGTAGGGTGGGCAAAGGCGCACTTGCGCCGTGCCCACCACGACTTGCTCGACTGGCCCTGGTGGGCACGCTTCGCTTTGCCCACCCTGCGGGACCTGAGCAAGTGGTCTACGCCGCGCCGAGCCCCAGCTTCGCATAGATCCTTCGCGCATACGCACCGAACGCATCCGTGGTCTTCAGCGGAAGATCACGCGGGAAGGGCAGGTCGATCGCAAAATAGTCGGCCATCTTCGCAGGTCCCGCCGTCAGCACGGCGCAGTGCGAGGACAGGAAGACGGCCTCCTGGATCGAATGGGTGACGAAGATGATGGTCTTGCCGCTCTCGCGCCAGATCCGCAGCATCTCCAGATTCATCTGCTCGCGCGTCAGCGCATCGAGCGCGCCGAACGGCTCGTCCATCAGGATCAGCTTCGGATCGTGGATGAAGGCGCGCGCGATCGCGGTGCGCTGCTGCATGCCGCCGGAGAAGCTGCTGCGGATATTTCTGCTCGTAGCCGGCAAGCCCGACCAGATTGAGCAGGTCGCGCGCCCGCTCGCGCGCGGCTCTCATCGGCAGGCCGACGATCTCGGCCGGCAAGAGCACGTTGTCCAGGATGGTGCGCCACTTCAAGAGTAGCGCCTGCTGGAACACCATACCGATGTCGCGGGTCGGATCGAACGGGCTCTTGGCATTGCCTATTCTCACGGTGCCGCCGTCGGCGCCGTGCAGGCCGGCCAATATCTTCATCACCGTGGTCTTGCCGCAGCCGGACGGGCCGACCAACGAGACCAGCTCACCTTCCTGCACGTCCATGGTGACGTCGGAGACCGCCAGGAATTCGGCACCGCCGCTGCGGTAGACTTTTCGGACGCCTTGCAGGCTGATGAAGGGCTCTTCGGTCATGCCAGCCATTTGTTCAAGTTGGCGGCGACGAAGGCGTCGTCGCTGAGATCGGCGTGCTCGCGAGTGACGCGATCGATCTCCTGCTTCTGGCCGGGGCTGAGGCCCTCGTTCGGATCGAGGCACCACAACCCTTTCATCAGGCCCTGGCGTCGCAGCACCTCGTGGCAACCGGCGATGCAGCCGTGAAAATTATTGGCGACGTCGAAGAACGCGCTGTTGCAGTCGGTGACGCGAGCATCGAGTGCGAGCAGGTCGGCCGGCACGCTGTCCTTGTGCCGCGCGGCCTTGCAGCGCTCGAACTGTTGGATGGCGCTCGCCGTCCACACCGACCAATGGCCGAGCAGGCCGCCTTTGAAATAGGTGCGTGTGGTGACGCCGTTGTCGCGCAGGTCGAACGGCAGCATCAGGTCGAGCAGGATATGATCGTCATTGCCGGTGTAGAGCGCAACGCGGTCGAGCGCGCCGGCGGCGGCGACACCGCGGAGCACATCGAGCGTGCGATAGCGGTTGAACGGCGCGATCTTGATCGCGACGACATTGTCGATCGAGGCGAAGCGCTGCCAGAAGCGGCTCGACAGGATGACGCCGCCGACGGCCGGCTGGAGGTAGAAGCCGACCAGCGGTATTTCGGCGGCGATCGCGGTGCAATGCGCGATGATCTCGTCCTCGGAGGCGCTCTTCATCGCTGCGAGGCTGAGCAGGCCGGCGTGATAGCCGATGTCGCGTGCAGTGCGGGCTTCGGCGGTTGCCTGGCTGGTTGGACCGGCAAGGCCTGCGACCATCGCCAATGGACGCTTGGTCCAGCTCGCGGCGGTCTCGGCGGCGAGCTCGAGCACGGGACGGTAGAGGCCGACGTCGCGGATCGCGAACTGGGTCGTGTGCACACCGACGGCAAGGCCGCCTGAGCCGGCATCGATGTAATAGCGCGTCAGCGCGCGCTGATGCGTCTTGTCGAGCTGGCGCTCGGCGGTGAGGGCGAGGGGATGCGCCGGCAGCACGGTGCCCTCGGCGATCAGCTTGCGGATGTCGCTGTTGATCTGGCTGTGGTGCATGATGTCCTATCCGAATTCAGGGCCCGCAACGGCGAATGGCGTTTCTTCGGCAGCGATGGTGGCGGGGCCGAACCGCATGCGCTGGAAGGGCCGCTCGATGGTCCAGCCCGAGGCGGTCAATCGCTCCAGGAACGCGCCCTGCGAGGCGACGGCGTCGAGCAGGAGCGGCCGGTCCTCGGACCCCGCGATCGCGTGAACGAGAGCCAACGCTTCGGCGGCATGATCAGCGAACAAGGGGCCGATATGGCGCGCAGTTCTGCCATCGCGGACCAGCGCGATGCATCCGTTTGCAGTGACGATGCGTGACGCCGAGCGCCGTGCAAAGGCGGTCAGCAGAGCGGTCCGGTCGAAACCTGTGGCGCGCCGGTCCCGGGCACAAAGCGCCTCGAGCGTTGCGGCTGATGGCACCGGCGCGGATGACGGCCCAGGTTTCACCAGCTTCAGCCGGCGCAACTGCAGGGTCGGTGTGAATCCGAGCGGCCCGTAGACAGTGGCGCCGTCGGGCGTCGCATCGAGCCAGCTCGTCAGGCCATTCCTGCGCGCCGTTTCCAGGCAGGCGTCGACGAGGCGTGTTGCAAGGCCGCGGCGCCGATGCGTTGCGGACACCAGCACCATGCTGATCCAGGCGTTGTTGCCGGAATAGGGCAGCAGTGCTGCGGTCGCCACCAGTCGCGCGACGTCGCGGATGCCGAACACGACACCGTCGCGCAGGAAGATGCGCCAGTCCTCTTCGGTCTGGTTCCAGTGCGCTTCCGTCGACAGCGCCAGCCCGGCGATCGCATCCTGGACGCCGAGCTTGATGATTGGCGGGCCGTCAGTAGCGTCCATCGCGCACCTCGTATTTGGTGGGCTTGCCGAGGCTCGGCATGGCGCGGGAGACCCAATCCGCGGTCCAGGCGATCAACTGCTCGGTGTCGACGACGGGCAGGCCGAACAGCTCGACTGCCTTCGACGTGTCGGTCAGCCATGCCGTCGGCTCTTCCTTGCCTGTCAGCACCGGCGCGCGGCCGAACCTTGCGCCGAATTTTTGCGCGAGATCGCGCACCGCCAAAATCTCGTGGCCACTGACATTGATCGGCGAGGTCGGCGTCGTGCAATGGGCAAGGCAGCGCAGCGCCTGGGAGGACGCATCGCCCTGCCAGATGAAGTTGACATGGCCCAGGCTGACGTCGATCGGCGTGCCCGTGAGCACCTTCGTGGCGATATCGTGCAGCACACCATAGCGCATGTCGATCGCGTAATTGAGCCGGAACAGGCGGCCCGGTGTCGAAAACTTGCGCGAAAAATACTCGAACATGCGCTCACGGCCGACGCAGGACTGGGCGTACTCGCCGGGCGGGTTCGGCGCCATGTCCTCGGTCGAGCCTTTGCCGTCGACGGGGACGAAGGGATAGATGCAGCCGGTCGAGAACGCCACGATGCGGGATGAGGGGAAGGCCTGCGCGACCAGGGCCGGCACATGCGCGTTCATCGCCCAGGTCAGCGACAGATCGCCCTCGGCGCCGAATTTGCGGCCGGCCATGAAGACGATGTTGGGCGCCCTTGGCAGCGCTTGAATCGCGCTCTCGTCCATCAGATCGCAATTGATGGTCTCGACGCCGCGCGCATGCAGCCAGTCCTTGACGCTGGCATCGCTGAAGCGCGCGACGCCAATGACGCGGCGGTCCGGCACGGCGGCTTTCGCGAGCCCCGCCAGCGTTGGTCCCATCTTGCCGGCGACTCCGAGGATCATGATGTCGCCCTCGACCTTGGCGAGGTCGTCGATCAGGGCCTGCGTCGGCCGGCACAGGAGCTCGTCGAGCGCAGCGACATCCGGAATGGTCTTCGGCAGCGTCTGGCGGGTGAGCAGCATGGATTGGTCCTTGGTCTTAGTTCTGCCTGGCGTCGCCGACCACGAACATGCGTTCGAGGGCGAGCACCAGGCCGTAGAGAGCGACCCCGAGCAGCGTCAGCAGCACGACCGCCATCACCATCGCCGGCGTGTCGAGCGAGGACTGCACCTGGATCATGAGGTAGCCGAGCCCGCGCTCCGAGGCGATGAACTCGCCGACGATGGCGCCGGCGACCGCGAGGATGGCGCCGACCTTCATGCCGGAGAAGATGTAAGGCAGCGATCCCGGCAGCTGGATCTTGCGGAACAGCGTCCAACGCGAGCCGCGCAGCGATTTGACGAGATCGAGCAGGTCAGGCTCGACCTCGCGCAGGCCCCGTGCGGTGGTGAGCAGGATCGGAAAGAAGCAGATGCTGAAGGCGATCAGGATGTTCGGCACGATGCCGTAGGAGAACCAGACGATGAAGAGCGGGCCGAGCGCGACCTTCGGGATCATGTTCAGCGTCACGAACAGCGGCAGCAGCACGAGGCTGAGCAGCGGCGCCCAGCTGAAGATCACCGCAAGCGCGATGCCGACGAAAGCGCCGAGCGTAAAGCCGCCGAGGATCTCGATGGCGGTCACCAGCGTGTTGGCGCCCCAGGCATAGCCTTCGGTTCCCAGCGTCTGCACGGTGGCAAGCGGCGAGGGCAGGATGAATTTCGGCACGTGGAAGGCATCGACCGCGACCTGCCAGAGCACGAGCACGGCGAGATGCACGACCAGGATGATCGCAAAGCTGCGCGAGGTGCGGGCCGCGTCTCCTGTCACCGGTTGCTCCCTGTTGCCGCGGTCACTTGCCGCTACGACGAGCCTAACCGGCCTTCAGGGAAGTTTCAACCAGTTGGTTGATTATGGCCGGAGCGACTGCAGCACCAGATCGGCGACGTGCCTGCGGCGGGCGCGGCGCTGGGCGCGGCTCGACAGGTCCTTGCCGAAGATCGCCGACAGCGTCGGCGTGTTGGAGAAGAAGAAATAGCTGAGGCCCGCAATCGAGATATAGAGCTGGACGGGATCGATCCCCTTGCGGAACACGCCCGCGCGCACCCCCTCGTTGAGGATGTGAGAGACGCTTCTCACCAGCGGGGAATGCATCGCTTCCAGCCGTCTCGAGCCGCGGACGTGGCGGGCGCCGCCGCGGTTCTCGTCGTTCAAGAGCACGATGAAATCAGGGTTTGCCGCGAGGTGGTCGAATGAGGCTTCGATCAGCCTGCGGATCGCCTTTTCCGGCGGCAGGCCTTCGAGATTGAGCCTGCGCTCCTGCTCGCGGATGTCCTCATAGACCCATTCGAGCACGGCGAGATAGAGCGCGTCCTTGTCGCCGAAATAGTGGTAGACGAGCTGCTTGTTGACGCCGGCACGCTCGGCGATCTCGTCGACGCGGGCCCCCGCAAAGCCGTGCCGGGCGAATTCGAGGCGCGCCGCGGTGAGCAGCTTGTTGCGGGTGGCGACGGGATCGCGGCGCTGCGGCACGGTGTCGCCAGATCGTTTTGCGGGCATTTCCAACCAAACAGTTGACAAGTTGAGGGCGGGCTTGTTGCATTGGTATCCTCACATGGGGAGAGCGACAAGCCGGGGTCGCGGCGATGAGGAGAGGTGCGATGAAGCATTTGCAGGCGGCGGGCTCTGCCCTGGTGTTGGCCCTGATGATTGGTGTGTCGGCGGTGTCCGCGAGCGCGGGCGAGGCGGTCAATCTGATCCTGAACTGGACGCCGACGGCCGATCACTCGCCGTATTATTACGCCAAGGCGCAAGGCTGGTACGAGAAGGCCGGGATCGATCTGACGATCGAGACGGGCAAGGGCTCCGGTGTCTCCGCCGCCAAGGTCGGCTCCGGCGGTTCGCCGTTCGGCGTCGCCGATCTCGCCACCATGCTAGTGGCCAAGAGCAAGGGCGCCGACGCCGTTGCAGTGATGAGCGTCTACGCCAATACCGGCCAGACCTTCTACTGGCTGAAAAGCTACGGCGTGAACGGGGTGAAGGATTTCGCGGGGCACAAGATCGGCAATCCGCCGGGCGACGCCTCGCGCGTGATGTGGCCGGCCTTCGCCAAGGCCGCAGGCCTTGCGCCGGACTCCGTCGGCTTCGTCAATGTCGGGCCGACCGCGAAGATCGCGGCGCTGAAGAGCCACACCGTCGACATCATCAGCGACTTCTACAACGAGCATGATCTGAAGGTGATCGAGTTCGGGCCCGATCTCGGCTACGTCAACTGGAAGGACATCGGGCTCAATCCTTACGGCAATTCGCTGATCGTCAACGGCGCCTATCTCCAGAAGAATCCGAAGGTGGTCGAGGCGTTCGTGCGCGTCACGCAGAAGGCCTTTGCGGCCTGCGTCGCCGACGTCACGCCGTGCCTGAAAGCGCTGCTCGATCAGGTCTCCGGTCTCGACAAGGAGAACCAGGAGCGCCAGTGGGAACGCATCAAGTTCCTGATGACCGACGAGTTCACGACGACGAAGGCGCTCGGCTGGATCGACGGCGAGCGGATGAAGAAGGACTACGAGCTGGTGCAGACCTATCTCGGCATGGAGAAGCCGTTCGATGTGACGACGGCGTTCACGACCAAGATGCTCGATCCCGCCATCAAGATGGATGCGAGCAAGGTGAAGAAGTAGGGGGCTGGCCCCACATGCGACTGTCATGCCCCGGCTTGCCGCCTTCGCTAAAGCTTCGGCGGCCGAGCACCCCTGTGGCCCCGGCGTAGCCTTGGCGGAGCCGGGACCGGGGCATCCAGTACGCCACGGCCTTCGTTTGATCTACAGCCGTCTCGGAATACTGGATCGCCCGGTCAAGCCGGGCGATGACAGCTTTATGCTGGGCGAGAGCTCCCGACCAACGTCCTCTGGCCAGCCCAACTCCCGCTGTCTCACATGACCCGACAGGGAAATTAACTCGCCGTTAACCACATCCGCCGCATCGTTAACCATTCAATAACGGGGAACGAGTTGGCCGCTATGGAGGCTGCAGCAAAAGTCCAACGCCAAATGGTGCGCCTGCGCGGGCGCTCCTATGTGGCCTTCGTGTTCGTGCCAACGGTCCCGATCCAGGACTGGCTCCAGGAGATCGATGCCACGATTGCGCGCTCGCCGGGCTTCTTTGCCGGCCGGCCCGTGGTGATCGACCTGTCCTCGGTCGACCTCAGCCAAGCCGGCATCACCCATCTGCTGACCAGCCTGCAGGACCGCAACATCCGCGTGCTCGGCATCGAGGGCGTGGAGGACGGCCGGCTGACGCCATCCATGCCGCCGCTGCTCTCGGGCGGGCGCAGCTGCGTGGTCGAGCCGAGCGCGCCCAAGAAGGCTGATAAAGTCCAAGCCAAGCCGACCTCGCTGCTGCTCGAAAACCCGGTGCGCTCGGGCCAGACCGTGATCTTCCCCGAAGGCGACGTCACCATTCTCGGCTCGGTCGGCTCCGGTGCCGAGGTGGTCGCCGGGGGCTCCATCCACGTCTACGGCGCGCTGCGCGGCCGCGCCATGGCGGGCGTGAACGGTCACACCAGCGCGCGCATCTATTGTCAGAAGATCGAGGCCGAACTGCTTGCAATCGATGGATTTTATCAGACTGCGGACGACATCGACGCCGCCTTGCGCGGCAAGCCGGCGCAGGCCTGGCTGCAGGGGAATACCATGCGAATTACAGCACTGAACTGACCAGCAAAGGAGACATTTCAGATGAGTAAGGTACTGGTCGTGACATCAGGCAAGGGCGGGGTCGGCAAGACCACGACGACCGCCGCGCTGGGGGCTGCGCTCGCGCAGCGCGGCGACAAGGTCGTGGTGGTCGATTTCGACGTCGGCCTGCGCAATCTCGACCTCGTCATGGGCGCCGAGCGCCGCGTCGTGTTCGACCTCATCAACGTGGTGCAGGGCGTGGCAAAGCTGCCGCAGGCGCTGATCAAGGACAAGCGGCTGGAGAATCTCTGGTTGCTGCCGGCTTCCCAAACCCGCGACAAGGACGCGCTGACGGAGGAGGGCGTGGGCAAGGTCATCGCCGACCTGCGCAGCCGGTTCGACTGGGTGATCTGCGACAGCCCGGCCGGCATCGAGCGCGGCGCCTCCATGGCCATGCGCTTTGCCGACGAGGCCGTGATCGTGACCAATCCGGAAGTCTCCTCGGTGCGCGATAGCGATCGCATCATCGGCATGCTCGATTCCAAGACGGTGCGGGCCGAGAAGGGCGAGCGGGTCGAGAAGCACATTCTCATCACCCGCTACGATCCCTCCCGCGCCGCGCGCGGCGAGATGCTGACGATCGACGATATCCTCGAGATCCTCGCAACGCCCTTGCTCGGCATCATCCCCGAGAGCCAGGACGTATTGAAGGCCTCCAACGTCGGCACGCCGGTGACGCTGTCGAACGCGGATGGAGCGCCGGCGCGAGCCTATATGGACGCGGCCAAGCGCCTCTGCGGCGAGAACGTGACGATGCACGTTCCCGCCGAGCGCAGAGGTCTGATGGACCGCCTGCTGCGACGGAGGGCTGCATGAGCATGGGTCTGCTTCGACTTCTCCGCGGCAAGAAAGCCACTGCACCCGTCGCTCGCGAACGGTTGCAGATCCTGCTTGCCCATGAACGCGGAATGCGTGGCCAGCCCGATCTGCTCGGTGTGCTGCGTGAGGAAATTCTCGCCGTCGTGTCCAAGCACGTCACGCTGGACCCGACCAAGGTCATCGTCCGGCTCGAGCGCGGCGACGAGGTATCGACCCTGGAGGTCGATATAGAGGTGCCCAACGATATCGAGCGCAAGCGCGTGGCGGTCGCGTAGGGGACACGGCCGACGCGTCCAAATTGGGGTGGGTGAGAAGGCGGTCCGCCGGGCATGGCGGGCCGCCTTTGTTGTGCGCTCAGGTGGCTGCACGGAACGAGGCCCCGGGCTCAATCGTTGTGAGAGACTCGCGGGAGCGATGCACCGCGGTTTCCATCCACCGGGAGAGCGCCCATGATGTCCGAGGTCCAGGTCCACACCGTCGCGCGGCAGATGCTGGAACAGCATGGATTCGCTGCGATTGCGAAGGCCGCCGAGCAGGCGCAGGCCTGCGAGGGCCGGGGCGAGGCGGAGGAGGCCAAGGAATGGCGTCACATTGTCGACGCCATGAAGATCATGCGCGGTCCGCACCAGAGCTGACAGTTGTAACCCAGGGCGTGCTCAACGCTCCCCGCGGTCAACGCCTTGCTGCTGAGTGCGATGCTGTGTCTGGGGCTGCGCGCGCTCGCCCGTCTCCTTGCAGGGAAGGGGTTCCCACGATCCGTCCGGCGCCTGCTGATAGGCACTACAGGACGACGAGGTGGATTTTTCCTCGCCTTTCTGGGCGTCGGTATTTTTCGCCAGCACGGGCGCGGTCAGCACCGTGGCGGCCGCAATCGCGCCGGCGAAAACGAAATGGATACTCCGCATGAGGGCTCTCCGGTTCGAATTCGAAGAGGCCGCATGGTGTGGAGGATTGTGACGATTGTTAGCCGAAGCAACGGTTCGTCGCAGCGTGCTTAACGCAGCAACGGCCTGCTAGCCGCCCTTGCTGCGGATCAATCCGGCGAGGTTGGTCTTCTGGGCCTCGCACCAGCCGGGCATGCCGAGGCGGCGCTGGTCCATGTCGGTCGCCTGGGTCGCGACTGCGACCTCGGCCATCAAATCGTCGTCCTGCTTCTCGCCCATCTTGCCGCCGGTGTGCATCCAGGCGATCGCCTTGCGCACCTTCTCGGTGGTGCCGTCGGGCAGGCGCATCTGCTGCGCCTTCTGCACAAGGTCCTGGTAGACGAGGTCCGTGCCCGGACATTCGACCTTGGCGGCGAAGGCCTGCAACACCATCGTCACATAGGTCGAGCGCGGCGGTGCGTCGGCCGCCTGGGCCGGTGCAGCCAGCAGCAAGAGGCCCGTCATCAGAAAACCGGTGCGCATCCTTGGTATCTCCTCCGTTTTTTGAGAGGCTAGCGTCCGGCGCGCCGCTCTGCAATGGGACCGGAGCGCAATTGTCGTCCCTCCGTGCGGTGCGCTAACCTGGCGCTTTCCGGCCCCGGAGCGCGACATGAGCCTGTTCAACACGCCATTTGATCCCGCACGCGACACCGCGCTCGTCACCGGCGCGGGCAACGGCATCGGCCGGGCGATCGCGCAGGCCCTGGTCGGCGAGGGCGTGCGGACCGTCTTCGCCGATATCAGTGCCGAGCGGGTAGAGGCCGCGATCGGCGCGAGCAAGAGGCCCGAGCTGGCGGTGCCCTGGATCGGCGATCTCGCCAGGCTCGAAGCCTGCGATGAGCTGCTGGCCGCCGCACAGGGGGCGCTCGGGGACGTCACGCATTTCGTCCACAGCGCGTCTCCGCCGCGGCGAGAGGCGGATCATGCGCTCGCGGTCGATCGCAAGACCTGGCAGGATATGCATGCCGTCAATCTCGATGCCGGCTTTCACCTGGCGCGCGAGATCGCGAAACGGCTGATTGCGGCGAAGCGGCCGGGCTCGTTCCTGTTTCTCACCTCGCTGCATGCCGGCACGCCGCGCAACCTGCCGCATTATTCGACGGCGAAGGCGGCAATGGCGATGCTGGTGAAGGAGCTCGCCAAGACGTTCGGCCGCCACGACATCCGCGTCAACGCGCTGGTGCCCGGCGCGATCGCAGCCGGCGGGTTCGTCGCGGATGCCTCGCTGGCCCGGCACATTCCACTCGGGCGTCTCGGCGAGGCCGACGATCTCGCGCCGATGGCGCTCACCGTCTTGTCGAACAAGCTCTCCGCTTATGTCACTGGCGCAGCCTTCGTCGTCGACGGCGGGCTGTCGCTGACGAACTGGTTCGAACCGCCGGTGCTAGATTAGCTTAGCGTTGCCACGCCGGCACGGGGTCGAGCGGCGTGCGATAGACCTCGTTGTGATCGCGATCGGTAACGCGCACCGAGCAACCCTTCTGCTGGAGCTCCGGCTTCACCTGCGACAGTTCGGTGGCCAATTGATCGGCGCGATCGGAGGCGACCTCGATGTCTTCGAGGATGATTCCGCCCTGGTTCCTGAACTCTTCACCAACCACAAGATCGAAGGAGTAGTAAGGCATCCGACTTCCCCGGTGTGATGACCCAAGTTTGAAAAACAAGTCTTCAATGGAAATCTCGACACATCCGGGATGGTATCACGAGTCGATATTTATCGAATGATCCGGCCGCGCAATCTCTGTGCTTATGGCGCAGAAATGATGTGCAGCATGTGAGCTCATTAAGATTTTATTAAATATGCGGCGCGATCATGAAGCATGGAATCGCAACAGAACCGGGCTCCGGGAACCGGGAGTTGCAAGAGAAGGTCGCCGGCATAAATCCCGACGGCCTTTTCTCTTGAGCGGAAGACGATCGAAGCATCGCTTCCCGTAATCGCCCGGACTCAACGCATCACATCGACTCGGACAGCGTAGCGCTGCGACGCTGTGGTGTCGCCTGGCGCTGCGCTAGCGCAGCGGCATCGGCGGACGCACGACAGGTCCATCGTCATCGGCTACGGCTTGCGTCGTCGCAGCCGGCGGCGGGGCCGCGACAGCCTGCGATGGCGGCGGAGGTGCAAGCGGCGCTGGGGTATAGGCCGGCATGTAAGTCTGCGTGACGGCCGGCTTGGGCTTGCGAACTGGCGGCACAGGCCGCGGCGGGAGCGCAGAGGCGCGTGGGCGCGGATCGACCGGCTTGGTCTCGACAGCCACTGGCCTCGGCGCAGGCGGCTTCGCCATCTCGCGCGCCATCTGCTCCTGTCCGGCCTTCAACTCGGCGATGTTGGCCTTGAGCTGCTCGATCTGCTGCGCCATCGCGGCGAGATCGTTCGTCATCGATTGCACCGTTTGCGCGGTGTCCGGCTGCGCCGTTGCGGGCGCGGCGGCAAGCTGGGTCGGAGGCGGCGTCGCGGGTTGATCGGCCGTTGGTTCCGTTGCCGCTGGTGCTGCGGGCGGGGCGGCTTCCGCTGCCGCGACGGGCGTCGTCTGCGACGTCGAAGACGTCAGCGAGATCGAAGGCATCAACGACGTCACTACCGGCGTCCATTCGGCGAGCATTTGCTTTGCGGTGTCGCCGTGCTTCTCCCAGGCAATCGCGGCAGCCGCGCTGCCGCCCGCGAACAGGAACGTGACGAACGCACCGCGCAGCCACTTGCCGACCGCGGATCGCTTGCGATGGCCCGGACCATCGCTGGCCGTCACGCGGACCGCCGTGTCGACCGAAGGGGCCGCAGCGGGCTTGCCGTAGACGACGTTGATCGTGGGCTCCGGCGCACGCGCGGGATCTGGAGCAAACCTCGGCTCCGGACGGGGCGCGACCTCCGGCGCCAGCGCTGGCGCCGCGCTCCCCGCGCGCGAGACCAGCACGATCTCGGGAGAAATCTGAACCGCGTCGTGCGGGTCGTTGTCCTTGACCGTGTCCTTCACGATCTCATCGACGATTTGCTTGCTGTTGAGCGTCGCGAGCATCGCAGCTCCTTTTGAAGCCCAGATGTTTAAGTTTTGGTCCTCCGCATTGGCGCGGAGCCGATCTGTTGAGGTGGGCCCATCCCAAATCCCTGGGACGCACGAGTCCAGCCGGGTTTGACCAAAGCAAGGCAAGGAGATGGAGATGATGCGACGCTCCTCTGCCGTTTGTGGTGATGGAACCCGTTTTGTCGAACACGTGCACGTGTTCCGGTTTGCCTTGTTTTCAGCACGATTTGGGCAGCATCTGGCGGGGCTGGGGGCGCTATCGGGGGGCCGGTGGTGCCAAGATCTCTTCTCTGTTTGTTCGTCGTCGCCTTGTTGCCGCTCGGCGGCTGCATGCAGACGACGCTTTCGCCATCGACGGATGCGAGCATGACGGCTCGCGACCGGCAGTTGCTCGCGCACACGCCTTACGCAAAGGCCAACGTACCTGAGCAGTATCTACGCCACATCGTCGATTACCAGCGCAAGGAGCAGCCAGGGACCATCCTGGTCGATACCGACGCGCGCTACCTGTATTTCGTGCTGCCCGAGGGCAAAGCGATCCGCTACGGCGTCGCGGTCGGCGAGGAAGCCATGGCGTTCTCAGGCGTCGCGCAGGTCGGCCGCTTGGCGGAATGGCCGGACTGGATTCCGACAGCGGATATCCAGGCGCGGCTCGGGCCGTATCCGGCGCGCGTTCCCGGCGGTCCCGCCAACCCGCTGGGCGCGCGGGGGATTTATCTCTATGCCGGCAACAAGGACACGCTTTATCGCATCCACGGCACCAACCAGCCCGAATATATCGGGCAGGCGATCTCGTCGGGCTGCATCCGGATGCGCAATGAGGACGTCATCGATCTCTATGACCGGGTGAAGCTGGGCTCGACCGTGGTGGTGCTGCCGCCTGGGCAAAACGCGCAGGCCGTGACTGGCGTGTTCTGGCGCGGGTGAGGAAAGCTCACTCGGGCGTGATGTGTCCGGCATCTGCGGCATCGTGAGCACCTCTGGTGCTCACGCCCGCGGGCCGATCTCGTCTTAATCGCCCGGCCTGGCGATCCGCCATTGCAGCGTCATGGCATTGCCGTTGGCATCGCCCGGCGCCTTGTCGGCAGGCGAGGTGTAGAGCGGGCGATAGCGGTATGCCCACATCTTGCTACCGTCGTTGCGGTTGATCACGGTGAAATCGCCGACGGCTTTGGCGTCGGTCGTCGCGGCTAGCGGAACCCAGCTCTCGGTGCACTTGCCGTTGCAGTTCGACGTCTTGCCGGTGGTGTCGCGCTCGTAATAGTAGAGCGTCATGCCCTTGAGGTCGACGAGCTTGGGACCCTGCTTGGTCAGGACCACCTTCGCCGGTGCGGTCGTTGCCTCGGGTTTCGGCGGGGGCGGGAGTCGCCGCCGCCATGGCCGTTTGCGAGCGCATGACCGCTCGCGAGCGCGATCGCCGCGGCCGCAACAATGCACCTGAACATCCGAAACTCCCGACCCGCAAAGTTAATCGCGCGTTAAGCGCCGAACGGGCCGACCGTAACAGTCGAACGTTAGTTCCAGGTTTCGCGGCGCTGCGACAATTACGTACAAAACGACCGGCTTATGCCTGCACATCGCGCAACGGCGCGCGGCTGAGCTCGTTGCCGGCGGCAATCGCCTTGCGCAACAGCCGCATCAATTCCTCGCCTTCCTTCGCGCTGAGGCCGCGCAGCATGACGCGCTGCGCAGATTCGACGGCGGGCGTGATCTTGCGCAACGTGCGCCGGCCTTCATCAGTGATCTCGAGCTCGCGCGCGCGGCGGTCGCGGCTGGAGGCGCGGCGCTCGATAAGGCCCTTCTGCACCAGTCGATCGATCACGCCGGTGATGGTGGTGCGGTCGTAGGCGATCAATCCTGCGAGCGTCACCTGGTCGAGCCCCGGATTGGCCTTGATGGTCGCCAGCGCGGCATATTGTACCGGCGTAAGATCGAAGCCGGCATCTCCGACTTCAGCCAGGAATACCGCGACCGCGATCTGCTGGAACCGGCGCGCCAGATGCCCCGGCATGTCGTTGTTGTCTTTCACCGAGGTCTCCGTTTGGCAGGGGCGTTGCGGATCATTGACAAGTATACTGATAGTCAGCATACTGAGCAATATCCAAACAGAAATTTGGCGGGAGAGGTGCTCATGCAATTCCATCTGAATGGATTTCAGCCGGGCGATCCCGAGATTGCGGATCCCGCCGAGCGTGTTCAGGCCTCGGGTGCAGCGGGCGCCGTGCCCGAAGAGGTCGATGTCCTCATCGTCGGCTGCGGGCCCGCCGGCCTGACGCTGGCCGCCCAGCTCGCGCAATTCCCTGATATCAAGACCTGCATCGTCGAGCAGAAGCCGGGGCGTCTGCTGGTCGGTCAGGCCGACGGCATCGCCTGCCGCACCATGGAGATGTTTCACGCCTTTGGCTTCAGCGAGCGTGTGCTGAAGGAGGCCTATTGGGTCAACGAGACGACGTTCTGGAAGCCGGACGAGCGGCATCCCGAGACCATCGTCCGCAGCGGCCGGGTGCAGGACGTCGAGGACGGGCTGTCGGAATTCCCGCATGTCATCCTCAACCAGGCCCGCATCCATGACGGCTTTCTCGACGTGATGCGGAAATCGCCGGCCAAGCTCGAGCCGTATTACAGCCGGCGCGTGCTCGATCTCGCTGTCGATCCGGTCGCTGGTGCCGCCGATCATGCCGTGACGGTGCGCCTCGAGCGCGTCGATGCCGGAAACGAGGGCACGATCGAAACCATCAAGGCGCGCTATGTCGTCGGCTGCGACGGCGCGCGCAGCACGGTGCGAAAGTCGATCGGCCGCGAGCTGCATGGTGATTCCGCCAATCACGCCTGGGGCGTGATGGACGTGCTGGCGGTGACAGACTTCCCGGACATCCGCTTCAAGTCGCTGATCCAGTCGGCGAAGGACGGCAGCCTGCTCATCATTCCGCGCGAGGGCGGTTACATGGTCCGCCTCTATGTCGAGCTCGCCAAGCTCGACATCGGCGAGCGCGTCGCCAATCGCAACATCACCGCCGATGACGTGATCGCCAAGGCGCAGCGGATTTTGAAGCCGCATACGCTCGAGGTGAAGGAGATCGCCTGGTGGTCGGTCTACGAGATCGGCCAGCGCCTCACCGACAAGTTCGACGACGTGCCGGAGGTCGACGTCGCCGCCCGCCCGCCACGCATCTTCATCGCCGGCGATGCCTGCCATACCCACAGCCCGAAGGCGGGGCAGGGCATGAACGTCTCGATGCAGGATGCCTTCAATCTCGGCTGGAAGCTCGCCGCCGTCCTGCGCAGGCAGTGCGCCCCAAGCCTGCTGCATTCCTATTCGGCCGAACGCCAGGCGGTTGCCAAGGAGCTGATCGATTTCGATCGTGAATGGGCCGGGATACTCGCTTCCGCCGCGAAGGCCGGCGGTGCCGATGCGGCGAAGACGCAGGACTATTTCGTCCGGCACGGCCGTTACACGGCAGGGACCGCGACGCATTACCGTCCGTCGCTTCTCACCGGCACGGCCGCACATCAGCATCTCGCGGCAGGCCTCGTCATCGGCAAGCGCTTCCACTCCGCGCCGGTGATTCGGCTGGCGGACGCCAAGCCGGTGCATCTCGGCCATGCGGCGCAGGCCGACGGCCGCTTCCGCATCTACGCGTTTTCGCCTGCGGAAGATCCCGCCGCCGCCGGCTCAGCCATTCGCGCGCTGTGCAATTTCCTCACCGATGCCAGGGAGTTGCCGATCAGGCGATACACGCCCACGGGCGCCGATATCGACAGCGTGATCGACCTGCGCGCGGTCTTCCAGCAGGATCATCGCGAGCTTGCCGTCGAGGCGATGCCGTCGTGGCTGCTGCCGCGCAAAGGCCGCTACGGCTTGATCGATTACGAGAAGATGTTTTGTCCCGATCTCAAGAGCGGGCACGACGTCTTCGCTATGCGCGGCATCGACCGGAAGGCGGGTTGCATGGTCGTGGTGCGGCCGGACCAGTATGTCGCGAACGTGCTGCCGCTCGACGGCTTTGCTGCGCTTGCGTCGTACTTTGACGCCGTCATGTTGCCAGCAAATTGACGGCCTGGCAGCGCGACCGGGCGCTGTGCCGATGAACGGCGAATGAATATTGAACCGCGCGCGGTGTGCATCTCGATCTTTCGACGGATGCGACCACCGTTCGCGGAACGCCCGTTCTGCTTGCGCGTTCCGACTGGCAGAGGAGGAACACGCCATGAGACTCAAAAGCGTTTTACTTGCCGCATTGCTGCTCGTCCCGACGGCCGCGCTGGCCGCGCCGGGCATCGTCACCGTCTCGACCGGTCTGCGCGCCGGGCCGGGCACGGGCTTTCCCCTGGTCGACCGCATCCCCGGCGGCGCCCGCGTCAACATCCATGGTTGCCTGCGCGGCAATGCCTGGTGCGATGTGAGCTTCTCCGACGATCGCGGCTGGGTGTCGTCGCAATATCTCGAATATCTCTATCGCAACCACTACGTCTATCTCCCTGACTATGTCGACGAGATCGACGTGCCCGTCGTCCCGTTCGTGCTGACCTCGTACTGGTCGAGCTACTATGCGGGACGTCCCTGGTACCGTCGCCACGCCTATTGGAATAGTTACTGGACTTCGCATCAGCGCTTCGCGACGCGGATGACGCTTGATCCACGTGCGGCCCGCATCGGTCGTGCGGCGACGCGTGACGCGGCGGTCGCACTCGAGCGCAGCGGTGTGCACGCCAAGGGCAATGTCGCGATCACCGGACGGGATACCGCGGTCGCGCGGCCCAACGCCGCGATCGCCAAGCGCAACGCCGCGGTTACGATCGACCGCACCCGCGCCGCGCGGAGTGAGCGCATCGCGAATGAGCGAACCGCCGTGCAAAGCCGCAGTGCGCGCGAGGCGCAGGCGCGCATGATGCACGACCGTGCTGCGAGCCGTGCCGCCGTTCGCGCGCAGCCGATGACGCGCGCTCATGAAGCGCCGACGCGCGCCCATGAAGCGCCGCGCGCGGCCGCGCCTGCAGCCCGGCCCGCGACGCCGCATGTCGCCCAGCCGAACGTCAGCCACGGTCCGCCGATGAATGCCCGTGCGCAGATGCCGGCGCCGCGAGCGGCTGCGCCCGCAATGTCGCACCCGGGCGGGGGCGGCGCTCCGCACATCAATGCGGCGCCGCGCGGCGGCAATGCGCCGGCCGGCGGTCCTGGCGGCGGCCATCAAAAGCACTAGGGTTGCCAAAAAAGCCCGGCCGCAGCGCCGGGCTTTTTCTTTGGCCATCGCAAGGCCCTTACAATTTAAGTCAGTTCTTCGCCGGCAGATTTCATCGATCGTAATATCTCTACCGAAAGCTGTAAGCATCCACTCGGGGCAGCGGGGCACGGGAGGATGACGATGAGACAGAGCCAGGCGGAGACGCGCCGCCAAAATGTCGCGAAGCGGTCGATGACCAAGGAGGCCAAGCAGCTGTCCGGCCTGATTGCCGGATTGCGCAAATCGCTCGAAGCGATCCACAAGGAACGGGCGAGCGCAAAGCTCACCGGCGCCGAGATGGGCATGCTCGACGAGCGCCGCAACAATCTGCAGCTCACCATCGCAGCCCTCGACGATCGCCTCTCGGCGGTGCAGGGGCTGATCAATCTCGGCCGGCCGCACGTGATCCGGGTCCACTAGCGGGGCTCGGACAGGCGCTATCGGTCCCCGTGACAGTCGTGACGGACCGGCGGCCGATTTAGCATGATATGACGACGCGCCTGACGGCAAGCAGCCCGCGACAAGCAGGATCGCGTCCCGGACGCGGCGCGCGCTCATCCGGTTACCCGGCTGGAAGCGTGCCCGGCACAGTGCTGCCTGCGGATGGCACCAAATCGCCACGCTCCTGGCGAATTGCCGCCAAAGCCCGCTGCCACGAGAGGAGCGGGTGCAGGCAACGCCAGGGGATTTGCATTGGCCTACAAAATGGTCGCAGAACGCGACAACGAGAAGTACAGTTTCGCCCGCGAGAGCCGGTTGCTCATCGTGGCCAAGGCAAGGGTGTGGGCCAGTGAGGGATGGCAGGTCGTCATCACTGATCAGGATGGCAAGGCCTACGCGCCGCCCGAATTCGATCAGCTATTGGCGGCGTAACCGCAAGACGGGCTAGGGGACAACATTGATTTCGCTGTTTCGACCGGGGCGCGGCTTGATCGCGCCCTTGACGAACTCTTGCCGCCGTCCTGACGGCGACGGTTGCGGCCGCGCAGAATCTCGACGCCGGCAAGTCGCCCGCAAAGCTCTTTGCCGACGGTTGCGCAACCTGTCACCGCACCCCTCGGGGCCTTGCCAAGGGACGCTTCAGCCTGACGCTGACCTGGTTCCTGAAGGACCACTACGCGACCAGCTCCGATTCCGCCAAGGCGCTTGCCGCCTATCTGGAGTCGGTCGATGGGCCGCCGCCGCGTCCTGCGGCCAAGCCCGGCGCAAAACCGCTGCGATCATCGCCACGTCCGCCCAAAGCGGTACAGAGCCAATAACTGTCGTCCCGAATCCCGGCTAAGCGCGTCGATAGGTCTGCGCGATCAGGCGGTCGTGCACGGCGCGCAGGTCGGCGCTCATGCGTGTCTGTCCCGTCGTGACATAGGACAGCCAGGCGCCGTCGGCGGCGAGGCGGACGATGTGAAGGTCGGGCGCGCTATCGGTGGCGCGATGGCGCTTCAGCCGTGCTTTGATCCAGTCGTTCCAGAGCCGGCGCAGCGACGGATCGGTGACGACGACCATGCTCAGCGCCGCCCAGGGCGTTGCGAAGCCGAAGGCCTTGCCGGTGAACACCGCATTCACATAGGCGCGCGTGAAGCTGCCGCGCGGCTTGGGATCCGACTCGATGGCGCTGTCGATCTCGGCATCGACGCGGGCGAGGAGATCGGCGAACAGGCCCTCGATCAGCGCCTGCTTACTTCCGAAATGATGAAACAGACCGCCCTTGGTGACGCCGGCCGCCGCAGCGACCGCCTGCACCGTGACGCCGGAGACGCCATGGTCCATGGCAATGGCAGCAGCGTGGTCGAGCAGGGCGCGCCGCACCTGCTCGGGCTGCTTGGCGCGGGTGTAGCGGCTTTCCGGCATCAATGCACCGTGGTCTCCGAGAACAGGTTGATGATCACGACCCCGGACACGATCAGCGTAATGCCGACGAAGGCGGCGGCATCCAGCATCTGGCGGAACAGCACGAAGGAGACCGTGGCGGTCAGGATGATGCCGACCCCGCCCCAGATCGCATAGGCGATGCTGAGGGGAATGACGCGGATCGCGACCGACAGCGCATAGAACGAGGCGACGTAGAACAGCACCATCGCCAGCGTCGGCCACGGCCGGGTGAACTGCGCCGATTGCTGCAGGAAGGCGGAGGCGGTGACCTCGAAGACGATGGCGAGAGCAAGCGCGGCGTAGGCATTGAAGGCGGATGTCATGAGAGCTCGAACGCAAGCAGAAAAGATACCGCGCGGTAGGTATGTTTAGCACGCGGAACATAGCTTTTGCCAGGAGCAGGTATCACGTGTGAGTGACGGGGCTGCGACAGGCGCGTCACGCGCCAGGACCGGAGTTTCCAAGACAGGTCGCTGACAACACGAAGCCGCCGCGCGATGCATCGTGCGGCGGCCCGGGGCTGGCGGTTCGATGGGACCTTAGTTGATCCGCACCGAGAGCTCGACGTCTTCGGCAAAGGCCGTCGACATATAGCCGCTTCCGGGCGCGCGTACGCGCGCCAGATAGTCGGGGCTGTCGTCGGCGTTGTCGGCGACGATGATCGCGCCCGGCCTGAGATGGCCTTCGAGCAGATCCAGGACATCGGAGTAGAGCGCCTTGGCACCGTCGAGCAGCACGAGGTCGATCGTGTCAGGCAGATCGGCACTGAGCGTCTTCAGCGCATCGCCCTCGCGGATTTCGACGAGATCGATCACGCCGCCGGCCGAGAGGTTGTCCCGCGCCCGTGCCGCCTTGGACGACTCGAACTCGCTGGTGATGAGGCGGCCGCCGCCATTGTCGCGCAGAGCTGCAGCAAGGTGCAGAGTCGAGATGCCGAACGAGGTGCCGAACTCGACGATGGTCCTGGCGCGGGAGCTGCGCGCCAGCATGTAGAGCAACGTACCGGTCTCGCGCGAGACCGCGAGCGGGGCGTCCTTCAGGCGTCCATAGAGATCGCGGTAGGCGGTCTTGCTCCGCAACATCCGCGCCCGGTCGGCATCGGACAAATTGGCGACGGCAGCCAGCGTTGCGCCGCTTGCTGCTTCGGCCTCGCTGAACAGTCGATCCAGCAGCGGCGCAAGCGATGTGATGATTGGGGTGGTCATTTGGTGTCTCCAGAGTTCGCAGCGAAGCGCGTGCTTGCGCGGAGATCGAAATACGACTAATTCGTCGCATTTCCTATTCGCATTGCTCGCAGGCGCCATGGCCAACCGTCGAAGCCGTTCAATTTCCTCGCGAAAACAGCCGCAACAGGCCCGCTCCACCGGGCTGGTGGCGGCCATCCTGGATGCCGCTGTTCAGGTTCTGGCGAAGGAGGGGGCGCAGCGTTTCACGACGGCGCGGGTGGCGGAGCGGGCCGGGGTGAGCGTCGGATCGCTCTATCAATATTTTCCGAACAAGGCGGCCATCCTGTTCCGCCTCCAGAGCGACGAATGGCGGCGCACCAGCGAGATGCTCGCCGGCATCCTGGTGGACCGGGCGAGGCCGCCTCCGGCGCGGCTGCGCGCGCTGGTCCATGCCTTCATCCGCTCCGAATGCGAGGAGGCTGCGATCCGCATCGCGCTCAGTGATACCGCACCGCTCTATCGCGACGCGCCCGAGGCGCATGAGGCACGGGCAGCCGGCGAGGGCATCGTCGCCGCCTTCATGCGGGAGGCGCTGCCCAAAGCCTCGGATGCAACGCGCAGCCTCGCCGGCGAGCTGATTACGACGACGCTCAGCGAGGTCGGCAAGAATTTTTCGGAAGAGACGCGGAGCGAGGCGGAGATCGCAGCCTATGCCGATGCCATGGCCGACATGTTCTGCGCTTATCTTACGAGGCTGGCGCGGCGCTGAGGCATTGCTGACATCGGCGTTTGCGGGCCGATTGTTCTTCGGATTTCGCCGGATCATGGGTTAGCCTCGCCTCGTCCTTCATCCAATCATCGAGCGCCGCGCCATGTATGTCCTCCGTCCCCAGTTCCGCATCGAGGAGCAGCGCGCGCTGGAATTTGCTGGGCGACGCGGCTTCGGCGTGATCGTGGCGGCGGACGAGCGCGGGCCGCGGGCCTCGCACGTGCCATTCGTGCTGGGCGAGCGCGGCGGGCGCGCCATCGTGCAGATCCATTTCACCGCCAAAAATCCGCTCGTGCCGCTCGCCGGCGGCGTCAGGCGATTCTTGCTGATCGTTGCAGGCGACGATGCCTACGTCTCCAATGACTGGTATGCCTCCCGCGACAACGTCTCGACCTGGCTCTACGAGGCGGTGCACCTATCCGGCGTGGCGCATCTGCGCGGGCTGGACGAAAATCGCCGACATGGCGATGCGCTGCTTGCCGTCTCCGAGGCGCGGTTGCCCAAGCAGCCTTGGGATCTCGCGCAGATGGACCGAGCAAGCGCGAGAGCATGCTGGCTGCGATCCGCGTCATCGATCTCGTGGTGGATCAAGTCGAGGGCCAGGCCAAGCTCAATCAGCACAAGAGCGATGCGGACCATGTCGCAGTCGCAGATCGATTGGCGCGGTCGGAGGAGACAGGGCAGCGGCGGCTGGCGCGCAGGATGCAAGCGCTGCGACCGGAGCTCAAGTACGAGACCCCGTCAAGCCTTGCTTCGTCTGATGTTTGACCTTACGGACCTCCTTCATGCTCGTCATCTCCATTCAAAGCCAGGTGGTCCACGGCCATGTCGGCAACAGCGCGGCTGCCTATGCCATGCAGGCGGAGGGTGTGAACGTCGCGGCGGTGCCGACGACGCTGCTGTCGAACCATCCGCGCTATCCGAGCCTGCGCGGGCGGGTGCTGGAGACCGAGCTGGTCGCCGATCTGCTCAAGGGTGTTGAAGAGCGCGATCTCGTCGACGAGGCGGCCGTGCTCGTCACCGGCTATCTCGGCTCGCCCGGCAATGCCGCCGTCGTTGCCGACTTCGTCGAGCGGGCTTTGATGCGCAATCCGAAGCTCGTCTATCTCTGCGATCCCGTGATCGGGGACGACGGCCGCGTCTATGTCGCCGACGGAATCCTGGACGTGCTCCGGCATCGGCTGCTGCCGGCCGCGAAGCTGACCACACCGAACCGGTTCGAACTCGAGCTGCTTGCGGACCTCACGATTGCCGATGCGCAGGACCTGCTTGCGGCGTGCGCGGCGCTCGTGGGACAGGGCCGCATCGACGTCGTCGCCACCGGCTGCACGCTCGCGGACACGCCCGAAGGACAGTTGGAGACGATCCTGCGCCGACGGCCGGTTGTCGCGCTTTGCGACGCCGCTTCTGCCGATCCGTCCCTTTGGCACCGGCGACCTCCTCACCGGTCTGATCGCGGCGCATCTGGCCAAGGGCGAGGCGACGGAGGTGGCGGTGCGGCACGCGGTGGAGACCACCTTCGCGGTGCTGGTGCGCACGCAGGAGGCCGGCACAGCCGAGATGCGTCTCGTGCCGCTGCCGCAGGGCCGCGAGCCGTAACGACTTCAGGTCGCGCGCTTGCCGGCCGATTGCGCCGCCTTCTGCGGCTTTGCCGGGCCCTTCTGCTCGCGCGCGGCTTGTGCTTTGGGCGGCTTTGCATGGGCCGCGGCGCGCATCTTCCTGGGCTTCGCATTGGCAGCTTCCTTGCGGTCCGCCGTGCCCCGGCGCGAGATGTATTCCTTGCCGTCGATCGGGCCGACATGCGGCGGATCGCGGCCGAGATAGGGCCGGCCGATGCCGAGCTCCTTGCCGTTGGCGTCGACCCACTTCCACAGGATTTCGGTCGAGACCCAGCGCTGCGCGCGGTTGCTACCCTGGGTGCTCACGATGTCCGCCGCCATGCCGTGGCCATAGCCACCACGCGTGCTGCCACCGTGATAGGAGCGGTCGGAGGCAGCCTTCAGGCCGCTCGCGATCGACTGGCGATAGTCGTCACGGAACGCGCTGGTGATGCCCGGCGAGAGGCCGGCGGCCTCGGCTGCGAGCAGCGTGCGAAACAGTTTTCGCTTGAAGCTCTTGTCCATGCCGCCGATGACGTAATCCATCATCGACATGCCGGCGTGCTCGGCCGCCTTCGGATCCTTCCAGCCGAAATCCTCGTCGACCAGCTTGGTGAAGCTGCGCATCACGGTCACCGTCTTGCCCTTGCGCTTGACTGTGACGGGGCGGCGCTCCTCGACCTTGATCGAATCCTCCTTGGGCGTGCGCTGGTAGAGCGCCCAGAGATAGCGGTCGATGCAGGTGTCCACGACGAAGCATTCGTCGAGCACGGCGACGGTATCCGCGGGCGGCGCCTTGCTTGCGGCCGGGGCGGATCCGCTCGCGATCGTCGCGGGGGACAATGGGTCCGTGGCCACGATCTCGGTGGGATCGGCGGATGCGAGTTCGACGGGCTCTGGCGTCGGCGCAGGCGGAGCCTCGCTGACGCTAGGTGCCTCGCTGACGCTGGGTGCCGGTTCAGGCGAAATCTGAGGCGCGGGCTGCTCCGCCGGCAATATCAGCGCGGGATCGGCCGACGCGAGCTGGACGGCTGGGACCTCCGGCGCGGCTGCCGTTTCAACGGTTGGCAGGCTCGCCGCCGCCGCAGCGATCTCGGCGGTCAAGGCGACGCCGTCCTCGATGGTCGCAGCGCGTGGGACGTCGGCGAGGTCGAGGCGATCGAGATCCTTCGCGCGCGAGACGGCAGCCGCATTGGCGCCGCTGTTCTCGATGAGGGCAGGCGCGTAGGCAGACAGGGAGAGCACAAGCCAGCTGGCGAGAACGGCCGAGGGGCATGAGACCGCCACCAGAAGAGACCGCCGATCATTCATGATCCCTGCCTCCAAACGGTTCTGTTCGAACCCGTCTTGTTCGAACAGTCAGTGATGCAAACAGTCTTGATGTGAACAGACTTGCACGGAAAGGCACGCAGCGCGTCGATTGTTCGGAAGACGGTGTGGCGGCGCAATGGCGTAATTCAGCGAAAACAAGCTTTTCGAAGGGGTGTTGCGAAGTTGCAACGCGGGTTCCGTGGCGTTCCGTACGCGACGGCGGCGGAAAATGCCTGCAAGGGCAAGTCCCATTTTGTCGTCAAATTGAGTGATCCGCATTTGCTTGGAATACAGTTTGATCGCAGCCGGGATCGCACTCGCGATCATCGAGATCATCTATGCGCTCGGCACCGATCTCGTCGCAAAACTGCAATCGCTCGCGACCGCGCTGAAATAGGCGGTAACAAGGCTTTCGCCGTGGGCTGTTGACAAGGTGTCTTGTGACAAGGTGTCTTGCCTGACGCCTCGCGGCAACCTTGCGCAGCGCCGTGCGTTGATCGGCCCATGAGCACGCATTCCTCGCTTCGTCCCATGGACGCCTTCGATCCCACCGAGCCCGCCATCCTGCATGATCGTCTGTCCGACACGATCATCACCTGGACCGCCGATCAGGCTGATGACTACCGGCAGTCCAGCCGGCCGCGCGAAGATGGAACCGTGGCCTGGAAGGCCTACCTCTTCGACGGCTGGGGCAACGTGCTCGGTGGCTGACCACCGCCCATAAAAGCGCCATGTCGCGGCCGGCATGATTCGGCCAAAGCTTTGTACGCGTTAAACATATCGCCATGCGCTGCATGCGTTATTGCAATGCAACAACGCATGTCGCAATGCAGCAAAACGCGCTTAAATGTGCTCCGAATCTTCCATCAGGAGCACCACCAATGAACAAGAAGACTTTGACGATCGCCGCCGCCGTCCTGACGATCGCGGGCGCTACTTCGGCTTTCGCCGCTGAGCTGCCGACCTATGAGGCCAATGGATTTCCGGTCTCCCCCGTCCAGGTTGGCGTGCTCGGGGCCGGCCATGTCGAGCAGCAGGTCGCGGCGCCCACGACGGTTGCTTCGGCGCACCAGGTGAAGGTGCTCAGCTCGCGCAAGGTCAAGACCGCGGACGTCACGACGGGCGCAGGCCGCTGAGCTGACATCGCATGAAGGGCAGGCGGGTCTCGCCGCGCGCGCGACCCGCCGCCTCATGTGATCATGAACGTCACGACGCCCGCGTGGGGACGCTCGAAAATCCCGGCCGCGAACAAGTTCGCGTGAAGGCGCCGGTTATGTATGCTCGTTCATAACGAGCGTGATCCTTTTAGCAGTTGCTTTGCAGGTCGCATTGCTTGATGCGGACGGCATGCGCGGCGCGCGCAGGCTCAAGGGCGAACGGCCGTAGAGCTCGGCGAAGGCGGCGTTGAAGCGGCGCAGCTGCCGAAGCCGGCCTGGAACGCGATCTCCGTCATGGTGTCATCACCGGCATCGAGCAGGCGCTACGCGTGCAACGCGCCAAGCGCGTAGACGCCACGAAAGGCGATATCGATGTCCGAGAACAGTCTGTGCATCTCCTGCGGCGCTTGACGGTCGCGCGTGCGGTGAAGCTCATCGACGACGAGCCGGGCTAGGCAACCTCGCTGCGTGCCAGCCCTGCAACCACGTGGGTTGAGCGGATTGGCCTGCTGACATAAGGCTTCTCCCCATGGATGAGCGGACGAGCGGCGCTGACGCTCTCATTCAGAAGAACGACGCGGCGCCGGCATTGCTCGGCGTGGTTTGCGGGCTGTCCGCAGCACTGTTCTGGGCTCTCGGCTTCGTCGGCACGCGGCACGGCCTCAAAGTCGGCTTCACGCCGGTCGATCTGCTAGTGCATCGCTATGTCTGGTCAGGGATCGCGTTCCTGCCGCTGGTCTTGCGCGCCGGCATCTCCGATCTCTGCGGCATCGGCTGGGGCAGGGGCCTTGCGCTGATGGTGCTGGGCGGCCCGGTGATGGCGCTGATCTCCTACACCGGTTTCCTGTTCGTGCCGCTCGGACATGGCAGCGTGATCCAGCCCTCCAGCGCGACGCTGGGCGGCCTGCTGCTCGCCGCATTGTTCCTGAAAGAAAAGATCTCCGCCTCGCGGCTTGCCGGCGCACTCGTCATCGTCGGCGGCCTTGGCGTGATCGGCGCGGAATCGATCGGGCATATCGGGGCCGACGGCGTGCAGGGCGATCTGATCTTCGTGCTCACCGGATTCATGTTCGCGGGCTTCGGCGCGCTGCTGCGGCACTGGCGCGTCTCAGCCGTGTCGGCCGCGCTCGTCATCAACGTGCTGTCGCTGCTGCTGTTGCCGATCTACCTCGCGACTGGCGGGCTTGCCCGCATCGCGGCGATCGGCGTCACCGAGAACGCGATCCAGGCGCTGGCGCAGGGCGTGCTCGCAGGTCCCGCCGCGCTCTATCTCTACGCCGTCTCCGTCCAGCGTCTCGGCGTCGCCCGGGCTGCGGTATTCCCCGCGATCGTGCCGGCGCTGACGCTCCTGGTCGGCTGGCTCCTGCTCGGCGAGCCGCCGACGGCACTCCAGGCCGCGGGCCTGGTGACGGTGCTGTGCGGGTTTTACCTGGCGCAGCGGCAAAGGTAGGCGCGACCTTACGCCTTCCGCACGAACTCCGATTTCAAATTCATCGCGCCGATGCCATCGATCTTGCAAGCGATGTTGTGGCCGTCGCTGGCATCCTGGAGGCGAATGTTGCGCACCTTGGTACCGCCTTTGACGACCGACGAGGAGCCCTTGATCTTGAGGTCCTTGATCACGATGACGCTGTCGCCGTCGGCCAGCACATTGCCGTTGGCATCGCGCACGCCTGCCTCGGGCGCGGCTTCCGCGGCCGCATCGGCCGTGCCGCTCCATTCATGGCCGCATTCCGGGCAGACCCAGAGACCGCGGTCCTGATAGGCGTGCTCGGAGTTGCAGCTCGGACATTTCACGGCATCGTCCATCGTCGATTCATCCCCTGTCGGGCCCTGTGGGCGGGCGCACCGTAGGGGCGGGAACGGGGAAAGCAAGGAAAATTCGGCCTCTGCTGCGGCCCGGCAAACTCCCATCATCGTGACGCAGCAATTGACGGCTATGGCTTGTGCTTTGCCTCACCAAGCATAGCTGATCGGAAAGCGGATGTCCGCCTCACCCCCTTCCATGTAGCGTCACGGCATGAGCGAGATCGAAACCCTGTTCGGTGTCCTGCGCCAGTCGGCCGACGCGCCTGTCGTCGACATGCTCGAGCGCATGGTGCGGGAGGGGCCGGACCATGCCCTGTGCAAGATGAACGCGCTGCATCTGGCGAGGACGGCGGGTCTCGGCGAGGAGCAGATGATCGCGGGGCTGCCGCATGCGGTCGGGCTCGGCATCCTCGAGATGACCTGGAACGTGATGTGCCCGAGCTGCGCCGGCGTGCTCTCGGCCAACAAGAGCCTGAAGACGGTCAACAGCCCGCAATATCATTGCGCCTTCTGCGCCGCCGGCTACGAGACGACGCTCGACAATCTGGTCGAGGTGACCTTCGCGGTCAGCCCGCGCGTGCGCAGGATCGCCGCGCACAATGCCGAGGAGCTGCCGCTCGCCGAATATTACCGCCAGGTGTTCTGGAGCTCGGCGATCGAGCTTCCGCCCGACCTCGACGGCCTGCTGCGCGAGCTGACGCTGGAATCCGTCGACCTGCCGCCGGGCGAGCGCGCCATTCTCTCCCTGCAGGTGCAGCCGGGCATGCTGATCGTGTTCGATCCCGTGACGCACACGGCGCAGTACATCGAGGTCAAGGGCGAGGAGACGGCCGAACGCCAGACGCTGTCGCTGATCTTCAACAAGTCCGAGGTTCCCGTCGATGCCGTCAGCCTGCGCCCGGGACCGCTGCGGCTGACGCTGGAGAACCGCACCGACGGCCGCGTGCTGCCCGCGGTGTGGGTGATGAACCAGCGGCTCGACAACCTCCTGACCCGGCGCAAGCCGAGCCTCACTGCAAAGCGGCTGCTCACCAACCAGACCTTTCGCGATCTCTACCGCACCGACACGCTCGCGATCGGCCAGCGCCTCAAGATCCTCAGCCTAACCTTCCTGTTCTCGGACCTGAAGGATTCTACCGGGCTGTACGAGCATGTCGGCGACCTGGTCGCCTTCGATCTCGTCAACGAGCATTTCCGCCTGCTGCAGGAGATCATCGCCTCCGAGCAGGGCGCGGTGGTCAAGACCATTGGCGATGCCGTGATGGCGACCTTCGAGACGCCCGATCGCGCCATTGCGGCTGCGATCCGCATGCGCGAGGCCATGAGCGAGCTCGGCGCCCAGCGCCAGCACCAGGGCCTGTTGCTCAAGATGGGTATCCACGAAGGCTCGTGCCTCGCCGTCACCCTCAACGGCCAGCAGGACTATTTCGGCCAGACCGTGAACATCGCCTCCCGCGTCCAGAGCTTGGCGGCCTCGCGCGCGATCGTGGTGACGGAGGCGGTGGTGGACAACGCCGAGACGCGGACGCTGCTGGATGCCGGCGGCCTTAACCCGACCCGTCGCAGCGTCGCGCTGAGCGGGATCGCGGACAGGGTGTCGGTGTACGAGATACCGTGAGGCTTTTCGTAGATCCCGTGAGGTTTTCGTAGCCCGGATGGAGCGTCAGCGAAATCCGGGGCAGCAGGTGCGGCGCCATCCCGGATTACGCTGACGCTCCATCCGGGCTACATTTCGCATCATGACCTTCCTCCTCAACATCGACGTTCCCGACGTGGAGCGAGCGACGACCTTCTACACCGCTGCATTCGGCCTGACGGTCGGCCGCCGCTTCGGCAACGACTTCGTCGAGCTGCTTGGCTGGCCGGCGCCGGTGTATCTGCTGACCAAGCAGGCCGGCACGATGGGCGCCGGCGGCGATCGCCGCCGCTACGCGCGGCACTGGACGCCGGTGCATATCGACGTCGTCGTCGATGATGTCGATGCCGCCGTCGAACGCGCACTGCGCGCCGGCGCGATCCTCGAGGTTGCCGCAAGCGATGCGCCCTATGGGCGGATCGCGATGCTGGCCGATCCGTTCGGGCACGGGTTTTGTCTGCTGGCGTTCAGCGCGCAGGGTACGACGCGTTGCTCAGGGCGTAGGCCGAGCGTCGCCCGTCAAAACAAAAAGTACGAAAACAACCCCATGCACAGTAGGGAACATCTTGAGATTCCACACTTCTGCGATACCGAAATGATGTGACCCGTCGGGCAAGGCCGGGACACGCAGACGCCGACCGACTTCGGTGATCCCGAAATAGAATTTAACTCGTCGGGCAAAACAGGGGCACTATGCCAAAATGGCGCCGGTGCGATGGGGAGCTGACGCGTCGCCGGGCCGCGGGGCGACATGCCAAGAGAACCGAAAAGCAAAACGAAAAGAAAACTGAAGTCCTACCAGACCTCGCTCGGCTTCTACGACCAGGCGGTCGCCGCGCCCTCGATGAAGGCGGCGCTGGAGGCCTGGGGCGCCAGCTCCAATCTGTTTCATCAGGGCGTGGCCAAGGAGACCGACGATCCCGATATCGTCGCGGCGACCATGGCAAGCCCCGGCGTCGTGCTCAGGCGTCCGGTCGGCTCGAACGGCCCGTTCACCGAAAGCGCCGAGCTGCCAGCCGACCTTGCCGACGAAGGCGAGGCCAAGCCAAAACGTAAGCCCAAGCCGAGCGAGCGTACGGCCAAGACTGCAAAGCAACCATCCCGCAAGATCGACGATCGACAAGCCCGCAAGGCCGCTGCGGCCTTCGAGAAGGAAGAGCGGCGGCGCGAAGCCGAGCGCCGCAAGGAAGAGGTCGCCCGCGCCAAGGAACACGCGCGCCGCGACAAGGCGGTCGCAATTGCGCAGGCGGCGCTGGACAAGGCGAAGCGCGAGCACGAGGCGCGGGCGGAGAAGATCGAGGCAGAACGAACTGCGATCGATGAACGCGCCGAGGCGGAGCGGGGCCGGTGGGACAAGCAGCGGAGGAAGCTGGAGGAAGCGGTGCGTCGGGCGCGGGAGTAGGCGGTTTGGTGCGGGCGGCAGGCGAAGCTCTACGCTGCGTTCTTCGTCATTGCGTTCTTCGTCATTGCGAGCGCAGCGAAGCAATCCAGAGTTCCTCCGCCGAGGCAGTCTGGATTGCTTCGTCGCATCAGCGCAAAATTGCTACGCAATTTTGTCGCGAGCTCCTCGCAATGACGGTGGAGAGTTGCGAGCCAACATCGGTCATTCCAGCAAAGTCGCGCGCGAATTGGCTTGCCTTGCCTTGCGACCTTGAGCACTCTGGCGGGAAGGAGGCCAATGCATGAAGAAAATGACCGTCGCGTGTGCGCTCGGAACGGCCCTGGTGCTGAGCAGCCTTGGGATGTCAGGGGCTGAAGCCCGGGCGCGCAAGGCGCAAGTCGTTCGCGAACCCCAGCAGAGACTTATCGTCACGGCGCCCGTACTCAGGCCAACGCCGTGGGATTATTATATCGTTCCACGATATCGTTATCGTCCTGAAGACGACCGGGTCGATCCCTACGGTCCGCCCCTGGTTTCGTCGTGGGTCCGCTATGAGGGGTGGCGGTGGCCATATTGGTGGTGAACAACCATCACATTCTGCGGCATGTGGAGTTCGGCCGGCGACGGACGCAGAATTGACTGGCGCCTGTAGCCCGGATGAAGCGAAGCGCAATCCGGGACTGGCGCAGCTTAAGGCAAGACCCCGGATTTCGCTTCGCTCCATCCGGGCTACGCTCGCTACGCGCCTGCACCGATCGTACGCGCTCATTTTCGCTCGACAGCTCAAGCCCTTGCGCACCTCCCAGCCTGGCCATCCGGAGAGGTTGAACGCCTCTAAGTCCAATATCGCTGCGTGCGACGTCAGCGATTAGGAAAAAATGGCAAACCTGAGACTGTCAAGGACACATCGGGGTAGAATGGCATTTATCCCCGTAATACACCCAATACTGTTAAGGGGTACGGGCGCGTATTGAGAGGATCAATCATGGCAAGTGTTGAACAATTGCGCAGACGGGACGGCGTTAACCTGGTCCAACTCGAGGCGGACATATCGTCGGTACGCTCGGGAAGCTCTATTACTTCCATTGCTCTGCCTGATTACGTCGAGCACACCGCGGGCGTGACGCGCGTCGGCGCGCTCAGTGCAGAGGCGGTCATTCGCGACTATGAGTCCGCTGCAAAAGAGATCGAGGCCATGGGCACCGAGTTGATCGACGCTGCGCAAAAATGCGAGGCGCTGACAGCCCAGGTCCATGATGCGATCGCCTTCATGCGAGAAACGGCGGCGGGATATCGTGAAGAGGGTCGGAAGATCTTCAAGCGCATCGAAGAGTGCGCGCTGTTCACCGAGGACGTCCGCAAGACATGCGAACAGGTCAAGCGCAGAATGGTCGAAGTCTCGGTCGGTCCATCTTCCGATGAGGAGCTTGAGCCGCAAGAGCCCGAGCTGAGCGGGATCGCCGGCCAGGTGACGATCAGCGAGATACGCTGAGGCGGGCATAGAGCGTAGTTCGTAGGATGGGTTGAGCTCTTGCGAAACCCGTCGTCGCGCGCCAGCGTCGTTGGTATCGCTTCCGCTCGTCGCGCTACGGCGGACAAGTCGCTCCGCCCATCCTACGAGGCTGTGACTCTTTTCCGTATCGAGCGTCAGGCGGATATGATTCTCTAAGCAGATTGATTTGCTGGAGAGAATGATGGCGGACGACGGACTTTTTGGCGAATTGCCGGAACAGTCGGCGCCATGCACCGAAGTGGTGCCGCGGGGCGCACCTCGGCTGCGCGAGCCTGTGCGCGATCAGGTCGAATTGCGAGCGGTCGATATCGATAGCCTGATCGGGCAGGATCATCCGGTGCGGGTGATCTGGGCTTATGTCGAAGGGCTCGACTTGAGCGAGTTGGAAGATCGCGTCAAGGCGCGGGAGAACAGGCCGGGTTATCCGGCGCCATCGCCACGGTTGCTGCTGGCGCTTTGGCTGTACGCCACGAGCGATGGCGTTGGCAGCGCGCGGGCGCTGGACCGGCTCTGCGACAGTCACGACGTCTACCGCTGGCTCTGCGGCGGCGTGTCTTTGAACCATCATACGCTGTCGGACTTCCGGGTCGGCTGTGCCGACTTGCTCGACCGTTTGCTGGTCGAACATCTGGTGGCCCTGAACGAGGCAGGGTTGGTTGATCTGGAGAAGCTGACCCAGGACGGGGTGCGGATACGGGCGAGTGCGGGAACTGGATCGTTCCGGCGGGAGGCGACGCTGGATCGGCAGATGGCACAGGCCGGGGCCGTGGTGGAAGAGCTCAAGCGCGAGGTCGATGCGGATCCGGAAGCCAGCAATCGGCGTATCCGGGCCGCTAAGGAGCGCGCGGCGCGGGAACGCAGCGAGCGGGTGCAGGCCGCGCAAGCGGCGCTGGCTGAGATCAAGCGCAAGCGAAAACAGCTCGATGACAAGGGCGGCAACGGCAAAAAGCCAAAAGAGCCACGGGCCTCTACCACCGACCCGCAGGCACGGGTGATGAAGATGGCGGATGCCGGCTTCCGTCCGGCCTACAATGTGCAGGTGGCTAGCGCGGCCGGCGAACTGATCGTGGTCGCGATCGATGTCGACAACAGCGGCTCAGATCGCGGCTTGATGCGACCGATGCTGGAGCGAACGCGCGCTCGGCTGAAGCGCTTGCCACGCCGCTACCTCGCCGATGGCGGGTTTTGCAGTGGCGAGGACATCGAATGGGCGCATGGCGAAGGTATCGAGGTTTACTGTCCTCCTCCCAAATCCAGGAGCGGTGTCGATCCCTTTTTACCCCGGAGCAACGACGGTCCTGGCGTAGCGGCCTGGCGTGCTCGCATGGCCAGCGAAGCCGGCAAGGCACAGTACCAAGCCCGCACAATCTGCGAATGCATCCATGCCCGATGGCGGAACTGGGACCTCAGGCAATTAACCGTGCGCGGTATCGCGAAGGTCCGTGCCGTTGTGCTCTGGTACGCCCTCACCAACAACATCCTGCAGGGACACCGTCTCGTAAAGGCATAGACCGCAGCAGCATACCGACGGCCTGACGCCGCCGGCTTCGACCTCAAGGGACGCTAACGCCCCTTGAGGTTCATGCCGAAACAAACGAATTGGCTCACAGGCTCTACGGTCTTGCGAAACGCATCATCTAATCGCCGTCACTCACGGCAAGCGCCTGTAGCCCGGATGGAGCCAACGGGTCGGCGCGCAGCGCCGCCCGATGACAGGCTCCGCGCAATCCGGGACCAGTGCAGCTTGGAGCAAGACCCCGGATTTTGCTTCGCTCCATCCGGGCTACGCGCGCCGCTAACCGCCGTCACCGGCCGCAAGGCGCTGAAACTGCCGTTTCATCGCGTTGACCCTGGCGACATAGCTTGCGACCAGGTGATCGCCGCAGCGCTCGCCGGCGATCATCTGAAACTTGCGGCGTGTGTAGGCTGTGGCCGGGCCTGCGCCGCAGAGATGGATGAAGGCGGCCAGATCCTGCTTCTGCTGCGGGCTTGCCTTCACATCGCCGGTGCGGGCGAGAACGTCAGCCACTTGGCGGTCCAGATAGACCGATGCCAGCTCGATCGCATGGCCAGGGATCGTGCGGATATAGAGACTGGTGAACCCGCAACCGGTGTCGGTGACGGCGTTGCCGCGGACACAGGACCGCGCGGCCTCGGCGTAAGCGGGATCGGTCATCTGGAAAAGACCGACGGCGCTGGAGGCGGGCCGGTAGATCGAAAGCGGATTGAAGCTCCATCGCCAGCGCCAGTAGGTGCGCGCCACCGGATTGCCTGAACTCTCGACCTGCGCCAGCGCGGCCAGCAATTCCGGCGTGATCGCAGCGGTGGAATGCTTGCGGAACAGCGGTCCGTATCTCGCCCAAGTCTCCGCCGGCTCCTTGTCGAGGGAGTGGCCGACAAGGACGAACAGCTCAGTCGGCTTGCGGACCATTTGAGTGACGCTGTTCACAAGCGCGATGGCTGCAAGCAGCATCGCCATGCCGCCTGCGATCCGAACCACCCGCGGCGCGCACGCGAAAGTCTTCCGCGCCCACCGGGCGGCCCGCCGTAACCTGCGAAGGCGAGGGAGGAGGCTGTTGCTTTTCCTTGGCATGTGCGCTGTGGGCGTAAATTGCGGAGCCTGTGGACTTAGTTAACGCTGTCCGCCAGCCCTAAAATCTCGCTTCATTTCACGCGACCGCGCCTTTTCGGGGCCCGGCTCCGCGCTGCTACGGCCGCTCCAATCCTTGCGAGAAATAACCCCCGGTTGTACGTTGCGCCGCAGAACAGTTAATTTTGTGTAAATGGATCGGCTGAAATGACCGTAATCGAGGGCGTGGTGCCGGAGGCAGCTGCGGACCCGAAAATGCCACCGGGAGTGGTTGTCGAAGGCCCGCTGGTCGACGCCAAGTTTCTCGATTCCTACATCGCGTTCGGCTTCATGATTGGCGGTTCGATCGCGGCGCTGATCTGGGCATTCTGGCAAGGCATCGGCTGGGTGGAGGTTTCGGTCTTCGTCGGCATGTTCCTGCTGACCACGGTCGGGATCGGCTTCATGCATCGCTACTTCGTGCACCGGAGTTTTCGCTGCGGTCCGGTGATGCGGGCGATCTTGGCCGCGATCGCCACGCTGGCGGTGCAGGGCTCGATCCTGAAATGGGTGAGCAACCACCGCCGGCACCATCTTCACTCCGACAGGCCCGGCGACGTCCATAGCCCTTACTATGACGGCTTCGGCAATCGCTATGCGAGCTTCCTCAAGGGAATGTCGCATGCGCAAGGCGGCTGGGTGTGGGACCAGGCCACCACCGATGGCGCATATTACGCCAGGGATATTCTAGCCGATCCGATCTCCATGTTCTTCACGCGGACGCGCTGGTACTGGTACGCGCTGTCGGCGGTGATCATTCCCGGCGCCATCGGCTACGCGTTCGGCGGCGTGCACACGATGATCGGCTGCGTGTTGTTCTCCGGCCTGTTCCGCAGCTACATCATGACCATGGCCACCTCGCTGGTGAACTCGGTCTGCCACAGTGACGGCCGCTACGGCTACCGCCGCTTCGAGACCAATGACGGCACGACCAACGAATTCGTGACCACGATCCTCACCTTCGGCGAAGGGCTGCACAACAACCATCATCGCTTTCCGCGTGACGCCTACCTCTCGCACGCCTGGTACGAGATCGACATCAACGGCCTGATCATTCTGGGGCTCGGGAAACTCGGGCTGGTGCACGACATTTTCGGGGTCGGCGCGCGTCGACGGTCCGCGCCAGATGCGCAGCCGGGTGGGGCCGTCGCGAGTCAGAACGCATTCGACGGTGTTGCGGAAGACCTTCGCTCGGCAGGAAGGTAGATCCGTAGCCCGGATGAGCGAAGCGATATCCGGGACCTTTGGCGCCGAAGCATTCCCCGGATGTCGCTTGGCTCATCCGGGCTACGCTGGACGGTAGGATGGGTAGAACGAAGCGAAACCCATCAACGTCGATCAGCGAATGATGGGTTTCGCAAGGCATCTACCCCCCTTACGGGCTTCAAATCCAATCGCGCCTTCGGGAAACAAGCCCGCGCCTTGCGGGCTCACCAATCCGGATAGCCGTAAGGGTCGGCCATATAGGGCGGAGGCATCCAGGGGCCTCGCGGCGGTCGGGGCCGCCGGGGTTCGGCCGCCGGTACGTGCGGCCGGGCATGCGCCTCGTTGCTCATCACGCTCCGCGCGACGGGCTTGGTGGCTGCAGACGCGGATGAAGCGCTCAGTTGCGTTTGCAGCGCCTGGACCTGTGCGGCGAGGCGCGCATTGTCCGCCGCATCCTTCTCCTGCGCCGCCTTGAGCTGTTGAATGGTGTCGGCCTGCTCACGCAGGGTCTGCTCGTTGCGGCTTTTCAGTTGCTCGAGCTTGCCGTTGATGCTCGCAAGCTCGCTCGTGATGGCCTTGAGCGATTGCGCGAGATCAGACGATGACGGGTCAGGCGCTGGCGCTGCGGCGGCAGGCTTTGGGGCGCTTTCCGTGTCCTTGGCGACCGGCGGCGCGGGCACCGGGCTCGGCTCATCCGCAGCGGCCAGTTGCACGGTCGGCGGCTGCGCCGGACTTTCCACCGCGGACGCTTGCTGGGAGCTGCTCGCAGCCGGCGGAGACCATCGTGCCATGATCGACTTGCTGATCGATTTGGCCTCATCGCGATATTGCGAAGCGAAGGCGGCACCGAGCAGGCCGACCGCCAGCACGAGGCCGACCAAAGCGCGCACCATGGTCCGATCTCCCTTCAAGCCTTGATCGCGAACCCCGGCATTCGGAGCTTTGGCATCCGGCGTCGGCGCCTTGTTTCCGGAAGTTGCGGCTGCCGTCCTAGCGGCGGTTGCGTGCGACGTCCGCTGGCCTTCGCTGTCGCGTTCCATTCCGGAAACCAGCCGGTCCAGCCGCGCAAGCTCTTCCTCCGCGCTCTTGATCCGGTCGTAGGCCCGCGTCAGCCCGCCGTCGGCGCGCGCCTCATCCGGCTTGGCGGTCTCAGGCTTGTCGTTATCAGGCTTGGGGTCGTTCGTTTCAGGCACCGATGCGCTCTCCATCCGGTCGGGCGTCAATGGGAGGCAGTCCGATCACCGGAAGGATAGGTCTCGCCGTTGTCCAACACAACGATTGTGCAAAGGAAAAATTATGGCGGGCGCGGGAGTGGGGCGGGCGTGAGCGCGTAGGGGCTAGTACCGCGACTGCGCAAAGCGCAGTTCGCAGTATGAGTCGAGCGGAGCGAAGCCGATCAACGTACCCATCGTACGGGCATCCTGTCCCCGCGCCGTCGAAATACGCAGCTGTCGTTAGTGACGCGTCGCGCGGATTTCGAGCGTCGTCTGGGTGAGCCTGGCCACGAACCCCTCAAAATGCATGACCCTTTGTCTGGTCATTTGTTCATGCAACCCGGCGATCTTCTGGGACTCGGCGACGAACGATTCACACGCCTGTTTCGCGTACTCCATCTGAAGCTCGAAGGCCTCGACGGGTGAGCGCGCTGTCGCGAGCTTTCCCAGGAAGGCCCAGGCGTGCTCAAGGGAGGTCCTGATGTAGCCGCTATAGGCATCGGCAATCGCCTGCGGGCTGGCCTGGGAGGGTTCCACCGGTGCAACGGGCGCGCTGGCAACGATCTCCATCCCGGACGGCAAGGCTGCAGCCGAGGGTACCTCCGCACTGCTCTGTCGGCTCGCCTCTACCTCTTGCTTGGTCTCTTGCCTGTTCTCTTGGCTGATCCCCGCCGAGGCATCCGGCAATTGATGCGCTGCAGTTGCGTGTTGCTCGTCGGCCCCGGACCGTTGCCTGGCCTTCTTCTTCCCGCCGCGCCGGCCGGATTTGCCCGTTGGCTTGTTTTCTACCGCACTCAACATTGCAAATGGCTCCTGAATATCGATGAAGCCGCGAGCCTCCGCCGCGTTTGCGCTGAAATCGCGATTGTGGGCTGTCGCTTACGTGGCGGCCATGTGGTGAGATTTTGCCGGATACCGGCGGGCCATCCTGCCGGGTCTTGAGCGTCCTGCGCGCGAGACCATGCTCGCCGCCATCCGCGATCGATCTCGCTTTGACAAGATCGGCAAGGGAGCGCTTGGTGGTTCTTTATGCAACTCGACGATAGCGAATGAACTTAGTGCACTGTCACCGCAATCCCGGAAACTAGAGAGGTAGGTTACGCTACGCTAACCTACCCTACGCGCTACCGTCCTACGGGCTCAACCTCGTCAAGCCCAAGGTCGAGGAACCTCCATATAGGCTAGTAGCCGGCGCGCAATTTTGGAGTCCAATAGGGGCGGTTATCGGACTCTAGACGATGCAAATTCAAAGGCGCTTTTCCCATGCTACCGGCAGCAGAACGATGGCCTCTGCTTCGGAGTGTTGGGCATTCCATTCATAGGTTGTTTCGATTGCGACCTTGCGTTCTTCAGCGAGATCGGATGGAGACGCTATCAGCACGCGGATCACTTTCGCGGAATATGGCACTGGTGTCTTCTCTGATTTCTAGATCGATCAAAGTCGGCAATAATTTAAGATTGCGGTGAAGCTCGTAGGACGGGGGTGAGCCCTTGAAACCATCTCTTCGCGCGCCTGGATTGATGGGTATCGCTTCGCTCTACCCATCCCACGGGTCGTAGAAATCAAAACGGAATGTCGTCCTCCTTGTATTCAGGGTCGAAGTTGGCCCATGCAAATGAAGTCAGGATGGAAGTCGTGTTCTGGGATCAACTATCGCGCGGGCTAGCGTTGCTTCTTGTGACGGATTTCACCGTTCTGGTCGGGATGGCGGCCGTGCAGGCCGGGCTGCTCCACCATTGCATCCTCCGCTCGTTTAAGAGTTGTTCGGCCCTGCTCCGTATGATCAGCAAAGTTTCCGGATTCTCACCCGGGGCGCAGTGCGCAGAAAAATCTCTTATCGATCCATTGTTCAGGTTTGCTCCAAATTGCCGGTAATTCTCTTCAAAGCACGCTCTTGCTGCGGAGTTGGTTACTTGAAACTTGGTTGCGATCGCTGATGGCGAGTTGCACCCCTCAGCCAGATTTTGCGCTACCAAAAAGTACCGGGCAAAAAGGTTTGCTTGGTGTTCTGCGCTGGCTACGTCGACAGGCGCTTTTGGAAAGCCCCGTAAAGGGACTTTGCCATGCAAAAGAATAATGTGTCCGATCTCATGGGCTATAATCCATCGGGCCCTTGGTTCGTGCTTGGCGGCTTCATAATAAACAGATTCCCGAACGATAATTTCCGGAGGGTCCTCGCGCGCCAACGCAAGGGTGTCGGATGGGAGGTCATCGTCTTTCACAATGCTGAGGGTGAAATCGGGTATCAACTTCGGGAGACCAAACTCGACAACGTCCACTACATTGATCGCATGCTGATCTGTGAGGAGCAGGGCACGCCGCAGGCGTTGAGCGACTGCACGGATCTCACTATCAGTACGGGCGCAAGCCCTGTTCGTTTGCTTGGTCATCGGGCCCTCTTCGTGCTGTGTACTTCCGGGCCCGCAAGCCGCTTTAGATCCGCAGCTTCTTCCTCGGACAGATGTAAAGCCTGACAGATGGCGTCAATGTCACTGGTGAGGAGCTCTGCCCTTCCTGTTTCAAGAGCCGAAAGGCGTGGTACGGCGATATTGCTCGCGGCTGAGAGCGTGGCCAGCGTACATTTCCGCTTCCGCCGCAGGATTCTAATTCGCGAACCCGGGGCAGTGAGCCGCGGTTTCGCGATGCTTGCTTTACTGATGGTGGCGGCTTTGGAGGCGGGAATTCGGAAATAGAACTCCCGTCCCGCCGAGACCTCGACGGAGTACCCCCGCTCGATAGCCTTTCTGGAAAGCCGAACAGCGAGGAAGAGGCTGACCGCCTTCAAGGCAAGGTAGCCGAAAAGAGATAGTCCCGCGACAAGCAAGAGACCCGTCGCGGGAAGGTGCGAGAAATTGGAAGCGATAAAGCCCCAAAAGGCGGCCATCAGCTACATCCGGTTGTAGACCCGCAAGTATCGCACTTCATGCAGGTCCCATTCCGCACCAGCGTGAAGTTGCCGCACTCTGAGCACATCTCGCCCTCGTAGCCCTTGGCCTTGGCTTCGGCGCGGCGCTCGGCCTTGCTGGGAGCGGCGGTTGCGGCGGTGCCGGCCTTGCTCCACTGCAGCTGCTCGAGCTTCTCCGTCGGGGAGAGGTCGTGGCTAGCCTCCTGCTTCAGGGCGACGGCGCCTTCGAGGGCATCGCCGACACGGGCTGAGGTGCCGGTGCGAGGCCAGCGCCGTGACCTTGTTGCCGCCGGCGGGGGCGCTGTCGTTGCCTTGCGAGACCGCGGTCGAGCCGCCGCGCATCACGAACAGGTTGTCCGTGCGCGAGCGGGTGAGGCCGCGCGAGACCAGTTTTGTCGCGTGGTGGCCGCCGTTCTCGTCCGGCTCCTTGCCTTCCTCGACGCCCTTGCCGAGCGCGTCAAAGCCCGTCTCGTTGGGATCGACGTGGGCGAGGTCGAAGCGAGAGAGGTAGCTCACCGCCAGCTCGCGGAAGACGTAGTCGAGGATCGAGGTCGCGTATTTGATGCTGTCGTTGCCCTGCACGGGGCCCGCCGGCTCGAAGCGGGTGAAGGTGAAGGCGTCGACATATTCATCGAGCGGCACGCCGTATTGCAGGCCGAGCGAGACCGCGATGGCGAAGTTGTTGATGAAGGAGCGCAGCGCCGCGCCTTCCTTGTGCATGTCGATGAAGATCTCGCCGAGACGGCCATCGTCATATTCGCCGGTGCGCAAGTAGACCTTGTGGCCGCCGACCACCGCCTTCTGGGTGTAGCCCTTGCGGCGATCCGGCATCTTCTCGCGCTCGCGCATCACGATGATGCGCTCGACCAGCTTCTCGACGATCTTTTCCGAGACCTGGGTCGCGCGCGCGGCCATCGGCTTCTCATAGAGCTGCTCGACCGCTTCGTCCTCGTCCTCATCATCGCTGATGAGCTGCGAGTTGAGCGGCTGGCTGAGCTTGGAGCCATCGCGATAAAGCGCGTTGGCTTTCAGCGCCAGTTTCCACGACAGCATGTAGGCGGACTTGCAGTCCTCCACCGTGGCGTCGTTCGGCATGTTGATGGTCTTGGAGATCGCGCCCGAGATGAAGGGCTGGCTAGCTGCCATCATGCGGATGTGGCTCTCGACCGACAGGTAGCGCTTGCCGATCTTGCCGCAGGGGTTGGCGCAGTCGAACACCGGATAGTGCTCGGCTTTGAGGTGCGGAGCACCTTCCACCGTCATCGCGCCGCAGATGTGGACGTTGGCCGCCTCGATCTCGCGCTTGGTGAAGCCGACGGCCTGGAGCAGGTCGAAGCCCGGCGCGGCAATGGCTTCAGCGCCGATGCCGAGCTGGTCGCGGATGAAGTCCTCGCCAAAGGTCCACTTGTTGAAGGCGAACTTGATGTCGAAGGCGGTCGGCAGGGCTTTTTCGACCTTGGCGATGGCTTCATCGGTGAAGCCCTTCGCCTTGAGGGTCGAGGCGTTGATGCCGGGCGCGTTGGAGAGCGAGCCGTGGCCGACGGCGTAGGCCTCGATCTCCGCGATCTCGCTCTCGCGATAGCCGAGCGCGCGCAGCGCTGCGGGGACCGCGCGGTTGATGATCTTGAAGTAGCCGCCGCCGGCGAGCTTCTTGAACTTCACCAGCGCGAAGTCGGGCTCGATGCCGGTGGTGTCGCAGTCCATCACGAGGCCGATCGTGCCGGTCGGCGCGATCACGGTGGTCTGGGCATTGCGATAGCCGTGCTGCTCGCCGAGCGCAAGCGCCGCATCCCAGGCCACCTTGGCATGCGCGACCAGGTCTTGTTGCGGGCAGGAGGCGTGGTCGAGCGGCACCGGGTTGACCGAGAGCTGCTCGTAGCCGGAGGCCTCGCCATGCGCAGCGCGGCGGTGGTTGCGGATCACGCGCAGCATGTGCGCGGCGTTCTTCTTGTAGCCGGGGAAGGTGCCGAGCTCGGCCGCGATCTCGGCCGAGGTCTTGTAGGTGATGCCGGTCATCACGGCGGTCAGCGCGCCGCAGAGCGCGCGGCCTTCCTTTGAGTCATAGGGCAGGCCCATGGTCATCAGCAGGCCGCCGATATTGGCGTAGCCGAGGCCGAGCGTGCGGAACTCGTAGGAGAGTTCGGCGATCGCCTTCGACGGGAACTGCGCCATCATCACCGAGATTTCGAGCACGAGGGTCCAGAGCCGGCAGAGATGCTCATAGCCCGCGACGTCGAACAGCTTGGTCGTGGTGTTGTAGAACGTCAGCAGATTGGCGGAGGCGAGGTTGCACGCCGTGTCGTCCAGGAACATGTATTCCGAGCACGGATTGGACGCGCGGATGTCGCCGGACGCCTTGCAGGTGTGCCAGTCGTTCATCGTGGTGTTGAAGTGCAGGCCCGGATCGGCCGAGGCCCAAGCGGCGTAGCCGATCTTCTCCCAGAGGTCGCGTGCCTTCAGCGTCTTCGTCACCTTCTTGGAGGTGCGGGCATTCAAATTCCAGTCGCCATCCGTTTCGACGGCGCGCAGGAAGTCGTCCTTCAGCGAGACCGAGTTGTTGGAGTTCTGGCCCGAAACCGTGAGGTAGGCTTCGGAATCCCAGTCGGTGTCGTAGGTCTCGAACTGGATGTCCTTGTAGCCCTGCTTGGCGAACTGGATGACGCGCTTGATGTAATTGTCGGGCACGAGGCTGCGGCGCGCCAGCTTGATCTCGCGGCGGAGCGCCGGGTTCTTCTCGGGATCGAAGCAGTCGTCGCCCGAGCCTTCGCAGTTGACGCAGGCCTTCAGCACCGCCTTGAGGTGCTTCTGGTTGATCTTGGATCCGGTGACGAGGGCGGCGACCTTCTGCTCCTCCTTCACCTTCCAGTCGATATAGGTCTCGATGTCGGGGTGGTCGACGTCGACGACGACCATCTTGGCGGCGCGGCGCGTGGTGCCGCCGCTCTTGATGGCGCCCGCGGCGCGGTCGCCGATCTTGAGGAAGCTCATCAGGCCGCTCGAACGGCCGCCACCGGAGAGCTTTTCGCCTTCGCCGCGCAAGCGTGAGAAGTTCGAGCCGGTGCCGGAGCCGTATCTGAACAGGCGCGCCTCGCGGACCCAGAGGTCCATGATGCCGCCCTCGTTGACGAGGTCGTCACCGACGCCCTGGATGAAGCAGGCGTGCGGCTGCGGATGCTCATAAGCCGACTTGGACTTGGTCAGCTTGCCGGTGAAGGGGTCGACGTAATAATGGCCCTGGCCGGGGCCGTCGATGCCGTAGGCCCAGTGCAGGCCGGTGTTGAACCATTGCGGCGAGTTCGGCGCGACCATCTGCATGGCGAGCATGTAGCGGAGCTCGTCGTAGAAGGCCTGCGCGTCTTCATCCGTGGAGAAATAGCCGCCCTTCCAGCCCCAATAGGTCCAGCAGCCGGCGAGGCGGTCGAACACCTGCTTTGCGCTGAGCTCGCTGACATAGCGCTCCTTCTCGGGCAGGGCGGAAAGCGCCTCGGTGTCGGGCACGGAGCGCCACAGGAAGGAGGGGACGGATTCCTCCTCGACCTTCTTCAGGCGCGCGGCGACGCCGGCCTTGCGGAAGTATTTCTGGGCCAGCACGTCGGAAGCGACCTGCGACCATTCGGTCGGCACCTCGACATTGTCGAGCTTGAACACGACCGAACCGTCGGGATTGCGAATCTCCGACGTGGTCAGCCGGAAATCGATTCCCGCATAAGGTGACTGTCCTACCGTGGTGTGGCGCCGCTCAATCCGCATGGTCTTGCCCCGTCCTTATCTTTGACCGAACCGCCTCCGTTCAGGCGTCCCGGTCGACATTTCGCTTCGCGAGTCCTTTTGGCCGTTCGGCCTCTGGGCATCGCAGTTCAGCCGGTGAACCCGGCCCTTTTTCTCCCGACGCGATTGTTCGGTGCGCGCACCTCACATCCGCCGGCATGCCCAGACCCATCCGCCCCCAAGGGGATGCGCCCGACATGCGTTCAACGCCCACACCGTCACTTCAACCGTTTGCCATGCGGGCCTGTTGCCGGCCCGTTCTGGCGCCCCCTATCCGAGGGCAGACAAGCCCTCATCCCGCTGCCTTTGGCTGGCCGGCGGAGCTGAGATTTGCGAGACCCTTTGGGGGAGTGCCGGCGGGACGCAAACTCACTCGCGCCGAACGGTCCGAAAGCTAGGACTCTCCGTTGCGCCCGTCAAGAACTAGTGCGAGTTCCTGAATCAAATACTGAAATATGGTGGATTGTGGGGGATAACAGGGGTCTCGGCCGCGCCTGTTGTGGAGCCAAGTATCAGTGAAGTCCTCAGGGATTCCCAACCGAAAAAATTTGCATGCCGTGCTGTTCGCAACCCTTCATCCCGCTGTTCACAGGGCAGCTATATTTTTTGGGCGATGGGATTGCGTCAGCGGGACTCACGTAGCCCTACGGAAGGTGAGGGCAGGCATGCCGGCCCAGGTGGTGGTTTGCGCGGCGAATCCGCGCCAAGCTGAGCCCGATTTTGCCGGACTGCCCCCATGCATGATTCGACGAGGCCGGTGCAGCGACCGCGCATCGCCCCCGCCGGCCTGATGTTCCTCGCGATTACCTCGATCGGTTGGGGCTTCAACTGGCCGGTGACGAAATTCCTGCTCGCCGAGCTGCCGCCGCTGACGCTGCGCGGGGTGACCGGCGTGCTCGGCGCCGTGCTGCTGGCGCTGCTTGCGGTGATGCGCCGGCAGAGCCTGCGGGTGGACGGCGCGATCTGGCCGCGCTTACTGACCGCCGCCGCGCTCAACGTTACCGGCTGGATGGTGCTGATGGGCCTGGCGCTGCTCTGGCTGCCGGCGAGCGAGGCGGCGTTGATCGCCTACACCATGCCGGTCTGGGCCTCGATCATCGCCTGGCCGGTGCTGGGTGAGCGGCCGACGGTCTTGCGCACGCTGGGGCTGGTGATGGCCTTTGCCGGCCTTGCCTCGATCATGGGCGGTAACGGCATTGCTGCCAGCGCAGAAAAGCTGCCGGGCATCATCATGGCACTGTGCGGCGCGCTCGGCTTTGCCGTCGGCACGGTGTTCTCGAAGAAGTACCCGATCCACCTGCCGCCGATCACGGCCGCGGCCTGGCAGATCGGGATCGGCTGCCTGCCGATCTCGATCATTGGGCTCCTGGTCGAGACCACGCATCTATCGCAGGTGACGCCGGTCGGCTGGTGGCTGCTGGTCTATTCAGTCGTCGGGCAGTTCTGCATCGCCTATGTCAGCTGGTTCGCCGCGCTGGCGCGCCTGCCGGCCTCAGTCGCCGCGATCGGCACCATGGCGGTGCCTGTCATCGGCGTCGTCACCTCGGCGATCGCGCTCGGCGAGCCGCTCGGGCCAGGGCAGATCGCGGCGCTGATCTTCACGCTTGGAGCCGTCGTGCTGGCGACGCGCTGAGATCTTCACCTCTCCCCAGCGGGGAGAGGTCGGATCGCTATGGCGCGCAATTGCGCGCCTGAGCAATCCGGGTGAGGGGGCGTCGCATTACGAGAGGCCGCAACCCCTCACCCGGATCGCATCTCACGATGCGATCCGACCTCTCCCTTCGGGAGAGGTGATCCGAATTCGGGGCGACCGCATCGATCTAGCAAAGCGCATCTCGCGTCAGCTCGCCGCCATCCCGCCGTTCAGCGCCTTTCTGATCATCTCGGCGAGCTGGTTGCGGCGGTAGGGTTTTGTCAGCAGCATCACGCCGTCGTCGAGCTTGCCGTGGTGGACGATGGCGTTGTCGGTGTAGCCGGAGGTATAGAGCACCTTCAGGCCCGGCCGGCGCTTGGCCACCTCCTCGGCGAGCTCGCGGCCGCTCATGCCGCCGGGAATGACGATGTCGGTGAAGAGCAGATCGAACGGCTGGCCGGCCTCGATCAATTGCAGCGCGGCCCGGCTGTCGGGCGCGGCCACCGTCTTGTAGCCGAGGCTCTGGAGCTGCGCGGTGACGAAGTTGCGCACCAGCGTGTCGTCCTCGACCACGAAAATGGTCTCGGCGCCGCCTTCGGCCTGCGGCGCGACGGGAGCCGCCATGTCCGCCGTGCCTTCGCCCGGCGGCAGATAGAGCTTGATCGTGGTGCCGTGGCCTTCCTCGCTGTAGATCTTGATGTGGCCGCCGGACTGCTTGACGAAGCCATAGACCATGGACAGGCCGAGGCCCGAGCCCTTGCCGACCTCCTTGGTGGTGAAGAACGGCTCGAACGCCTTCTGCTGGACGTCGGCCGGCATGCCCGTGCCGGTATCGCTGACGGCGAGCATCACGTAAGGACCAGGCCGTACGTCCGGATTGTTCTGCGCATAGGCCTCGTCGAGCACGACCCGGTGGGCCTCGAACAGCAGCTTGCCGCCGTTCGGCATGGCGTCGCGGGCGTTGATCGCCATGTTGAGCACGGCATTGGTGAGCCGAGACGGATCGATGTGCGTCGTCATCGGCCCCTGTTCCAGCACGGTCTCGATCTGGATCTGCTCGCCGAGGGTGGGGCGAAGCAGTTTTGCGATGTCCGCGACCGCAGTGCTGATCTCGACGTTGCGCGGCTGGAGCGGCTGCCTGCGCGCGAACGCCAGCAAATGCTGGATCAGCTCGGCGCAGCGCTCGGCGGCATCGTCGATCAGCCGTGCCGTGTGCTGGAGCTCGGGCTGGCCGTTCAGGCTCTCCACCAGCGTCTCGGTATTGCCGGAGATCACGGTCAGCATGTTGTTGAAGTCGTGCGCGACGCCGCCGGTCAGCTTGCCGATCGCATCCAGCTTCTGCGACTGGTACAGCTGCCGCTCGGTCTCGCGCGAGGTGGTGGCATCATGATAGACCAGCACCGCGCCCGAGATATTGCCTTGCCCGTCCAGCATCGGCCGGCCGCTGATCATGAGATGGCGGGGAGGATTGCCGCCGTGCGGGCGGACGATCATCTCCAGCTCTTCGAAGTGCTCGCCGCGCAGCACGCGCGTCGACGGCAGCTCGTCGGCCTTCAGCGGCGTGACGCCGTCGCCGTGATAGACGTCGGACAGCGCGCGCAGATTGCGCAAATTCATGCCGGCGCGATGTAACAAGATGCGCTCGGCGGCCGGATTGGACAGTAGGACGGCGCCTTCGGTATCGATGACCAGCACCGCTTCCGCCATGCTGCGAAAGGTGCTCTGGAGCACGTTGACCGACAGGCGCAGTTCGTCATGGGCTGCGACAAGATGCTCGGTGCGCTCGGCCACCGCCGCCTCGAGTGCCTCTTTGGCGGCCGTGGTCTCTGTCAGCGTGCTCTGGAGCTGTACCGTGGCGCGCTGGCTCTCGCGCATCACCAGCGCGACCAGGAGCAGGATCAGCACGGCGCCTGCAACGTCGATGCCGAGCAGCACGGTCCCGGTGCGGCGCGAGTCCTGGGAGCGCGCTGTGAGCAGGCGCTCTTCTTGGGCGCTCAAATGGTCGAGATTGCCCATCACCGTGTCCATGAGGCCGCGACCCTCGGCCTTGCTGTTGAGCGCGGCAATGCCGGCCTGATCGTTCTCGGCACGCAGGCGCATCGCTGCGGCGGCAATCTCGACCCGGCGCAGCGCCAGCGGCTCGGTGCCCTCCAATAGCGCCACTTGATCCCGACTATCGCGCACGTCGCGCTTGAGGTCGGCGAGGGCCGGCGCGATCTGGGCGCGTACCGCCTGAAACTCGTCGTTGAAGCCCGGGCTGCGATAGAGCTCGTAGCCGCGCGCTGCGCTCTCGGCGCGGCGCATCAGCACGCGCAGATCGGAGATCTTCTTCTGCACCTGGACGGTGTGATTGACCCATGCCGCATCGGACCGCGACTTGACGTCGAGGGCGATCGAGGCTGCGGTGATGATCAGGAGGATGGCTAGTCCAGCACCGAGAATGACGCGCTGCGTTGGGATCAAGGGGCTTCTTTCTTGTCCTTCGGCTGTGCGCTCCCGCCCGCGCCGGTGAGGCATTCCCGGATCGTGGTCAGCAGCGCGTCCGGAGTGAACGGCTTGCGCAGGCAGCGGGTCGCGCCGAGCTCCAGCGCCATGCGGAGAAAGTCGGGGAAGGCGAGGCGGACGAGGCGAAGGCGTAGCCGGACATCGCGATCAGTGGCGTGGCGGGCGCGCGCTCGTGAAAGATGCGGATGGACTCGAAGCCGCGCATGTGCGGCATGAAGATGTCGACCAGCATCACGTCGAAAGTCTGTGTTTCGAGCGCAGCCAATCCCGCTTCTCCGCCGTCGGTCAACGTGACGTCGAAGCCCTGACGTTGGAGGAGGACCTCGATGGTCGCGCCGACCATCGGATCGTCATCAACCACGAGAATACGCGGCATGACACTTCCCAGTAATCGAAGTCCCCACTGTGGTTTGTGATATCCGCGAATCGTGGGTCGGGTCAATTTTGGATTGGGTCAACGTAGATATGCACGGCGCAGTGCATAAAGGTCCGACTGCGTCGCGTAGGGGGCGTCACAATCGGCGAGTAACGTTTCCGCAAAGCCCGTGAGGGTCGATCGACACGCGAAAGGCGCCGCATCGCTGCGACGCCTTTGCTTCAAATGTCATCGATAAATGTCATCGATCGGCTTAGGGGCAGGGATGACGCTGGCCGTCATAACCGAGATAGGTCCCCGAAGCCGGGTCGTACGATCTGTAGCGCTGCGCGCAATAGGCCGCGGAGTCGTCGCCGCTGTCGGGCACCACCGCTACTGACGGCTCATCATAGTAGCTGTCGCCGTAGTAGTAGGGGTCGTCGTAATAGCCATAGCCACCGCCATAATAGGCGTACGACCCGAGGCCGCCGATCGCGGCGCCTGCCGCAAAGCCGGGCCAGAAGCCGCCGCGATGATGATGGCGCCAGCCGCCGCTCCAAGTGCCGCCACTGCCGCTCCAAGTGCCGGACGGGGCGGTTGCGACGCTGGTGCCGCTGACGGTCGGGGAGATGGCGGGTCGGCTCACCGTGCCGGCCGCGAAACTGCCACTGCTCGGACGCACTGCGGTTCCGGCCGCGAAACTGCCACTGCTCGGACGCGCCGCGGGGCCGGCCGCGAAACTGCCTCCGCTTGGACGCGCCGCGGGGCCAGCCGCGAAACTGCCGCCGCCACCGCCACCCATGCGTGCGCCGCCTCCGCCGAAGTGAGCACCGCCTCCACCGCCGCCGACATGGGCGCCACCGCCCACGGTAGGACGATTCTGAGCAAAGCTCGGGCTCGCCAGCGGAAGAACCAGCGCCATGGCCGCGGCGGCACTCAAAACTGTCAGACTTTTCATGATCAAGCTCCTTTCCCGGAAGCCAACCCTGCGAAATGGCAGTGGTTCCTGGATCACGCCGGTTTGCATGCGTGCAGGAAGCGTCTCACCTGACCGCTGTACCCGGGATGAACGGATCGCGTCCGATTTGCGGCAACGCCCGTGTCGGGGGCACCGCATTTGCGGAGAGCGCGGCTGCTCCTGCCGAACTGGACATTTCTGCGCCCGGATGGCATCAGGACCCGACGAAGCAGGGCCCTTGCCGCATGAAACAATTCTTCCTCAAGTTCTTCACCTGGTGGAATGGCCAGACGTTTGGCACCCAACTCTGGACCAAGCGGTACGGGGAGCTGGTCGGCCAGGACGAGCAGGGCAATCTCTATTATCGGACCCGCGGCGGGGCGATCGATCCGACGCTCGGATTCGAGCGGCGCTGGGTGGTCTATAACGGCTATGCCGAAGCGAGCCGCATCCCGCCGTCCTGGCACGGCTGGATCCATCACGTTGTCGATGTGCCGCCGACCGAGGCCAACTACCAGCCGCGCGAGTGGGAAAAGCCGCACCAGCCGAATCTCACCGGTACGGCGAAGGCCTACCGTCCCTCGGGCTCGACGCTCGCCAGCGGCCGGCGGCCGAAGGCGACCGGCGACTATCAGCCCTGGACCCCGGCGAACTGAGGTCTGTCCACTCGCCACTGGATGCATGCGCATCCGCCTCGCAACCGCTGTGGACAACGGGAACAGCGGGGATGCCGCATGCGCCGGCGTTGTGCTCACGCGAGCGATGCGGCTCAATGGTCCCATCTTACGGAGATGGGAGACCATCGCGTTCGGTTCGGGCAACAGTTCGCGACTGTCCCGAGATGCAGCGGCCGCCGAGTAAGGACTCGATCGGGAGATAGGCCCCCGGTCTGGAAGTTCCGAAATCGCCCGATGGAATGTGCAGCCGCCGTAAGACAGGAAAGGCCGCTTGGGAAACCGAGCGGCCTTTTTCTTTGAGGCACTTCGTCAGCCGGTTTGTGCGCCTCAGTCGTAGCGCACCTTCGGGAAGAAGTCGCCGCGGCCTTCAGGCGTCATGTCGAGCAGGCCCCAGAGCGGATCGACCAGATCACCGGCGCGATGATGCTGCTTCGGCGCGGGCGGCGCGAAACTCATCTCCGAGCCCCAGAAGTGCCTGATCTTGCCATTCGCTTTCCTGAAGACGTTGAAGATCGTCTCGTCCCAATTCTGCCCGTCGGGAACGTGGTGCTGCGCGCGCATACCCTTAGAGAACTTCGAGGTGTCGCCGAAGTAGTCCGCATCAAAGGTGTTGCCGGCCGTGGACAGCAGCGACAGATGTTCCCAACCTCGTTCGTGGGCCCAGGCTGCGAGACGCGCGATCGGCGATTTCGCAACGATGTGAAGCGCTGCACGCTCGCCGACATGCCGTGCGGCGCCGTCGAGCCCGTCAAGCAAATGGGTGCAGCCGGGGCAGGGCAGCTCGCGCTCCGGCCCATACATGAAACTGTACAGAACCAGCGTTTCATGAGGGCCGAACAGCTCCGACATCCTGACCTGTTCTGGCATGCTCGTTTTGCCGATGCGTTCGAACACGTAATCTTGGAGCACCTCGCCGCCGAGCGGTAGCGCGCGACGCCTGGCGGCAACGGCCTCAATCTGAGCTCGGAGGGCAATCTCCTCATCCAGCAGCGCATTTCGCGCGGCACGATATTCAGTGCTTTCATTGGGGTAGTGGAGATGCTCCATGATTGCGCTCCGGATGCCGTGAGTTTCGTGCGGGTTTAACTCCTCCCCTAAAACCTCAGTTCCACCACCGAAGGTGGAACGTCTACATCACCCGCGCCGCCGCGCGCTTCACGGCTTCGAGTTCGGCGCGCCTGGTTTTGCGCGCCGCGCTCCCGGAGCAGGGCCAGCACCTCGGCGGGCGCAGTGTCGGGCGAGCCGGAGTCGAACGGTGGAGCGGGATTGTATTCCATCTGGAGCTGAATCGCTTCCGCCGCGGTGCGGTCAACCAAGATCGACACCAGCGTCAGCGCGAAATCGATGCCGGCGGTGACGCCGCCGCCGGTGATGCGGTTGCGGTCGATGCAGACGCGCGTCCTGGTCGGCGTTGCGCCTAACCGGCCGAGCATCTCCATCGCGCTCCAATGGGTGGCGGCACGGTAGCCCTTCAACAGGCCGGCGGCGCCGAGCGCCAGCGCTCCGGTGCAAACCGAGGTGACGTATTTGGCGTCTCCGGCCTGCCGACGCAGGAATTCGAGCACCTCCTCGTCATTGAGCAGATCGTTGACGCCGCCGCCGCCGGGCACACAGATGACGTCGAGTTGCGGACAGTCCGCAAAGGTCGTGGTCGGCGTCAGCGTCAGGACGGAATTGCTCGGCACCGGTTCGATCCGCTTCCAGATCAGGTGCAGCTTGGCGCCCGGAAGCATCGCGAACACCTGCAAGGGACCGGTGAAGTCGAGCTGGGTGACGCGCGGAAACACCAGGATTCCGATCTGGAGCGGTGACGACATGGGAGCCTCCGAAAATGAGCTTGACGCCGGCAGGATCGCATGGTGCCCTTCTGTCCAAAATGGCATAATTCCCTCACTTTCGGACATGACCATGATCGGCATCCTGATCTTCCCGGACTTTCAGCTGCTCGATGCGGCGGGCCCGATCTCGGCGTTCGAGGTCGCCGCGCGCTGCACCGGCAAGGCGCCCGGCATTCGCGTGCTGGCGGCGACGGCGGGACTCGTGCGCAGCTCGTCGGGCGTCGAGATGATGGCACGTGATTTCAAGTCGGCGAATGCGATCACGACGCTGGTCGTGGCCGGCGGCGCGGGCGTTGCGGATGCCGCGCGCTGCGAGGCCACGCGCGCCTTCGTGCAGCGGCTGGCAAAGCGTGGCGTGCGGGTCGCGAGCGTCTGCTCAGGCGCCTATGTGCTCGCCGAAGCGGGACTGCTCGACGGCCGCCGCGCCACCACCCATTGGGGGCGGACGCGCGATTTCGTCGCACGCTATCCCAAGGTGAAGTTCGAGCCGGACCAGATTTTTACCCGCGACGGCAATGTCTGGACCTCGGCGGGAATCTCCGCGGGCATCGATCTCGCGCTCGCGATGGTTACCGAGGACCACGGCGAGGAGATCGCGCAACAGACCGCGCGGCACCTCGTGCTCTATCACCGCCGCAGCGGCGGCCAGTCGCAATTCTCCTCGCTGCTGGAGCTGAAGACGCCGAACGGGCGCTTCGGCGCGCTGTTGTCCTGGGCGCGCGAAAATCTCGACGCGCCGCTGACGGTGGAAGACCTCGCCGATCGCGCCGGCATGAGCGCACGACATTTCGCCCGCGCCTTTGCCGCCGAGACCGGCACGACACCGTCCAAGGCGATCGAGCGGCTCAGGCTCGAGGTCGCACGCGAACGCGTGCAGTCCTCGCGCGAGGCGATCGAGCTCGTTGCGGAAGTGACCGGATTCGGCGACCCCGAGCGAATGCGGCGCGCCTTCATCCGCGCCTTCGGCCAGCCGCCGCAGGCGCTGCGGCGCGCGGCGCGGGCAGGCTAGGGCGTTTGCTCTGCGGAATGGCGAGGTCCGCATTGCCACAACGGACTAAACCGCTCGCGCGGTAGGGCATGGTAGCTGGCAGCGCAGCTGAGAGGATAGCGCGACGAGGCGTCCTGTCTTGAGATGAGGGGTTCGCAACCTTCACCCAAGACAGGAGCCCCCCATGACCGACGAGGCAGTAAGCCCACTGCGCCGGCGCATGATCGAAGACATGACGATCCGGAAGTTCGCAGCCAAGACCCAACATGACTACGTTCAACGGGTCAAGCATTTCGCCGCGTTTCTCGGGCAATCACCCGATCTTGCGACCTTCGAGGACGTGCGTCGCTATCAGCTGCATCTGGCGACGGGCGGCGCCGGCGTGCCGACCATCAACCAGGCTGTCTCGACGTTGCGGTTCTTTTTCAAAGTCACCTTGAAGCGCCACGATATCATCGAGCACACTCAATTCATTCACGAGGCACGCAAGCTGCCGGTGGTACTGAGCGTGGAGGAAGTGGCACGGCTGCTCGATGCCGCACCGGGGCTCAAATACAAGGCGGCTCTCAGCGTGGCCTACGGTGCCGGGCTGCGTGCCAACGAGGTCGTCTCGCTCAAGGTCTCCGATATCGACAGCAAGCGGATGATCATCCGCGTCGAGCAGGGCAAGGGCGGCAAGGACCGCAATGTCATGCTGTCGCCCAGCCTGCTCGCGCTGCTACGGGCCTGGTGGAAGATGGCTCGGCCGCAAGGCTGGCTGTTCCCGGGCCGCGATCCGGCGCAGCAGATGACGACGCGCCAGCTCAATCGTGCCTGTCATGCCGCCGTGCAGATGGCGGAGATCAAAAAGCGCGTGTCGCTGCACACATTGCGCCACAGCTTCGCTACTCACCTCCTGGAGCAGAACGTCGACGTCCGCGTCATCCAGGTGCTGCTCGGCCACGCCAAGCTCGATACCACCGCGCTCTACACCCGCGTCGCCACCAAGACCATCAGCGAGGTCATGAGCCCGTTGGAGCACATCGCTCTCAAGCTCAAGGAGGCGCGGCCGCCCGGCTGACGCTGGGCACCTGATGTCTCGCCCGGCTCTGGAGGTTGCGGATATCTTCCGCAGCCATGGCCCGGCATGGCGTCACGCCCATGCCGGCCATGTCAGCCTCGACCAGTTGAAGGTGATGTCGGCGATCGAGAGTTGCCGCACGGCAGCTCTCGGCGGCCATGTCGCGCGCTGCGAGGACTGTGCCTACACGTCCATCGCCTACAATTCCTGCCGCAATCGGCACTGCCCGAAGTGCCAGGGCGCCGCGGCGAAGCAGTGGCTCGCCGACCGTGAGGCCGAACTGCTGCCGGTGCCGTATTATCACGTTGTGTTCACGGTGCCGGCCCGGATCGCCGACATCGCCTATCACAACAGGGCCACCATCTACGATCTGCTGTTCAAGGTCTCGGCCGAGACCATGCTGACGATCGCCGCCGACCCGAAGCATCTCGGCGCCAGGATCGGCATTACGTCCGTGCTGCACACCTGGGGCTCGGCCATGACCCACCACCCGCACGTCCACATGATTGTGCCGGGCGGCGGCATCTCGCCCGACGGCCAGCGCTGGGTGGCCTGCCGGCCAGGGTTCTTCCTGCCGGTGCGTGTGCTCTCACGCCTGTTTCGGCGGCTGTTCCTCGAGCGCCTTGCCGCCCTCCACCAGGCCGGGCGCCTGAGCTTCTTCGGCAACGACGCTCATCTCGCCGGAGCACAATCATTCGCCGCGTTGCTCACAGCGTCGCGCAAGACGGAATGGGTCGTTTATGCCAAGCGTCCGTTTGGCGGTCCCGAGGCCGTGCTGGCCTATCTGTCGCGCTATACCCACCGCGTCGCTATCGCCAACAGCCGCCTGATCGCCCTCGGCCGGCACGGCGTCACCTTCAGCTGGAAGGATTACCGGGTCGAAGGCTACGACCGTCAAAAGCGGATGACGATCGCTGCAGACGAGTTCATCCGCCGCTTCCTCATCCACGTGCTGCCAAAGGGCTTCCACCGCATCCGCCACTACGGTCTGCTCGCGCGGAGCGCCTGCGCCGACAACGTTGCACGCGCGCGCGAACTGCTCGTCGTCAAGGATCGTAAGGATGAGCCGACCGAGACTGTCGTCGACAGCGGCAGGCCGCCGTGTCCATGCTGCGGCGGCCGCATGATCGTCATCGAGGTCTTCGAACAAGGCACAACGCCTCGCCATCAAGCGACCCCGCCAACCAGCGCCATCAGGATCGATACCTCATGAGCGCGCAACCGTCGCTCTGCAAAGCAGTTCGCCATGCCCGCCGCTCATCGACCGGCCACAACGGCATACGCCCCAACGGTCAGCTGTCGTCGCCAATCCGCCGACGATTGATCACGTTCGAAGCCATCTACCCATCATTCACCAGCCCCGCTACCCTCGCGCAGCTCGCTGCATTGCTTCGAACTCCATCGGCCAGTTCGCCCGCAGAGCTCAAATCCCCATAGAGCCCGCCGCACCCTTCCTGCCCACCATGCGCGGTTTCCTCCCTTGGAGGCTTTCGGACGCCGGCCGCCGAATGTGCCGCGCCATCAGTCATGCGGCCGGCATCCGAAACCCTTCACAAAAACGGACGTCAACGAGGCAAAGGCGAATGTCCGCCTTGGGTCCGGAAGCTGACGATCAGATCAGCTCGAATATGAGTGATCGCGACGACTACACAACTAGCGGGTCCGCCGCCGTCTTACCAGCCAGTACACGCCGTACCCGATCGCGAGAATAGGAAGGCCGGCACCTGCAATCGGTCCGGCGGCTCCCCTCGTTTGGCCGGGCGCGCTGGGACAATTCCCATTGCCGTTGCAAGCTGAGGCAGACGGCACGGTCGTCATCGCCAGAGTTAACGCAAATGCTGCTGCGGAAAGAACGCCCCAGGTGACCTTCATGGATCCGCTCCCCTTCCTAAGTTGCGCTTAGATTGCGCTCCGCCGAGCGGTCTGCGATTTAAGATAAAACATTTTATTTCCCATTTAAAATTAAAAAAATAACCAAAGTTAACCGGCGTTGTGTGTCTGAATGCCGCATGACTGCTTCGGGTTCCACAGGCGACATTCCGAGCTGGGACCGCCTGTCCGATTACGCGAGAAAGCAGACATCCTGGATTATGCGTACTGCTTAGATCGTGCTATTTGCCGCCGCCCCGCTCGACGTATCTGCACGCGCGGTCAAGCGCCGGGCGATCGGCATCAGCAGGTACGGCGCGAGATGAAGCGGAAACTGCGTCAGCGCGAAATAGAGCCAGGTCGTGGCCGGCAGCGCGCCGGCGGTTGCCGCCAGCATCAGGCCCAGATTGCGCTGTGACACCATCAGGCCAATCGCGAAGGCGCGGTCGGTGCCGATGCGGCGGAAGATCAGCGTCGTGACGGCGAGCAGCGTGAAATAGACCGCAAAAGCCAGCAGCGCGACGGCGATCGTGAACAGGGGATCGGTGATGAGGTCGGTGGCGACGTCGCCCATCACCGCGGAGGCGAACACCAAGAGGATGACGATGTTGATGCCGTCGATCGGCCGCTTGTGACGCTGAATCGCTGCGGTGCCGAACAGGCGGCGGATGATCGTCGCGGCCAGCAGCGATGCGGCGAGGATGCCGAGCAGCTTCAGGCCGAGCGTCAGCGGCGCGATGCTGAGCATGCCGCCGAGAAAGAGGCTGGCGAACAGCGAGGCGGTGAAAGGCACGAGCGCGGTCGAGGTCACCAGCGTGACCAGCACCAAGGTGGCATCGAGGCCCATCAGCGCGGCAAGGGCCGGCGCCGCCATCATCGGCGAGGCCATGCCCTGGAGCATCAGCGCAAGCGCAAGGCCGGGCGAGCTATTGGTCAGCCCGGTCGCGTAAACGGCCAGGGCGACGATCAGCGGCACGCCGATCGTGGTCCAGGCCGTGGCGGCCGCGACCAGCGCCGGCCGGCGCAGATGTCCGTACAGCGCGACGAGATCGACGCGCATGAAGGAGATGCAGAGCAGAAGGAAGATCGCCTCGGTGACATAGGGACGCAGCAGCGCACCGAGCGGCGGCACCGCGACCGCGATGAACGCGATGGCCGCCACCGCGCGCGTGCCCTGACCGCCGAGCCATGTCAGCCCGCGCAGGGGGAGAGCGAAGACGGTTTGAAGAACGGAGGGCATGCGGAACGGCGTCAGCCCAGCGCCTTCAGCCACGCGCCGATCTCGCGCACGGCGACATTGGCCTCTTGCAACAATCTTCCCATCGTGAAGAAGCCGTGGAACTGACCGGGATAGTGCTTGTAAGTCACGGGTACACCGGCCTGCTTCAGACGCTCGGCATATTCGTCGCCTTCGTCGCGGAGGGGATCGGCGCCGGCGGTCAGCACATAGGCCGGTGGCAGGCCAATGAGGCTCGCAGCGCGCGCGGGCGAGGCGCGCCAGTCGTGGATGTCGGCCGCGCCATTGAGATAGTGGTCGCGGAACCAGCGGATCACCGAATGGGTCAGCAGCACGCTGGTCTCGGGCTCGCTGTGGGAGCCGTGCGTCATCGCGAAATCGGTGGCCGGATAGATCAGGACCTGGCCCGCGAGCGTGGGACCGCCAGCGTCGCGCGCGGCGAGCGCCACGACCGCGGTGAGATTGCCGCCGGCGCTGTCGCCCCCGATCGAAAGGCGCGTGGCGTCGATGTCGAGCTCGCGCGCATTCGCGGCGATCCATTTGGTCGCGGCGATGGCGTCCTCGATGGCGGCAGGAAACTTGTGCTCGGGCGCAAGGCGATAGTCGACCGAGATCACGATCAGCGCGCCTTCGACCGCGAGCTGGCGGCAGACGACGTCGTGGGAGTCGAGATCGCCGATCACCCAGCCGCCGCCGTGGAAGAACACCAGCGCCGGCGACAGGCCATCGTGCCGGCGCGGTTCCTTCGGAACGTAGAGGCGGGCGGGGATCACGCCATGCGGCGCCGGGATTGCGAGCTCTGCGACGCGGGCAAGCTCCGGCGGCTCGGGGTTGGTGGCAAAGCGCGCCTGCGAATAAAAGGCGCGCGCCTCCGGTGCAGTCAGGGTCTCGTAGGCGGGCCGGCCGGCCTCCTGGAACGCCTTATAGACGGCGGCGGCATCGGGATCGAGCACAACGGGCATGGGGGGCGGCCTCTGGGGTTTCCAGTTATGGTTGGAACGTCGTTTTCGGAGGGCGACGCCCGCCGCGGCCCCGGGGAAGGGTCTTTGCGACTATCCCATCCGGGAGCCGGTCTGGCCAGTCGGCGCCGGGCGGGGCAGGGATGCCGCCCTTCCCCGCCGTATTCGCCGTGTTAACCGGAGGGCCTGCGAGCGGCGGTATCCCCTGTAGAATGTCCAACAAGCCCGATTCGCTGTTGAAGCCGCGCGAGATGTTCAAAACCCTTTCCCTGACAGGCCTTGCGGCGCTGCTGGCCGCCACCGCGCTCACGGTTGCGACGCCGGCCCAGGCGCAGATCGGCACGATTTTCTCCGATCCGCCGCCGCTGCGGCCGCCCGGCAACATTCCACGCGGCCAGCCGCAGCCGCAGCAGATCCCCGACGACGACGAAGAGGTGCCGGAGCTGCCGCCGCAGGGCCGGGTGCTGCCGTCGCGCCCGATGCCGCCGCCTCCGGGCCGGCAGGGCAATGTGATGCCCGGGCCGGTCGAGACCCAGCCCCTGGCGCCGCCGCCGGGCTCCAGCGTCGCGCCGCCAAACCAGCCGCCCTCCGCGGCGATCGCCCCGCCCAGTCCGCAAGGCGCGCCCGGTCAGCGCCAGCCCCAGCAGAAGGGCGCACCTGGCACGGTCCCGCAGACGCCGGCGAGCCTCCAGCCGGGCGACGAGGTCGTGACCGAACCGCCGGCCCAGAAGATCGTGAACAAGAAGGCGACCTTCTCCGGCCTCGACAAGATCACCGGGCGTATCATCAATTTCGACGAGGAGATCGGCGAGACCGTCCAGTTCGGCGCGCTGCGGGTCAAGACCGACGCCTGCTATACGCGGCCGGCAACGGAGGCCACCAATACCGACGCCTTCGTCGAAGTCGACGAGATCACCTTGCAGGGCGAGGTGAAGCGCATCTTCTCGGGCTGGATGTATGCCGCAAGCCCCGGTCTGCACGGCGTCGAGCATCCGATCTACGACATCTGGCTCACCGACTGCAAAGAGCCGCAGCAGACCATTGCCACCGCCGCGCCGGACCCCGCGGCCAAGCCGGCCCCGCCACCGCCGCCCGCGCAGAAGAAGGCTGCGCCCAAGCAGGTGCAGCAGCGTCCGCCGCAGCCTCTGCCACCAATCCAGCAGCAGCAACCGGCCCCACCGCCGCCTCCGCCACCAGAACAGCGGCCAGGTTTGTTCGGTATCCCCGGGTTCGGCCGGTAAGTCCGGCTATCGATCATTGCCGCGAGGCGATGATCTCGAGCGCGCGCGCCCCCGGAATCGCCTCACCGGCAGAGAGCCTCAGGAAATCGCCGGGCTCGCCGGCGAGCGCCTTGTCGAGCAGCGCGGTGTAGCGCCGCCGCGAGATCTCGACCGCGCCGAAGCTCTTCAAATGCTCGGTGACATATTGCGTGTCGAGCAGCTCGAAGCCGCCTTGGATGAGCCGCGCGACCAGGTGCACCAGCGCAACCTTCGAGGCATCGCGCGCGGTGTGAAACATGCTCTCGCCGAAGAAGGCGCGCCCCAAGCTGACGCCGTAGAGCCCGCCGACGAGGTCGTCACCCTGCCAGGCCTCGACGCTATGGCAATGGCCGAGCTCGTACAGGCCCCCATAGAGGTCGCGGATGCGCTTGTTGATCCAAGTATCCTCGCGCCCGGCCTGCGGCGCCGCGCAGCCGGCGATCGTCGCCTTGAACGCGGTGTTGACGGTGACGCGAAACGTATCCGAGCGCACCGTGCGCGCGAGCCGCGAGGCCACGCGAAATCCGTCGAGCGGGATGACGCCGCGCAGCTCCGGCTCGACCCAGAACAGGGTCGGATCGTCGGCGCTTTCCGCCATCGGAAAGATGCCGCAGGCATAGGCACGCAGCAGCACGGCCGGCGTGATTTCAGAAGAGGCAGAGTCGCGAGACGTCATGGCGCGCGACAATAGCAGGATCGCAATGCGGTTGCGATGGGTGGCGCAAAGCCTCGCGCCTGTCAGCTCGCGGCGGCGGCGTTGGTCTTGCCGGGGGCCGGAGGCACGCGGCGGAACCTGAGCACGATGCGGGTTCCACGATGGGCGGGATCGCGCTCGACGGAGGCATCGAGCTTTGAGGCCATGGCCGCGACGATGCGCTGGCCCATGCCGGTGGAGCGCGGATCGGCCTTGACGTTGTCGCCGACGCCGTTGTCGGTGATCGACAGCAGGAGATCCTCGCCCTGCGAGATCAGCTCGACATGGATCGGACCGGCGCCATCGGGATAGGCATATTTCACCGCGTTCATCACCAGCTCGTTGACGATGATGCCGACGGCGACCGCACGGTCCGGATCGATCTCGATCGGCTCGGCCTTCAGCGTCAGGCGCGACATCCGGTTGCCCTCGGCCGAGCGCCTGAGGTCCTCCAGCAGCGAGTCCAGATACTGGTTCAGGACCACGCTCTTCAGGTCCTGCGAGGTATAGAGGCGGCGGTGCACCTGCGCGACCGCGGCGACGCGGCCCATGGCATTGGTCAGCGCCGCCTTGACCTCCTCCTGCGCGGCGGTGCTCGCCTGAAGATGCAGCAGCGAGGCGATGATCTGGAGCGAATTGCCGACGCGGTGGTTGACCTCGCGCAGCAGCAGCTCGCGTTCGGCGGCGAGCGCGGCGTAGCGGTCGCGCGAGGCGTGGATCTCGGCTTCGGCTTCCTCGCGCGCCCTCTGCAACTCGGCCTGACGCAGCGCGCCTTCGGCGGCGACGTGGAGGAGGGGGATGAAGTCGCCTTGGACGTCCTTGACCAGATCGTCGGCCGCCCCGGCCTTCAGCGCGGTGACCGCGATGCTGGAATCCTGTGACGCAGTGACGAACACGACCGGCGGCGCGTCCGGGATCGCCATGATCTGCTCGAGCGTCTCCAGCCCGTCGAGGCCCGGCATGTACTGATCGAGTGCGACGACATCGATGCCGCCCTCGGCGCCTGCGCGGCGGATGCGCTCGAGACCTTCCTCGCCGCTCGCGGCATGAATGACCCTGTAGCCGCGTCGCGTCAGGCCGCGATCGACCAGGCGCGACAGCGCCTCGTCGTCGTCGATGTAGAGCAGTGTTGGCGTGTGCTGGTTCATGAGGCGGCGGGCGGGACCTGGATGACCGAGAAGAACAGGCCGAGCTGCCGGATGGCATTGGCGAAATTCTCGTAGTTGACGGGCTTGGTGATGTAAACGTTGCAGCCGAGCTCGTAGCAGCGCTTGATTTCCTGGGAGTCGTCGGTGGTGGTCAGCACCACCACGGGCGAAGCCTTCAGATATTTGTTCTCTTTGATCTGCTTCAGGATGTCGATCCCGGTCATGTCGGGGAGGTTGAGATCGAGCAGGATCAGCAGCGCATTGCCCTTCTGCACGAGCCCGCTGCCGTCGGCACCGAACAGGTGCTTCATCGCGTCCGTGCCGTTGGCAAAGGAGACGATCTCGTTGTTGACGCCGGACCTTCGGATGTTGCGCTCGATCAGGCGGGCGTGGCCCTCGTCGTCCTCGATCATGATGATGGTCACAGGCTTGGTCATCGATCTGCCTTCCGGTTACTCACGTTCCAGGCGATCGGCAGCGTGATCGTGAAGGTGCTGCCCGCGTTCAGTTCCGATGATATCGACATGGTGCCGCCGAGGCGACGCACAAGTGCGCGCACATGCGCAAGACCGATGCCCTGGCCCGGCTTGTCCTGGGTTCCCGCGCGGCGGAACAGGTCGAATATCCGCTGGTGATCCTTCGGATCGATGCCGCGGCCGTTGTCGCTGATCTCGAAGATGGCATAGCCGAGCTTGGTGCGCCCGCGGATTCTGATCTCGCCGGGCACGCCGCTCTTCAGGTACTTGATCGCGTTGTCGATCAGGTTGGAGAAGATCTGCTCGAGCGCGAGGCGGTCGCTGATGAGGTTGGGCAGGGGCTCGACGTGAATCTCGGCCTGCGCTTCGGCGGCCTGGTGCGCCAGCGTCGACACGATGGCTCCGATCAGCTCGCTTGTGTCGATCTTCACCGGCTGGAATTCGCGGCGGCCTTCGCGGGTGAGGTTGAGGATGGCGGAGATCAGCCGATCCATCTTGGCGATCGACGTCTTGATGAAGCCGAGCGCTTCGGAGAAGTCATCCGAGAGCTGCTTGTCGGCGCCTTCGAGCACGATCTCGCCGGGGGCGCCGGGCGCCAGTGGCGGTCCGTCGGCCGGGACGTGGGTGAGGCTGCCGATGCGGCGGAAGACGTCGCCGCCGAGCTCCTCGAGTTCGCTGGTGAAGCCCATGATGTTGACGAGCGGCGAGCGCAGATCGTGGCTCACGATATAGGCAAAGCGCTGGATCTCGTCGTTGGCTTCGCGCAAGTCAGCCGTGCGTTCATCGACGACGGTCTCCAGATTAACGTTGGCATCGCGCAGGCGCGCTTCGGCCTCGTCGCGGGCGCGCGCCGAGCGCCGCACCAGCCAGATCGAGATCAGCGCCAGTAGCACGACGAGGCCGGAGCCGATGCCGGTCATCGATGCAGCGAGGGTCTGGCTGCTGTCGGCATTCGCCGACCGGAGCCGGAACAGTCGTTCCTCTTCGCCGATCATTGCCTCCGCCACGTTGCCGATCGTGGTGGTGGCGCCCTGGGCCGCCGCCTCCCGTGACAGTGCCGTCGCCATGTCCGGCTGGCCTTGCTTGATGGCAGCGATTTCGCGCGCGAATTGGCCCAGACGAGTCTCAATCGCCGCGCTCAGCTTCTCGATGTTCTCACGCTGCGCGGGGTTGTCGCGGGTCAGGCGCGTGACCCTGTCGAGCGCGGGAATGATCGCCGCGACGGACCTTTCGTAATCTGTCTGGAATTCGGGTCCCAGCGTCAGCAGGTAGCCGCGCAGGGCGCTTTCGGCGCGCCGGACCTCGAGCAGCAACGCGTTGATCTGGTTCTCCGCCTCGATGGTGTGGACCACCCACTTGCTGTCTCCCCGTGCCTTGTTGACGAGGTAGACCGAGCCGGCGCTGATCACGGTCAGCACCAAAAGGCCCGCCGAGAACAGCAGGATCTGCCAGAATGCGCGCCGCCGATGGCCTTCAGCCTTCACGACGGTTCACCTGTCTATTTCAGTGGAGTTCAAAGCGCCCCCCTTGGAACTGGCCCCAACCCTCCTGAACGCGATTGGGGCCAAAGGGTTCCACGAGGAGGAAGATTATCGCGGGGCGGGTTCCGCCTGGCCGGCCAAATACTGTTCCAGCCAGTGGATGTGATAGTCGCCGTTGATGATGTCGGCTTCGCGCACCAGCGCGCGGAACAGCGGTAGCGTGGTCTCGATGCCCTCGACCACCATCTCGTCCAGCGCCCGGCGCAGCCGCATCAGGCATTCGGCGCGGGTCTTGCCGTGCACGATCAGCTTGCCGACCAGGGAATCGTAATAGGGCGGGATCGTGTAGCCCTGATAGACGGCGGAATCGATGCGGACGCCGAGGCCGCCGGGCGAGTGGTATTGCAGGATGCGGCCAGGCGAGGGGCGGAAGGTTTGCGGATTCTCAGCGTTGATGCGGCACTCGATCGCGTGGCCGATGACCTGGACTTCGTCCTGCCTGGCCGGCAAGTCGCCGCCGGCGGCGATGCGAATCTGCTCCAGCACGAGATCGATGTCGGTGATGCTCTCGGTGACGGGATGCTCGACCTGGATGCGCGTGTTCATCTCGATGAAGTAGAACTCGCCGTCCTCGAACAGGAATTCGATGGTGCCGACGCCGAGATATTTCATCTCGCGCATTGCCTTGGCGCAGGTCTCACCGATCTTGGCGCGCGCAGCCGCGGCGAGGACGGGCGAGGGGCCTTCTTCCCAGACCTTCTGGTGGCGGCGTTGCAGCGAGCAGTCGCGTTCGCCGAGATGAATGGCGCCGCCGCGGCCGTCGCCGAGGATCTGGATCTCGATATGGCGTGGCTTCTGGAGGTATTTTTCGAGGTAGACGGACGCATCGCCAAAGGCGGACTTGGCCTCGTTGGCCGCGGTCGACAGCGCGACCTGGAGATCGGCCTCGCTGTGGGCGACCTTCATGCCACGGCCGCCACCACCGGCCGCAGCCTTCACCAGCACGGGGAAGCCGATCTTCTTCGCGATCGCCATCGCATCGTCATCGGGACCGACGGCGCCGTCGGAGCCGGGCACCACGGGGATGCCGAGGCGCTTGGCGGTTTTCTTGGCCTCGATCTTGTCGCCCATCAGTCGGATGTGCTCGGCCTTCGGGCCGATGAAATGCAGATTGTGCTCTGCGAGGATCTCCGCAAAGCGCGCGTTCTCGGACAGGAAGCCGTAGCCGGGATGCACCGCATCCGCGCCGGTGATCTCGCAGGCGGCGAGCAGCGCGGGCACGTTGAGATAGCTGTCCTTTGAAGGTGGCGGCCCGATGCAAACGCTCTCGTCCGACAGGCGCACATGCATGGCGTCGGCGTCGGCGGTGGAGTGCACGGCCACGGTCGCAATCCCGAGCTCCTTGCAGGCCCTGAGGATGCGAAGAGCGATCTCGCCGCGATTGGCTATGAGGATCTTGTCGAACATGGTGCCCTTAAGGGACGAATAGCGCGCGGGAAGCGGTGAGGGCGGCTGGCCGCCGGGGGCCGTTACTCAATGATGACGAGCGGCTCGCCGTACTCGACCGGCTGGCCATCCTCGACCAGGATCTGCGTCACCGTGCCGGCGCGCGGCGACGGGATTTGGTTCATCGTCTTCATGGCTTCGATGATCAGCAACGTCTGGCCGACCGAGACCTTGGTGCCGACGTCGATGAACGGCTTTGCGCCGGGCTCCGGCGCCCGATAGGCGGTACCGACCATCGGCGAGGTCACGGCGCCGGGATGTTTCGACAGGTCGGCCGCAGCTGTTGCCGGCGCGACCGCGGCTGCCGCCGCCGGCAGGGCGGCGGGAGCGGCTGCCACCGGCATCGGCATGGTCGCGGCGACGCTGACGTTGCGGGCAACGCGCAGGCGCAGGCCCGCACGTTCGATCTCGATCTCGGTGAGGCTGGTCTCATCGAGCAGCAAGGCCAGCTCGCGGACGAGCGCGGAATCCTCGCTGGAAAACTTTGCGGCTGCTTTGTCGTCTGGCTGGCGCGCCATGTTGTTTGATCCGAATGTTCTGTTGGAAGGGGGCATCAGGCTTTGGGCTTGATGCCGAGCTTCGCGGCAAGGCCCTGGATCGCAAGGCGGTAGCCTTCGATGCCGAAACCGCACAGCGAGGCGAAGGCCGCGCGCGCGGTGTAGGAGTGATGACGGAAGCTCTCGCGGGCGTGGATGTTGGTCACGTGCACTTCGACCGTCGGGATCTGCACCGCGAGCAGCGCGTCGTGGAGCGCGATCGAGGTGTGGGAGTAGCCGCCGGCATTGATGATGATGCCCTTCATCTTGCGGGCGTGTGCCTCGTGGATGAAGTCGATCAGCTCGCCTTCGCGGTTGGACTGCCGGCAGTCGGCCTTGAGGCCGAAGGTCGCCGCCGTCTCCCGGCACAGCGCCTCGACGTCGGCCAGCGTCGCATGGCCATACTTTTCGGGCTCCCGCGTCCCCAGCATGTTGAGGTTCGGCCCGTTCAGGACAAGGATCGTGTCGGTTGCAGGTTCAGCCATTCCAATCCCGGAAGAGGTGCTTCGGCGTGGCGGGGGTTATAGGTAACAAAGCGCGTGAGGGGAAGCCTTGAAGGGCCTCCCGGGTGGCTTCAAGTACCTCATCCAGTGCGCAAAAACCTGTGCGGAAGCTGCGGAAATTGCTTGTTAACCGGTCCAAAGCATGGCTGCCGGCCGAACGCAAAGGGGGCGGGCATCGCTGTCCGCCCCCTGAGGTTGCAGTGATCCGGCCTTAGGCGTTCAGGATCGCCACGATCTCATAGGTATCCGGATTGATGATCACGATTTCCTCGCGGATCAGGACGAACTTGTAGGTCCGCCACTCCGGATAGATCGTCACGACCTTCGACGGCAGGGCGTGGAGCGTAATGCCCTCACGCGGGATGCGGGTGCCGACCGAAATGTTGAAGTTCACATTGGTCACGGGCGCCACCTTCTCCTCGCGGATCACTGAGGTGATCTGCGTGCGCTGCTCGGTCGAGAGCTTGGCGGCCGCGCCAGCCTGGCCGGTCGTCGTCTGCGACCGCTCGGTCCCGGTCTGGGTCTGGGTCTGGGTTTGGGAACCCTGGTGGCCAGGCGCATTCATACCGCTGCGGTCTTCCTGACCTTGGGGCTTCATGTCCTTGCTGCCCTTGGTCTCGGTTTCCTTGCTCATGCTACCCTTGGACTTCTCGTCGCTCCGCGGGCTCTGGCCGACCGTCGACGACTTCTCCGACTGCGTTGACTTCTCACGCGTCGCACCTGGCTGGTCCTTGTTCATCTTGTCGGACTGAGTCGACTTGTCATGAGCGCTCGGCTGATCCTTCTGATCCTTCATGCCGCCGGCCTGACCGACCGTTCCCTTGTCATGCTTATCTTGCTTGTCCATGGACTCTTGTTTGCCCATGGAGCCGCTGCGCTCACCAGAAGGCTGCGTGCTGTGCTGGGTCTGCTGGCCACTCCCGTAGTCCTTGGTTCCGGTTCCTTGCGCATTGGCGAAACCGGTGCCGGCGATCAGCGCCAAGGCTGCAACCGAGACCAAAAAGCGATTAGTCATTTGTACCTCTCCTCACGTGATTTCTTTGCGTCATTGCCCGCGCCGACAACGAAAGGAGAGCGCGGTCGTTCCGAAATCCAAGAGGTTCCGACCAGCTTTGTTTGTTTGTTGAACGCCGGATGAATGATTTTGCAGAGGCGCGCCAAGATTTGGCACAAGAAAAAGGCCGGCTTTTCTGCCGGCCTTTTTCGCGTTTTCAGTATCGCAAAATGTGGGATCAGCAGGTCGCTTTGCCGCAGCGGGCGATGCCGATCTTTTCCCTGAGGCCTTCGACGCCGACGGCGCCGACCACGATCTGCTTGCCGATCACGTAACTCGGCGTGCCGTTCATGCCCATCGCTTCGGCGAGCTTGAAGTTCTCCTCGATGGTGGCGCGCACTTCGGGGCTGGTGATGTCCTTCTCGATTCTAGCGGTGTCGAGACCAGCCTCCTTGGCGGCCTGAATCGCGCGCGCCTTGTCCGCCGCGCCACGACCGCCGAGCAGTCTCTGGTGGAAGTCGAGGTATTTCTTGCCGGAGGGATCCTGCATGCGCACGGCGACGGCGACCTGGGCCGCCTCGACCGAGCCCTGGCTCAGCACGGGAAATTCCTTCAGCACGACCTTCAGCTTCGGATCACTCTTCATCAGATCGAGCATGTCGCCCATGGCGCGTTTGCAGTAGCCGCAATTGTAATCGAAGAACTCGACGAAGGTGACGTCGCCGTCCTTGTTGCCGAGCACGACCTGGCGCGGCGAGTTGAAGATCGCGTCGGCATTCTGCGCGATGCTGGCCTCGTGCTTCTGGGTTTCGGCCGCGGCCTGACGCTTGCTGAGCTCGGTCATGGCCTCCTCGAGCACCTCGGGATGGCTGACGAGATAGTTCTTGATGATCGCCTCGATGTCGGTGCGCTGACTATCGGAGAAACTGTCGGCCGACACGGGCGCGGCTGCGCTGAACATGGCGAGCGCAAACAGCGCGGGAGCAAGCAGGCGCAGCGAAGGCATGGTCAAATCCTCTTATCCAAAGCAGGTTTCGGTAAAACGTCGCGGCGGACTCAAAGCTCGATGTCGTGACGTCGTGGTGTCGGGCGTCGTTTGCGTTGCGTCAGTTGCGCGGCGGCTTGGCCGCCACGATGTCGTCGGCCTTGACCCATCCGGGCGTGCCGACGGCGAAACGGGTTTTCGCGCGCGTAGCGAGCTCGCGGGCGGTCTTGTTGTCGCCGCGCAAGTAGGCGGCTTGCGCCGACGCGAGATCCGCCTCGGCATAGTCTCCCTTCCGGCCATAGGCCATCGCGAGCTGGGTATAGCCGAGCGCGGCCTCGGGCTCTCGTGCCACCGCGGCGCGGAGAATCCGAACGGCGTCGTCGGTGTAGGCCTTATTATCGGTTCCAACCAGAGCCTGCCCAAGTAACATCTCGATGAGGGGCGCATTGTTCGAAAGCTGCACCGCCTTGCGCAGGGGAGCGATCGCCTCGGCGGGCTTCCCACTCTCCAGCAAGGCCTGGCCGCGCACCTCGTAGAAGTACGGGTTGTTCGGCTGGACCTGGATCAGCGCGTTGATCTGGGCCAGCGCGCTGCGCAAATCCCCGTGCAGATAGGTGCTGATGGCGCGGGCATAGCGCGCCGGCAAGCTGTCGTTGGTCTGGGGATAGCGGCGGTACACCGTCTCCGGCCGCTCCATGAACGCGGAGATCTTGGCACGCACCATGTCATGGCGGAGCTGGAGCGCGGGATCGTCCTTCTTGTCCCAATAGGGGCTTGAGCTTGCGAACACCTGCAGCGCGGCGACGCGCTCAGCCGGCATCGGATGCGACTGGAGATAGGGATCGGCGCCGCGCGCGGCGAACAGGCTCTCGCTGGTGAAGCGCTTGAAGGTCTCGTACATGCCCTTCGGCGACTGCCCCGTCGCGGTCAGGAATTTCACGCCGGCACGGTCGGCGTTCTCCTCCTGCTGGCGCTGATAGGACAACAGCGTGCGGCGGATCATCTCCTGCGGAGCGGCGATGGCGGCCGCCCCCGCATTGGCAAGGCCGTTATTGCCGGCGCTGCTGCGCTGGGTGCTGCCCGCGGCTATTGCGCCGGCGCCGAGCAGCATCGCGATGATCATCTGGGTCTGCGCCGTCGCGAGCTGCTCGCGCAGCTTGGACAGATGGCCGCCCGCCAGATGCCCGGTCTCGTGCGCGAGCACGCCGATGATCTGGTTCGGCGTCTCCGATTGGAGGATCGCGCCCCAATTGACGAAGATGCGGCGGCCGTCCGCGACGAACGCGTTGAACGAGCCGTCGTTGATGATCACCATCTGGATGTTCTGCTTCTCCAGACCGGCGACGCGCAGGATCGGGCGGGTATACTCGCGCAGGAGCTGCTCGGTTTCGGTGTCGCGCAGGACCGGCGGCCCCTTGGCCTGCGCGCGCGCAGCCGAGAACGGCGTCAGCGCGATCGCCGTGGCCGTAACGAGGGCGGTGAGGGCAGAAGCCTTCTTGCGCAATGCGATCTGGAGCAACATCAAGCGGTCTGGGTCAAACGGTCTTGGTCAAGCAGTTTCGTGATTGGTTTTGGCGATTGGCGGCGGACCGGATACGCGATATGCCCTTGTGAGCCTTACCCCTTATGAGCCGTACAATGCGGCTAGTCTGGGGCGCAAGCGCCCCCGTGTTCCGGACCGGACGGACCGGTCTGCCAGCGAATAGCAGAAATCGATGCACGATGCGACATTGAGGAACCGGTTGGGACAGTGGCTCGAGCCCTCCCGCCGCAGCGATGTTCCCCCGTTCATGGTGATGGACGTCATGGCGGCGGCGGCCCGAATCGAGGCCGCCGGCGGCCATGTCATCCATATGGAGGTCGGCCAGCCCGCGGCCGGCGCGCCCAGGACCGCGATCGCGGCCGCCCATGCTGCGCTCGAAGCGGGGCGGATCGATTATACCGCCGCGCTCGGCATCCCCTCGTTGCGCGAGCGCATCGCGCGGCATTATCGCGATGTCTATGGCTGTGACGTCAGCCCCGAGCGGATCGTGGTGACGACCGGCTCCTCGGGCGGATTTATCCTGGCCTTCCTGTCGATGTTCGAGCCCGGCGATCGCGTCGCGGTGACCGTGCCGGGCTATCCACCATACCGTCATATCCTCACCGCGCTCGGCTGCGAGCCGGTGCTGATCGAGACCACGAACGAGACGCGCCACGCGCTCACCGGCGAGGCGCTGCTTGCTGCCCATCGCAAGGCGCCGCTGAAGGGCGTGCTGGTCGGCAGCCCCGCCAATCCGACGGGGACCATGATGTCGCGCGAGGCGCTCACTGGCCTGATCGCGGCCGCGCAGGACGCAGGTATTCGCTTCATCTCGGACGAGATCTATCACGGGCTGGATTATGCGTTTCCGGCCGTGACGGCGGCGGCGCTGTCGGACCAGGCACTCGTGATCAACTCGTTCTCGAAGTATTTTTGCATGACGGGCTGGCGCGTCGGCTGGATGGTCGTGCCTGAGATCCTGGTGCGGCCGATCGAGCGGCTGCAGCAGAACCTCTCGATCTCGGTGCCGGCGCTGTCACAGATCGCGGCCGAGGCCGCCTTCGACGGCACGGCCGAGATGGAGGAGATCAAGCACGGCTATCAGGAAAACCGGCGCATTCTGATCGAGGGACTTCCCAAGGCCGGCCTCACCAGGTTCCTGCCCGCCGACGGCGCCTTCTATCTTTATGCCGACGTCTCGGACTTCACCTCCGACAGTTTCGAGTTCGCCAAGCAGATGCTGGAACAGGCTCATGTTGCGGCTACGCCCGGCCTCGATTTCGATCCCATCCATGGACGCTCGTTCGTTCGTTTTTCCTACGCACGTTCGCCCGAGGAGATGCGCGAGGCAGTTGACCGGATCGCTGACTGGCTTAAATAGCCGCCAGTTTTCGATCCACTTCCGGAGTTCATCTTGTCCGAACGATCTTTCTCGCCCGCCGCCACATCGCATTCTCCTCTCGCCGCATTGATGTGGCCGACCCGGCCGGGCGAAACCGTCGGCGTCCTGCGCGCCTTCGTGCTGATTGCGCTCGGCACCGCGTTGATGGCGCTATCAGCCAAGGTCAGCCTGCCGCTGCCCTATGTGCCCATGACGTTGCAGACGCTGGTGGTGCTGATGATCGGCGCTGCCTATGGCTGGCGCCTTGGCAGCGCAACCATGATCGCCTACCTCGCCGAGGGCGCGTTCGGCCTGCCGGTATTTGCCGGTCCGGTGGGGGCATTGCACCGCTAATTGGTCCGACTGCAGGCTATCTGTTCGGTTTCATTGCCGCCGCCTTCGCGACCGGCTGGCTCGCCGAGCGCGGCTGGGATCGCAGCGTGGTGCTGCTGTTTGCGGCGATGGCCGTTGGCCATATCATCATTCTCGCCGCCGGGTTCGGCTGGCTGGCGTTTGGCCTTGGCCTCGGCGCCGCGAAGGCCTGGCAAGTCGGCATCGTGCCGTTTATTGCGGCTTCGCTGGTCAAGAACGCGCTCGGCGCCGCGTTGATGCCGGCAGCGCGCCGGATCGTCGATCGCCGCGGGTAAAACGCGCAGTAACGAGCAGTTCCAATTGACAGGGCCGGCCAAGTTGATCTTGGCTGGCCCCATAGTTTGAGGGGGAGTGAAACGATGACGACGACAACGATGGCGGAAGCGCCGGTCGCGCCGCCCGCCGCCAAGCCGTGGTACAAAATTCTCTACGTCCAGGTCCTGATTGCCATCGTGCTCGGCGCCATCGTCGGCTGGCTGTGGCCACAGCTCGCCACCAATGAGTGGATCAAGGCGCTCGGCGACGGCTTCATCAAGCTGATCAAGATGGTGATCGCGCCGATCATCTTCTGCACCGTCGTCTCGGGCATCGCCCATATCCAGGACGCCAAGAAGGTCGGCCGCATCGGCGTCAAGGCGCTGGTCTATTTCGAGGTCGTCTCGACCTTCGCGCTGGTGATCGGACTCATCATCGGCAACTTGGTGAAGCCCGGCGCGGGCTTCGGCAGTGGCGCGGCGAGCGAGGCGGCCGTTGCAAATTACGCCAAGCAGGCTGCCGGTCAGAAGTCGGTCGACTTCGTGCTGCACATCATTCCGGACACCGTGGTCGGCGCCTTCGCGCAAGGCGAGATCCTCCAGGTGTTGCTGTTCTCGGTGCTGTTCGGCTTCGCGATCATGAGCCTCGGCGAGCGCGGCCACACCATCCGCAGCTTCATCGACGACGCCGCTCATGCCGTGTTCGGCGTCATCTCCATCGTCATGCGTGCAGCGCCGATTGGCGCGTTCGGTGCGATGGCCTATACGATCGGCAAGTTCGGCACCGGCGCGATCCTCAACCTCGTCGGGCTGATCGCCACGTTCTATCTCACCGCGGCGTTGTTCGTGTTTGTCGTGCTCGGCATCATCGCGCGCGTGGCGGGGTTCTCGATCTTCAAGTTCCTGGCCTACATCAAGGACGAGCTGCTGATCGTGCTCGGCACTTCGTCGTCGGAAAGCGCGCTGCCATCCTTGATGGAGAAGCTGGAGCGGCTCGGCTGCTCCAAGTCGGTGGTCGGCCTCGTCGTGCCCACGGGTTACTCGTTCAACCTCGACGGCACCAACATCTACATGACGCTGGCGACACTCTTCATTGCGCAGGCGCTCGGTTACGATCTCTCCTTCAGTCAGCAGCTCACGATCCTGGTCGTGGCGATGCTGACCTCGAAGGGCGCCTCCGGCATCACCGGTGCCGGCTTCATCACGCTGGCGGCAACGCTCGCCGTGGTCGATCCGCGCCTCGTGCCGGGCATGGCGATCGTGCTCGGCATAGACAAGTTCATGAGCGAATGCCGCGCGCTGACCAATCTGTGCGGCAACGGCGTCGCCTGCGTGATCGTCGCTTGGTGGGAGCGCGAGCTCGACCGCGACAAGCTCAACGCCAACCTCTCCAAGCAGATCGATCCGACCGACATGGAGACGGCGATCACGACGGACTGATCGGCGCGACGCGCCGTCAGGCTTCGAACTGATAGGGCTGGTCGAGATCCTCGACCAGCCCTTTTCTTTCGGCGACCATCCGCGCAAGGCGCGCGTCGTCGTGCTCAGATCGGAACGTCGACCGCTAAAATCGCTCCGGCCGGTAGGGCGCCGGATCGATCGCCAGCGTCTCATCGCTCATGATTTCGGCGAGCAGGCGGCCGGTCGCAGGCCCCAGCGTAAAGCCCTGGTGGCCGTGACCGAAATTCATCCAAAGGCCCGGATGTCGCGGAGCTTGCCCGAGCACCGGGAGCATGTCGGGCGTGCAGGGGCGGGTGCCGAACCATGGATCCGGCTCGACCCGCTTGCCGAGATCGATCAGCTCGCGTGCGGAGGCCTCGGCGCTGGCGAGCTGCATCGGTGTTGCGAGCGCGTCCATGCCGGTCAATTCCGCGCCGGTGGTAATGCGGATGCCCTTGGCCATCGGACCCATGGCGTAGCCGCCGCCCTTGTCGACGAGGGGGAGGTCGAGCGAGGCGCCGCCGCTGTAGTGCATGTGGTAGCCGCGCTTGCGTACCAGCGGAATGCGATAGCCGAACTTGTTCAACAGATCGGGCGACCACGGCCCGAGCGTCACGACCGCGTGGGGAGCGTCGAGACATCCCTGGTCCGTATCGACGGACCAGCCGGTCGCGGTCTGCCGCAGGCTCTGGGCATCACCGAGCACAATGGTGCCGCCGAGGCGCTCGAACAGCTCGGCATAGGCCGTGACGAGGGCGCCTGGATCGGACACGGTCCAGGTGTCGAGCCAATGGATCGCGCCGGGGAGATCGTCGCGCAGGATCGGCTCGGCCCTGGCGAGGTCGCTGCCGGAGAGCACGCGGAAATTCACGCCGAATTCGCGCTGGTCTTCCTCCGCGGTCTTGATCGCGAGATCGAATGACGCAGGATCGCGATGTAGCATGCGATAGCCGGAGCGGCGGATGAGATTGTCGGCATGGGCTTCGCGAATGAGGATGTCGTGCTCCGCCGTCGCGTAGGCGATCAGCCGTGCCCAGGCCTCGATCGCCTCGCGATGCCGCTTCGGCGCCGAATGCCACCAATAGCGGAGCAGGGGCTCGATATGGAGATGCAGCGACGACAAGCTGTAGCGCACGTCGTTGGTGCGGCCGGTTGCGATCTTCAGGAGCGTGGCGAGGTCGCGTGGCATCGGATAGGGGCGGACCGCTTCCGCCTGGATCATCCCGGCATTGCCGTAGCTGGTCTCGCGGCCCGGCTCCCTGCGGTCGACCAGCGTGACGGACCAGCCGCGTTGCCGCAGGTGCAGCGCCGCGCTGACGCCGATCATGCCGCCGCCGAGAACGATCGCGCTTTGCATTGGCAGAAATCTCCTGTCAGGCTGGTTGTGGGCGAGGTCGGGTCATTCCCAGGCGAGGAAGCCTGGTGCGGCCGACAGCGGCGGCGCCGCGGCGAGCCGCGCCAGATCGGGGACCGGCCGGGATAATTGCGCATCATCAGCGAACGCCGCTTCGATGCTCGCGGCAACCGAGAGCACGACGGCGTCGCCGCCGCGCGGGCCAACGATCTGAAGGCCGAAGGGCAGGCCGGCTTCATCGAGGCCGAGCGGAATGCTGATGGCGGGATGGCCAGGAAGCGTGACGGCATAGGCGAGCGCGAGCCAGTGGAAGTAGGATTTTGTCGGCGCGCCGTCGATCTCGGCGGGGTAGAGCTCCGACCACGGCCGCGGGCTCAGCGTGATGGTCGGGCTAATCAGCACGTCGGTCGTTTCGAAGAAGCTCTGATAGGCGCGATAGATCCGCGTCTGTGTCGTTGCGGCGCGCGCGTGGTCTTCGAGGCTGTAGCCGAGACCTTCCTCGACATTGGCGCGGACATCGGGGCCGAGCATCTCGGGACGCTCCTTGTAGTTCTTGCCGTGCGTCGCCAGGAACATGCCCGCGCGCAGCACGGCGAAGGCGTCGTCCGCGCCGGCGCAATCCGGCGTCGCTTCGCGGCATGCGGCGAAGAGCGGTGCAAGCTTGCCAACGCGCTGCCGGAACACGCGCCGGATCGCCTGCTCGGTCGGGGCGAAGCCAAAGTCCTCGGTGAAGGCGAGGCGCAGCTTGCCGAGCTCGGCGGCACGCGGCGCGGCCCAGCGTTCGGCGCGGCCGCGCAACGGCTCGCCGGGCAACGTATAGGCAAGCGGATCGCGCGCATCGTCACTCGCCATCACCGACAGCATCAGCGCGGTGTCGGTGACATTGCGCGCCATCGGCCCGTCGGTCGACAGATTGGACCAGCCGAACGCGCGCTTCTCGCTGGCCACGAGGCCGTAGGACGGACGCATGCCGACAATGCCGGCGTAGCCTGCCGGATTGCGCAAGGAGCCGCCGGTGTCCGAGCCGGAGGCAAGCGGGGCCATGCCGCAGGCGAGCGCCACCGCCGAGCCGCCGGACGAGCCGGCCGCCGAGCGCATCGGATCGAACGGATTGCCGGTCGCGCCGAACACGGGGTTGCGGGTATTGCCGCCCGCGGCCCATTCCGGCGTGTTGGTCTTGCCGAAGATGATGGCGCCGGCTGCACGCAGCCGCGCGATCGAGCCCTGGTCGGCCGCCGGGACGTTATCTCTGAGCAGCGGGCTGCCATAGGTGCTGCGCAGCCCGGCGGTGTCCTGGGTGTCCTTGATGAGAACGGGCAGCCCATGCAGGACGCCACGATCCTCGCCGCGCAGGATGGCGGCCTCGGCCTCCTTGGCCGCGGCGCGTGCGCCTGATACGTCCAGCGTCACGACGGCGTTGACGGCCGGATTGATGGCGGCGATCCGCGACAGACAGGACTCCAGCAGCTCGACGGGCGAGATCGCCCGGGCGGCCAGCAGGCGGCGCAGTTCGACCGCGCCGGAATCGCAAAGCTCTGACAAATGCCAATCCCCTTTCAAGTCGTGAAGACGATCTAGCACACCGGACACTCGGTTGGACGCGCTGCCACCGAGTTTTTGCGTTTTGGAGCTTCTCTCCAGCTCCGCGAGATCAGGCCGCGTCGCTTGGTGACGACGAACTGCCGCCGTCGTGCGAGCAAGGAGAGCGCCCAAACAAAAACGCCCGGCTGAGCCGGGCGTTTTGCATTCGATATTCGGCTTTATTCGCCGCCACCGAAGCGGCGCGACCACCAGCCGGCACGGCGCGGGGCGGCCGGAGGTTCATTTGCGGCTTGCGGTGCGGGCTCAGCTGCTGGCGCGGGCGCAGCAACCGGTTCGGTCGGCTGCGCAACCGGTGTTGCGGGTTCGGGCTGGCTGTGCAGCAGGAAGCTCACCTTTTCCCGGACCGTGGAGCGGCGTCGCGCGGCCTTGTCGTCGGTGGGCTCTTCGACCGGCGCTGCGGTCGCCGTGACGGGAGCCGGCTCCGGCCGGGCCGGCGCCTCACTCTGCACGTCGGCGCGCGGTTCATGCTGCGCCGCCTGTGGTTCGGCGATGTGTTCGGCCTGTGCAATCGAGGGCGCACCCTCGTTGCTGAAGCTGTCGAAATCGGCGACTGCGTCGGTCGCCTCCGGCGGCGCATTGGCCGCGAGCTCGTCGCCGATGGAACCGGCAAGACCTTCCTCCGCGCCACCGCGACGACGGCGTCCACCACGGCGACCACGCCGACGCCGGCGCTCACCGCCGCCCTGCTGCTCGCCGCGGGCGGCCTGTTCCTCGCCTTCCTCGCCATCCTGCTCGGACTCTGAATCCTCTTCGGCTTCGCCGGCGGCCATAGCGGCCTCAGGAAGCGTGGGCGCGCTATCCTCGCGCAAATCGCCGTCGCGCTGGCCGCCACGGCCGCGGCGGCGGCGGCGGCGCTTGCGGCGCTGGCCGTCCTGCTCGGGGGCTGCCTCACCGGCGGCCTGCTCCTCCGAGAGACCTTCGGTCTCCTCGGTCTCGATCTCGGATTCCAGCTCCGAATCGAACTCCTCGTCCTCATAGGCGTCTTCGACCAGGGGCGGTGGGCTTGCAGCCGCCTGTGCCGCGAGCAGCGCCTTGGCAGCTTCCAGCGTATGCACCTGCTCGCCACGGTCGATAACGTAAGCCTGAGGTCCGCTGACGGACTGATCGGCGATGACCGACAGCGTGACCTTGAAGCCGTTCTCGAGATCACGCAGATGACCGCGCTTGTGGTTCAGCACGTAGAGCGCGACGTCGGTGCGGGTGCGGACCACGAGATTGTGGGTCGCGCCCTTCATCAGGATCTCTTCGAGGCCGCGCAGCAACTGGAGCGCCACTGAGGAGACCGAGCGGACATGACCGGTGCCGCCGCAATGCGGGCAGGGATCGGTCGAACTCTCCAGCACGCTGGCACGAATGCGCTGGCGCGACATTTCCAGCAGGCCGAAATGCGAGATGCGTCCGACCTGGATGCGCGCGCGATCCTGCCTGAGGCAATCGGACAGCTTGCGCTCGACCGCGCGGTTGTTGCGCTTCTCGTCCATGTCGATGAAGTCGATGACGATCAGGCCGGCGAGATCGCGCAGTCGGAGCTGGCGGGCGACCTCTTCGGCCGCTTCCAGATTGGTCTTGAGCGCGGTGTCCTCGATATGGTGCTCGCGCGTCGATCGTCCCGAGTTGACGTCGATCGAGACCAGCGCTTCGGTCTGGTTGATGACGATGTAGCCGCCGGAGCGCAGCTGCACGGTCGGCGAGAACATCGCATCGAGCTGGCTCTCGACGCCCATCCGCGAGAACAGCGGCTGGCCGTCGCGATACTGCTTCACCGCGCTGACATTGGCGGGCATCAGCATCTTCATGAAGTCGCGCGCCTCGCGGTAGCCGGATTCGCCGGCAACCTGGATCTCGTCGATCTCCTTGTTGTAGAGGTCGCGCAGCGAGCGCTTGATCAGCGAGCCTTCCTCGTAGACGAGGGTCGGGGCCTGCGACTTCAGCGTCAAGTCGCGCACCGTCTCCCACATCCGGATCAGATATTCGAAGTCGCGCTTGATCTCGGGCTTGGTGCGGGCAGCGCCGGCGGTGCGCAGGATGATGCCCATGCCCTCGGGCACGTCGAGATCCTGCACCACTTCCTTGAGGCGCGACCGGTCCTGCGCGCTGGTGATCTTGCGGCTGATGCCGCCGCCGCGCGCGGTGTTGGGCATCAAGACGGCATAGCGGCCGGCGAGCGACAGATAGGTCGTCAGCGCGGCGCCCTTGTTGCCGCGCTCTTCCTTGACGACCTGCACCAGCATCACCTGGCGGCGCTTGATGACTTCCTGGATCTTGTACTGGCGGCGCGGGCGGAAGGTGCGCTCCGGCACTTCCTCCAGCACGTCGTCGCCGCCGACGGATTCGACGAGTTCCTCTTCGGCTTCCTCGCCGTCCTCGTCCTCTTCCTCTTCGTCGGCCGTCACTTCCGCGGCCTTGGCATGCGCCGCGTCGGCGGCGTAAACGGCATCGGCCGGTTCAGCGACGACAGTTATCGCTTCGGCGAAAGCCTCGGCGCGGGCTTCGGGGGCGGCGGCCTCCTGCGGCTCGGAAACGGTCTCGGCCGCAACCACGGGCTCGGCGCCGACGGCCGCGACAGGTGCGGGCGTCTCGTCGGCTTGATCACGGTCGTGATGATCGTGCTCGCCGTGATCACCCTGGTCGTCATCAACGTGGGCGTGTTGGTGATCGTCATCATGGGGCTGATGATCGCCATGATCGTCTTCGTGATGATCGTGGCCGTCGTACTCGCCATGATGCTCGGCATCGCCGTGCAGGTGCTCGCCTTCGTGCGAAGCGCCTTCAATCTGCGTCGGCAGGGCCTCGCCCTCGACCGGCTGGGCCGCGGGGTCGGCGCCGGCCTCGAGGCCTTCGACGATGTCGCTGCGGACGCGCTCGCCATGACCGCGGCGACGGGCGTTGCGGTGGCGCGAACGGCGGCGGCCGTGGGAGCGGTTCTCGCTCTCTTCCTCGGCCTCGCGATGAGCCTGTTCCTCGGCCTCGATCAGCGCCTGCCGGTCGGCGACCGGGATCTGGTAGTAATCGGGATGGATTTCGCTGAAGGCGAGGAAGCCGTGGCGGTTGCCGCCATATTCGACGAAAGCGGCTTGGAGCGAGGGTTCGACCCGGGTCACCTTGGCGAGGTAGATATTCCCGCGCAGTTGCTTGCGTTGTGCGGTCTCGAAGTCAAACTCTTCGACGCGATTGCCGCGGACCACGACGACCCGGGTCTCTTCCGGGTGGGTGGCATCGATCAACATCTTGTTGGGCATGTCTTAACTCTTGGCGGCGGCGGGCGCGATTCACCGTGGGCGCGTATCGCGCCGCCGGGTGACGCGACGGTCCACCTGATTCGGGGGTGAGGGGAAGGCCGAAACGCCGTCTCTCGCGCCTTGCCGAACCGAAAGCTTCAGGACCAATGTGGCGCGCGGAATTTTCAATCCGCAGCGTCGCGAATGGTCCTTTAGAATTCGTCGGCACAGTCTGGCGCATCAAGCGTCGGCCCGTATGAAACATTGGGCGGCGAGGCCGCCCCTCAATCAGTTGCTGCTGGCCAGGCATGGCGCGAGCGCGCTCGCCTTGGGGATCACGAACCGCTCCCCTGGGATCAAGGGACCGGGTTAATGGGTTACGTCGCTGTCAGAACCGCCCGGGTGACGTGAGTGGTAACCCAGGACCGTCCGCCGCCGGAGCTTGACCCGCTCCATCTCGTTGCCGCGCACCGCGCTGGTCTTAGAGGGGAACGGAAAACGCTGGAATTCCCAAACCTTGAGAGTTCCGGCGCTGCACCGGGAGGCTGAATGCGACACAACCGGGAATATCGGCCGTCAGCAGTCTGTACATACGAGGAATGAGCCATCCGTGCAAGGGAGCGTCGCACGGCGGTCACAGTCAGCGAGTTTCGCATATCCGTCATTAAGGATCGTTTAACCCTGTGGTTCTATTGCGTTAAAGAGGCTGCTCGGAGGCACGGAATTCGGTGGCGAGCCGCACAAATCAAAGGGTTTTGCTGGGATGCGTGCTGCTGTGCGCCGCAGCATTGCCATATGCCGATTCCTCGCGCTTGAGCGCGGCGGAAAGCCAGCCGCAACCCTCTGTTGCGGTTGCGAATTTTCCAATCGCCTCGGCCGCCCGTCTGGCTGGCGATGGCAAGCAGACCCGCTTCATCCTCGACATCGACCAGACCATTACCTTTCGTGCCGTCACGCTCGCCGACCCCTACCGCGTGGTGGTGGACGTGCCGCAAGTCAATTTTCAGCTGCCCGCCGGTACCGGCAGCGGGGGGCGGGGGCTGGTCAAGGCCTTCCGCTACGGGCTCGTCATGCCCGGCGGCTCGCGAATCGTGTTCGACCTGACCGGGCCGGCGAAGATCGCCAATTCCTACGTGGTCGACGCCGCCAATGGCCAGCCGGCCCGTCTCGTGCTCGAGCTGGAAGAGGTCGATCGCGCCGCCTTTGTGCCCTCGCTCGCCCCCGAAAACCGTCCCGAGCTGAGGCCCGCGATCGCCGAGGCGCCGCCTGCCACGGTTCCCGCCACGACGGCCCAGGATACCGCGCAGCAGAAGGCCGATGGCCGGCCGGTGGTCGTGATTGATCCCGGCCATGGCGGCATCGACAACGGCACGCAATCGAGCGGCGAAAGCGAGAAGAACCTCGTCCTGGCCTTTGGGCTGGCGCTACGCGATAGACTCGAAAAGGCCGGCAAATATCGCGTGGTGATGACGCGGGACGACGACACCTTCATTCCGCTCAATGACCGGACCAAGATCGCCCGCAACCTCAAGGCCGCTTTGTTCGTCTCGATTCATGCCGATGCGCTGCCTCGTGCCGAGGGCGATGCGCAGGGCGCGACCATCTACACGCTCTCCGATAAGGCCTCCGACGCCGAGGCCCAGCGGCTGGCTGACGCCGAGAACCGGGCGGATGCGATCGCTGGCTTCAACCTCGCGGAGGAGCCGACCGACGTCGCCGACATCTTGATCGATCTCACGCAGCGGGAAACCCGCACTTTTTCAAACCGTTTTGCCCGTCTGCTGATGGGAGAAATGAAGTCGACGGTGCGGATGCACAAGCATCCCCTGAAGTCGGCCGGCTTCCGGGTCCTGAAAGCGCCTGACGTGCCTTCGGTGCTGGTCGAGATCGGCTATGTCTCGAACAAGGGTGACCTCGAGCATCTGGTCTCCGAGGGCTGGCGGTCCCGTGCCGTGGGCTCCATGGCGCAGGCGATCGACGGGTTCTTGGCCAAGCGGATGGCCACGGCGGGATCGTCAAATTGACGATCCGGGGATCGTCAAATTGACGACCCGGGGGTCTTCGAACTGAAGGGGTTTTTCCGTCCCGCCGCAAAAGCCCTAGTTTGGCCACAGCGGGCGCTTTATAAAAAAGCCGCAGGGGGTTCCGGAATCGGCGAGATCCCGTTCGGCAAGCGTCGTTCGGTCCGGCATTGATGTTGTTGAGTAAGCCGGTGAATTCGCGACGTGAGGACGGCGCCCGTTTGGGCGCTTTGGGCTGATCCAGAGTTTGAACGGATAAACAGATAATGCGCTTGCTGGTGCGGTTCATGGGCTTCCTGTTCGCCGCGGGAACAGTGGTGTTCCTTGTCGGTGTCGGGGCCGTGGCAGGCCTGATCTGGCATTTCTCCAAGGACTTGCCGGACTACTCTCAGCTTCAGGATTACGAGCCGCCGGTGATGACCCGCGTGCACGCGGTCGACGGTTCGCTGCTCGGCGAATACGCCAAGGAGCGGCGGCTGTATCTGCCGATCCAGGCGGTGCCCAAGCTCGTGATCAACGCGTTCCTGGCGGCCGAGGACAAGAATTTCTACGAGCATGGCGGCATCGACTACACCGGCATGGCGCGCGCAGGTCTGCTTTACATCCAGAACTACGGCTCGAATCGGCGTCCGCAGGGCGCCTCGACCATCACCCAGCAGGTCGCCAAGAACTTCCTTCTGACCAACGAGGTCTCCTTCGCGCGCAAGATCAAGGAAGCTTTGCTGGCGATGCGCATCGAGAAGACCTACTCGAAGGACAAGATCCTCGAGCTGTATCTGAACGAAATCTATCTCGGCCTCGGCGCCTACGGCATCGCGGCGGCGTCGCTGGTCTATTTCGACAAGTCGGTGAACGAGCTTACCGTTGCGGAAGCCGCTTATCTGGCCGCGCTGCCGAAGATGCCGGCGACCCTGCATCCGGTGCGTAACCGCGACCGCGCAATCGAGCGCCGCAACTATGTGATCGACCGTCTCCAGGAGAACGGCTGGATCAAGCAGGCCGATGCCGAGAAGGCGCGCAAGGAGCCGCTCGCCGTCACCAGCCGCTCCAACGGGGCCCACACTTTCGCCGGCGAATATTTCGCCGAGGAAGTTCGCCGCGACATCTTCGAGCGCTATGGCGAGAAGAAGCTGTATGAGGGCGGCCTCTCTGTCCGCACCACGCTCGATCCGAAGATCCAGGTCATGGCGCGCAAGACCATGGTCGCTGGCCTCGTGAACTATGATGAGCAGCAGGGCTATCGTGGTGCCATGAGCAAGCTCGACATTTCGGGCGACTGGGGCGTGAAGCTTGCCGAGATCAAGTCGCTCTCCGACATCTCGCCGTGGCGCATGGCGGTGGTGCTGGAGACCAGCGACCAGTCGGCGCGCATCGGCTTCCAGCCGAGCCGTGAGCTTGGCGGTGCCATCAGCAAGCAACGCGAGACCGGCATCGTCACGGTCGACGGCGTGCGCTGGGCACGGGCCACGCAGGGCGGCACAAGGGGCAAGACGCCGACAGCGGTGTCGCAGGTGCTCCAGCCCGGCGACGTCATTTATGCCGATCCGCTCTACAAGGACGGCCAGCCCGTTCGAGGGCCAGTACCGGCTACGTCAGATCCCCGAAGTGTCGGGCGCGATGGTGGTGATGGATCCCTGGACCGGCCGCGTGCTCGCGATGGTCGGCGGCTTTTCGTTCGACCAGAGCCAGTTCAATCGCGCGACGCAGGCCTATCGGCAGCCGGGTTCGTCGTTCAAGCCGATCGTCTATTCGGCCGCGCTCGACAACGGCTATACGCCGTCGACCGTGGTGCTCGACGCGCCGATCGAAATCGATCAGGGCCAGGGCGCCGGCGTGTGGCGGCCTGAAAACTTCTCCTCGGGCAAGTTCCAGGGACCGGTGACGCTGCGCAACGCGCTGCGGCAGTCGCTGAACACCGTGACGGTGCGCCTCGCGCAGGACATCGGCATGCCCCTGATCGGCGAATATGCCCGCCGCTTCGGCGTCTATGACGAGCTGCCGAACTATCTGTCCTACGCGCTCGGCGCCGGCGAAACGACGGCGATGCGCATGGTGACGGCTTACTCGATGCTCGCCAATGGCGGCCGCCGGGTGAAGCCGACCTTGATCGACCGCATCCAGGACCGCTACGGCCGCACCATCTTCAAGCATGACCAGCGCGAATGTCGCGGCTGCGACGCGCCGGGCGGCTGGAAGAATCAGGCCGAGCCGCAGCTGATCGACCGCCGCGAGCAGGTGCTGGATTCCATGACCGCCTATCAGATCACGGAGCTGATGGAGGGCGTGGTGCAGGCCGGTACCGCGACCGTGGTCAAGGAAGTCGGCAAGCCGATCGCCGGTAAGACCGGCACCACCAACGAGGCCAAGGACGCCTGGTTCGTCGGCTTCTCGCCCGACGTCGCCGTCGCCATCTATATGGGCTACGACAAGCCGCGCCCGCTCGGCAAAGGCAATGCCGCGACCGGCGGCCATCTGGCAGCTCCCATCGCGCGCGATTTCCTCAAGCTTGCGCTCGCCGACAAGCCCGCCGTTCCGTTCAAGGTGCCGGCCGGCATCAAGCTCGTGCGCGTTGTCTCCAAGACCGGCATGCGCGCAGGTCCCGGCGAGACCGGCGGAACCATCCTCGAAGCCTTCAAGCCGGGCACGGCGCCGCCGGATAACTATTCGGTCATCGGCGTAGCCGATGCCGATGGGCGCATGCCGGCGTCGCAGCAGCAGCAGCCGGATTCCGGCTTCTTCATGCGGCCAGGCACCGGCGGGCTGTACTAAAGCGCGATGAGATTAGGACGAATCGTCATCGCGCTTTAGGTTGTTGTTTGAGCATGATCTTTTCGGAAAGCCGCTGCGCACTTTTCCGGATCATGCTTTAGCGGATAACGCTGACGTTTGAAGGAGCGGGCGGTTGCGCTTTGGCGCCGCCGCCGTTACATCCCGTTGCAATCGAACCCGGAACAATTCCGCGACATCAGAGAACGACATGCGCGCCGAAATCGAGCGGTTGGTAGAAGAGATCAAGCAGTCAGTCGGGCTGCTGAGGAGGCATCTTTGACGTCGAGAAATCGACGGCGCGCCTCGCTGAGCTGAACAAGCTCGCAGAAGATCCCGATCTCTGGAACGATCCCCAGAAAGCCCAGAAACTGATGCAGGAGCGCACCTCGCTGGAGGATGCGCTGTCGGGCATCGGCAAGGTCGAGCAGGAACTCGAAGACGATATCGGCATGATCGAGCTCGGCGAGGCCGAGGGCGATGACGGTGTCGTTGCCGAGGCCGAAGCCGCGCTGAAGAACCTCAAGAAGGAGGTGGCGCGGCGCGAGCTCGAGGCGCTGCTGTCGGGCGAGGCCGACCGCTTCGATTCCTATCTCGAAGTCCATGCCGGCGCTGGCGGCACCGAAAGCCAGGACTGGGCGCAGATGCTCTTGCGCATGTACACGCGCTGGGCCGAAACCCACGGCTTCAAGGTCGAATTCCTGGAAGAATCCGAGGGCGAAGAGGCCGGCATCAAGTCGGCGACCATCCAGGTCTCCGGTCACAACGCCTATGGCTGGCTGAAGACCGAAGCGGGTGTGCATCGCCTGGTGCGCATCTCGCCGTTCGACTCCAACGCTCGGCGGCACACCTCGTTCTCGAGCGTGCAGGTGTTCCCCGTCATCGACGACAGCATCAAGATCGACATCAAGGAATCCGACGTCCGCACCGACACCATGCGTTCGGGCGGTGCTGGCGGCCAGCACGTCAACAAGACCGAATCCGCGGTGCGCCTGACGCACATTCCGACCGGTGTCGCGGTGGTCTGCCAGGCCGGCCGTTCCCAGCACAAGAACCGGGCGCAGGCCTGGGACATGCTGCGTGCGCGCCTTTACGAGATCGAGCTGAAGAAGCGCGAGGAGAAAGCCGCCGCTGACCAGGCTGCCAAGACCGATATCGGCTGGGGCCACCAGATCCGCTCCTACGTGCTGCAGCCCTACCAGATGGTGAAGGATTTGCGCACGGGGGTGCAGACCTCGGACACATCCGGCGTGCTCAATGGCGAGCTCGACGACTTCATGGCCGCGACGCTGGCGCAGCGCGCCTTCGGCACCACCAGCGGCGACATCGAGGACGTGGACTGATCATGCCCCGCGTCGCCTTCATCGGGCTTGGGCGGATGGGGCACGGCATGGCCGGCCGCTATCTCGATGCCGGTTTTACCGTGACGCTGTGGAATCGCAGCAAGGCCAAGGCCGAAGACCTGATCGCCCGCGGCGCGCATTGGGCGACCTCGCCGGAGGATGCCGCAATCGATGCCGATGCGGTCGTGACCATGGTCGCCGATGACGAGGCCTCGCGTGCGGTCTGGCTCGGGCTCAAGGGCGCGGCCAAGACCGCGAAGGCCGGCACCATCGCGATCGAATGCTCGACCGTCTCCTATGACCATGCCCGCGAGATGGGCCGCGAGCTGAACGCGCGCGGGCTCATTTACATCGACTGCCCCGTGACCGGTTTGCCCGATGCGGCCGCTAGCGGAAAGCTGACGCTGCTGGTTGGCGCCAATGCAGCCGATCTCGAGCGCGCACGGCCCTATCTCGACCCAATCGGCTCGACCGTCCGCCATTTCGGTGCGGTCGGCACCGGCACGGTCTACAAGCTCATCAACAATCTCTTGGGCGCGATCCAGATCGCCGGCCTCGCCGAGGGCCTTGCGATCGCCGAGCAGGCCGGGCTCGACATGAACCTCGTGCTGGAGTCGATCCAGGCGGGCGTCGCCGCGAGCCCACAGGTGCAGCGCCACTCCAAGCGCATGGTCGCCCGCGATTTCAGCGGCGCGACCTTCACGTCGGCGCTGCGGCACAAGGATGCCGCCTACGCGGTGAACCTGGCGGAGAGCCTGCTGGCCGGCAAGCCGCTAGTCGCGCGTGCCGCCGTCGAGGCCTACGCGCAGGCGAAGGCTGTGATGCCCGACGATGATGAGGGCAGGATGATCGAGCTGGTGTCGCGGCCGAAGAAGCCGTCGTAGACAAGCGTATCAACATGGGGGCGCCTTGGCCGCTCCATTCATTCCGAGCACCGGTTTTCAAGTCCGGTGCTTCATCGGAAATCGGGTGGCACTGTCCACCGCAGCGTTCTAGGCGATGGGCTCGGCCGCCGAGGTGAGACGCCATGTCCCCGAACGATAACCGGATCGATGCGCGCGACGGGTCGCTGCTCGCCGTGCTGTCGGTGCTCTGGGGTGGCTCGTTCTTCTTCAACGGCGCGGCCTTGCGGGACTTGCCGCCGCTGACGCTGGTGTTCCTGCGCGTTGCGCTTGGCGCTGCTATCCTGTTTCCGCTGCTGCGCATGCAGGGCATCGGTTTTCCCAAGGGCGTCGCGGGCTGGAGGCCGTTCGTCTTGATCGGACTGCTCAACAACGTCATTCCGTTCTCGCTCATTGTGATCGGCCAGACTTTCATTCCGAGCGGGCTGGCCTCGATCCTCAACGCCACCACGCCGTTGTTCACCGTGGTGGTGATGGCGGCGGCAGGCGACGAGACCTTGCAGATGCGTCGCATGGCCGGGGTGGCGCTGGGCCTTGCCGGCGTGATCATCCTGCGCGGATGGGGTTTCGAGACAAGGCCGGGGCAGGGGCTCGGCATTCTGCTCTGCCTCGGCGGCGCGTTGAGCTATGCCTTTGCGGCGCTGGCGGCGCGACGATTGCTGAAGGACGCAGCTCCGCTGGGCACGGCGACGTTTCAACTGATGGCGTCGACCGTGATGATGGCGGCCGTCGCCGGCGCGGTGGAGCAACCCTGGCGCGTTCCGATGCCGAGCCTCACAACGTGGCTTGCGGTGCTTGGCCTTGCCGGCCTGTCGACGGCGCTCGCCTACATCGTCTTCTTTCAGATCCTGCGGCGCTCGGGCGCGAGCAATGTCATGCTGGTGACGCTGCTCATTCCCGTCACCGCCATCCTTCTGGGATGGCTGGTGCTGGGCGAGCCGATCTCCATGCGTGAGATCGCGGGCGCAATCGTTATCGGCAGCGCGCTGCTTGTGATCGACGGACGCACATTGAGCCTGCTGCGCCGCGTCGCAGAGCGTAAGCTCCCAGTCGGCCATGAGCGCAGCCAGTAGTCAGGGCCGGCTGCCGGCTTTCGCCTTCAGCGCCATGCCGCCGGCGACGCCGACGCCGAGCACGTACATCCAGCCCTCGTGGAAATCGAACAGGTGCGAGTTCAACAGCGAGCTCGTGACGTTCTGCACCACGACGACGAGGCCGATCCAGGCGGCGAGGCCTTCCCCTGCGAACAGGCGAAGATGTGCGATCCAGAGGGCGTAGAGCAGGACGACGCCCAGAAGACCCCATTGCACGGCGACATTGAGCGTCTGGTTATGCGGATTGCTGACGACCTCGGCATCGAGGCTGCTCCCGCTTGTGGCGGCGCGCTCGAATTGGTGCTTGATCGAGCCGGTGCCGTGGCCGATCAGGGGCGCCTCGACAAAGGCGTGAAGCGACTTGCGCCAATAGGTCAGCCGCTGCGCCGTCGAGGCGCGGCTGATGTCCTCATGGCCGTGGCGGTATTCGACGGCGATATCGGTGATGCGCTGGCGCAGATAGGACGACGTCGTCCAGGCCAGCGCGCTCGCGGCGAGCGAGCCTGCGAGCAGGAGCAGTGCCGCGCGCCGGCTCAGATGCCGCCAGGCAAATAAGCCCAGCAGCACCGCGATGCAGAGCAGCGTCGTGCGAGCGGACGCGACGAACACCATGTTGGTGGCGAACAGCAGGATCAGCGCCACGCAAGCGGCTGTCGCGACCACGTGTCCGCTGCGCCAGAATGTCAGTACAGGGAGTGCAAGCGCGAACGCGCAGAGCGTGAATTCCTGACTCTGGTCGATGTAGTTCTTGACAGGAACGCCTGATGACGCCGTCGCGGTGATCTTCCAGCTGGGATCGAGCAGCACGATCCATGAGAAGACCGCAAGCAGCGCGCAGGAGGCGAGAAAGGCGAGACAAACCCACAAGCCGCGCTCCGATCGGCTGAAATGGTAGAGCAGTGGCGGAATGAGCACGAGCTTTGCGACCGGCTTGAGCGCATGCAGCCTGTCGGTCCATGCGCCGTCCGACCACAGCGTGCCGATGAGGGCGAGCAGCAGGAAGCCAAAGGGCAGGGCAAGCGCGGGCCGTGCGAGCCTGCGCGCATAGTCGCGCCAGTCGATGGTCGGCGTGACCGCGAGCAGAAAGAGCGCGACGAGGATCGAAGGCGCCGTGGTCGACCAGGGCAGCGACGCCGCGATGAGGACGGCGAGCATGTCGGCAGCGCGGAACAGCGCGGCGGAATCGCCCAGGGCCTGCCATCGGTCGCGGAAAGTTGGCGGGCTGGCCGGACTGGACCATGCTGCTTGTTCAGCTGTCATCTGGCTGACGCCTACTGTGCTGCGACCAGGCTTTCTCTCGGCGTCTCATGACCGAGGAAATCCCGGGCCTGGGTCTCGTAGCCGAAGCGCTCAGTGAGCTCATGGCGCCTCGCCCGGATCTTACCGCGCCACTCCTCTTGCCGCGTCAGCACGCGCGTGACAGAGGCTGCGATCGCCTCGGTCGAGAACGGATCGAAATAGTCGGCGAGCTCGCCCGCGACCTCGCGGAAGACGGCGATGTCGGAACACAGCACCGGCGTGTTCGCGGCCAGCGCCTCGATGATCGGCACGCCGAAACCTTCGGCGAAGCTCGGCATGATCAGGCCGTGCGCTTCCGCGATCAGGGCCGCCTTCTCGTGCTCGTCGACATAGCCGGCGAAGCGGACGTTCGGCGGCAGATTGCGCATCCGGCTGATCTCGCCGGCATAGCCGATCACGACGAGATCGGCGTGGGGTACGTTGCGGAAGGCGCGGACCACGGTGGCGACGTTCTTGCGCGGCTCGTTCGAGACGATGACGACGAAGCTCGGCCGCCCCGGACGCCCCGACGGGGCTGGCAGGTGCAGGACATCCGGGGCGTCGAACCGGGTGCGGGGATACACGACCCGCGCCGGCAGGTGCGCAAATTGCGGCAACAGTTCCCTGAACCGCATCATGCTATAGTTTGAAACGAAGGCGAGTTCGTCGGCCTGGCGCAGGCTGGTGAGCAGCCGTGACAGGAACAGCCGCGTTGCGACGTCGCTGAGCTTGAGGTCGGTGAGCGGCAGCAAATCGTGGACCACGCAGATCACTTTGGCGTTCGGCTTACGCCGGATCGCGACCCGCGTCGGCGTATCCACGACGATGACGTCGTAGTCGCGCGCGTCCACCCGTGGTGGCGGCAGCAGGAAGAACGCCGAGGAGTCCTGATAGCTGTAGAATCCGGGCTCGAGCTGAAAGTCGCGGAACAGCTCGAGATGGCGCAGGTCCGGCGGGACGTATTCGAGCGCCTCGGTCCTGTTCTCGATCAGCCGGGCGTCCAGGCCCCGCAAGCCGACGGCGCGAAGGAAGCAGACGATGTAGTCCCACGACATCGACATGGTGGCCTTGTGGCGGATCCAGTCGAGCGTGCGCCGCAGGCCGCCGCGCACGACCGGTTCGCCCATGTTGACCTCATCGAGGAAGCGGTAGAGCGCGAGCAGCTCGATGTTGCGCGACTGCGCCGGAAAGAGTTTGGTGCGTCGCTCGCGCCGGTGCAGCTTGCGATAGCGCCGCGTGGTCTCGACCAGCAGCGTCAGCTCGTGCCCCCCGGCCGCGAGCGAGCGCATCAATTCACGCGTGAAGTGGAAGATGCCGCGCTTGTGGTTGGGCTCGCCGAGTGCCTCGGACACGACAAGGATGTTCTGCTTCATGCGCGTTTCTCGCGGAGCTCGTAGGTGTGGGTGGGCGGCGGGGTGACCGGGACGGTCGAGGCGACGCGGCCGTGATCGAGATTGATGATGCTGGTGCAGGTGCGGCGCAGCAGCGGCTGGTCGTGCGAGGCGATGATCACGATTGCCGCCTGCGATACGAGGTTCAGCAGCCGCTGCTGGGCCTTCTCCGCAAAGTGCTCATCGACGACGCTGAGCCATTCGTCGAGCAGGAGGATATCGGCAGGAAACGCCGTAGCGGTCGCAAACAGCACCCGCATCAGCATGCCCGAGGAGAACATCCGCAGCGGCAGCCGCTGCATGCGCGCCTCGAGCTCGGTGAAGGCCCAGATCTCGTCGATCACGCGGCGGGTCGGCTTGCGGCCGCTGATCCGCAGCAGCAGCGCGATGTTGTCCTCGGCGACGAAATCCAGATTGACGCCCGCGTTGAGGCCGAGCAGCGGCACGATGTTGCCTTGAATTGCGATGTTGCCACTGCTCGGCGGATAGACGCCGGCAATCAGCCGCAGCAGCGTCGATTTGCCGGAGCCGTTGGGGCCGGCAAGCCCGATGCGGGCGCCGGCCTCGGCCTCGATCGTGACGTTGTCGACGGCGCGGATGATCCGCATCTCGCCCGGCTCGCGAATGAGATGGCCGAGCAGCCGCCGTTTCAGCGAATAGTCGTAGGCGCCGTAGAGCGGATAGTCGAGACAGACGTTGCGAAGGCTGATCGAGATCATGCGTCAGATCCAGAATGCAGCTTTGCGCAGATGGACCAGCGTCAGCACGCTCGCGCAGATCAGGAGCGCCAGTGCGACGAGGACATAGACGATGCTGACGGGATCGACATGGCCACCCGCCAGCGGCTCCCTCCACACGGCGAACAGGTGTGTCAGCGGATTGATCCGCATCACCGTCGAGCGGTGGTTGATCATCTCCGACGACCAGATCACGGGCGAGGCGAGAAAGGCGAGCATCAATGTGGATTCGATGATCGGCTTGAGGTCGCGATAGCGCGTTGCCATCGCACCGAGGACGAGGCTCAGGGCGAACGTGCAGACCACGAACAGCAGGAGGCCAGGCAGCGCCGCCAGCGCGTGAGAGAGATCGTGGCGGGACAGGATCAGCCACAGGAGCAGCGGCACGCAGGCGTTATGGAGCGCGAACAGCGCCTGGCGGAACGTGCATTGCAGCAGGAAGATCACCGGCGGCAGCGCCCGGTCGCGGATCAGACTCTGCGGAGTTCTGCAGCGCCGTGGTGGCATCGAGCACCACGCTGTTGAGGAAGGTCCAGGCCGTCATCGACAGCGCGAGCATGGGCAGGCGCGACAGCACGTCGGCGTTCGACATCTGCCCGATCACCGAGCCCAGCACCGCGACCACGATCGCCATCTGGAGCGACATCCAGAACGGGCCGAGCAGCGAGCGCACGTAGCGGTGTCGCATGTCGGACCAGGCCAGCGCCGCGGCGATCCGGACGGTGTCCACCCACCCCGTCGCCTGCGGCGGATCGGCAATCGCCGATCGCTGCTCGCTCGGTGCGGCGATGGCCTCGCGGTAGACGGTCTCCATGCCTTGCTTGAAGGCCGTGGCCGAATAGCGGGTGAGGGCGCGCGTGCGCGCCGATAGTCCCATGCGGCGGCGGCGCTCGGGATCGCGGATCAGCGTGTCGATGGCCTCGCCCAGCTTCGCGGCGTCGCCGGGCGGCACGGTGATCGCCTCCATGCCGTGGCGGGCGACGCGCGGCACCGCGGTGTCGAGCGCCGTGTTCACGACCGGACGGCCGGCGGCCATGGCTTCCAGCTGGACGAGGCCGAACGTCTCGGCATTGGTCACCGACGGCATCACGAAGACGTCGGCGAGGCACATCAGCTTGATGCGCTCGCAATCGTTGACCGAGCCGAGCAGGCGGACGCGATCACCGAGTCCGAGCTCCTGGATCAATTGCTCGAGCCGCGGCCGCTCGGTGCCCTCGCCGATGATCCAGACCTCGAAATTGTGCGCGGCAGCGGCGCGGATCAGCACGTCGAAACCCTTGTAGGGCACCAGCCGGCCGCAGGCCAGCACGAGTCGGCCGCGATCGTTGACGTGGTGCGGTTCGATCTTCGGCCAGTCATAGCCAGAGGTGTCGATGCCGAATGGCACGACGTGGCATTTGTCCTCGAATTCGCGCAGCAAGGGCGTGTTGTCGACCAGCACGTGGTCCGAGACGATGATCGCCTTGGCGCGCCGCAAGGTCCGCCGCATCAACGGTTCGATGAACCAGCGCAGGCCGGCATGGGTGACGATGTCGGCGTGCCAGTGCACCACCAGCGGCCGCTTGGCACCGAATCCGAAGGCAAAGACGAGGTCGGCGAGCGGGAAGGGGGCGTGGAGCGCGAGCAGATCGTGCGCGGCGATCTTGCGCCACAGCCGCCACGGATAGGTGGGAGCGGCGGGCAGCGACAACAGATTGCCGAACGAGCGGACGCGCTCGACCGGGACGTCATTGACGATGATCTCGCGCCGTTCGGCCGATTGCGAGCAGACCAGCACGGCGGAGGCGAAGGCATCTTTCAGGCTCGCGCAGATGTCGCGGATCACCGTGAGCGTGCCGCCGAACAGGTCGGGATAATAGACCTTGAAGATGTGCAGCACCGACGGGCGGCGCGGGGTTTCGTGGATGTGATGCATGACGGTGGTCAGCCTGCGAGAAGCGCGGCAAGGAACGGTGCGGCCAGCACCGCAATGAAGATCGCGCCGCGCAGCAGCGCCGGCAGCATCGGCTCGATCGCGCCATGCCCCCAATCGGGAGCCGGCATAGCAGGCGGTGAAGTGGAAATGCGGACCAAGCGGTCAACCATGGGTTTTAAGTCCCTCTACGTCGCGCCCTCAGTGGGTGGCTCGTATATGTGGGAAAATTTACCACGTCAATCGACCAAGTGGAAAAAAGTGGGATTGTGTCCCACGTGAGGCATCGGTACAATTCAGACATGAATGCCAAATCCGGGTCCAAGGAGGCTGACAAGTCGGCCGACAAGCCTATGGTGCCGCCGCCGAATGCCGCCGGGAAGCTGCACGCGCCGCTGGCGCGGCTGCTGCGCCCGCTCGTGCGGCTGTGCATCCGCAGCGGCATGACCTTTCCGGCGCTGGCGCAGCTGCTTCGTGAGCTTTTCGTCAACGTCGCCGAGCACGATTTCGCGCTGGAGGGAAAAGAGCAGACCGACAGTCGGGTCAGCCTGCTTACCGGCATCCATCGCAAGGAGGTGGCGCGGCTGCGCGGCGCCGGCGCACCCGTGCACGAGGCGCCGGCGGCGGTGTCGCTGACCAGTGCGGTGATCGCGCGCTGGCTTGCCGCGCCGGAATTCACCGATGCCAAGGGCGAGCCGCTCGCCTTGCCGCGCACAGCCGAGGGCGATGCGCCGTCGTTCGAGCAACTCGTCGCTTCCGTCACCAAGGACGTGCGCCCGCGCGCGGTGCTCGACGAATGGATCGACCGCAAGCTCGTCACCATCAACGACGCTGACGAAATCGAGCTGGTCGAGGCCGCCTTCGTTCCGAGCGGTGAGGACGACGGCAAATGGCACTATCTCGGCCGCAATCTGCACGACCATATCGCGGCCGCCGCGGAAAACGTCGCTGGGGCGCCACGCTTCCTCGAACGTGCGGTGCACTACAACAACATCTCGCCGAAGCTGGCACGGAAGCTCGAGGCGCGCTCGCGCGAGCTTGCCATGGATGCACTGAAGACGGCCAACCGCGAGGCCAATCGGGCTCTCGCCAAGGACAAGGGCGGCAACGCACGCTGGAATTTCGGCCTCTACATCTACAGTGAAGATGCCGATGAGGAGGGCGGGGCGAAGGAGGGCGGCAAAGACGGTGGCAAAGAGGGCGCCTCGTCATGAGCCGGCCGCCGCTCATCTCCCGCCGCCTGCTGCTGATGGGATTTTGGCTCGCCGGCACGGGCCTCGCCCGTGCGCAAGTCAAGCGCGGCACCGATCAGGGCATCGGCGGCACCGGAATCACGCGCGGCGATGATCACGGCATCGGCGGCACCGGCATCGTCGGCGTGATCCAGCGTTTCGGCAGCATCTACGTCAACGGCCAGCGCGTCACCTATGCGAGCGACGTTCCGGTCCGGATCGACGGTGAAGCGGCCAGCGCCAAGGCGCTGCGCATCGGCCAGCTCGCGCGCGTGGTTGCGACCCGTCAGGCCGACGGCACGCTCGTCACGCGCAACATCACGATCGCGAGCGAGGTCTCCGGTCCGATTGAGCGGGTGAAGGGCAATGAGCTGACAGTGCTCGGTCAGAAGATCGTCGCCGGCGACAAGGAGAGCAAGCTCCGTACGGGCACGCAGGTCGCCGTCTACGGCTTGCGCCGTACCGACGGGGTCATCGTCGCAAGCCTGGTCGAGCCGCGGCGCGATGCGGCCGCGCGCGTGACGGGTCTGGTCGAGCGCGGGCCGGACGGCTTGCGAATCGGCGGGTTGAAGCTGAACGGCGTCGATCCCTTGCTCGTCGGCCAGCGCGTCCAGATCGAGGGCAGCGCGAGCCAGGGCGCGATGCAGGCAGCGCGCACGCGGATCGACGATTTCTCGGATCTCGTCGGCGCGAGCCGCCTGTCGGTCGAGGCCTATGTGCAGCGGATGGGATCGAACCTCCAGCTCGGCTCCGGGCTCATCGCCCATGACAGCTCGCGCTTCGGGCCAGCCGCTGGCGAAGCACGCATGGTGGTCAACGGCGTGTTCGATCGCTCACGCGGCCTTCAGCTCGATTCGGCGCGCGCGGTCGGCCAATTCCCGGGATCGCCGGGGCAGGTGCCCGGCGGAGCAGGCCAGCCCGGGCGCTCGCCGGGCGGCTCGATCCTGCATCCAAATCGCGGCACCACCACGCCCGGTGGCGGCCAACCCGGTGCACCGGGCGCGCCTGCGCCGGGGTCGAGCCCTGGTGCGCCGTCCGGCCCGGCGCCGACAGGACCGGGTGGCCCGTCAGGTCCCGGCGGTCTGGGCGCGCCCGGCGGGCCTATGGGGCCAGGGGGTGGAATGGGTGGTGGTTTCGGCGGTCCCGGAGGCGGGATGGGCGGTGGCCGGCGCTAAGGCAAGAGAGAAGCGCGGGTTTAGCCCGCGCTTAGCCGCACGCCAGCGCGCAAAAATTTCTGCGGATCGACCGCTTCGCCCTCGATGCGGGTCTCATAGTGCAAATGTGGGCCAGTGGAACGGCCGGTCGAACCGACGAGACCGACCACCTGGCCGATCTTCACGACCTCGCCGACCCTGACGTTGATCTCGGAGAGATGGCCATAGCGGGTCGAAAGCCCGTTGCCGTGGTCGACCTCGACCATGCGGCCGTAGCCGCCGGACCAGCCGGCGGAGACCACCTTGCCGTTGGCGGTGACGCGAACGGGATCGCCGGTGGCGGCGCGGAAGTCGAGCCCGGTATGCATCGCGGGCCGGCCGAGGAACGGATCGCTGCGCACGCCGAAGCCGGAGGTGAATTCGACCTCGCCGATGACGGGCTTGCGATAGGGCACCAACGCCAGCGTGCGATTGAGGCGGTCCAACTCGGTGCGCGTGGTGTTGAGGCGGTAGAGCTGCTTCTCGAACGGCCCGGCATTGGGCGTCAATTTGACGGGTACGAAAGGCCCGCCCATCGCGGTGCGCGGTACGGCGGCTTCGAGACTGGCGAGGTTGAGGCCGAGATCGCTGACGACGCCGCGCATCCGGCGCATGCGTGAATCCATGCCTTCCTCGACGGCGTTGAGCGCCGCCATCTGGCGCCGCTCGACCTGATCAAGCGAGGTCGTGAGCCGGACCAGGACGTTGTCGAAGCCCTGGTTCTTGGCGAATTGGCTGGTCGGCGGCGGCGCGACGGTCGGCGCGCGCGATTTCGAGCCGCGCTTCGCGATCCGGCGGGGCCACGAAGATCACGGTGTCGCTGATCGGCGACGGCTTCGGCGTGCCCTGCGTTGCGTTCTGGCCGGCGTCACCACGCTGCGGTGTCGCGCGCGGGATCGATCCGGTCACGTCGGGCATGGCGCCGAGCGCCGTAGCCCGGGACTCCAGCGCCGTCTGGCGCTTCATGATCTGGTCGAGCTTCTGGTCGAACTGCTCCTGGTCGAGCAGCTGCCGGCTGGTGGTGCGGTCGACCTTGGCCCGCAGTTCGGCGATACGGTCCTCATAGGCGTACTGCATCTCGGCCTGGCGGGCGATCAGCCGGGTCAGAACGTCGTCGCGGAAGGCGAAATAGGTGGCGGTCGCAGCCGACCACAGCCCGAGCAGCACCACCGTGCCGACCACGATCCAGAACACCACGGGTCCGAAGCGGACCTGCTTGCCGGCATGAACAATGGTGTAGGCGTCGTCGGTCGCCGGAAGGGGAATCGCAACCGCCGTTGCGGCGGCGGTAGGACGGCGATGGAAGGCCCTTCCGTGGTCGTGAGGATGATGTTGGGGGAGCTGCGAGTATTGGGCAGAACTTTTCGACATCGGCACTCCCGCGCCGGTCGGATGAGTCCGTAACGGCCTAATTGCCGCAGCAATCTGGGCCGGTCATGGTTAATTTTCCGGAAACGGGAACATTCGAATTTAAAGGGCTGGTTAAAGACTTCTTGCCGCTTCCAGCACCTCATCGGCATGGCCGTCGACCCGGACATTGCGCCAAATCTTGGCGACTTTGCGATCGCCCCCGATCAGCACCGTGGTGCGAAGAATTCCAAGGAAGCTCTTGCCGTACATCGATTTTTCGCCCCAGGCGCCATAGGCCTCCAACATCTCATGCGTCTCATCCGAGATAAGGGGGACGCCGAGCTTGTGCTTGTCGCGGAACTTCTCCTGGGCCTTTAACGGATCGGCGGAGATACCGAGCACGGCGGTGCCGGCAGCCGTAAAGGCGTCCGCCAGCCGGGTGAAATCGATGGCCTCCCTGGTACAGCCGGGCGTGTCGGCCCGGGGATAGAAGAACAGCACGAGCTTTTGGCCGGCGTAGTCCGCCAGCGTGACCACGTCGCCGCCGTCGCGGGGCAGACGAAAGGCGGGCGCCTTCTGACCTTCGGTCAAGGCGGCCTTCGCCGCCCCGGGCGATTTGGAGGAATTTAACTGTTTCGATGCGGCCTTATGTGATCCTGCTTTTGCTGCTGTCTTGGTTGATTTGCTCGCCGGCGTCCGCTGTGTTTTCGCGGATCTTGTTTGAGTCGTTGCCCGCGTTTTCAGGGTCTTCTTTTTGGCCGTCGAACTGCCGGAGGGCGTTTTGGACGATTTCTTTTGGGATTTCTTGGACATACGCCTTCCTTTCGTCGCTTTCGGCAGGTCAACCAAAGCGGTATTGCAGCTCTCGTCCGGTGTGCCGGAATCGCGCCCTCGGCTGGGCAAGTCTGACGACGCCGGAGTATGGTTACAAGGAATTCCACGCACCACCCCACTGCTCGTTGAACGCGCTCCCGGGGCGAAATGACGAACAGCAGGAATATTCGAGGTATGGCGGCAATGCCGGCGCGGGGGTCTTCGCTCCCCCTCGACGGCTGCGGTCCCGACGGCGCTCAATCCTACGATGGGCGCCTGTATCGAGAGGCAATGGCAAGGAATAAGTCGCCCCAGGACTACAACCGGGACTTCGATCGGCACGGCGGCCAATACGAGCCGCGGGAATGGGACGACGCCGACTGGGATCCGGATCAGGAGGCGGCCGCGGGCCATCGCGCGCGCCGGCTGTTGTCGCGTTCCAATTCGGGCTTCCATCGCTTCGGTGACGGGTTCAGCTCGTTGCAGCGCTGGCTGGGCGGCGGTCGATGGCTGATGCGCTTTGCCATCGTCGTCAGTGCCCTCATCGTCATTTTCGTCGGCTGTTTCGGCGCGCTGTGGTGGCGGCTCGGCGCGGGTCCCATCAATCTCGACATTGCAACGCCATGGCTGGCAGCCGCCATCGAGGACAATATCGGCCACGGCAACACCGTGGAGGTTGGCGGCACCCAGATCGAGCGGGCCGGGCGGGTCCGTATCGCCGTCCGCATCCGTGACATCATCGTCCGCGACCGCGATCACGCCATTGTCGCCAGTGCGCCGAAGGCCGAGGTGAAGCTGTCGGGTGCGGGCCTCCTGATGGGGCATCTGCGCGCAGAAAGCCTCAATCTCGTCGATGCCGAACTCGCGATCCGCATCGCGCCTGACGGCACCGTCACGGTCTCGGCCGGCGACACCGCAAAGCCGCTGGCGACCGGCGTAGCCTCCAAGAAAGAGGCGGGCCTGCCGCCGACATTCCCGCGCAATGGCGTCCCGCCGCCGCCATTCGCCACGCAGCCCGCGAGCCCGGACGCGTCCCAGGTCGCGCCTCAGGCGACCGCACAGAGCGGAATTCTTCAGGGCCTCGACTGGCTCGACAGTCTGAGCATGACCGGGCTCGACGGCCAGAACCTCAACGAGATCGGTCTGAAGAACGGCAATCTGATCGTCGACGACCAGCAGCGTGGTAGCAAATGGTCGTTCGAGAACATCACGCTGAGCCTGCGCCGGCCGAGCCGTGGCGGCGTTACGCTTAGCCTCGGCGAGGAGGGCGCGCGTCCGTGGATGCTGCGCGCCACGATCGGGCCGGTCGAGAACGGCGTGCGCTCGGTCGACATCCGCGCCGACAAGGTCTCGACCTCCAACATCCTGTTGGCGCTGCGGGTCAAGGATCTCACCTATACTGCTGACCTGCCGCTGACGGGCGAGCTGAAAGGCGAGCTCGGCCGCGACGGCGTGCCGACCTTCTTCCGCGGCAAGATCGCGGTTGGCGCCGGCAACATCATCGACACCGACACGCCCGATTATCCGATGGCGATCGATCAGGCCGAGATCAACGTCGAGTGGGACGCGAACCGGCGGGTGCTGGTCGCACCGTTCAAGGTTCTCTCCGGCGCCAACCGCCTGACGCTGCTGGGGCACCTCGAGCCACCGAACGGCGCCACCAATGACTGGCAGCTCGGCTTCAGTGGCGGCTCGATCCTGCTGGGTGGCATCGACAACGAGCCGCCGCTCGTCTTCAACCGGATTGCGATCGGCTTCCGTTTCGATACCGACCACAAGCGACTCTTGCTGACGCAGGCCGATATCAGCAATGGCGAGATCGGCGTCGCCGGCACCGGTGCCATCGACTATTCCGGTGAGCCGCGGCTGACGCTCGGCTTTGCGGGAACACCGATGTCGGCCTCCGCGCTGAAGCGGATGTGGCCCACATTGATCGTTCCCGAGCTGCGTGAATGGGTGATCGAGCGGATCGAGCGTGGCACGCTCCAGCGCATCGAGATCGGCATCAATTCGCCGACGAAGAACCTGCCGCGCAAGGGGCCTCCGATTCCCGACGACGGCCTGTCGGTCAACATCGTCGCCAGCGGCGTCGCCGTCCGTCCCGTGGACGGCATGCCGGTCGTGCACGATGCCGATCTGAAGGCGCGCGTGACCGGCCGCACCGCGACCGTGAATATCGCCCAGGGCATTGCCGATACCCCCGCCGGCCGCAAGATCACGATCTCCGACTTCACCTTCGAAGTGCCGGACATGGCGCCCAAGCCGTCGCCGTCGCGCACCAAGTTCCGCGTCGAGGGACCCGTTCCCGCCGCGGCCGAAATGCTCGCCAATGATCGCCTGAGCGATCTATCGTCGACCGTCGTCGATCCCAACACCAGCAAGGGGACGTTCTCGGCGAATATCCAGCTCGGCATGCCGGTCAAGGGCGAGCTGACCAAGGCCGACACCACCTATGCCGTGACCGCCGATCTCAACGGCTTTGCCGCCGACAAGCTGGTGATGAACCAGAAGCTGGAGGCCAACAACCTCAAGATCGTCGCGAGCAATCAAGGCTATCAGGTCAAGGGCGACGTCAAGATCAACGGACAGGCCGCCTCGCTCGATTATCGCAAGCCGACTGAAGGCGATGCGGACGTCAGATTGCAGGCAACGCTGGACGATGCCAGCCGCGCGCGCCTGGGATTTGATCTGAGCCCAGCCGTCAGCGGATCGTTGCCGATCAAGCTGTCGGGCAAGATCGCGAGCGGCGCGGATCAGACCACGAAGCTCGGCGTCGAGGCCGATCTGACCTCGGTCAAGCTCGACAACATCCTGCCCGGCTGGGTCAAGCTGCCAGGCAAGTCGGGGAAAGCCAGCTTCAAGGTGGTGCCGACGGCGCAATCGACGCGCCTGGAAGATATCGTCATCGAAGGCGGCGGCGCCTCGATCAAGGGCTCGCTCGAGGTCGACGCGAACGGCGACCTCATGAACGTGAATTTCCCAACCTATTCGCCGTCTGACGGCGACAAGACCTCATTGAAGGCCGAGCGCGGTCAGGACGGCGTGCTGCGCGGCACCATGCGCGGCGACGTCTTCGACGGCCGCGGTTTTCTGAAGTCGGCGATCTCAGGCAATTCCAAGGACGACGGCAAGAACAAGATGAAGAACGTCGATTTCGATATCGACGTGAAGCTCGGTGCCGTCGCGGGTTTCAACGGCGAGGCGATGCGCAGCGTCGACGCGAAGATGTCGAAACGCAATGGCGCCATCAAAGCATTTTCGTTGAGCGGCAAGATCGGCCGCGATACGCCTGTTGCGGCCGACCTGCGCGGCGGCCGCGCGCAAGGCAATCGCGAGGTGATCTACCTCCAGACCAACGATGCCGGCGCGCTGCTGCGCTTCACCGACACCTACACCAAGGCGGTTGGCGGCCAGATGGTGGTGGCCCTGGAGCCGCCGACGTCCGAGCCGAACACGTCGCGCGAGGGCCTCATCAACGTGCGCGACTTCACGGTCAAGGGCGAGGCGCAGCTCGAACGCGTCGCTGCCGGCGCGCCCAACGGCACCGGCAACGGCGTCTCCTTCAGCGCGTTGCGCGCCGAGTTCACCCGCCAGAATGGCGCACTCACGATCCGCGACGGCGTGGTCAAGGGGCCGATGATCGGTGCCACCATCGAGGGCTCGATCGACTATCCCGGCAACCAGGTCTGCATGAGCGGCACCTTCGTGCCGATGTATGGCGTCAACAACATCTTCGGCCAGATCCCGTTGTTCGGCATCTTCCTCGGCGGCGGCAACAACGAAGGTCTGATCGGCGTGACCTACGAGGTCGTCGGCACGCCGGCCGCGCCCGTGATGCGCGTCAATCCGATCTCGGCGATGGCGCCGGGCCTGTTCCGCAAGATCTTCGAATTCAACACCGGCAAGCAGAACTCGCCGTTCGAAGAATTCCCGTCGCAGTCGAATGACGGTTCGACCGGATCGACGCGCCAGCTGTCGAGCGGCTGCAGCCTCGCGCGGCGATAGAAGCGGGGCTCATTGTAGTTCGCAGCTGATCAGATTCGATTACAGCCACCTGCGCTCCCTCTCCCGCTTGCGGGAGAGGGCTGGGGAGAGGGTGCCTCCGCAGCGAGATTCCCATGAGGAGAAAGCCCTCACCCGGCGCTTCGCGCCGACCTCTCCCGCAAGCGGGAGAGGTGTAGGACCCGCGGCCCTGTTCGCGCGAGCTAAGCCAGCGCGACATTCACGTCAGCGGCAGTATCCCGCAGCTTACGCCGCGCGCACGCCGGCCAGGAACGTCCCGACCTCGCCGGAGAGCTGCTCGGCCTGCTTGGAGAGGCTCGAGGCAGCTGCGAGCACCATGCCGGCGGCATTGCCGGTCTCGTTCGCAGCGGTGCTGACGCCGCCGATATTGGTGGTGACCTCCTTGGTCGCCTCCGCGGTCTGCGAGACGCTGCGGGCGATCTCGGCGGTGGCGGCGCCTTGCTCCTCGATGGCGGCGCCGATCGAGGTGGCGATGCGGCTGACCTCCTCGATAGTGGTAGTGATGCCGCCAATCGCCTCCACCGCTTCCTTGGTCGCGCCCTGGATCTGGGCGATCTTGTCGCCGATCTCGCGGGTGGCTTCCGCGGTCTGGCTCGCGAGCGACTTCACCTCGGATGCGACAACGGCAAAGCCGCGACCGGCGTCGCCCGCGCGTGCAGCCTCGATGGTGGCGTTGAGCGCGAGCAGATTGGTCTGCGCCGCGATGCTGGAGATCAGCTCGGCGACATGCTCGATCTGCTGGGCACCATCGGACAGCGCGCGCACGATGGTGTCGGTGCGGCGGGCACTGTCCACCGCGCGTCCGGTGACCTCGGCGGACTGCGCGACCTGACGGCTGATCTCGGTGATGGAGGAGGAGAGCTCTTCGGCGGCGGCCGCAACCGTCTGGACGCGCTGGCTGGCCTCGGTGGCGGCCGAGCCGACCACGGCGGCGCGGCGGTTGGTGCCTTCGGCAGTGGACGACATCGACTTGGCGGTGGCCTCGAGTTCGCCGGAGCCCGAAGCCATCAGACCGACGAGCTGGCCGACGGAGGCGTCGAAGCGGTCGGCAAGCGCGATCAAGGCATCACGTTTCTCCTGTTCGCCACGGGCCTTGGTGGCGACCTGCTCGGCCTCCAGGGTACGCGCCGTCAGCGCGGTTTGCCGCAGCACTTCGAGTGTCTCGGCCATGCGGCCGATCTCGTCGCCGCGGCCGGTCTCCTCGACCACCTTGTCGATGGCGCCTTCGGAAATCTCCTGCATGCGGTTCTTCTGGCGGTCGAGCGCGCCGAGCACGTCGCGGGCGATCAGCCAGGACAGCGCCGCCATCAGCAGCATCAGGCCGATGCCGATGGCGGCCAGCTCCAGCGTCAGTGCGCGCACGTCCGCATCGATGTCGTCGACATAGAGTCCGTAGCTGATGGTCACGTTCCAAGGCACGAATTTGCGCGCGAACACGGTCTTGCGGACCGGCTCGGTCTGGCCGGGGCGGGGATAGAGATAGGAGGTCACGCCGCCTTGCGCGGTCTCGCTGCCGGCCTTGATGATGGCGTCGGCGATCAGCACGCCGTTGGAATCCTTGGCGCCGGTGATCTTGCCTTCGAGCTGTTGATTGGCGCCGTTCACGACCAGTGAGGTGTCCTGATTATAGACCACCGGGTAGCCCTGGCCGCCATTGAAGCTCATGCGTCGGCCGCGCTGGTGGAACAAGCTCTTGGCCTCGGCTTGCGTGAGCTTGCCAGCCGTCACCTCGTCCTGGAGCGATTGCGCGTAGTTATAGAGGAGCTCCACCGCAGTCCGCATCTGCTGGACGCGGTCCTCCATCATACGGCTCTTGCTGAGCACGGCCGAGACCCCGATGATGGCCGTGACCGTGAGCGCCGCGAGGCAGACCATGCTGGCGAGCTTGGTGCGGATCTTGAGATGACTCAGCAGCTGCATCACGGCCTCTACGGAATGGTTGTTATTGCACGCGTCGGTAGCATGAAGTTCTTACCAATCATGAACGGACGCGTGCGACGCGCTGCCGCGCACGCAGCCGCATGCGCAAATGTGCAGGCGCAACGCGCTTCGCCTGCGCATGGCGGAGAGAATTGATGCTGGATTTTGGTTGTGACCGAGCCTAGCCGGGACGGCGATGAATCAATTCGTTCACCGCATCATCATGTCCGTGCTGCTCGTGGCGGCCCTCGTCCTGATCTGGAACGTGCTGGGTTCGCGGTAGATGACACCGGCGAAGCTGCCGGCGCCATCCGTTACTTGCACGCCAATTGCGCGGGTCAGCGCCGCGCGAGCGCGCCGCCGGTCGATTCGCTTTCCTTGCCCATCACCGCATCGACGCTGACCGAGCCGCCGCCGGCTGCCGAGAGGTAGAGGCAGGCGAAGCAGAACAGGATCGCGGCGGTGCCGCCGTTGAGCAGCGGCAGGAACACCGGCGCTTCGCCCTTGAACATGTGGCCCATGAAGTAGGCGAAGGCCATTTCACCCGAGAGAATGAAAGCCGAGAGGCGGGTGAACAGGCCGAGCATCAGGAGCGCTCCGAGCACAAGCTCAAGCGTACCGGCCGCGTAGATGATCGGCGGGATGTTCGCGAAGTACGGGAGCACCGGAAACTTGAACAGCTTGGCAATACCGTACTGGAACAGCAACAGGCCGGTAATGAAGCGGAACAGGCTCAGGAGAACCGGTTCAAAGCGGGTGAGATAAGGAAAGTTCATTGGTTTGCCCTCCATCCAATGCTGTGACCCAACGCTGCGACTTGGACCGCATTCGGTTCGGCCTCGCAAGCCACCCAGGATGAATTCCGAGCTGACATTTTCGTCATGTCAGACAAAACACCGCAGGTTCGCGTTCGATCCGAATTTTTTGCTCGTGTTTGCGTCATGCCCACCCGTAATTGTCCGGTGACGCCAATGAACTCAAGTTACCCCTGAGAAACCTACCGCCGCAAGGCGGGCACGACCAGGAACGGAATCATCCCGAGCACCACGCTCGCAAGTGCGAAGGCGAGCACTGCATTGTAGCCGTGGGTTGCATCATGAATCAGGCCGCCGCTCCAGGAGCCGAATGCCGAGCCGAGGCCGCTGCCGATCGAGATGGTGCCGTAGATGGTGCCGACGCGCTTGCCCTGGAAGATTCGCATCGCGGTGGCACTGATCAGCGGGCCACGCGAGCCCATCATGCTGCCGAAGCAGACGACGAAACCGGTGAGCAGGATGATGTTCGGATCATACTGCAAGAGCCAGAGCAGGAAGATGCCGAGAATCGAGATCGCGTAGCTCAGCAGCACCGACGGCCGGCGCCCGATCAGCCCGTCGAGGGCGGAGACTCCCAACATGCCGAACACCAGCACGACGCCGGAGAAGCCCCAGGCGGTTGCGGCCTGGAGCGGCGGAAAGCCGGCGTCGATCAGATAGGCCACGATCTGCGCGGCGATCGCATACATGCCGACCGCGGTGAAGAAGAAGGTCGAGAACAGCGCCCAGAATGCGTGGTGCCGCATGGCACCGAGGAGCGTCCAGCCATTGTCGACGAAATCCGGATCGGTCTTCTTCACGACATGCGGCGAGCCGGCGGCGAATAGCCGCCATGGCAGCAGCATGAGTGGCACCAGCAGGCCTAGAGCCGCGAAGCCGAACAGCTGGTAGGTGCCGCGCCAGCCGATGTGATCGATCAGGAGCTGCGAGGCCGGCAGCAGTGCCAGCACGCCGCCGCCCATCGCCGAATAGACCACCGACATCGCAGTCGGCAGGCGGGGTCCGAACCAGCGGCCAAGCAGGATCGAGTTCGGTACGATGCCGATGAAGGCAATGCCGATGCCGACGCAGAGGCCGATCGACAGCTGGAATTGCCACAGGTGCTGTGCGTGCGCTGCGATCAGGAACGCAGCGCCGAGCAACAGCAGCCCGAGCGCATAGACGATGCGCGGTCCGGAATGATCGAACAGGCGTCCGACGAAGGGCGCGGTGAGGCCGCTGGCGAGCCAGGTCAGGGAATAGACCGAGACGATCTGCGCGCGGTCCCAGCCGAAGCTCTCCGAGATCGGCTTCAGGAACACCGTAAAACTGTCGCCGAGCCCGCGGCCCAGCACAGCCAGTGTGAAGCAGAGCGCGAGCACGGTGAGCGCGATGCGCACGGCGCCTTGCGGCGTTACCGCGACGCCATCCCTGTTCGTTTCCCTGGGCGTGTTCTGGTCCATTGCCGGTCAGGGAGCGCGCTTCAGCGCGCCCTGACAAGCAGCGAAAAGCTCATACGGCTATGCAGGCTTGATGAGGACGTGCTTCTTCTTGCCGAACGACAGCTTGATCACGCCCTCCGGCGTCAGATTGGCTCCTGATAGCGCCATCTTCTCGTCGGTGACCGGCGCGTCGTTGATGCGCAGGCCGCCGCCCTTGATCTGGCGTCGAGCTTCGCCGTTGGAGGCAACCAAGCCCGCCTTAACGAAAGCGTTGAGCACGCCAAAACCTGCATCGAGCTCGCCACGCGGAATTTCCACCGTCGGCAGGCTTTCGGCGAGCGTACCTTCCTCGAAGGTGCGGCGCGCGGTCTCCGCCGCCTCGTTCGCGGCGTCGCGGCCGTGCAGCAGCGCGGTCGCTTCGGTCGCGAGCACCTTCTTCGCCTCGTTGATCTCGGAGCCGCCGAGTGCCTCGAGCTTCTTGATCTCCGCTATCGGCAGCGTCGTGAACAGCTTCAGGAATTTGCCGACGTCGGCATCCTCGGTGTTGCGCCAGTATTGCCAGAAATCATACGGCGAGAATTGGTCGGCGTTGAGCCAGACCGCGCCTTGCGCCGTCTTCCCCATCTTGGCGCCGGACGCGGTCGTCAGCAGCGGCGTCGTCAGCGCGAACAGTTGGTGCGTGCCCATGCGGCGGCCGAGATCGACGCCCATGATGATGTTGCCCCACTGGTCGGAGCCGCCCATCTGGAGACGGCAGCCGGTGCGCTTGGCGAGCTCGACGAAGTCGTAGGCCTGGCAGACCATGTAGTTGAACTCGATGAAGCTCATCTCCTGCTCGCGCTCGAGGCGCAGCCGCACGGAGTCCATGGTGAGCATGCGGTTGACCGAGAAATGCCGGCCGACGTCGCGCAGCATCTCGATCCAGTTCAGCCTGGTCAGCCACTCCGCATTGTCGAGCATGATGGCGTCGCTCTTGCCCTCGCCATAGTGCAGCACCTTTGCGAACACGCCGCGGATCGAGGCCTTGTTGGCCTCGATCTCGGCGACGGTGCGCATCGCGCGCGTCTCATCCTTGCCGGAGGGATCGCCCACCATCGTGGTACCGCCGCCCATCAGCGTGATCGGCTTGTTGCCCGACTGTTGGAGCCAGTGCAGCATCATCATGGTCAGATAGTTGCCGATATGCAGCGAAGGTGCGGTGCAATCGTAGCCGACATAGGTGGTCGCTTCGCCCTTGGCGGCGAGCGCGTCCAGCCCCTCGAAATCGGAGCACTGGTGGATAAATCCACGTTCCTGCAGGGTATTGAGGAAATCCGATTTAAATGCAGTCATCTGTCGGCGTGCCTGACAATTCTTGGTTTACTGTTTTGGGGGCAATTTAAAAGTCTTGCATGGGAACTCGATTGCCGCCCGCCACTTGGCGCTGTGGCATTATAAGATGTGTCCCTCTGGCACAAGATCGGCATGCCAGGGCAGGTCTTTTGAGGACGCTGATCCATGATGTTGACGGCACTCGGTTTGATGAGCGGCACCTCGCTGGACGGGGTGGATGTCGCGCTGATCGAAACCGATGGTAAGCAGGTGAACGCGTTCGGGCCGACCGGCTACCGGCCCTATAGTCCCGCTGAGCGCAACCTGCTGCGCCAGGCGCTGAGCGAGGCCGTGCACCTGTCCCAACGCGATGCTCGGCCGGGGATCCTGGCCGAGGCCGAGCGCGTGGTGACGCGGGCCCATGCCGAGGCGGTCGCCACTTTCGTCGCGCAAAACCGGATGAGGCCGGAGGACATCGACATCGTCGGCTTCCACGGCCAGACCGTGCTGCACCGGCCCGAAAAGCGGCTGACGGTGCAGATCGGCGATGGGCCGGCGCTGGCCAAGACGATCCATATCCCCGTGGTGCATGATTTCCGCGCCGCCGACGTCGAGGCCGGTGGGCAGGGCGCGCCGTTCGTGCCGGTTTACCACCGGGCGCTGGCCAATTCGCTCGAGCGCGAGGGGCCGATTGTCGTGGTCAATATCGGCGGCGTCTCCAACATCACTTATATCGACGGCAACGACACGCTGATCGCCTGCGACACCGGGCCCGGCAATGCGCTGCTCGACGACTTCATGTACCGCAGCATGAACCAGGCGTTCGATGCGGAAGGAAAATTCGCCGCGCTCGGCAAGGCTGATGAAGCCTGGATCGCGCGCGCACTGGAGCTGCCGTTCTTTGCAGCTCCGCCGCCAAAGTCGCTCGACCGCAATGATTTTGCTGCGCTGAAGCTCGGCGACATGCCGCCGGCCGACGGCGCCGCGACGCTGGCCGCCTTTACCGCGGCGGCGATCGCCCGGGTCATTCCATTGCTGCCGCGGCGGCCGCGCAGCTGGATCGTCTGCGGTGGCGGGGCCCGCAACCTCACCATGCTGCGGATGCTCCGAGATCGCGTCGGTTCGGCCACCGTCGAGGCCGCCGAAACGCTCGGCTGGGCCTCCGACGCCATCGAGGCGCAGGCCTTCGGCTTCCTCGCCGCGCGCGGCCTCAAAGGCCTGCCGCTGTCCTATCCCGCAACAACGGGCGTGCCGATGCCGATGACGGGCGGGATGATCGCACGGCCCTGAAGTCACAGGCAGTTGATGCAGATGCATCGACCTTGACGAGTTAATGCAGTTGCATCTATATAGATGCAGTTGCATTTAACCGCCGAGATCGCCACCATGACCGCTTCGCTCAAACTGATCAGCCACAAGCTTTGTCCCTACGTGCAGCGTGCTGTGATCGCGCTCAAGGAGAAGGGCGTGCCGTTCGAGCGGATCGATATCGATCTCGCCAACAAGCCCGAATGGTTCCTGAAGCTATCGCCGCTCGGCAAGGTGCCGGTGCTGGTCGTTGCGACCGACAAGGGCGAGGTTGCGTTGTTCGAGAGCAATGTGATCTGCGAGTACATCGAAGAGACGCAGGGCGGCGCGAAGCTGCATCCGGCGGATGCGCTGAAGCGTGCCGAGCACCGCGCCTGGATGGAGTTCGGCTCGGCGATCCTCGGCGACCTCTGGGGGCTGGAGACGACGACCGATCCGGCGACATTCGAGAGCAAGCGCCAGGCGCTCGCGGCCAAATTCGCGCGCGTGGAAGCCGCGCTTGGCGCAGGGCCGTATTTCGCGGGCGATGCGTTTAGCCTCGTCGACGCAGTGTTCGCGCCGATTTTTCGCTATTTCGATGTGTTCGATGAATTGACCGAGCTTGGCATCTTCAGCGATCTGCCCAGGGTCCGCGGGTGGCGGGCCGAGCTCGCGAAGCGACCCAGCGTGCGCGCCGCAGTCGGGACGGACTATCCGCAATTGCTGCGGGCCTTCCTGGTGCGGCACGATGCGCATCTTTTGAAGCTCGCGGCCTGAGGCGATGCCAATGTCGCAGTCCATGGCCTGGCTCATGCTGGTGATCGCCGGCGCGCTTGATATCGGCTGGGCGATCTCGATGAAATATGCGGAAGGCTACACGCGCGCAGGCTGGAGCCTCACCTCGCTGGTGCTGCTCGCCGCCTTCGTCTTCCTGCTCGGGCGCGCCTTGAAGGTGCTCGAGGTCGGCGTTGCCTATTCGGTGTGGACCGGCATTGGCGCGGCCGGCACGTTCCTGATGGGCGTCATGCTATTCGGCGAAACCTTGAGCGCGGTGAAGCTTGCGGGCATCGCGCTTGTGCTGACGGGGATCGTCGCCCTCAAGCTGGCTTGAGCGGCGAACTCAGTCCCGTAGCCCGGATGGAGCGGAAGCGCAATCCGGGGCCCTGTATCTGCGGATGGAGTTTCCCGGATTTCGCTTGCGCTCCATCCGGGCTACAGGACCTTAGTGCTATAGGGCCTCAGCGCACGTTGGCGAGGCGCATGTCGAGATAGGCCGTGATGGTTTCCATCAGCGGCTCGAGTTTGGCGTCGAAGAAGTGATTGGCGCCGGGAATGACCTGCTGGTCGATCACGATGCCCTTCTGCGTCTTCAGCTTCTCGACCAGCGTGTTGACGTCCTTGGGCGGCACCACCGCATCCTTCTCGCCATGCACGATCAGGCCCGAGGACGGGCAGGGCGCGAGGAACGAGAAGTCGTAGAGATTGGCGGGCGGCGCGATCGAGATGAAGCCTTCAACCTCGGGCCGGCGCATCAGGAGCTGCATGCCGATCCAGGCGCCGAAGGAGAAGCCGGCGACCCAGCAGGCGCGCGCTTCGGGATTGATGGTCTGCGCCCAATCGAGCGCAGCCGCCGCATCCGACAATTCGCCGGTGCCATGGTCGAACGAGCCCTGGCTGCGGCCGACGCCGCGGAAGTTGAAGCGCAGCACGGAGAAGCCGCGATGCGCAAAGGCGTAGTAGCACTGGTACACGATCTGATGGTTCATCGTGCCGTGGAACTGCGGATGCGGATGCAGGATCATCGCGATCGGCGCGTTCTTCTGCTTGGCCGGATGGTAGCGGCCTTCGAGACGGCCGGCAGGGCCGGTAAAAATGACTTCGGGCATCGATGATCTCTTGATTGATTTCCTGGAGGCTACCTCGGCAATCAACCGATTGTGGCTTCATCGGCAGATGCCGACGAAAGCGCAATGAAGAGTGAGAGGGCGCGTCGTGCGGTGATGCGCTGACGGCGCGCGGTGACTTGACGGTGCGCGTTCTAACATAGGCACAGGGTCAAAAAGCAAGCATCTTGAACATCGCCCAACGGGTTCAAGATGTTAGCGTGTCATGGTCGCGTCACCGCGACCGCATCATTCGGAATCATGGTTGCCAAGCGCCTGTCCGCGGCCCATGTCGGGCCGACGGAAATGCCCCTTTGATTTGAGGTAATATCTTACTCAATGCCGACCCGGGTCTATCTCGATTGGAACGCGACCACGCCGCTTCGCGCTGAGGCGCGGGCGGCGATGCTGGCTGCATATGACCTGATCGGCAATCCATCCTCCGTCCATGCCGAGGGGCGGGAGGCGCGGCGCCTGGTCGAGGAGGCCCGTGCCACTCTGGCCGCAGCCGTAGGTGCGCTGCCGCGGAACGTCATCTTCACCTCAGCCGGAACCGAAGCCAACGGGCTGGCGCTGTCGCCCGGCCTGCGGGGGCCGTCGGGCGGACCCGTTGAGCGACTGCTGGTCTCCGCAGCCGAGCATGCTTCGGTGCTGACGGGCGGCCGGTTCCCGGCGGACAAGATCAGTCAGATCCGGGTGACGCATTCCGGCGTCGTCGATCTCGAGGATCTGAGGGACCAGCTCGGTGGCGGTCCGCCGGCGCTGGTCTCCATCATGGCTGCCAATAACGAGACCGGCGCGCTCCACCGGTCGCGGAGGCGGCGCGGATCGTTCATGAGGTCGGCGGCCTCCTGCACGTCGATGCGATCCAGGCGCTGGGCAAAATTCCGTTCGATATCAAGGCTGTGGGCGCAGACCTTGCGACCTTTTCTGCGCACAAGATCGGCGGCCCGAAGGGCGTTGGCACGCTGGTGGTGGCGGAAGGGCTCGCCGGTCTGGAGCCGGTTCTGCGGGGTGGCGGGCAGGAGCTCAGCCGCCGGGCGGGCACCGAGAATGTCGCTGGGATTGCCGGCTTTGGCGCGGCGGTCAAAGCGGCGCTTCAGGCTCTGCCGGAGGATGCGAAGCGAATGGCAACCCTCAGGGATCATTTGGAAAATGGCCTTCGCGCAATTGCCGGGGTGATCGTCTTTGCGGACGATGTGGAGCGGTTGCCAAATACCGTCCTTTTCACCGCGCCAGGCCTGAAGGCCGAGACCGCTGTGATCGGCTTTGACCTCGCGGGCGTCGCCGTGTCGTCAGGTTCAGCCTGCTCATCAGGAAAGGTCCAGCCGTCCCACGTGCTTTCGGCCATGGGGTACGATCCCATTGTGGCCCAGGGAGCGGTGCGCCTCAGTCTTGGCTGGTCCACGGAACTCGAGGAGATCAATCGAGCGTTAGAGGCTTGGCGAAAGCTCGGTAATAACCTACTTAAGGGCTAGGCGACGAAACACGGCTTGAATGGTTCTAGGTGCGTGCTTTCCGCCAAAAAACATCGTAATAGACGTAATACTCGTCCGAGTTTGATCCACCGCGGTCCTTGAAACCGCGAGCGGAGGATGGAATGCCAGCCGTACAAGAGACGGTCGAGCGCGTGAAGCGCATCGACGTCGACCAGTATCGTTATGGGTTTGAAACCCTGATCGACTCCGAGAAGGCCCCCAAGGGGCTTTCGGAAGAGATCGTAAAGTTCATCTCGCAGAAAAAGAATGAACCCGCCTGGATGCTCCAGTGGCGGCTGGAAGCCTATCGGCGCTGGCTGACCATGACCGAGCCGACCTGGGCACGCGTCGAATATCCCAAGATCGACTTCCAGGACATCTACTATTACGCGGCGCCGAAGCCGAAGAAGACGGTCACCTCGCTCGACGAGATCGATCCGGAGATTCTGAAGACCTACGAAAAGCTCGGCATTCCCTTGCGGGAAGTCGCCATGCTCGAAGGCGTCGAGCCGAAGGTGGGCGAGGAAGACCCCGCCCGCCGCAAGATCGCGGTCGACGCGGTCTTCGATTCGGTCTCGGTGGCGACCACGTTCAAGGCGGAGCTGAAGAAGGCTGGCGTGATCTTCATGCCGATCTCGGAGGCGATCCGCGAGCACCCTGAACTGGTGCAGAAATATCTCGGCTCCGTGGTGCCGACGTCGGACAATTTCTACGCGACGCTGAACTCGGCGGTGTTCTCCGACGGCTCGTTCGTCTATGTGCCGCCGGGCGTGCGCTGCCCGATGGAGCTGTCGACCTATTTCCGCATCAACGAGCGCAACACCGGCCAGTTCGAGCGCACGCTGATCATCGCCGACAAGGGCTCTTACGTCTCCTATCTCGAGGGCTGCACCGCGCCGCAGCGCGACGAGAACCAGCTGCACGCGGCCGTGGTCGAGCTCGTGGCGCTCGACGATGCCGAGATCAAATATTCGACGGTGCAGAACTGGTATCCCGGCAATTCGGACGGCAAGGGCGGCATCTACAATTTCGTCACCAAGCGTGGCGACTGCCGCGGCAACCATTCCAAGATCTCCTGGACCCAGGTCGAAACCGGTTCGGCGATCACCTGGAAATATCCGAGCTGCATCCTGCGCGGCGACAATTCCCGCGGCGAGTTCTACTCGATCGCGATCTCGAACGGCTTCCCAGCAGGTCGATTCGGGCACCAAGATGATTCATCTCGGCAAGAACAGTTCGAGCCGCATCATCTCCAAGGGCATCGCCGCCGGCAAATCGCAGAACACCTATCGCGGGCTCGTGACGGCGCACCGCAAAGCGACCGGCGCGCGCAACTTCACCGCCTGCGATTCCTTGTTGATCGGCGACAAATGCGGCGCGCACACCGTGCCGTACATCGAGGCGAAGAACTCGTCGGCGACCTTCGAGCACGAGGCGACGACCTCGAAGATCTCTGAGGATGTGCTGTTCTACTGCATCCAGCGCGGCCTCAGCCAGGAGGAGGCCGTCGGCCTCGTCGTCAACGGCTTCGTCAAGGATGTGCTTCAGCAGCTGCCGATGGAGTTCGCGGTGGAAGCGCAGAAGCTGATCTCGATCTCGCTTGAAGGGTCGGTCGGTTAACACCGACCCTCGCGGTGCGCTTAGGCGCTCCATGCCTCATTTGAATAGACTGGACACCAAAATGGCTTTGCTTGAAGTGAAAGACCTCAAGGTTCGCGTCGAGGAGCGTGAGATCCTCCACGGGCTGACGCTGACCGTGAACGAGGGCGAGGTGCACGCGATCATGGGGCCGAACGGCTCCGGCAAGTCGACGCTCTCTCATGTCATCGCCGGCAAGCCCGGCTACGAGGTCACCGACGGCCAGATCCTGTTTAGGGGCGAGGACCTCCTGGAGATGGATCCCGACGAGCGCGCGGCCAAGGGCGTGTTCCTGGCGTTCCAGTATCCGGTCGAGATTCCCGGTGTCACCACCATGAATTTCCTCCGTACCGCACTGAATGCCCAGCGCAAGGCGCGCGGGGAGAGCGAACTGATGGTGCCGGAGTTTCTGAAGAAGGTCCGCGAGGTCTCGAAGTCGCTGAACGTCCCGCAGGACATGCTCAAGCGCGGCGTCGATGTCGGCTTCTCCGGCGGCGAGAAGAAGCGCAACGAAGTGCTCCAGATGGCGCTGTTCGAGCCCAGCCTGTGCATCCTCGACGAGATGGATTCCGGCCTCGACATCGATGCGCTGCGCATCGCGGCCGACGGCGTCAACGCGCTGCGTTCGCCGGGGCGCGCGATGGTCGTTATCACCCATTATCAGCGGCTACTGAACTACATCGTGCCCGATTTCGTGCACGTGATGTCGAAGGGCCGTGTCGTGAAGAGCGGTGACAAGGAACTGGCGCTGGAGCTGGAAGCGTCCGGCTACACCCAGTTCGAGGATGCCGCGTAAGGAATTTTGGAGATGAACGTTGCTGTGGCAAAGACCGGGAACGGCCGCGCGGTGAGCGATCTCTTCGCCAGCGCTGAAGGCCGCTTGCCGGGTTCGCCCTCTGTGATCGCGGCGCGCCGCGAGGCGTTCGAGACCTATGAGCGTCTCGGCCTGCCGCACCGCCGGATCGAGGAATGGAAGTACACCGATCTGCGTGCGCTGGTCGGTGAGGTGCTGCCGCTGGCAGCGGCGCCCGATTCGGCCGCGTTGAAGCGCGCCACGGAAGCGGTGAAGGCGCATGCGATCGCGGGCGCCCGCAAGCTGGTGCTGGTCGACGGCGTGTTTGCGGCCGATCTCTCCGACGTGAAGGCGCTCGGCTCCGAGGCGAGCCTCAAGACGCTGCGGGAGACGCTGGAGAAGGACGCCAGCCTCCTCAATACCGCGTCCACCGATGCCGTGATCGCGCTGAACGCCGCCATGACAACTGACGGTGTCGTGCTGTCGATTGCTGACGGCGCACAGCTGTCCTCACCGATCCAGATCATCCACATCGCAGCCGCGGCTTCCGCGTCGACCTTCACCCGTTCGCAGGTTGTGATCGGGAAGGGCGTTCGCGCCACCATCGTCGAAAGCTTCGTTGCGGCCGATGCCAAGGCCTACCAGGTCAACGATGCCGTGCTCGTGACGGTCGGCGACGGCGCCGATGTTGCACATATTCGCCTGATGGACGATGCGCCTGACGCGGTGAACGTCACCTCGCAGTTCGTCACGGTCGGCGCCAATGTGAAGCTCAACTTCTTCAACATGACCACTGGCGCTGCCGTCAGCCGCTTGCAGGGCTTCATCACGCTGGCGGGCGAGGGCAGCGAGCTCTCGGCTAACGGCGTGAATCTGTTGCAGAAGACCGAGCATGGCGACACCACGTTGTTGGTCGACCATGCCGTGCCGAACTGCGTCAGCCGCGAGACGTTCCGCGCCGTGATCGACGACCGCAGTCATTCGGTGTTCCAGGGCCGCATCATCGTTCGTCCCGACGCGCAGAAGACCGACGGCAAGATGATGACCCGCGCGCTGCTGCTCTCGGATGAAGCCGAGGCCGACAACAAGCCCGAGCTCGAGATCTTTGCCGACGACGTCTCCTGTGGCCACGGCGCCACCGCCGGAGCGCTCGACGAGAGCCTGTTGTTCTATCTGAAGGCGCGCGGCCTGCCGGAGAAGCAGGCCCAGGCGCTGCTGATCCAGGCCTTCGTGGGCGAGGCGATCGAGCTGATCGCCGATGACGGCCTGCGCGACCATGTGATCGGCATCGCCGAGCGCTGGCTGGAGCGGCGGTCATGAGCACGCATCCGGCCGTCAAGAATGGCGCCTACGACGTTGCGCGCGTGCGCCAGGATTTTCCGGCGCTCGCCATGCAGGTCTACGGCAAGCCGCTGGTCTACCTCGACAACGCCGCCTCGGCGCAGAAGCCCAGCGCGGTGCTCGACCGCATGACGCAGGCCTATACCAGCGAATACGCCAACGTGCATCGCGGCCTGCATTATCTCGCCAATGCGGCGACGGAAGCCTATGAGGGCGCGCGAGCAAAAGTCGCGCAGTTCGTCAACGCCCGCCGCACAGAGGAGATCATCTTCACCCGCAACGTCACCGAGGCCATCAACCTCGTGGCGTCGTCCTGGGGCGAGCCGAACATCAAGCAGGGCGACGAGATCGTCCTCTCGATCATGGAGCACCATTCCAACATCGTGCCCTGGCATTTCCTCAGGGAACGCCACGGCGCGGTGATCAAATGGGCGCCCGTCGATGACGAAGGCAATTTCCTGATCGACGAGTTCGAGAAGCTGCTGACGACGAAGACCAAGCTTGTCGCCATCACCCAGATGTCGAACGCGCTCGGAACCTTCGTTCCGATCAAAGAGGTCGTGCGGCTGGCCCACGATCGCGGCATTCCCGTGCTGGTCGACGGTGCGCAGGGCGCGGTGCATCTGCCCGTCGACGTGCAGGATCTCGACTGCGATTTCTACGCTTTCACCGGCCACAAGATTTATGGTCCGACCGGCATCGGCGCGCTCTATGCCAAGCACGAGCACCTTGTCGCGATGCGGCCGTTCAACGGCGGCGGCGAGATGATCCGCGAGGTTGCCAAGGATTGGGTCACCTATGGCGATCCGCCGCACAAGTTCGAAGCCGGCACCCCGCCCATCGTCGAAGCGATCGGACTCGGTGCCGCCATCGATTACGTCAATTCGATCGGCAAGGAGCGCATCGCCGCGCACGAGCAGGACCTCGTCACCTACGCCCAGGATCGGCTCCGCGAGATCAACTCGCTGCGGCTGATCGGTACTGCGCGCGGCAAGGGGCCGGTGATCTCCTTCGAGCTCAAGGGCGCGCATGCCCACGACGTCGCCACCGTGATCGATCGCCAGGGCATCGCGGTGCGCGCCGGCACCCATTGCGTGATGCCGCTTTTAGAGCGGTTCGACGTCACCGCCACCTGCCGGGCCTCGTTCGGCATGTATAATGCACGGGAAGAAGTCGATCATCTGGCACAGGCGCTTCTGAAAGCGCGGGATTTGTTCGCATGAGTGACATGGCCGACGTCAAAGCCAATCCGATGGAGACCCATTCGGCGCTGCCGCCGGAGGAGACCGAGCGCTTGACCACCGAGATCATCGCGGGCCTCAAGACCGTGTTCGATCCGGAAATCCCGGCCGACATCTACGAGCTCGGGCTCATCTACAAGGTCGAGATCAAGGACGACCGCTCGGTCAACGTGCTGATGACGCTGACGACGCCGAACTGTCCGGCCGCCGGCGAACTGCCGACCATGGTCGAGAACGCGGTCGCCAGCGTTCCCGGCGTCGGCGTGGTCGACGTCAAGGTCGTCTGGGAACCGCCGTGGTCGCCCGAGCGCATGAGCGACGAGGCGCGCCTCGTGCTGAACATGTGGTGACGGCTCGCATTGAATTCGCTTCGCAACGGACCACATAGATAACATGACCCAGGCGACACCAGCTTCGACACCAAAGCCCCGGCGGCCGCGCCCGCAGGTGATGCGGCTGACCGATGCCGCCGCGCAGCGGATCACGGAGCTGACCCAGCGCGCGGACTCCGAGATCGTCGGCCTGCGCGTCGGCGTGAAGAACGGCGGCTGCGCCGGCCAGTCCTACACCGTCGAATACGCCCACGAGATCCGCCCGACCGACGAGGTCGTCGAGGACAAGGGCGTCAAGATCCTGGTCGATCCCAAGGCCGTGCTGTTCCTGCTCGGCACCGAGATGGACTACAAGGCCGACAAGATGCAGGCCCAGTTCGTCTTCAACAACCCCAACCAGGTCTCCGCCTGCGGCTGCGGCGAGTCGGTCGAACTGCGGCCGGCGAAGGTTGAGGGGTAAGCCCGGCTTTCGCAACCCCCACCGCTGTCGTCCTGGCGGAAGCCAGGACCCATACCGCGTGATGCCTCGATCGTGGGAGGTATCCGTACCGCGTGGCGTAACTTTTACTCTTCGCTAAACTACTCCCTGGGGTAATGGGTCCTGGCTTTCGCCAGGACGACGGTGGGGAGAGAGTTGGGCCATGGACCGCGAATTCCTGATCGACCTGTTCGCCGATTTCGGCCCGGTCACCATCCGCAAAATGTTCTCCGGCTACGGTATCTCCGCCGACGGCATCGATTTCGCGCTGGCCCTGCGCGCCGGCCTGTTCTTCCGGGCCGACGAGGTGACCATTCCTGAGTTTGAGGCCGAAGGCTCAAAGCCGTTCCAGTATTCGACCCGTGCCAAGACCGTGCTGGTGAATTCCTATTGGGAGTTGCCGGCGCGGCTGTTCGACGATTCCGAGGAGCTGGCGCAATGGGCGAGGGCAGCACTCGCCGCCGCCCAGCGCGCCAAGGTGAAGAAGCGGCCGAAGGGGAAGAAGGCGGCAGGTAAGCCGGCGAAGAAGGTCGCCACGAAGAAATCCGCGGCGAAGAAGCGATCGGCCAAGAAGGCAGCCAAGAAGACGGTGCGGTAGGGTGGGCAAAGCGTCCGCCGTAGCTCGAAGCGCGAAGGCGAAGCGTGCCCACCATTCAGGACGACAGTGTGGGAACTGGTGGGCACGGCGCGATGCGCCTTTGCCCACCCTACAGCAGCTGCTGAAGACCTACGCCACGCGGTTGTGCGTCTCGACCGCGTATTCCGGATCGACTTCACAGATCACGCGGTTGCGGCCGTTGCGCTTGGCGGCGTAGAGGCAGGCATCCGCGCGCTCGATCAGCGCGTCGGTGTCGTCGCCCTGCTTGAGCAGGGAGACGCCGACAGAGATGGTGACGCGGCCGAGGATCTCGCCTGTCGACTTCTTCTTCAATTCCTTCGCCATCACTGCGCGGCGGATGTGGTCAGCCACCGTGAGCGCCTGGCGCAGCGCGGTGTTGGGCAGCACGACCGCGAATTCCTCGCCGCCATAGCGCGCCGTGATGTCCTGGCCCTTGATGGTCTGCTTCAGCGACAGGCCGACCAACCGCAGCACCTGGTCGCCGGTGAGATGGCCGTAGGAATCGTTGAACGACTTGAAATGATCGATGTCGAACAGCAGCAGCGACAGCGGCTCGCCGGAGGCGAGCGCGCTCTGCACGGCCATGCCGATCATGCGGTCGAAATATTTGCGGTTGCCGAGGCCGGTGAGCGGATCGGTCAGGCTCTCGGCGCGGATTGCCTCCAGGCTCTGCTGGAGGTTGCTGATCTCGTTCTTCGACAGCGTCAGGCGACCTTCCAGCGCCTTGTTGGCCTCGCGCATCTCGCTGGTCGAACGCAGTAGCGTCTCGACAATCGCCTTGATCTGGTCGCGGCTCTTGGCTGACGACAGTTTCTCGGTCGCACCCGACAGGCTGGCGTCGTAGGCGCCACTCATCCCAAGCGCATCGCCGAGAACCTTCATCACGTCGTCGATCTCGCCGATGACGCGCGCGCCGACCTTGTCGATGCGATCGGTGGTCTTGATGTGGGAGAGATAGGTCTCGTAGATCTGCTCGAGATCGGCTTCGGTCAGCTTGCCGTTACGCGCCAGCGTCTCGTTGATGATCTTGTTGAGCGGTGCGTTGTAGCCGGTGGCGTAGACGTACCAGATCTCGTAGTTGCGGGGGATTGCCGTCTGCCGAAGCGATCGGATCTGACCGAGCGCTACCTCGGCGAACGCCATCGTGCGTTCGTGTTCATCGAGAACCTTGACCACGGAACATACCCCACAGCGGTCGGTGCGCCCGCGACCGCAGCAATGCTTAAATTATGTTCGTAGGCTAACGGACGATCGTGAACGCCCCGTAAATATACGTTCACGAACCGTCTAAAAAAGTGTGGAGCAGTATTTTTGCAACCGAAACCTGGAGCGCGTCGGCGCTTCAGGCGCCGGCGGGGGAGCGGACCGGCCGCGGCCGAAAGGCCGGCAGGTGCGAGTGATCGCCCGGCTCGCTGTCGACCTCGCGCTGGCGGCGCGGCTCGGGACGGCCGATCGAGGGCACATGCGACGCATTGGCCTGCGAACGCGCGCCGTGACGCGGCTCGGATCCGCGCTTCTCTTCGGGACGATGCCTTGCTTCGGACGGCTGTCGCGCCTCGCGCGGCTCGTGGCTGCGCTCACGGTCGTGACCGCGCCGCTCGCCGCGCTGCGGCTTGCCGCGTCCGCCGCGTGAACGTTCACGGCCGCGCTGCTCGCGCGGACGCTCGGTCCCGTCGGCGACCTCAGCGTGGACTTCGTAGTCGCCCTCGGCGCGCGGAATGTTCTGGCCGATCAGCTTCTCGATCGCCGCCATCGATTTCTGGTCGAGCGGCGTCACGATCGAGATCGCGGTGCCGGTGCGGCCGGCGCGGCCGGTGCGGCCGATGCGGTGAACGTAGTCGTCGGCGTGATGGGGAACGTCGAAATTGAAGACGTGGCTGACCTCGGGAATGTCGAGGCCGCGGGCGGCGACGTCGGAGGCCACCAGCAGCGGCAGCTCGCCCTTGCGGAACTGATCCAGCGCCGCCATGCGGGCCGGCTGGTCCATGTCGCCGTGCAGGGCGCCGACGCTGAAGCCGTGCTTCTGAAGCGATTTGTGAACGATGGCGACTTCACGCTTGCGATTGCAGAAGATGATCGCGTTCTTGAGGTCCTTGGCCTCGCGCAACAGACGGCGGAGCAGCTCGCGCTTCTCGTGCGCCTCGCGTCCGGCGGGCACCTGGGCCTGGGTGACGGTCACGGCGGTGGTGGCGGGCCGGGAGACTTCGACCTTCTGCGGATTGTGCAGGAAGGCCTCGGTGATGCGCCGGATCTCCGGCGGCATGGTCGCGGTGAAGAACAGCGTCTGCCGCGTGAAGGGGACGAGCTTGCAGATGCGCTCGATGTCGGGGATGAAGCCCATGTCCAGCATGCGGTCGGCTTCGTCGATGACGAGCAGCTCGACGCCGGTGAGCAGGAGGCCGCCGCGCTCGGTATGGTCGAGCAGGCGGCCCGGCGTTGCGATCAGCACGTCGACGCCGCGCATCAGCTTGGCATCCTGATCGCCGAAGGAGACGCCGCCGATCAGGAGGGCGACGTTGAGTTTCTCGCCGGCGCCGTAGCGGTCGAAGTTTTCCTTCACCTGCGCCGCGAGCTCGCGGGTCGGCTCGAGGATCAGCGTGCGCGGCATGCGCGCCCGGGCTCGGCCCTTTTCGAGGATGGTGAGCATCGGCAGCACGAAGGCGGCGGTCTTGCCGGTGCCGGTCTGGGCGATGCCGAGCACGTCCTTGCGTGCGAGGACGTGGGGGATCGCCTGTTCCTGAATGGGGGTGGGGTTGGTGTAACCGGTGGCCGCCACTGCGGCGAGGACTTTTTCGGACAGTCCGAGATCTGAAAAGGACATTGAGCCTCTGGTCGAAACCGCCGTTCGGAATCGAGGGTAACTAAGGCTGTCGCGTTCCACCCCGAAACGGCGCGCTCTCAAAGAAGCTGGGGGTGCTGACTCACGCGAACAAAGCGCCAGGCTCGGGAATCGGTCTTCGATCTGAGCCGCGTCGCCCCGGAACATAGGCGGGAATCCGCCAAAGTCAATGGAGCGGGCGCGGGAAGACCCTAAAAAGCCTGAGGTTTTTGCCCAAATAGCGGGCGCGGCTGGGGTTTTCCGCCCAATCCCGGGGGCTCGGCGGAGCCGGCAAACGGCGGCTAATGCCTCTCCCGATCCTGGGCCCGGAAGTCGCCGGGGGCCATGCCATAGGCGGCGTTGAAGACGCGGTAGTAGGTTGCCAGGCTCTCGAAGCCGCAGGAGGTCGCGATATCGGCGATCAGCCGCTCCGGGGCCTCGCGCATCAGGCGGCGGCTCTGTTTCAGGCGCTCGTCGGTCACGGTCTGCGAGAAGCTCTTCTCCGCCGTCTCGAACAGCATATGCAGGTGACGCACGGAAATGCCGAGCAGGTCGGCCACCATCGTCGGCGCGAGCTTGGGGTCTTGCAGATGGCGCGCGATCAGGCGCCGGGCCTGCGAGTGGCGGGCGGTCCGCAGTGCGGCCTGTCCGCGGCGGCTGCCGGGCCGCAGGATGCCGCGCTCGATCAGCGCCAGATGGGCGAGTGCCTGGACGAGGGAGGTCGCATCGGCAGCGCCGCCATTCGCCGCGGCCTCGTCGAGATCGGCGAAGCAGGCGCCGAGCAAGGGCGCCAGGGTGGGATCGTCAAAGGTCCGCGGTGCAAGCTCGCGCATGCGCTTGTCCTGGGCCGGGATGCTGCTCACCGGGATCTTCAGGATCCGCAAATGGAAGCCGCCTGCGCCCAGCGGCGCAGTGCGATAAGGCAGGTCGGTATGGCTGGTGGCGAAGCTGCCGTTCGCGATCGCGAAGTCGCTGCCGCGCATGCCGCCGAACCAGCCGCCGCTGCCAAGCTGCTGGTAGACGCAGATAGCGTCGCCCGGCGCGGAGGCGATGTCGGATGCGCTGCGCTCGACGGTGTAGGGTGAGGCCTTCAGCTCGACGAGGCCGGCGCCGCCGAGCTGGCGCAGCGAGAATTCGCCGAAGAAGTCGGCGCGGCGTTCGCGCGCGAGCTCGGCGGTGACGCCGAACAATCCCTTGGCACGCACCTCGCGCCAATAGTCGAAGCGGTCGTGCGGCTCGACCTCGTCGGTGCACCAGCGATACACGGCAGCCCCCTTCAACGGAATGCAAAAGAAAAAGCAGATTCCGACGGAATCTGCCATAGGGCCGATGATGGAATCGGGGACCAAGGCCCTTGAACCGTCGATATGGCTGGGCCGACTATCACATCAACGGCCGGGTTTGCCATGAACGACCGTTCGAGGGGATCGGCGTGGGGCCGTTCTGCAACGGGAAATATTACGATGACGCGTCGGCTTTTCAGAATTCTGGCGGCACTCGGCCTGGCAGCGGGCCTGAGCGGCCTCGCGCTTCCCGCGCATGCCGAGAAGCGCGTCGCGCTCGTCATCGGCAACAACGACTACAAGAATGTGCCGAAGCTGCTCAAGGCGGTCAACGACGCCCGCACCATGGGCGATACGCTGAAGCAGCTGGGCTTCTCCGTGATGCTCGCCGAGAACCAGAACCGGCAGCAATTCTCCGAGACGCTGCTTGCCTTCGACAAGGCGATTGAGCCCGGCGACACCGCGTTCTTCTTCTATGCCGGCCACGGTTTCGAGATCGCCGGCCAGAACTATCTGCTGCCGACCGACGTTCCGGCGGCGACGGAGGGGCAGGAAGAGCTGGTGCGCGACGCCTCCATCCTGGCCGACCGCATCGTCGAGCGCCTTCAGAACAAGAAGGCGCGGACCTCGATCCTGGTGTTCGACGCCTGCCGCAACAATCCGTTCGAGCGCAAAGGAACCCGCGCGGTCGCCGGCGGCGGCGGGCTCGCTCCGATGACGCAACTGCCGGAAGGCGTGTTCTCGGTGTTTTCGGCAGGTCCCCGCCAAACCGCGCTCGATCGCCTCTCCAACGACGACGCCAATCCCAATTCGGTGTTCACGCGTACCTTCGCCAGGGAGCTGCTCAAGCCTGGCGAAAATCTCGTGCAGGTGGCGCAGCGCACCCGCCGCGCCGTCGAAAATCTCGTGCAGGTGGCGCAGCGCACCCGCCGCGCCGTCAGTGAGATGGCCGATACCGTGAAGCACAAGCAGGTGCCGGTCTATTTCGACCAGATGGTCGACGACGTGTTCCTCAGCGGTCTCGCCAAGGATGCCGCCGCGCAACCGGACGTTCCGCCGCCGCAGAAGCTCGCGGCGCTGCCGCCGGTGTCGGTGCCGCGCCTGCCGAAGGAGGAGACCACCAACGCGCCGATCGCGAGCTTCTCGCGGCACAATGGCGGCTGGAGCGTGGTGTTTTCCTTCGCCGACCCGACGCTGGGCATTTCCTGGCGCATGGCCGGCAAGGGCGATTTCCGTGAAACCGGCTTCATCGACACCCTCGATCCGCGCACGCGCAAGCGGATGCCGAACCCGTCGATCGAATTGCCGCCGGATGCGCAAGCCGGCACCATCGAGGTCCGCTATGTCGATCAGTCCGGCGACATGCAGGGGCCGTTCCCGATCAGGTTCGATCCCGAGGCCGCGCTGATCCGCGACCAGCGCAAGATCCTCGACATGACCTCGACGAGCTGGCTGTCGTTCCGCGAGTTCAATGGGCTGCTGGTCTACTACACGCATCTCGTGTCCTACCGCTGCGCCATCTGCGAGGTGCGCATCGGCATCGACACCGCCGTGCCCAACCAGGTGCTGAAGATGCCCGCTTGCGACATGCGCGATCCCAGCGCGATCAGCGCCGGCATGCCGCTCTACATGAAGCTCGCCCCGGCTACGCAGTTTGTCTCGGTGGAGCTGACCTATCGCGACGGCAGCGTCTCGGAGATCAAGAGTTTTCGCAGCGCGAACCGCAGCAATAATTGAGGTCTTCGTCGGCCGCGGCGTGATGAGCAGAAGACGGAACAACTCCTGCTGACCTGACTTGGATTGTCTGTCAAACCAGGGAGACGATTCATGATCCGCAGATCCATCTTCGTAACGATCGCTTGCGTTGCACTGTCGACGGCCGCCTTCGCTCAAGGGGGAGGCGGTGCTGGCGGCGGAGGTGCGGGTGCAGGCGCAGCGGCAGGTACAGGTACCGGCGGCGCCAGCGCGGGATCTGCGGCCAGCCCGGGTGCCGGAATGGGCACGTCGTCCAGCAGCGCCAACTCCAGGCCGTCGGCTCCCTCCGGGATGGGGACGCATGACACCACTACGGGGGCCAACGTCAACACCAACATCGGTCAGCCCAATCCGAACGTTCAGGCTCCAACCGCAAACGCTAAGACGCCGGCAGCAGCGCAAGCCGAGCGAAACATGGGGGTCGGTCATGCGACGAATGGGTTGCCGATCGGCAGTCCCGGCACCGGGACCAGCAACGAGGACCAGAAATAATCCGGTCCCGATTTCAGGCAAGGCCCGCGCTCTGCGGGCCTTTTTTATCAGGCGCTTGTTTGCTGCTGGAAACCGCGGTGGGCTTTTCCCTGCAAATTGAGACTGCCTTCGGCCTGAATCGCGTTAGTATCGTCCGGCATATCTTGATCGATATTCACATCGCGGATCGCGGCGGCAATGACATCCGACCAACAACCAAACCGGACCATGAAAGTCCGCTGCTGCATCGTCGGCGGCGGTCCGGCGGGCATGATGCTCGGCTATCTCCTGGGCCGCGCCGGCATCGACGTCGTGGTGCTGGAGAAGCACGCGGATTTCTTCCGCGACTTCCGCGGCGACACCGTGCATCCCTCGACGCTTCAGGTGATGGACGAGCTCGGCTTGATCGACGGCTTCCTGAAGCTGCCGCACCAGCGCTTGCAGAAGATGGATGGCCTGTTCGGCGGCACGCCGGTGCGCGTCGCCGATCTCAGCCGGCTTCATACCAAGTACCCCTTCATCGCCTTCATGCCGCAATGGGACTTCCTGAATTTCTTGCGCGAGGCCGGCAAGCACTTTACCTCGCTCAAGGTGATGATGAGCACGGAGGCCGTCGATCTGATCCGCCGCGGCGAGACGCTGACCGGCGTGCGGGCGAAGACGCCCGAGGGCATCATCGACATCGCGGCCGATCTCACCATTGCCTGCGACGGCCGGCATTCGACGGTGCGCGAGCGCGCCGGCCTTAAGGTCGAGGAGATCGGCGCGCCAATGGACGTGCTGTGGTTCCGCGCTGGCCGCAGACCCGACGAGACGGAGAGTGTGTTCGCGCGGATCGAGCCCGGCAAGATGATGATCACCTTCGACCGCGGCGATTATTGGCAATGCGCCTATGTCATCGCCAAGGGGCAATTTGATGCGGTGAAGGCGAGGGGATTGCAGGCGCTGCTCGATGACGTCGTGCGCATGGCGCCGATCCTTCGATCCGGCATCGCGGAGGTGAAGAGCTTTGACGACATCAAGCTGCTCACCGTCGCGATCAACCGTCTGACGCGCTGGACATTGCCAGGCCTGCTTCTCATCGGCGATGCCGCGCACGCGATGTCGCCAGTCGGCGGCGTCGGCGTCAATCTCGCCGTGCAGGACGCGGTCGCGACCGCAAACCTGCTGGCCGACAAGATGGAGCACGGTTGTCCATCGGAGAACGAGCTCGATGCGGTGCGACGCCGGCGCGAGTTCCCGGTGAAGATGACACAGCGAATGCAGGTCATCATGCAGAACAACATCATCAGCGGCGCCTTGCAGCCGGGCGACCGGCCGCTGAAGGTGCCGCTGATCTTGCGCCTCATCACCGCAGTGCCCTGGCTCCAGGGCATTCCGGCGCGCCTGCTTGCGCTCGGCGTTCGGCCCGAGCACGTCCAGTCGAAGGCCGCGCCGCCATCGTAGCGCAAGACATCGCTAGGGATAACGCTGCGTTAAAGCGCGCGCGGCGCGTTGCGCACGTGCAACAGCACAAACGGATTCTCGGGCCACCGCGTGTCTATCTTGTCACGTTAACCGTGTTGATTTCAATTTTAGTAAGAGCCGTCTGTGACCGTGCGCCCATCAAAGGACACGGGGTGTACCATGCGTAATAAATTGATTGCCGCCTTCGCCTGCACGACCGCTCTGGTTTCGACCGGCGCCGCTTCCGCCGCCGATCTTGCTGCGCGCTACACGAAGGCGCCGGCCTATGTCGAGCCGCTGTTCAACTGGACCGGTTTCTATGTCGGCGGCCACATCGGTGGCGCATGGACCAACGAGCAGTTCATCAACAACGGGACCGGCGCGGCGTTCGGCGATTTGCTCCCGGGAGAGGGCTATCGTCAGCGCAACTCGGGCGTCATGGGCGGCGCGCAGATCGGCTACAACTGGCAGGCCAACAACTATGTGTTCGGCGTGGAAGGCACGATCTCCGGCCTCGACAACAAGGGTACGGTCGTGAACACCGCGTTCGCCCCGGCGAACGACGTGTTCTCCTGGCGGGCCAATGTGCTGGCGACGATCGTCGGTCGTGCCGGCTTTGCCGTGCAGAACAATCTCTTCTACATCAAGGGCGGTTATGCGGGGGTCAACAACCGACTCTCGGTCACCGACCCGGTCGTAGCGGGTACGGGCGGACAGACTCACTGGGCCAATGGCTGGACCGTCGGCGCCGGCTGGGAATACGGCATCACCCGCAACTGGATCGTCGGCCTCGAATACAACTACGCGGCCTTCGGCAGCCAGACTTATCAGCTCGGCGGCACGGCGGGCAATTACACCTTCGATGCCAAGCCGCGTGACATCCAATGGGCCGTCGTGCGCGCGAGCTACAAGTTCGACGCACCGACCATCGCCCGCTACTGAGCACGTCGACGCAACGCGACCAACGATCAAAAAAGAGCACTGCCAAAATTTCAAAAGTCCCGGCTTCCACCGGGGCTTCTTTTTGCGTGCAGTGTTGTGGTGCAGGCCTAGCGTCAGGCCATCACCGAGAAGCCGCCGTCGACGGGGATCGCGGTTCCCGTGACGAAGTTCGACGCGGGCGAGGCGAGGAATACGGCGATGCCGGCGAAGTCGTCGATGTCACCCAACGCCCCGCGGGCGTGCGCGCGAGCACGCGCTCGTGCAGCCCCGAGACTTGCTGCCGCGCGCCGCGGGTGAGGTCGGTGTCGATCCAGCCCGGCAAGATGGCGTTGACCTGGATGTTGTCGGGCGCCCAGGCGTTGGCGCAGGCGCGGGTGTACTGCACGATGCCACCCTTGCTCGCCGCATAGGCGGTCGCGAAGCTCGCACCGAAGATCGACATCATCGAGCCGATGTTGATCACCTTGCCGTTGCCGGACGCCTTCAAGGCTGGATAGGCCAGCTTCGAGCACACGAACGCGCTGGTGAGGTTGGTGTCGATCACCTTGTTCCACTCGTCGAGCTCGAGCTCGTGCGGGGGCTTGCGGATGCTCATCCCGGCATTGTTGATGAGGACGTCGATGCGGCCGAGCTCCCTGATGACGCGGTCGACCATGGCCGCGACGGCGGCCGTGTCGGTCACGTCGGTGGTGATGGCGATTGCTTTTACGCCGCGCTGGCTGAGATCGGCCACGGCGGCGGCGGACTTGGCTTCGTTGCGTCCGACCACGGCGATGTCGGCGCCGGCGTCGGCAAGGCCGCGGGCCATGCCGAGCCCGATGCCGCCATTGCCTCCTGTTACGACAGCGACCTTGCCGCGAAGATCGAACCGGCTGGATGTCATGCTTTTATTCCCTGGTTTCTTCTATTGGTTGCTTTGCCAGATCAGCACCAGCCCGAAGCCGGCCATGGCTGCGCCATAGCCGGCCCATTGTAGCTGGTTGACCATGAAGCTCGATCGCGGCCAGGCAAGCGTGCCCGTGCCCTGTCCGATCCAGAGCAGCCCGACGGCAGTCGCAAACAGGCCTGCGATCAGCAGAAATCTGCGCATGCATTCCTCCCCATCGATCCGCTTCTGTCGCGACACGGCGATGAAGGATCGCCGCCGCCGCGAAGCTTGAGCGCACACTAACCGTAGCTTCGGTTCGGATACAATGGCGGTGCCGGGACAAGCCGGCGTGCGGGGAGGAGGCTATGCTTCTGGACAAGCACTCGAGCCAAAGGCGATCAGGGATGCCGATCGGCGGCGGTGGAAGCGCAGCCTCGTCGATGCATACACCTCGTTGAGGCGTGCGTCGACCGCTGACAAGTCCACAACGAAAAAGCCCCGGACGATGCCGGGGCTTTGACGTCTGAATATAAGATCAGATCAGTACTTCGCGACGACCGGACCGGTCCAGTTGAAGCGGTAGACCAGCGAGGTGCTGATGGTCTGCACCAAGGGCTTGAAGCTGATGGAGTCGGTGGTCACGAGGTTGCCGACGTCGGTGCGGACGGCAATGTCCTTACGATCGTAGTAGGCAGCACGATATTCGGTCTTCATGAACCAGCCCGGCGCCGTGATGCCGAAAATGTTCAGATTGTTCTCGACGCCACCGCCGACGAACCAGCCATTGCGGTTGAACGAGTCGGTGTGGAAGCCCGAAGCCGTCCCGGCGAGATTCGTCAAGCCAGCGCCCGACCAGTGCGATCCAGTGTAACCGCCATTGACGTAGGAGAGAACATTCGGAGCAACCAGATAGCCGAGGCGAACACCCGCAGCCCAAGCGTCCTGCATCTTGATGCGGCCGGTCAGCGCAGCAAACTCATCGTTGATGCTGCCGCGCAGGCTGCCGAACTGACCATCGGCGAACACGCCAGCCACCCAGGTACCGGAGAACTGCCAGTCGTAGCCGGCACCGACCGTTCCAAACCAGCCATCGCCGCCAACACGCTGATCGATCGTCACGGGAACGCCAACGAAGTTGGTGTGGGAGTTCGCATCCCAGACGCCGCCGCCGGCGCCACCGAAGATGTAGAAGCCGGTCCAATTGGCGACCGGCGCGGGCACCGGAGCCTTCGCGTAGGGACGGGCAGCAAGGTCAGCGGCCGAGCCGAACCGGTCATTGCCGCAACCGCGGTCAGAGCGAGCAAAGTCTTCTTCATGTTAAAATCCCCAACCTTGGTCTGTCGTAGCCGGCGCGAGCGCGCTGTAAGTTCGTGTGATCTGATACCCGGACTATAGACGTTTCCGGCCGAAATGCTGTTGCTGGGCAGGCACACTCGCCGGAAAACGCCGATCGGCAGAGATCTGCTTTGAGAGGACCATTTCATAAAATAACTACATCCTATCAATGGGTTGGATGCTAGTGGTGTAAACTTGGAGTCTGGCAACCTCTCGTTAACGAAATCGGCTTCGTCCGGAATGGAGGCAATCCTGCCTCAGCTTTGGTTCCCGTGAGTTGTTGGCCGAGTCGCAGCGCGAAGGGTGGGAATCAACCGCGTCCTGGCGGAACCGCCGGCAAGGTCGTCCTCACAAACGAAAGAGCCCCGGCGGTCAAACCGGGGCTCTTGATGGGATGCGGCAGCGTGAGGCTGGCGGATCAGACGTCCAGCAGTTCCTCGCTGGCAAATTCGGCCTTGTCCGAGATGAAGGCGAAGCGCGCCTCGGCCTTGGTGCCCATCAGGCGTTCCACCGAATCCGCGGTGGTGTCGCGATCGTCGGCAAGCAGCACCACCTTGAGCAGCGTCCGCTTGCCCGGATCCATGGTGGTTTCCTTGAGCTGCGCCGGCATCATCTCGCCGAGGCCTTTGAAGCGGTTCACCTCGACCTTGGCGTTGGCGTTGAACGCGCTCTTGATCAGCTCTTCCTTGTGCTTGTCGTCGCGCGCATAGACCGATTTGGTGCCGTGGGTCAGCTTGTAGAGCGGCGGCACCGCCAGGAAGAGGTGGCCTTCGTCGATCAGCCGCGGCATCTGCCGGTAGAAGAAAGTGATCAGCAGCGAAGCGATATGTGCGCCGTCGACGTCGGCGTCGGTCATGATGATGATGCGCTGGTAGCGCAAATCCTCTTCGCGATAATGCAAGAGCTGGCCGCAGCCGATCGCCTGCACGAGATCGGAGAGCTGGGCGTTGGCCGTCAGCTTGTCCTTGCCGGCGGAGGCGACGTTGAGGATCTTGCCGCGCAACGGCAGCACGGCCTGGGTCTTGCGATCGCGCGCCTGCTTGGCGCTGCCGCCGGCCGAGTCGCCCTCGACGATGAAGAGCTCGGAGCCTTCGGTGCCGGCATCGGTGCAGTCTGCGAGCTTGCCAGGCAGACGCAGCTTCTTGCCTGCAGTCTTGCGCGCAGTCTCCTTTTCCTGACGCCGGCGCAACCGCTCCTCGGCGCGGTCGATCACGAAGTCGAGCAGCCTGTTGGCCATGTTCGGATTGCCCGACAGCCAGTGATCGAACGGATCCTTCATCGCCTGTTCGACGATGCGCTGCGCTTCTGCCGTGGCGAGGCGGTCCTTGGTCTGGCCCTGGAATTCAGGCTCGCGCACGAACACCGAGAGCATCACGGCGGCGCCGACCATCACGTCTTCGGAGGTGACGGACGCCGCGCGCTTGCCCTGACCGACGCGCTCGGCGTGATCCTTCAGGCCGCGCAGCAGCGCGCTGCGCAAACCCAATTCATGTGTGCCTCCATCGGGCGTCGGCACGGTGTTGGTGTAGGAGGAGAGAAAACCGTCGGCATCGGCGGTCCACGCCACCGCCCATTCGCAGGCGCCATGGGCACCGTTACGGCCGGATTTTCCGGAGAAGATGTCGGGATGCACGAGCGTGTCGGCGTGGATCGCCGCAGCGAGATAATCCTTGAGACCGCCGGGGAAGTGGAACGTCGCCTCCGCCGGCACGTCCTCGACGCCCTTGAGTAGCTCGGGCGCGCAGTTCCAGCGGATTTCGACGCCGCCGAACAGATACGCCTTCGAGCGCGTCATCTTGAACAGGCGCTGCGGCTTGAACGAGGCCTTGGCGCCGAAAATGTCGGTATCGGGCTTGAAGCGCACGCGCGTGCCGCGGCGGTTGTTGACCTTGCCGAGATCCTCGAGCTTGCCCTTGGGGTGCCCGCGCTCGAACGTCATGCGGTAGAGCTTTTGGCTGCGCGCGACCTCGACCTCGAGGCGCGAGGAGAGGGCGTTCACCACGGAGATGCCGACGCCGTGCAGACCGCCCGAGGTCTCGTAGACCTTGGAGTCGAATTTGCCGCCCGAATGCAGCGTGCACATGATTACTTCGAGCGCCGACTTCTTCGGGAATTTCGGATGCGGATCGACCGGGATGCCGCGGCCGTTGTCGGTCACGGTCAGGAACCCGTCCGCGCTCAGATCGACCTCGATGAAGGTCGCGTGCCCAGCCAGCGCCTCGTCCATGGAGTTGTCGATGACTTCGGCGAAGAAGGTGATGCAGCGCCTTCTCATCGGTGCCGCCGATATACATGCCGGGTCGGCGCCGCACCGGTTCCAGGCCCTCGAGCACCTCGATGTCGGCCGCCGTGTAGTCGGCTTCCCCGCCGCTTCCGCGCGAGGCCGTCTTGGCGGCGGGCGCGCGGGACTTTGGCCCGTCGGCGCCGAACAGATCGTCTTTCGCTTTGGTTTTCAACTGCTTGGACATATTCTTGATACGTTTTGAGGGCCGCAGGAGCGGCGAATCGGTTAGGCCGACTATGCCACTTCTGACTCGGAAAGGTTACATCTGGGCCTGTCGGGCCGTGTGGTTGGTTGCCAATCTCGGCGATTTTACGCCGCAGACCCGCCAAGTCCCGGCAATTTGACGTCCGGACCCATCCCTAACCGGGCTTTGTGACTTGATGTCACACAAGCCCTTGGCTTACCAGTCCTTTTCATCGAGCAGCACCTTGAGACAGGGCGGAAGGCTAATCTGGAATGGAGCAGTTTGCGCACGCCCTTGCCGACTTCGTGCGCGCTCACCAGGCTTGGGCGGCGCCGATCGTGTTCCTGCTCGCCTTCGGGGAGTCGCTTGCCTTCATCTCGCTGCTGGTTCCGGCCTGGGGCGCGCTGGTGGGGATTGGTGCGCTGATCGGGGTGAGCGGCATCAGCTTCTTTCCGGTCTGGATCGCTGGCGGCCTTGGCGCGGCGCTGGGTGACTGGGTCTCCTACTGGTTCGGCTACCGTTACAAGGAGAGCGTCGCCCAGATGTGGCCGCTCTCGCGCTATCCGGAACTCCTGCCCAAGGGCGAGGTCTTCGTGCGGAGCTGGGGTGTGCCCAGCATCTTCATCGGCCGCTTTTTCGGCCCCTTGCGCGCCTCGGTGCCGCTCGCAGCCGGCATCTTCGAGATGCCCTATTGGAGCTTCCAGGTCGCCAATTTCGTCTCGGCACTGGTCTGGTCCGCGGCACTGCTGCTGTTCGGCGACGTGATCGCAAAGCTGATGGAATGGATCTGGCGTCTCCTCTGAGACCGTGAACCTTGACGGGAACCGGATCTGGCCTTATAGCCGCGCGCCATGATCAACGCCGCGACCATCCTGTTCGCCCGTCGCCGCCGCCGCTCTTTAGCGGTTTGGGCGGTCGATCGCGTTTGAGATCATCGTCTTTGCCGCTGGATCCGGTCCGCGGCATTTTCTCTCCTGTCAGCGCGATCTGATCCGGCGGCTTCCCAAGGAGGCCCAGCAGGAGACCACGATGTACACGCCACCCTTTTTCAAGCAGGACCGCGCCGCGAGCCTGAAATTCGCCGAGGAGCGCGGCTTCGGCACCATGTGCGCCTTCGACGGCCACAAGCCGGTCGCGTCCCCGCTGCCGTTCTATCTGACCTATGCCGCTGACGGCACGCCGCAGGCCGCCTTCCATGTCGCCCGTCACAATCCGCTGCTAAAGCTTGCGGGCGGTGATGCGTCCTGGCTGCTCGCGGTCAATGGTCCCGATGCCTATGTATCGCCGGACTGGTACGTCTCGCCCGATCAGGTGCCGACCTGGCTCTACCAGTCGGTGCATCTGAGCGGGCCGGTGCGGCTGCTATCGGACGACGAACTGGCGCTGCAGATCGACACGCTCAGCGACAAGTTCGAGACCCGGCTGCTGCCGAAAAAGCCGTGGACGTCAGGCAAGATGACGGCGGGCCGAACTCGAGACGATGAAGAAGGCGATCGTGGGTCTGGTGATGACGGTTGAGGAGGTCGAAGGCAGCTTCAAGCTGAACCAGCACAAATCGGACGCCGACTATACGGCGATCGCCAACGCGCTTGGCGCCGGCGATGCCGATGCGAAGCAGATCGCACATTTGATGCGGCATACCCGGCCGCAAGCTTTTGCCAACGATACGAACATGCTCGAAGGGAGCGCGCCATGAGCCTCGCTGACACCACCAAAGCCCCGACCACCAGCGCGGCGAAGAAGCCCGCAACCGTCTTCGTCGACGGCGGCTCCGGCACCACCGGGCTCGGCATCAACGAGCGGCTGAAGCTCCAGGGCGACGTCGCGGTGAAGACCATCGCCGACGACAAGCGCAAGGACCCCCTGGCCAAGAAGGCGCTGATGGAGGAGGTCGATCTCGTCATCCTCTGCCTGCCCGACGATGCCGCCAGGGAGACGGTCGCCCTCGTCGACAGCATGGGCACTTCTGCACCGAAGGTGCTGGACGCCTCGACGGCCTACCGGGTCGCGCCGGACTGGGCCTATGGCTTTCCCGAGCTGACGCCGGACCAGGCCGGCAAGATCAAGGCCGCGAAGAAGGTCTCCAATCCCGGCTGCTATCCGACCGGCGCGATCGCGCTATTGCGGCCAATCGTCGATGCCGGCCTGCTGCCGCAGGATTATCCCGTCACCGTCAATGCGGTGAGCGGCTATTCCGGCGGCGGCAAGTCGATGATCGCGAGCTTCGAAGACGGCAGTGCGCCGTCCTTCGAGCTCTACGGTCTCGGCTTCGAGCACAAGCATCTGCCGGAGATGCAACTCTATTCGAACCTGACGCGGCGGCCGATCTTCATTCCCTCGGTTGGCAATTACCGTCAGGGCATGCTGGTCTCGGTGCCGCTCCAGCTCGACACGCTGCCGGGCAAGCCCAGCGGATCCGATCTCCAGGCCGCGCTCGCCAAGCGCTACGCCGACTCGAAATACGTCAAGGTGATGCCGCTCCAGAACGAGGCGACCAAGGGCGGCCGGCTCGAGCCGGAGGCGCTCAACGAAACCAACATGCTCGAGCTCTACGTCTTCGCCAGCGACAAATATCAGCAGGCGGTGCTGGTCGCGCGGCTCGACAATCTCGGCAAGGGCGCCTCGGGCGCAGCCGTGCAGAACATGCGGCTGATGCTGGGATTGCCGGAGGAGTAGGGCACGAACCTATCCACCGTCATTGCGAGCGAAGCGAAGCAATCCAGAAATGTCCGCGCGGAAGCGGTCTGGATTGCTTCGTCGCTTCAGCGCAGGATCACGTCCGCCGGAAACGGCCGAACGGGGCGGCCGGCGCAGACATTGTCGCGTGCCACCACCGCGTCGTGGTGAGACTTTTCGATGTCACCCAGCGAGCGGCTGGAGATGTCACACGCCTCCTGATGGTCTCGCGCGTAGGCGCGCAGGGAGCTCCAGGCGAGCGATGCGCGGATGTAGGCGTCACAGCGGCCCGGCATCAATCCACGGTTCATCGGCTTTGTGGCCTCGATGGCCTCACCGCGCAGGCGCGTCAGTTCGGGGCATTGCGCCTGTGCGTTGGCTGCGCCGCCAGATCCGGCAAGCAAGATCATCGTCATGATTGGCAAAAGGGGCCGCATCGGGATTCCCCATTCTGACCGCCGTGGCGATCATATCCCCGGAGGGCCAACGCGTACAGTTTGGCCGTTGTCGCCGGATGCCCGCTAGCCGACGATCCATTCAAGCAATGCGTTCTGCGCGTGCAGGAGATAGGCCTTTGCGGCTGGGCTCTGGCAGGCGCGATGCGACATCGCATCAAGGTTAACCTCACGGCCTCGCGTGACTGGCGGGCAGGGCAGAAAAATGACGTCGGGACGGCATTTGTCGAGCAGCGATCCCGATATCTGGTACTCAAGGAGTTGATCCGCACGTGCGTCGTCAGGCCAGCAATCCGTGACGATCACGTCCGCATCGAACAACGCATCCAGGCTGGTGCTGGCGGTGAAGTTCGGAGCCGCGACGTCCTTGATATGGCGGTCTTCCGGACAGATCTGGGTCACCCGGAGTGGCAGCGCGATGGAGGCTTCGGCCCATGACCTCAGGATGTTCGCGGCCGGAGCCACGCCGACGACTTTCAGTCCGTCCAGGCTCGCCCTCCTGCTCCTGACATAGGCGAGATCGCCGAGCGTTTCGCAAGGGTGGTTCGATCGCGTTCGCGCATTGACGACCGGCGTATCGGCGTGGGACGCGAGCTCTCGCAGAGCCAACAGCTCCCTGGTGCGCACGATCAGGACATCGAACCAGTTGTCGAGATATTTGGCGAGATCGGCCGTCGCCTCGCCGGTGTTGAATCTGACTGGCGCGCTTACACAGATGCTCCCATGGCCTTCACGCCGAGCTCGAAGGCGGTCGTATTCCGCCAGCCGCTGTCGTCGGCGATCAGCGCCACGCGCTTGCCGGCGAGGCGCTGAGGCATGGCGCGGTCGTTCCATGCCGCCGCGAGCACCTGCGCGCGGTCGATGATGGACAGGATCGCTTCCGCGCCGAGGTCGTGGAATTCAAGAAAATCCCGGGCGGCTTCGTTGTCCATTACTACGAGCCATCACGTGCTCAAAGCGCCCTAAAGATCGCCAGCGCCAGCACGGCTTGGGCGAAGAAGCCGACGGTGAAGGCGAGCGTGCGGAACACCGGGATCCCGATCGCGTAGACGATCAGATGCGCGACGCGGGACCAGAAATAGACGGCGCAGGCGAGCACGGTCCATTTGGTGGAATAGTCGATCGCATTCAGGATCAGCACCAGTGGCGCGAAGATCACGAGATTCTCGACCGCGTTGTCGTGCGCGAACATCAGCCGGGTGGCCCATTCGGCCTGCGGCTTGTCGCTGCGCGAGGGATTGGCCATGGCCCCGGAAAGACCGCGGACCTGGCAGCGGTTGATGATGTAGGGGATCCAGAGGATGCCGGTCAGGATCACCGTCAGTGTCAGCCAGAACAATTCGCGCGTCATAGTCCGGTCCCCTCTGTCGTCACGGTGGTGAGAGCGAGTTCTATACGAAAGCGCGCAAGATTGCGCCATGCGCATGGAAGCCTTGTTTGCGCATGATGCTTTCGGAAACCGCTTCGCACTTTTCCGGATCATGCGCTATGCGCGGACCGTGACATAGCTGCCGGGCGCGTCTTCGATCGGAGGCAGGGCGTCGCTGCCGGCCGCGCGCGCCGGGACCTCCTCCGGATCGAGTGCACCCAGCCATTGCCGCCAGTCCGGCCACCACGAGCCCTTGTGCTCGACGGCGCCCTTCATCCATTGCGCGACGTTGACGTCCTTGATGTTGTCGTTGGTCCAGTACTGATATTTGTTCGAGGCCGGCGGATTGACCACGCCGGCGATGTGGCCGGAGCCCGACAGCACATATTTCACCGGGCCCCCGAAGAACTGCGAGCCGTACAGCACCGATTCCGCCGGCGCGATGTGGTCTTCGCGGGTGGCGAGGTTGTAGACCGGGACCTTGACCTTGGAGAGATCGAGCAGGGTGTTGTCGAGCACCATCGTGCCGGTCGACAGCCGGTTCTCCAGATAGCAGTTGCGCAAATAATAGGAATGGTTCGCCTGGGTCATGCGCGTCGCATCGGAATTCCAGTGCAACAGGTCGAACGCGCTCGGCTGCTGGCCCTTCAAATAGTTGCTGACGACGTAGGACCAGATCAAATCGTTGGAGCGCAGCATGTTGAAGGCCATCGCCATCTTCGAGCCTTCGAGCACGCCGGCCGTCTTCATGTCATGCTCGAGGGCTGCGATCTGCTCCTCGTCGACGAACACGAGGAGATCGCCGGCATGGGTGAAATCGACCTGGGCGGCGAAGAACGTCGCCGATGCAACGCGCTGGCGGCGTTTCTCGGCGAGCCAGGCCAGCGTGGTCGCGAGCATCGTGCCGCCGACGCAATAGCCGGCGGTGTGCACCTTCATCTCGCCAGTGACCCTCTCGATCACGTCCATCGCCGTGAGCGGACCTTCCTTCATGTAGTCTTCCCAGCCCTTGTTGCCGAGCCGCTTGTCGGGATTGACCCATGAGATCACGAACACGGTGATGCCCTGATCGACGCACCACTTGATGTAGGATTTCTCCGGCTTGAGATCGAGGATGTAGAACTTGTTGATCCAGGGCGGCACGATCAGGAGCGGGGTGCGCAGCACCTTCTCCGTGGTCGGCGAATACTGGATCAGCTGCATCATCTCGTTCTGGTAGATCACCTTGCCCGGCGTCGTCGCCATGTTGACGCCGACGACGAGATTGTCCGGATTGGATTGGCGGATCTTCAGCATGCCCTTGCCGGCCGCGATGTCCTCGGCGAGCATCTTGAGGCCGCGCGCGAGGTTGTCGCCGCTGCTGGCCACCGTCTCGCGCAACACCTCCGGATTGGTCAGCACGAAGTTCGATGGCGACAGCGCGTTGGTGACCTGCTGGACGTAGAACTCGGCCTTGCGGCGTGTGTGCGGATCGAGCCCTTCGGCGTCGCGCACCAGTTCCTGCGCCCATTTGGTCGTGAGCAGATAGAGCTGCATCACGAAATCGAAGAACTGGTTCGACTTCCATTCCGGATCGGCAAAGCGCTTGTCGCGCGGCGAAGGCGCGATCGCGGGCGGAGCGTCCTGGCCAGCCATGCGGCGGACGGCAGAGCCCCAGAGGTCGAGATAATCCTTGGCGAGCTTGGTCTGGAGATCGGAGGAGCGGGACGTGTCCGACAGCCAGTATTCGGCGACCGAGGTGAAGGTCTTGACGACCTCGGCAAGCTCGGCCGGCGGGCGATCCTGCACCTCGCCGCTTTCGCGCGGTTTGAGATAGGCAGCGAGCGCCTTGCCACCACTCTCCATCGCCCGCGCGACATTCATCGCGAAGGCTTCGGCATCGAACTTCGTCTCGAACGTGTTGCCGGATTTGGGCGTGTCGGTTGTGATGGTACTCATGCGCAGAACAGTAACGATTCATTCCGTATTCGTCACCGCGAAGCTCGCATCTTTGGCGTTAAACACTCTCGAAGATGTGCTGCAGTGCGACAAATTTTCTTGGTTTCGTCACAATCGAGCCGCACCGCTCGGCTTGGTAGTGCCGGGCTATTTTCTCGCTCACACCATTTGGGCAGCAATGGTTTGAGCTTGGGCGCGGTCTTGGGTAAGGTTTGCCCGGGGCCGTGCTTTGGGACGAGTAGGGGATTTCCCAAGTGTTGGCGTTATGGGACCTGCAAAAGACGCTGCCGATCCGCGGCGCGCTGTTGATCGCGGCGCTCGCCCTCGGCGGCTGCTCGAGCCAGCTTGCGGATATGACACCTGCGGATGCGCAGGCGCATCCCAAGGAGCCCGGCAGCTATCTGCCGGTGCATGATCTGCCGCCGGATCGCGATCAGGCGACCATCCCGCCGGACCAGCGCGCCAAGATCGAGGCTGAGCTCGCCGCGGCGCGCGATCGTCAGGCCGTGGCCGCCAAGGACGCCAAGTGAGCAGCCAAGTGAGCAAGTGAGACGGTGCAAGGTAATCGCTGGCGCCCCCGTCTTGCCGTGCTAAAAGACCTCAGTTCAGCCGAGAGTCTAGGGCGAACGACTTCAGTCGCCATTGTCGATGATTGCTCTAAGTATTTGATTTTGAGTAGTTTTCGCGAGGGGCTGGGCGCGTTTCCGAACGGCCGTTGTGGCCTGTCGATTCTGTCCTGACCGGCTGCCCGGAGCCCAGAGAGCCATGGAAGAATTTTACCGCATCCGCCGCCTGCCGCCTTACGTGTTCGAACAGGTCAACCGGGCCAAGGCGGCCGCGCGGAATGCCGGCGCCGACATCATCGATCTCGGCATGGGCAATCCGGATTTGCCGGCCCCGCCGCACGTGCTTGAGAAGCTCAAGGAGACGCTCGGCAAGCCGCGCACCGATCGCTACTCGGCCTCCCGCGGCATCCCGGGGCTGCGCCGGGCCCAGGCCGCCTATTATGACCGCCGCTTCGGCGTGAAGCTCAACCCGGACACCCAGGTCGTAGCGACGCTGGGCTCGAAGGAGGGCTTTGCCAACGTGGCGCAGGCCATCACCGCGCCGGGCGATGTCATCCTCTGTCCGAACCCGAGCTATCCGATTCACGCGTTCGGCTTTTTGATGGCGGGCGGCGTGATCCGCTCGGTACCTTCGGAGCCGACGCCGCAATTCTTCGAGGCGGCGGAGCGGGCGATCATCCATTCGATCCCCAAGCCGCTGGCGCTCGTCGTCTGCTATCCCTCGAACCCGACCGCCTATGTCGCGAGCCTCGACTTCTACAAGGATCTCGTCGCCTTCGCGAAGAAGCACGAAATCCTGATCCTGTCCGATCTCGCTTATGCCGAGGTTTATTTCGACGAGAATAGCCCGCCGCCCTCGGTGCTCCAGGTGCCCGGCGCGATGGACGTCACCGTCGAGTTCACCTCGATGTCGAAGACCTATTCCATGGCCGGCTGGCGCATGGGCTTTGCGGTGGGCAATGAGCGCCTGATCGCGGCGCTCGCCCGCGTCAAATCCTATCTCGACTACGGCGCGTTCACGCCAGTGCAGGTCGCCGCGACCGCGGCGCTGAATGGACCCGACGATTGCATCAAGGAGATGCGCGACACCTACCGCAAGCGCCGCGACGCCCTGGTGGAATCGTTCGGCCGCGCCGGCTGGGAGATTCCGCCACCGGAGGCCTCGATGTTCGCTTGGGTGCCGCTGCCGGAGGCCTTCCGCAGCGTCGGCAGCATGCAATTCGCGACCCTGATGGTGGAGAAATCCGGCGTCGCGGTGTCGCCCGGCGTCGGCTTCGGCGAGTATGGTGAAGGATATGTCCGCATCGCCATGGTGGAAAACGAGCAACGGATCAGGCAGGCCGCGCGCGGCGTGCGCCGCTTCCTTGAAAGCGGCATCGAAACGTTGCACAACATCGTTCCGCTCGCCAATCGGCGCTAGTTCTCTTCTGCAGGTTTTCTGAAGTATCATGGTCGCACCCCTGAAAGTGGGCATAGCGGGGCTCGGCACCGTGGGTGCCGAAGTTGTCCGTTTGATCGAAACGCAAGCGCGCGTGCTCACGGGGCGCAGCGGCCGCGGCATCCGCGTCGTTGCCGTCACCGCGCGGTCGAAGGCGAAAAAGCGCGGCGTCGACCTGCGCGGCGTCGAATGGGCGAAGGATCCGATGGCCCTTGCCACCCATCCCGAGGTCGATTGCTTCGTCGAGTTGATGGGCGGTGCCGGTGATCCCGCGCTGTCGGCGGTGGAAACCGCGCTCAATGCCGGCAAGTCCGTTGTCACCGCCAACAAGGCGCTGCTCGCCAAGCACGGCCTCAAGCTCGCCAAGGCGGCTGAAAAGCACGGCGGCGCGCTGAATTTCGAGGCAGCGGTCGGCGCCGCGATCCCTGTCATCAAGACGTTACGTGAAGGTCTTGCCGGAACCGGCATCAACCGCGTCTATGGCATCCTCAACGGCACCTGCAACTACATCCTGACCCGGATGGAGCAGGAGGGGCTGTCCTTTGCCGAATGCCTGAAGGACGCGCAGCGGCTCGGCTATGCCGAGGCCGATCCGTCCTTCGACGTCGACGGCCACGACACCGCGCAAAAACTCGCCATTCTCGCCAGCCTCGCTTTCGGCACAAAAGTTGCTCAAAGCGCAGTGTATGTCGAAGGCATCTCATCCATCGCGCCGGAAGATCTCCGTGCGGCGGCCGATCTCGGTTACCGCGTCAAGCTGCTCGGCGTTGCGGTTCGCACCGCCAAGGGCATCGAGCAGCGCGTGCATCCGACCATGGTGCCAAAATCCTCCTCGATCGCGCAGGTGATGGGTGTCACCAATGCGGTCACGATCGACGGCGAGGGGATTCCGCCGATCACGCTGGTCGGCCCCGGCGCAGGCGGTGCCGCGACCGCATCTGCCGTGGTCGCCGACATCGCCGATGTTGCGCGCGGCATCCGCGCCAATCCGTTCGGCCGGCCGATTGCGCAACTGCACGACACCAAGAAGGCGCCGATGGAGCGGCATGAGGGCGGTTATTACATCCGCCTGCTCGCGCGCGATTTCCCGGGTACAGCGGCCGCGATCGCGACCCGGCTTGCAGAACAGAAGATTTCGATCGAGTCGATCGTGCAGCGTCATCCCAATGGCGGCGCTGCGCCCAGCGACGGCAAGGTGGTGCCCGTGCCCGTCATCCTGATCACCTATGCGACCCATGAAGACGCCGTGCGCCGCGCGCTCGCCGCCGTTCAGCACGACAAGGTAATCAGCGGACGGCCGCAGGTGATCCGGATCGAGAAGAACTAGAGCATGATCCGGACCCGGAAGGCCGCGTTAGCGCAACGCATGTGGCGGTTTTCCGGAAAAGAGATCATGCTCAAGCGGAGAGGACGGTTCGAACGAACCGTTGGCGTTGCGAGTTGATGCGGACAGAGGTGTCCGCCGAGCTGTTTTAAAGGAGTGAGCCAATGTCGACCCATATTTCAGTCCCGCCGCAAGCGTTGCTCGAGCGCATTCTCACGCTTGAGATCGTGCGGGTGACGGAGCGGGCGGCGGTGTCGTCGGCGCGACTGCGCGGGCATGGCAACGAGAAGCAGGCTGATCAGGCCGCTGTGGACGCCATGCGCCGCGAACTCAACAAGCTGCCGATCGAAGGCACTATCGTGATCGGCGAAGGCGAGCGCGACGAGGCGCCGATGCTCTTCATCGGTGAGAAGGTCGGCATGAATGCCGGTCCCCAGGTCGATATCGCGGTCGACCCGCTCGAAGGCACCACGCTTTGCGCCAAGAACATGCCGGGTGCGATCGCGACCATGGCGATGGCCGATGGCGGCACCTTGCTGCACGCCCCCGACGTCTACATGCAGAAGCTCGCGATCGGACCGGGCTACGACAAGGGCGTCGTCGATCTCGATGCGTCGCCTGCCGACAACGTCCGCCGCCTCGCCAAGGCCAAGGGCGTCAAGCCGGAAGGCATCACGGTTCTCGTGCTCGACCGTCCGCGCCATGCCGACATCATCGCGAGCGTGCGCTCAACCGGCGCGGCCGTGCGCCTCATCACTGACGGCGACGTCGCCGGCGTGATCCACTGCGCCGACCCCGACAACACTGGCGTCGACATGTATCTCGGCACCGGCGGCGCGCCGGAAGGCGTGCTCGCCGCCGTGGCGCTGCGCTGCATCGGCGGCCAGATGCAGTGCCGCCTCATCCTCAACTCCGAGGAGAAGCGCGAGCGCGCCGCCAAGATGGGTGTCAACGATCCCAAGATGATCTACGGCATCGAGGACATGGCGCGCGGCGACTGCCTGTTCGCGGCCACCGGCGTCACCACGGGCTCGCTGCTGTCGGGCGTCAAGTTCCGCAAGGATGGCGTGATTGAAACCGAGACGGTGGTGATGCGCTCGGTCACCGGCACCGTGCGCTATATCAAGGCCGAGCACCGCGAGCTGGCGAAGTTCCATTTGGATTGATGCTCCCTGTCATTCCGGGGCGACGGGACCGCGCAACGCGCGGCCCGGAGAGCCCGGAATCCATCGAGCGGCAGAGTTCGAGGTGAAATGGATTCCGGGTTCGCGCTCTGCGCGCCCCGGAATGACAATAAGAATCATCACGGGAAGCGCCCATGTCCGATCTCTCCGCCGTCAAAGCCCTTGTCTTCGACGTGTTCGGCACCGTGGTCGACTGGCGCACTAGCCTCATCACCGACTTCATGTGGTGGGGCAGGCAGCGCGGCATCAGCGCCGATTGGACCGCTTTGGTCGACGGCTGGCGCGGCATGTACATGGCCTCGATGGACGACGTGCGCAAACATCCCGAGCGCGGCTATGTCATGTTGGATGATCTGCACCGCCGCTCGCTGGAAAAGCTGGTCGATCAATTCTCGATCAAGGGCCTCACGGAAGCCGATCTCGACTATCTCACGAAAGGCTGGCATCGTCTCAATCCCTGGCCCGATAGCGTCGCCGGCCTCACGCGGCTCAAATCGAAATTCGTGATCTCGCCGCTGTCGAACGGCAATGTCGCGCTGCTCACCAACATGGCGAAGTTTGGAGGGCTCCCGTGGGACCTCATCATGTCGGCCGAGCTGTTCGAGCACTACAAGCCCGATCCGGAAACCTATCTCGGTGCCGCGCGCCTGCTTTGTCTCAAGCCGGAAGAGGTAATGATGGTCGCCGCCCACAACGGTGATCTCGCGGCCGCCCAGAAGAACGGGCTGAAGACCGCGTTCGTGGCACGGCCGACCGAATATGGTCCGCTGCAGAAGGTCGATTTCGAGGCCACCGGCAACTGGGACATCGTCGCCAAGGATTTTGGCGGGATCGCCAACAGGCTGGGCTGTTAGGCCGTGTCTTCATGACGCAGTAAAGTCTGATTGCGCATGACGAGGGGACGTGAAGGCCTGAAGACCCATGAGCAAACCGATTCCCGAGCGCTATCAGAACCTCCGGACGTTTGCGTTCGGGGACAGCCCCGCACTCGCAGATGAATTGGTCGAACTCGTCATCAAGGGCATCAAGACCGCGACGTGCAGCACCGAAGACGAGCCGAACACGTCCACGCCCGGTGAGCGCTGGGTCGTGCTCGACGGGCGAGGAGAGGCGCGCTGCGTCATCGAATCCATCGACGTAACATATCGGCGCTTCAATGAGGTCGACGCAGCCTTTGCATATGATGAGGGTGAAGGTGACCGGAGCCTGGCCTATTGGCGCCGCGCCCATCAGGCGTATTTCGGTAGGCTTGGACGATATAGCGACGACATGATGCTGATGTGCGAGCGCTTTTGCCTCGTCGAGGTCTTCGGTGATGTTCCACGCCAGGATTCATAGTTTCGGCGGTCGACGTTAGAAGTTCAGGGCCGCGCCTCACGCGATTCGCAGTGTGAGGTCGTTTCCCTCCCTTTCGGCAAAACCCGCCTGCAAAACCTCTTCGCGCTTATGGCGCAGATGCGCACGCAGGATGTGGGCGAGGCCGGCGCCGTCGCGCCTTTGCAGCGCGTTCAGGATTGCATCATGCTCCTTCACTGCGAGCGCCCAGCGCTGCGGCGTCATCGGCGTGACGTAGCGCGCGCGGCGGATGCGCGCGGTCACCGAGGTGTAAAGCCCCGCGAGCACCGGGTTTCCTGCTGCGTTGACGATGGCTTCGTGAATGGCGCGGTTGCCGCGATAGTACTGGATCAGATCACCCTCGCGATAATGCTGCACCATGTCCGCGTGGGCGGCCGCGATCGCGTCGATCTCAGCGTCGGTGATGCGCTCGCAAGCAAGCTCGCCGGCGAGGGCTTCGAGGCCTTGGCAGACCTCGAACAGGTCGCGCATGTCCTTGTCGGTCAGCTTCGCCGCCCGCGACCCGCGATGCGGCAGCAGCTGCACGAGGCCTTCGGCGGCCAGCACCTTGAGCGCCTCGCGCAGCGGCGTGCGCGAGATCTCGAGCCGCTCGCACAGCTCGCGCTCGGGAATCCGCGCGCCCGGCGGGATTTCGCCGTCGAGCAGGATGGCGCGGATGCGGCCGACGACTTCTTCATGAAGCATGGGTCTGAACTCAGTTTGCATTCAAAAATGAACTCATGTGCGGATATTTGCAAGTTCCTGCTTGAAAATTCCAGATTTTGCATTCAAAAATGTAAAAAACAGAAAGGCACGAGGAAATGGACCTGCAAGTGGAGGCAGAAGACCTCGTCTTCGAACGCCAGGACGGCATTGGGCGGATCACCTTCAACCGTCCGCAGGCCCGCAACGCCTTCACCTTCGCGATGTACGAGCGGCTCGCCGCGATCTGCGAGGAGGCCAACCGCGACCATGCGATCAAGGTGCTGGTGCTGCGCGGGGCGGGCGACAAGGCCTTTGCATCCGGTACCGACATCAACCAGTTCCGCGAGTTCAAGGCGCCGCAGGACGCGATCGACTACGAGAACCGCATCGATCGGGTGCTGACCACGCTGGAGCAGTGCCGCGTGCCGACGATCGCGGCGATCAACGGGTTCTGTACCGGAGGCGGGGCGGGCATCGCCGCAGCCTGCGATCTCCGCATCGGCACCAAGAGCGCCAGGATCGGTTTCCCCATCGCCCGCACGCTCGGCAATTGCCTGTCGATGTCCAATGTCAGCCGTCTCACCGCACTCATCGGCGCCGCGCGCGTCAAGGATCTGATCTTCACTGCACGTCTCGTCGACGCCGCGGAGGCTGCAAATGTCGGGCTGCTCGGCGAGGTCGTTGAGGATATTGCCGCGCTCGAGCGGCGCGCTGAGGAGGTGGCCCGGCTCGTCGCCAGTCACGCGCCGCTGACGCTGAATGCGACCAAGCAGGCAGTGGCCCGCCTGCAACGGCGGCTGACGCGGGACGAGGGCGAAGACCTCATCCTGATGTGCTACACGAGCCAGGATTTTCGCGAAGGGCTCGATGCTTTCCTCAACAAGCGCGCGCCTCAATGGCGCGGCCAATAGGACGGGCCGATGCAAAGTTCGCAATCCACCTCTCGTCGTTCGGGACCGCTCGCCGGTCTCAAGGTCATCGATCTCACCCATGTCATGGCCGGGCCGACCTGCACCCTGATGCTCGCCGACATGGGCGCCGACGTCATCAAGATCGAGAAATGGCCGAACGGCGACGATACCCGCCATTCGGTGCCGCCGAAGATCGGCGACGAGGCGGCCTCCTTCCTGATGATGAACCGCAACAAGCGCGGCATCGTGCTGGATCTGAAAACCGACGGCGGCAAAGAGGTGCTGCGCCGGCTGATCGCGAGCGCCAACGTGCTGGTCGAGAATTTTGCGCCCGGCGCGATGGAGCGTCTCGGTTTCGGCTACGACGCACTGCACGCCGAATTTCCGGCGCTGATCTACTGCTCGCTGTCGGGCTTCGGCCGCACCGGACCCTACAAGCACCGCCGTGGCTTCGATCTGGTCGCGCAGGCCATGAGCGGCATCATGAGCTTCACCGGTGAACGTCCCGACGGTCCGCCCGTCAAATGCGGCCCGCCGCTGTCCGACATCACCGCCGGCCTGCTCGCGAGCATGGGCATCCTCGCCGCCTATACGCATCGCCTCAAGACCGGCGAAGGGCAGTGGGTCGAGACCTCGCTCTATGAGGCCGCCCTGGTGCAGACCTACTGGCAATCGACCATCGCACTGGCCGCGGGCACCGCGCCGCGCGCCATGGGCTCGGCCCATCCGCTCAACGCGCCGTACCAGGCCTTTGAAGCATCGGACGGCTGGATCGTCGTCGGCGGCGCCAACAAGAAGCATTGGCTGTTGATGCTGGAGGCGCTCGGCGCCAGCGAGCTCGCCGCTGATCCGCGCTTCGTTAACGGGGCCGACCGCATGGCCAATCTGAAAGAGCTGGAAGCGGTCCTGAGCGAACGCTTCCGCACCAAATCCCGCGCGCACTGGCTCGCGGCGCTGGACGAGAAGGGCGTGCCGTGCGGACCCGTGCACGACATGCTGGAGGCGCTCAGCGATCCGCAGACGCTGGCGCGCGAGATGGTCGTCGAGGTCGAGCACTCCACGCTCGGCCCCGTCAAGACGATCGGTCTTCCCGTCAAGTTTTCGGAGACCCCAGGCAAAGTGCGATCAGGTGCGCCGGTCTATGGTCAGCACACGAGCGAGGTGCTGGCCGAGCACGGGTTCGACCAGTCGCGAATCGAAGCGCTCGAAAAAGAAGGCGCGATCGTGCTGGCCGCAGGAAGACGCGAGGAACGCGTCGCCTGAACGGGCGTCGATACGACAACAACAAAAGACAAAAATCAGCTGGAGGAAATCATGGGTCGGACGTCAACATTTCTGCTCTCCGCGGCCGCGACCGTGCTCGCCGGCACGATGCCGGCGTGTGCGGCCTGGCAACCGCAAAAGCCGATCGAGTTCGTGGCCACTGCCGGGCCGGGCGGCGGCACCGACAATCTCGCGCGCGCGGTGCAGAACATCATCACCAAGCACAAGTTGACGGAGCAGCCGATCGTCGTCGTCAACAAGGGTGGCGGCAGCGGCGCCGAAGGCTATGTCTACGGCAAGGCCTCCGCGGGCGACCCCTACAAGGTGATCTTCGGCACCTCGAACGCCTGGCGGCAGCCGCTCGTTTCCAAGGTCGCCTTCAACTACACCGATCTGACCCCGATCGCGGCGATGGCGCAGGACGAATTTTTGCTTTGGGTGAAGCAGGACGCGCCTTACAAGACGGCGGGCGACTATCTGAAGGCAGCCGCATCGGGCGAATTCAAGATGGGTGGCGCGCAGTCAAAGGACACCGACGAGGTGCTGACGCGCATGATCGAGAAGGCCGGCAAGGTCAAGCTGACCTACATCCCCTTCAAGAGCGGCGCCGAGACCGCGGTGCAGCTCGCCGGCGGACACCTCGACTCCCACGTCAACAACCCCAGCGAAAGCCTCGGACAATGGCGCGGCGGCACGCAGCGCCCGCTCTGTGTTTTCAGCCCGAAGCGGCTGCCGCAGGGCCCGAAGGTCACCGCGACAGAAGGCTGGAGCGACGTTCCGACCTGCGTCGAGCAGGGCCTCGACATCAAGCAATATGAGCAGCCGCGCACGGTGTGGCTGCCTGGCAAGGTCACGCCGGACCAGGCCGCGTTCTATGTCGACCTCATGAAGAAGGTCCAGGCCACGCCGGAATGGAAGGACTACATCGAGAAGACCTCGCAGGTCGACACCTTCCTGACCGGCGCCGAGCTCGACAAATTCATCAAGGAGGACCTCGAGCACGTCAAGCAGGTCGCGGGCGAGCAGGGCTGGCTCGTCAAGTGAGGCGGGGCTGTTGCATCGGCTACGACGATGTGGGCAGGGCTTCGCGCCGCATCTCGCCTGTCGCGCCACAAACTCCACCGTCGTCCCGGCGAAGGCCGGGACCCATACCGCGTGATCTCTCGGGAAGCGTTGGTCGTCGTACAAAAGTGGATCTAACCCCTAGTCCTCGCCAAATTCCTCCCTGGGGTTATGGGTCCCGGCCTTCGCCGGGACGACGCTTGAGAGAGGGCACCCAATGATATCCCGCCGCGCGCTTGAACTTGCGACCGCCGTGCTCACCGGCAGTTTTGGTGTGGCCGTCGTCGTCTCCAGCCTCGACAACGGCATCGGCTGGTCGAGCGCGGGCGTGGACGCCGGCACGTTTCCGTTCCTGACCGGGATCATCATCGTGGTCGGGAGCCTCTACAATCTGGTGCGAGGCGTGCTGCCTGCCGCCACGCTGGCGAATGTCCCCATCGCCATCACGCCGATCGAGCTGCGCCGGCTCGCCGGCCTGTTCGTGCCGGCCGCGATCTTCGTGGCCGCGATTCCGCTGGCCGGGATGTACGTCGCCTCGGCGCTGTATGTCTTCGCGGTGCTGGCGATCCCCCGACACCAGTCCATGCCGCGTGCGCTCGCCATGGCGGGGGCGACGGCACTCGCGCTCTACGTCGTGTTCGAGCGCATGTTCCAGGTCAGCCTGCCGCACGGCGCGCTCGCCGCCGCGCTCGGGTTCTGACGGAGAGGCCGATGGATAATCTCGCAGAGCTCCTGCACGGCTTCACCATCGCAGTCACCGTGCCGCATCTGGCCCTGATGGCCGTCGGCGTGCTGCTCGGCATTCTCGTCGGCGTGCTGCCGGGGCTGGGTGCGCCGAACGGAGTGTCGCTGCTCCTGCCGCTGACCTTCGGCATGCAGCCGGTCTCGGCGATCATCCTGCTTTCCAGCATGTATTGGGGCGCGCTGTTCGGCGGCTCCGTGACCTCGATCCTCTTCAACATTCCCGGCGAGCCGTCGTCGGTCGCGACCACCTTCGACGGCTACCCGATGGCGCGCGACGGCCGGCCAACGACGGCGCTCGCGACCGCCTTCGGTTCGGCAGCGTTCGGCGCGCTGATCGGCGTCATCCTGATCACCTTCCTCGCATCCTGGGTGGCGCAGGTTGCGCTCGCGTTCGGGCCGGCCGAGTATTTTGCGGTCTATTTCCTCGCTTTCGCGAGCTTCGTCGGCATGGGCGGTGCGGCGCCGATCAAGACCGTCGTGGCGCTGGCGATCGGCTTTGCGATCGCCGCCATCGGCATCGACACCGTGTCCGGCAGCGTTCGCCTCACCATGGGCGTCGACGAACTCGTCAAGGGCGTGAGCTTCGTCGTCGCCGTGATGGGCCTGTTCGGCATCGGCGAGCTGCTGGTTGCCGTCGAAGAGGAGTTTCATGCCCGCGCGGTGTCCTCCAAGATCGACTGGCGCGAGGTGTTCCGCGCGGTCGGCCGCCTGCCGCAGCATGGCATTGCCTTGCTGCGCAGCGCTGCGATCGGGTGCTGGATGGGGATCACGCCGGGCGGCCCGACCGCGGCATCCTTCATGAGCTACGGCATCGCCCGCCGCTTCTCGCGCCGTGGCCGATCTTCGGCACCGGAGAGGTCGAGGGCATCATCTCGCCGGAGACGGCCGATCATGCCGCCGGCACCAGCGCGTTACTGCCGATGCTCTCGCTCGGCATTCCCGGCTCGGCGACCGCGGCGGTCATGATGGGCGGGCTGATGATCTGGGGTCTCAATCCCGGGCCGATGCTGTTCGTCGACAGCAAGGATTTCGTCTGGGGGCTGATCGCCTCGATGTATGTCGGCAACATCGTCGCGGTCGCGCTGGTGCTGCTCACCGTTCCGGTCTTCGCAGCCTTGATGCGAATTCCCTTCGTGGTGATCGCGCCCCTGATCGTGATCATCTGCGTCGTCGGCGCCTATTCGGTGTCGAACTCCTATCTCGACGTCGTCATGATGCTCGGCTTCGGGATCGTCGGCTATCTCTTCAAGAAGTTGTTCTATCCGCTGGCGCCGCTCGTGCTCGCGATCGTCATCGGCGACAAGGCCGAGGATGCGTTCCGGCAGTCGATGCTGATCTCCAAGGGATCGCTCGGGATCTTCTTTGCAAACAAGCTGGTGACATGCCTGATCGTGGCCGGGATCGCGCTGCTGCTGCTTCCGCTGGTGCTGCAGCTCGCGCGGCTCTGGCGCAAACCCGCGCCATCTACCGATCGGACGACAGCTGAGGAAAAGGTGATCATATGACCGCAAAGCCGCTGATTGCATTGGCCATGGGAGATCCCGCCGGCATCAGCCCCGAGCTGACGGCGAAGCTCGCGGTGCAGGACGACATCCATGCCCGCAGCCGGCTCGTCGTGATCGGTGACCGCCGCATCTTCGACGAAGGTGCGCGCGTCGCCGGCGTCAAGCCGAAGCTGGCGATGGTGGAGCAGGGGGCCGACCTTCGCGCGGCGGAGGGCGAGACGCTGTTCGTCGATCTCGGCCATCTCGATCCCAAGGAGGTCGAGCCGAAGACCGCGACCCTTGCTGGCGGAAAATTCGCGCTGGCCAATTACCGGCACGCGCTCGAGCTCGGCCGCGACGGGCGCGTCGACGCCGTCTGCTTCACCCCTTTCAACAAGCAGGCGATGCGCCTCGCCCGCGCCGAGTACGATGACGAGATCGCGTTCTCCGCCGAGGTGGTCGGCCTCAAGACCGCGGCGAGCGAGTTCAATGTGCTGGACCAGCTCTGGAACGCGCGGGTCACCTCCCATATCCCCCTCAAGGACGTCGCCGGGCGACTGTCCAGCGAACGTATCCATCGCGCGCTCAAGCTGACCGATTCCTGCATGCGCAGTGCAGGCTTTGCGCGACCGCGCATCGCGGTCGCGGGTCTCAATCCGCATGCCGGCGACGGTGGCAATTTCGGCCGCGAGGAAATCGACATGATCGCGCCCGTGGTCGCAACCGCTCAGCGCGAGGGCATCGCCGCGGAGGGACCGTTCCCCGCCGATACCGTGTTCCTGCGCGCCAAGGGCGGCGCCTTCGATGCGGTGCTGACGATGTATCACGACCAGGGGCAGATCGCGATGAAGCTGATGGGTTTTGATCGCGGCGTGACCCTGCTCGGGGGCTTTCCATTCCCGATCTGCACGCCCGCGCACGGCACCGCCTACGACATTGCAGGGCAGGGCATCGCATCGATCGGCGCGAGCCGCGCCGCTCTGCTGCTCGCTGCGGAGATGGCGGCTCGTGGCGGCGCTAAGTCGAGCTGACGGCAAATCAGGTGATCGAGCCAGGCAGTTCGTCCGCAAACCGTTTCGCGATCATCGGTTGCGGCACTGAACGCGCTCTCACCGTTCGTGGGCCAACCGCGAACCACCGATACGGTGATACTCGGAAAGAAAATGATCGTTCGGCAGATTTCCGTCTTCGTTGCGCGAATATTCCCTCTTAAGGCCGTTGAGAAACAACATTTGGTGTGCGCGCGCGTGCTTGGCCTCGACAGGGCCGCGCAATTCCAGATTGAATAGCCCGTGGACGTGCCCGGCCACGGTTTCCGAAACGTTGATCCGGCCAGCAACTCCGAACGCCTCCATGAACCACGCGGTGTTGACCGCATCACCCCAGATGTCGAAGGTCATTCTGCGGTTGCCGACGACACCGGAAATGACCGGTCCGGTATGGATTCCGATGCGCAATTGCAGGGCATGTTCGCCGATCGCTTCGCATTCCACTCTCAGGTGGTCGAGCTGCGCGCGCATCTCCAACGCCGCGAGGCAGACATCGATCGAGTGCCGCCGGTCGGGCGAAATAACGCCCGCAACCGCCATGTAGGCATCGCCCATGGTCTTGACCTTCTCCAGACCGTGTCGGGCACCGATTTCGTCCAGGGCCGAGAAATATTCGTCGAGGAGATGGATGAGCCTGGCTGGCTCGGTCCGTTCGGCGAGCAGGGTAAAGCCCTGAATATCCGCGAACAGAATGGTGGCCGACCGGGTGTATTTCGGCTGAACTCTGCCGCGTCGCGTCAGCTCGTCGGCGATCGGCGCCGGCAAGACGTTGTGCAACAATTCCTCGGCGCGTGCTCGCTCAGCGGCGGCCTCGAGCCGTGCTTGCTCCAGTTGCTTGATGGTCTGGCGATCCTCGATCAGCTTGCGACGGAGTTCCAGTTGCGCCAGCACCTGATGCGACAGCATTCGAAGAGCTTCCGTCTGCTCGAAAGACAGCTGCCTCGGCTCGAAGTCCATCACGCAAAGCGTTCCGAGCGCATAACCTTCATCGGTAATCAGCGGCATGCCGCAATAGAAATCGGCAGGATGGCTTCAGTCGAGACCATCGGGCTGTTTTCGAAACGCGGATCCCGTTTCAGGTCGGGAACGACGAGCAGTTCGGTGCCGCAAATCGTCGTTGTGCAGACTGCGTTCTCGCGCGGAGCGTCGGTGACTTCGGCCGGCAGACCATATCGTGCCTTGAGCCAGCGTCGCTCGTCGTCGATAAAGCTGATGTAGGAGACCGGGCAGCCGCAGAGCTGCGCCGCGAGCTCGGCGATTTCGTCATAAGCAACTTCCGGCGCGCTATCGACGATGTCGAGCGCGCGCAGGGCGGCCAACCTCTCAGCTTCGTTTGTGGGTGCCGGTGACGGCATGCTGGTCTCCGCGGCGGAGAACCTCGGTGGGTCCCGCCTTCCGGAAATCGAGCGGACGACCACCCCGTTCATTTGGGGCGTGCTGGGCGCGTGACAAGTGGCGTTGACCGGGGCCTCGGCCGGTTCCACCGTCGCGCAAATGCATGAGCGCGCTTCTTTGCACACGGAACTCTGCGGAGGGTTTCAGTCGATGGGCAAAGAGTGCCGTACACGATAACCCCATCGATTGGCACGACGACTGTGGGCCTCGCCTGCAGATCCGGCGCTACTTCGCGATCGGCGTCGTCAACTCCTTGTCGGCCGTATCCACCACGAACACGGCAAGCAGTTTCGCAGGCTCGGTATCGCTGGCATTCGCGCTGACGGCGTGGCGGTCGCCGGGCCGCTCGGAAAAGTTCTCTCCCTTGTGAAAGACCTTGGCGGGGCCATCATTGACCTGACTGCGGATCGCGCCTTCCAGGACCGTGGCATAAATGAAGGCAGAGGGAGCATGAATGTGCGCGGGTGAGGAGCCTCCGGGTCCATACTCGACCAGCACGCCCTTCATGCTCTTGCCGGGGACGTTGGGTAGAGCCTGGTCGAACACGACCGTTACCTTTGCCAATGGCGCTGTCGGCTCGGCTGCATGAGCCGTCAGCAACGAGGCAGCATAAACCGCTGTCGCGATCAGCAATCTGCGCATGGGATGTCCTTCACTGCGGTGGTGGTCGTGATTGCAAGTCTCAGAGGTCGGCGAGCCATGTTGCGAGCGGCGTGTTCCCGAGCCGCGCTTCGCCGAGCGGGTTCAGCGATGTGTCGTCGATGGGGGCGCCGTAATACAGCGCCTTCGGGTCTCCGACCACGGGACGTGTGTCGCCGGCCGCCTTCAGGCGGCGTGCGATGAATTCATTGAAGGGAGCCTTCTCAGGTCCTGCGATATCGATCGTGCCGTTGAGCGGCCGGCCCGTTGCGACCTCCGCGAGGCGAGCAACGACGTCATCGGCCGCGATCGGCTGAAACTGGGCCGTGGGAACGACGATCTTCCCCTCGATCACGCTTGTTTCGGCAATGGCGGCGAGGAATTCGAAGAACTGAGTGGCGCGCACGATCGAGTAGGGGACCGAGAGGACTTGATGATGGTCTCCTGGGCGAGCTTGGCACGGAAATAGGTGTTGTCGGGCGACCGTTCGGTGCCGACAATTGAAAGGGCCACGTGATGCTTCACGGCCGCAGCAGCCTCTGTCGCGACGAGATTTTGGCTCGAGCGCTGGAAGAAATCGAGCACGGCGGCCGGCTCCCAGGACGGCGCGTTGGCGACGTCGACGACGACATCGGCGCCGGCCAGCGCGGCAGCGAGACCTTCCCCGGTCACGGCATTCACGCCTGACTGCGGCGAGGCGGCCACGGCCTCATGGCCCTGCTGTTTGAGCTTCGCCACTAGCTTGGATCCGATCGATCCGGTCCCACCGATCACGACGATCTTCATGGCATGTCTCCTCGGTATTTCGGAGCGCGAGATGACCAATGCGAACTCGCGCTCTCACGTCGATGAACGTGATGCGAAGCGACTCTACGCGACCATTGGCGCGGGGCTCTTGTCTGTAACGAGCGTGGCTTGCCGGAAAATGCTTCAGAAGCCGGGGTGCAATCTCACAAAACTGCTAAGGGATCATTCCCTCGTGCCGTGAACACATCCTGCGATGATCGCAGATTGCCAGTGTTTTGCCCGACGTGTCAAAGCGTTGTGACGGCCCCCTAAGAACAGCAAGGAAGCCTCGTCGGAAAACACCAATGAAAGCAACCCCTTGCTACTGTGCATGGGGTTGTTTTCGCGAGTTTTGATATTGGCTGGCTACCCGTCCGATTTTGCGGGGCCTCACGCCCCGCAGACGATCACGCCGTACCAGCCGAGTCCACGATAGGTCTCATAGCCCGGGGTGGCATGGAATGCGACCAGCGCACCGGTGCGGTCGTGATAGAAGCCGGAGCGCTGGCTATTCAGCGAGATCGAGATACGCTCGCTGAGGATGCCCTGGCCGTCGGAAGCGGCAATCACGCGAAGATTCGAATCGACCAGCAGTACGCGGGCCTTGTCGCTGTCGCCGATGCGTACGCCCTGGACGATGGCGCGGGCCTGCGGCTCCCAGTCGAAATGGATGGCAAGCACGCCGATCGGCGCGCCGTGGGCCTGGCCGCCGGCGCGGACGCTGGCGCAATAGGTCGCGACCTGCGCGTTGCCGAGCAGCGATTGGTTCTCGACGTCGCCGGCGACGTAGTCGTCGCCGGAGCGCAAGGATCGCGCCTCGCGAAACCATTTGGTGTGAGCGACGTTCTGGCCGACGACGCGGAATCGGTCGGCGCGGCCATTGGCGATGACGTTGCCGTCGAGGTCGCAGAGCCAGAGGTCGAGATAGACGGTGTAGGCCCCGAGGATCACACCGAGTCGCTGCGAGGCATGCGATACGGCCGCCGCACTCGGCGCAGCCGCGCAATCGACCACCGCGGAGTCGGTCGCCCACCAGCGCACGTCGCAGGTGCGCTCATAGAGATTGCGGTCGATCAGCTCGATGGCATTGAGTGACAGATCGACCATGCGCTCGCCGCGCGAGCGCTGGCTCATGCGGTCGATCGAGGCGACGAGGTCGCCGGTTCGTTTCGTCAGCTGTGTCTCGAGCTCGCGGGCGATGGTCTCGACCTGCTGGCCGACGCCGCGCACCTCCTGCGCCACCACCGCAAAGCCCGCGCCTTGCGCGCCGGCGCGCGAGCTCTCGATCAGCGCGTTCAGGGCCAGCATCTTCATCTGGTTGGTGATCTGTTGGATCGCCTTGGTCTTGTCGACCGCGATCTGGTTGACCTCTGCAGTCAGGCGGTTGATCAGCGCAGAGATGTCGGAATCATCATCAGCGGGTTCAGTGGCAATCGGCTTGGCTTTCAGACCCAGCGCAGCGGACATCGGGGAGCTTCCCTTGGCAATGAGGTCTGATCTGCAATGAACCCAGGACAACAAATTACAGATCGAATACGATTCCTTTTCGAGGATTCCGCCTAACGCCCGCTTAATTTGCTGTTTTGCGGATTGCCTAAATGATAGTCACCTCGTGCCGCCAGGATGGCTCATCCACCGCTTTGTGCCTGGCGACCGTTGCAAAATCCGGCGGCTTGCCGGCCAATCCGCCAGTGACCCGGACGCCTTGCGTGTTCGTCCGGCCCCCGAGTTCCCAAGATCGCTCTCGAATCATGACGCCATCCGCCACTGCCTTGCCCGTCGAAGCGCCCCAAGCGTTCCTGGGGGTGACGCGCTCGTTCACCGACAAGCTCTGGCGTGACCGGCTCGACGGGCGCGGGGCGGCGAAGGCGCTTGCGATCGTGCAGCGGCACCAATTGCCGGAGCTGCTGGCGCGGGTGCTGGCCGGCCGTGGCGTCGACATCGACACCGTGCCGGACTTCCTTGACCCAACGATTCGAAAACTGCTGCCGGACCCGTTCACGGTGACGGAGATGGAAGCCGCTGCCCAGCGGATCGCTGATGCCGCGACGAAAGGCGAGAAGGTCGCGATCTTCGGCGATTACGACGTCGACGGCGCGACATCGGCGGCACTGCTCGCCTGGCATCTGCGCCATTGCGGCCTCGATCCGCTGATCCACATTCCCGACCGCATCTTCGAAGGCTACGGCCCGAACACCGAAGCAGTGCGCACGCTCGCTGCGAAGGGCGCAACGCTGCTTGTCACCGTCGATTGCGGCACCACCAGTATCGAGCCGCTGGCCGAGGCGAAGCGCCTCGGCATGTCCGTCGTCGTGATCGACCACCACCAATGCGGCCTCGATCTGCCCGAGGTCGATGCGCTGGTCAATCCGAACCGCTCTGACGATCTCTCGGGCCTTGGCCATCTCGCCGCCGTTGGCCTCGTGCTGGTCACGCTGGTCGCCGTCAATCGCGAGCTGCGCCAGCGCGGTTTCTGGCGCGCCGAGATGCCCGAGCCCGATCTGCTCGGCATGCTTCATCACGTCGCACTCGGCACCGTCGCCGACGTCGCCCCGCTGATCGGTCTCAACCGCGCCTTCGTCGCAAAAGGGTTGATCGCGATGCGGCGACGCGACCACATCGGCCACACCGCGCTGATGGACGTGGCGCGGCTCAACGGTCCGCCGGAGGCTTGGCATCTCGGCTTCATGCTGGGGCCGCGCGTTAATGCCGGCGGCCGCATCGGCCGTGCCGATCTCGGCGTGCGGCTCTTGCTCGAAGGCGACAGCGTCGAGGCCGCGCGCATCGCCGCCGAGCTCGACCGCCTCAACAACGAGCGCCGCATCATCGAACAGGCGGCGGAAGCGCAGGCCGAAGCTGAGGCGCTCGCCTCGATCGGGCTGGAGGACAAGCTCGGCGTGATCGTCACGGCCTCCGAAGGCTGGCATCCCGGCGTGGTCGGCCTCGTCGCCTCCCGGTTGAAGGAGAAATTTTCGCGGCCTGCTTTTGCCATCGCGCTCGAGCCCGGCGGCATCGGCACCGGCTCGGGCCGCTCGATCGCCGGAGTCGATCTCGGCAAGGCCGTGCGGCAGGCGGTCACTGATGGCATTCTGCTCAAGGGCGGCGGCCACGCGATGGCTGCGGGCGTGACGCTGCGCAAGGAGAAGCTCGCCGAATTCCGCGCCTATCTGGAGAACGCGCTGGCGCGCGACGTCGCGGAGGCGCGGCACGTCAACGAGCTCTATGTCGACGGCGCGGTCTCCGCGCGCGCCGTGACGCCGGAGCTTGCGACCACCCTCAACCGTGCCGGCCCGTTCGGCAGCGGCAATCCGGAGCCGGTGCTGGCCTTGCCGGCGCACCAGCTCGTCTATGCCGACGAGGTCGGGCAGGCGCACTTGAGGCTGCGCTTCAAATCCGGCGACGGCGCCATCGTCAACGGCATCGCGTTCCGTTCGGTCGGCCAGAAGCTCGGCAATGCGCTGCTCGCCAACCGCGGTCAGCAAATGCATGTCGCGGGATCATTGTCGGTCGATCGCTACCAGGGCGTTCGAGCGTGTGCAATTCCGCGTCGTCGACGTCGCGCTACCGGACCAGGGGCCATCCGTGATTAGATAACGGCCGCAAACAACAAAAAAGAAAGGGAGTGAACATGGCAGGGCAGGTTGAGGGCAAGATCGCGCTGGTGACGGGCGGCGCCTCCGGCATCGGTGAGGCCATCGTCGAGCTGTTCGCGCGCGAGGGCGCCACCGTCATTGCAACCGACATCGACGAGCTGCGCGGCCCCGAGCTTGCCAAGCGCATCACCAAGGCCGGCGGCAAGGCGATTTTCCTGGAGCAGGATGTCACCAGCGAGGAACGCTGGATCGAGGTCGTCGCCGAAGTCGGAAAGCGGTATGGCCGGCTCGACGTCATGGTCTCCAATGCCGGCATCGGCATCTCTGTCCCTTCAATCGTCGATATGACGCTGGCCGATTGGCGCAAGCAGAACGCGATCAACCTCGATGGCGTGTTCCTCTCGGTCAAGCACTGCCTGCCCTTGATGCGCAAGACCGGCGGCGGCTCGATCGTGATGATGTCGTCACTGGCGGGCCTGCGCGGTGCACCCGGGCTGTCGGCCTATTCGGCCACCAAGGGCGGCGTGCGGCTGTTTGCGAAATCGATCGCGATGGAGTGCGCGGCGGCCGGCGACGGCGTCCGCGTCAACTCAGTGCATCCCGGCATCATCGACACGCCGATCTGGGCAAGATCCCGACCGGCGCGACCGGTGCCGGCCAGAACGCGCCGATTGATCCGGAGGAGCGCGCCAAGGCCGTCACGCCGCTGGGCCGTGCCGGCCGGGCTGCGGAGATCGCCTCCGGCGTGCTGTATCTGGCCTCCGATGCCTCGCGTTATGTCACCGGCAGCGAACTCGTGATCGATGGCGGCATGAATGCCGGCGGCGTGCCACGGCGGGCTTGAGCTGCGCAGGGCAGGGTGGCACTCGCAGGGGCTGACGCGCAGGCGCAGCCCCTGTACAACGCGGGCAGCTCCCGACCGACAGAGGTGCCCTTCGCCATGGCGCATAGCCTTCACGCTTCCTCATCCGCGCCCCATCGTTCGAACCGGCCGGACCTCGCCACCGATGCGATCCGCACTGCGCGCGAGGATCTCGCCGCCTGCTTCCGCATGGCCGCGCGCAACGGTTTTGAGGAAGGCATCTGCAATCACTTCTCGGCCGTGGTGCCGGGGCATGACGATCTCTTCCTGGTCAACCCTTATGGCTACGCCTTCCGCGAGTTGACCGCGTCAAAGCTGCTGACCTGCGACTTCCACGGCAACGTGCTCGACGGCGAGGGCGTGCCCGAGGCGACCGCCTTCTACATCCATGCAGAGATGCACAAGCGCCTGCCGCGCGCCAAGGTCGCCTTCCACACCCACATGCCCTATGCAACGGCGCTGTCGATGACCGAGGGCGAGCCCCTGATCTGGGCTGGCCAGACCGCCCTGAAATTCTACGGCCGCACCGCGGTCGACCGCGACTATAACGGCCTCGCGCTCGACAACCGCGAAGGCGCACGCATCGCGTCTGCCGTCGGCGATGCCGATATCGTCTTCATGAAGCATCACGGCGTGATGGTGCTGGCCCCGACCATCGCTGAAGCCTGGGATGATCTTTATTACCTCGAACGCGCCGCCGAGGTGCAGGTGCTGGCGATGTCGACCGGACGAAAGGTGCTGCCGGTCGATCCCGCGGTTGCGGCCGAAACCTACAGGCAGATGCGCGAAGGCGATACCGAATCCGCGCGACTGCATCTCGCTGCCATCCGCCGCCAACTCGACGCGGAAGAGCCGCAGTACCGGCACTGAGGTGGCCTACGACCCCTGCCGCAGCTTCGCCAGAACCTTCAGCCCGCCGTATCCGTCCGCGGTCAGATTCCCGCGCGCTGCTGAAAATCCTTGACCGCTTTCATCGTGTCGTTGCCGACGCGGCCGTCGGTGCCGCCGGTGTCGAAGCCGGCCTTGGTCAGGCGCGTCTGCATCTCTTGCACCTCGGCGAGCGTCAGCACGCGCTCGGAGCCGGGGAAGGGCTGGATGAAGGGGGGCGCGCCCAGGCAGCGGTCGCCGAGATGGCAGATCGCCAGCGCATAGTTCATCGAGGGATTGTAGCTCTTCACCGAGTAGAAATTCGGTCCGAGCAGGAAGCTCGGCCCGCCCGTAACAGGCGTCCACAGCTGCGCGGTTGCGTTCGGCTGCGGGAATGGCTGGCCGTCGGCACGGGTGACGCCGGCCGACGCCCAGGCGGCGTAGGTGCGGCTGCCGCTCATGTTGCCGGGCGCGCGCACCTCGTAGCCCCAGTGCTCGCCGCGATGCCACTTGCCGCGATTGACGAGATATTTTGCGGTCGAGCCCAGCGCGTCATCGGGCTTGCCGAAGGGCGAGACCTTGCCGTCGCCGTCATAGTCGATGCCGACATTGAGCCAGACTTCCGGCATCCATTGCGAATGACCCATCGCACCGGCCCAGGATCCTTGCATCTGCTCCGGCGTGCTCCAGCCCTTGTCGACGATGCGCAGCGCGTTGATTAGCTCGGTCTCCCAATAGGCCTTGCGCCGCGGCTCGTTCCAGGCGAGCGCGGCGAGCGATGGAAATACCGGCGTCATATGGTTCTGGCTGCACCAGCGGATCGCCATAGGCGGACTCGACGCCCCACAAAGCCAGCAGCGTGCCGCGCTCGACGCCGAAATCGCGCTCGATGCGCGCAAACAGCGCTTCGTTGTTCTTCAGCGCGATCTTGCCGTTGATGATGCGCCAGTCGGAGACGCGGCGGTTGATGTATTGCCAGACCTGCTCGTGGAATTCGGGCTGGTTGCGCATTTGCTTGAACACGCTCATGTCCGGCTCGACCCGCGCCATCGCGCGCTGCCAAGTCGCGGCCGAAATGCCCTTGGCCATCGCCCGTGCGCGAAAGGCTTCGCGCCATTCGTCGAAGCCTGGAGGCGCGGCGAGGACGCGTTTCGGGAGTGCAAGCAACGCCGCTGCAGCGAACGTCGAGTGGAAAAGTGCGCGGCGCGTTGGATGGGATGAGGAATCAGCGTGCGTCATGAGCACATTCTAGCCCGAAACATGGCACGTGTGAGTCGGTTCCTAGCACCTGATTTCCGCGCGGCCGGATCAGCCGTTCCGTCGGAACAAACTGTCGCAGTCCTGCATTCCCCCACGACGATGAGGAGGAGAAGATGAGGAAATATCCGGCCGCCATAGCAATCGGGGTGGAATGAAGATTCACGCACATGCGGAAAGCCATGTCGTCGAGCTCGACGACGGATCGCAATGGCAGATCTTTCCCGGCGATCTCGCGACCACGCTGAGCTGGAAGCCCGAAACCGATCTGCACCTGGAGCCTAGCCGCGACCGGGTGAGTTCGCACGTGCTGGTCAATGCCGCGGACCGAACGCGCGTGCGGGTGATTGCCGCAGGCGAGGCCTGGCCCGACGGCGAGGTCAAGAATGCGTTGAAGGGCGGCTAGTCCTCCTGCAACTCGGCCGCGATGCCGGCGAGCCAGCGCCGGATCGTGGTTTCCGCCTTGCCATCCAAACCCAGAGCAAGGCGCTTCTCGAGCGCGATCACCCGCTCGCGGCACGCCTTCAGCAGCGTCGCGCCGCGCGGCGTCAGCGTCCATTGCTGAATGCGGCCGTGGACCGGATGCAGCGTCATCGCGATTGCGCCGTCGCGTTCGAGGTTGCGAATGATGACGCCGACGGTCTGGGGGGTCAGGAAGGTGAGGCGGGCGACGTCGGCGCCGGACAGGCCGGGATAGGCGTTGAGCATGGTCAGCACCGCGAATTGCGGCGAGGTCACGCCGAGATCGGCGAGGGTGCGCTCCATTTTCAGCCGGACCGCGGCGTGAGCCTGGCGCAGCAGATAGCCGAGATAGCCTTGCTCGCCGCGTTTGCCTTCGCCGGGCGCAGGAATACGCACGGCGCCGTCGTCGGCGGGCGCCGTGCGCGCGGTTTTCGATCTTGTGATGGCAGCGGTCTTGCGTGGCATATCAGAGCTCTTATACGATATAAGTACACTTACAATCGTACGAGGTGAACCGCAATGTCACACGCCCGCAGCGAATACGAGGATTTCAAGCGCCTGGCGCCCGACGTCTATGATGTGGTGCTGGCGCTCGGTCAGCTTGCCGCCAAGGCCGGCCTCGACAAGCAACTCATCGAGCTCGTCAAGCTGCGCGCCTCGCAGATCAACGGCTGTGCCTTCTGCTTGCAGCATCACGTCCTGCTGTCGGAACGGATCGGCGTTCCCGTCGACAAGCTCCATCTGGTTGCGGTCTGGCGCGAGGCGCCGATCTTTTCCGCGCGCGAGCGCGCGGCGCTGGCCTGGGCGGAGGCGTTGACGCTGCTACCCGGTGGCGTCAGCGAGGAGATCTATTCGGAGGCAACGCGCGAGTTCTCCGAAACCGAGCTGACCTACCTGACCTCGGCGGTCGCCTCGATCAACGTCTGGAACCGGTTTGGTGCGGCCTATCGCTGGACGCCGGCAAAGCGGCCGGCGGCGGCGAATGCTGCAGCGTCCTGATCAAGCTGAGGGGAGGTCACGATGACAGCGATGAGTTTTTCCGCCGTGCAGCGTCCGACGCCCTCACGTTCGACGGCGCTCGCGATCATGGCGGGGCTTGCCTGCGCGCTTGCGATCGGCAAGGCGCTGCCGGTGACGATCGACAGTGTATCAGGCGCGCTGGCGCCGCTCTGCGCCACCGCTGCGGAGAGTTCGCCGCTCGACAAGGTCGAGCCGATCGGCTCCTACGCGCTACCGAACGTCCCTGGCAAGCGCGTCACCATCGTGCGCGTATCCTACGGTCCGGGCGGTTTCTCGCGGCCACATCGTCACGCAGGCTCGGTGACGGCCTACATCACCAAGGGCGAGATCCGTTCGCAGCTCGGCGGCGGCCCGGTCGAGACGTTTGGTGTCGGCCAGTCCTTCTTCGAGCCGCCCGGTTCGACGCATCTGGTGTCGGCCAATGCCAGTGCGATGGAGCCGGCGGAGTTGATCGCCGTGTTCGTGGCGGATGAGGGTGCGCAGCTGACAACGTATTTGGAGTAGTGCCTCAACGTCGTCCCGGCCCCCCGCACGTAATTGCGCGCTAGGCCGGGACGACACCGAATGTGTGATGAGAGCAATCCGTTTGCACGAGCAGCTCAATTCTCCTCGCCGCTCGATCCCTCGCGCAGGTCCGGCTTGATCACGTCCTCCGGCAGCGCGTGTGCAACGGGCTGCGGAGCGCCCGCGATCTCCGGACCGACCTCGCGGCCGCGGGCGTGGATCAGGCGCTCATAGGCCGAGACCAGCGTGATGTAGGGGCTGACCCAGATCCAGCCGTCGCGGGTGAATACCTGCACATCGAAGTGCAGATGCATCGAGGTGCCAGCGGGATGGTCGAGATAGTTCGAGACCACGCCGATCTTCTCGCCTTCGCTGACGATGCGGCCGTTGACGAGGCCATCGGCGTTCATCGCCTGCGGATTCATGTGCATGTAGCGGAAGCGGATGTGTTCGGTCCGGCTATTGACTTGCAGCGTCGCGGCCTGGTCCTTGGCGGCGCGGATCACGATCGCGTCGCGCACGGCGACGACACCGCGCTGCTTCGGATCGCAGGGCTCGCGCCCTTCTCCGGGCGGCGGGCAATCGGCGGCACGAATGTCCTCGCCCTGGTGACCGTATCCCCCGGCGCACTGACCGACCTCGAAGCTGCGGGACTCGCAGAAATTGTCGCGCCAGGGATAGACGGTCGGGTCGTCGCTCTTGTCACGCTTGCGGTAGGATTGCGAGCGCACGAAGGCCGGCGTCTTTTCGAGCGGAAAGCGGATCTGCGCATAGGCCATCACGTCGGGATGGCCGCCTTGCTTGCGATAGCCCGTATTCGGGATGATGTCGCCGCTCGGCCGGTAGCTGAAATCCGGCGAACGCGCGGCAGGACGATCGTGGATGTTGGAGGCAACGTCCATCAGAGGCCGCATCCGTTGCCCCCCGGCGACCCGCAGCGCCTTCAGGAAACGTTCTGCGACCGGATAGGCTTCCTTGCAGGCGAGCCGCCGCGGTCTTGCGACGCTGTCGAGGCACTGGACCGACACCACATAGGCGACACCGAAGCGCGTGAAGGCGTAGCGCACATAGCCTTCCCGTATGAACCTGCGCAGGTCCGGGTAGAGCGCGGCCAGAGGTTTGATCTGCTCGCCCTTGCCCCCTGAGGGATCGGCGATGTCATAGACGAGCGCCGATCCCGTGATCTGCACCTCGACCGGCCTTGCAAACACCCGGCTCGGCATGCCGTCGCCGGCGCCAGGTTCGAACGAGAAGGTCGCGCTGTAGCCGGCGGGACCGGCGTCGAACATGTCGACGGGATTGAAATCAGCCTGGTAGCGCGACAGCGCTGTTGTAGCCGGCGCACCGTTGCGCTGCGCCTCGAGGTACGCAGCGGCGTCGAACGGCAGCAGCACGGGCACGGGGCTGCGGGCGATACCGGTGAAGAATTGCGAGGAGACCGCGTTGAGCTGCACCAGCGCAGGCATCGCGCGCGGATCAAAGCGCGGCACCGAACGGCGGGGTGCGAAAATGAAATCGTTCGCGACGCGGGGACGAGTGGTGATCTCGGAGCGGAGCTGGTCCAGCGCTGCGCGCCAATCGACGCGCAGGGCCGTGAGCGAGGGGCTGCGAAATTCATCCGCAGCCAGCGGGGTGGAAATGAGGAGCGAAAGCGACGCCAGAAGTTGCGAGACAAAGCGGAAACCGTTCCCAACCACTGTCTCGCCCCCCGGCAGCACCTGTCGCGATCGCTCTGTTCCCCGTTAGTCCTTGGCGCGCTCGGCGTAGGAGCCGTCTTCGGTCATCACCACGACGCGGGTGCCGACCGTGATGTGCGGCGGCACGGTGGTGCGCACGCCGTTGGAGAGGACCGCAGGCTTGTAGGAGGAGGAGGCGGTCTGGCCCTTGGTCACGGGCTCGGTGTCGACCACTTCCAGCGTCACGCGCTGCGGCAGCGCGATCGACACCGGGTTGGTGTCGTGCATGGACAGCTTGACCGTCATGCTCTCCTGAAGATACGCGGCGGCGTCGCCGACGACGTCCTTGGAGACCTGAACCTGGTCGTAGGTCTCCGGGTTCATGAAGTGGTAGCCGTCACCGTCCTCATAGAGGTAGGTGTAGTTGCGCTCTTCGATCGTGGCCTTTTCGACCTGGTCGGTGGTCTTGTAGCGTTCGGAGATCTTTACCCCGTCCGAGATTCGGCGCATTTCGATCTGGCTGACCGGGGTTCCCTTGCCGGGATGGATGTTCTCGGCGCTCACGACGACATAAAGCTTGCCGTCTTGCTCGATCACGTTGCCCTTGCGAATAGAACTGGCGATGACTCTCAAAGCTGTATTTCCTGCTTGCTTGGCCCGGCATCGGCCAGGACGTGGTCAAATCGATGGGGGACTTGGGGCCTCAAATCAGACCTCGGCGCCCGTTTCGGGCCGCAACATACTGATTTTGCCGTTGGATGCCAGCATTTTGCTGTTCCGAGGGGCGATCCGTTAATGGCTGGGGACAAGCCGATCTCGCCGTTCTGGTCGCCCGAGCGGCACCTCGACCGGCGGCCGTTCCTCCAGGCCAGGGGGGCCATTACCGGGGCTCTGCGGGGATTTTTCACCGAGCAGGGCTTCGTCGAGGTCGAAACCTCCGTCCTCCAGGTCTCTCCCGGCAATGAAACTCATCTGCACGCCCCCAGGACCGAGATCATGCGGCCGGACGGCAGCCGTGCGAGCCGCTACTTGCGAACCTCGCCGGAGTTTGCCTGCAAAAAGCTGCTGGCGGCGGGTGAGACGCGGATTTTCGAGTTTGCCCGGGTGTTCCGGGACCGCGAGCGCGGCGACCTGCATCTACCCGAATTCACCATGCTGGAATGGTACCGGGCAGGCGCCCCGTATGACGCGATCATGGCCGATTGCGTCGTCATCATCGCCCGGGCGGCGCAGGCGACCGGCATCGGAACCTTCTCGTTCCGGGGCCGGACCGCCGATCCCTTCGCCGAGCCGGAGCTTGTGACGGTCGCCGGCGCCTTCGAGCGCTTCGCCGGCATCGACCTGCTGTCGACAATCTCGGGCGGCGAGGGTAACCGCGCCGCACTTGCCGTGGCCGCCGGCGGGAAGGTCCGTGTGGCCGAGGATGACACCTGGTCCGACATCTTCAGCAAGGTTCTGGTCGAGCATGTCGAGCCGCATCTGGGGCAGGGCCGTTTGACCATTCTGTTCGAATACCCATCTCCAGAGGCGGCGCTGGCACGGGTGAAGGCGGACGATCCCAGGGTCGCCGAGCGGTTCGAGGTGTATGCCTGCGGCGTCGAGCTCGCCAACGGTTTTGGCGAACTCACCGACGCCGAGGAGCAGCGCAAGCGCTTCACGGAATCGATGGCGGAGAAGCAGCGCCGCTACGGCGAGGCCTATCCTCTGGACGAGGACTTTCTGGCCGCAGTCGCCGCAATGCCGGAGGCGAGCGGCGTCGCGCTCGGTTTCGACCGGCTGGTCATGCTGGCGAGTGGCGCATCGCGAATTGATCAGGTGGTCTGGACACCGCCTGCAAATGAAACGCTAAGTGAGACATGAGGACGACAAACCTTGCACGCACCTTGCGCGAGCCGGCCGAGCTCGTCGCCGAAGGTCTGGCGCCCGCAGCGACGCTGCCTGCGCTCGAACGCGTTGCTGCGCGCTATGCGGTGGCGATCACGCCGGCGCTGGTCGATTTGATCGACACCGCCGATCCCGAGGATCCCATCGCACGGCAGTTCGTTCCGACCGCAGCCGAGCTGGACGCGCAGCCGGGCGAAAACGCCGACCCGATCGGCGATCATCCGCACTCGCCGGTTCCCGGAATCGTGCACCGCTATCCCGATCGCGTGCTGTTCAAGCTCGTTCACGTCTGTGCGGTCTATTGCCGCTTCTGCTTCCGCCGCGAGATGGTCGGGCCCGGCAAGGAGAACGCACTCTCGGACAGCGCCTATCGTGCGGCGATCGACTACATCCGCGCGCATCGCGAAATCTGGGAGGTGATCCTGACCGGTGGCGATCCCCTGATGCTGTCGCCGCGCCGCATGAGCGAGATCATGGCCGATCTGGCCGCGATCGATCACGTCAAGATCATCCGTCTTCACACCCGCGTGCCCGTGGCCGATCCCGCGCGCATCAGCGACGAGATGATCGCCGCGCTCAAGGTCGAGGGAGCGACCACCTGGGTCGCGTTGCACGCCAACCATGCGCGGGAACTGACCACTACGGCGCGTGCCGCCTGCGCGCGGCTCGTCGACGCCGGCATTCCCATGGTGAGCCAGTCCGTGCTTTTGCGCGGTGTCAACGACAACATCACCGCTCTGTCGGATTTGATGCGAGCTTTCGTCGAATGCCGGATCAAGCCCTATTACCTGCATCACGGCGATCTCGCACCGGGCACTGCGCATCTGCGAACGACGCTGGCGCAGGGACAGGAGTTGATGCGGCAGTTGCGCGGGCGGGTGTCAGGGTTGTGTCAGCCTGACTATGTCATCGATATTCCCGGCGGCGCCGGCAAGTCGCCGGTCGGACCGAATTATGTGTCGGTGGCACAAAATACCGCAGGTGATGCGCGTGAAGCGGGAGCCGAAACGCGCTATCGTATCGTGGACTATTGCGGCGACGTTCATCTCTATCCGCCCGAAACCTGAGCGGTGTTGGAGCGTGCGCCGGTTGAGAATGGAGAAGCGGACATGAAAAAGATCATGGTGGCAGCATCGCTCGTGGTCTTGCTCGGGGGCGGGGCGGTTGCACAGACCGGCGGCTCCAAAGGATCGACATCGGGCGGCGCGACCCCTGGAACGGTGTTGCCGGCCCCCGTCGGTCACCGCCAGCCGCGCGCGGCCGATGTGCCGAGCGAGAAGAATCTGAGCAATCCGAACACTCCCGCGAACAAGGAAGACGCTGAGCTAGATCGCAAGATCAAGAGCATCTGCCGCGGCTGCTGATCTCTTTCACCTCTCCCGAAGGGAGAGGTGAGGAACTGAGCAAGCGACTGACACTTCGCCTCGTCACGCCTCAGGCCGATCGTTCGTGCAGCCCTGCGCGCTGGGTGTTGCGGCGGATCTCGACCGCATCGGCGAGGTGCTCGAGCACGGCCGCCGTCGTCGCCCAGTCGATACAGCCGTCGGTGATGCTCTGGCCGTAGATGAGCGGCTTGCCGGGCACTACGTCCTGACGGCCGGCGACGAGATTGCTCTCGATCATCACGCCCATGATGCGGTTCTCGCCGCCTGAGATCTGGCCGGCAATATCGGTCATCACCAGCGGCTGGTTCTCCGGCTTCTTGCTCGAATTGGCGTGGCTCGCATCGACCATCACGAGCGGCGCGACGCCCGATTTGGTCAGCTCGTTGCAGGCGGCCGCGACGCTTGCCGCGTTATAGTTCGGCTTGCTGCCGCCGCGCAGGATGATGTGGCAGTCCTCGTTGCCTGCGGTCGAGGCGATCGCTGAACGGCCGAGTTTGGTCACCGCCATGAAATGATGCGGATGCGAGGCCGACTTCACCGCGTCCGCTGCGATCCGCACGTTGCCGTCGGTGCCGTTCTTGAAGCCGACCGGGCAGGACAGTCCCGACCCCAGCTCGCGATGGATCTGGCTCTCGGTCGTGCGCGCGCCGATTGCAGCCCATGAGACGAGGTCGGCGATGTATTGCGGCGTCGTCATGTCCAGGAATTCGGTGCCGGCGGGCAGGCCGAGATTGTTCACCGCCGACAGCACGTTGCGCGCCAGCCGCAGGCCCTTGTTGATGTCGAAGCTGCCGTCGAGGTCGGGATCGTTGATCAGGCCCTTCCAGCCGACCGTGGTGCGCGGCTTCTCGAAATAGACCCGCATCACGATCTCGAGCTGGTCGGCGAGGTCCTCGCGCAAGTGTGCGAGGCGCTCGGCGTAGTCGAGCGCGGCCTTGGGATCATGCACCGAGCACGGGCCCACCACGACCAGCAGGCGGTCGTCCTGGCCGTTGAGGATCGCATGGATGGCGTTACGCGCCGCCATCACCACACGCGTCGCGGTGAGCGTGCGCGGGACTTCCCGCATCACCTCTTCCGGCGTGTTCAGCTCTTTCAGTTCGCGGATACGAAGATCGTCGGTCGTGCTCAGCACGGCGGGCTCCTGTCTGTGTTTAGAACCTGCCGGCCAATAAAAAAGCCGCCAGGTCTGGCGGCTTGTTCGGACGTTTGCTGCAATGTGTCAGATTGAGCGCGATCCTCCCGCCGCCAGCGAGCTGTCGTAGCTAAAGTACCAAAAATAGCTGGTGGCGACGGTGATCATGGCAGGCCATATAGCGCGCCGTTGGCGGGTTGTCACCCCCCAAACGGCACAAGACGCGACGAGGCGTCTCAAGTGTTGCTCTTGCGTGCCGCCAGGGCCATGCCGATCAGGGTGGCGCCGCCGAACAGCAGGTTGATACCGACGAGGACGCCGATCGCCCATTCCGCCGAGCTCGGGAGGCCGGCGATCACCATGAACGAGATCGCGATGTCGACGAGGCCTGCGATCAGGAGCCACGACCAGCGGCTGCTCAGCTCGCGGCGGTGCTCCAGCGCATACATGATGGTGGCGACGCCTTCGGCGAGAAAGTAGGCACCGAGCACGATGGTTAGCGTCAGCACCGCTTGGATCGGCCGGGCCAGCAGAATTCCGCCGGCGAGCACCGCCAGCGCGGCGGAGATCAGCGACCACCAGAAGCCCGGCGTGCTGCGCGCCCAGTAAGTCACGATCAACCCGCCGATGCCGCTGATCAGGAACATCCAGCCGAGGAAGATCGCGGTCGCAAGGCTCGCGAGCGGCGGCAGGATCAGCGCGGCAATGCCGAGAACGGCGAGCAGGATGCCTTCGAACAGAAAGGCCTTCCAATGCGCCTTGACCGCCTGGCTCATCGCGGATTGCATCCGTGAAAACTCCTCGGGCGATGTCATCGGCAGGCTCCAGAACGAGAGGGCTGGGCTCAATCTGAGTATGCGCGCGGCGCGCTCGCCATCCCGCAAGCTCACCCGCCGCCGGGCGCCGACGAAAAACCTTCGGCGCTGGTGCGGATGCGGTTGCGGCCGAGAACGTAGATTGCGGTCGTGACAATCAGAAGTGCAAGACCGAGCAGGATCGAGACGAAGCCGATCGGGATCAGGGCCAGCGTCAGATTGCGCTCGGGATTAATCAGCCAGTGATGGATCGAGGTCAGCACGAAGGCGAGGCCGAGAAAGCCGATGCCGCCGCCGGCAAGCAGCAGCGCCCACATCCGGCGCAGCTGGCTGAGCCGCTCCCGCGCAATATCTGTCCGGGGCGCATGGTGGCGCGCGACCCGCCGGACCAGACGGACGGCGAAGGCGATCGAGCTGAAGCCGATCAACAGGCTCGCTGCGCCGAGCCACATTCGGAGCGTCGGGTCCAGATCCGGCATGCGCTGGAGGGTCAGCAGCGGGAAATCGAACGCCGAATGCAACGCGAGCGGGCCCGCGAAGATCAGCAGGCGGCTCGACAGGCGGGCCCAGTCGCGATTGTGGCGGTTGGCGCCCAGCGCCGTGCCGGCCCGGGCGATGGTGAGGTACGCGCCCGCGATGATGCCGAGCGCGCCATGGAAGGGCACCGTCAGCACGCTGCGCAGGGCGGCCAGCGAGCGCCACATCTCGGCATGCTGCACGAGGTAGGCGAGGTTCTCATAAGCGGCAAAGCCGAGGCCGACCGCGGCGCCATAGACCACGGTGTCCATCGGATTGGCGAAAGTCCGCCGCTTGGTCGAGGAGACCACCACGATGGCGATCACCTTGACGGCTTCCTCGGGCAGCGCGACGCCGAAGACCGAATGCATGGCGAGCGCGGCCCAGGGGTCGGCGGGCGCTGCGATCATCCTGGAGAAGGGGGCGCGGACAAGGCCCAGCAGCGAAATACTGGCCGCGCCGAGCAGGAAGGCGGTCCAGACCTGGGCGGGTGGCCCTGGGCGCTCCTCGGCGGCAATAACGAGCCACAGCATCAGCAGCGCCGGGGCAATGGCGGCAGTTCCGATGACGGTGGGTAATGATTCAATCAGGTACATCGGCGCCGAAAATAGGTTCCCTTGATCCGCTAATCTACGTCCACCGATGCGACCATGTGTCATGCGCCAGCTGTCGCTTCGCTTAACAAGCGCGACAGCCAGCGTTCATCGGGGCGGCTGGCGAACGTTAAAGACGAGGGCAATCAATTGCATGACAGAATCTGTTCGTCACCAATGGCAACGGCCGAGCGCCGTCATCTGGACTGATTGATAAGCCAGATCAAGGGAATGCGGAGGTTTCTTCGATTCACATGCACGCGTGGCCGCGAAGGCGACCATCGCCCCCGGCAACGGCCTTTCCCGCGTTCAGTGGGTGCTGTACGGCGGCGCGCTGGGGGCGATATCGAAGGCTCCGAGATGGAATTCGCCGCCGATGGGGGCGTCCGGCTCCGCCGGTTGCTCCAGCAGCGTGAACGCGGCCTGCGGATATTGCTTCCAGATCTCGAGATCGCCGGCGGTGATGGTGAGCCAGCCGAAGGTATACATGTAGCGTCCGGGCTCGGTGACCCGGCCGACCCTGTCCCAAGTGATCTTATCAACTGTGATCTTGTTGACTGCCATTCGGTCCCCCGATCGCAAGTCTGCAAAAGATGACATCAGGCGCGAGGCGCAGACCCGTAAAGCTGATCCCGCATTAGGGCCGCGATAGGGCAGCGATTTTTCTCAGGCCGACTGCAGCAACGGCGTGCGGACAATCAGCCGGACGAGGTCGTCCCGGGACTGCTTGTCGGCGAATTTGACCGCAAAGCCGTGGCCGAACTTACGGATCACGCGACCGACGCAGGCACCGACCGCAAGCGGGGTTCCGAGCGGCGGGTCGTATTCGCATGAGATCGCGACGCCGGCCGTGGAGACGTCGATGATGAAGCACGGATGGGTGCTGCCGTCGGCGAGCGTCAGGAACGTGTGTGAGACCTGCGGAACGAAACGCGCATCGCGCCGCAGCTCCTGGACGCTGGCGTCCTTCTGCTTCTTCTCGAGCCAGGTCAGCTTTTCAGACATCCAGGCGCGCCGTGCCCGCGTCATGTCGAGCTCCATCAGGAAGCCCGACTTCAGCGTCGCGCTGATCGTGCACTGGAATTCGCCGAAATCCTCGAAGTAGGAGGTGACGCGCTCGCCGACTTTGCCGACGACAGGCACGTCCACGATCATGCGGAAGGGCGAAACGCGCTTGGTCCGGCAGGCGAAGCTGCGGAGCTTGCCCTCGCAATCATACCAGCGCGGCAGCGAGTAGCTGCCGCTCACGGTGACATCCACTGCACGCTGCCTGAGGAACTCTGCGACGGACATGAAGTGCCAATGATGTTGGGGATTGCTTCCGTAGTTCCACGGTAGCAGTCAAATTCTAAGCAAATGATACCGGCACTCAGGAGCAGGGGTAAATTTCCGGTAAACGCGCGGATCGCGCCGATACGATAGGTCGCTGCGCAAGTTCACAACGAAAAAGGGCGAGGTCGCGCACGCAGTGCGGAGCGCTATTTGACCTAGGGCTGGAACCTAGTCCCGACATTAGGCGTTCGTTTCCGCGAATGAGCAGCGCCGTCGCCCCGGCGCAGCAAGCGCCGAGGCCGGGTGTTGAGCTTGTGCGGGGAGGAACGCTCATGAAACTTACTCTTTCAGTCATTAAGGCTGACATTGGCTCCGTCGGCGGACATACGAAGCCGTCGACACGCATGATGGCGGCCGTCGAGGGCGAGGTCGCCAAGGCGATCTGCAATGGTCTGTTGATCGATGGTTTTGTCTGCCACACCGGCGACGACATTGCGATCATCATGACGCACACACGGGGCGAGGGGAGCTCCGAGATCCATCAATTCGCCTGGAAGGCATTTCTCGCGGCCACTTCGGTTGCGAAGACTTCCGGTCTCTACGGCGCCGGCCAGGATCTTCTCGCAGATGCACCTTCAGGAAACATTCGCGGTGCCGGGCCGGGCGTCGCCGAGCTCAGCTTCGACCACAGCCTCTCGAGTCCGAGACCCGCAGAGTCCTTCATGGTGTTCGCCGCCGACAAGTGCGGCCCCGGCGCCTACAACCTGCCGCTCTACCTCGCCTTCGCCGATCCCATGTATTGCGCTGGCCTGATGCTGCCGCCGATGATCAGGGGCTTCCGCTTCCATGTCATCGACATGGATCACACCGCTGGCGACAGCGTGATCGAACTCGACGCGCCTGCGGACAATTACCACATTGCCGCGCTGCTTCGCGACAACGAGCGCTTTGGCATTGATCGCATCGTTTCTCAAACCTATGGCGAGGTTGCCGCCGCTGTGTCGGCGCAGCGTCTTCACGCGATCGCAGGCAAGTACACCGGCAAAGATGATCCGGTCGCGATCATCAGGAACCAGGGAATTTTTCCCGCGCCCGAGGAAATCGTCTCTCCCTTCGCCAAGGCACACTTCGTGGGTGGCGATGCGCGCGGCTCGCACGTGATGCCGCTGATGCCCGTCCCGATCAATACACCGGTGACTGGCATGTACTGCCTGCCGATCGTTTCCTGCGTCGGTTTTTCGATCGACAAGGAAGGCCGCTTTTCCGAGTCCTATACCGATTTCTTCGACAATCCGGCGTGGGACGAGGTACGCCGGCGCGCGCAAAGCAAGGCAATCGAGATGCGCAGCCAAGGCTGGTCCGGCGCTGCAATGCTGCCCTATTCCGAATTGGAGTATGGCGGCTTCCGCGACACCGTATCCGCACTCCTGAAGCGTTTTCGCCTGCGCGAGGAGCGCAAGCCGGAAGCGGCCGCGTAGAGAACGTGTGACGCAGGCGCTATTGCGACATGCCATACTGGGAGGTGGGGCGTGACAAGGAAACGAATTGGCATTCTCACCGGGGGCGGCGACGTCCCCGGTCTCAACGCAATCATCAAGACGGTGACCTATCGCGGGACCGAGGACGATATCGAAGTCATCGGTCTCCGCCGCGGTTGGGAGGCCCTCACGCACCTGAACCTCGACGACCCCGCCAGCAAATCCCACTACCTCATCCCACTCAACCGCGAAAACACGCGCATCATCGATCGACGCGGCGGCACCGTGCTACACTCGAGCCGCACCAATCCCTCCAGAATGAAAAAGCTGCCGGATCATCTGGCTGGCCAAGACCTTCCAATGTCGGAGAGTACCAAGGGCGGCGTCGCAACCAAGAGCTGGGACGTCACCAGCCGGGTCCTGGCGAACCTGTCGGGGCTCGGCATCGAACACCTCATCGCCATCGGCGGTGACGACACGCTAAGTTATGCGGACAAGCTCAGCGGCCTCGGCGTGAAGATCATCGCCATCCCGAAGACGATGGACAACGACGTCCGCAACACCGAATATTGCATCGGCTTCTCGACCGCGATCACCCGCGCCAGCGATGCCGTCCAGCGCCAGCGCACCACTATCGGCTCACACGAGCGAATTGGCATTTTCCGCATCTTTGGCCGCGATGCCGGATTTACGGCACTCTACACCGCGTACGCGACCTCGATCCGATGCGTGATCCCGGAGTACAAAGTCAATCTCGACAAGCTGATCCGTTTGCTGCTCGAGGAGAAACGCGCCAACCCGAGCAACTACGCGCTCATCGTGCTGAGCGAAGGCGCTCAGTGGGAGGGCTACAAGATGCAGGAATACGGCGAAGCTGACGCCTACGGTCACCGCAAAAGGACGAACGTGGCCGAAGCCCTTGCCGACGAGATCAAGGGGCGCGCCGGCGAGGAGACCATCGTCTCTGATCTCACCTACGATCTGCGATCGGGCGATCCTGACTTCATCGACAAGCTCGTCGCCCTGACTTTCGGCAACATGGCCTATGATGCCATTCTGGAGGGCAAGTCCGGCCTCATGTCAGCACTGGTCGAGGGCCGCTACGACCTTGTGCCTATCCCTGACGCCAAGCTCGGGCCGCGCAAACTGGACGTCGCCAGTACATACAACACGGAGCGGTACCGTCCTCTCTATTCCAACAAGCGGGGGCTGCCGATCTTCCTCAACCGCGCGTCTTGAGCGGGGGGGCTGGTTTGCCAATCGTGCAAAAAGCGAAACCAAATCAAGAAGGATGTCTTGGAAATCGTCTGCCGGGTCGGGGCTCGCGCCGAGATCAGGAGGAGGTCAGTCCATGGAGATCGAGCACACTACGTTCGGCACCATCACGATTGACGGAAAGACGTATGAACACGACGTGATCATCCGTCTGTCCGGCGAAGTGGCAAAGCGGAAGAAGAAGCTCTCGAAGAAGTACTACGGCACCTCGCACGTCCTCTCGAAGGACGAAGCGAAGTTCGTCTTTGAGAAGGGATGCGAGCAGTTAATTCTTGGCTCGGGCCAGTACGGAAATGTGCATCTGTCGCCAGAAGCAGAGGCGTATTTTGCGAGAAAGGGCTGCAAGGTCCTGCTGCAGCCGACCCCTAAGGCGATTGATACATTCAACCATTCGCATACGCGGAAGATCGGGCTCTTTCACGTTACGTGCTGAGTTGGGGCGGCCGAGACCGCGCTGGGAAATGAGCAAGAGTACGCTCGTGCGTGTGGCGGAAGCCACCATTGCCTAGGCTAGGTCCTGACCGCGCTTAGCCGAATCTGCACCACGCGAGGCATGCCCGGCCCACCAGAGCTTCAGTATGCGATTGGGAGATCCCGTCAGGTTCCGTTTGCCAGATCGGCCAAAAAAGCGCAACCAAATCAAAGATGTCTGGGAATTTTGGCGCTCCCTAGCGGAATCGAACCGCTCTCTCCACCGTGAAAGGGTGGCGTCCTAACCGATAGACGAAGGGAGCAAACGCGCAGGGCCCCGCCGCTTTCCGCGGCACGGCCGCTGGCCGGCCGAACAGTGCCCGGCGGCTTGCAGCGGGCGAACGTATAGTGGCCTTTGCGCTCCCGGGCAAGCCGTTCGGGAACGGTCTTTTGGCCCGGTGGACAAGCGTCGGCCCCGGAATCATCCGGGGGCGAATTCAACGGTTTCTTAGGGTTCCCTGGGTAGCGCTGGAGTAGGAGATTTTCCTATGCCACCGCCCAAGAAGCGCGCAGAGCGCAAGCTGCTGTCGCGGCACGCCTGGATCACCCTCGACGGCGGATTCGCGGCGCGGCATTGCCTGGTCCAGGACATCTCGGCGACGGGCGCGAAGATCACGATGGACGAGGATGCGAGCCAGCTTCCGGGCGTGATCCGGATGGCCTTCGCCCGCGATGCGCGCACCGGGCGGAGTTGCCAGGTGGTCTGGCGCCGCGGCAAGTCGGCCGGCATCAAGTTCCTCTGACGCGCGGCCGCGCCGGCCCGGATGGCGCGCGGGGCCGGTCCGGGCTACAAGGCGGCCATGCGCGCGCCGTTCCTTATCCTGATCTCGTTGCTGGCCACGTCCGCGACCGCGGCTGAGAGCCTGCGCCTGCCGCCCGCCGAGCGGCCGCAGGCGAACAAGGAGACCGGCAAGACGCTGCCGCTGAAGGGCGGCGCGGCCGGCACGGCGAAGGCAGGTTCCTGCGCCTCCTATGGCCCGCGCTTCGTCATGGTCGAGGGCACCGGGACCTGCGTGAAGATCGGCGGCTCGGTCAGCATCGACACCAGCATCCGGCGCTGAGGGCTCATGGCGCCGGACCTGTTGCGGCTCGACATCCTCATCCCCGTACTGATGTATGGCGCACTGTTGTTGTGGGTCGGGCGTGGCCTGAGCTGGACCGCGCGGCTCGCCACCGCGGCGGTGACGCTGGTGCTGATCATCTGCGTGCTGCTGGTCGAGCGCGGCTGGCTCTAGAGCATTATCGGTTCTGATTGAATCAGAACCGAAGCTCTAGATTCTTGCTTTGACGCGTTTTCTTCACGCGAACCGGTATCCACTTCGCTCGAAAACGCTCTAGCGCCACAACAAAATATGCGAAAACAACCCCATGCACAGTAGCCGTCAAGCGCTGCCGTGACGCCGGACGGTTGCGCCACAACGGCGATTCCTCCCGCAATCATCGCAGCTTACGCCGCGCCAGCGGTCACGACATCGGCGGTGCGACGAATTGTGCAAATCCAGGTCGTTTGCCGAGCTCGGCGAGCCAGCGGGTGAGGTGCGGCTGCGCCGGCCGGCTGATGCCTTCGACGCCGAGCCAGCGCCGCGCATAGGACCCGACCGCGATGTCGGCGAGCGTGAACGCATCGCCTTCTATGAAGCGGCGCGACGAGAGCAGGCGGTCGGCGATGGTCCAGACCTCGGCGGCGGCATCGGCATCGCGCTGCACCTGGATCATGTCGCGCTCGGCGGGCGTGGTGCGCACGATGCCCCAGAACACCGGGCGGTCGACCGGCTGCACCGTCGATAGCGTCCAGTCGAGCCAGCGGTCGACGCTGGCGCGCAGCTTCGGCGCCTCGGGGTAGATCGGCGTGCCGCGCCCATGCGCGAGGCAGAGATAGCGCATGATCGAATTGGATTCCCACAGCACGAACTCGCCCTCGACCAGTGTCGGGATCCGCGCGTTGGGATTCATCGACAGATACTCGGCCTCGCGAGTCTTGCCGTATTGCATGCCGGCGTCGATGCGCTCGTAAGCCAGACCGAGCTCGGTGAGGCACCAGAGCACCTTCTGCACGTTGACCGAGTTGGCGCGGCCCCAGATTGTCAGCTTGGTGTCAGGCACGAGGCGTCTCCCGCGGCGTTGTCGCTTGCGCGGGTGATAGCGGAATTCGCCTCGTCGAGCGATGCGCGATTGCGCCGAGCCCCTCATGCAAAAGCTCCGCCCAGGGCGGAGCCTTCATTGCAAATTCAACGCGACGCTCAGCGGCCGAAGAACAGCCACAACAGAATGATCACCGGGATCGGCACGCCAAGCAGCCACAGCAACAGCCCTCTCGCCATCGCATCCTCCTCCAATCGGCTTCGTTGCGAAGAGAACGGCGGGCGAGGGGCCTTGTTCCTGCCGAGTGCCTTACCAGTGGCCGGTATTCGGCATCGACGACCAGGGCTCCTGCGGCGGCTTCGGCTCGCCCTTCTGCAACAGCTCGATCGAGTGCAGGTCGGGCGAGCGGACGAAGGCCATGTTGCCGTCGCGTGGCGGCCGGTTGATGGTGACGCCGGCCTTCATCAGCTTCTCGCACGTGGCGTAGATATCGTCGACCTCATAGGCGAGATGGCCGAAGAAGCGGTCCTCGCCGTACTTCTCCTCGTCCCAATTATAGGTGAGCTCGACCAGCGGCGCGCCGCGCGTTTGCGGCTGCTTCTTCAACGCCTCGAGATCATCGGGCGAGCACAGGAACACCAGCGTGAAGCGCCCCTTGTCATTCTCGATCCGCCGCACCTCCTTCAAGCCCAGCGCATCCTGGTAAAACTTCAGCGCGACATCGAGATTGCGCACGCGCAGCATGGTGTGGAGGTATCGCATGTTTCTTGCTCCCTGGATCGGATGGAGGGTTTTGGGCCGGCGGAGCCGGCGGGAGGGAGAGATAGCAGGAATTGAGGAGGAGGGGCAGGGGGCGGGGTACGGTGACAGTCCACTCAATTGACAGGCGCCGCTAGCGTTGATCGAAGGCGCGGGGAGCAGGACATCTGGCGAATGAATTTGTGCACTGTCACCCTAATACCAGACGATCTTACACACGACACAACAACAATTTCCTCGATCGCCTCGTCGCTGTAGCGGCTCACTGCGGTACGGTCATGAGTTCTAGCACGTGGCCGTCAGGGTCGCGAAAATAGACGCCGCGGCCGCCGTTCCAGTCGTTGAGCTTACCGTCGTCGAGGCTCCACGGTGCGCTGCCATAGGCGAGGTTCGCCTCGCGAATGCGGCCGAAGATGGCATCGAACTCGGCATCGCTGACGTGGAAGGCGTAGTGGTGGCTCTCGAACGCCTCGTCGTCGTCGAAGAGCAGCGTGAGCGTGTCGTTGATACGTACCGGCGCGAAATGGCCGTCTTTCGGATCGGCATGGAGGCCAAAAATGCGCGCAAAAAATTGTGCCGCTGCCCTCTTGTCGCGGGCCGGGACGATGGTGTGGTTGAGGGTGATAGTCATCGAAAGACCTCTCGCTCTCTGCTGACCCCTACGCGCTCGGTCGGCCTGAGACGCCTTATTCCTCGGGGGGTTGCAGACCCGATGACGTCAGCCATTCATCTATATGAGAAGCGGTTTCGAGCTGGCGCAGTTTGCTTTCTAGAAGATCACGCTGTGGTCCCGGCTGCGTATTTTCCAGTTCCGCTATGATGCGGGCACGTTCCGCGTTCAGGTTGTTGTCAATGTGGGATTGTGAGTGTCTTCCCATGGCACTCTCCTTTCCCTGCGTGAATTGGGAGGGAGCGCAAAACGGCGTTCTCATCACCGATCAAAGCACAGCGCCGTGCGGTGATAGAACCAGTGTGCACCCGGAACCGGCGCGACGCCAGAACAAAAGTCGACCCAGCGAACGTCTGCTGGATCGATAGCGCAGCGCGTCAACGACGAGCATGCTGCGGTCGCATAGCCTCAGCGCCTCGTCGCTCCAAGAGGGCACCTCATGCGAAGGCAATGAGCTACTCCTGCGCATCGCCAACTTCATCATAGGGCCGAGTTCATCAATGCCTCCCGCATCTTCGTTGAATGCGTGAGCGAGGAGCCTAGCCAGAATTTACGCAAGAACCTATCATCAAGTCTGCCGACCGGAAAGACAATCGGCGGACGACCAGGAGGAGTCAAACATGCCAAAGACGTTACACCGTTCTTTGCAATTCGCTCTTGCACTCGTCGCCTCGGGTTTCGCCGTGAGTCAGGGGCTGCCGCAGGCTAAAGCTGAGGAAGCCGGCTGGATCACGCTGTTCGATGGCAAAGACCTCGAACAATGGGATCAGGTCGGGAAATCCAATTGGCATCTGGCGGACGGCGCGGTGATTGCCGACAAGATGGAAGATAAAGAGGCCGGTTATCTCGTCAGCAAGAAGCCGTACAAGGACTTCGAGCTGCGCATCGAATTCTGGCCGAGCGATGATGCAAACAGCGGCATTTATTTCCGCTGCCTCGATGCCAAGAAGATCACCGACCGCACCTGCTACGAAGCAAACATCTTTGACCAGCGGCCCGATCCAAGTTACGGCACCGGCGCGATCACACGTTACATCGAGATCAATCCGATGCCGAAAGCCGGCGGCAAATGGAACACATTCGAGATCACGGCGAAGGGGCGCGACATCACGGTCGTGCTCAACGGTCAGAAAACGGCCGAACTGCGGAACGGAATGTTCGATGAAGGCTCGATCGCCCTGCAACACGGCGCGGGAGCGATCAAATTCCGTAAGGTGGAGATCAAGCCCTTGTAAGGCGGGTTTACGCTACGGCATGAGACTGCTGCACCGCGAATTGCGACCAGGCGAATGTCGCCTGAGCGGCATTCGCGTCGGGTTGGCCGCGTTTTCGCGATGGTCGGTCTGGCCCCAACTGCAGACGTGCCGGAGGTCATTTGCGATCTTCGCCGGCGGGCGAAAAGCTGCCCTTCCCCGCACTCAACTCGTGACGTTTCACCGCGCCCAGCGCACGCCATCTTGAGATAGACTGGAGCACCTTAGCGCTGAATACCAAAGCCGGGAGGAGCCCATGGACATCGGGACCTGGCTGTGTGGTCTGGGGCTGGGACAGTACGAACAGGCATTCCGGGAGAACGACATCGATGCCGAGGTCCTCATGGACCTCACGGCCGAGGATCTGGTCGGGCTCGGGGTCGTCTCGATCGGCCATCGCCGCAAGCTGCTTGCCGCCATTGCTGCACTGCGCGCCGGCTCAATGTCGGCGACCACCGCTGTTACGGCCGCACCCAGCGTCACCTCCGGCAGCGCTGCGCTTGCACCGGAGGCCGAGCGCCGCCAGCTCACCGTGATGTTTGTCGACCTGGTCGACTCGACCGCGCTCGCGGCGCGGCTAGATCCGGAGGAAATGGCGCAAGTCCTGCGGTCCTATCAGAGTGCAGTGACGGGCGCGATCGCGCGGTTCGAAGGGCACGTGGCGAAGTACATGGGCGATGGTGTGCTGGCCTATTTCGGCTATCCGCGCGCCCATGAGGATGAGGCCGAACGCGCGGTGCGCGCCGGCCTCGCGGCTGTCGCGGCGGTACACAGCCTGGCATCGGCGGATGGCGACACGCTGGCGGCCCGTGTGGGCATTGCGACCGGTCCGGTGGTTGTCGGCGAGTTGATCGGCGAAGGTACGGCGCGCGAGGAGACCGTGGTCGGTGACACGCCGAATCTCGCGGCGCGGCTGCAGACAATGGCCGCGCCCGGCACTGTGGTGATTTCCGCCCGCACCCGGGAGCTCATCGGCGGACTGTTCGAGCTTACCGAGCTCGGCATGCAGATCTTGAAAGGCTTTCCCGTTCCGGTGCGGCCGTGGCGCGTGGTCGGGGAAGGCGCCGCCGAGAGCCGGTTCGAGGCGTTGCACGGGGCTGGCCTGACGCCGCTGGTCGGTCGCGACCATGAGATCGGCCTGCTGCTCGAGCACTGGGAGCGGGCCAAGGAAGGGGATGGCCAGGTGGTTCTGCTGACGGGCGAGCCTGGCATCGGCAAGTCGCGTCTTCTGCGGGCGCTGCGCGGGCGACTTGAGAATGAGCCGCATACGGCTCTGAGCCACTACTGCTCGCCGCACCATCAGACCAGCCCGCTCTATCCTGTGATCGGGCATTTGGAGCGGGCGGCGGGCTTCGCCGCGGACGATCCCGCCGTAACGCGGCTCGACAAGCTCGAGGCGCTGCTTGCGCTCTCGAACGATCATGTCGCCGAGGCGGCCCCGCTGCTCGCGGCCTTGCTGTCGCTGGAGACGGATGCGCGCTACCCGCCGCTCGACATGAGCCCGCATCGGCAGAAGGAGCGGACGCTCGAGGCGTTGGTCGATCAGGTCCTGGGGCTTGCGACGCGCCGGCCCGTCCTCGCCTTGTTTGAGGATGTGCACTGGGCAGATCCGACCTCGCTCGAGTTGCTCGATCTCCTGGTCGACCGGGTGCAAGGCGCCCCCGTGCTCGTTCTCATCACCTTCCGGCCCGAGTTCGAGCCGCCCTGGATGCGCTATGCCCATGTCACCGCGCTGACCCTCAGCCGGTTGAGTCGCCGCCAGGGCGCGGCCATGGTCGCGCGGCTGAGCGGCGGCAAGGCGCTGCCTGCTGCGGTGCTCGGCCAGATCGTCGCGAAGACTGACGGCGTGCCGCTGTTCGTCGAGGAGCTGACGCGGACTGTGCTGGAGACCGATCTACTCCGCGATGAGGGCGACCATTACGCGCTCGCGGGGCCGCTGCCGCCCATGGCAATCCCAACCACACTCCAGGAATCGCTGTTGGCCCGGCTCGACCGGCTGGCCCCGCTCGTGAGGTGGCCCAGGTCGCGGCCGCGATTGGCCGGGAATTCTCTATGAACTGCTCGCGAGGACGGCGCAGTTGCCGGAGAGCGACCTGCAGGCGGGGTTGGATGACCTCGTCGGCTCGGGCCTGGTCTTTCGGCGCGGGACGCCGCCGCAGGCAACCTACAGTTTTAAACATGCGCTCGTGCAGGACGCCGCTTATGCAACCCTGGTGCGCGTCAAGCGACAGCGCCTGCACGCCCGCATCGCCGCTGCGATCGAGCAGCATTTTCCGGAGACTATGCAGGCGCAGCCCGAACTTGTGGCCCACCACTACACAGAGGGAGGACTGATCGAGCCGGCGACCGAGTATTGGTTGAAGGCAGGACAACGAGCCATCGCCCGATCGGCTATGGCTGAAGCGCTTGCGCAGTTACGGAACGGATTGAATCTTGTCGCGGGGTTGCCCGAGGCCGATCGAAGGCGGCGCGAACTTGACCTGCAGGTTGCGTTGGGCGTCGCGCTGATGGCCACGCAAGGCTGGGCATCGCCGGAAGCTGGACGGGCCAACGCCCGTGCCCGCGAGCTCTGCGAGCAGATCGGGGCCACCGCCCAGCTCTGGCCCGTGCTCTACGGTCAATGGGTGTTTCACGGCGTGCGCGCCGAGCACAACGCGGCGCGCGACGTGGCAGACGAGTTTTTGCGCCGGGCGCAGGATCATCAGGAAACTTCCGCAACCATAGTTGCCCACCGCGTCAGCGGGACCGGTGCCCTGTGGCGCGGCGAGATAGCCGCTGCCCGCCTCCATCTGGAGCGGACGCTCGCGCTCTATGACCCAGAGCGGCATCGCTCGCTCGCCTTTTTCTACGTGCAGGATCCTCGGGTGGCGGCGCTGTCGGCGCTGTCATGGACGTTGTTGGCGCTGGGCTATCCGGAACAGGCATTGGCACGGAGCCGCGAAGCGCTCGATGCCGCCAACGATCTCAATCACCTCAACACGCTGGCGTACGCTCTCTTGTTCGCGTGTCTCTTCGAGCAGTACCGCCGGGCGGCGCCCGAAGCCCGGGATCGAGCCGAGGCACTGGTCGAGCTCTCGACCGAGCAGGGTTTTCCGCATTTCCTCGCGCCTGCCACCGTGATCCGTGGATGGGCTCTGACCGAGTCAAGGTGAGTTGGAGACAGGGCTGGCGCAGCTTCGGCAGGGCCTGCCGGCTTGGCGTGCCACCGGGGCAAATGTCTATGAGCCGCATTTCCTCGGCCTCCAGGCCGAGGCGCTTGGCCGCTCCGGCGCAGTGGAGGATGGCTTGGATTTGATTGCAAAGGCGCTCGACCGCGTGGAAGAAACCGGCGAGCGGTGGTTCGAGGCCGAGCTCCATCGGATAAAAGGCGAGCTGATGTTGTGGCTACCGAGGCCCGACCCGACCGCCGCGGAAGCGCAGTTCGGGCATGCGGCTGCAACCGCGCACCAGCAAGGCGCCAAGCTCTGGGAGTTGCGCGCTGCGACATGCCTTGCACGACTTTGGATAGAACAGCGCCGGCGCGGCGAGGCTCACGATCTGCTTGGTCCGCTCTATGGCCAGTTCGCTGAGGGCTTTGAGACACCAGATCTTCGGGCTGCTAGAGCAGTACTTCAAGAGATCATTGTCAGCTCCGAGAAGAATCCGATCCCAGGTCCCAGCAGTTGATTCTGCAACGAGCATCGCAGCTCCCTGGTCAAGTCGGCCGCGCGGGAGACCGCGTCCTAGTAGATCGCCTGGCCCCACCCAACCTCAGCCAGAATTTCGGAACGTGGAGATAGCCTCGGCGTTTGCGACTCGTGAGTAGGGCAGGTTGACTGCCCGCCTCGGCTTCCACTGTCAGCGGCGGGCTCTCGTGAGTTGCGTCAGTGGCGAAGCGTACCAAGGCACCTCCGGCCAAAGCGCCGGAAGCCGCGCCCATGCCGGGCTTCATCAGCCCGCAGCTGGCGATCCCGAAGATGAAGCCGCCTTCGGGGGCTCGGTGGATTCACGAGATCAAATACGACGGTTACCGCATCCAGCTCCGGATTGACGGCGACGACCGCAAAGCCTTGACGCGCAACGGTATGGATTGGACGAACAAGTTTTCCACCATTGCGGGCGCCTTCGACATCGCGGGACAGGCGATCGTGGATGGCGAGGTCGTGGTCATCCATGAGGATCGTCCCAGCTTCGCCGAGCTGCAGGCCGATCTCGCAAGGGGCGATCAGGATCGCCTGGTGTACTTCGCCTTCGACCTCCTGTGGCTCGATGGGCGAGACCTCCGAAACTTGTCCCAGCTTGCCCGCAAAGAACTGCTGAAGCAGCTGATCGGGAGCCACAAGCTGGAGAAGCCGATCGTCTACAGCGAGCACCATGTCGGGGATGGGCAGGCGTTGTTCGAGGCCGCAAGCAAGCTCAACTACGAAGGCATCATCTCGAAGCGGGTTGACGCGCCGTACCGATCGGACCGGGTCGAAGCCTGGCAGAAGATCAAGGCTGTCCAGCGCGAGAAATTTCCCGTGGTCGGGTTCATCAAAGACCCCTCCGGCGTCGCGGCGCTATACCTCGGCAAGCAGGAGGGAAAGGAGCTGCGCTACATAGGCAAGGTCGGGACCGGCTGGTCTCGAACGAAGTCCGCGGAGATCCGCAAGGCACTGGAGACCGTCGTCAGCCCCAAAACCAAGCTCACCAAGCCCATCAGGAAGCCGAAGGCCACCTGGGTCGAGCCGACGTTCTACGCTGACGTGGAGTATCGCGACATCACATCCGAAGGGTTGTTGCGCGCCAGCTCATTCAAGGGGCTGAGCAAAGGAACGCGCCGTTCCTAGCTGCGTTTTAGCTTCCACAGTATGCGTGGAGTACCGGCCGTGAAACCGGATCGCGTGAGGGCAGCCGTCAAACAGGCCCAGGCCATTCTGGCGAGCTATGTCGAGCCGGGGTCGCGCGACGGCAACAAGACAATCAATGATCTGCTGGATGTTCTCGATGACGAAGAGCTGATCGAGGCCATGGAGAGGGAAGATGCGCAAGGCACTGGCAGAACTAAGTGAGGACGAACGTGACGTGTTGCTTTATCTGGCCGACCTCGGCACTGCAGCATGTCTCTCGGGCCTGATCGTCAGCATCCTCAAGCTCATAGGCGATCTGTTCTGACAAAGCCCGACTGCCCGATCTGGCTTGGCATCGGCTTTGTGTACGAGAGCCATCCCGATCGCGCTTGGAGTCCTTTTCGGAGGCCCCAAATATTGGTCGCTGGCTAACAAGCGGGAGCCGGCCGGGATTGCACCGTGCTCGTCGACCTCATGAGTTCGAGCAACATGGGTTCGAGCAAGTCGGCGTGGGGCTACCACGGGAAAGTCCGCTAGCGAACAACGCCTGCCGCATCGTCGTCCTCGTTTGGCAAAAGCCAATCGATCACAAGCAGGCCGGCCTCAAGTAGAACGAAGGCAACAATGCCGCCCAGCAGTCCGAAGAACACAATCGAAAAGGTTGCGAGCATAATCGCGCAGAAGATGTCGGCAAGCACCTTGTAAGTGCGTTGCGCCTGGTCTTGCTTGGATGTGAAGTACGGCATCCCGGCTCCTCCAGCATTTGGGTCAGCCTAGTCAAAACGAGCAGCGATCGTCTGTTCCCTACCCGCGCACTCGCACGCGTGCATCCGTTCTGGGCGGGTGCGACCCAAGTGCGACGCAGGCGGCACAATTCTCCTTCTCCGTCCAACGTCGGACTCGACTCGTCGTTCCGTTTTTGTTCTCATGGACCATATTCAAAATCGCGGGGCTGAACATGCCGGACCTGGACGTTGTCAGGCGGGAGATCGAACGGATGCGCATCCGGATGGGAAGGCAGAGGAAGGAGATCCTCCAATTGCAGCGGGCGGGTGTCGGGACGGCCTCGGCCGAAGCGCTGCTGTCGCGGATGGAGGCGAAGATTGAAGGTCTTTGCGCGCAGCGGGACGCGCTGAAGAGCACGCAGCCGCGCCAGACCAAGGGCAGGGTGCTCGGCGGGAGGACATGGTGAGCAGGCGTTGGTTCGACGATGAGAGAGAGCTATCGCCCTTCCTGACCGCGCTCGAGGACGTTCGCCGAAGAGCGACGCGGGAAGGGTGGTGCTATGCCCACGTCCAGGCCATCATCGTGGCCATCGACCAGTACGCGGAAGCTGCGACCGGTAATCGCGAGTATTTCCTCAACAAGCCGGTTTCAATTGGTGAGAGCCGGAAGGCCGGGGACGTTCGGTGAGGGGCGGTTCTAGCGCGGGACAGGCCGAGCGGTTACTGCGGTTGAACCCCGCTGACGACCGACACGACCTATTGCCATGCTTCAAGGCCTGCTCAGCGCGATCGTGGATCTGCTCCTGTCTGCCGCATGGAGCCCCATCGTGAGATTCTTCGGTCTGGAAAACGTCGTCGAAATCGCGACGGCTGTCCTCGGGCTTGGCTGCATCGCGATTGGCTTCACGGTGTTCTTGCTGGGCGGCCAGTGAGTGTGGGAAGGCTCGCTCGCGTCGTCGCAACACCCGCTGAAATATGTGCTGGTTGCAGCCATCGCGATCCTCATGGTGCTGGGATCACGGCTCCCGCTCCGGATCTTCAACCGACTCCGCGGATAACTTCCCGAAGTACCTTCCGGCTCGTGATGAAGCTGGCTTCGCTCGTTCGTTCGAGAGTCACCTCTCCCCAGCGGGGAGAGGTAAGATTGCGCCTGGCGATGCGAAGCATCGTCCAGTGCAATCCGGGTGAGGGGCCGCAGCGATCACTGGGCTGTAACCCCTCACCCGGATCGCATCTTGCGATGCGATCCGACCTCTCCCTACGGGAGAGGTGGAACCAGAACCAAAACGCATCCGCTTCAGGCTGCGATCCGTTGCTCGACCGGCGCCGTCAGGTATTTGAGCACTTCTGCGTGCTCGAGGTCAGGGACCGCGATGGCCGTGTGGCTGTACATCGCATGGCTCCGCGAGTTTGCGATCTTGTCCAGGATCTCTTTGCCTTTGATGACGTGGAGGCCCATGCCGTCCCCAGAGGGGAAGATCGCGAGCACGACGTCATAAGCTGCGATGACGGCTCGCAGCGCTTCGGCCTTGTCCTCGGCGATATCGACAAAAACGCGTACATCAGCCGCGAGTTCACGCAGCTCGTTAAAATCCAGCACTGTGAGGATACTCCAACGCAACGATACTGATGCGAGATTGGAGGCGTTAGGTTACCGAAGTCTCAACAAGGCGTGCCCAGTCACAAGTTTCACGATGAGGTGACTCGTCGTGCTCCCTAGCGCTTGGCTTCGTCTTTGCGAAGCCTGGCCTCCGCGGCCTCGTCCACGAGGTTCAAGGCGAGGCCGTCATAGCTCAGCTTGAGCTCACGGCCGACGATCCATGTCCACCCCGCGTGGACCTTGATCGGCTGGGCGTTGAACTGGTCGGAGATCGATTTGACGGCGGCGTCCTGCGGCCCCGGGTTGTTCAACTCCGCATGGACACGCCAGATCGGGTGCTTGGCGTCAGCGTCGTCACTATCGACCGTGACCTTGGCGCCATTGATCTCGCATTCGAGGGTGTACGAGCCCCGGATCTGGCGGCAGAGGTAGCGACGTTGACTGACGAGCTTGCTGGTCTCGTCGAATGTCATCCCGGGCGAGAAACCGAAGATGTCGGATTTTTTCACGAGTGCCAGGGACGCTGGCTTCAAGAAGCTTGGCTGGATGGCGACGAGGGCGGCGATCGCAACAACGATCAAACCGGCGATGACGATAGCGACCTTCATGAGTCCCCACGAGAAACCTTTCGACCATATAGCAGCCGCGGCGCTCTACCAGGCCGGGCAAAAGCGAAAACCCCGCCTGGGGGAAGCGGGGCTTTCTGGTGGGGTGAAGCTTAGGGACTTCAAGAGTATGACGCGCCAGGAGACAAATGGTTCAAAAAGAATTGGCAAATGCTGCAACATCTTTCACAGGATGTCGGGAACCCTAGAGAACCCCTGCTTGCGTTTTGGGTCTCGATAGGCTCTAAGCCCGGTCACTTCATGACCTCTGGCATGAATTAAAAGCGCGCCTCCGCGGTCCGGCCGCGTCCACAGCAGAGTTTACGCACGCGCATCCCTTCAAAGGAATTCAGAACATGGCGAAGATGACGAAGACCCAATTGATCGATGCAATTGCGGAAGGCACGCAGCTGTCGAAGAACGACGTGAAGTCGGTGATCGAATATATGGCGACGGTCGGCTACAAGGAGCTCAACGAGTCCGGCGAGTTCGTCATCCCCGGCTTCGTCAAGATGTCGGTGGTGAACAAGCCCGCGACCGAAGCCCGGATGGGCATCAATCCCTTCACCAAGGAGCCGATGCAGTTTGCGGCCAAGCCGGCGAGCAAGTCGGTCAAGGCCTCGCCGCTGAAAGTGGCCAAGGACGCCGTCTAAGGCGCCGGCGATGCCGGGGCCGCTTCGCGAAGCATCGCAACGGATTAGCGGCTGAAGACGAGGTGGTGCTCGGCGACGACAATGCCGAACATCACTACGACGATCAGGAGAAACCACAGGCCCGCCGATCGTGGCCTGCCGCGCAGCCGCGGCTGACAAGAAAAACCCCGCGCTTTCGCACGGGGCTCTCTTGGCTGACGGCGTTGGGATTTCAGCGCCTGGCCGCCAACCATGCTTGTAACGTAAGGTTGAAAATCCAAAAAGCAACAGCGCCGCGATGACGGAGTATGTTCGTCAGGCGGCGCTGCCGTATGACTGGGCCCTGAAATCCCCAGCCTCCATGGGTCCCGCGCAGCGCGGAAAAGGTTCAAGCCGCCGTGGCCCTGTGGAATTTCGGGGAGGGGCTGGACTTTTTGTTCTCATTTTGTTCTAGTCAATCATCTTCTCTTGGAGGTGATTCATGACCGTCGAGAAACAGCGCGAAGTGATCAGGCTCTGGAACGAGCTCAGGAAGCTCGAGGGCCCGGCTGCAGAGGAGCTGCGCATCCAGATCCTGGAATGCTTTTCGGAGAAGGGCAAAGCAAAGCGGGCGGCGTGAGTGGATCGGCGGGCGTCGACGCTGATGCCTTTGAAGCGAACGTGTGACGGAACGAAGGTGTGACGGGACGCGTTCGCGCAGCATGACGTGCCCGCAATGCGCCAAGCCGATGACGGCCAACTCAGCCAACAGCTTTCGGTGCGAGCCGTGCCGCGAGATCGTCATCGTGTTCACAGTCGCCTCGAAATCCGTGTCGCCGAAAATTTTGCCGCCGAAGAGTCTTGCACCGAGGGTGACGGCGCCCGCTTTCATCGATCGTTAGGATTCGCGTCTCTCTGATTTTCCGACTCCGATTCGTTCTTTGCGAACGAAATGGAGTCGGATGCAGAACAAGCCGTGCCTTCTGTATCGATGCGGGACATGTCGGTCACGGCAGGCTTTCGCAGGCAGTCGTTTGTTGCGACCGCGACTCGCGGCTGCGCCAAGACAAACTGTCGGTGCCGCAGCGATCGACCTCACGTGATCGGGCGCTCGCCGCGCGCGTTCACACCACTTGTTAAGAGTTGCTCCGCGCCGATTTCTTCGAGTCCGATTCGTTCTTTGCGAACGAAAGGGAGTCGAAGCTGGAACAAAGGCGGTCGTCGCGCGGCGAGCCAGGGGCGGCGCAACGCCTAACGAAAGCTTCCGCGAAAGCCGATAACCCTATTCGGTTAGGTTAAAAGCCCAATCGCGTTGCGCTTGCCGCTACTTGGGATAGGTGTGTGGCAACGACAATCAAGAAGCGATTTTGCGAAGAAGCCATTTTGTCATGACGCCATTTTCAGAGCCGTCCTTTCATCAAGGCGATCGCCACACCTACCGGCGCGTCGCCATCGTCGGCACGCTCTTCTGTCTCGCTTTCGTGGTGATCAGCTTTTCGCTGCGGCCGCAGGCCGAGGACACGCGTGTCGCGGTCAAGGCCGATCGGCTGGTGCGCACGGCAGGGCAAGCCCTGCACGCAAACTAGCGCTTCTCGCCGCAGATCCGGTCGTCCGCGGACCTATCCCGGAACGTGCCGCCGCGCGTCGCGAGCGCCACGAAACCGGCATAGCCGGACAGGTTGAGCAGGACTTCGAGCCACGCGGGCATGTCGGGCCTCTTCTGCCTGAAGACGACCTCAACGTGTGCGCGAAAATCTTGTTCCGCGCTCACAAAAAGAAACATCGTTCGGTGCCGCGACGAAGGATCGAACTGCCCGCCGAAGGCCGCAACGCTGGCCGCCGCTATGGTCTGCTGCATCTCTCCCGCGAAACTAAAAAACCCCGCCAGCACCGCGGAGGATGCTGACGAGGTCTTCGTGCTGTCGCCTCAACCCGGATGGCGGAGGCTTCCGCACTTACGATGTCAATCCGCGCGGCGAGCGTTCGTTCCCGCCGGTTCATTGTTTTTTGACCGTTTTCCGGTTCCGCGCTGCGCGCAACCATCGCAGGCCCTCGCCGTTGTCCCGCGAGACGCGCGAAGGAGGATAATCATGAAGAAGACACTGGCAGTTCTGGCCACCGTCGCAGCCGTCAGCGTAACCGCGGTCGCGGCGCCTGCGCCAGCCGAGGCGCGCGGCCGTGGCATCGGACCGGGCCTCGCATTCGGCCTTGCCGCAGGCGCGATCACAGCGGGCGCGGTCGCAGCATCGCATCCGTATGGCTATTACGGGCCGGGCTACGGCTATTATGACGGCCCGGGCTACTATTACGGACCGGGTCCCTACGCCTATTACGGCGGCGGACCGTACTATCGGCACCACCACTGGCGGCACTGGTAGCGAGTTAGAAGCGAAAAGCCCGGAGCGAGGCTCCGGGCTTTTTTCGTTCGTGTGCGCGTGACGTCACGCCCTACGGCCAGAGCGAGGGACGTTCGACCTTGCGGGCATTCTCGAGCGTCGACACGAAATATTCCTCACGCTCGCGCTTGAACTTCTCCTGAGTGGCGCGGAAGGCGGCAACACGGGTGGCGATCTCCTCGCGTTCGCGAGCTTTGCGTTCTTCATCTTCGGTCATATCCATCCCCTCTGTTCGCACCTGTTTCCACTGACCTCGAGCACTGCCGCCGCATCGCGCTGCGAGTCGGATTCGATACATCCATTGGGGCTCCCGAATGGGGCGTCAATGGGGAGGAGGCATTGCAGGATTGTGATATGCGATGGGCGGCAGCAATTGCCGAGTCTGTTTCTGTTCGCTCTTTTCGTCACGGTGGATAAGAGCGTCAATAATCTTGCCGCTTGTGCGTCTTGGCAGTGTGCGCAAAACACATCGGGAGCAGCGCGTGATAGCATCGGATCTTCGCAGCGGCGTTGAACGACTCGGCGACATGATCGCCGAAGCGAAGCGAATCGTGCCGTTCACCGGTGCCGGCATCTCGACCGAATGCGGCATCCCTGACTTCCGCTCGCCGGGCGGAATCTGGACGCGCAACCGTCCAATCCCGTTCGAAGAGTTCGTGGCGAGCCAGGAGGCGCGCGACGAATCCTGGCGCCGGCGCTTTGCGATGGAGGAGGTGTTCGCGGCGGCAAAGCCGGGCCGCGGTCACCGCGCTTTGGCCTCACTCTACCGCGCCGGCAAGGTTCCCGCCGTCATCACCCAGAACATCGACAATCTGCACCAGGCCTCGGGGCTGGTCGCCGAGCACGTGATTGAACTTCACGGAAATACTACCTATGCGCGATGTATCGGATGCGGGCAGGCCTATCAGCTCGACTGGGTGAAGCGCCGTTTCGACGAGGAGGGCGCCGCGCCCAATTGCACCATGTGCGACGAGCCGGTGAAGACCGCCACGATTTCGTTCGGCCAGATGATGCCCGAGGACGAAATGCAGCGCGCAGCTGCGCTGTCGCAGACCTGCGACCTCTTCATCGCGATCGGTTCCTCGCTGGTGGTGTGGCCGGCGGCGGGCTTTCCGATGATGGCCAAGAACGCCGGCGCACGTCTGGTGATCATCAATCGCGAACCGACCGAGCAGGACGACATTGCCGATCTCGTGATCCATCACGACATCGGCGAAGCGCTCGGGCCCTTTGCCGGCAATTGAGGCATCAATTTGATTCGCGGCTATGCAAGCTGTTCATAGGTTCCGGCGAATCTCTTTTTTGTCTATGCGTCGCAACCGGGAGTGTTATCTTTTGAGTCGAAAGATTCGCGTCGCGTCGAATTGAGAACATTCTCTTAAGACGCGTGATTCGAGCGCCGCCAAAGTGGCGGGTTGCATGGCAGTGTGGGGTCCGGGGTTATGGGGTCGTCGGACGGATTTGAGTCCAAGAAGGTCGGAGTTCCCGTGGGCGAGCACGGCAGCGGTCGCGACAGCGCGCTCAGCCCCTTCACCGGACTGGGTGAGGGCAGCGCCAACCTCGTCGAGGTTCACGGCGTCATCAAATGGTTCGACGCCTCGAAGGGCTACGGCTTCATCGTGCCCGACAATGGCTGGCCCGACGTGCTGCTGCACGTCACCGTACTCAGGCGCGACGGCTTCCAGACTGCTTACGAGGGCGCCCGCATCGTCGTCGAGTGCGTCCAGCGCGCCAAGGGCTATCAGGCATTCCGCGTGGTCTCGATGGACGAATCCACCGCGATCCATCCGGCGCAGATGCTGCCGCCGCGCACCCACGTCACGGTCACGCCGACCAGCGGCCTGGAGCGGGCCCAGGTCAAATGGTTCAACCGGCTGCGCGGCTTCGGCTTCCTGACCTGCGGCGAGGGCACGCCCGACATCTTCGTGCACATGGAGACACTGCGCCGCTTCGGCATGACTGAGCTGCGCCCCGGCCAATATGTGCTGGTCCGCTTCGGGCCCGGCTCCAAGGGCATGATGGCGGCCGAGATCCATCCCGAGACCGGGTCGCCGGGCTTGCAGTCGCACTAAGGCACCCCATTCTCGCAATCGTGAGCAGAGGCGCGCGGGCCAGCCAGCGCGCCTCTGGCTTTTCCAGCGACCGCCACGTAAGGACTGTTCCAGTCCCACGCCTCGAGTGCTCCCATGAATTCTGATCGAAAGGCCGTCTGGTCCGTTGCGAAGGGCTGGCTTGCCGCCGTCCTCGTTCTTGTCGGCATGGCGACCGCAATCGGATCTGTCCGCGCCGCGAGCTTCCAGCCGCTCGAGATCGTCACCAGAAACGGCGTGCAGGTGTTCTCGGTCGAGATGGCGACGACCGAGCAGGAGAAGCAGACCGGCCTGATGTACCGCAAGGAACTGGCCGATGGCAAAGGCATGCTGTTCGACTTCAATCCCGAGCAGGAAGTGTCGATGTGGATGAAGAACACCTACGTCTCGCTCGACATGATCTTCATCCGCGCCGACGGCCGCATCCTGCGCATCGCCGAAAACACCGAGCCGATGTCGACCAAGATCATCTCGTCCCAGGGGCCGGCCCGGGCGGTGCTGGAGGTGGTGGCGGGAACGGCGCAGAAATACGGCATCCGTCCTGGCGACCGGGTCGCCCACCCGCTGTTCGGCAGCAAATAGGCGCCCGGGAACGGCGTCATTGGCGCCTTGCTGGCGCGCCGGGAAGCGTGTATCGACGGGGCTCGCCGGACATTCGGGGTATAGCGCAGCCTGGTAGCGCGGCAGTTTTGGGTACTGCAGGTCGTTGGTTCGAATCCAGCTGCCCCGACCAGTTCCGACGTGTCCCCGAAGAATGCCCCAGGCCGATGCCCAAATCTCTTGCCTAGGGATTCGGGGGGCGCCTAGAACGACAGCCGGTTGACGAGGCGCCAGGCGAACCAGGCGAGGGCGCAAATCCAGCCCAACATCGCGATTGCCGCTAGGCCGAGCCCGCAGAGCGCGAGCAGCAAGCTTCCGGCCTCCGGCGTCTCAGCGAGTTCCTCGGGCGTATCGACCTGGCTCACTGCGTCCGCTGGCTTTGCCTCCTGCTGTTCTTTGATCACTGCTCGTTCGTGGAAATTCACCGGCCGCGCTCCAGCTCACAGGGACGTGAGACGCCGTCCGTGCAGGCGGGCGCACGCTGACCGCGGACACTCTCGGATGCCCCGGACAGGCGGGAAAGCTGCAACGCGTGGCGTAGTGATTGGTTGCCGTCGTCTGGGCCGAAAGGCGCGGCGGAAGCCTTCGCGCATTCTCCTTTCAGCGCGACTTCGGCGCGATGTTTCAAGCCATTGCGGCCCTCCGAGGGCCGCAGAATTGCCGGACGCTCATCGAACCTTCTGCGCGGCGCCATAGACATATGCGTGTTGGGGATTTCAGCGCCCAATGCCTAAACGGACGCCGCCAAGCGATGATACTCCGCTTGCGCGGCGTTGCGCTTTTCAAGCGTCGCTTTTTCAGATCTGGCCCATCAGCTCGAGGCGTGCCAGCCGGCCGGAAACGGCACGAACGGCCAGACTGTCTGGTTGTCGTTGGCGGCCTTCGGCGGCTGCGGGGATGGTGTCTTTGCGATTGGGACAGGCGTTGTCGATCGCAGCGCCAAGCGCAGACATGCACATTGCAAATTCATTGTGGTCGTCCTGGCCAGTCAATTCTTTTGAAAATACGTGTCGGCTCAAAAACACCGCGCGTCCTCAAAACGGCGCGCTCTCAAATCACGCACGCACTCTAGAAAAGTCGACGCCGGCTTTCAACCAATCTCGCCGTTTGCGCACGAGAAGTAAGGTTGATCGGTTAGGTTAAGGGCGAGCGGTTGTTGCGGGCGCCCTAGTCGCTGTTATCAGATCGAGCACGGCTCGCGATGGGCTGCCTGACATCCGTGCTCACACAAGATCACAGTTCGTGGCAGCGCGCGTATCAACCCAGTTCTGCGCCAGTGAGTTCTGCCATGTCTTCCGATCGCAACTCCAAAACCGCCGGTCCGCAGTCGAGTTCGACCGAGATTTGGCATCTCTGGACCGTGATCGTGCCGCGCCGCTCGATCAACGGACAGCTCGTCTACGGCAAGGTCTGGCGCCGCCACGACGGCCGCGACTGGATCTACAAGAAGTTCACCGAGTTCGACGGCGAAGAGGCGGCGTGACGCGGCATCGGCGGCCGCGTCACCATCAGGCGGTCTTCGCCGCAGCCGGCTTTGACGGCGGCGGCTTCAACGGCTTGTCCTGCTTCTTCGACCACGAGATGTAATAGGCCACCGTCGTCATGATCGCGACGCCGGCGATGCTGACGAAGAGCTGCGCGAACAGCGAGCCCGAGCTCATCGACAGCTCGAAATGGCCGACGAAGGACAGGAACACGCCGACGCAGAACACCGCGAGCGACTGCTGACCGCAGACGATCAGCGGATCGAACACCTTCCACTCCAGGCCCGGCCATTCCTTCGGCACGAAGCGGATCACGAGGATCACGATCACGACGAAATGGATGAAGCGGTAGGGCGCGAGGTTGGTCTTGTCGTTGGGGTTGAAGGCCGAGAACAGCCATTGCGGTAACATGCCGCCCAGGGTCGGAAAGCGGCCAGCCATGGTCATGATCAGCGCGAAGGCGAGATAGGCGAGGCAGAGGTAGAGCGTGATCGGCGCATTGATCAGCGTCATCGAGCGCCGCGCGCCGCCCATGGCGCACCAGGCGCCGAACACGAACAGCACCTGCCAGCAATACGGGTTGAAGTACCACTGGCCGGCCGGATAGGCCGTCAGATTCCAGCCGAAATGGCGCGCGGCCAGCCACAGCACGATGGACAGCGCCATCGTCACGTCGGGCTTGCGCAGCATGAACCACAGCACCGGCGGGAACAGTCCCATCAGCACGATGTAGAGCGGCAGCACGTCGAGATTGAGCGGTTTGAAGCGCAGGAACAGGCCCTGGCGCAGCGTCTCGGTGGCGTTGTCGACGAGGCCGGCGACGTTGAACTCGTTGATCATCTCGGAATTGCCGAAGCGCAGCGCGAGATAGCTGATCGAGGCGATGTAGATCACGAACAGGATGATGTGGGCGACATAGAGCTGCCAGACCCGCTTGGTCAGCCGTGTGGCGCCGACGACGAAGCCGCGCTCCAGCATCATCCGCGCATAGACGAAGGACGCGGTGTAGCCGGAGATGAAGACGAACAGGTCGGCGGCGTCGGAAAAGCCGTAATTGCGCGTCGTGACCCAGTTCACGACGTTGTCGGGGATGTGGTCGAGGAAGATCGCCCAGTTCGCAACACCGCGAAACAGGTCGAGTTGGAGGTCGCGCCCCTTTTCGGGAAGCGTTGCGCTGATGTTCAGGAAGGCCATGCGACGGGAGCTTTCGGAAGGAACAAATACGCTGATGTCGGGGAGCCAGTGCCGCCGGGCGGGGTCCCGGCGCGGAAGGCGGGTACGCAATTGTCACGGTGCAGCATAATGACTATACCCGTAGGTAGGGCACCCGGGGAGCAGGAATCACCGAACACTTCCCGAACGGTGTCTCTATACTATCCCTGAGATTTCCACCAACTGCCACCGTGACGCATCCAGTTCGAACGAAAAGACGAAGAGGCCCGGACCACCCATGACCGCACGCATTTTCAAGCCCGCCAAGAACGCGATGCAATCCGGCCGGTCCAAGACGAAGGAATGGCAGCTCGATTACGAGCCGGAGCAGCCGCGTTCGGTCGAGCCGCTGATGGGCTGGACCTCGTCCGGCGACATGAAGCAGCAGATCACGCTGCGCTTCCACAGCAAGGAAGAGGCGGTCGCCTATTGCGAGCGCAAGGGCATCGCCTACCAGGTGATCGAGCCGCAGGAGTCGGTACGCCAGCCGGCCGCCTATGCCGACAATTTCTCGTTCCGCCGCGGCGAGCCCTGGACGCATTGAGGGGCCAACCCGGCGCCAAAGACTTCCGTCATGGCCGGGACAAGGCCCGGCCACGACGGCGGGAGATATTCCGCCGACACACTATAAACCTCGCATCCGACCATCCCACGTCACGGATCAGCTACCACGCCGGCTCTGGCCCTTGGCAGCTATTCCGCCGCGTGCTTCGCTGCCTCGCATGACGAGCTCATGGGCGAGGTGGGTATGGCGGGGCGTGACCAGCTCGACGGCGTCGATCTGAAGATACTATCCGAACTGCAGCAGGACGGGCGGATTCGCAACAATGAGCTGGCGCTGCGGGTCGGGGTGTCTGCACCCAACTGCCTGCGGCGGCTGAAATCGTTGTTCAGCCGCGGCGTGATCCGGGCGGTGCGCGCGGTCATCGACGAGCGGCGGCTCGGCTATGAGGTGGTGTCGTTCGTCTCGATCCAGCTCGGCAGCCAGGCCCAGCCCGTGCTGGAGGCGTTCGAGAGCTCGATTGCCGCGATCCCGCGCATCCAGCAGTGCTGGCGCATTTCGGGCGACACCGACTATCTCCTCAAATGCGTGGCGCCGAGCGTCGAGAGCATGCGCCAGCAGCTCCTGCATTTCGCCGCGATGCCGAACGTGAAGAACGTCCGCAGCTTTCCAGTGCTGGGTGTCGCGAAGGACGTGCCTCTGCCGTTGCAGGAGGTCGCGGCGGTATTTGCGGGATAGGGACGCTGCGTTCCAGGCGCCGTCACCGCCAGGCTCGCGAAAATCCGAAGGAGCGGTGCGCCGCCACACGGCCGACGGTCGGCTATGATGCTGAGTAAATCACCTAACTGTGACATGTGATTTCGGAAGTCCTGCGATGCGCTAAACCGTGATTGTCGGTTCGGGGCCGCCGCCTAGATCCAAGGTGTGAACCTCGGCCTGCGTCGCGTGCCGAGGCCTCTTTTGTGGGACCCTGAGCCAGGAAAAGACACCATGACCTCGACCTCGAAGACGTTTGTCGCATCCGCTGCGACGCTGTTTGCATCCGCGTTTCTCATGATGACCGCACCCGCCGCGCGTGCAGACGATTTCTGCATTACCAACGGTGCCCAGGCCGCTCACGGTTGCGGCTATCCGACCATGGAAGCCTGCCGGGCCGCTGCCGGCGGCATCGGCGGCACCTGCTCGCAGAGCGGTGGTGCGAAGACCTCGAATGACGCGCTGGCCTACCAGCCCAAGCAGACGCGGTCGCGTAGCAAGCTTCGCCCGGGCGCGCAGACCAACTCGAACTAACGCCTGAATTCGAACCGGTTTCGAAAACATTCGGCCTCCGGGAGTCATCTCGGGGGCCTTCAATTTATGACAGTGAGGCGACAGCGGGCATGCTTCAGCGATACCGCCCGCGAAACTCGCGCGGGGAGGCGCCGGTCCAGGTGCGGAAGGCACGCGAAAAACTCTTCTCGTTGCGGAATCCGGCAATTTCCGCGATCCGCTTGATCGGCGTGCGGCCGCGCATCAGCTCCTGCTTGGCGAGCTCGAACTTTGCCTCTTCCTTGAGTTCGCGCAGCGAGGTGGCCTCCTCGCGCAGGCGCCGATGCATGGTGCGGGTGGACAGCGCCAGCTCGCGCGCGACATCCTCGGCGCCGAGACTGCGTCCGCGCGCATTGCGGAGCACCCGGCGCACGCGCTCGACAAGAAGCCGGTCGCGCCGATAGGGCAGCACCGTCAGCCGCAAGGCGCCTTTGAGCATGTTATCGAGGTCGGCGGCGCTGCGCGCGAGCGGCAGCGAGAGATAGTGCTTGTCGAAGATGATCGCGGCGCGGTCCGCGTCGAAGCGGATATTGCGGCAGAAGATGGTCGGGTAGACCGAGACGTGGCTGGGCTGGGGGTAAGGAAATTCCGCCGCCCGCAAGGCGATCGCGGAATCGACCGCCCAGCAGGAGAAGCCGAGCACGTAGCGGAGCAGGGTCACCAGGCAGAATTCGCGTAAGCCGCCGAGATCGCGCAGCTCCCGGATGGAGACGACCGCAGTCTCCTCGCCAACTGCGAGATCGAGCACGACATCCTCGGTGAGCAGGCGGTGATGCCGGCACCAGCGCTTGAGCGCGACTTGGAGCGTCGGCGCCGTGATGGAGGCGCGGCATAGCATGCCATAGGTGCCCCATGGCAGCCGGCGCGAGAACCAGCCGAGCGCCTCATCATCGAGCTCGCGCATGGCATGGCCCGCCAGGGCCTCGAACTGGGCGGCCGTGATCCGCCCATCCGGAGAATTGACAAGGTCCGGCGCTACCTGACCCCGGCTCAGCGCCTCCGCCGGATCGCGGCCGTATCGTTCATAAGCGGCGACCACACCGCGGACGAAGGCGGCAGGGGTCATGGCACGGCGCGGGATCGCGGTGGCGGCTTGAAAAGGCATCGGAATTCCCTCGGAAAATCCTCGCCAAGTTTGGCGGAAAATGCAACCTTTTCGACCGCAAGAGCGCCGGGGCCCCGCGAGGTTCGGATGCCAAAATAGGGAGGAATCGCCTTGAACATCCCGAGCATCGACTTCGATTTGGGCGAAGACATCGGCATGCTGCGCGACACGCTTCGCGCCTTCGCGGAGGCGGAGATCACGCCGCGCGCTGCCGACATCGAGAAAGCCAATCTGTTTCCCGCAGACCTCTGGAAGCGCTTCGGCGACCTCGGCCTGCTCGGCATGACCGCGCCGGAGCAATATGGCGGCTCCAACATGGGCTATCTCGCCCATATCGTCGCCATGGAGGAGATTTCGCGCGGCTCGGCTGCCGTGGGGCTCTCCTACGGCGCCCATTCCAACCTCTGTGTCAACCAGATCCGCCGCAACGGCAACGACGCGCAGCGCCAGCGCTATCTGCCGAAGCTGATCTCCGGAGAGTATGTCGGCGCGCTCGCGATGTCCGAGCCCGGCGCCGGTTCCGACGTGGTCTCGATGAAGCTGCGCGCCGACAAGCGCGGCGACCGCTACGTGCTCAACGGCTCGAAGATGTGGATCACCAATGGCGGCGATGCCGACGTCCTCGTCGTCTATGCCAAGACCGATCCGGAGGCCGGTCCGCGCGGCATGACCGCCTTCCTCATCGAGAAAGGCTTCAAGGGGTTTACCCACGGCCAGCACCTCGACAAGCTCGGCATGCGCGGCTCCAACACCTATCCCTTGTTCTTCGACGAGTGCGAGGTGCCGGAGGAGAACGTGCTCGGCAAGGTGGGCGAGGGCGTCAAGGTGCTGATGTCCGGCCTCGACTATGAGCGCGCGGTGCTGTCAGGCGGTCCGCTCGGCATCATGGCGGCCTGCATGGACGCGGTGGTGCCCTACATGCACGAACGCAAGCAGTTCGGCCAGCCGATCGGCGATTTCCAGCTGATGCAGGGCAAGCTCGCCGACATGTATTCGACCTGGCAGGCCACGCGCGCCTATGTCTACGCCGTGGGGCGCGCCTGCGACCGCGCCGACCACGCGCGCAGCTTGCGCAAGGATGCGGCTGCCGCGATCCTCTATTCCGCGGAGAAGGCGACGTGGATGGCGGGCGAGGCGATCCAGGCGCTCGGCGGGGTCGGCTACACCAGCGAATTCCCGGTCGGACGTCTGTGGCGCGACGCCAAACTCTACGAGATCGGCGCCGGCACCTCGGAGGTTCGCCGCATGCTGATCGGCCGCGAGCTGATGGCCGAGACGGCTTAAAGCGTTCACCTCATTGGAATCACCATGCCGCTCCATTCCAGCATCGATCCGTCTTCCCAAGACTTTGCGCGCAATTCCGAGGCCATGCGCAACCTCGTCGCGGACTTGCGTGAAAAGCTGAGCCAAGTCGCCGGCGGCGGCGGTGAGGCCTCGCGCAACCGCCACACAGCACGCGGCAAGATGCTGGCGCGCGAGCGCGTCGACCTGCTGGTCGATCCCGGGACGTCATTCCTGGAGTTATCGCCGCTCGCGGCCTATGGCCTCTATGGCGGCGACGTGCATTCGGCGAGCGTCGTCACGGGAGTGGGGCGCATCTCGGGCCGCGAATGCGTGATTGTCGCCAACGACGCCACCATCAAGGGCGGCACCTATTATCCGATGACCGTGAAGAAGCACCTGCGCGCGCAGGACATCGCGCGGCAGAACAACCTTCCTTGCGTCTACATGGTCGATTCCGGCGGCGCCTTCCTGCCGCTGCAGGACGAGATCTTCCCGGACGAGCGGCACTTCGGCCGCATCTTCTACAACCAGGCCCAGATGTCCTCACAGGGGATTCCGCAGATCGCGATCGTGATGGGCTCCTGCACCGCCGGCGGCGCCTACGTCCCGGCGATGTCGGACGAGAGCATCATCGTCCGCAACCAGGGCACCATCTTCCTCGGCGGCCCGCCGCTGGTGAAGGCTGCGACCGGCGAGGTGGTGAGCGCGGAAGAGCTCGGCGGCGCCGACGTACATTCGCGCCAGTCGGGCGTGACCGATCACTACGCCCAGAACGATGCGCACGCGATCGGCATCGCGCGGCGTATCGTCGGCACGCTGAAGCCACCGACGCGACCGAATCTCAATATGCATCCGCCGCGCGAGCCGCTGTTTGCGGCCGAGGAAATCTATGGCGTCGTCCCAGTCGATGGCCGCAAGCCGTTCGACGTGCGCGACATCATCGCCCGCATCGTCGACGGCTCCGAGTTCGACGAGTTCAAGAAGCTCTACGGCACGACGCTGGTGTGCGGCTTCGCGCACATCTGGGGCTTTCCGGTCGGCATCATCGCCAATAACGGCATTCTCTTCAGCGAGAGCTCGCTCAAGGGCGCGCATTTCATCGAGCTGTGCTGCCAGCGCGGCATTCCGCTGGTGTTCCTGCAGAACATCACGGGCTTCATGGTCGGCAAGAAGTACGAGGCCGGCGGCATCGCGCGCGACGGCGCCAAGCTGGTGACGGCGGTCGCGACCGCCGCGGTGCCGAAATTCACCGTCGTGATCGGTGGCTCCTACGGGGCCGGCAATTACGGCATGTGCGGCCGCGCCTACGCGCCGCGCTTCCTCTGGATGTGGCCGAATGCGCGCATCTCGGTGATGGGCGGCGAACAGGCTTCGATGGTGCTGAGCCAGGTCCGGCGTGACAATATCGAGGCCAAGGGCGATAGCTGGTCGAAGGAAGAGGAAGAGAAATTCCGCAGCCCCATTCGTGCGCAATATGAGAGCCAGGGGCATCCCTATCTACGCGACCGCGCGGCTCTGGGATGACGGCGTGATCGATCCGGCCGACACGCGGCTGGTGCTCGGCCTTGGCCTCTCGGCAGCGTCGAATGCGCCGATCGAACCGACGAAATTCGGCCTGTTCAGGATGTGATGCGATGGACCGCTCAAAGCTCTACCGGCGATTTCGCACGCTCCTGATCGCCAACCGCGGCGAGATCGCCGGCCGCGTCATCCGCACTGCGCGGGCCATGGGCCTCCGCACAGTCGCGGTCTATTCCGAGGCCGACCGCGACGCGATGCATGTCGCGCTCGCCGACGAGGCCGTGCTGCTCGGGCCGGCGCGCGCCCGCGACAGTTATCTCAGTGTCGAGCGGCTGATCGAGGCCGCGCGCAAGACCGGCGCGGAAGCTGTGCACCCCGGCTACGGTTTCCTGTCTGAGAATGCCGAATTCGCGCGGGCCTGCTTCGATGCGGGGCTGGTCTTCGTCGGCCCGACCGCTGGGATGATGACGGCGATGGGCTCGAAATCCGGCTCGAAGGAGTTGATGGAAAAGGCCGGCGTGCCGCTGGTGCCCGGCTATCACGGCGAAGCCCAGGACGAGGCAACGCTTGCGAAGGCCGCCGAGAGGATTGGCTTCCCCATTTTGGTGAAGGCGTCGGCCGGCGGCGGCGGCCGCGGCATGCGCATCGTGCGTTCGGCTGCCGAACTTGAGACCGCGATCGTCAGCGCCAAGCGCGAAGCCAAGGCCGCGTTCGGTGACGATCGCATGCTGATCGAGAAATACGTCGACAATCCCAGGCATATCGAGGTGCAGGTGATCGGCGACAGCCACGGCAATCTCTTGTCGCTGTTCGAGCGCGAATGCACGCTCCAGCGCCGGCATCAGAAGGTGATCGAGGAGGCGCCGTCGCCGACGCTCAATCCTGCCCAGCGCGAGACCGTCTGCGCCGCCGCGCGAAAGGCGGCGGGCGCGGTGAACTATGTTGGCGCCGGTACCATCGAGTTCGTCTCCGATGGCAAGGATGTGTTCTTCATCGAGATGAACACGCGCCTCCAGGTCGAGCATCCCGTGACCGAGCTGATCACCGGCATCGACCTCGTCGAATGGCAGCTGCGCGTCGCCTTCGGCGAAGCGCTGCCTTTGAAGCAGGACGAGATCCGGCTCAACGGCCATGCGGTCGAGGCGCGCGTCTACGCCGAGAACCCGACCAAGAACTTCATGCCGTCGGTCGGAAAGATCTCGACCTGGCGTTTGCCGGCGGAGACCGGGGGCTTGCGCATCGATGCCGGCTATCGCGAGGGCGACAGCGTATCGCCCTATTACGATGCGATGCTCGCCAAGATGATCGCGTGGGCGCCGACGCGGGACGTCGCGATCGAGCGGCTGAACCGGGGGCTGGAGGAATCCGACGTCCGCGGCATCGTCACCAACATTCCATTCCTGTCGGCGCTGATGACGCATCCAAAAGTGCGGACGAATTCGGTCGACACCGGGTTCATCGAGCGCGAACTGGCGGTCCTGACGCAGGCCGCACCGGCGCCCGGCGAACTCGAGCTGTGCGCCGCCGTGGCCGCTGTTATCAACGAGGAGCAACAGGCCGCACGTGTGCAGGCCAATTCGCCCTGGCAAACCTTCGGCTGGCAGCCGGTCGGCCGTCGCCAGCGCAGTTTTGCCTTCCGCGTCGGTCACGGGCCGGAGCAGAAGATTACGCTGAACTACGGCAGTGGCCCCTCGACGCTGCTGATCGGCGAACGCGAGCTGGCGTTCACGATTGCGCCCCACGACGGCGGACTCGATCTGACGCTTGATGGCTTGAAATCTTCCGTTGCGGCCGTAATCGACGGCCATGAGCTGTATCTGCGCACGCGCAACGGCCGCTTCGACCTGCACTGGGTCGATCCGTTCGGCGGCGAGAGCGAGGAGCATGCCGGCGAGGACAAGATCGCGGCGCCGTTGCCGGGCACCGTCGTCGCCGTGCTGGCCGAGGAGGGCGCCAAGCTCGACAAGGGCGCGCCGATCCTCACGCTCGAAGTGATGAAGATGGAGCAGACGCTGCGGGCGCCCTATGCCGGCGTGCTGAAGTCCATCAAATGCAAGGTCGGCGATATCGTGCAGGAGGGCGTCGAGCTCGCTGTGGTCGAGCCTTCGGGAGAGTGAGATGAGCGATCAAGTCCGCATCATCGAAATGGGACCGCGCGACGGGCTCCAGAACGAGAAGACGCCCGTGAGTGTCGAGGCGCGCATCGCCTTCATCGAGGCGCTGGTAGAGGCCGGCCTCCATACAGTCGAGGTCGGTGCCTTCGTCTCGCCCAAGGCGATCCCGCAAATGGCAAGCTCGGACGCCGTGCTACGCGGCGTCAGCCACCTGACGGATGCCGAATTCCATGTGCTGGTGCCGAACGAGAAGGGCTACGACGCCGCCCGCGCCGCGGGCGCGCAGGTCGTCTCGGTGTTTGCGGCAGCCTCGGAAGGCTTTTCGCGCGCCAACATCAATTGCACGGTCGCGGAGTCCATCGAGCGGTTCAAGCCCGTGCTCGCGCGCGCCAAGGCCGACGGCGTTAGGGTGCGCGGCTATATCTCCTGCGTGCTCGGCTGCCCCTTCGACGGCGAGATCAAGCCGAAGGCAGTCGCCGATCTCGCCACTACGCTTTGGGAGCTCGGCTGCTACGAGATCTCGCTCGGCGACACCATCGGCGTCGGCACGCCTGATAAGGCGAAGCAGATGCTGCGCGCGATAGCCGCCAATATTCCTCCCGCCAATCTCGCGATGCATTTCCACGACACCTACGGCCAGGCGCTCGCCAACCTCTATGCGGGGATGGAAGAGGGCGTCCGTGTGATCGACGCCGCCGCCGGCGGCCTCGGCGGCTGCCCCTACGCGCCGGGCGCGACCGGCAATGTCGCGACCGAGGACGTCGTCTACATGCTCGAAGGCATGGGCATCAGGACCGGCGTCGATATGGATAAGCTGCTGGCGGCGACCAACGAGATGAGCGGCGTGCTGGCCAAGCCGCCGGTGAGCCGCGTGGCATCCGCGCTGAACGCCAAGCGGAAGCGAGCTGTTTCCTAGTCCTCGTCATTGCGAGCGTAGCGAAGCAATCCAGCGTCCCTCCGCGGAAAAATTCTGGATTGCTTCGTCGCAAGAGCTCCTCGCAATGACGACGGAGAGAGCTTTCGTCAGGCCGCCTTCAAGCCCACATCCGGCAGGCGCGGCCGGTTCTTCAGCGCCTTGGCCATCATGGCCTCGATCTCGGCCTTCTCCTGCGGCAGCAGCGCCAGGCGAGGCGGGCGCGTCAGTGCCGTGCCGCGGCCCATGATGTGCTCGCACAGCTTGATGCACTGGACGAGGTCCGGACGTGCGTCCAGATGCAAGAGCGGCATGAACCATTCGTAGAGCGGCATCGCCTCCGCGAAGCGCCCCGCCTTGGCGAGACGGAACAGCGTCTCGCCCTCACGCGGGAAGGCATTCGACATGCCGGAGACCCAGCCCACGGCGCCCATGGCGACGCTCTCGACGATGACGTCGTCGAGGCCTGCGAACAACACGAAGCGGTCGCCGACCATGTTGCGGGTGTCGATGAAGCGCCGCGTGTCGCCGGAGGAATCCTTGAAGCAGACGACCGTGTCGACGTCGGCGAGCGAGACCAGGATGTCCGGGGTGACGTCGTTCTTGTAGATCGGCGGATTGTTGTAGAGCATCACGGGCAGGTCGGTCGCGGAGGCGACGGCGCGGAAATGCGCGGCGGTCTCGTGCGGCTTGGAGGAATAGACCAGCGCCGGCATCACCATCACGCCGTCAATGCCAACGCGCGCGGCTTCCTTGGCAGTCTCGACCGCAAAGGCCGTGGTGAATTCTGCGATGCCGCACAACACGGGCACGCGGCCGGCCGCAACCGACTTCGCGGCCTCCATGATCGCGACCTTCTCCTTGCGCTCCAGCGAAGTGTTCTCGCCGACCGAGCCGCAGACGATCAGGCCGGAGACGCCGTCGCGGATCAGGCCATCCATGACCTTGGCGGTCGCATCGATATTGAGCGACAGGTCGTCATTGAATTGCGTGGTGACGGCCGGGAAGACGCCTTCCCAGGAAACGCGGCGGCTCATGATTTCACTCCAAGTAGATTTGCAAGGTAGATTGGGCCGGCGGGGGGCTGGATCCGCCGGGTACTGTGAAGAGGATGGCGGCTAAGATCAGAGCGTCGCGCCGACCTTGCGCAGCTCAGCGAGGACGGGGGCTTTGGGCAGCCAGATCTTGTCGAACTCGGCAATGACGGCCTCGGTATCCTTGGCATCGACCTGGCGGATCGGGATCGGCGCGTTCTTGAAGTTTTCGATCAGCGCGGGCTCATTGCCGGCGAGCTCGTCGATCTGCATGTCCAGCGTCGACCTGATCGTCTTGGTGATCAGCTCGCGGTCGGCTGCGGGCAGTGACTGCCAGACCCGACCCGAGACAACCGCCGCCATCGGCATGAAGACGGCGTTCATCTGGAGGATCACCTTCGACACCTTGTCGAAGCGCTGGTTCCAGGAAAATTCGAGATCGGCCTCGAGGCCGTCGACCTGGCCGTTGGCCATAGCGTCGAACACCTGGGGCGTCGGGATCGGCGTCGGCGCTGCGCCCAGCGAGGAATAGAAATCGCGATAGACCGGCGTCGGATTGATGCGCAGCTTCATGCCGCGGATGTCGGCCAGCGTGTTCAGATCCTTGGAGGAGAACACAGCGCGCATGCCGGTGATGCCCCAACCGAGCCCGATCGTGCCGGTCTCCTGCGGCAACACCTCGAAAAGCTTCACCGCCGCGGGATGCCGCACGAATTTCGCGACCGCAGGCGTCGAGCGGACGATGTAGGGCGCGTTGATCGCCGCGATGTGCGGCACGCGCGAGCCGAGCTCGGCGGCCTGGATGAAGCCCATGTCGAGCGCGCCGGACTGCAATTGCTGCATCATCGCCGGCTCGTTGCCGAGCTGGCCGGAATGGAACACGCTTACGGTCAGGCGGCCGCTGGTGGCGGCCTTGAGATCGTCGCCGAATTTGAGCGCTGCCTTGTTCCAGGAATGGCCGTTTGGCGTGATCAGGCCGAGGCGGAATTCCTTGGCCTGGGCGAGCGCCAGCGACGGCGCGAACACCGATGCGGCGGCACTGGCGGCGAGAAAGCGGCGACGTGAAAGCGGCATGGTCGGGCTCCTTTTTGATGGGCCTATTTGACGAGGATCAGCGAGAGCGACGGGTAGAGCGAAAGCAGCACGAGGAGGACGCAGGCGATGACGAAGAAGGGCAGCGTCACCATGAACATCTTCCCCGGCTTCGCGCCGGTGACGGCGGCTGCGACGAAGAAGCAAAGGCCGACAGGCGGCGACAGCAGGCCGAGCACGAGATTGATTACCACCACGACGCCGAAATGCCGGGGGTCGATGTGATAAACGTCGGTCGCGACCGGCAGCAGGATCGGCACCGTCATGATCAGGCCGGGAATGCCGTCGATCACCGTGCCGATCACCAGCAGGATGACGTTGCAGATCAGCATGAAGCTGACGGGATCCTTGGCGGCGGTCTGGATCCAGGCGGCGGTTTCCTGCGGCACCTTGCCGAAGATCAGGACCCAGGAGAACACCGCCGCGGCCGCCACCAGAAACAGCACGATCGCCGAATAGATGGCGCTGCGCAGCATCATCTGCGGCAGCTTGGAGAACTCGAACTCCTTGGTCCAGAATTTTCCGACCAGTGCTGCTGCGACGGCCCCGACGGCGGCGGATTCGGTCGCGTTGGCGAGCCCACCGAGAATGGTGCCGACGATGACGATGGGAATCAGCAGTGTCGGAGACGTCCGCAGGATCGTCATGATGCGCTGACGCGGCGTCTGATAATCCGCGCGGGGATAGTTGTAGACGTAGCCCATCAGCGCGATGACGAGGCAGAACATCACCGTGAGGATGACGCCCGGCACGATACCGGCGATCAGCATGTCGCTGACCGAGACCTGCGCCAGCACGCTGTAGACCACGAACATCACCGATGGCGGGATGATGGGGCCGAGCATGCCGCCATAGGCGGTGAGGCCCGCCGCAAAGGTCTTGTCGTAACCCTTCTTCTCCATCTCCGGGACCATGATCTGGGCCATGATCGCGACCTGCGCGGTCGCAGAGCCCAGGATCGAGGAGATGAACATATTGGCGAGGATGTTGACGTAGGCCAATCCGCCCTTGAACGAGCCGACGAATGCCATCGCCATGTCGACGATGCGCCTCGTGATGCCGCCGCCGTTCATGATCTCGCCGATCAGGATGAACAGCGGAATGGCGATCAGGCCGTAGCTGTCGACGCCGCCGAACAGCTGGAGCGGGTAGGACTGGAACAGCACCGGGTTGCCGGATGCGGCGATGTAGACGAGGCCGGCGAGGCACAGGCAGAGGCCGATCGGCACGCCGACCAGCATGAACGCCATGAAGGCTGCTGACGTGATCATCAGTTGACCCCGTCAAGCTCGGAGAGCTGAAAGCCCTTAGGTGTGACGCGCGGGACCAGCCCGAGATCTTCCAGCAAATTGGCGAGGCCGTGAATGGTCATCGACACCGCGAAGATCGGCAGCGTCAGATAGAGTATCCAGGTCGGCCAGTTCAGCGTCTGGGTGTGCTCGGTGTAGAGGAAGTTGAAGGTTTCGGCCGCGAGCTTGCGCCCGTCGAAGCCGGCGCGGGCGAGACCTACCGGGTCCATCCAGAGCACGCAGGTGACGATCAAGGCGGCGCCAAACACGACGACGAGGCCGGTCGAGATCACCTTGGCGAGCTTCTGGTGCTGCGGCGAAAGCCGCTCCGTCAGCATGGTCACCGCGAAATCGAGCCGCAGCCGCGTCATCGCGGAGGCGCCGATGAAGGTCAGCCAGACCACGCAATAGACCGCGGATTCGCTCGATCCAATAGATCGGGAAATGCGAGTAGCGGGTGACGACGTTCACCAGGATCAATCCGGTGAGCAGGTACATCAGGCCCATCAGCGCGAGGCGCTCGACCGCGAGCAGGGCGCTGGACGCGCGCACGATGAAGCGTCGAACGCTGAATGCGCGTGTGGCCGGCATCGTCTGCTCGATCATGGAGGCCCCAACCCCGAGATTTGTCGTGCTATCCGTAAATGTATAATTTATACATTTGGGGTGTCAAACGGAGATTGCGGTCATTTCGGCGGCAGTCCGCGCTCTTGCTGGGCACCGGCTTTTGCTGGGCCCTTCAACATGCAAGAGAGGGACCGCTTCGGCCGGATGAGTCGCGAAGGAAGACAGAAGGTCAGATGAAACAGCCTCTGAAGCATCGCACGCTCTCGGCTGCGATCGTCGACCAGCTCAGGCAGGCGATCCTCGACGGCACTTATCCCGCGGGATCGCAGCTGCGGCAGGATGCGCTTGGCGAGGCCTATGGCGTCAGCCGTATCCCCGTTCGCGAGGCGCTATTCCAGCTCGAGGCCGAGGGGCTGGTGCGCATCGTGCCGCAAAAGGGCGCCATCGTCTCCGAACTGTCACTGGATGAGATCAACGACGTGTTCGACTTGCGCCGGATCCTGGAGCCGCGCCTTCTGGCGCAGTCCGCGCCGCGTTTCACCGCTGATGATTTCGACGGGCTTGCCGACATCCACCGGAGCTTCGAGAAGGCGATCAAGGCGAGGAACGTCAGCGAATGGGGCAACTCAACGCCGACTTCCACATGGCGCTCTACGTTCACGCCCCGCAGCCGCGCACGCGCGCGATCGTGCTGTCACTGCTCCAGACCAGCGACCGCTACACTCGCCTCCAGCTCTCCAACACCAAGGCGATGGGGATCGCCGAGAAGGAGCACGCCGAGCTGATCGCGCTGTGCCGTGCGCAGAAGATCGAGGAGGCCTGCCGCTTCCTGGAGCGGCACATCGAGGCGGTGCGCAAGGATCTGTTGCAGGTGGTCGCGATCGCGCCGAAGCAACGCCGGAAGGAGAATTCGTAGGGTGGGCAAAAGGCGCATTTGCGCCGTGCCCACCATCTGTCCGCAGTCGCATTCACCAGTGGTGGGCACGCTTCCGCCTTCGCTTTTCGAGCTACGGCGGACAAGCCGCTTTGCCCACCCTACGGCAGTTGCGATTGTCTCGACCTGCTCCCGTCCGGCCCCATCACCAGATCCGGCAGCCAGGTCGATATCTCCGGCACGAAGCAGAGCAGCAGCACCGCGGCCATCATCAAGAGCACGAAGGGCAGCGTGCCCCAGATCACCTCGCTCAGGGAAATGTCGGGCGCGACGTTGCGGATGACGAAGATGTTGAGGCCAACCGGTGGATGGATCAGCCCCATCTCCATCACGATGGTCATGACCACGCCGAACCAGATGATGTCGAAATTGGCGGCGCGGAGCGGCGGCAGGATGATCGGCGCCGTCATCAGGATGATCGAGACCGGCGGCAGGAAGAAACCGAGCACCACGACCATGACGAGGATTGCGAACAGCAGCTCCCAGCGCGGCAGGTACATCGCGACGATGGATTCCGCGACTGATTGCGAGATGTGCAGATAGCTCATCACGTAGGAATAGAGCAGCGACATGCCGATGATCATCATCAGCATGGTCGATTCCCGGATCGTCGACCGCATGATCGGAGCAAGATCGCTCGGTCGCCACACGCTGTAGATCGCCGCGATCAGCGCCAGCGCCAGGAGGCCGCCGAGGCCGGCGGTTTCCGACGGCGTGGCGTAGCCGCCATAGAGCGCGATCATGACGCCGGTGAGCAGCAGCACGAAGGGAATGACGCGCGGCAGCAGGCTGAAGCGTTCGGCGAGCGTATATTCGTCGCGCGTGAGGATCGCGGCCTGCGGTCCGCCATTCTTGTAGATCGCCTCGGCCGCCTTGTATTCCCGGCGGAAGCGGATCACGGCATAGGCGCCGAACAGGGTAACCAGCAAGAGGCCAGGTCCAATGCCGGCGAGGAACAGCCGCCCCAGCGACTTTTCGGCGGCGACCGCGAACAGGATCATGGTGATCGAGGGCGGCAGCAGGATGCCAAGCGTGCCGCCGGCGGCGATGATGCCGGCAGCAAAGCCGCCGGAATAGCCGCGCTTGCGCATCTCGGGGATGCCGGCCGAGCCGATTGCCGAGCAGGTCGCAGGCGAAGAGCCCGCCATCGCCGCAAACAGTGCGCAGGCGAACACGTTGGCGACACCGAGCCCGCCGGGCACGCGATGCAGCCAGGCATGCAGCGCCGAATAGAGATCCTGGCCGGCGCGCGACTTGCCGATCGCGGCACCCTTGAGGATGAAGAGCGGGATCGACAAGAGCGTGATCGAAGCCATTTCCTCGTAGACGTTCTGCGTCACCGTATCGAGCGAAGCTGCGGGCATGTAGATGCCCATGAACACGACTGCGACCGCGCCAAGCGCGAACGCAATCGGCATGCCCGAAAACATCACGAGCAGCGTCGCGATGCCGTAGGCGAGGCCGATACCGAAAACGCTCATGGACGCTTGGCTCCTGCGAAAGGCAGCGCAAGCTGCACGATGATCTGGACGCAAAGCAGGCTCATGCCGAGCGCCATCAGCGAATAGGGGATGGCGAGCGGCGGCGACCACATCGAGTTCGAGACCTGACCGTCGACATAGGCTTCATGGGCCAGCGTCCAGGACTTCCAGGTGAAAAAGGCGCAGAACAGCAACGTTGCGGCGTCAACCAGCCAGAGGCGGACCTTGTTCGCGAACGGCGAGAGCAGGCCGACGAAGGCCTCGATGCCGATGTGGCCGCGGTTCTGCTGCACGTAGGCCGCCGTCATGAAGGTCGCGCCGACCAGCAGGAACACCGCGGCCTCGTCCTGCCAGTAATTGGCGGCCTTGAACAGGGCGCGGCTCAGCACGCTGTAGCTCAGGATGGTACACGCCGCGACCAACGCGATCGCGGCGAACACGATGATGATGCTGTTGAGGACGGCGAGACCGCGATCGATCGCCGCCGCAAGGCCTGTCCTTGCGGCAGCGTTCGGCAGGTCATCACGATCCGGAAGCGGACCGTGGCTCATGCCGCGACGTCGGTGGCGAGCTTGAGCAGGTTCGCAGCGGTCGCGGTCTTGGCGCTGTAGTCCTTCCAGGCGGTGTCGCGGGCGATGTCGCGCCACTTGCCGACGGTCGCAGCGTCGAGCACCGAGACCTTGGCGCCGGCCTTCTCATAGACCTTGGCGACCTCGATGTCGTCGTCCTGCGCGCCCTTGCGGCCGAAGGCCTCGAGCTCTGTGCCGACCGCGAGCAGGATGTCCTGATGGTTCTTCGGCAGCTTGTCGAAGATCGCCTTCGACATCATCAGCGGCTCGAGCATGAACCAGTAGGAGGTGCCCGCGCCTGAGGTCAGCGACTTCGCGACCTCTTCGAGACGGAACGAGATCAGGCTGGTCGAGGAGGTGATGCCGGCATCGCAGGCGCCGGTCTGCATCGCTGCGTAGATTTCGTTCGAAGGCACCGACAGCACCGAGGCGCCGGCGGTCTGGAGCACCATGTCCATCTCGCGCGAGCCGCCGCGCACCTTCATGCCCTTGGCGTCTTCCGGCGCGACGATCGGCTTGGAGCGGCTGGCGACGCCGCCGGCCTGCCAGACCCAGGTGAGCAGGATGATGCCCTTGTCGGCGAGGAAGTCGGTCAGCGCCTTGCCGACCGGCTCCTTCTTCCAGCGCAGGCCCTGGTCATAGGTGGTCACGAGGCCCGGCATCAGGCCGATATTGGTCTCCGGCAGCTCGCCGCCGGCATAGGGCATCGGATAGAGGCTGATGTCGAGCGCGCCCTTGCGCATCGCGGAGAACTGCGCGTTGGTCTTGATCAGCGAGGAGTTCGGATAAATTTCGGCGGCGATGTCGCCATTGCTGCGCTTGGCGACCTCGGCGGCGAACATGCGGCAGAGCCGGTCGCGGAAATCGCCCTTGTCGATGGTGCCACCCGGGAACTGGTGCGAGATCTTCAGCGTGGTGGCGGCCTGCGCCGTACCGGTGCCGAAACGAAGAATGGCGGGTGCGGCGACGGCAGTCGCGATCAGATGACGGCGCGTAAGCATGGTGTGATCCCCTTGGAGACGGTTCTTTGGACGGTTCTTGCTTGGCGTGATTTGGGTCTGGGTCTTTGAGACCGGCGTGTAGGCCATCCTAGCCGGTCTTTCACCCGATGATCTCTCATCTGATAGTTCGAGACCGAATGTCGCGGCAAGTGCCGGTCGTGCTGCGCTGCACACTTCCGATCCGCGCGGGCCTGCACCAAAGGATGGCGCGATATCGCGGAAATTTATCGGCGAGCGCGTAACAACGCCGCGTGGCAATCCGTCGAGACAGTAGCGGCATCCGTCGCTGACCAACACCATCTCGAAGGGAAGACTGCTCATGACCATTCGCACCCGCATCGTGCTCGGCGTTTCGGCTGCCGCTCTGTCGCTTGGCCTCGCGCTGTCGCCGGCCGCCTTTGCTCAGGACAAGATGGGCAAGGACGACGGCATGATGAAGAAGGACACGATGTCCAAGGACGGCATGAAGAAGGATACCATGTCCAAGGACGACGGCATGAAGAAGGATCACATGTCGAAGGACGGAATGAAGAAAGACGACGGGATGATGAAGAAGAATTGATCCTCGTCCTCCGCGCAACGCTCGCCTGAGGCGAGCCGCGCGATTTCGAATTCCGGGTGCGGCCCCCACGGACCGCCCCGGAGTGGTTCAATTTCAATTGAACGTTACTTTTGAGCGTTACTTGCGCTTGGCCTTGCGGGCCGCGTAGCGGGCATCGCGCTTGGCCTTCTGCTCGGCTTCCAGGGCTGCCTGCCTTTCGGCGGCTTCCTGGGCCTCGCGTGCAATTCGCGAGGCCTCGGCGGCCTTGGCTTCTTCCTCGAGGCGCTTCTGCTCGGCCTTTTCGGCTTCGCGCGCAGCCTTGGCGTCGGCGCGCTTGGCCGCGAGGGCCTCGCGCTCGGCGCGGCGTGCCGCAACGGCCGGATCATCGGGACCCGGCTGCGACTTGAACTTGTTCAAAAGATTTTTGCGGGCGTCCTGTGCCGCCTTTTGCCGGTCTGCGAAGCCGGGTTCCCTGAATCCACTCATTACGAGCCTTGTCTTCCTCGCTTTCAATCCTACATCAGTGCCTGTTGGTACGTCGGCTGGGCATAGCAGGCGCCACGCGACGCAGAAGCGTGTACATCGGCGCGCGTCGCGAAGCCACCCATAATCGCAGCCGACCAGGTCAACGAAAAATCGCCAGCCCCGACGATCTCGTAGCCCGGAAAAACTGCCGAATTGTGATGTCCCTCATAGGGGAGCATGCGGAGCGGCGCCTAGCGTCCGCCCCCAACGAGACGGAGCACGGGCATGACGATCTTCCGACTGAGCCTGAAGGCGCTCGCAGCCACCTTCGTGGTGGCGGCGCTGGCCTGCGCCGCGTTGCTGCTAGCCCGTCCGCAGCCAATCGAGAGCGCCGTTCTCGGTGCGGATTGGGAATGCACCCAAACAGCGTTCGTGCTCACAACCTGTGCACCGCGGGTCCAGGAGGCAATTCCGGCCGTCGAGACCTCGCGCAAGGACGCGATCCGGCAGACCCGGGGCTGAGCGCGCGAGGCTGACCGGGATGTGACGGGCTGCCGCAGAGGTGATAAAGCCAGTCCGGTTGCGCAATCAGGTAGCCATGCCCAAGCCTGAACCAGGCCAGAAGCCCACATCCCCTAGAAGACCTCAACCCGCTGATAGCCGCCGCGGCGCGATTGCCGGCTTGATCATCGCGCTTCTGATCCTCGGCGTCGGCTGGTGGCTTGCCCGCGACCTCACTTCGGCCAGCAAGATGCAGGACTGCCTGATGTCGGGGCGGACCAATTGCAATGTGATCGAGCCGGCGCGCTAGGAGCGGTCCAGCGCGACCCTCTGCCGCCCTTTGGGGTCGAAAAATTGCTCTGATCTTAATCATTTGTAACGGGACTTAGCCGATCAAGCAGGTCAGTTATGTCGGCCGGCATCAGCCCAGCGTGAGGCGAATCGTCTATCGCGCCAGGGACCACGGCAATCGAGAGTAGGGGGTCAAGCACGCATGAGTGCGTCCAGCCGCATGAAGATCATCATTCCCTTGGTTTCGGCCATGTCGTTGCTCGCGCTGTCGGCGCAGGCGCAGGAGGCCAGACCGCCGAAGGAGGCAGGCCAACAGCCGGCAAGGCCGGCCGCAGGCGCGCCGCCCCAGACCAATCAGAACATGCGCAAGGAGCCTCCGCCGCGGCAGGCGGCCCGGCCCGCGCTGCAGCCCCACGCCGGTCCCGGCCCGCGCAACGCCGGCGGTCCGCCGCCGGGACGTTATGCGCGCGATCCCGCTCCGGCGCGTGACTGGGGCGGACACGCCTATCGCGGCAATCTCGCCTGGGACGGCGGGCGCTGGCGTCACGAAGTCCGCAACGGTCGGTCCGGCTGGTGGTGGGACGTTGGCGGCGTCTGGTATTATTATCCGCAGCGGATGGCGGGCCCGCCGGCCTACATTTCAGAGGACTACATCGACGATGAGCCGGTGGCCTATGCCCCACCACCTCCGGTCGCCTATGCGCCGCCACCTCCGCCTCCGCCGCCGGCCGATCCCGGCGCGAGCGCGCTGGGCGGCGCCATCGTGGGTGGCGTGCTAGGTGGCCTGCTCTCGGGCAACGCAACGGGAGCTGCCGCAGGCGCGGTTCTCGGCGGGGCGACGGGAGCAATTGCCGGCGCTACGGCCGCATCTCAGCCCGGCTATTACTGGGCGCAGGACACTTGCTATTACCGCTATCCGAACGGCCAGTATGTGCAGGCCGATCCCCGCGCGTGCTATTGAGCTTTCCAAGCTGGATCTGAAGCAGCAGAGGCGGGCCCAGGCCCGTCTCTTTTTTGCGCGCCGGCGATGGCTTCAAATTAGCGCTGGCACTCGTTCCCGCCTCGCGCAAGTCTCAAAAGAAAAAACGTCGGGATGATTCGCGGGGGATGTCGGACATGCTGGATGCGATCCAGATCAGCGTGGCGTTGTGGGCCATCATCGTTTGCGGCGGGATCAAGCTCTCGCAGATGCTGCCCCATTTGTTCTAGCGCACGACCCCTGTCGCTCGCTCATGGCAGGCTCTGCGCCTTGCACGTCAGGACACCAGCCAGTTGAAGAACGCCATCGCGGCCCAGACCAGGCCGCCGATCCAGGCCAGCATCACGATGGTGATGGTGCCGAGATAGGCGATGCCGAGCAGGTCGGACCTTTGTCGTTGCGTCGGGACGACCACTTCGGCTGCTGCTTTGTGTGTCATGACCTGAACACCACCGTGGAGCGTTGGAGCGCTGTTTAGCGGACATACGGGGTGCAGGCTGTGACGCAGTTCACAGACCCTCAAACGTGCCTTGGATGCCGAGGAAAGTACCCCGCAATCATACGGGCGAAATTGCCATGCGCTTGTCCAGATCGGCCGGTTATACGGTCAGCCTCATGTGCAGCAAGTACGATCCACAGCACGAGGCCGAGGCCGCGATGAGGCGGGCCGCAGCGTCCGAAGGCGCCGATCGGCAACGCCTGATCCAGCTGGCCCTGGCCTGGCACCAGCTCGCCCGCGATCGGCGTGAGGAGCGGACGGACTAGCCGCATTGCGGCCGGCAGCCTCATTCGCGACGAGAAAAACCCCGTGCTCGGGGACAAGCACGGGGTCCTTCAAAGCCGACCGGGGCTGGTAGGTCGGCACCACCTTATTTCGCCACATCCAACGTGCCGGTGGTGGTCTCGTTCCACGACGCACAGAATTTTTCACGGGGATTCAGCCCGCTTCATCCTGAACAGGATCGACCGCATGATGCTGCGCGGGCAGCAGCGCCAACTGCTGCCGTCAAACGCCGCGATCGATGCCTCCCGGCTGCGGCCTGTGCTCGTGACGCTCGATGCATGTTTGATAGGCGGCCGGACGATGCGTCTGGTCGCTTCCACGCGCCCAGGCCCGAACGGCGAAGGCCAGTTGATGGTGACCGACTGCGGCGTCCGTAAGAGGAGCTTGCACCACTTCAAGGCGCTTTGCGATGCCGCCCGGGCTCACATCCACGGCAGCGTCAATCGCCAAAAACGCCATGGCGGTGGCGGCAACCCCGGATGTGATGGCCATTCTTGTCCAATCGGATGGCGGCATCACAATATCCTTCGACGGCCCTTTTGCATGCCGGATAGGTAGGGCTCTCCGGGCAGCCGAACAGGCCTGCGCACGCTTTCTTGAACTGCGACAAGATCGGAATGCCCCTCGAATCGGCGAGGCTCGAAGCGGCTCCATGAACTAAGAAAAAGCCCCGGAAGGGGCTTATTGTCTTATGCCGCTTCCGTCTTCGGCACGGCGTCGGCATTCATCGACAGTTTGACGACGTCGCCCTCGACCGCGCCGACATATTTCATGTCGATATAGTGATGATGGTCCTTGTGACCCTCGGGGCTGTCCTTCCGGGTCAGCTTGATGCGATTACCCTCGACGCGGTCGACGGTGCCGACATGGGCGCCGTCCTTGCCGATGATTTTCATGTGCTCTCTGATATCAGCCATGATGTCCTCCTTGCACAGTCTTTAACTGCGAAGAGCGGCCTTCGTTGCAGACCGCGCGGGCAGATGCTGGACCCAACGCAAGGCCCGGACGTTGACGTTGCAGATGGCACCTATCCAAGATCCGCATGGAGACGCTTGCAGCCTATCTGGAACGAAAGCATCAGGAACTCAGGCTGTTGAATGATTGTCTGAGGAACCGGCTCGATTTGGCACGTCCACGATCCGTCGACGAGGTCGTCAGGTCCAAATTCCAGATCACTGCGGCGCTGAGGGCAGAGCATGAGCTGCATGAGTGGAAGGCGACGGAGACGGCCTGGTCGCATGCGGCCGATCCTTCCAGCGGGCCGTTCGAGTTCAGTTACGACTACCAGCGCGCCGATCTCAGGGTACGCGGTCCTTCGTTTTATGAGCTCGAGTGCGGCTGTACGAGTACGGCGATCTACACCGCGTCAGGCATGGCCGCGCTCTCCGCCGTGCTCCTTGCCTCCGCGCAGATCGTCGACAAGTCTGACATTATCGTGCTCCCAGGCTCCTACGGCGAGACGCTGGAGCTGATCCGGAGCTTTGTCCCTCATCTGCAGCTCGTGAGCTTGAAGCTTCCGCTAGGCGATGGGTTTGCCAGGGCGAATTCTCCGCGCATGCTTATGCTGGATTCCTGCTCCTTTGCCGGCGCTTTCGAGGCCGCGCTGCGTAGTGATGGCTCGGGGCTCGATCTCCTGGTTTTCGACACGACCTGTTTCGCCGGCAGATCGGGTCGCATCAGGCGTGTCCTGCGGTGGGCCCGGCGATACGGAATTCCGCTGGTGCTGGTGCGAAGCCACAACAAGCTCGATTCGCTCGGAGCGGAATATGGCCGGCTCGGCTCGGCGGTTTTCGTGCACGGCAATGAGCACGAGCAGCGGGCGGGGCGCCTTGACTGCAAAGGGCTCGCCGCCGAAACGCGTAAAGCGGTGCGGCTTCTCGGCGGCGCGGCGTTGCCGGCACACTTCCCGCCCTTTGCGGGCAGTGCGACCTACTGGGCTCTGACCAAAAGGCGCGTTGCGGCGATCTTGCGCAACGGACGAAGCACGGCCCGATATTTTGCCGCGAAGCTCCCGGCGCTGTCGGCCGAGCTCCATTTCACCCACGGCCTCTACGTGACGCTTCGGAGCAGACGCCCGCTCGACGAGGCGAGCGCGCGACAGGCCGCCGAAGACATGAGCAACGAACTGCGCGGCGAGGGCTTCCCCATCCGTCACGCCGGCAGCTTCGGTTTCGACTTCGCCGCGACCGAGTGGTTTCACGATGCGACCACGGACCAGTATAGCGTCCGGGTGGCCGTGCCGGATTTGCCGACGGAGCTGTGGAATAATCTGGCCGCGGCCATCGCCCGGTGGTGGACGATGCATCAGGCTGAGGTTGGAAGATGAACAAGGCTGGCGATCCCGGCAGGACTCGAACCTGCAACCCGCGGAGTAGAAATCCGCTACTCTATCCAGTTGAGCTACGGGACCGTTTTCAGCCGCCCCAGTCGGGGGCTGGCTGTTCATCTACCATGCCAATATGAAAAATCTGGCGTTTCGCCAAGTCTGAACCGAACCGTTTTCCTCAGAGCCGCGACAAAGCGGAACGGTGGGGCGTCAGGGTGCCGGGTTGAGCGGCAGTGTACTGGACGATGGATCACATCGCCGGGAGCGCTGGCTAGCTTCCGGGACACGGCCACCGGTCGACCGGTCTGGTATTGCTGCGCCATCAGGACGGCGTGCGCGGCGGTATCTTGACCGGTCTCCTCTGGGCTTGCCTTGTCATGGCGAATGCGACGATTTGCACCTTTGGTTCCATCGCCTTGAGTCCGTCACCATTCCGCGCATTTCATTTACCGCCGCGGCGTTCGTCCGCGATTTCCGGGAGTCCATCATGATCGGTCTGATCCGCGCCGTCACACTCTGCGCCACGCTGGCGCTCGGCCTTAGCGCAGCACAGGCCGCCGACAAGGCGTTCAAGCGCGACGATCTCGCCGATTCCGCGATCAAGCTGGAGGCCCAGATCAAGAGCGAAGCGGGCCCGGTCGCCAAGACCAGCGCGACGCTGCGTACCGATGCCGACGCCGCCTTCCGGCGCAACGACTATCGCACCGGCCTCTCGGTGCTCGGGCAGATCGCGGCGACCACGCCGGAGGATGCCGGCAACTGGCTGCGGCTCGCCAAGGCCATCTTCCAGATCTCGCCGAAGACGTCGAGCGAGCAGACGTTCCTCTGGGAGCGTGCCTCGACTGCCGCCTATATCGCTTACCAGCGCGCCGGCAATCCGGGCGAGGAGGCCGACGCGCTCGCCGTGCTCGGCAAGTCGATGGCCGAACGCAAGCTGTGGCGGCCGGCGCTGGATGCGATGCGGCTGTCGCTGGACATGCGCGAGGTCGCCGACGTCCGCGGGCAGTATGAGAAGCTGCGCGACGAGCACGGTTTTCGGCTGTTCGACTATACCGTGGACTCGGATTCGGCGAGCCCACGCGCCTGCTTCCAGTTCTCGGAAGAGCTCGCCAAGCGCACCGACTTCGCGCCATTCCTGGCGCTGGCTGGCACCGACAAGCCGGCGCTGTCGGCCGAAGGCAAGCAGCTCTGCGTCGACGGGCTGAAGCACGGCGAGCGCTACAACATCAACCTGCGCGCCGGCCTGCCGTCAGCCGTGAAGGAGAGCCTGCCGAAATCGGCCGAGTTCAACGTCTATGTGCGCGACCGAAAACCCTTCGTGCGCTTCACCAGCCGCGCCTATGTGCTGCCCAGGACCGGCCAGCGCGGCATTCCCGTGGTCAGCGTCAACACGCCTGCGGTCAGCATCAACGTGTTCCGGATCGGCGACCGCAATCTGATCAACACGGTCGTTGACAGCGACTTCCAGAAGACGCTGTCGAAATATCAGCTCTCAGATCTGGGCGACGAGCGCGGCGTCAAGGTCTGGTCCGGCGAGCTTGCGACCGCGATGACGCTGAACCGGGACGTCACCACGGCTTTCCCGGTCGACCAGGCGCTCGGCGAGCTCCAGCCCGGTGTGTACGTCATGACCGCTGCGGCCAAGGGGCCAGGCTCCGACAACGAGTACCAGCTCGCCACGCAATGGTTCATTGTCTCCGACCTCGGCGTGTCGGCCTATTCCGGCAATGACGGCATCCACGTCTTCGTCAACTCGCTGGCTTCAACCGATCCGGTCGGCAAGGCCGAGGTGCGCCTGGTTGCCCGCAACAATGAGATTTTGGCCACCCGCAAGACCGACGACAGCGGCCATGTGCTGTTCGAGGCGGGCCTCGCGCGCGGCGAGGGCGGGCTGTCGCCGGCGCTGCTGACGGTCACGGGCGAGAAAGCCGATTATGCCTTCCTCAGCCTGAAGACCTCCGCCTTTGACCTTTCCGACCGTGGCGTTTCGGGCCGCGCGGTGCCGGCAGGCGCCGATGCCTTCGTCTATGCCGAGCGCGGCGTCTATCGCTCCAGCGAGACCGTCTATCTCACTGCGCTCTTGCGTGACGGGCAGGGCAACGCCGTCACCGGCGGGCCGCTGACGCTGGTGATCGAGCGCCCCGACGGCGTCGAATTCCGCCGCGCCGTGCTGTCCGACCAGGGCGCCGGTGGCCGCACGCTCGCCGTGCCGCTCAACTCGGCGGTCCCGACCGGGACCTGGCGGGTGCGCGCCTTTACCGATCCGAAGGGCACATCGGTCGGCGAGACCACTTTCATGGTCGAGGATTACGTCCCTGATCGGATCGAATTCGACTTGTCCGCCAAGGACAAGCTGATCAAAGCTAATGCTCCAGTGGAGCTGAAGGCGGACGGTCATTTCCTTTATGGCGCGCCGGCTTCGGGCCTCCAGCTCGAAGGTGATATGCTGGTCGCCCCTGCGAGCCAGCGCCCGGGCTTTGCCGGCTACCAGTTCGGCGTCGACGACGAGGAAACCACCTCGAACGAGCGCACGCCGCTGGAGAACCTGCCCGAAGCTGACGCCAACGGCGTTGCGACCTTCCCGGTGACGCTGGACAAGCAGCCGGCCTCGACGCGGCCGCAAGAGGCACAGATCTTCGTCCGCATGGTCGAGACCGGCGGCCGTGCCGTCGAACGCAAGCTCGTGCTGCCGATCGCGCCGGCGACCGCCATGATTGGCGTCAAGCCGCTGTTCGGCGACAAGAACGTCGCCGAGGGCGACAAGGCCGAGTTCGACGTCGTGTTCGTCTCGCCCGAGGGCAAGACACTCGCCCGCGATGGCCTGCGCTACGAGCTCCTGAAGATGGAATTGCGCTACCAGTGGTATCGCCAGAACAATTACTGGGAGTACGAGCCGGTCAAGTCCACCTCGCGCGTTGCCGATGGTGATGTCGTGATCGCCGCCGACAAGCCGTCGCGGATTTCGCTGAACCCCCAGCCCGGCCGCTATCGGCTCGATGTGAAGTCGAACGACGCCGACGGCCCGGTGACCTCGGTGCAGTTCGACGTCGGCTGGTATTCCGACGGTAGCGCCGACACGCCGGACCTGTTGGAGACCTCGATCGACAAGCCGCAATACGCCTCCGGCGACACCATGACGGTGTCCGTGAATGTGCGCAGCGCCGGCAAGCTGACCATCAACGTGCTCGGCGACCGCCTGCTGACGACGCAGTCCATCGACGTCAAGGAAGGCACGGCGCAGGTGAAGCTTCCAATCGGCAAGGACTGGGGCACCGGCGCCTATGTGGTGGCGACGCTGCGCCGTCCGCTCGATGCGGCCGCCCAGCGCATGCCGGGCCGGGCGATCGGCCTGAAATGGTTTGGCATCGACAAGCAGACCCGCACGTTGCAGGTGAAGCTGACGCCGCCGGCGCTGATCCGGCCGAACTCGACGCTGAAGATCCCGGTCAAGCTTGACGGGCTCAATCCGGGCGAGGACGCCAAGGTCGTCGTCGCCGCGGTCGATGTCGGCATCCTCAACCTCACCAATTACAAGCCGCCGGCACCGGATGATTACTATCTCGGCCAGCGCCGCCTGAGCGCTGAGATCCGCGATCTCTACGGCCAGCTGATCGACGGCATGTCGGGCACGCGCGGCCAATTCAAGTCCGGCGGCGATGCCGGTGCGGGCGAGCTCCAGGGCTCGCCGCCCACGCAGAAGCCGCTGGCCCTGTATTCGGGCATCGTCACCGTTGCTGCTGATGGCACAGCCGAGGTGAGCTTCGACATTCCGGAGTTCGCCGGCACCGCGCGCGTGATGGCGGTGGCGTGGACCGCCACGAAACTCGGTCACGCCAACACCGATGTCGTGATCCGCGATCCGGTGGTGCTGACGACGACCCTGCCGCGCTTCCTGCTCAACGGCGACCGCGGCATGGTCAATCTCGAGATCGACAATGTCGAGGGCCAGGCCGGCGACTACGTTATCAACGTGACGACGGGCGGGCCGGTGAAGATGACCGGTAATCCCGCGACCACAGTCAAGCTCGCCGCCAAGCAGCGCAACGCGTTCTCGCTCACGATCGACGCAACCGCGGCGGGGCAGGCGACGCTCGACGTCGACATCAAGGGGCCGAACGGCCTTACGCTCGCGCGTCACTATGCGCTCGACGTCAAGGCGGCGACGCAGGTGCTGGCGCGGCGCTCGATCCGCACGCTGGCGAAGGGCGAGAGCCTGACGCTGACGCCGGACATGTTCTCCGACCTTGTGCCGGGCACCGGCAGCGTCTCGGTGTCGGCGAGCCTGTCAACCGCGCTCGATGCCGCGACGATCCTGAAAGCGCTCGACCGCTATCCCTATGGTTGCTCGGAGCAGATCACGAGCCGCGCGATGCCGCTGCTCTACGTCAACGATCTCGCCGCCGGCGCGCATCTCGCCATGGACACCGAGGTTGACCAGCGCATCCGCGACGCGATCGAGCGGCTCTTGGCGCGGCAAGGCTCCAACGGCTCGTTCGGCCTGTGGTTGGCGGGCGGTGACGATGCCTGGTTGGATGCCTATGTGACGGACTTCCTGACCCGCGCCCGCGAAAAGGGCTTTGCGGTGCCGGACGTGCTGTTCAAGAACGCGCTCGACCGCATCCGCAACTCCGTCGTCAATGCCAACGAGCCGGAGAAGGACGGTGGCCGCGAGCTCGCCTATGGCCTCTACGTGCTCGCACGCAATGGCGCGGCTCCCATCGGCGACCTCCGCTATCTCGCCGATACTAAGCTCAGCAACCTCGCAACCCCAATCGCGAAGTCGCAGCTTGCGGCGGCGCTGGCGCTGGTCGGCGACCGCAATCGCGCCGAGCGGGTCTATGGTGCCGCGCTCGACAGCCTCGCGCCGAAACCCGTGCTGGAGTTTGGCCGCACCGACTATGGCTCGCAGCTTCGCGATGCCGCGGCGCTGGTTTCGCTCGCGAGTGAAGGCAACGCGCCGAAGGCAACGTTGACGCAGGCGGTATCGCGGGTCGAGACCGCGCGCGGGCTGACGCCCTACACCTCCACGCAGGAGAATGCTTGGCTGGTGCTGGCGGCGCGGGCGCTGGCCAAGGAGAACTTGTCCATGGAAGTGGACGGCCAGCCGGTCAAGACCGCGCTCTATCGCAGCTACAAGGCCGCGACGCTGGAGGGCAGGCCGCTGAAGATCACCAACACCGGCGATGCGCCGGTGCAGGCGGTGGTCTCGGTGTCGGGCTCGCCGGTCACGCCGGAGCCGGCGGCGTCGAACGGCTTCAAGATCGAGCGCAATTACTTCACGCTCGACGGCAAGCCCGCCGACATTAGCAAGGTCAAGCAGAACCAGCGCTTTGCGGTGGTGCTGAAGATCACCGAGGCGAAGCCCGAATACGGCCACATCATGGTGTCGGACTATCTGCCAGCGGGCCTCGAGATCGACAATCCGAAGCTGGTCTCGTCCGGCGACAGCGGCACGCTGGACTGGATCGAGGATGGCGAGGAGCCTGAAGACACCGAATTCCGCGACGACCGCTTCACCGCGGCGGTCGACCGGGCCTCGGATTCCAAATCGGTCTTCACCGTCGCCTATGTCGTGCGCGCGGTCTCGCCCGGCAAATACGTGCTGCCGCAGGCCTATGTCGAGGACATGTATAATCCCTCGCGCTACGGCCGCACTGGGACGGGGACCGTCGAGGTGCGGGCGGCGAAGTGAGTGTTTGGAATGACTGACGCTCCGAACGGGCCACAACCTCCGTCGTCATGCCCGGGCTTGTCCCGGGCATCCACGGACTTTGGCCCCGCGAGCAAGAACGTGGATGGCCGGGCCTCCGCCTCGCCGAAGCGGCTTCGGCCGCACAGGCGGGACAAGCCCGGCCATGACGGAGCAGGGGGCAGGGGCTTTCAAGTCCTCTCCGCCCTCGCGCTGATGCTCATCCTCGCCATCGTCGGGTTCGTCGCCTGGGTCTACTCCCTCGGTCCTTTGCCGCTCGACGAGGCGCGGCAGGTCTCCACCACCATCGTCGACCGCAATGGCAAGCTGCTGCGCGCCTATGCCATGGCGGATGGGCGGTGGCGGCTGCCGGTCGATGCCAAGACGAACGTCGATCCGACCTATCTAAAACTGCTGCTCGCCTATGAGGATCAGCGCTTCTACGCCCATGACGGCATCGATCCGCTGGCGCTGGGCCGGGCCGCATTGCAGCTTGCAACGCGCGGCCACATCGTGTCGGGCGGCTCGACCATCAGCATGCAGCTTGCGCGGCTGATGGAGCCGCGGCGACAGCGTTCGCTTTATGCCAAGCTGCGGCAGATGGTGCGGGCCATCGAGATCGAGCGAAGCTTGAGCAAGGAGCAGATCCTCGGTCTCTATCTCGCGCTCGCCCCTTACGGCGGCAATCTCGAAGGCATCCGGGCCGCCTCGATCGCCTATCTCGGCAAGGAGCCGAAGCGGCTGTCATTGGCAGAGGCCGCGCTGCTGGTGGCTCTGCCGCAATCGCCGGAGACGCGCCGGCTTGACCGCCATCCCGAGGCAGCCCGCATCGCGCGCGACCGCGTGCTCGACCGCATGGTCTCCGAGCATCAGGTCAGCGCTGAAGATGCGAAGCAGGCCAAGGCCGTTGCCATTCCGAAGCTGCGCAAGCCGATGCCGATCCTGGCGCCGCATGCCTCCGACACCGCGCTTTCGATCGTGAAGGACACGCCGGTCATCAAGCTGACGCTGGATGCGAACTTGCAGAAGGTGCTGGAGCCGCTGGCGCGTGATCGTGCCATTGCGCTCGGGCCCAATATCTCGGTCGGCATCATCGTGGTCGACAATGAGAGCGGCGACGTGCTCGCCCGCGTCGGCTCGGCCGATTATTTCGACGAGAGCCGGGCAGGGCAGGTCGACATGACCCGCGCCATCCGCTCGCCGGGCTCGACGCTGAAACCCTTCATCTACGGGCTCGCCTTCGAGGATGGCTTCGTCCATCCGGAGAGCCTGATCGACGACCGGCCGGTCCGCTTCGGCTCCTACGCGCCGGAAAATTTCGACATGACGTTCCAGGGTACGGTGCCGGTGAGGAAGGCGCTGCAATTGTCGCTGAACGTGCCTGCCATCGTGCTCCTCGATCGCGTCGGCTCCAGCCGGCTGGCCTCGCGGTTGCGGCAGGCCGGCGGCAATCTCGTGTTGCCCAAGGACGAGGCGCCCGGGCTCGCCATGGGTCTCGGCGGCGTCGGCGTCACGCTCCAGGACCTCGTCCAGCTCTATACGGGTTTCGCACGTCTCGGCACCACCAAGCCGCTGCGTGAGGTCATAGCTGATAGGGATGACCGCGAGCCGTTGCGGCTGCTGGACCAGGTTGCGGCCTGGCAGGTCGGCAATGTGCTCTTGGGCACGCCGCCCCCGGAGAACGCCGCTCATAACCGGATCGCCTTCAAGACCGGCACCTCGTACGGCTATCGCGATGCCTGGTCGGTGGGCTTCGATGGCCGCATGACCGTCGGCGTCTGGGTCGGCCGGCCCGACGGAGCCCCGGTTCCCGGCCTGATCGGGCGCGTCGCCGCCGCGCCGATCCTGTTCGACGCCTTCGCCCGGACCGGCAAGACGCTGGCTCCATTGCCGAAGCCCCCGAGAGGAACCCTGGTGGCCAGCAACACCAAGCTGCCGCTGCCGTTGAAGCGGTTCCGTCCCGTGGGGGAACTGGTGCGCACCGGGGGCGAGCAGGCGCTGCACATTCAGTTTCCGCTCAACGGCTCGCGGATCGACGTCGATCGATCGGGTGGTCGGGAGAGCGCAGCCATGCCGGTCAAAGTCGCCGGCGGCGTTCTGCCTATGACCGTCATGGTTAACGGAACCGCGCTCGGCGAGATCGACGGCCGTCGCCAGCGGCTGATCGATCCGCCCGGTCCGGGCTTTGCGCGGCTCACCGTGATCGATGCCACGGGCGCGGCGGACACAGTTGTCATTCGAATTCAATGAGGCCGGCTTAAGCGGTTGTGGCGATGGCGGTTTCAGCGTAAGCGGAACCAATGGCCGAGACCTACCCAACGCCCCGTTTTGGAGCCCCCCGCGAGCCGAAATCGCCCGTCAATCCAGGCAGCGGGCTCGTGCGCATGCTCGATATCGTCACGGCCAGCCACGCCCGTGCGGTCGGCTTCCTGGTGCTGTGCGCGCTGCTGCTATTCCTGCCGGGCTTCTTCACCATCCCGCCGATCGACCGCGACGAAGCGCGCTTTGCCCAGGCCACCAAGCAGATGGTCGAGAGCGGCGACTATGTCGACATCCGCTTCCAGGAGGACGTCCGCTACAAGAAGCCGGTCGGCATCTACTGGCTGCAATCGGCCGCGGTCGAAACCGCAGCGGCGCTCAAATTGCCGAAGGCCGAATTGCGCATCTGGGTCTACCGGCTGCCGTCGCTGTTAGGAGCGATCGGCGCCGTGCTCATGACCTATTGGGCCGCGCTTGGCTTCGTCACGCGGCGCGCCGCGGTGCTGGCGGCGCTGATGATGTGCGCCTCGGTGCTGCTCGGTGTCGAGGCGCGTCTCGCCAAGACCGATGCGATGCTGCTGTTCTGCGTGGTCGCCGCGATGGGCGCGATGGCACGGGCCTATCTGTCCTGGCAGCGCGCGGAAGATGAGACCCATCCGCCCTGGAGCTGGCCGGCGATCTTCTGGAGCGCGCTCGCCATCGGTATCCTGATCAAAGGTCCGCTGATCCTGATGTTTGCGGGCCTGACCATCGTCGCGCTCGCGATCCAGGACCGCGATGCCTCCTGGCTGTGGCGGCTGCGTCCGGTCTGGGGCCTGATGTGGATGCTGGTGCTGGTGCTGCCCTGGTTCGTCGCGATCTTCTGGCGTGCGGGCGATGCCTTCTTCGCCGATTCCGTCGGCGGCGACATGCTGAGCAAGATAGGCGCCCAGGAATCCCACGGCGCGCCGCCCGGGCTTTATCTCGCGCTGTTCTGGATCACCTTCTGGCCGGGCGCGCCGCTCGCGGCCATGGCGGCGCCCGCGGTGTGGCGGGCGCGCCGCGAGCCCGGCGCGCAGTTCCTGCTGGCCTGGCTGGTTCCCTCCTGGATCGTGTTCGAGGCCGTGCTGACCAAGCTGCCGCACTATGTGCTGCCGCTGTATCCCGCGATTGCGATCCTCACCGCGGGGGCGGTGGAGCGGCGTGTGCTGTCGCGGTCCTGGCTGATGCGCGGCTCGGCCTGGTGGTTCGCGATCCCCGCGGCCGCCTCGGTCATCGCGGTGGTCGGCGCGGTGATGCTGACGCGCCAGCCGGCCTTCGTGGCCTGGCCGTTCATCGCGGCGTCGCTGATCTTCGGCCTGTTCGCCTGGTGGCTCTACGACAACAATCGCGCCGAGCGCTCGCTGCTGAACGCGCTGGTCGCCGCGCTGATGCTGGCGGTGACGGTCTATGGCATCGTGCTGCCGTCGCTGACCCCGCTGTTTCCGAGCATCGAGATCGCGCGCGCGCTTCGCAACGTCACCTGCGTCGGACCGAAGGCGGCGGCTGCCGGCTATCACGAACCGAGCCTCGTGTTCCTGACGGGCACGCAGACGCTGCTCACCGACGGCTCGGGCGCGGCCGACTTCCTGCGGCAGGGCAGCTGTCGCTTCGCGCTGATCGAGCAACGCTCGGAGCGCAGCTTCGTGCAGCGCGCCGAGGCGATCGGGCTGCGCTACAAGGTCGGTACGCGCATCGAGGGCTATAATTTTTCGCAAGGGCGCGCGATCGCGATCTCGATCTTCCGCTCGGAAGGCACCGAATAGATGCGGGCCCCGAACGACATTGGGCCGCCAGCAGGCTATCCCGCGCAATTGCTCGCCGTGTCCTGGCATGCGCTGGCGCAGCTCGTGCGCACGCCCTCGCATTCGCGCCGCGCCGAGGCCGCCCGAAAGCTGGCGCGGCATTCGCTCTGGCTCAGTGCAACGGGCGCAGCCCTGGTCATCGTGCTGATGGTCGCGTTCGATCTGACCGAGATCCAGCTGATGCCGGCTCGCGGCACGCCAAGCCTGTGGCCAATCCGCATCCTCACCGATTTCGGCAAGGACGAGTATGTGCTGTTGGTGCTGGGGGCTGCGCTCGTGGCTGTGGCATTCGTTGCGGCAGGGCTGCACGGGACTCGCCGCGCGCTGCTGCTTGGCCTCGGCACGCGGCTGCAATTCATGTTTCTGTCGGTTGCCGTATCAGCGTTGGTCGCCGAGATCCTGAAATATCTCATCGGACGCGGACGTCCATTCGTCGGCGGACAAGCCAACCCGTTCAACTTCATCCCGTTCGAGGGGACGGGGGCTTATACCAGCCTGCCGTCGGGCCATGCAGTGGCAGCGTTCGCCTTGGCGTTTGCGGTGTCAGCATTGTGGCCGCGCCTGCGCGTGTTCATGTTCACATACGCAATCGTGATCCTCTTGACGCGCTTGGTGCTGCTCGCGCATCACCCGAGCGACGTCGTGGCCGGCGCCATGGTCGGCACGGTCGGCGCCTTGGCCGTCCGCTATTGGTTCGCGGCCCGAAGGCTGGGCTTTGCCATCCGCGCCGACGGCACGATCGTGCCCCTTCCAGGGGCAGTATCGAGCCGTCTCAAAAGGGTTGCCCACGGGGCATCCGCCCCATAAAAGCGGCTGCCTGCCGGGGCGCCGGTTCCTTGGAGGCAGGCCAATTCCAACCACGAGCCTTGATTTGTCGACGTCCCAGCCATCGGTTTCCATCGTCGTTCCCGTGCGCAACGAAGCCGACAACATCGCGCCCCTGATCGAGGAGATCACGGCGGCGCTCGATGGCCGCTGGGCCTATGAGATCATCTACGTCAACGACGGCTCGACGGATGCGACCGGCGAGCGGCTTGCCGGCATCATGAAGCAGCGGGACAATCTGCGTCAGCTCCGCCATGCGAGATCAGGCGGCCAATCGGCAGCCGTGCGCAGTGGTGTGCGTGCGGCGCGCGGGGTGATCGTGGCCACGCTCGACGGCGACGGCCAGAACAATCCGGCGTTCCTGCCGGACCTGATCGCGGCGGTCGAAAAAGGAGCGGGGCGCGTCGGGCTCGCCGCCGGCCAGCGGATCGGGCGCAAGGACACCGGCTTCAAGAAGTTACAGTCGCGCGTGGCGAACGGCGTTCGCAACGCGATCCTGAAGGATGGCACGCGCGACACCGGCTGCGGTCTGAAGGCGTTCCGGCGCGACGTGTTCCTGATGCTGCCCTATTTCGACGGGCTGCATCGCTTCCTCCCGGCGCTGGTCCGCCGCGAAGGCTACGACATCGCCTACGTCGACGTGATCGACCGGCCGCGCCGTTCCGGCGTGTCGAATTATGGCTTCTTCGACCGGCTGTGGATCGGCATCATGGATCTCGCCGGCGTGTGGTGGCTGATCCGCCGCAAGAAGACGACGCCAGATGTGACCGAGGTGAACGCATGATCATCCAATACGGTCAGGCGCTGAGCAACTATCTCTACGACGTCTTCGTCGCCAAGTTCGATTTCTGGCTCGCGTTCGGCCTCGTCGCGCAATTGTTCTTCACCGCGCGCTTTCTGGTGCAGTGGATCGCGAGCGAACGCGCCGGCAACAGCGTGGTGCCGATGGCGTTCTGGTTCTGCTCCATGGGCGGTGGGCTGATGACGCTGGTCTACGGCGTCGTGAAGCGCGAGCCGGTCATCATCCTCGGACAGGCGCTCGCGACCATCATCTATATCCGCAACATCATGCTGATCGTGAAGAACCGCGGCAGCGCCTCGAAGACGCTGGACCGCTGAGCGGGGGGCAGCGCCCCGGGCCCTCCGACTCCCCGATCGGCATGCGCAAATTATCGACTGTTCTGTTCGTGTCAGTCGTTGCGGCCGGCCTGCTGCTGCTCTCGCGCGGCGTTCTCGAACTCGGCAGCACGATCGCATTCCTCGCGCGGGCCGAGCAGACGGAAGCGCGTTTTGTAGGGGCGGTCGCGCGACGCGGCAGAAATCACGGAGGAACGTTCCTCTATCCGACGTTTCGATTCCAGACGACCGACGGCCGCTCGATGACGTTCACCTCCTCGTCAGGATCGACCGATCAGCCCTATTCCGACGGCGAGCGGGTCAAGATCGCCTACGATCCTCGGTGGCCGGAAGAGGCGCGGCTCGTATCGTTCCTGACGCTATGGATCAGTCCGACCCTGCTGTGCGCCGCCGGCCTGCTGCTTTCGGGAGGCGCGGTTCTCGTTCGCGCTGGATTAGCGCGGCAACGCCGACGCCGCGCCTGACGCCGGCACGGCGGCTTGATCGGCCTCGTGCCGGCGATAGGGTTCGCCGGCCGCATCCAGCACGGGGTAGGCGACCGAGCAGATATGCGAGTGGATGCGGCGCAGATCACGCAGCACGTCCAGATGCAGCGACGTGGTCTCGATGGTCTCGGGGCGGCCCTCGCGCAGCCGATCCAGATGGCGCTCGACGGCGGCAAGCTCGGTATTGCGCAGCGCCGTCTTCTCCACCAGCAGCTTGCGCGCCTCATTTGCGTCACCCGACATGAAGACGCCGAAGGCGATCCGCAGCGAATCCATCGTGCGCTTGTGGAAGGCGGCGAGCTCCTCGGCCCCCTCGGCCGAGAACTGGAAGCGCCGTTTGATCTTCTTGGTGGCGAGCTCGCTCAGGCTCTTGTCGATGATATCGCCGATATGCTCGAGGTTGATGGCGAAGGAGATGATCTCCATCGCGCGCCGTCCTTCGCTCTCGTCGAGGCTGCCCCGCATGAGCTTGGTCACGTAGAGCTTGATGGCCTCGTCGAGACCGTCGACAAGATTGTCCGTTTTCGAGACCTGATCGACCAGCGCGCGGTCGCCGGTCATCATCGCGGCCATCACCTTGCGCAGCATGACCTCGACGAGATCGCCCATGCGCAAGGTTTCGCGGGCGGCGTCGGCGAGCGCCAGTGACGGCGTCTCCAGCGCGGTCTCATCGAGATAGCGGGGGCGGGCCGGATCGGCCTCCTTGACGCGATCGGGCAGCAGCCGGGTCAACAGCCGCGACATGATATCGAGCAGGCCGATGAAGAGGACGGCGGTGCCGACGTTGAAGGCGATGTGGAAGGCGGCTGTCATCCGGGCGAGATCGGGCTGCCAGGCGTGCATGTGCTCGGCGATCACGCCCAGGAAGGGCAGGACCAGGGCAATCCCGATCACGCGGTTGACGAGATTGCCGACCGGCAGGCGGTAGCTCGCGGGATCGTCGCGCCTGGCGCCCTCGAACACGGGATTGATGGCGCTGCCGAGATTGGCTCCGAGCACCAGTGCGAGGGCCGCATAAGGCGCCACGAACTGCGAATAGGCCAGCGACATGATCAGCAGGACGCTGGCGACGCTCGAATGCACCGCCCAGGTGATGAGAGCCGCGATGACGATGCACAGAATGGGATCGCCTGTTATGGCCGACATCACGACGCGGACGCCGGGCGCGTTCTCCGCCGGCGCCAGCGTGTCGAGCAGAATGTGCAGCGAGAGCAGCATCAGGCCGAGGCCGATGCAGACACGGCCGATGTCCTTGATCCGCGATCGCGGGCCTGAGCGGAAGGCGACGAGGCCGAGCACGAACAGCACCGGCGCAACGGCTGCGATGTTGAACGACAGCACCTGCACGATCAGCGTCGTGCCGACGTTGGCCCCGAGCATGATGGCGAGCGCGGCGGCGAGGCTGACGAGACCCTCAGCGGCGAACGAGCTGGTGATCAGGGCGGTCGCCGTGCTGCTCTGGAGCAGGGCGGTGAGCCCGAGGCCGGCGGCGAAGGCGCTGACGCGGTTGCTCAGCGCCTTGCCGAGCAGGCGCCGCAGGTCGGGACCGAAGGCGCGCAAGATCCCGCTGTGGACCATGTGCAGGCCCCACAACAACAGCGCAACGCCGCCCATGAGATCAAGCAGAACCAACGTTCCCATGCTCCGTGTCCGGATTGGAGTCGATTGGTGAGGCTAGCGCCAAACGTCGGCGGATCAAATCATTTGTTGGCGCGTCGCCGTTAACGTTTACGGCGCGTGCACGTTCCCGCGGCGCGCGATGCCGCGTCCTCGCGCACGATGCCCTGTGAGCAGGCTCACGTTGCCGCCTTGAGAGCAGCGAAGCCGCGGTCGAGATCGGCCTTGAGGTCGTCGACGCTCTCGAGCCCGATGTGCAGGCGCAGAGTCGGGCCGCCCGGCGCCCATTTGGTCGCGGTGCGATAGCTGTCGCAGTCGAAGGGAATCACGAGGCTCTCGAAGCCGCCCCAGGAGAAGCCCATGCCGAACAGCTTGAGCGTGTCGAGCATGGTGTCGACCGCCTTCTGCGGCGCCGGCTTCAGCACGATGCTGAACAGGCCGGACGCGCCGGTGAAGTCACGCTTCCAGATCGCATGGCCGGGATCCGTCTCGAGTGCCGGATGCAGCACGCGCGCAACCTCGGGTCTGGCGGCGAGCCAACGCGCCATGTCGAGCCCCGAACGATGATGCTGGGCCAGCCGCACCGACAGCGTGCGCAGACCGCGCAGCGCCAGGAAGACGTCGTCGGGGCCGGCACAGACGCCGAGCAGGCGGATGCCTTCGGCGACCATCGGCCAGGCCTTGGCGTTGGCCGAGATGGTGCCGAACATGATGTCGGAATGGCCACCGATATATTTGGTGGCCGCCTGCATGCTGATGTCGACGCCCTGTTCAAGCGAGCGGTGATAGAGCGGCGTCGCCCAGGTGTTGTCGTCGATGACGATCGCGCCGCGACCATGGGCGACCTCGGCGATGGCGCGGATGTCGGGCATCTCGAACGACTGCGAGCCTGGCGCCTCCACCAGGACGGCACGGGTGTTGGGCTTGAACAGCTTATCGATGCCGGCGCCGATCAGCGGATCGAAATAGGTGGTCTCGATGCCATAGCGGGTGAGCATGCCGTTGCAGAAATTGCGCGAGGGCCGATAGACGTTGTCGCAGACCAGGAGATGGTCGCCGGCCTTCAGCACCGAGAGCAGGGTGGTCGAGATCGCCGACAGTCCCGACGGCACGATGCCGACGCCGGCACATTGCGGCCCCTCCAGCGCCATCAGCGTCTCCTGGAAGGCCTTCGTGGTGGGGGAACCGTGGCGGCCATACGTGAACTCGCCGCGATGGGCGTGCAGGTCCTCGGCGGTCGGATAGAGCACGGTCGAGCCGTGAAACACCGGCGGATTGACGAACCCCTTCTGCGCCTTGGTGTCGCGGCCGGAGGTGACCAGCCGGGTCTCGGCCTGCTGCTGGGAGGGGTGCGAGGAATCCATGCGTCTGCTTTCAAAACCGCGTTTGCAGCGGGCGCGTCGCGCCCGCGGGCTGGCCGAAAGGCCGCTGTCGTTAATAACAGAACACAGAAGAGTCCCGTCAACCCCTTGACCCGGCACGCCAGTCGTTCTGTGATGCGCAGGTGCTATTCAGTCGCCGCATGTTGAGGGGCCTGCCGCGACCTTCGATCCATCGCCTGACCGGACTTTGCGCTACAGCCATAACGGCGGGCGCCTTTCGGCGGGGATGAAGGTATGGCCTCCCGAGATCGGCGGGTGTTCGGCTAGGTTTGCCAGCATGAGTCTTGCAAGGCTAGCCTTGGTACGATTGACCCTGGCAGAGATGACCCCAAAGACAACGTTCCCGACACTTGAGACGATTTTGAAAGGCCCAAAGCCCATGAAACGCGTAACCCTGGCTCTCACTCTGGCTCTCGCCACGGGCCTCACCGCGCAGGCCGCCGATGCGCAAACGCTCAAGACCGTCAAGGACCGGGGCATGCTGTCCTGCGGCGTCAGCCAGGGCCTGCCGGGCTTCTCATCGCCCGACGACAAGGGCAACTGGACCGGGCTCGACGTCGACGTCTGCCGCGCCATCGCCGGGGCGATCTTCAACGATCCTACCAAGGTCAAATACGTGCCGCTGTCCGCTAAGGACCGCTTCACGGCCCTGCAATCCGGCGAGATCGACGTGCTCTCGCGCAACACCACCTGGACCATCTCGCGCGACACCTCGCTCGGTGCCAACTTCACCGGCGTGACCTATTATGACGGGCAGGGCTTCATGGTGAAGAAGTCCCTCAAGGTGAATTCCGCGCTCGAGCTCAATAGCGCATCGGTCTGCGTGCAGACCGGCACCACCACCGAGCAAAATCTCGCCGACTACTTCAAGGCCAACAACATGAAGTACGAGGTGATCGCGTTCGGCACCAATGACGAAACGGTCAAGGCCTATGAAGCCGGCCGCTGCGACGTCTTCACCACCGACCAGTCGGGCCTGTACGCCAACCGCCTCAAGCTCGCCAATCCCAACGACCATATGGTGCTCCCCGAAATCATCTCGAAGGAGCCGCTCGGGCCGATGGTGCGCCACGGCGACGACCAGTGGTTCGACATCGTGAAATGGACGCTGTTTGCGATGATCACGGCTGAAGAGCTCGGCGTGACCTCGAAGAACGTCGACGAGAAGGCGAAGCTGGAAAGCCCGGAGCTGAAGCGCGTGCTCGGCAGCGACGGTAATTTCGGTGAACAGCTCGGCCTGACCAAGGACTGGGTTGTGCGGATCGTGAAGGCGGTCGGCAATTACGGCGAGGTGTTCGACCGCAACGTCGGCTCGGGCTCGCCGCTGGCCATCAATCGCGGGCTCAACAATCTCTGGAACAAGGGCGGTCTCCAGTACGCGCCGCCGATCCGCTGATCACCCTGATCCGCAGCTCGCGGCGATGAGCACCGAGGCCCGTAAACCGCCGCCCCAGATCGCGCTGAAGATCAGGCGTGTGCTGGGCGGCAAGGCAGGCTGGAACGGCATTGCCGTCCAGTTTGCCTTCGCGGCGATCTTGGGCTGGATCGGCTATGAGATCGTCTCCAACGCCCGCGCCAACCTCGAAAACCAGCACATCGCCGCCGGGTTCGGCTTCCTCCGCAACAATGCCGGCTTCGACGTCAATCAGACCCTGATTCCCTACACCGGCTCGGACACGTTCCTGCGCGTGTTCGTAGTCGGGCTTCTGAACACGCTCGTGGTCTCGGTGGTCGGCATCGTCTTCGCCACCGTGATCGGCTTCATCGTCGCGCTGTGCCGGCTGTCGCCGAACTGGCTCTTGTCGCGCGTCGGCGAGATCTATGTCGAGATCATCCGCAACCTGCCGCTGCTATTCCAGATCCTGTTCTGGTACCTCGCGGTGCTCGCGGCGTTGCCCAATCCGCGGCAGAGCATTTCGCTGCTCGGCATTGCCTTCCTTAGCAATCGCGGCCTCGTGGTTCCCAGCCCGATCGGCGAGAGCGGTCTCGAGCCGTTCCTGGCGATGCTGGCGCTCGGCATCGTCGCGGCGCTGGCCTTGCGCATCTATGCGCGGCGCGCGCTGTTTCAGGAAGGGCGGATGATCCGGATCTGGCCCTATGTGCTGGGTCTGCTGTTCGGGCTGCCGCTCGCCACCATCTTGGTGTTCGGTTTACCTTTCACCGTCGAGTTGCCGCAGCTCAAAGGGTTCAATTTCGCCGGCGGCTCGCGCATCATCCCGGAGTTCGTGGCGCTGACCTTGGCGCTATCGACCTATACCGCCGCCTTCATCGCCGAGATCGTGCGCGCCGGCATCCTGTCCGTCCACAAGGGGCAGATGGAGGCGGGGTCCTCGCTGGGTCTCAGCCGCGGCACCACGCTCCGGCTGATCGTCGTGCCGCAGGCCATGCGCGTCATCGTGCCGCCGCTGACCAACCAATACCTCAACCTCACGAAAAATTCCTCGCTGGCCGTGGCGATCGGCTATCCTGACCTGGTGTCGGTATTCGCCGGCACCTCGCTGAGCCAGACCGGGCAGGCGATCGAGATCATCGCTATGACGATGGGCGTCTACCTCCTGATCTCCCTCGTCACCAGCGCGATCATGAGCGTCTACGGTTGGCGCGTCAGCCGGAGCCTCGGCGCATGAGCGATATTGCGACGTCCGCCTTCGTCCGTCGGGACCTGGTCGCCGAGCGTCCCGCGCCGGTCAAGACCACGGGCTTCATCGGCGTGCTGCGCACCCGCCTGTTCAACTCGCCGACCAACATCCTGCTCACGATCGTGGGCGCGCTGCTGCTCTGGTTCACCATCGTTCCCTCGGTCAAGTTCCTGATGGTCGATGCGGTCTGGACCGGCAAGGATCGCACGGCTTGCCTCGCCGAGAACGCCGGCTTTGCGGTCGGGGCCTGCTGGCCCTACATCCAGGCCAAGCTGCCGCAACTGATCTATGGCTTCTATCCCGAGGCCGAGCGCTGGCGGGTCAATCTCACGTTCGTCTTGGCGGTGGTCCTGCTGGCGCCGATGCTCATTCCCAGGCTGCCCGCGAAGGGGCTGAATGCCAGCCTGTTCTTCATCGCCCTTCCGGTGGTGGCATTCTTCCTGTTGCACGGCGGCGGCATCAAGGGATTGGGCCTGAGCTGGACGGCCGGCCTGCTGCAATTGTTCGACGAGAGCATCATCGGTGCCGGGCAGGCGCTGCTCAATCTCAGCAAGACGTCAACCATCGCACCGCTGCTGTGGGCCGTCGGAAGCCTCATCCTGCTGGTCGGCACGGCGATCTCCTGGCTGATCTTTCCGCTCACCTGGCTGCGCGATCAGATCCAGGAGACGGGGCAGCCGGTCTGGGCCGATTTCGCCATCACGGCCGCGATTGTCTGCCTGATCGCCTTCGTGCTTGGTGGTGGCATTCGCACCGGGGGGCGGGCTCTGGCATCCAGCATCGCCGCCTTCATCGGCATCGCGATCGTCATCAATCTGATGGGCCTCGACCGTGGGGGATTGCCGGTTGTCGCAACCAATCTCTGGGGTGGCCTTCTGGTGACGCTGGTGGTCTCGGTCACCGGCATCGTCACCTCGCTGCCGATCGGTGTCGCGCTGGCGCTCGGCCGCCGCTCGACCATTCCACTGATCCGGATCTTCTCGATCGCCTTCATCGAATTCTGGCGCGGCGTGCCGCTGATCACCGTGCTGTTCTTCGCCACCTACATGCTGCCTTTGTTCCTGCCCGGCAATTTCACCGTCGACGGGCTCGTGCGCGCCCTGATCGGGATTGCGCTGTTCACGGGCGCCTATCAGGCCGAGAACGTCCGCGGCGGCTTAGCCGCGATTCCGCGCGGGCAGGGCGAGGCGGCCGCGGCCCTGGGGCTATCCTGGTGGAAGACGACCTCGCTGATCGTGCTGCCGCAGGCGCTGCGCCACGTCATTCCGAACCTCGTCAACAGCTTCATCTCGCTGTTCAAGGACACCTCGCTGGTCTCGATCGTGGCGCTGTTCGATCTCCTCGGCTCGCTGCGCGCCTCGTTCTCGGATCCGAAATGGTCGACGCCGTCGACCGCGTTCACCGGCTTTGCCTTCGCCGGCGTCATCTATTTCATCTTCTGCTTTGGAATGTCGCGCTACTCGCTGTTCGTCGAGCACCGCCTCAACGTTCACCGCCGCAACTGATGGAGCTCACCATGTCCGACCCCATCGTCAAGATTTCCGGCCTCAACAAATGGTACGGCGACTTTCACGTCCTGCGCGACATCGACCTCGAGGTCCACAAGGGCGAGCGCATCGTGATCTGCGGGCCGTCGGGTTCGGGCAAGTCGACGCTGATCCGCTGCATCAACGCGCTCGAGGAATTCCAGGAGGGCGAGATCGTCGTCGACGGCATCGAGCTCGGTCCGAACCTCAAGCGTATCGATGCGGTGCGACGCGAAGTCGGCATGGTGTTTCAGAGCTTCAATCTGTTCCCGCATCTCACGGTCCTCGATAATTGCACGCTGGCGCCGATCTGGGTGCGCAACATCCCCAAGAAGGATGCCGAGGAGGCCGCCATGAAATTCCTGGAGCGGGTCAAGATCCCGCACCAGGCCAACAAGTTTCCCGGCCAGATGTCCGGCGGCCAGCAGCAGCGCGTCGCGATCGCCCGTGCGCTGACCATGAACCCGAAGGTGATGCTGTTCGACGAGCCAACCTCGGCGCTCGACCCCGAAATGGTCAAGGAGGTGCTCGACACCATGGTCGATCTCGCCGAGGAGGGCATGACCATGCTGGTCGTCACCCACGAGATGGGCTTTGCCCGCGAGGTCGCCAACCGGGTCGTGTTCATGGACGCCGGCCAGATCATCGAGGCCAACACGCCGAAAGAATTCTTCGCCGCCCCGCAGCACGCCCGCACCAAGCTTTTCCTGAGCCAGATCCTGCGCTGAGCCCCGGGAAATCCCGGGGGCGTCCCCGCTCCAGCTGATCGGCCGGCCCTGGCCGCGAATCAGTTAAACTCTTTCCGGGCAATCCTCCGGAGAGACACTTTGCAGAGCAGCGGCGGCGCGCGCGCATTCCAGAACGCGCGATTGCAGAAAAAATTGATGAAGCAGGCGGATGCCATCCTCTCCGCCGCGGCCGCCGCGTATGGCCAGGGCAGATTTGCCGAGACCGAGGCGCTCTGCCGTGAGATCCTGAAAGCGATTCCGGATCATGTCGACGCCATGCACCTGTTCGGCATGTGCGCGCATGACGGCCGGCGCCTGGAGGAGGCGCAACAATTGCTTGAGCGCGTGATCGAGCTCGATCCGCGCCTGCACGATGCCCATAACAATCTCGCGACAGTGCATTTCGACCTCGGCAATTACGAAGAGGCGCGGCGGTGCCAGGAGAAGGCCATCGCGCTGAAGCCGAATTTCGCGGTGGCGCTGACCAACCTCGGCAATACGCTGATGCATTTGGGGCAGTACGGCCAGGCGATCGAGTTGCACGAACGCGCCATCAAGTTGAAGCCGGATTATGCCGATGCGTTCTGCAATCGCGGCATGGTCGAGATCTTGCTTGGACAGGTCACTCGCGCCAAGGAAAGTTTCGATCGCGCCCTGCTGTTTCAGCCGCGTCACGCCGAGGCCATCGTCGGCAGCGGCATGGTCAGCATGGAGCTGCGGCACCACGAGGAAGCAGCAGCCAAGTTTGCCATGGCGCTCGCGATCAAGCCCGGCGCGCCGAGGATCCTGGCCCAGCGCGGGCGCCTCAGTTACGAGCTGCAGCGCCTGGAGCCCGCGCTTGCGGATTTCGAGGCGGCGCTTGCGATTTCGCCGAAGCTCGAACTGGCGCTCCGGGGGAAGGCGCAGGCCTGCCTCGTCATGGGAAAGACCGCGCAGGCGATGGCGGCCGCGACGACCTTGATCGAGCGAAATCCGCGCTCCGAGATGGGGTTGGCGCTGATGGGCTTCGCTTATTCGAACCAGGGGGACATGGACGCCGCGATCGAATATCTCGATCGCGCGCTGGCGATCCGACCGGACTATGGCGATGCGATCAGGGGCAAGATCTTCTTGCAGGACTACCGTGCCGAGGCCGATTTCGTGGTCCAGCAGGCGGTCCGACGAGACTGGTGGGACTTGATCGGTTCCAAGCTGCCGCGAAGGGAGCTGCCGAAGCGGCCGCTTGATCCGGAAAAGCGGATCGTGGTCGGCTATGTCGCTGCCGAATTCCGGCAGCACTCGGCGGGGCTCACTTTGCTGCCGGTGCTGCGCCATCATGATCACGCCAGATTTGAAATCATCTGCTACTACTCTTGGCCGGGAGAGGACGAGTACACCGCCAAGTTCAAGCAAATGGCGGACGTCTGGGTCGACGCCTGGCAGCTATCGGACGACGAACTCGCCGATCGCATTCAGGCCGACAATGTCGACATCCTCATCGACGTTTCGGGCCACACGACCGGTAACAGGCTGCAGGTCTTCGCGCGGAAGCCGGCCCCGATCCAGGCCACCGGCTTCGGACACGCGACGGGCACGGGCATGCAGACCATGGACTATGTGCTCGCGGATCCCATTTTCATTCCGCCATCGGTTCGGCATTTGTTTGCCGAAAAGATCCACGATCTGCCGTGCCTGATCACGATGGAGCCCGTCTCGGATCTGGCGCCTTCCGAGCTGCCGATGCTCCGCAACGGCTACGTCACCTTCGGCGTGTTCAACCGCATCTACAAGATATCGGACGATGCGATCCGGGTGTGGTCGCGTTTGATGCGAGAGCTGCCGGGATCGAAAATCATCCTCAAGCATGGTCTGCTCGATGACCAATTGCTGCGCGATAGCCTGGTCGCGCGCTTCGTGGCGCAGGGCGTTGCCGAGGAGAACATCACCTGCCTGGGCACCACCTCGCGCAACGACCACCTGGCGGCTTTTGCCCAGGTCGATATTTCCCTCGATACGTTCCCGCAAAATGGCGGCATCAGCACCTGGGAATCGCTCTACAAGGGTGTTCCCGTGGTGGCCAAGCTCGGCAACGGGGCGTCGTCGCGCGCCGGCGCCTCCATCGTGGCCGCCGTCGGTCTCGGCGACTGGGTCGCCGAGGATGACGAGGGCTATATCGAGATCGCGCGCAAATTTGCGACGCAGCCCGATCATCTCGCGAAGTTGCGCGCGCAGTTGCCGGCTCAGATTGCAGCCTCGCCCGCCGGCAATGTCGAGATCTACACGCGTGAGCTCGAGGCGGGTTACCGCCAGTTCTGGCGCGATTATTGTGCCGCCGCCTCGGACGGCGGCGAGCTGGCATAAGCAGGTCGGTTGCGCCCCAGGGCGTTACTGGTCCAGCTCACGGGGCGGCGCCGGCCGCGAATCAGTTAGACTCTTTCCGGGCCATTCTCCGGAGAGACACCTTGCAGAGCAGCGGCGCCGGCGCGCGCGCGTTCCAGAACGCGCGATTGCAGAAGAAATTGAAGAAGCAGGCGGACGCCATCATCTCCGCCGCGGCAAGTGCTCATGGCCAGGGACGATATGCAGAGAGCGAGGCGCTGTGCCGTCAGATCCTGCAAGCCGTTCCCGATCATTTCGACGCCACGCACCTGCTCGGCCTGTGCGCGCATCAAGGCGGCCGCCTGGAGGAGGCGCAACAGCTGCTCGCGCGCGCGATCGCGCTCGAGCCGCGTTCGCATGAGGCCTATAACAATCTCGCGACCGTACACTCCGGTCTCGGGCAATTTGAGGCCGCCCGCGCATGTCAGGAGAAGGCGATCGCGCTGAAGCCGAATTTTCCGCAGGCCCTGACCAGCCTCGGTAATACCCTGCTCCACCTGAACCTGCCCGAACAGGCCATCGAAGCGTACGATCGCGCCATTCGGCTGAAGCCGGACCATGCCGATGCGCTTTGCAATCGAGGCTTGGCGGAGCTGACGCTGCGCCAGTTTGATCGCGCCAAGCAAAGTTTCGAGCGCGCATTGGTGTTTCAGTCGCGTCACGTGGAAGCGCTCGTCGGCAAAGCCGTGGTCAGTATCGAGCTCAAGCACTACGATGAGGCGGAAGCCGCGCTCGGCGCGGCGCTGACGATCAGGCCCAATTCGGCGAAGGCTCTGGCACACCGCGGACGGCTCCATCTCGAGCTGTCGCGGTCGGAGCGGGCGGCGGCGGATTTTGATGCAGCGCTGGCGCTTTCGCCCAGGCTCGAGGTGGCCTTGCAGGGAAAGGCGCAGGTCTCGCTTGCCATGGGCAACACGGCGCAGGCGATTGCGGCCGTCAAGACCTTGCTCGAGGAAAATCCGCGCTCCGCGATCGCGATGACGCTGCTGAGCGCCTGTTTTGCAAACCAGGGAGAGATCGCATCCGCGATCGAGCATCTCGACGCCGCGCTGGCAATCGCGCCGGACCATGCGGACTTGATCGCGCGGAAGATCCACTTTCTGGACTTTCTTTCCGACGCCGATTTCGCGGTCCAGCAGGCCGCGCGAAAATATTGGTGGGACGCGATCGGCGCCAGGTTGCCGCAACGGAAGCTCTCACCCCGGCAACTCGATCCTGACAGACGGATCGTGATCGGTTATGTCGCTGCCGAGTTCTGGTACCATTCGGCGGCGTTCGGCCTGCTGCCGGTGCTGCGCCATCATGATCACGCGAAATTCGAAATCGTCTGCTATTCGTGCTCGCCGTTGCGAGACGAGATGACCGCCGAATTCAAGGCGTTGGCGGATATCTGGGTCGACGCTTGGCAGCTTTCGGATGACGAGCTGGCCGATCGTATCCAGGCCGACAATGTCGATATCCTGATCGACGTGTCCGGGCATTCGACCGGCAACAGGCTGCCCGTATTCGCCCGCAAGCCGGCTCCCATCCAGGTCACGGGCTTCGGCCACGCGACCGGTACGGGCCTTCAGACCATGGACTACGTGCTCGCCGATCCGGTCTTCATTCCGCAATCGGCGCGCCATTTGCTCGCCGAAAAGGTTCACGATCTGCCGTGCCTGATCACGACCGATCCCATCCTGGATGTGCCGCCTTCGGAGCTTCCCATGCTCCGCAACGGCTATGTCACCTTCGGTGTGTTCAACCGCATCTACAAGATCTCGGACCAGGCAATCCGCGTATGGGCGAAAGTGATGCGCGAGGCGACCGGATCGAAGATCATCATCAAACATACTTTGCTCGATGATTCCTTGCTGCGCGAACAGTCTGATCGCGCGGTTCGTGGCGCAGGGTATCGCCAAAGAGAACGTCATCTGCATGGGCTCGACCCCACGCCACGAGCACCTGTTGGCCTTCGCGCAGGTCGACATCTCCCTCGATACGTTCCCGCAAAATGGCGGCGTCAGCACCTGGGAATCCCTCTATGCGGGGGTTCCGGTCGTCGCAAAGCTCGGCAACGGCGCATCGTCGCGCGCCGGTGGCGCCATCGTGGCTGCCGTCGGGCTCGACGACTGGGTCGCCGAGGACGACGAGGGCTACGCCGCAATCGCGTGCAAATATGCGGCGCAGCCTGCGCAGCTGGCGAAGTTGCGCGCGGAGTTGCCGGCTCGGATCGCAGCTTCCCCGGCCGGCAATGTCGAGATCTATACGCGCGGGGTCGAGGCGGGCTATCGCCAGTTCTGGCGCGACCATTGTGCCGCGGCCTCCGAGCGCGGCGACGTCGCGTAAACAGCCGGCCGCGCGGGCCCCTTGGGCGCGCGCTTTCCGGATGTGAGGAAGCCTACGGCAGTCAGACGAATGGCGGCTTGATGTTGCTGCGCTTCTCCAGCCACTCCGGCACGGGAAGGTTCTTGGCGCGCATGAAGTCCGCGTTGAACAGCTTCGACTGATAGCGGCTGCCGGAATCGCAGAGCACGGTGACGATCGTCTTGCCGGGTCCGAGCTGCTTCGCAAGGCGTATCGCGCCGACGATATTGATGCCGGTGGAGCCGCCGAGGCACAGGCCTTCGTGCTGGAGCAGCTCATAGATCGCGCTGACGGCTTCAGCGTCGGGAATGAGATAGGCGTCATCGACCTTGGCCGTCTCGACGATCGCGGTCGCGCGGTTGAGGCCGATGCCCTCGGTGATCGAGCCGCCGGGCGTAGCCTTGGGATCGCCGGTCCTGAAATATTCGTACATGCCGGCGCCGTGCGGATCGGCGCAGGCGATGCGGATGTTCTTGTTCTTCTCTTTGAGATAGCGGCTGACGCCGGCTAGCGTGCCGCCGCTGCCGACCGAGCAGACGAAGCCGTCGACCTTGCCGCCGGTCTGCTCCCAGATCTCGGGTCCGGTGGATTCGTAATGCGCCTTGGCGTTGTCGAGATTGTTCCACTGGTCGGCGAAGAGCACGCCATTGGGCTCGGTCTTGCGCAGCTCGTCGGCGAGGCGCCGGCCGACATGCTGGTAGCTGTTCGGGTTGGCATAGGGCAGGGCCGGCACCTCGATCAGCTCGGCGCCGCACAGCTTCAAGAAATCCTTCTTCTCCTGGCTCTGCGTCTCCGGGATCACGATCAGCGTGCGGTAGCCCCGCGCGCTCGCAACGACCGCAAGCCCGATGCCGGTGTTGCCGGCCGTCGCCTCCACCACGAGCCCGCCGGGCTTCAGCTCGCCGCGCTTCTCGGCCTCCAGGATCATCCATTTGCCGGCCCGGTCCTTCACCGACTGGCCGGGATTCATGAACTCGGCCTTGCCCAGGATGGTGCAGCCGGTCAATTCCGAGGCGCGCTTGAGCTTGATGAGCGGGGTGTTGCCGATGGCTTCGACAACGTCATTCTTGATGGTCATATCGGGGGAAATCACTGGCAAAGGGGTTGATCAGCTTGGCCAGAACCTAGTGCTTGCAAGACAAAAGGGGAAGGCTTTTGCGCTGCGGCGAAACCGGTCGAAGCCCCCGCCGCAGCAGGGATATTTTTGAGAGCACAGACCCGGCGATGATGTGCTGGGCCGCGAGGCGGGATATCGGTAGGAGAATATGGGCGATCTTCGTCCGAGCACGGGAGATAACGATCGTCGTGGGCGGTCCTCGCGACAATCTTCGCCTCGATGTCGAGCTGGGTGAAAGGCGTCCGGAAGCTTGAAGGCATATCTGAGCGAGGCGCGTTCGTGTTCGGCAATTGACGATCTCGTGAGAGTGGCCCGGCCGGACCTCGAGACCGAGTTGAAGTCGCGTGGGTGCTGATAAGCGGTGCAACAGGATCGAGCCGCGCCGGTGTTGCGGCAATATCACATGAAATCTTAGTAAGCTTGAGCACGTGTCAGTGCGGCGCTGAAATGCAAGAAGCCGCTGCAAGACAAGGACATCTTGCATTTGCGCGGTCCTCATGTCGGTCCGTTCCGGCGCGCCTCTCGCACCTGCGGGACTGTCCCGCAGTTCCGCGCCCGGCTAATATGGGTCTCAGGTTCCGCAGAAAGCATCACAGCTGTGAACGAGTCGTCCAACGCCCCCCGACTGCGCCGCCGCGAATCGGTTAATCCGGCTTCGCGGTGGCGGCTCGATCTGCCCGGCGGGGGGTGGATGTGACACAAGTTGTTCCTGCGATCGCCATGCGGCGGTCTCCGGGGTCTGCGTCCAGGACGCGGCACGCGGCGCGCTGGCTTGCGGCGCTGTGCCTCGCGGCCAGTTCGGGCGCTTGCGTGCTGACGCAGGATCTTCCCGATCCCGCGCTCGATGTTCCCACGCAGTACAAATACGCCGGCAAAGGGGATGCGCCGCCGCCGCTGGATTGGTGGCGCGGTTTTCGCTCCGCGGAGCTGACGCAGCTGATGCAGGAGGCGCAGACCGTCAACCTCGACATCGCCGCTGCGGTGGCGCGCATCGTCCAGGCCGACGCCCAGGCGCGGCAGGCGGGCGCGGCGCTGCTGCCGAGCCTGTCCACGGCCGGATCGGAAACCTATTCACGTACCTCGGGCTCGAGCGCCTCGGGCCTGTCCATCGGCGGACGCGAGGTCGTCGACTATTCGGCCTCGCTGAGCGCGAGCTACCAGCTCGACTTCTGGGGCCAGAACCGCGATGCACTGCAAACGGCCGAGGAGACGGCGAACGCCAACCGCTTCGATCGCGACACGGTCGCGCTGACGACGCTGGCGGCCGTCGCCAATGCCTATTTCCAGGTACTGGCCTCGCAGGACCGCATCAGGACCTCTCAGCGCAACATCGCGAGCGCGCAACGCATCCTCGATGCGGTCAAGGAGCGGCGTAAGGCCGGCACCGGAAGCGATCTTGACGTCGCCCAGCAGGAGAGCCTGGTCGCGAACCAGAAGGCCTTGGTGCCGCCACTGCGCCAGACGCTCGACCAGAACATCAACGCGCTGGCTGTGTTGGTATCGCGCCCGCCGGAGAGTGTGCGCGTGCTCGGCGGCTCGCTGGACCGGATCGCGATCCCGCGCGTCACGCCCGGCCTGCCGTCCGAGATCCTGACGCAGCGGCCGGACATCCGCCGGCAGGAGGCGCAGCTCGCCTCGGCCACCGCAAACATCGGGAATGCCCGCGCTCAATTCTTTCCGACGATCCAGCTGACCGGCAATGGCGGCTATCAGAGCTCGGCGCTGGTCTCGCTGTTCCAGCCGCACGCCGCCTTCTTCCAGCTCGTCGGCAGCGCCACGCAGCCGATCTTCGACGGCGGCAGGATCCTCGGCAATTTCGAACTTGCCAAGGCGCGACAGGACGAGCTGCTCCAGACCTACCGCAAGACCATCGTCCAGGCCTTTGCCGACGTCGACAATGCGCTGTTCTCGATCAAGCAGACCACGATCAAGCTGCAATTGCAGCGCGATGTCGTCGCCGCCTCGCGCCGCGCCTTCGATCTCTCCGAGCAGCAATTGCGCGCCGGCACTGCCGACATCGTGACCGTGCTCAACACCCAACTGACCCTGTTCCAGGCGGAAGACGCGCTGTCGCAGGCCCAACTCGCGCGGCTTCTCGCCATCGTCAGCCTGTACCAGGCGCTCGGCGGCGGTTGGGAGCCGAGGATGGAGAAACCGGTCAATGCTCTTTAAGCCGGAGACGAAGCAAGGCGCGAAGGAGGGGACGGCGAAAAAATCGCGCGGCCGCGGCCTGGTCATGACCCTGATCACGCTCGCGATCCTCGGCGGCCTTGGTTATCTCGGCTGGACCGTCACGCATCAGCAGCAGGCGAACAACCGCAACCAGCGGCCCGATCTGCCGGTGCCCGTGCTGGCGGCGAGCCCGCGCGTCCAGGACGTGCCGGTTTATCTCGACGGCGTCGGTGCGATCCGCGCGCTCAATACCGTGACCGTGCGCTCGCAGGTGGACGGCAAGTTGATCGCGGTCAATTTCACCGAAGGTCAGGACGTCAAGAAGGGCGACGTGCTCGGCGAGATCGATCCGGCGATTTATCAGGCGCAGTACGATCAGGCGGTGGCCAAGAAGGCGCAGGATCAGGCCCAACTCGCCAACCAGCGCATCGACCTTGCGCGCTACGAGCAGCTCGCCGCCACCAATGCCGGCTCCAAGCAGCAGGCCGACACCCAGCGGGCCCTGGTGGCGCAGACCGAGGCGCTGGTGAAGGCGGATCAGGCCGCGATCGACAATGCCGCGGCGACGCTGAGCTACACCAAGATCGTGGCGCCGCTCTCGGGCCGAGTCGGCCTGCGCCAGGTCGACCAGGGCAACATCATCCACGCCTCCGACACCACCGGCCTTGTCGTCATCACCCAGTTGCAGCCGATCGCAGTGTGGTTCAGCCTGCCGCAGCAGCAGATCATGCGCGTCAATGCCGCGGCGGCGAAGGGTGCGCTCGCTGTCGACGTGTTCGGCAATGACGGCATCACGGTGATCGATACCGGCAAGCTCACCGGCATCGACAACCAGGTCGACCAGACCACCGGCACGCTCAGGCTCAAGGCGGAATTCCCCAACGCCAACTACCAGCTCTGGCCGGGCCAGTTCGTCAATGTCCGCCTCAAGGTCGAGACCTTGACGCAGGCGCTGGTGGTGCCGACCTCTGCGGTGCAGCGTGGTCCGATCGGGACCTTCAGCTATGTCATCGGCGAGGACAACATCGTCTCGGCCAAGCCCGTGACGGTGACGCAGCAGAACGAGCATGACGCCGTCATCGCCAGCGGCCTGTCGCCGAACGACAAGGTCGTCACCACGGGCTTTGCCAATTTGTCCGACGGCTCCAAGGTGACGGTCGGCCGCGACGACCAGACCCCCTCGGCCGATCTTGCCCCGCGCAAGCGCTCACGCGGGCCGGACGCTCAGAAGAAGGATGGTGCCAAGGAAGGCCAGAAGGACGGACAGGGCAAAGACGGCGAGTTCCGCGCCAAGCGCAAGAGCAGCGAGGGCGACCAGAAGGGACAGACCGGGCCAGCACCGGGGCCGGGGGCAACGGGAAGTGGAGCCAAGCAGCCATGATCCCGACAACAGCCGCTTGACGCGGCAGGCGTAACCCATGGGTGTCTCCGAACCCTTCATCCGACGACCGATCGCAACCTCGCTGCTCGGCATCGCGCTGCTGATCGGCGGCGCGCTCGGCTACTTCGCGCTCCCTGTCTCGGCGCTGCCACAGGTCGATTTCCCGACCGTGCAGGTGACGACGCAGCTTCCGGGTGCGAGCCCCGACGTGATCGCCTCGCTGATCACCGCACCGCTGGAGCGGCAGCTCGGCCAGATCCCGTCGCTGTCGGCGATGAACTCGACGAGCTCGTTCGGCGTCAGCCAGATCTCGCTCCAGTTCGACCTCAACCGCGACATCGACGGCGCGACTCAGGACGTGCAGGCTGCGATCAACGCGGCGGCCGGCGTGCTGCCCAAGACGCTGCCTTATCCGCCGACTTACGCCAAGGTGAATCCGGCAGACGCGCCGGTGATGACGCTGGCGCTGCGCTCGGACACCATCTCGCTGCGCGTGATGAGCGACATTGCCGACACCATTCTGGCGCAACGCTTGAGCCAGATCTCCGGTGTCGGACGGGTCTCGGTGCTCGGCGGGCTGAAGCCGGCCGTGCGTATCCAGGCCGATCTGGCGCGGCTCGCGGCCTATGGCATCGCCATGGAGGACCTGCGCACCGCAATCGCCAATGCCAACGTCTCGGGGCCGAAGGGCTCGCTCGACGGCGCGCAGCAATCCTACATCATCGCCGCCAACGACCAGATCGCCGCGGCGGACGCCTACAAGCCCGTTATCATTGCCTACCGCAACGGCTCGCCCGTCACCATTGCCGACGTCGCGCAGATCGTCGATGGTCTCGAGAACGACCGCACCGGCGGCTGGTACCAGGGCACGCCGGCCGTCATCATCGACATTCAGCGCCAGCCCGGCGCCAACGTCATCGACGTTGTCAGCCAGATCCGCGCCGAGATCCCCAAGGTGCAGCGCGCGATTCCGGCCGGCGTAAACCTCACCATCGTCTCCGACCGCACCGTCACCATTCGTGCCTCGGTCCATGACGTCCAGTTCACGCTGATCCTGAGCGTCGTGCTGGTGACCCTGGTGGTGCTGTTGTTCCTGCGTTCGCTTCGCGCCACGCTGATCGCGGGCGTGGCACTGCCGCTGTCGCTGATCACGAGCTTCGGCATCATGTATTTTGCCGGCTTCAGCCTCGACAATCTGTCGCTGATGGCGCTCACGATCGGCACAGGCTTCGTCGTCGACGACGCCATCGTCATGATCGAGAACATCGTCCGCCACATGGAGAATGGCGAGAGTGCGATGGAAGCCTCGCTCAAGGGCGCGAGCGAAATCGGCTTCACCGTGATCTCGCTGACGGTGTCGCTGATCGCGGTCTTCATCCCGCTCTTGTTTATGTCGGGCCTCGTCGGGCGCATGTTCCGCGAATTCGCGCTGACGCTGACCATCGCGGTCGTCACCTCGGCGGTGGTCTCGCTGACGCTGACGCCGATGATGTGCTCGCGGCTGCTCAAGCACGCCCATGAGGAGCTGGCGGTTCCTGGACTCGCTGCGATCAGCCGCTTCATCGACCGCACCGTCGAGTTCTATCACCGCACGCTTTTGTGGGTGCTGGAGCGTCAGCGCGCCACACTGCTCGTGACCTTCGCCACGCTGGCTGCGACCCTCGTCCTCTATGTCGTCGCGCCAAAAGGCTTCCTGCCGCTTCAGGACACCGCCTCGATCACGGCAGTGACGGAAGCCGGGCCCGACGTGTCGTTCGCGGAGATGCAGAAGCGGCAGGCCGAGGCCGCCGCTGCCATCAAGGCCGATCCCGATGTGGTCGGCGTGGTCTCAGTCATCGGCGCCGGCTCGGTCAACCCGACCACCAATGTCGGGCGCCTCGTCATGACCTTGAAACCGCGCGGCGAACGGCGTGACGATGTCGCGGCGGTCGTGATCCGCCTGAAGGAGAGGGTGTCAGGCATCCCCGGCATGACCGTCTATTTCCAGCCGGTGCAGGACGTGCAGATCTCGACCCAGTCGAGCCGCTCGCAATACCAGTACACGCTGACCGGCACCGATGCGACGCTGGTCTCGGAATGGGCCGGCAAGCTGGTGGCGGAGATGCGGCGCGACCCGCTGTTCCGCGACGTCTCCTCGGAGGCGCAGGAAGGCGGCCTGCGGGCACAGCTCGATGTCGACCGTACCCGCGCCGGTCAGCTCGGCGTGAGTTTGCAAGGAATTACCGACACGCTGAACGACGCCTTCGCGCAGCGGCAGATCTCGACAATCTACGGCCAGGCCAACCAGTACCGCGTCGTGCTGGAGGCCCTGCCGATGTACCAGCGCGATCCCTCGATCCTGTCGAAGCTCTATCTGCCGGGCGCGGCGAGCAGCATCGTCGGCGCGCCGAGTGCCCAGGTGCCGCTGTCGACCGTGGCGACGCTGAAGCGCACTACGGCGCCGCTCGCGATCTCGCACCAGGCGCAATTCCCCTCCGTGTCCCTCAGCTTCAACCTCGCGCCCGGCGCGGCGCTGGGCGATGCCGTCGAGGCGGTCAAGAGGATCGAAACCCGGATCGGCATGCCCAACAGCATCGTCGGTGTTTATGCCGGCGATGCCGCCGAGTTCGCCAAGGCGCTCGCCGGCCAGCCCTGGCTGCTGCTCGCCGCCGTCATCACGATCTACATCGTGTTGGGTGTGCTCTATGAGAGCTACATCCACCCGATCACGATCCTGTCGACGCTGCCCTCGGCCGGCGTCGGCGCCATCCTGGCCCTGGTGCTGTGCGGGCAGGATCTCTCGGTGATCGGCCTGATCGGCATCATCCTCTTAATGGGCATCGTCAAGAAGAACGCGATCATGATGATCGACTTCGCGCTCGAGGCCGAACGCGGGCAGGGCATGTCGCCGAACGAGGCGATCGTGCAGGCGTGTCTGTTGCGCTTCCGTCCGATCATGATGACGACGCTGGCGGCCCTGTTCGGCGCGCTGCCGCTCGCGATCGAGAGCGGTACCGGCGCCGAGTTGCGCTTCCCGCTCGGCATCTCCATCATCGGCGGCCTGCTGCTGAGCCAGCTGCTCACACTCTACACCACGCCCGTGATCTACCTCGCACTGGACCGCATCAACCGCCACCTCGAGCAGGCGCTGCCGCCGGCCGAATCCGGCGGCCCGCCGGTCGCGGGCGCGACCGAGGGGATGCAGTGATGGCATCGATCTCGGAGCCCTTCATCCGCCGCCCGGTTGCGACCACGCTGCTGTCGATCGGGTTGTTCCTGCTGGGTGTCGTCGCCTACGAGTTCCTTCCCGTCGCCTCCGTCCCGAACGTCGACTTTCCCGCCATCTTCGTCTCGGCCAGCCGGCCCGGCGCCGATCCGTCCGTGATGGCCGCGACTGTGGCTTCGCCACTGGAGCGGCGCTTAGGTGAGATCGCCGGCATCAACCAGATCACGTCCACGAGCTCGCTTGGCACGACCAACATCCAGCTCCAGTTCGACATCGGCCGCAACATCGACAAGGCCGCCCGCGACGTGCAGGCAGCCATCAACGCCTCGCTCATCGATCTGCCGAGCGACCTGCCGACACTGCCACGCTTTCGCAAAGCCAACACGGCCGGTGCGCCCGTCTTCGTGCTGGCGCTGACCTCGAAGACGCTGTCGGCCAGCGCGATCTACGACGTCGCCGATACGGTCATCGCCCAGCGCATCTCGCAAGTGCCGGGGGTCGGCGACGTCACGGTCTCCGGCGCCGATCAGCCGGCCGTGCGAGTGCAGCTCAATCCCGTCGCGCTGTCGAACGCAGGCATCGCCACTGACGACGTCAGGACCGCGATCATCAATGCCAATCCGCTCGGTCCCGTCGGCATCTTCAACGGCGAGCGCCAGAGCGAGACGCTGGCGCTCAATCGGCAGATGCGCACGGCGAAGGAATTCCGCGACATCGTCATCAAGAGCTCGAACGGCAATTTCGTCCGGCTCTCCGACGTCGCCGATATCGAGGATTCCGTCCGCAACGCCCGCTCGATCGCCTGGTTCAACAAGCAGCCGGCCGTGCTGATCCAGATCACCAAGCAGGGCGATGCCAACGTCATCGACACCGTCAACAGGGTCAAGGCGCTGATCCCGGCATTGAAGCAGTGGATCCCAGCCGGCGTTGAGATATCCACCCTGGTCGATCGCACCGGCACGATCCGCGCCAGCGTCCTGGACATGCAATGGACCCTGCTGGCGACCGCGTTCCTCGTCATGATCGTGGTGTTCGTGTTCCTGCGGCGGCTGACGCCGACGATCGCGGCGGGCATCTCGGTGCCGCTGGCGCTGGCTGGCACCTGTGCCGGCATGTGGATTGCGGGCTTCTCGATCGACAATCTGTCGCTGATGGCGCTGGCGATCTCCGTCGGCTTCGTGGTCGACGACGCCATCGTCATGATCGAGAACATGTTCCGCAATCTCGAGCACGGCATGCGGCCGTTCCGGGCGGCGCAGGAGGGCGCGAAGCAGATCGGCTTCACCGTGGTCTCGATCAGCCTGTTCGCTGATCGCGGCGTTCACGCCGCTGATCTTCATGGACGGCATCGTCGGCCGGCTGCTCCGCGAATTCTCGCTGACGCTGACCTTCGCGATCCTGGTCTCGACGCTGGTGTCGCTCACGGTGACGCCGATGATCTGCGCCCATTACATCCGGCAGACCACGTCCGGCACCGCGACCTTGTTCGATCGCCTGATCGAGGGCTCACTGTCGCGCATCGTCGCCTTCTATACCCGCACCCTGCGCACCGCGCTGGAATTCCCGCTGCTGACGTTGCTGGTGTTCTTCGCCACCATCGCTCTCACCGTGACGCTCTACATCAAGGTCCCCAAGGGCTATTTCCCGACCGACGATTCCGGCTTCGTGATCGGGGCGACGCGCGCCTCGGCCGACATCTCGTTTCAGTCGATGCTCGGCCTGCAGCAGCGGCTCGCCGACATCGTGATGCAGGATCCTGCCGTGGCTGGCATCGGCTCGACCGTCGGCAGCGGCGTCGGCCCCGGCGGCGCCACCTCGAACCGCGGCACCATGTTCATCAGCCTGAAGCCGCCGGAGGAGCGCGACCACGTCTCGACGCAGGTCGTCATCGACCGTCTCAGGCGCGCATTGTATCCCGTGCCCGGCATCCGCCTCTTCATGTTCGCCGCCCAGGACGTGCGCGCCGGCGGACGACAAAGCGATTCCGACTACCAGTACACGCTGACCAGCACAGATCTCGGCCTGCTGCAGAAATGGGCGCCGATCGTGGCCAAACGCATGGAGAGCGTCGAAGGCATCACCGACATTTCCAGCGATCGCGATCCCGGCGGGCTTCAGCTGACCTTGTCGATCGACCGCCAGAAGGCCTCGGCGCTCGGCGTCAAGGTGCAGGACATCGACAATGCGCTGAACAATGCTTTCGCGCAGCGGCAGATCGGAATTATTTACACCCAGCGCAACCAGTACATGACCGTGCTGGAGATCGACCCGAAATTCCAGGTTGATCCCTCCAACCTCGAACGCATCTATGTCGCGGGCGCGGGCGACGCGCAGGTACCGCTGTCCGCCGTGGTCCATGCGACGCGAGGCCTCGCCGCACTCGCCGTCTATCACTCGCAGTCGTTCCCTTCGACCACGGTGTCGTTCAACCTCTTGCCCGACGTGCCGCTCCAGGCCGCGACGCAGAACATCCAGCGTGCGGTCGAGGAATTGCACATGCCGGAAGGCATCCGCGGCAGCTTTGACGGCAATGCGGGTGATTTCGCCAGGACCAGTGGCCGTCAGCCGCTCTTGATCCTCGGCGCGCTGGTCGCGATGTATATCGTGCTCGGCGTGCTCTATGAGAGCCTCGCCCATCCGCTCACGATCATCTCGACGCTGCCGTCGGCCGGACTCGGCGCGCTGCTTGCGCTTCAATTGACCAACACGCCGCTGACGGTGATCGCCTTCGTCGGCATCATCCTGCTGATCGGCATCGTCAAGAAGAACGGCATCATGATGGTCGACTTCGCGCTCGATGCCGAGCGCCAGCGCGGGCTGTCCTCGGCGGAAGCGATCTTCGAGGCCTGCCAGGCGCGCTTCCGCCCGATCCTGATGACGACGATGGCGGCGTTGTTCGCCGGCATTCCGCTGGTGGTCGCGACCGGCCCCGGCACGGAACTGCGGCGTCCGCTCGGCATCACCATCATCGGCGGTCTGTTCGTCTCGCAGATCCTGACGCTCTACACGACGCCGGTGATCTACCTCCTGATCGACCGTCTGCGGCGGCGAACCGCGCCGCGCCCGCTGGCCGCGCCGGCGGAATAGGTTGTTGAGGCGCCGCATCGAGCGTATAGCGGCGCCATGTCCAACGCGCCCGACACCGCCGCCGCGCCGGCCGAGCCGATCCCCGAATGCCCGCACTGCCAGAAGCCGATGCCGCTGTGCATCTGCGACAGCGTCACGCCCATTGAAAATCGGCTGTCGCTCCTGATCCTCCAGCATCCGCAGGAGCAGGACAGGGCGCTCGGCACCGCCCGGCTGCTCGCGAAGCATTTCGCCGATGCCACGGTGCGCGTCGGCCTGTCCTGGCCGAGCCTGTCCAAGGCGCTGGGCCGGCCGGTCGAGAATGCCGCGCGTTGGGCCGTGCTCTATCTCGGCTCGGCCCGCGCCGCCGCTCTCGACGCCGAAGGCGAGATCGTCGCGCTCAACCGCAAGGGCGAGATCGCAGAAAATCAGCGGGCGATCCTCGGCAAGCTCGAAGGCGTGGTGCTGCTCGACGGCACCTGGAGCCAGGCCAAGGCGCTGTGGTGGCGCAATCCCTGGATGCTGAAATGCCAGCGCGTGATCCTGAACCCGGCGCACCCGTCGCGCTACGGGCGCCTGCGCAAGGAGCCACGCCGCGACGGCCTCTCGACCATCGAGGCGGCGGCGACGATCCTCGCGGGCCTCGAGCGGCGTCCTGATATCGCTGACACCCTGCACGCCAGTTTTGAGCGACTGTTGGCGCGCTATCGCGAGGTCCAGGCCGAGATGCCGGAATTGGCGCCCAGACCTGCCCGAAGCGCGGCCGCCGCGACTTCCGGCGTCGCAAGCGAGCCTGACAGGCTGGAGCAAAAGCATAGCGCTCGAGGTCTCTGTCAAGGAGTTGGAAGTCGCCTGGAAAGTGGGACGAAGGCGGTTGCCTAAACCCTTCATCCCCTATATTGCTCCGCCCTTACGGGGCCACGTGGCGGAGTGGTTACGCAACGGTCTGCAAAACCGTGTACACCAGTTCAATTCTGGTCGTGGCCTCCATCAAGCCTCTGATTCTTCAGCATAAACTCACCTCGGCTCAGGTTCCGCAAGTATTGCTTTCGCGCGGCTTGCTACCGGCTTTGCCCGGGGCCCGCTGGGAACCCGCGATTCAGGCCCGTTGGCATAGAGTTCGCATCGGTTGGGCGGGATATCCGATCAACCGAGCGTTGGAGAAGCCGTGGGCGACATCGTCCGATTTGTCCCGAAATCCGAGCTGGAACGGGCTCGCCTCATTCGCGAGGCGCGCGCAATCTATGACAGCATTTTTCCGCCGGTCGCATCCGACCGAGTGCCGCAGGACGGTGAGGAGCGCGTCAAGACTTGATCGTCGCTGTGCCGGGTTTGCTGCGCATGCCTATAGCAAAACGCCCGCGAGGCGGGCGCTTCCACTCTCAGCGAAGGTGGCTCAGCAGGCTGCGTACCAGCCGTCCGGAAAGGGCAGGAGGGGCCAAGCGCCCTCATTGTCATTGGCGGCTTTGGGCGTTGCGGCGTACGACCACGAGCGGGGCACGAATTCCTCCTCCGGCGCGGGCGCGAAATCTTCGTGAATCATGACGTCCCGGACGGCATCCAGCAGCAAGTTGAATTCGGCTTCGCTCATCACACCCTCCGGAACGCGGATGGCGCAATGTCGCAAAGCCGGTTTGTTTCCTGATTGACCCGATCGTTCGCATTTTAACGATCCGGCAATCGGGTCCCGATTGGTTAGCAATTCCTGAGACCCCTTAGGAACTCTAGGTTCCTCCGCTTGCGAGGACTGTGAATAAACTCACATCCCCGCAGGTTTATTTCTCGCACCGTCTGTTGCGACGCCGGCCAACGCAGCCGGGCGGGCAGGGCAGAACGGGAGAGCAGTCATGAAGGCGAGGTTCTTGCGATTTGCAGGTGTGAAGAACCGGGCGCGCCGCGCCTCGACCGTCGGGCTGTTTCTGACGCTGTTTGCCTCCGCCGCCCATGCGCAGGGAACACCAGCGCAGCGCCGGGCCTGCACGCCCGACGTCTACCGCCTCTGCGCCGGCGAAATCCCCAACGTCCGTGCCATCACCGCGTGCCTGCGGCGCAACCGGGCCAGCCTGAGCGAAGCCTCCGCAGCGTGTTCGACCAGGCCGGCGGGTAGTCCTGTGGATTTGTGCGCAGCAAGTGGCTTGCACAGGCTCACGAATCCGGCACGGTCAACTTGTGAATATGCTGCGGACAGACTGTGGAGGTCCGGTTGATTTGCTGGGGAAGGCGGCCCTAGATGCTCCACTCTGGCGTCACATTTCCATCGGCGGGCCGTCATATCTCTGTCAAACGGCTTTACCGAATGATTCTCTGGTCGGCAGATTGCTGCGTTCTCCCGAATTCGGAATTGGCGCCTGCGTCGGTTGGCGACCGGGCGAACAGTTTTTGTGCAACCGCTTGCCCAAATGCCGGGCGCCTCCATCCAATTTTTTGTACGCCTGCAGACAAGCTTTTCTCGGCGCACTCCCTCACGTTTCCTCCCCGATCACTGGACCATGGCAGGCGCCATGACATTTCGGAGGAACTGGCGAGATGGAGAAATCGGTTTGGCCCCAGGCGCGGCAAGGAATGGCGCGCGCATCATTGCCGTGGCGCAAGCTCATGCTTGGCGCAGCGATCGCATTCGGCATGGTTGCCGCCGCACCGCTGAGTGCGCAGGCCGCAGCGCCCGCCTGCACCGCGCTCCAGGAAAAGTACCCGGACTGGAAGGGCAAGACACTCGTCAATGCCATCAACCCGCACACGCCGGGTTATGAGACCATCGATCCCAAGGACCCCAGCAAATATATCGGTTTCGACATCGATCTCGGCGAAGCCATCGGCGAATGCCTCGGCTTCAAGCTGACTTACAAGCCGGTCGTGTTCGCAGCGCTCCTCACCACGCTCGCCGCGGGGCAAGCGGACATCGTCATCTCCGACATCTACGCCACCAAGGAGCGCGCCAAGGCCGCCGACTTCATCACCTACTCGAAAGTGTTCGACGGCGTGCTGGTCGCCAAGGGCAATCCGAAGGGCATCAACGGCATCAACCTGTCGATGTGCGGCGCCGCCGCCGCCGAAAACACCGGCTATGTCGAGGTGCCCCTGATCCAGGCACTGATCCCGGAGTGCAAGAAGGCCGGCAAGCCGGAGCCGACCATCCAGCTCTACGACAACAACGCCAACTGCATCCAGGCGATCCTCGCCGGCCGCGCCGACACCTATGTCAACGACGTCAACACCGTCGACAGCGCGGTGAAGGCCTATCCGGACAAGCTGGAGAAGGCGATCGCAGTGACCATCCCGTACTCCGTCGGCATCGCCGTGCCCAAGGACAAGCCGAAATTCCGTGACGCGGTGCTAGCCGCGCTGATCGAGGTGCAGAAGGCCGGCACGCATATGGAGCTTCTGAAGAAGTGGGGGCTCGACGTGAACAATTTCAAGGAGCCGGACATCCTGACGGCTGACTGATGTCGCTGTTCCTCCATTATCTGAGCATGCCGTATCTGCTCGAGGGCATCGAGCTCACCCTGGAGGTGACAGCCCTCGGGCTCGGCGGCGGATTGATCCTCGGATTGATCCTCGCCGGCATGCAGCTCTCCCGCTTCTGGCCGCTGGCGGCGATCGCCAGGGCCTACACCGTGATCTTCCGCGGCACGCCGCTAATCCTGCAGATGGTGTTCGCCTACGACGCGCTGCCCCATATCGGTATCAAGCTTCCGGCCGTGCTCGCCGCCGGCCTCGCGCTCGCCTGCAACGAGGCGCCATTCATCGCGGAGATGCTGCGCGCCGGCGTGCTCGGCGTCGACCGCGGGCAGCTGACGGCGGGGCAGGCGCTCGGCATGACGCCGTCGGTGCTGATGCACCGGGTCATCGCGCCGCAGGCCATCCGCACCATGATCCCGGCCTTCGGCAACGAGGTAGTGAGTGCGCTGAAAATTCCTCGCTCGCCTCCGTCGTCGCGGTCCAGGAGCTGACCTTGCGCTCGACCCAGCTCGCGTCCTCGACCTTCGACTTCTTCTCGATCTTCTTTGCCTCAGGTCTTCTGTATCTCGTGCTGAGCGCAACCATCAGCGCCATCCAGCTCTTCGTCGAATGGCTGCTCGATCTCGACCGTACGACGCGCCGCGAGCGCAAGCTCGCCGATTACCTGCCCTGGCGCCGCGTGGATCTCGCCACCAAGCTCGAGCTTGCCGCTGCGGCCGTCACCGATCGAGAGCCCGCACAGCCCTCGCTCACCGACACGGCGCCCCTGGCGTTGACGCGCGAGGAACGCGGCCGCCGCGCCGCGACGATCGCGCGCAACAATGTCGCGGTCGATGCCAACGATCTCACCAAGAGCTACGGCCCGCAGAAGGTGCTCGACAGCCTCGACCTCACGGTGCGCGTGGGTGAGGTCGTCGCGCTGCTCGGTCCCAGCGGCTCCGGCAAGAGCACGCTGCTCCGCTGCATCAACCATCTCGAAAACTGGGACGCCGGCACCGTGCGCGTCGGCGGCCGCCGCCTCGGCTTTGGCGAGAACGGCAAGCCGCTGTCGCCGCGGGCGATTGCCAATGAACGCGCCAGCGTCGGCGTCGGCATGGTGTTCCAGCAGTTCAATCTGTTCGCGCATCTGTCGGCAAAGGAGAACATCGCCGGCCCGTTGCGCTGGGTCCACGGGATGAGCCGGATCGATGCCGATCGTCGGGCCGCCGAGCTGCTCGACCGCGTTGGGCTCTCGCATCGCGCCGACGCGTTGCCGCGGCATCTCTCCGGCGGCCAGCAGCAGCGCGTTGCCATCGCCCGCGCGCTCGCGCCGAATCCGAGCGTGCTGCTGCTGGACGAGCCGACCTCGGCGCTCGATCCCGAGCTCGTCAATGAGGTGCTGGAGGTGATCCGCCGTCTCGCCATCGACGACGGCCTCACCATGATCATCTCGACGCACCAGATCCGTTTCGCTGACGAGGTCGCCGATCGTGTCGCTTTCCTGAGCGGCGGGGCGATCATCGAGGACGGACCGGCGCACGAGGTGCTCTCCAATCCCCGCAATCCGCTGACGGCGCGTTTCCTCAGCGTGATGGAAGCCGAGAAGACTCCGGAGACCGTGCGATGAGCACTGTCTCCACAAGGTTCACGACCGCGTTCCCCGAAGAGGCCACCTCATGAAGCATGTCACGCTGCCGGTTTCGCCGAAGACCGTCCACTGGGGCTATTTCTCCAAGACCGTCGCGCCGGCCCTGACGCTACGTTCCGGAGACCGCGCCACCATCGAAACGCTGACCCATCATGCCAATGATGATTACGAGCGCATGATCCAGGGCGATCCCGGCGCCGAGAGCGTGTTCCAGTGGACGCGCGAGCACAAGGCCGTGGCGCGCCGCGGCTCCGGCCCCGTCGAGGGCCCCTTCATCCGCGGCGCAGGCGAGGGGATCGGCGTGCATCTTCTTACCGGTCCCGTCGCGATCGAAGGCGCCGAGCCCGGCGACATTCTGGAGGTTCGCATTCTCGACGTCCGACCGCGGCCGAGCTGCAGCGCCTGCCATGCCGGCCGCTGCTTCGGCTCCAACGTCGCGGCAAACTGGGGCTTTCACTACCACGATCTGGTCGAGGAGCCGAAGCCGCGCGAGGTCGTCACCATCTTCGAGCTCGACACCTCGGGTGAGCCTTACGCGAAGGCCGTCTACAATTACGTGTGGACGCCGCAGATCGACCCGGACGGTATCGTGCATCCGACCATCGACTATCCCGGCGTGCGCGTGGACCACGCCACGATCAGGAAGCGCGAGAACATCCTCTCCAGCGTGAGGGTGCCGGCGCGGCTGCATTTCGGCACCATGGGCCTCGCACCGTCGGAAGCCGATTTCGTCAGCTCGATACCGCCGAGCTATACCGGCGGCAACATCGACGACTGGCGCATCGGCAAGGGGGCGCGGATGTTCTATCCGGTCGCGGTCCCCGGCGCCTATTTCTCGGTCGGCGACCCCCATGCCGCGCAAGGCGACAGCGAGCTCGGCGGCACCGCGATCGAGACCTCGCTGACCGGCGATTTCGAATTCATCCTGCACAAGAAGGTCGACCTTGGCGGCACCAGCCTCGAAGGCCTCGACCATCCCATGCTCGAGACTGACCACGCCTGGTCGTTCTACGGCTTCACCTATCCGAACTACCTCGCAGCCCTCGGCACTGACGCACAAACCGAGATTGCCAATCACTCCAGTCTCGACCGTGCGATGCGCGACGCATTCAGAAAACTGCGCCGGTTCCTGATGACCGTGCATCGCCTCAGCGAGGACGAGGCGATCTCGCTGATGTCGGTCGGCGCCGATTTCGGCGTCACCCAGGTGGTCGATGCCAATTGGGGCGTTCACGGCACGATCCGCAAGAACATCTTCCGGTGCGACTAATGCATTGAAGTGCATTCAATATTCCGGATGAACGCGTGAAGGACAAACCTCATTTGCGGCCCGTCGCTGTGACGGAGGATCGCGTGCGTCTGGCACAGAGGTTGCTTCGATCGACTGCAATCTGGGTCGATCCGATGAGCTTCCGCCCGTTCACGAGCGAGTCCTACGCGCAAGACGACCGCCCCGAAGCATGGCGGGACGTGCTGGCTGCGGTCGGCCTGCAACCAGCGGGCGGTCACGGCATTTTCGACGGACACGCGACCGCATCCCATCGCCACACCGCAGGTGTTGCACTGACCCGCATGGCCGCAGGCGCGCAGAGTGTCGGGCCTCTCGCGCAAGCGAGTGAAGATCTTCCGATCGCGCTGTTGCCGGTCGAGGACGGTATGGTGCTGAAAAGCGCCGGCGGTCATCGCATCGTTCCCGTCGGCCACCTCGTGCTGCTGCCGCGAGCCGGCGACTGGAGCGTCGTATTTCAGCGCGACATGCGCGCCATCGCGCTGTCGGTGACCTCGGAGGCGCTGCACGGGCGACTCTCGGTCAAGCCACGGCTCGGTGGGCCCCGCGTCGTTCCACCCGGCGGCTTTGCCGATGTATTCTCCCGTCTGCTCGACACGACCGCACGGATCCTCAACACCCTGAGCGACGCCGAATGGAATTCGGTCGCGCAGTCTCTGGTCGATCTTCTCCTGACGCTCGCGCATCGGCTGGCATCATCGGCCTCCGATGCCGGATCGAGCGCGACGCAGGCCGCGCTGCTCCACAGAATCTGTCAGACCATCGAGCGCCGCCTCGACGATCCCGATCTGGTGCCGGCGCGCGTCGCGCAGGCCGAGGGCATCTCCGAACGTTATTTGCAAAAGCTGTTCGAAACCGTCGGCGACAATTTTACCCATTACGTTCGCGAGCGCCGACTCCAGCGCGCCTTTGCCGATCTCTCCAATCCGGCCGAGGCGCATCGCTCGATCTCGGAGATCGCCTACGCCTATGGCTTCGGCGACTCCGCGCATTTCAGCCGCGCCTTCCGTCATCGCTTCGGATTGCCGCCGCGCGAGTTTCGCCAGCAGGAGGCGGAGCGGGCGACCTCGCAGCATGGCGTCGCCGGCCAGCGCGGCTGGCCACAGGAGGCGCTGGCACAGCTCCGCACGCATCAGAGCGTGGAGGTCCGCAGCAGCGTCACTTGTGCCGGCAGCGAGGAGCGAACCACGTCGGAGCGGAGGCATCATCACCTCCCGGTCGAGGCCCGCCGCGTCCATTGGGGTTATTTCAGCCGCTCGCTGTCGCCGCAGATCGAGATTGCCTCCGGCGATACCATCACCATCGAAACGCTGACCCAGCACGCCTCCGACGCGCCGGAGATGATGATCGCGGGCGATGCCGGCGCCGAAAGCGTGTTCGGCTGGACGGCCGACAAGAAGAACGTCGATCGCCGCGGTGCCGGTCCCATGGATGCCAGCGTGTTCGGCCGCGGCGCGGGCGAGGGATTCGGCGTCCACATCTGCACTGGGCCGGTCGCGGTCAAGGACGCCCAGCCCGGCAACGTGCTGGAGGTGCGCATCCTCGACATCGTCCCGCGCGCAAGCCGCAGCCCGAACTATGCGGGCCGCGTGTTCGGCTCTTCGGTCGCAGCGTGGTGGGGCTATCACTATCGCGAGTTTCTCGGCGGTCCCCAGCCGCGCGAGGTCGTTACCATCTACGAGATCTTCGACGATCCCGTGCAGCCACACGCCCGCGCGCTTTATTCCTACCGCTGGGAGCCGCAGACCGATCCCTCCGGCGTGGTGCACGCCACCTACGACTATCCCGGCGTTCCCGTCACGCCCAGTACGATCAAGCGCCGCCACGCCGTGCTCGACGGCATCCGCATTCCCCTGCGGCCGCATTTCGGCGTGATCGCGGTGGCGCCGCGCGAGGTCGATTTCGTCGATTCCGTGCCGCCGTCCTATTTCGGAGGCAATCTCGACAACTGGCGGCTCGGGAAGGGGGCGACCGTCTATCTTCCCGTCTCCGTGCCCGGAGCACTGTTGTCGGTCGGCGATCCCCATGCCACACAGGGCGACGGCGAGCTCAGCGGCACCGCGATCGAATGCTCGATGACCGGCACCTTCGAGGTGATCCTGCACAAGAAGGCCGATCTCGCCGGCCGGCCCTTCGCCGATCTCTCTTATCCCCTCATCGAGACCGAGACCGACTGGGTGCTGACCGGCTTCAGCCACCCGAATTACCTCGCCGAGTTCGGCACGCAGGGCCAAAGCGAGGTCTACGCAAAATCCTCGCTCGATCTCGCCATGAAGGACGCGTTCCGCAAGATGCGGCGCTTCCTGATGAACACCAAAGGTCTCAGCGAGGACGAGGCGATCGCGCTGATGTCGGCCGCCGTCGATTTCGGCGTCACGCAGGTGGTCGACGGCAATTGGGGCGTGCACGCCATCCTCAGCAAGCGCCTGTTTCAGGACGCACCTTGACAAGGACACCCAAGTGAAATTCCACATGATCAGCGGCGGACCGAAGCCGGTCGCGCCCTTCAGCCACGCGGTGGAGACCGACGGCTTTGTCTTCGTAACCGGCCAGATGCCGGATACACCGCAAGCGCCCGGCGTCCTGCCCGAGGGCATCGTCGCGCAGACCCGCGCGGTGATAGAGAATTTGAAGGTGGTTTTGGCCGGACTTGGTCTCGGCCTCGATCATGTCGTGATGACGCGCGTGTATCTCACGCGGTTCAAGGAGGACTACGCGGCGATGAACGAGACGTATCGCAGCTACTTTGCACCGGATCGCCTGCCGGCCCGCACCTGCGTCGGCGTCACTGGCCTTGCTTATGGCGCGCTGATCGAGATCGACCTGGTGTGCCGGCGGCCGTGAGATGTTGCTGTAGCCAGGATGGAGCGGCAGCGAAATCCGGGCTACAAGCCGTTGCGTTGTCCGTCGGGCAAAACACACAACCGACGGGTCAATCACCGCGCTTGAAAATATTCGCCTTTACAGAATTTCTGATTTATCGCATTGTCGCACCACCTCATCCCCAGTCAGAGGGGCGTATCGCGATCGTCACGAAACGCGGGATGGGCCGTGGTGGACGCTGGCAGCACCGGCGCGATGAGGCAATCGCAGGGCGGGAAACCGTGAGCGATCGTCACGCGCAAACGACAGGTGCGACCAGCGTACGGCAAAACCGTGTCGTTCTGACGCCCGGGGCCTGTGCGTCAAGTCTTGCGGTGATGCGTTTCGTCCGACCGGGCGCACGCATCAGCCATCCGCAAGGCGACGGGGGCAATAGTGCATCGCTCCCCGGGGAGAACTCGGCATAAGCCGTCAAACCACTGCGCAGGGAAGGCCGGGTTGTTTCCGGCTCCACCTGTATGCCGCTGTGCAAATTCTTGCAGCACACGCTTTCGCACAGTGGACCGCGGGTGCCCAGCCGGCACCCGGTCTTCCCTGCGCCCTCTGACAAAAGAGGGTGTCGAGATGGAGCATGACTCGGGCGAGAAGAGCCGCGAGGAGGCGTAGGTGTGTCTGCGACAGAGATTTGCGTTGGTAGAGAGAGGTGTTGCGTCCAACTCCGTCATTGCGAGCGAAAGCGAAGCAATCCAGAATCCCTCCGCGGAATGACTCTGGATTGCTTCGTCGCAAGAGCTCCTCGCAATGACGACGGGGAGGCTCACTGCGCTTCAATCTCCGTCTCGCGGCCCGGACGCAGCGCTCTCAACGCGATGCGAAGCATCGTCCGGGAGCGGTGCGCTGCTGAGCCGGGGCCCCTGCGACAGCGATTACCATGGCCTGCTGGATCCCGGCTCTGCGCCGCAACGCCTTTGGCGTTGCGGCTTGTCCGGGACACGTGAGTGGCGGGGTCGGTTACGGGATGCCGAACGCTCCCCGCATTTCGTCTCAAATTGCAACCCACGCGTGCAGGAAGTCTTGATCGGCTGTGATCTAGAGGTAATCGCCCGGCTTGAACGCGGGCCCAGACCACGGCGACTAACTCGATAGAGTGCCTAGGGATCAGCGGACCGTGATCGAGACTCCCCTTCCTAAAGCACCAAAATGGTGCTTTAGTGCTTTCCATGAGCCCGTCGCCCCGAAACGCTCCATCTGCGCTGCGTTACAGGCTTGCCCCTGATCCGGCTGCCAAGGCCGCGCTGGAGGCGACGTTTAGGGCTTATGACCGCATGATGGAGATTCTCGACGAGGTCGCGCGGAGCCATAACATCGGTTCCAACGTGGTCCTGCTCCATGCCCATGCCTATGAGCCGATCCGCAAGCAGACCGCGCTGCCCTCACGCCTGGTGACGCTGGGCCTGCGCGACCGTGCCGACTATCGCGCGTCGCAGGGCCGCCGGCTGCCGCTCGACGACAAGCTCGCCAAGATCAAGGGCCCCGCCACCATTTCGATTGCAACCGTGCACGGCCGCTTCAGCGTGCCCTTCGACTATGCCGGCTATGCCGAGGGCTGGGGGCAGAGCGTGCCGGCGCACCTGATCCGCACCGACGACGGTCTCGAAGTTCACTACGGCGTCACGCCGAACATTCTGCCAGAGGAGGAGAACGCTATGGATACCATCGCTGCCGCCCCCGACAATTTCCTGTCCCGGGTCGGGCGTCTGATCGCGGGGATTGCCTATGACGCGATCGAGCAGGCGGAAGGCAAGAACAAGCTCAAAGTGGTTGGCCAAGCCATCCGCGAGATCGAGCGCGCCGAGAGCGAGGCGCGCGATGCGCTCGCGGCCGCGCGCGCCGAGGAATACCGCCTCAACGCGCGCCGCACCGAGATCGAGCGCGAGATGGCCGAGCTCGCTCCCAAAATCGAAGGGGCGATCACGGACGGGCGCGACGATCTCGCGCGCGCCGGCATCGCGCGGCAGATGGATCTGGAGGCGCAATTCGAGGTGCTCTCGCGCGCCATCGACGAGAACAACGAGAAGATCGAGCAATGCGTGACGTCCCTGCGCGCCGTGCTGTCGGCGCTCCAGGATGCCGAGCAGCGCCGCGCCGATCTCGAAAAGAGCGAGGCCGTCGCAAGCCAGCAGGCGTCGACATCACCCCGCAAGCCGGGCGGCGGTTCTGCAGCCGCGAAGGCGCTGCGCGCGGGCAGGGCGGTGGCACGGGTCACCGGCGTGCCGCCGGGCATCCCTTATTCGAGCGACATCGACGAGCTCAGCACGTTGCATCGCGACAAGGAAATTGCAGCGAGGCTGGCCCGGTTGAAGTCGCGCTCCTGAGTGCCGTGTCATGAGCGCTCTGCTCGAACACGTCATGTCGCCGGAGGTCAGGCCGTTCGCGATCGCGGCGGCCATGATCGTCATCGTCGGCTCGATCGAGGTGGTCTCGATGCTGGTCGGGGCTTCGCTCAGCGAAATGCTCGGCACCAACATCGATTTCGGCCACCCCAGCGACAATGGCGTGATCAACGCGATCTCATGGATCAATGTCGGTGGCGTGCCGTTACTGATCTTCCTGCTACTGTTGCTCGGCGCCTTCTCCATCATGGGCTTCCTGATCCAGGACGTCGCGCGGATGGTGGCCGGTCCGTTGCCGGCGACGGTCGCCTCGATCGGGGCGGTCGCCGTATCGGTTCCGCTGGTCCGCGGCGCAAGCCGTGCGATCGCGCGGGTCATTCCCAAGGACGAGAGCTACGCCGTCGGCCTCGGCGATCTCGTCGGCCGGGTCGGTGAGGTCGTCGTCGGTCCGCTCGACCAGGGGCCGCCGGGCCGCGTCAGCGTCGCCGACGTCCACGGCAATCGTCACTTCGTCTGGGCCGTCGCAGCACCTTCATCATCGCCTCTGCCGCAGGGAACCATGGTTCTGCTGGTCGACCGCGATGGCACCCGCTTCGTGGCGGTCAAGGCCGACGATGAACTCAAACCCTCCAAGCCCACTCTAAGCAGCTAGCACGTCATTATCGGAGAAAGTCATGTTCGACATCGCAGTCCCGGCCATGATTGGCGTCGCGCTGATCGTCGTCCTGGGGATCGTCTTCACCATTCTCTACAAGCGCGCCACCCGCGACGAGGCCTTCGTGCGCACCGGCCTCGGCGGCAAGAAGGTCGTGCTCGACGGCGGCGCCATGATCCTGCCGATCTTCCACTCCTATGCTAGCGTCAATCTGAAGACGCTGCGGCTCACCGTCGAGCGCAAGGAGCGGGAATCCCTCATCACCAAGGACCGCCTGCGCGTCGATATCGTCGCCGAGTTCTACGTCCGCGTCCGTCCCGACGAGGAGAGTATCGCGCTTGCAAGCCAGACGCTGGGCGCGCTGACCAACGATGCCGAGGCGCTGCGCAACCAGGTCGAGGCGAAATTCGTCGACGGCCTGCGCTCGGTGGCTGCGACCATGACCATCCTGGAGCTCCAGGAGAAGCGCTCGGACTTCGTCAAGCACGTGCAGTCCACGGTCGAGTCCGATGTGAAATCGAACGGCCTCGAGCTGGAATCGGTGTCGCTGACGAAGCTGGACCAGACCGACGTCAAGTTCTTCAATCCGGAAAACTTCTTCGACGCCGAAGGCCTGACCCAACTCAAGACCATTACCGAGACCCGCCGCCGTGACCGCAATGCCATCGTCCGCGACAACGAGGTGGCGATCGCGCAGAAGGATCTCGAAGCACGACAGCAGACCCTGACCATCGAACGCACCAAGAAGGAGGCCGAACTCTCGCAGGAGCGTGACATCGCCAACAAGACCGCGAGCACCCGCGCCGAGGTCGCGACTGCGACACAGACCGCGCGCCTGACTGAGGAGAACGCCCGCATCGACACCGACAGGGCCGTCGCGGAAAAGGAGGCCGGCGCCAAGCAGGTCAAGGAAACCGCGGTGATCGAGTCGGATCTAGCGATCAACAAGCGCAGGACCGACGCGCAGCGCGAAATCCAGATCGCGACCCAGGAGAACGAGATCCAGATCGCCGCCAAGAGCAAGCAGACCTCGGAGGCCGTCGCCGAAGCCAAGACGGCCGAAGCGCTCGCCGTCTCCGCCGAGGAAAAGGTCGTGACCGCGCGCGCCGTTGAGGTTGCCGATCGCGCCCGTCTGACCCAGGTGCTTGCCGCGCGTACCGAGGCCGAGCGCAAATCGACTGAGGTGATCGTCGCGGCCGAGGCAGACAAGAAGGCGGCGCTCGACCGAGCCGAGGCCATCACGACGCTGGCCACCGCCGAAGCCGAGTCCAACAAGATCAAGGCGGTCGGCGTCCGCAACATCGGTGAGGCCGAGGCCGCCGTCATCACCATGAAGAACGAGGCGCAGAACAAGCTCGGCAGCAACGTCATCGATTTCGAGATCGCCAAGAAACGGATCGAGACCATGCCGGAAGCGCTCGCCGAGATGGTGAAGCCGATCGCCAATCTCAAGGACGTTCGCATCCTGCATACCGGCGGCGCCTTCGGCAGCAATGGTAACGGCGCCGGCGGCAATGTCGGATTCGGCGAAGGGCTCGCCGGCGAACTGCTCAAGGTGCATGCGCTGCGTCCGATGATCGACGAGATCTTGCGTCAGAGCGGCTTTGCGCCGGGCGAAGATCCCGTGAAGGCGCTGGTCGGCGCCGTGACGGGGAAGGGCAACGGCGCTGCGGTGCCGGCGGTTGCGCCCGCACCGGAGAAAACAAACTCTGCCGATCTATGAATGCCCGTTCATTGCTGCGGAGAATTCGAAACGATAAGAACAGGCCGTGCGCGTCTCGCGTCGCGCACATCTTCCGGAGTGCTGGTCGATGGGTGTCTTGAACCCGTCGATTGCGCTCCGGACGGATCTTTCGAGGCAATGTCATTTGTTGCCGCGGCGCCTGCGCCGATCGACGCCAGGCGCCGAAGCCTGTTTCGATCGGGAGATTTTCAATGAAGTATTTTCTGTCTGCACTGGTCGCGATCGCGCTTGCGATCGCCGCCGCGCCGTCGCTCGCGGCTGATGCCCGCAACGTCACCGTCGTCAACGAGACCGGCTACGCCATCAAATTCCTCGGCTTCAACGCGCCTGACGACGGCCTGGACGAATGGGACAACGAGCTCGATAGGGTCTTGCAGAACCAGGCGAGCACCTATGTCGAGTTCGATGAGGACGACGAGGGATGTGTCTGGAACATTCGCGTCGACTGGCAGAACTATGACGAGGCGGTGCTGTGGAAGAACGTCAACCTCTGCAGGATCACCGCGCTGCGGCTGCGCTACGACTCCGGCACCAAGACCACCTCGTTCCTCGCCGAGTAAGCCTGACTTGGCCGGGGAGGGGCCGCTCCTGGCCTCCCTCAGGCTCCTTGCGGAAGATGACGAATTCGTCTTTGCAAGCGCAACCGGCTTTGTTATACGCAGCCGCGCGCGAACGACTGGTTCGCCTTTTCCTCGGTAGCTCAGCGGTAGAGCATCCGACTGTTAATCGGATGGTCGCTGGTTCGAAATCCAGCCCGGGGAGCCAACTTTCACTTATATTTCAATGCATTGAAGCTGCATCCTGATGTGGCGCGCGATCTCGTTCGCGCGATCTGCGAGCACCGTCAGGTGCCGAACCCCGCGGAATCGGTTCAAGCAGACGTGTCCGGCAGCGCCGTCGCGCCATGAGGACGGCGCCAAATCAACTCAATTCAAATCGAGCCTGGCCAGTGCCGGATCCTTACGGAGCTGATTCCCATGCCAGACATCCAGGTCGACCGTACTCATATGGCCCCCTCGATTCTGCCGGCCGACGTTCCCGAGCTCAGCGACGATGAATGCCTCGCTTGCCTTGCGCGTGCGGTCGAGGCGCCCGACTCGGCGCGGCTGGACGAGGTCGCCGCTCTGATCGGCCGCCTCGCGGTGGCGATCGAATGAGCCGTTCCGCAGCCCTGATGCGATGAGCTGCGCAAGCCACAGGGCTCGTCGCAGCCAACGGCCATGTTGCGTTTTGGCCGGGCATGTTCCAAAGATGCCGCCAACTCATCTCCGCGGCATCGTCCGCATTTCAGGGTCCGCAAATGTCCGGTTTCTCGACCGCGCGCCAAAAAATGGTCGATGGCCAGGTGCGCACCAATGACGTCACCGACCGTCGTATTCTCGATGCCATGCTCACGGTTCCACGTGAGGCCTTCGTGCCGGCCAGCCGGCAGGCCTTGGCTTATCTCGACCTCGATCTCGATGTGAGCGAGGGCGGCGCCAAGCGGTTCCTGATCAAGCCGCAGCTGACCGGCAAGCTGCTGCAGGCTGCCGAAATCGGCGAAGGCGACAATGTGCTGGTCGTTGGCTGCGCCACGGGCTATCTCGCCGCGCTGGCCGCCAAGCTCGCGCGCCAGGTCACCGCGACCGAATGTGATTCGGCTCTGGCCGCCAAGGCCAAGGACGCCTTCACCGCTCTTGGGCTCGCCAATGTCACCTGCAAGGTCGCTTCCTGCAGCGAGGGTGATCCCTCCACCGCTCCTTATGACGTGATCGTCCTCAACGGCGCTGCCGAGGCAACGCCGGAGGCGTTGCTCGGGCAGCTGAAGGAAGGCGGGCGCCTGGTGGGAGTGTCGGCCGAATCCGAAGCCGCCGCGGGCCGTGATCGTGACCCATAGCCACGGTGAATTCGGCTATCGGGCGCTGTTTGATGCCGCCGCCCCGGTCCTTCCCGGGCTGGAACGGGCCGCAGCGTTCGTCTTCTGAGGTCCCAAGGCCTAAAAATCCCGTTCTGAATCAGAAGTGTGGCCGGGATGCTGCACGTGAAGAGTTTCCACCTTGAACTACCTTGAGGTGGTTCCGTCGCGACAATCCCCGTCCTATGTTGCGGCGGGGCAACGACTCCACTCGGTAGACGGTAACCCAGCTCGCGGGCACGAGTTCGGGCGTTAGAATGAACGGAATTTCAGGGATGCATGGGGTGAAGCTCTTCACCGGAGCTGCGGTTTCGGTCCTGCTGCTGTCGCTAGCCGGGCCGATGCCTGCCTTAGCGGATACGATCGAGTCCGCGCTGGTGCGCGCCTATCAGAACAATCCGCAACTCAACGCACAGCGCGCCCAGGTGCGCTCGACCGACGAGAATGTGCCTCAAGCCTTGTCTGGCTATCGCCCCAAGGTCTCGCTGACGGCGAACGGTGGCTATCAATATCAGGATTTGCAGAGTGGCGTGGGGAGTAACTCAATCCATGGAACCACCGTACCTCGCAGCGCTGGAATAACCGCTTCGCAGACGCTCTACAATGGCAACCAGACCGCCAACAGAACGCGGGCGGCGGAGAGTCAGGTGTCCGGTGCCCGCGAAGCGCTGCGCAGCCTCGATCAGAGCGTGTTGCTCCAGGGTGCAACGACCTACATGGACTATCTGCGCGACGCCGCGACGCTCGAAGTCCAGCGCAGCAACGTGCGCGTGCTCGAGCAGACGCTGAAGCAGACCCGTGATCGTTTCAACGTCGGCGAAGTGACGCGCACCGACGTTGCGCAATCGGAAGCGCAACTGGCTGCCGGCAAGACGCAGGCGCTCACCGCCGAAGCGAATCTCACCACGACCCGGGCGAACTTCCGCCGCATCATCGGCAACGAGCCGACGAACCTCGCTCCGGGCTCGCCGGTCGACCGGTTCCTGCCGTCAACGCTCGCTTCGGCCGTCGAGCTCAGCCTGGTCGAGCATCCCAACGTCACGGCCGCAATGTACGGCATCGACGTCAATTTCTTGCAGGTCAAAGTCGCCGAAGGTGCGTTGCTGCCGACGATTACGATCCAGGCATCGGCCACGCAGTCCAACGAACAGTCCTTGATTCAGTTGCGCTCGTTCAACGCATCCGCGATCGCGCAGGTCTCGGTGCCGATTTATCAGGGCGGTGGTGAATATTCGCTGATCCGCCAATCCAAGGAAAACTTGGCGCAGCAGCGTCTCAACCTCGAAACCACGCGCGACCAGACTCGCGCGACCGTCGTGCAGTGGTGGGGTTCGTTGCAGGCCGGCAAGGCGCAGGTGCAGTCCGCACAGGCGCAGGTCGCCGCGTCCGAGATCGCGCTGAACGGCGTGCGCGAGGAAGCCAAGGCCGGTCAGCGCACCACCCTCGACGTCCTCAACGCGCAACAGGCCCTGGTCAATGCGCGCGTTGCGCTGGTGACCGCGCAGCACGATCGCGTGGTTGCGTCCTATAACGTCCTCGCGGCCGTTGGCCGCCTGTCGCCGCAGGTGCTCGGTCTTGCGACCACTGTCTATGATCCCAGCGTCCACTACCATCAGGTCCGCGACAGCTGGGCCGGCGTGCGCACGCCCGACGGACGCTGATTTCCGTAAGTGTCCGGTCGGCCTCGCCAATAGCCGAGGCCGACCGGCGCTTTGCTTGCAATCATCAAAATCCCTGACATAGCCTTGCCAAGAAGATGCGGGTCGATTCGCCCGTATCGATGCCGTGTACGTAAAGCTTGAGTGCCGCGGGCAGGGGCGCACCGCCGCACGTTGAGCCGTGATCTGGGGACAAGTCGGGCTGCCGCGACGAAAATGTCGGGCCGTCGTTCCGGAACCGGCCAATCCTGTCGTGCTTGGTGTAAAACAACGCATGCGAGGGCGTTGATGATGTGGAGTCGGAGATGACGCAGCCTGCAAAGGTCACAGAACCCTCGATGGAGGAGATTCTGGCCTCGATCCGGCGCATCATTGCCGACGATGAGGCCAAGCCGCCGCCGACAGAGGCCGCCAAACCCGAGAAGGCTGCGGCGCCCGCCGCGCCGCCAAAGCCGCAGGCGATGAACGACATTCCGCCATCCAAGGTCGCTCCGCCCAAACCCGCCGCCGAAAAGCCCGCACCGCCGCCGGCCGCAAAGCCGGCGCCGCCGCCGCCCGCACCTGCGGCGGACGCATCCAACAGCCAGGACGACATCGACGCGCTGCTGGCCGGGCTCGACGCGGCCACGCCTGCGCCGGAGGTCCGCGCTCCCGAGCCCGAGCCGGAGCCCGACGTGCTCGAATTGACCGACGAGATGGCGATGGACCCGACACCGCCTCCGCCGCCACCCAGCTTCCACAAGGTCGAGCCGCGCGACGATCTCGAATTCGCCGAATCGCCGCCGCCGCGCACCGCGCCGCCGCCGTCTTACGCACCGGTGGACTTCGATGCACCGCCGCTGCCGCCGCAGCAGCCAATCCTCGCGCAATCCACGGTCTCCGCGGTCGAATCCGCCTTCAACTCGCTGGCCCACACGGTTCTGAGCAGCAATGCGCGGACGCTGGAGGATCTGGTCAAGGAGATGCTGCGTCCGATGCTGAAGTCCTGGCTCGATGACAACCTGCCGGGCCTGGTTGAACGCATTGTGAAGGCCGAAATCGAGCGGGTCTCGCGCGGCGGCCGCTGAGACGGGCCATGCGGCCCCGATAAAGCCCTGCTCCTGCGTCATATTCGGCATGCGGTCCGGGCCGAAAACGCTCGCCGTTGAGCTTCCCGTTGACTTGAACCGCGCGCGCGGCTTTCTAGCAGCCCCATGATCGAGAAAAATTACCAGCCCGCCGATATCGAAACCCGCATGTCCGTGGTGTGGGAGGACAGCCTCGCCTTCAAGGCCGGCCGCCCTGACCGCCGCGACGCGGTGCCGTTTACCATCGTGATCCCGCCGCCGAACGTGACGGGCTCGCTGCACATGGGCCACGCCCTCAACAATACGCTTCAGGACATCCTGTGCCGTTTCGAGCGCATGCGCGGCCGCGACGTGCTGTGGCAGCCCGGCACCGACCACGCCGGCATCGCGACGCAGATGGTGGTCGAGCGCCAGCTGATGGAGCGCCAGCAGCCCAGCCGCCGCGAGATGGGCCGCGAGAAATTTCTGGAGCGGGTTTGGCAGTGGAAGGCCGAGAGCGGCGACACCATCATCAACCAGCTCAAGCGCCTCGGCGCCTCCTGCGACTGGTCGCGTGAGCGCTTCACCATGGACGAGGGCTTGTCGAAGGCCGTCGTCAAGGTGTTCGTCGAGCTGCACCGCGACGGGCTGATCTACAAGGACAAGCGGCTGGTGAACTGGGACACCAAGCTGCTGACCGCGATCTCCGATCTCGAAGTGCAGCAGACCGAGGTCAAGGGCAGCCTCTGGTATCTGCGCTACCCGATCGAGGGCAAGATTTTCAGCCCCGAGGATCCCTCGAGCTTCATCGTCGTCGCCACCACGCGCCCCGAGACCATGCTCGGCGATACCGGCGTTGCCGTGCATCCCGATGACGAGCGCTATCAGAATCTGATCGGCAAAAATGTCATCCTGCCGCTGGTCGGCCGCAAGATCCAGATCGTCGCCGACGAGTATTCCGATCCGGACAAGGGCTCGGGCGCGGTGAAGGTGACGCCGGCGCACGACTTCAACGATTTCGAGGTCGGCAATCGCCACGGCCTGCGCAGGATCAGCGTTCTCGACAGGGAAGGTTGTCTCGATCTCCTCAACAACGAGGACTATCTGCGCGACCTGCCCGAAGGCGCCTCGCAGTTCGCCGAGGAGTTCCACAAGGTCGATCGCTTCGTCGCGCGCAAGCGTATCGTCGAGCGGCTTGAATCGTTCGGCTTCGTCGAGCGGATCGAGCCGCACACCCACATGGTCCCGCATGGCGATCGCTCGAACAGCGTGATCGAGCCGTATCTGACGGACCAGTGGTACGTCGACGCCAAGACGATGGCCAAGCCGGCGATCGCGGCGGTGCGGTCGGGCGAAACGTCCTTCGTGCCGAAAAATTGGGAAAAGACCTATTTCGAGTGGATGGAGAACATCCAGCCCTGGTGCATCTCGCGTCAGCTCTGGTGGGGCCACCAGATCCCGGCCTGGTACGGTCCGGATGGTAAGGTGTTCGTCGCCGAGTCCGAGGAGGAGGCGATCAGCCACGCGCTCGGCTATTACGTCGAGCAGGAAGTCATCACGCCGGAGCAGGGGCGCGAGATGGCGCTCGACCGCAACAAGCGCGAAGGCTTCATCACCCGCGACGAGGACGTGCTCGACACCTGGTTCTCTTCGGCGCTGTGGCCGTTCTCGACGCTCGGCTGGCCCGAAGATGCGCCCGAGGTGCAGCGTTACTATCCGACCAATGCGCTGGTGACCGGCTTCGACATCATCTTCTTCTGGGTCGCTCGCATGATGATGATGGGCCTTCACTTCATGAAGGAGGTGCCGTTCTCGACCATCTACATCCACGCCCTCGTCCGCGACGAGAAGGGCGCCAAGATGTCGAAGTCGAAGGGCAACGTCATCGATCCCCTGAATCTGATCGACGAATACGGTGCCGACGCGCTGCGCTTCACGCTGGCCGCGATGGCGGCGCAGGGGCGCGACATCAAGCTCGCCACCAGCCGCGTCGAGGGCTACCGCAATTTCGCGACAAAGCTCTGGAACGCCTGTCGCTTCGCGGAGATGAACCATTGCGCCGTGCCCGACGGTTTCGAACCGGCGAAGGCGAAGGAGACACTGAACCGCTGGATCGCGCATGAGAGCGCGCACACCACGCGCGAGGTGACCGAGGCGATCGAAGCCTATCGCTTCAATGACGCCGCAGGCAGCATCTACCGCTTCGTCTGGAACGTCTATTGCGACTGGTATGTCGAGCTCGCAAAGCCCGTGCTGCTCGGTCCGGACAGTCCCGCCAAGGACGAGACCCGCGCCATGGTCGCCTGGGCGCGCGACGAGATCCTCAAGCTGCTGCACCCCTTCATGCCCTTCATCACCGAAGAGCTGTGGGAGGTGACGGCGAAGCGCGACGGATTGCTCGCATTGGCGCCGTGGCCACTGAAGCCGGCGCAGCCGACGCCGGAGCAGCTTGCGATGCTTGCGGCGACGGCAGGGCCGACCGATCCGCTCGTCTCGCCGGCTTGGGTGCTGCCCATGTTCGACCATGCCGACTTCACCGATCCCGCGGCCGAGGCCGAGATCGGCTGGGTGATCGACCTCGTCACGCAAATCCGCTCGGTCCGCGCCGAGATGAACATCCCGCCGGCAACGTTGACGGCGCTGGTGCTTGCGGGCGCATCCGCCGAGACCAGGGAGCGCGCGCCGCGCTGGACTGATGTCATCAAGCGCATGGCGCGGCTGTCGGATATCTCCTTCGCCGACCGCGCACCTGACGGTGCGGTTCAACTGCTGGTGCGCGGCGAGGTGGCTGCGTTGCCGCTGAAGGGTGTGATCGACGTCGCCGCCGAGCGCACGCGCCTCGACAAGGAGATCGGCAAGGCCGACGCCGACATCAAGCGCGCCGAGTCCAAGCTGGCGAACGAGAAGTTCGTCGCCAACGCGGCCGAGGAGGTCGTCGAGGAGGAGCGCGAAAAGCGCGAGGCGGCACTGGCGCGCAAGGCCAAGCTGCTCGAGGCGCTGGAGCGGCTGAAGCAGGCATCGTAGCCCTATTTCGGAAATGGCTTGCTCAGAAACTTCGAGCCCTTGATGCCGTAGCGCCAGGGCAGCTCCACCGCCTTGGTGATACCGATCCGGATGCCGGCAGCGACCTCGACATCCTCCGTCCGCGCATGCAGTGCGATCGGTGGCCGGTCGAGGGGCACGGCGTTGTGCGCGATGGTGATGCCGAGCGCCTCGGTCAGTTTGCCCGGGCCCGAGCACAGCGCGTGCATGTCCTGAAGATGGCGGCGGCGCCGCATCGCAGCCAAGCCATGGGTCGGCTCCAGCGCGCGGATCAGCACGGCGCTGGCCGAGCCTTCCTCCTCGCAGACGAAGTTCACGCACCAGTGGATGCCGTAGGAACGGTAGACATAGGCATAGCCGGGCGGACCGAACATCACCTGGTTCCGCTGCGTCGGCCCGCGATAGGAATGCGCGGCCGGGTCGGTATGATGATAGGCCTCGACCTCGACGATGATCCCGCCGACGCCGTCGACCAGCATGGTGGCACCGATCAGGTCGGGCGCGACCTCGTGGACGCTGCGGCCGAAAAAGGTCCGCTTCAGCGGCTTGCCAAGCCGCAATGGAAAGGCATTCGATCTTGGAGCCATTCGAGGTGAGAATCGCCTGAGAACAGAGCAGGATATTGCCCATATCTGCCATGTTCTCTGAGGCGGGGCGAGCCGGGTTGCGATGCTTGGCCAGACCGACTAGGTAGGACCAGAACAGACCGGACACCCCATGGTCGTTATTGTCGATACCATCTCGAACCCGCTGCGCCCGCGCCACCCCGAAAAGGTGAACCGGCCCGATTCCGCTTCGCCGCCGAAGCCGGACTGGATCCGCGTGCGCGCGCCCAATACCCGCGGCTATGCCGACACCCGCAACATCGTACGGGCCAACGGCCTGCACACGGTGTGCGAGGAGGCGGGCTGCCCGAACATCGGCGAGTGCTGGGACAAGAAGCACGCGACCTTCATGATCATGGGTGACACCTGCACCCGTGCCTGCGCCTTCTGCAACGTCAAGACCGGCCTGCCCAACGCGCTCGATGCGTCCGAGCCGCAGCACGTCGCGGAAGCAACCGCCAAGCTGGGGCTGGCACACGTCGTCATTACTTCGGTCGACCGCGATGACCTCGCCGACGGCGGCGCCGAGCATTTTGCCCAGACCATCCGTGCGATCCGGGCCGCGTGTCCTTCGACCACGATCGAGATCCTGACACCCGACTTCCTGCGCAAGGAGGGGGCACTCGAGGTCGTCGTCGCGGCGAAGCCGGACGTGTTCAACCACAATCTCGAGACCGTGCCGTCGCGCTATCTCACGGTCCGGCCCGGCGCGCGCTATTTCCACTCGATCCGGCTGCTGCAGCGGGTCAGGGAGCTCGATCCCACCATCTTCACCAAGTCCGGCATCATGGTCGGTCTCGGCGAGGAGCGCCACGAGGTGCTCCAGGTGATGGACGATCTGCGCTCGGCCGAGGTCGATTTCCTCACCATCGGCCAGTATCTCCAACCCACCCGCAAGCATCACGCCGTGATACGCTTCGTGCCGCCCGACGAGTTCGCCTCCTACGAGAAGGTCGCCTATACCAAGGGCTTTCTGATGGTATCGGCGAGCCCGCTGACCCGCTCGTCGCATCACGCCGGCGAGGATTTTGCGAGACTGAAGGCCGCGCGGGCAGCTAACGCTCGCTGAACCGCTATGCCCAAATTTTCGAGCAAGCACCGTGTCAATCACAGCGCATCCGAGATGTTTCATCTGGTCGCCGACGTCGAGCGCTACCCGGAATTCGTGCCGCTGTGCAGCGCGCTGAAGGTGCGTCAGCGCATGGCGAAGCCTGACGGCACCGAGGTGCTGGTCGCGGACATGACGGTGTCGTTCAAGCTGGTCAAGGAATCCTTCACCAGCCGGGTGACGCTCGACCGCGCCAATTTGAAGATTCTCGTCGAATATCTGCAAGGTCCGTTCAGCAATCTCGAAAACCGTTGGACGTTCGAGCCCAAAGGCGAGCGCGTCTGCGACGTCGGGTTCTTCCTCGCCTACGAATTCAAGAGCCGCATGCTGGCGATGCTGATGGGCTCGATGTTTGACGCAGCATTCGCGCGCTTCTCCACTGCGTTCGAAAAGCGGGCCGACGCGATCTACGGCCGGCCGAAGCTGGCATCGTCCTAGTCTTCCCGGCGGGCACCGCTCTCTCCGCCGTCATTGCGAGGAGCTCGCGACAAAATTGCGTAGCAATTTTGCGCTGATGCGACGAAGCAATCCAGGAATCCCTCCGCGGAAGATTCTGGATTGCTTCGCTCCGCTCGCAATGACAGTGGAGAGGCAGACGTGCCAAACCCTCAATCCACCGCCTTCACCACATCCGGCGGCTGCGAGGCGTAGTACGCCGCGGCCTGCTCGATCTCCTGCGGCGTCATTGCGCGCGCGATGTTGCGCATCTGCTGGCTGATGTCGTTGCGCCGTTCGCCGGAGGCGAAGGCCTGGAGCTGCGCCTTCATATAGGCCTCCGACTGGCCTTCAAGCCAAGGGCTGCCGGTCTTGTTGTCGAGGCTGCCATGGCAGGAGCCGCAGGGCGCGATGCCGCGCATCGGCGCGCCGTAGATGACGATGTTGGGTTTTGGAAGCTGTGGCGTCGGGTGGTAGGCCGGCAGCCGCGGCAGGTAAGCGTAGTAGATCGAGAGATCGGCGATCTCCTGGTCGGTCAGGTTGACGGCAAACGGCGACATCACGGCATTGCTGCGTGCGCCGGAGCGGAAATCGTGCAGCTCCTTGTAGATCACGGCCGCATACTGGCCGGCGAGGTTGGGCGAGTCCGCGCGGCTGATGCCGGTTGGGCCGTGGCAGATGGCGCAGCGCTGCGCCAGCGTCGCACCGCGGCCGATCGCTTCCTGGCTCGAGCGTGACAGCGTGGACGAGGTCAGCACGACCTCCGACAGGCGCTTGCTGAGCTCGGGCGCCGTCACGCTCAGCGCGCGCTGCGGCACGCCGGCGGCGCTGCAGATGGCATCCCAGACATTGGCGAACTGAACCCAGGGCTGCGCGAAGGGCAGCACGATGAAGCCGGCAAGCGCCGTCACGACCAGGATCGCGGCGGTGATGCCGACTCCAAGCGTGAAATGCCTGTTACGGAAGGTGAAGAGGTCGCGCGTGCTCATCACTGCGCTCCCACATAGACGGCCGGCACCGATGTGCCCTCGGTCAGTGCCAGCGTCAGGATTGGATAGCCATAATTGGTGAGAGTGAGGCCGATCATCAGCGCCACCCATAGTGCATAGGTGTTGAGTGCGACCGGCACGGTCGCCGGCTGGTGCACGGCCAGCGCAAACCGGTAGGGACCGGCGTCGGCCTGAGGCGTACGCATGCCGCGCGCCAGGATGACGATGAACATGATTCCCGAGGCCAGCAGGATGAATCCGCCGATCACCGAGAACGTGACCGAAAGCGCCTGCGGCGCGATCGCGGGATCGACGAAGTCGAAATAGGCCATACGGCGCGGCATGCCCAGGATGCCGACCCAGTGCCAGGGGAAGGTGGTGACGATCATGCCGATGAACCACAGCCAGAGCTGGGTGCGGATCAGGCGGAGATCGGTCAGCTCACGGCCGGTCAGATGCGGCCACAGATCACAGGCGATCGCAAAATACATGATCACGATGGCGCCGCCGAAGATCAGGTGGAAATGGCCGGTGATCCACTGCGTGTTGTGGATGGACGTATCGAGCTGATAGCTCATGTTGATGAGCCCGCCGGCGCCGCCGAAGCCAAGCATCACGAAGGAGAAGGCAAGCGCCAGCATCATCGGATTGTCCCAGGGCAGAGCCCTGATCCAGCCGAACATGCCGCGCCCGCCGCGCAGGCGTGCGGCGATCTCGACCGACGCGCAGATCGTGAACACGGTCAGCAGCGTCGGCAGTGCCACCATCGCGGTGAACGCCGAATGGATGAACTTGAAGCCGGCACCGACCTGCGGATCGGCAAAGGTGTGGTGCATGCCGATCGGCATCGCGACCACGAGGAACAGGATGAAGGAGATCCGCGCCATGGTGTCGGAATAGACGCGGCCGCCGATCGCGCGCGGTACGATGGTGTAATACGCGATGTAGGTCGGCATCAGCCAGAAATAGACGATGGCGTGCAGCGTCCAGGAGAAGAACACGCGGGCAAGCCCCGCGTCGATCGTGGCCTTCAGTCCCGCCGCGACGGGAATGATCTGGAGCAGCAGCTCGAGCGCGGCGCCGACAGCGGTCCAGGCCCACAAGTAGGAGCCTGCGACATTGGCGAACATGGCGAGCGGCACCGGCGCGCCGGGATGGGCCTTTCGCCAGACGCGCAGATTGATCGACATCAGCGCGACCCAGATCCATGAGCCGACCACGACCAGCACGACGCCGAGATAGTAGAAGAGGTTGCCGATCAGCGGCGGATAGAAGGTGTAGAGCACCGAGGCGCGTCCTAGCGCGACCGGTATCACCGCCATGATGCTGCCGGCGACGATCAGCCAGAATCCGGCCCAGGCCCAGCGCAGGCCGACCAGGCGCTGCTCCAGCGCGGACTCGCTGATCGCATAGCCGAACGCCATCGCGACCAGGGTCGGGAAGACGTAGCCCATCACCGTGCCGTGCGCGGTCAGCGAGCGGTGATCGAGCTCGGGATTGGACAGCCAGGTGCCGATCGGGCTGCGGATGAACATCTGCCAGGCGCCGAGCGTGAGGGCTATGCCGAACACTGCGAAGGCCAGCCAGAAATGGGCGAGGATGAGCTTCCTATTGACCAACACAGCTCAGCCTCCCGCCGCCCTTCGCACGATCGGCGAATTCGGTCTTGTCGATCACCTTGACCTTGCCCCACATGCCCTCGTGGCCGAAGCTGCAAAACTCCTGGCAGGGCATCGGATAGTCGCCGGTCTTCGTGAAGCGCATGAACTGCTCGGAAATGTAGCCGGGCACCAGCATGGTGTTGACGTTGGTGCCCTGGATCAGGATGCCGTGGACGACGTCGGCACTGGTGGCACGCAGCGTGATCGGCGTGTCGGCCGGCACCACGATGCAGGCGGGCGTGAAGGAATATTGCTGGCCGATCGCGCGCACGGTCACATTGCCATTGGCCTCCAGCACGCTGCCGAGATTGCTTTCGACGAACTCGCCCGACAAATGCAGCCGCGACGGATCGGTGATCTCGACGCGCGGCTGCGGCATGGTCGCACGATGGATGCCGGCGAAGGCCGCCAGCAGGGCCATGGCCACGATGATGATCACGGCAACGGTGGCCCACCGCCGCTCGACGCGAGCCGCGACCTCGGCGCTTGAATGGGCTTCCTCCGCGCTCATTGCAGTGATCCGCGCGGCAGGAACACGAACAGGTAGAAGGCAAGCCACATCGCGACCACGCAGGCTGTCGCGATGCCAGCGAGCACGATCGCCCCGGACGGCCCTTGCGCAACGACCTCCTCGACGGCCTGATCGGCGGCGGCTGGGCTGGTCGGCGGATCGGAATTGATCATGGCGGCCTCAGTTCAGGGGTGCGGAGCGCAGCTCGTTGGCCTCGCGCGCCGAGACCGGCGTGCCGCGATTGCCCCAGGCGGTACGGATGTAGGAGACGACGGCGGCGACCTCGTTGTCGGAGAGGAGGCCTGCGAAGGGCGGCATGCCGTAGGGCATCGGATTGCCTTTGGTGCCCGGCGGATAGCCGCCATTGAGCACCATGCGGATCGGATTGACCGCCGATTGCATCTCGATCGACTGGTTATTGGCGAGCGGCGGCCAGTGCGGCGGCTTGCCTTCGCCCTGCATGCCATGACAGCTCGCGCAACTCTTGTCGTAGACGGTCTTGCCGAGGCTGATCAGCAGGCTGCTCTCGGTGGTCGGCAGCGCCGAGCTTGGCGGCGGGGCAGGCGAGGGCTCTGCGATGCCCTTGAGGTACACCGCCATCGCCTTGGTGTCCTCGTCGCTGAGATCTGCAGGCTGTTGTGCACGACCTCGGCCATCGGGCCGTAGACGACGCCGCGCATGGAGACGCCGGTCTGGAGCAGGTCGGTGATGTCCTTGATGCTCCAGTCGCCGAGCCCGGCTTCGCGGTTCGACGTCAGCGAGGGCGCGTACCAGTTCTGCATCGGGATCAGGCCGCCCTTGAAGGCATCCGATCGCGAGGTGCCGCCGAGCACGTTGATCGGCGAATGGCACATGCCGCAATGGCCGAGGCCCTCGACCAGATAGGCGCCGCGATTCCATTCCGCCGATTTTTTCGGATCCGGCTTGAACTCGCCCTCGCTGAAGAACAGCGTGCGCCAGCCGAGGATGAGCTGACGGTTGTCGTAAGGAAAGCGCAGCTCGTGCGGCTTGTTCTTCTGGTTCACCGGCGCGATCGAGCGCAAGTACGCGAAGATCGCATCGCTGTCGGCGCGCGTGACCTTGGTGTAGGACGCGAACGGCATCGCCGGATAGATCAGCCCGCCATCCGGAAAGCGGCCGCTGTGCATGGTCTTGTAGAAATCGTCCGCGCTCCACTTGCCAATGCCCGTATCGGAATCCGGCGTGATGTTGGAGGTGTAGAGCGTGCCGAACGGGGTCGGCATGGCCCGGCCGCCGGCGAACAGGCGGCCCTCCGGCGCGGTATGGCAGGCGGTGCAGTCGCCGGCGCGGGCGAGATATTCGCCGCGTGCGATGATGTCGCCGGTCTTGTCCTTGTCTTGCGCCTGCGCGGCCGTGGTCAGCGCGGCGAAAGCAAGGAGCACAATCGACAATTTGGAGCCCATCATCCGCCTCGTCAGTTGGGCTGGCTGCCGCAGCCGAACGGCAGCGCGTAGGTGCCTTTCGGCACGGGGGCCGGATCCGCCGGTGCCGCCCGCGTGGCAAGCCAGGCGGCAACGGCAGTGACGTCGGCCTCGGTCAGATGGCCGGCGACGAGCTGCATGCAGTCGGGCGACTTCGCCGTGCGGGTGCCGTAGCGCCAGGCGCCGAGCTGAGCGCTGATGTAGTTGGCGCGCAGGCCAAGCAGGCCGGGGATGCCGGGCTGCATTCCCGTGAGCCCCGGACCATGGCAGCTCACGCAGGCCGGAATGTTGCGACCTGCATCGCCGCTGGTGGCCAGCAGTTCGCCGTGCGTCAGCACTTCTTTGCTGACCTCGCTCGGTGCGGGCGGCGGCAACGGCGGATGCTCGCTGGCAAAATACTCCGCCATCGCCTGCAGATAAGGATCGGGCAGAAATTCCAGCAGATAGTTCATCGGCGGGTATTTGCGCCGGCCGTTACGGAAGGCGAGCAGCTGGTTATAGAGATAGCCGGCCGGCTTGCCGGCAAGACGCGGGAAATAGACGTCGCTGGTGCCTTCGCCCTTGTTGCCGTGACAGGGCGTGCACGCTTCGACCCGCGCCGCCATCGTGTCGGGCGGTTGATTGGCCGTTTGTGCGGCCGCACCGTCAATGGCGGCCAAGGTGGCAATGGCCATAGCAGTGGTGCGAGCGAACACTCTCGTCACCCTCCAAAAACAGGACCGGTTGATTCCGGATCACAAAGTAGGGGAGCATTATTGCGCCAATATGGTCCCGCGCAAGATCGGTCACGCGTGATGACGTTTGGTCGCGGTCTCTGCATGAGCGATCCCGATCGAATTCGACAAAACTTGCGTGCTTTTTGAAAACTAAACATACCACGGCGCTCTCGCGACAGTTCCTGCCCGAGTCTTGCTTCGTCGTCTCGCCCTCCGATGTCAGAGGGCGCAGGGAAGACCGGGTGCCGACTGGGCACCCGCGGTCCACTGTGCGAGAGCGTGTGCTTACAAGAAGCTGCACAGCGGCATACAGGTGGAGCCGGAAACAACCCGGCCTTCCCTGCGCAGTGGTTTGACGGCTTATGCCGAGCTCTCCCCGGGGAGCGATGCACTATTGCCCCCGTCGCCTTGCGGATGGCTGATGCGCGCGCCCGGTCGGACGAAACGCATCACCGCAAGACTTGACGCACAGGCCCCGGGCGTCAGGACGACACGGTTTTGCCGTACGCTGGTCGCACCTGTCGTCTGCGCGAAGGCCTCGCTCACGGTCTCCCGCCCTGCGATTGCCTCATCGCGCCGGTGCTGCCAGCGTCCACCACGGCCCATCCCGCGTTTCGTGACGATCGCGATACGCCCCTTTGACTGGGATGAGGTGGCGGGAGAATGCGACAAATCAGAAATTCTGTAAAGGCGAATATTTTGGCGTGAGCCGATTGACCGAGCCGTGGGGTGTTTTGCACGACGGGCAACACCAAGGCTTGTAGCCCGGATGGAGCGGAAGCGTAATCCGGGATTCGCACCGACCGACACAGCGGCCCCGGATTGCGCTTCGCTCCATCCGGGCTACACGACCGTGTTCCCCCGAAATCCGCCGGGATCATTTCGCGCCGTCGCGGGTTCTCAACGGATTGTTCGGGTTGGAGCCGCCATGACCATCAATGTTGACACGCTGAAAGCATCGCTCGTCCTGTACGGCTTGAACGCGATTTACGCGATGCTTCTGCTCGCGCTCGGCTGGTATCTGTCCGGCGCACTGCAGCGTTTCGTCACGCGCGTATTGAGCGTCACGCACCGCGTCGATCCGCTGGTGACCTTGTTCGTTGCCAGCGTGGCTCGCTATGCCGTGCTCGCGGTGGTCGGCATCGCAGTGCTTCAGCTCTTCGGCATCCAGACCGCGAGCCTCGTTGCCGTGCTGGGCGCGACTTCACTCGCCATCGGCCTTGCGCTTCAAGGCACGCTTTCCAATCTCGCCGCCGGCGTCATGCTGCTGCTGTTCCGTCCCTTCCATATCGGCGATGACGTCGAGGTCGCCGGCAAGGCGGGGAAGGTGAAGTCGTTGTCGCTGTTCATGACCGAGCTGGTCGCGCCCGACAACACGCAGATCCTCTTGCCGAACGGGCAGGTGTGGGGCGCGGCCATCATCAACCACAGCGCCTATCCCGGTACGGGCGAGATCAAGGTGGCGTTTCCGGTCAGGGCAGGGGCGGCCAATGCGTTGGCCGACCAGATCCTGAAGGAGCTGCGCGACGATCCCCGCATCGACGACAGGACCGCGCCTTCGGTCAATGTATCAAAGGTGATTACTGCCGACCCCGCAGCGCCCGTCGTGGAATTGACGGTGAGTGCGAAAGTGAAGCCGTCCGATGCCGATGCCGTCAAGCAGCGGGTGCTCGATCATGCGAGTGCGCTGCTGGCGGCGGCGTGAGAGCGCCTTTAGCCCCGCGGCGAGCGCGGCGGCCTGCGCTTCACCGCATGCCGGCGCGGCGAGCGGGTGACGCGGGGACGAAGGCGGCTTGCGGCTGCGGGACGCGGCTTGGCCTGGGCTTGTGGGCCGCGGGCGAGGTCCATCAACATGCGCAGTGCCTCGACCACGGAGCGGGCACGCACGGCACTGCGGCCGATCGCGCCGAAGCGGTGCTCGCGATGAATGATGCGACCGTCGCGCGCGGCCGCCGCGAAGTGCACGAGGCCGACCGGCTTGCCCGGCGTGGCGCCGCCGGGGCCGGCAATGCCGGTGATGGCGACCGCGAGATCGACATCGGCGCGCTCGAGGGCGCCGATAGCCATCGCGGTTGCGGTCTCCTTGCTGACCGCGCCGAAATTAGTGAGCGTGCTCGCCTCGACCCCGAGCATTGCGCGCTTGGCGTCGTTGGAATAGGTGACGAAGCCGCGGTCGATGACATCAGAGGAGCCGGGGATATCGGTCAGCGCGCCGGCAACGAGGCCGCCGGTGCAGGACTCGGCCGTCGCGATCGTCAGCTTGCGCATCCGGCACAGATCGAGCAGCGAGCGGGAGAGGGCGCGTGCGTCGCTGCCGCCCATGATCTTACACGCTCCAGGGAAGACGAATGGTGGCGCTCGCGGTGGCCGCGATGCCTTCCTCACGGCCGGTGAAACCGAGCCGCTCGCTGGTGGTCGCCTTCACCGCGACGCGCGAAATGTCGACGCCGGAGATCTCGGCGATGCGGGCGCGCATGGTGTCGCGCAACGGGCCGATCTTCGGCCGCTCGCAAATCAGCGTCACCTCGAGATTGGCGACGCGGCCGCCGCGCGCCGTGACGCGCTCGATGGCATATTTCAGGAACTGGTCGGAGGAAGCGCCCTTCCACTTCGCATCGCTCGGCGGAAAGTGCGAGCCGATATCGCCGTCGGCGAGCGCGCCGAGGATGGCGTCGACCAGCGCATGCAGGCCGACATCGCCATCGGAATGGGCGAGGAAGCCCTTGGTGTGAGGCACGCGAACGCCGCAGATCATGACGTGGTCGCCTTCGCCGAAGGCGTGCACGTCATAGCCCGTGCCGGTCCTGATGTCGCCGAGCTGGGCGGCCAGGCGTGCTTCCTCGCGCACGAAATCCTCGGGAGTGGTGAGCTTCATATTGGCAACATCGCCTTCAAAGGTTGCAACCGTCAATCCTGCCCATTCGGCAATGGCGGCATCGTCGGTGAAATCCGAGCGTCCGTCCTTCGCCGCGCGACGATGCGCCTCGAGGATGACGTCGAAACGAAAGGATTGCGGCGTCTGCGCGATTCGCAGACGCGCGCGGTCCGGCGTGTCCTCGATATGACCGCTCTCGCCGGTGAGCTTGATGGTGTCGGTGACGGGGACGACCGGGATCGCAGCGCCAGTGCGGCTCGCCGCCTCGATCGCACGGGAGATCACGCCTGCCGAGACGAAGGGGCGGGCGGCATCGTGGATCAGGACGATATCGGGCTTGTGCTTTGCGAGCGCTTCTAGACCTGCGAGGACCGAGGCCTGACGGGTGGCGCCGCCATTGGTCGGCGGCTCGTGCTTCAGCCCTGCGACCGCGGCCGTGAACATAGCGCTGTCGTCGGGATTCACCACCGGTTGCACCGCAGACACCTCCGGGTGACGGCTGAAGGCTTCCATGGCGCGATAGATCACGGGCACACCGCCGATCTCGCGATATTGCTTCGGCCCGCCGGCGCCGGCGCGCAAGCCCCGACCGGCTGCGACGAGGACGACCGCAGTGCGTTGTGATTTCGCCATAGGACTCAAATACTCAGTTGGTGATGAAGAGTCGGGGAGTGGGGTGATTTGACGGCATGCCTCTAGCACGGCAGGCCCGCAAAAAAAGGGGGTTTCCCCGCTTTGTGGGAAACAGCATTTTGCTGCACTGCACTTGAAAGATCTGCAGAACTGTCTAAACTGTAGGCATGACGCTTGACTGCACAAGAATTGTGCGCAAGATAGATCATGGCAGGCGCGATGAGGCCCTGTCCAGTCAACGAGACCCCCGTGACCGGCTCGGCAGTATCCGGCTCTAAGCCGTTGAAAATAGGCGATATTGATGTCGCCACCCCGGTCTTCCTGGCGCCGATGTCGGGGGTGACTGACTCGCCCGTTCGGCGGCTGGCCGCCGAGCTGGGGGCAGGTCTCGTCGTGTCGGAAATGACCGCCAGCGATGAGCTCGCCAACGGCCACCGGATGTCGCGGTTGCGCTGCGAAGCCACGGGAATCGGCCCACACGTGGTCCAGCTCGCTGGCTGCGAGGCGCATTGGATGGCCGAAGGGGCCCGGATCGCCGAAGCCGAAGGCGCCGACATCATCGACATCAACATGGGCTGCCCGGCCCGCCACGTCACCGGCGGCCAGTCCGGCTCGGCCCTGATGCGCGACCTCAATCACGCCGTCAGCCTGATCGATGCGACGATTGCGGCGGTGAAGGTGCCGGTGACGCTGAAGATGCGGCTCGGCTGGGACGACCGCAGCCACAACGCGCCGGAACTGGCGCGGCGCGCGGAAGCATCAGGCGTCAAGCTCGTCACCGTGCATGGCCGCACCCGCTGCCAGTTCTACAAGGGCGAGGCCGATTGGGATGCGATCCGCACCGTGCGCAAGGCCATCTCCATTCCGCTCGTCGTCAATGGCGACATCACCACGTATGACAAGGCGCTCGCGGCACTGGACGCCTCCGGCGCCGATGCCGTGATGATCGGCCGCGGCGCGCAGGGCCAGCCCTGGCTGCCCGGCCAGATCGGCCGCCGCCTGAGGGGCGGGGCAGAGGAAGCAACGCCGGCGCTCGAGACGCAGCTGCATTATGTCCGCACGCTCTATGAGGGTGTCTGCGCGCTGTACGGCTTGCGCATTGGCCTCAGGCACGCGCGCAAGCATCTCGCCTGGGCGCTCGATATCGCGGCAGATGCGAGCGGCGCTTCAGTCGAGAAGCTGAAGGGGTGGCGTCAGAAGATCCTCACCTCCGAGGATCCGCGCCTGGTCCACCGATCGCTGCGAGACGCCTTCGACGACTTCGCATGGAGCGCTGCTGCATGAACTCAGCCGCCGAACAGCGCCGGCCGTCCGACAGCGACGCGATCCTGGATGCGCTTCCCAATCCCGTGCTGATGATCGGGCCGGACGGCAAGATCGTCGCCGCCAACATCGCGACCGAAGCCTTCTTCGAAATCTCGACGCAGTTCCTGAAGCGGCAGTCGCTGAAGGAACTGGTGCCGTTTGGCAGCCCTTTGCTGGCACTGATCGACCAGGTGCGCTTGTCGAACTCGCCGGTCAACGAATACAAGGTCGATCTCGGCACGCCGCGCATGGGCGGCGACCGCCAGGTCGATCTGCATGTCGCCCCGCTCACTGAGCGGCCGGGCCACATCGTGGTGATGCTCCAGGAGCGCACCATCGCCGACAAGATGGATCGCCAGCTCACCCATCGCAGCGCCGCGCGGTCGGTGATCGCGCTGGCCGCGATGCTGGCGCACGAGATCAAGAACCCGCTGTCCGGCATTCGTGGCGCGGCGCAGCTTCTCGAGCAGCAGGCTTCCTCCGAGGACCGCATGCTGACGCGCCTGATCTGCGACGAGGCCGACCGCATCGTGACGCTGGTCGACCGCATGGAGGTGTTCGGCGACGAGCGCCCCGTGGTGCGCGGCCCGGTCAACATCCACTCGGTGCTCGATCACGTGAAGCGGCTGGCGCAGTCCGGCTTTGCCCGCAACATCCGCTTCATCGAGGATTACGATCCCTCGTTGCCGCCGGTGCTGGCGAACCAGGACCAGCTGATCCAGGTGTTCCTCAATCTCGTGAAGAACGCCGCCGAAGCCCTGATCGACGTGCCCGACGCCGAGATCCAGCTCACCACCGCGTTCCGCCCCGGCGTGCGCCTGTCAGTCCCCGGTCAAAAATCCCGGGTATCCCTGCCGCTTGAATTCTGCGTCAGAGACAACGGACCAGGCGTGCCGGATGACCTTCTGCCCAACCTGTTCGATCCCTTCGTGACCACCAAGCAGACCGGCTCGGGTCTGGGCCTCGCGCTGGTCGCAAAGATCGTCGGCGATCACGGGGGCATCATCGAATGCGAATTCAGCCGCGCAAGACCACCTTCCGCGTGCTGATGCCGATGTATTCCACATCGGTGAAACATGCCGATCAAAGCAGTCGCGCCGACTCTGCCGGGAAGCCGTCGCCTGCATCACAGGGGGCAAAATGAGGATTAGCGATGCCCGCAGGTAGCATTCTCGTAGCTGATGACGATACCGCCATCCGCACCGTTCTCAATCAGGCACTGTCCCGCGCCGGCTACGAAGTGCGGCTGACCGGCAATGCCGCAACGCTGTGGCGTTGGGTCAGCCAGGGGGAGGGCGATCTCGTCATCACCGACGTGGTGATGCCCGACGAGAACGCTTTCGACCTGCTGCCGCGGATCAAGAAGATGCGGCCGAATCTGCCCGTCATCGTCATGAGCGCGCAGAACACGTTCATGACGGCAATCCGTGCCTCCGAGCGCGGCGCCTATGAATATCTGCCAAAGCCCTTCGACCTGAAAGAGCTGATCGCCATCGTCGGCCGCGCACTCGCCGAGCCGAAGGAGCGGGTCTCGACGCCGGACGAGGACGCCGAGATGGAGGCGATCCCGCTAGTCGGCCGCTCGCCGGCGATGCAGGAAATCTATCGCGTGCTGGCGCGTCTGATGCAGACCGACCTCACCGTGATGATCACGGGCGAATCCGGCACCGGCAAGGAGCTGGTGGCGCGCGCGCTGCACGATTACGGCAAGCGCCGCAACGGCCCGTTCGTCGCCGTCAACATGGCCGCGATCCCGCGCGACCTCATCGAATCCGAGCTGTTCGGCCATGAGCGCGGCGCCTTCACCGGCGCCAACACCCGCGCCTCCGGCCGGTTCGAGCAGGCCGAGGGCGGTACGCTGTTCCTCGACGAGATCGGCGACATGCCGATGGAGGCGCAGACCCGTCTCTTACGCGTGCTGCAGCAGGGCGAATACACCACCGTCGGCGGCCGCACCCCGATCAAGACCGACGTGCGCATCGTCGCGGCCTCCAACAAGGATCTGCGCGTCCTGATCCAGCAGGGCCTGTTCCGCGAAGACCTGTTCTTCCGCCTCAACGTCGTGCCGCTGCGGCTGCCGCCGCTGCGCGAGCGCATCGAGGACCTGCCTGATCTGGTGCGGCACTTCTTCACGCTGGCCGAGAAAGATGGCTTGCCGCCGAAGAAGCTGGACGCGCTGGCGCTGGAACGGATGAAGCAACACCGCTGGCCCGGCAACGTGCGCGAGCTCGAAAATCTCGCCCGGCGCCTCGCCGCGCTCTATCCGCAGGACGTGATCACGTCCTCGGTCATCGACGGCGAGCTCGCGCCGCCCTCGGTCAGTCCGGGCGCCGCGGTCCAGCAGGGCGTCGACAATCTCGGCGGCGCGGTGGAGGCTTATCTGTCCTCGCACTTCCAGGGCTTCCCGAACGGCATGCCGCCGCCGGGCCTGTATCACCGCATCCTCAAGGAGATCGAGGTGCCGCTGCTCACGGCTGCACTCGCAGCCACCCGCGGCAACCAGATCCGCGCCGCGGACCTGCTCGGCCTCAACCGCAACACGCTGCGCAAGAAGATCCGGGACCTGGATATCCAGGTGTATCGGAGCGGGGGCTAGGCTTTCAGAACGGACGGTGGCTCAGCTCCCCCACCCAAGGCGGAGCTGAGCCTGTCCGGATCGCGTTGGCCGTTGCGGCTGACGCGGTGGGCAGAAGTCCGGATCGGACCGAAATGTTCCGCTCGCACTTTCAAATTGGTCATTCGGCGGCAACGCGCGGCATCACATCTATCTGACAAGCCGGCCGGATGCCGGCGTCACGCTGGCGACATTGACCGGCGGCGGCTGGAGGCCCAGGCCGTTGACCAGGAGGTCGGCGGCCACGATCAGCAGAAGAACGGCCGAGACCATCGTCGCGAGAAAAAATCTATCCATCCCCGTCAAGCCGGGATGGCGGGAATCCGTTCCCGTCCACCCGCCATGTCTTGTGGATGGGCGCGGCGGTCGCGGCCGAGACGCCGCGGAATTGTCGCAATTTGGCAACAATGTGGTACGAATACATCAGTATCCGCGCGCCCGCGGACCCGTTTTCAGCACCCATTGCCGGAATGATCAGCGCAGATACCTCGGCCGCATCCTTTGACACGGCCCCAGCCGAAGAGCCCAAGCGCTGGTCGCTGCGGCGCTGGCTGGCACCCTTTGCCGTGGCCCTGGCGCTGCTGTCTGCCTTCCTCACGTTCCTGGTTCTGACCGGCCTCACCAAGATCGAGCCGACGCCGGAGGTGGTCCGCTCGTTCTATCTGATCAATGCCGCGACGATCCTGCTCCTGGTCGGGATCATCATCCGGGAACTCTGGCAGCTGATCCTGGCCCGGCGGCGGGGCAGAGCGGCCGCGCGCCTCCATGTCCAGATCGTCAGCCTGTTCTCGATCGTGGCGGTGCTGCCGGCGGTGCTGGTCGCCGTCGTCGCCAACGTCACCATCGAGCGCGGCCTCGACCGGCTGTTCTCGGGCCCGACCAAGGAGGTGATCCAGAATTCGCTGACGATCGCGCGGGCCTACATGCAGGACCATGCGCAGCTGATCCGCGGCGACATTCTCGGCATGGCCAACGACATCGCGCACGCCCGGCCGCTCTACGACCAGGACCGCCGCTCGTTCCGGGAGATGCTGACCGCCAGCGCCGGCTCCCGCAATCTGCCGGGCGCGATGATCATCGACAAGAACACCAACATCCTGGAATCCGCCGACACCGGCATGCGGCTGGCCTATTCGCCGCCCGCGCCGGACTTCCTCAGCAACGTCAACGAGAACGAACCCGAAATCGCGGTGCTACCGGATGCGAGCTTCGTTGCCGCGGTGATCCGCCTGCGTGCCTTCAACGACACCTTCCTCTACGTCGCCCGGCCACTCGATCCGAACGTCGTCGACCAGCTCAAGCAGACCGAGGTCAGCGTCGCCGAATACGCCCAGATCGAGTCGCGCCGGCTCGGCATCCAGGTCGCCTTTGCGCTGATGTTCGCGGTGATCGCACTGACCATCCTGATGGCTTCGGTGCTGATTGGCCTCAACTTCGCCAACTCGCTGGTCTCGCCGATCCGGCGGCTGATGAATGCGGCCCACACGGTCTCGACCGGCGACCTCCATGTTCAGGTGGCCGTGCACCAGTCGGAAGGCGACCTTGCCCAGCTTGGTGAGACCTTCAACAAGATGACGCAGGAATTGCGCAGCCAGCGCGACGAGCTCGTCAACGCCAGCGACCTCATCGACAGCCGCCGCCGCTTCATCGAGGCCGTGCTGTCGTCGGCGAGCGCCGGCATCATCGGCGTCGACGCGTCCGGCAGCGTCGGCATCCTCAACCGCTCCGCCGAGAAGCTGATCGGGCACTCCGAAGCGGAGACGCTCGGCCACCCGCTTTCCGACGTGCTGCCTGAGCTCGACGAGATGATGAAGGCGGCGCGGGAAGGGACCCAGCGCCTGGTGCAGGGCCAGATCACGATCACCCGCGACGGCACCGAGCGCAATCTCTCGGTCCGCGTCAGCGCCGAGAAGACCAGCCAACCGCGCGACAGCTACATCATCACGCTCGACGACATCACCGAACTGGTGTCGGCGCAGCGCACCTCGGCCTGGGGCGACGTGGCGCGCCGCATCGCCCACGAGATCGAAGAATCCGCTGACGCCGATCCAGCTCTCGGCCGAGCGCATCCGCCGCAAGTTCGGCAAGACCATCACCGAGGACAAGGACAAGCAGATCTTCGACCAATGCACCGACACCATCGTGCGCCAGGTCGACGACATCAGGCGCATGGTCGATGAGTTCTCCCGTTTCGCGCGGATGCCGAAACCGGTGATGGAGGGCGAGGACGTCGCCGACACCGTGCGGCAGGCGGTGTTCCTGATGAAAGTCGCCCATCCCGAGATCGACATCGAGGCCGAGTTCAAAGAGGATCCGCTGCGCGCCCAGTTCGACCGGCGACTGATCTCCCAGGCCGTCACCAACATCGTCAAGAACGCCACCGAGGCGATCGAGCAGGTCCCGCCGGAGGAGCTCAGCCAGGAAAACGGAAAAGGCCGCATCGACGTCGTGGTATCGCGCGAAGGTGAGGACGTGCTGATCGACGTGGTCGACAACGGCATCGGCCTGCCCAAGGTCGCGCGCTCGCGGCTGCTCGAGCCCTACGTCACGACGCGCGCCAAGGGCACCGGCTTGGGGCTGGCGATCGTCGGCCGCGTGCTGGAAGACCATGGCGGACGCATCGAGCTGAAGGACGCCTCCGACTTCCGCGAAGGCCAGCGCGGCGCCTGGATGCGGATGCGCTTTGCGATCTCCGGGCAACCCGCGAAGTCCGAGGGAGCCGAGCCGGCGCCCCCGGAAGCAACCAAGCCGGACAACAAGGAAACGGTTGCGGATTCCGTCAAGGAATCCAGGCCGGACTCGGAAACAAAAGAGCCGGCCGCCGAAACCAAAGAGCCGACTGAAAAGACCAATGATTCAACGAAAATCGAAGCCTCAACAGGTAGCTGACAAGGCAGGCGCGACCCATGGCTAGTGAAATTCTGATTGTCGATGACGAGGCCGATATTCGGGATCTCGTTGCGGGCATTCTCGAAGACGAGGGGTTCGTCACAAGGACGGCACGCGACAGCGATACGGCCCTGGCCGAGATCGCCAATCGCAGGCCGCATCTGGTGTTCCTCGACATCTGGCTCCAGGGCTCCAAGCTCGACGGCTTGCAGCTCCTGGAGCAGGTCAAGAAGGACAACGCCGACCTGCCGGTCGTGATGATCTCCGGCCACGGCAACATCGAGACCGCGGTCGCCGCGATCAAGCGCGGCGCCTACGACTTCATCGAGAAGCCGTTCAAGGCCAACCGCCTGATCCTGGTCGCGACCCGAGCGCTGGAGAACTCGCGGCTCAAGCGCGAGGTCAAGGAGCTGAAGCAGCTCGCGCCGAGCGCCAGCCAGCTCGTCGGCCGCTCGCCGAGCATGAACCAGCTGCGCCAGACCATCGAGCGCGCGGCCAAGGCCAACAGCCGCATCCTGATCGTCGGCCCCGCCGGCGCCGGCAAGGAGCTGACGGCGCGCACGCTGCACACGGCCTCGGGCCGCGCCGACGGACCCTTCGTCGTCATCAACGCAGCCGCCATCACGCCCGAGCGGATGGAGCATGAGCTGTTCGGCGTCGAGCAGTCCAACGGCGAACAGCCGCGCAAGCCCGGTGCGCTCGAGGAAGCCCATGGCGGCACGCTGTTCATCGACGAGATCGCGGACATGCCGCGCGAGACCCAGAACAAGATTCTGCGCGTGCTGGTCGAGCAATCGTTCCAGCGCGTCGGCGGCACCGCCAAGGTGCAGGTCGACGTCCGCATCATCTCCTCCACCGCGCGCAATCTCGAAGAGGAGATCGCGGCCGGCCATTTCCGTGAGGACCTCTATCATCGGCTCTCGGTGGTGCCGATCCGCGTGCCCGCGCTGTCGGAGCGGCGCGAGGACATTCCGGAATTGATCGACTACTTCATGGAGCAGATCTCGGCCGGCAGCGGCCTGCCGAAGCGGCAGATCGGGCAGGATGCGATGGCGGTGCTGCAATCGCACGTCTGGCCGGGCAATGTGCGCCAGCTCCGCAACAACGTTGAGAGACTCATGATTCTGGCTGCGGGCGGGCCCGAGGTCATCATCACGGCCGACATGTTGCCGCAGGACGTCGGCTCCATGGTGCCGGCGATGCCGACCAGCAACAATGGCGAGCACATCATGGGCCTGCCGCTGCGCGAAGCGCGCGAAGTATTCGAGCGCGACTATTTGATTGCACAGATCAGCCGTTTCTCAGGAAATATTTCTCGCACGGCCGAGTTTGTTGGCATGGAACGTTCGGCGCTGCATCGGAAGCTGAAGGCGCTCGGTGTCGGCTAAAGCGTTTTCGAGCGAAGTGGGTACCGGTTCGCGTAAAGAAAACGCGTCAAAACAAGATGTCGCGCCGCGACGTTGCGGTGAGACATCAGGGATAAGCGAGGAAAATCATCGATTTCCGTAGTTTTTCGGGGCAAGACGGCGAGGGCTGGCGCGTGAAGCGGCTTGCCTAATAACTCCACCTGTCCTCTAATCGCACAGCTGTTCCTTCCGAGGGGGATCTCATGAGGGACGGCAACCGGGAAAGGCCCCGCATCAACCAAAACAGGGGCGCAACCGGCGCAATAAAAAGAAACTCAAAGCGAGAAAAAAAATGGCGGCAGACCGCGCACAAAACCTACAGGACACCTTCCTTAATCACGTTCGCAAAACCAAGACGCCACTAACGATCTTTCTGGTCAACGGAGTGAAGCTCCAGGGCATCGTGACCTGGTTCGACAATTTCTGTCTGCTGCTTCGGCGCGACGGTCATTCGCAGCTCGTCTACAAGCATGCGATCTCGACCATCATGCCGGGCGCTCCGATCCAGTTGTTCGAAGGCGGCGAGGATCAGCCGGCTTGAGAGTGCTCTGATTGGAACCCCGGAATTTTGACGGGGACGCCGACCGTCCGCGGTCGGCAGGGGCTAAGCAGACGGGGCGGGTGCTGGTCATCGGCCCCTACTTGCGAGTGCGTGCGGGCAGTGCCGACGCGCAATCGGAAGGCCATGCCTTGTCCAACCAAGTCCAGCGCGACGCCGAGGCCCGGCTCGATGAAGCCGTGGGCCTCGCGCGCGCGATCGATCTCGTCATTGCCGATGCCATCATCGCGCCGGTCAGCCAGATCCGCCCTGCCACTTACATCGGCAAGGGCAAGGTCGAGGAGATCGCCGCGCTGGCCAAGAGCCTCGACGTCGAGCTGGTGGTGATGGATTGCGCGCTGGCGCCGATCCAGCAGCGCAATCTCGAGAAGCAGTTGCACGCCAAGGTGCTCGACCGCACCGGGCTCATTCTGGAAATCTTCGGCCGCCGCGCCAAGACCAGGGAAGGCTCGCTTCAGGTCGAGCTCGCCCATCTCAATTACCAGCGCTCGCGCCTGGTGCGCTCATGGACCCATCTGGAGCGCCAGCGCGGCGGTTTCGGATTCATGGGCGGTCCCGGCGAGACGCAGATCGAAGCCGACCGCCGCCTGATCCAGGAGCGCATCTCCAAGCTCGAGGGTGAGCTGAAGAAGGTGCAGGCGACGCGACGATTGCATCGCGCCGGCCGCCAGCGCGTGCCGTATCGCGTCGTCGCGCTGGTCGGCTACACCAATGCCGGCAAGTCGACGCTGTTCAACCGCCTGACCCGCGCCGACGTGCAGGCCGCCGACATGTTGTTCGCGACGCTCGATCCGACCTTGCGCGCGCTCAACCTGCCGCATGGCGGCAAGGCGATGCTGTCCGACACGGTCGGATTCATCTCCAATCTGCCGACACAGCTCGTCGCAGCCTTCCGCGCCACGCTGGAGGAAGTGCTGGAGGCGGACGTCATCCTGCACGTCCGCGACATCTCGCATGACGATGCCGAAGCGCAGCAGAGCGACGTCGACGCGGTGCTGCGCCAGCTCGGCATCAACCCCGACGACCCCGGCCGCATCATTGAGGTCTGGAACAAGATCGACCGTTACGACGCCGAGCAGCGCGAAGAGCTTTTGAACATCGCCGCGCGCCGGCCGGAAGATCATCCGGCGATGCTGGTTTCAGCCGTGTCAGGCGAGGGGGTCGACGCGCTGCTCGCCGCGATCGAGCAGCGGCTCGCAGCAAAACGCACCACGCTCGATCTCTCCATCGACGCTGCCGACGGCGCCGGCATCAGCTGGCTGCACCGGAATGCAGAGGTGCTGGCCAAGGAGCTGCACGACGGCCGCTTCGACATGACCGTGCGGGTCGACGAGACCAAGCGGGATATCGTGGTGTCGCGGTTCGACGCGGTGCCGCATCTGTCCGCCACATAGCAGCCGTCGTCCTGGCGAAAGCCAGGACCCCTAACCACAGGCCAATGCAATTGGCAACCCTGCTTGCTCCAGCGGGCCTCAACAACTTGCATTTGGGGTAATGGGTCCTGGCTTTCGCCAGGACGACACTGAGTTACCGGCGGGCTTCCTTGCGTCCCTCCGACGCCGGCTTCTCCTCGCCCTTAGCCGCATTCCATAGCGCATCCATCTCCGCCAGCGAGGCCTGCTCCAGGGTGCGGCCCTGCGCCTCCAGCGTCCGTTCGATATAGGCAAAGCGCCGCTCGAATTTTGCATTCGTCGCACGCAGCGCGGCCTCCGGGTCAGCGTCGACATGGCGGGCGAGGTTGACGAGTGCGAAAATCAGGTCCCCGGTTTCTTCTGCCAGCTCCTGCTTGTCATTTCGATCCAGCGCGGCTTCGATCTCGTCGGCTTCCTCGCGGATCTTTTGCAGCACCGCGCGCGGGTCGTTCCAGTCGAAGCCGACGGTGGAGGCCTTGCGCTGGAGCTCCATGGCGCGGGTCAAGGCGGGCTGGCCGGCCTTCACGCCCGACAGCAGCGATTTGTGCGCCGGCACTTGCTCCGGCGGCCGGCGCGCGGCGCGCTCGGCTTTCTCCTCGGCCTTGATGCGGTCCCAGACTTCCTTGACGTGAGAGGAGGCGAGATTGCCGTCCTTGTCGGCAAAGACATGAGGATGGCGGCGGATCATCTTGCGGGTGATGGCCTCGACGACGTCGCCAAAAGCGAACGCGTTCTGCTCCTCAGCCATCCGGGCGTGGAACACGACCTGCAACAGGAGGTCGCCGAGCTCCTCGCGCAGATCGTCGAGATCGCCGCGTGTGATCGCATCGACCACCTCATAGGCTTCCTCGATCGTGTAGGGCGCGATGGTCGCAAAATTCTGCTCGAGGTCCCAGGGGCAGCCGGTCACCGGCGTGCGCAGCGCCGCCATGATCTCGATCAGGCGGGAAATGTCGCGGGAAGGGGTCATTGCGGGGCGGTCTCCTGGCTCCAAAGCCTTATGCCAAAAGCGGGCGGCCGTTCCCAGCGGGGCGCGGCGGAACAGGCCGATTTCCACCGATTGGCGGGCGGTCTGCGCAGTGCTAAAGCGCGGGCCATGAGTGACGCATTTTCATCACAGACCGCCTTGGTGCTGTTTTCCGGCGGCCAGGATTCCACCACCTGCCTCGCCTGGGCGCTCAGCCGTTTCGCCCGCGTGGAGACGCTGGGGTTTGACTACGGCCAGCGCCATGCCATTGAGCTCGCCTGTCGCGACCGCCTGTTCGAGGGCATCAAGGGCCTGCGCGCGGATTGGGCCGCAAAGCTCGGCGAGAGCCACACGCTGTCGATCCCGACGCTGGCGGCCGTGTCCGAGACGGCGCTGACGCGCGATGTCGCGATCGCGATGGGCGCCGACGGCCTGCCCAACACCTTCGTGCCCGGTCGTAATCTGGTGTTCCTAACCTTCGCCGCGGCGCTGGCCTACCGGCGCGGCATCACCCACATCGTCGGCGGCATGTGCGAGACCGACTATTCCGGCTATCCCGATTGCCGCGACGAGACCATCCGCGCCATGCAGGCCGCGCTCTCGCTCGGCATGGCGAGATCCTTCGAGCTGCACACGCCGCTGATGTGGATCGACAAGGCGGCGACGTGGAAGCTCGCGCACGACCTCGGCGGCGGCGGGCTTGTCGATCTCATCCGCGAGCAGTCGCACACCTGCTATCTCGGCGAACGCGGCGCGCAGCACGAGTGGGGATACGGTTGCGGGGAGTGCCCGGCGTGCAGCCTGCGGGCGAAGGGGTGGCGGGAGTTCGTAGCGGGTCGCTGAGGCTACAAATTCGGGTCATCACCCGCGAAGGCGGGTGATCCATTGTCCCAGAGACCGTGCTTGAGCCGAGAGGCCGCGGCGTACTGGGTCGCCCCGTCAAGCCGGGCGACGACAGGTGGAGAGAACCCGCGCTCTCTCCAGCCGTCATTGCGAGGAGCCCTTGCGACGAAGCAATCCAGACTGTCCCGGCGGAGGGATTCTGGATTGCTTCGCTGCGCTCGCAATGACGAACTCAGCGAGACCTACCGAAAATCCTCAGGCCTGAGCTCGATCGGCTTGCCATGCGGCGTGCGGTCGGCGGCGTGGTCCCAGGCGTCGCGGTAGCGGTGCAGCGTCTGCGTCGAGGCGACGCCCTTGCGTGCGACGAGGCCTTCCAGCGTGGCGAGCCAATGCAGGTAGTAGGTCTCGCCCGTATCCGGATCGCCGGCGGCCTGTGCACGCTTGATCTCCTCGGCGAGCGCGGCGGCCCATTCCGGCCAGGTGAACACGCCGCGTTCGTGCAGGCTCAACGCCATCGCAAACGCATGGGCCTCCCAGGGCGCACGGAACACCGGTCCGTCGTCATCGCGGGGAATGCTCGGGATGGCCGCAGTGGCGGCGGCCGCAAGCGGGCTGCTCATCACGCCGGGTCCAGATAGGGCTCGAACGCGTCGATGGAGACCTTCGAGGTCGGATCGCCATCTGCGCCCCAGAGATCGCGCCCCTCGAACACGACCGTGTAGAGCCATTGCGGATTTTCGCCTTGCTCCATCGCAGCCGAATCCGGAAACACGTGGCAGCCATGGTTGAGCTCGACGACGCCGACATGGCCGCGCACATAGCGCGGCAGCCGCGTATGCGTCGCCGGATGAATGTTCTTGGCGCGCACCCGGTCACCGATCGCAAATTTCGCAGGGGCCGGGGCAGGGCGGGCGAACTTGCCGCGCACCATCACGCGCTCGACATTGGCGAGATCGAACTTGCCGTGCTTGAGCGCCTTTGCGGGCTGCATCGCGTGGCCGGCGGCAACCTCCTCCCGTGTGAGATAGCCCTTCTCGATCAGCATCTCCTCGAGACCGAGGAACCACTTCTTGTAATAGGAACTCGAGAGATAGACATGCGGCGGGATCGTTTCGCGATAGAAGCGCGAGGTGTCGATGTTGAAGGCGCCGGCCGCCCCCATCGCACGCACCATGGCGAGGACACGCGCTTCCCAATCAGCGTGGAACATCGGCTCGTTCGGCTCGGGCTCGACCTTGCCGAACCCATCCATGCCGCCCATGTCGTGCACGCCGTTCATGACGGCGCTCCCGGCGTCTTGGGAAAGCCGGTGCCGATCATGGAGTCGCGGGTGACGAGTTCAGCGAGTTGGTCCTCGCTCCAGCCCTCCGTGCCTTTGGGGCGGATCGGCAGAACCAGAAAGCGCGTCTCCGCAGTGGAATCCCACACTCTTATTTCCATGTCCTTGGGCAGCGTGACGCCGAAATCGGCGAGCACGCCGCGTGGATCCTTGACCGCACGCGAGCGGTAGGGTGCGGCCTTGTACCAGACCGGCGGCAGCCCGAGCATTTCCCAGGGGTAGCAGGAGCACAGCGTGCACACGACCATGTTGTGGCGCTCAGGTGTGTTCTCGATCACGACGAGATGATCGCCGACGCGGCTGACATGGCCGAGCGTGCCGATGGCCTTGCTGCCGTCCTCCAGCAGCGCCTTCTTGAACGCCGGATCGGTCCAGGCCTTGGCGACGACGCGCGCGCCATTATGCGGGCCGATCTTGGTCTCATAGGCCTGAATGATGGCATCGAGCGCGGCCGGCTCGACATAGCCTTTTTCGGTCAGGATCGTCTCGAGCGCGCGCACGCGCAGCTCGGTCTCCGACAGCTCGGAATGGTCGTCGTGGTGGTGGTCATGATCGTGGCTCATGGGACAAAGGATAGGCGCAATGGTCCGTTTCTGTCGAGCGTTCGTTGCAGTGCAATCCGGCCACGTGTTCGTGACGCCTTTGCGCGCTGGCATCGCCGGTGACATGACGAAAACCGCTTTCAATCCGGCCCTGGACAGCCATTGATATCGTCGTGGACAGTCCGTATACGCCGCGCTGGGACAAAAGCGGGTCCGGTCAACGGGCCGCACGGCGCGACGACAATCGAGGGGGAAGGCCCATGACCGCTAGCTCACAGGCGTCTGAGGCGAACGGGTTTCGCTGGAAGCTGATCGCGCCCCTCGTGGTGTGGCTGGCGATCTATCTGTGGCCGGTGCCGTCGGGGCTCAATGTCAATCAGTGGCACTATTTTGCCGTGTTCGCGGCGGTCATCACAGGGCTCATCCTGGAATCGATGCCGGTCGGTGCAGTCGGGTTCATCGGTCTCACGGTCGCGGGCGTCGCCGGCTATATCGATGCCGATCCCACGAAATCGCTGCGCTGGATGCTGGCGGGATTTGCCGAGAGCACGGTGTGGCTGATCGTCGGCGCCTTCGTGTTCTCGATCGGCTACCGCAAGAGCCAGCTCGGCCGGCGCATTGCGCTGGTGCTGGTGCAGCGACTCGGCCGCAACACGCTTGGTCTCGGCTATGCGGTCGCGATGTCGGACCTCCTGCTCGCGCCGGCGACCCCCTCGAACACCGCGCGCAGCGGCGGCATCGTCTATCCCATCATCAGCAACATCCCGCGCATCTATGGCTCCGAGCCGGGACCGACCGCCGGCAGGATCGGCACCTATGTGATGTGGACCGCCTTTGCGGCGACCGCGATCACGAGCTCGCTGTTCTTCACCGCGCTCGCACCCAACGCGGCGGCGCTTGCGATCGCCAAGAAGACAGTCGGGATCGAGGTGAGCTGGGGCCAGTGGTTCGTCGGCTTTGCGCCGCTCGGAATCCTGCTGATGGTGCTCGTTCCGCTGCTGAGCTATCTGGTGTGCCGTCCCGAGGTGAAGCGCAGCCCGGAAATCTCGGAATGGGCGGCGAAGGAGCTCAGCGCGATGGGCCCGATGTCGCGCAACGAATGGATCATGCTCGGCCTGATCGTGCTCGCGATGTTCCTGTGGATCGCGGGCTCGAGCCCGGACATCCACGTCCCCGTGCTCGGCTCGAACTTCGTCAACGCCACCACCGTCGTGTTCATCGTGATCTCCTTGATGCTGGTGACGGGCGTGATCGAGTTTGCCGACATCGTCGGCGAGAAGAGCGCCTGGGAAGTGTTCTTCTATTTCACCTCGCTGCTGACCCTGGCCTCGGGCCTCAACGAAATCGGCTTCATCAAATGGTTCGCGGCCGAATACGCCAAGCCGCTCGCGGGGCTGTCGCCATCGACCGCGATGCTGCTGCTGGTCGCGCTGTTCTTCTGGATCCACTATTTCTTCTCGAGCATCACCTCGCATGCGGCCGCGGTGCTGCCGGTGGTGCTGGCGGTCGGATCCGGCATCACTGATCTGCCAGTCACGACGCTCGCCATGCTCTGCATGTATTCGCTCGGCCTGATGGGCGTGATCTCGCCTTACGCGACGGGACCTGCGCCGATGTATTTCGGCAGCGGTTACATCGGCAAAGGCCAGTTCTGGGGCTTTGGCCTGATCTTTGGGCTGCTCTATTTCGCCGGCCTCCTGCTGATTGTGCTGCCCTGGTTGCAGGTCCACTGAGCCGCGCCGGAGGCTCTTGGCCTGGCAGATGAATTTTCTCCCCGAGGGGCGGGATTTGGAAAACTTCATCCAACTCCCGCAGATATCTGACATTGCAAGACGGACCTGAAAGGGCGATGGTGCGTGCTGCGGTGCAGCGCGCTTTCCGAGCCCTCATCGCGGTTCCAATCCCGTCGCATGATTGCGACCAGGCTTCCCCGTGGATTTTGCGGGCAAGCGAACCATTGTGCATGAAGGCCACCACCATGAACGCCCACCAATCGCTTGCGATCGGACAGCCGATCCAGACGCCTGAAGCGATTTCGCCCGCCGCGACCGAGCCGGACGCGATGGTCCGTTTCGCCGGCATCTCAAAGACCTATCCGGCCTATCGCGGCAAGCCCGGCGTCAAAGCGCTGCAAGACATCGACTTCGCGATTCCACGCGGTTCCATCACCGGCGTGATCGGTCGCTCCGGCGCCGGCAAGTCGAGCCTGGTCCGGCTAATCAACGGGCTGGAGAAGCCAACCACGGGCCGCGTCATCGTCGATAACAGAGACATCTCGGCGCTCGCAGGGCGCGAATTGCGGCTGGCGCAGCGCTCGATCGGCATGATCTTCCAACACTTCAACCTGCTGTCGTCGCGCACGGCGGCCGACAACATCGCGCTGCCGCTCGAGATCGCCGGCTGGGCCAAGGCCGACATCAAGATCCGTGTCGCCGAGCTGCTCGCGCTGGTCGGCATCGCCGACAAGCACGACCGCTATCCTTCGGAACTCTCCGGCGGCCAGAAGCAGCGCGTCGGCATCGCGCGGGCGCTCGCCACGCGGCCGAGCGTGCTGCTGTCGGACGAGGCGACCTCCGCGCTCGATCCGCAGACCACGCGCGCGATCCTCGATCTGCTTGCGAGCATCAACTGCGAGCTCGGGGTGACCATCGTGCTGATCACCCACGAAATGTCGGTGGTGCGTCAGCTCGCGAAGGAGGTCGTGGTGCTCGATGCCGGCCGCGTGGTCGAGAGCGGCCATGTCGCCGACATCTTCACCCATCCCAGGAACCCGATCACGCAGTCCTTCCTGGCGGAGGTGATCGGCGACAGCCTGCCGGTGTCGCTGGCGAGCCGCATTGTTTCGGAGCCGGTCGCGGGTGGACAGGCCGTAATCCGCGTCCAGGTCCGCGGCGCCGGCGCCGGCGATACGCTGGTGGCGCGGCTTGCCCGTGAGCTCGGCTTCGACGTCGCGCTGCTCTCGGCGCGCATCGACGAGATCAGCGGCCAGCAAGTCGGCTCGCTCGTTCTCGGCATTCCTTTTGACATCTCTGGCGGAGAGGACGCGGCGACGCGGACGCTCGCCTGGTTGTCTCAATATCAATTCCCGGCGGAGCGCATCGGCCATGTCGCCTGAACTCATCAACCTGATCGCCCAGGCCACGGGCGAAACCCTGTTCATGGTCGGCATCGCGGCGCTGCTCGGCACCGTCTTCGGTCTGCCGCTCGGCGTCTTTCTTGCGACCAGCCGGAAGGGGGAGCTGTTCGCGGCACCTGCCGTCAACGGCGTGCTCGGCGTCATCGTCAACGCGACGCGGTCTACGCCCTTCATCATCCTCGTCGTCGCCATCATCCCGTTCACGCGCCTCGTCGCCGGCACCTCGATCGGATCGACCGCGGCGATCGTGCCGTTGACCATCGCTTCGACGCCGTTCATCGCACGCCTCGTCGAAGCCGCGATCCGCGAGGTCGATGGCGGCCTCATTGAAACGGCATCCTCGTTCGGGGCCTCGCCGATCCAGATCGTGCTCAAGGTGCTGATCCCCGAGGCGCTGCCGGGCCTGGTGCTGGCACTGACGCTCGCGGTGGTCAGCCTGCTCGGCTATTCCGCCATGGTCGGCGCCGTCGGCGGCGGAGGCCTCGGCGATCTTGGCATCCGCTACGGCTATCAGCGCTTCATGCCGGAAATGATGCTGGCCGTCGTCGTCGTGCTGATCGCGCTGGTGCAGCTCGTGCAGAGCGCGGGCGATTATCTGGCGCGTCGCGTCAACCGCCGGCTGCGGCACCGCTGATATCGTTTCCAGATGTTGCGGACGGGCAAATTCTCGTTCGTCTGGAAACATTCCAAAATCGAAACGTGACTGGGCGCTTTCGCCGCACTTGCTGCGCACACGTCTGGAGAAATTCTAACGCTGTTCCTATCGCACTCCGAAACCGCCTGAGTTAGGGCGGGGCATCAAAAATGATACCGGCAAAGCCGGCAGTGCGTGGGGCTTCCAAGACGTGACCGACTTCCAACTTTCTTCGCGTGATGGCACGCGTCGCCGGCAAATTCATCTTCTCTTCTTCGGTGCCGTCAGCACATTTGCTCTCTCCGTGCCGCTCGGTGACGTGCAAGCCCAGACGCAAATTCCCGCTGTCACCGTCGACGCGCCAGTCCAACGCGCTCGCCCCGCGGCGATTGCATCGTCACGAAGGTCGGCGGCGACACGTGCCGCGCGCGCCAATCGTCGCGCTCCGGCGCAGCAGGCTGCGCCAACCCAGTCGGCATCGAACGGCGCCACCTTCGAACGCGCCAATGGTCCGGTGCGCGGTTTCGTCGCCACGAGGAGCGGCACCGCCACCAAGACGGATACACCGCTGATCGAAACGCCGCAGTCGGTGTCCGTGGTCACCACCGACCAGGTCAGGAACCAGGGCGCGGTCTCGATCGGCGAGGCGCTGCGCTACACGGCCGGCGTCAGCGGCGACGTCAATGGCGGCTCAGACACCCGCTTCGGCGCCCTTCAGATCCGCGGCTTCGACACGACCATGTCCGGCCTCTACGTCGACGGCTTGCGGATTCCGTCCAGCAACTACGTGCACTTCAACGGCCTCGATCCTTACGGGGCCGAGCGTATCGAGATTCTCAAGGGCCCGTCCTCGGCGATGTATGGCGGCAGCGGCACCGGCGGCATCCTCAACTACGTGACAAAACTGCCGACGGCGCAGCAGTTCGGCGAGATCTCGATCTCCGGCGGCAGCTTCAACCGCTATCAGGGCCAGTTCGACATGGGCGGGCCCGCCAACAAGGAAGGCACGGTACTGTGGCGCCTCACCGGCGTGGTGCGCGACGGCGAGACTCAGGTCGACTTCACCAAGGACAACCGCGTCTTCATCGCGCCCGCCGTCACCTTCAAGCCGAACGAGGACACCACCATCACCTTGCTCGCCAACTACCAGCGCGACCGGGCAGGGTGGGGCCTCCAGTTCCTGCCGGCCTCGGGCACGGTGTGGCCGAACAACGGTCGCACCATCCCGGTTTCGTTCTTCGCGGGCGTGCCGAGCTTCAACGCGTTCAACACCGAGATCGCGACCGCCGGCTACCAGCTCTCGCACGATTTCACCGACAACATCACGCTCCGGCAGAACCTGCGTTACGCCTATCAGCACAACGAGGAAAAGACCTTCTACGGCACGGGATATACCGACGAGGCGGCGGGGCAGCTGGGGCGTTTCGGCAGCTACAGCAACTCGTACATCAACTCCTTCGCAGTGGACAACCAGCTCCAGGGCAAGTTCAGCACGGGCATCCTTGGCCATACCACGCTGGTCGGGATCGACTATCGCAACACCGCGTTTCGCGACACCGCGTTTAGCGTCACGACGTCGTCGCCGGAGATCAACGTGTTCAATCCGGTCTACAGCTACGACTGGACCATCGGCGCGATGAACGACAACACCGGCGTGAAGCAGTCTCAGCTCGGCCTCTACGCGCAGGATCAGATCAAGCTCGGCCGGCTGTCATTCCAACTCGGCGGCCGCCAGGATTTCGTGACGACGCAGCTCGACAGCGGCATCAGCAACACATCGATCTCGAAGGATGCTTCGGCCTTCACCGGCCGTGCTGCCATGATGTACAATTTCGACAACGGCATCGCGCCCTATTTCAGCTACTCGGAATCGTTCCTGCCGGTGCTCGCCACGGGACCGGGCGGCCAGATGCTCAATCCCGAGACCGGCGTGCAGTACGAGGTCGGCGTCAAGTACCAGCCGCTCGGCTGGAATGCGCTGTTCACCTTCGCCGCCTTCGACCTGACGCGCGACAACGTCGCTGTGTACGTACCTGCAATGACCTTTTACGAACAGATCGGGCAGGTGAAGTCGCGCGGCATCGAGCTCGAAGGCACGATGTCGCTCGCCGACGGCTGGAATCTGCGCGCGGCCTATGCCTATGTCGATGCCATGGTCACGCAGGATCCGGTGAATGTCGGCAAAGCGCCGGTCACCGTGCCGCTCAACCGCGCCTCGCTGTGGAGCGACTACACGCTCCAGAACGGACCGCTCGCAGGCTTGCAGTTCGGCGGCGGCATCCGTTATGTCGGCGCGACCTGGGGCGATGACGCCAACACCTTCAAGGTGGGATCCTCGACCGTGCTGGATGCGCTTTTGGCCTACACCAGAGACAATTGGCGGCTGTCGGTGAATGTCACCAACCTCGCCGACACACGCTACGTCGCCGCCTGCTACGGCCTGTCGGGCTGCATGTATGCCGAGGGGCGCAAGGCGATCGGCAAGCTGACCTACCGCTGGTGAGTTTGATGGCAATCGCGTCTAAGCCACCACAAGAGGTCGTCATGCCCGGGCTTGTCCCGGGCATCCACGTTCTTTTGTGCCGTTGGCAAGGCGTGGATGGCCGGGACAAGCCCGGCCATGACGCTGCGGGGGCTTTAGCGCCCAAGCTCCAACCTCATATGCGATGGCCCTTGGCAGCGAGGGATCAGACCGCTTCATAAGAGGCGAACGATGAGAGCGATATTCGGCAGGCTGCATCGCTGGGCGGGACTGCTGACCGCCGGCTTCCTGTTCTTCTCCGGCATCACCGGGGCGATCATCTCTTGGGATCACGAGATCGACGACGTCCTGAACAGCCATTTGTTCGACGTCAGCACCAAGGGTCCGGCGATTCCGTCGATCGAGCTCGCGAAGATGATCGAGCAGCGCGATCCCCGCGCGCGCGTCGTCTATCTCTTCATGACGCCGGAGGAGGGCCACTCGTTGTGGTTCTTCGTCATGCCGCGGATCGATGCCGCAACCGGCAAGCGTTACCCGCTCGACTACAATCAAGTCTTCCTCGATCCCAACACCGGCACGGAGCTCGGCCGGCGCTATTGGGGCGCGGTGTGGCCGGTGACGAGAGAAAACTTCGTCTCGTTCCTCTACAAGCTGCACTACACCATGCACATCCCGGAATTCTGGGGCAGCGACCGCTGGGGCATGCGCGTGCTCGGCGTGATCGCCATCATCTGGACCATCGATTGCTTCGTCGGCCTCTATCTGACGCTGCCCTCACGCCGGCGCGCCAGGACGGCGCGGCCGCCTGAGGTCACGCGCCAGCTCCAGCGCGGTTTCTGGGCGCGGTGGGCGCCGGCCTGGACCATCAAGACCTCGGGCAGCGCCTACCGGATCAATTTCGACATCCACCGTGCCTTCAGCCTGTGGACCTGGGGCGTACTGTTCGTCATCGCCTTCACGGCGTTCTCGCTGAACCTCTATTTCGAGGTGTTCTCGCCGCTGATGAAGATGGTCTCGAACTACACCCCGACGCCCTATGAGCAGCGGCCCTATCGCGATCTCGACAATCCCATCGAGCCCAAGGTCAGCTTTGCCGACATCGCGGCGCGCGCGGCGGCCGACGGCAAGGGGCGAGGGTGGATCACCCCGGTCGGCGCGATCAGCTACGGCCCGGCTCATGGCGTCTATGCCGCCGCCTTCTTTCATCCCGGCGACGACCACGGCGCCGGCGGCGTCGGCCCGGCGCAGCTCTATTACGATAGCGAAGACGGCCGTCCCATCGGCGAGCGCCTGCCCTGGGTCGGCACCGCCGCCGACATCTTCGTGCAGGCGCAATTCCCGCTGCATTCGGGCCGCATCGTCGGGCTGTTCGGCCGCATCCTGATCTCGATCATGGGCCTCGTCGTAGCGGCTCTCTCGGTGACCGGCGTCGTGATCTGGTGGCGCAAGCGCCGTGCCCGTGTCCGCGTGCGCGAGACCGCGGCGATGCGCCTCGGCCGGCAGCAACTCTCGCCGGCAGAGTAGGGCGCTCGTCCGGTCTTCGGATGAACGTTGCCGCGAAACCGAGCCTCGGTACGAATCCGTAGCGCATATCCGTGGTGACGCGCCGCGCTGCGATTACGGTCATCTGAGGATACATTTAGGAACCAGGAATATTCCGGCACGGTTTGTGAGTTACAGGGAAATCCCACTTGCCCAAGGCGGTACCGCCAGGAGGCGACTGATGAGTGATCAATCCAAGCCGGTAGGTGCAAGCTCTTCCTCCAGCAACAAGCCCGACAAGGGTCTTTCTCGCCGCGGCTTCATCGCAAAATCGCTCTGCGGCGCAGCGCTGGCGGGCACGGCTGCGGCTCCGGCATGGGCCCATGGCACCGCAGGATCTGCCACGGGTGCCTATGCCCGCGCACGCAAGCCCATCCCGAAAGAGGTTGCGCAGTACCAGTATCAGCCAAACGGAGCCCAGCGCTGCGGGGTTTGTGCGCATTTCCGGTCCCCCGGCAGCTGCGAGATCGTTGCCGGACCTATCAGCCCGGACGGGTGGTGCCGTTACTTCCGCGGCGCGCGAGGTTCGCGCGGCTCGTCTGGCCCGGGCCGAAGCTATTGAGGGAGACCGCATCGCATGCCGTGCGTCGCGCGCGAAGAGCACAGCGCGGCATCGCGGATGAACCTCCTCGCCCGGCACCGGCACAAAGACTGGAGATAGCTCCCAGTTGCGGACATTGCCATGAGATTACCCGCCTTGCTCTGCCTGCTCGCCTTGGCAACGCCCGCCTGTGCCGCCGCGCCCGAGGAGCATTATCTCGACCTGCGCGATCGCTACATCGCAAAGTTCTCGGCGACTAAGGAGAGCGACGAGATCTATAAGCAGCACGATGCCGCACTCAAGGAGCTGGCAGGCGTGCTGGGCGGCCTGGTGGGACCAGTTACGATCAAGGGGCTGCCGGCCGAGGGCAAGTCGAACGTCGATACGCTGTTCAAGAACGACATCGGCTTCGGCCATCTCGACGGACTCAGCTTCGCCTCGGAAGGTCACAAGACGCAAGCGGTGGTGACCACGACCACGCTGCTCAGGCATTGGCTGGGCGAGCATCGCGAGGATGGCATGCCGCAGGAGAGCGGCGCAGCGTTGAAATCCGACCGCTTCTATTACTACGCGATCCAGGACGCCGCCTTCGCCATCTATGCGGAGCTGCCGATCACCAAGCCTGCAGCGGCGAGTGCCGCGGTCGCCATGCTCGGCGTGCGCGGCAATGGCGGTCTCAAGGCGCCGCCGCATGAGATCGACGTCGTCGCGATCCAGGGCGATAAGGTGTTCTTCATCGCGACATCGGACGCCGTAAAGACGGCCCCGATCACGGCCTGCGAGAAGATCTGGGAACAAATGATGGCCAGAGCGGTCGACAAGAAGGACCCGCGCGGCGACATGACCCGCGAAGACAATGCGATGGCGGCCTTCACAGCCTGCTTCGCCAAGGAAGCGCCGAGCCAGAGCTGGTTCGCGGCAGATCGTCAAGAAGGCGCAGAGCCGGCTCGATCTGCTGCCGCTACGCTAGAGCGGCAGCTCGAGTATCTTGCGCTGTCCTTCCACCGGGACCTTCATAGCCAAAGCCGTCGGCTCAGCGATCATGTGCACCTTCGATTTCCTCCTGCGTGATGAAATCGCTGTGGGCGCACCGGGGACTGGCCCCCTGGGCATTTGAGTTGCCGGATAGGCGGGCTGGCCCGGCTTTCGCAAACGCCGCGAACCGCATCCGCTGTCCATTAAGGGAAATGAATCAAATTTTTGAATGGGTTAGATTTGGTCTAGGCGGCCGCGCCGAGAACCATGTTCGGCGAATGCGACCCCACGAGCTTTCACCTTGTGCTCGCGTAGGGTAGGCGGGATACTAGCGGTGTGTATCCTGCCTTGCGGCATCCGATCTGGCACCAGCCGGAGACCGTGCTTGCCGTTCGGCAACGAGTTGGCTGCGATCGACGATGAATACGCAGACCCGTGACCGGAAAGGCGAACGTCATCGATTGACGGTGCTTTTCTCTGACCTCGTGGGGTCCACCGCCTTAGGCAGAGATATCGAGTCCGAGCACCTTTCCGAACTCCTGAGCCAACTGCGGGAAATCTGGCATCGCGCGGTGGCCAGGCACGGCGGTCGCATCATCAGAACGCAGGGAGACGGTGCCCTCGCTGTGTTCGGCTACCCCCAATCGGGCGAGGATGACGGTCGTCGTGCCGCGGAAGCGGCACTTGATATTCACCATTGGGTCGGGCAATTACGCCACGATGGCGTGTCGCCGGCTCTGATGCCGCTTCAAATGCATTCCGGTATCCACGCCGGCACCTTGCTCCTGACGGAGGGAGATATCGAGTCCGGCCGGTACGACCTGATCGGCGATGTCGTGAACACGGCGGCGCACCTGTCGCGCTACGCTGCCCCGGGTCAGATCCTGGCTAGCATCGATGCCCTTGGTCCGCATGCAAATTTTTTCGAGCTCGGCGACCGTCTTCAGACATCGGGTGCAGCGCCCCGAATGCCGCAGGCGCGCGTGGTGCTGAGACGAAGCACGGCGACCCGCCGCTTCGAGGCAACCTCTCGTCGCGGCCTGACGCCCTTTATTGGTCGCAACGAGATTTTCAACGTTCTGACCGGCTTTCTCGCCCAAGCCCATCCGGCCACGCAACGCTGCGTGGTCGTCGTCGGCGGTCCCGGGCTCGGGAAGACGCGCCTGCTGGAAGAAGTGTTGCGACATAGTGGTACCGAACAGTTCAAGCTGCTGCGGGGCAGCTGCGAAAGTTATGTCGGTGCCGAAGTCCTGCAACCATTCCTGCAAATGCTGCGCGCCTACCTAGGAATCCGACCGGACGCATCTGTCGTCGAGGCCGACGAGATTGCCCGCGCAGGCCTGCAGCCATGGGCCGCCCAGCTCGGTCCGCGTGCTGAATCGATCCTCGCGCTGGCGTCGACCGGCGCCGATGCGCGCGGCGGCCGGATGACCGTCGACGGCGTGGTCGGTGACCTGCTCGGATTCTTCACCGTCTTGTCGGCGCAGGGTCCGTTGGTGCTGGTGATCGACGACTGGCAATGGTCCGACGACGCGAGCCGGCAGCTGCTGGAGGCCCTCCTGCAATTGCCCAATGGACCGCGCGTCATCCTCGCCAGCCGGCCGCGCGACGACGGCACCGAGTGGATTTCCAGCGCGCCTCACCTGCAGCTAGAGCCGTTCCAGGGCCCGGAAACCGATCTGGCTGTACGACGCTGGGTGCCACAGGCCGATCCCTTCCTGGTGGCCCGCGTTCAGGCTTATGCCGGCGGGGTGCCGCTCTTCATCGAAGAGCTGTGCCATTCCGTCGCGGCCAACGATCCCCTTTCGTTCGAAATGCGCAGCAAGCAGGGATGGGTCGCAACGCTGGTCGCCTCGCGGCTGGCGCGCCTGCCGGCGGATGAGGTGAACGTGGTACGCGCCGCAGCGGTCATTGGAAACACGGTGCCGCACGGGTTGCTGGTTTCGGCCTGCGGCAGCGAACCAGACCCGGCAAAGGTGCGGGCATTGGCCGACGCAGATTTTCTCTATGCCGATCCAGCGGGCGGCGTCCTTCGCTTCAAACATGGCATCACGCGGGACGCAGTGTACGACACGATCGGCCTGCACGAGCGTCAGGCATTGCATAAGCGCATCCAGGGCGAATTGCTGGCACGATCCGAGCAGGCCGATCGCGAAGACACGCTGGAAGGGCTGGCCTACCACTCCCGCGGCGCAGGTCATTGGGAGAGCGCGGCCCATTATGCCGAGCGCGCCGGCGACAAGGCCATGGCTGCGTTCGCGCTGGACCGTGCCCGTGTCCAGTATCAGGTGGCCATGCAAGCGCTGGATCGCGTGCCGGATCGCTCGCGCGAGCAGTCGCTGCGCTGGTGCTTGCTGGCCAATAAATTGGGTTTGGTCAACATTTTCGACCCGATGTCGTTGACCGACGACACCACCGTCTTTGAGCAAGCGGTCACGATTGCGACCTCGCTCGGCGACACCGGCGCGATGGCCAGTGCCTATGAATGGCTCGGTTACATGTGCTACGGGTTCGGCCGCTTTCGGGAGGGCGTGACACACACACGGACAGCACTGGAATTGGCGCGCAAGCTCGGCGACCACCGCATGATCGCCCAGATCGAAGCTTCACTGGGCCAGATTCTCGCAGCAAGCTGCCAATACGACGAAGCCATCACCTTGATCGACGCTGCCATCTCAGCCAAGCAGCAACGAAGCCGCCGGCATGGCGCGATCGCCATCGGCACGGCCTACGCGTTGTCGTGCAAAGGCAGTGTGCTGGCCGATCGCGGAGATTTCGACGGCGCTCACGACTGCTTCAGAGAGGCGATGGCCCTGGTCGAAGGCTCGACCCATCCGGTCGTCAATTCGGTGCGCAATTGGGTTTCGGTCGTACTGGTCTGGCAAGGTCGCTGGCAGGAGGCGGAGCGGCTCGCCGTCGAGGGAGCCCGTGTCGCCGAGAATATGCGCAGCCTGCTGCTGCTGGCGGCCTGCCGCGCCGCGTCCGGATTTGCCCGCTGGTCGGCGACCGGCGATGCCGACGGTTTGCAGCAGTTGCGGAACGCCGCGCAATGGATGGAAAGGCGAAACTTCCACTTCTACACGTCGGTTCAATATAGCTGGCTGGTCGAGGCAGCAGCCAGCCGAAGGTGATGTCGATACGGCACGGCGGTACGCCGCCCATGTCCTGCGCCGCGCGCGTGAAGGCGAGCGGCTGGGCGAGGCGGCAGCATGCCGCTCGCTCGCGAAACTCGCAGCCCAACGCCAAGATTTTGCACTAAGCCAGCGCTGGTTGCGGCGCGCGGAGATCTCCGCAGGCAGGCGCGGGTCACTGCGCGATGCGGCCCTGAACCTCGCCCTGCGCGGCGAGCTTCTCGCGGGGCAGGGGCAGGACGGGGCGGCCCGCCAGACCATTACGGAAGCCGCCGAGAAACTGCAGGCGCTCGGCATGCACTGGCATGCGGAGCAGGCGATCCGGTTCGTCATCGGCACGCCCGTCATCTACGCCAGCGATCAGCTCGGAAGCGGTCAGCATTATGCTGTCTAGCCAAAGCGCAGTGCGATCAGGATGAATCGTCATCGCGTTTTGTATGATTGTCTGGGCATGCGCAAACCCATTCCGCCTTATACGCCTCTAGGGTTGAGGTGGGCTCGGCGGCGCGGGAACCCTTCCGTCCATCGTCAGGCTCATGGGAATGGGGCCGGCGCGCAGGGGTAGCGGCGTCTCCACCAGTGCGCTGAAGAAACCCAGCATCACTGCCAGCGCCGGGTCTGCTCCGGGACATGAATGCGTGGGATGCCCCACGACCCTGCGGTTGCCGCCGAAGGCGTGATAGATGTCCTGACGACCTTCGGCGAGATTTTGCTGGGTGGCGGAAACCGCGCCGGCGACGATGACGTCTCCCGGCCTGATCTCGACATCTCCGATGGTGTGCGAAACGATGGCTGTCCGCCAGATCAGTTCGGGCACCGCACGCAGTTGCATGGTTGGGATGAAGTCGTCTCTCAGCCGGTTGAGGGCGTCGGTGTAGTTCTCCGCCACGGTGCCGGCATAGCGAGCGCGCAACGCCCACAGCGTCCCTTCGCGCAGCCATTCGTTCAATATCCTGCGCAGGTTTCCGTCGACAGTCGGAATGAAACCCATCATGGCGCCGGCGATCGTGCGCGCCACGAAGGGTATGTCGCCCGTTCCGCGCGGCGAGTTATAAACCGCCTTCGTGACTGGTCCGTTTGTCGGCCCGAACTGCTTCAGGAAACTTTCCATGGCACGGCGCGCAGCCTCGCCATGTGCCGCACCGACCGCCTCCACTGTCTTGTTCGGATGCGGCTGGAAGATGTAGCGCGAAGGGGAGAGGAAATGGCCGGGATAACCGGGCGGCTCGCCCGGCTTCCAATCCCAGCGATAGCCGACGCGGCGAAAATGGCCCCCCTCTTCGCTCAATCCGAACCATGCTTCGCAGAAGGTGGCGAGCAGCGGATCCACCAATTCGTGCACGTCGACGGTCAGTTCCCAGCTCGCTTCGCCGTCCTCGGCGGCATAACCAATCGTCTGCTTGACCATGAAGCCCAGCACCTTCTGTGTGACCGCGCGCGCCAGCTCGAATGCGGCGGGTTGGTCGAGGGCCATGATCGCAGCGTTGCAGGCTGCGGATTCATGCTCGTAGACTTCGTCTGGCTGCCCGGCGTCGCGGCCAAGATAGAGGATGCCGAACGACCGCAGCATGCGAGGAAGGTAGCCGGTGATGGTCAGCTTGGTGTCGGAATCGGCAAAGACCTGGGAGACCATGTCGCGGTCGGCCACCAAGACCCCGAATGGCGTGCGGAGCGCGCCGCTGTGGCGCTCGCGGATCGCAGCCCAAATTGACGCGTTGACGAAATGCGAGGCGGAATCCGGATCTTCGAGTGCCGTCTTCCACGCGGCCATCCCCGCGGCTTCGCCCTGCCGGCTCTCGATCAGGCGCAGACGCGCGATCTCCTTTTCCCCCTGCTCCACGCTCCACACCACTGCCGGTTTGCGCCCCTGGCTGGCCGCCCATTGCTGCAGATCGGCAAGCGCCTTCTTCGATGGCGCAAAGAAATACGCTCCCCATTCCAGACGTACGAACGGACGGGGTTCGTCGTGGAGCCGGTCCGAGCCGTCCAGCGCCACGCGGACCGTCTGGCCTCCATGCTCGAAACGAAAATGTCGGAGCCGACCAGGCTCGGCGAGGCCGAGGAAAGGATCGCTTACCCCCGAGGACGAACCCGAGCTGTTGCCGCGAGCGAGCCAGCTCTGCACCACCTCGAACTGCTCGCCGAGGCTGGCATTGTAGGCCATGAAAACCAGGCCGCGCTCCTGTTGCAGGGCGGATTTGGCGGGTTGCGGGTCGTCACGCTTGACGGGCGGACCGTAGGACATGCCGCGCCTGACGATCCGTGGGGGCCGGGCGCCGGCATCCGCCTTGGTGATCGAGGCGCGCGGATTGGCGCGCCGTATGTGCGCGTGATACGGGCACAGTTGGGCCTGCGGATCGGCGTCGTAGTTGAAGTCGTTGCACTGCTCGTCGGGGGGCGGAGTAGGGGTCAGCGGTTGGCCGGCCTGGGGATGGCCGGTCGGCCAGCGTCCCATCATCTTGGCCATCAGCGTCTCGCGCGTCAGGGCAGGTGCGTCCGGTCCGGCCGTCTCGGTTGCCTGTCGCGTAGCGCGGGACAGGACATCCTCGAGCTGCTCGACATCTTGTCGCAGTTTACGCAGCGCCATGAAGCTGCCGTCGCGGAGCATCGCGTGAGCACGATTGGTCGCGTCGCCGAGCGGCGCCGTCTCGTCGGCGAGGTTCGGGTAGCCGCACAGAATCTCGCCGAGATGCACCTGATTGGAATAGCGCCTGCCGGCCTGGTCCTCGCGCAGCACCGGGTTCGAACTACCGTCGGCGAAACCAAAATGGTCCTGCATGATGCCGGAGGACCCATCGCGCTGCCGCTGCATCCACTGAATCGAGAGCGGCCTGACACCCGCATCCACGTCGACCAGGCGGTTCATTTCGGCCATCAACGCATTTCTCGCATCCGCCGTCGTCTGCGTATCCTTGGACAGCAACAAGCGGAGCTGAAGGACGGCATGGACCGAGCTCATGCTGATGCGCGGCGCCGGATCGTCTTCGCGCAGGTCCGGCGCGTTGATCCCGAGCGCCCAGTTGCTTGCCGGAAGTCGCCATCGCTGGGGATGATTCCAGCGCACGTCGCCGAGCAGGCCGGCGCGTCTTTCCATGCCCTGCACGAATTCTTCCGGCAGTGAGCGCACCTCTTCGTCGGACAGGCCGGCGTGACGCAGCCCCTCGATCGTGAATGCGATGTTGGTGACGATCTGCCCTGGCGTCAGAACGTCGGCTTCGGATGTCACCGTCGCCTGCAGGACGCTGAGAAATGCCGCCAGTGCGGCCGGATTGGCGAACTGCAACAGCAGCAGGCAGCCGTGATCTGAATTGTAGGCGGTCAGAATCCCGCCTTGCACGTTGCCGGGATCCTGCAACAGCGGTTTGTTCGGCAGGGCGAGCGGCAGGTTGCGCCGTACCGGCGCGACGTCGGGCGGCGTCATCAACCAGCGCAGGGCCTCTTCATAGCGCCGGCGGGCGCGCTTGACGCCTTCCGCGTAGGCAGGGTCGTTGATCATGGTGACGAATTCCGGCAGCAGCTCGTGGGCGGCCCGATGCAGAACCACCCCGTCATGCGTCCCCGGCGGATAGAAGTCGGCCAGATGGTAGAGCCCCGCCAGCGCGCGTATGCCGTGGTGAAACGGAGGCCGGCCGGCGGCTTCGATGGTGAGCGGTTTGCTGAAGCCGGCATTGGTCGGATCGACACCGATCTGGCCGTCGACCTCGAATATCGAGCGTCGCGCAATGTCTTCCGGCGACGGAATCCTGGCCCGCGTGACAATCCGATCGGCGCCGTCGCCCGAGGCGCGCCGATAGACCCGCTCCTCCATCCGCAGGAAACGTGTGTCATCCACGGTCAGGTCGGGGGTGGCATAGAGGAAATAGGCTTCGGTCTGCATGCTCTTGAGCCAGATGCCCCAGTTTTCGTAAGTGTTCTCGTGACCGAGCCAATAGCCCTCGGTATTGCAGAAGATGAGGTCGAGCAGCCGCGCGGCCTTCTGCCAGATGACGCGGACATAGGCTTCCCAGGAGCCGTCGAACGTCGCTGTCAGCAGCACATAGTCCACGGCATCCACGGAGTCGTCCTCGGGTTCGAGCACGGCGATGCCCACCGAGTGGATGCGTCCGACGCGGTCCACGGAGTCGGACAGGACGCGGGCGAGCTCGTATTCATACGCGCTGGCACGTCCGCCATTCAGCGACCGCAACACGTACTTGACACGCGTCTTGTACGTGGTCGCATCCAGGGACGGCACAAACCCCTTCTTGATCGGAGCCATCACCCTGAAATCCGACGTCCCGGCCATGCTGCCGGTCTTGATTGTCAAATCCCGACGCATGTCTCTGCCTCCCCTGGTGCGAGCGGCCCTACGTTGCGCCCTCGCTAAAATGCAACTATTACGCTTTTTCCTTCGCAAACATGCAATTTGGCTAATTCCGGTGCGGTCATGGAATTTGACGCAGGCCCTTCGGTCGCACCGTCCTCGTAGCGTCACTTCGAGCAATAGAGGGATCCAACTCTGCGACTCCGGGCGCCCTTGCTTCTATGAACTGGCTCACAATCTCCGAACTTTCCGTCGCGGTTCGCAGACCGAAAGTCGCCCGACTCGAATCGAAACGGCATCCTGGTCGCGCGCAGAAGTGGTCGAGGGTGGGGCACCGCCGTCGGCCATTCAGGCCAGCGGAGGCGGTGAGCATCGACGATCCGCTCGCCCTGTCCCTCAGCGAGTTGTCCTAACCCGCATGCTTCGCCAAGAAAGCACCGAGGCAGAGCTGGCTCGCAGCCGTCGTCAAGAAGATGCAGAGCCAGCTCGATCAGCTGCCGCTACGCTAAAGCGCGTTGCCGCCGAGATTCCACCCACGCCCGCCTTCGCCAAAAATCTCGTATCCCGTCGGCGTCACCGCGACCGTGTCCTCGAGCTTGATGAAGCCACGCGTCGGATGCTTCATCGTGGTCTCGATCGACACCACCATGCCGGCTTCGAGCGGTTGGCGGGCGTCGGTGTCGTCGTAGGGAACAGGGCCCTTGGCGGTCAGGCGAGGGGCCTCGTGGCTGACGAGGCCCATGCCGTGGGCCAGGAAATCGGTGCAGTCGCGCTGGGTGATCTGGGCGAGCTGCCGCTCGGCCGCGACGTAGATGTCGCCGCCCATGGCGCCCGGCCGGACCGCGGCGAAGGCGGCGCGCTGGACCGCCTCGATTTCGGCCAGATAGTCCTTCAACTCGGCATCCGGCTTGCCCAATACGGCCATGCGCGCGAGATCGCCGATATAGCCGTGATAATTGCCGCCGGAGTCCAACGACAGCACCTCGCCTTGCTCCCAGTGCCGCGACGATGGCGCCCGGTTGTGGCTGCTGCCGCAGGCGAGCAGGCAATATTCGAAGGTCAGTCCGCGGTTGGCTTCCGCGAGGCGCAACGCATCCGCCAATTGCTGCTTGGTCGTGCCCCGACCGTGGCCGGCGATCACCGCCAGCATGGATGCGACGACGAGCTCGGACGCGGTCTTGAGCTTCGCCAATTCCTCCGCCGACTTGACCGCCCGCAGCCGCTCCAGCACCACGACGGCGTCCTTGAGCTCGGCACCGGGCAGGGCGTCGGCCAGTGCCCGGCCAGCATCCATCGGCAGGAACGCCATCTCGACTCCGACGCGCCGCAAGGACACGCCAGCATCCCGGATCAGATCTGCGGCCCGCGTGATCGCATCGACTGACCCATTGGATTCGGCCCGGAGCTGCGGAACCCATGGCGGCGCGACCGTGCGCTGATGGGCCTCCAGCCGGTGGCCGACATAGATCGCTTTCTCGGGTGCGCCCTTGGGATAGACCAGGACCGGCAAATAGCGGCTGACGCCGAGCGCATCCATGTAGTCGAAGAAGATCGCCCGCTCAGCGCCTAACAGGTACTGCACATTGTGCTTGGAGGTCGCGACCAACACGTCGAGGCCGGCGTCCTCCATGAGACGGTCGAGCTTGGCAGCATCGAACGGAATGACACGCGAGGCAGTGGCGCGGGCAGCGGTCTCCTGCATGACAACTCTCCCATGGCTGCGGCGATTTGATCTCCTGCAATTCCTGTCCGCGACCATCCGACTAACAGCCGGATGGTCAGTTGGCTCCCGATGCTAGGCCCGGAAGTAGGGTTCGCACCAGCTTGGGGAACTGCCTGCCGTCCATATCCGTAATTCGCATAAGGTATATTATGGAATATATTTATGTACAATTAGATCAGACATTTAGATGGAATTCCTGCCACTGCTCCTTCGCTCCAGGCCATTTGCGGGCTGGCGCTGGGCGGCTCTCCCAGCTCGTTGACGGCTACTGTGCATGGGGTTGTTTTCGCATTTTTTGTCGGCCCATCTCTCCGAAAGCCGATATTGCCGTGACCTTGTCCGGCTGCAATAAGCGAGGCCTCGCGAGATCGCAGATGACCTTCTGACCTGACGTCCGTATAGGTTTGCATCTCAGAACAACAACAAACCTTCCGAGGAAGCAGACCCATGAGCTTTTCCCGACGCACGCTTCTCAAGGCCTCCGCCGCCACCGCGGTTCTGGGCGGCCTCGGTGCGCCCCATGTGGCCCGCGCCCAGAGCGCCGAGTTCACCTACAAATACGCCAACAACCTGCCGGACACTCATCCGCTGAACGTGCGCGCCAGGGAGATGGCGGCCGCGATCAAGAGCGAGACCAACGGCAAGTTCGATCTCCAGATCTTCCCGAACAACCAGCTCGGGTCCGACACCGACATGCTGAGCCAGATCCGCTCCGGCGGCGTCGAGTTCTTCACGCTGTCAGGCCTGATCCTGTCGACCCTGGTGCCGGCGGCATCCATCAACGGCATCGGCTTCGCGTTCCCGGACTACGACACGGTCTGGAAGGCCATGGACGGCGATCTCGGCGCCCATGTCCGCGGCGAGATCAAGAAGGCCGGCCTCGAGGTCATGGACAAGATCTGGGACAACGGCTTCCGCCAGACCACGTCGTCGACCAAGCCGATCACCGGTCCGGACGATCTCAAGGGCTTCAAGATCCGCGTGCCGGTGTCGCCGCTGTGGACCTCGATGTTCAAGGCGTTCGATGCGGCGCCCGCCTCGATCAATTTCAGCGAGGTCTATTCAGCGCTCCAGACCAAGATCGTCGAGGGCCAGGAGAACCCGCTGGCGATCATCTCGACCGCAAAACTCTACGAGGTGCAGAAGTACTGCTCGCTGACAAACCACATGTGGGACGGTTTCTGGTTCCTGGCCAACCGCAGAGCGTGGGAAAAGCTGCCGCAGGACGTGCGCACCATCGTCGCCAAGAACATCAACGCCGCCGCGGTCAACGAGCGCGCGGACACCGCCAAGCTCAACGCCAACCTCCAGCAGGAGCTCGCGACCAAGGGCCTGACCTTCAACCAGCCGGCCGTGGCGCCGTTCCGCGACAAGCTGCGGTCCGCCGGCTTCTATGCCGAGTGGAAGGGCAAATACGGCGACCAGGCTTGGGACCTTCTGGAAAAGGCGGTGGGCAAGCTGTCGTAACGCGCAGGCCGCGTCATGGCTCATGTCGAGGTCGAGGTGATCGAAGTGGCGGGCGAGGCGACTGTTCAGTCCCCTCGCCGACCTTCATTGCTGACCTCAACGGAGCGCGCACTCGGCCTTCTCGTGGAGATCCCGGCGGCGATCCTGGTCGTCGCCGAGATCGTGATCCTGTTTGCCGGCGTGGTTGCGCGCTACGGCTTGCACCGGCCGCTGATCTGGTCGGACGAGCTCGCCTCGATCCTGTTCCTGTGGCTCGCCATGCTGGGTGCGGCGGTCGCGTTTCGCCGCTCCGAGCACATGCGCATGACCGCGGTCGTGGCCAGCGCCAGGCCGGCGATGCGGGCCTATCTCGATCTGGTCGCAACCTGCGCGGCGCTGGCGTTCCTGGCGCTGATCGTCTGGCCGTCCTGCGACTATGCTTACGAAGAGAGCTACATCACCACACCGGCGCTGCAGATCTCGAATATGTGGCGCGCTGCCGCGCTGCCGGCCGGCATCAGCCTGATGGCGGCGTTCGCCTTGCTGCGGCTGCTGCGCGCCGCCGATTACCGGATGGTCGCGGCCGCGGTGCTGTCGGTTGCGGTCCTGATCGGCGCATTCTGGCTGGCGGAGCCGTCGCTGCGGCCGCTCGGCAATCTCAACCTCGTCATCTTCTTCGTCGGCGTCGCCGGCTTCTGCGTCTTTGCCGGCGTTCCCATTGCGTTCGGCTTTGGCCTCGCGATCTTCGGCTATCTGGCGCTGACCACGCGAACGCCCGTGATGGTGCTGGTCGGGCGGATGGACGAGGGCATGAGCCACCTCATCCTGCTCTCGGTGCCGCTGTTCGTGTTCCTGGGACTTCTGATCGAGATGACCGGCATGGCGCGGGCCATGGTGGCGTTCCTGGCGAGCCTGCTCGGGCATGTCCGCGGCGGGCTGCATTACGTGCTGGTCGGCGCCATGTACCTGGTGTCCGGCATCTCCGGCGCCAAGGCGGCCGACATGGCGGCGGTCGCGCCCGTGCTGTTCCCGGAGATGAAGCAGCGCGGCGCCAAGCCCGGCGACCTCGTCGCGCTTCTTGCCGCGACGGGCGCTCAAACCGAGACCATTCCGCCGAGCCTCGTGCTGATCACGATCGGCTCGGTCACGGGCGTGTCGATCGCCGCCCTCTTCACTGGCGGCCTATTGCCCGGCGTCGTGCTCGCCATCACGCTGTGCATGCTGGTGTGGTGGCGCTACCGCCACGAGGACATGAGCCACGTCCGCCGCGCCACGGCATCCGAGATCGGCAAGACCTTCATCATCGCCCTGCCCGCGCTCGCGCTGCCTTTCGTGATCCGCTACGCCGTGGTCGAGGGCATCGCGACCGCCACCGAAGTCTCCACCATCGGCATCGTCTATGGCGCCCTGGTCGGCCTCCTGGTGTACCGCCGCTTCGACTGGCGGCGGCTGTTTCCGATGCTGGTCGAGACCGCAGCGCTGTCGGGCGCGATCCTGCTGATCATCGGCACCGCCACCGGCATGGCCTGGGGCCTGACCCAATCCGGCTTCTCGCGCTCGCTGGCGGCGGCCATGACGGGTTTGCCCGGGGGAGCCGCAACCTTCATCGCCGTCTCGATCCTGGCCTTCACCATTCTCGGCAGCGTGCTCGAGGGCATCCCGGCGATCGTGCTGTTCGGGCCCCTGCTGTTTCCGATCGCCCGCGCCGTTGGCGTGCACGAGGTGCACTATGCGATGGTGATCATTCTGGCCATGGGTATCGGGCTATTCGCCCCACCCTTCGGCGTCGGCTATTATGCCGCCTGCGCCATCGGACGCGTCGATCCGGCCGAAGGCATCAGGCCGATCTGGGGCTATCTGCTGGCGCTGCTGGTGGGATTGATCATCGTCGCGATCTTCCCTTGGATTTCGATCGGATTCCTTTGAGGCGTTTTCAGGAGGATGTCGATGAGTGAGCGGCAGAACCAGTACAATATCGGCCTCGACAAGACCCCCGCCAACTATGTGCCGCTGAGCCCGCTGAGCTTCCTCGCGCGCAGCGCCGCCGTCTATCCCGATCTTGTCAGCACGGTCTATGAGGGCCGCAGCTTCACCTGGGCGCAGACTCACGAGCGCTGCCGCCGCTTTGCCTCTTATCTCGCGGGCAAGGGTATCGGCGTCGGTGACACCGTGGCGGCGATGCTGCCGAACATCCCGGCGATGAACGAGGCGCATTTCGCCGTCCCCATGACGGGCGCCGTGCTCAACGCGCTCAACATCCGTCTCGATGCGCCCTCGATCGCGTTCCAGCTCGACCATGGCGGAGCCAAGATCATCCTGGTCGACCCGGAATTCTCCGGCGTCATCACCGACGCACTCGCACAGATGACCGGGCCAAAGCCGTTCGTGATCGACGTCGACGATGCGGCCTTCAAGGGCGGCAAGCGCATCGGCGAGATCGAATATGAGGCGGCGCTCGCGCTGGGAGACCCGCGCTTCACCGCGGTCCTGCCTGCGGACGAATGGGATGCGATCGCGCTGAGCTACACCTCGGGCACGACAGGAAATCCCAAGGGCGTCGTTACTCATCATCGCGGCGCCTATCTCAACGCCGTCAGCAACATCCTCGCCGGCAATCTCGGTCAGCATCCGGTCTATCTTTGGACGCTGCCGATGTTCCACTGCAACGGCTGGTGCTTCCCCTGGACCGTTGCGGCGGCCGCCGGCGTCAATGTCTGTCTGCGCAAGGTCGAGCCGACCAAAATCTTCGAGCTGATCAGACAGCACGGCGTCACCCACATGTGCGGCGCTCCGATCGTCTACAACACGCTGATCAACGCGCCCGATGCGCCCAAAGGCAACGCTGCCCGTCGCGTCGTCGGCCTGATCGCAGGCGCTGCGCCGCCGGTCGCCGTGCTCGAAGGCGCCGAAAGCATCGGCATCAAGCTGACGCATGTCTACGGGCTGACCGAGGTCTACGGCCCCGCCTCCGTCTGCGCCGAGCAACCCGGCTGGGATGAGCTTCCGCCCGCCGAACGCGCGCGCATGAAGCGCCGGCAGGGCGTGCCCTACCCGCTCGAGGAAGACGTCACCGTCATCAATCCGCAGACGATGCAAGAGGTGCCGCGCGACGGCGAGACCATCGGCGAGGTCATGTTCCGCGGCAACATCGTGATGAAGGGCTATCTCAGAAACGAGAAGGCGACCAGGGAAGCCTTCGAGGGCGGCTGGTTTCACACCGGTGACCTCGGCGTGCTCGACGAGCACGGCTACGTCATCATCAAGGACCGCTCCAAGGACATCATCATTTCCGGCGGCGAGAACATCTCCTCCGTCGAGGTCGAGGACATCCTCTACAAGCATCCGGCCGTGCTGTTCGCCGCCGTGGTCGCCAAGCCCGATCCGAAATGGGGCGAGGTGCCCTGCGCCTTCGTCGAGCTGAAGGACGGCGCCAGCGCGAGCGAAGCCGAGATCATCGCGTTCTGCCGATCGCAGATGAGCGGCTTCAAGACGCCCAAGGCGGTCGTGTTCGGGCCGATCCCGAAGACCTCGACCGGCAAGATCCAGAAATTCCTGCTGCGCAGCGAAGTCGGATCAGCGAAGGCGATCTCGGCCTGAGCCGATCGAGGCTTCAGAAATATCGGGAAACATAAGCTGCGTCTGCGCGGCGATTGTGCGTTGTCGGAAACCGAGCGCGCAGCTCCGGCGATCTCGAGATACGACAGGAAAAGATTGGAAAACGTTAGAGACGCATTTACGATTTCCACGTTGTCGGATTCGCCGCTTCCAGATGATTCGCCGCGCGGGCTGCGCGGCCGGCGACCGGTGCGGTTGGGGCGCTTCATGCGGTTGGTGTCGTGAGTGCGGACGCGCCTGCGCGTCTGACGCTGCTGCTATTGACGGCTGGACTGTTGCTGCCCAACGCGGCCGCCGCGCAGGCCACGCGCGAGTTCGGCGCCTTCGCGGGCACGCAGGGACCTGGGCCTGGCGGGCCGAATGCTCTAGGTGGCTTCAATAGTCCCGCAGGCGTTGCCTTTGGCGGCTCGCAGCCGCCGGGTTTCTCGGGGGCCGGATTTGGCAATGGCGGCGGCATTCCGCCAGCCTACGGCTGGAACGCCGAACCGCCGGGCCTGACCGATCCGGCACGGTTCGGCATGCGGCGGGTCTTCGGCGGCGGCGCCGATCGCGCCGTGCAGCCCGAGACGGCACAGGCCACGTTCCTCGCGATGACGCAGTTCACGCAGACCCTGCTCAATCCTGCCGTCGAGGGCCGCGGTATCGGCCCGGCTGAGTTCGATGCAGAGCTTGCAGCCTACGCCGAGATCGGAAACGACCTGACGCATGGCGGCATCGGACGCGAGGCCTATGGGGCGATCTACGGCAGGCCTTCGCTCGCCGCCCCACAATGGAGCGTCTGGGCTGCCAGCTTCGGTGGCTCGCAGGTCTCGACCGGCGGCAGCGGCTCGGCTAGCCGCAGTTTCGGCACCGTAGCCGGTGCCGACTACTCTCTCTCGCCGCAGACACGGATGGGCTTTGCGCTCGCCGGCGGCGGCAGCGGCTTTGCCAACAATTTTTCCAGCGGCCGCTCCGATCTGTTCCAGGCCGGCGCCTTCGTCAGACACACCACCGGTTCGGCTTATGTCGCGACCGCACTCGCCTATGGCTGGCAGGCCATCATCGGCGACTATCAGGTGACGCCGGCCGGCACCGGGCAGCTCAATGCCACGATCAATGCCAACGCCTATTCCGGCCGCCTCGAAGGCGGCTATCGTTTTGCGATGCCCTGGCTCGGCATCACGCCCTATGCGGCGGCGCAAATCACCACCTTCCGCCTCCCATCCGACATCGCGCAGCCGCCCTCCACCGCCAATGCGTTGCCGAGCACGTCCGGCGGCGACGGCTTCACGGACAGCCGCACCGAGCTCGGCCTGCGCACGAGCACGTCCTTTGCCTTGTTGGGAAGCGTGCTGAACCTGCGCGGTCGACTCGCCTGGGCGCATGATTTCAGCGCGGGACAATCGATCCCAGCTGCGTTCCAGTCCCTGCCCGGCCAAGGCGTCATCGTCGGCGGTACGGCTTTGGCGCCGAACGCGGCGCTCACGGGCGTTGCAATCGAGCTGCGCGACCTCAACGGCTGGTCCGCCACGGCGAACTTCGACAGCGAAGTGTCGAGCCTCGTGCGGTCCTACACCGGCAAGGCCATGCTGCGTTACGCATGGTGAGGTTGCCGCGAGATCGAGGAGAAGACTTCCGCCCACGCGCCGGAAAGCGGTGAGCGGAAGGCCTCGCCGGTCTCACATCTTCTTGTAGGCGTCGATCAGCGCCTGGCCGTCGGGCCCGGCCTTCTTGAGCCAGTCGGCGGTGAGCTGCTCACCGATCTTCTGGAAGCCGGCCTTCAGCGCGGGGCTCGGCGGCTCCACAGTCATGCCCTTGGCCTTGAGCTGATCGATGTACCAGGTGCTCTTGTCCTGCCAGGCCTTCCAGCCGCGGGTTTCCGCCGTCGCGGCTGCCTTGAGGATGGCTTCCTGGGTCGGCTTGTCGAGTGCCTCGAACGCGGCCTTGTTGACGAAGGTGTAGTCCTTCGGAATCCAGGCCTGCACGTCATAGAAGTATTTGAGCGACTCCCACGCCTTCGCATCATAGCCCGTGCCGCCCGACGACATGAAGGAGTTCACGACGCCGGTCGCAAGCGCCTGCGGCAGTTCGGCAGCCTGGATCGTGACCGATTGCGCGCCGACCAACTCGCCGATGCGCGCGGTCCCGACATTGTAGGCGCGCCACTTCAAGCCCTTCATGTCCTCGATCGTAGTCAGCGGCTTGTTGACGTAGACGCCCTGCGGCGCCCAGGGCACGACGAACAGCAGCTTGAGACCCTGCGCATCGAGCTTCTTGGCGATCGCAGGCTTGGAGGCCTGATACAGCTTCATCGCGTCGGGGAAGCTGGTCGCGAGGAACGGCACGACGTCGACGCCGAAGAGCGGATCCTCGTTCTCGTGGATCGACAGCAGCACCTCGCCCATCTGCGTCTGACCGGTCACCACCGCGCGCTTGATGTCGGGCGCCTTGAACAGCGAGGCGCCCGGATGAACTGTGATCTGGAGCTTACCGGACGTGGCGGCCTCGACGTCCTTGGCGAAGGCGACCAGATTTTCGGAGTGCGGATTGTCGGCAGGATACGCTGCCGGCAAATTCCATTTGGTCTGGGCCAAAGCAGGTGTCGCGGCCATCACGACGCCGGCGATCAAGGATGCGCGGATTAAACGAGAGATCATCGGGCTTCTCCTCACAGTCAATTTGAAAAGCGGTATGTCAGTCTGGGAAAGCAAGCTTGGGCAAGAACATCACGATCTGCGGATACTCCGTGATGATGAACACGGCGGCTAGCAGCAGAATGAAGAATGGAAATGCCGCCCGCGCGACGGTGAACGTATCGCGGCCGCTCATGTTCTGGAGCACGAACAGGTTGAAACCGACCGGCGGCGTGATCTGCGCCATCTCGACGTGAATGATGAGATAGACGCCGAACCAGACCAGATCGAGGCCGGCCTGCTTGACCATGGGCAGCACGATGACGGCGGTCAGGACGATCATCGAGATGCCGTCGATCAGGCATCCCAGGATGATGTACATGATGCTGAGATAGAGCGCGAGCATGCTTGGTGTGAGCTGCTGCCCCTGGACCCAGGTGGCGAGCGCCGCCGGAATGCCCGTATAGGCCATCGCAGCCGTGGTGTAGGCCGCGCCCGCGAGGATCAGCATGATCATGCAGGTCAGGCGCGTCGCGCTCATGATGCTCTCGAGGAAGTTCTTGCGCGTGAGCGTGCCGCTCCACCACGCCAGCAGCAGCGCGCCCGAGACACCCCACGCGGCGCATTCGGTCGCAGTCGCAAAGCCGAGAACGAGCGAAAGGAAGACCGCCAGGATCAGCAGCAGGCAGGGCGCCAGCTTGCCCGAACTCGCGGAGCTTCTGCCGGAATGGCATCGGCGGATCGCGCGGGGAAATCTTCTTCGGGTTGAGCAGCGACCAGATGATGATGTAGCCGGAATAGAGCACAATCACGAGCACGCCCGGCAGGAAGCCGCCGAGAAACACTTGAAGCACGGAGACATTCGCCGTGACCGCATAGACCACCATCGGGATCGAGGGCGGAATCAAGAGGCCGAGCGTGCCGGAGCCCGCGAGCGAGCCGAGGCTCAGGCCCTTGTCGTAGCCACGCTTGTCGAGTTCCGGCAGCGCGATCTTGCCGATGGTCGCACAAGTCGCGGCCGACGAGCCCGACACCGCCGCAAAGATGCCGCAGCCGATCACATTCACATGCGTCAACCGCCCCGGCAGCCACTGCACCCAGGGCGACAGACCGCGGAACATTTCCTCCGACAATTTGGTGCGGAAAAGAATCTCTCCCATCCAGATGAACAACGGCAGCGCGGCCAGCGTCCAGGACGAGCTTGCGCTCCAGGTGGTGGTCGCAAGCACCGAGCCGAGCGGCAGGCTCGTGGTCAGCGCCATCGCCACGAAGCCGACCAGTCCGAGCGAGACCGCGATCCAGACGCCGCTGCCCAGCAGCAGGATCATGACGCCGAGCAGGACGAACGACAGCTCGATCATGCCGAGATTGGCCATGGTCAACCTCCGCCGCCCTGCGAGATACGCTCGATGAACTCGTCGGGCGTCTCGTCCGGCGAGCCCTTCTCGTAGCTCGGCCGGTTGCCGCCGACGACATTGACCATTTCATCGATCAGCGCGATCGACAGGATCGCAAGGCCGCCGGCAAAGCCGAGCTGCGGAATCCAGAGCGGAAGTGCGACGACGCCCTGCGCCACGTCGTTGAAGCGCCAGGAATCGTAGGTCATCTGCACGGCATGCCGGGTGAAGTAGAGGATGAATGCGGTGGCGATGCCCAGCGCGACGATCTCCGCGACCTGCTTGGTCCGCCCGTGCAGATGCTCCAGCAGCAGGCCGACGCGGATCATCTCTCCGCGCTTGAAGGTGTGCGCGAGGCCGAGGAAAGCCATTGCAGCCATGCACCAGGACGCGAAATCGTCGCCTGCGGGAATGTTGATCGCAAACTGACGCCCGACCGACATGACCATCATGATTGCAAAGATCGCAACAAGGAAGACGCCCGCGGCGTAGCCCGCGCCGAGATAAAGGAGATCCAGAGCACGTCGCACCAGTCCCCGAGCCGCTACATCGTCGCCTGCCAAACGCAATCCCCATCCTCACAAGAGGCAATTCAACCGACCCGGCGACTGCACATCCGGTCCCGGTCCTGCCTGAATATCGCCCTGTCAAACGCCTGTCTTTCAGACGTTAGATCAACATGATGGGGCCGGCGCAAGCAAGGCGTATGCCGCCTGGCAAGAGAATTTCCACCGCGGGTTTAGTGCGTCTCCAGCCGCAGCCCGTCATAGGCCGGCACGACGCCCGCGGGCAGCGAACTGCCTGATGACCTCGTAGTCGACGTCGGCGGTCATGTTGGTAATGACCGCACGCTTCGGCTTGAAACGCTCGATCCACGACAGCGCATCGTTGATGCTGAAATGGCTGACATGACTGGTGTAGCGCAGGCCGTCGACGATCCAGAGGTCCAGATTTTCCAATGCGCCCAGCTCTCGCGCGGGATGTCGTTGAGGTCCGGTGTGTAGGCGGCATCCCCGATGCGGTAGCCGAGCGCGGGAATGTTGCCGTGCTGCACCAGGAAGGCGGTCATGGTCACCGCGCCGCCCTTCCCCAGGATGGTCTGGCTTTCGCCCGCCTCGATCGAATGCCGCGTCAGGATCGGCGGATAGTCGCTGCCCTCCGGCGAGATGAAGCAGTAGGAGAACCGCGCCATGATGTCCTTGGCGGTCGACAGGTTGAAGTAGGTCGGGATGCGGCGTCGCATATGCATGACGACCGAACGCAGGTCGTCCATGCCATGGGTCTGATCGGCGTGCTCGTGGGTCAGGAACACCGCGTCGATGTGGTCGACATTGGTCGAAAGCAACTGCTCGCGCAGGTCCGGCGAGGTGTCGATCACGATGCGTGTGGTGCCGTGCTCGGACTTTCGTTCGACCAGCAGGGAGCAGCGGCGACGGCGGTTCTTGGGATTGTTGGGATCGCAGGCGCCCCAGCCGAGTGCCGGGCGCGGCACGCCGGCGGAGGAGCCGCAGCCCAAGATCGTCAGCGTCAGCGTCATGCGTCTCCTGAAGCCTTCACCTTTGAGAACAGACGGAAGAAGTTTTCGGTGGTCTGGCGCGAGATCTCATCCAACGACACGCCGCGCGCCTCAGCGAGCACCTTTGCGACCTCGACCACATAGGCCGGCTCGTTGCGTTTGCCGCGGAATTTTCCGGGCGCAAGATAGGGCGAGTCTGTTTCAACCAGAATACGGTCCGACGGCAGTTCGGCCGCAAGCGCGCGCAGGGACTCCGACTTCTTGAAGGTCAGGATGCCCGTGAAGCCGATATAGAGCCCGAGCGAGACCGCCTTCAGCGCCAGCTCGCGCCCGCCGGTGTAACAATGCAGCACCGCGCGAAACGATCCGCGTCCGACCTCCTCCTCCAGGATACGGGCACAATCCTCGTCCGCTTCGCGGGTGTGGATCACCAGCGGCAGGCCCGAGGCACGGGCGGCGGCGATGTGGGCGCGAAAGCCCCTCGCCTGCGCCTCCGGCGAGCCGTTGTCGTAGAAATAATCGAGCCCGGCTTCGCCGAGCGCGACGACCTTGGGATGCTGCGTCAGCGCGATCAACTCATCCGGCGCGATGCCGTCCTCCTCATCCGCGTTGTGCGGATGAGTGCCTACCGAACAATAGACATCGTCATAGCGCTCGGCGATGTTGACGAGATCTTGCAGCTTCCGCACCCGCGTCGAGATCGTGACCATGCGCTTGACGCCGGCCGCACGCGCACGCGACACGATCCCGTCGAGATCTTCCGCGAAGTCTGGAAAATCCAGGTGGCAGTGACTGTCGACCAGCATCGCGCGACCGCCCTTCAGGCCGCCGGCTCGATGTAGCGCGGGAATGCCGGTTTCGGCGCAGGCAGCGTCGAGCCCGGAGCGATGCGCGAGGTGCCACCGAGCGCCGCGAAGTTGCGCTCGGCTGCGGGGATGCCGAGGCTGTCGAGCAGCAATCCCGAGGCGGTCGGCATCGCCGGCTGGGCCAGGATCGCGATCTGGCGCACGACTTCGGCGGTGACGTAGAGCACCGTCTTCTGCCTGACAGGATCGGTCTTGGCGAGCGCCCACGGCGCTTCGCCCGCGAAATAGCGGTTGGCCTCCGCAACCACGGCCCACACGGCGTTGAGCCAGTGATGGATCTGCTGCGTCGCCATTGCTTCGCGTGACGTGGCGATCATGCCGTCGGCCATCGCAAGGATCGCCTTGTCGTTGTCGCTGAACTCGCCGGGCTCCGGCAGCACGCCGCCGAGCTGCTTGGCGATCATCGACAACGAGCGCTGCGCAAGGTTGCCGAGATCGTTGGCGAGATCGGCATTGATGCGCGCGACAATGGCCTCGTGGTTGTAATTGCCATCCTGGCCGAACGGCACCTCGCGCAGGAAGAAATAGCGCATCTGGTCGACGCCATACTGGTCGGCGAGGTTGAAGGGATCGACGACGTTGCCGACCGACTTCGACATCTTCTCGCCCCTGTTGAACAGAAAGCCATGGGCATAGACCCGCTTTGGCAGCGGAATGCCTGCCGACATCAGGAACGCCGGCCAATACACCGCATGGAAACGGATGATGTCCTTGCCGATGATGTGCACGTCGGCCGGCCAATAGCGCCAGCTGTTATCGCTCTCGTCGGGGAAGCCGACGCCCGTGATGTAGTTGGTCAGCGCGTCGACCCAGACATACATCACGTGCTCTTCGTCGCCGGGCACCTTCACGCCCCAATCGAAAGTGGTGCGCGAGATCGAGAGATCGCGCAGGCCCCCTCTGACGAAGCTCACCACCTCGTTCTTGCGGGAGTCCGGCCCGATGAAATCGGGATGGTCCGCGTAAAGCTTGAGCAGCTTGTCCTGGTACGCCGACAGGCGGAAGAAATAGCTCTTTTCCTCGACCCACTCGACCGGCGTGCCCTGCGGCCCGAGCCGCACGCCGTCATCGTTCAGGCGCGTCTCGTCCTCGGCGTAATACGCCTCGTCACGGACCGAGTACCAGCCCGAATAGATGTCGGCATAGATGTCGCCGTTCGCTTCCATGCGTCGCCAGATCTCCTGGCTGGAGCGATGATGCTGCTCTTCGGTGGTGCGGATGAAGCGGTCGAACGACACGTTCAGGCGCTCGTCCATCTCCTTGAAGCGGCCGGCATTGCGCGCCGCGAGCGCGGAGACGGACATGTTCTCGCCGGCAGCCGTCTGAACCATTTTTTGACCGTGCTCGTCGGTGCCGGTCAGGAAGAACACGTCCTTGCCGTCGAGCCGCGCGAAGCGCGCCAGCACGTCGGTCGCGATCGCTTCATAGGCGTGCCCGATGTGCGGGCTTCCGTTGGGATAAGCGATCGCCGTCGTGATGTAGAAGACGTTGTCGCGCGCGGGCGCGGCAACAGGAGCAGTGGCCTGCGGAGCTGCGACTGCGGCGGGCTTCGGCGCACGCGGCGCCTTCTTCGAATTCCTTGGGCTTCGATACCTTGGGCTTCACAGCCTTCGGCGGCGCGACGACAGGAGCCGGCGCCGCGATCGCGGCAGGCGCAGTCACCTTCGCCTTCTTGGCGGCCTTCTTCACTGGAGCCTTGGCTGACTTTTTGGCCGCTTTCTTCACCGCCTTCTTGGCGGCGACCTGCTTCTTGGTAGCCTTCTTGCCAGCCCGTTTTGCCGTCTTCGCAGCGCTCTTCTTCACGCCCTTCTTGGCGGCGGCCTTCTTGGTCTTTTTGGCAGCTTTGCGCGCAAGCACCTTTGCAGCCTTCTTCTTGCTGCTCTTGCCCTTGGCGGTTTTCTTAGCTCGCGTTGCCACGACGAATTCCTTTACCGGCTTCTCAAAAATTTGGAAACGAACCTGCGTCAGGTTGTTGTTTTACGCATGATCTTTTTGGAAAACCGCTCCGCACTTTCCCGGATCATGCTCTAGCGCGTTGCGTCCGCCAGCCAGCCGAACACCGAGAAAACCAAGGGCTTGCGCTCCAGATTGTAGGTTTCGGTGTCGCGCGCGGCGCGGACGATCTTTTCCCATACCTCAGCTAGCCGCGCAAGGCGCGGCAGGTTCTGGTTGGCATTGGCTTCATCCGCATGCAGGCGCTCGGCGATCCAGCGGTCGATGCCGTCGATGAAGGCGGCAAGTGCGACGCGGTCGCTGGTGCCGAGCGAATCGCCGAGCGTGTGCAGTTCGCGCGGATCGACCTGCGGCAGACGCGCGAGCAGTGCTGCCGTGCGCTGCTGGAGCTTGAGCGCATCACCGCCGAGCAGCGTCAGCGCCCGCGCGACACTGCCCTCGGAGGCCTCCGCCGCCTCGCGCAGCGCGGGATCGTTCGGGTCGAGGTCGGCCGCCGCAGCCGCAGCACCGATCACGTCGTCCGTGGCGAGCGGGCGCAGGCGCAGCTTGCGGCAGCGCGACTGGATCGTGGCGAGCACGCGTGCGGGCGCGTGGCTCACGAGCAGGAACAGCGATTGCTGCGGCGGCTCTTCGAGGATTTTCAGCAGTGCGTTGGCCGCGTTTGGATTGAGCTCGTCGACGGTATCGACGATGCAGACGCGCCAGCCTTCGGCCGCGGCCGTCGAGCCGAAGAAGCCGATCGTCTCGCGCGTCTCGTCGACGGTGATCACGGTGCGCATCACGCCGCGGTCGTTCGCGGTGCGCTCCAGCGTCAACAGGCCGCCATGCGAGCTCGCCGCAACCTGCCGCGCCACGGCGTCATCGGGATCGATCGCAAGGTCTGGGGCGTGCTGCACGGACGGCGCCAACGGCTGGCCATGGGCGAGCACGAAGCGCGCCATGCGGTAGGCCAGCGTTGCCTTGCCGATCCCTTGCGGCCCGCCGATCAGCCAGGCATGCGGGATGCGCCCGCTGCGGTAGGCGGTCAGCAGCGCCGTCTCGGCGTCGCGATGCCCGAACAGCCTCGACGTCTCACGCGGATGCGCAATGGCGGTTTCGCGCTCAATCTGACGCCGGCTCATGCGGAAATCACCGAAGAGGGCGTGGGAAGAAGACGTTCGCGCAGCGCCGTCCAGACACGCCCGGCAACCGTATCGGGATCGGAATTGGCGTCGATCAGCGCGCAACGCGCGGGATCTTCCGCGGCGATCTTGAGATAGGCGTCGCGCAGGTCCTGGTGGAACTTGAGATCCTCGCCCTCGAACCTGTCCGGCGTGGCGCTGCCGCGGCGCGCGGCCGCGCGCTGCAGGCCGATCTCGACCGGCAGGTCGAGGATGATGGTGAGATCCGGCTTGAGATCGCCGATCGTGACGCGCTGCATCGCGTTGATCAGGCCATCTGGCACGCGGCCGAGGCTGCCCTGATAGGCCCGCGTCGAGTCGGCGAAGCGGTCGCACAGCACCCAGATGCCTTGGCTGAGCGCGGGCTGGATCACGGTGCGGACGTGATCGTCGCGGGCAGCGGCGAACAGCAGCGTCTCGGCTTCGGGTCCGAGCAGCTTGCCCATGCCCGACAGCACCAGATGACGCATGATCTCGGCGCCCGGCGAGCCGCCTGGCTCGCGCGTGACGAGGATGCGCATCCTTGCCGCCTTCAGACGGTCGGCGAGCTTCTTGATCTGGGTCGACTTGCCGGCCCCCTCGCCACCTTCAAAGGTGATGAAGCGTCCGCGTCCAGACGGCCACCGTACCGGGCTTTTACTCATGGTCAGAGCTTCTCGGCGCCCGCGCGGAACATGCCGATCACGAGCTCGCTGGCGCCGTCGATCGCGCGGCGCATGGTCGAGCCGGTGCCGATCGCTTCGGCAGCATAGACCGGCGTTTCCACCGCGATGGCGCCGCTGCGCCAGACCTTGACCACGCCGACCCTCTGGCCGGCCTCGACCGGCGCGCGCACCGGGCCGCTATCGACGATGCGGGCGATCAGCTTGTCGCTGCCGTTCTTGTGCACCATCACCTTCACGGGCGTCTTGGCCACGAGCTTGACCGAGCGGCTCTCGCCGCCGAACACCTTGGCGTAGCCGACGGGTTGCTCGGCCGCGATCAGCACGCGGGTCTCGAAATTGCGGAAGCCCCATTCCAGCATCTTCTTGGCTTCCGTGGCGCGGTCTTCGGGATCGTCGAGCCCGTTGACCACGACGATCAGGCGCGTGCCGTTTTGCACGGCCGAGCCCACCATGCCGTAGCCGCCTTCCTTGGTGTAGCCGGTCTTGAGACCGTCAGCGCCTTCCATCGAATTGAGCAGCGGATTGCGGTTGGGCTGGCGGATCTTATTCCAGGTAAACTCCTTTTCGCCGAACAGTTTGTAGAACTCGGGGAAGTCCAGGATGATGTGGCGGGCGAGGATGCCGAGCTCGCGCACCGTCATCTTGTTGCCGGGATCCGGCAAGCCGTTGGAGTTGGCGAAGGTCGATCGGGTGAGGCCGAGCTCGCGCGCGCGCTTGGTCATGAAGTCGGCCGCGAAAATCCGCTCGTTGCCCGCCATGGCTTCGGCGAGCGCGATGCAGGCATCGTTGCCGCTCTGGATGATCGCCCCATGCAGGAGATCGTCGACCGAGACCTTGCTGTTGATGGCGGCGAACATGGTCGAGCCGCCCGAGGGCGCGCCGCCCCTGCGCCAGGCGTTCTCGCTGATCCGGTACTCATCGGTCAGCTTGATGTCGCCCTTCTTGACGGCGTTGAAGACGACCTCCGCGGTCATCAGCTTCATCATGCTGGAGGGCGCGCGCAACTCGTCGGCGTTCTTCTCGAACAGCACGCTGCCCGAGGAGGCCTCGATCAGGATCGCAGTCGGGGCGTCACCATCGAAGCCCGTGTCTTCCGCCTTCTTGGCGCCCTGCACGCTCTGGTTGGCGGCGTAGAGCGCCCCGCCCGAGCCGATAGCCGCGGCCAGAACCGCCGCGATCAGCCCGCGCGCCAGCGCACCGGCGGTGAACCGGGAGCGACGAAGCAAAGAAGGACGAAATGCCATGGCCAAGCCCTGAGAGCGGCGTTCTAGCAGTTGGAACAGATGCGAACAACACGGAGCTGGACGCTTGTCCCTGAGATTGCACGATTCTCCTCGCGCCCCTATCGTGGCATCTTATATTTCCCGACCAAACCCCTGAAACAAGGCGGAAAAGCGAATGTCCTCAACCCGGATGATCAAGGCCAACGGGGTCGAGCTCTTCATCCGCGAAGCCGGCCAGGGGCCGCTGGTGGTGCTGTGCCATGGCTGGCCGGAACTGTCCTATTCCTGGCGCCACCAGATCCCGGCGTTGGCAGAGGCCGGGTTTCACGTCGTCGCCCCCGACATGCGCGGCTACGGCCAGAGCACGGCGCCGGCTGATGTTGCCGCCTACTCCATCTTCGACACGGTCGGCGATGTCGTCGGCCTCGTGCAGGCGCTGGGCGAGAGCAAGGCGATGGTGGTCGGCCACGATTGGGGCGCACCGGTCGCCTGGCACGCGGCGCTGTTCCGCCCCGATATCTTCACGGCGGTCGCGGGCCTGAGCGTGCCGCCGCCGTTCCGCGGCCGCGGCAAGCCGCTCGATTTGCTGCGCCAGGGCGGCATCACCAATTTCTACTGGCAGTATTTCCAGACGCCCGGCGTCGCCGAAGCCGAGCTGGAGCGCGACGTCGCCCGCACCATGCGCATCGTGCTTGGCGGCCGCGGCCTCGCCGACCCCTCGGCAGCCATGTTCGTGCAGGAGGGCAAGGGCTTTCTCGGCCATGCAGGCGCCGAGGGGCCGCTGCCCGGCTGGCTGAACGACGCTGATCTCGCCTATTTCACCGAGTGCTTCCGCAAGTCCGGCTTCCGCGGCGGGCTGAACTGGTACCGCAACATCGACCGCAATTGGGAGCTGACGGCCCCCTGGCAGGATGCGCAGATCCACCAGCCCTCGCTGTTCATCGCCGGCTCCAAAGACGCCGTCATCACCGGCCTGATCGGGGCCAAGCGCGTCAACGAGCTCGAGCGCGTGCTGCCCAAGCTGAAGCGCAAGCTGATCCTCGAGGGCGCCGGCCATTGGGTGCAGCAGGAGCGGCCCGAGGAGGTGAACGCGGCGCTGGTGACGTTCTTGAAGGAAAGCGCGGCTCAGTAGAGGCCGCGACCGCTCAGGATGCTGCGGGCCTCGGCCGCGCCGTCCGAGGTGTAGGCGGCGGACGGAGCGCTCTCCGTCGCGTAGCGGCCGTCCTCGTCATAGGACACGGCGCGCGCGTTCTGGAGCGCCCGGCCCCGGCTGCGGCTCGAGGCCGACATTTCCGAGGTCGCATTGAGCGAAGCCATATCCGCCGAGCTGTTGCCGAGATTGTAGGGCCTCCCCTCCGGCATCGGAACCTCGCCGCGAATGGCACCGCGGCTCGATGCGGGCAATTCCGGCACGAAAGGCTTGGCCGAAGCGACCCGGACCATCGAGGGCGTCGGCGCCGGAATGCCGGTACGCAAGGTCGCCATCAGCTGGCGGTCGTCGGAGCCTTCGAGCGGCGCCCGGCCGACATATTCGACCCGGACCTTGGCGACGCCATTGCCTTTGAATTCAAGGAGTTCGGCGGCCTTGTTCGAAACGTCGATGAGCCGGTTGCCGTGATAGGGCCCGCGGTCATTGACGCGGACGATCAGCGACTTGCCGTTCGAGATGTTGGTCACCCGCGCGTAGGACGGCATCGGCAGGGTCGGATGCGCCGCGGTCAGCGAGGCCATGTCGAACACTTCGCCATTGGCGGTCAGGCGGCCGTGGAAATCATCGCCGTACCAGGACGCCATGCCCTCGGCGCGGTAGTTGACATCCTCCTCCGGCACGTAGGTCCGGCCCGCCACGACATAGGGCTTGCCGACGCGGTAGGTGCCGCCCTCCTTCGGGACCGGATCGCCCCAGGCCACAACCCTTGGGCTCGAGGACACGCCGTATTTCGGATCGACGCGGCTGGCGAACTTGTTCGAGGAGGCGCAATTGGCGAGCGCAAGGCAGGTCGCGACCGCCGCAACACCGCGCGCGGCCCGCAAAACCGAATCTGACCGTCGGATCCCCATTCGCCCCAAATACCATTTCGCCGGGCGCGTACCCATCCCGCTTTAGCCGCGGAGAGCGCCGTCCGGTCCCTGTAATCCGAGGCAGCCCACCACCGCATCGGAAGCGGTAACGATAACGCAACCCGAACACGGCGGAAATGGGGAGCCCACAGCGATCACGCCGGGATGGTAAACGGGACGTTCGCTCGCCTCCGTTGATCTACAGAGCGTGGGCGCCCTGCTCTGTGCCAAGGCTGGACATTCTGTTGCGCCAAATCCTCACTCCACCCCCATTGTCACGCCGCTCACCGAAATTCTTTTGACTGTGCAAGGCCGCACGCGTTCTCTCGAATGCAAGGGCGGGATGTGGAATTTAACGATGATCGAGACGGTTTCGGCACTGATGGGTCTGGTAAGCGCGGGGATCTTCCTGGCCCATGCGTTTGAAGGTTACCGCACGAGGGCCTGAAGGCACTCGCGCGGGGCGGCAAGCATCACCTCTTTCAAGGCTGCACGTTCGGACAATTTTAATCGATCCGATCGAGCATCGAGGACGAGAGCGGCAGGTGTCCCATGCGCAACCATGACCTCGTATCCGATGGCTTCTTGGCATTGACTGCAGGCGGCTTGGTCCTGCTCTGCTCGGGCCTTGTGGCCCTGGCCTTCGGCTGATCTCGGACGAGATCGTCGCACTTTCCCGACGACGACCGTGCCGTGCTGCAAACAGGTGTTTGCCCGGATTGTCCCGCTCCCGTTTAGTTGATTGAATTTCCGCGTTCGGCGCCTCGACTTATTTTCAAGAGGCCATCACCGACGAGGGTGACTCACATGCTTGCCGAGAAGTTTTTCCTGGTCCTTGAATCCCTGATCCGCGGCGATCGCACCTATCCCGACGGAAGTCCCCGGGTCATCAGCACCTCCCCGCACGTGCCGGTGAAGCTGCCGAGCCGGAAATAACCGGCTCGCCGTCGAGCCCCGGTCACGCGCCGCTCAGCGCAGGCCCAACAGCGAGCGGCGATAGCGGCCGTCGCGGGCCTCGCCCAGACAGACGAAGCTCCCGTCAAAACCCTGGCGATATCGCTTCTGCCCCCTGGTGTAGTAGACACCCTTCCTGAAATCGAGCCAGACCACCTGATCGTGCGGACAATGGCGCTGCGCCTGCGCCTCGTAGCGGAACGGGGTCAGCGGAGTTGCCGAGACTTCTGTGCCGCCGGAGCCGGCCATGATCGCGGCAACGAGCGCGATCCCGCCCGGCCATTTTCCGCTGCGAAGCACGCCCCGCCTCCCGATCTTGATCCCGGTCCTGGCCGCCCGCGCGACGGCCGACCGGCACCGTAGCACGAAATGGCGCGATCCCTGGATAGCGAGTAGCGCGCCCCGTCTTCCGCCGGCCATCTTGCCGGGCTACATGGCAGCGAGATCATCTCGATGCGAGGATCCTGCCTGAATGTCGGTTGAGACTGGATTCCAATCCGAACTCCGCACCGAAGCCCGTCCGCCCTCGCCGCGCCTGGGCCTGCTGCCGATGATCATCTTCGGCTCGCGCTGGCTGCAGCTGCCGCTCTATCTCGGACTGATCGCGGCGCAGTGCGTCTACATCGCGCTGTTCCTCAAGGAGCTTTGGCACCTGTCCTGGCACGCGCTCGACCTCACCGAGCAGCAGATCATGATGAGCGTGCTGGCGCTGATCGACGTCGTGATGATCTCCAACCTGCTGGTGATGGTGATCGTCGGCGGCTACGAGACCTTCGTCTCACGGCTCGACCTCCAGGGTCATCCCGACGAGCCGGAATGGCTCGGCCACGTCAATGCCAGCGTCCTCAAGATCAAGCTCGCCATGGCCATCATCGGCATCTCCTCGATCGCGCTGCTGCGCACCTTCATCGAGGCCGGCAATCTCGGCTCGAACCGTGCCAGCTACACCGAGAACGGCGTGATGTGGCAGGTGCTGATCCACATCACCTTCATTGTCTCGGCGCTCGGCATTGCCTATGTCGACAAGCTCGGTGATTCCGGCGCGCGCAAGCACGCCGAATGAGGTACAACGACCGGCCTTCCTATTTGCCGGCTTCGAGCTGCTGCATGACCTGGCGCAGGTACTCCAGAAGCTTCTGCGCGACCTGCTCGCGCGCCACACCCTTGGCGGCGAGATCGCCCGACACCTTGCTCACGACGTCGTCGATCGTCTGCCTCTCCAGATTGTCCGTGACCAGCGCCGTTGCGTAGTTTGCCGCCTCCTCGGCGCTGAGGCCGAGCTGGCTTGCGGCCCAGAGCCCGAGCAGCCTGTTGGACCGGGCCGTCGCCTTGAACATCAGCTCCTCGTCGTGGACGAACTTTGCTTCAAAGCCCTGCTCGCGCTTGTCGAACGTGGTCATGGTCAGCTCCATTCTCGCTTTCGCTGAAGGGGTCGGACTGGCTGGGAGCGAACGTCTCCGTCATTCACGTCAATTGAGGATCATTCGAAGCTTCCTCCCGAAGGGCAAACGCCGTCAAGCCCGCCGATGGGTCCGACCGGGCGCGCTCAAGCTGGTCTTGAGCGCGACGGGAACACCCAATCGGCATGAGCCGCCGGCGTCAGTCGAAAGATCGATCTAGGAGATTGTCAGCGCCGACCGCGCTTGGTCAGCCCTTCGTCGCGGCCGCTTCGCGCGCGAGGCGTTCGGCTTTCAGCCGCTCCTTATTGGCGTAAAACGCCTTCTGCGCCTCTTCATGATCGCGCATGGCCTTTTCGGCCTCGATCCGGCGCGCCGCATCGCGCGCCTGGCGCTGCTCGGGGGTCAGGGGTTTGCGTCGGAAGGAAAGCTCTTCAGTCATGGCGACACAACGTGGCGGCGAGGAAAAAGTTCCGCATGGTCGAGCTGAAGCATAGGCGCTGACCACCAAAGTTGGCGAAAACAACCCCATGCACAGTAGCTAAGTCTTGTTGGCACAACGACTTTTGCATTCGCGCAAAAGCCGGTTGACCCGTCGGGCAAAACAGTGGCATTCTGCCATCTTCGGAAAATCGTTAGTGAGGTGATGGGCCTCCACGAAGATCATCTCGCGTCGGCAGACAATCCTAGATCTCGATTTCCGCAATCACGGGCAAATGGTCTGAATAGGCCGTTGCCTCTCCGTCGGTCCAAATTCTCCCAAACCGGCTATCGGGCGTGGCATAGATCCTATCAAGGCGGAGAACGGGCAAACGCGCCGGGAAAGTCCGCAAGCGCGTACGGTTGGGGCAGACCTGCGCGAGCACGCGCCGCACCGATTTCACCCAAAACCAGTCATTGAAATCGCCGAGGACGACGGTCCTTCCAGCTCGCACCAGGCTTACCAGGGCCTGAGCTTGCGCATAGCGCTCGTGGATACTTAGGCCGAGATGAGTGGCCACCACGCGCACATCGCCGACCGGTGTCAGCAATCCCGTGGCAATCGCCCTGCGTGGCTCCCGCTCTCGATAGGACACATCGAGGATCTCGGGCACGCCAGAGAACGGAAAGCGGCTCAGGAGCATCTGACCATAGTCGCCATCCTCGGCGACAATCGACTTAGCGTGAACCCCGTGATCGCCGACAACACTCGCCAACTTCGCAAATGGATCGTCTGACCGCGATCGCGAATCCACCTCCTGAAGCGCGACGACATCAGGGGCCCACTTGCGAACGATCGAGCAAACACCCTCCAAATCGAACTTCGGATTGAGATTGAACGTGCCATGCACATTCCATGTCATGAAGCGCATCGCCGCCATCAGCGCCTCCCGGCGAGCCAGGTCGCGACGAATTGTGCGCCCGCGCAGATCCCCAGCCAGCCCAAGAACGCCAGAGCCAACAGCAATATGTTGCTCCAGGACGCATTCCTGGCGAAGTCTGCGATCTGAGCCCCCAGAACTGCCATGGCGAGAATACCGGGCATCATGCCCAGCAGAGTTCCAACCATGAAGTCACGTAGAGGCAGCGTGCTCGCACCAGCCACGACATTCACCACCGAGAACGGTGCGATCGGAATCATCCGGATGACGACGACGGCTAGAATCCCCTTGCCCACAACGCGTTCCTGGATGCGCGCTGCACGTCGGCCGAGCAACTGCTGGAGGCGTTGTCGGCCGAGTCCCGCCCGATCGCAAAAAGGATGAAGGCGCTGAGCAAGACGCCCGCCATTGCGGTGATGAAGCCTAGCCAGGGCCCAAGTGCGGCAGCAGTTGCTGCAATGAGCACGAGAACCGGAAACACGACCAGCCCGCCAGCGACGAAAGCTGCGATAGCGAATAGTGGCCCCCATATGGACTGCGAGTAGGCAGACAGATACGCCGAAATATGAGGCGCGTCGGTAAAATCGCTCAAAGGCGTGTACGACCAAGCCATCGTCAGCCCAAATAGCGCCACCGTTATCGACGCGATCCCCATTAGGGTCTTCGTGCTCCACATGCGAGATGCCGCCCGCTCCAGATGAAGCGGCCGCTCCGGGTCTGCCACCGGCTGAACCATTGTGGCCAGCGTACTGGTCAGGACCGAGGACTCCACTTCCCGCAGCGTCTTCGCCCCATCAGCTCTCGACACGTCGTCCAGGAGCGCAAACAGACGATCCTCGTTTTGCGTTATGGTCAGTTCGTCGAGACCGCAGAAATGCGCGATCAGGCGACGGCGGACCGAAGCGATGAAATTCCGATGCTGACCGGATGCCGCTTCAAAGATCAGGTCACATTCGCTATCGGCGCCCATCGAGCGATTGTTCAGGTTGGCCGAGCCGACCCTCAAGATCCTGTTATCGACGATCATGAGCTTGCTGTGCACCATCACGGCAGCTTCGGTATCCCCGCTGCGTGAGATCGGGTAGACGAAGCGGGCGCGATCTGCGAACTCCAGCCTCACTGAAGCAGTCGATGAACGCACCACGGCCATTTTGCATGGCTTGGGATTCCAACCACGATGAATGCAGTTTGGGAGTGACGACCAGAACCCGAAGCGAAGGCACGCGAAGCATCTGCAGCGCCAATTCACGCGCGATCTTGGTCGCGCTGGTAAACTGGTTTTCGATATAAACGAAGCTGGTCGCCGACCGGATCGCTGCAGTCAATGAGCGCTCGACCTCCTTGATGGTCGAGCCTGCAGGACAGACGACCTCGGTCCTGGCGATACCAACCGGCAAGTGCTCGGCCTCCACCGGCACATTGGCCGGCCACCGCATCTTCCCTAGCCGGCGCCGGTGATGGGTCGGTTGACCTGAAGCACGCCAGCGTTCCTCCGCGAGGTCGAACAGCCACGCCGCGGCATCCCCGTCGACCATGCATTGAACATCATGAAAGGGAGGGTATGGCTTGCCCTCAGGGTCGCAGCGCAATGGATGCGCGGCCCGATGATCACTGGTGTCCCAGCGCCTGATCGTCAGATCGAGCCCGCCAACGAACGCCAGTGAACCGTCGATACAGACCATCTTCTGGTGTTGGGCCGAACCAAACGGAAGCGTGCAATCGAGACAAAACCGGACGCGCCCGGACGTTTCGGCAGTAAATTTTGCCGCGGAATTCCGTTCTCTTTCGGAGGCGTAAAAGGAGACAAAGTCCCAGACAAGGATGTCGATCCGCAAGGTCGGGCGGCGTTGAACGAGCGCGCGCAGCAATGGGCCAAGCTGTTCCGGCAAACCATCATCCGCTCGTCCGGAAGCTCCGACCAGCCTGGTTGCACTGTGGATGTCCCATCCGATGATGTAGACCTGTTCTTGCGCCTCCAGCAGCGCTTGCCGCAGGGCCGCGAAAAACGCGGCAGCATCGTTCAGAACCGTCACGCGCCGCGCTTCGCACCGCCTCCAGACGGTGTCTCCGGGGATCAGGGTCGATGAACTCTGAAGCAGTTGGACCTCGCAAGTCGCATTCGCGGCTCAACGTCCTGAACGCTTAGAGGGTTCCACGTCCTCTGGACACAGGGTTACAAAGACGAAGGTGATCTGTTGGCACCACGCGCCTGGGTTCAGAACCGGAGTATCCCGAACAGAAAGAGCAGCGCCACAGTGACCAAGCCGGAGATCAGCAGCGAGCCGAGACACCCCAGCCGGTTCGAGAAAAAGAAGAACATGCGTGCTCGCCGTGAAGCTTCCTGCCGGGCTAATTTTTCAAATTCGATAGCGTTCCGGATGGTGTTCCTGGAAACGGGGGTAAGAACCGATCTCTGGACGAGACGTTGAATCTCTGATGTCCGACGCTTTTGACTATTTCCGAGCGCATGCGGTCCGAGCCCTTTGCAAGGCCCGGGCGATGCCTCGTGGACGAATGAAGCATCTCCAATTGGTGGTGGCCCGGATCTACCACCTGCTTACCAAGGAGGCCGCGTACGGCCCGAACCTGCAGCATCTGGACGACTTCCGGGCAGCCCAGAAGCTGGAGAGGTCGATTGACTGATGTCTTTGTGGATCAAGCAGCCCGGTCCACTGCGACGTTGGTGCAAAGACGCCTAAGTAGACAACGCGATACAAGCCGGAGCGAGTGAGTGGCGGCCGCTGACACCACAACCGTGGCTGAACTCCGCGGGAGTACGCGCAGCGGACTGCGGTGAGTGGAGGCAACCCCTATCCCAGGAACGCTCGCGGGGCTTTCGCGTCTTCTGAAAGAAGAGACGTGCCTATGCTTCCAGCCACGCCCCCGAACCCCACCCTATTCCGCTGCCCCAAATGCGGCGAACCACTCAGTCTGGCGGAGAAGCTGTGGGACATGAAGGCAGCCCGCTTCATCCGGGTGTACAAATGCCGGTGCGGTGAACTGCTCTGGGATGATCAATCGTCCGCGGAACGCAGCTAAGGCAACCGAGCCGCCTCGATTGGAGTTGCCGCCGATCTCGAGCATCGCGGCGCCCTCGACGGGTCAACAGTCACTTCAGCTAGTCGGCGATTGTGCCCTCAATATCGAGCTCAGCTGACCGCGGCAACGAAGCCGCATTGTGCGCTGAATTGGACGCACACCCCATCCGAAATCGCATCTAAGTAATTGATTTTGTTGAATTGTGGCGGAAGAGGTGTCTTGGTCAACCCTCTTGATATCACATGGCTTTTCGCCCTGCGTCGCGAGCAATCTACGGTCTTAGCCACGGTGAGGGCCTGAAACCGTAGCTTGGACAAACCTGCGAATGCGTGATTCTTATCCTGCCCTCAGCGCAAGGGGGGCGGATCATGGATGCAGTGTCGGCGGTCGGCTGGATCGTGCTGATAGTCGTGTTTCTGGGAGTTGTGGCCGGCGCCGGCCGGCGAAGGTGAGCAGCTTAAAAGTAGGGCCAGACCACTGAGCGGCCCGTTTTGGTGTCGAGCACCTTCACGCACTCATCGGCGCTCCCGGTATCGTCCCAAACCCACCTGAAGCGTCCAGGAGGATATTTCGACATCTTGGAGAGTCCGCCCTCGTACGGAAGATCATGGGCTTCGTACGCCTGTTCGGCGAGTTCCAGTGCCCGATAGATCCCCCTACTGTCGATCGTGTTCGTTCTTCCCGCGGTCCAAGGCGCATCATGTATAGCCCTGTTGCACGCCTCCACGTAGAGCTTGGCCTTTGCCCGCCTGATCTCCGGCTCGTGCTTGACCATGAGTTCGACTCCTTGAGCGGAGCCTATCACGAAAGAAAACGCGGGACCGAAGCGAGACCCTAGTTCATCTTCTGACGTAGCTTTCTGATGAGCTCTCGGAGGTTGGTGGCGTATTCCTCGACGATCCGGCGCGCCTCGTCCAGGCGCGACGGCTTGGCTTCCTTACCCTGGGGTTGTTTTTCGGATTCGGGCTTGTCCCTATATGGAGCGCCGTACAGGCGGGTACCGCTTGAGCTAGATCAAGGGAGCGGTGCTAACTGAGGCGGCCTTAAGCAAAGCGGGCCCGGTGTGCCTAGGAGGCCGGGCCCATAGCCTCAGCAACGGTTGCACCGTCGTTCGGCGATCAGCCCCTTAAGTGCCAGAGAAAACATTCGTTCCTTCCAGAAATTAGGACACTTCTGGACAGCACAGAACAAACGACCGCAGGAGCCGCTCTGGAACAGCCCCAGCGGCCGGTGCCGCGACGTTCCGCACGATCGGCAGGGCACGCCAATTGCTAGCACAGAGGCCCGCCAGCGTGAACCGGCGGGCCTCGTGTTCACCGCCTCAGCCGACGGGCGTGCGCAGCCAGCCGCTGCCGGTTGCGCTTCCTGTGCGATCGGCGCTGGCGCTTCATTCCGGCCCCTCCTGACCGCGATAAGCAGCCTCGTAGTGCTTGCGGAAGGCCTTCGTCATGATGGTCAGCTGAGCTACGGCGAACACAGCGAGCTCGAGCCCGCGAGACCCCTGCTCGTCATCCGGCAAAGAACACTCCTGGATTGCATGTTGCTGGCGTCTTCCTGATGGAAGATCGGACGCCGGCGGGACCTCGCGGTCCTGGAAGATCTTGACGATCGTGCAGATCTGGAGGCCCGCCGGCGCTCTGGGTCCGGGCACGAACGGTAGAGAGGGCTAATCGCCCGCTTGCAATCCAGTGCTCGCTCCGGACCCGACTAGGATGAGGGAGGTCGGTATGAGCGGCAAGCGTGTCATTGGAATTGATGTCGGCAAATCCTGTTTGGATGTGGCAGCAAGGGACCGCTTCGGGAGTTTCCTAGGCTCCGCGATCATCCCATCATGATTTGGTTAAGATTGTCCATTCCCTTGCAGGGGAAAATTTGCGTGTGTGCGCCTTGATGTGGCTCGGCGTCAGCGTGCCATGGAGGCGTATAGCGATGGGACAAACGACCCGAGTTTTGAAGCGGGCGCACCTTCTGCCCGATCTCCTGAAAATGCTTCAGGAGCTCGAGGAGCTCCGAGAGAAGGTCCGGCTCGCCGAGACCGGCCGCGTGCTGCATTAGCTATATCCCCTGCGCTCGCCCCCTGCTGAATTTGCGTCGATTCCATCCGGGCGCTTCGGCGCGCTTGCGTCACTCGCCCACCCGTAAATTTCCCAATATCGCGCGCGTCGAGCTCATTCGATCATTTCGAAATGAGATCGTCGAAGCCAAAGGAATGGACTGAGGCTGAGCGGAAGCGGCTTGCGTGGCTGGTACGTCGTCGTGTCGTGTCGGAGATAGCGGCGGCGCTTGGTCGGCACACCGGATCCGTGAGGCGAATGGCGCGCGCAATGGGGCTTATTCTGAAAAAATAAATCTTACCCGCCTTCCAGCCTCATCCCTTGCCCTCCCGCTGCGGTTGCCGTTGGATGACTGTAAGATTTGGGGGAGGCTTATGCATATTTTTCTGATTGCAGCGCTGTGCGTTGAGCTAGGCGGCTGGTCGATAGCGTCCGCGACAGTGCAGGTGGTAAAGTGAGCGTCACCCCAGTTGCGCTTCATAGAGCTTGGGCCATCGGTGCCTTCCGATGGACCGTGTTTTTCTTTGTGGCTATTGCCGCCTTCGCTCAGCGGGATGAGAAGACTGGCACTATCCTGGCAACGCTGGTTTTTTAATCGATGTGGTATCCTGGAATATAGCAGAGGTGGTCATTGCGACTACTTCGGCCGCCGCAAACCAACAGTGGCACAGCACACTCTCTGACAGGTTTATCATGGAGAAACTGTTGAACCGCGTTCGCGATCGACAGCCCATTGAGTTTGAACAGATCTCGCAAGAAGGCACTCGCGCAGCAACGGAAGACGTTAACACATTCCTGAAAGACAATACGCTTTGGTCAGAGTGGGGCGGCTTCCGCAAAGGGCTTCTCGGCCTCGGTTACTACCTGTGGTTTTGGCTTCAATACGATTTGTTCTACGGCGCGGCTGGGTGGATCGGCTCGAGTTTGCGCGGGCCTTACGGCTACTGATTTTCGACCAACCTCTATCGACTGCCCCTGCTCTTGCCTCAGGTTGTCCGAGGTTGAGACGAACCAGATTTTCGAGAGGCTGCGACCGAATGGATCGGTCGAAAGCCCTGCAAAAATAAAACGAAACGCAACTACAACATCGAGCACTCGACATGACAAACAAGGAACACTCCATTGTCGCCGAGCCGGAAGACGGCGGCCATCAACGATGGAGCGTGGAAATCGACCAAAGCACGCTCAAAGCGCTGGAGACACCACTGGCGAAAGAGTACGCGGAGAACTTGTTACTCCAAAACGACATGCAACGCGCCCTTGCCACAATGGAGTGTTGGCAGCGTCGGTTTGCGTCTTCATCAGATCCCGAGGAACGCCTAATTGCGGCAAGCCTGTTCCGTGATGCGATCATCCAGTTCGTTGGTTGCTTTGACAAAACGGCACAATTCCCACTTTCGGCCGACGAAATATATGGCGGCGACCCAAACGGCCTGTCCTCTTTTCAGTGGTTTAAGGACACGCGCGACGCCTATGCTGGTCATAAGTTCGGCGCGCAGCGGCAATGCGTCGTCGGCGTGGTCTTGAAGGATGGACAGCGGGGAGTCGGCCACCTAATGGCGATTTACCGCGGTCAGAATAAATCCGACGGCGACGTCCTCCGAGCTTTTATGCTGACCGCAGCAAACCACCGAGCTACGAAAGAAGGTTGAGGACGAAGTAGCAAAGCTCTCGATCGACGAGATAAGCAAGCTCAAGGACGCGTCCGCGCGAACTTTGCGAATGGATGAGGCGAGGTTCACCAGGGCTGATCTCAATCGAGAGAAGCCAGCCCCAAAGCGCTAAAACCGTGCGGTGCGCCATCGCTGGCGCCGTAGATGAATAGACGATGAATGCCGCGCGCGGCCGGTTATGAAATTCATTTTCTTCCGGGGAAACCGCGGGGGCTTGTGGCGTTTAGTTCCTACAAACCCAATGGGAGGAACTGAAAATGCCATTGACCAGCGCAGCAGCTGCTGCAGTCCTTGCGCTCCAGCTCGGGACACCCGCAGTAGCCCAGACCGAAACGCCCAACTTGGTTCAGGTCCGTGAAGGGCCATGCAGCTACGGGTACGATACCGACATCTACGGACGATGTTATCCGAACGGCGTCATTCCGCCGGAGTATCAAGCCGCACGCCAACCCCGCGCCTACTACGAGCCGCGCCGATACTACAGGGAAGAGTACCGCCCACGGTGGCGACACCGCTATTACCGCGACGACTATTGAGCGGTAGCCGTCGCCGCGCAGGTCCACATTACTGCGTGCCGAAACATGCGACTTCCACAGTGGCAGGATCGTAGGCCGTGCCGGCCAGGTTCACCGCGAACATCGGGTTCGCACTTCCTGAACGCCAACGACACGATCCTTATTACCCATCGTGTAGTCGGTACTGCCAACCTTGGTCAGCCTGCAGAGATTAAGAATTTTCTCCAGAAGCTGAGCGCGTGGCTGGGATTGGTTTGGCTCGAGCTGTTCGCGGCAAGGCTATTTGGCGGTAACGTCTGATATTGCTGCGCCAGCGCCTCCCAGCTTTTTCGAAGTAATCCTTTGATTTTACTGTGAATTCCGAACGCTCGCGAACAGTGGCGAACAATGTACTGGCGGAAGGGGTGGGATTCGAACCCACGGTACCCTTGCGGGCACGCCGGTTTTCAAGACCGGTGCCTTAAACCACTCGGCCACCCTTCCAAGCCCGGAATGGCTGTCGCTTAACGCAGTCGACCGCGCAAGGCAACGCGAAGTTGGCGCCCTGCCCCACACTCTTCTGCTGCCCTGATCTGTCAGGCGAGCGTCAGCCTGTTCCTCTAGCTTGGACAACACCGCTCGGCCGCCCACCGCCGCCGAACCATCAGCAATCCCGGATACTGGCGGCATCTCCCAGGGCGTCGCTGGTTGCGAGGCCCGGTTGGATACGTCTCCATGTCCGGGCCTCGTTTGCTGGTGCGCAAAAGAAAGCGGCGCCCCTAAAGGAGCGCCGCGCCAAATCGCTCTTCGCTGCGTCGGCGTCAGTACCCGCAGGACGCGCAGCCCATCTGCACCGGGGCGTAATAGGAATAGCCCGGCGAAACCATCTCGACGCGCTGGCGCGTGGCGTATTGCGGGGGGATGCGCTCGTACTGGACACTGGGCGGGGCCACCATCACGGTCTGCGGCACCATCACGGTGCGGTACTGCGCCGGCGTGCGATGCGCGACCACGGAGCCGGGAGACACCATCACGGTCTCGTCGACGGTGCGGTATTGCGGCGCGACGTATTGCTGCTGATAGCAGGTCGTGCACGGTAGCGGCGCGTAGCAATTGTAGCAGCCGGCGGAGGCTGCGCCCGTCATGGCAATCGCGGCGACGGCGGTGGAGAAAACGACGGCGAGAGTACGAGACATTGCGGTGGTTGCCCCAGTTGCCCGAAATGGATTTTGCTAAGGTCGAACGCAATATACGCGGCAAAATCCTGGGATGCCGAACTTCGTCGGCGCATCCTTAATGCGAACGGCCGATCACGGCCGAGCAGTAAGAACTCATTGACCACGCGCATTAACGCGCGATGCGCATTGGCTCCGGAGTCCGCATGACATGCGAGAGCGTGATCGCTGCGCCGGCGATCGGACGTCACCGCGAGAGCTCCGTTAGAGCGCCGTTCGGAAAGCGTTCAACCGCCTCCGACGGGTCGAGCTTCAGCGCCTCGCTGCTCTTTCCAAAAACTCCAGCAGCGAGGGATCGGTCTCCTCGAACTCGACAAAGCGGCGGCGCAGCTCATCGGCGATTTCCGCGGTGGCATCCCGCGACCATCCCTCCGCGGTATTGAAGGCCACGATACGTGCGGGATGGAGATATTGCCCTTCGACGAGATGTCTGAGCAGGGTCGCGCGATTGGCGTCCTCCTCGGCCGTCTCACACCAGGCGCGGCCCAGTCGCCGGCCGAAGTCATCGAGCACGAGATAAACGTCCCGGTCGGTCGTAATGTGCGGCACGAGCGATGGAGAAGGACTCATGGCTTACTCCGCTACTGGCAATCCGAAGAGTTGCGGACAGATCGGGATAAGGCGATTTGCCCCTGACCGGATTCGGAAAAATGGATTCCAGGTATTTTTCCTAGGATCACCTTCTGATTAAATCACAAAAAACGGAAATAAATAAAATTAAATAGCAAAGCGCGGTGAAATCCACTAAATTGATTGCGCCTGGCGGGCGAGCCCGCACGTCGGGCAACCACCTCGCAAACGGCTCCCGCGTCCACCCCCAATAGCCCACACCCCAGGACGCGGGGGCCGTTTCTTTACGGACCTCTGCCCCGGGCTCCACGGTTCTGTCGTGCAACCGCGCTCTCGCGTGGAGACCGCGAGTTGTCCCGGAGGGATCGATTTAGCCAGCGGCGCGCCGATCAGGTGCCTATCTCGGGCGACGCTTCACCTCGCGCACCGCGCCGCGCGCCGCGCTGGTGGTGAGTGCGGCGTAAGCCTGCAGCGCGGTCGAGACGTTGCGCTTGCGGTTCTGCGGCTGCCAGGCGGCATCGCCCTTCGCCTCCTCCGCGGCGCGGCGCTTGGCGAGTTCCTCGTCGGAGACCTCGAGGCTGATGCTGCGGTTCGGGATGTCGATGGCGATGCGGTCGCCGGTGCGCACGAGACCGATGTTGCCGCCTTCGGCCGCTTCCGGCGACAGATGGCCGATCGACAGGCCGGACGAGCCGCCGGAAAAACGGCCGTCGGTGACGAGCGCGCAGGCTTTGCCGAGGCCCATCGATTTCAGATAGCTGGTCGGATACAGCATCTCCTGCATGCCGGGGCCGCCGCGCGGACCTTCGTAGATGATGACCACGATCTCGCCGGCAACGACCTTGCCGCCCAGAATGCCTTCGACCGCCGCGTCCTGGCTTTCGAACACGCGCGCGGGGCCGGAGAATTTCAGGATCGAAGCATCGACGCCCGCGGTCTTCACGATGCAGCCGTCCTGCGCGAGGTTGCCGTAGAGCACGGCGAGACCGCCGTCCTTGCTGAAGGCATGCTCGAGATCGCGCACGACGCCTTTCTCGCGATCGGCATCGAGCTCGTCATAACGGCGCTCCTGGCTGAAGGCGACCTGGGTCGGGATGCCGCCGGGCGAGGCGCGATAGAAGGTGCGCACCGTCTCGCTCTTGGAGCGCTTGATGTCCCAGCGCTCCAGCGCATCGTTCATGGTCGGCGCATGCACGGTCGAGACCGAGGTGTCGATCAGGCCGGCGCGGTCGAGCTCGCCCAGAATGCCCATGATGCCGCCGGCGCGATGCACGTCCTCGACATGCACGTCGGCGACGGATGGCGCGACCTTGCAGAGCACAGGCACACGGCGCGAGAGCCGGTCGATGTCGCGCATGGTGAACTCCACCTGCCCTTCATGGGCGGCGGCCAGCAGATGCAGCACCGTATTGGTCGAGCCGCCCATGGCGATGTCGAGCGTCATGGCGTTCTCGAACGCCTTGAAGTTCGCGACGTTGCGCGGCAGCACGCTGGCATCGTCCTGCTCGTAATAGCGGCGAACGAGATCGACGATGGTGTGGCCGGACTCGACGAACAGGCGCTTGCGGTCGGCATGGGTCGCCACCACCGAGCCGTTGCCGGGCAGCGCCAGGCCAAGTGCCTCGGTCAGGCAGTTCATCGAGTTGGCGGTGAACATGCCCGAGCAGGAGCCGCAGGTCGGGCACGCCGAGCGCTCGATCACCTTGACGTCGTCGTCGCTGACCTTGGAGTTGGCCGCCGCCACCATGGCGTCGATGAGGTCGACGGCCTTGGTCTTGCCCTCGAGCTTGACCTTGCCGGCCTCCATCGGTCCGCCCGAGATGAACACGGCGGGGATGTTGAGCCGCAACGCCGCCATCAGCATGCCGGGCGTGATCTTGTCGCAGTTGGAGATGCAGACGAGGCCGTCGGCACAGTGCGCGTTGGCCATGTATTCGACGCTGTCGGCGATCAGCTCGCGCGACGGCAGGCTGTAAAGCATGCCGTCATGGCCCATGGCGATGCCGTCATCGACCGCGATGGTGTTGAACTCCTTGGCGACGCCGCCGGCCTGCTCGATCTCGCGGGCCACGAGCTGGCCGAGATCCTTGAGGTGGACGTGGCCGGGCACGAACTGAGTGAAGGAGTTGACGACCGCGATGATCGGCTTGCCGAAATCGGCGTCCTTCATGCCCGTCGCGCGCCAGAGGCCGCGGGCACCCGCCATGTTGCGGCCGTGGGTGGTGGTGCGGGAGCGATAGGCTGGCATGGCGGTTTCCGTCCTCGGGTTGGCTTGGGCCGGGCGGAAATGGAAGCCGCCTCAGGCCTTTCCGGCCGGATAGCGCACGGGCTGGCGAGGTGCAACGGGAACTTGGGCCGGACAGGGCTCCCCTGCTCCCGGCGCGGGCTCTTCGTAGCCCGGATGGAGCGCAGCGCAATCCGGGGCAGGTGTCTACCGCGGTTAGGGCTGTCCCGGATTTCGCTGCGCTCCATCCGGGCTACGGGAGCCCTCCCCCTACTGCAGCGTCGGATCCAGCCGGTCGCGCAGCCAGTCGCCGATCACGGAGACCGCCAACGTCGTGACCACGATCGTGGTGGCCGGCGCCAGCATGATCCAGGGCGCCCGGGTCAGGTACTCCCGGCCATAGCCGACCATGTTGCCGAGGCTGGTCATCGGCGGCTGCACGCCGAGGCCAAGGAAGGACAGGCCGGATTCCATCAGGATCACCTCGGGAAAGACCAGCGTGGTCGAGACGATCAGGGTCGAGGCGATGTTGGGCAGGATGTGCCGGAGGTAGATCCGCGACGGCGTCGCGCCCAACTGGCGGACCGCGGCGGCATAGCCCTGCGCATTGGCGGAGATGGCCAATCCCCGCGCGATGCGGGCGTAGCGCTCCCAGCCGAACAGGCCCATCAAGCCGATGAGTAGCGGCAGCGAATTGCCGAAGAAGGCGAGCACTGCGAGCGCCATGATCAGGAAGGGCATGCTGGCCTGGAAGTCGGTCAGCATCAGTACGAGCTGTTCGACGGCCCCGCGGAAATGCGCAGCCAGGAAGCCGAGCGTGGTGCCGACCACGGCCGAGATCGCGGTGGCGCCGAACGCGATCAGCAGCGAAATGCGGATCGAGACGAGGAGCCGCGACAGCACGTCGCGGCCGAGTTCGTCGGTGCCGAGCCAATGCGCGGCATTGCCGGGCGCGGCCAGGCGATTGCGCAGATCAAGCTGGGTGAAGCCGTAGGGTGCGATCTTCTCGGCGAAGGCGGCGATCACCAGCATGGCGATGATCCAGATGATCGCGAGCGCAACCGAGACCGGGATCGCCGGCAGGCTGATGCGGCGGCGGACGCTAGAGCCCTTTCCGTTCCGATGAAATCGGAACGGGGCTCTAGATTTTGTTTTTGACGCGTTTTCTTCACGCGAACCGGTATCCACTTCGCTTGAAAACGCTTCGGTATCCTTCAGCGTCGCGTCGGTCATGCATGCGCTCCCTTGGCACGCAGCCGCGGGTCGAGGAAGCCGTAGAGGAAATCGACGATCAGGTTGGACGTGACCATGGTCATCGCCACCAGCAGCAGGATGCATTGCACGACGGCGAGGTCGCGGTTGGCGACGGCGACGACGAGCAGGCGCCCTACTCCCGGCCAGGCAAGTATGCTCTCCACCACGACGGCACCGGCGATCAGCGTTCCCACCATGAAGCCCAGGATGGTCACGGTCGGGATCGCCGCGTTCGGCAGCGCATGCGACGTCACCACCTTGCGCCACGGCACGCCCTTGGCCGAGGCGGTGCGGATATAGGGCTGGCCCAGCACTTCCAGCATGGCGCTGCGGGTGAAGCGCGCCAGCACGGCGGCGCCGCCAAGGCCGAGCGTCGCAATGGGCAGGATCGCGTGCCGCCAGCTGTCCTGCCCGCCCGACGGCAGCCAGCCAAGCTGCACGGCGAAGACCAGAACCAGCACCAGCGCGAGCACGAAACTCGGGACGGTGAAGCCCGCGACCGCCGTCATCATCACGGCGCGGTCGATCGCCGAGCCCCGATGCAGCGCGGCGTAGATGCCGGCGGGAATGCCGAGCGCCACCTTGAAGGCAAAGGCCGGCAGCGTCAGCGCCAGCGTCGCCGGGATCCGCTCCAGCACCAGCTCGATCGCGGGCCGCCCGTCGCGCATGGAGCGGCCGAGCTCGCCCTTGGCGATGGCGCCGAAATAATCGAGATATTGAAACCAGATGGGATCATCGAGGCCCCAGGCCTTGCGGAACGCCGCGAGCACCTCAGGGGGTGCCTCCGGTCCCAAAATCATCAGCGCGGGATCGCCCGATAGCCGCAGCACGACGAAGGCGAAGGTGACGATGAGCACAATGGTGAGCGCCGCGCGTCCAATGCGAATGGCGAAATAGCGTCCCATCACGCCGCGTCCCGCGTCTCGGCGCCCGTGACCAGATGACAGGCGACCTGCCTTTTGCCGCCGATGGCTGAGAGCACCGGCACCTCGCTCGCACAGCGCGCGATCGCGCGCGGGCAGCGCGGGTGGAAGGCGCAGCCTTGAGGACGCGCAGCCGGATTGGGTGGATCGCCTGCCAGCACGATGCGGCCGGCACTGCGGCGGCCCGGTGCGGGCGAGGCCGAGACCAGGGCCTGGGTGTACGGATGCTCGGGCCGCGCAAACAGATCATCGGCGCTGCCGATCTCGACGATGCGGCCGAGATACATCACGGCGACGACATTGCTGATCTGCCTGACGACGCGCAGATCGTGGCTGATGAACAGCAGCGTCAGCGACAGCTGCGCCTGGAGATCGGCGAGCAGGTTCACCACCTGCGCCTGGATCGAGACGTCGAGCGCGCTGACCGGCTCGTCGCAGACCAGGAAATCAGGCTTCGTCGCCAGCGCCCGTGCCAGCACGATGCGCTGGCGCTGGCCGCCGGACAGCGCGCCGGGATAGCGCGCGCCATGGGCCGGCGTCAGCTCGACCGCGCCCAGCAGCTCGCGGACGCGATCTTCGCGCTCGGCGGGCGTGCCGAGATCGTGGATGTCCAGGGGCTCGCGGATTTGGGTGGCGACCGGCAGCCGCCTGTCCAACGCGCCCAGCGGATCCTGGAAGATCATCTGCATGCGTGCCCGCTGCGCGCGCCATGCGGCCGTTCCCGGCGCGGCCATCGGCTTGCCGTCGAACCGCACCTCGCCGCTGTCGGGCGGCTCGAGGCCGAGCACGATGCGGCCCGTGGTCGATTTGCCCGAGCCGGACTCGCCGACGAGGCCCAACGTCTCGCCCTTGGGAATGGTCAGCGACACGCCATCGACCGCATGCACGGCCGTAGCTCGACCGAACATTCCGGAGCGCATTGCGTAGCTGCGCGAGATCGCGGACACCTCGACGAGCGGCGCGCTCATTCGGCGGCGATCCCGAGCAGCGCGCGGCGCGAAGCCTCGGCGCGGATGCAGGCGACAGCGCGATCGTTCGCGATCGGCGCCAGGCTCGGCGCGGCAAGGCCGCACGGCTCGGCCGCCAGCGTGCAGCGTGGCGCGAAGGCGCAACCGTCAGGCATTCGCGCGGGATCGGGCACGGTGCCGGGAATGGCCGTCAGGCGCCGCCGCGGCCCATCGAGCGGCGGCAGCGCGCCGATCAGGCCCTGCGCGTAAGGATGCACGGGATCGGCGAAGAGCTGATTGCTGGGTGCCTCCTCGACGATGCGGCCGGCATACATCACCGCGACGCGGTCGCAATTCTCGGCGACGACACCGAGATCGTGGCTGATCAGGACCATCGCCATGCCGATCTCGCGGCGGACCGTGGAGATCAGCTCCAGAATCTGGGCCTGAATGGTGGCATCGAGCGCGGTGGTCGGCTCGTCCGCGATCAGCAGGTTGGGATTTCCGGCCAGCGCCATCGCGATCATGATGCGCTGAACTTGGCCGCCGGAGAATTCGTGCGGATAGGCCGACAGCCGCCGCGCCGCATCGGGAATGCCGACGAGATCGAGCAGCCGCCGCGCTTCCGCCTTCACCGCCTCGCCGGAGAGATCGCGATGCAGCGCCAGCGCTTCGCAGAGCTGCCTGCGGATGGTCAGCACCGGATTGAGTGCACTCGCCGGATCCTGGAAGATCATGGCAACCCGCCCGCCTCTGACATGGTCGAGCTCGGCGGCGGGCGCGCCCAGGATCTCACGGCCGTCGAGCAGCACCGAGCCCATGACTTGCGCATGGCGCGGCAGCAGGCCCAGGGCGGCAAGCCATGTCACCGACTTGCCCGATCCGGACTCGCCGACGAGGCCGAGCGCCTCGCCCTTCTGCAAGCTGACGTCGACGCCGCGCAGGACCTGCACGCCGTTGAAGGCGACGCGCAGGTCCCGGATGCTGACCAGCGGCGCCACCTCAAGCCTCGAAATTGCCGGCGCGGAAATCCATCGCGAAGGCGGGCGCTGCCTTCCACTTGATCGATTTCGGCTTGGCGGTGAACGTCGCGTTCTGGTGCAGCACCGTATAGGCGGGGTCCTCGCGCTCGGCGATCTCCAGCATGCGGCGGAACGCCTTCTTGCGGGCCGCGCGATCGGTCGAGGTCTCCAGGAACTCCGAGAGCTTGTTCAGCTCGGTGTTGGTCCATTCGCCGATCTGCTGCTGCTGGCCGTTCGGCCCGTGCTGGGCGACCAGCGACGACACGGGGTCGTTGAAGGCGGCCGAGTTCGACCAGTCGCGCACGGCGCGGGTCGGCGCGCGCTCCATGATCTGCGACCAATTCTCCTTGGTCTCGATCTGCACGTTGAGGCCGACCGACTTCCACATCTCGACCAGCACCTGCGCGGTTGCGACCTGGTTGGTATAGTAATTGTTGAGCAGACGGTACGGGATCGGATCGCCCTTGTAATTGGCCTGCTTCAACAGATCCTGCGCGAGCTTGGGATCATAGGCCGGCACGCTCCAGTCGGCGTTGAACATGTCGCCGTAGAATTCCCATTGCAGGCCCTTCGGCACGCGGGTGCGGCCGGCCCAAAGACTGTCGACGATCGCCTGACGATCGATCGCATGGGTGAAGGCGCGCCTGACAAGCGGATTGGCGAGCTGGGCGTGGTTCTTGTCGAACACGGTGAGGCGGTGATTGAGAATGGTGCCGCCCTGCACCTCGAACGCCGAATTCTTCTCGATGCCGGCAATCTGGTCCGGCGGGATATCGCAGGCGAACTGGTATTCGCCCGAGAGCAGGCCGTTGATGCGGCTCGCGACTTCAGGCACCTCGAGGAAGCGGATGCGCTTGAGCGGCGGACGGCCGCCCCAATATTCGTCATGGGCTTCGAGCGTCAGCGAGACGTCGGGCTTGAGCTCGACGACCTTGTAGGGACCTGTGGTGACGGGTTTGCGCGCCCAGTCGAGATAGCTCGCGGACTCTTCCCACGCCCGGCGGTTCATGATGTCGGAGCCGTAACGCGACAGCCGGCCCTCGATCGTGACGTCGGGCGTCGCGTTGTAGAAGCGCACCGTATACTTGTCCACGGCATCGACGCGCACGAGGTCCGGCCAGATGCGGCGGGCAACGGCGGGCACATCAGGCGGCAGTTCTTTTCCCGGACGCGGCGTCGGGATCTTCTCGAAGGCCTGGATGGTGGTGCGGCTCTTGGCCTCGGTCTCGCCGAACATGCGCTCACGGCTGAAGGAGAAGAGGACATCTTCGGCAGTGAGCTCGTCGCCATTGTGGAACTTGACGCCCTGGCGCAGCTTCACCTCGACGGTCTGGTCGTCGATGCGGCGCCACTCGGTGGCAAGTCCCGGCACGGCCTCGAGATTGCCGCGCCAGTTCTTGGAGATCAGACCTTCCCAGATCGAGGAGAAGAACACGCGCTCGCCGACATTGGATTGCTCGCGCAGCACGTCGAGCACGTTCGCATTCGTCACCTTCTGCACGGCGATCGTCACCGACGGACGGCTGTCACCTTGCGCGATCGCAAACCGCGGCAAAAGGAGCGCGCTTGCGGCAGCGCCGCCGGATTTCAGGATGGTGCGACGGGTGAGCTTGCTCATGATGGTGACCCCTGCCCTTTGTGATGTCGGTTATTCGGCAAGCCCAAGCGCGGCGAGATGGGCTGCGCCAGCGCGGACGTCGTCGTGGTTGCGGAGTTCGAGGATCAGCCGCGGGTCGGACGTCAGCCGTCCCAGTGCGCGGAACACGGCGACCCAGGGGATATTGCCTTCGCCCGGCGCCCAGTGCCGGTCGGCAAAGCCGTCGGTGTCCTGGAGATGCACATGCGTCAGCATGTCGCCGGCCATCTCGACATAATAGTCGACCGGCGGCGCGCCGGTGGAGATGTGGGCATAGTTGGCGTGGCCGGTGTCGAGGGAGACGCGGACCTTGCTGCTTTCGAGCGCCTTGGCAAGGCGCACACGGTCGCGCGGATCCTTGTCCTCGATGTTCTCGATGACGATTTCGCAGCCGATGGTCTCGGCACGCGCGATCACTTCGGCCAGCGTCGCCTTGACGCGCTCGACCAGATTGCCGCGATTGTCCGGATAGAGATCGAGATTGTTGTGGTCCCAGGTCGTGAACGGCGAATGGATCACCATCTGGGTCGCGCCGAGAAACTCGGCTGCATCGAGACCCTGAAGCAGGCGCTTGGTCACGGCCTGACGGATCATGGGATCGTGGCTGTCGATCTTGAAGCCCCAGAACGGGCCGTGAATGCCGAGCCGGCCGGTATGGCCCGCAAGCATCTGCTTGATCTCGCCGGCGGTCGGGCGCCAGTCACTATCGAGCAGATCGGCGCGGAAAAATCCTGGATCTCGAGATCGCGCTGCCGTTCCAGAAGCCAGTCGCGATGCGCAGGGATCGATTTGATGGACAATGCGGCGCCCAGCACCGGCTTCGACATGGCTTGCTCCTTGGCCGTCAGCGATGACGGGAGCAGCGCTAGACCAGTTCAATGACAGGCCGGTGAAACGCAGGCTCTTCAACGTGAAGAGATGTGGACATCCTGCCGCCGCCCCGCTGCGGATTCAGGAAACAAGATCGCAGCACCGATGCCGAACGAACACACGGCAAGCGTATTCATGTCCGTAGTGATCCGGAATGGAGTCCTAACCATGGTTCGCGTACATCGCCGGACATCGATCGGCGGCCACTTCCACGGGCATCACCTCTGATCGCGCAACATGGGGTTGGGGGACCACATGGGGCGGGAGATCGAAGGCTGGGGCAAGGTGACGAGGTCCGAACTCCTAGGCACTCCGGACCTCGAAACTTTTCAGATTGAACACGATTTCGCGCCGTCCGGCTGTTCAGCCGGGCGGCGCGTTATCGTTTCAGCGTCGTCTTCCGGTCTGGGACCTAAGGATATTGTTTGAGCATGATCTTTTCGGAAAACCGCTGCACACTTTTCCCGATCATGCTCTAAGGCCTGTTTACAGACAGGATTCCCAAATCAGTAGAAAATTGATTCAAGGCTGAAAATTGGAGATCAGCCTTGATTCGATTGATGTTGAGCGATGCGCAGTGGGAGCGGATTGCGCCGGAATTGTCTGGCAAAGCCGGTGATCCCGGCGGCACCGGGCGTAACAACCGGCTCTTTATCGAAGCAGTTCTTTGGATTGCGCGCACGGGCTCGCCGTGGCGAGATCTGCCGGAAGCGTTCGGCAAGTGGTTCACAGTGTATACGCGCTTCTGGCGCTGGGCGCAGAAGGGGGTCTGGGAGCGGGTCTTCAAAGCTCTCTGTGACGATCCCGATTTCGAATATGTCCTGATCGACGGCACACTCGTCCGGGTCCACCAACATGGCACCGGGGCAAAAGGGGAACTCAAAATCAGGCCATAGGCCGCTCGCGTGGTGGCCTGACTACCAAAATCATGGCTCTGGTCGACGCACTCGGCAATCTCATTCGCTTCACCCTGCTGCCCGGCCAGCGTCACGACAGCATTGGCGTCGAGCCTTTGATCACTGGCCTCGATTTTGAAGCGCTGATCGGCGACAAGGCCTTCGATAATAACTGGCTGCGCGCCAATCTGAACCAACGCGGCGCCGCAGCGGTCATCCCGTCCAAGGCCGACCGCGCCGGGCGCATCCCGCACGACGCCGAAATGTACAAATGGCGCCACCTGGTCGAGAACTTCTTCTGCCAGCTCAAGGCATTCCGCCGCATCGCAACTCGCTACGAAAAGACAGACGCCTGCTTTGCCGGCCTCCTCAATCTCGTCGCGGCTTTCCTCGCAAACTAGCGACTGTAAACAGGCCTTAGCGCGTCTGCGGCTCGATCGTCAGCGAACATTCTGTCCATGCTCCTGAGTGGGGACGAGGAGCAAGCCCATCGGGCAGATCACGCCGGGCTCACATCGCCTCCTTGAGCGTGAGGCGGGCCGTGAATGTCACGGTGGTCTTCCCAACCAGCGCCATGCCTTCGACCTCGGCGCCACCGGCCGAGTAGCCGCCCGAGAAACCGCAAGTGACCTCCCTGCCGCCGAACGCGAGCGTCTTGCCGACGGCTTCGGTGTGCTGATTGACGATCATGTCGCCCCGCCACTTGCCGTTCCGGTACGTGTAGCTGCCGGTGTAATAGAAATAGCTGTCGCCGCCCATGATGCGTCCGTCGCATAGCACGACCACGCCCCTGGCCTGGCCGCGCTTGCCGTCGCGCATCTCGATGTCGAAGATGTAGAGGCCGTTGACGACCCTGGCCTCCTCACCCGCCTCTGCCCCATCTCCGGCCGACATCCAATCGTCTCCCCTATGTCGATCCGCTACACCGATCAGTTCGGCACGTTCCTTTCGAGATCCTCGAGCCATGCCGCCGCGCTCGCGTCCGACGGCGCGCGCCAGTCGCCGCGCGGCGACAATGAGCCGCCGGCCGAGACCTTCGGTCCGTTCGGCATGGCCGAGCGCTTGAACTGGCTGAAAGCGAAGAAGCGGCGCAGGAACACCTCGAGCCAGCGCCGGATCTCAGGAAGTTCGTAGGCCTTGCGCCGGTCGCTTGGGAATGCCGGCGGCCATTCACCCTTGGCGACGTCCTTCCAGGCGTGCTGCGCCATGAAGGCGATCTTGGAGGGACGCATCCCGAAGCGCAGCGTGTAGAACAGGTTGAAATCCTGCAGCTCGTAGGGGCCGACGGACGCTTCCGTGCTCTGCGGCTTCTCGCCAGGCTGCACCGGCACGAGCTCAGGGGAGATTTCGGCAGCCAGGATTGCGCCAAGCGTCCGATTGACGTCGTCGCTGAACTGCTTCGAGGAGATCACCCAGCGGATCAGATGCTGGATCAGGGTCTTCGGCACGCCGGCATTGACGTTGTAATGCGCCATCTGGTCGCCGACGCCATAGGTGCACCAGCCGAGCGCGAGCTCGGAGAGATCGCCGGTGCCGATGACGATGCCGCCGTGATGGTTGGCGAGCCGGAACAGATAGTCGGTGCGCAGCCCCGCCTGCACGTTCTCGAAGGTGACGTCGTAGACCTTCTCGCCCTTGCCAAAGGGATGGCCGATATCCTTCAGCATCTGCGTCGCCGTGGTGCGGATGTCGAGCTCCTGCCAGGTCGTCTGCAACGCCTGCATCAACGCCAGCGCGTTGGTCTTGCTCTCGCTGCCGGTGGCAAAGCCCGGCATGGTGAAGGCGAGGATGCTTTGGCGCGGCAGGCCGAGCAGATCAACCGCCTTGGCGGCGACGATCAATGCATGGGTGGAATCGAGCCCGCCCGAGACGCCGATCACGACGCGCTTGGTGCCGGTGGCGCGCATGCGCTGCACGAGGCCGGCGACCTGGATGTTGTAGGCCTCATAGCAATCCTGCTCAAGCAGGCTCTCGTCGCTCGGCACGAAGGGAAAGCGCTCGACCTTGCGCAGGAAGCCGATGTCGGCGGCCGGCGGCTTCAGCGCGAATGTCACCTTGCGGAAAAACGCCTCGCGCTGGCGGCGGTTGTCGTCGAACGTGCCCATCAGCGCGCGTTCCTGCCTGAGCAGGTCGAGATCGACGTCGGCACACGTGATCTGGCCGCCCTGGCGGAACCGCTCGCCCTCGGCCAGCAGCACGCCATTCTCGTGGATCGAGGTCTGGCCGTCCCAGGCGAGATCGGTGGTCGATTCCCCTGCTCCGGCGGCGGCATAGACATAGACTGCGAGGCAGCGCGCCGATGTCGATTGGCACAGCAGCGCGCGCGAGCGCGCCCGGCCGATCGTGATCGGGCTGCCCGAGAGATTGATCAGCACGCTGGCGCCCGCGAGCGCGAGCTCGGAAGCCGGCGTCACCGGGATCCACATGTCCTCGCAGATCTCGACGCCGATGGTGAGGCCCGGGACATCCTCGGCCGAGAACAAAAGGTCGATGCCGAACGGTGCATGCAGCCCGCCAAAGGAGATCGTCTCGCCGGCGATGCCGGCACCGGAGGCGAAATGCCGTCCCTCGTAGAATTCGCGATAGGTCGGCAGGTAGCTCTTGGGCACGACGCCGAGGATGTTGCCGCGATGAACGACGACGGCGCAATTGTAGATGCGATTGCCAAAGCGCAGCGGCGCGCCGACGATCAGGACCGTCATCAGCGCTGAGGAGGCCTCAACGATCGTCACAAGCCCGCGCTCGACCGCATCGAGCAGCGGGTCCTGCTTGACCAGATCCTCGATGGCGTAGCCGGACAGGCACAGCTCGGGAAACACAGCAACCGCCACCGACTGTTCGTGGCAGGCATTGGCCGCAGCCAAAATGGCCTTCGCATTGGCCGAGGGATCGGCCACGTGGGAGGTGGTGACGCAGGCCGCCACGCGCGCAAATCCGTGGGCGTAGATCGAGTGGAACGTCATCGAGCGCTGTACCTTCAATCCCTTGCAATCTCTTGTGCGCCGGCCGGCCGCAGCCGTCAGCTCCACATCATATGTAGCCCATCGACCGGGGCCGGTGCAGGCCATCCGCCGTCATGCATAACGGATTTGCATATCGGCCGGTCGGCGCCCGCGACGTCAGGCGCTGCGGGCCAAGACCCCGGACAGATCGTTGCGCAGCCACTCGGCGATCCGGGGCCAGGCATGGACGTGGGTTCGCGCCCCCATGAACAGGCCGAGATGATTGCTCGGCTCGGAGGCTGCCGCAATGAACGCCGGCGGCGTGCCGACGAGACCCGCGGTGGCGAGTGCCTGCACAGCCGGCACGACATCGTCGTCCAGCCCGGCCAGCAGGAAGACCGGCGCCTTGACGTCCTTCAGATCAACCGGGCGGCCGAGCGCGACGAATTGGCCGCTGGCAATCCGGTTCTCCCGGAAAATCCAGTTGACGATCTGAAGGTAATAGGTGCCCGGCAAATCGAGCGTCTCGGTATTCCAGCAATCGAAGCGCGCGAGCAGGCTCGCGCCTTCCTCGTCCGAAAGCCTCCTCTGCAACGCCACTTCGATACCGTCGCTGTCAGGTGATTTGGACCAGAAGCGCAGCATCTCCTCGCCGCTGACATTGCCGCCGCCGCGTGCGACGAGCTGGTCGTAAACCAGCTCGGGCGCGTTGCGGGCGAGCCGCGACAGCGCCGAGTTCGATCGACAGATCGACGGGAGCGCCGACCAGGACCAGCCGCCGCACCTTGGCCGGAAAGCGAGCCGCATAGAGCAGCGACAGCCAGCCGCCCTGGCACAGCCCGACGAGATCGACCGGCGCGCCGATCTCGTCGATGGCGACGTTGAGATCGGTAAGATAGCTGTCGATCGAGAGATAGCGCATCTCCGGCGTGGCTGACCGCCAGTCGGTGAGATAGACGCGGTCGATGCCGCCATTTTGCAGCGACTGCACCACGCTATGGCCGGGCGCGAAGTCGGCGATCAGGGCCCGATGCAGCGCATAGGGCGCGCAGACCAGCGCCGGCTGGCTGGACCGTGTCTGCGTGAAATCGCGCAGGCGCATCGTCACAAGCTCCAGCGCAACCGTGCTGGGCGTCGTCCATGGCAGGCTGCTCTCGCCCTGCTCCGCAGCTCCGCGCTCCAGCCACCAGAAACAGGCGTCCATGGCGAGCTGCGCCGCCGCAAACGGCCACAGCAAAGGATCGTCCGGCGCATGCCCTAGTCCGCGTGGCTGTTTGCCGGTCTTCTCCACCATGGCTAGCTCAATATCCTCACAGGAACGCCTCGAGGCTCACGACCGAAATGCCGCGATCCCTAAAACTCCGATGGGTCGCGGCCAGGGAGCCGTCGAGATCGATGCCGCGACAGGCATCCTCGACGACAGCGACCTCGAAACCTGCCTGGCGGGCATCCTCCGCCGAGAAGCGAACACAGAAGTCCAGCGCGAGACCAGCGACGAAGACGGTCTTCAGCTTGCGCTCGCGCAAGTAACCGAGCAGTCCGGTCGGCGTCTTATGGTCGTTCTCGAACAGCGCCGAATAGGAATCGATGCCGCGGCGGAAGCCCTTGCGCACCACCAGGCTCGCCCTGACAACGTCGAGCTCGCGGTGGAATTCAGCCCCCGCCGTCCCCTGCACGCAATGAGAGGGCCAGAGCACCTGGGTGCCGTAGTCGAGCTCGATGGTCTCAAACGGCTGCTTGCCGGCATGGTTCGTCGCGAATGACACGTGATCACGCGGATGCCAGTCCTGGGTCAGCACCACATTGGCGAATTTTTGGGCGACTCGGTTGATGGCGGGGACGACCTTTTCACCGCCGGGAACGGCGAGCGCTCCGCCGGTGCAGAAGTCATTCTGCACGTCAATCGCCAGCAGCACGTCACGGTCGGAGATCTTCATGCAAGGCCTCATTCCAGCCGTCCGGGGACTGTAGGCACCGAGACGCTCGTCTCCAATGTCGATCTTCCCGCGCGGCTTCGCAACCATCGTACGCGCGGCTTGTTAGAATGGACCGATCGTTCCTGAAATGAAACGGTTTGGGCTGGTCCGTGTTGACTAGCGGCACCCAAGAGCGGATTCTCGGGCATCCGCACTCATGCGGACTGCGTCGACGGAGTGGAGGAGAAGGGTTCCCGTGGCCTGCACGGCCGCGGCAGCCATATGGTCATGACGATCGGCAAGACAGGACAGATTCTTCTCGCCGATATCGGCGGCACCAATGCGCGCTTCGCGCTGAGCCAGGCCGAATCCAGCGACGGCGATCCGGCCGGACCGATCGACTATGTGAAGGTCGCCGACTTCCCAACCGTCCGGGAGGCCATCGTCGATGTTCTCGGGCGCCAGTCCGGCGCCGAGCAGCCCCGAAGAGCCGTGCTGGCGGTGGCGGGCCCCGTGACCAACAATCGCTGCGTCATGACCAACAGTCCATGGGTCATCGATGGCAACGAGCTGCAACCTGCGCTCGGCTTTGACAGCGTGCACGTGCTCAACGATTTCGAAGTGATGGCCTGGTCCCTACCCGCCTTGCAGCCTGCCGACCTGATTCCGCTTGGCGGACAGGACGGCCTGCCCGGAGAGCCGTTGCTGGTGATCGGGCCCGGAACCGGTTTTGGCGTGTCCTGTCTGGTCGAGCGCCACGGCGCACGGCTGGCGGTCGTGACCGAGGCCGGTCACGCCACCCTGCCGGCCGAGAACGAGCGCGAGGAACGCGTGATCGCCTGTCTGCGCAAGCGCCTTGGCCATGTCTCCATCGAGCGTGGCGCGCTCTCGGGTTCCGGCCTGCAAAGCCTCTACGAGGCCCTGGCGGAGGTCGACGGCGGCCAGGTGCCGCATCGCGATCCTGCCGCCATCACCAAAGCCGCGCTGGAGGGCCATTGCTCCGTCAGCCGCGCGACGCTCGACATGTTTTGCGCCATCCTCGGCTCGGTCGCGGGCAATCTCGCAGTGACCTTCGGCGCCCGCGGCGGCGTCTATATCGCCGGCGGAATCGTGCCGCGTTTTCCGGAATTTCTCGCGGCGTCCGCATTCCGGGCACGCTTCGAGGCCAAGGGACGCTTCCAGGATTACTTGCGCAACATCCCGACCAGGCTGGTGATCAAACCTGATGCGAGCTTCGTCGGCCTCAAGATGTTCGCCGAGCACAATCCAAATTGAGGGACGAAGCGCCCTTCTCGCGGGTTCCAGTAATTCACAGCTGATTGCAGCGGTCACACGATTCTACGCAGGATCGTGCTTGCCTGCGCGTGTCCGATGCGAAACAATCCTGTCCTGTGTGTGGCGTAGTTGCGGGGGCGTGGCATGCGTAAACAGGATTTGGGTTTCGACTATCACCGCTACCACCGCCTGCTGCGCGAGGCGGATAACGAAGACAAGCGGCTGGCCTTGATCGAGCTCTTGATCGAGGAAAAGGCCAGAGACCGGCTGGCTGCCCAGCGCGCCTCGGATCGCGCCGCCATGACGGCCCGCACCATTGCCACGGTACTGAGGAACGGCCGCAACTGAGACTTGCGAGCTCCTCCCAACGCGTGAGAACTCGGCGTGATTGCGACTTCGTTAACGATGCCTCGCAATCTGACGTCAAACTTTTTGCTCTAAGAGTTCCCCCACCTGAGGCAAATCAGGGCCAACAAAGGGGGGAAGTCGAACATGAGCATGATTTCGCTCGCCGTGATGCCGGCCGCCGTCGAAGCGCGGTTCGCCAATTCTTCGTTCAAGACCATCTTGCTATTCTGCTGCACGGGCCTGGCCGTCTCGTTCGGCCTGATCGCCCGTGGCATCGATCTCAGCGCCGGTCTGATCTGACAGCGCACCGAGCTCTTTCGCCAATGGCCGCCCTGACGGGCGGCCATTTTCGTTGGCGATCTCAGTGCGGCATCTTCGCCGTCACCGAGTGCGGCGCCTCCGCCGTCACCGAGTGCGGCATCTTCGCCGTCACTCAGTGCGGCGTCTTCTCTGTGGCTCCCGGAAACATCGAATCGATCATCGCCTTGAGCTGATCCATTGCGATTGGCTTGCGCAGGATCGGCCTGCGCCGGAGCAAGGACGGCAGCAGCTCCGGCCCGTAGCCCGTCGCGAACAGGAACGGTTTTCCACGGCGCTCGATCAGGTCGGCGACGGGATCGACGTAAACGCCCATGAGATTGATGTCGAGGATGGCCAGATCGTATTGCGCGGTCATGGCAAAGGCGCTGGCGTCGCGGACATTGTCCGCTTCCGCGACGACGTGGTGGCCGAGTTCCTCCACCATGTCCGCGATCATCATCCGGATCAACGCCTCGTCTTCGACCAGGAAAACGGAGAGTCCGTCCGCCATATCAACCCCGCAGTCAGCCTTACGAAGCTAATCATAACCGAATTGCGGAGAGGATTCACGAATTCGTGGCAGGCGCCGTTAATTCAGGCGCGCCCGATCCGATTCAACTTGATCAATCCAGTCCCCGCTCGTGGCTCAGGCGCACCATCTCCTGAATGAAGACCTGCTTCTGCTTGTCATCGAGGCTCGAATAGAGCGGCTCGGCGGCGTCGGCGACATTGCGCTGGTCGGCGGCCCGGTCGATCAGGAACTGCGCCTCGTTGCGCATCTGCTCGATGATGTCGTCTGGCGGATCGCGCTTGGCGCGGGCAACCCGAAGGTTGAGCCGCTCTGCACCATTATGCCCCAGGTAGTGCATGGCGCTCGAGAAACCGTACCAGTGCTTCTCCTGATCAGGCGTGAGGTTCAGTTCGGTCTTGATCCGCTCGATGTAGGAATCGCTGTTGGCGACGATCTGCTCCGCGGTCTGCTGCGGTGCGCCGCTCTGGGTCAGAACCGTAACATCCTTATTATCCTTGTTGTCCGTGCCATTCGGCGCGGCGTTCTTCGCCTCCTTGCTCGCTTTGGCGCCCTTGCCCGCCTTGGCGGTCTTGGCATCCTTGTCCTTGCCGCCCGGCTGCTTGGAATCTTTGCTGGCGTCCTTGCTGGCGTCCTTGGGCGGCGGCGCCTGATTGCCATTGTTGCCGACGCCGAGCACGCCGGTGAAGACGCCCACCACGCCGCCGATGGCGCCGCCGAGCACGCCGCCGACCGGACCTGCCGCCTTGTTTCCGGCCGCGGCTCCCTCCTGAACGCCTTTGACCAGACCTTGAGCATTCGCCACCGCGGCTGCGCCGAGCAGCAGCGCGAGCACGGACCCCAGCGCAAACCATCGTCGCAGGTGAAGCCGCGCTGGCAGCGCCGGTTTGATCATTCTCGTCTCCATCGTCGATCTGCTGGCCTGTCGGGCGAGAGCCCCATGGCAATTGCAACTCTATCGTTTCCGCCGCGCCGAGGTCCAGACGCGGACATTTGCTGTCCACGTCCGAAAAGTCTTTCGCGCGAAGCGGTTATGCAGGCTTATTCGAAACTGCGGCGTAATTGCGCACGGATCATTCGAGCCCGGTTGGTCAGAGTGTGCGTCGCAAAATGAACGCCCGCGGTTCGCCTGCAACGCATGGTCCTGCATGCGATCACGACGGTGCCGGACACACCCTTTAGTTCTAGACGAGGAGCCGTTCGGCTTTCTCGACAGACGCGATCAATCATGATCTGATCGCGCTACCAATTTGCTGCGACCTGCGTGAATTGCCGACGCGGGCCGGCGGCACCAAGACGGCACTAATAAGAAAGTCCAACAAGAACCCGAAGAAAGAAGTCTCTCAGAGGAAACTCCAACAACAACACCCAGGCGAGGAAACGAGATGTCACGCAAGACACTGACGAGACGTCAATTTGTGGCTGCTACTGCAATGTCCTCCGCGGCGCTGATCACGGCGCCCTATGTCCGGGGCGCTTACGCCGCCGGCAAGCTCTCGATCGGCTTCTGGGACCATTGGGTGCCGGGCGCCAACAAGGCCTCGACCGATCTCGTCAACGAATGGGCCGCGAAGGAGAAGGTCGAAGTCTCCATCGACTACATCACCAGCAACAACAAGAAGATCGAGCTGACCGCCGCGGCCGAAGCCCAGGCCAAGTCGGGTCATGACATTCTGCAGATGCCGAGCTGGTGGCCGCAGGCCTATGCCGAGAATCTCGAGCCGCTCAATGACGTCATGGAGCCGCTCCTCAAGCAGAATGGCGAAGTCAACGGCACCGTCAAATATCTTGGGCAGTCGGGCGGCAAATGGCTCGCGGTGCCCGCGACTCCCGGCAGCCAGATCAAAGGCCCCTGCTCCCGCATCGATCTGATGAAACAGCACGCCGGCATCGACGTGCAGGAGATGTACCCGGCCGGCGGTCCGCCCAAGGTCGAAAACTGGACCATGGAGACCTTCCTGAAGGCGGCCGAGGCTTGCCATAAGGCGGGCTTCGCGTTCGGCATCGGCCTCGGCGAGACCACCGACAGCGTGGATACCGCCGGCGCAATCTTCCAGTCGTTCGGCGCCGAACTCGTCAACGCCAAGGGCGATGTCACGGTGAAGACCGATCAGGTTCGCCAGGCGATGGAGTTCTACAAGAAGCTGATCGCCTTCCTGCCGCCGGATGCACCGTCCTGGGACGACGCTTCCAACAACAAATGGCTGATCTCCGGCCGCGGCGCGATGATCCTCAATCCGCCGAGCGCCTGGGCGGTTGCCAAGCGCGATGCGCCACAGGTCGCCGAACAGTGCTGGACGCACGGTTTCCCGTCCGGTCCGAAGGGACGGTTCGCACCGTACCTGCCCTACTTCTGGGGCGTCTGGAGCTTCGGCAAGAACAAGGAGGCGGCCAAGAGCCTGCTCGTTCACCTGTCTTCGCCATCGTCGATCGAGAAGTTCGTCGCGGTGAGCGGCGGCTATGACCTGCCGGCTTACGCGAACATGACCAAGTTCAAGACCTGGGCGGAAGAAGGGCCGCCGAAGGGAACGCTCTTCCACTATCCGGACCCGTACAAGCATCAGACGCTGTCGATCGCGGCGTCGCCGGCGCCGCCCAAGGTCGCACAGCAGATCTACTTCCAGGCGACGCTGACCAAGATGGCGCTGCGTTATGCGCGGGGCGAGACGATGGAGCAGGCGCTCGCCTGGGCCGAGGGCGAGTGCGAAGGCTTCATGCGGAGCTAGGCCGGGGAGTGACAGGGCGGCTCGCGCCACGTGCGTGAGCCGCCCGGGCTCCGTGGTCCAATCCGTCCGATCGTGAAACCGCATGGCCGGCTTCCCGGTTGGACAGCAGACAAGAAGACTGATCCAAGGACTCTGACATGGCCGATGTCGTCGTTGAGCGAGCTCGCGTTGCCCGTGGGGCTGGCGCCCGCAGGGGATCGAGCCTGCGCAACGCGCTCGGGCGGAAATCGACGGTTGCGTTCTTCCTGACGCTGCCGCTGATCCTCCTGATCGCGCTGCTCGTGCTCTACCCCGCCTTCTATTCCGTTCATCTGGCGACGCTGAACAAGTCGATGACGAAGTTCGTCGGCTTCGGCAACTTCACCTTCCTGTTCAAGCGCGAGACGTTCTGGATGGTGGTGGAGCAGTCCTGCATCTTCGCGATCACGGCCGTGATCTTCAAGGCGCTGATCGGCTTCATCGTCGCGCATTTTGTCCACAACATTCCCGCCAAGGGCCAGCGCAAATGGCGCGGCATGCTGCTGGTGCCCTGGGTGATCCCGCCGGCGATGAGCACGCTGGCCTGGCTGTGGCTGTTCGACCCTTCCTACAGCGCCTTCAACTATACGCTGTCCTTCTTCGGCGTCGGCCCGATCCCCTGGCTCGGCGACACTTTCTGGGCACGGTTCTCCGTCATCCTCGTCAACGTCTGGTACGGCGCGCCGTTCTTCATGATCATGTATCTGGCCGCGCTGAAATCCGTCCCCGATCAGCTCTATGAGGCCGCGGCGATCGACGGCGCCAACTGGTGGCAACGGATCTGGTACGTCACCTTGCCGATGATGCGTAACATCATCGCGATCACCACCCTGTTCTCGCTGATCGTGACGTTCGCCAATTTCGACATCGTGCGCATCCTGACCTCGGGCGGTCCGCTGGATACGACGCATCTGTTCGCCACCTGGGCGTTCCAGGTCGGCATCCAGAGCAACGATATTCCGCTCGGCGCGTGCGTCTCGCTGTTCATGGTGCCGATCCTTGCCGTCGCAGCGATCTTCATCCTGCGCGATGTCTCCAAACGTGGGAACGAAGCCTGATGAGCTCACTTGCAATCGACAAGGCCGGCCCCAACCGCAAGGTCAAGTATGGCAGCATGAGCCGGGACCGCGCCTGGGCGCTGCGCTGGTCTTATTTCTTCCTCGTGCTGTTTGCGATCTTCTTCCTGACGCCGCCGGTCTACATGCTGATCACCTCGCTCAAGAGCAGTGCGGAGATATCGGCAGCGACGAACCCCTGGTGGGTGTTCCATCCGACACTGTCGAACTATGTCGAACTCCTGACATCGAACCAGTTTTTGCGCTTCTTCTGGAATTCGTCGATCGTGGCGATCGCGGTCGTGATCATCACGATGCTGATCAGCATCCCCGCGGCCTTCGCGCTGGCGCGGATGAAGTTCTGGGGCTCGGCGACGCTCGCCACGGGCGTCTTCCTCACCTACCTGATCCCGGACAGCCTTTTGTTCATTCCGCTGTTCAAGATGCTCGCGGTCTTTCAGGACTATACCGGCATCACGCTGCTCAACAGATGGTACGTCCTGCTGTTCATCTATCCGACGCTGACCGTGCCGTTCTGCACCTGGATCATGATCGGCTATTTCGCCTCGATCCCGAAGGAGCTGGATGAGGCCGCTCTGATCGACGGTGCCTCCTGGCTCCAGACCCTGACGCGGATCTTCATTCCCGTCGCCCTGCCCGGCCTGATCGCCGCGACGATCTTCGCCTTCACCGTCTCCTGGGCGCAGTTCCTCTATCCCCTGGTGTTCACGACGTCGGTGGACCAGTTCGTGCTGCCTGTCGGCATCACCACGACGTTGATCAAGGGCGACGTGTTCGACTGGGGGCAGATCATGACCGGCGCGCTGCTTGGCGCGGCGCCGCCGCTGATCATCTACGCATTCCTGATGGACTACTACATTGCCGGCCTGACCGCCGGTGCGACAAAGGGTTGATGACTCATGGCTGACGTTGCTTTGCGGAAGGTAGTTAAACGTTACGACGATGTCGAAGCCGTGCGCGGCATCGACCTCGATATTGCCGACCACGAGTTCATCGTCCTGGTCGGCCCCTCCGGCTGCGGCAAGTCGACCACGCTGCGGATGATCGCGGGGCTCGAGGACATCAGCGACGGCGACATCATGATCGGCGGCGACGTCGTCAACGACGTACCGCCGAAGGACCGCGACATCGCCATGGTGTTCCAGAACTACGCGCTCTATCCGCACATGACGGTCGCGGAGAACATGTCGTTCGGGCTGCGCCTGAAGCACTATCCCAAGGCCGAGATCAAGGCGCGGGTGACCGAGGCCGCTCGCCTCCTCGATATCACCGACCTGATCGACCGCAAGCCGAAGCAGCTCTCCGGCGGCCAGCGCCAGCGCGTCGCGATGGGCCGAGCCATCGTGCGCAATCCAAAGGTCTTCCTGTTCGACGAGCCGCTGTCCAATCTCGACGCCAAGCTGCGCGTGCAGATGAGGATCGAGATCAAGAAGGTGCACCAGAAGGTGCGCACCACCACGGTGTACGTCACTCACGATCAGGTCGAGGCGATGACGCTGGCCGACCGCGTCGTGGTGATGAACAAGGGCCGCATCGAGCAGATCGGCACGCCGAACGAGCTCTATCACAAGCCGGCGACACGCTTCGTCGCGGGCTTCATCGGCTCGCCCGCGATGAACTTCATCCCGTGCCGGCTCGAGGACGTCGGCGGCACGCTTCAGATCCGTCTCACCGATCGCATCGCTTTCCCGCTGCCGCCGGCCCGCGCCGCACGCTACAACGCTCTGCCGCGCACCGAGAAACTGCTGCTGGGCCTTCGCCCCGAGCACCTCACCGAGTCGCATGCGCATCTGGAGCCCGGCGTCGAAACCTTCGAGACCGTGCTCGACGTGACCGAACCGATGGGGATGGAGACGCTGGTCTATTTCGGGCTCGACGGCACGCCGGTCTGCGGCCGCGTCAATCCCAATGCCGGCGCCAAGGACGGGGCACCCATGCGTTTGGCGATGGACCTCAACAACATGCACCTGCTAAACGAGGCGTCCGGCGTCGTGTTGTGACGGCCGGACAAGAAACTCGCGCAGGCAGGGGACGATGGCGACCAACAAGAAGAAGATTTTCGTTACACAAACTTTGTCGCAAGGGGCACGCGCCCTCCTCGCGCAGCGGGACGATATCGAGCTCGTCGAGTTTTCGAACCTGATCTCGGCGAAGGACTTCGAGGCCTTGCTCAAGAACCATGCGCCGGTCCACGGCGTCGCGCTCGGTGCCACCGCCTTCGGCGAGACCGAGCTCGAGGCGTCCGGCGACATGAAGGTGGTGACCCGCATCGGCGTCGGCTACGACGCCGTCGACGTACCCGCCCTCTCCCGCCGCAAGGTGCCGTTGATGGTCGCGGGCAGCGCGAACTCGCCCTCGGTCGCGGAAGCGGCGCTGTTCATGATGCTGACGCTGGCCAAGCGCGCGCAGGAGATGCACGCCTGCGTCAAGGACGGCAAATGGGCCGACCGGCTCGGCATGCTGCCGTTCGATCTCTACGGCAAGACCGTGCTGATCGTCGGCTTCGGCCGGATCGGCAGTCGCACCGCCAAGCGCTGCCTGGCGATGGAAATGAAGGTCCAAGTCTACGATCCCTACAAGGGAGCCGCCGAGATCAAGGCCGCGGGCTGCGAGCCCGTCGCCGATCTCGATGCCGCGCTGCCCCACGCCGATTTCGTCACCATCCACTGCCCGAAGACGCCCGAAACCACCGGCCTGTTCGATGCGGCGCGGATCGGCCGGATGAAGCCGAGATCCTATCTCATCAACACCGCGCGCGGTGGCATCGTGAAAGAGGCCGCGCTCTATGACGCGCTCACTTCCGGAAAGATCGCCGGGGCCGGCATCGACGTGTTCGAGGTGGAGCCGCCGCCGCTCAGCAACGCATTGTTCGCGCTGCCCAACGTCATCATGGCTCCGCATGTGGCCGGCGTCACCGTCGAGGCCGTTCAGCGCATGAGCGAGCAGACCGCGCGCAACATCCTGAGTGCGCTGGACGGCGATCCCATCCGGCAGAACGTCATCAATCAGGACGTGCTGTGCTGAGTGAGCCAATGGTCGGGCGGCCCGTCCGCCCCGCCTTCGGAAGGCCAGAAAGCGTCCCATTTTGGTGCAGATCGAGCCCCAACTCAGCCTTAATCAAACGCGCGTAATGAGAGGGAAGCGCGGCGGCGGTGGGACAGACTGGCCGGCGCGTCGAGCTGGAGGATGGACCCTTGGCAGAGATCGACCCGACTGACCACGCGCTGGCGACCATCGCCAGCATTCTGGAGCACCCCGAGCACGTTCTGGTCGTTCGCGAAACCGAGACCGAAATGGTGGTCGCCGGTGAACGCGAGCACCTAGCTCCCGACGAGCAGCCAGCTGTCGACGAGCATCCGGTGGTCGAGGAGCAGCCGCTGGTGCCGGAGCATACCGATGCCGACGGCTACAGCAAGATCGGCCCCGGCCCGATGGTCGCGATCCGCCTGAAATGGACGGTTCATCGCGGCGATGACGGCCAGTACTACGTCCATGAGACCATCGGCGAGCAGTCCGCCCCCGTGGTCAGCGGCCCGATGACGAGCGAAGCCGCCGTGCATTTCGTCGATGCGCAGGAGCACGAAGCGCATCGGCGCTTCGAAGAGCTGCGCAGCGAGATCGCCGGCCGCAGCTCGCTTGCCGACTATGAGCGCAAGGGCGAAGCTTAAGGCAGCTTGCAGACCGGATGTCTCCGCACCTCTCCCCGTCGGGGAGAGGCGAACATCGAGCCTACCTACTTGCGCCCGAGATAATCCTTCTTCACGAGCTCGACGCCGGCGTGCCGCAACAGGTCGTAGGCCGTCGTCACGTGAAAGAAGAACTGAGGGACGCTGAACGTCAGCAGCAGCGTCCGCCCGGTGAAGGGCAGCTCGGTGCCGTTCTTCAGCTTGAAGAAGACATTGCGTTCCGCCGCGGCGTCGATCGCAGCGCGCGGCAGGCTCTCGACGAATTCGATCGACGTCGCGATGCGCGCCTGAAGCCCGGCCATGTCGTGCTCCAGCACCGGCAGCGTGACCGGCTCGCGCTCGGCCAGCAAGGCCGGGGCGACCACGGCATGGCGACAAGCCTCACCGACCTGCTGCGCCAGATCGTACATGTTCGGCGCAAGGCGCATACCGAGCAGAACCGCCGGGTTGAACTTGCGGGTCTCGGCATAGGCCACGCCCTTGTCGAGCAATCCGGACAGGTTGCGCAAGTTAGGCACGAAGAGGCCAACCGAGGCCTCGTACATCGAGATCGTCACCTCTGAATTCCCTTCAATTCTGCCTCGCCAGCGACGGGCATCTGGTCTAAATCCACCTCAAGAGCTGCACAATGACAGCTCGGGCATGGGTGGAAAAGAGATGATCGTTCGAATCTGGGCGGCTTTGGCCGTGGCGTTGCTGGTGAATGTCTCGGCGCATGCGCAGCAGGCGCCCTCGCGCCTCGACGAGATCGTCAAGCGCGGCACATTGCGCGTCGGCATGACCGGCGACTACAAGCCCTTCACCTATCTGGACAAGACCACGCAGCAGTTCAGCGGCTTCGACGTCGACATGGCGCAGGCCCTTGGCAAGGCGCTCGGCGTCAAGGTCGAATTCGTACCGACGGCCTGGCCGAAGTTGATGAAGGATTTCGAGGCCGACCAGTTCGACATCGCCATGGGCGGTGTCTCGGTCACGCTCGACCGGCAGAGGAAGGGCTTCTTCTCCACGCCGATCATGCGCGAGGGCAAGACGCCGATCGCGCGCTGCGCCGACGTCGGCAAGTACCAGAGCATCGCTGACATCGACAGGAAGGGCACCCGCGTCATCGTCAATCCCGGCGGCACCAACGAGCGCTTCGCCCGCGCTAACATCAAGGATGCCGAGATCACTGTCTTCGCCGACAACACCGTGATCTTCGACGAGATCGCCAAGGGCAATGCCGACCTGATGATGACCGACGCCTCCGAGACGCGCTACCAGCAGAAGCAGCATGCCGGCGTGCTCTGCGCGGTGCATCCGGAAAAGCCGTTCGACTTCTCCGAGAAGGCCTACTGGCTCCAGCGCGACATGGCGCTGAAGGCCTTTGTCGACCAATGGCTGCATATTTCCATGGAAGACGGCAGCTACAGGAAGATCTACGCGACCTGGTTCGATTAAGGCGGGCCGGCAATCAATCGTGCCCGTTTTCGGTCGTTCTCAGGTGCATGCGGAAAAAGACGATGGCCGCGTCATTGAACTCGCGGTGAAACGCCTGCCGATCGAATCCCGGCGGATCGGTGCACAGGACCGGCGCGGTTTCGGCAAGTTTCGGCGGGCACGGAATGACAAAGGAGAAGTGCGAGGAGTTCGGCACGATGCGGTAGTCAGGGCGTGCGGGAAGAAGCTGCACCAGCGCATCGATGCCGTCAGGCACGACGCCGTCGCCGCCGAGCGCGGACCGCCACAGGAGGATCGGTATCGTTACGCCGGCAAGACGTTCGCGGGTGAAGAGGCCGTCAAAGAGCGGGGGATCCGCCAGTATGGCGGCGCGGACTCTGGGATCGTGAACGGGTGGATCGGTTGGCACTCGGCCCGCGCGAACATCCAGGCATTTTTGCGTCGAGGCTGCCGCTTTCTCGCACAAGGCCGCCAAAGCTCCGAAATCGGGATTGCCGCCGATCACCACGAGGCCTGTATAGGCGCCGCGGGAGAATCCGAACAGGCCGACCCGCCTGGTGTCAATGACCGCTGCATGCTCCCAGCCACTGAGCATGAAATCCGTGAGCCGCTTGATGTCGGCGGGGCGCTCGACCAACACTGAGAACTCATCGGTCCGGCTGCTGTCCTTGGCCGTGTCGCCAGGATGATTGATGGCGGCGACCACGAAGCCGGCATCGGCCAGCGCGGCCGCAGTGTCGGTGTGCGCCAGGAACGAGCCGCGTCGCCCGTGCGAGACGACGACCAAGGGCAGTCGATCGCCCTCGATCTGACACCTCACGATGCCCGGCAAAGCGGCCCCCTCGTTTGCCACGACCTTGGCTGCGCACGGTGTCCACACGACGCCTGCGAGTGAGAGCCCGCCAGCGTCCGCGGGCACATCGATGAAGCGGATCCCGGCCGCCTGCGCCGCAGCCGCGCCGAGACAGCAGGCCGCGGTCACAATCGTCTGGCAAAGCCGTCGTCCAAACATGATTCACGCCTCGGTGTTGCAGCCGCCGTTCGGCGTGCGTGTCCCGATGGATTTCATCAACCAGAACGATTTTACGGGCGCCCCCTGCGCTCGTCCAGGCAGGGATTTCTGCGTCATCCCTGTGCCGGCCACGTCCAACTCTGGACCGAGTTCGGCGTTATTGAACCAAGATCAGAGCGAGCACGACTCATACCGAGAACAGTGATCTAGATCACTTTTTGCGATCGAGCCGGGGCGTAAGCGTCGGTCCGGGGACCATCTGCTCAGGAGACGGAAATGAGGAAGCTGTTGGCCACGGCCGCATTCCTATTGGCGAGCACGGCTGCTCAGGCACAGTACACCTTCGAATATGGGGGACGCACCATCCGGATCGATCCCGACCGCGGCACGGTGCAGATTCCCGGCGTGTACGACAACACCGGCCAGGGCAAGGCCAAGAAGGCCAAGAAGAACGAGCAGGCGCCGCAGCAAGCCACGGTCGATCCGCAAGCGCCGGCTGCTGCTCCGGCACCGGCTCCCGCCGCCGCGCCGCCCGCGGCCGTGCAGGCGCCTGCACCCGCAGCTGCTGCGCCGCCTCCCGCTCCGCCACCACCGGCCCCGCCGCCGGCCGCCACTGCCAACAACACGCCGGCCGCCACGGCCGTGGTGCCGCCGCCTGCGCCGCCTCCGGCCCCTGCTCCCGTCGAGCAGCAGGCAGCGCCCGCTGTGACGCCGCCGCCCGCCCCGACCGTGGCTGCCGCACCACCGGCGCCGCCTCCGCCACCCGTCCCGGCGCCTGCGCCCGCTCCCGTTCAGGCGGCCGCAGCCACGCCTGCTCCGGCAACCGCGCCCACGCGCGATCTGAATTCGCCGCTCGGCGTCTGGCTCACCGAGGAGAAGGAGGGCAAGGTCCGCATCGAGCAATGCGGCACCAATCTCTGCGGCTATTCGGTCGACTCCAAATCGAACCAGAACGGCGAGCAGGTCCTGATCAACATGAAGCCCGGCAAGGACCAGAAATGGTCAGGCCGCATCCTCGATCCCAATTCCGGTTCGACCTACGATTCGACGATCGCGATGAAGGGCACCGACCGATTGCGCGTGCAGGGCTGCGCCTTCGGCGGCATGTTCTGCGGCGGCCAAACCTGGACGCGCGTGAACTGAGTTTGGCTTCGATGCTCTGATCAGAACGAGGGGCCCGTGATCCGGGCCCCTTTGCGTTGTCCGCGGTGTGATGGCGAGGTGAGCCACCTCACAGAGCCTGCTGCAGGCGTGAGCCCCCTCACATCGCCGGTTCTGCGAGCCGTGCCACGGTCCCCTGCATGGTCAACCACAGGGGCGTGCCATGAACGGCATTCGCACAGGACTCTTCGTTACGCTTGTCGCCATTGCCTTTCCGCTGACACAGGCCGGTGCCACGACAAGCACTTTCGACGGCACATGGAATGTCCGCATCTCGTCATCGAGCGAGACCTGCGGCAACGGCGCGACCGTCGCGATCGGAATCAACAATGGTCAGATCGCATCAAGCAGCGCTGCGGTGACGGCGTCGGGCCGCGTCGCCGATGCCGGCAACATCAACGTCACTTTAAGCACCGGCATCAAGCGCGCCGTCGGCTTCGGCCGGCTCAGCGGCACGTCAGGCTCCGGCACCTGGCGCGGCGCCATGTGCACGGGCACGTGGACGGCGGAGCGGATCTAGGTCCTGCGTCCCGGACGCGGCGCGGCGCGAAGCGCCGTGACGCTGAGCCGGGGCCCAGCAGTGTCAATCGCTCGGAAGAGTCTGGGCCCCGGATCGGCAACGCATCGCCAAAGGCCATGCGTCTTGTCCGGGGCACGGGACTAGCCGACCGCCGCCCCATACTCCGCGTCGGTGACCGGCTCCAGCCAGGTCGAGTAGACGCCGTCGAGTGCTTCCTGCATGGCGATGTGGCACATGCCGTTGCCCGGCGACGCGCCGTGCCAATGCAATTCGCCCGGCGGAATCCAGACGGTGTCGCCCGGGCGGATCTCGCGGATCGGGCCGCCCTTGGACTGGACGCGGCCGACGCCGGAGATGACGTAGAGCGTCTGGCCGAGCGGATGGTGATGCCAGTTGGTGCGCGCGCCCGGTTCGAACGCGACGCGCGAGCAGTTCAGCCGTGCCGGCGCGGGCGCCATGATGACGGGGTCCTGCCACACGGTGCCGGTGAAGTGTTCATTGGGCGCTCGGCGGGTCGGCCGCGTGCCTGCAACAGTGATTTCCATTGGGATTACCTCGCTGCTTCCCGATTACTTCTTGCTGGCGGCGTAGCGCGCCTTGGTCTCGGCGTTCATGGGATAGAGGCCCGGCAGCACGGCGCCGTTGTTCACCTCGTTGACGATCCAGGCTTCCATCCGCTCCTGCTCGACGCCCTCGGCGAGCACGTGATCGAGCATCGCCTGCGGGATCAGCACGCAGCCGTCCTGGTCGGCGACCACGATGTCGTTCGGGAAAACGGCGACGCCGCCACAGCCGATCGGCTCGCCCCAGCCGACGAAGGTCAGGCCCGCAACGGAAGGGGGCGCGGCATAGCCGTCGCACCAGACCGGAAGATTGGTGCCGAGCACGCCCTCGACGTCACGCACGACGCCGTCGGTGACGAGCGCGGTCACGCCGCGCTTGACCATGCGCGCGCAGAGGATGTCGCCGAAGATACCGGCATCGGTGATGCCCATGGCATCGACCACCGCGATGCAGCCTTCGGGCATTGCCTCGATCGCGGTGCGGGTCGAGATCGGCGACGACCAGGATTCCGGCGTCGCCAGATCCTCACGCGCGGGCACGAAGCGCAGGGTGAAGGCCGGTCCCACCAGACGCGGCAGGCCCGGACGCAGCGGCCGCGCGCCGCGCATCCACACATTGCGCAGGCCCTTCTTCAGCAGGACCGTGGTGATGGTGGCGGTGGTGATGCCGGCGAGGGTCTTGCGGGCTTCGGGGGACAGCGACATGGAAACAGACGAGCTCCGGATGGGCGGGAAAGAACGCGCGCATCTTGCGAGCCGCAGCCCTTGCGTCAAGGGCCAAGAGGCTAGCAATAACGCAGGGCCGCTGGGCTATTATGCGACGCGATAACAAGGCCTTATCGCTTCCCCCAGCATTAATTTATTGGACTTGCGGACGCATTTACGCGAAGCAGGAAGAAGCGGAACTCGAACGCCGGGGGCCGCATTCTTCAGAAGCCCGATTTCGACAGCTCATGGCCGCGACGCTTCCCCCGCCCCGCCTTCTGCCCAGTGGCGACAGCGCCGTCACGGTCGAGTTCAGCCGCACCATCGATGACGATGCCAACCAGCGCGTGCTGGCGCTCGACAAGGCGCTTTCAGCAAGCCCGATCGACGGCATCACTGAAGCCGTGCCGACCTATCGCTCGCTGCTGGTGCACTACGATCCCGGCAAAATCGGTTTCGATACGCTCGGCGAACAAGCTGATCGCGCTCGCCAGCCAGAAGTTGCCGCGGGCGACCAAGGCGCGCCGCTGGCGCATTCCCGTCGCCTATGGCGGCGAGCACGGCATCGATCTCGAGGACGTCGCCAAGGCGCTGAGCACCACGCCGGACGACATTGTCGCCCGCCACGTTGCCGGCGACTACAAGGTCGCCATGATCGGCTTCACGCCGGGCTGGTCCTACCTCAGCGGCCTCGACAAATCCCTCCATATGTCGCGGCGGCAGAATCCGCGCGTGCTGACGCCGGCCGGCACGATCTCGATCGGCGGCGTCCAGGCCGGGATCCAATGCCTGGCTGCCCCGAGCGGCTGGCACCTTTTGGGCCGCACGCCTGTCAGAACCTATCAGCTCCACCGCAATCCGACCTTCCTGACCGAACCCGGTGATCGCGTGACGTTTTTCGCCATCGACCACAAGACGTTCGAGGAATTGGACCGCGCTGCGGAAGCCGGCGAGATCGTCGCCGAGCAGGTGGTCGCATGAGCCGGCTCGTCGTCGCCAGCATCGGGCCTGCAAGCTCGGTCCAGGATGGCGGCCGCCACGGTGCGCAGCGCTACGGCTTGACGGTGAGCGGGGCGATGGACCGGCTGTCGCTTGCTGCGGCGAACACGCTTGTCAGCAACGGGCCGTTTGCGGCCGCAGTCGAGATCGGCCCGTTCGGCGCCTCCTTCACCGCCCGTGATGGTGCCGTGCGCGTCGCGATTTCGGGCGCGCCGCGCAATGCGGATATCGCCGGAAATCCCATCGCGATGGACACATCGGTGACCTTGAAGGATGGCGAGACGCTGACGCTGGGCTTTGCCCGCGGCGGCGCCTTCACCTATCTCGCCATCGAAGGCGCCATCAAGGGCGAGGCGGTGTTCGGCAGCCTCGCCGTGAATGCGCGCGCGGGCCTCGGCAGCCCCTACCCGCGCCCGCTGCAGGCCGGCGACGAGTTCAGCGTCGATGCCGCCAGCGGCGCGAGCGAATTGCGGATCGAGTTGCCGAAGCCCGTGAGCGGCCCGATCCGTGTTCTGCTGGGTCCGCAGGACGACGAGTTCGACGACGCCAACAAGGCGCTGTTCCTGGACAGCGAGTGGAAGATCTCGGCGACCTCCGACCGCATGGGCTACCGGCTCGAGGGCCCCGTGATCAAGCATCTACACGGCCACAACATCGTCTCCGACGGCACCGTCAACGGCAGCATCCAGGTGCCCGGCAACGGTGCGCCGATCGTGCTGATGATGGATCGCGGCACCTCCGGCGGCTATCCGAAGATCGCAACAGTGATCACGGCCGATGTCGGCCGGCTCGCGCAGACCTCGGCGGGAACCGCGTTCCGCTTCAAGGCCGTCAGCATGGCCGAGGCGCAGGACGAGGCGCGCAAGTTCGCGCAACTGATCCGCAGCCTGCCCGATCGCCTGCGCTCTGCCGATACCGTCGCGCTCAACATCGAGGCGCTCAGCGATGCTAACGTTGCGGGCTATGCCGTGAGCGCCGTCGACGCAGGGACGTGGCAGGTCGCAACGGAACCATAAACGGCAACAAAGACCAGAGGCGGAGAGCACCCATGAAGACGATCGATCTCAATTGCGACCTCGGCGAAGGTTTTGGCGCGTGGGAGATGGGCAATGACGCCGCGATGATCGAGCTGGCGAGCTCGGTCAACGTCGCCTGCGGCTTCCACGCCGGCGATCCTGACATCATGCGCCGGACGGTGGAGCTCGCGAAGGCGCGCGGCGTCTCGGTCGGCGCGCATCCGGGCTACCGCGACCTGCACGGCTTTGGCCGGCATCCGATCGCGGGCCTGAAGGCCTCCGAGATCGAAAACCTCGTCGCCTACCAGATCGGCGCGTTGCAGGCGATCGCGACCGCGGCCGGCCACAAGGTCACCCATGTGAAGGCGCATGGCGCCCTCTCCAACGTCGCTTGCGAGGACGACATGACGGCGAAGGCGATCGCCGCCGGCATCAAGGCGGTCGATCCCAGCCTGATCTTCGTCGTGCTCGCCAATTCGAAGCTGGTGAAGGCCGGCGAAGCGGCCAACCTGCCGATGGTGCACGAGGTGTTCGCCGACCGCGCCTATGAGGACGACGGCAATCTCGTCTCGCGCAAGAAGCCCGGCGCGGTGCTGCACGATGCGAAAGTGATCGCCGAGCGCGTCGTGCGCATGGTGCAGGACGGCGCGGTGGTGTCGGTGACAGGCAAGGTGATCAAGATGCGCACCGACACGGTCTGCATCCACGGCGATACGCACGGCGCGGTCGAGATCGCGCGCAGTGTGCGTCAGGCGTTGAAGAATGCGGGGATCGAGGTCGCGCCGTTCAAGCGCGGGGCGTGACGCAAACACGCTGCCGTAGGGTGGGCAAAGCGGAGCGTGCCCACCAAGCCGATGTCGCATCTTGAGAGATGGTGGGCACGGCGCGCGAAGGGCGCGCCTTTGCCCACCCTACTGGAGCATCAGAACGGATGCACCGAGAGCGTGCCGAACACGATCGCCGCGATGACGGCAAACGCGCTATAGAGCGCCAGATGATGGGCGCTCGCCCCGGTCCGCCGCGAGAGCGAGCGCGCGTAGAAATGCAGCCTGGCTTCCGCCGATAGTTCGCGCATGGTCGATCTCCAACGCCCCATTTGTGGGATTATGAAGGATCAACCCTGGCGGGAGGCAAGGTGGCTGCGGAAATAGCGATGACGGTTCTCTGAAAGGCCGGCATCGCAGGCGCAAATTCTTCCGCCACCCCGGTTCCGAGAATCTTATTCGTTAGAATCCGATCCAGCTGGAACCGAGTTGGGCCCGACGGGGTCAACATGGGTCACTGTACGGTGGGTTACGCCATGCGGACCGCGCTTTGCGCAGCCGCAAGGCTAACCCACCCTACAAGGCTCATCCCGATGTTCTCGCGCCTTAGTAGACGTCAGCTTGGAAGCGGCCGGTCTTCTTGAGCTCGGCGACAAAGCTGACGGCCTCGTCGGTCGAACGCGCGCCGAACTGGGCGACGATGTCGACCAGCGCACGCTCGACGTCCTTGGCCATGCGCTTGGCATCGCCGCAGATGTAGAGATGCGCGCCTTCGGCAAGCCACGTCCACACCTCACGTCCGACCTCGCGCATGCGGTCCTGCACATAAAACTTCTTCTCGCCATCGCGCGACCAGGCCAGCGACAGGCGCGTGAGCAGACCCGACGTCTTCATCGCGTTGAGCTCCTCCTGGTAGAAGAAGTCGCAATCGCTGCGCTGGTGCCCGAAGAACAGCCAGTTCTTGCCGGGCGCGCCGGTGGCCTTGCGATCGAGCAGAAAAGCGCGGAACGGCGCGATGCCGGTGCCGGGGCCGATCATGATAACTGGCGTCTTCGGATCTCGCGGCAGGCCGAAGGCGTGTGCCTTCTGCACATAGACGTTGAGCTGCTCGCCTTCGGCAATGCGTTCGCCGAGGAAGGTCGAGGCGACGCCGAGGCGTTTGCGCTTGCCAATGACGTAGCGGACGGAGTTCTACCGTCAGCGACAGCTTTCCAGGCGTCGCGTTGTGCGAGGACGAGATCGAGTAGAGCCGCGGCTGGAGCGGCTCCAGCGCCTCGACGAAGGCCTCCGGGTGCGGCCGCGTGCCCGAGAACTTCTGGAGTGCCGCCATGACGTCGAGGGTGGCGGCATCGCCATCGGGATCCTCGCCCTGCGCCAGCGCTCGCGCCTTCTCGCGCTGCGCGCCGCCGGTGATGAAGGAGATCAGCTCGAACAGCGTATCGGGCGCCGGCGACAGCGAGACGTCGTCGATCAGCACCTCGCGCAGCGTCTTGCCGTTGACTTTCGTGGTGTGGGAGGCACCGAGCAGCGCGATGATCTGATCGACGAGGCCGACATCGTTGCGCGCGAACACACCAAAACTGTCGCCGACGACGTAGTCGAGCTTGCTCTCGGAGAGATCGAACTCGATGTGATAGGTCTCCTTCTCCGATTTCCCCTTGTTGAGCAGGCGGCGCGACAGAAAGGTCGCGGCAACTGGGTTGTCGCGTGAGCGGCCCGGCTCCGCGATCGTCACGGTCACGGCCGGCGCCGGAGTGTCCGCTTTGTCCGCCGCTTTGGCCACTGCGGCCTTGTCGAGCTCCTCGTACAGCGACTTCAGCATCCGCGCGGTTTCCTTGCCGCCGGGGACGCAGAGGTTGAGCCGCGCTTCGCTGCGGCTCGCGATCGCCTCCGAATAATCGTGGCAATTGTAACCGCACTGGCCGCAATCCTGCTGCGCCATCGCTGCCATCATCTTACGGCGCACGGGACGCCCCTCGGCGAGCTTCATCCGCTCCGCGATCGGCATGGTCTGGTCGTGCCACGGCGCTTCGCCGTCGTCGCCGTCACCGGCGGCGCCTTGCATGACGGCAGCGCCCTGCTCGGCCGACAGCGGCGCGGCCACGTCAGGCGACAGCAGCCCGGCGAAGAAGCCGTTCAGCCAGGAACGCTGTGCATCGGAGAACGGCGCGCTGGCGGGAATGATGTCGAGTTTCGGCGGAGGCGTGATCTGATTCATGCGGACACCTGTGCATCGGCAAGCTTGCGCAGCGTTTCGCCGTCATGGCGGCGCGCAAAAGACAGGAAGGTTTCGTCGGGAGACGAGCGATGGGCGATATAGGCCTTGAGCAGTGCTTCGACCGTCTTCGGCGCGTCTTCGGCCTTGAGGTCGTGATAGACCTCCTGCCCGACGTCGGCGTCGGGGCCGAACCCGCCGCCGGTGAAGAGGTGATAGCCCTCGACCGTGTCCTCCTCGCCGACTGGCACGCGCGCGCCGATCAGCCCGATGTCGCTGATGTAGTGCTGCGCGCAGGAATGGTGGCAGCCGGTGACGTGGATGTTGACCGGCTTGTCCATCGTGACGCGCGGCTCGCACCAGTCGCCGATCTCGGCAGCGTGGCGCTTGGTGTTCGCAGCGGCGAAGCGGCAGCCGGCATTGCCGGTGCAGGCGATCAGGCCGGCGCGGATGTGTGAAGCCTCGACCGCGAGCCCGATCTGCTTGATCGCGGCAACGGCGAGCTCGACATTCTCATCGCGCACACCCGAGATCAGCAGGTTCTGCCAAACCGTGAGACGGATCTCGCCGTCGCCGAGATCCCGCGCGATCTTGGCGAGACCGCGCATCTGATCAGAGGTGAGCTTGCCGAGCGTCAGCGACACGCCGATCCAGTTGAGGCCGTCCTGCTTCTGCTTGTGCACGCCGACATGCGCCATGCGGTCCGCAGCCGGCCGCGGCGCAAACGCCTCTTCGGGCACGCGCGTGAACGGCGCCTTCAACCGCTCCTCGACCAGCTTGAGGAAGCCGTCATGGCCCATGCTGTCGAGCACGTATTTCAGCCGCGCCTTGTTGCGGTTGGTGCGGTCGCCATGGTCGATGAACACGCGCACGATGGCATCCGCGACAGCGGTCGCCTGCTCCGGCTTGACGATGATGCCGGAATATTTGGCGAAATCCTTGTGGCCGGTGATGCCGCCAAGGCCAAGGCGGAACCAGACTCCGGGCTCGATGCCGAAGCCGTCCTTCACCTCGTAGGCCGTGAACGCGATGTCGTTGGTCTCCTCGAGCACCGCGATCCTGCCGGCGCCGTCGAAGGCGACGTTGAACTTGCGCGGCAAGCCGTAGAGCGAGCGATCATTGAGGATGTGATAGTGCCACTCGCGCGCATAGGGCCGCGTGTCGATCAGCTCCTGCGGATCGATGCCGGCGGTCGGCGTTCCCGTCACGTTGCGGATGTTATCGGCGCCGGAGCCGCGCGAGCACAGGCCTAGATCCTGGATGCCCTCGATCAGCTTCACCGCATGCTTCGGCGGGATCTCGCGGAGCTGGAGATTGGCGCGCGTCGTGACGTGGCTGTAGGGACCGCAGAGCTCGTCGGCGAGATCGGCAAGGCCGGACAGCTGCCAGTGCTTCATGATGCCGTTGGGGATCCGCAGGCGGCTCATGTAGGAGTCCTGCGTCGGCGCGACATAGAAGATGCCGTAATAGCGCCAGCGGAAATTGTCCGCCGGGCTCGGCGGCGCGTTGTTGAGCGCCTGCTGGCGCAGCCGCGGATAGGCATCGAAGGGATGCTCGTCGCGCTTGAACTTCTCCTGGTCGGCGAGCTTCTTGCCGGCGGCGATGACCTTGTCCTGCGCCTTGATGTGCACAGCATCGGGGCCGGTGGGCTCGGCGTTCGCCTTGCCGGCACCGCTGCCGCCGAGACCGCGACCGACCCGGCTGATCTGCAGACCGGTCGTGAAGCCTTCGAGATAGCGTTTCTGCTCGTCGGTAAAGTCGACTGCGAGCGTATCGATTTTCATGGTCGGTAACGAAGCTCCTGCGGCCACCGAGGTGGCATCGACGGAAATTGGCGCGACCCGAAGGGCACCTTGCTGGCTCGAGAGCCGGCCTAGCCACCCAACGGTCCGATCAGCTTCGTTGCTGCGGGACTTGGCTCAGCAGTCACCTGTGACAAGCTGGCCGCAGTGCAACATTCAAGTTGCGTGCCAGCTTCGGCGAAATGAAAGATGTCGTGATTTCAAGAAATTAGCGGAGATCCCGGAACATTCCGATCCCGGAGTGGCTCATGAAATTCGAGCACTTGGCTCAAAATTTAGTCGATGAGCCAAATTGCCCAAAACTTATGCAGCGACGAATCAGGCCTTCCAACGCCCCACTTCGAAGGCCTCAAGGTGCCCCAAGATGTTGTCGGCATCGAATACAGGCCCGGCGAAGGCCCCAAATGCCGCCGGGGCTTCCTCGGGCGGGCGGCGGCCGAGGGCCGCGTCGTAAAGGTCGGGCCTGAACACCGCCATGGCGGTCTTGACGCCATCGGGGCTCAAGGCCGCCTGCCCCCATCGCACCATCTGCGCATAGAGCCAGGCGGCCTGGACCGGATCGGGGCGCCCTGCCTCCTCGCGTCCGACCAGGAGATAGCGGCCGCTCTCGCGGAAGGTACCGTCCGGCGAAATCTTCAGGCGTCCCGTGAGGGTGCGCTGGATGACTTCGGCATCGACGCCGATCCGCTCGGGTTGCGCCAGAATCCGCGCCGCTTCGATCCGGTTTTCCGGATGCTCGATGAACTCGGCCGCCTTCACCGCCGCCCGCACCAGGCTAGCGACCACGTCCGGATGCTTGTCGGCCCAGACCTGGCGGACGGCCAGGACCTTCTCCGCCGCGCGAGCCAGGATGTCGGAGACGAAATGCAGGATGTGGCCGATGCCGAGATCGACCGCGATCGAGTTCCAGGGCGCACCGACGCAGAATGCGTCGACATGGCCGCTCTTGAGACTGTCGACCATGTAGGGCGGCGGCAGCACGACGAGGCGCACGTCCTCATCGGGATCGACACCGGCCGCCGCCATCCAGAACCGCAATTGATAATTGTGGGTCGAGAACGGGAAGGTCATGCCGAAGGTCAGCGGATCGGCGCCGGCCTTGCGGCGTCTGGCGACCACCTTCGCCAGCGCCTTGGCGGTGGCGAGCGGATCGAAGCGGTCGCCGTCGATCTCCTCCATCAGCGCGGCGTGGAGCGCCGGCGAGACCGTGATCGCGTTGCCGTTGATGCCGAGATTGAAGGGCGCGGCGATCGGCACCTTGACGTGGCCGAGCCCGAGCGAGGATGCGATCGCGACGGGCGCGAGCAGATGCGCGGCGTCGAACAGGCCGATATTGAGCTTGTCGCGGACGTTGGACCAGGACACCTCGCGCACCAGCTCGACGTCGAGCCCTTCGGCGGCGGTGAACCCCTTGTCGACGGCAACAATCAGGGCGGCAGCATCGACCAGTGGGATGAACCCGATGCGGAGGGGAGCAGTCATTTCAGCATCTCCGACGCGGTGATGATCGACTGCGCGATCTCGCCGATTTTCTTCTTCTCGCGCATCGCCGTGGAGCGCAGCAGCACATAGGCCTCGTCCTCGGTCAGGCCCTTCACCTTCATCAGGATGCCCTTGGCGCGTTCGATGATCTTGCGGTCCTCGAGCTGCGACTTGGTGCGTTCCAGCTCCTCCTGGAGCTTGGCGAAGGCGTTGAAGCGGGACACGCAGAGGTCGAGGATCGGCTTGATGCGCTCCTTCTTCAGCCCATCGACGATGTAGGCCGATACCCCCGCCTCCACCGAGGCCTGGATCGAGGCGGAATTGCTCTGGTCGACGAACATCGCGATCGGCCGCTTCACGGCGCGGCTGACCTGGAACATCGCCTCCAGCACGTCGCGGCTGGGGTTCTCCAGATCGATCAGGATGATGTCAGGGTCGACCGCATAAATACGGGCAAGCAGGCTCTGCATCTCGCGGATATGGACGACGTGCGTGAATCCGGCCTCCCGCAATCCTTCCTCCAGGATCGCAGCCCGGATCGGGCTTTCGTCGACGATCACGATTTTGGGCGACTGTTCGGCGCTCATAGCTCACTCACCACCAGTGATTCATCCATAGCACGCCGGAACGCCCTGCAAAGGGTTGTAATTGTGGGCAATTGGGACTAGCTCAGGCCCGTCAATCAGGCAGTTTTAGATATGGATCAGACGGCTGCGCCCAAGGTCAGCTTCGTATCGCTCGGGTGTCCCAAGGCATTGGTGGATTCCGAGCGCATCATCACGCGCCTGCGCGCCGAGGGCTATGAGCTCGCCCGCAAGCATGATGGGGCCGACATCGTCATCGTCAACACCTGCGGCTTCCTCGACAGCGCCAAGCGGGAATTGCTCTCGGCGATCGGCGAAGCCATGGCCGAGAACGGCAAGGTGATCGTAACAGGTTGCATGGGCGCGGAACCCGAGCAGATCGAGCAGGCCTATCCCGGCGTGCTCTCCATCACCGGCCCGCAGCAATATGAGAGCGTCCTGGATGCCGTGCACCGCGCCCTGCCGCCGGCCCACAATCCGCATCTCGACCTGGTGCCGCCGCAGGGCATCAAGCTGACCCCGCGCCACTACGCATACTTGAAAATCTCCGAGGGCTGCAACAATCGCTGCAGCTTCTGCATCATCCCGAAGCTGCGCGGCGACCTCGTCTCGCGCTCAGCCAATGACGTGCTGCGCGAGGCCGAGCGCCTGGTCGGTGCCGGCGTCAAGGAATTGCTGGTGATCTCGCAGGACACCTCGGCCTATGGCGTCGATCTCAAATACGCCGAGAGCCCGTGGAAGGATCGCCAGGTCCGCGCCAAATTCCTCGACCTCGCGCGCGAGCTCGGCGAGCTCGGGGCCTGGGTCCGGCTGCAATATGTCTACCCCTACCCCCATGTCGACGAAGCCATCGCGCTGATGAATGAGGGCAAGGTATTGCCCTATCTCGACATCCCGTTCCAGCATGCGAGCCCCGAGGTGCTGAAGGCGATGAAGCGTCCGGCGGCGCAGGACAAAACGCTCGCGCGCATCAAGCGCTGGCGCGAGGAATGTCCCGATCTCGCCTTGCGCTCCACCTTCATCGTCGGCTTCCCCGGCGAGACCGATGCCGACTTCGCCTGTCTGCTCGACTGGCTGGATGAAGCCGAGATCGACCGCGTCGGCTGCTTCAAATACGAGCCGGTTGCGGGTGCGACGTCGAATGCGATCGAGAACCCCGTGCCGGAAGAGGTCAAGCAGGAGCGCTACAACGCGCTGATGACCCGCCAGCAGAAGATTTCCGCGCGCAGGCTGAAGCGCAAGGTCGGCACGCGCCAGCAGATCATCATCGACGAGGTCGGCCCGACGGTGGCCAAGGGCCGCTCCAAGGCCGATGCACCCGAGATCGACGGCGCAGTCTATCTCTCCAGCCGCCGCCCCTTGCGCGTCGGCGAGATCGTCACCGCGAAGATCGAGCGTGCCGACGCATACGATCTGCACGGCAGCGTCGCGGGGTTCTGATTCCGTCATTGCGAGCGCAGCGAAGCAATCCAGATCCTCTACGGAAAGATTCTGGATTGCTTCGTCGCAAGGGCTCCTCGCAATGACGGCGTGGATGCAGTCAAACCAGCCATTTCGGCACCCAGCGCTCCGGACGCGGTGCTCGGGCGAGATCGGCCTGTGCCTCGGATAATTTCGCCGGCTCGCCCTCGATGGTCGGACGCACATCGTATTCGAAATTCGGCATGATCCGGCCGTCGGCATAGAGCCCGAAATGCATCGCGTACCATAGTCCGAGCTCGGGCTGGGCACGGCGCATCTGCTCGCGCAAATCGCGCAGCAGGGATTCGATTGAGGCCGCTTCCTCGAACGGCTGCGGCCCGCGCGAAAGGACGCGCGCCTCGTACTGCTTGCCGACGATTGCGATCTCGAAGCGCGTCTGGTCCCAGGGCTTTTTGCCCTTCGGAAGATGCGCTGCCAGCCGCCAGCCGAGCTCGACCATCAGGCGGTGATTGGCCCAATAATCCTCGCGATCGCGGCTCCACTTCTCCACGAAGCCGCGAAAGTCGGGCAGCTCCGACGATGTATCCTCGGGCGCCGCTATTTTGCTTGTCGGCCGGCCAGCGAGCCACTGCGCAAGTTCGGCCGTCTGGCACTCGACTTCGTCCTTCGGCTTCAGATCGCTCCAGGCGTTGTCGAATTGCTGCGACGTCAGTTTTGCGAGCAGCCCGTCGAGGCTCGGCGCGAGCAGCTCGTAGTCGCCCTCCGACCCCAGCCCCACGATCGGCGGATTGTCGCGGTCGAGACCGGCGCCATACCAGCCGCCGACTGCCGAGCCATCCGGCAACCGCATGAACAGCGAGAACCTGTCGCGCAAGGGACTGCCGTCGACGATCGGCGCATGATCGGAGAATTGGCCCTGCAGCGAGAAGCAGCCGACGCTGCCCCAGGGCCGCCCTTTCAGCCATCCGGCGAAGTCGAGCAGCAGGGATGGCGCCTCGATGCCCGGCGGAAATGCGCCGCGAATGCTGTCGAGGTCGATTGGATAAGGCGTGTCGGACAAGGCTGAAACTGTCTGGTTGGTCCCGCCCCTCTTGGTCTGAGCCGCCATGCGTCCGGTTCGAACCAATTCGCGTGCCTCGATCACAAACGCGCCAGCGGCGCGATGGTTTCTGCAGGTCGAGCGATGAAATGGGATAAAACGGCCGGTATTGGGAGCGGACTGCATGTGCCGGCGCTCTGATCCCATCCGCATCTTCGTGGTTTCCGCTGCCGCGATGCAAAGCGCGCGACGGCACGCGCGAGCAATGTGACACTATAGTGCATTCACGCGGGGGTCACGGACTCGGCCTAACTCTGCCCGCGCTTTCAACGCGAGCGAGGAATCGAGGATGAGCCGTCTCTCGGACATGCTGCGCACGCAGCGCTTCGACGATTATCGCTTCTACCACCAGAGCACCGTCAACCAGACGCTGCACCTGATTAGCGCCGTGATTTTCCTCGGCTGCTACGCGCTCCTCTTTAAGGATCCGGCGCTCGCGGGCCTGGTCGGCTGGCTCGCGATGCTGACGCGGCAGACCGGGCACTTCTTCTTCGAGCCGAACGGCTATGACGCCGTCAACGACGTCAGCAACGAATACAAGGAAGCGGTCAAGGTCGGATACAACCAGACCCGCAAGATCATCCTGCTCCTGGTCTGGGGCAGCGCGCCGATCGCGCTGTACGTCTATCCGACGCTGTTCGGTCTGTTCGTTCCGCCGGCCGATCGGTTGGACTTCATCCGCCACGTCGGTGCGCTCTGGCTCGCCATCGGCATCGGTGGAGGGCTTGCCCGCATGATCCAGCTCTTCGCGAAGCGCGACGTCACGACCGGACTGGTGTGGGTGTTCAAGGTGCTGACCGATCCCTTCCACAACATCGCGCTGTATTGGTCATCGCCGCTCAAGCTGATGCGCGGCGAGCTCATCGACACTGCGATTGCGGACGCGGATTGGGGTGACGACGGCGCCGAAAAGGCTGCGCATCCGACCTGACCGATGCACGCCGGGCGAGTGTTTCGCAAACCGTCCGCTTGACAAGCCATGCCGTTCGGCTGTAGGGACGCGCCCCATGATCAACTCTCGGACCCACCGCCGCGCAGCTTTCCGTCGTCGCACCCGCGACGATGATGGGTTGCGCCATGTCCGACGACGCCGCTGATCGCCTGAGTTCAGCAGAGTTTTCGAGAAGGCCGCACCCGCAAAGTGCGGCCTTCTTGCTTTTCACGCGTCTTTTCCACCCGCCTCCAGAGGAGTTCGACATGATCACCGCCACCCATCCGTATGATGCGCTGATGGACATCACTGCACGGCCCAAGGCCGTGTTCGTCCGCGGCGCCGGCTCCTACCTCTGGGACGACAGCCGCAAGCGCTATCTCGATTTCGTGCAGGGCTGGGCCGTGAACTGCCTTGGCCATTCGCCACCTGCGATCGCCGATGCGCTGGCCGCGCAGGCCAAGCGGCTGCTGACGCCGAGCCCTGCGTTCTACAACGAGCCGAGCCTGAAGCTTGCCGAGGCGCTGGTCGATGGCAGCGCGTTCGATCAGGTGTTCTTTGCCAACTCGGGCGCGGAAGCCAATGAGGGCGCGATCAAGCTGGCGCGCAAATACGGCAGCCTACACAGGAACGGCGCGTTCGAGATCATCAGCTTCGAAGGCGGCTTCCACGGAAGGACGCTTGCGACGATGTCGGCCTCTGGCAAGAAGGCGTTCGAACCGCTGTTCGAGCCCAAGGTCGCCGGCTTCAAGAAGGCCAAGCTCAACGACATCGCCTCGGTGGAGAAGCTGATCAACGACAACACCGTCGCCGTCATGCTCGAGCCGATCCAGGGTGAATCAGGCGTGTGGCCGGCGAGCGATCAGTTCCTGCAAGAGCTGCGCGCGCTCACCGAGGCGCACGGTCTGCTCCTGATCTTCGACGAGATCCAGACCGGCATGGGCCGGACCGGAAAGCTCTTTCACTACGAGCACACGGGGATTTCGCCCGACATCATCACGCTCGGCAAGGGCATCGGCGGCGGCGTGCCGCTCGCCGCCCTGCTTGCGACCGAACGCGCCTCCTGCTTCGCGCACGGCGATCAGGGCGGCACGTTCAACGGCAACCCGATCATGTGCGCGGCGGGGCTTGCGGTGCTTCAGGAGGTCAGCAAGCCCGACTTTCTGAAGAGGGTCACCGAGACCGGCCTCCTGCTCGAAAGCGAGTTGCAAAAGGTCTCGGCCCGGCATGGTCTCGGCGGCGTGCGGGGACGCGGGCTCTTGCTCGCGCTCGACCTCAAGCTGCCGATCGCGCCCGGCATCGTCGCGCAAGCGTTCGAAGCCGGCGTGCTCCTCAACGCGCCACAGGTCGACACGCTGCGGTTCATGCCGTCGCTGAACGTCACGAAGGGAGAGATCGCCGAGATGATCGATTGTCTCGACGGGATTTTGACCAAGGCCGGCGCGGCACGGCGGGTGGCGTGAGGTTCGTCATTGCGAGGAGCTCGCGACAAAATTGCGAAGCAATCCGGTCTGCCTCCGTGGAAAGATTCTGGATTGCTTCGCTTCGCTCGCAATGACGGAAGAACTACGGCTTCAAGATCGACGCGCCCGTCGTCTTGCGGCTTTCCAGATCGATATGCGCCTTCGCGGCGTCCTTCAGCGCGTAGGCGTGGTTGATCGGCACGTGCAGCTTGCCGTTGATGACGGCGGCGAACAGCGTGTCGGCGCCTTCCAGCAATTCGGAGCGCTTGCCGACATAGTCGTTGAGCTTCGGCCGCGTCGCAAACAACGAGCCGTGATTGTTGAGCTCGGCGATCGAGAACGGCGGCACGGGACCGGAGGCATTGCCAAAAGAAACAAACATGCCGCGCGGCTTCAGGCAGGACAGCGAGCCCGGGAAGGTCGCCTTGCCGACGCCATCATAGACGACGTCGCAACCCTCGTTGCGGCTGATCTGCTTGACGCGCGCGACGAAGTCTTCCTCGTTGTAGAGGATGACGTGGTCGCAGCCATTGGCCTCCGCAAGCTCGGCCTTCTCGCGCGAGCCGACGGTGCCGATGACGTGGGCCCCGAGCGCGCTCGCCCATTGGCAGGCCAAGAGGCCGATGCCGCCGGCAGCGGCGTGGATCAGCACGCGATGATGCGGCTCGACCTTGAAGGTCTTGTGCAGGAGATACCAGACCGTGAGCCCCTTCAGCATCAGCACGGCGCCCTGCTCGTGGGTGATGTGGTCGGGGAGCTTGACCAGCTTCTCCCAGGGAATGTTGCGCTCGCCGGTATAGGCACCGAGATTGTGGTAGTAGGCGACGCGGTCGCCGGGATGGAAATGCGTCACGCCGGGCCCGACAGCTGTGACCTCGCCCGAGGCCTCATTGCCGGCGATGAAGGGCAGTCCCGGCGCCTTGTAGAGGCCGGTGCGGTAGTAGACGTCGATGAAGTTCAGACCGACCGCGTGCTGGCGGATGCGCACTTCGCCCGGGCCCGGCGCCGGCACGTCGACGCTCTCATAGACCAGCGCTTCAGGGCCTCCGACCTGGTGCACACGGACGGCTTTGGTCATCACCTGACCTCCTCGTTGTCTTGCTCTCGGCCTTCTCGCGAACAAGCGAAAGACATCGCGCCCGCCTTGTCAACTCGACGCAATTGGAACGGCTAGACCGACGGCGCGCCGGCTTTCCTGCGGTTGCGCTTGGCCAGCACGTTGAAGAATTCGACTGCCGCCGAGAACGCAATCGCGAAATAGATATAGCCGCGCGGAATGTGGAATTGGAATCCGTCCGCGACCAGCGCGACGCCGATCAGCACCAGGAACGCCAGCGCCAGCATCTTGGTGGTCGGATGCTCCGCGACGAATCGCGACACCGGGCCCGACGAAATGTACATGATCAGGCAGGCGATCACGACGGCCGCGATCATGATCTCGATGTCCTGCGCCATGCCGATCGCGGTGATGATCGAGTCCAGCGAGAACACGATGTCGATGATCACGATCTGGATGATCACCCAGAAGAAGGCGTTACCGGCGGACTTCTCGTCGCCCTCGCCGTCATCGGCTTCGACCTCGCCGTGGATCTCGTGCGTTGCCTTGGCGATCAGGAACAGGCCACCGCCGATCAGGATGAGGTCGCGCCAGGAGAAGTCGTAGCCGGCGAACGAGAACACCGGCGCGGTCAGGCCGATCAGCCAGACCAGGAGGCTGAGCAGGATGATGCGGAACACCAGCGCCAGCGCGAGCCCGATCTGGCGGGCACGGTGCGCCTGCTTCTCCGGAATGCGAGAGACGATCACCGACAGGAAGATGACGTTGTCGATGCCGAGCACGATCTCGAGCGACGTCAACGTCAGCAGCGCGGCCCAGGCTTCGGGGCTGGTGAGGAGATGCATCATGCGAAGGATTTTACCAGGCGTATCAGGGCATCGCTGAAGCTGATCCAGAGCGCGATGGCGCAGAGCACCACGGTCACGCCGGTGCCGACGCGGAAATCCATCTCCAGCACGTAGAGGCCGAGTAGCGCCCAGATCGCGATCAGCGACATCGTCAGCCAGCGCAGCCGCACGACGCGGACCGGATGCAGCACGTGGAACGGCACGAAGGTCAGCACGACGAGCGCGGCGACCAGCAGCGTCGACCAGAGCGGCGGCCAGTGCAGCAGGAACAAATAGAACGCTGCCGCATTCCACAGCGCCGGGAAGCCGCGGAAATGATTGTCGTCCGCCTTCATGCGCAGATCGGCGAAATATAATGCGCTGGTGACGATGATGGCGACGCCGAGCAAGGGCGCGGCGACCGGCAGCAACAGCCCGCTGGCCACGATCGCGTAAGCCGGCACGAAGACATAGGTGACGAAGTCGACCACGAGATCGAGCACGTCGCCCGACCAGTTCGGCTGCACGTTCTTGACGTCGAGCCGACGCGCGATCGGACCATCGATCGCGTCGATGATCAGAGCGACGCCCAGCCACTGAAACATCGCCGCCCAGTGCTCGCGCACGGCCTCCAGCATCGCCAGCAACGCGACCGCCGCACCGAACGCGGTGAAGATGTGCACCGAGAACGCCGCAGCGCGGATCGCGGGGGTGGGCTTCAGGGAATCCTCTTGGCTGTCCATGGCTTCTGCTACCAGAACGAGACCGATTTGCACATCCGCCATTGCGACGCGCGGCCGCGCAATTCGTCATAAAATCAAGCAAAATCAGCGGGCTTGAATTTGCCGCGGGCCGTGTCAAATGTCGTTCCATGACAGACGCATCGACACTCCATGACACCGCCGTGATCGGCGGCGGACCGGCGGGACTTCCAGCAGCGATCGCATTGGCGCAGGCGGGTGCGCGGACCGCGCTGGTGGCGCGGCGCGTGCCCTATGCCGACAACCGCACCACCGCGCTGCTCGGTGCCTCCGTCGATCTCCTGGAGCGCCTCGACGTCTGGTCGCGCTGCAAGGACAAGGCGGCCGCGCTCGAGGTCATGCGGCTCGTCGATGACACCGGCCGGCTGTTCCGTGCCCCGGAGGTCCGGTTCTCCTGTCACGAAATCGGTCTCGACACGTTCGGCTACAACATCGACAACCGTTCGCTGATGCTGGCGCTCGAAGAACGCGCGGCCGAACTCCCCAGCTCGTCCGTTTCGACGACGAGGCGGAAAGCATCTTGATCGAAGCCGACGACGTCGCCATCCGCACGGCCTCGGCACAATTCCTCTCGGCCCGGCTCGTGGTCGGCGCCGACGGCCGGCACTCGCTGTGCCGCGAAGCTGCCGGCATCGCCGTGACGCGGCGCGAACTGACGCAGACGGCGCTGACCTTCAACGTCGCCCATGCGCGGCCGCACCGCAATGTCTCGACCGAGTTCCACACGCCGCATGGTCCCTGCGTGTTCGTCCCCCTGCCCGGCGACCGCTCCAGCATCGTCTGGGTCGCGGCCCCCGCGGAGGCCGAACGGCTGCGCGGCCTGAGCGACGAGGAGCTGTCCGCCGCGATCGAGAAGCAGTCGCATTCAATTCTGGGACGCATGACGGTCGAGCCCGGGCGCAACCTATTCCCGCTGGCTATCGAGCGTCCAAAATCCTTTGGCCGAGACCGTGTCGCGCTGGTCGGGGAAGCGGCCCATGTGGTTCCCCCGATCGGCGCCCAGGGCCTCAATCTCGGCCTGCGCGATGCCGCCGACATCGCCCGGCTCGCGGGCGAAGCCGTCGCAACGGGCCAGGATCCCGGCATGGACGAGGTGCTGAGGCGCTACGACCGGGCGCGGCGTCCGGACATTTTGAGCCGCACCTTTGCGATCGACATCGCCAATCGCTCTTTGCTCAACGACTTCCTGCCGCTGCAGCCGGTCCGCGCCGTCGGCATGCACCTGCTTGGCGCGATCGGCCCGCTCCGGCGTTTTGCGATGCGCGAGGGCCTGACGCCGACGTGGCGCAGGTAGCCACGAACTAACTGCCAGCCGGAGCGCTCGAACACCTCTCCCGTAGGGAGAGGTGAACTTCCGCAACCGCTCATGGAAACATCAGCCGCCCGCTCTGGATCGCCCACATCACGCTGGTCAGCGTGACCACGGATGCGAAGGTGCCGAGCAGCACCGCGACGGAGGCGGATTCGATCCAGGCATCGTTCTGGCGGGCGATCACGAACACATTGAGCGCCGGCGGCAATGAGGCCATCAGCATCGCAGTCGCGGCCCAAGGCTGCGCGAACGGGCCGAACGCCAGCATCAGGCCGAACGCCGTGAGCGGATGGATCAGCAGCTTGACCGCGATCACGCCCGGCACCTCCCACGGCACCCGGTCGAACGGGCGCAGCGCCACGGTCACGCCGAGCACGAACAGCGCAGTCGGAGCAGCAGCGTTCTGGAGGAAGGTGATGGTGCGATCGAGCGCGACCGGCAGCTCGATATGCAGCGCCGCCACCGCCGCGCCAAAACAGGCCGACATGATCAGCGGGTTGAGCACGATCTGCTTCAGCACCACGCCGAAGGCGTGCACGAGCGAGGGATGGTCGCGGTCGGACAGCTCGATCAGCAGCGGCACGATCGTGAACAGGAAGATGCTGTCGCAGCAGAAGATCAGCGCGGTCGGCGCCGACGCCTTCGGCCCGAGCACCGCGAGCGCCAGGCCCGGCCCCATATAGCCGATATTGCCGTAGCCGCCGGAGAGGCCCGCGAGCGTCGCCTCGCGCAGCGACAGCCGGCCGAGCATCTTGCCGACCACCAGCGCCAGCGTGAACGCCGCAACCGTCGACAGCGTGGTCGCGACCAGAAACGGAGGATTGTTCAATTCCGCAAACGGCGTCTTCGACATGATCGCGAACAACAGCGCCGGGAGCGAGACGTAGAGCAGGAAGAAGTTCATCCAGGCGAGGCCCGATTCCGGCAGGGATTTGGTCTTGCCACAGGCGAATCCGACGAAGATCAAGCCGAAATAGGGTAGAGCCAGATTGAGGATATCGACCATTATTGAAGTGTTTTCTGAAGACTTGGGGGCTATGCGCCCCTGACGCGAAGGTTAATTCCGGATAAGGCCACTAGCATCGGCCACAATCCTGGTCTATCGACGGGGGATGATTAAAGCGCGGACAGCCAAATTCCAGATCGGACAGGTTGTGCGCCACCGGATCTTCTCGTTCCGGGGCGTGATCTTCGACATCGATCCGGAATTCAACAACACCGAGGAGTGGTGGCTGTCGATTCCCGAGGAGGCGCGGCCCCACAAGGACCAGCCGTTCTATCACCTGCTCGCGGAGAATGCGGAGTCGGAATACGTCGCCTATGTCTCGGAGCAGAATCTGTTGCCCGACGATTCCGGCGAGCCGGTCCGGCATTCACAGGTCGCCGAGATCTTCATCAAGGACAAGGCTGGCGGCTATCGCCCGCGCAACCCGTCGCTGAACTGAAATTCGCCGTCAGCAAGCGGCCAGCAAAAAGGCGCTCGAACCGAGCGCCTTTTTCATGTTCGGATGTGGTCCCGATTACTTCTGACCAGCCGCAGCCGTGCCGGGAGCCGTGCCCTGCTGCTCGAGCTTCTTGCGCTGCTCCTCGGCCTTCTTCTGAAGCTCTTCCTGGAGCTTCTTCTGGGTTTCCTCGAACACCTTCGGATCGGTCGGCGGACCGTCATAGGCCTTCTGGAATTCGCCGGCGAGCGGCAGCGGCAGCGTCAGCGGCGCACCGTTGGCGTTGATCGCCTGGACAACGAATTCTGGCCCTTCTTCATGCTGTTGATGAGCTCGGGCGTAGCCTCGTAGTCGGACATGCAGCCGTTCTGGAAGCAGATCACATACGGTTGCTGCAGCGGCGCGTTGCTGTCGACGATGATGCGGGTGCCGTGCACGAGCTGCATGCCGAGCGGCAGCGTCACGCGCAGGATCTTCTTGGGCTCGCCTTCCGGCTCGATGATCACGGCGGCGATGACCGGCTGGCCCGACTCGATGCGACCGTCCTTGCCGGTGAAGCAGACCTGCTTGGCATTGGCATCCTGGCCCTTCAGGCAGAACTTGGTCCAGGGGCATAGATCAGCTGGATCTGCTGATCAGCCGGCTGGGCTGCGCCCTGCTGCGCCGGAGCGCCCTGAGCGGGAGCCTGCTGGGCCTGCGGAGACGCTGCGGGCGCGGGAGCCTTGGGGGCGGCCTTCGGAGCGGCTTTTGGGGCCGGAGCCGCCTTGGGGGCACCTGGGCCCGGCGCCGGGGTCTGGGCCTCGGCGGCAAACGGAACGGCCAACGCCGTCGCCGTCAACAAGGCGAGAAGTCGCCCGCGCGGCCGGACGGACGCGGCCAAGTAACGAAAATTCATTGCGGAAAACCCTTTCTGAACGGGAAGTGCCCGAACCGCTCCGAAGCGCCGAACCTGGCCGCCTTGGGCGCGGCTCTCTCCCCGTCAATTGAGGCGGATAAGTGACGGGCTCGGCGCTCTTGCGCGATTGACCGCCTTCTTAACGTGGCCGACGAAAAGATCAATGCCGACAAGCGTCTTTGGCCAGATCCACAGCCGCGCCCAGTGAAATTCCCTGTGATAGGATTCAGGCCCGCCGGTCCTCGAATCAACGTGTGCCGATGTTCATGTTCCCGCGCCTCTTCGAGGGCCCCGGACGCCGCCTTTGCCGTCTCGCCCCGGCCCTCGTTTTGGCCCTCTCCGTCGAGCTGTCGGCAGGCGGCGCATGTGCCGAGGAAGCCCATGCCATCGCCATGCATGGCAAGCCGGCGATGCCTGCCGATTTCACTCACATGCCCTACGCCAATCCGGACGCCCCGAAAGGCGGACGCATGACGTGGGGCGTTCTCGGCACCTTCGACAGCCTCAATCCCTTCATCGTGAGAGGGTTGGCCGTGCAGCAGGTGCGGAGCTATGTGGTCGAGAGCCTGCTCGCGCGCGGCCAGGACGAGGCGTTCACACTTTATGGTCTGCTCGCCAGGACCGTCGAAACCAACGACGACCGGACCTTTGTCACGTTCCACCTCGATCCGCGCGCCCGCTTCTCCGACGGCAAACCCGTGCTCGCCGAAGACGTGCTGTTCTCCTGGCAGCTCTTGCGCGACCACGGCCGCCCCAATCACCGCCAGTATTACGCCAAGGTCACGAAGGCCGAGGCGCCCGATCCCCTCACCGTCCGCTTCGACCTCACCGACGCCAATGACCGCGAGCTGCCGCTGATCCTCGGCCTGATGCCGATCCTGCCGAAGCATGCAGTGGACGTCGCCAGCTTCGAGGAGACGACACTGACGGGCCCGGTCGGCTCCGGTCCCTATCGCGTCACGGCGGTGAAACCCGGCGCCAGCGTGACGCTCACGCGCGATCCCGACTATTGGGGCCGCGATTTGCCGATCAATCGCGGGCTCTACAATTTCGACGAGATCAGGCTCGACTATTTTCGCGAGGCCAACGGCCAGTTCGAAGCCTTCAAGCGCGGCCTCTATGATTTCCGTGTCGAGCACGAGCCCCTGCGCTGGCACGACGGCTATGACTTTCCGGCCGCCAGAAGCGGCGAAGTGATCCGCGACACCATCAAGCCGGGGGTGCCGCAGCCTTCCGAATTCCTGGTGTTCAACACCCGCCGACCGATCTTCGCCGACATCCGCGTGCGCAAGGCGCTGACGCTGCTGTTCGATTTCGAGCTGGTCAACCGCAGCTATTTCTTCGGGCTCTATTCGCGCGTCGCCGGCTATTTCGCCGGCTCGGAACTATCGGCCTACGGCCGCCCTGCGAATGCGCGCGAGCGTGAGCTGCTGCAACCCTTCGCCGCGCAGATCCCGCCCGACATCATGGACGGCAGCTACCGCTTGCCGGTCACCGACGGCTCGGGACGCGACCGCACGACGCTGCGCGCCGCGCTGAAACTATTGTCAGAGGCCGGCTACGATCTCGACGGCGGCGTGATGCGCAACCGCGCGACCAAGGCGCCCTTCAGTTTCGAGATCATGGTCACGACCCGCGACCAGGAGCGCATCGCGCTCGCCTTCCAGCGCGACCTCAAGCGCGCCGGCATCGAGGTGGCCGTACGCTCGGTCGATCCCGTACAGTTCGATCAGCGCCGGCTCGCTTACGAGTTCGACATGATCCAGAACCGCTGGGACCAGTCGCTGTCGCCCGGCAATGAACAGTATTTCTATTGGGGCAGCGCAGCCGCCGACAATCCGGGGACCCGCAACTACATGGGCGCCAGGGATCCCGCCGTCGATGCCATGATCGCCGCCCTGCTGGAGGCCCGTGAACATACGGATTTCGTCTCGGCGGTGCGCGCGCTCGACCGCGCTTTGATCGCGGGCTTCTACACAATCCCCCTGTTTAACGTATCCGAGCAATGGATCGCCCGCTGGAATCGGATAGAACGGCCCAAGGCCACTTCGCTGTCCGGCTATTTGCCGGAGACCTGGTGGTCGAAGGGGCAGCCGCAAGCTCATCAAGCAAAGTGACGCCGTGAACCAGCCAGCAACATCGCCGACGCTCGACACGCTGTTTCAGCGCACGCTGACCCGGCAGCCGCACGCGCCCGCTTTGCTCGATCCCCTCAACAAGGCGCGCGTGACCGGGCACCAGCCGCGGCGGATGACCTACGCCGAGGCCGATACGGCGATCGAGGCGCTGTCGGCGTATTTCGTGGAATCCGGCCTGCCGGCCAATTCCGTCATCGCGATCCAGCTGCCCAACACGGTCGAGTTCGTGCTGACGGTGCTCGCCGCCCATCGCGCCGGCCTCGTCGTCGCCGTGCTGCCGCTGCTGTGGCGGCACGCGGAACTGACCGCCGCGCTCAACCGCACCGCCGCGCGCGCCATCGTTACCATGAGCACGGTCGACGGCGTCAGCTATGCCGACCTTGCGATGCATGCGGCCGCCGAAGCCTTCTCGATCCGTCACGTCTGCGGCTTCGGCACTGATCTGCCCGAAGGCATGGCTTCGCTCGACGACGTGCTGGCTCGCCCGCCCGGCACCACGCGCACCGTGATCCAGGACGGCCGCAAGGCGGCGATGATCTCCTTCGACGTCACCGCGGAAGGTTTTCGCCCGGTGCCGCGGCCGCATTTCAGCCTGATCGCCGGCGGGTTGGCGATGTCGCTCGAAGCCGACGTCAAGCAGGGCGCGACCGTGATGGCGGCGTTCGCGCCGATGTCGTTCGCGGGGCTGGCCTCTTCGCTCGCAGTGTGGCTGCTCTCGGGCGGCACGCTGGCGCTGCATCATCCCTTCGAGAGCGAAGTGCTGGAGCAGCAGATCGACCAGCACGAATGCGAGGTGCTGATCGCGCCTGCCCAGCTCGCGCTGCGCCTCGGCGATTCCGATCTCGCGGCGCGGATGCCGACCTTACGCAACGTCATCGGCCTCTGGCGCGCGCCCGAGCAGGTCGCCGCAAGCGATGCCTGGATCGCGCCGCATGCGCCGCTCACGGACGTCTATCTGTTCGGCGAGGCCGGCCTGTTCGGCGTCCGCCGCGGCGAGGACGGCATGCCTGTCGCGGTGATGCCGGGGCCGCATGGCGCCCCGCGCGAGCAGTCCGGCTCCTCCATCGCCGGCGAGATCCTGCTGACCCCGAAGGGGACGCTCGGCCTGCGCGGGCCGATGGTGCCGATCGCGGCCTACGCGCCGCCGCAGCCGGTCGGCGAGACGCTGATTGCGCAGCCGCCGCGTGACTATGTCGATACCGGCTATGCCGCGCGGCTCGACCGTCCGAGCGGCGCGATCTGCATCACCGCGCCGCCGTCCGGCATCATGGCCGTCGGCGGCTACCAATTCCTCTCCAATGACCTCCAGGAATGGGCCCGCCGGCTCGGCCAGGGCGCCCTGCTCACCGCGCTGCCCGACCGCCTCTCCGGCCACCGGCTGGCGGGCCGGGCCCAGGACAATACCCGCGCCCGCGAGGCGCTCAGCGAGCTCGGGCTTAACCCCCTGATGGTCGAGGCTTTTCGCGACCGCTCGGGGCCGGTCTAGGCCCAGTTTCAGCCGTTCCGTTGACGCCGCATTAAGGCGGCCAAACTAGATTGCGCGGCACCTGTTGCGTGATCAGAGTTTGCAATGTCCCAGGCGGGCCCGATCCTGTTTGTGTCGAATGTCGAACGGCCGCCCTTCATTGCGGCGCTGGACGAGGCCAGGCTCTTTCCCGTGGTCGACACCGACTGGTCCAGCGCCGCACGCGCGGTCGAGCAGGTGCAGCCGGCCGCGGTTCTCGCGGCGATGCATGCCGGACACGAGCCGCACATCGCTCCGCTCGCGAAGAAGATCGCCAGCCAATCGCCCTACCTTCCCTTCGTGGCCATGGACGCCGCGGGCACGCTGCCTCCCAACGCCCTGCCCTTCGCCTCACGCAGCGGCAATCCCGACCGCCTGATCGCGCGGCTCCGCGCCGCGCTGCGAGTGCGCACCCTTCATGCCACCGTGCTGCGCCGGCTGCCGGAGGCGACGGTCTCGCTACCTGAGGCCGATCCCGCACGCGATGCCACCGTGCTCCTGATCGGCCGTGGCGCGGCCTATCCTGCGCTCTCGGTCGCGCTCGGCGAACGCGTCGGCGTCATCGGCGCGCTCTCGATCGAAGCCGCTGCCAAGCATCTCAACACCCGGGACCTCGACGGCGTCGTGCTCGCCGAAGGCTTTACGGCGCGCGTCGCCGATGCCTTCCTGACGGTGCTCGCCGAGGACACCCGCTTCCGCAACCTGCCCGTCGTCGTCACCGCACACCAGCTCGCGCAGAGCTACGATCTGCCCAATCTCGAGCTGATCTCCGGCGAGCCGGTGAAGGTCGCCGCCAATGCACTGCCGCTGATCCGCCAGCATGCGATGGAAGCGCAGCTGAGCCGCACGCTGCGCTCGATCGACGCCGGCGGTTGGCTCGATCCGCGCAGCGGCCTGCTCACGGTGGAAGCCTTCGCCCGCGATTTCGCCAAGGCGGTCGAGCAGACGCTGGCCCGCGGCGGCGGCCTCTCAGTCGCCCGCTTCGCCTTCGATCCCAATAATCCCCGCGCCCAGTTAGATGCCGCGCGCATCCTGAGCCGCCTGATGCGGCAGATGGATTTTGGCGTGGCGCAAAAGGACGGCTCGGTGATCGCGGTGTTCGCGGAGACCGACTTCCGCACCGCCCACATGATCGCCCGCCGGCTGTCCGCGGTGATGCGGCACACCTCCAACGGCAAGCACGAGATGCGCAGCGATCCCGTGGTCAGCGTGGACTCGCTGTCGCCGTCGGATACGGCACGATCGCTGCTGGCGCGGCTGTCGGCCGATGCGTCGCGCGCGGCGTCGTAGTTACAACCTCAATGCCGTAAGGTGGGCAAAGGCGCAAAGCGCCGTGCCCACCATCTTTCCGTGACGTTGACAATTGGTGGGCACGCTTCGCTTTGCCCACCCTACGGCACCTCGCTACGCCGCCTTCTTGCTCTCGGCGAGATGCGCCAGTTGCCGCATGATCTCCGTGGTGCCGGCGAGACGCTCTTCCGGGGTCTCCCAGTCCTGCAGGAACACCACCTTCATGTCGGGGCGCACCTTGGCGGCCTGGCCGTGGCTGCGGATGAAGGTCACCAGGCGCTCGGGATAAGCGAAGGAATTGTCGCGGAAGACGATGACGGCGCCCTTCGGGCCCGCGTCGATCTTCTCGACATTGGCCCTGCGACAGAACGCCTTGATCGCGGCGACCTTGAACAAATAGCGGACCTCGTCCGGCAGCACGCCGAAGCGGTCGCGCATCTCGGCGCCAAAGTTCTCGATCTCCTCCTCGGTGTCGAGATCGGCGAGACGCCGGTACAGCGACAGCCGCACCGAGAGATCGCCGACATAGTCCTCGGGAATGAGCACGGGCATGCCGATCGTGATCGACGGCGACCAGCGGTCGGCGGCAGGCTCGGAGACGCCGGCCTTGAGATTGACGATCGCCTCCTCCAGCATCGATTGATAAAGCTCGAAGCCGACCTCCTTGATGTGACCGGACTGCTCCTCGCCGAGCAGATTGCCGGCGCCGCGGATGTCGAGGTCGTGCGAGGCGAGCTGGAAGCCCGCGCCGAGCGTCTCCAGCGATTGCAGCACGGTGAGCCGGCGCTCGGCCTGCGCGGTAATCTTCTGCTGCGCCGGCAGCGTGAACAGCGCGTACGCCCGCAGCTTGGAGCGGCCGACGCGGCCGCGGAGCTGATAGAGCTGGGCGAGGCCAAACATGTCGGCGCGATGCACGATCAGCGTGTTGGCGTTGGGAATGTCGAGGCCGGACTCTACGATCGTGGTCGACAGCAGGATGTCGAACTTGCCGTCGTAGAAGGCCGTCATGATGTCCTCGATCACGGCGGGCGGCATCTGACCGTGCGCGACCGCGACCTTCATCTCCGGCACGTTCTTGTCGAGGAAATCCTTGACCTCGGCGAGGTCGTCGATGCGCGGCACCACGTAGAATGCCTGGCCGCCGCGATAGCGCTCGCGCAACAGCGCCTCGCGGATCATCAGCGGATCGTGCGGGGCAACGAAGGTGCGGACCGCGAGGCGGTCGACCGGGGGCGAGGCAATGATCGAGAGCTCGCGCACTCCGGTGAGCGCAAGCTGGAGCGTGCGCGGGATCGGGGTTGCCGACAGCGTCAGCACGTGCACCTCGGAGCGCAACGCCTTCAGCCGCTCCTTGTGCGTGACGCCAAAATGTTGCTCCTCATCGACGATGACGAGGCCGAGCTCGCGGAACTTGATCGCCTTACCGAGCAGCGCGTGGGTGCCGACGACGATGTCGACCGAACCGTCGGCGATGCCCTTCTTGACCAGATTGAGCTCCTTGGTCGCGACCAGGCGCGAGGCCTGCGCCACGTTGACCGGAAAGCCCTTGAAACGCTCGGTGAAGGTCCTTGCGTGCTGGCGCGCGAGCGGCGTGGTCGGCACCACGACAGCGACCTGCCTGCCTTCGAGCGCGACGGCAAAGGCCGCGCGCAGCGCCACCTCGGTCTTGCCGAAGCCGACGTCGCCGCAGATCAACCGGTCCATCGGACGGCCAAGCTCGAGGTCCTTCAGGGTGGACTCGATCGCACCCAGCTGGTCCTCCGTCTCGTCATAGGGGAAGCGCGCACAGAACTCGTCGTAGAGGCCCGGCTGCACCGGCAGCTTGGGCGCCTCGTGCAGATGGCGCGCGGCGGCGATCTTGATCAATTCGCCCGCGATCTCGCGAATGCGGTTCTTGAGTTTCGCCTTCCGGGTCTGCCAACCGCCTCCACCGAGGCGGTCGAGTTCGACCGTGGTCTGGTCGGAGCCGTAGCGGGATAACAGCTCGATGTTCTCGACGGGAAGGAACAGCTTGGTTTCGGCGGCATAATGCAGTTCGAGGCAGTCATGCGGCGCGCCGGCGACATCGAGGGTCTGCAGGCCGATGAAGCGGCCGATGCCGTGGTCGACGTGAACAACGATGTCGCCGGCAGTGAGGCTCGTCACCTCCGAGATGAAATTGTCGAGCTTGCGGCTCGCCTTGCGCGGCCGCACCAGGCGGTCGCCGAGGATGTCCTGCTCGCTGATCAGTGCGATCTCGTCGGTCTCGAAACCGCTTTCGAGGCCGAGCACGGCGAGCATGGTCTCGTTGCGCGGGGTCGCCTGCACCGTCCGCCAGCTGTTGACGCTGGTGGTGTGGGCCAGCTTGTGGTCGCGCAGCATCGAAGTCATGCGGTCGCGCGAGCCTTCGGTCCAGAGCGCGATCACGACCTTCTTGCGCTGGGCCTGCAGTGCCATCACATGCGCGACCACGGATTCGAACACGTTGACGCTGGTGTCGTTGCGCTCCGGCGCGAAGTCACGGCCCTTGCGCGCACCGGCATCGATGACACTCGTGCCATCGGCCGGCACTGAGAACTGCGTCAACCGCGCCAGCGGGATATCACCGAGGCGCCTGCCCCACTCCTCCTCGGTCAAATAAAGCCTGTCAGGCGGCAACGGCTTGTAGATGGCACCGCCGCCGGGATGCTCCATCGCCTCGCGCCGGGCCTCGTAATAGTCGAGGATCTGCTTGAAGCGCTCGCGCACAGCGTCCTCGGCCTGCGGCTCGATCGCGACTGCTGCCCCTTGCAGATAGTCGAACAGCGTGTCCATCCGGTCCTGGAACAGCGGCAGCCAGTGCTCCATGCCGGGATGGCGGCGGCCTTCGCTGACGGCCTCGTACAGCGCATCGTCGCGCTCGGGCGCGCCGAATTCGGCGACATAGCCCATGCGGAAACGGCGGATGGTGTCGGTGACGAGCTGGAATTCCGAGATCGGAACGAGGTCGAGCGCACGCATGTCGAGCAGCGTGCGCTGGGTCTCGGCGTCGAAGGAGCGGATCGAACTCCAGGCTGTCGCCGAAGAAGTCGAAGCGCACGGGCTGGTCGAGACCGGCCGGAAACAGGTCCAGGATGCCGCCGCGCACGGCGTATTCGCCGGGCTCGCGCACGGTCGAGGAGCGGTTGTAGCCGTTATGCTCCAGCCAGGCGACGATGGTGTCCATCGGCACCACGTTGCCCGGTGCAACCGACAGCGCCTGCGCCGCGACGAGCTCGCGCGCAGGCACGCGCTGAACCACGGCATTCACCGTGGTCAGCACGATCAGCGGCTTGTCGCTGCCCGTCAGGGACGCAAGCCGCGCCAACGTCGTCAGGCGTTGCGCCAAAATGCCGCCATGCGGCGAGACGCGGTCATAGGGCTGGCAGTCCCAGGCCGGGAAGATCAACACCGGCAGATCGGGCGCGAAGAATTGCAGCGCGCGTTCGAGCTGCTGCATCCGCGGACCGTCGCGGCAGACCACCGCAAGACTGACCGCCGGCTTCTTCGGCCGCGCCGCGATGGCGCGGGCGAGATCGGAGACGACGAGGCCTTCGGCGCCCTCGGCGACATTGGCGAGCGTCAAGGCGCGGCCGGGCGTCAGCAGCTCGGCCGGTGATTTCATACCCTGCTTCATGCGTCGCGGTCCGCGATGGGATACGCCTTGATGCGGGCTAACAGCGCGCCGGCGACGTCGGCCGGAAGCACCTTGTCGCCGGTGATGGCGGCATAGAGATCGGGATCGTTGACCTCGAGCAGGCGCTCGAGCTCGATCAATTCAGGCTCGGACAAATTGCCGATCTCGGCATCCGCAAAGCGGCCGAGGATCAGGTCCATCTCGCGCGTGCCGCGGTGCCAGCAGCGGAACAGAAGCCGCTTGCGGCGGTCGTCCAGCCCGCTGCTCGATCGTGTCGTTCCCGTCATTTCTCAAATCCAGTCAAACGCAGAAAGCCCGGACGTGCCGGGCGGGGTGGATATAGCCATTCGGACCGGCCGTGTCAGCCCTTTGTTGTGACAGTTCGCCCATCCGGTGCGTCATGGTCAGCCGGGCTTCGAAAAAAAGACGTGGATGCCCGGCATAAAGCCGGGCATGACGGCGAGGAACGATCTTAGATTCCACGAATGCGCCCAGCCTGCTCAACCCGCTGTTTGCTCCCGTGACCAGCCTGTCCGGCGTCGGTCCGAAGCAGGACAAGCTGTTGCAATACCTGCTCAGCCGCAGCGAGACGCCGCGGCTGGTCGATCTGCTGCTGCATCTGCCGAGCCAGGTCATCGACCGCCGGGCCCGGCCAAAGATCCGCGACGCCGCCCAGGGAACCATGGTGACACTGGAGGTCACCGTCGATCGCCACCGTCCGCCTCCGCCGCGCAACGCGCGCGCGCCATACCTCGTCTACGCCAGCGACGACACCGGGGACGTCGTGCTGACGTTCTTCCGCGCCAAGCCCGGCTATGTCGAGAAGCTGCTGCCAATGGGCGCGAAGCGTTACGTCTCCGGCACGCTGCAGATGTATGACGGCATCCCGCAGATCGTGCATCCCGATCGCGTGCTCGACGAGGAGGCGATTGCAAAGCTCTCCGGCATCGATCCGGTCTATCCCTTGACCGAGGGCCTCGCGCTCGGCTCACTTCGCCGCGCGATCGCGCAGGCGCTGCAAAAGCTGCCGGCCCTGCCCGAATGGATCAGCCCGGAGGTGATGCGCCGCTGCCACTTCCCGCCAATTGCCGAAGCGCTCAATCGCGTGCACCAGCCGGTCGAGCTCACGGACATTCTGCCGGACCAGCCGTTCTGGTCGCGCCTCGCTTTCGATGAACTCTTGGCCGGCCAGCTCGCGCTCGCCCTGATCCGTGCGCAATTGCGCCGCCCCGCCGGCGTGCGCAACGCCGGCGACGGACACCTGCGCAACGAGATCATCGATGCCCTGCCCTACGCGCTCACGCCCTCGCAACGCAGCGCTGCCTCGGCCATCGCCGAGGACCTGAAACAGCCCGTGCGCATGCTGCGCCTGCTCCAGGGCGACGTCGGCTCCGGCAAGACCGTGGTGGCGCTGCTCGCGGCCGCGGCGGTTGCCGAGGTCGGCAAGCAGGCCGCGCTGATGGCGCCGACCGAAATCCTGGCGCGCCAGCACATCAAGACCATCGCCCCGCTCGCCGAGCGCGCCGGCATGCAGGTCGCGATCCTCACCGGCCGCGAAAAGGGCAAGGAGCGGCGCGAGCTGTTGGCGCAGCTTGAAGCCGGCGAGATCGACCTGCTCGTCGGCACCCATGCGCTGATCCAGGACGATGTGATCTTCAGGGATCTCGCCCTCGCCATCGTCGACGAGCAGCACCGTTTTGGCGTGCGCGAACGCCTGGCACTGACGTCGAAGGGCGAATCCGTCGACGTCCTGGTGCTGAGCGCGACCCCGATCCCGCGCACGCTGGTGCTGACCTATTTCGGCGACATGGACATCTCCGAGCTGCGCGAAAAGCCCGCCGGCCGCCAGCCGATCGACACCCGCGCGGTGCCGATGAGCCGCATCAGCGAGGTCATGGAGGGCGTCGGCCGCGCGCTCGCCTCCGGCAAGCTGGTGTACTGGATCTGCCCGCTGGTCGAGGAATCCGAAGCCGAGGGCACCGAGCACCTCACCAATGCGACGAAACGTTTCGAGAGCCTGCAAAAGCGTTTCGGCGAGCGCGTCGGCCTCGTCCACGGCCAGATGAAAGGCGCTGAGAAGGACCATGTAATGGGCCAGTTCGCCGCCCACGAGATCGGCCTACTCGTTGCGACCACCGTGGTCGAGGTCGGCGTCGACGTGCCCGCCGCAACCATCATGGTGATCGAGAATGCCGAGCGCTTTGGCCTCGCTCAGCTGCACCAGCTGCGCGGCCGCATCGGACGTGGCTCGGAAGCCTCGACCTGCATTCTGCTCTATGGCGAGCCGCTCGGCGAGATGTCGAAGGCGCGGCTGAAGGTGATCCGCGAAACCACTGACGGTTTTCGTATCGCCGAGGAAGACCTGAAGCTGCGCGGCGAAGGCGACGTGCTCGGTGTGCGCCAGAGCGGCCTGCCCGGGTACCGCATCGCGCGCCCGGAGGTGCACGGCCAGCTCATCGCCCAGGCCCGCGACGAGGCGCTGCGCATCCTGAAGGACGATCCGAAGCTGAAGGGCGAGCGCGGCGAAGCGCTGCGGTGCCTCTTGTATCTCTACGAGCGGGACGAGGCGATCCCGTTGATCGGTGCGGGCTGAAGCGTTCTCGTGCGCCCGAGGCAAGGACAATGCAATTGCCCTAATGAAGGGTACGTTTTCCTTGCTTCATTGCGAGCTGGCTCACATTCAGGGACGGATCACTCGTGCTAAAGAGTATATTGGAACTGTCCCCACATCCCTGCTGGAGGTAGATCATGCAGTTCATCTCCACCGAATGGCAGTCCACTTCGACGGCTCCCTTAGACGGGGATCTCGAGATCTGCGCGCTGGACTTTGATGGTATCGTCCACTCGCTTCCCTTTCCCTGTCACAAGGATGGATCCAATTGGGTCGATCGATCGGGCAAAACGCACGCCGACATTCAGCCTACCCATTGGCGCATATGGGGTCATCCACGCTGATCCGTCGCCGCCGCAATGCCTCCGGGAAAGCGATGCTCGGGCAAGATGGTACATTCCCGTCATTGCCTGCCTTGAGCGCACGCACGGAACTCTTGCCGTAGCCTGATCCCGGAGCATGATTACCCGCAGGACAGGCAAAGGCGCGCTCGTCGGGCCCGCCGCGGAACGGAACGCACGATCGGCCCGTTAATTGCTCAAGGGCGGCGCAGACAGGGAGGAGCAGACCATGAGGGCTCCCACCACCATCGCCGCGCTCGCGATCTTACTCGGCGCGCCCGCAGTATCGCTCGCGCAACCGGGTGGGCAAGGTGCGGTTGAATTGAGCGACGGCACAACGATATCGCAACGTCCATCCCTGCCGAAACTCAGCCTCACCAACGCGCAGCGCGAGCAGATCCGCAAGACCGTGCTGACAGAGCATAACGAGATCCAATTCCGGCTGAAGACCACCCAGCCAGCCAGGGACTTTACCCCTGCCGTTGGCGCAACACTTCCAAAAGGCGTAAAGGCTCAAGGACTGCCAGCGCAGGTGCTCGCGCAATTGCCAGAGCTGCGCGATTATATGTACGTCAAGATGAAGGATCAGGTGCTGATCGTGAACGGCATGACCAACAAGATTGTCGATATGTTCTCGGAGACGCAACCACTGTCTTAGCCCAAGGTCTTGGCGCAAGACATTCGACAGATCGGGCATGCAGGTAGATTCTAGATTGTGAACCCATAAAGTGGGAAGGGCCGCATTGTAGAATGACGAATATGCGCCAAGCCTTGAGTGCATTATGCGCCATCGATAGTCCGTTGCGCGACTGGCTTACCTCTGCGAGTTAGTACATCTAGCCCAATCCAGGAACGCTTAACTATGCTCACCGTCTATGGCGAAGGTCGTGGCTTCCGTGTTGTTTGGCTGCTCGAGGAATTAGGATTGGCTTATCGGCTGCGCCCGGTCGATCTGCTCGCAGTCGAGAATGATCGCGATTTCCTCGCGATCAACCCCGCCGGCTTCATTCCCGCACTGCAGGACGGCGAGACGATCATGGTCGAATCGATTGCGATTCTTGAGTATCTGCTCGCCCGCCACGGCTCAGGTTCGCTTGCCGTCGCCCCGGACGATCCCGCCTTCGCTTCCTATCTGCAATTTCTCCACTTAGGCGAGGCCGGGCTCGCCGGGCCGATGAACGCCGTCTTTGTCGGTCGCGAACTGGCGCCCGAAGCCGAGCGAGATGCCCGGGTTACCCGCTGGGCCCTCGAGACCTTCGAGAGCCGGCTGGGGTTAGTTATTCGCCGCCTCGCGGATTGCCCTATCTCGCCGGCGACCGATTCACTGCTGCCGATATCTCGGTGAGCTACGCCCTCCTGCTCGGCGTGCGAACTGGCAACTACGTCCCCGGTTCTACCGAGCGGGACTATCTCGCCCGCACGACGGCACGCCCTGCCTACGTCCGAGCGATGGAAAGCTGCCAGGCCACCAAGGCTTGGGCGGCGAGATCACCGGGATTGTAGTGCTCGCTTCATCGGAGCGGCCAAGCGCCTGGTTGAGTAATTGCGAAAAGTTCCTCATGGGCGTCTACCAATTGGGGGCTTCCAGCTTGCACTGAACTCTGATTCACGCGCGGCATGAGCCGATATGATCTAACCGACTTCGAGTGGCGCGTGATCGAGCCGCTCCTGCCCAACAAGCCGTGTGCCACGAGTGGACGCCCGGCGGGTCGTCGTCGATGCGCGAGGGCTCCCAATTCGGCTCGGCCTGACCGCCGGGCAAACGCATGACGGCCAGATCGCCGACACGCTGCTCAACCGTCTTCGTCCACGCACCATCGTGCTGGCCGACAAGGCCTACGACGCCGACCGCATCCGCGAACTGATCCAGGATCAAGAAGCCACTCCTAACATCCCGCCGAAGAGCAACCGGCGCTGGAAACCCTGCTTTAGCAAATGGGTCTACCGCGAGCGCAACCTCATCGAGCGGTTCTTCTCAAAGTTGAAGCACTTCCGCCGCGTCGCCACCCGCGACGACAAGCTCGCCACCAACTTCCTCGCCATGGTCCAACTCGCTTCAATCCGGCTGTGGCTCCGCGCTTACGAGTCTACTGCCTAGTCCTTCTTCGGGACATTCGCCGCGAACGCCTTCATAAGCGCGGCATCCATCGCCTTCCCCTTGGCATCCTCGGCGAGATGCTCGAACCACTTCGCAAAGCCTTCATAGATCTGGCTGGCCGGATGATCCGGACCCAAGAATCCCGAAATCTCCCGCATCTCGGCGACCCAGCGATGCGCCTTCGGGATCATGTCCGGCAGCGCCACTTCGAGGCGCGCCAGAATTGCAGGCTGGCTGAGCGCGAGCTCGTCGCGCAGCGCGTCGGCCGCGCCCGCTTTCGTGGCCGCGATCACCATGGCCGAGCCGATGCCGGCGAGGCCCTTGACGATACCGGCGTAGGACATTTTGAGCGCAGAGGCCGCGCCGACCGGGCCTTCGACGATCCGCACGTCGAGGCCGAAGTCCTTCAGCACCGCGACGTCCTTGGCGTGCTCGCCCGACATGTAGAACGCCGGGCTCTTGCCGCCTGGCTGCGGCGGAAAGCCGATGATGCCGGCATCGACGAAGGGCGCCTGGGCCGAGCCGATGATCTCCTCGATCCTTTGCACGGTGTCGACATTGACGGCGTTGCAGTCGACCACGACCGGCTTCTTCTCGCGCCGGACGATCAGCGCGGCCAGCCGTTCAGCCAGCGCCACGGCTTCGCCCGGCGGCACGATCGAGAGGATGATGTCGGCTTCGGCGAGCGCGTCGTCCTCGGCGCCGATCATGCCGGCGTCCGCCGCCCGTTTCAGCGTCGCCTCGCTCCGCCCCTTCAGTGATGTCAGCACCCGCGCGCCATTCTCGCTGAGGCGGCGAGCCACGGCGCTGCCCATGGCACCGGGCGCGAGGATCGCAATGGTTTTGGACATCATGCACTCCAGGTCGAATTCCGAACGATACGATCAGTTCAACCGGAGACTAGCAGAGGACGCGAACGCCTGCGTGAACGCGGCCATCCCGCGCGGGAATGGCCCTACTCCACTTTCGCAGGCTGCTGGGGTTGGAGCGCAGACGCGTTGGCGATGCGTGCGGCGTTCGCCACGCCCGCGAGCGCGGCGGCCTTCTTCGGATCTGGTGCCGAGCCAGGCTGCACCACGCCGGCCGACATGATCAACGTCGCGGCATCCTCGGCACTGAGGTCGACCTCGATGATCTTGCTCTTCGGGACGTAGAAGAAGAAGCCGGTGGTCGGGTTCGGCGAGCACGGCAGGAACACCGAGACGTGCTCCTCCTGTCCCGGCAGGTTGCGCGCGATGTCCTCGTTCGGCGATTGCGAGATCAGCACGATCGACCACATGCCGGGTGAGGGAAACTCGACCAGGCCCACTTTCCGGAAGCTCGAGCCCTTGCCCGAGAACAACGTCTCGAACACTTGCTTGAGGCCGCGGTAGATGGCGCGCACAGCCGGAATCCGGCCGAGAAAGGTCTCGCCGACGTCGACCAGCGTCCGGCCGATCAGGTTGGCCGCGAGGAAGCCGACCAGCGTCAGCGTGAAGAATGCGACAATCAGTCCCCAGCCGGGAACACCATAGGGAAGATAAGTTTCGGGTCGATAGGCCAGCGGCACGAACGGTCGCACCACGCCGTCGACCCAGGTGACGAACCACCAGACCAGATAAAGCGTGATCGCGATCGGCCCCGTCACGACGAGGCCAGTCAGGAAATAATTGCGAAAACGGCCCATCAGGCCGGTATGCGGTTCCGGGACGGGATCAAGTGGCGCAGGCGCGTCGTCGCGGGGGGTCATTCGGGTTCCAGGTCGGTCGCAGCACACAAGCTAGGGTCTTCTAGCAGGTTTTGGAAGACTGCGACCAACCGATATCCCTTGTGCCTATTCCACGGTCACCGATTTCGCGAGGTTGCGCGGCTGGTCCACGTCGGTGCCCATCACCACGGCCGTGTGATAGGCGAGCAGCTGCACGGGAACGGCATAGACCATTGGCGTGAATGCCCCCGCCATGTCGGGCATCACGATGGTGACGAGAGAATCGACGGTCGCCTCCTCCGCGCCCTTGGCATCGGTCATCAGAATGATTTTGCCGCCGCGGGCGGCGACCTCCTGCATGTTCGAGACGGTCTTTTCGAACACCCGGTCATAGGGCGCGATGACGACGACTGGCATGGTCTCGTCGATCAGCGCGATGGGTCCGTGCTTCAGCTCGCCGGCAGCGTAGCCTTCGGCGTGGATGTAGGATATCTCCTTCAGCTTCAGCGCGCCTTCGAGCGCCAGCGGAAAACTGGTGCCGCGGCCGAGATAGAGCACGTCGCGCGACTTCGCGATCTCGCGCGCCAGACGCTCGATCTCAACCTCAGTGGTGAGCGCATCCGACATCAAGCGCGGGATCTCGACGAGGCCATGGACGAGCCTGGTCTCATCCTCGTCTGACAATTCGCCGCGGGCCTTGCCGGCCGCAATTGCAAGATTTGCGAGCACCATCAGCTGGCAGGTGAAGGCCTTGGTCGAGGCGACACCGATCTCGGGTCCCGCCAGCGTTTGCAGCACGGTCTCGCTTTCGCGCGCGATCGTCGATGTCGCCACGTTGACGACGGCGACCGTGTGCACGCCCCCGGCTTTGGCATAGCGCAACGCCGCCAGCGTGTCGGCGGTCTCGCCGGACTGCGAGATGAAGATGGCGAGATCACCCTTGCGCAGGGGCGCTTCGCGGTAGCGGAATTCGGAGGCGACGTCGACCTCGACCGGCACACGCGCAAAACGCTCGAACCAGTACTTTGCAACGAAGCCGGCATAGCTCGCCGTGCCGCAGGCCGTGATGTTGATGCGCTGGATGGTCTTGAAATCGAATGGCAGCTTGACCGGCAGGGAGACTCGCTCCGTCGCCATGTCGACATAACGCGCGAGCGTGTGACCGACCACTTCCGGCTGCTCGTGGATCTCCTTCGCCATGAAGTGGCGGTAGTTGGCCTTGTCGACCAGCGAGGTCGAGGCCGCGTGCCTGATCTTGTCGCGCTGGACGGCGTGGCCGTCCTTGTCGAAGATCGTTGCGCTGTTGCGGGTGAGCACGACCCAGTCGCCGTCCTCGAGATAGCTGATCGTCTCGGTGAACGGTCCGAGCGCGATGGCGTCGGAGCCGAGATACATCTCGCCGTCGCCATAGCCGATCGCGAGCGGCGGGCCGTTGCGGGCGCCGATCATGAGGTCGTCGTCGCCGGCGAAGATGAAGCCGAGGGCGAAGGCGCCGCGTAAGCGCGCCAGCGTCAGCTTGACGGCCTCGACCGGCTTGTTGCCGCGCGCGAGCAGATCGTCGACGAGGTGCACCACGATCTCGGTGTCGGTCTCGGTGTGGAACACCGTGCCCTTCGTCTCGAGTTCCTCGCGCAGCTCGCGGAAATTCTCGATGATGCCGTTGTGGACCACGGCGACGCGCTCGGTCGCGTGCGGATGGGCGTTGTTGACGGTCGGCTTGCCGTGGGTGGCCCAGCGGGTGTGACCGATGCCGGTGGTGCCCTTCAACGGCTCTGCCTCGAGCCGCTTTTCCAGGTTCTTCAGCTTGCCCTCGGCGCGGCGGCGCTCCAGATGCTTGCCTTCGAGTGTGGCGACGCCCGCGAAATCGTAGCCGCGATATTCGAGACGTTTGAGCAAATCCACCAATTGCTCTGCAACCGGCTCGCGCCCGAGAATGCCGACAATCCCGCACATGCGGATCACTATCCCCCAAATCGCCGAAAAATCGCCTAAACGACGCGGTCGGTTTTAGCGAAACTCCTACGGAACCAGATACTCAATAATTATTGCTGATTGAGACAGCGCCAGATCACACCGAGCCTCGCCTGCGTCGATTTGGCCGGCCTTTAAGCTCGCACGTTAACTCACTGTCAACATGTTTGGCTAACAATTCCCGCCCAGGAGAGACGGCCATGAGAAGCTCATCCGACCGCAAAGGCCTGTCGTCGATGTATCTGCGCGCCAGCGAGACCTCGGGCACGCACCTTGCGCATTGGCCGCCGCCCCTGCGGGGCAAGGAAAACAAGCCCCTCTTCATCAAGCATCCCGAAGGCGAGCCGGCCAAGCGCGCCAAGCCGCGCGGCTGGCGCCTGACCCGCGCGATCTTCTCCGAATTCGCGGACGAATAGCCTCGCTCACTTCTCCGGCTTCTTTTCGAGAGTCTTGCCGCCCGTCTTCATCTCGCGATAGCGCGCAGCACCGCCTTCGCGGATGGTCTGCTGGTTGCGCTCCAGCGCCATCGCATCGTCGGGCACATCGCGGGTGATCACCGAGCCGGAGCCGATATAGGCGCCGTTGCCGATTTTGACGGGGGCGACCAGCGAGGAGTTGGTGCCGACGAACGCACCCTGCCCGATCACCGTCTTGTGCTTCCCAAAGCCATCGTAGTTGCAGGTGATGGTGCCTGCACCGATGTTGGACTTGGCGCCGACGATCGCATCACCGATGTAGGCGAGATGATTGGCCTTCGCACCCGCCTCGAGAGTCGCGGCTTTGGTCTCCACGAAGTTGCCGATCTTGGCACCTTCGCCGAGCGAGCTGCCCGGCCTCATGCGCGAGAACGGACCGACAGATGCGTTCTTGCCAATCGAACTCTGCACGATGTGCGAGAAGGAATGGATCACCGCGCCGTCGGCGATCGAGATGCCCGGGCCGATGACCACGAACGGCTCGATGGTCACATCCTTGCCGAACACGGTGTCGGCGGACAGGTACACCGTCTCCGGCGCGACCAGCGTGACGCCGGCCTCCATCGCCGCTTTGCGTAAGCGCGCCTGCATCACGCTTTCCGCTTCGGCGAGCTGCGCCTTGGTGTTGATGCCACGCACTTCATCTTCACTGGTCTCGATCACGACCGACTCCCATCCCTTTTCGCGGACGATGCCGACTGCGTCCGTCAGATAATATTCGCCCTTGGAATTGGCATTGCCGATCTGCCCGAGAATTTCGAGCGCGCGGCGACCGTCGATCGCCATCAGGCCGGCGTTGCACAGATCGATCTTGCGCTCCTTTTCACTGGCATCGGCCTCTTCGCGGATCGCGACCAGGCGGTCGCCCTCGACGATGAAGCGGCCATAGCCGGAAGGATCGGCGGCGCGAAAACCGAGCGCGGCGATCGCGGCGCCCCTGGCGAGCGGTTCGCGCAGCCGCGCGAAGGTTTCGGCCGAGATCAGCGGCGTGTCGCCGAACGCAATCAAGAGATCATCGACGCCCCGCGCGATCGCCTCGCGCGCTGCCAGCACCGCATGCGCGGTGCCCAGCCGCTCGGCTTGCACGAAGGTGAGCGCATCGGGGCGGCCGCGCTTCGCCTCCTCCGCAACTGCCTGATGATTGGGACCGATCACGACTGCGAGCGACGTGCCGGTTCCCTTTGGCGCGGCGGCGAGCACATGGGCGAGCAGCGTCTGATGTGCGACGGGATGCAGCACTTTCGGCAGGCTCGATCGCATGCGCGTGCCTTCGCCGGCGGCGAGCACGATCGTGAGGCTGGAACGGGCGGTCATCGAAATCCTGTCAGATACGGCCGAATCAAGTGGTGCGGCGGACGGCAGGCCGCCCTGATGCTCCCGCCTTGCTACCCCCGCAAACGCCCGGAATTCAAGTGCGGGGCGTATTTCCTGTTAATGTTCCCTGATTGATTCGGGGAAGCCGGACAGGGCTGGGCACTTAACGTTCATGGCAAAGGATTCCGACCCACTGGCGGATGCCTTCGGCACCAAGGAGACCGGCGGGCTGCTCTCCGGACTTTTGGCCGAGGAAAGCGCATTCGACCGGCGCATGATGTGGCGGCTGGGCTCGTGGGGCGTCGCAGCCGTGGGGGCCGTCGTCATCGCCGTGATGGCCAATCAGGCCCAGCTCAGCTGGCGGCGCGACCAGGTCGCCTCCGCCGATCTCGCGCGCCAGGCCGACCGGCTCCAGATGCTGACCAAGGAGAGCCAGAACGAGGCGCGCCGGCTCGCCGCCGCCATCGAGACGCTGAACAGCGATCGCGACCGGCTTTATTCACGCGTCACGGTGCTGGAGCAGGGTCTCGATTCCGTCACCGGTGCCATCGCCAAGCAGGGCGCCGCGCCGTCGCAAGGCGCCAAGCCGCAGGATGTCGCGCCAGCGACCGCAGCTCCCAGCGTGGCGCCGGTCGCCTCGACGCCAGCTCCGGCGAGCGAGAAGCCGCGCACTGAAGCCGCCAAGGAAACTGCGAAGGATACTCAGAAGGATACTGCGAAGGACACGCCGAAGGCGCCTGTGAAGGAGTCCTCGAGCCCGCCGCCGCAGACCGCGGCTGCCGCCTCGCTCGTGCAGCAGTCGCCGGCCACGACATCGGCGCTGCCGACCCTTCCGCTGGTGCCGTCCAAGTCGATTATGGCGCCGCCGGATCCGGCCGCGTCCAAACTGATTCAGCCCGAGGCAGCTGAGAAGGCCGCCGAGAAGAAGGCCGAGCCGGCTCCTGCTCCAACCGAGGTCGTCGTGGCAGCAACGAAGCCGCCGGAAGCAGCCGAGACCGAAGCCCCCGCGATCGCAGTCCAGCAGACGCGCTTTGCGATCGACCTCGGCGGCGCCAACTCGATCGACGGCCTGCGCGCACTCTGGCGCGGCGTGACGAAATCCAATCCCGAAGTTGGAGCACTGCGGCCGATCATCATGATCAAGGAAGGCGCCACCGGCCTCGGCATGCAGCTCCGCTTGGGTGCCGGTCCTCTGATCAACGCCGCCGCCGCCGCAAAACTTTGCGCCGGCCTCACCGAGAACGACCGCCATTGCGAGACCACCGTATTCGACGGTCAGCGCCTGTCGATGCGCGGCGGCCAAGAGAAGTCGCAAGAGAAGGCGCAAGACAAGAGACAAGAAAAGACTCAGGACAGGGTTCAGGAGAAGAGCTCCGAGAAGAACCAGGACGCGGCACCGCAAGCCGAAACCGCGCCCGCGCCCAGCGCGAAGCCCGAGAAGCCGCAGCGCCGCCACAACTACTCCTCGAAGCGCTCGTCAAAGCGTGAGGAGCCCGCGCCTGCACCCGCGGCCCAGCCGGCGCCGGCGAAGCCGGAGACGGCATCAGCGTCTGCGGGATCGACGCTGTCGTCGTTCTTCCGGCGGTAGGTCAGAATTCGCTTCCACCTGAACGCGCGGTGAATGCCGGCGTGTTCCTGTGCGCTTCGATAGACTTAAATTTCGGTCCACCACCGAAACCAGCCATCGGCTGCCAAGTTATCACGGTTCTGAACCGGAGCGGCCGACGCGCGACATCGCTCGTGCCCGCGTCCATGACCAAGGAGAAGTACAAGTGAAGAAATTGATCATCGCGACGGCCGTCGTTCTGGCGGCATCCTCGGCGCTCGCGCAAACGACGAAATCGCCGGGCGCTTCGAGCAACGCGCCCGGTCAGCAGATGCAGAACACGACGAAGCCTTCGACAGCTCCCGGCACCTCCGAATACGCGCCCGGTCACCAGACCAATACCGCGGGACCGGGCCACTCGGAAAGCGCGCCCGGACAGAAGATGCAGAACACCACGGGCTCGAGCACCAAGAAGAAGTGAGGCTGCGCCTCGCCTTTGTAATTTCGATAGCCGGCGCCTGATCAAAGGATCAGGCGCCGGTCTGCATTTGGAAACAGAGCCGGAAGACGTAGGGTCGAATTTGATGGCTCTTTGCGCACGCGATGATTTACTCGATGCGCGCCTTTTCCTTCAGATCCCGAATGCGCATCTCCGCTTCATCCCTGGACTGGACGATTTCCGACCAATCCTCCACCCGCGCCTCCTTGCTCAACCTCTTGAGCTCGTTCAGCTGCTCCTGAGTTGGCTTGTCCATGCTCACTCCTTGAAGGCAACATGCGTTGGACGTCATAACATTCAGAACTCAGCCCGCCCCTCGCGTGTTCCCAAAGGCTGCCCGGGCGAGCCAAACCAACAGAAACATCGCCTGCCCTGTTGCCTGCCCGCGCCATCCCGACCATATTGCCCCCATGAGAAAAAAACCCTTCCGCCTCACGTCCTACCAGGTGCAGTTCCTGATCGTCGTCGGCTTCGTTTCCGTCGGCTATGCGCTCTATCTGCGCTACCTCGCGATCGAGCTGTCGCAAGTCGCGCTCGCCTGCGATGCCGGACTTCAGACGCTGATCTGCAAGGCGCGCTCGGTCTCGACCGTGCTGTTCAAGAATTCGGTGTTCGGCATCGTCGCGCTGGTGGTTGCGACGCTGAACCTGATGCGGCCGTCGATCGTTTTGCTCACCGTCGGCGTCATCGCCGCTGGCCTCGGCATCGTGCTCTACAATGTCGTGCTGTCGGGCCTTGCGATCGGCCTGTTCATTCTTGGATTTGCTCGGCCCGCGCCCGCCACAGCGTGAGCGCAAACAAAAGGTAGATCGCGCAGGTCCACAGCGACTGCCAATTCTCGCGGCCCTCGTTGAAGAGCACAAAGACGGCCGACAGCGCCAGCACGCCTGCGAACACCGCCTCCGCGATCGGACGCTGACCGATCTGCGGCCGGTTCAACATCAAGAGCGCGAACGGCACCACCGCCATCGTCAGCGCGGCGTAGGGAAAATCCTTGTAGCGCGGGTCGAACACGAAACCGAGCGCGGTCTGCGCCGCGATCACCGCGGTCACGGCCAGCGTCAGGCCGAGCACGGCGGTGAGCTTCGACCATTTCCGGCCCTCGCGCGGGCCGAGCAGATCGAGGAAGGTCGGGAGGCTGCGGCCGATCACCATCGCCTGCGCGCAGAAGATCGGCGACAGGATGCCGGCGAGTAGCAGCGCGCCCCAGAGCAGCCAGCCGCCGATGCCGTAGCTCTCGTAATACATCTTGTCGGCGCCGATCCCGAGCAGGATGCCCGCCGTCGTCGCCGAGATGCCGACACCGAGCCAGGCCGAGAAGCGCGGCGTCCAGGGCCGCCGGCGCAGCGTGAGACCGGCCACCGCGAACACCAGCACGCTGAGGCCCATGCCGGCGCCCATGTACCATTTCCAGTACGGGAAATTGCTGATCGGCTCGCCCGGCGGATATTTCAGGCTCCGGCGCACCGAGTCATACAGACCCCAATAGCCGCCGACGGTGCCTTCCAGCTTGCGCTTCCACGGCTGGTCATAGGACTCGATCAGGTTGACGCGGAACTTCTGTGCCTTCGCAAGGCTCAGGATTTCCGAGACGACGCGCGCCTGGTTGGTGCGCGACGGCAGCGCGCCGTCGCGCATGCGCCCCTCGCTCGGCCAGCCGGTTTCGCCGATCAGGATCTCCTTGCCCGGAAACGCCACCGCCATGCGCTCGCGGATCGCCTCGACATGGCTCGCTGCGAATTTCGCGCGCACCGGGAAATCCTCCCAATAGGGCAGGATATGGATCGTGACGAAGTCGATGGCGTCATAGACCTCGCGGTTCTTCAGCCAGTACTCCCAGACGTCGGCATAGGTGACGGGCACACTGACCTGCGCCTTGACCGAGCGGATGATGGAGACGAGGTCGGCCGTGGTCATCTCGCCGCGGAGCAGCACCTCGTTGCCGACGATCAACGCGGTGATGATGGACGGGAATTCCTTGGTGAGGCGAACCGCGAGCGCGGCCTGCTCGAAATTCTTGCTGCGGTTGCTGGAGAGCCAGATGCCCTGGAGCACTTTCAGCCCGCCGACCTTGGCGGCGATCGCCGGCACCTGGTCGAGCCCGTTCTCCATCGAATAGGTGCGGACGCAGTCGGTGATCTGCTTGAGCTGGCGCAGGTCCTGCTCGATCTGGTCGGCGTCGATATGCGTCCACGCATCCAGCGGCGACTGCTCGCCGCGGAACGGTGCGTAGGAGACGCATTGGACCTTCTCGGCGGGATCGATCGGGGCACGTGCGAGCGTGATCGGCGTCGCCAACCACCACCACACGGCAGCAATCGCACCCAGTGAAACGAGCAGAAGCGCCAGTGGCGTACGAAGAGAAATCGGTTCCGTCCTCCGCGAAGGGCCCGTCGATTACCTGCTTGCACGCCGTCTGCCAAGGGGGTGTCCAGGTGCGGATCAGTTCCTCCCCCCAACGGATTTTTTGCTGCGGCCGTTCGACCGGGGCCTAGCATCGTGACTTTGCTGGACAAAATTCCAAATACAGGTCATGGACTCCCAAGGACTTTTCCGCCGCATTGGAGACCCATTTGGACGCCATCACCGGCGCGTCCGCGAGGTCGGGATGCGGACGGTCAGCGGACATATTGGGGAATTCATGCGGCAACGGGTGTTCGAGTTACGAAATGCGGTCCTGCGGCAGTTCGCCGCCACCTTGGCCGTCTCCTGCCTTCTCGTTCTCGCCGGTCTCGGTGGCGCCTACGCCCAGAGCGGCTCGCCCGCCCCCGACCAGAGCAAGGCCGCCGCCCAACCCGCCGACGCCGCCAAGGACGCCGCCCAGAACCAGCGCCGCACCGACGAATTCGCGGAAGCGGCCCAGGTCATCAACGGCCCCGCCGGCAATCCCGAATGCGTCTGGCTCGGCCGGCGCGTGGTGCGGCTGATGTGGCGGGATGATCTCGATACCGCGTTCCGCCATCTCGACCTCTACGACCGTTTCGGCTGCCCCGGCGGCCACATCCAGGCCGCCTTCCGCTGCCTGACCCGCTTCGGCGGGCAGATCGACCCCAAGGTCGCCGAGACCCTGGACAGCCGCGTGCACGCCTGCTGGATCAACCCGGCCTCCCAGCCGCAGCAGGCGAGCGCCTCGCAAACTGCAGCGCCGGCTTCAGGCAATTCGCAAGCTCCCCAGCCGGCCGCCAGCCCCTCGCCTGCGCCAAGCCCGACGCCCGCGCCCCAGAAATAGCCGCGATCGTTTCAGCTGTCGTTCAGGAACGATCGGCCATAGACACGGTTGGCACTGCCACGCATCGTTCGAAAAGGCCATGCCCTCATAAGGACATGAGGCCATGACAGTTGTGAAACCGCGCGGCAGAGGTATGCTCCCTTTGCCGCGGACTCGGTCGGATCTCGGGGTCGGATCCGCTGCCCTGCCACCTCAGCCCCTATTGGTTTAGCCGCGATGCGCGTTGTCGCCGCCGTTCTGTTGCTTGTGTCCGCGCTCCACGCCGGCCTCTGGGGAGTCCTGCGCGACAAGGAACCCGCGCCTGATTTCAAGGGCCTCTTGCCCAGCGTCTCCTACGCACCGTTCGAGGGCTCGGCCCACCCCGACATCGACAACATCCCGACGATCGAGAAAATCCGCGCCGACCTGAAAACGCTGTCGACCATGACGCGCGCGATCCGCCTCTATTCGTCCACCGGCGGTGTGGAGCTGGTGCCGCCGATCGCCGCCGAATTCGGCCTCAAGGTCGCGGTCGGCGCCTGGATCGACAAGGACAAGGATCGCAACGAGCGCGAGATCAAGGCTGCGATCGAGCTCGCCCGCAAGAACAGCAACGTCGTCGGCGTCGTGGTCGGCAACGAGGTGATCTACCGCGGCGAGCAGAAGGTCGAAGACCTCATCAACATGATCAAGAAGGTCAAGGGATCGGTCCGCGTGCCGGTCACGACCGGCGAGATCTGGAACATCTGGCGCGACAATCCCGACCTCGGCTCCAGCGTCGATTTCATTGCCGCCCACGTGCTGCCCTATTGGGAAAACTTCCGCTCGGACCAGGCGGTCGACCAGGCCGTCGACCGCTATAACCTGTTGCGCAACCTGTTCCCCGGCAAGCGCATCGTGATCGCCGAGTTCGGCTGGCCGAGCCAGGGTTACAATTTGCGCAACGCCGATCCGGGCCCGTTCCAGCAGGCGCTGATCCTGCGCAACTTCGTCAGCCGTGCCGAAGCCATCGGCATGGAATACAACATCGTCGAGGCGATCGATCAGCCCTGGAAATTCTTCGAAGGCGGCGTCGGTCCGTACTGGGGCATCCTCAACGCCAGCCGCGAGCCGAAATTCGCCTGGACCGGCCCGGTGGAGAACCCCGACTATTGGAAGCTGATGGGCATCGCACTGCTGGTCGGCATCCTGCTGTCACTGCCGATCCTGCGGCTCGAGAAACCGACCGCGAAGCAGGCCTTCCTGCTGTCGGCAACTGCCAACGGCGTCGGCGCCTGGGCCGCCACCGTGTTCGCGTTCTGGAACAGCCATTATTTCATTTTCGGCTCGGCCTTCGCGCTGACGCTGGGCATGATCCTGCTCGTTCCGCTCGTCCTCATCGCGATGGCGCGCATCGACGAGATCGCCGCGGTCGCCTTCGGCCGGCCACCGCAGCGGCTGATCACGAAGGGCAAGCCGGTCGAGAACGTGCCGGAGAATTACTACCCGAAGGTCTCGATCCACATCCCGGCGTACTTCGAGCCGGTCGAGATGCTGAAGCAGACGCTCGATGCGCTGTCGCGGCTGAACTATCCGAACTACGAATGCGTGGTCATCATCAACAACACGCCGGATCCCGCCTTCTGGCAACCGATCCAGGACCATTGCCGTGCGCTCGGTGAACGCTTCAAGTTCATCAACGCCGAGAAGGTGCAGGGTTTCAAGGCCGGCGCGCTGCGCATCGCCATGGACCGCACCGCGGCGGATGCCGAGATCATCGGCATCCTCGATGCCGACTATGTCGTCGATCCCGACTGGCTGAAGGACCTCGTGCCGGCGTTCGCCGACCCGCGCGTCGGCCTGGTGCAGGCGCCGCAGGAGCATCGCGACGGCGGCCTGTCGATCATGCACTACATCATGAACGGCGAATATGCCGGCTTCTTCGACATCGGCATGGTCCAGCGCAACGAGCTCAACGCCGTGATCGTGCACGGCACGATGTGCCTGATCCGCCGCGCCGCGATGGACATGGCCGGCGGCTGGTCGTCGGATACGATCTGCGAGGACTCCGATCTCGGCCTTGCGATCCAGGAGCTCGGCTGGACCACCCACTACACCAACCATCGCTACGGCCAGGGCCTGCTCCCCGACACCTACGAGGCCTTCAAGAAGCAGCGTCACCGCTGGGCGTATGGCGGCCTCCAGATCGTGAAGAAGCACTGGCGACAGTTCCTGCCCGGCAAGAGCCGGCTGACGCCCGACCAGAAGCGCGAATATGGCCTCGGCTGGCTGAACTGGCTGGGCGCCGAAAGCCTCGGCGTGGTCGTGGCGCTACTCAACCTCGTCTGGGTGCCGATCGTCGCCTTCGCCGACATCGCCATCCCCGACAAGATCCTGACGCTGCCGATCATCGGCGCCTTCATCGTGTCGCTGGTGCACTTCCTGTCGATGTACCGCGCCCGCGTCGCGATCAAGCCCGGCCAGATGCTGGGCGCCATGATCGCGGCGATGAGCGTGCAATGGACGGTGTCGCGCGCGGTCGCGCAGGGCCTCATCACCGAGCACATCGCCTTCGCCCGCACCTCCAAGGGCGGCCTTAGCAGGATGTCGATCGAGTTCCAGGCGTTCTGGGAGGCCGTGATCGGCACCCTGCTGGTGATCGGCGCCGGCGTCCTGATCGCCAGCAACAGCTTCCGGCAGATCACCGAGATCTACGTCTTCGCCGGCGTCCTGGTGTTGCAAAGCCTGCCGTTCCTGGCCGCGGTCGCCATCGCCATCCTCGAGCTTAGCCGGATCAACTCGTTCCAGTTCTGGCGCGACAGCGCGATCCGCTCCGCCGAGCTGATCGGCCTCCGCCCGGTCGCCCTGCCGACCCCCGGTACGCCGCAGCCGGTGCCGAACGAGGTCCGGCGCGAGGCGAAGTGACGGGCGCCCGAAACTCGGGCGCCTGGACCCCGTGATTAAAAGTCACGTGCTCTTCAGCGTGGATGACCGCCCGCCAATCAGGTTGAAAATCCCAAGCTAAGCCGCGGGGATGCCGATGGAATCCCCGCCCCTGCCAAGAACTTCGGCAGCGACCCGCACTATTGACCTCCGCAGCCACTCCCCCTACACAGCGCGGAAGCATGATCCGGAAACAGCCGGTTTTCCCCGCAACGCAAGTCGAGCGTGGCGGCAAGACATGCTTCTCGAAATGACCGAACACGATGGCGTCCGTCTTCAAGCCATCAGCGGCCATGGGAGCGCGTAGCTCAGCCGGTAGAGCACGTGACTTTTAATCACGGGGTCCTGGGTTCGAGCCCCAGCGCGCTCACCAAGCCAAATCAAATATTTAGCCCGGAATACGAGCCGACCTAAAAAGTGCTCTGTGGGCACTTGTGTTGGCAAATCGACTGCTGCGCTCAGCGCGGGTGAGTCAATTTGACTTAACGACACCGCGGGCCCGCTAATTCCATCCTGCCCTGGGTTGGCAGAGGGGCTGGTTATGGATGCGGTGTCGACGGTGGGCTGGGTCGTTCTGGTCGTCGTGTTTGTGGGGTGGTAGATATAGCGAGCGGTCGCTTCCTAAATGCAGCGGCCAGGGTGAACCGCCGGCGCCCGTCCCGTTGGCTGCCTGACGTATTCCCCTATTACCGGACACGGCGCCGATCTGACCACCACCCGTGAGGCCTTCACGCGGTGGATTTTGTGTTTTTGATCGGCCGCCACCGCTCAGTATGATGCCCGAGTAAGCCAGTCACAGTTTACCGTGGAGTGGCACAATGACGCATAACCTCGTAGCCGTGTGTGTCGTCGTGGCCTTAATTATCATGGCCTCGATTGGCTTCGCTCAAAAGCACCATCAATGTTGGAACGGTCACGTGCTCAAAAATTGGCGGCACGGGCACGTGCTCATAACCCGTGAGCCCTGCGGATCCGTTGGCCCCTCCATATAGAACCGCCGCCCTCGGAGCTTTTCCCACCCACAACGCGCAGTAGCTCGCGCGACGGATGAGCCCCAAGGGATTGATAATTTGCGAGGTACTTACAATGCCGCTTTGATTGCGGCATGCCTCGCCCTGCACGCCGCCACACTTCTACGCACGCCGCCGGCCGGCCGCAGTAGACCAGGACTCCGCGCAAGCCCATCTCGCGCATCTGGCCGAAGGTGATCTTGAGCCGCCATTGCAGCCATCACGTGGCTCTGAACGCCGATCGCTGGCCTGACGATGTTCACTTGTCTGATATCGAGCCGCGTTTCGTCTGCGGCGAATGGGGCAGCCGCAGAGCTGAGGTCAGGCCCATTACGACCATTGCGGTGACAGTGCACTTAATGTGCCACGGAACGGGTGCCCATTGTTAAGTGCATTGGCACCGTAATTCCCTGGGTTCGAGCCCCAGCGCGCTCACCAATCAGCTCCAATAACGTCGCGAATAGCCAACCAGCAAAGCTCGTGGGCATTGTGCTGGCAAATCGACCATCGGCTCCGGCGATCTCGGGCTCGCCCGACGATTCTGTTCGTGACGGAGACCAAGCCATCACGATTGAACTGGGGCAGCGTGCTCACTTGCCAGTTCCGATCATTCTGCTGCCCAGGCCGACTGCGTCGTCGCAGAACTTGGAAACACACAGACACACATTGCAATAGTTCAACTAATCGTCGAGATTGACGCCATATGCATCTGAACTGATCGCGAGAGACAAGAATTGAGCTGTAGTCAGTTTACGTTGGATGGATCAAAGAACGACACGTCGTTAGCCCTGGATGCACTGCGCGCCATCGCAGCCCAGATGGTCTGCATCGGTCATGGCATCTCGTTCTTCCTGCCAGAACTCCGCCAGTCCGGGCTCCCTCTGCCCAGAATGTCGGCGTGTTACTGTTCTTCGTGCTTTCTGGATTCCTGATTAGTTATACGCTGCTCGAGAAATCGAGAAACCCCAGCTACACTTTCTTGCAGTTCTTCATTGATAGAGCCGCCCGCATCTACTCTGCCCTTGTGCCATGCCTTTTGCTTGTGGTCCTCGTGGACACGGGGACCATTTGGCTCATTGGCGATCGCGTCCTGGAGGGTAGTCGAAGTCCGACGATCTTTCTCGCCAATTTGCTGATGATCGAAACCTACCGCGGTCCGCTTGAGCACCTGAGCCTGCTACGATGGCCGATCATTGGTTCTGCCAGCCCGCTCTGGACACTGGTGATCGAGTGGCACATCTATCTGTTCGTTGGCGCGCTGTTTTTCATTGGGGCGACGCCTGCCCGGGCGGCTGTCCTGATCCCGATAGCCATCATTTTCGGTCAGATCCCCCTCCACTACATGTTTGGGGCTCTCCAAGAGGACAACGGTCTCGGTCGATCCCTTTTTGCCCTGTGGCTGGCAGGCGCTTACAGTTATGTCGTCCTGAGGTCCGTTGCCTTGCAAAGCAGGACGCTGGGCGCCCTGCTCGCCGTCGGCTCGATCGTCGCCTATGTGGCGACGACCCGCGCATATCTCGAATACAAGCCCATAACCTACCCCTTCCTCGTGCTCTTTGTTCTAGGAGTCGTCGTGGCGACGCAGCCAAGACGGATCGTCGCCTCTCCGTGGCCTGCAAAGATCGTCCGGTTTTTCGCCGGGTATTCCTTCACCCTCTATCTCATTCATCACACCCTGATGTATCCGGCCTTCCTGCTCTGGAAAGATGGCGGATGGCTGATCTTTATCCCAGCCGTCTTGGTAGCGAATGTTGTCGCTGCAGTCGTTGCCACGTACACCGAAAGCCGGCACAAGCAGCTTGCGCAATGGCTCCAGCGTAGGATCTCGCGTATTCAATTCTATGTCCGCGGCGAGCCAGGCATCCGGATCCGCGATGCCCAATGAGCGCGATGCTGTGGAAGCACTTGCGACCATATTACGGTGACAGTGCTGTCACCGTAATTTGGAGCGGTTCGCATGTTCGAGTGCGAGTGCGGCGAACAGACTTGGACCGAGGATAAATAGTTAGGCCGCCAACTGAGGCGGCCTTAATTCATTTTGCGGCGGAGCTTCTTGGCTAGCTTCCTTTGGTCGTCGCCGTACTCTTTGGCAGCTTGCCGCGCTTGCTTGGTGCGATCTCGGAAAGTGTTTGGAGGAGGCATCTTTGCTATCGCTTCTTCCAGTTCGACCGCGATAGCCCTGTAGCGCGCGAGCAGCCTTGCGAACACGTTGCGCTGGAGCTGACTCTTTGCGGCCTTCTGCATGCGCTCGCATTCTGCGATTTGCCCGCGAAGTAGTTCTAAGTGGGCTTGCATGCCTTTCATGACATCATCGCGGGCGAAGGGTCACGGTCCTGGAGCGCCCCTCCCAAATCGTCGTGCGTGAACAGAGCTTGTGAATGTTGTCAGTACTGAGAATGAATTAGGACACTCCCAAAATCAAGTTAGGACACTGAGGGTTAGATACGGACGGCAGCCGACCGCGCATGAGAACTATCGATGGACCAGGACAAAGGCCCGCCCGTAGCTGGCGGGCCGTGTCACACACCTGTGGCATGGCCGTTGCACAGTCGAAACCAACTGGGATTTCAGTGCTCAGTTTGAGAAGGAAACGCTGCCGGGACATGTATTTCGAGCCCGGCAGCGTCTTGTTTTAGGACGAGTGGGACAGCCGCCAGCGTGAACCGGCGAGCCGTCCGAAGATGTCCCGTTCGACCTGCTTAGATTTGCTTTCCGCGCATGCAATTGATCACAAACTCTCGCTTTGCGCGACCTTGTCCTTTCATAATCCCACCCGCACTCGAGAAACCACGTTCGCTAGCGAGCTGCTTGCATCTTTCCAAACTTTGGGGGAGCCTCCGCGAGGCGTGCTCTGCTGCGCCTGTCCAGCGCCGGTGGTCAGAGCCAGAGTGAGGGAAGCAATTGAAATCAGCCTAATCATTAAACAACTCCCTACATGAACGATGATCTAATCATTGCAAGGAAAAGATCGGGATGCTTCGCGCCGGAGCCAGTAATGCAAAAGTGGCGGACGCTCGGCACCACGGCCACAGAGTACTTACGTTTGTCGATAACCAGCTTAGTTATCGGCGATCGACGCGATGGCGGCGGCTGCCGATCGCTCGTGGATTGTAGCACAGGGGCCCACCAGCGTGAACCAGCGAGCCTCCACTGCCCTTAGCGCAGCTCTTCCAGCATCAGTACGCCATAGAGCTTGGCCAGCAGGAGGCTTCCCTTAATCGCCCAACAGGCGAGCCAAATTCTTCACGTCGACCCGCTCGTCCGTGATGCTCCAGAGACAGACATGGCCCACTCCGCTTGGCGCAGAATTGCGCGCGTCGAGGCGGCACCTAGGGTCGCGACGGGTCAAAGACTCAAAGGTGCCAATCCACCGCTTGAGCCGGATATTCGGCATAGGAACGTTTCGACCGGCAGGGAATCCTACAGGCGCAATCCATCCAGTGTTCCCTGTGGATCAAGCGATGGAAAAAGCGCTCGCATACGCCATCTCGGTGGCCCTCGTCGGCTTCGGTGTCTTGATCTTTTTCGCCGGCCTGTCCTCCAGTTCGCCTGCCTTATGGACAATCGTTGCGCTGGTCCCGATCACCATCGGGCTCGTGAGCGCCTTTGGCCCCATGTGACTGGACGTGGAAATCAGGCCTCAGATCAGTCATTGCTCGCTGGGCGGCCGCGCCAAGTGCTTTTTTGGGCGATCGGGTTTTGCCGATGATGATTTGGGCTTAGCAGTCCGGCGAGTTGCTGCGGCCGGTTTGCGGTCGACGCTATGCCCCTGTTGCATGTGCTCGGCTGCGATGACGCGGGATCGCAAATTTTCTAACTCGGAAAGCCCGGAAACAAGCTCGTCGACACGCTGCTTCAGAACAGCGGTGCGATCACAAGCGCCCATTAAACGCCCCCACGACACCCAAGGACCCGGCCGGACAGCCGGGAAAACTATGCAATCAAGAAATGCGGTGGCGAGGCGATGGTTCCCGTTGAAAGTGCTGCGCCGTGGTGACGGCCCCGGCCGTGGGGGCTTTTGGGTGGGTCGAGGCCGGGGCCGCTGGAGGTGCTTGGACCTTTGGGGAAGGCCAAAGCCCACCGAAGACTAGGAAAAAGCGGCAACCACGTCTGTTCGCTTTCGTACATTGCCTGTACCGTTCCATTACGGAGAGCGGAGTCATTGCAAATGAAGGACTATCTGGCCCAGCTCGAGAAACTCCGGAAAGATGCGGCCGAATGCGCCCTGATCCGCGATCTGGCAACCGAACCCGCCAAGCGCGAACTGTTCGACCGGCTTGCGAGCCACCTCACGGTCCTGGCTGACCAAGTTGAAACGGCGATGCTCGAGTGGTCATGGACTTGATGCCGGCGGCGATCAGTCGCCACACGAGCATAGGCCCGTTCGCTTACTGGGTCGCGCGGATATATGGCCCCAAGTGATCCGCTTGACGTGCCTTCAGCTTTCCGGAGCTGAAACTGTAGCGGGTATGCTCAGCGGCGCTCCTCCAACCGAAACGGGCCCCACAGGTTTCGATTCCCGAGCGATCCGTTTGCGCATCGCTGCCGACAGTCCATAGCGAGCATGCGCCCTTCGAATGGAGGACGTGACGTCCGACATCAATGCACTTTGCAGCGTGTCGACCTTGGCGATCAGCGTCGACAGCTGCGAAGATATCTTCCTCACGTCGACCCGTTCGTCCGTAATGCTCTGTCGCAGGGAAAGCAGCACCAATGAATCCTGCTGCAGCAGAGCTGCATTCTGCTGCGCTGAATCATTGTTCTCCTTCAGCAAGGCAGTCTGTCGCTGCTGGGCAGACTGAATGTCCTTCAAGGCAGCGACGACCGGATCCGGTTTTGCCGCGGAAGCCTTTTGGCGCGGAAGCAGTTCAGCCAGGCTGCTGACATTCAACGACGGAAAACCAGACGGCAACGTATAGATCGCCGCCGAGCCATTGATGGCCAAGGCACACACCGACAGGGCCAGGACCGATTTCCGGCTGGACCGCTTGATCGGCACTGGAGCTTCCGCGGCTGCGGGTTCGTGTGCTGCTGCGGCGGCTGCAAGTGCTGCAGGGTCGAGCTCTTCAGCGAAGCCTTCCGTTTCGAAAGTCGTGGTCACGTGCATTGACCCCAATGAGCGAGCAAAAGGAAGCCGCCCCTGGAGCGTCCTCACGACAACTCCTTTACGCAGCACCCATAGACAACTGTCTAAAATTGTGGGCTTTTTGGATTAATTCCACGTTAGCGGCCTGGCCGGCTGACGGGCTCTGCGACTCCGGCCAATTACGGGGGTTAAGCCCCTCACCCCAGCAGCAGATTTCTCCACAACGGATTTTCCGAAGAATGGCAGAATGCCACTGTTTTGCCCGACGCGTCAACCGGATTTCGCGACGAATGCAGAAGGCATTGTGCCAGCAGCACTTAGCTACTGTGCATGGGGTTGTTTTTACGTTTTTGGCTAGTCGCTCAATCGAGAGGATGGGCTCGGGTACCAACTCCTTCACCAATCAATGCGCAGTGGCCGATCGGTTAGGCGGCGGATTCCAGAACTCCGCTCAGACAGGTTCAACTGTTATGCGCAGCCAATTTGGTCCCACGGTAAAATGGGAACGGGGCGCGATGATCCATTGCGCCCATCCTGTCTCTTCGCCCCTTCGCTCGCAGACTACAAACCTGGCCCTGTCGGGCTGGGAACGCGTCTGGGCGACATAGTTGTTCGTCGCTCGACCTGCGCGTTGGCGTCCAGCACCTTGTCGCCAGCTCGTGCGGCTCGCGGCCGGCTGATCTGGTCCGAAATGCTCGTGCCCCTCCCTGGCTGACCTTCTGAACCACCTTGAGCCTGTGTTGCCGACCTGTTTCGGGAGGACGCCAGGCCAGTGGTCATTTGATCCTCATTGCTCGTGCCGCTCCCAATCGCGCCGATCGGCAGACCGTTTTGGGCATGACCAACCCCGGCATTTCTCGCGGCCTGGGCTGCCGAGCGCGACTTCGCAGGCGTGGCGGGCTGAATGTTCGGATTTGTCGGTTGGCTGTTGGTGCCCGGATTTCCGCCGGTGGCGGTGTCTTTCGTCCCCAGCCCTGGGGGCGCTGAGGCAGCCGCAATGCCTGCACTCGTCCCCATTCCAGAAGGTGCCGACCCGCCAGCGCTGGCGCTACCCGCCCCCGTCCCCATGCCCGCTCCGGCGGACCCTGCATTTCCGCCGCCTGCTTGTGCCAGGACCAACAGAGATGAGCTTACGACAATCGCGACAATGACCGGAGGGATGGCATGGGACATCGGACAATCTCCATCGCCAAGCCAATTAACTATAATTGTGGCACAGGGTTCCCGCTCCGAATTCGCAGTTGAAGAAGCGGTCGCTGAGATAGTTCTAGTTCTGCCAACCGAAGCAGGCGAAAGCCGTGCCGTCCGGCCCGACTGGACCACGAAATCAAATACGACAGCGACGCGGACACGTGATCCGCGCTGGAGATGACGTTAAGCTGCTGACGAAGGCGCGAGCGCGCTACTCCTCATCCAGCAGCTCGAACAACTCCTCCACCCGCTCGAGCGGCGCGTCCCGCATCGGGCTGTGATAGACGACGCGATCGCCGTCGCGTTGCAGTGACTTGCCCCGCGACTTCCGCAAGCGCCCCGGCAGGAACGTCGCGGCGACCGCTCCGGGACCGACGTCGAGGCGGATGATGCCTCTGCGTTTGCATTCGATCCTGAGCCAGGCTGCGGCGAAGAAGTCGCGCGCCACTTTCGGCAGCGGGCCGAAGCGGCGGGAGGTTTCTTCCTCGAGGTCGTCGAGGTCGTCCTCGTCATTGCATCGCGCGGCACGCGCATAGAGTTCCAGCCGCACGGGCTCGGACTGCACATAGGTGTCGGGCAGCATGTCCCCGACCGGCAGATTGAGGTCTGGCACCCACACTGCGGCCCGGCCCTCATCGACCTTCTCCGAGGCCATTTTCAAGAGGTGGCTGTAGAGCACGGGCCCGAACACCTGAACGTGGCCGGATTGCTGCTCCGAGAACAAGTCTCCCGCACCTCTGAGATCGAGGTCGCGCTCGCTGATGGCAAAGCCGGCGCCGGGTCGGCTGAACTCCTCGAGCACGGCCAGCCGCTTCTCGGACTGCCCGGACTCCGTCTCGGTCAGCAGATGGGCGAAGGCGCGGATACCGCCACGGCCGACTCGGCCGCGGAGCTGGTGCAGCTGGGCAAGGCCGAACTTTTCGGGCCAGCACACCACGATGGTGTTTGCGCGGGGAATGTCGAGGCCGCTCTCCACGATGTTGGTCGCGAGCAGGACCTCGGCCCTGCCCTCGACGAAGCTCATCATGCGGTCGTCGATTTCGTCGGCCGCCAGTCTGCCGTGCAGACAGACGATGCGAAGGTCGGGAGCCACCGCCTGCACCCGCGCCAGCATGGGATCGAGATCCTGGATGCGCGGACAGATCAGAAAACTCTGGCCGTGGCGCCGCTGCTCGCGCAGCAGCGCGGAGGCGATGGCGGCATCCGAGAGCGGTGCGATCCGGGTTGCGACCGGAAGCCGGTGCACCGGCGGCGAAGCGATCACGCTGAGGTCGCGGAAGCCGGCAAGGCCGGCGGCGAGCGTCCGCGGGATCGGCGTCGCGCTCATCATCAGCACGTGAACGTTCTTGGCGAGCCCGGAGAGCTTTGCCTTTTCGGCCGCGCCAAAATGCTGCTCCTCGTCGATGATGACGAGGCCGATATCATCGAACTTGACGTCCTTGCCGGTGAGCGCCTGCGTGCCGATCACGACCTTGATCCGGCCGCTGCGCAGTCCCTCCTTGGTCTCGCGCAGCTCCGCGCCTGATGTCGCCCGCGACAGGTTGCCGACCTCGATGCCGAACGGAGCAAAGCGCTTCTGGAACGTTGCGACATGCTGCCGTGCCAAGACCGTCGTCGGCACCGCGACCGCCACCTGCTTGCCGGACAGCACCACGGCGGCGGCCGCCCGCAGCGCCACCTCGGTCTTGCCAAAGCCGACGTCGCCGCAAATCACCCGGTCCATGGGGTGACCGGAGGCAAGATCATCCAGCACGTCGGCGATCGCCTTGGCCTGGTCGCTCGTCGTGAAATAAGGGAAGCGCGCCACGAACTTCTCGTAGGCCGATCCCGGCGGAACCAGCTTTTCGGCGCGCCGCCGCCGGCGCTGGCTGATGTGCTTGGCCAGAACCTTGCCCGCGATCTGGATTTCGCGTTCGGCTGAGGTGCGGCGTGCCCACCATGTGCTGCCGTCCGCCTTGTCGAGCGCGAGCTTGCCGAGCTCGGCTGAGTAAGGCCACATCAAAGCGAGATCGGGCGGCGGCACCAGCACCGCGTTGTCGCCTGCGAACTTCAGGCGGATCATCTCCCGCAGCGCGCCGCCGCCGGTGTTCACGGTCTGCAAGCCGTCGAGAACGCCAAGGCCGCGCTGGAGATGGACGACCACCGTGCCCTGCTCGGGCACATCGGCATGATCGAAAGCCGCACTCCAGGCGCGCGCCATCGGCTGGGGATGATGCGCCCGGCTGCCGAGCACGTCGGACGCCGTCACGATGGCAAGAGGCTTTTTCCCGGCAGGACGAAGCCCGCATCGAGATCGGCCAGCAGCGCCGCCTCGCCGTTCCGCCCGCTCGTCACCTCGTCCCAGTCTTCGCAGCGCTGCGCCTTGACGCCGCTCATCCGCTCCATCACGCGCAGATCATCCTCCTGCGCCGCGACGAGGATCAGGCGCGAACCGGCCCGCCGCGTCTCCTCGACGAAGGCCCGCAGCGCCTTCCTTGCAGATGTCAGCTTCGAAAATTCCGGCGTGGTCTGGAGCGGCGCCGTCCGCGGCAACGCCTTCATGCCCTTGGCGAGCCGTTTCCAGTCAGCCCGCCCGAGATATTCGCGCTCCCGCTCGGCACGGGGCGCGGCTTCCTCGATCGTGCTCAGCCACGCGTCGGCGTGCAACGGCACGCCTGCATCGGCGATCCATTGGCGCGCCCGCAATAATCGAACAGGCTCGCGCGCTTGCCGCGTTTGCCGGCAAAGGCAAGCCGCTCGGACATGGGATCGACCAGAAGCTCGCTGGTCTCGAAGATGATGTCGTGCTCTTTCGGATCGAACGCCACGATCCGTCTTATCGCGCGATCCGAATGCTCGATCCGGAACGGCCCCAGCGCGCCTGCGGGAAATATCTCGAAGGTCTGGCCATGAAACAGCGCCCCGCCCGGATAGTCCGGCTCGTCGTCGAGATCATATCCGAGAGCTTCGAGGCGTGCCTCAAGGTCACGCTCGGAGAACGCGCCGCCCACCTTCAAGCTCACGCTCAGGCGCGACAGGCTCGCAGGCGGCGGCAGGCGCTCCATCACGGCTTCCGCCGTCGAAACGAGAAAGAGCGGCTTCTTGGATCTTGCGAGGCGTCTCAGGACCGAGGCTCGGCGCCCCGCGAGTTCGTGGGATGGCTCCAACTGATCGAACGGCAAGGTGTTCAAACGCGGAAACACCAGAACCTCGCAGGAAGGGTCGAGCGCGTGAATGACACTGCCCAGCCGCTCGGCCCTGTTCTCGCTCTCGGCAAGAAAAACGAGACCGCTGCGTCCGGACTGCTTCCATTGTGCAAGCAGATGGAGGGCCATCATCCCGAGGGGCGACGAAGACGAGATCGTTGCGCGCTGCGACCCCTTGCTCTTCTTGGGCGACTTCTTGGTGGCCCGCGCGTTTTTGGAAAGCCTCACTTGAATCCGTCTCTGGTCGTAAACCGCCGGCAACTGAACGCGAGCCGCTCTCATCCTGATTCGGCTGCTCGGCGCCATGCATATGGGATTTGCCCGGCGAACGCACGCTCGTGGGCAACGTCCGGGACGCCATCGCGATCCCGGCAGCTTGGCCGTTGATCGCCCAGCAGATCGGAACTGGCTCCGTTCCGACGCGTGAAATGCGGTCCATGCTCTCGACGCGAAAGTCAATACAATCGAGACGCTCTACTCACTGGCAGGCACGAAAAAGCCCCAGCGCTTGGAGCCACGCTGGGGCGTTCGTTCAAATGAAGCGGTTAAGCAATGACGTCTTCATAGCAGCGATCTCGCCGAGCGTTTGTGAACTGGTTCACACGATTTGCGCCAAAACGACCTCAGTGCGAAGGCGCTGAGGTCGCCAACCTTTGTGGGGAAGGTTTTCTCGCGGCCCGGGGGCTTTTGGGGTTGGGGATGGGCCGTGAGCCTAGAATCTACGCGCGCCGAGCGAAGTCGTTCCAAGAAAGTGGGCCAGATGTCTGCCGGCGCGGTCGGCGCACTGATGATCCGACCTGCCGGAACCGGGTACCGCATCCTTCCGGTTTGAGCATGCACACGCCGCGCGCTAGGATCTCTCTTTTACGGAGGCTCATTTGAAACCATTCATTTTCATCGCGGCCATCGCACTGCTTGCAATGGCTCCCGCACGCTCACAGGCGCTGGTCGACCCAAGCAAGGTTGCCCCCGAATATCGGGAGGCGGCCGAGAAGCGCCGGGCCGAGCAGCTGCGGCAGCGCGAATGCGCGATGAAGGCGGATCTCGAGAAGGTGCTGCCCAGGGATCGCACCGCTTATCTCAACCACTGTCTGGACACCATGGCCGCCAAGCAATAGCGGCTGCGCGCATTCTGCGAACAGCGGCCCACTTACCCGCATTGGCTGTCACCAAGCCTGTCCGACAAGCCGGGAAGGCATTCAGGCTTTCTTCAGACATTTGGGATCACCTGAACACCCCACTTCAACAGTCATTGTCGATCGCGCATGAGTTTCGTCCAGATTCAGTGCACGCGCTGCAAGGGCGTGTTTCGCGATCGCGCCGGCCGGTTGCAGGACGGCTATTCCAGGCAATGTCCGAGCTGCGAAGTGGTGCTGTTCTTCGCAGAGGATTCCCAACACCGGGGCGAGAGGATTAGCTCACCGCCGCGGCTTTCGCGGAAACAGGCGGTCGCGGATGTAGCGCGAGGTCGGCGTCAGGCGGATGCCGCGGGGCTTCTGCCAGGCGGCGCGGTCGATCTCCTTCTTGTCGCCGATCGCTAGCCTGCCCTTGGCGCCCTTGGCGATGAAGATCGCATCGCTCATCTTGCGGCCGGAGCGCTTGTTTCTCGCCTTCACTTCCTTCCAAAGACTGATCCGGCCGAGCTTCAGCTCGGGCAGCTCTTCCTTGATCTCCCGCCGCAGGCAGTCCTTCGCGGACTCACGCGCACGCTTGCGGCCGCCTGGGAACATCCAGAGGCCGTCCGACCGGCGTCTGACCAACAATACCTTGCCGCGTCTCGCGGCAACCAGTTTGGAAGACTTCGCCATTACTGCCGTAGATCAAGACCAGAATCGTCCAGATCGTAACTTGTCTAGTCGAACAGACAAGTTCGGGCGCATTTTGATCGCAGGCCACGGAGCCGTGCGCTCCTGGTGCGACATGGCGGACCGAGCGCGCCGTCGCGGCGCGAGATCAGCCCTCGCTCACCTTCGGCCGGTCCTCCGTCCTGATCCAGGCCATCATCATTTCCCAGGCCACCGACAGGATGATCGGCCCGATGAACAGGCCGACGATGCCATGGGCGAGCGTGCCGCCGATCACGCCGACGAAGATCACGATGGTCGGCGTGGTCAGGCCGCGTCCCATCACGAGCGGCTTCAGCATGGTGTCGATGAAGCCGACCAGGACGAGAAACACGGTGAGCAACAGCGCCGTGGTCACGTCCTTGGCGGTCCAGATCCAGATGATCACCGGCAGCAGCACGAGGAAGGCGCCGATCTGCACGATCGAGAGCAGCAGCACGATGAAGGCGAGAAGGCCGGCGCTCGGCACCGCCGCGAGCTTGAAGCCGAAGCCGGCGAGCAGCGCCTGCACCACCGCGACGCCGATCACGCCTTGCGCCACGGCGCGGATGGTCGCGCCCGCAAGCTCCAGGAAATGCTCGCTCTGCTCGGGCACGATCCGGAACAGGAAGCTGCGGCCGGCCGCAACCAGCCGCGGCCCGTGCGGAAACAGGAAGCCGGCGACGAACACGGACAGCAGGAACTGGACCGTTCCGAGACCGGCATCGCCCGCGAGCGACAGCAGCGGTCCCGCCAGCGGCTGAAGATACGGCGCCACCTCGCGCAGCACCGCGCGGATATTGGTGTAGGCCTGGTCCCAGAGATCATAGAGCCAGGGGCCGACCACTGGCCACGATTTGAGCTGCTCCGGTGCCGACTGCAGCGCGAGGTCGCCGGTGCTAAGCTGGTGCGCCAACTCCCGCACACCGTCGACGGCGCTGAGGCCGAGCCAGGTCGCAGGACCGATGACGATGCCAAGCGTGATCAGGGTCAGGATCGCTGCCGCGGTCTTCGGCCGGCCGCCGAGGATCTTGGCGACCCAGCTGAAGGCCGGATAGAAGGCGACCGCGAGCACGCCGCTCCAGGCCAGGATCGGCACGAATGGGCGGATGATCAGGAAGGTCCAGATGATCAGCAGGCCGAGCAGGCCGAGCCGGATCACGAGCTGGATGATATCCTCACCCGTCAGGAGCTGACGGAGACTTTTCACGGCTACAGCTTTCCTTGCGACATGAACGCAACTTCCGGCGCTTGCGAGGCCTAGCCGTTATTGCCAGCAACAAGCCGGGCGTCAAGGCGACCGGTTCCCGCACGATCCGCTGACTAGGAACGCATCGGACCAATCGGCATTTTGAGGACGATGACGGCCGGACCCAGAGAGCCTGATGCACATGCGGGAAGTCACCGCGGCGTCCACTATTCGCTGAAGCCGAATGCCGCGCCGGGCTACTGGCGCTATGCCTATGCGATCGGCGACAGGGTCCGCTCCGGGCGGGTGCAAGGCAAGCTCCCGCTGCTCGCCATCAGGCGCGTGCAGATGCGCATTGACCGCGACTTGCGGCCTGGCTTGGCTAACGCCCGTTAAGGGGATTTCTCTGGGCCAGTTTACGCCGCTGCAAAGGCCCGTGGCTACCGTGGGTTGAGGTCCCCAAAAAACATTCTGTGCAATGGCCAACAGCATCTGGACGATCGAAGAATTCACCTGTGCGGGTTGCAGCATGAGCTACACCGCGACAAGGGAAGAACATGCCGAAGAGCATTCCGGGAGCTTCAAGTGCAGCATCTGTAGCAGCGTGGTGCATAGCTGGTCGGGCAAGCATCACTTCTTCGGCTGGGAAGCAGTGAAGACCAAGCCGCCCGTGTTCGGACGGCGCTGGGCGGGGGTTGGATGGTAGGGCCGAGGCATCGGTCGCGCTCGATTGCCCTGCAAAGCCAGCTAAGGCCTGTTTACAGTCGCTAGTTTGCGAGGAAAGCCGCGACGAGATTGAGGAGGCCGGCAAAGCAGGCGTCTGTCTTTTCGTAGCGAGTTGCGATGCGGCGGAATGCCTTGAGCTGGCAGAAGAAGTTCTCGACCAGGTGGCGCCATTTGTACATTTCGGCGTCGTGCGGGATGCGCCCGGCGCGGTCGGCCTTGGACGGGATGACCGCTGCGGCGCCGCGTTGGTTCAGATTGGCGCGCAGCCAGTTATTATCGAAGGCCTTGTCGCCGATCAGCGCTTCAAAATCGAGGCCAGTGATCAAAGGCTCGACGCCAATGCTGTCGTGACGCTGGCCGGGCAGCAGGGTGAAGCGAATGAGATTGCCGAGTGCGTCGACCAGAGCCATGATTTTGGTAGTCAGGCCACCACGCGAGCGGCCTATGGCCTGATTTTGAGTCCCCTTTTGCCCCGGTGCCATGTTGGTGGACCCGGACGAGTGTGCCGTCGATCAGGACATATTCGAAATCGGGATCGTCACAGAGAGCTTTGAAGACCCGCTCCCAGACCCCCTTCTGCGCCCAGCGCCAGAAGCGCGTATACACTGTGAACCACTTGCCGAACGCTTCCGGCAGATCTCGCCACGGCGAGCCCGTGCGCGCAATCCAAAGAACTGCTTCGATAAAGAGCCGGTTGTTACGCCCGGTGCCGCCGGGATCACCGGCTTTGCCAGACAATTCCGGCGCAATCCGCTCCCACTGCGCATCGCTCAACATCAATCGAATCAAGGCTGATCTCCAATTTTCAGCCTTGAATCAATTTTCTACTGATTTGGGAATCCTGTCTGTAAACAGGCCTTAGTTCACCGACCGCATTGTGAGCCGCGATCAGCCGCCACCGAAATTGGAGGGATCGAGATTCCTGTTCTCCGACGGCGGGATCGGCCGATAGCCGGGAAACCTGTACCAGCCGGGCGACACGACCGCGCGCGTGTCGGGGCGGACCACGACATGGTGCCGCGGATGCGCGTCACGCCTCGGCGCTGCGGCAGCCGAGGTGCACGCTGACATCAGAACAAGCAAAGCCAAGACAGAGCGCATCGCACGGGCTCCTGACGTCCCCGCCCATCATGTGGTCAGCAGAACCTGCTCGCACCATTCATCTGCGCGTCACAACCGGTCACATCGGCGAGATCGCCGGAAAATCTGCCCAATTGCGCCGTAGGCGTTTGGACTCCGTTCACCGATCGCCGCTAGATCAGGGCGGATCATCCGCGCCGAACATCAGCCATGGCCGACCTCAACGCCGTCCTCACCAGGCTCAACGACCGTCTGCTCCGTCTCGAGGGCGAGCTGTTCGTGCTGCGCTCGCTGGCACGCGCGACGCTGACGGCAGGCGATGATCACGCGGCGCGCATGCGCAAGCTGGTCGAGGCTGCGAAAGTCGCGCTCGACGACGAGGCCAAGCGTCCGCTCGACAAGCCGACGCGCAAATATGTCGATGCGGCAACCGCACTGGTGGAAGAGCTCCTGGTCGAGCCGACCCCGGCGCGGCCGCTGTTCACGGTCATTGACGGTGGCCGGCGCGACTGAACGGTTCAGACAGGAGACGATGGACCGAGACCCGCGCTTTCGGCCTTCAGCCGGCCGAGGCCTGCCTCGATGATCGCGATCTCCTCGTCGATCTGGCCGATTGGCAGGCTGAAATCATAGCCCGACCTGCTCTTCAGATCGACGGCGAGCCGCTGCCGGTGCATCATCAGCTCGTCGAGGCCACGCCGGTTCTTCAGTCGGACATAGGTGTCGACGATCTGCTCAATCGCGCTGGGCATGAAATTGGTCCCGGCCAAAAGGCCCGCGCGGCGCACCCACGCCGGCGGGACATTCTCAGGTCGCGCTACGCAATACAAATCCGCGACGGATTCGTCGATACGCCAGGCTGGTTGAGAACGTATTACCATCAGATGATGTCGTGATGCGCTGTGCATTGTTGATAACCCGCGCAAACGCAGCGCGGGTGGTGACAGGACGTCCGGACGTGATATCGGGGGATGACGCAGCTGCGAGACAGATCGGACATCCATGCGCATTACCCTCGTCGGCTCCCGCCATTTCGGCGTGACCACCCTGAACATGCTCCGGGAGCACAGCGTCTCGATCGTGCGGGTCGTAGTGGCCGATGCCGAGGATCGCCTCGCCGCGGCCGCCAGGGCGGCCGGCATCGAGGTGGTGGTCCAGGCCAATCCGAAGCTGGTGGTGGCCTCCGAGATTGGCCCCGATACGGATCTGATCATCACGGCGCACAGCCACGCCCGGATCGGCAAGGACGCGCTCGCCGCCGCCAAGTATGGCGGGATCGGCTATCACCCTTCGCTATTGCCGCGCCACCGCGGCAAGGCGGCAGTGGAATGGACCATCAAGCAAGGCGATCCGGTCGCCGGCGGCACGATCTACCACCTCGCCGACCGCATGGACGCGGGCGCCATCGCCGCCCAGGACTGGTGCTTCGTCAAAAAGGGCGAGACGGCGCGGGAGCTCTGGGAGCGCGCGCTGGCGCCTCTCGGCCTCAAGCTGCTGGCCGACGTGATCGACTACATCAAGGTTCACAAGGCGCTGCCGGCCAAAGTTCAGGACGAGCAGTTCGCGACCTCGGCGCCGAGTCTCTACTGACGTTTACCCTTAACGTGAGCCCGCGTTGATTCTGCTTCGAAAATCGGAGCCAAGAACCCAAATAAACCATTGTTCCCACAGGAACAATTTTCGATTTGGCATTGCAACAAATTTCCGTCACATTTCGTCAGAATAAACGTCAGCATATCAGACAAGTTCAAGGACGGAATTCATGCGTTTTGGTCGCATTGCGGTGTTCTGTGCCGCCTCAGTTTTCGCCGGCACCCTCGCCGCTCCCGCCTTCGCCCAGGGTCCCTATGACGGCAATTGGCAGGTCACGATCGTGACCAAAAGCGGCTCCTGCGAACCGACCGCAAGCTCCATGCTGACGGTTGCCGACGGCAAGATCACCGCGCCCGGCGCTAACGTTTCCGGCACCATCGGCCGTGAGGGACTTGTGAAAGTTTCGATCAATGGTGCATATGCCAACGGTCAACTCAACGGCAACGCCGGATCGGGGAAGTGGAATGGAGCATCTGCAGGCATACCATGCAGCGGGCGGTGGGAAGCATCGCGCCAATAAACCAACTGAGGCTCGCGCTAGAGGCCGGCGGCTGCTGATCGCGGCCGCCGTTTTGTTTGCGGCGGGTATCGCCCACACCGAAAGCAAAGCCCAGGCTGGCCCGTTTGCCCCGATGGCAGGCAGTTGGAGCGGCGGCGGTACTGTCATCCTCGATGACGGCTCGACCGAGCGGATCCGCTGCCGAGCCAAATACGCCCCGATCGGTCCGACCATGGAAATGTCGCTGACCTGCGCCAGCGACGCCTACAAGTTCAATCTCGGGGCCAGCGTCAAGGCAGAGGGCAGCGCCATCACCGGCAACTGGTCCGAGGCCAGCCGCAATATCAGCGGCTCGCTCCAGGGCCGCGGCGGCGGCGGAAACTTCGAGGTGGTCGCCTCCGCCGCCGGCTTCAACGCCAATATCGCGTTGAGGACGAGCGGCAACAAGCAGACCGTCACGCTGCGCGCCGACAGCCAATTCCGCGGCGCCAATATCTCGATGACGCGCTGAGCCAGATCACATTCAAGACCATCGACCCGGCGACCTCGCCGGGTCTTTTTATGCATTCGGCACGAACGCCGTGACCTCGATCTCGACCTTGGCCCGCTCGTCCACGAGACCGCCGATGTAGAGCAGCGTCGAGGGCGGGAAATTGCGTCCCAGCGTTTCCTTCCAGGCCGCGCCGATGCCGGTACCGGCGGCCTCATACTCGCTGCGGCTGGTCAGGTACCAGGTCAGGCGGACGATGTGCTCCGGGCCGGCGCCCGCCTCGCCCAGAAGCTTGATGATCCGTTTCAGCGCAGTCGCAACTTGCGCCGCCATGTCGGGCGCGTAGTTGCCGCTCTCGTCGCCTCCGGTCTGCCCGGCCAGCGCCACCCACCGCCCCGGGCCGTCGACCAGGACGCCATGGGAAAAGCCGCGCGGTTTTTTCCACTCGGCCGGCTGCAAGATGCGCATGAGCGAAGACCTCCCGATTTTCTCGTTGTTCGCTGACGCCTTAGCACACTGAGCTGCATCGCTGCATCCGCAGATTTGACCGTTGCAAACGGCGTCGATGTCGCTGATACCGGCTTTCCCCTCAGGTACGATTTCCCGCACTCACACCTATGACGACGACACCGTCCAAATCGATGGCTGCACTTTGGATGGCCGGCTGGCTCGCGCTGATGCTCGTCATGGCGGTTGCCGGCCGCGAGACCACGAGCGAGCTCAACGTCTTCCAGATCATGGAAGTGCGATCTGTGATCGGGTTGTTCCTGCTTCTGCCGATCATCTACCGCGCCGGCGGCTTCAAGGCGGTCGCGACCAAACGCCTGCCGCAGCACCTCGCGCGCAACGGAGTCCACTATTTCGCGCAGCTCGGCTGGTTCTACGCGCTGGCGCTGATCGGGATCGGCCAGGTCGTCGCGATCGAATTCACCATGCCGATCTGGACGGCACTGCTGGCCGCAACTTTCCTGTCCGAGCGCATGACCGTCTGGAAGATCGCCGCCGTCGTACTCGGCATCGTCGGCGTCGTCATGATCGTGCGGCCCGCCACCGGCGAGATCAATCCGGGCCAGCTGATCGCGCTTGGGGCCGCGATTGGCTTCAGCATCTCCATGATATTGGCGAAGTCGCTGACCCGGACCGAGAGCGCATTGTCGATCCTGTTCTGGATGATCGTCGTACAGATGGTCGTCGGCCTGCTACCTACGCTCTACGTCTGGACTTGGCCGTCAGCCTCCATGTGGGGTTGGCTCTTCGTCATCGGAGTCTGCGGCACATTCTCGCACTACTGCCTTGCCAGCGCTCTCCGGTACGCGGATGCGACCATCGTGGTGCCGATGGACTTCCTGCGGGTTCCGCTCACGGCAACCGTCGGCTGGCTGTTGTATTCGGAGCGTCTCGACACCTTGACCGTACTGGGCGCGGCGCTGATCCTGTGCGGTAATCTCCTCAATTTAAGGCCGCCATCAGTGGTTCCAGCCCGTGCGCGGTGAACCTCGCGCCGCCTCGCGCGACAAAACGAAGTGGCCGTGTGATTTGGATCACGTTGGGGAAGCATTCCATCGTGCACATTCGGCCACACAGCAGCGGGTTGAACGCAGCGGACCGCCGTTTTGGTGGCGCGAAGTCGGGCACTTCGTGTAGGTTCGTTGCCAATTTGTTGCTGCCTGCAATTCGATTCTGGGGGATTTCAGAATGCGCTATCTCACCCTCCTCGCTTCGCTGATGTGCATGGCACTGTCGATCAGTGCTGCGAAGGCTGACCGCCGCGTCGCCTTCGTCGTCGGCAACGGCTCCTACAAGAACGTCGCGCAATTGCCGAACCCGCCGATCGACGCCAAGGCGATGGCGGCGACGCTGCGCAATGTCGGCTTCGAGGTGATCGAAGGGTCCAATCTCAGCCGCGACCAGATGACGGAGAAGCTGCTCGATTTCGGCCGCAAGGCGCAGGGCTCCGACATCGCGCTGTTCGATCATGCCGGCCACGGCATTGCCGTCAGCGGCACCAACTATCTCCTGCCTGTCGACGCCGACATCAAGTCGGAGATGGACGTCAAGCTAGGGGCCGCCATCAACATCGACCTGACGCTCGAGCAGACCATGGGCGATGCCAAGGTCAAGCTCGTCTTCCTCGATGCCTGCCGCGACAATCCGTTCGCCGCCAAGATCAAGTCGAACTCGGCGACCCGCAGCGTCAACGTCCAGAGCGGTCTCGCCGAGATGAAGTCCGGCGAAGGCACGCTGATCGCATTCGCCACCGGCCCTGGCCAGACCGCGCTCGACGGCCAGGAGGGCAACAACAGCCCGTTCACCCGTGCGCTGATCGACAACATCACCAAGCCCGGCGTCGAGATTCAGCAGGCGATGACGTCTGTGCGCGCCCAGGTCAATGAAGAGACCCGCAAGGGCCAACTGCCCTGGGGCCACACCAACCTGACCGGCTCCGTCTATCTCAACCAGGCCCCGGCAACGCAAGTCGCCAACGCGGCGCCGACCGCGGCCGGCACCGTGCCGGCGGCAACCGGCGGCGGCTCGGACGGTGTCGAGCTCGAATATTGGCGCTCGGTGAAGGAGTCCAACAAGCCGGAAGAGCTCAACGCCTATCTCGCCGCCTATCCGAACGGTCAGTTCAAGGCGCTGGCGCTGGCACGCCTTGCCGCGATCAAGAGCGGCCCCTCGACCGCGACCCGCACGCTCAACGCTGGTATCGATCCCGCGACCTTTACCGACGAGGCCACCCAGCTCACCGAAGACCAGATCGGCCTCGACAAGAACCAGCGCCGCGACGTGCAGCGTCGCCTGACCGGCCTCGGCTTCGACACCAAGCAGACCGGCGTGTTCAGCGACGAGACCCGCGCCGTGCTCAAGCGCTGGCAAGCAGCGCGCGGCTATCCTTCGTCCGGCTACCTCAATAAGCACCAGCACAAGGCCCTGCTCTCGGAGATCGTGGCCGCACCGCCGACCGCCAGCGATAACAGCCAGAAGGCGGCTCGGCGCGCTAGTGCCCCGCCCCCCAGCAGCGCGCCGGCACCGGCTCCCCAGCGTAGCAACCCCGGCGATGCTGCCGGCGCGGCCTTCGTGGGTGGCGTCGTCGGCGGTATGATGGGCGGCATGTTCCGCCGCTGAGGCAGGACTGCAGCATCAAAACAAAAGCCCGGCTCGCGCCGGGCTTTTTCTTTGGTACAACGGTGTCGCAGCATGCTCCGTCATTGCGAGGAGCTCGCGACAAAATTGCAGAGCAATTTTGCGCTGATGCGACGAAGCTATCCAGGCTGTCACCGCGGAAAGATTCTGGATTGCTTCGCGGAGCCTGCCATCGGGCCGCGCTTCGCGCGGACCCGTTGGCTCGCAATGACGACGTTGGCTACGACTTCCCCGCAGCCTTCCGCAGCGCTTCGTTGATGCGGTCCTGCCAACCCGGCCCGCCCTCCTGAAAGAACTCCAGCACGTCCTGGTCGATACGCAGCGTGACCTGCTCCTTGATGCCGGGAACGGCGGTTTGCTTGGGCGGCGCCACGGCGACCTTGGCCGTCACCTTCTTGAATGCCGCCTCGGCTTCCGTTCTGGCATCGCCCAGCGTACGCGGCCGCCTCGGTTGATCCGCCATGTCCTAGATTCCCTCAAATAGAGCCGTGGAAAGATACCGCTCGGAGAAGGACGGCACCACCGCCAGGATGGTTTTTCCCGCAGCTTCTGGCCGCTTGCCGATCTGAAGCGCGGCCGCGATCGCGGCGCCCGAAGAGATGCCGCCCGGAATGCCCTCATGCCGCGCCAGCGCGCGCGAGGCCTCGATTGCCGTCGTCGAGTTGATCTTCACGATCTCGTCGATCACGGAGCGATCGAGGATGTCGGGGACGAAGCCGGCACCGATGCCCTGGATCTTGTGCGGGGTGTGCTGGCCACCTGACAGCACCGGGCTCTCCTCCGGCTCGACCGCCACCACCCGCAAGGAAGGTTTGCGCGGCTTCAGCACCTGGCCGACGCCTGTGATGGTGCCTCCGGTGCCGACACCGGCGACGAAGACATCGATGTTGCCGGCCGTGTCGTTCCAGATCTCTTCCGCCGTGGTGCGGCGGTGCACCTCGGGGTTGGCGAGATTCTCGAACTGCTGCGGCATCACCGAGTTCGGCGTCGTCTTCAACAGTTCTTCCGCGGCGGCAATGGCGCCGTTCATGCCTTGGGCTGCCGGCGTCAGCACCAGTTCCGCACCGAGAAAGGCCAACATCTTGCGCCGCTCGATCGACATCGACTCCGGCATCACCAGTTTGAGCCGGTAGCCGCGCGAGGCCGCGACGAAGGCAAGCGCGATTCCGGTATTGCCGGAGGTCGGCTCGATCAGCACAGTGTCGGGCTTGATGATGCCCGCCTTCTCCATGGCGATGATCATGGCCGCACCGATGCGGTCCTTCACGCTCGCGGCCGGATTGAAATATTCAAGTTTTGCCAAAATGGTCGCGTTCACGCCGTGCATGCCGGGCAGTCGTTGCAACCGCACGATCGGCGTGTCGCCAAAAGCCTCGACGATCGAGTCATAGATCCGGCCGCGGCCGGGTTGGTGCGCTGCACCCGTCTTGGACGACGCGTCCATGATGAACTCCCTGTGGCAACAATCTGCGCTTTCACGGCTCTCGCGCAGTTACGGACAGCTTGCAGCGACACGCAAGCGACAATGCGGCACATGTTAAATACGCTGCATCGCAAAATCACGTGAGCTGCAAATATTCAGAAAAGCAACGCATTTGTGTTGCGACCTCGTCAACTGATTCGGCTTATGTTAGACTTAGGTCTCAAAGCAGGGAGGTCACCACGATGTCAGCAGCTGCTGAAGTGTTGTCGACCGTCGCGCTGAACCGCTATCCGCGCTGCAGCGAGTTGCCTACCTGTCCGGTCTGCGCCGACTCCATGGTCGCCGCCGAAGCATCTGCCTACGTCTCCGACCACGTGATCAGCTATCTCTGGACCTGTGACAATTGCGGCTATGGCTTCGTGACCAAGCATGCCGTCAAGCAGCGCTTCGTCTGCAATTAATCTAGCGCGGGGCTATGTCGCCCCTCGTCCAGTCCTCGCGCGTACGCTGATAGAACTCCTCGAACCTTCCCTGTGCGACCGCGTCCCTGATGCCGTGCATCAGGGATTGGTAATAGGCGACATTGATCTCGGACAGCAGCATCGCCCCCAGCGTCTCGCCCGCCTTGACGAGATGATGCAGATAGGCGCGCGCGCAACTCCGCGTCGACGGCCATGAGCTCTCTTCATCGAGCGGACGCGGATCGTCGGCGTGGCGTGCGTTGCGCAAATTGACCTGGCCGAAGCGCGTGAAGGCGACCCCGTGACGGCCATTGCGGGTCGGCATCACGCAATCGAACATGTCGACGCCGCGCTTCACTGCCTCGAGGACGTCGTCGGGCGTGCCGACGCCCATGAGGTAGCGCGGCCGCTCTCTCGGCAGCAATGGTGCGGTCTCCTCGATCATCGCCAGCATCACCGCCTGCGGCTCGCCGACGGCAAGGCCGCCGATCGCATAGCCGTGGAAGCCGATCTCGACCAGGCCTTGCGCGCTGGCATGGCGAAGCTGCGGCACGTCGCCACCCTGCACGATGCCGAACAGCATGTAACCGGCGGGCGCGCTCGCGAAGGCCCGCTTGCTACGCTCGGCCCAGCGCAGCGACAGGTGCATCGCCCGCTCGATGTCGTCACGCTCAGCCGGTAGCCGCACGCATTCGTCCATCTGCATGGCGATATCGGAGCCGAGGAAGCGCTGCACCTCGATCGAGCGCTCCGGCGACAGCTCGACCTTGGCGCCGTCGATATGCGAGCGGAAGGTGACGGCGTGCTCGCTGACCTTGCGCAGATCCGCCAGCGACATCACCTGGAAGCCGCCGGAATCCGTCAGCATCGGCCCGTTCCAACCGGTGAATGTCTGCAAGCCGCCAAGCGCCGCAATCCGCTCGGCCCCGGGCCGCAGCATCAGATGATAGGTGTTGCCGAGCACGATGTCGGCGCCGGCGTCGCGCACCTCGCGCCAGTGCATGCCCTTCATGGCGCCCGCGGTGCCGACCGGCATGAAGGCCGGCGTTCTGACCGTGCCGTGTGGCGTGGTTAGGCGCCCGGTGCGCGCGGCGCCATCGGTGGCGAGCAATTCAAAGTGATTGGGAAGATCATTGTCGGGATTCATGGCGGTGCTTATTGCGTGTCGGAGAAGGCCGATCAACCCGCGCGAACCAGGCCAAGGCTGGCTTGTGCCTCAGACTGGGACACAATTGGAGCGGATATTGGTGCCAATTGCTCTTGTTAAACAAAACGATACAGTGTAGTTTTATCCTGGGGCTGGACGAGATTGCCGCGGCGAATTTGCCGGCGGCGGTATAAGCGTGATCGCCAGCCACCGACGATGCCCCTCCCTTCAAGTTCGACCAAAATTCCCGGCCTCTCGCAGGGCTGGATTGGGCGGATCGGCGCCCGCCTGGGCGCAGTCCTGGTCCTGACGTGCAGCCTGGCGCTCGGTGCCTGCACGTCCCTGCCCCGCACGCCCTATACGGCCGCCGAAGCCAGCACATCGCGTGTGCTCGATATCGATGGCCTCCGGCGCTACGCCGACGAGCCCGTCACGAAATTCAGCTTCGAGAAGGACACCGCGACCAAAACCTATCTGGCGCTATCCGGCGGCGGTGCCGACGGCGCCTATGGCGTCGGCGTGCTGAACGGCTGGACCGCAGCCAGAACCCGTCCCACCTTCTCGGTCGTCTCGGGTGTCAGCACCGGCGGCCTGATCGCGCCGTTTGCGTTCCTCGGCTCGCAATATGACGACACGCTGAAGGAAGTCTACACCAGCGGCATCGCGGAGAGCCTGCTGAACGATCCCAGCATCGTGCGGGTGCTGTTCGGATCCGGCCTGTTCGGCAACACGCGGCTGCGCGAGCTCGTCGCCCGCTATGTCGGGCCCGAGATCATGGCGCAAGTCGCTCGCGAAAATGCCAAGGGTCGGAAGCTGCTGATCGTGACGACCGATCTCGACACCCAGCGGACCGCGATCTGGGACATGGGCAAGGTCGCCGCGGTCGGAACGCCCGAGGCGCTAAAACTGTTTCGCGACGTGATGGCGGCTTCCGCCAGCATTCCCCTGGTGTTTCCGCCGATCATGATCGACGCCGAAGGCCAGGGCCGCAGGTTTCAGGAGATGCATGTCGATGGCGGCGTGACGGCGCCGGTGCTGACGCTGCCGGAAGCCCTGCTCTTCCAGGGCAGCCGCCTGCCGGGCAACGCGAAGATGGACATCTACATCCTCGTTAACAAGAAGATCGAACGCAATTTCGAGCTCGTCTCCAACAGCACCATCGACGTCGCCTCGCGCAGCCTGTCATCGATCACCCAGTCGCAGACGCGCTCGATCATCTTCTCGACCTATGATTTTGCCAAGCGTAACCGCCTGGGCTTCCATCTCTCCTATATCGCGCGCGACTATCCGGCAGCGCCCTCGGAAGGATTCGACACTGCCTATATGCGGGCGCTGTATCAGTACGGATATGACAAGGCGGCGTCCGGCCAGGCCTGGACATCGACGCTTCCGTGATCCTTCGTGACGGAACGAGGCCATACGGAAACCGTTGACGATACGGCCAATTCGGCCAGATTCGCCATGACGCCCCCGCTCCCGCGCGATATAGAGCGAATGACTGATATCACGACCGCGCAGGAATCATTGGGCATGGGATTGACTGCGACCAAGACAAGAACCGCCTCGCCAAGGCGCGAGGTGCCGAAATCGCGCGGCGGCCGGCCGACGAAAACCGCCGCGATCGAGCGCGACCAGCGGCTGATCGAGGTCGCTACCCGCCTGTTCCTGGATCGCGGCTTCGATGCAACCTCGCTCGACGCCGTCGCGGAAGCGGCCCGGGTCAGCAAGCCCACTGTCTATTCCCGCTATGGCGACAAGCGCGGACTGTTTGCGGCCGTGCTGAGGCGCGAGATCGCGCGATGGCTTGCACCGCTGTCGGCGGCCGCGGAGACGCAGCTATCCAGCGCCGCGAACATCTCGGTGGAGCAGCGGCTGGTCGAGATCGGGCGCGAGATGCTGACGTTCACTTGCGGCCCCGACGCCGTCGCCTTCAGCCGCATGATGACGTCACAGGCCATCAACTTCCCTGACGTCGCCAAGCTCGGCAAGGAGGAAGGCTGGCTCAAGGCCGTCGCCACGACGGCACGCTTCTTCGACCGTCTGGTGGCGCAAGGCGCACTCGATGTCGAAGACACCACCATTGCCGCCGAGGTGTTTCTCGACGTCGTCGTCGGTCACACCCACCGCATGGCGACGTTCGGAACGGCGCTGGAGATGAAGGCCGCGGAAAAGCGGATGCGGGCGGCGATCAAGCTGTTCCTGGCTGGCGCGCTGGGACCCGCCGACCGCATCCAGAGCGCCGCAAAGAGCCCGCAGCGGCGCCCGTCCCGCTGACAATTCCGTGAGCGCGCGATCTATCCCCCAGGGAACCACGGCCTCGCCATTGACCAAAATAAAACGATACGGTATGGTTTAGTTACAAGGCGAGACGGACCGCTTTTTCACCAGCCCCAAAGAGGTCCGTCCCGCTTCGATCGTCGTGCCGGGTACAGCCCGATGCGGCGTTCCGCGGCCGACCGATGCCCAAGGTCGGCCGCGAATTCTTTACGATCATCCGGCACACTCGCTGGCCGAGGGTTTCGAGCATGACGACAGCCAAACGATGGACCTCGCAACTGCTTGCGATCGCCTTGCCCGCGCTGCTCCTCGCCGCACCGGCACAGGCGATCGTGACTGCGGGCACGCCGACCGCGCTTCACAGCGACACAGATAGTGATGCCGAAGCGGACCGCCAGGCAGTCAGCCGCGAGATCGAGCGCTTTCGCAGCTCGTCGATCTCGATCAGCCAAGCCATGGCGATCGCGGAAGGCCGGCACGCCGGCGCCACGACGGCGGATGTGAGTTTTGACGGAGCCTCCGGTGTGCCGGTCTACCGCGTGAAGACCCTGCACAACGACCGGATCTGGCGCCACACCATCAATGCTGCGACCGGCGAGCTCGTCGGCGGCGAAGCCGCCCTTCCGCTCGCCGAGCTCGACCTTGAGGACCGCAGCAACCTCGCAGCGCTCGGCGCGATCAGGCATCGCCTCGCGGATGCCGTGCGCGTCGCCGAACGCGCGGCCTCGGGCAAGGCGATCAGCGGCGGGCTGGTGCGCGAACGCGGCCGGCTCAATTTCGCGATCGTCGTGATCAGCGGCGACGACCTCAAGGAGGTCATTCTGGAGCCGCCGGGCGCACGGGCCAAATAGCGACGGGCCCCGGCATCGACCGGAGGCGAAAAGCCATTGACGGCTGCAAGACTCTCCCGCATAAGTCGCCGCCATGTTCACGACCACCAAACGCACGACCAAAACCACCACGGCCTCAGGGGCCCGGGGAGGCGTGCGCGCGTAGGTCGTCGACTTAAACGCATCAGCTCTACCGAAGCCCCGCCCTCGATGGTCCGGGGCTTTTTTGTTGTCTAAATTCTCAATGCAATGGAGGACAAAGTGAGTAACGATCCCGTCGTCGCGATTGTCGGCGTCACCGGTGCGGTGGGCGCCGAATTCATCGCCACCATGGACAAGCGCGGCTTTCGCGCCGGTAAGCTCAGGGCGCTGGCCAGTGCCCGCTCGGCCGGCAAGACGGTGTCGTTCCGCGGGCAAGAGGTCGTCATCGAGGAATTGACCGAGCGTTCCTTCGAGGGCGTCGACATCGCCCTGTTCTCCGCCGGCGGCAGCATCTCCAAGAAGTTCGCACCGATCGCGGTCAAGGCCGGCGCGGTCGTGGTCGACAACTCCTCCGCCTTCCGCATGGACCCGAACGTGCCGCTGGTGATCCCCGAGATCAACGCGAACCGCATCCGCGATCACAAGGGCATTATCGCCAACCCGAACTGCGCCGCGATCACCGCGCTGGTGCCGCTGTGGCCGATCCACCAGAAGAATCGCATCAAGCGCGTGATCATCGCGACCTATCAGGCGGCCAGCGGCGCCGGGGCTGCGGCGATGGAGGAGCTCGTCGAATCCACCCGCGCCAATCTCAACGGGCAGGTCTATACGCCCAGGGTGATGCCGCACCCCTACGCCTTCAACCTCTTCAACCACAACACGGCGGTCGATCCTGACACCGGCTACAACGACGAAGAGACCAAGGTCATCAAGGAGACCCGCAAGATTTTCGAGGACGAAACCATTGCAGTCGGCGTCACCTGCGTGCGCGTGCCGGTGCTGCGCGCTCATTGCGAGGCCATCACCTTCGAATGCGAGAAGCCGATCACCGAGGACCAGGTCCGCGCCATTATGGCGCAGGCGCCCGGCGTCAAGGTGGTCGACGATCGCGCCAAGAACTACTTCCCGATGCCGATCGACGCCTCGGGCCAGGACGACGTCCTGGTCGGCCGCATCCGCAAGGATCTCAGCGATCCCTCAGGGCATTCGATCTCGATGTTCGTTGCGGCGGATCAGCTGCTCAAGGGCGCGGCGCTCAATGCGGTGCAGATCGCCGAGCTCTTGCCGCAGCGGGTGATGGCATAACCGGTATCGTAGGGCGGGCAAAGGCGCGCAAGCGCCGTGCCCACCACTTCACTCGCGCAATCAGGAAAGATGGTGGGCACGCTTCGCTTTGCCCACCCTACGGCCCTGCTCGAAACAACAAGCACGCATCCCCGTACGAATAAAACCGATAACCAGCCGCGATGGCGTGCGCATACGCTCGCTTCATCGTCTCCAGGCCAGAGAATGCCGACACCAGCATGAACAGCGTCGACTTCGGCAAATGGAAATTGGTCAGCAGGATATCGACGGCGCGGAAGCGATAGCCGGGGGTGATGAAGATCGACGTCTCCGCGGCGAACGGCTGGATGCTGCCGTCCTCCGCGGCGGCGCTTTCCAGCAGCCGCAGTGACGTGGTGCCGACGGCGATGATGCGGCCGCCGTTCTTGCGCGCGGCGTTGAGCCGCTCTGCGGCCTCGGCCGAGATCGTGCCCCACTCGGGGTGCATCTTGTGGCCTTCGGTATCGTCCACCTTGACCGGCAGGAAGGTCCCTGCCCCGACATGCAGCGTGAGGCGGTTGATGCCGACGCCGCGGTCGCGCAGCGCCTGCTCCAGCGCCGGGGTGAAATGCAGCCCGGCCGTCGGCGCGGCGACGGCGCCTTCGTTCGCCGCGAACATGGTCTGGTAGTCGGCGAGATCCTGATCGTCAGGCGTGCGCTTGGAGGCGATGTAGGGCGGCAGCGGCGGGCTGCCGAGATCGGCGATGGCCTGGTCGAGCGCGGGACCGTGGAACGAGAACGACAGCGTCACTTCGCCTTCACTGCCCTTGGCTTCGACCTCGGCGTCGAGATGGCCGAGCAGGCAGACCTTGCCTTCATTGCCAAAGCGGATGCGGTCGCCGGCTGTGAGCTTCTTCGCCGGCTTCACCAACGCCTGCCAGCGCGAGCCGTCGAGGCGCTTGATCAGCGTCGCATCGATCCTCGGCTCGGTCTCACGCCCGATGCGACGGCCCCTCAGCTGCGCCGCGATCACCTTGGTGTCGTTGACGACGAGCTGGTCGCCCGGCTTCAGCCATTGCGGCAGGTCAGAGATGGTTTGGTCGCGCAACGCGCCATTCTCGACGACCAGCATCTTCGCGGAGTCGCGCGGGCTCGCCGGGCGCAACGCGATGCGCTCGGCAGGCAGGTCAAAATCAAAGAGGTCGGTGCGCATGTCGGGCCGGGCGCGGCAAAGCCAAACCCTCATGGTGAGGAAGCGCGTTAGCGCCGTCGCGAACCATGAAGGCCGAGCTGCAGCAGCGGGGCCTTCATCCTTCGAGACGCGCGTTCCGCGCTCCTCAGGATGAGGGTCGAAGGCTTATTCCTTATCCGCCGCCATCCGCGCCTTGACGATCTTGTCGGGGTTCTGCACGGGCTCGCCGCGCTTGATCTTGTCGACGTTCTCCATGCCCTCGATGACCTTGCCCCACACCGTGTACTGGTTGTCGAGGAAACGGGCGTCGTCGAAGCAGATGAAGAACTGGCTGTCGCCGGAGTCGGGATTGGCGGCGCGCGCCATCGACACGGTGCCGCGCACATGCGGCTCCTTGTTGAACTCGGCCTTCAGCTTCTTGCCGGAGCCGCCGGTGCCGGTGCCCTGCGGGCAGCCGGTCTGCGCCATGAAGCCGTCGATCACGCGATGGAACACGATGCCGTCGTAAAAGCCCTCGCGGACCAGCTCCTTGATGCGCGCGACATGACCGGGCGCGAGATCAGGCCGCATCTCGATGGTGACGGGGCCCTGCGTGGTCTCGAGGATCAGGGTGTTTTCGGTGACGCTCATGCTCGTCTCTCTTGCGTTGGGGGTGAAGTCTTCCGGGTGCGGAACTGGATCGCGAATGGACGCCCCGCAGCAGCGCCAGCCATTGCATCGGTAAATGGCACCGGCGTGCAGCGTTGCAACGCTTCCATCACCGCGATCCGGTATTGCAGCCGGTCGTTGTCGGAGGCCTCCGCGGATTCATAGGTAATCCTCGGACGGCCCAGAATGTTTCCGGCCCGGTTAAAGCTCACGACGACGGTGATGTCGAGTGGGCGCGCCTTGGCCGGCGGCTTCCAGCAGGTGCGCAGATGCCGGAAAATGTCCTGGATGGTGTTGACCTGCGCGTTTTCGGCCGCCGTACTGGAGATGCCGAGCAGCAGCATCGCGGCAACCAGCACGAGCTTGCCACCGCGGCGCGCCATCGTCCTCTCCTACTTGACGTCGGATGCGACCTGCACCTTCACCATCTTGTCGGGATCGGTGACGGTGCCGCCGGCCGAGCCGGGCGGTGCCTTCTTCAGCTTGTCGACGACGTCCATGCCCTGCACGACCTCGCCGATCACCGTGTACTGGTTATCGAGGCTGCCGCCGTCGGCGAACATGATGAAGAACTGCGAATTGGCGCTGTCGACGCTGTCACCGCGCCGCGCCATCCCGACGATGCCGCGTGCAAAGTGCACCTTGGAGAATTCCTGCTTCAGGTTCGGATATTTCGAGCCGCCGGTGCCGTTGCCGTTCTGGCCATCGCCGGTCTGCGCCATGAAGCCGTCCATCACGCGGTGAAACGGCACGTTGTTGTAGAAGCCCTCACGCGCGAGTTGCTTGATGCGCTCGGCGTGCTGGGGCGCGATGTCGGTCCGGAGCTTGATGACGATGCGGCCCTTGGTGCTGTCGATGACGATGGCGTTGGCCTTGTCGAGGTTCGCCGGCAATTGCTGCGCCACCGCCGGCACCGCGAACACAAGCGCGGCAAGAACTGCGAGAATTCGGATCATGACAACTCCGGTCAGATGAGAGAGGAAGCGCGCCGTTATCAGGCGAATTTTGCCTTGAGCTGTGCCGCAACCAGCGGCGGGACGAAGGCCGAGACGTCTCCGCCCATGCCGGCGATCTGGCGCACCAAAGTGGCGGTGATCGGGCGAACCATGGGAGAGGCCGGCAGGAAGACCGTATGCACCTCCGGCGCCATGGCCTCGTTCATGCCGGCAAGCTGCATCTCGTAATCGAGGTCGCTGCCGTCGCGCAGGCCCCGGATCATGATGGTCGCACCGTGCTTGCGCGCCGAGGTGACCGACAGATCGTCAAAGGTCACCGCTTCGAACACGCAGCCGGCCTGGGCCGCCACCGGCCCGCAGACCTCGTGCAGCATCTTCAGCCGCTCCTCGGTCGAGAACAGCGGCTTCTTGCCGGGGTGGACCCCGATCGCGACAACCAGCCTGTTCGCACAGCGACACGCTGTGCCGGACCACGTCCAGATGGCCGTTGGTGATGGGGTCGAAGGAACCGGGATAGAAGGCGATGCGCGGCATGGTCTCCTCCTACCGCGCCCGGCCCGGCCCGGCAAGCCGGGCGGGTTCCCTGGCGGTTTTTCCGCAAAACCATGTCGGAATCCCCGAATTGTTTCGTCCTGAGGGCGGCCACGAAACAAAGGGCGCAGCAACGAAACCATTTCCCGCTCCGGCGAAGACGTCTGGAAACTGGCCATGGTTACTTATCCAGCCAACGAATGACGGGCCGCACACAAGGCGCAGCGGCCGCATCACAGGGGACTGTCAATGATCAAGGCTCTTTCGGCGATCGCCATCTCTGCATGTGTTGCTGCCGCCCTCACCCTGCTGCCCGGCTTCGCCCCGACGGTCGAAGCCAGCGTGCCGCAGCCGCTGGCCAAGAGCGACCGGCTCGACATCCGCAGCATCGGCAAGGACTGCTCGCAGCAGGCCTGGCCGAACTTCGAAGCCTCGTGCCTGCGCCGCGCCGGCACCAAAGCCGATGTCCGTGAGGCACGCCTCGTGACCGCTGATCGGACCCCGTAGTCGGATCTGTCAGTTTCACGTCAGCTAGTCCGCTATAGACCCAACACAACCCCATGGATATTTGCGACGTCTCGTCGCAGACTGCATGACGCTCGCGCCCGTCGGAATGGCCCGCCGGGCGCGTTTCCATCGGGGTCGCCATTGTCCAGTACGCCCGCAGTCGCTTCCGGCCACCATCCCGATCCGCTGCCGCTTGCCATGACCATGGGCGCCCTCGGGGTGGTCTATGGCGATATCGGCACGAGCCCCCTCTATGCCCTGAAGGAAGCCGCCAAGGCGGCTGCCCATGGCGGCACATTAAGTCACGATGCTGTCCTGGGGGTTGCCTCGCTGATCCTCTGGGCGCTGCTGCTGATCATCTCGCTGAAATACGCGCTGCTGATCCTGCGCGCGGACAATCGCGGCGAAGGCGGCATCGTCGCGCTGCTGGCGTTGCTGCATGCCCGCAACGCCCAGCCCGGCACCTGGCGGGCGCATCTGCTGGTCGTCGGCCTCGTCGGCGCCGCCCTGCTCTACGGCGACGGCGCGATCACGCCCGCAATCTCCGTGCTCAGCGCCATCGAAGGCCTCAAGGTCGACGCCCCCTCGCTTGCGCCCGTGGTCGTGCCCGTGACCATCGCCATCCTGATCGGCCTGTTCATGATGCAGAAGCAGGGCACCGGCTTCATCGGCCGCATCTTCGGCCCGGTGATGCTGACCTGGTTCGTCGTGCTGGCCGCGCTTGGCATCCACGGCATCGTCAAGGCTCCGGCGGTGCTGGCGGCGCTGAGCCCGTTCTATGCCTTCGACTTCCTGATCCACCAGGATTTCCATGTCTCCTTCGGAATTCTCGGCGCGGCCTTCCTCGCGGTGACCGGGGGCGAAGCCATGTATGCCGACATGGGGCATTTCGGCCGCTTCCCGATCCGGCTCGCCTGGTTCGCGGTGTGCCTGCCCGCGCTGGTGCTGAACTATTTCGGCCAGGCCGCGCTCTTGATCACCGATCCCGCCATGATCGAGAACCCGTTCTTCCAGCTCTGTCCCGACGCGCTGCACTATCCGCTGGTCGCCTTCTCGGCGGTCGCCACCGTGATCGCTTCGCAGGCGATCATCTCCGGCGTGTTCTCGTTGACCCAGCAATCGATCCAGCTCGGCTTCCTGCCGCGCATGCTGATCCGTCACACCACGAGCGCTGCGATCGGACAGATCTATGTGCCGCTGGTGAATTGGCTGCTCGCAGCCGCAACGCTCGGGGCGGTGCTGAGCTTCGGCTCCTCGGACGCCCTCGCCGGCGCCTATGGCATCGCAGTGTCGCTGCTGATGGCGATCACCACGCTGCTGGCCGCCCTGGTCGCGATCCAGTGGGGCTTTTCGCCCTGGCTCGTCGTCGCCGTGAACGGCTTCTTCTTCGTGATCGACCTGATCTTCTTTGCGGCGAACTCGATCAAGCTGTTCGAGGGTGGCTGGTTTCCGCTGCTGCTCGCCGGCCTCGTCGCGTTCCTGATGCTGACCTGGCGCGCCGGCGTGAAGCTGGTCGAGGCGGCCCGCGCGCGGCTGCGCCAGCCCGAGGAGGACCTGATCGAGACGGCCATCAACAAATGCCGCGCCAGGCTGCCCGGGACCGCCGTGTTCCTTGCCTCCGCGCAGCGCGGCGTGCCGCTGGCGCTGACCCAGTTCGTCAAGCACAACCGCGTGCTGCACGAACGCGTGCTGCTGGTCACCGTGCTGATCGAGGAGTCTCCGCACATTCCCGACGACGAACGCGCCGAGATCATCGACATCATCCCCGGCATCACCCGCGTGATCCTGCATTATGGCTTCATGCAGAACCCCACGATCTATGAGGGACTGAAGCTCACTTGCCGCCAGGGCAAGCTGCCCGGCATCGACCTCTCCGACATTACCTACTACGTCGGTCGCGAGACCATTATCCCGAGCGAGGACATCCCGGGCATGTGGGTCTGGCGCGAAGGCGTGTTCGCCTTCCTCCAGCGCAACGCAGAACGCTCCGCCGCGTTCTTCGGCGTGCCGACCAAGCAGGTCGTCGAGTTCGGCACGGAGCTCGAGATTTAGCCGACGCGCTGCGCGCATCGCGTAGCGAGAATGCGCGCAGCGATGCCCCACCGGCACTGGCTGCGACAAGACCCGCGCTGACGAGCATGCCGGCGCGCCGGGCGCTGGAGGCGTTGGCTTCAGCAAAACAGCGTCCGCTGCCCGGCGAATTGGAACCAGGTGGATCGCCTTCGGTTGGTTCCGGCGAGATCAATCCTGGGCCGGTGCTCCCCATGAACCCTGGCGCCAACGTCACATTCAGCAACTTGCGCGCTGTCGTCATCCTGATCGTGGTCGCCTTCCATTCGGCCCTTCCCTACCTCGCCTCTCAGCCGCCGCATCCGTTCGCCTTCGACGCGCCGCCCTATCGGTGGATCGCGTTTCCGATCATCGACCGCGAGCGCTGGTTCGGGCTGGACCTGTTCTGCGCATGGCAGGACGTCAGCTTGATGTCCCTGATGTTCCTTTTGGCGGGCCTGTTCACCCGCACGGACTCATCCGCAAGGGTGGCCCCGCCTATCTCGCGGAGCGGTGGTGGCGAATTGGATTGCCCTTCGTCCTGGCGGTCACGTTTCTCAGTCCGGTGGCGTACTACGCCTCATATCTGACGACCGCGACCGACACGTCGCCTGCGGCATTTTGGCAGCATTGGCGCGCTTTGCCGATGTGGCCCGCGGGCCCGCAATGGTTCTTGTGGCAGCTTCTGCTGCTCAGCGGTCTGGCTGCAGCGCTGCATGAGCTCGTGCCATCGTGGCCACGAGCCGCGAGCCTCATCGTCGCCAAGTGCGACGATCGTCCCCTGCTGTTCTTTGCAGGCCTCACAATTCTGTCGGCACTGGCCTATGTCCCGCTTGCGATGATCTTTACGCCCTGGGAATGGACCTTTTTCGGCCCATTGTCTTTCCAGCTAAGCCGCCCGCTGCACTATCTCCTCTATTTCTCCGCGGGATTTGCCATCGGCAGCTACGGCTGTGATCGCAGTATCTTCCGCATCGACGGCCCACTCGCGCGCCACTGGCCCACCTGGGTTGCCGCAGCATGTGCCTGCTTTGCACTGTGGGGCGGGCTGACCTCGCTGACGATGCCGGATTGGAATGCCAGCCCGCCCGCATACCGTCTCGCCGCGGCTTTCGCCTTTCCCCCTGCATGCGCAACAGGCGTGATCGCTTTCGTGGCCAGTTCGCTGGCATTGTTGCGTCGCCGCTCGGCGCTCGCCGATAGTCTTTCGACCAATGCCTACGGCATCTACCTCACGCATTACCCGTTCGTGCTGTGGCTGCAATATGCGCTGCTCGGCACGAGACTGAATGCCGTCGCTAAAGCCGCGTTCGTCCTCATCGTGGCACTGGCTCTGAGCTGGGCCGCGAGCGGATTCCTCGCCGCAGGCGTCAGACTGCTGGTGCACCGGCATTCCGGACTCCCGGGCAAGGGCGCTATCTCAGATCAACCTCGATGACGGAACGTCCATGTCACTGGTCCCGACGCTCGCGTCCCGCAATCTCTTCCACGATCGCCTGCGTTTTGTCGCGACACTCGTAGGCATCGTATTTTCGGTCGTCCTGGTGATGATCCAGATGGGCCTATTCCTGGGCTTCGGTCGCATGGTGACAACGATGATCGACCATGCGTCAGCCGATCTCTGGGTGCTACCGAGGGGAGCGAAATGCTTTGAGGATCCTTCGTTGCTGGATGCGAAGCTGCGCGACAAGGTCGCATCCGTCGATGGCGTCGCCTCCGTGGTCCCGCTGGTCATCGGCTTCTCGGACTGGCGCCTCGAGAGCGGCGAGATGACACCGATCTTTGTTGTCGGCGCCGATTTGCGTGATGGAAGCCTGAGGCCATGGAACGTGGTCGAGGGTGATGTTCGCGCGCTCTCGCAAAATGGAGCCGTGGTCGTCGACCGCTCCTACTACGAACGCCTCGGCGTCTCAAAAATCGGATCAACGGCCGAGATCCGCGGCCGCCGCGTGAAGGTCGTGGCCTTGACCGACGGCATCCGCTCCTTCACCACGACGCCCTATGTCTTCGTCGACCTGAAAAACGCTCGCACCTACACCGGAGCCTTTCCCGATCGCGCCAGCAACCTCCTGGTTCGCCTCAAGCCCGACGCCGACCGCGACACAGTTCTTAAGGCCGTTCGAGCTCAGGTTGGTGAGCACGAGGTGCTTACGACGGATGAATTCCGCAGCCGTAGCCGCTCGTTCTGGCTGTTCGGGACCGGCGCCGGCGCTGCGCTGTTTGCCGGCGCATTGCTGGGGGTGATCGTCGGCACCGTCATCGTCGCGCAAACACTCTATTCGAGCACCAAGGATCACCTCAGTGAATTCGCCACCCTGCGGGCAATGGGTTCGTCGAATGCATATATTTACAGGGTCATCATCTATCAGGCGCTCCTCAACGCGATCATCGGCTTCATCATTGCGACTGCGATCGGCGCTGTCGTTGTGGAGATGACTGCCAAGAGCGCGTTGCCCATCGTCATCACGCCGTGGCTAATTGCAGCCCTGTTTGTGCTGACGGTCGTGATGTGCGTAGCGTCGGCGATCGGCGCAATCGTGCGTGTAGTGCGGATCGATCCAGCAACGGTATTCATGCGATGAACGAAATCATCATTGAGGCCACTGCGATCAAGAAAACGCTTGGGCGTGGCGCTGGCGAGGTGAAGGCGCTGCGCGGGATTGACCTCACGCTGCGACGCGGCGAGTTCACACTGCTGATGGGACCGTCGGGCAGCGGCAAGACGACGCTGCTGCTCGTGCTCGGATGCATGCTGGCACCAAGTTCGGGCGCGCTCACCGTGTGCGGCACGCCCACGTCGGGCGTCGACAAGGAGGGACTGGCCAGAATCAGGCGCGACCATATCGGCTTTGTGTTCCAGTCCTATCATCTGTTTCCGACGCTCACCGCTGCACAGAACGTGCAACTCGCCCTCGACATCCGTCATGAGAGTGGACGCAAGGCAAGGAAACGGGCGCGGGAAGCACTGAACCTGGTTGGTCTGGAGCAGAAGGCCGATACCTTGCCGGGCGAGCTCAGCGGCGGTGAGCAGCAGAGGGTCGCGATCGCGCGAGCCTTTGTCGCCAATCCCTCGGTCATTCTCGCCGACGAGCCAACTGCCGCGCTCGACGGCAATAACGGGCGAAGCATCATGCGGATTCTCGCCGATGCAGCCCATCAGCGCGAGCGCGCCGTGCTCGTCGTGACGCATGATCCGCGAGTCATTCCCTTTGCGGATCGCATCGTCGAGATCGAGGATGGCCTGCTGGTCGACACCGGATCCGGCGAACCCGAGCGGCTGCACCTGCCAAAGGCGGCCGCATTCAGGCCGTAAGACCCAAGCGAATGAAGCAAGAGGACGCACCATGAGCTTGCGCGCGGAAATGCTGCGTCTCGGCATCCGCATGTTCCTGAAACGGCACCGTCAGCCATTCGATGTCGGGACGTGGCGGGCCAACATGCATCGCATGGAGCGATGGGTGCCTCGTCCGCCACGCAGCACAAAGACAAGCGTCGTGCAGGCCAGTCACCTCAGACTACACCGGATCGCCACCCCGGCGTCGCGTCCGGGACGCAACGTGCTATACCTTCATGGCGGCGCTTATGTCTCGGGCGCGCCGATCTACTACCGGCATTTCACCTGGCGCATTGCCAATGTGACTAGGTCGACGGTCTGGGCCCTTGAATATCGCCTCGCACCCGAACATCCGTTTCCGGCCGCACTGGACGACGCCGTGGCGGGTTTTCTCTGGCTCGCCGGCGAGACGGGCGATCCAGGCGAACTGTTCGTGATGGGTGATTCAGCCGGTGGAGGATTGGCCCTGTGCCTTCTCATGAGGCTGCGTGACGAACGCAAGCCGCTTCCTGTCGCCGCCGTTGCCATGTCACCTTGGACCGATCTCGCGCTCACCGCGCCCTCGTTGATCGAGAATGCCGCATCAGATCCGATGTTGAACGTGCACGATGTTCCGGAATTCGTGCGTTGCTATCTGGCAGGCGCCGACCCCTATAACCCCCATGCCTCGCCGCTCTATGGCGATGCGTTCGGCCTTCCGCCGGTGCTGATCCATGTCGGCAGCGACGAGATCCTGCGGGATGACGCGGTCCGCATGGCCGACAAGCTGAAACAAGGTAATCCGCGGAGCCGCCTGGAGGTCTGGCCGCGCATGCCGCACGTCTTCCAGCTCTTCGTTCCGGTGCTGCCGGAAGCCCATGCGGCCATCGCTCAGATCGGAGAATTCATCTCCAACCTGCGTTGCGATACAGCTTCGTCGGCGCCCGGGCCAGCCGAAGCGCGATGAGATCAGGATGAATCGTCATCGCGCTTATTGTTCGAGCATGATCTTTCGGAAAACCGCTGCGCGCTTTTCCGGATCATGCGCTAGGCTCCACCGCCGTTGCCGTTCTCTCCATTCCCGCTCTCGGCCTCTTCCGTGATGTGCTCGACCGAGACGACGTGCTCGTCCTCGGCCGTGTCGAACACGATCACGCCCTGCGTCGAGCGGCCGGCGATGCGGATGCCTTCGACCGGGCAGCGGATCAGCTGGCCCTTGTCGGTGACCAGCATGATCTGGTCGGCGTCTTCCACCGGGAATGAGGCCACGAGGTTGCCGTTGCGGTTGTTGACGCTCATGGCGACGATACCTTTGCCGCCGCGGCCCGTGGTGCGGTACTCGTAGGACGAGGTGCGCTTGCCGTAACCGTTGACCGACACGGTGAGCACGACCTGCTCCTGCGCCGACATCTCGGCGTAACGCTCCTGGGCCAGCTGGAAGCTGCCGGAGGCCTCCTCGGCCTCGCCGTCCACGGCGGTCTCCTCAGTCGCAGCTTCGCCGGCGACCGCACGGCGCATCTTCAGATAGGCCGAGCGCTCGTCCGAGGTGGTCTCGACATGGCGCAGGATCGCCAGCGAAATCACCTTGTCGCCCTCGCCAAGCGCGACGCCGCGCACGCCCATCGAGGTGCGCCCGGTGAACACGCGCACGTCGGTGACGGGGAAGCGAATGCACTGGCCGCCGGCAGCGGTCAGCAGCACGTCGTCGCGCTCGGTGCAGATCTGCACGTCGACGATCGCCTCGTTGTCGTCGAGCTTCATCGCGATGATGCCGGAACGGCGGACGTCGACGAAGTCGGACAGCTTGTTGCGCCGCACGTTGCCACCTGTGGTGGCGAACATCACGTCGAGGTTGGCCCAGGTCGATTCATCCTCGGGCAGCGGCATGATGGTGGTGATGCGCTCGCCCTGCTCCAGCGGCAGGATGTTGATCAGCGCCTTGCCGCGCGCGTTCGGCGCGGCCATGGGCAGGCGCCAGACCTTTTCCTTGTAGACCTGGCCGCGCGAGGAGAAGAACAGCACCGGCGTGTGCGTGGAGGCCACGAACAGGCGGCTGACGAAATCCTCGTCGCGGGTCTGCATGCCGGCGCGGCCCTTGCCGCCGCGGCGCTGCGCCCGGTAGGCCGACAGCGGCACGCGCTTGACGTAACCGGCGTGCGAGACGGTGACGACCATGTCCTCGCGCTGGATCAGGTCCTCGTCCTCGACCTCGCCTTCCTGCTCCATGATCACGGTGCGGCGCGGCGTGGCGAACTCGGCCTTCACCTCGGCGAGCTCGGTCTTGATGATCTCGAGAATGCGGGCGCGCGAGCGCAGGATCTCGAGATAGTCGCCGATCTCGCCGGCGAGTTTTGACAGCTCGTCGCCGATCTCGTCGCGGCCGAGCGCAGTGAGACGTGCCAGGCGCAGTTCCAGGATGGCCTTGGCCTGATCCAGTGACAGGCGGATGGTGCCGTCCGCGTTGATGCGGTGGCGCGGATCGTCGATCAGCGTGATGATGTCCTCGACGTCGCGCGCCGGCCAGTCGCGCGTCATCAGGGTGTTGCGCGCAGCGGCCGGCGTCGGCGAGGTGCGGATCACCTTGATGATCTCGTCGATGTTGGCGACCGCGATGGCGAGGCCGACCTGCTCATGCGCGCGCTCGCGCGCCTTGCGCAGCTTATACTTGGTCCGGCGCGTGACGACCTGCTCGCGGAAGCCGACGAAGATCGTCAGCATATCCTTCAGGTTCATCGTCTGCGGACGGCCGGAATCGAGCGCGACGGCGTTGACGCCGAAACTCGTCTGCAGCGGCGTGAACTTGTAGAGCTGATTCAGCACCACGTCGGGCACGGCATCGCGCTTGAGCTCGACGACGACACGGTAGCCCTCGCGGTCGGACTCGTCGCGCAGATCGGAGATGCCCTCGATCTTCTTTTCCTTGTAGAGTTCGGCGATGCGCTCGACCATCGTCGCCTTGTTCACCTGATACGGGATCTCGGTGATGACGATCGCCTCGCGCTCCTTGCGGATCGTCTCGAACGTGACCTTGCCGCGCATCACGATGGAGCCGCGGCCGAGATGGTAGGCGCTGCGGATGCCCTGGCGGCCCAGGATGATGCCGCCGGTCGGGAAATCCGGACCCGGGATGATGTTGTTGAGCTCGTCGATGGTCAGCGACGGATTGTCGATCAACGCCAGGCAGGCATCGATGACCTCGCCGAGATTGTGCGGCGGGATGTTGGTGGCCATGCCGACCGCGATGCCGCCGGCGCCATTGACCAGCAGGTTCGGGAACCGCGCCGGCAGGACCACCGGCTCCTTGGTCGAGCCGTCGTAATTGTCCTGGAAGTCGACGGTTTCGTTGTCGATGTCGTCGAGCAGCTTCAGCGCGATCTTGGTCAGGCGCGACTCGGTGTAGCGCATCGCCGCCGGCGGATCGCCGTCGACCGAGCCGAAATTGCCCTGCCCGTCCACCAGCAGTTCGCGCATCGAGAACGGCTGCGCCATGCGCACCAGCGCGTTGTAGATCGCCTGGTCGCCATGCGGATGGTATTGGCCCATGACGTCGCCGACGATACCGGCCGACTTCTTGTGCTTCTTGTCCGGCGTGTAGCCTTCCTCGTTCATCGAGAACAGGATGCGGCGATGCACCGGCTTCAGGCCGTCGCGCGCATCGGGCAGCGCGCGCGACACGATCACGCTCATGGCGTAATCGAGATAGGACTTCTTCATCTCGTCGAGGATGGAGACGGGGCGAATGTCCGAGGGTTGCGCCGGCTGGTCGCCGGGCTTGTTGTCGTCGTCAGCCAAGGGGAAATCCGGTGAGGTTTTATCTGGGAATCATATAGCGCATCGGGGGCCGGATAACCACCCTCGCGAAGGCCCTGGCAAGCGATTTTTCCGCCTATTTTTCCAATAACTTAAGCCCTTCCGAGTACTGCTTCCGAGAGGCCCGGAATCCCCTCCAAAATGACTTCACGCGCCTGGAAAACCGCACAGCGAGCGGGCCCTGTCAGACGGTTTGCCCATGGGCAGCCCGAGCTCACGTCGAACATGAAGCGGGCCCGGAAAATCCGAGCCTGACCCGCCGATTAGTAGAAATTGCTGACACGACACGCCCGGCGCAACCCGATCAGGTAATGCGCCTTGGCCGCGCGATCCGTGCTCTCAGAACGGGATATCGTCATCCATGTCGCTGTTGCGACCGCCGCCGGCGGCAACAGGACGGCGCGGTGCGCTGCTGACGGGACCGGAGGAGCCGAAATCGCCGCCCGGCTCATCGCCGAAGCTGCCGCCTCCTCCGCCGCCGCCGCGGCCGTCGAGCATCGTCAGCGTCGAGTTGAAGCCCTGGAGCACGACCTCGGTCGAGTACTTCTCGACGCCGCTCTGATCGGTCCATTTGCGAGTTCTGGAGCGCGCCCTCGATGTAAACCTTGGCGCCCTTCTTCAGGTACTGCTCGGCAACCTTGCACAGCCCTTCATTGAAGATCACGACGCGATGCCACTCGGTCTTTTCCTTGCGTTCACCGGTATTCTTGTCGCGCCAGGTATCCGAGGTGGCGATGCTCAAATTCGCGATCGGCCGCCCGTCCTGGGTGCGGCGGATCTCGGGATCCTTGCCGAGATTTCCAACCAGAATGACCTTGTTGACGCTTCCCGCCATCGCCGCTCTCCACTCCAATGCCACTGAATTTCAAAGGCGAAAGTCCGCTCCTCGCGTTCCTCCGCCGCCCTGTTGAGGCGACCCTATACGCTTGCGGACGCCGCTCAGCCCATCACCCCCAAGGTTATCCCCACATATAGCATCGCCATCCGCTTCGTTCCAGATTTGTTCTTTGTGGCGATCGGGCGAACGTCGGCCCAGTCCGGCTACGATTGGCGATGAAGAAGGCAGCCTCCGGATGGAACTTTTTGGGTTCCCGAGAAACGGTAAAAACTACTTAACATTCATCAAGTTGCACTTGGTTCAATCGGTTTGCGAGTGTGGCATTTCGGAGACGGACTTTGCCCACTCCTTAGGCTACGGTTGAGTTGGACTTAGTTCATATGGGCGTCGCGCCTGATCAACCGCTTCGGGGACTTTGAGAAGCGGACGAAAACTGGGGAGACTACAATGAATAAGCTTCTGTTTGGTGCAATCGGTGCAATCGCGTTGGGCCTGTCGGCTCCTGCAAGTGCGGCAGATCTCGCTGCGCGTCCCTACACCAAAGCTCCGCCGCCGATGGTCGCCGCCATCTACGACTGGAGCGGCTTCTACATCGGTATCAACGGCGGCGGCGGCACCAGCCACAAGTGCTGGGACTTCGTGACGCCTGTGACCGGCACTCTGGTCGGCGAAGGCTGCCACAACGCGACCGGCGGCACGGTCGGTGGCCAGATTGGCTATCGCTGGCAGTCGGCCAATTGGGTGTTCGGCGTCGAAGGCCAGGGCAACTGGGCCGACTTTTCTGGCGACAATGACAGCGCGCTGTTCGCCCTTCGCAACCGCTCGAAGATCGACTCGTTCGGTTTGATCACCGGCCAGGTCGGCTACGCCTGGAACAATGTGCTGCTCTACGTGAAGGGCGGCGGCGCCGTCGTCGGTGACCGCTATCGGACCTTCGATTTGGCGACAGGCCTCGAGTTCGACCGGGCCAACGAGACCCGTTGGGGCGGCACGGTGGGCGCGGGCATCGAGTTCGGATTTGCGCCGAACTGGTCGGTCGGCTTCGAGTACGATCACATCTTCCTCGGCAACCGCACGATCAACTTCACCGGGTCCGGCAATTTCGTCGGTGCGCCGCTCGGTGTTGTCACGCGCTCCGAGCGCATCAGCCAGGATGTTGATATCGGCTTGATCCGCGTGAATTATCGCTGGGGCGGTCCGCTCATCGCAAAATACTGATATCTACCTGATATCACTGAGAGATTGAAGGCCGGCCCCGCGCCGGCCTTTTGCTTGCGTGCTCTTCGGAACAATAGGTTAGCACTTGCCACGTTTTGGGGGCTGTTGTGGCTTTTCGGAGACACAACTTGCGGCTTTAGTGGTGTAAGCACGGCATTAGTTGGGCCGTTGAGTCCGCTGCCCTTCCGGCATGGAAGGCAACAACAGAAACTGGGACTGGGATTAGATTGAAGATGAAGAAGGTTTTGTTGGCTTCGGCCTGTTTGTTCGCTCTCGCTGCTCCGGCTTCGGCCGCTGATCTCGCAGCCCGCCCCTACACCAAGGCGCCGATCGCTCCGGTTGCTGTCTATAACTGGACCGGCTTCTATCTCGGTGTCGTCGGCGGCGGCGCTTGGGAAGCTACTTCGACCGACCCGAAGATGCAGGGCGGCTTCGTCGGCGGCACCGCCGGCTACAACTGGCAGACCGGCAACGTCGTGTTCGGCATCGAGGCGGATGGCGCCTGGGCTGACGTCAACGCTTCGGCGACCGCGCTTGGCATCACCGTGGCTTCCAAGACCGATGCGCTCGGCACCGTGCGTGGCCGTATCGGCTGGGCCGTCAATAACTTCCTGTTCTACGGGACCGGTGGTTACGCCTGGATCGACAACAAGATCACCCTCAGCGCGCTGGGCGTGAGCGTCTCCGACAGCAAGTGGCACTCCGGCTGGACCGTCGGTGCGGGCGTTGAAGCGTTCTTCGCTCCGCAGTGGTCGGTCAAGGGCGAGTACCTCTATCCGCAGCCTCGGCAGCGAGAACTACTTCTCCAACCTCGGCACTCCGCTGGCGTCCGGCACGATCAACTTCCACACCGTGCAGGTTGGCGTGAACTATCACTTCGGCGGCCCGGTCGTCGCCAAGTACTGATCTGAAGTACTGATCTTCGCGACCGACGTCACATCGTCACGAAAGGCCGGCCTCGCGCCGGCCTTTTTTGTTTTGAGCGCCCTTTCCGCAGTTCCGCCGCTCCTGCCGCCAGATGCCGCCAGCGCACCAACAATCCGTTGACGATTCGCAAAGGCCACTGGAAATCCGCGCCCGTTCTTCCTACGTTCGCTGCCATACCCATTGGCGCCGATCCCGGTTCCGGGCGAAGCGCGCCTTTTGCATTGGCGCGATCGCGCGTCTTTGGGATTCCTTGAGGACCACCGGGATGGACGAAGTGATCAAGGCCAAGCGCCAACAACAGAACGCGGGCTCGAGCCTGCGCGCAATTACGATCCGTGGCGCGCGCGAGCACAACCTCAAGAACATCGACGTCGAGATTCCCCGCGACAAGCTGGTGGTGTTCACGGGCCTGTCAGGCTCGGGCAAATCCTCGCTCGCCTTCGACACCATCTATGCCGAGGGCCAGCGCCGCTACGTCGAGTTGCTGTCGGCCTATGCGCGCCAATTCCTGGAGATGATGCAGAAGCCCGACGTCGATCAGATCGACGGGCTATCGCCGGCCATCTCGATCGAGCAGAAGACGACCTCGAAGAACCCGCGCTCCACCGTCGGCACCGTCACCGAGATCTACGACTATATGCGCCTGCTCTGGGCGCGCGTCGGCGTACCCTATTCACCGGCCACGGGCCTGCCGATCGAGAGCCAGACCGTCTCGCAGATGGTCGACCGCGTGCTGGCGCTGCCCGAAGGCACCCGCCTCTATCTGCTCGCTCCGGTCGTGCGCGGCCGCAAGGGCGAGTACCGCAAAGAGCTCGCCGAGTGGCTCAAGAAGGGCTTTCAGCGCGTCAAGATCGACGGCAGCTTCTACGAGCTGGCGGAAGCGCCGACGCTCGACAAGAAATTCCCGCACGACATCGACGTCGTGGTCGACCGCATCGTGGTGCGCCCCGACATCGGCCAGCGCCTTGCGGAGAGCTTTGAGACCGCGCTGAAGCTCGCCGAAGGCCTCGCCGTCGTCGAGTTCGCCGACGCGCCCGCAGCTGCGCCTGCGGAAGAGAAAGAGAAAAAGAAGACCGCGAAAATCCACGACAAGAGCGGGCCCGAGCGCATCCTGTTCTCGGAAAAGTTCGCCTGCCCGGTCTCCGGCTTCACCATCCCCGAGATCGAGCCCAGACTGTTTTCGTTCAACAATCCCTACGGTGCCTGTCCCGCCTGCGGCGGCCTCGGCGTCGAGCAGCATGTCGACGAGGATCTCGTGATCCCCGACAAGGAGCTGTCCTTGCGCAAGGGCGCGATCGCGCCCTGGGCCAAATCGTCGTCGCCCTATTACGAGCAGACGCTGACCGCGCTCGGCAAGCACTACAAGTTCACGCTCGACACCAAGTGGAAGGATCTCGCCAAGAAGACCAAGGACGCGATCCTCTACGGCTCCGGCGAGGACGAGATCAAGTTCTCCTACCAGGATGGCGTGCGCTCCTACGACACCAAGAAGCCGTTCGAGGGCGTCATCACCAACATCAACCGCCGCTACCGCGAGACCGAGAGCGAATGGGCGCGCGAGGAGCTGGCGAAATATTTCCACGACGTACCCTGCGAGGGCTGCCGCGGGTTTCGGCTCAAGCCCGAGGCGCTTTGCGTCAAGATCGGCGGCAAGCATATTGGCGAGATCTCGGAGCTGTCGGTCAAGAAGGCGGGCGAGTGGTTTGAGACCGTGCCTGATGCGCTCAACGCGCAGCAGAACGAGATCGCCGGCCGCATCCTGAAAGAAATCCGCGAGCGCCTCACCTTCCTGCTCGACGTCGGCCTCAACTATCTCACCTTGTCCCGCTCCTCCGGCACGCTGTCCGGCGGCGAGAGCCAGCGCATCCGCTTGGCCTCGCAGATCGGCTCGGGGCTAACAGGCGTGCTCTACGTGCTCGACGAGCCCTCGATCGGCCTGCACCAGCGCGACAATGCGCGCCTGCTCGATACACTGAAGCGCCTGCGCGACCTCGGTAATACCGTGGTCGTGGTCGAGCACGACGAGGACGCCATTCGCCTCGCCGACTACGTGCTCGACATTGGCCCCGGCGCCGGCATGCATGGCGGCTACATCGTCGCCGAAGGCACGCCCGCCGAGATCATGCGCAACCCGAAATCGCTGACCGGCAAGTACCTGACCGGCGAGCTCGAGGTCGAGGTGCCGGAGCGGCGCCCGCCGAACCATCGCCGCACCATCAAGGTGGTCAATGCGCGCGGCAATAACCTCAAGAACGTCACCGCCGAAATTCCGCTCGGCCTGTTCACCTGCGTCACCGGCGTCTCCGGCGGTGGCAAGTCGACGCTCTTGATCGACACGCTCTACCGCGCCATCGCCCGCAAGCTGAACAATGCCAGCGAGGGCGCCGCGCCGCACGACCGCATCGAGGGCCTCGAGCATATCGACAAGATCATCGACATCGACCAGTCGCCGATCGGCCGCACCCCGCGCTCCAACCCCGCGACCTACACCGGCGCCTTCACGCCGATCCGCGAATGGTTCGCCGGCCTGCCCGAGGCCAAGGCGCGCGGTTACGAGCCCGGCCGCTTCTCCTTCAACGTCAAGGGCGGCCGCTGCGAGGCCTGCCAGGGCGACGGCGTCATCAAGATCGAAATGCACTTCCTGCCCGACGTCTACGTCACCTGCGACGTCTGCAAGGGCAAGCGCTACAACCGCGAGACGCTGGAGGTCCTGTTCAAGGGCAAGAGCATCGCCGACGTGCTCGACATGACCGTCGAGGAGGCCGCCGAGTTCTTCAAGGCAGTGCCGCGCGTGCGCGAGACTTTCAATACGCTGCACCGCGTCGGCCTCGACTACATCCATGTCGGCCAGCAGGCGACCACGCTCTCAGGCGGCGAAGCCCAGCGCGTCAAGCTGGCAAAGGAGCTGTCGAAGCGCGCCACCGGCCGCACGCTCTACATCCTGGACGAGCCGACCACCGGCCTGCACTTCCACGACGTCAAGAAGCTCCTGGAGGTGCTGCACGAACTGGTCGCACAGGGCAACACGGTCGTCGTCATCGAGCACAATCTCGAAGTCATCAAGACCGCCGACTGGGTCATCGATCTCGGCCCCGAAGGCGGCGACGGCGGCGGCGAGATCGTCGCCTGGGGCCCACCGGAAGACATCGCGAAAGCGCCGCGGAGCTATACGGGCAAATTCCTGGAGCCGGTGCTGAAGAAGGCGCGCAAGCCGAAGCGCGGGAGGACAAGCGAGGCGGCGGAGTGAAGCCAGCTCCGCTACCTCTTCGCGTTATTCGTTCGTAACCGGCACCAGGTACTCTGGTGGGACGGTATCGGTTAGCTATACTCCATTGTCAGCGCGATAAAACTTGAAACCGCGCGCGTGCATGACGGCAGCATCGACCTTGAAGATATGAGGCTTTCCATGGCGCTGCCCCACACGCAGCGCCGTCGACTTGTCGGCGGAAAGATGCACCTGCTGACGCGACTGTGGCTTCAGGCCCTCCGACAGGATCGGCTCCAAAAATCGGACCGCTGTCCCGTGATAAAGGGTCTTGGGCGGCTCCTGCGCAGCCAAGCCCAGTTCAACCGAAACCGAATGCCCTTGCGCAGCACGAATGCGGTCGGCATCTGGTGACAGAGAAAATCGCTTTTTGTCGCTCTCTGCGACGATGCGCAGCAGATCCTCACGGCCAAACTTCGTGCCAGCGGCATTCGCCTTGACGATTGGGTCGTCGATACCGGCCTATCCCTGCGAATCCAGCACAAGCCCGATCACATCAGGCTTATGGCGCAGGACGAGGCTCAGAAACTTGCTGAGCTGGATGTCATCGATCGGCATGGCTTCCCTTCCAATCCCCTACCTCTAAATTTAAGTATTCGACAAGACCAGATGATCGATCTGGAGGGAGCGATGCCTAACCAAACCTACACGTTCTTCCGCAACGCCATCCTTGCGGAACGGCAGGTGACCTGCGTCTACGAGGGGCGATACCGCGAGCTCTGTCCGCATATCATCGGCACCAACAAACGCGGTGAAGAAACTGTGCTGGCTTGGCAGTTTTCTGGCGAAAGCAGCGGGCCGCTGCCGCAATGGCGCTGCCTGAAGCTGGCCAATGTCAGCGGTGCTCGAGCGCGCGACGGCCATTGGCACGAGGGCGGCTCACATCGGACCACTCAGACTTGCGTCAGCAACATCGATATCGATATCAATGTTCATGTCCGCAAATTGCGGTGACTTACGGGATCGAAAACGAACCTCATCAATCACGACATAGCGGCCGAAGAGCCCTTGGCCGAACTTGTCGACGGCCTCCAGCAGCCGCTTCCGTACCAGCGGCCCATTCTCCGGATCGATGCGCAACAGGATAAGACCTGGAACGGCTTGGCCGCGACGAAAGACAAGCTCGCCGAAATCTTTGTCAGCTGTGAGGAGAAGACGCCCTTCCCGCGACGCCAGCACGATGACCTCCACGTCGCTCAGACTGGCAGCAAATTCGGCGACGTAAAGCACGTCGTGACCGGCGCCGCGCAGTTCTCGAACCAGAGAGACCGTGACGCACTCGTCCGCGAGCCGAGCACGGTTCAGCGATAAATGATGTCTTCGTCAGTCAAATAGTCGGCTGCGAACGCCTGGGCCGCCCGGATATCATCAGGCGTAAGCCGCGGGTGCTCCGCGATGATGGCCTCAGTGGTCATACCCGCACCCAGCTCGCGCAACACCAGTTCGACCGGCACACGCGTCCCGCGGATCACGGGCTTGCCGTCCATGACCGCCGGGTTGATTTCAATTCGCTCGTGCCGCATGGCTGTCCTCGAAATTTTGCCGAATGATAGCACGTCACATCTTGCCTGTCAGCGAACTCCAGAACCCACAATGCCCTACTCCCTCGCCATCTTCGACCTCGACGGCACCCTGGCCGACAGCTTTCCGTGGTTCCTGCGCACCATCAACGACGTCGCCGATCGCTTCGGCTTTCGCCGTGTCGCGGATGAAGACATCGAAGAGCTGCGGCATGCGTCGAGCCGCGAGATCCTCTCCCGGCTCGAAGTGCCCGTGTGGAAGCTGCCGGCGATCGCGCGGCATGCGCGGCGGTTGAAGGCGGAGGCAGCTAGCGAGATTGCGCTGTTTGCGGGCGTCGAGACCATGCTGCGGGCGCTGGCGGACAACGGCGTGCAGCTCGCGCTGGTGACATCCGACAGCGAGGCCAATGCGCGCGAGAAGCTGGGCGAGGCCGCCGCGCTGTTTTCGCATTTCGACTGCGCGGCCTCGCTGTTCGGCAAGCCCGCGAAATTCCGTCGAGTCATCCGCCGCGCCGGCGTCGAGCCGAGCCAGGTCATCGCGATCGGCGACGAAGTCCGCGACATCGAGGCGGCGCGGTCCGTCGGCATTGCCTGTGGCGCGGTGTGCTGGGGCTATGCGGCACCGGCGGCGCTGCGGGCGCTGGGGCCGGATCACGTGTTTCAGCAGATGGATGAGATTGCGGAAGCGGTGTACTCGGATCGCGGAATCCGTAGGGTGGGTTAGCCCTGCAGATGCGCGTAGCGCATCTGCAGGGCGTAACCCACCGCTGTGCGTCTCCTCGAGCCGCTGCTGCTCGTGGCATGGTGGGTTACGCCGTGCGCCTGAGATCGCTGAGGCATCGTGCACGCGGCCCGGCTAACCCACCCTACGCGGGCGCCCCCTACTCCGTCCTCCGCAAGAACGACCCGAATGCCCGTGGGCCGTCGCCGGTCTTGACCTCGCCGATGACCTTCAGATCAGTGGCATCGATGATATCGAGCACGTTGCTCTCCCAGCAGGCGACGATGATGCGCTTGCCGTCGGCGGTGGCGGCGATGCCTTCGGGATAGTCGCCGACATTGATGCGCTTGATTGGCTTCAGCGTCGCCAGATCGAACACGCTGACGGTGCCGCCATACTGGTCGGTGACGAAGCCGCGCCCCAGCGTCAGCGCCACCGCATAGGGCCGCATCCCGACGGGCACGCGGCCGATCTCGCGGCCTTCGGCGATGTCGATCACGGAGACATCGTCGGAGCCGACATTGGCGGTGTAGGCGCGCTTGCCATCGGCATCGATGGTGACGCCGAACGGACGCGTGCCGACCTTGATCATTGCTTTGCGCTGACGCGTCGCGGTGTCCACCACCGAGACGCTGTCGTCGTCGCGGTCGGCCGAGAGCAGCAGCTTGCCGTCCGGCGTCACCGCAAGGCCCGATGGCGAAGCGCCGACCGCGATGCTGGCCGTGACGCTACGCGAAGCCGTATCGATCACCCGCACCGCGGCGACATACCAGTCGGCGACATAGACGGTGCGGCCATCGGGCCCGACGGCAATGCCGAGCGGCCCGCCGCCGACCTCGATCCGCCCCGCAACCTGCCGCGCGGCCGCGTCCACCACAGTCACTGCCTTCGCATCGGGGCTCGTCACATAGGCAAAGCGTCCGTCCGCACTGACGGCGACGCCCGCCGGCTTGCCGCCGATCGGGATGGTCGCAACGCTGCGCGCAGTGGCGAGATCCACGACCATCAGATCGTCACTGAGCTGGTTGGTGACGAACGCCTCTTCGGCGGACGCGCTGCCAGGCCCCGCTATACCGAGACTGGCAGCGCAAAGGCTGGCGGCCAAGGCCGCCAGGACCAGCGCTCGCACGATCAGCTACCGCTCTCGATCTTCTTCTTGAGCGCCTCGAGCCCGGCCTTGTACAGCCCGCTCACCGCCTTCACCGCGGCCTCGTCGCTCAGCTCCGGTGGCGGATCGTTGTTGGGGTAACCACGATAGAACGCGCCGGCCCATTCCAGCTTCGCTTTGCCATCAGGCGCGGGCGACACCGTCAAGGTCGAGGAATAATTGGTCACCGGCAGCACCTTCACGTCGACCTTGGTGATCCGGTACGAATAGCTCAGCATCTCGGGCTCGTATTTGTAGAGCTCCTCCTCGACGGTCGGTCCGCCCGTCAGGGTCAGCGTCCGCGTCGCGCCGATCTCGTTGCCCTTCTGGCCCTCGGTCTTGGTGACGGGCGGAGCCAGCTCATGTCCTGGAAATTGCCGATCGCGGCCCAGACCTTGGCCGGTGGCGCGCTGATCTCGATCGATTCCCGCACCTTCTGCCGGGTCGGCCCATGAGCCCAGACCGGCTCAAAAGCCGCCGTCAGAGCCGTCCCCACCACCGCCAGCGCCGCCACCCCGGCGATCGCCGTTCCCATCGTCATCCTCATACCGTTTCCTCATTCATCAATCTGCGCGACTTGAGGCGCGCTGAGATCATCGTAGCGCATATTTGGACCATGGGGAGACCTGTTCGTGGCGCGGCTGTGGCAAGCGTCGGTGCCCGTATCCACACCATCCCTTGCGTTGCCCGACGGGCAAAACACACGAGGCCAGGGTCAATGCGTCCAGATCAAAACAATTCGCTTTACTCGAATTCGGAATTATCGCATGTTTCGGTCACCCCAACCCGGGCCGAGGGGCGGATCGCGATCGTCACGAACGCGGGATGGGATGTGGTGGACGCGGGCAGCATCGCGCGTTGGTGGGTTTGCAGGGCGGGTCACTCCGTGAGCGAACGCCGCGCGCACACGACGGGTGCAGCCTGCGTACGGCAAAATCGTGTGGTCCTGGCGCCCGGGGTCTGTGCGCCAAGTGTTGCGGTGATGCATGCGGCCCGACCGGGCGCGCAACATCAGCCATCCGCAAGGCGACGGGGGCAATAGTGCATCGCTCCCCGGGGAGATCACGACATAAGCCGTAAAACCACTGCGCAGGGAAGGCCGGGATGTCCAGGCTGCCCTGTATGCCGCTGTGCATTTGTTTCCAGCGCATTTGCGCACAGCGGACCGCGGGTGCCAGCCGGCACCCGGCCTTCCCTGCGCCCTCGGCATCTTCGAGGGCGACGACCAACGCAAAGCTCGGGCACGAGGTGCCGCGAGAACGGGAAACCGTGTGTGCGATCTGGATAGGAATGCGAGATGGATTCGTCTCTCGTGCCCCGGACGCAGCGCGGCGCCTCTTCGGCGATGCGCTGCAGAGCCGGGGCCCATGCAGCAGCGCACCGCGGCCTCCTGGGGCCCGGCTCTGCGCCGCAACGCTCACGCGTTGCAGCTTGTCCGGGACACGAGAGTAGGTGCGCTGTTGCCTTCCACTCCGTCATTGCGAGCCAACGGGTCCGCGCGAAGCGCGGCCTGATGACAGGCTCCGCGAAGCAATCCAGTCTGCCACCGTGGAAAGACTCTGGATTGCTTCGTCGCAAGAGCTCCTCGCAATGACGACGGAGAGAGCGGGTGTCTGCCACATCCCTCAATCACTCCCCTAGCGTCGCCTCCACGAACCCGTGCGGATCGTCGCAAAATTCACGCATCACCCGGTAATGATCGGTCTGCTCCACCGTAACAGGCTCCAGGCCATATTTTCCCAGCCGCAGCAGCTGCGCGTTGGGATAGGCCATCAGCAAGGGCGCGTGCGTTGCCATGATCACCTGGCAATTGCCGGAGAGATCCATGCGATGCAGGAGCTTGAGGAAGTCCATTTGCCGCGCCGGCGACAGCGCCGATTCCGGCTCGTCGAAGATGTAGATGCCCTGGACGCTCGCACCAAACACGCCTTCCATGGCTTGCGCAGCGCTCACGGCGGAACGGTCCATATAGCGCGCAACCGAAAAGAATGTCTCGGCCCGGAAGAACCAGCCGTCAGTCACCTTCGGCACCCACGCGGCCCGCAAGGCAGACGACAGCTCTTCGCCGGTGATTTCGATGCCGCCGCCGTCGATCTCCTGAAAGCCCTTGCGGCCGCCGGTGCTGGCAAAGCCGGCCATCCCCGCGATGCCTTCGAGAATGGTCGATTTCCCGGTTCCGTTCTCGCCGACGATGATCGTGACCGCGGACTCGAAGCTGTGATCGAACTCATCCCTGAAGACGGGAAGGCAGAACGGATAAGCCTCCCAGTCCTCGACCCGCGAGCGATCGAGCCAGACACGCCTGAGATAGGGCGCGCGCAGTGTGGTCTGTCGACGTCGTGTCCGGCTCATGCCCCTACCCCGCTCCTCCCCGCCGAAATCTTCGAAGGAACATATCAGGAACGAAAACTGCATGGAAGTGGCATCTGCGGAAGGTCGCAAGCTTCGGTCGTGCCTTACCCCAAGGATCAGCCAAAGCATCAGCCCAAGGATTAACCCATGGGCACCAGCACCAGCTCCATGGTCATCAGCACGGGATTGTCGCCGCGCACCAGGCGGCCCTCGGCGAGGCCGCCGGTGTAGTCGATCAGGGCGACGTCGAGTGCGGCTTCGAGCGCGCCGGACGAACCGGGCTCGATCGCGCCGGACGTTATTGCCAGCTCAGTGGCGAACGGCTCGGTTATGCCGCCATGGGTGAAGCGCGCGCCGATGGTGGAGCCGACGCCGCCGTGGAGCTTGGCGCGGGCAATGCCGTGCGCGCGGCAGAATGCTTCGAGGCAACCGGCAAAATCCTGGTTCGGCCGCAGCCGCATCGCAAACGCTTGGCTCGTGGCCCGCGCACCGGTGCTCGCCGCCGCCACCGGCCCGAACAGCTTGAAATTGGTCTCCGGATCAGGCTCGGCCGTGAACATCGCACCATCGAGACCGAACGCTTCGACCTCGAACGGCTCGGCGACAACGGTCTCGTCCGGCAGCATGTGGCCGCCGCCGGCGCGGCCATCGGCCTCTGTCCACAGCCCGTGGCAATGAAAGAACGGCGCGCCGTCACGCATGCCCAGCGTCATGCTGCCGAGCTTCGTGCGCGTCATGCCCTTGGGCCGGAACGTATCGCTGTAGACGCAGCGTTCTCGCCAGTCTTCGACAGCGCCGGCATCACATAGGCGAACGGCCCAAGCGCGCCAGCACCAAAATTGAGCACGCCGCCGGCAAAACCCTCCGCGGCAAAACCGCGGCGCGCGGCTTCCAGCAGCGGCAGGCCGGCTTCAAGCGTGAACGCGAAGGCGCGTCCCCTCGCCTCCACCCATTGGATGCGTTCTGCGCCAGGTGCGCCCGGCTGCTCGATGCTGCGCATGACGCCCGCTCAGCCTGCCTTCGTCTTGTCGAGATCGAGCAGGCCTCGCGCCTCGAGCTCATCACGGACCATGCGTTTTGGAATCTTGCCGTAGCCGGATTTCGGCAGCGCCTCCCAGAAGAAGAAGCGCTTCGGCATCTTGTAGCGCGGCACCTTCGGCGCGAGGAACGCCGCCATCTCCACTTCACTCACCTGCGTCGCGCCCTCGCGCGCGACGCAGACGGCAACGCCGACCTCACCCCAGGTCGCATCGGGCACGCCGAGCACGGCAACCTCGCCGACGGCCGGATGCGTCAAGATCTTCTCCTCGATCTCGCGCGGATAGATGTTGGAGCCGCCGGAGATATACATGTCGGAGGCCCGTCCCGTAATGTAGACAAAACCCTCCTCGTCCATGTGACCGAGATCGCCGGTGCGGAACCAGCCGTTGCGAAACGCCTTCGCATTGGCTTCAGGGTTGTCGTAGTAGCCGGCAAACACTGCGGGGCCGATCACGCAGATCTCGCCGCTCTGGTTGGCGGCAAGCTCGCAGCCGTCGTCGTCCTGAATCGAGACCTGCATGCCGGTGCGCTCGAAGCCGCACGTGCCGATCTTCGCATGCGGGCCGTCCTCGGAATCGTGCAGCGCGGCCGGCAGCACGGTGATGTTGCCGGTGACTTCGCCAAGGCCAAAATACTGCACGATCACCTTGCCGAGCTTCTTCAGCGCCGCCTTCTGGTCCTCGCGATACATCGGCGCGCCGGCATAGATGACCTGGCGCAGCGAGGAATGATCGTATTTGTCGGCGGCGGGATGCTCGACCATCATCTTCAAAATGGTCGGCACCGTGAAGAGATTGCTGACGCGATGCGCCTCGATCAGGCGGAACGCTTCGTTGATGTCGAACTTTTCGGTCGGCAGCAGCACGGTGCGCGCACCGCGCGCGGTTTGCATCAGCTGATGCACGCCGGCACCGTGCGACAGCGGCGCCACCACCAGCGAGGCATCCTGCTCCGTCGTGCCGGGCGTCAGATCGGCGAGATGATTGGTGACGACGAATCCCATCTGGCCGTGGGTCAGCACGGCGGCCTTGGAGCGGCCGGTGGTGCCGGAGGTGAAGAAGAACCAGCAGGGGTCGTCGTGCTCGACCGCGGCGTTCTCCACGGCAGCGCCGGCTTGCGAGACGATCGCGTCAGCCACCGAGCACTCGCCGAACGCGGCCTTGCCTTCGATACTCCAGGTGAATTCCAGCGCACCGCCGCTCACGGCCGCAGCGTGCTCGGGAAAATCGATATGGCACAGAAACGCCTTGGCGCCGGAGGCCTGCGCGAGATAGCCGACCTCATCCGGCATCAGGCGGAAATTGGTGGGGACCCAGACCGCACCGAGCCGGAACGCGGCGAACATCGAAAAGAACATCTCGTCGCCATTCTTGGAATGGACGAGGATGCGGTCACCCTTGGTGATGCCGCGTGCGGCGAGCGCGGCCGCCAGCGCCGAGACCTGTGCATCGATCTCGCGCCAGGTCCAGGACTTGTCACCCCAGACAAAGCCAGGTCGCGATCCATGCCGCCGCGCATTCTGGGTCAACATGTAAGCGAGATTCATGACGCGGCGGGACATGCGCAGGGGCTGCATCGGGTTTCCTCTTCGACGGCGGAAGGCACGCGAGCCACCCGCTCATTGCAGTCCATTTATCGCGACCGAACGCGCCCCCGCAAGGCCGCCGGCCGCGTACCTGCCCTACGGCTCCCTGAAGGCAAACGGCTTCGTCGTGATGGCCCTCTCCTTGACGCAGGTCTGCGCACCAAAGCCGCCGCAATAGCTGCCATGCAGATCGAAGCGGATGACGCGCGAGGGGCCGTGCCTGGCCGATTTCGGCTTGATCTCGTAGCTGCGGGCACGACCGTCGAAGACGAGACGCACGTCCCCACCCGGCAACGCCACCAGGATGTTCATGGTGCAGCCGCCGGTTCCGCAACAGATCGTCTCGCGCTCGCCGCATTTGGTGCCGCTGAAATCGACGATGTAGTCGTCACGGCCGTCGCCGGTCAGGTCGATCTTGCGCACCGTGTCCGACGCGAAGGTCACGGTGCCGCCGTCCTGGCTGTCGCATTCCTCATTGGCGTAGCGCAGCGCGTTCTGCACGCCGGGCGGATAGTCGGACGGATTGAAGGGTCTTGCGTCTTCGGCGTGCGCGGCGGAAGCGACGAGAGCGGGCAGGAGGATCAGATAGCGCATACGCCTCTGTCGCCGGCCCGGACGCAATCGTTCAGGGAATTTTAAACATGACCGGCGCAACCTCGCTCAATTCTTGCGTTCAGAGTGTCAGATCATGGTCAAAGCGCCCGCCGTCCTCCTGCTTACGCTGGCGCTTGCCGGATGTGCCGTGGCCCCGCAAGCGCATCTGGCCTCAGATCCCGCCTTCAAACCCGCGCGCTATGCCTGGGACGGCGCCGGCGAAGATCCCAACCGGCCGCACGCAGCGTCCGGACCTGCGCGCACCGCAGCCCGATCCGAGCACGACCGATCGCACGCCGGACTTCAGCCCTCTTCGAAGGAATGGTGGCAGGCGCAGGACGGCACCGACGCCGAGCAGGACGCCAGGGTCAATCGCTCCCTGGTCATCTGTCAGGGTTGCCTCGGCCCGCAGCCGCAGCCCGAAGATTCCAGGCTCGCCAAAGCCGCCGATTGAACCGAACCGCCCTCGCGGATCGAGCGGCGTCCGGGCTACTCAGGTCTCGTCACGAGCTAAGGACACAGGCCCGCCGGCCGGCGGGCCTGCCGATATCTACGGCCTATTGTCCGTGCCTGAGCATGTCCTGGTCATTCAGATCCCAGTCCTGCCACAACTGCAGTACGCCGAGCAGCACCACCACCGCACCGAGGCTCGTGTGGTAGATGCGGAGAAAGCCTTCACCGGAATAGCCGATCACGTAAGGCGAGGCGATGAGCCACAGCCCGACCAGGATCGTCGTCACCTCTTGCCAGCGCTGCAAGGCAACATATTCGAGCTGGCTGATGCCAAACACGACCAGACCGACCGCGACGGCATTCAGGATCATCGTTTCGTGTCCGGTGACCGGCTGATCCTGGATGGGAAACCACGGCGAAGCCACGATCAGCGCGCCGAGCAGCATCCCGCACCAATCTTCCCATGTTCGATGAGTACCCAAGAAACCAAAATCCGACATCGTACCCTCCTACAAGAGGCATACGTCTGCGGCTGGCAATCATGACACTCCGAATGTCTAGCGACCCTGCCGGCCGCATTCGGGCGTATGTCCTCTCAAGGACGTGGGAACCGCCGTGGGGCTTGCAAGGGCAATACCGAGGATTATTTGCACTCGCTGCATCATGCTCGCACAGCGAGACTTCCATACTGCACTGCGGCCGCAAGGACGCGCGTTTGCAGATATCTCCCCTGCGGCAATCTCCCTTGGTCTCACCTTGGCAAGGGCGGGCTCAGCCTCCTAGATCAGGACGCAATCTGCACTTTGGAAGGGTCTCGCATGGCGGCTTCGGTACGCGACAACAAGGACAGGAGCCGCTTCGAGCTCGATGTCGGCGGCGGCATCGCCTTCGCCAATTACCGGCTGACGCCGTCGGCCGTGATCATCACCCATACCGAAACCCCGCGCGCCCTGCGCGGCCGCGGTATCGGGTCCGAACTGGTCAAGGGCGCGCTGGACTTGATCCGCCGCGACGGCAAGAAGGTGATCGCCGGCTGTGGCTTCGTCGTCGACTATCTCGACAGGCATCCGGAAGATGCGGATCTCCTCGCCTGAACGCAAAAGGGCCCGCGAGATCGCGGGCCCTTGCGCTACGACCGAGCGATCGGTCAGTGCTTGATCTCCGGCGGCAGCTTGCCGCCATTAGCGGCGAGCTTGGACATCACCTGCTTGTGCAGCCAGACGTTCATGCTCGCCGAGTCGTTCATATCGCCGGTGTAGCCCAGCTCCTTGGCGAGATCCTTGCGCGCAGCAAGGCTGGAATCGATGTCGAGCGCCTTCATGAGATCGACGATGGAGGTGCGCCATTCCAGCTTCTCGCCCTTGTGCGCAGCCACCGCCTTATCGACGATCGCGGCGACGTCGACGGCTGCCATGGGCGCGGCAGCCGGCGCCGATGTGCCCGGTGCGGCCCCTGCGGGCGCGCTGCCGCCAGGCGCGACAGCAGCCGGCTGGCTGCCGAAGATCGCGCTCATGATTTTCCCGAAAATGCTCATGTCTGCTCCCCGAAAAGGATCCGTTGGAAGGGCCTTGAGTGGCACTATAGACGATGTTCGTGCGTTACGCCCGCGAAGTTCTGCGAAGCAGCACGCAGCATCAGCTTATCTGCGGCGAAATGACGACCGAATGACATCGGCGAGGTTTGCACTGCGTCATCGAAATTCGCCCAAGCGTGAGGGACAGGACTCGGAATTGGGAGTACGCTTGCCGTTCAGCTCGCGATGCCATCCGGAATTCGCGTCTGGTCGGAATCGCGATCGTTCAAAGAAGGCGACCACTTGCGCCGTTGCCGGCGCGAGATCGACCGCATGGCAAGGGAGCAACCGACCATGGCCACACTCTACCAGGGCAATGTCCCCAGCATGGCCCGGACCGCGGAAGCGGCCGGACCGGTGATCCGAACCATCCAACTGTCCGACCTGCACGACGCGCTGAAGCGCGGCTGGGAGGACTTCAAGGCCGTTCCGAGCCACGCCATCATCCTCTGCGTGATCTATCCGGTGCTCGGCCTCGTGCTCGCCCGCGTGGTGATGGGCTATTCGGTGCTGCCGCTGCTGTTTCCGCTGGCCGCCGGCTTCGCGTTGATCGGGCCCTTCGCCGCGCTCGGTCTCTACGAGCTTTCCAGTCGGCGCGAACGCCATGAAGAGGCCACCGCCTGGGACGCCATGGAGGTGCTCCGCTCGCCCTCCTTCGGTGCGATGCTCGGCCTCGGCACGCTGCTGCTCGCTCTGTTCGTGACCTGGGTCGCGACCGCACAGGCGATCTATGTTGCGGCGTTCGGCTATGAGGGCGTGACCGGTATCTCGGATTTCATCACGCGCGTGCTGACGACGCAGCAGGGCTGGTGGCTGATCGTGGTCGGCTGCGGCACCGGCTTCCTGTTCGCGCTCGCCGCGCTCTGCATCAGTGCCGTGTCGTTCCCCTTGATGCTGGACCGTCATGCCGGTGCGTTCGAGGCGATGGTGACCTCGCTGCGCGTCGTCGCGAAGAACCCGGCGCCGATGGCGGCCTGGGGCCTGATCGTGGCGCTGCTGCTGGCGCTCGGCACGATCCCGGCGTTCCTCGGCCTCGCCGTGGTGATCCCCCTGCTCGGTCATGCCACCTGGCACCTCTACCGCAAGGTGATCGTGTCCGATCCAGGTGCACGTCCAGTGCCGCCTCCGCCGCATCGTCCGCGCAAGCCGGCCGCCGACTTCCCCGCCAACCTCTTCCCCTGGAGGAACAACACGGACGCCTGACGATATCGTGACGTGCGATCCTGCCCGGCTTGGGCAGGGTCGCGCTGTCACAGCCTTGCTTTGGCCGCGGTTACAACCGAGATTATGCTCGCCGGTCAGATCACTTCACGGAATCCATTTCATCTGATGACCACGACGATTTCTCGTCTCGCTCTTGCAGCCCTCGCCCTCTCCGCGTCCATCCTGTCAGTCCAGCCAGCGCTCGCCGCTGTTGCCTGCGGCTCGGGTAATTTCGACGCCTGGCTTGCGGATTTCAAAACCGACGCTGCGGCCAAGGGCATCTCGCAACAGGCCATTGCATCGGGGCTCGCCGGTGTGACGCTCGATCAGGGCGTGCTCAACCGCGACCGGTCGCAAAAAGTCTTCACCCAGACCTTCGAGGAGTTTTCCGGCCGCATGGTGCCGCCGCGCCTGCAGCGCGGCTCCAACATGATGAAGCAGTATGGCTCGGTGCTGTCGCGCATCGAGCAGGCCTATGGCGTGCCCGGCGAGGTGCTGGTCGCGATCTGGGGGCTCGAAACCGATTTCGGCGTCAACACCGGCAAGTTCGCCACCATCCGTTCACTGGCGACACTGGCCTATGACTGTCGGCGCGCCGAGCAGTTTCGCGGCGAGCTGATGGATGCATTGCGCATCGTCCAGCGCGGCGATCTCGCACCTGCCGACATGAAGGGCGCCTGGGCCGGCGAGCTTGGCCAAACCCAGTTCATGCCGTCATCCTGGATGAAGTACGCGGTCGATTTCGACGGCAACGGCAAGCGCGATCTCCTGCACAACGCGCCCGACGTGCTCGCCTCCACTGCCAATTATCTCGCCGGCTATGGCTGGCAGCGCGGCAAGGATTGGCAGCCGGGCGGTCCGAACTTCGCGGTGCTCCAGCAGTGGAACAAGAGCGAGGTCTATTCCAAGACCGTCGCCTATTTCGCCACCCAGCTCGCCCGCGCGCCTTAAAACCCTCGTTTTGCCGTTCAGCCAATTTCCGAATCGGCAGATCTTATTATGAATTAATATTCATTTTTATGCCGACGTCGTGCATGCGATTCGTGCATATCTAACTTGGGTCCAGACGCTGGATGAACTCCTTGCAGGTACGAGGAACTCCATCATGTATTAAACTGCATGATCCGCAATAACCCCGTGAATTCACGGGAATTTATGGCACCAAATTGCTTGTCTTGCTCGTGGCTTGAGCGGGAATGCCGTCGGGTTAATCGTCGGTTACCAGTGCTATGCATTCTTCGCCTAGCTGCATCGCAACATCGGAACTTTCGCACTGCACCACTCTCTCCTATATTCATTTCAACGATGAGGCCCGGGCAAGGGCTGAATCGAACTACAGGAGACTACCAATGCTGCTCTCGCTCATCCGCATGATCCAGGCTTTCCGGGATTATCAGCGCAATGTTGCCGAGTTGTCCCAGCTCAGCGATCGCGAACTGGCCGATATCGGCCTCGATCGCTCGGACATCCCGCGCGTTGCCGCCGGCCAGTATCAGGGCTGATATCGTTCAGCCCTTCACCGGACGAACCGATAGCGCCCGCCTCGTGCGGGCGTTGTCGCATCTGATGGCAGAAAACTCGATCTCGGCGATTCCACTGGACGCCGAAAAGCGCTACCTGTCCGCCCCATGACAGGATCCCAACCCAACATCGTGCACGTGATCGGCGCCGGCCTTGCCGGTTCCGAAGCCGCCTGGCAGGTCGCCAAATCGGGCGTGGCCGTGGTGCTGCACGAGATGCGGCCGAGCCGCATGACCGAGGCGCACCGCACCGACGGGCTCGCCGAGCTCGTCTGCTCCAATTCGTTTCGCTCGGACGACGCCGCCAACAACGCCGTCGGCCTGCTGCATGCGGAAATGCGCCGGCTCGAACTCGCTGATCATGCGCGCCGCCGATGCCAACCAAGTACCCGCCGGCGGCGCCCTGGCCGTCGACCGCGACGGCTTCTCAGCGGCCGTCACCAAGGCGCTCAACGACCATCCCCTGATCGAGATCGCACGCGGCGAGATCGCAGGCCTGCCGCCGGCCGACTGGAGCAACGTCATCGTTGCGACCGGCCCCCTCACCTCTGCGCCGCTGGCTGATGCCATCCGCGAGCTGACGGACGAGAATGCGCTCGCCTTCTTCGACGCGATCGCGCCGATCGTGCATCACGACTCCATCGACATGTCGGTGGCATGGTTCCAGTCGCGCTACGACAAGGTCGGTCCTGGCGGCAACGGCGCCGACTACATCAACTGCCCGATGACCAAGGAGCAGTATGACGGCTTCGTCGCGGCACTGATCGCCGGTGAGAAGACCGAGTTCAAGGACTGGGAGACCAACACGCCCTATTTCGACGGCTGCCTGCCGATCGAGGTCATGGCGGAACGCGGCCTCGAGACGCTGCGCCACGGTCCGATGAAGCCGGTCGGCCTCACCAATCCGAACGATCCGACCACAAAGCCTTACGCGATCGTGCAGCTGCGCCAGGACAACAAGCTCGGCACGCTCTACAACATCGTCGGCTTCCAGACGAAGCTGAAATACGGCGAGCAGCAGCGCATCTTCCGCTCCATTCCGGGATTGGAGAAGGCCGAGTTCGCCCGCCTCGGCGGCCTGCATCGCAACACCTTCCTCAATTCGCCAAAGCTGCTCGATGGCCAGTTGCGCCTGCGCGCGCAGCCGCGGCTGCGCTTTGCCGGCCAGATGACGGGCTGCGAAGGCTATGTGGAATCCGCCAGCGTCGGCCTGATCGCGGGCCTCTACGCGGCCGCCGATGCGCGCGGCGAAACGCTGGCGAGTCCGCCCGGCACGACGGCTCTGGGATCGCTGCTCGGCCACATCACGGGCGGCCATATCGAAACCATCGAGTCCGGCACGCGCTCGTTCCAGCCGATGAACATCAATTTCGGCCTATTCCCGCCGCTCGCGGCCGTGCCGACCAAGAAGGCCGACGGCACGCGGCTGCGCGGCAACGAGAAGACGGTGGCCAAGAAGCAGGCGATGAGCGCACGCGCGCTCGCCGATCTCGATCGCTGGATCGCCGATCACCTGCGCATTGCCGCCGCGGCGTGAGTTTTCGATGAGCCTCCCCAAGACGACGCCGCGGCACTCTCGGCGCGCTGGACCGAGGGCGTGCTGCTCAAGCGCGACGTGTTCTCAACCGTCGAGCGCGGCCGCTTCCGCAGCGAGAACGGCGAGGTCGACGCAGTGCTGCGCCGGCTCGACGAGGTGCCGTGGTGGTCGTTCCTCCTGGCACGCCATCTGTTCGCCCGCGAGAAGCGCGCGCTGGCGCTCGCCAAAGGCCTCAACGTCGGTCCGGAGCTGCTGTGGGCTGGACGCCGCGCGCTGGTGCGCGGCTTCGTTGATGGCGTCGCGCTGCATCTGGCCAAGCCGCATGGCGACCTCGCCTATTTCCGCTCGGCCAAGGCCGCGCTGCGCCGGCTTCGCCGCGCCGGCATCTGCCACAACGATCTCGCCAAGGAGCAGAACTGGCTGGTCGGCCGCGACGGCCGCGCCTACGTCACCGACTTCCAGCTCGCCGCCTGCTTTGCGCGGCGCGGCCGGCTCTACCGCATCCTTGCCTATGAAGACCTCCGGCATCTGCTCAAGCACAAGCGCTCCTACGCACCGGACGCACTGACGCCGCGCGAGCGGAAGATCCTGGCGAAGAAATCGTTCGCGGCGAGCCTGTGGCTTGTCACCGGCAAGAAGGTCTATCGCGCCATCACCCGCGGCCTGTTCAACTTCACTGACCGCGAGGGTGGCGGCCGCCGGCTCGTCAACGACGCGCCGGTGCTGGCGGCACTGATCCGCAAGAACCCGGCCGTGCGCGACACCGCCATCGTCGCCTTTGCCGACCGCCGCTCCGGCGTCGGGCTCTATGCCTTCGTCGAAGCCGATCAGGCCGTGCTCGAAGGCGAGCTGCGCAACGAGCTTGCGGCCGCCAAGGGCCCGAAGCCGCCGGAACACATCCAGGTCGTGCACGCCCTGCCCCGCGACACCAGCGGCAAACCGCGCACCGAGATCCTGCAACTGGTCGCCATGAACCAGCTCGACCTGATCGAGCCGATGATGAAGAACGATCAGGACCGCGCCTTCCTCAAGGCCATCCTCGAGCAGCGCAAGAACCTGCGCGACCGCTTCAATTTCGAGGCGGATCTGCCAACGAGCTAGGGCCTGGCGCCTTGAAGCGTCCACATTGGCGATAGAGAAGCGGTCGGCAAAGGCAGACTTGGTGGGGGTCATGGGCGCTCGGGGGACGATGATGCATCGTGTGGTCGGCGGGGTGATCGCCGGCCTTCTACTGCTGGCCATCACACCCGCAATGGCCAAGTTCCCCGCCGAGCTGATCTCGAGCTTCCGCCTCAAGCACGGCGAAGTCCGTGTCGTCCGCGATTCAACCCTTGACCGCATCGCCATGGACCAGGCCCGCGCGATGGCGACGAAGGACGATCTCAGCCACGACGCACTCGGCCCGTTCAACCGCCGTGTGGCGCCAGCCGGCGCGGGCCGTGCCGCCGAGAACATCGCCTATGGCTACGACAATTTCGAGAAGACCCTGGGACAGTGGATCGACTCCTCCGGGCACCGCAAGAACCTGTTGTTGCACAATGCCTCCCGCGTCGGCATCGCGAGCGCCAAGAATGCCAGCGGCAAGCGCACCTATTGGGCGATGGTGATCGCCGGCGATTATGAGCCGAAGGGCAGGAGAAAGAAGGACAAGGAGCCGCTGGTTGCCGTGAAGCGCGAGGCCGCGCCCGCGAGCAAGCCCAAATCCAGCGGCTGCCACATCAAGCTGCTCAGCCTCTGCATCTGAGGCCTGACAATTTCAGCCGCGCCGCGCCGCCTCGATCGCGGCCACGTCGATCTTGGTCATCCCCATCATTGCGTCGAATGCGCGCTTGGCTTCAGGGCCGCCGGCCGCCAGCGCCTCGATCAATACGCGCGGCGTGATCTGCCAGGAAACGCCCCATCTGTCCTTGCACCAGCCGCAGGCGCTTTCCTGCCCGCCATTGCCGACGATGGCGCTCCAATAACGGTCTGTCTCCTCCTGATCGTCGGTAGCGATCTGAAACGAGAAGGCCTCGTTGTGTCTAAACATGGGCCCGCCGTTAAGTCCGAGACAAGCAACGCCAGCCACTGTGAATTCGACCGTCAGCAGATCGCCGGCCTTGCCGGACGGGTAATCGCTGGGCGCGCGGTGAACGGCACTTACGGCGCTATCGGGGAACGTCTCGGCATAGAAGCGGGCCGCCGCCTCGGCGTCCTTGTCGTACCAGAGGCAAATCGTGTTCTTCGCCATCGCGGGTCCTTTCAAATCACCACCAAATCACGCCCTCTATCATCATAGCATCCGGAACGGCATGCTCCAGGCGCGGCATCTATTGTCCGATCTTGCTCGCGTGCGTCGTTGTGCCAAACTCAGGGAACCCTAACGCAGAGGCTCTCACTTGATCGACATCGACCGGATACGCACCGACACACCAGCCGCCTCCCGACTTGCGTATCTCCACAATGCGGGGGCCGCTCTCATGCCAACGCCCGTTGCCACAGCGATGAAACGGCACATCGACCTCGAGAGCGAGATCGGAGGTTATGCCGCCGCTGATCGCGAGTCCGCCCGGCTCGACACGATCTACGGTTCGGTCGCGCGGCTGCTGAATGCCGCGCCCGACGAGATCGCCCTCATGGAGAACGCGACGGTTGCCTGGCAGATGGCGTTTTATTCGCTTCCATTTGCCCAGGGCGATCGCATCCTGACCGCCGAGGCAGAGTACGCCGCCAACTATGTCGCGTTTCTTCAGGTGGCCAAGCGTACAGGCGCGATCATCGACGTCGTGCCGAGCAACTCGACGGGCGAACTCGATGTCGCTGCGCTCGAACGCATGATCGATGAGCGCGTGAAGCTCATCGCCATCACCTGGGTTCCGACCAATGGCGGGCTGATCAATCCCGCGGCGGCGATCGGCAGGATCGCGCGAGCGCACGGCATTCCCTATCTGCTCGATGCCTGCCAGGCGGTCGGCCAGATGGTGGTCGATGTCGAAACGATCGGCTGTGACATGCTGTCCGCCACGGGGCGCAAATTCCTGCGCGGGCCGCGCGGTACCGGCTTTCTCTACGTCCGCCGAGCGATGCTGCAGCGGCTCGAGCCGCCGATGATCGACCATTTCGCGGCGCCCTGGGTCTCGCGCGATGAGTATCAGCTCCGCGATGATGCGCGCCGTTTCGAGACCTGGGAAAACAACTACGCGGCCCGGCTTGGATTGGGGGCTGCTGTCGATTATGCCCTCGCGATCGGCCTTGGTCCTATTGAGCAGCGCTGCCGCTTGCTTGCGGACCGTATTCGCAGCGGCCTCGCCTCCATTCGCGGCATCCAAATACGCGACCTCGGCCGCCGCCCGGGTGCCATCGTCAGTTTCACGGTGGAGGGATATGACGCGGACGCCATTGTCAGCAGTGCCGCTGCGGCGGGCATCACCATCGGCGCTTCGGATCCGTCGAGCACCCGCATCGATGCAGAACTTCGCGCGCTACCGCCAGTCGTGCGCGCCTCGCCGCACTACTACAATACGGAAGCCGAGATCGATCGGCTGATCGGTCACCTCGCGGGTTTAACACCGCGATAGGACGCGCTCACGTGCAGCGCGCCGTCAACCCGGATGCACTGAGCCTTGCCATCACCTCGTCGAGATGGGCGCTGTCGCGGGTCTCGATGACCAGTTGCAGCAGCGTCGCCTTGGCCGGCAGGTCGGAGAATGTCCGCTGGTGCGAGACCTCGATGATGTTGGCGCCGGCTTCGGCCAAAAGCGCCGCGACCGCGGCCAATTGCCCGGGGCGGTCAGGAATATCGAGCGAGAGTTGGGTCAGTCGCCCCTCGCGTGCCAGCTCGCGGGTCAGGACCGAGGCGATCAGTCTCGTATCGATGTTGCCGCCGCTCAGCACCAGGCCCACTTTCTGGCCGGCGAAGCGGGATGGATCGGACATCAGCGCGGCAAGGCCGGCGGCACCGGCGCCCTCGACCACCGTCTTCTCGATCGAGATCAGGGTCGCAACCGCACGCTCAAGCTCGGCTTCGTTCACGAGCGCGATGTCATCGACGAGGCGGCGGACGATTTCGGTGGTGATCTTGCCGGGCGATTTGACCGCGATGCCTTCGGCGAGCGTGTCACCGCGCGCCGGCAGATTCCCGTCATGGATGGCGTTGTACATCGAGGGATAGAGCCAGGCCTCGACGCCGAGGATCCGTAGCGACGGTTTGATCGACTTGGCGGCAATGGCGATGCCGCTGATCAGCCCGCCGCCGCCGATCGGGACGACCAGCGTATCGAGCTCCGGCACCGCCTTCAGCATCTCCAGCCCGACGGTACCCTGCCCGGCGATCACAAGCGGATCGTCATAGGGATGGACGAAGATCATGCCGCGAGCCTCACCGTGGCTCCGCGCGAACGCGGCCGCCTCCTCCAGCGTCGCGCCCGTGACCACCACCTCCGCGCCGTGATGCCTGGTGTTCTCGATCTTCACCATGGGCGTGCCGACCGGCATGACGATGGTGGCGGGAATGTTGAGCCTTCTTGCGTGATAGGCGACGCCCTGCGCGTGGTTACCCGCCGACATCGCGATGACGCCGCGCGCACGCTCCTCCGGCGTCAGCGCGGTCAGCCTATTGAGGGCGCCGCGTTCCTTGAACGAGGACGTGAACTGGAGGTTCTCGAATTTCAGCCAGATGCCGCAGCCGCAGATGCTGCTCAGCGTCCGGCTGTAGCTACAGGGCGTTTCGACGACGGCCCCCCGGATGGTCTCGGCGGCCGCATGGATGTCGCTTGGTGCGACCGGGAAGTCGCCGAGATCGGAGGTCGCGCTTTGGGACAAGTCGGCCAATAGGCCAGCGTCGAGCATTTGGCCGCCATAGGCGATAAGCCAACTCCTACTTGGTAAATTCCCTGGAGCGTGAAGCCCGCCACAGCGTCCACAGCGTGCGCAGCCGCGAGGCCGGCTGCGGCGCGAACGGATTGCGGCCAGGTTTCGACAGGCGCTTCAGATCGGCCCGGGTCTGGCTCAGTGGCAAAAACGCGAGCCGCACGGATGGCGGCACCTGCAGCAGCAGCGACGAGGCCGTGGTCAGATGCTGCCGCGTCTCGCACGCGAGCTGGTCCAGTACGGCGCGCAGGTTCGGCGTCGCCTTGCCGGCGAACACATCCTCCATATTGCAGTTGTGGCTCGCCAGCACCTGCTGCGGCAGGAACAATTGCCGGTGCGCCGCATCACGCGGCAGGTCGGCAATGACCTGGACGATACCCTGGGCAAGCCCAGCATGACGGGCGAGATGCTCGGCCGCCTCCGACGGCGGCGTCATGATCCGGGCTGCAAGGGCAAACAACGCCGATGAGGTCGCCGCCAGATAGCCTTCCAGTGCCGCCATGGTCGGCATCGGATCGTTGTAGAGATCGAACTGGTGCTCGTCGGCGAGCAGCGACAGCGGCTCGATCGGCAGGTCATAATCGCGGATCGCGCGGAGCAGCTCCGCCGCCACCGGATTGCCCTCGGCGCTGCCATGGACATGGCCTGACAGCATGTCGGTCCACCATTGCAGGCGAATCTCGCCGGGCAAGGGCTGGCTCACCTGGTCGCGAACGCGCACGATCTCGGCATTGAAGGCATAGAGCGCCAGCAGCGCGCGGCGTTCTGCGGCGGGTACGAACAGCGTCGCGACGTAACGCGGAAAGTCGTGGCTGCGCACGAGATCGGCGCAGAAGGTAGCCGAATCGGGTGGCGGCGCGGTGCTGCTCATGGCACCGCGATCAGCGCGGCCGCGACGCGGCGTCGCTCGCCGATCATGATGTTGTAGGTGCGCACGGCGGGGCCAGTCTGCATCGTGTCCAGCACCACCCTCACCGCCTTCAAGGCCTGGCGCAGTTCCGGCGGCGGAAGCCAAACCCCGGTTCCAGTGCCGACCAGAAGCGTGTCGATGCTGTTGGCGGCCGTGAACACGCGATCGAGCGAGTAGCGGTCGATCTTGGTGGGATCCGTCACGTCCCAGGCCCAGATCGCGTCGGGCAGGCACAGCAACGATCCTCGATGCGACATGCCGGCGAAGGCGAAGCCGCCCTTGCCATAGGCTTCGATCGGCGCCGAGCGCGGGAAATGGGGTGCGTTGGGTCGCCAGCCATCGAGCCAGGTCCGAATGAGCTTACTACCCCCGCAAACGCGTGCGGGGGTATGCGGTTCGGATCATGCCTTGTTTTTCTTCGCCGGCGTAGCCGTGTCCGGCGCATCTTCGCGATGCTCGCCGACGCCGAGATAGATCAGGATCGGGGCCGCAATGAAAATCGAGGTGTAGGTGCCGACCAGCACCACGCCGAACATCATCACCGCGGTGAAGCTGTGGATGGCGTGGCCGCCGAACAAGAGCAGCGCGAGCAGTGCCAGCGTCACCGTGACGTGGGTGATGATGGAGCGCGACAGCGTCGAGTTGATGGACTCGTTGAGCAGCTGCGGCATCGGCATCTTCTTGTAGCGCCGCAGCATTTCGCGGATACGGTCGTAGATGACGACGGTGTCGTTGAGCGAATAGCCGAGAATCGTCAGCAGCGCGGCGATGCTGGTGAGGTCGAAATCGACCTGGCTGATCGACATGAAGCCGATCGTGAGCACGATGTCGTGCACGTTGGCGATCATGGCGCCGAGCGCGAACTGCCATTCGAAACGGAACCAGAGATAGATCAGGATCGCCACGATCGCGAGCATCAGGCCGAGCATGCCGTAGGCCAAGAGCTCACCGGAGACGCGCGGGCCGACCACCTCGACACGGCGATATTCGACGGAATCGCCGAGCGCTGCGCGGACCTTCTGCACGGCCTCCTGCTGCGCGGCGTCGCCGCCGGGCTGCTCTGCAACGCGGATCAGGACGTCCGCGGGGCCGCCGAACTGCTGCAGCTGGACTTCGCCGAGACGCAAGGAATCCGAACGTCGTGCGCATCGCCGCGATGTCGGCGGTGCCGGACTTGGCCTGCACCTCCAGCAGCGTGCCGCCGCGGAAGTCGATGCCGAAATTCAGCCCGTGGGTGAAGAACAGCGTGATCGCGACGATCGACAGCGCCGCCGAGATCGGGAAGCTGACGCGGCGAAAGCGCGTGAAGTCGAAATGCGTATTGTCCGGGACGATGCGCAGCGACGGCAAGAGGCCGAGGGCCGCAACCACGGTGAGAATGGCAATGAGGACGCCGAGCCCGATGAGAACGGTGTGAGTCACGATCAGGCTCCTAGATCGGCACGCTCTGCGGCCGCTTCCACCGCACCCACCCGGCGACGATCAGCCGGGTCAAAGTGAAGGCGGTGAACACCGTGGTGATGATGCCGATGCCGAGCGTCACGGCAAAGCCGCGCACCGGGCCGGTGCCGATGTAGAACAGCACGGCGGCAGCAATGAAGGTGGTGATGTTGGAATCGAGGATGGTCGCCAGCGCCCGCTTGAAACCGGCATCGATCGCCGAAATCGCGTTGCGGCCGCCGCGCAGCTCCTCACGGATGCGCTCGTAGATCAGCACGTTTGAATCGACCGCGATGCCGACGGTGAGCACGATGCCGGCGATGCCGGGCAGCGTTAGCGTGGCGTTGAGCAGCGACAACAGGCCGAAGATCATCGCGACGTTGATAGCCACCGCGACATTCGCGAACACGCCGAACAGCCGGTAGGTCGCGAGCATGAACACGATGACGAGGATCGAGCCGACATAGGCCGCAAGCTCGCCCTTCTCGATCGAATCCTGGCCGAGACCCGGACCGACGGTGCGTTCCTCGACCACCGTGAGCGGCGCCGGCAGCGCGCCGGCGCGCAGGAGGATCGCGAGATCGTTGGCCGATTGCACGGTGAAATTCCCGGAGATCTGGCCCTGGCCGCCGGTGATCGGCTCGCGGATGACGGGCGCCGAGATCACCTTGTTGTCGAGCACGATCGCGAACGGCAGTCCCACATTCTCTTGCGTCGCCTGCGAGAATTTGCGCGCGCCCGACGTATTGAACTTGAAGCTGACGACCGGCTCACCCGTGCGCTGGTCGAAGCTCGCCTGGGCATCGGTCAGATCGCCGCCGGCGACCAGCACCTGCTTCTTGACCACGTAAGGTGTCGGCGGCGGCGAGGCGCTCATCAAGAGTTCGGATTCCGGCGGCAACCTGCCCTGCTGCGCCTGATCCGGCGGCACGGAGGTATCGACCATGCGGAATTCCATCTTCGCGGTCTTGCCCAGGAGTTCCTTCAGGCGCGTCGGGTCCTGGAGGCCGGGGACCTGCACCAGGATGCGGTCGTTGCCCTGGCGCTGAATCACGGGCTCGACGGTGCCGAGCTCGTTGACGCGGCGTTCGACGATCTGGATCGACTGCTCGATGGTCTTGCGCATGCGGTCGAGCATCGCGGCCTGCGGGATGCTCAGGCGGATCACACCGCCACCGGCATCGGTGACCTCAAGGTCGCGCTGACCGCCGGATCCCATGAGGCCGCCCAGCGGCTGCGACAGCTCGCGCAGCTTGGCGAGTGCGGCCTGCGCATCGGATTCCTTGCTGATGCGAACTTCGACCGCGTCGTTGCGCACGGTAACGCCACCGGTGAAACCGATCTTGGCATCGCGCAGCGTCCGGCGAACGTCGTCACGAATCTGGTCGAGCCTCTCCTTCCTCACATAGGCGGAATCGACCTCAAGCAGCAGATAGGATCCGCCCTGCAGGTCGAGGCCGAGCACGAGCCGGCGCTGCGCCCAGGCCGGCCAGGTCTTGACCTGCGCCTCGGGGAAGAAGTTGGGGACCGCGCAGAGGCACACGATCAGCGCCGTCAGGATAATCCCGAGCGCCCTCCACCGCGTGAAATACAACATCGACTAGACCTGTCAGATCAGGAGACTTGCAGGAGACTTATAGTGACTCGCGGGAAGCATTCACTTCGCCGCGCTGTCGTCCTTGGCGCTTTCCTTGGATTCTTTGGCCGGTTCGCCCTTGGCGCGCACGCCTGAGATCATCTGGCGCATCTGCCGCACGCGCACGCCGTCGGAGATCTCGAACTCGATCTGGTCGTCGTCGACGACCTTGGTGACCTTGCCGACGAGGCCGCCCGAGGTCACCACCGTGTCGCCGCGGCGGATGTTCTTCACGAGGTCGGCATGATCGCGGACCTTCTTCTGCTGCGGACGCAGAATCAGGAAGTACATGATCACGAAGATCAGGGCGAACGGCAGCAGCGACATCAACATGCTGTTGGTGTCGCCGGCGCCCGCGGCCTGGGCATACGCAGGGGTAATCAGCATTCGGACGATCCTCGTGACAACGGGGGAAAGCCGGTCAGGCCCTCAAAGGCGACCGGTTCGGTCAAATTCGCGCGGACTATAGCGGCCATTGCCCCAATTGCAACGCTGCCAGACCGCCCTTTTGGCCCACCTTGCGGCGCGTCCTCAGGCCCGATAAGGCTGCATTCTCAGGAACTTCGGACATGCCCAAAAAACCCAGCAAAAGCCCGGCCGGCAAAGGCCCCAATACCCCTGCCAAGAAGCCCGCCGGCGTCGCGGCAAAACGTCCCAAGGGCGCCGCTAAGGCAGCCCCGGTCGATCCCTCCCAGGAGCGCATCGTCCGCGCGCTGGAGACCATTGCAGCGCACCTCTCGGCCCAGGGCAACCCGACCCTCGAACCCGAGTCGTTCGAACGGGCCGACGCGTTCGTCTGGCACCCGGACGGCCGCCTTGCGGCAGTGCCGCGGGTCAGCCGCGTCGAGCTATTCCTGCTGAAGGGCGTCGACCGGATGCGCGACATCCTGATGGAGAACACCGAGCGCTTCGCCAATGGCCTGCCCGCCAACAACGCCCTGCTCTGGGGCGCGCGTGGCATGGGCAAGTCATCGCTGGTGAAGGCGGCGCATGCCAGCCTCAACGCGGAGCGCAACCCGACCGACAAGCTGAAGCTGATCGAGATCCATCGCGAGGACATCGAAAGCCTGCCCGCGCTGATGGAGTGCTTGCGCGCCTCGTCCTTCCGCTTCATCGTGTTCTGCGACGATCTCTCCTTCGACGGCAATGATGCGTCCTACAAATCGCTCAAGGCCGTACTCGAAGGCGGCATCGAAGGCCGGCCCGAGAACGTCATCCTCTACGCCACCTCCAACCGCCGCCATCTGCTGGCGCGCGAGATGATCGAGAACGAGCGTTCGACCGCGATCAATCCCGGCGAAGCGGTCGAGGAGAAGGTCTCGCTGTCGGATCGCTTCGGCCTCTGGCTCGGTTTCCACCGCTGCAGCCAGGACGAATATCTCGCCATGGTGCGCGGCTATTGCAGCCATTTCGGCATCAAGATCGACGACGAGGCGCTGGAGCGCGAGGCGCTGGAATGGTCGACCACGCGCGGCTCCCGCTCAGGCCGCGTCGCCTGGCAGTTCGTGCAGGAGCTGGCGGGACGGCTGGGTGTGAAGCTGAGGATGATGTAGCGGACAGTTTCGCCTCACCTACTCCTGTCATTCCCCGCGCAAGCGGGGAATCCAGTACGCCGCGGCCTATCGGCCGAACAATTGCTGTCTCTGGAATACTGGATCGTCCGCCTTCGCGGACGATGACAGTGAGCGCGCGGTGTGAACCCGGCTGAAGCGTCCGCCTCACGCTCCGTTCAGGAATTGAAGCGGGTCAACCGGGCTCGATCCCTTACGGATCTCGAAGTGGAGCTGCGGCGACGCCACTTCCCCGGATTGACCCGACTTGGCAATGACCTGACCGCGCTTGATGGTATCGCCGCGCTTCACCAACAGCTCACTCGCATGGGCATATGCGGTGACGTAGCCGTTGGAGTGCCGAACCAGGACCAGATTGCCGTAACCTTTCAGCTCGTTGCCAGAATAGGCGACGACGCCGTCTTCAGCCGCCTTGACCGGCGTCCCCTCGGGCACCGCGAGATTGATGCCGTCATTGGACTTGCCGTTGGTCTTGGCGCCGTAGCTCGTGACCACCTTGCCGCGCACCGGCCAGCGGAAGGTCGGCAGCGCGCCGGTGGCCTCCGCAGCCTTCGCCGGCGTCTCGGCGGGCTTCTCTTCAACATTGGCCGTGGCTTGCGCCAGACGCGCGCTCTGCACGGGCGCGGCGGCAGCGGCCATCTTGGTAGCAGGCGCCGGAGCGGCCGCCACGGGCTGGAGCGTTCCCACAACCGGAGCAGCCGCGACCGGAGTCGCGGCAACCGGCGCCGCGACGGCGGCGGTCTTGGCACCGGGCACGGTCAGCTTGGTGCCGAGCTTGAGCTTGGCCGAGGGCGCGAGGCCATTGGCACGGGCTAGCTCGGCCGCCGAGATGTGGTTCTTGCGCGCGATGCTGGCGAGCGTGTCGCCACGGTTAACGAAGTGCGTGCTCGGCGGCGCAGCGACGGCTGCAACCGGCTTCGCCGCAGGCACAGCCGCGACGGGAACCATCGCCGGCGCGGGCGCAGCGGCCGTGGCCGTGGCCGTGGCCGGATGCGGGATGATGAGCTGCTGGCCGGGCGAGAGCGTGCGCGGGCCCTTGTAGCCGTTGGCGGCGAGGATCGCCTGCGGCGTGACATGATAGCGCTTGGCGAGCACGTCGAGCGTGTCGCTGGTGCCGACGATGATCTTGGTGCCGCCGGCCGGCTGGGCTGCGGCAACCGAGCGCGGCGGCACGGTCGCCGTGGTCTCGAGGTGCGGCTGCGCCGGGGGCGCATAGGAGCCGACGCCGCGCCCGCCACCGGACACTCCGCGGCCAGAGGCAACGGGATAGGATTGCGGGGTGGACACCGCGGGCGGAGGGAGGGGCTGGGACTGATAGGAACCAGGCTGCGTCTGCGGCCGCGCATATTGCGGCAGCTCACGCTGCGGCGGTGGCGCCTGCTGCACCGAACCGGTGGATTCCGAGGCGAAGGGATTGGAGAAATTCGACTGGGACAGTCGCGACGACATGTCGGCGCTGCACCCCGCAAAACTGAAGGAGATCAGCGCCAGCACCGCGACTTGCGGCACGCGGCGCGAGTAAAGCAACTCGGCGACAGCGGACATGGTTACTCACTCGTACGCAACAGAACTGGTGTTTTAAGTAAACACGCGCCGAGTAAATAACGGCTTAACCCTCCCAATAAGATGTTGGCGGCACAGCTAATCCGGAATTCTACAGCTCCCGCGCCACGCCAGGCAGCGCCGGCACGAAGCGGACATCGACGAGTTCCTTGCGCTCGATCCCCGCCTCGGTGCGGTTGAGGCGGGTCAGCGTCTGCACGCCCTGATGCGGGCCGACCGGTGCGATCAGGATGCCCCCGATCTCGAGCCGTTCGATCAGGTTCTCTGGAATCTGCTCCATCGCGGCGGTGACGATGATGCGGTCGAACGGGCCGATATTGGCCGGCAGATTGAGGCCATCACCGAGCATCACCTCGACATTGTGGCAGCCGAGCTCTTCGAGCCTGGCGCGTGCGGTGTCCGCGAGCTTGCGGTAGCGCTCGACCGTGAGCACCTGCCCTGCGAGCCGCGACAGCACGGCGGCCTGATAACCGGAGCCGGTGCCGATCTCGAGCACGCGGTGCCGCTTCTGGAGTTGGAGCTGCTCGGTCATGTAGGCGACGACGAAGGGCTGGCTGATGGTCTGCCCGCAGGCGATCGGCAGTGCACTGTCGCGATAGGCGCCGTCGCGGTTGGCGTCGTCGACGAACAGCTCGCGCGGCACCTCCTCCATCGTCCGCAGCACGGCCTGATCGCTGATGCCCCGGCGCCTCAGCGTGAGCTGAAACATCATCTTTTCGGGCGGAGGTTGATGGGAGGTCATTGTTGCCAATGCTGTGTTGTCAGGCCCGTTAAGTCGCCAACCCGGGCGCGAGAATCTTGTTCCTTGGTCGGGAACTCATGATACCATTCGGCTGGATATTTGATCACAGATTGGCGTGCAACGGGCCAGTCGTGATCGCCATTTTCAGGCATTCGTTCGTCAAAACGCGCATTGCGTCGATTCATGTTATCTGCGAACGTTTTTGGGAATGGGCAAGGACTCTACCATGACCGCGACGGGGCTTTCCGGCCGCTCTGTATTCCTCGTCGAAGACGAGGTGATGATCAGGATGATGGTTGCGGACATGCTCGAAGAGCTCGGCTACAAGGTCGCTGCCGAGGCCGGCGACATCACCGAGGCCATGCGGCTCGCCCAGGCGACCGAGTTCGACATCGCCATTCTCGACGTCAACGTCAACGGCAAGGTCATCTCGCCGGTGGCCGATGTTATCAGGGCGAAAGGCTGCCCCTTCATCTTCGCCACCGGCTACGGCTCCTCCGGCTTGCCCGAACAGTACCGCGATCGGCCGGCGCTCCAGAAGCCGTTCCAGCTCGACGCACTCGGCAAGACCATCGAAGCCGCGCTTCGCAGCGGCTAAAGCGTTTTCGAGCGAAGTGGATACCGGTTCGCGTGAAGAAAACGCGTCAAAACGAGAATCTAGAGCTTCGGTTCTGATTCAATCAGAACCGATAATGCTCTAGGCGCTACTTCAGCGTCGCGCTCAATTCTTCTGAAAACGCTTCATTGGTGCGGTCGAGCCTGAGCGGTGTCACCGAGACGTAGCGCTCGCGAAGCGCCGCGAGATCGGTGCCGTCGGCGGGCATGTCCATCATCGCCGTGCGCTCGAACCCGATCCAGAAATAAGGATTGCCGCGGCCGTCCCTGCGCTCGTCGATCCTGAGGAAGCCGAGATTGCGCTTGCCCTGGCGCGTGACGCGGATGCCGAGCACATCCTCCGGCGCACACGACGGGAAGTTGATGTTGATCACCGTGTCTTTCGGGACGCCGGCGGCGATCACCTTGCGCAGGATGTCAGGCCCAAACTTGCGCGCGGTGTCCCACGGCGGCCGCTCGCGGGTCTCGACGCTGAATTCCTGCGACAGCGCGAACGACGGCAGCCCTAGGATGGTGCCTTCCAGCGCGCCAGCGATGGTGCCGGAATAAACCACGTCCTCGGCGACGTTGCGCCCCTTGTTGACGCCCGACAGCACGACGTCCGGCAGCTTGGGCCCGAGGATGTGGCGCGCGCCCATGATGACGCAGTCGGTCGGCGTGCCGCGCACGGCGAAGTGCCGCGGGCCGACCTCGCGCAGGCGCAACGGATCGTTCAACGAGAGCGAATGCGACACGCCGGACTGGTCGAGCTCCGGTGCCACCACCCAGACGTCGTCGGACAAGGCACGCGCGATCTCCTCCACGACCTTGAGGCCGGGGGCGTGGATGCCGTCGTCATTGGTGCAGAGAATACGCATGCGAAATATCGATTCCAGAAAAGCGGGTCTGAGCCGTCTTATCCGGCTCTGCCCAATCAGGCAAACCGGCCGATTGGGTCCCGGCGGCCAGGTTCCCGGCTTGATCATGTTACCGGCGGATGCGCCATTGCGGCAGGAAGCGCGCCAGCCGACCCTCGGCATGCAGTTGCATCGCCGGCACGACCGGGCTCTCGACAGGATTTTCGATCACGCCAAGTGCCTCCAGCTGCGCGACGAACGGGTCGGACACCGGCGCCTGCGGAAAGCGTTCGCGCGCGACCGTCAGCGCCTTGTCGAAATCCGCTGCATTGACTCCGGGCTTGGCCCGCCGGCTCCGCACGAGATCGTCGTCCCAGAGCCGCGCAATCTCAATGTCGAGCACGCCGCGCAGGCGCTGATCGAACAGCCTGGATGCCGGCCCCCGTCACCGCCCATTGTCGGCCGACCCAGAAGATGTCGCGGTGCAAGGCCATGGTGGGTTCGCGTTGTGGGGCCGGCAGGATAGCCTGCCGCCCGATCTTCGCAAGCCTACTCGCGCGCGATCACCTTCAGCCCGCCCATATAGGGCTGGAGCACGCTGGGGACCGCGATCGAGCCGTCCTCCTGCTGGTAGGTCTCCATCACCGCGATCAGCGCGCGGCCGACCGCGGTGCCGGAGCCGTTCAGCGTGTGCACGAAGCGCGGCTTGCCGTCCGGCCCGCGCGAGCGCGCATCCATGCGCCGCGCCTGAAAGTCGCCGCAGACCGAGCAGCTCGAGATCTCGCGGAACATGCCGCCGTCGCCCTGCCCGGGCATCCAAACCTCGATGTCGTAGGTTTTTTGCGACGAGAAACCCATATCGCCTGCGCAGAGCGTCATCACGCGGTAATGCAGGTCGAGCTTCTGCAACACCTGCTCGGCGCAGGACAGCATCCGCTCCAGCTCGTCCTTGCTCGCTTCCGGCGTCGTGATCGAGACCAGCTCGACCTTGGTGAACTGGTGCTGGCGGATCATGCCGCGGGTGTCGCGGCCCGCGGCGCCGGCCTCGGCGCGGAAACACGGCGTCAGCGCGGTGAGGCGCATCGGCAATTGCTTCTCGTCGAGGATGGATTCGCGCGCGAGGTTGGTGAGCGACACTTCTGCGGTCGGGATCAGGCCGAGGCGCTCGGTCTTTAGCCGCTCATGGTCGGGCGCAGCCAGCAGCTCGCCCTTGATCGCCCAGAACTGGTCATCCTCGAATTTCGGCAACTGCCCGGTACCGAACATCACCTCGTTGCGTACGAGCAGCGGCGGATTGATCTCGGTGTAGCCGTGCTCGGTGGTGTGCAGGTCGAGCATGAACTGGCCGATGGCGCGCTCGAGCCGAGCCAGCCCCTTCTTCAGCACGACAAAGCGCGCACCGGAGAGCTTTGCCGCGGCCTCGAAATCCATGTAGCCGAGCGCGGTGCCGAGATCGTCATGCAACTTCGGCGCAAAGCTGTAGTTGCGCTTGTTGCCGAACACGTGGTGCTGCACATTACCGTGCTCGTCGACGCCGTCGGGCACTTCGTCGAACGGAATGTTTGGGATCGCCGACAGCTCTTTCGTCAACTCCTCGTCGGCGGCCTTCGCGGCAGCTTCGAGCTGCGGCATCGTGGTCTTCAGTTCGGCGACCTCGGCCATCAGCTTGGCGGCGCGCGCCTCGTCCTTGGCCTTCTTGGCATCGCCGATTTCTTTCGATGCCGCGTTGCGCCGCGCCTGCGCCTGCTCGGAGGCCAGAATCGCCGCACGCCGCTTCTCGTCGATCGCGAGCAGCGAGGCCGACATCGGCTTCAGGCCGCGCCGCGCGAGGCCGGCGTCGAAGGCTTGCGGATTGTCGCGGATCGATCTGATGTCGTGCATGGCTGTGGTCCTGGGGCAGCGCGTAAACATGCAACATCGAACGTTGCCCATTTACATTAGCGCGTCTCCTAGCACGGCTGTCATCATCCGCGAAGGCGGATGATCCAGTATTCCAGAGACGTCCGTGATTCCCCGATAGGCCCCGGCGTACTGGATTCCCCGCCTTCGCGGGGAATGACACTGAGGATTTGGCCCGCCCCTACTCCGCAGGCTTGGCCGGCGTCGACACATCGGTACCGGTGGCCTGCGAGGCCGCCGCCTTCTTTTCCACCATCGCCACCGCGATGATCGAACCCTCGTAGAGCGCCAGCAAGGGAATCGCCAGGGAGCACTGGCTGAGCACGTCAGGCGGCGTCAGCACGGCCGCGATGACGAAGGCGATGACGATGAAATAGCGCCGCTTCTCGCGCAGCATCTTCGATGTGATGATGCCGATCCGCCCGAGCAGCGTCAGGATCACCGGAAGCTGGAAGGCGATGCCAAAGGCGAAGATCAGCGACATCATCAGCGACAGATATTCGCCGACCTTGGGCAAGAGCTGGATCTGCGCGGTCTCGTCGCTGCCGGCCTGCTGCATGCCGAGCGAGAAGCGGACCAGCATCGGCAGCACGACGAAATAGACCAGCGCCGCGCCCAGCACGAAGAAGAACGGGGTCGCGACCAGGTACGGCAGGAAGGCCTGCTTCTCGTGCTTATAGAGACCGGGCGCCACGAACTTGTAGATTTGCGTCGCGACGATCGGGAACGAGATGAAGCCGGCGCCGAACAGCGCGAGCTTCAGCTGGGTGATGAAATATTCCAGCAGCGCCGTGTAGATGAACTTGGAATTCTCAGGACCCGCGATCCACACGAACGGCCAGACCAGCACGTTGTAGATCTGCTTGGCGAAGAAGAAGCAGACGATGAAGGCAACGCCAAAGCCGAGCAGCGCCTTGATCAGCCGCGACCGCAGCTCGATCAAATGGTCCATCAAGGGGGCTTTGCTGGCCTCGATATCGGCGTCGGTCATGACGCTTTGGCATCCTTGATCGCTTCGGATGGCGCGGTGTCTTGCGCGACGTGGGCCTGCTCGACCTCACGGGTGATCGCCAGCGGCTCGTTCGCGGCTGCATGCGCCTCGGCTTCCATGAAGGTCGCGGGCGGCGGGGCTTCCGGAAGTCGTTGGCGTTACCGGCGCTTCATTTGAAGTCGCCGGTGCTTCGCTCGAAGTCGCCAGCGCTTCGCTTGAAGTCGCCGGCGGTTCGACGGCGCTGGTGGCTGGCGTCTCGGCCGGCTTGTCGAGCGCATCGACGCGGAGCGCGTCGCTGACGTCCTTCTGAAGCGAAGTCAACGGATTGAAGCCGGTCGCTGCTTCCTTGACCTCGTCAAAGCTCTTCTTGAGGTCGGCCATCTCGGCCTCGCGCATCGCTTCCTGGAACTGGCCCTGGAATTCGGCGGCCATCTTGCGGGCCTTGCCCATCCACTGCCCGACCATGCGCAGCACGCCCGGCAGCTCCTTCGGGCCGATGGCGATGAGGGCCACGACCCCGATGAGGACCAGTTCACTCCAGCCGATGTCGAACATGAGGTCTTCCGTTCACGCCAGCCGCAAGCCGGCCCAATCCCTCGCGCGCAGGATCGGGGCTACCCGCGTCTCGCATGCTCTCTGGCTCAGACGGCCTTGCTGCCGACGTCGGACCGTGCCGCGGTCGGCGCGGCGTTGTTGTGCTCGATGGACTTGTTCGGCTCGGGCTTTTCAGCGGGCTTGTCGTCGTCCTGCATGCCCTTCTTGAACGCCTTGATGCCCTGCGCCACGTCGCCCATCAGATCCGAAATCTTGCCGCGGCCGAACAGCAGCAGGACCACTGCGATCACCAAGATCCAGTGCCAAATGCTGAGTGAACCCATCCTGCAACCCTCCAAACGCGCATGGCCGGGGACCGGCCGATCTTCACCCAAAACTAGGCTTGGCGGGTCTCAAAAACAAGGACCAAGGCAGCGCCAATTCGCTGTTGGCACTACGCAATCTTGCTAGTGTTAACCGGTCGCAGTGACCCGTGAACGGACCGGCGTCACTCTTCAGTGCCGCCTTCGCCGCCACCCTCATTGCCGCCTTCCGGCGCCTCGGGCTCGACCGCCGGCGCCAGCGCCAGATCGAGGTCCTCGCCCGGTTCCAACGGATCTTCGTCCTCACGCAGCGCCGGGTCATCCGACGGCGTCGGCACGCTGAATCCGGTCGGCAGGCGGGAATCCAACAGGCCCGTGCCCTTCAGCTCTTCTAGGCCCGGCAAGTCGCCGAGCTGTTCCAGGGTGAACTGCGACAGGAAGTCCTCGGTGGTTCCGAAGGTCAATGGGCGCCCTGGCGTCTTGCGGCGTCCGCGCGGCTTGATCCAGCCGGTCTCCAGCAGCACGTCCAGCGTGCCCTTCGAGGTGACGACGCCACGGATCTCCTCGATCTCGGCGCGCGTCACCGGCTGGTGATAGGCGATGATCGCCAGCACCTCGATTGCCGCACGCGACAGGCGGCGGGTCTCGGTGCTCTCCCGCGTCATCAGCCAGGCGAGATCGCCGGCGGTGCGGAAGGTCCATTTGTTGGCGACGCGCACGAGGTTCACGCCGCGCGAGGCATAATCGGCCTGGAGCTGCTCGAGCGCCGCCTTGACGTCGACGCCATCCGGCATCCGCTTGGCCAGCGTCGCGGTATCCAGCGGTTCACTCGAAGCGAACAGCAGCGCTTCCAGCAGCCGCAATTCCTCGGGACGTGCCTGGGATTCGTTGTCCATCGGCTCGGCCTCTTCTACCCGCACTTCAGCCAGGCTTGCCATGGCAAATTCTCCTTCTTGCACTTAACCGACCGGCGCATCGGGCGCAGGAGCTGCGTCCGGAACCGGTTTAGGACGCCCCTTCCGGAAATAGATGGGCGCAAACGCCTCTTTCTGGTTCAGCTCGAGCTGGCCTTCGCGCACCAGTTCGAGCGCGGCGGCAAAGCTCGAGGCGAACACCGTCGCGCGCTGCGTCGGATCGGCGACATGCCGGATCAGGAAGTTGTCGAGAACGCCCCAGTCGTCCTGTTCACTGATGCTGCCGACCAGCCGCTCCAGCGTGGCGCGCGCTTCGGCGAGCGACCACACCGTGCGCTTGGCCAGATGCACGCTCGCCAGCACGCGCGACTGCCGCTGCGCCGCATAGGCGGTGAGCAGGTCGTACAGCGTCGCCGTGTATTTCGGATGCTTGATCTCGGCGATCTGCTCGGGCTCGCCGCGCGGGAAGATGTCGCGCTGCAATTGCGGCCTGTTCATCAGCCGATTGGCGGCTTCGCGAATGGCTTCCAGCCGGCGCAGACGGTTGGCAAGCGCGGTCGCCATCTGCTCGGCGCTCGGGCCTTCCGCGCTCGGCGGCTCCGGCAGCAGGAGGCGCGATTTCAGGAAGGCGAGCCAGGCCGCCATCACGAGATAATCAGCAGCGAGTTCCAGCCGGATCTTCCGCGCAGCTTCGATGAAGTGGAGATACTGGTCCGCCAGCGCCAGGATCGAAATCTTGGCAAGGTCGACCTTCTGCTGCCGTGCCAGTGCGAGCAACAGGTCGAGCGGGCCCTCATAGCCTTCGACGTCCACGACCAACGCCGGCTCACCCTCGGCGAGCTCTGCGGGCCGCCCGGTTTCGAACGATAGGATTTCTGCGGTCATGCGGATGCCGTGTTTGCCCGTGCGATCAATGCGTCCAGTTCCGCGCGTGCGGCCGCCCGGTCGAACGGCTGCGGCGGCTTGCGTGCGGCGAGCGCGGCTTTCGCCCGCTCCAGTGCCCTGCCGGACAGTTCGGGTGTCTGCCCAGCGACGTCGTGCATCTCCGCGATGTTGCCGTTGCAATGCAGGGCCACGTCGCAACCGGCCGCAAAGATAGCGCGGGTCCGCTCGGCGATATTCCCCGACAGCGCGTTCATCGACACGTCATCACTCATTAACAAACCCTGGAACCCGATTGCGCCGCGAATCACGTCAGCAATCATTGTCGCAGATGTCGTCGCCGGATGGGCGGAGTCGACCGCGCTAAACACAACATGTGCAGTCATGGCCATCGGCAGGTCCGAAAGCGGCTTGAACGCGGCGAAATCGGTCCGCTCCAGCTCGTCCCGGGGCGTATCGACCGTCGGCAGCTTGAAATGGGTGTCGGCGGTGGCCCGGCCATGACCGGGGATGTGCTTCAGAACCGGCAGAACGCCGCCCTGCTCCAGGCCTTCGGTGACCGCACGGGCAATCGCCGCGACCTTGCCCGGCTCCGTGCCGTAGGCCCGGTTGCCGATGACGGCATCGGCACCCGGCACCGGCACGTCAGCGAGCGGCAGGCAATCCACGGTAATGCCGAGATCGGCGAGATCGGCCGCGATCAGGCGGGCGCTCAGGCGCGCCGCAGTGAGCCCGAGCGCCGAATCAGTGTCGTACAAAGTCGCGAATACGGTCCCCGGCGGATAGATCGGCCAGTGCGGCGGCCCCAGCCGCTGCACCCGACCGCCCTCCTGATCAATCAGGACAGGCGCGTCGGCGGCTTCCGACACAGCTCGCAATTCCGCAACCAATGCAGCAACTTGCGCCGGTGTCGCGACATTGCGCTTGAACAGGATGAAGCCCCACGGGCGTTCGGCACGGATAAACTCCCGCTCGGCGGCGGTCAGTTCCGTTCCGGATACGCCGGTAATGAAGGCCCGCGTGCTCATAACGGCCGATTAACCCTGCCCCGCGAGGGGGTCAAGGAAACGACCGTTAATTCCTCTGGACGAAGCAGGCGGACAGGCCTGCGGACTTGAGGCTGTTGCATGCCTGCGTCGCTTCCTCTGCCGAACCATAGGGACCGGCGAAGGCGCGGTAGACGATGCCCTTGCCCTTGTCGGTGAGGTCGACGCGCTTGATCACCGGCGAGCGCGATCCGAGCACGCTGCCGTACTTGCTCTGAAGCACCCGGTAGGATGCGGCGGCGCTGTCCTCGCTCTGCTGAGAGGAGACCTGCACGATGTAGCCGCCGCTGCTGGTGGGGGCGAGTTGCGTCGGATTGGTCGCAGCCATCCGCTGCGGAGGCTCGGCCGTCGGTCCCGATTGCGGCGCGAGCGACATAGGCTGGTTGGCGCTGGCGTTGGCCGAGGTCGGCGGATTGCGCGGCGCGATCGGTGCAGGCGGCGCGGCAATGGGTTTTGGCGCAGTTGCCGGCTTGGCGGCTGCCGCCGATTGCGGGGCGGCGCTATCGGTCTGATCGCCCTTCACGGCCACCGTCCTGATCGAACGCGGCGAATTGTTCGGCAGTGTGCCGTTGCTCGGAGTCGGCCCTGCGCTCGGCGGCGGCACCATCGACGGCGACACACTCGCTACCGACGGCGGGTTCGCATTCTGGTTCAGCGGCGGGAACACCACACGGGGTCCACCCGCCCTGGCGTTGACGTCGACAGGCGCCTCCTCGCGCGGCACGATCTTCTCAGTGCCGTCACCGCTCACCATGCGATCCGGCACCTTGGCCGTGGAGTCCGTCGGCGCCGGCACGATCTTGGTCGGCGTGTTGTCGGCCTTGATGATCGGCGGCTCGCCGCTGCGAGGCGAACCCACATAGGTCTTGTAGGCAAAGGCAGCGCCAGTCCCGACCACGGCAAGCGCGAGGATCGCCGCGACCGTCATCATGCCGCCGCGCCGCTTCTTCGGCTCGTCAAGTTCGGCCTCGGGATAGTCGTTCTGGTACGCGTAGGGATCGTCGGGGTAGGCCGGATCGCGCTGGTAGTCCTGCTCGCCGGTCTCGAGCCGACCGTAGAGCGCATCATCGTAGCGCGACGGATCGGGCTGCGCGTACGGCTCCTGATAGGCCTGCTCCTGATAAGCCTGACCGTGCTGCTGGTAGGCCTGATCCTGATACGCTTGAACTTGATAAGCGTGATCCTGATGGGTCTGCGGCTGATGAAAATCCGGCTCTGGGGCAGGCGCAGTCGGCTGGGCCGAATAGCGATGCAACGGATGAACTGGGTTTACGGAGACGGGATAGTCAGGCTCCGGCGCGGGTGCCGGCTGCGGCTGCACGTTAGCGCGCCGCATCCATGAGGGTGGCCCGGGCGGCGGCGGAGGTTGCTCAGCATAGTCCTGCTGATCATCGTCATGGCGATGGTCGTCTTCCCGATAGCTCTGGGCAGGCGCTGCCGTCGGGCGCACAGTTGGCCGCGACTGCGCTGCGAACGGATCGGTCTGTCCGATCAGACGGGCGAGCTCGGCCAAGGGATCATTTTCCGCCTTCCCATGCTGATCGCTACCGCGACCATAGTCATCGGAGGGAAACGGTCTGTCCTGATATCGTTCGGCCATCGTGATGATGCGTCCCTTCGGGAAAGCCGCGCGCCCCTCGACCAAGGCACGGCTTTCGACCCACAAGGCTTTCAACCAAGTCTAAGCGATCCGGCTTCTGCCGGTTACCCCCCGAATTCCCATTAGGTAGTTCGCCCCAAACTACCGCATCTCGTCCGGGGCATGGACGCCGAGGATGGCAAGGCCCGATGCCAGGACAGAGACAACGCCCTGGACCATGGCCAGTCGCGCTTTTGTAAGATCTGCATCATTATTGATAATGAAGCGTAAATAGGGCAAATCGCGCCCCTTCGTCCAAAGTGCATGAAATTCGCTGGCTAAATCATAGAGATAAAAGGCAATTCGGTGCGGCTCGTGGGCCGCGGCGGCAGCTTCCATCACCCGCGGATAAATTGCGAGGCGCTTGAGAAGATCGAGTTCGACCGGATCCGACAACCGTTCCACCGCCAACTCACTCAGCCAGGCGATCCGTTCGACGGTCTCCCCGGGCAGTTCCGGGAACACCTCGGCCCGCGCGTTGCGGAAGATCGAGTGACCGCGGGCGTGACCATACTGGACGTAGAACACCGGGTTGTCGCGCGACTGCTCCATCACCTTGGCGAGGTCGAAGTCGAGCACCGCATCGTTCTTGCGGTAGAGCATCATGAAGCGGACGGCGTCCTGGCCGACCTCATCCACCACCTCACGCAAGGTGACGAAGTCCCCGCTCCGCTTCGACATTTTCACCGGCTCGCCATTGCGCAGCAGCTTCACGAGCTGCACGATCTTGACGTCGAGCGCGCCCTTGCCTGATGTCGTCGCCTTCACCGCCGCCTGCATGCGCTTGATGTAGCCGCCATGGTCGGCGCCCCAGACGTCGATCATCTCCGCAAAACCACGGTCGAACTTGTTCTTGTGGTAGGCGATGTCGGAGGCGAAGTAGGTGTATGAATTGTCCGACTTGATCAGCGGACGGTCGACATCGTCGCCGTAGGCGGTCGCCTTGAACAGCAGTTGTTCGCGGTCTTCCCAATCCTCGACCGGCGCGCCCTTTGGCGGCGGCAGGCGACCTTCGTAGATGTCGCCTTTGGCCTGTAGGAAATCGATGGTCTCGGCAACCTTGTTGTTGCCGGTCTCGATCAGCGAGCGCTCGGAGAAAAACACGTCGTGGCGAATGTTGAGGGCGGCGAGATCGTCCTTGATCTCGTCCATCATCATCGCGATCGCCTTGGCGCGCACCGTCGGCAGCCACTCGGCCTCGCTCACCCCGCGGAGCTTGGCGCCATGCTCCTTGGCCAGCGCCGCGCCGACGGGCTTGAGGTAGTCACCGGGATAGAGTCCTTCCGGGATCGCGCCAATGTCCTCGCCGAGCGCCTCGCGATACCTCAGGAAGGCGGAGCGTGCGAGCACGTCGACCTGGGCGCCGGCGTCGTTGATGTAGTATTCGCGCGTGACGTCGTGGCCCGCGAACTGAAGCAGGCTTGCCAGCGCGTTGCCAAACACGGCGCCGCGACAGTGACCGACATGCATCGGTCCGGTCGGATTGGCCGAGACGTATTCGACGTTGACCTTGGAGCCGCCGCGGACGCGGCCGTAATCGGCGCCCTCGCGCAGCACCGTGCGCAGCGCCTCGGCCCAGGCGGCCGGCTTCAGCGTCAAGTTGATGAAGCCGGGGCCGGCGACGTCGACCTTGGCGATCAGCGCATCCGTGCGCAGCCGCTCGGCGATCTGCTCGGCGAGATCGCGGGGTTTTGCCTTCGCCTCTTTCGCAAGCACCATGGCGGCGTTGGTCGCCATGTCACCATGGGAGGCATCGCGCGGCGGCTCGACCACCACGCGCGAGAAATCGATGCCCTCAGGCCAGTTGGCGTCCACGGCCAGCGTACGGCAGGCGGCGTGCACACGCGCGAGCACGTCGGCGAACAGGTGCAGGGATGAGGATGTGTCGGGCATGGCCGCCGCCTAACGCAAATCCGGGGTCGAGTTCAAAGAGCCGCTGGTGCTCGGTCAGGGCGAAACGATCGGTCATTCCGGCAATGAAATTACCGATCCGGCGGGCCCGATCGCCCTCATTGTCCGCCTCCGCCCCCACCAGCCATTCCGGCGGCAGTTCAGATGGCTCCTTCAGGTACTTTGCGAACAGCTCGAACAGGATCTGCTCCGCCTCCCCCATCACCCGCATCACCCGCTTGTGGCGGTACATGTGCTGGTACAGGAAGCGCTTGATGGCGGCCTCCTCCTCGGCGACCTCGGCTGGGAACGCGACCAGCGCCCGGCTCTGCTGGCGCACGTCCTGAGCCGATTGCGGTTTGACCGCCGCAAGATTCTTCTGCGCCTCGGCGAACACCGCACCGATCAGATGCGAGATCAGCTCGCGCACAAGCTCTGCGCCGCGCCTGACATCTTCGAGATCGGGATACTGCGCCGAGGTCTCGGCGATGATCTCCGCGGTCAGCGGCATCACCTTGAGATCGTCGAGGTGGAACAGGCCGGCGCGCAGGCCGTCATCGATGTCGTGGGCGTCATAGGCGATGTCGTCGGCGATCGCGGCGACCTGCGCCTCGAGCGAGGCAAAGCTCCATAATTCGAGGTCATAGGTCTTGATATAGTCGGCGATGCCGACGGGAACACCGTGCTCGCGGTAGCGCTCGGTCGGCGCGCCGCTGCGATCGGTCAGCGGGCCGTTGTGCTTGACGATGCCCTCCAGCGATTCCCAGGTCAGGTTCAGCCCATCGAAGTCGGGATAGCGGTGCTCCAGCGCGGTGACGACCCGGAGCGTCTGGGCGTTGTGGTCGAAGCCGCCAAACTCCTTCAGGCAGGCGTCCAGCGCCCGCTCGCCGGCATGACCGAACGGCGGATGACCGAGATCATGGGCGAGCGCCAGCGTTTCGGTGAGATCCTCGTCCAGCCCGAGTTGCCGGGCCAGCGCGCGGGCGATCTGCGCCACCTCCAGCGAATGGGTCAGCCGGGTGCGGTAGTGGTCGCCCTCGTGGAACACGAACACCTGGGTCTTGTACTTCAGGCGGCGGAACGCGGTGGAATGGATCACGCGGTCGCAATCGCGCCGGAACGGGCTGCGGGTCCGGCTCGGGGGCTCGGCGACCAGCCGGCCGCGGCTGCGATCGGGGTCGCAGGCATAGGGCGCGCGGGGGCAGCCATTCCGACGGACACGGCGAATTTAGTCCCTATCCATTTGATTCTGCGTATGGTGGCACTTAACTATGTCGGACACGGGATACCAAATGAATTGGGCAAATGAATTTGGTATGACCGCGGGGACTATTGGAGACCAGTAATGACGACTGCCGTGACCATCAGCGACCGGGCCGCACGCCGGATTCGGGGAGATCCTCAAGGGCGAAGGTTCTGGCGCGATGCTGCGCATTTCCGTCGAAGGCGGCGGCTGCTCGGGTTTCCAGTACAAGTTCGACATCGACCGCGCCCGCACCGACGACGACCTCGTGATCGAGCAGGACAATGCGGTGGTGCTGGTCGACTCCGCCTCGCAACCGTTCCTGGCGGGATCCCAGGTCGATTTTGTCGACGATCTGATCGGCGCCTCGTTCCGCGTCAACAACCCCAACGCGACGGCCTCGTGCGGCTGCGGGACCAGCTTCTCGATTTAGTCAGACTCAAAATCTGAAAAACGACCCCATGCACCGTGGCCGGGACGTCGGCACGGTGCATTTCGGCTTTTGCGCGCTTGCGGAAGTCCTACTTTAGCGAGCCACCTGCAGCCCCTTCGCTCAATCGAGCGTTAGGTATCAGTCGTGACATGATCCCACGCTTGTCCGTTGCATCCGATAAGCCAGTTTAAAGCGTAGTGTCTTTCTTCCGTCACGCCAGGATCGAGAGCTGCCGGTACCTGCGGTCCTTTCATGCGGGCGTTTCTAACAGCCCAGTGATACCTGTAGATCAGATCGGCCTGATCAAGAATGTCGGCGATCGGACGAAGTTCGAAGTCTTCGATGAACTGAGAGGTTGTCCTTTCGGCCATCGTCCCCGCGGCGAAATTCACGTCGCAAATCTGAGCTGGCTTGCCTAGTTGGGGCACGAAGCCCAATGCCCAAAGCAGAGTCCAGGCGGCTTCGTGCCTCCAGGTGAATTGAATCCGGTCGTGCTGCGAGGGGGATTTGTCGAGCGCGAAGCCGAGTTCCTTGGGAGTCAGATGTGGGCGGAGTTCGTATGATTGTAGAAGTCGTTCAACCAATTCTTCCCCAAGTCCTTCGCCCTTTGCAGCAACGAAGAGGAGACAAAGAGTGCGCAGCGCGACCTCTTCTTTAGGCCGTTTCAGCGCCTCAGCCGTGGTCTCAATAACGGGTAATGCAGCAAGGAGGGGTACGCCCTCGGCTCGAAGTATCCTTTCTGATCTGAGCTTTCTGTCGATAGCTTCCGCTGATATCCTCCCGTTCTCCGCTGACATCCTCCCATTTATCACGCCAATCCCCCTACGCTTGTCGAACGTACAATATCACGAGGCCTCTTCGGCTGCGACAGGATCGAGCATGCCTTGCCGCTTGGAGCCCGTGCCAGACTGCGGCATCATAGCGCCGCGGTGAACGAGTAGTGCCCATCTTCATCGGCCATGGCGCCAATAGCGGTAGCTTATCCAATGCGCATAATCGATCGTCTGTTCTGTTGCCTCGTTCTATTCCTTGCAATCGCAGCCGTCCCTGTATCTCCCGTGCTCGCTGCCGAATCCTGTCCGTTCATCAGTGCCAAGGAGCTCGGCGGCGCGATGCCGGCGCTCAATTGGTCGCTGGTTTCAAATCAGGACGGCCGCGGCTGCATCTACCAGGCCGGGCGCGGCGACACGATGATGCTGACCGTGTTTCGCAATCCCGACAAGGACCGCGCCAGGGAATTGTACGCGACCTTCGTCAAGACGCTCGGCGAGCGCATGCCGCTGAACGCAGTCGCGGGGATCGGCGACGAAGGCCAGGGCGGAACGAGCGCCGCCGGCGCGCAGCGTCAGGAGGCCTCGGTCGTCGCCTTGTCCGGCGATTACATCCTGCAGATCAGCATCTATCCGATCGGCCGGCGCGCTGACGACGCGCTACTCGGACCGCTCACCGAAGCTGCGCGCGCTGCCATCGCCAACGTGGGCAAGACCAGCGAGCGGTTCGGCGATTGCGAGTGGCTCACCGCCGCGGATGCCGACGGTTTCCTCGACAAGAGCACGCTCACGGTCCAGCGGACCGGCGCGGGCAGCTGCATGATGTTCGATCGCGAGGCCAACACCATGACAGTCGCGGTGATCGCGACCTCGCGCGACACCGCCATCAGCATGATGAAACGCGCAGGTCCCTGCCAACACGTGGTGATCCCCGAGCTCGGCAACGAAGCGTTCGGCGAGCATTCCTGCACCAAGGGCAACGGCAACGCCGACACCATCTATGTCTGGAAGAACGGCAGGCAGGCTTCGATCCTGTTCGCACCGGTCAAGCCGCATCCGGAGTCCGGCTCGGTCCAACGCCTGAAGGTGGTCGCCAGGCGAGTCTATGGAAAACTGTAACGGGGCGCCGCTTCGCTTGAATACGCTTTAAGCGCCCGTCATCTGCCTTTCCTCGTCCGTCCACTCGACATCCGCCGGCAGCAGCTGCGGCTGAAGCGGCGCGTCCTCCGAGAGGACATAGCCGTCCAGCGCGCGTAGCAGCGCGGCGACCAGGGCCGGCTTGCGCAGCGGCTTGGCGAGGAAGTCCGACATGCCCGCTTCGCGGCAGATCTTCACGTCCTCCGGGAACGCATTGGCGGTCAGTGCGATGATCGGCAGGGCGTCGAAGCGCCCGCCTTGTGCGCGGATCGCACGGGTTGCGGCCAGGCCGTCCATGTCGGGCATGCGCACATCCATCAGCACGACATCGTAGTTGCCCTCCGACACCGCCTCGACGGCCTGAACGCCGTCGGTGACGACGCACAGCTCGACGTCGAATGCCCCTAACATCTTGCTGACGACCATACGGTTGACCGCATCATCCTCCGCGACCAGCACCTTCAGCGGCCGGTCGAGCCCGGCAATGCGCGCCTTGAGCTCGTCGGCGTCGTCGCGGCCCGCATCCTGATCGGACGCCTGCGCCTGGCTCCAGGGCAACACCAGCGTGAAGCGGAAGGTCGAGCCCTTGCCCGGGGTCGAGGTGACGCCGATGGTGCCACCCATCTGCTCGATGATGCGCCGGGAGATCGCAAGGCCGAGGCCAGTGCCGCCGAAGCGGCGGCTGATCGAGGCGTCGGCCTGGGCGAAGTCGCTGAACAGCTGGCCTAGTTTTTCGGGGGCGATGCCGATGCCACTGTCGGTCACCGTCCATTCGACGGTCGCCAGCAGATCGCGCCGTGCCTGGCAGGTGGCCGAAATCGTCACCTCGCCGTCGTCGGTGAACTTCACCGCATTGGACACGAGGTTGAGCAGCACCTGGCGGATGCGCGCGACGTCGCCGCGCAGCGTCGGCGGCAGGTTCGGATCGAGCTCGACCTTGACCGCAAGCCCCTTGCTCTTGGCGCTCGCGCGTCCCACGGTCGCTGCGGTCTCGACCAGCGCCTGCGGCGCAAAGTCGATCGCCTCGAACGCGAAGCGGCCGGCCTCGAGCTTGGACAGATCGAGGATGTCATTGAGGATGCGCTGGAGATTGTCGCCGGACTCGCGGATCGTGGTCACGGCCTCGCGCTGCTCCGGATCGAGTTTTGTCTCCAGCAGCATGCTGGCGAGCCCGAGCACGCCGTTCATCGGCGTGCGGATCTCGTGGCTCATCACCGCGAGGAAGTCGGACTTGGCGCGGCTCTCGGCCTCGGCCTTTTCCGCGCGCCAGCGCTCGGTCACGTCGCGGCCGAAGCCGCGATAGCCGAGGAACTGGCCGTCGCGATCGTGGGCGGGCTTCGCCGTCAGCGACCACAGCCGTGCCTCGCCGCCGACGACGACCTTGATATTCATCTCATGCAGCGGCTCGGCCTGCTCCATCAGGCCGACAATGTTGTAGGCCGCGCTCTTGTCCTCGGGGCACAGCATGTCGAGCACGTCGGCGAAATGCGAGCCCTTCAGCAGCGGAAGCGGCAGCTGCGCGACGTCGGCGAAGCGCTGGGGCACGTCGACCAGATGCCCCTCGGCGTCGGTCTGCCACAGCCAGTCGCTGGCGTTCTCCTGAAAGTCCTTCAGCAGCAGCGAGATGATTTCGGTCTGGCGCTCGAGCTCGAGCTGGGCCTTGAGATTGCCGAGGAAGAGGTTGCCCTGGGAGACGATGTTGCGCGCCATGAAGAATGCGAACAGCAGCAGGAATACCGCTGTCACCAGATAGGGCCCGGTGCCGCACAAGAGCAGCGCGCCGACGCAGGCGATCGTCATGGTGGCGAGATAGACGAGGCCGGCACGAGGGAAGGTCGACAGCGTAAACGCTCCGCCCGACATCATGCCGACCATCAGGCAGGCCAGGATGAGCTGGCTGGTTGGTCCGATGTGGCTGAACAGCGCCAGCGGCAGCATGCCCCAGATCGCGGCGAGGAAGAACGCCTGTCGCAGCACCTGCCGCGCGGCGCGGCTTGAGGCCTCCTGCAGCGGATTTCGATGCGACCGCCGCCACGAACGCACCGCAAGCAAGGCGGTAGCGGCGAACGTCATACCCCAGATCGCGAGGAAATCGTTCCAGCCCCTGCCCCAGAACAGGATCAGCACGATGGCGACGTTGAGCAGGGTCACGGCCATCGTCACCGGGATCAGCCGCGTCACCGCGTCGATCTGCTTGGCGCGGATGCGTCGCAGCTCGCGCTCGCTGAGATCGGCGGTCAGGCCGTCCTCGATCTCGAAGCCGCCGAGCCAGTGCAGGAACGCGCCGACCACGCCGTCGCGCGACTCAGTTCGCGTCATGGATTTGTCCGGCCATCTCATCCGAGGAACCTTTTCGGCATCAATGACCCGGCGCGCGCTTAAGCCGGGTTAATTTTGTGGGAGATTTTGCGACCGCCTTGACGGGCGCGTTTGCATTTTGTTCTAACGGTGGCTCCCTCCTGGAGCCCTCCAATGCCCATCAGAGTAGCCACCTGGAACGTGAACTCGGTCCGGCAGCGCATCGACCTGCTGCTGACCTGGCTGAAGGAGTGCCAGCCGGACATCGTCTGCCTTCAGGAGATCAAGTGCGTCGACGAAGCCTTCCCGCGGCTGGAGATCGAAGCGCTCGGCTACAACGTGGTCACGCACGGGCAGAAGACGTTCAACGGCGTCGCCCTGCTCTCCAAGCTCCGGTTCGACGAGACCAAGTCGGGCCTCGCCGGCGACGACGAGGATGCGCATGCCCGCTTCCTCGAAGGCGTGGTGACGCTCAAGCAGGGAGTGTTGCGGATTGCCTGCCTCTACCTGCCCAACGGCAATCCGGTCGGCACCGACAAATATCCCTACAAGCTCAAATGGATGTCGCGGCTTCTTGAGTATTCGAAGGAGCGCCTCAAGGAGGAGGTCCCGCTGATCCTCGCCGGCGATTTCAACGTCATCCCGCATGGGCGCGACGTGCACAATCCCGCCGCCTGGACCGAGGACGCCCTGTTCAAGGCCGAGACGCGGGAGAGCTTTCAGTCCCTGCTCGGGATCGGCCTGACCGACGCCTTGCGGGCGGTCACGGATGAGGGGGGGCTCTACACCTTCTGGGACTACCAAGCCGGGGCCTGGCAGAAGAACCAGGGCTTGCGCATCGACCATTTGCTGCTGTCGCCGCAGGCCAGCGACCGGCTCGCCAATGTCGGCATCGACAGCTATGTGCGCGGCTGGGAGAAGCCGTCGGATCACGTGCCCGTGTGGGCGGATCTCGATCTCGAGGCGGCTTAACGCCGCCTCTGCAGGTCACTCCCGGCGGCCCTGCACCCACTGCTCCAGCATTTGCAGGCACATGGCGCGGTCGTCGTCGGAGGCCTTGGCGAAGGCGCGGTTGTAGCTTTCCTTGATCCAGGTCTCCTCGGCCCCGGCGCTATCCCGGGCCAGCGTCAGCCACATCAGGCCGCGCGCGGCCTGTCGCGGCAGGCGGTCGCCGTTGAACAGCATCTGGCCGAGTAGCGCCTGGGCCTGATGCTGGCCCTTCTGCGCGGCGAGGCCGAGCCAGCGCGCGCCATAGCGGAAATCCTCGCGCGAGGCGTCCGGCGTCTTCAGGTACAGGCGGGCCAGATCGTACTGCGCATCCGCGTTGCCGAAATAGGACGCGGCATAGGAGAACATCTCCCGCGCCCGCTCCGGATCCGACTTGATCTTCGAGTTCGGGATGCCGCTGAGATAGTAGCGGCCGAGCGCGACGAAGGCGTTGGCCACGATCTGCGCTTGCGGCGCCGAGGGGCTGTCCTCGGCATGCGCGTTGGCGATGCGGCTGAAATATTCGAAGGCGCGCAGATCGTCCTGGGCGACGCCGTCGCCATTGGCGTACATGCGGCCGAGCTTCCACTGCGCGATGGGGTGACCGCCCTCGGCGGCATATTGCAGGGCGCTGAGCGAGGCTTCCTGAGATGCGACCGCCGGCGGAACTCTGGTGCGAACCGTATTCGCAGCCCCCGGCAAGGTGGTCACGACCGGGATGGTCGCATCCTTGTTGACCGGCGCGCCGTCGAAGGCGAGCGCCGGTGCGGCCAGCGCAGCAGCCCCCAACATAAACGCAACTATCGCACGCCTAGATGTCCGCATAGCACTGTTTCTCGTGCGCGCCGCCCGGATGGGTCACCGCCCCCCCGCGCGCTGGTCCAACCTGCTGAGCATACTTCCAGAGCGCACCCGACGTGTGGTTAGTCGCGCGAGCCGCCCATTTGGTCTTGCGCTGGGCGAGCTCCTGGTCGCTCAATTTTACGTTAAGGCTACCGGCGACGGCGTCGATCTCGATGATGTCGCCGTCCTCGAGCAGCCCGATCGGGCCGCCAATCGCGGCCTCGGGCCCGACATGGCCGATGCAGAAACCCCGGGTGGCGCCGGAGAAACGGCCGTCGGTGATGAGCGCGATCTTGCCGCCCATGCCCTGGCCGGTCAGCGCCGCGGTGGTCTGCAGCATCTCCCGCATGCCGGGGCCGCCCTTCGGCCCCTCGTAGCGGATCACGATGACTTCGCCTTCGCGGTAGGTGCGCTTCTGAACCGCCTCGAAAGCGTCCTCCTCACGGTCGAAGCACCTGGCCGGACCGGTAAACCTGAGGTTGGACATTCCCGCGACTTTCACGATCGCACCTTCTGGCGCCAAATTGCCCTTCAGACCGACCACACCGCCCGTGACGGTGATGGGTTTGTCTGCCGGGTGCACCACGTCTTGGTGCGGATTCCACTTCACGCTCTTGAGGTTTTCGGCGATCGTCCGGCCCGTGACGGTAATGCAATCACCGTGCAGGAAGCCGTTGTCGAGCAGCGTCTTCATCAGAAGCGGTATGCCACCTACTTCAAACATGTCTTTGGCGACATAACGGCCACCCGGCTTCAAATCAGCGATATATGGTGTCTTTTTGAAGATTTCGGCGACGTCGAATAAGTCAAACTTTATGCCCGCCTCGTGCGCGATCGCCGGCAGGTGCAGCGCAGCATTGGTCGAGCCGCCGGATGCGGCGACCACGGCAGCGGCATTCTCCAACGCCTTGCGGGTGACGATGTCGCGCGGCCGGATGTTGGAGGCGATCAGGTCCATCACCTTCTCGCCCGCGGTCATGCAGAAGGCGTCGCGGATTTCATAAGGTGCGGGGGCACCGGCCGAGTAAGGCAGCGCAAGGCCGATCGCCTCGGAGACGGTCGCCATGGTGTTGGCGGTGAACTGCGCGCCGCAGGCGCCCGCCGAGGGGCAGGCCACGCGCTCGATCTCGTCGAGATCCTCGTCCGACATGGCGCCGACCGAGTGCTTGCCGACGGCCTCGAACATGTCCTGCACGGTGACCTGTTGCCCGCGGAAATTGCCGGGCAGGATCGAGCCGCCGTAAATGAAAATCGACGGCACGTTGAGACGGACCATCGCCATCATCATGCCCGGCAGCGACTTGTCGCAGCCGGCCAGGCCGACCAGGGCGTCGTAGGCGTGACCGCGTACCGTCAGCTCGACCGAGTCGGCGATGCATTCGCGCGACGGCAGCGAGGAGCGCATACCGTCATGACCCATGGCGATGCCGTCGGTGACGGTGATGGTGCAGAATTCGCGGGGAGTGCCGCCGGCCGACGCCACACCTTTCTTTACCGCCTGCGCCTGGCGCATCAGGGCGATGTTGCAGGGGGCGGCTTCATTCCAGCACGAGGCGACGCCGACGAAGGGCTGGTGGATCTGCTCGGTGGTCAGACCCATAGCGTAGAAGTAGGACCGATGCGGCGCGCGCGCAGGGCCTTCCGTCACGTGACGGCTCGGCAGCCTCTGCTTGTCAATCTTCGCGCTCATCGCAAACCAGTTTCCCCGGTCAACCCTTTCAGACCCGAAAAATCAGAGCCAAGATTTGAATCGACCTTGGGATTTCCCGTCGCCGTCGAAGACCGCCGCTGCACTTAAATCATTAGAGTGATTTTATTCATGTTCGGGTGTGGCCAAAAAGCGGCGCTGATGCGAACGGCCGGTGATGAGGGCTAAAACGCCAATCACTGTTGCTTGAACACAACAATCGTGGCGTGGAAGACACGGATTGTCCTACCAAGATACCCTCGCAGGGATGATGATCCACAACTTCCGATTTCACAGCACGGGCAGCGCGCCCCCGTTTGACGATGAGGCAGCTCGGCTGAGTCGGCGCCGCCCTGCTGCACCACCGAGCCCCTCTCGTGTCCCGGACGCGCAGCGGTTGCGGCGCAGAGCCGGGATCCAGGGCCACACGGCACGACACAGCGACGTGGGCCCCGGCTCTGCAGCGCATCGTCGCTGGACGATGCTTCGCATCGCCGGGGTGACGCTGCGCTGCGTCCAGGGCACGAGGCGCAGTGTGGCGCATGCTGCCTCCACAGCGTCATTGCGAGCGCAGCGAAGCAATCCAGAATCCCTCCGCGGACTCCGGATTGCTTCGTCGCAAGGGCTCCTCGCAATGACGGAGCAAGGGGCACTGCCGTCGTCCTCCAAGTCGCTATCATCGACTTGGCGAGCGGAAAAAGTGTCGGCTATGTCCCCGAACACCCGTCGGTCATGTCCCCGGGCTGAACAGCAGGCGGGCGATGACAGCGCGCGCGTGGTCGCAGACACGCCTTCGCATTCTCGCGACGGATTTCGCCCGAGCTTTGCTTCGTCTCTCCACCCTCTAGATCCAAGAGGGCGCAGGGAAGGCCGGGTGCCGGCGGCACCCGCGGTCCGCTGCGCGAAACGCACACGCAGAGAAGACCGCACAGCAGCATACAGGTGAAGCCCAACACACGGCCTTCCCTGCGCAGTGGTTTGACGGCTTATGCCGCGCTCTCCCGGGAGCCGAGTTCCCTCTGGCCTCCCTCACCCCAGCGAAAGTCGCCGACACTGCGCCGGTTGACGCCAATGCCGCATCCGCCAGGGCTTGACCGTAGCAACGACGGCCAGGACCACACGTCTATATTTTGAAGGACGGTGAAAGGTCCTGAAAGCAACAAAACCCTTCAAAACAAGGGGTTTTTCCCTACGATACCCGCATCGGATTTCAGCGCATTTCGCCAAATCTAGGGCCCGGCCCTACTCCTTCAGCGTCCGCACGACAGACTGGAAGCGAGAGCCGAGCCCATGGTCCCAACCCTTCGGAGCTGAAACCATGAGCGAGACTATCACGACCGCCGAGCCCGTTGCCAAGCGCCCGCGCAAGCGCAACGTCATCTTGACCGACCGCATGTGCGAAAAGCGGGTCGAGGAACGGGTCAAAATCTACGACCGCAAATGTTCCGGTCTGTACGTCAGCATCACCTCGGCTGGCGTGGCGACCTTCTCATTCAAGTTCACCGACAAGCAGACCGGCAAGCAGCGCACCGGCTGGCTGGGCATCTACAACCCGGAGACCTTCACGGTCGAGCATGCCCGCAGCCGCGTTTACGGTCTCAAGGGCATGGGCGGTGAGGCGCTGGCCGAGACCTTCCGCGAGCACAAGGCCGACAAGGCGAAGCGCGGCAAGACCATGGCCGAGATCATCGACGAACGGATCGAGTGGATGAAGACGCCCGTCGCAAAGGCTGGCGGCAAGCTGCGGCCCCGGTTGGAGGCATGGGAGGAGACGGCGCGCCAGCTCAACCGCTTCCTGCGTCCCCGGCTTGGCAAGAAGCTGCCGGGCGAGGTCACCAAGCGGGACATCGCGCAACTGTCCGACGACATCGTGGCGGGGAAGTTCGGCAGGCCCTCGGTCTCCAATGCGCGGCACATGCGCAAGGCTGCCTCGGCACTCTTCAACTGGGCGGCGGAGCCGCCGCGCGAGTACGTCACCGCCAGCCCCTGCGTGAACCTGCCGAAGCTCGACCCGGAGCACCCGCGCGCCCGCGTCCTCAACGAGGATGAGATCAGAACCTTCTGGCACGGCCTCGACCGCAACGAACTGATGGGATCATGGGACCGCAGGACCCGGCTCGCGCTCCGGTTCGAGCTGGTCACGATGCTGCGGTCGAAGGAGTTGCTTGGCGCGCGCCGCGACGAGCTGTGCGATCTAGACGGCCTGCGCGCCCGCTTCGACGTGCCGGAGGAGCGGGTGAAGAAGCGGCGAACGATCCGGCAGCCGCTGTCCGACCTCGCGGTCGAGATCATCAACGAGGCCTTGCGCGGATCGAACAAGCAATTCGTCTTCGCAAGCTCGCTCGGCGATCAACCGCTGCATCGCAAAATCATGGCCGAGGCGCTACGCGGGGTGACCCGCAAGGGCAAGGTGACGATCCCCGGCATCTGCCAGTTGCTTGGCTTGAGGCCGTTCACGCCGCACGATTTGCGGCGCACGGCGGCGAGCTGGGCGCGTTTGATCGGCCAACCGACATCGAAGATTGCGCTTTGCTTGGATCATCGCGTGACGACCGAGGACGGCATCAAGCTGCCCCTGTCACCGGCAAGCACTACATCCACGCCGAGGAACGCGAGATGGCAGAGAAGCGCGAGGTCCTACAGGCGTGGGCAGCCGAGCTGCGGCGGATCATCGGCGAGCCTGCGCCGAAGGCCATCGCTCAGGACGAGTTGCGGCTCGCAGCCTGATCAACGCAAATCGCCCAACTTGGGCGATGTGAGCAGCCCCGTCAGCACATCGCTGGCCGGGCTTTTCCTTTTGAGAGCCGTCGAGCGCGGCGTTGACGAATTCCCACCCCTGACAACCACCCAAGAGTTGCGCGAGCGCGAGAGACCGACCGAGCAGCCCAGCTTAAAGGGAAACATCTGATAGAACACCTGAAAATGGCATCCGCCGCGACGCAACTCAACGTAGCGCGTCAACGAAAATGTATCAGGGGAGGTTTTCGTTGATGCATCGTCGAGCAATCCGACTATTAAAGAGGTCGCACGAAACCCGGAGCGACCACATGGAAGAAAAGACACCGACCGCCCCCGCCGCAAATCTGCTGTCTTCGACGTGTCGCCCTGCATTACGACATTCGGTAACTGACGGCGCACCGAGCACGACGCCGGGGCCTCGGCGCATGCTCAGCGAGGCGCAGGTTCTTGAGCTCGTGCCCATTAGTCCAGTAACGCTCTGGCGAATGGAGAAGGCAGGCCGATTTCCGAGATCGACTTACATTTCGCCGAACCGGCGCGTCTGGTTTGAGGACGAGGTCATCGCATGGCAAACCGAAATCAATGGCCGGGGCCGGGGCTGGCGGCGCACCACATGAGCGCGATGCCGGTCTACCTGAAGCGGCAGCACGCCATGACAGGAGGCGACGATGTGAACGACCAATGAAAAAGCGCGCGGCAGCTTCACCGGCACCGCGCGCTTCCAGAACTCAATCCTGATCCACAGCCGGGCGGGCGGACGATCAGGTCGAACTACCTCTCAGGACACCGAAAGCCACCGAGGAGTGTGCGCCAAATGTCTATGCCATCCAAAGCCTGCCTACAAGTCCATCACAACTCCGATCCCGCGAGCGCGGCGCTCGACTGTTCACTGCGGGCCGAAGGCATGCGGAACGACGAAACGCTCACCCAGCAAGCGGCGGGCGTCACGATCTCAGACTTCGAAGCCTACATGCCGATGCACAGCTACATCTACACGCCATCGCGCGAGATGTGGCCCGGTGCCAGCGTCAACGCGCGCATTCCGCCTGTGAACGTCGGCATCGATGAGGGCGGCAAGCCAATTGAACTCCCTGCCTCGACGTGGCTCGACCAGAACAAGCCGGTTGAGCAGATGACGTGGTGTCCGGGCCTGCCAATGGTGATCGATGATCGGTTGGTCTCGCAGGGCGGCTGGTTCGAGCGTAAAGGGGTGCGCTGCTTCAACCTCTACAAGCCGCCCGAGATCAGGCTCGGTGATGCTGACAAGGCTGGTCCCTGGCTCGACCACGGTCGCAGCATCTACGGCGAGCAGGCGTCGCACATGATCCTCTGGCTCGCACACCGGGTGCAGCGCCCGCAGGATAAAATCAACCATGCTCTGGTTCTCGGCGGCATGCAAGGGATCGGCAAGGACAGCTTTCTGGAGCCGGTCAAGCGCGCAGTGGGGCCTTGGAATTTCAGTGAAGTCTCGCCGCAGCACCTGCTTGGCAGGTTTAACGGCTTCGTCAAATCTGTGATCTTGCGCGTGAGTGAGGCGCGCGATCTGGGCGACCTGAACCGCTTCTCCTTCTACGATCACATGAAGACCTATACGGCAGCTCCGCCCGACGTGCTGCGGGTCGATGAGAAGAACGTGCGCGAGTACAGCGTCTTTAATTGCTGCGGCGTCATCATCACCACCAACCACAAGGCGGATGGAATTTTCCTGCCAGCCGATGATCGCCGCCACTATGTCGCTTGGTCCGATGCGGTTAAGGAAGACTTCACCACGGATTATTGGACCACGCTGTGGGGCTGGTACGAGACCGGTGGCTATGGCCACGTGGCGGCCTATCTCGCCGACCTCGACATTACGAGCTTCGACCCGAAAGCGCCGCCGCCCAAGACGGCCGCGTTCTGGGACATCGTGGACGCCAATCGCGCGCCCGAAGATGCCGAACTGGCCGACGTGCTCGACCGGCTTTGCAGCCCCGCCGCGACGACGCTCGCGCGGGTGCAGAATGCTGCGACCGGCGACTTCGAGACGTGGATACGGGACCGCAGACACCGCAGGCAAATCCCGTACCGCTTCGAGCAGTGCGGGTACGTGCCCGTCAGAAATGCCGCCGCGAAAGATGGCCTTTGGGTGATCAACCATGCCCGCCAGGTAGTCTACGCCAAGGCCTCCCTATCGCTTTCTGAGCAGCTTGCGGCGGCGGCGCGGCTCGCCAATCGCTTTCTGAGCAGCTTGCGGCGGCGGCGCGGCTCGCCAACCCCAATGGGTGAAATCGATGAAATCAGTGATCTTCCATCTCCATTAAATAGAGCACCGACGCTCTCTGGCCGCGCCAGCGAATGGAGATGGAAGATCACTGACTTTAGCGATTTCAACGACTGGATCGCCACGATGGCCGGGATCGAACATCAGCGAGCGTCGCCATGAACCGCCACCAGCGCCGGGCCGATCTACGGGCTTTCAAGCGTGATGCATCACGCTGCGATCTGATGACCTTTTTGGCCGAGCCCGGATGACGCTCGCCTCTCCGGCGCGCCCCTGTTGCAGCGCACGGCCAGCAACTGGATCGATGCCCTCTCGACGCGGGGCAGACATTGCATCGTCTGCAGTTCGTGGCTGGTGGACAGGCAGCATGTCGGCGCATTGCTGCTAGCGACACCAGCGGTCCGGCCGACATCGGCCAGTGCATGCGGCGTCTGCCGGGAGTGCTGGGATGCCGGGCTTCCCCTTGAGGCGCTGGAGCGCGCCGCCGAGCATGCGCTGCAGGAGGCTCTGCCGGGCGGACGGCTCGAACCGCTGGAGACGCGACGATGAAGCCGCTGCGGCATCCACTGCTTCCTGTCGGTCCCGGCCATCGCACGCCGCAGACGCTGCTGGCGATCGACGAGCGCGATGCCTTGCTAATCGAGATCGCGCGCCGCTTCTATCCCGGTGTCTCGCATCGGGAGGCAGCGCACCGGCTGCGGTCTCGACTACTAATCTATCGTGGGCGTTGGCGGCGCACATGCACAGACTTGAGGTGCCCGCACGACCCCGAGCGCTTGGATGCGGCGTTGTGGTGCCTGTTGAAGGTCCGCGACCATGTGCCGTCAGAGCGAACGATCAGGCGCGTCTTGTCGCGAGGTCGCTGGCCCTATTCGTGGCCCAGCGTTTGAGATGTGATCCGCTTCAATCACCTGATGGAGGCGAGAACCATGACGTTTGAACCCGGACCCGCAAACCCGCAGCCGATGAGCGTCGGCTTCCACACCCGGCCAGCGTTCGATGTGATCGAGCTGCTGCCGCCCGACGGTGCTGACCGGCTCCGGGCACTTCGACACCACGTGCAGGATTTGCGCAGTTTGACCGTTCCCTTCGCGGACATCCAAGAGGCGAGCACGGCGCGTATACAGGCCGAGCAGCGGCTGAAGCGGCTCCGGGATCACCAGCAAGATAATGGTTTTAACCTCAGGCCCGATGATCCGCGCGTGCTTGAGCAGCAGCGACAGCTCGAACAAGCTGACGGCCGACTTCAAGCGGCTCAACGAGCGCAATGAGACGCGGTCGGCGGCATGGCGCACGGCATCGCATGTGCTGTTAGCGGTCGAGGGCTGGTTGAAGGACCGCAGGCCACCCGGCACCGTGCTTGAGGACTTCAGCGGCCCGGAGCCGAAGCTCAACAAGGGCGAGAGCCTGATCGATGCGATCGAGCGCCTGCGCCGACGCGGACGAGAGTTGAAGGCCGACCTCCATCGCATCAGTTCCGCGCCATATCCGTCGAGCTATTGCAAGCAGCAGATGCGCGCGCAGATCGAGGCACTGGCGATGCAGGGTGCGCCGAGTGTCTCGAACCTCATCGAGCACGACCGCCCGATCGTTTGGCCGACGCAGCGCGTGCAGTCGCAGGTCTTCAGCGCCGACCCGGCACTTGCGTTCGCGGAGATCGAGGCGGCGGTACCTCTGATCGCATGGCTGTTCAAGGATGCGTTGGTCAAGCGGCTCGATGCGGAGATCGACACCGAAGCTGATGATGGTGCCAGCCTGAGCCACATCGAACGCGAGAAGCGCCTCAGCGAGGTTCAGCAAGATTTGCTTTTTTCGGAATATGAGGAAGCGCAGCTTGTTTGGGCGGCGCTGGAGCAGAAGCTGCCGGTCGAGCATCGCAGTGACTGTTCACCGCTGGCGATCCTACAGTGCAGGCTGGTCACGGCTCCGGCGGCGGTCAATGGACGGGGAACGTCACCGCAGCATGCCTTCGACATCATCGGAGCGCGGCGATGACGAGATCGTGCAGCCGGGAGCTACATCCTGCCTTCGTCCCGGCATTTGCGCGACAAGGCGGCCACCTCGCTGGCGCAGGGGTGGCCGCTCCGGGCGGGGCCATCGCCACGGTGGCCTCGCCCGCCTCAACACGAAAGCAACGAGCATGATCAACACCTATCGCACTGCGGATGAGGCCGACCGCGACAAGGCTCAGGCACTGCACGCCTCCGTGACCCACGCATGGTTGACGCTTCAATCGCGCAACCAGCTCTGCCAGCGCTGGCGGTCACTTCCGCTGTTCCGACGCGACGTCGGCGAGAGACCAAGTTGGCGGCATCTTTTAATCCGCGACGATGTGAGCCGCGAGTTTTCGCCGGACAATGCCCGATGGCAGATTGCGAAGTGGTATCGACGACGGCGGCCCGCGAACCGGCGGCAATAGTGCTACGATTGCCGCGAGAGGCGGTGACGACGAAAGTGGAGAACCTTCATGGTTGATGACGTCCTGAGGCTGCGAGCGACCGTCGTCTCGGATCAGGCGCTGGCGAACATCAAGGAAGATCGGCCGCGAGATCGGGCTGGTCGGCCAGCGTGGCGCGACCGGCGTCAAGAAGCGGTAGTGGTACGAGCAGTGGGAGGTTTAGGCTGCCTTTCCGTACTCGCCCGGATAGAATGTCCGGCATGACTGCCGTATATCCACGCCCGGCAGTCTTAACTCATAGCCGGGCTTTCGCGTGGTCGCCCGAGCCAGTGCAACCCGCTCGGTCAGTCGGGGATGCTCCTTCAAGGTTCGCTTTACTTTCAAATATGGCTATCGCGACGACGCGCTAGTCAAGGAAGCGGACGTGACGCCATCGCGAGTGGTTATCCCAGCCGATCGTGTTGTCATTGAGGAGGCCAAGTGCCATCCCGGCCTTCTTAACCGACGCCTCAACAAGAGCAAGCAACATGAAACGACCTCTATTCGCCGCCGCAGCGATGCTGCTGGCAACCACCGCGCAAGCGGCAGATGTTTGGGAAAACGTCGAACAGAACAGCATGTGCCGCATGCAAACTGGATCAGCCGCAACGGGTGCTATTGCGATCACCTTTGTGAAAGGTCAGAACCTGCATTTACAACTGTTCAAAGATAAGCATGCCTTCCCCACCAAGCGCATGTGCGGTCTAAGAGACTGCCCGTTCATCACCATGACAAAAGTCAACTTTGCCTATGCTGATGGGCACAATTCTTGGGTTAGCGGCTGGGCCGAAGCCAACTTCAATATCGTGCTTGGTCAAGGTTGGCTGGAAATGCCGATCCTGCAGTCGAACGTCGTCTCGATCCTAACTGGCCTCGATGATGCCAAGCAAATCTCGTTTGAATTTGCTGATGGCAGCCCGTCGTGGTCCGCCTCGGTCCCCGGCGTTGAAGTCACGGATAAATTTGTAGACTGCATTATGCGCTTCGGCGGGATTGCCAAAACCGACATCGACAGATTTGCGGAACGGCACCGCGCAGATTGACGCTTCGGCTCTGCGCATTACGGTGCTGCACCGCACGAAGTGCCAATCCCGGCCTTCACACATGGAGCAAGCCAATGAGGACCAAGCACCGGCTCTCCGGCTTCAGCCAGCCGCGCGCCAGTGCGGCGATGACGTGTTGCGGATGTTGGTGACTGGCGGTCCGCCTGTGCGTGGCGGCGGCGGCATGCCCCAGCGCATCGTCACCATCTCGGTCCCGGCGTCGGTGTTGCGCACGACAGGCGCTGGATAGTCAGGAAAGACGCCGGGCATCGGTGCCAGGTTGCCGACATAGCGGTTGACGACGCGGAACAGCGCAGCGATGGCGGCTTGATTGGTAGTGATGCTGTAGAGGTTGCACATGAGCGTTGAGCCGTGACTGAAAATGCTGAACGCTGCTACTGGCTTTGCTTAGTGGCTTTGGAGCATCCCAATGCCTTGGAGAAGGCTTCGATAGCTAAGAATGATGAAGGCAAGTCTCGCTTTTCCGGATTTTGGTCGATGTACTTCAGCAGAACGTCCTTCAGTTGCTTACGGGTCGCGCTATTTCGACACCCCGAGTAACCGAGCGCCACCATCATATCGAAGTAAGCCCCGGCAACCCCAGTACAGACCAGTTCAGTCGTTCTGTCCTTGTCAGAACAGAGAGACTGTAGCGTGTTGCCGCTGTCGAAATATGCTGTCGCGGGATATGAAAAACAAACCGCCGCAGACGCGATAGAAAGCAAAACCACGTTCTTCATTTGCACAAGCCCCACGTACCGTGAGTGGCACGTCCCTACTGAAAAATCTTTCTTACCTTTCACCCGGCCACCATGTCTCGACGGCGGATCACTCGCCGAAATCTTGGTGGACCGCAGCGCGACCAAATGGCTCCGCTTGTACGGATAGCCGCGCATGTCTGAGCAATCCTTGCACCGCATGTAGCGCTCCAGCTCTCCGCTCACTTCCTGCAAGGCCAAGCCTGCGATTGGGCCGTCCACACCAACGACGCCGTGTTGTATTGACGCTTCTCTGGGTTGTCTCTGAGGTGTTTGCACACTACGTCGCGTGCTTGCGCCAACGTGGATGTCACAGGGATGCACACGGGCGCATTGCCAGCATTATTGGCAGCTAGGGTCAGAGCGTCCAGAACGCCTGCAACGTAATACATCGCCCTCGCAGGCTGTTGCTGACACCACTCATGCAATGTATCAGCGCTCACGTAGATTTGGGCATGCGCTCTGGTCGTGCCGCCGCTTTCAGTCTGCGCCGTTGCTTCGGCAGTCAGAAGGGCGAGCGTCAGTGCGGCGATTAGGGTCGTCTTGGTCATTGGTTGGGTGATCCGGTGATTGTAGCAAACGGCGGCTCAATATGGCACGCAGGCCTTTGGCCCCACGCATCGAGAACACACGCCCGCACTTTGGGATGGTGCCTGAACAGCGCCGAAGGGATCGATTGACTGAGTTGATTTGATCACGCGCAAATTCTTCTGAACCGTGAGCAGCCCGATCGGTGTGCCATCGGCATTCAGCTCCACGAATGCGACAGCTCCCATGCGATCGGCGACAACAAAGGCTCTATTGCCGATGCCGGGTGAGATGCCGATCCGAGCGTACTGACCGTCGTTCTGATTAGTGTCGGGCGAAGTGGTGATGAAAATGTCTTCGTTGTATGCTTCGATTTTGCATTTCAGCACATCGGCATGCGAAATTGTTGGTGCAATCATTTGAGCGCCAACGACCAGCGCGGCTACAACCACTTTCATTAAAGCCCCCAACCTTAAAGCGAACCCAGCATATACAGACCACGACGATCAGTCACAAGGACGGTGCGTCTGCACACAGCCGACATTCGATGTTGAATAGTTGAGTGGCACCTTAGGGAGCCTGACGGCATGAGGCTAACCTTCGCCTCATCCTAGGGCGCGTCGTCCGCACGTCGCGCTCCACGTCCGTCGTTAGGATCAGTCTGGAAAAACGTCCAGTCGATGACGCGACGGCCACAAACGGAGGCGACGCGGCAAGGTCAGGCCCAAAAACAATGTTGGAGAATGAATTTTCAAGCAAAAACAATGTTTTACTGCACGCGGCAACGGTGGCTGAACGGGAGGAGCGCCAACCGCTCACAGGAGCAAGCCCCGTGCGAACCCCGAAACCCTTCACCGTCTTTCAGCCGACGCCCGGCCAGACCGCGAAGCCACTTTTCGTCATCCACGCCTATTCAATCGAGCAGGCGCGCGCGCTCGTCGCCGCAAAGGTCGCGGGCGAGACCATCGTCGTCGCCTCACCGGACGGAGCGAGCCGATGATCCCCAACACGAGGAGCGGCCTTCCGGCGATGGCCTGCGTCTCAGCGATGCAGAAAGCCATCCGCAGGGGCATGGAACGTGAAGCCATGGAGTTCGCGTGCGAGCTGATCCACACCTCCAAAGCCTTCCACACGATGGTCTGCAATCGCCTCGAAGTAATCTGCCATGAAGACCTCGACACGCTGGCAGCGCCGCACGTCTTCCCGTTCGTCGCTGCATCGCTCGCGGCATCAAGGGACCGCTACAGCAAGAGCATCGGCGAAGCCCGGCTGATGATCGGCAATGCCATCCGCATGATGTGCCGGTCACCGAAGTCTCGTGCTGGCTGCCACTTCGCAGCCGCCATCGGCCTGCGGTCATCGCTGGAGGGCTACGCGCCGACAATCCCCGACTGGGCCAACGATCAGCACACTCTCGCCGGGAAGAAGCTGGGGCGCGGTATCGATCACTTCCGCAAGGAAGGTGCCAAGCTGATCCCGCCGCCGACGGCGGACGATCCCTACGAGGACGAAGCGTATCGCCTCTGGAAGATCAAGCAGCAGGGCAAGTGAGCTGGTTCGCGCGTGGGCGACTGCGGGGGCTTCGTGCTCAAAAGATCGGTTGACGGCGTCGATACCGTCTCCAAGATGCATTCATGAAAAGGAAAAAACTGACAGGGCGCATCGTGCCGCCGAAAGGCGACGGCCCGTTTCTTCTCTACCGTTCGTTGGTGTATCCCGTGGACCCGTCCCAATTCGACGCTTCGCGGTGGCCCGCCATCGAGCCGCCGCCCGCCGAGTTGAGTGAGTTGCGCAGCCCGACGGTGCTTTACAAGGGCACCTATTACGCCGTCGAGCTTACTCCCGAGGCGATGGCCGCGATGAACGAGCCATGGCTCGAATTGGCCCGCGCAATAGGTCGCGCCGAGGCCCTAGACGAGTTCAATCGCCAAAGGGAGCGCCAGCGGCAGGCCCTGATCGATCGAACCAAGACCGATTGAAGCCGCGCCCCTAGCGCTGAACTACCGCCCGCCGTCCTGCCACGGCGTCGGCGGCAGCGGCGCGGAGTTCCAGCCCGTATGCCGGGTCGGAGGGCGGGTGTCTGATTGGCTGGCTCGATTAGTTGTTAACTCAGGGAAGAGAGCGATCCCAAACTCAGTGAGCCATGCCAGACTTGGAACGTTAAGCTATCAGGACGACCATATGCGCCTAAGCCAATTGCAACGACGGTACACCATCGTCCTCTGCCACAATGGATGGCCCGCCGAGGACATCATCAAGTTCGACAGACTGGAGGACGTTGATGAATGGCTCATCTCGAACTTCACACCAGAACGACGCTACCGCGTCCGCGTCGATAGCCCCAACGAGCCGACCTACTACCTCACAGACAAACCGACAACTGTCGCCGGTCGAGACTTCCGACCGCGACACGAGCGCTAGCAGAGGCTGCGCATTGACGCTCTCGCGGGCAGTGCCGCTGATGATGACCGCCTCGCGCATCGAGCTGACCGCAGTGCGACAGCGACGACAACCACTGCGATGAAGATCGCGACCTCGACCGGCGACATGGTCCACACCGCGCACCGCCCTTGTGTGCGAAACGGTACAAAATTTACAGCGAAATGAGAAATTGCAAATATATTCGCGCGCCGGGGTCGCGCGTACCCCGCTTTTCTCACGCGCCCCAAAGGACCCGAAGTCCGGTTGTGGAGGGACGCCATCCACGGCGCATCGCGCGACATCGCGACCTCAATGCAAGCCGTGCGAGCATCGAGCGTCACACCGTCACCATCAGTGTAGGCGTCAACCCATTAAAGCGAGATCCCCTCGAGGCTCGCGTCTGGGGAGCCGCCACCGGCGGCGGCGACTTTTTCTCTGCGGTCAGATGGCCACGCGCAGGCGAGGCAGCTTTCGACGCCATCAATGAGATGACCGCTCCTGTTTGCGCAACTCATCGATTAGGCGTTTGAGGTAGGGCGGCAGCGGCGAAGTTTCGAGAACTAAGTCCTGCTGCAACCTGTCACCCACCTCGTCACAGATCGACCGGGCAGTCTTACGGTCGATGTGGTCTGATATTCGGTTGATCGGTTCCATATCGCGACTTCTCGATAGGGCCCCACGATTAACGTAAGTTGAGGAGCGAGAGAACGTTCCGAACTCCTCGACCGATCGTCGAGGGTTCCGTTTACTGGAACGAAGGCCAGAGCAGCGATCGGGCACACCACAACTATCGCCCACGCAGTGTTGGAAACATTCCTCGCACGCAAACGCAATTCGTTGCGCACCGCGATCAAATCCTTCGCGAACTAGATCACGCTTGGGTCGCGAGCAGCGCCTATCGTAGCGTCCTGCGCTCCGCCGCCACGTCGGCTTCCAGGATTTCAAGCTGGCTCGCCAGACCGCTGAAGGTCCGACTTATGTTCGTCAGAAGGGATGCTCTTTTTCTGAGATCCCGGCCTGCCTCGCTTGAGCCCTGTAAGCGGATGCAATCGAACGGTATTCAGCAGCGGGCATTGTACGGTGGGTCATAGGCGTTGAGGATGCGGAAGGCTGGCAATTAGCCATGCTATGTTTCCGGCCCAGAAGAGATGAATTTGCTTAGCGCGACCGCTCAGCGCCAAACGAGGGCACAACGCCGCCGCTCCCAACATCGCCAGCACAGTCAGCGCGATGAACAGACGATCTTGCAGTCCCATGCGGAAACGGTAGCAGGGCCGGTCAGCCGATCAATTGCACCGTAGGACACCCGGAAGGCGGGCGGCAGGAAGGCCGTACCGCGCGCCGCGAGCGCGGGCAGTTCGCCTGCGCTGAGCATCGAACGCGGTGTCTACGTTACGCCTCTGTAGGTGGACCAGCCTGCCAGTCGTTCGGCGGCGTCCTCGATCTCGGCGGGCGCGCAGATGCCCAGCTTGGCGAGCAAGCGTTCCCGCTGACCCGCAACTTGCTTTGCGGTCCCGCCAAGTCGCACGGCGATCTCATGATCAGTCTTCCCAGCGGCCAAGCGCCTCAGGAGCTGTTTCTCGCGCGGGGTAAGGGGCAGCTTGCGCATGGTCTGGTTCGGCAATCCCAGCCTTCGTCGCCACGCGCGTTATGTGGGCCGGTACATGTGCACGATCACCCGCAGCAGTGCCACGGCTACCAGCGCGACGGGTAGCAAGCCGCCTCCGATTATGACCGTAGCGGTGTAGATGATCTCTCGCGCTCGCTCACTCATGGACGCCTCCCCAACCTAAGGATGCGCCGGAAAGCTGACAAATAGCCATGCTATGTTTGCGGATCAGGAGAGATGAATTTGCTTGCTGCGACCGCTCAGCGTCACACGATCGCGACGCACAACGGCGCCGCCATATATCGAGCGGTGGCGACAGGCGGATGGTTTAGGATTGGAGCGGACTGTCCGCTCCAGCCGACCCAGAAGCGCTCCGCACTAGCGGACCCACAGGACCACGAGGGCACAGGCGAAGCCCACCACAATGACGGCCGCGGCTGTTACCGTGACTAGGTCAATCGTCCACGGGCGGTCTCTTCCGCCGACGAGATCGAGATGGCTGGAGTGGTTTTCGTCCCGATAGGCATGAAGGTGCATGGCAACGACCTCCTTCTGCTCGTGACTAAGTCACTCATACCATAGAGTACCGCGCGCTCATAATGCGACATGCAACCGCCTGCCCAAGGCGCGCCGACATCGCACTCGCCGACCCCTCCGATTTTTGTACCGATCCGCAACGCAATCTAGAAAATCCTCCGGGCAAATATCTTGAAGGGGTGCCGTCGCGCGTACCCCCCATTTTCTGCGCGCACCAGAGGACCCCAAGGTGCTGAAACCCCGGTCCTACGTTACGCCTCGGTAAGTTCGCCAGTTTGCCAGTCGTTCAGCCGCATCGACGATCTCGTGCGGTGCGCTCAGTCCCAGCTTGGCGAGCAAGCGCGCTCGCTGCTGTCCGACTTGCTTGGCAGTCCCACCAAGTCGCTTGGCGATCTGAGCGTCAGTTTTCCCGGCGGCCAAACGCCTCAGGAGCTGTTTCTCGCACGGACTTAGCGGCAGTTTGCCCACGGCCATCTGTCTAGGTTCGGCTGCCTTGCGGATTTGTGCCATGCACCGGCCGACTGTTATTTCACGGTTGCGAGCAAGAGCTCGCTCGACCCACGCACGCTCGTTCGGAGGTAGCTGGCTCAGCATGAACTGGCGCTCGTCGTCGGAGACCTCTATTCCAGGGGTGCTCCGATCCACATCTGGCTGCCCTATGCCGAGCATCTGAATGGCGTCGGATGCAGCGATGCGGTTCTCTCTCATGAAGTCGCGAACACGACGACGATCGTCCGGCGACAGCTGCGCGAGAAGAAACTCACGTTCAGTAGGCTGTTCGAAGATCGGTCTATTCATAGCGCCGACCCCATGAGCACCGAAATACCTTACCGCTGACAAGAGGAGGCTGTAAACGCGCATCCTCTCACGCCCCGGAAGCTCGCGCGCGCCCGCACATGTGAAATAGGGCCTATTAGGGCCCGGCGGACTTCCAGGGGGCCGTCCGCTCCCCGCTAAAGATCGTAAAATGGCTATATTTACAGGCACTTACGACGTTATCGACAGGCCCAAAAAAGACCTTGCGGAAAGGACCACACGGTTTTGCCGTACGCGCGGTTCGCCTGCGCCACAGGGTTCGACGGCGTTGTGCACATTGCCATCGAAATGCTGGCACGACGAACCTGACAGCGCCGTCCGTCCGCGCGAAGCCTTAAGGGCTCACGGAGAGCAATCCGCCCTGCCCTTGGCTCTCGCGCCCGACGCTGCCGCGTCCACCGCAAGCCCGACTCTGCGATCATCACGACACATGATCGCCCCTCAAGGGTGAGCCGGGATGAGCGACACATACGCCAATTCCGAATTTCGGTAAAGCGGAATCTTTTTGTGCGGGCGGGTTGACAGTCCGGCGACACAGCAAGATCCCGTGGCCCGAATGGCGCCACGACGTCGAACGCAGCGGCGCTCAGGCCGACATCGCTCCCTGGCGCCCGAACGGATCGAGCAGGCGGACGATCTCGCAGGCGGCGACGAGACCGGCGAGCCAGGCGGCGCTGGTCAGCCCGAGGCGCGTCACGATGGCGGCAGTGAAGGCGCCCTCTCCGCCCAGGAACGGCGTCGCGGCGAGCAGCGCGAGCTCATAGGCCGCATAGGCGGCGACGAGCGTGACGGCCAGCGCCAGCGGCGTGCGGCCCTGCGGCAGCATGCGTAGCACCGCGGACGAAACGGCGGTCGCCAGCAGCGCGGCCGCGCCGATCGCAAAACCCCAGGCGACGGTGCTGCCGTCGATGGGATAGTGCAGCGCGCCGAAGCCGATGGTCTGGTTGACGAGCCAGGCGCCGGTGACGACGAGCAGCGCCGGGCGCAGCGGCAGCATCGCGGCCGCGACAACGGCAAAGGCCGCGAACGGTGTCGCACAGGCGAGCGCGAAGCTTGCGAGCGCGCATGACACCGCGAGCAGCGCAAAGCAGAACATCGGCGCAAGGCGCGGCGTCACCGGATGAAGCCACAGACGGTCGGCGCGAGACGGCTGGATGCTGAGAGCCATAAGTGATCTCCTTCTCTTCGAATTCTAGTCCATTTGGGGACGTGTGACAGCCCTATCGACGTCAGAACGTGGCGCCGGCTTTGAGCAGATAGCTGCGGCCGGGCAGCGGATAGGCGCTGAAGCGACCGTCGGTAAAGGTGCTTGCGACTGCATAGTCGTAGTAGAGCGCTTTCAGCAAATTGTTGACGCTGAGCGACCAGAAGTACCGCTCATATTGACCACTGAGCTTGAGGTCGATCGTGCCATTGGCAGGAATCGGCTTCTGAGTGCCGGCCTGGTCGTTGTCCATGCGACGCTCGCTCCAGAACCGCGCGGTGGCGTCGAGCACGACATAGTTCTGCCAGATGTTCCAGGTGAGGCCCGCACTCGCGGTGTAGCGCGAGACCAGCGGCACGTCATTGCCGGCCCAGATACCCTCTCGGAAGACAGCCCTCGTATAAGCCATGCCGGAGCGCAAGAGCAGAGCGTCGTTAACGCGATAGGAGACACTGGTCTCCGAGCCGTAACGGCGGGTCGGATCGAGATTGGTGTTGTAGAACAGGATTGGATTGAAATGGATCTCGTTAGCGAGGTCCATCAGATAGAGACTGCTCTGCATCTGAAGACCGCCTCCCTTGATACGCAGCCCAGCCTCGACATCCTGCGAGGTCTGGGTCTTGAGCTGGAACGTTTGCGGCAGCGGATTGAAGAAGGGGTCGAATGAGGGTCCCGACGACACCCGCTCGTCGACGTCAGGCGTGCGAAACGCCCGCGCGGCGCGGCCGAACAGCGAGACCATGTCGTTGAGGCGATGCTCGGCACCGAGGTGCAGCGCATATTGGGTCTCGTCGCTCCCGAGCGGGAGCGCGCCGATGTCGGCGTTGAACGGAGCTGCCGGATCAAAATTGTCGCGTGCCAACAGACTGATGGTCTGCACCCGCGCGCCATAGGAAACGTCGGTCGTGGGCGTCACACCCAATGTGTGCTGAAGATAGCCCGCAACCGTCTGCTGCCTGAGGTCGTAATTGTGCCAGGCGGCGAGACCCTGGCCGGCGCCACGGTTCTGCTGAAAGCTCGCATCGTAATAGTCGATGCCGGTCAAGAGCTGCGACGGCATTCCGAGCAGAAGGCTCTTCACGCTGAGCCGCGGCGTGATCGACCACGTCGTCAGATCGGCGTCGACATAGGTCGAGGTGAAGAAAGCGGGCGCCGGCGTCGGACTGGAGAAGAATGCACTCTGCTGCCTCTTGTCGCGCAGGCCTCCGTCGACGATGAGATCGACGCCGTTCACCAGGGTTTTTGTGAAACCCGCTGTCGCGCCAAAACCTTGCTGGTTGGCATAGTTGAAGGGCGTGCTGGTCCCCTTCCGGTTGGTCGCGAGCTCGTCGAGGCCGATCGAGGGATCGACGGTGCGGCCCCCCGGCAGTCGCAGCTCCTGATTGTCTCCCGTCACGGTCAGGAAAGCGGTCAGGCCCGGCGTCGTGTAGTTCAGATTGCCGATGCCGTTCTCCTGGGAATAACGATTGTTGTCGCGATAGCCATCGGACTTGACGGTGTTGCCGTAAAACGAGGTCGACCACGGACCGGAATTGAGCGACGTCGAGACGTTGCCGAGCCTGGTGTTGAACGAGCCGAAGCCGGCCTCGATGCGCGCGGCCATTGGCGGCCCGCCGACGCCGCTCTTGGTGACGATGTTGATGACGCCGCCGACCGCATTGTCCCCATAGAGCACCGCACCGGAATTGCCGTGCGTGATCTCGATACGCTCGATGGAATTGAGCGGGATGGTGGCAAGGTCCACCTGCGCCATGTCGATGTCGTTCAGCCGCCGTCCGTTGACCAGCACCAGCGTGTTGGCGGTTGCGAACGCGCCGAAGCCGCGCAGGTCGACACTGGTCTTGGCGCAGATCGGACCGCCATAGAACGTCGTGATCTGGGCGCCCGGTACCTGCGTCGAGATGATCTCGGCAAGCGTCTGCGACGGCGCATGGGCGATGTCGGCGGCCGTGATGACGGTCGTGGCGGCGCCGACGATGCCTCCATTGTTGCTGGCCGCCTCACCGCCAAAGCCGGACGAGCCGGTTCCTGTCGGCGCGCCGTTCGGCGTCGCACGGCGTCTCCCCATGTCGCCATCGCTGCTCGCCCTGGCACGCGTGCGGTTCTGATCGTCGGCCTTGGTCATTTCGACCGGCGGCAACTGCTCGGCGACAGTCTGCGCGCGGACGCCCATCATATTGAGGACAAGAACGGGAATGATGAAGCTGGACGCCAGCCAGGACGCGCGACGGCACCGGACGGCGGCGGAAACGGAAGACATGCGAAAAAACCTCGGCAGGACGTCAGTGGCACGTCACAGCGAACGAGGTTTCACGACGTAGCGATCAATCGCTCCGGTGAAGCTAATGTCTGTACTCCCCGACCGACATCTTCGCGTGTGACCACGGCTGACGGCAGGTCTCCTGGCTCGCGGGTCGTGACCTCTCCGTCGCCTTCCCAGGACCGAGATTCCCAGTGGCATAGGACGAGAGATTCGCCGCTTACAGTTGCGGGGGCAGCCATGGCATTGAGAAGATCCCGGCGTTGGGAAAATCTCGCACCACGTTCCCTTTTGATCTCCGTGAGGAGAACCGTCGTGGATCTTTTACGAGTCGTGCAGCCCGGGAGTCAATCGGCTGGTTGCATCTGGCAGCGACAACTCGCCGCTACCGGTGCGTCCCGCAAGCAGAGGCCCAGCAGCTACGTCCGCCCTCGCGGGCGCTGGGCCTGCGCCCAAGCGACGGCGACGTCGCGTGGCGGAACATCGATGCGCTTGATCGGCGTCAGTTCGCCGGAGGCAGAGACGATCGCGGTCTCCTCGCGGCGGCAGCGCCGACACACGAAACGGACCTCACGCGGGAATGCCGACCAGCTTGAACGTTTGACGTTGGCAGCCATCGGCCAAGCGTCGCAATGCGAGCACGACACCAGGAACCGGCCGGGATCGAGCATACCCATTCAATCGGACTCCACGTCCTGCCCGCTTCCTTCAATGATTGATCCAAGTGAATCGTTCCGGTGCCTGGGCACCGCCGACGGCCTCCTGTCTTTTGGCGCGTCGTCAGCGACTTTGGGTGCGTCGCTCCCGACCTTCGCACGCATCAAGAACTCAGCGAGCCCCCTTGAGGGTGCAGGAGGTCGTGCAGGTGACCGTGGTGCCGTGATCGCATGACTTGCAGGCGCTGACGCACTGATTCATGTCGCGAGGATTGTAGCTGTAGTTTCGCATCGGGCAGGTCGACGTCGAGCCGGTGATGTCCTGCTCCTGATCGCAGGCCGCCGTCATGAGCGCGAATATGATCACTGCAACGAGGCGCATGGGATTGCCCGTCAAACATGGCAAGTGACACTCGCGAGGCGCGCTGCATCGCAACGAGCCCCGGCCTTCCCACCGCGAGCCATCGCCAATCAGCGACGCCCGCATGCGCCTCAGAATGCGCGCCAAATGTTAAGAACGGATTGCAGTCGGCCTCAAGCAGCAGCGCTGGTCGCGATCGCCTGCCGCATATCCACTGCCAGCTGGCGGTACTGCTCGGCAAGCTTCAGATAGAACTCGCGCTTGGTGCTGTCGGTGGCGAGCTTCGCGATCAGCTCGCACTCGGCGGAGAGCGTCTCGAACCGTTCGAGCCTGTCCTCAAGGTGTGTCATCGGCGTGTCCCCATCTGACGCCTCAGGGACGTCAAGCCTAAGCCCGGGAAATAGGTCACGGCGAACATCGTTATGGAGTAGAATCGTTCTTTCCGTTCGGCGACGCCGGACGGCAGGCACCGCTATTCTTGCTCCAGCCGCCAGGCGCCGTCCCAACCCTCGTCTGGTGGGTTGACCTCGAACTGCGCGATGCGGCCGAGCAGCGTGCGTGAGGGACCGTCGCCGGGGACCGCTTCGAGCGCGGCGTTGAAGGCGGCGCGGGCGTCGTCGAAGTGCCCGGCGCGATAGGCGTCGAGACCTTCGGCATAGAGCGTGCGCAGGCGCGCTTGCGCATCGGTGAGTGCGCCGGCCCTGCCCATCACCTCGAAAACAGCTTGCGGTGCGCGCTGCCCCGCGACCGCGACGCGATCAATCTCACGCAGTTGGAGCTGTGAGCCGATCGCATCCGCCGTTGCCTGCGAGACCAGGATGCGGGTGCCGTAGGCCTTGTTGGCGGCCTCCAGCCGCGAGGCGAGGTTCACGGCGTCGCCCATCACGGTAAAGCTCATCATCAGCTCGGAGCCGATGCTGCCGGTCAGGACCTCGCCGGTGGCGATGCCGATGCGCAGATCGCACGGCGCCGGCATGGCGCGGATGCCGAGCAGATCCGGCAGCTGCTTCTGGAGCGCGGGCACCTGATCGGCCATCTCGATGGCGGCAAGGCCGGCGAGCATCGCCTGCTCGTCCTCCTCGATGAAGGGCGGGCCCCAATAGCACATGATTGCATCGCCGATATATTTGTCGATGATGCCGCGATTGCTGCGGATGGGGCCGGACATCACCGTGAAATAGTGGTTCATCACCTTGACGAGGCCGCGCGGGGTCACGCCCTCGCTCATCGAGGTGAAGCCACTCATGTCGCAGAACATGATGGTCATGACCCGGCGCTGGCCGTCGATGGCGACCTCCGGCCGGTCAATCAGGCCCTGCACCACCTTCGGGTCGATGTAGCGGCCGAAGGTCTCACGGATGCGCTCGTTGTGCCGGAGCTGCTCGATCATGCGGTTGAAGGCCGCGGCAAGCTCGCCGATCTCATCCTGGGTGGAGACGGTAATGGGCTTGTCGAACCGGCCCGCCTCGACCTCGCGGGTGCCGGCGAGCAGCAGCCGCACCGGGCGCGTGATGCCGCTACTCACCAGGAGCGCAAAGGCAAATCCAACTATCGCTGCGAGCAAGGTCACGATGCCCGATACGATGATCGCCTGGTGCTGGTGGCTGATCACCTGCGACGTGCTGAAGAAAACCTGCGTCAGCATGTCGGCGCGGATCGCATCGATCTTCTGATTGAACTGGTCGCGCAGCACGTCGATGTGCTCCAGCGTGCCGCGGGCCTCCGCCATCTGTCTGGCATCGACCTGCTTGGCCAGCTTTGCGTGGTCCTCGGTCAGATCGCGGCGCAGCTCAGTGACGGCGGTCTCGATGCGGAGCTCGATCCGCGCCAGGGCAGCATTGTCGGACGGTGTCCTGGGATCGTTGATGATGGCGTTGATGAGCGTGCGTGCGCTCTCGGCCTCCTCCTCGATCCTGCGGTCGGTCTGCTCGAACTCGCGCACGCGCGCCGCATAGGCCTCCTCGTCCGACGGCGACTGCATCTTGGTCATGACCATGCGCCGCAGCGCCAGCGCACGCTCCAGCGAGCGGATGTTGGCGCGCGCCAGATGGCCGTAGGCCGGGATGTAGCGGTTGGTCAGCTCGTCCAGGAGGACGCCGACCTTGCTCGACATCACCATCGACAGGATCGAGGTGACCAGCATCAGGACGATCAATCCGAGGGCGATACCGACGATCTTGCGCCGGATCGACTGGTTGAAAATCGGCATAGGTGCAGGGCAAAGGCTGAAAGGATGAAGCGAGGGAACTCAATACACCGGATTTAGCCATGGGAACACGCGCAATCTCGCCTTTCTGACGCCGTGAGCCGTACGCAACCGTCGCGCGAGCCTCAATCGTTAACAAAGGTTAAACACGCTGCCTTTTCCGCTATTTCGGAAGTTCCCGAGTTCCCATCCGTATTTTGCCGCATTGTTGCGAGAGCGTGAGGAATGCGAAACGATGTCATGACATCGTTTGGTGTCGTCTCTTGATTCTCAAGCCGCATGTCGTCGCGGACCTTGGTTTGTAGTGGTTTCGCAGGGGGACCATGGAATGAACCAGTGCCTACGCTCGCTCGCGTGTGTCGTTGCCGTGGCCACAATGGCCCTCCTTCCCACCGAGTTGGCGGCGAAGAGCAGTCATAAATCTTCCGCGCCGAAGAAGACGCATGAGGCGAAAGCCGGCAAGCAGCGCCATGCCTCCGCCGGCAAAGCGCGGCACGGCAAGCACGCCGAGGCCAAGCGCAAGCCGAAGAAAACGGTCGACGAGCCCTCGGACAAGCCGGCACCACCGCCGCTGACCGGCGATCTCGCCGCGCTGAAGGATGCGATCGACCTCGCGCGCAAGGGCAAGACCGAGGATGCGGGCGCCGCGCGCGACCGCATCACTGACCCCGCCGGACAGAGGCTTGCAGACTGGTTCATGCTGCGCCACTCCGAGAGCACGGCGAATTTCAAGCGCTACGCCGCCTTCCTCGCCGCCAATCCGGACTGGCCGAGCAGCGCCCTGCTCCGCCGCCGCGCCGAGGCGCGGCTGTGGCAGGAGAAGAGTGACGCGGCCATTGTGCACACATTCACCATGGACCGGCCGACCAGCGCCAAGGGCAAGTTCGCGCTGGCCCGCGTACTGCTCACTGAAGGCGAGACCGACAGGGCTGCGCGTCTCGTGCGCGAGGCCTGGCGCACGGACGAATTGACCGAGCGGAGCGAAGAGGACTCCTATGCGGCGTTCAGCGACCTTCTATCCGCCGACGATCACCGCGCGCGCATGGACAAGCGCCTCGGCGCCAAGGACTACGCAGGCGCAAGGCGCGCGGCCAAACGTCTCGGCGAGGATGCGCTCGCGATCGTGAAGGCCTGCGCCGCCGTCACCGGCAAGGCGAGCAAGGCCAAGGACTATCTCGAGGACGTCTCGACCGAGGCGCGGCGCGATCTCGGCTATGTGCTGTGCCGCGCTCAGTGGCATCTTCAGAACGACCGCATCGACGACGCAGCCGAGGTGATCCTCGCCGCCCGGCCCGACACGATGGCCGCGCAGGACACCGATGCCTGGTGGCGCGAGCGCCGCCTGCTGGCGCGCAAGCTGCTCGACCAGGGCAAGTTCAAGACCGCCTATGACGTGGTGCTCACGGCCGCGGTGCCGGAGAAGGAAGTCTATCGGGTCGACTACCACTTCATGTGCGGCTGGATCGCGCTGCGCTATCTCGACGATCCCAAGACGGCGATGGTGCACTTCGCCGCGATCGACGCAGGCTCGGCCAATCCGATCGCGCTGTCGCGCGCCCATTACTGGCGCGGCCGCGCCGCCGAGGCGATGGGTGCTACAGCCGACGCGCGCATGAGCTATCGGGCAGCGGCGCGCTATCAGACCGCCTATTACGGTCAGCTCGCCCGCGCAAAGCTCGGCCTGGACCGGATCGAACTGCGCGCGCCCTCGCCCGTGCTGGCCGCCGCCGACACGCAGTTGGCGGACGAGCGCGTGCGCGCAGCCAACATGCTCTACGATATCGGCGAGCGCGACGTCGTGTTCTATTATGCCGAGGATTTTGCCAAGGAGAGCTCCGACGCCGCGGCGCTCGAAGCGCTCGCCGCGCTCGCCGGACAGCGCAACGACGCACGCGTGATGCTGGAGGTCGGCAAGTCGGCCCTGGCGCGCGGGCTCGCGCTCGACCACTACGCCTTCCCCACCATCGGCATTCCCGAGCACAAGCAGGTCGCACCCGCGATCGAGACCAGCGTGATCTATTCGGTAGCGCGCACCGAAAGCTCGTTCGACCAGCGCGACAAGTCGCCTGCCAATGCGGTCGGGCTGATGCAGGTGACCCCGGAAGCGGGCCGCGACACCGCCAAACGCTTCGGCCTGACCTATGACTGGGACAGGATGGTCTCCGATCCCGTCTACAACACCCAGATGGGCGCGGCCGAGCTCAGCGCGCTCTTGTCGGAATATCGTGGCAACCAGATCATGACCTTCGCCGGCTACAATGCCGGCCGCGGCCGCGTGCGCGAATGGGTGCAGGCGCGTGGCGATCCCAGAGATCCCAAGGTCGATCCGGTCGACTGGGTGGAGCGCATCCCGCTGTCCGAGACGCGCAATTACGTCCAACGCGTGATCGAGAACGTCCTTGTCTACCGTGCGCGGTTCGAAGACAGCAGCATGATCGCCGGCAAGAGCGACCAGCGCGTCGTCACGCACGAGGTCAGCGCAACCGCACCCGTGGCGGCCGCAGCACCCGCTCCCTCAGTCAACGCCGCCGGGGCTGGACGCGGCGCCTGCGGGGTCACGGTGCTGCGGCTTCCACGCGCGTATAGTCGCGCAGGCAGGTGTCACCTCCTTCCATTCAGATCGCCACCGCCCAAATATGCGCCGGTCAACGCTCTTGCGAAGGTCCAGGCGTGTATCGTGCAGCTCCAGCACGAGACGGCACTCAGGACCGCCAACGTCTCGATCATGTTGCCAGCGGCGAGCTCGACGTTACCCGCGGCCGGTTCTGTGCGCCCGGGCATCGACCATTGCATGAAGAACGTGACGAGTTCGCCGCGCCGGTAGCAATCGGTGTCACAGTAGCAGCGCTGTGTCCGCACATGCCTGACATAGCCGATCCCGATTGACCGCGAGCATGCGCTGCACGTGGCGGTGCGCAACGGGGGCTCGTGATTGACCACCACGAATTTCATGAAGCCGCCCTCACGCGATCTTTCGCGAGCGCCTCGCAAAACAGCGCGTAGCACTGATAGTCGCAGTAAGGCAGACGGGTCGCGATCTCGCGGAGATAGCTGCCGCCGATCGGCTCGCAGCACTGCATGCACCATGTCTTCCGGAACGGAGTCCGGCCGTTCACCAGTACGAACGCGAATCTCATGTGGCACCTCCCAAAGCGAAGCAGTAAACGCTATCCATCGGAGACAGTGCGGGCGGTGGAGCGCAAAGATGGTTTCGGCCGTCCGGATTATCCCTGTTTCGCTCCACTTTTTGCGGTGGGATCAGAATGAATCTCCCGTCCTCCCTGCGCCGTGCATAGAGCCGGCCGTCGATGTACTTGATGTCGGTCGGATAGCAGTCCGCGTTGCTGCAGCAACTGAGGCTCGGATTATCCGGCATGTGCCAGGTCGAATAGAATTTTTCGTGCAGCGCCTGGTCCTGGGGTGGGTGCTGGCGATGAACGGTGCCATGTCCCGTCTCCTGCGCCTGGGCCGTCGCAGCGGCGCCGAGGAGAACCATCGCGCACAAGAGCTTGCATGAACGGATCAACGCACGGGCTCCCGGATTAGATATCAGCTCTCCAATTCAGCCCTCACGCGACCTGCGCCCGAAACAGCCACCGGCGGTCGCGTTCGCGGCGTGTGCGGAAGCGATCAACGCATTTCTTGGAGCAGAGCGCAGTGCGCCAGGAATAGTAGCGGATCAGACCAAACTTGCCGCCACACACCGCACAGCCCTTGATCGAAGAGCAACGTTCGGACTCGGATAGGCGACGCTCAGGAAGTTGCGACGTATCGCACATTGTTCTCTCCCTCTTTCGGCTGCTTGCGCTCTTGCCTATTGGTTTCCTTCGAATTCACTCGGGTCGTGAGTTGCGGAGATCGCGGCTGCGTGTCGAGAAATGCCGCTGCCTCGTCGCTGGTCGCCTGCCTGTCGGTGAAAGCGCCCGGGGCCATACGCTTCAGACCCGGTTCTCGTGCGAACACTGCGATTGGCTGGTCGACACTCCCGATTGGCCGTGAGACTCAGTCCCCCAGAACAAGACGCTCAATTGTACGGAGGTAATTGGCCAACATGACTAGGAATGGAGGAGCTATACTTAGGTTTGTCCCGTAGTCGCCCGGGACTCTCGCGATGGCCCATGTTCAACGAGACGGCGAACGACGCACGAGCTGCACGGCGACCGTGAAAAACTTGCCTGGCACGACGTGCTTGATGCGCTGCGGCGAACAGGGCGGCGAGCAGCCAATTCCAAGGCCAATGTCGCAGTCGCCATCCGACTTTGGCCGGAATTGCTCCTCCGGCGGCAACGTGCTCTACTTGCGTTCACGCAGAGAGCGCCGGGAGCGTCTGCGATGAAGCCGGGCCGGGCAGCCACGTTCGGGAAGTCAGCCGCGCAATTCCTCGCCGGCTGTGTCAGGCAAGTTGTCACCCCCAAGCCGCGCACTGAGACCGGTGACGCCGGTCTGCTGGAGGCGGTCAAGCAGTGGCAGCAAGTCTTCGAGCACAACCCGGTCATGTATTTCATGGTCGACCCGAGCGGAACCGTGATCAACGTGAACACGTTCGGCGCGGCGCAACTGGGCTATACGGCCGCGGAGTTGATCGGCCGATCGGTGCTGGATGTCTTTTTCGAGGAAGACCGCGACTTCGTCCGCGCGTGTGTCGCGCTGTGCCTTGAGACCATCGATCAGTCACACACCTGGGAGATTCGGAAGGTTCGCAAGGACGGCTCGGTGCTATGGGTGCGCGAGAACGCCAAGACCATGCTGCGGGCCAATGGCGGGCCAATCGTGCTGGTCGCCTGCGAGAACATCACCGAGCGCAAGGAAGCGGAGAATGCGCTGCGACAGAGCGAAGCTTACCTCGCCCAGGCGCAGGAATTGAGCCACACCGGCAGTTTCGGCTGGAGGGCCGCAACCGGCGAGATCACCTGGTCCAAGGAGACCTATCGCATCTTCGACTGCGACGAGGAGACCAGCCAGAGATCCCGTTCATGCTCCAGCGGATCCATCCGGAGGACCGGCTCGCAGTGCAGAAGACCACGGGCCGGGCGGCGCGCGAGGGGAAAGATTACGATCACGAATACCGGCTGGTGATGCCCGACGGTTCCATCAAGTACGTCCGAGCCGTCGCCCGGGCGACGCGAGATGCCAGCGGTCACGTGGAGTTCGTTGGATCGGTGACCGACATCACGGCGACCAAGGAGGCAGAACGCAGGCTTCGTGACAGCGAGCAGCGCTTTCGCGACTATGCCGAAACCGCCTCCGACTGGTTCTGGGAGACGGGGCCAGACCATCGCGTCACTCAAGTATCGGAACATTCAGATACCGTCACCGCCCCCGCCGGCCTGATCGGGCTCACGCGCTGGGACATTGCTCCGGACTCCGATCTCGAGCCCGAAAAATGGCGACAACATCGCGCGGCGCTCGACGCCCACATCCCGTTCCGCGATCTCGTGTACCGCAGCAAGGACCGCAACGGACACCCGATCTATGTCCGAACCAGCGGCAAGCCGTTCTTCGACGCCAACGGGGCCTTTCTGGGTTATCGGGGCGTCTGCACCGACGTGACCGCGGCCATCCGGGCCGATCAGGCCGAAGATGCGCTGCGCAAGGCTCAAGCCGAGCTCGCCCATGTCACGCGCGTCACGACACTGGGTGAGCTGACCGCTTCAATCGCCCACGAAATCGACCAGCCGCTCGCCGCGGTGATCGCAAACGCCGACGCTTGCGTCGCCTGGCTGCAGCGCAGTCCGCCCGATCTCAAGGCGGCGCGCCGCTCGGTGGAGTGGATCATCGAGGACGGCAAGCGTGCCAGCGACGTGATCCGTCACGTTCGGGCGCTCGCCAAGCGCTCCGAAATCGAGATGGCTCCGCTCGACGTCAGCGTGGTCGTGCGCGAGGCTGTCGCGCTCGTTCAGCGTGAGATGGCCAGCCATGCCGTGTCGGTTCGAATGGAGCTGTCGTCGGCACTGCCCAGGATCTTTGGCGATCGAATTCAATTGCAGCAGGTCCTGATCAACCTGATCAAGAACGGGATCGAGGCCATGGAAGGCATCGATGATCGCCCGCGCGAGCTGGCGATCCGTTCAGCGGCCGACGACGATGGCGCGGTGCTGGTGAGCGTATCCGACTGCGGCGCTGGTATCTGCGAACAGGCAATGGACCGCCTGTTCATGCCGTTCTTTACCACCAAGTCCTCCGGCATGGGCATGGGCCTGTCGATCTGCCGCTCCATTATCGAGGCCCATGGCGGACGACTTTCCGCCATACCGAACCAGGAGCATGGCGCGACCTTTCAGATCACGCTGCCGCTCCATCGAGAGGACGCATTGTGACCGAGCGCGCGGAGCCTTCGCCCAAGGAGGACGGCGACCAGCCGATCGTCTTCATCGTCGACGACGACGCGTCCATGCGCCGTGCGCTCACCAATCTATTCGAGTCGGTCGGCCTCAAGGTCGAAGCATTCGGCTCGGCGCCGCAACTCCTGCAGGCCAAGCCGCCAGACGTCCCCAGTTGTTTGGTGCTCGACATCCGCCTGCCCGGAACGAGCGGCCTTGAGCTGCAGACCGATCTTGCCAAGGCAAATATCCAGACGCCCATCATCTTCATCACCGGTCATGGTGATATTCCCATGACTGTTCGGGCCATGAAGAGCGGCGCGATCGACTTCCTGACCAAGCCGGTTCGCGACCAGGACATCCTGGACGCGGTCCAGGCCGCAATCGAGCGAGACCGCAAGCGCCGCGACCTCAACAAGACGGTCTCGAACGTCAGATCACGCTTCGAGTCACTCAGCTCGCGGGAGCGGGACGTCTTGTCACTGGTGACGTCGGGCCTGATGAACAAGCAAGTGGCCGCCCAGCTCGGCTTGGCGGAAATCACCGTCAAGATCTATCGCGGCCAGATCATGCGGAAAATGGGTGCGAAGTCGCTGGCCGACCTCGTGAGGATGAGCGAGGCGCTCGGGATTCGACCCAGCAAGCCCGACGTACAAACCTAAGTATGAGTTTCCAATGGTGGCTGGCAGGTCCACCTTGCACGTTTAGGTATGGCCGTGGCGACGGCAAGCGCAATCCCGAGCGAGGAGCGGACGTCTTGTCAGTGGCTTCGGTCATTTCGGTGCTTGATGATGATCCCTACGTGCGGGCCGCGATCAACAATCTCTTGGAATCCCGCGGATACATCGTCCACACATTCGCCTCCGCCGAGGAGTTTTTGCGGTCGGCCAATTCGACCGACACCTCGTGCGTGATCGCGGACGTGCAGATGCCGTCGGTCACTGAAATCGATCTGCTGACGCAGATGCGCGCGCAGGGGTCGGCGACGCCATTCATCTTCATCACTGCTTTTCCGGATGAGAGCGTGCGTGTGCGGGCGCTTAAAGCGGGGGCAAGTTGTTTCCTCGGTAAGCCGTTCGCCGCCTCGGATCTGATGCAATGCCTGGAGGTAGCGCTGGCAACAGGTGGCGAAACCATGAAGTGATTCTCCGGCGGTCAGCGAAGGCAACACGCTGACAACAGCACCGCCGCCTCAATCCACCTTGATGTTGGCCGTCTTGATGATCGGCCACCATTTTGCGATCTCCGCCTTCTGGCGGGTGCCGAGCGCTTCTGGCGTGAGCTGATCCTTGGGCGTCATCTCCAGGCCCTGGCTTTCGAGTTGCTTCTTCACTCCGGGATCATTCAGCGCTTCCACGGCCGCCGCGTTGAGTTTGGTCACGATCTCCTTCGGCGTGCCCTTCGGCACCCACATGCCCGACCACAGCGTCATGTTGAAACCCTTGAGACCCGCCTCCGCCGCGGTTGGAATCTCCGGCGCCGACGGCAGGCGCTTGTCGTCTGTGATGGCGTAGGCGCGAATGGTGCCGGCGCGGACCTGGTTGATGGAGTTGGAGGTCTGGTCGACGATGAGGTCGATCTGACCGGCGATGAGATCGTTGAGGGCGGGCGCGGTGCCGCGATACGGCACGTATTGCAGCTTGATGCCGGAGACGCTCTCGAAATAGACGCCGGCGATGTGGCTGCCGGAGCCCGCGCCGGCGGTGCCTGCTGTGGGCGGCGACGGCCGTGACTTTAGCCACTCAATGAACTCTTTCAGCGAGGTCGCGGGCACCGCGTTCTTGCTGACAATGATCATCGGATTGCTCGGCAACAGCACCACCGGCTCGAGGTCGGCGACGAGGTCGTATTTGAGCTTGTAGACGGCACCGTTGGCGACGTGAGTGCCGAGATGGCCGAATGAGATGGTGTAGCCGTCCGGCGGTGACTGCACGGCGCGGCCGACGCCGATCGAGCCGCCCGCGCCGGTGACGTTCTCGATCACCACGGGCTGGCCAAGCGACACCCGCATGCGTTCCGCAAGCACCCGCGCCATTGCATCCGACGGCCCGCCGGCCGCGAATGGCACGATGATTGTGATGGGACGCGTGGGATAATCGTCGGCGCGCGCGGCGCCTGCAACAGCGAGAATAGCAATCAGCGCAGCCCAAGCGGCTTTCATGGTCCTCTCCCCAGCAATGTCTTTATTATTTTTGGCCCTCTGCCCGCGTACGGGAAGAGGGATCATTCGTGGCGTATTGCCGCGCTAAAGCGCGATGAGATTAAGATAAATCATCATCGCGCTTTAGGTTATTTTGAGCATGATCTTTTCGGAAAACCGCTGCACACTTTTCCGGATCATGCTCTAGAACTGCGTGTAGTCGATCGGCTTGTGACGATCGAGCGTGCGGGTGACCGGCGGCAGCGGATATTTCAGGCCGGTCGCACAGTTGAACAGCATCACGCGGTCGGTCTTGCTGACGCGGCCGTCGGCGAGGCTCTGTTTGTAGGCGGCGTAGGTGGCGGCGCCCTCGGGGCACAACAGCAGCCCCTCCTCGCGCGCAACCTCGCTCAGCGCCGACGAGATCTTGTCGTCTTCGACCGCGATGGCAAAACCCTTGCTCTGTCGCACTGCGCGCAGGATCAGGAAATCGCCGATCGCCTGCGGAACGCGAATGCCGGAAGCGATGGTGTGTGCATCCTCCAGCGCGTCGCATGCTCGGTGCCCTCGTCATAGGCCCGCACCATCGGCGCGCAGCCCGAGGCCTGCACCGCGACCATGCGCGGACGCTTGGAGCCGATGAAGCCGATCTTCTCGAGCTCGTCGAAAGCCTTCCACATGCCGATCAGGCCGGTACCGCCGCCGGTCGGATAGAAGATCACGTCGGGCACGTCCCAGCCGAGCTGCTCGGCGAGCTCGAGACCCATCGTCTTCTTGCCCTCGATGCGGTACGGCTCCTTCAGCGTCGACGTGTCGAACCAGCCGACTTTTGCTTTCCCCTCGCCGACGATCTTGCCGCAATCGTCGATATAGCCGTTGACGCGATAGACGGTCGCGCCCTGGAGCTCGATCTCGCTGACATTCACTTCCGGTGTGTCGGCCGGGCAGAAGATCGTAGTCTTGATGCCGCACGACGTCGCATAGGCCGCGAGCGCCGCGCCGGCGTTGCCGTTGGTCGGCATCGCCATGTGCTTGATGCCGAGCGCCTTGCCCATCGACACCGCCATCACGAGGCCGCGCGCCTTGAACGAGCCGGTCGGCAGCCGCCCTTCGTCCTTCACGATGATCTCGCCGCCGCCGAGTTTGGCGCCGAGCTTCGGCAGCCGGATCAGCGGCGTCGTGACCTCGCCGAGGGAGACGATGTCCCTGCATTTGCGCACCGGCAGCAGCTCGCGGTAGCGCCACATGTCGGCGGGGCGCTGGGCCAAAGCGTCCTTGGTCAGCGCCTTCTTCACCCCAGCGAGGTCGTAGCGCACCAGAAGCGGCTTGCCGGCCTTGGAGAGATTGTGGACCTGGTCGGCCGCATAATGATCGCCTTCCATCGCGCATTCGAGATGCGTGACGAAGGTCGGGCGTTCGATGGTCAGGTTGTCGTTGTCGTGCATGGGTTGGTTTCCTTCTTATTCTAAAAACAGCTCTCTTTGGTCGTCATTGCGAGCGCAGCGAAGCAATCCAGCCTGTATCCGCAGAGATATCTCTGGATTGCTTCGCTGCGCTCGCAATGACGGAAGCGGTCAAATATTCAGCACCCGTCCATAAGCATCCAGCACGGCTTCCTTCATCATCTCCGACAGCGTCGGATGTGGGAACACCGTGTGCATCAGTTCTTCTTCCGTGGTCTCCAGATTCATGGCGACGACATAGCCCTGGATCAGTTCGGTGACTTCAGCGCCGACCATGTGAGCGCCGAGAAGCTGGCCGGTCTTCTTGTCGAAGATCACCTTGACGAGACCCTGGTCCTCGCCGAGCGCGATCGCCTTGCCGTTGCCGACGAAGGGGAAGCGGCCGACGCGGATCTCGCGGCCATTCTCCTTGGCCTTGGCTTCGGTGAGACCGACCGAGGCGACCTGCGGATGACAATAGGTGCAGCCCGGGATCATGTTCTTGTCCATGGGGTGCGGATTGAGGCCCTTGATCGCCTCGACGCAGATCACACCCTCATGCTCGGCCTTGTGCGCGAGCATCGGCGGACCAGCGACGTCGCCGATGGCGTAGATCCCGGGGACATTGGTCTTGCCGTGGCCGTCGGCCACGATGATGCCGCGGTCGGTTTTGACCCCCAACTTCTCCAGGCCGAGATTCTCGATGTTGCCGACCACGCCGACCGCCGAGATCACCCGCTCGAACTCGGTCGTGACAGGCTTGCCCTTGCCGTCGTCGATGGTGGCGACGACGCTGTCGGCCTTCTTCTCGAGTTTTGTGACTTTGGTCGAGGACATGATTTTCATGCCCATCTTCTCAAAGCGTTTCCGCGCGAGCCCTGCGATCTCCGCGTCCTCCACGGGGAGGATCTGCGGCAGCACCTCGACCACGGTGACGTCAGAGCCCATGGTGTGGAAGAAGGACGCGAACTCGATGCCGATCGCGCCGGAGCCGACCACCAGCAGCGACTTCGGAATCCGGTCCGGCACCATCGCCTCGAAATAGGTCCAGACCAGCTTCTGGTCGGGCTCGAGCCCCGGCAGAACGCGCGGCCGCGCGCCAGTCGCGACGATGATGTGCTTGGCCTGGTAAGTCCCCTCCCCCAGCGAGCCCTTCGGCGCCTCGACATCGGACTTTTTCACGGTGACCTTGCCGGGCGCGTCGATCGAGGCCGCGCCCCAGATCACGCTGACCTTGTTCTTCTTCATCAGGAAGCCGACGCCCGTGTTCAACTGCTTCGAGACGCCACGCGAGCGCTGCACCACGGCCTTCGGATCGAACGACACCTTCTCCGCCGACAGGCCGTAATCCTTGGCGTGCTGCATGTAGTGGTAGATCTCGGCTGAACGCAGCAGCGCCTTGGTCGGGATGCAGCCCCAGTTCAGGCAGATACCGCCAAGATACGACTTCTCGACGATCGCCGTCTTGAAGCCGAGCTGGGCGGCGCGGATCGCGGTGACATAGCCGCCGGGACCGGAGCCGATGATGATGACGTCGAAGGATGTATCGGCCATGGCGGCTCCCGTTCAACTCAAGAAGCGCCGCGGGCGCGGCGCTTGAAGACAACAAACCTGATCAGCCATTCGATGATCCCGACCAGGACCAGAATGGCCAACGCGCTCAGCACAATGGGTTGAGCGATGTTTCGCGACAGTTGCTCTCCCGACAGGAAGGCGGATTGAAGAAAATCAAGCCCGATCGGATTGAGCGCGACAACGGCTCCGAGCAGCAGCGATATCCATGGCCAGCGGGTACGGACATGCAAGGTTGCCCCCTCTGCCGCCGCGTCAGACCATCATCATGACGGGATTTTCGATCAGCTGCTTGAACGCACCGATCAGCTCGGCGCCGAGCGCGCCGTCGATGGCGCGGTGATCGCAGGACAACGTCACGCTCATCATGTTCGCGATCTCGATCTTGCCGCCGCGCACGACGGGACGCTCTTCGCTGGTGCCCACGGCCAGAATGGTCGCGTGCGGCGGATTGATCACGGCGGTGAAGTGGCTGATGCCGTACATGCCGAGGTTGGAGACGGCCGTGGTGCCGCCCTGGTATTCCTCAGGCTTCAGCTTGCGCGAGCGGGCGCGCGCGGCAAAATCCTTCATCTCGTTGGAGATGGTGGAGAGCGTCTTGGTCTCCGCCTTGCGGATGATCGGCGTGATCAGGCCGCCCGGCATCGCCACGGCAACACCGACGTCGGAATGGTGGTGCTTGACCATGCCGCTTTCGGTCCAGCTGACGTTGCAGTTCGGGATTTTCTGCAGCGCCACCGCCATTGCCTTGATGACGAAGTCGTTGACCGAGATCTTGTAGAGCGGCTTCTTCTCCTTGTCCTTGGGAGCAGCCGCATTGATCTCCTCGCGCGCGATCAGCAGCTTGCCGATGTCGCAGTCGATGGTGAGATAGAAGTGCGGGACGTTCTGGATCGACGCGGTCAGGCGCTGCGCGATGGTGCGGCGCATGCCGTCATGCGGGACGATGTCGTAGGTATCAGGCTCGAACAGCGACAGGATCTGCTTGTCCGACATGGTCGGCGCGATCGCTGGCGCCCCGGACGGCGCCGCCGCGGGCGCCTTGAGGCCCTTGCCGGACTTGGCCTGCTCGACGTCGCGCGCGACCACGCGGCCGTGCGGGCCGGTGCCCGCGACCATCGCAACGTCGATGCCGGCTTCCTTGGCGATACGGCGCGCCAGCGGCGATGAGAACACGCGGCCGCCATGGCCGTTGCCGTGCGCCGCGGGAGCTGCAGCCTGCGCCGCCGGTGCGGCGGCAGGTGCCGGCGCCGCCTTCGGTGCGGCCGGAGCAGGTGCCGGCGCCGGCGCAGCAGCAGGTGCCTCAGCGGCCTTGGGCGGTGCAGCCGAGGCGGTCGGCTTCGCGGCGCCCGCGGCCTTCACGTCCTCGCCCTCGCCGGCCAGCACCGCGATCACGTCGTTGACCGGGACGTCCTGCGTGCCCTCGGGTACCAGGATCTTGGCGATCGTGCCCTCGTCGATCGCCTCGACCTCCATGGTCGCCTTGTCGGTCTCGATCTCGGCGATGACGTCGCCGGATTTGACCTTGTCGCCTTCCTTCTTCAGCCACTTGGCGAGGTTGCCCTTCTCCATTGTTGGCGAGAGAGCGGGCATCAGGATGTTGATGGGCATGCTGACCTCACGAAGAACTTCTCAAAACGTCGTCTCCAGAAGCGAAGACGAACAGACCAGGTTTAGTTGCCGATGTCGCCCTGCCACAGGCGCTCATTGGCGGGATTGGAACGCCACGTCTTCATCATGGTGATGGAGCGGTCGTCGGCAAGATCGATCCAGGGGATGCCGAACTTGTCGAGGATGTCCTTGGACCCTGGGAAGGTGACGGATTCTCCGATCACCACCAGCTTGACCTTGAACAGCGCCAGCGCGCCGGCGCACATCGAGCAGGGCGACAGCGTGGTATACATGACGGTGTCGTGGAACGTGATCGCGCCGGCCTCGCGCAGGCAGCTCATCTCGCCGTGCAGGATCACATTGTTCTCCTGCACGCGGTTGTTGTGGCCACGGGCGATGATCTTGTTGTCGCGCGTCAGCACCGCGCCGATTGGCAGGCCACCTTGCGCGATCGAGGCTTCCGCCTCGCGGATCGCCTCCAGCATGAAATCGTAATGATAGGATTCGATCGCCACGTCAGTGCCCTTTGCCGCGTGGCGTCGTCGTGCCGGTGTCGGTGGGACGCTCGATCTCGGCCTGGAACATGTCCAGGATCCGGTTCAGGGCATCCTCCTCGGTGTACTCGCTCTCGCGCGCATAGGCGCGCGCGGCATGACGGGCGAGATCGACGAGCAGCAGGCCCCACATGTCGGGCTCCTCGAAGGCGCGCTGGAACGCCATCGACAGCCCGCCGTCCAGCACGAACACGCGCAGGATCTCGACCGCGTCCTCGCGGGTCATGACGTCGGGCGGCAGTGGCTGCTCCTTCGGGCCCGCCATGGTCTACCTGTAGCAGACGGCTTTGGCGGCCTCGACGACTTCCGCCGCCGAGGGCAGCGCGAGCTTCTCCAGGTTCGCGGCATAGGGCATCGGCACGTCCTTGCCGGAGACGCGCGTAACCGGCGCGTCGAGATAATCGAAGGCGTTCTCCATGATGCGCGCGGCGATCTCGGCGCCGACGCCGCTCTGGGCCCAGCCCTCCTCCACCGTCACCGCACGGCCCGTCTTCTTGACCGAGTTGATGATGGTCTCGGTGTCCATCGGTCGCAGCGTGCGCAGGTCGATCACCTCGGCCTCGATGCCGTCCTTGGCGAGCTCGTCGGCGGCCTTCAGCGCATAGGTCATGCCGTTCGACCAGGAGATGATGGTGACGTGGCTGCCGGAGCGCACGATGCGCGCCTTGCCGATCGGAATCACGAAATCGTCGAGCTTGGGCACTTGGCCGGTGTGACCGTAGAGCACCTCGTTCTCAAGGAAGATCACCGGGTTGGGATCGCGGATCGCGGCCTTGAGCAGACCCTTGGCATCGGCCGCCGAATACGGCGCGACCACCTTGAGACCGGGAATGTGCGAGTACCAGGCCGAGTAGTCCTGGCTGTGCTGGGCGGCGACGCGCGCAGCGGCACCGTTGGGCCCGCGGAACACGATCGAGCAGCCCATCTGGCCACCGGACATGTACAGCGTCTTGGCCGCGGAGTTGATGATCTGGTCGATCGCCTGCATGGCGAAGTTGAAGGTCATGAACTCGACGATCGGCTTGAGGCCCGTCATCGCGGCACCGACGCCGACGCCGGCAAAGCCGTGCTCGGTGATCGGGGTGTCGATCACGCGCTTGGCCCCGAACTCCTGGAGCAGGCCTTGGGTGACCTTGTAGGCGCCCTGATATTCGGCGACCTCTTCGCCCATCACGAAGACATCGGCGTCGCGGCGCATCTCTTCGGCCATGGCGTCGCGCAAGGCTTCGCGGATGGTCTGCGTCACCATCTCGGTGCCGGCAGGCACCTCCGGATCGGGCTCGGCCACGGCCTGCGGCGCGGCTGGCGCGGCCTTGGGCTGAGGCGCTTCGGCCTTTGCAGCGGCGGGCGGAGCGGACTCCGCAGCCTTCTCCTGCTTGGCCGGTGCGGGCGCTTTCGCGAGATCGGCGGCGCTCTCGCCGTCGGCGAGGATGGTCGCGATCGGCGTGTTGACCGCGACGTCAGCGGTGCCCTCGGGGATCAGGATCTTGCCGAGCGTGCCCTCATCGGTCGCCTCGACCTCCATCGTCGCCTTGTCGGTCTCGATCTCGGCGATGACGTCGCCCGACTTGATCGGCTCGCCCTCTTTCTTCAGCCATTTGGCGAGGTTGCCCTTCTCCATCGTGGGCGACAACGCGGGCATCAGCACTTGAATTGGCATATCGACTCCAAAAGAAAGCTTGCGCGCGTTCAGCGATAAACGTCGGTCCAGAGCTCGGCGGCATCCGGCTCGGGATCATGTTGGGCGAAATCGGCGGATGCGTTGACGACGTCGCGCACCTCGGCGTCGATCGCCTTCAGATCCTGCTCGGTGACCTTGGCCGCCAAGAGGCGGTTACGCACCTGCTCGATCGGGTCCTGGTCATGGCGGACCTTCTCGACCTCCTCACGCGTGCGATATTTTGCAGGATCGGACATCGAGTGGCCGCGATAGCGGTAGGTCTGCATCTCCAGGATGTAGGGACCCTTGCCGGCACGGCACCAGGCCGCCGCCTCCTCGCCCGCAGCCTTCACGGCGCGGACATCCATGCCATCGACCTGCTTGCCGGGAATGTTGAAGGACGCACCGCGCTTGGAAAAATCCTGCCGCGCCGAGGCGCGCGAGACCGAGGTGCCCATGGCGTAGCGGTTGTTCTCGATGACAAAGATCACCGGCAGCTTCCAGAGCTCCGCCATGTTGAAGCTCTCATAGACTTGGCCCTGGTTGGCCGCGCCGTCGCCGAAATAGGTGACGCTCACATTGCCATTGCCACGATAGTGATTGGCGAAGGCGAGACCAGTGCCGAGCGAGACCTGCGCGCCGACGATGCCGTGGCCGCCGTAAAAGTGCTTCTCCTTGCTGAACATGTGCATGGAGCCGCCCTTGCCCTTGGAATAGCCGCCGCGGCGACCCGTGAGCTCGGCCATGACGCCGTTGGCCTCCATGCCGGTGGCGAGCATGTGGCCGTGATCGCGATAGCCGGTGATGACCTGATCGCCCTCTTTCAGGGCCATCTGCATGCCAACCACCACGGCCTCCTGGCCGATATAGAGGTGGCAGAAGCCACCGATTGCGCCCATGCCGTAGAGCTGGCCGGCCTTTTCCTCGAAGCGCCGGATCAGGAGCATATCGCGGAGCGCCTTGAGCTCCTGCTCCCTGGTGAATTCCGGGGCGAACCGCCGTCGGTCTTGTCCTGTGGAGTGCTTGCGGCGGCTTTCTTGGGTGCGGCCATGGGAATTCCGGGTCAGAGAAAACTTTCGCCCTCTCTAACCCAAGTCAAACACCGTTGGAAAGCACCGCGGCGGCATGGCACGATTTTCATTATGCCGCACTGCAACGTGATCGTAATATTGGAAAATCTTTGGCGCCGATCGGGCAACAAATCGATGCAACGCTGCCGAACGCTCAGATTCGTGACCGCGTCAAGAAGCGTTGAGGCGACCGGGACCTGACATTCGGAATGGGCGGCGCCGAAACGACGCCGCCCTCTCCGCCGACCGATCAGAAGAAGCCGAGCTTCTTCGGGCTGTAGCTGACCAGGAGATTCTTGGTCTGCTGGTAGTGATCGAGCATCATCTTGTGGGTCTCGCGCCCGACGCCCGACTGCTTGTAGCCGCCGAAAGCCGCATGCGCGGGATAGGCGTGGTAGCAGTTGGTCCAGACCCGGCCGGCCTGGATCTCCCGGCCGAAGCGGTAGCAACGGTTGACATCGCGGCTCCAGACGCCCGCCCCGAGACCGTAGAGCGTGTCGTTGGCAATCGCGAGCGCCTCCTCGTCGGTCTTGAAGGTCGTGACCGAGACCACGGGGCCGAAGATCTCCTCCTGGAAGATCCGCATCTTGTTGTGGCCCTCGAACACGGTCGGCTGGACGTAGAAGCCGCCGGCGAGATCGCCTGCGAGCTCGGCACGTCCGCCGCCGGCCAGCACCTTCGCGCCCTCCTGCTTGCCGATATCGATATAGGAGAGGATCTTGGACAGCTGCTCGCTCGAGGCCTGCGCGCCGATCATGGTGGTGGCGTCGCGCGGATCGCCCTGCTTGATCGCGGCAACGCGCTTCAGCGCCCGCTCCATGAAGCGGTCATAGATATCCGCATGCACCAGCGCCCGGCTCGGACAGGTGCAGACCTCGCCCTGGTTCAGTGCGAACATGACGAAGCCTTCGATCGCCTTGTCGAAGAAGTCGTCGTCCTCGGCGATGACGTCCTTGAAGAAGATGTTCGGCGACTTGCCGCCGAGCTCCAGCGTGACGGGAATGAGGTTCTGGCTGGCATATTGCATGATCAGCCGGCCCGTCGTGGTCTCGCCGGTGAACGCAATCTTGGCGATGCGCGGGCTCGAGGCCAGCGGCTTGCCGGCTTCCAGGCCAAATCCGTTGACGATGTTGAGGACGCCTGGAGGCAGGATGTCGGCGATGATCTCGGCCCAGACCATGATCGAGGCCGGCGTCTGCTCGGCGGGCTTGAGCACCACGCAATTGCCGGCGGCCAGCGCAGGCGCAAGCTTCCAGCAAGCCATCAGCAGCGGGAAGTTCCAGGGAATGATCTGGCCGACCACGCCGAGCGGCTCGTGGAAATGATAGGCGATGGTGTCGTGATCGATCTCGCCGATCGAGCCTTCCTGGGCGCGCACGACACCGGCGAAGTAGCGGAAGTGATCGATGGCGAGCGGCAGGTCGGCGGCGCGGGTCTCGCGGATCGGCTTGCCATTGTCCCAGGTCTCGGCGATGGCGAGACGCTCGAGATTCTCCTCCATGCGATCGGCGATCCGGTTCAGGATCGCGGCGCGCTCGGCGACGCTGGTGCGGCCCCACGCGGCTTTCGCCGCATGCGCCGCGTCGAGGGCCGCCTCGACGTCCTGCGCGTCGGAGCGCGCGATCTTGCAGACGACCTGGCCGGTCACCGGCGAAGCATTGTCGAAATACTTGCCCGAGATCGGCGCGACGAATTTGCCGCCGATGAAATTGTCATAGCGTTCGGCGAAGGGAACTTTGGTGACGCTGAGGAATTCCACCTTGTTCATTGATCACTCCCGATGTTTGCTGTTCGCGCAATTCGTCGCGTGGTCGCGACTTGCGCCGACGATGATGCGGGAGGTGTTTTCTGTCAGCCCGGGCGCGAGCGATGATGGCGCCGACCTGTCGCAGTTCTGCGACAGTCGTGGGCAAGGCAAGGGCTGGATGGGACGCTAGAAGCTTCCGCATCGTCATTGCGAGCGCAGCGAAGCAATCCAGAGTCCTCCGCGGAAAGATTCTGGATTGCTTCGCTGAGCCTGTCATCGGGCCGCGCTTCGCGCGGACCCGTTGGCTCACAATGACGGAAACACAAAGCTCAGTGGTTCAGCCCGAACCGCTTCAGCTTCCGATGCAGCGTGGCGCGGCTGACGCCGAGGGCCTTGGCGGCCGCCGAAACGTTGCCACCCGCGCGGAGCATCGCCCGCTGCAACACCGCGCGCTGACCGCCGGCAAGGTGGTCGTGTGCAGTGTCGCCGCCGAGGAGATCGGCCGCGGGCACCGGCTGCAGTGCCCGGCCGAGGGCGATCCCGAGTCCGATCCGGGCAGAGCGGGTTGCGCCGATCACGAGATCGTCCGCATCAACGGCGATGAGGCCGCCGCAACTGCCGTCCGGGCCCTGCGTCAGCACGATGCGGGCATGGCTGAAGGCCCTGCGAAACAGGTCGGCCTCGATACGCTTGGCTGCCTCGCCCGCCGCCAGCGCGATCAGACTGGAGAACGCGTCGGTGCGGTCGGCGCGGCAGGAGGAGACGTCGAGCACGCCTGCGAGCGCCGCCTCGTGGTCGTAGATCGGAACGGCGGTGCAGCTCAAAAGCGTGTTGCGGGCGAAGAAGTGCTGGTCGCGATCGATCGTCAGCGGACGCTGCTCGACGAGGCAGGTGCCGATCCCGTTGGTGCCCTCGTGCTCCTCGCTCCAGAGCGCGCCGGTCCACAGGCCCCAGGATTGAAACGTCGCATCGTCCCCCGGCGTGCCACGGCGATCGACCGGAACGCCCTCACCGTCCGCGAGCAACACGCAACAGCCGCTCGCGCCGACGGCCTGATACAGCCGGTCCATCGCACCTTGCGCGGCCGCCAGCAGCGGCGCGATGCGCTTGCGGGCCTGATCCAGCTCGGCTTCGGTAAGCCGCATCGGTGAGCTGCGCCCGGCGGGATCGAGATGATGCAATCGGGACGAACGGCGCCACGAGGCCACGAGCGCGGACCGGGCCGCCTGGCCTGACGCGATGGCGGCCTCGACGCGGGCCGCGTGATGCGGTGGCGTTGACCCATTCATCACTCTGTTTCCTCCGGAAGGTAGTCTAGGCAGTACCGGCACGGCCCGGTTGATCTGCGTCAATCTTGGGCGACTGCGAGGCATGAGCCCCTTGCTGTGGCGCCGTCAAGGCAGCCGACCGCTTCTTGGCCTACGACTTTCGGTACAGTCGAGGGCTGAGTTGGCGCCGATCGGCAGCCGCTTTCGTTGCCGGTTTCGAATGCAGCGAAAACGCTATTTCGCCGGTATCATCCGAACGAGATCATGCGGATTGACATAGTCGAGCTGGTAGCGCGCCCGCTCTTCCAGCATATCAGGATCGATCCTGGACGTGCGCAGCAACGAGACGCGCTGCTCGCTCCTGGCGCGCTCGCGCTTGAGCTGTGCCAGCTCGCTGGTCAGTGCGATGATCTCCTGATCGAGCTCCTGGCGGGCGTTGAGGCCGTATTTGCCGGTGTAGGCGTTGACGCCGAAATAGCCGACGATCGCCGCCGCCATCGCATAGAGGGCAAGGCCGGTCAGGATCGATTTCAGGCGCGCGCGAGAGACCATCTTGGGAAGATGGGACAGGTTGGTTAAGAGAGTGCTAATCGTCCTCTCCCTGCGCGTCGCTCCAGCCGCCGATCGCGGCGAGGCAAGCTATCTCCACGCGTCATGGCCGGACCTGTCCCGGCCATCCACGTGCTTTGCCTCGGATGACGAAGAACGTGGATGCCCGGGACAGGCCCGGGCATGACGGAGAGTTGAGCGGCTTTGGCTTCCAGTTTCAGCCGTGATGCTTCGCGACGTGGGCAGCGAAGGCGTCGATATAGGCCTGGAGCACAGGCTTCAGCGACTCCTTGACCAGATTGCCCTCGGCATCAAAGGCGTCGCCAATGGCGTTCAGATAGGTCTCCGGCTGTTGCATGATCGGGCCGGTTATACCAGGCAGGATGGTTTGCAAATGCTTGGCCGCGCTGACCCCGCCGAGCGGGCCCGGCGAATTGGAGATGATGCCGACCGGCTTGCCATTGAAGGAGCTCTTGCCATAGGGCCGCGAGGCGACGTCGATGGCGTTCTTCAGAGCACCAGGGATGGAGCGGTTGTATTCGGGCGTGACGAAGATGACGCCGTCCGCCTTCTGAAGCTTCTCGCGAAACGCCAGCCAGTCCGCGGGCGGCGCGCCCTCGAGGTCCTGATTGAAGAACGAGATGCCCGCCGGCGTGATCACCTCGAGCTTGAGCGAGCTAGGTGCGAGCTTGGCGAGCGCATTGGCGATCTTGAGCGAAAAGCCGGCCTTGCGCACGCTGCCGGCGATTACGACGATATTGTAGGCCATGGGGGTATCCTTCGAACTTGAGCGGGAGTGCCGGGAGCGCACTTAAGCGATCCGTACCGATGGATGCAAGTGCATGAACTGGCTCGATTTGGAAACGCTGCGTTTCTGGAAAGCAGACATCTGGGCTACGACACTCTCCCAAAAAAATCAGGCCGCCAAGCGGCGGCCCGATCTCTCGCCCAAACGTCTTAGCCAGGTCAGATTGTCGGATTCCAGGCCGACGGGATCAGGCGATATTTGGCGCCGTCCTTCACGACATGCCCGACCGACGGGAAGGTGAAGTGGAAGCCGATCACGGTCGCTTTCTCGGCCGCCGCCATGTCGTAGAATTTGTGGCGTGTCGTCTGCGCCATCGCCGGATCAGCGTCGAACATCACGTGCCAGTCCGGATTGCGCAGGAAGAATTCCGGAATGTTGGTGACATCGGACTGGATCAGCACCTTGGCATCGCCCGATGCGACCGCGAACGAGGTGTGGCCTGGCGTGTGACCCGGCGTCGCGATCGAGGTGATGCCGGGCGCGACCTCCTTGCCCCACTCGTACTTGGTGACCTTGGACTCGAGGCCGGCAAAGGTCTTCTTCACGTTGGCGAAATAGTTCTTCATCATCGGGTTGGACTCGGCCTTGGCGACGTTGTCCCCGCTGGTCCAGAACTCCCAGTCCTTGCCCGGCACCATGATCTCCGCATTCGGGAAGGCGAGCGCGCCATCGGCGAGACGGATGCCGTTGGTGTGGTCGGGATGCAGATGCGACAGCAGCACGACGTCGATGTTCTTGGGATCGACGCCAGCGGCGGCAAGGTTTTGCAGGGTGCGGCCGACAGCGCCCTTGCTCGGCTCGAGATTGGCGACGCCGTTGCCGGTATCGATCAGCACGAGCTTGGAGCCGGTGTTGATGAGCTGCGGATTGAACGGCACCGTGACCATGCCCTTTGGCATGTAGGCCGCCTCGCCCGCGGCCAGCGCCTCATCCTTCGGTATGTTGACGACGAACTTCTCCGGCATCGGGAAGGTGCGCGCACCGTCGTTGATCGAGGTGCACTCGTAGCTGCCGACCTTGTAGCGGTAGAAGCCCGGCGCCTGCGTCCCAGCCGGCGGCACTGAGGCATTGGTGGTGGTCGGTCCAAGCCCGGTAACGGCGGCCGCACTGAGGGCGGCGGCACCTGCGAGCAGGTGACGGCGATTGAGGTCGGTCATGCAGAGGTCCCCTTCTGAACGCCTTGCGGTTTTTCCGCTTTCAACGGCGGCGGGAATAATCCCCCGCTTCGCTCAGAAGGCAAGTCCCTTCTTCCGGTGACGTGCCGTCGCACATCACGATAATTTATTTGGGTTGATGGGGAATTTTTCGGCGATCGCCTGTCTGCGCCAGTATCGCTTCGGTGCATGGCCGTAGAACTCGCTTGAAGGCGTGTCCGAAGGCGCTCTCCGACGAGTATCCAAGCTGCGCGGCCGTTGCCGAAACGGTCGCTCCACGTCGAAGAAGATCGCGTGCAAGTCGCATTCGCCATCTAAGCAGGTAGTCGAGCGGCGCCAGCCCCACCAGCGACTTGAACCGCTTCGAAAACGCGGATCGCGACATGGCGATCGCTTCGGACAATGCTTCCAGGGTCCAGGGGTGAGCGGAGTCTTCGTGCATCAGCCTGATGGCCTTGCCGATCCTGGCGTCGACCAGTGCATTGATCCATCCCAAACCCTCGCCGGCACCCTGGTCCAGCGCCGCGCGGAGCACCTGGACGAGCAGGACGTCGGCAAGTCTGTCGGTGAGCACGGCCGCTCCGATTCCCGTCCCCCTGATTTCAAGGTCGAGAATCTCGAGCGTGGAATGAATGACGGCTGCCGATGGACTGCGCGACGGTATGAGCAGAAAGCGAGGGAGCGCATCGAGCAGCATTCCGGCGTCCGACGCTTCGAAACCGAAACTGCCGGCAAGCAGAACGGTATCGCGGCCCGCGTGACGCGCGACATCCGACTGCGTCCAATCGAACGCCGCTATACCGTCTTCGGGAGCAAGGCGTTGGTCGTTGGCCAGAACATAGGCTGGTGCATTGGCCAGAAGAAAGCAGTCGCCGGAGACAAGCCGATGATGGGCTTCGTCGCCGAAATCGATCGAGCAATCACCTCGGATGACCGCGCCGAACTTAAGGGCGGGTTTGGCCGGGAACCGATACGACCAATTGCCGCCCGCCTCGAACCTCGTGCAACGCGCAGCGCGAACGTTCAGGAGCGAGAAGACCTGAGACAGCGGGTCCGAGGTCTTGTGCCTATCCGAGGGTTTGTCCAAGGCTTGATCCGATCTCGACGATTTTCGAGCACTTCGAGCATAGATCATCCTCGATTCCGATGCGAAGGTGATCTCGCAACGAATTGCGTGGAACATCTATGTCAGGCATCGCAGGCAAGGTCATCGCCATCACGGGCGCCAGCAGCGGAATTGGCGAAGCCGCCGCCCGGCATCTCGCAGAACGTGGCGCCATCGTGATCCTCGGCGCACGGCGCGCCGACCGGCTGCGAATTCTGGCCGGGAGCATCGCCTCAAAGGGCGGAAAGGCGTCGTACCTCGTCACCGACGTCAGGCGACGCGAGGATGTCGCCAGGCTCGTCGGACTTGCCACGGACCGATACGGGAAGCTGGACGTCCTGATCGACAATGCGGGGATTGCCCCGATTTCCCGCCTTGACGACCTGAGGATCGACGACTGGGACGACATGATCGACGTGAACGTGAAAGGCGTGCTCTACGGAATCGCCGCCGCCCTGCCCGTCTTCCGACGTCAGGGCTTCGGTCATTTCATCAACACCCTGTCGACCGCCGGCATCAAGATCGTTCCGACAATGGCGGTCTACGCGGGATCGAAGAATGCCGTCAGGGCGATTTCCGAAGGGCTTCGTCAGGAGGCCGGCCCCTCGCTTCGGGTGACAACCATCTCACCCGGTTATGTCGACACCGAACTGCCGTCCTCCATGACGGATTCCGCGTTGCGGGAGCAAGGACAGGCAAGCATGAAGGCGATGGCCATTCCGGCGAGCGCAATCGCGGAGGCGATGGCCTTCGCGATTGCGCAGCCGGATAGCGTGGACGTCGGCGAGATCGTCATTCGCCCCACGGCTCAGGCATAAATTCGATCAGGCCTGGACGCCGTTGCGCGTCACGACTTATTCGGGTTGATGAGGAATTTTTCGCCGGTGGCACGTTTGGCGTACACCGCGATGTTGGCGGGATCGAGCGCCTCGGCAAGCGACACCACCTTGGTGTAGTGGCTGGCGAAGGTGGTCTTGAGCTCGGACGCGACGCGCTGGCGCAGGCGACCGATCTCGGCCGGACCGATCTTCTGGAGGAACGGCGTGAGCAGCCAGCCGCCGACGCCCCAGCTCAGGCCAAACGAGCGGTTCAGCTCGGTCGGGCGCGTGTCGAGGCTGCCGTAGATATAGACCTGCTTGTACACGTTGGAGCCGTAGCGGCTGTATTCCTTCGCGGTCTTGTTGGCCGCGATCTCCATCGCGGTGAGGATCTGGCTCGCCAGCTTGCCGCCGCCGATGGCGTCGAAGGCAATCGTGGCGCCGGTCTCGACCAGCGCGTTGGTGAGGTCGTCCATGAAGCTCGCCGCGCTGGAATCCACGACATGCTTGGCGCCGATCTTGTGCAGGATGTCGGCCTGCTCCTTGCTGCGCACGATGTTGATGAGACCGATGCCATCCTTGATGCAGATCTTGTTGAGCATCTGGCCGAGATTGGAGGCGGCGGCCGTGTGCACGAGCGCCTTGTGGTTCTCGCGCCGCATCGTCTCGGTCATGCCGAGCGCGGTCAGCGGATTGACGAACCAGGAGGCGCCGTCGGCCGCCGTGGTGCCTGCCGGCAGCTCCATGACGTCGCGGACCTTCAGCACGCGATATTGCGTGTACATGGCGCCGCCGATCATCGACACTGTTTTGCCCATCAGCGCCTTCGCCGCATCCGATGATCCGGTCCGGATCACCGTGCCGGCGCCTTCGTTGCCGACCGGCAATGACTGATCGAACCTGGCCGCCATCATCCGCATCGCGCCCTCAGGCATTTTCGCGGTGATCACCGGTGCGTCCTTCGTGCCGGAAGCCTGAGCCGCCGACATGTCGGCGGCCCCGATCAGGAGCCCGAGGTCGGAGGGGTTGATCGGCGTGGCTTCGACGCGGACCACGACCTCATCGTCGGCCGGCTCCGGTGTCGGGACATTCACGAGGGACGATTCCAGCTCGCCGCTCTTCTTGAGCAGCGAACGCAGCTGCAGTCCGGTCTTGCCGTCGCTCATGTCGATCCTCCCCTGTCTGTCTTTTCGCGAGTCGAAGCGCCGGCTTATGCCAGCGCCTTCAGTGCCGCCTTGCCGCCGTAGAGCGCCTGCTTGCCGAGCTGCTGCTCGATACGCAGAAGCTGGTTGTATTTGGCGGTGCGGTCGGACCGCGCAAGGGAGCCGGTCTTGATCTGACCGCAACTGGTGGCGACCGCGAGGTCGGCGATGGTGGAATCCTCGGTCTCGCCGGAGCGGTGCGACATGACCGAGGTGTAGCCGGCCTTGTGCGCCATCTCGACGGCGGCGAGCGTCTCGGTCAGCGTGCCGATCTGGTTGACCTTGATCAGGATCGAGTTGGCCCGGCCCGCTTTGATGCCTTCGGCGAGGCGCTTGACGTTGGTGACGAAGAGATCGTCGCCGACGAGCTGGCACTTCTTGCCGATGAGGTCGGTGAGCTCCTTCCAGCCGTCCATGTCGTCTTCCGACATGCCGTCCTCGATGGTCACGATCGGATAGCGCGCGACGAGGTCCGCAAGGTACTTGGCCTGCTCGGAGATCGAGCGGGACTTGCCCTCACCTTCATAGACATACTTGCCGTCCTTGAAGAACTCGGTCGAGGCGCAGTCGAGCCCGAGCACGATGTCGGAGCCCGCCTTGAAGCCGGCCTTGCCGATCGCATTCATGACGAAGTCGAGCGCCGCGTCCGCCGACGGCAGGTTCGGGGCGAAGCCGCCCTCGTCGCCGACATTGGTGTTGTGGCCGGCCTTCTTCAGCTCCGACTTGAGCGTATGGAAAACTTCCGCGCCGTAGCGCAGGCCCTCGGCAAAGCTCGACGTGCCGACCGGGAGGATCATGAATTCCTGGAAGTCGATCGGGTTGTCGGCGTGCACGCCGCCATTGATGATGTTCATCATCGGCACCGGCAAGAGCCGCGCCGAGGTACCGCCGACATAACGGTAGAGCGGCATGTCGAGCGAGTTCGCGGCCGCCTTGGCGCAGGCCAGCGACACACCGAGGATGGCGTTGGCGCCCAGCCGGCTCTTGTTCGGCGTGCCGTCGAGGTCGATCATGATCTGGTCGATCTGGGCCTGCTGCTCGACATCGAGGCCGCTCAGGGCCTCGAAGATCTCGCCATTGACGGCGCTGACTGCCTTGGAGACGCCCTTGCCGAGATAGCGGGCCTTGTCGCCGTCGCGCAGTTCCACTGCCTCATGGGCGCCAGTCGAGGCTCCCGACGGCACCGCGGCGCGGCCGAGCGCGCCGTCTTCCAGCACGACATCGACCTCGACGGTGGGATTGCCCCGGCTATCGAGGATTTCGCGGCCGATGATGTCGATGATGGCGGTCATGATGTGCACTTCCGTTCGTTAGGGCTGATCGGTGTCGCGGGTCTTACACGGGCCGCAAGCAAATGTGAACGCTTGGACGAGCCGCTTCGACTGACGCATGAAGAACCTCAGATTATGCTCGACGACATCTGCTCCGCGCGTCCAACCTCAATCCTAGACAGTCGAGGTAACGCCATGAATCGCCGCCAGTTTCTTGCCTCGAGCGCCGCCCTCCTCGCCGCCCGCCCAAGTTTTGCGCAGGAAGGCCCGTTCCGGACGAAATACTTCCCGATCAGCCCAGGCATCGGCCTGCACGATCTCACGCCCGCTTCTGACGGCACCGTGTGGTTCACGGCGCAGGGCAAGGGCCTGCTCGGCAGACTCGATCCAAAGGATGGCACCTTCAAGACGGTCAGCCTCGGCCAGGGCGCCGCCCCGCACGGTGTGACCATCGGCCCCGACGGCGCGCCATGGATCACCGAGGGCGGCCAGAATGCGATCGCGCGGCTCGATCCCGGCGATCTCAAGGTCACGCTGTTCCGCCTGCCGGAAAAGTTCGCCTCCGCCAATCTCAACACCGGCGTGTTCGATAAGGAAGGCACCTACTGGTTCACCGGCCAGTCCGGCTATTACGGCCGGCTTGTGCCGAAATCCGGCGAGATGACGGTCTTCAAGGCACCAAAAGGCATCGGGCCCTACGGCATCACCGTCACGCCCAAGGGCGACATCTGGTACGCCTCCCTCGCCGGCAGCTACATCGCCAAAGTCGATCTTGCAAACGGCAATGCACGCGTCGTGCAGCCGCCGACACCGAATGCGGGCTCACGGCGCGTCTGGTCGGATTCAAAGAGCCGGATCTGGGTCAGCGAATGGAATAGCGGCCATGTCTCGGTGCACGATCCCGCCAATGGCTCCTGGAAGACGTGGAAGCTGCCCGGTGAACGTCCCCGCGCCTATGCCGTCTATGTCGACGACAAGGACAAGGTCTGGCTGAGCGATTTCTCCGCCAACGCCATCGTCCGCTTCGATCCCGCGACCGAGCGGTTCAACGTCTTCGCCAGCGACAAGGCCAATGCCAATGTGCGACAGCTCGACGGCAGGCCGGGCGAGCTGTGGGGGTGCGAGTCCGGCAACGACCGGATCGTCATGATCCAGACGATCGCGGCCGGTTGACGGCCGCGACATTTGCGTCCATCCCGGCATCCGAAACAGGATGTGACGACGATGGCGAAGAAATCCCTCCAGCTCGGTCGTGCGGTCGAGTGGCCGCACACACCGGAAGAAGCCCAGCTCGACCGCGTGCCCAATCCGCAAAAGGGCACCGACTATCTGGTGCGCTTCACCGTGCCGGAATTCACCTCGCTCTGCCCGGTGACGGGCCAGCCGGATTTCGCGCATCTGATGATCGACTACGCGCCCGGTGCGTGGCTGCTGGAGTCGAAATCGCTGAAACTTTACATCGCCAGCTTCCGCAATCACGGCGCCTTCCACGAGGACTGCACCGTGATGATCGGCAAGCGTATCGCGAGCGAGATCAAGCCGAAATGGCTGCGCATCGGCGGCTACTGGTATCCGCGCGGCGGCATCCCGATCGACGTGTTCTGGCAGACCGGCCGTGTGCCGAGGGGCCTGTGGGTGCCGGAGCAAGGCGTCGCGCCCTATCGTGGACGGGGCTAGCTCCCATTTTGTCCGACTTGGCGCGGCCCTAACCCTCTCGTTCAGGCCCTCGCATCAGCGGGCGCCCGCTGCTTGAGCAGCCGGGCGCAGAGGAAGCCCAGCACCACCATGATCACGGCGCTCGCGGACAGGGTCGGCATCTTGCCGGCATGCTGGAGGCCGAAGCCATAGGCGAGCGGCCCCACGGTCTGCCCCATGAAGAAGAAGAACGAATGCAGCGACAGCGCGGTGGCGCGCGCCTCGACCGAGAGTTCGCTGGCGAAGACCTGCAGACAGCCATGGGCGATGTAGAAGCCCCATCCCATCACGATGAGATTCAGGGCCTGCACCTCCCAGCGTGGCCCGAAGGCGACGGCAATGAGCTGTGAGGCAACCAACGTCATGCCCGCGATCATCATGCCCTTCATGCCGAGCCACGGCAGCAGGCGCGACACCGTCAGTGTGTAGAACAAGCCGCCGACCGCAAAGCCCGCGATGACGATACCGGCGATCGAGAGCGAGGTCTGCCCGAGCTCGAACAGGAACGAGGCGACATAGGGAAACAGGCCGAGCACGCAACAGCCCTCGATGAACACGGCCGAGTAGCAGACATAGGCGTTCGGATTGGTGAAGATGGTGCGATAGCCGGCCTTCAGCGCCGACAGGCTCGTCTTCGGCGGATGCTTGACCTTGGCGCCGTGAAAGCCGGCGGCGACCGCGATCGAGGCGGCGATCACGAGCACGCCGAGCACTGCGAGCACGCCGCGCCAGCCGAGAAAATCGCCGATCAGCCCGGAGGCCGAGGCGCCGAGCAGATTGCCGGTCATCGCGCCGGCGAGCGTGCGGCTGATCGCGACCTGGCGTTTCTCCGGCCCAACGAGATCGCTGGTCAGGCTCAACGCCACCGGAAACACGCCGCCGGAGCCGATGCCGGCGAGAATGCGGGTCGCAAACAAAACCGAGAACGAGGTCGAGAGCGCGCCGAGGATGTTGGCAAGGCCGAGCAGCGCGAGGCAGCCGATCATCAGCCGCGTCTTGCCGAACAGATCGGCGGCGGCGCCAACGATGGGCTGGATGATCGAGAAGGTGAAGGCGAACACCGCGGCAAAGCCCGCGGCGGTCGCGATGCTGACGCCAAAGTCCTCGGCGACATGCGGCAGCACCGGGTCGAGCGCGCGGGCCGAGAGCGCTGCGGCGAAGCTTGCGCCTGATATGACGTAGAGCGCTGTCGGCAAGCCGTGATCGTGCGGCCGCGCCTCGCCGTGCTGCATCAGCGCGGGCCGGTTTTGACAGATTCTTTGGCGAGCGCGTCGAAGGCCATCAGTCTAGCGATCAGCCCCTCGAACTCGCGCAGCGGCACCATGTTGGGGCCATCGGAGGGCGCGCGATCAGGATCGGGATGGGTCTCGATGAAGACGCCGGCCACGCCAACGGCAACAGCCGCGCGTGCCAGCACCGGCACGAATTCGCGCTCGCCGCCCGACGACGTCCCCTTCCCGCCCGGCTGCTGCACCGAATGCGTGGCATCGAAGATCACGGGAGCGCCGGTGGTGCGCGCCAGGATCGGCAGCGCGCGCATGTCGGAGACCAGCGTGTTGTAGCCGAACGAGGCGCCGCGCTCGGTGACGAGCACGTTGGGATTGTTCGCGCTCGTGATCTTGGTCACGACATTCGCCATGTCCCAGGGAGCCAGGAACTGGCCCTTCTTGACGTTGACGACCTTGCCGGTCGCGGCCGCAGCGAGCAGCAGGTCCGTCTGCCGGCAAAGGAAAGCGGGAATCTGCAGGACGTCGACGGCCGGCGCCACCTCGGCGCATTGCGTGGCCTCGTGCACGTCGGTGAGGACAGGCAGGCCGAGCGAGGAGCGGATTTCGGCGAAGATCGGCAGCGACTGCGCAAGGCCAAGCCCGCGCGCCGCCGATGCGCTGGTGCGGTTGGCCTTGTCGAACGAGGTCTTGTAGACGAGCCCGATGTTCAGCCGCGCCGCGATCTCCTTCAGCGCGGAGGCGACCTCCAGCGCATGCTGGCGGCTCTCGAGCTGGCACGGCCCGGCAATGACCGAGATCGGCAGGTCATTGCCGAATTTGACCGTGCCAATGGTGACGACCGGCGCCGCTGACGTCGAAGAGCTCAAGGCAAATCCCTCGTTTCGGCGCGACCATAGCCCCGATGAGGGTCGGATCAACCCTATTCGGCCAGGGCGGTCAGAATATCAGGGTTGCGCCAGGGTTCCTCGCCGCGCGAGGGATCGCTACTTCACCACTGAGAAGGCGGTCGGCGCCAGGACCTGGCTGACGATGTTGGCGACGATCTGGCCGTCGGCTTCGCTCTCGGCGCGCGCTTTCATCCAGTCGGGATCGGCAATGAACTTGCCCCACTTCGTCTCGCGCTCGGCGAGCGACTCCCAGGCCAGGAAATAGGTCAGCTCCTGGTTGGATTCACCGATCAGCGTGGTGAAGAAGCCGGCCTGCTTGATGCCGTGCTTCTCCCAGATCTTCAGCGTGGCGGTCTCGAACCGCTTGAGCAGTGCCGGCAGGCGGCCGGGCACGCAGCGATACTGGCGCATTTCGTAGATCATTCATGTTCCTCCCTGAACAGGTCCGGCGGTTATAGCGGCTGGTCCCGACGGTGTCGTGAGCCCCGCCCGGTTGCCCCTGTGGCGTTCCGCGCATGGCTGGAGGTCGATCGGGGCCACTCCGCCGCAGCCGGTTCCCGCAATGCTGCCGCAATGATGCGGCCGCTAGAATGGCGCGGTTGAGGTTGAGGTGGCGGATCATGCGGATTTTGCTCGTCGAGGACGAGGCCGAAATGGCCGATGCACTGGCGTCGGCGCTGAAGCGCTACGACATGGTGGTGGACCATGCCCCCTCGCTCGCCGAGGCCGAAGAGGCCATTTCTGCCGATGTCCACGCCGCCGTCCTGCTCGATCGCCAGCTTCCCGATGGCGACGGTCTCGCTTTGATCCCGAAACTGAGGGCGCGCGCCGACGGCGTGCCGATCATCGTGTTGACGGCGCGCGGCGAGCTCGCCGACCGGGTCGCCGGGCTCGACCGGGGGGCCGATGACTATCTGGCAAAACCGTTCGCGGTGGAGGAATTGCTGGCGCGTCTGCGCGCCGTACTGCGCCGGCCCGGCCGGCTGCAGCCCGACATCATGCGCGCCGGCCGCCTCGCCTTCGACTTCGGCCATCGCGAGGCAACCGTCGGCGGGTCTCCGCTCGAGCTGCCGCGGCGCGAGCTGCTGGTGCTGGAAGCCCTGGTCCGCCGCATGGGCCGGACGGTGCTGCGCTCGGCGCTGGAAGAGGCCGTCTACAGTTTCGACGACGAGATCCAGTCGAATGCGCTCGATACGCACGTGTCGCGGTTGCGCCGCAAACTGTCCGAGGCAGATGCGCGCGTGGAGATCCACGGCATCCGCGGCGTCGGCTATCTCCTGAAGAAGCTGCCATGAGCCGGCACAACGACCCATACTGCCTGCGCTCGCGGCTGAGCTGGCGGCTGCTTTCACTGCAGGCCGCCCTGCTCGTCGCTCTCGTCGCCATCGTCGTCGGCGCGCTCTGCGCCTCGGGCTTCGTGCTGACCCAGCGGGACGAGGACCGCGTGATCGACATCGTGCAGCATGCGCTCGCGCGCGATGCCCAGGGTGGCCTCACACTGCGACCGACCGACGAGCTGAAACAGTTGCGCGCAGAGACCCCCGACCTCTGGTTGCTGGTTCGCGACAGGCAGGGGCGTTCCCTCAGTGAGGGCCCCGTCCCGGCCGAATTCGCCGCCATCGGCGGCGCCCTCGACCAGATCAGCCAGGCGCGGCTCGGCTGGCAGCTCTTCGAGGACGATCCGCGCAAGCCGCCGGCACGCCTGAAGCGCATCGACACCGGGGCCGGCAATGTGCAGGTCATCACGGCGACGCAGGGAAAACTGACCAGTGCCAAGGCCGTGTTCACGACGTCGCTCGTGTTGCTCGGCATCGCACTTCCCGGCCTGCTGTTGATGGGGACCGCGACCTTCATCGCAACACCGATGATCTTGCGGCGCGCGTTCAGGGGACTTGATACGACCGCGGACCAGGCGCGGCGGATCGATATTCACCAGCGCGGGGCGCGGTTGTCGGCGGATTACATTCCGCTGGAGGTCGTGCCGCTCGTGACCGCGATCAACGACGCGCTGGCGCGGCTCGACGAAGGCTATGCCCGCCACAAGCGCTTCGTCGCCGATGCCGCACACGAACTGCGCACGCCGATCGCGATCCTGAACACGCGTCTGGAGTCACTTCCGCCGGGACCCGACAAGACCCGCCTGATCGAGGATGCCGCGCGGCTCGCCACGCTCGCAGAGCAATTGCTCGACATCCAGCGACTCGACCGTTGCGGACATCCTTTCGCGCGGGTCGACCTCGTCGCAATCGCCCAGGGCGTCGCCGCCGAGCTTGCCCCGCTTGCCATCGCTGCGGGCTACGAGCTGGCGCTCGACGCACCGGAAACACCGATCGAGACACTCGGCGACACGGCCGCGCTCGAACGCGCGCTGACCAACCTCGTGCAGAATGCCATCCAGCACGGCCCGCGCCGCGGCACGATCGGCATCCGCGTCAGCAAGCCCGCATGCATCGAAGTCACCGACGAGGGCACGGGTATTCCGCTCGAACAGCGCGAGCTGATCTTCGAGCCGTTCTATCGGCTCACGCCGCTCGATCGCGGTGCCGGCCTCGGCCTCAACATGGTTCGCGAGATCGTGCAGCTGCATCGCGGCCACGTCTCGGTGCTGGATGGAGCGAACGGCGGCGCATGCTTCAAGGTCACATTGCCGCCGATCCGCGCCAATTGATCTTGGTCCGCATCGCCTCCGCAATGCTGTCGCAATGCATTCCCGTGAGATTGCGAGCCGCCTCTGATTTGCGAGGCGCTAAGCAAAATACCGGAGTGCGCATGCCCAACGATTTCCTCTCGTTCTTCCTCGCCTGGATGTCGGCCCCGCGTCAGGTCGGAGCGATCGCGCCGTCGAGCGCGGCACTGGCCGATCTGATCACGCGCGAGATCGGCGCATCGACTGGCCCGATCCTCGAGCTCGGCCCCGGCACCGGCGCATTCACCTACAAGCTTTTGAAGCGCGGCGTGCGCCAGGAAGACCTCACGCTGGTCGAGTACGGCTCCGATTTCATGAAGCTGCTGCAGATGCGCTTTCCCGGGACTCGCGTGTTGTGGATGGATGCTGCCCGGCTCACCACGCATCGTCTCTATGACGGCGCGCCGGTTGGCGCCGTGATCAGCGGATTGCCGCTGCTCAACATGTCAATGCGCAAGGTCGTCTCGATCGTCAGTGGCGCATTCAGCTACATCCGCCCGGGCGGCGCGTTCTATCAGTTCACCTACGGCATGAGCTGCCCGGTGCCGCGCCCGGTGCTCGACCGGCTGGGCCTGCGCGCCAAGCTGGTGGATCGGGCGATGCTGAACGTGCCACCCGCTGCCGTCTACAGGCTGACGCGGCGGCCGCGGATCAAGGTCGTCACGGGATCGCATTCGCCCGAGGCTTCAAACCAGCCGGCTCTGCACCATCGCCGCCTGGATGAAGGACGCGAACAGCGGGTGCGGCTCGAAGGGCCGCGACTTCAGCTCGGGGTGGAACTGGACGCCGATGAACCAGGGATGGTCCTCGTACTCGACGATCTCCGGCAGCACGCCGTCGGGCGATAGCCCAGAGAATTTCAGGCCGTGCTGCTCGAGGCGATCCTTGTAGGCCGTGTTGACCTCGTAGCGATGGCGGTGGCGCTCGGATATCTCGGTCGCGCCGCCATAGACCTCTGAGACGCGGCTGCCACGATTGAGCGTTGCCGGATAGGCCCCTAGCCGCATCGTGCCGCCGAGATCGCCGGCCTGCGAGCGCTTCTCGAGCTCGTTGCCGCGCAGCCATTCCGTCATCAGGCCGACCAGCGGTTCCTTGGTCGGGCCAAACTCGGTGGAGTTGGCGTCCTCGATGCCGACGAGGTTTCGCGCGGCCTCGATCACCGCCATCTGCATACCGAAGCAGATGCCGAAATACGGTACGTCGCGCTCGCGCGCGAACTGCGCCGCCTTGATCTTTCCTTCCGCGCCGCGCTGGCCGAAGCCGCCGGGCACCAGGATGCCGTTGACGTGCTCGAGGAACGGCGCCGGATCTTCCTTCTCGAAGATCTCGCTCTCGATCCAGTCGAGATTGACCTTCACCTTGTTGGCGATGCCGCCATGCGACAGCGCCTCGATCAGCGACTTATACGCATCCTTCATGCCGGTGTACTTGCCGACGATGGCAATGGTGACGTTACCTTCAGGATTGCGCACGCGCTCGTTGATCTCTTGCCAGCTCCGCAGCTCCGGCGGAATCCGCGAGCCGATACCGAAGGCGGCGAGCACTTCGTCGTCGAGGCCTGCATTGTGGTAGGCCTCAGGGACAGCGTAGATGTTGTCGACGTCGCGCGCCTCGATCACGGCACTTTCGCGCACGTTGCAGAACAGCCCCAGCTTGCGCCGCTCCTCCTTCGGGATCGCGCGGTCGGTGCGGCAGAGCAGGATGTCCGGCTGGATGCCGATCGAGCGCAGCTCCTTCACCGAGTGTTGCGTCGGCTTGGTCTTGAGCTCGCCGGCGCTGGGGATGTAGGGCAGCAGCGTGAGATGGATGTAGACGGCGTGATCGCGCGGCAGCTCGTTCTTGAGCTGGCGGATCGCCTCGAAGAACGGCAGGCCCTCGATGTCGCCGACGGTGCCGCCGATCTCGACCAGCACGAAGTCGTAATCGTCATTGCCGTCAAGGACGAATTCCTTGATGGCGTTGGTGACGTGCGGAACCACCTGGATGGTCGCGCCGAGATAATCGCCGCGGCGCTCCTTGGAGATGATGTCCTGGTAGATGCGCCCCGTGGTGATGTTGTCGGCCTTGGTCGCCGGCCTGCCGGTGAAGCGCTCGTAGTGACCGAGATCGAGATCGGTCTCTGCGCCGTCATCGGTCACGAACACTTCGCCGTGCTGATACGGCGACATCGTTCCGGGATCGAGATTGAGATAGGGGTCGAGCTTGCGGAGGCGGACCTTGTAGCCCCGGGCTTGCAACAGCGCACCGAGTGCCGCCGAGGCCAGACCCTTGCCGAGCGAAGAAACCACGCCGCCGGTGATGAATATGTACCGCGCCATGGGACTTAACCTCTAATCCCTCGAATTCGATTCGCCAAAGCGATTCGCATTCCGCCCCAAAGATTTTGCGGGCCTGTGGGTGATCCAGAACTGAAAGTGGTGACAGTGCCTTGATGGGGACTTTTGCTGCAGGACGGTAGAAGCCGCCCTGCATGGCCCCCCTGCTTTATTGCGAGCGCGGCACCTGCGGGCCGGCGGGCGCCTGGTTCTGCTGCTCGTCGGCCTTCTTCAGCGAATCCAGGATGCCGCCCGAGGTCGGCGGCGCGATCGGCGACCCGCCGGCCGGCTGGGTCTGCGACGGCTGGCCGATGATCGACGACGGCTTGCGGTCGTAGCCGGCGTACCAGGACAGGAACAGGCTGGTGAGGAAGAAGCCAACGGCCAAAACCGCAGTGGTCCGCGTCAAAAGGTTCGCCGTGCCGCGGCTCGACATGAAGCCCGCGCGTCCGCCCATGCCGAGGCCGCCGCCTTCCGACTTCTGGAGCAGGACGGCGCCGATCATGACGGCGACGATCATGAGGTGGATGACGATGACAACGGTCTGCATAGTATCCTTCCGTCACAAGCGGGCGGCGCCTGACGGCGGCCGATCGCGCTTCGCGGGTTTTCCTGAAGTTGCGCGGTGTTACACGATCGGAGGGGGTATTGCCACCCCCGATCGGGCCCGGACCAACGGTTTGAATGAGCTAGGGACAGCCCTTGGCAATAGCAAGGAAATCGGCCGCCTTCAGGCTGGCGCCGCCGACCAGCGCGCCGTTGACGTTTTTCACCGCCATCAGCTCGGCCGCATTCGAGGGCTTGACCGAGCCGCCGTAAAGGATCCGCATCTTGGCACCGTCGGTTTTGAACCGGGAACTCAGGAATTCCCGGATAAAGCCATGAATCTGCTCGACATCCTTGGCTGTCGGTGTCAGCCCGGTGCCGATCGCCCAGACCGGCTCATAGGCCACGATCAGATTGGCCGCGGTGGAGCCGTCCGGGAGCGAGCCGTCGAGCTGGCCACGCAGGATATCCAGGGTTTGGCCGGCATCGCGCTGGCCTTGCGTCTCGCCGATACAGACGATCGCCGTCGCCCCGGCGCGCCACGCTGCCTCGGCCTTCTGCCGGACTAGAGCATCGCCCTCGCCGTGGTCGGCGCGCCGCTCGGAATGGCCGACGATGATGGCGGTTGCGCCGGCATCCACCAGCATTTCGGCGGCGACATCGCCGGTATGGGCCCCTGAGGCCTTGGGATGGCAGTCCTGGGCCCCCACGGCGACCTTCTTGCCCCGCGCCTTGTCGGCGAAGGCGGCGATCAGGGTTGCGGGCGGGCAGACCAGCAGGTCGGCCTTGGCAGCCACGTCCGCCGCGCCGTTGAGCATGGCGTCGAATTCGGCAGCCTGGGCCTTCAGGCCGTTCATCTTCCAATTGCCGGCGATCAGCGGTCGGATGGCGTCGGTCATGTCAGTGTCCAGCAAAATGAGGTTTGTGCATGCGCTAGCAGAGCTGTCGCGGCAGTTCCAGAGACCAGGGGCTTTTAACCGCAGCTTCGAGGCGCCGCATGAGGCGAGGTTGCGGGGGAAAGCCGCCACTTTATGATGATCTATCAATTTGGTGACGCGCTTTTGCGGAATCTGCATTAAGACGCGCTCCCGTTCCCTCCTGCCAAACAAGTTGGACCAAATGCTTCGAGGAATGCGCAAGGCCTCATCAAACTGGCTCGGCAAGACCATTATGGCCGTGGTGATGGGCGTGTTGATCGTCAGTTTCGGCATTTGGGGCATCGCCGACATCTTCCGCGGCTTCGGGCAGTCCACGGTGGCCAGGATCGGCAGCACCGAGATTTCGCTCAACGAGTTCCGCCAGATCTACACCGACCGCTTGCAACAGATCAGCCGCCAGTTCGGCCGTCCGCTGACGCCTGATCAGGCGCGTGCCTTCGGCCTCGACCGCCAGGTGCTCCAGCAGACCATCGCCGAAGCCGCCATCGACGAAGAGGCGCGCCGGCTCGGGCTCGGCCAGTCCGACGACCAGATCCGCCAGGTCATCATGAACGACCCCAACTTCAAGGGCGTCGGCGGCAACTTCGATGCGAACCGCTTCCAGGCCGTGATCCGCAATTTCGGCTATACCGAGCAGCGCTACGTCGCCGAGCAGCGCAAAGTGTCGCTGCGCCGGCAGATCACCGGCACGATCGGCGCCGGCCTCGAGCCGCCGAAAACCATGCTCGATGCGTTGACGCGCTTCCAGAGCGAGCAGCGCGCCATTGAGTTCGTCAGGCTCGACGCCGCGCAGGCAGGCCCAATCGAGGCGCCCTCGCCCGAGACGCTCGCCGCCTATTTTGAGGATCACAAGGTCCAGTTCCGCGCGCCCGAATATCGCAAGATCGCCTTCGTCGTGGTCTCGCCGGAGGAGATCGGTAAGTGGTCCGAGGTGTCGGACGAGGACGCCAAGAAGGTGTTCGACCAGCGCAAGGACCGGCTCGGCACGCCGGAGAAGCGCCAGATCCAGCAGATCGTGTTTCCGAACGTCGCCGAGGCGCAAACCGCACGCGAGCGCCTCGTCGGCGGTATGACGTTCGAGGATCTCGGCAAGGAGCGCGGGCTGAGCGCCTCCGACGTCGATCTCGGGCTTGCGACCAAGTCTTCGCTCGATCCCGCCGTTGGCGATGCCGCCTTCGCGCTTCCTGCCGGCGAGATCAGCCAGCCGATCCAAGGCGGGCTTGGCGTCGCGATCGTCAAGGTCGACAAGATCGAGCCGGGCAAGGAGGCGGACTACGCCAGCGTTGCGGGTGACATCAAGCGCGAGATCGCGACCGAGCGGGCGCGCGTCAAGGTCGCCGATCTCCGCGACAAGATGGAGGACGAGCGTGGCGGCGGCTCCAGCGTGATCGACGCGGCGCAGAAGCTCGGGCTCACGGCGGTGACCATCGACGCCGTCGACCGTTCCGGCCGCGCCCCGAACGGCCAGCCGGTCGCCAACATTCCGCAGGGCCTCGACGTGGTGTCGCAGGCCTTCAACACCGACGTCGGCGTCGACAACGACTCGATCTCATTCAAGGGCGGCTATGTCTGGTACGACGTCATCGCCATCACGCCCTCGCGCGACCGCAATCTCGATGAGGTCCGCGACCAGGTCGAGGCGCGCTGGCGCCAGGACCAGGTCGCGGCCAAGCTGAAGACCAAGGCGACCGAGATGGTGCAGAAGCTCGAATCCGGCAGCAAGCTCGCCGATGAAGCTGCTGCGATCGGCGCCAAGGTCGAGACCGCGACCGGCTTCAAGCGCGATGACTCGCCTGCCGGCGTACCCGCAACCGTCGTATCGGCCGCCTTCCGCACCGCCAAGGACGGCGTCGGACAGACGCCCGTGAGCGGCGGCAGCGAAGTGATCATCTTCCGCGTCACCGACATCGTCGAACCCGTGGTCGACGCCGCTTCCGACGCGGTGAAGAAGCTGAAGGATAGCCTCGACCGCGCGCAGACCGAGGAGCAGGTCGCTTCCTACGTCAACAAGCTTGAAACCGACATCGGGACCACCATTAATCAGGCCGCCTTCGCGCAGGTGACCGGCGCGAACCAGTGAGTTGAAAGCACGCGATGGACGACCTGAAATCGATCATTGGAAAAGTGGCGACCGGCGCCAGCCTGTCGCGTGACGAAGCCGCCTCCGCCTTCGACGCCATGATGTCGGGCGAAGCCACGCCCTCGCAGATGGGCGGCCTGTTGATGGCGCTCAGGGTGCGCGGCGAGACCGTGGACGAGATCACCGGCGCCGTTACGGCGATGCGCTCCAAAATGCTGGCCGTGACGGCGCCGCCTGACGCCGTCGACATCGTCGGCACCGGCGGCGACGGCTCCGGCTCGGTCAATGTCTCGACCTGCGCCTCCTTCGTCGTCTCGGGCGCCGGCGTGCCGGTGGCCAAACACGGCAACCGCGCGCTGTCCTCGCGCTCGGGAGCCGCCGACGTGCTGGCCTCGCTCGGCGTGAAGATCGACCTCAGGCCCGAGCAGGTCGGACATTGCGTGCGCGAATGCGGCATCGGCTTCATGTTCGCCCCCGCCCACCATCCCGCCATGAAAAACGTCGGCCCGACCCGGGTCGAGCTTGCGACGCGCACGATCTTCAACCTGCTCGGCCCCCTGTCCAATCCGGCCGGCGTCAAGCGGCAGATGGTCGGCGTATTCTCGCGGCAATGGGTGCAACCGCTGGCGCAGGTGCTCAAGAACCTCGGCTCGGAATCCGCCTGGGTGGTGCACGGCTCCGATGGCCTCGACGAGATCACCCTGACCGGCCCGACCTTCGTCTCCGCGCTCCACAACGGCGAGATCCGGAATTTCGAGGTGACGCCGGAGGAGGCCGGCCTGTCGCGCTGCGAGACTGGCGCACTCAAAGGAGGCGACGCCGAGGCCAACGCGATCGCGCTGCAAGGCGTGCTCGACGGCAAGCCGAGCCCCTATCGCGACGTCGCGCTGATCAACGCTGCCGCCGCGCTGGTCGTGGCCGGACGCGCCAAGGATCTCAAGGAGGGCGTTGCGATCGGCGCGAAGTCGCTCGACAGCGGCGCCGCAAGCGCGCGGCTGAAACATCTGATCGCGGTCTCGAACGGCTGAGCCTGACATGTCGGATATCCTGACCAAGATCGAAGCCTACAAGCGCGAGGAGATTGCTGCGGCCAAGCGCGCGCAGCCGCTCTCGATTGTCGAGGCACAGGCCAAGGCGCAAGCCGCACCGCGCGGCTTCATGCGCGCGATCAAGGCGAAGCACGCCAATGGCGACTACGCGCTGGTTGCCGAGATCAAGAAGGCCTCGCCGTCGAAGGGATTGATCCGCGCCGATTTCGATCCGCCTCAGCTGGGCAGGGCCTATGAGGCTGGCGGCGCCGCCTGCCTTTCGGTGCTGACCGACACGCCGTCATTCCAGGGCCATCTCGATTTCATGGTGGCGGCGCGCGCGGCAACGTCACTGCCGGTGCTGCGCAAGGATTTCATATTCGACACCTATCAGGTGGCAGAGGCTCGCGCGCATGGCGCCGATTGCATCCTGATCATCATGGCCGCGGTCGACGATGCGACCGCCAGGGACCTCGAAGATGCCGCCTTCGCCTACGGCATGGATGTGCTGATCGAGATCCACGACCGTGCCGAGCTCGAGCGCGCGCTGAAACTTCGCTCGCCGATGATCGGCGTCAACAACCGCAATTTGCGCACCTTCGAGACCACGCTTGCGACCAGCGAGGCGCTGGCGCCGCTGATCCCTGCGGACCGGCTGATGGTCGGCGAGAGCGGCATCTTCACAGCCGCAGACCTTGCGCGGCTCGAGCGCGTCGGTATGTCGACCTTCCTGGTCGGCGAGAGCCTGATGCGGCAGGCCGACGTCACCGCCGCCACGCGCACGCTGCTCGCGCGCGAGACGGCACCGCGCGCGACGGGCACGCGCTGACATGGCGCGCAAGCCTTCCAAGTCCAAGTCCCAGTCCGAGAAAGCCGGCCCTGCCCTCACCCATATCGGCGCCTCGGGCGAAGCGCGGATGGTGGACGTGTCTGACAAGCCCGCGACCGAACGGCTTGCGGTCGCCGAAGGCCGCGTCATCATGACCAAGGCGACGCTCGATCTGATCGTGTCCGGCAACGCCAAGAAGGGTGACGTGCTCGGGACTGCGCGCATCGCCGGCATCATGGCCGCCAAGCGCACCTCCGAGCTGATCCCGCTCTGCCATCCGCTCGCGCTGTCGAAGGTCACTGTCGACATCGAGCCCGATGCGAAACTGCCGGGCTGCCTCGTCCGCGCCAGCGTGAAGGTCACTGGTCCCACCGGGGTCGAGATGGAGGCGCTCACGGCGGTCTCGGTCGCCTGCCTCACCATCTACGACATGATCAAGGCGGTGGAGCGCGGCGTGCGCATCGAGGGCATCCATCTCGTCGAGAAGCTCGGCGGCAAGTCCGGCCATTACCACGCCTGAAGCGCGTATTTCAGCGACCGACCTTCTGCGTCGCGCGCATCGGTTGCCTTTGTGCCCGGCCGTTCATATCGCGTTAACCGCGCTTCCTAACTTCGCCTCCACACCGTTCCCGTAAGCCAACGGATGTCTCCGGGGCCAAGAATTGATCCTGGCGTGTGCACGGCAATGATCCAGCATGATGACGAGATTCGGCAGTCGCCTCTTTGACCAGGCCTTCGCGCGCAGCGGACCGATCCGCTGGCTGGTGGTGGGCGGCATGCTGCTGATTGCGGCGATCGCCGTCGGCGCGACGCTGATGGCGCAGAATTTCCGCGAACGCGCGCTGCGCAACTCCGGCCGCGAGCTGGAAAACACCGTGCTGATGCTCGCCCATCATTTCGACCAGCAATTGCAGGATTTCGCGGTCATCCAGAAGGATTTCGTCGACCACGTCCGCGCCACCGGCATCGATAATGCGGAGGATTATCGCAAGCGCCTCGCGGGCCAGGACATCCACCGGATGCTGCGCTCGAAGATCGAGGCGCTGCCCTACATGGGCGGGGTCAACGTCATCGACGCCGAAGGTAATCTGGTCAACTCGTCGACGGCATGGCCGGCCCCGAACGTCAACGTTGCCGATCGCGCCTATTTCCGCACCTTCAAATACGATCCCTATTCGCCTGACGTGCTGATCGAGCCGCTGCACAGCCGCATCTCGGGCGCCTGGACCATCCTGATCGTCCGCAAGATCCTGGGACCGAACGGCGAGTTCCTGGGCGCCGTCGGGCGCGGCATCGAGCCCGCCAATTTCGAGAAGTTCTTCGCTTCCGTCGTGCTCGGCGAAGGCGCGTCGATCTCGATGCTGCATCGAGACGGCACGCTGCTGGCCCGCTATCCTCTTTCCAGCGAATTGATGGGGCGGAATTTCAAGACCGGCCCGTTCTCGCATCAGAGGGTTTTCGGGCTCGATCACTTCGCCGGCCGCTTCGTGAGCCCTATCGATGGCGACAACCGGCTGATCTCCTCGCGCGCCCTGCCCCACTTTCCGATCCTGATCATGGCCACCATGACGCGCGCGGCGGCCCTGACGGACTGGCGCGAGCAGATCGGCATCCTGATCTCGGTCGCCGCCTCGTCCGCGCTCGCCATCGCGGGCGTGCTGATCGCGATCGTGCGCAAGCTGCTGGAGCAGCACCGCCTCTCCCGGGAACGGTTGACGCTGGAAAAGCAGCGTCTCGACCGCGCCGTCAACAACATGACGCAGGGCCTCCTGCTGTTCGATGCCGAGCGGCGTCTCGTGATCTGCAACCAGCGCTACATCGAGATGTACGGGCTGTCGGCCGAGACCGTGAAGCCCGGTTGCAGCTTCCACGACATCATCGCGCATCGCAAAGCGACGGGCTCGTTCACCGGCAATGTCGACGACTACGTTGCGCGCGTGCTGCGCGACATCCACCTGCGCAACTCCATGGTGGTCGACACCTCCGACGGCCGCTCGATCCAGATCGTCAACGAACCGCTCGCGGACGGCGGCTGGGTCGCGACGCATGAGGACATCACCGAGCGCCGGCGGACCGAGGAACGCATCACCCACCTCGCCCATTACAACGCGCTGACCGACCTGCCCAACCGCGCCATGTTCCACGAGCACCTGCGCGAAGAGCTGGGTGCCATCGCCGACGGCGAAGAGATCGCGGTGCACTACATCGACATCGACGAGTTCAAGGGCGTCAACGATGCACTCGGTCATCTCGTCGGCGACGAGCTGTTGAAATCGGTCGCACAGAGCCTTCGTCGCTGCGCAGGTCCAATGGACTTCGTGGCGCGGCTCGGCGGCGATGAATTCGCCATCGTACAGAGCGCAGTAACATCGCTGGAGGAGGTCAACGAGCTCGTCGCACGGGTGTTCGAGACCATTCGCATGCCATTCGATTGCATGGGCCATCATCTCACCACGGACGCCAGCATAGGCATCGCCCTTGCACCGAGACACGGGACCGCGCTGGACCAGATCCTGAAGAATGCCGATATGGCGATGTATGCGGCCAAAGCCGCCGGCCGGCGCACCTATCGCTTCTTCGAACCGGAGATGGATGCCAAGGTCCGTGAGCGGCGGCAGCTCGAGATCGACCTGCGCCACGCCATCGTCCATGGCGGTCTCGAGGTCTATTACCAGCCCTGCCTCGGTCTGAAGGACGACCGCATCACCGGATGCGAGGCGCTGGTACGCTGGCGCCATCCCGAGCGCGGGATGGTCTCACCGGCCGAATTCATCCCGATCGCAGAAGACACCGGCCTGATCAACGAGATCGGCGAATGGGTGCTGGCGACCGCCTGCAGGGATGCAGCAAATTGGCCCGACGACATTCGCCTCGCCGTCAACGTCTCGCCGGTGCAGTTCAAGAGCGGCACGCTGGCGCTGAAGATCATGGCCGCGCTCGCCGCTTCCAATTTGCCGGCCAGCCGGCTCGAGCTCGAGATCACCGAGGCCGTGCTGATCCGCGACGACGACGCAGCGCTCGCGATCCTGCACCAGCTTCGCGCCATCGGCGTGCGCATCGCGCTGGACGATTTCGGCACCGGCTACTCGTCGCTGAGCTATCTGCACCGCTTCCCCTTCGACAAGATCAAGATCGACCGCTGCTTCGTCGACGACATCGCCGGCCCCGACGGCTCCGCCAGCATTGTCCAGGCCGTCGTCGACCTCGCGGCCGCCCGCCGCATGACCACTAGGGCCGAGGGCGTCGAGACCGAGGAGCAGCAGCGCCTCCTCCGCGCGCTTGGCTGTTCCGAGATGCAGGGCTATCTGTTCAGCGCCGCAAAACCCGCCGACAAGATGCTGGAGCTGTTCGCGCTGCATCGCAGCCGTCTCGCCCAGCGCGGTGGCGAGGAAATCCGCCGCCGCGAGGCAGGCTAGATCTTCGGCCGAACGGCCTGATCCCTCCTGGTTGACGGCTTCATCCCCGCGATGAAGTGCTGGTGAAGCGCGACGGCCGCTACGAAGCAACGTTTGCCGCCATGAACCCGACCTGAGACGGCGGCCCCAAAACGAAATCGCCCGGGAGCGGTGATCCACTCCCGGCGATTCCAGACGTCGCAAGAATCAGTTCGGCACCGCCGCCTTTGACCCGGGCTTCGCGGCAACCGCATTCGCGGTGACGCCGTGCAAGAAGTCGAAAGCCGTATGCAGGGCTTTGTCGTCCTTCTCTTCCGGCGGGACGTAGGATTGTGATCCGGTCTGCTCGGTGCCGTCGGCGGCCTGCAGATGCCCGCGCATCTGGGATTCCGCCATGGTGTCCATCCGGCCCTTCAGCTCCGGCGGCACATCCTGCAGGATCTCGATGTCGGGCGCGATGCCCTGGGCCTGAATCGAGCGGCCCGACGGCGTGTAGTAGCGCGCCGTGGTCAGCGCCAGCGCACCGTTGCCGGCGCCGAGCGGAATGATCGTCTGCACCGAGCCCTTGCCGAACGAGCGCGTTCCGATGATCGTCGCACGCTTGTGGTCATGCAGTGCGCCGGCCACGATCTCGGAAGCCGAAGCCGAGCCGCCATTGACCAGAATCACCAGCGGCTTGCCCTTGGTGAGATCGCCGCCATGCGCCGTGAAGCGCTGGGTCTCTTCCGGATTGCGCCCGCGGGTCGAAACGACCTCGCCGCGCTGAAGGAATGCGCTCGACACCGAGACGGCCTGGTCGAGCAGACCGCCTGGATTGTTGCGCAGATCCATCACATAGCCTGCGAGCTTCTCCGACGGGACCTGTTTGGAGATCGACGCGATCGCTTTCTTCAGGCCGTCGGTGGTCTGCTCGTTGAACGAGGTGATGCGGATATAGCCGATGTCGCCGTTCTCGACGTGGAAGCGCACCGGGCGCACATGGATGATCTCGCGGGTGATCGCGACGTCGAGCGGCGCGTCGGCGCCCTTGCGCACGATGGTAAGCTTGGTCTTGGTGTCGACCGGGCCCTTCATCTTGTTGACGGCCTGCTCGAGCGTCATGCCCTGCACGGCCTCGCCGTCGATCTTGCTGATGAGGTCGCCGGACATGATGCCAGCCTTCGAGGCCGGCGTGTCGTCGATCGGCGAGACGACCTTGACGAGGCCATCCTCCATCGTGACCTCGATGCCGAGCCCGCCGAACTCGCCGGAGGTGGTCTCCTGCATCTCGGTCCAGGCCTTGGCGTTCATGTAGCGCGAATGCGGGTCGAGCGAGGTCACCATGCCCGTGACCGCGCCTTCGATCAGCTTGGCATTGTCGGGCTTCTCGACATAGTTCGCCTTGACCCGCTCGAACACCGCGCCAAACAAGTTGAGCTGGGAATAGGCATCATCCGCGCTCGCCGCCGCCCGTGCCGCCCACACGCCGCCGTGGGGACTGGCTACCAGAAGGGTCAGACACGCTCCCGTGAGCGCGCCCAGGGGGAACAGCAGGTTTTTCCGCATGGATTGACTGGCCTTTTGCTTAGCGGTTCTCTTGAGGGGCTTGTCTCTCGGGCTTGGAAGCCGCCATGCAAATGGCGATCCAAGTCACGTCTCACAACACCATTCTGGTTTCTTCAAGGCCGGCTCGCCGTGCCGGCGGTACGGCGAAGAAATCCCTTCGCCGCGGCTTAAACTTTTGGCAACGTTCCGAAACCATTTTGCGCAAAGCGGACATCGGTCGGCCGCCCACGCCTCGCAGTTATGCGATTTTAGGATGGTTTTGCAGGGTCAGACGCGATAGGCGATGGCGATAAGACTTCAAATTCTCGGGAGGACAACAATGAACGACGCGCCCCGCATCCGGCCGGAAAGGAACGTCGAACTCGGCGCCAGCAACGAGCCGTTCCAGAACCTGCACGAATTCATCCGGAAAGCGCGCGCCAACCTCAACCAGAATGCCTGGGACTACATCGTCGGCGCTGCCGAGACCGAGACCACGATGCGCCGGAACCGGATGGCGCTGGACGAGATCGCCTTCCGCCCCCGCGTGCTGCGCGATGTTCGCAAAGTCGACGGCTCGGTCGAGCAGCTCGGCCGCAGGATGCGGCTGCCGGTGGTGCTCGCCCCCGTCGGTGCGCTGGAGATATTCGATCCCGACGGTGCGGCAAGCGTGGCGCGTGCCGCTGGCACCTTCGGTGCGGCGCACATGTTGAGCTCGGTGTCCGAGCCCGGCCTGGAAAAGACTGCCGAGGCCGCGCCCGACGCGCTGCGGCTCTATCAGCTCTATGTCCGCGGCGACGATGCCTTCGTCGCGGATGTTGTCAGCCGCTCCGAGAAGAACGGCTATGCCGCATTCTGCCTGACCGTCGACACCGCCCATTACAGCCGTCGCGAACGTGACATCGCCAAGCGCTACGTTCGCGAAAGCCGCCTGCGCGCGACCGGCGGTGACTACCAGAAGGGTCTGGAATGGCGGACCGTGAAGATGATCAAGGACAAATTCAGGATCCCGCTGATCCTGAAGGGCATTGCCACCGCCGAGGACGCACAGATCGCGATCGATCATGGTGTCGAGTGGATCTACGTCTCCAACCATGGCGGCCGTCAGCTCGATCATGGCCGCGGCGCCATGCATGTGCTGCCTGAAATCGTCGAGGCCGTGAAGGGTCGCGCCAAGATCATGGTCGATGGCGGCTTCTGCCGCGGCACCGACATCGTCAAGGCGATCGCGGCGGGCGCCGACATCGTCGGCATTGGCCGGCTGCAATGCTGGGCGCTGGCGGCGGCCGGCGAAGCCGGCGTGATGCGAATGCTGGAACTGCTGGAGGATGAAGTGCTGCGCTGCCTCGGCCTCTTGGGTGCCACCTCGTTCGCCGAGGTCGACAAGTCCTGCCTGCATCAGGCGACCGCAACGAATGCGCCGAGCGTATTCAGCGCGTTCCCGCTGTTCGACCACGACCCCTATCGATACTGAAGTGAAAGGACACGATGACCTCGCTCTCTCCCGGCAGCGCCGATGCGCTCCTGTTCGATCTCGGACGCGTGGTGCTCGACATCGACTTCTCCAAGGCGATCGCCTGCTGGGCGGGACATGCCGGCTGCCAGCCCGAGGCCATCGTCGCGCGCTATGTGCGTGACGAGGCCTACCGGCTGCACGAGGTCGGCAAGATCAGCGACGAGGACTATTTCCAATCGCTGCGTTCATCGCTCGGGATCGGCATTTCCGATGCGCAGTTTCTGGAGGGATGGAACGCGATCTTCGCCGGCGAGATGCCTGACATCGCCGAGCTCTTGCCGCGCGCTGCAAAGCAGATGCCGCTCTATGTCTTCTCCAACACCAACCGGCCGCATGTCGACTATTTCTCGAAGGAATATGCCGGCGTGCTCGGGCATTTCCGCGAGCTCTATTTGTCGTCCAGCATCGGCCTGCGCAAACCGGATGCGGAGGCGTTCGACCATGTCGTGAGGGCGATCGGCGTGCCGGCCAGCCGAATCGTGTTCTTCGACGACCTTGCCGAGAACGTCGAAGGGGCGCGGGCGCGCGGATTGACCGCGGTGCATGTCACATCGCCCGGCGATGTCGGCAACGCCTTGCGAGCGTTGGGAATTTGACTGCCGCCCCCGGCCGGATCTGGTTGGGTTCCGAGGACCAAATCTGCTTGGGATGCGGAACCAAATCACTTTGTGCATTTTTGTACAAAGTTCCGGGAACGGAAATACTTCCTCCGGACTCTATCGAATCCGTTGGGACTTCTACATCGGACTATTCTCGTGCTGGGCAAAGCCTACCTCACAAAGCAAGCTTCTCTGCTGCTCGAATTCGCCAGAACCACCTCGGATTCGCGCCTCTCCGCCAAGCTCATCAGCAAGGCCGCCGACCTGAAATCACAGGCCGATCCGCTGCCGGATAAGGATCAGGGCCCCAAAGCTCCGGACGTGACGCCTGGCGTCAGTTCGGGCGAACAGACGCAGAGTTGATCGCGATGCTGGCCGTGGCTCTGGTCATTCTCGTCCTAGCCATGGCCACCCTGGTACCAATCTGCCTCGTCCTGGAGATCATGTCGCGCCGGGCCTGACGTCGCCTTCGTTGCCTATGAATGCGTCGTCGGGATGATCATCCCGCTCGGCTGCTCTTTTGCCTCTGCGCTCGCGCTCGGCTAGAAGGCTTCCTGCCAATTCGTCCGCGAGCAGGAGTTTTCGCCGTGGCTCTCATGCCGGTTTCCGATGCGCTTGCCGCCGTGCTTGCCGGCGCGGAGCCTCTGGCCGAGGAAATGGTTGCTCTCGACGCAGCCTTCCACCGTGTGCTCGCCCGCGACGTGGCGGCGCTGCGCACGCAGCCGCCTGAAGCAATGTCCGCGATGGATGGTTATGCCGTGCGCGCGGCCGACGCGGGGGCGATCGATTCCCAGCTGACGGTGATTGGCGAGGTAGCCGCGGGGCGTCCGTTCGCGGGAACGGTCGGCGCCGGCGAAGCCGTGCGGATCTTCACCGGCGGCGTCGTTCCCAACGGTGCCGACGCCGTCGTGATCCAGGAGGATACGGTCGCGGACGGCAAGCGCATCACGATCAAGGAAGCCGCGATTCCCGGCCGGCACATCCGCCCCGCAGGCGTCGACTTCTCCGAAGGCGCCGTGCTCCTGCGCAAGGGAACCCGCCTCACCGAGCGCGACCTCGCGCTCGCCGCCGCCATGAATTACCCCCAGCTTGCCGTCTGCCGCCGTCCGAAGGTCGCGATCCTCGCCACCGGCAACGAACTGGTGATGCCGGGCACCACGCCCGGCCGCGGCCAGATCGTCTATTCCAACGGCTATGCCCTGCACGCGCTCGCCCGCAGCGAGGGGGCTGACACCATCGACCTCGGCATTGCCGCCGACACGCTGGAGGCCACCACCGCCGGCATCCGCCGCGCCCGCGAGAGCGGCGCCGACATCCTGGTCACGACCGGCGGTGCATCGGTCGGCGACCACGATCTTGTCCAGCAGGCGCTGAGGGACGAAGGTATCTCGATGGCGTTCTGGAAGATTGCGATGCGCCCGGGCAAGCCGATGATGCATGGACGGCTCGGCGCGATGCGCGTGATCGGCCTGCCGGGTAATCCCGTCTCGTCCTATGTGTGCGCCTTCCTGTTCATGGTCCCGCTGATTCGTGCGGTGTCGGGTCGATCCGTGATTCATCACCGCCATGAGCGCGCCGTGCTCGGCCGCGATGTGGGCGCAAACGATATGCGCGCGGATTATCTTCGCGCACGTCTGGAACAGCGCGACGACGGCACGCTGGTGGCCGTTCCCGTCAATCACCAGGATTCCTCGCTGCTTGCGAATCTCGCTGCGGCGCAGGCACTTCTCGTGCGCGCACCGTTCGCGCCGAAAGCCGGAGCCGGCTCGCCTTGCGAGGTGCTGCGCCTGCCCGTCTGAGCGCACCACCACACGTGTTCCGCGAACTTTGTCGCGTTCACGGTAAATTAAGCAGTTGCGGAACACATATCGAACATATAGTGTCCGTTCATGATTTGTTTCGAGGATGTAGCGGTTCGCCGCTCCAATTCAGCGTCTCGGAATCGAACGACATCGACCGGGGGACTTTGGTCGAGATGTTAACGCGCAAACAATACGAGCTTCTGCGGTTCATCAGCGAACGTCTGAAGGAAAGCGGCGTGCCGCCCTCCTTCGACGAGATGAAGGATGCGCTCGACCTGCGCTCGAAATCGGGCATCCATCGCCTGATCACCGCGCTGGAGGAGCGCGGCTTCATCCGCCGCCTGCCCAACCGCGCTCGCGCCATCGAGGTGATCAAGCTGCCTGAGCTCCAGGCCGCCGCCGGCAACCGCCGCGGCTTCACGCCAAGCGTCATCGAGGGCAATCTCGGCAAGGTGCGCGCGAGCTCCAGTCCGCCCGCCGACGAGGGCGAGCGTCCCGTTGCGGTGCCCGTGATGGGTCGCATCGCAGCCGGTACGCCGATCGAAGCGTTGCAGACCCGCAGTCACACCATCAGCGTGCCGCCCGACATGCTCGGCTCGGGCGAACACTATGCGCTCGAAGTGCGCGGCGATTCGATGGTCGAGGCCGGCATCCTCGACGGCGACATGGCGCTGATCCAGCGCAACGAGAGCGCCGATACCGGCGACATCGTGGTGGCGCTGATCGACGACGAGGAAGCGACGCTCAAGCGCTTCCGCCGCCGCGGCGCCTCGATCGCGCTCGAACCCGCCAACGCCGCCTACGAGGTGCGCATCCTGCCGCCGAACCGGGTGAAGATTCAGGGCAAGCTGATCGGGCTGTACCGCAAGTACTGAGACGACCCAGCGGTCATTCGATATCAATGATTCCGATTGGAGCGGACGGATTGTCCGCTCCAGCTGGATAGTCTTTCTGATCTTGGGCAGATTATCTGGCCCCTCTCCCAGCGCTATGTCCTCGACATGCCGCCCGAAGCACTCATCGCTTTGCGGCTCAAGAGATCGAGGAGACAACGATGCGCAAGATCGTTTTGAGCGCGTTCGCCAGTATGCTGATCGCTGCATCGGCAGCGCAAGCATTCGCAGCACAATCGCAGCACCATCCCCGCAAGTCGGCGCACGCAACAACGACCGAGCAATTGCGTAGCGCCCGAAATGCCGTCGCGCGACAACCACAGCCGAGTTGGCCATATTCCGATGGTCGGCGCCCGCAGGCCGCTGACGCTCGCATCCGCCAAATGCACTAAAGCGAACTTTGTTCCTATCGGATTCGGGAAAGATAATGTGATCGCATCCTGCTGACGCCAGCCGCAGATTCGCCCACAACCAAGCAGAACGTTACGTGCTTCCACTCTGATAGAGGCTTGCGCCTCCGAAAGAGGCGCGGGTTGCTATCTTCGAATAGGAGCACCCGATGTGTGACTACAGTCTGCATGCCGTTGCATCGCGCCCCGCCGAAGTCGGCGAGACGATCGTGTCGACAACGTTCCGCGGCACCTCGACGCGCGGTTTTGCTTCCGCGGCCGACCCGACCGTGGCCGTCTGCCTGCTGCCGGGAACGGAGCTCGCCTTCGCCGACAACGTCCGTTACGACAATCGTTGGATCTGGACGCGCACGATCAACTCCCGCGTCGGCAAGTTCGGCAAGATCGATCCGCACGTTCCCGATCGCCATCATGACGCGATCGAATTCCCCGACGGCAAATACGTGCTGGTGACGCAGCTCGTCGAAGGCCAGCGCGCAACCGTGCTGCAACTGCCGGTGACGCAGCCGGTCGGCGAGCGCGAGCACAAGCCGCAGATCGATGCCGACAGCCGGCCGACGATCACGCGTCTGCCGATCGGCTGAGCCGTCCCTGGCCACCAGGTCGGGCCAGGATTGAAAATGCCATCGCCGGCCGAGGCCGGCGAGATGGTATGATTTATGTTCTGCGAAAGTCCGGTTGGACCCGGACCAAGTCCTCGCATTTGTTCTTAATCGTCTGGCCTTAATCGTCGGCCTGCAAGTCGGTCTCCGCCGGAGTCGCGTCCCGGTTGCGGGCCGTAGCCGCCTTCGGCGCAAGGCTCCCGTCGAAATCACCCTCGCCGGCGCCGGCCGGGAGCCAAGGGCGGCTTGTGCCTCTCGCTCTCACAGCTTGAACTGCAAAACCGTCACCACGCTGCGTCAACGCCAGCGCGCCTTGACTGGTGAGACGCTGCCGATCGACCACCATCGCCGCACAATCCGGCGGCGCGGGCCGCCGCGTCACCACCAGCGCGGCGCGGCTGCAATCATCAGCCAGCGCGTCGATCCGCAAGGAAAGCGCAACCAGCCGCCCGTCGTCGAGCGGCGTCACGCAGCCCGCCTCGTCACACGACACGCCATCGGCCAGCGAGCTACTCCCGGCGTCGCGCGGATCGGCGTCGGCAGCTAACCACTCCCTAAGCAGAAAGCCGTCCTTGCTCGCCCGGATGACATGCAGGTGCCCGTCCCGGCCGCGCACCGCGACGCTCGCGCCGTCTCCGGCAATCAGGATGTCGGGCTGCCGCACCGACAGCCCCCAGGCAATGGAAGCCAACAACATCAGCGCACCAGACCAGCGCAAGGGTGTGCGCAACAGGCCCATCACGATGATCCCGAGGCTTGCCGCGATCAGCGGCGCGATGCCGAAGGCGGGGATGCGGCCGATTGCGCCCGGCAGTGCCGCCACCCAGCGCGATACCGCGACCATCCAGTCGTTCCCGATCCCCATCAGCCACCAGAACACGCCGTCGAGCCCGAAGGGAGCCGCGAGCAGTCCGAGCAGGCCCGCCGGCATCACCAGTGCCGAAACCACCGGCATCGCGCCGAGATTGGCGAGCACACCGTACGGCGTGACGCGGTGGAAGTGGAAGGCGGCGTAGGGCGTGGTCGCAAGCCCCGCGATCAGCGAGGCCAGGAACAGCATCGCGATCTCGCGGCCGCCCCATAGCGCGATGCGCGCGGTCGCCGAATGGTCCGGCGAGGCAAACAGGTTCGGCATGCCGATCTGCACCAGCGCGACCAGCCCGAGCGTCGCGGCGAAGGACATTTGAAAACTCGGATGCACCAGCGCTTCGGGCGCGACCGCGAGCACGATCAGCGCAGCCACCGCCAGCGTGCGGAAGGTGATAGCGCGGCGATCCACCATGACCGCGATCAGCACCACCGCCGTCATGAAAAACGATCTTTGCGTTGCGACCTCCGCGCCTGACAGCAGCAAATAGAACGCGGCCGCCACCAGCGCTGCAGCTGCCGACCATTTCTTGATGGCAAAGCCCGCCGCCAGCCCCGGGATCAGTGCCAGCAGCGCACGCACTGCGAAGAACACGACACCGGCGACAACCGCCATGTGATAGCCGGAGATCGACAGCACATGGCCGAGCCCCGAGATGAACATGGCGTCGTTGACGGGCGTGGTGATCGCATCGCGCCGTCCGGTGAGCAGCGCGGTCGCGATCGCACGGTTGTCGCCCTCGAGCGTCGCACGGATGCGCGCGTCGATCGCATCGCGCAGGCCCTGCATGAAGGCCGCGTAGCGCAGCCGCAGGCCACCGCCATCCGGCGGCACTGAAGCGGTGATCGCGCCCATCACGAAGCCGGAGGCGCCGATGCCCTGGAAGAACATGTCGCGGGAGAAATCGTAGCTGCCCGGGCGCACGGGAGAGATCGGCGGCATCAAGCGCGCCTTCAGTTGCACGAAGCTGCCGACCTCCGGCGCCGTCCCCTTGCGCACCGACAGGCGCACGCGCTCCAGCCTGACGTCGCTGCGCTGCGCCTCCATCGCCGTAACGCGCAGCATGAAGCGATCGGTGCGCTCGCGGATGTCGCGGGTCTCGACGAAGCCCGACAGCGACACCGAATAGAGCGGCTTGGCCAGCACGGTATGGGCGATGCGCGCCGTCTTCCACGTCGCCATGGCAAAACCCGCCGCCACCGCCGCGATCATGATCGCGGGCGCGAACAGCCGGCTCCGCCGCAGCAGGACGGCGCCGAGCATGAGCGCGGCCGCCGTCGCGGCAACGACCCACAGCACGGGCTCGTGATCGGCAGCGAAATAGAGCGCGATGCCGGTGCCGAAGGCGACGGGCACCCAGGGCAACAGCCGCCCGGCGCCGGCCTCAGCGCGTGCCCATTCGCGCAGCGTCTCGACGATCGCGGGCCACGCACCAAAGCCCGCCGGCACAACGCCGCCAGCCGGTGTGACGCGGCCAACGGGCCACGTTCCTGCGACTCCCTGGGAGCGCACTGGCCGGCCCGGCTCCGCCATTCCCATGCACCTTACGCTACGCGACGGGTGCGGAGGCTACCGGAACGTGCGGCTGCGCGAATAGCGGTACGGATCAGGAACGAACGCGGCGGGACCCTACTTTTCCCCTCCATCGTCACGGCGACCGCCGCCTTGGCATCTCTTCTGGATTGCTCGCAACGCCTGAGACGTCTTTGACCAGAAGTCGCGAAGTATTCGAGCCCTTGCGATCTCGTTGGCAAACGCCCCGCGACAGATCGATTGAGCCGAAAGTCTCATAAGTTGCCGGCCCGAGGTGGGATTACACTACGGTTCCCCGCCTCCCCGACAGGACGGGCAAGGCAGTGGTCGCTCGCGGTTCTAAGGCCGCCGGAGCTCTTCTCAGGTGGCGCGAAAGTGCGCCTGAAGTCAGACGTTGCCGACGCAACTCTTTGAATTGGCGCCTGCGACGCCGCGCATCACGCTCTCCCCGCGAGAAGATCGATCGCTGAAACAAGCGAGGAGACGTCTTGAAACCATAGGAGTTGCACATGCAGGTACCGAGTGATTTTCGCCGCGTGATCATCGCTGCATCGGTGGGAAACATCATCGAATGGTATGATTTCTACATCTTTGGCAGCTTGGCCGCAGTTCTATCGGTCAAGTTCTTTGAGCAATCCCACCCGGTTGCCGCCCTCCTCAGCACGATCGCGCTCTTCACGGCAGGATTTCTCATCCGTCCGCTAGGCGCCTTCCTGTTCGGATGGATGGGTGACCGGGTTGGCCGCAAATACACCTTTCTCATTACGCTCAGCGGAATGGGACTCGGTACGGGGGCGATCGGGTTGATCCCGACCTATCAGTCGATTGGTCTGACGGCCGCGTTCGTCCTCTTCGGCCTGCGCATGATCCAGGGCCTGTGCCTGGGCGGCGAATATGGTGGCGCCATCACCTACGTCGCCGAACATGTGCCGGACGATCGACGCGGCTATTATACCGGCTGGCTGCAGACCTCGCCTACTCTCGGAATCGTGGTGTCGCTGGCCGTCATCATCCTCACGCGGACATATGCCGGCAACCAGGCCTTCGACGAATGGGCTTGGCGCGTTCCGTTCCTGCTGTCCTTCCTGCTGGTGGCGATCGCGATCTACATCCGGCTCCAGCTCCAGGAAACGCCGATCTTCCAGGAGATCAGGTCCCGCGGCCAGATGACGAGGAATCCTTGGAAGGAGGCTTTCCTCAGCTCGAACATCAAATACATCGGGATCGCGATTGTGGTCCTGATCGGACAAGGCGTGGTCTGGTACAGCGGTCAGTTCTGGGCGCTGTACTTCCTGCAGCAGGTCTCCAAGGTGGACCCGCTAACCTCCGCCTACATCGTGGGCGCCGCACTGCTCATTGCCACGCCGAGCCTGATCCTCTTTGGTTGGCTGTCGGATCTGATCGGCCGCAAGCCGGTGATCCTGGGCGGCATGCTGCTCGCCGCGATCACATACTATCCGCTGTATCTGTGGCTGGGGACTGTCACGCAGCCCGGAAACGTCAACTATCCGGTCGCGACCTTCATCATCTTCATCCTGGTTTGCTATGTCGGGATGGTATACGGGCCGGTCGGCGCGTTTCTGGCGGAATTCTTTCCCGCCAGGATCAGGTATACGTCAGTCTCGGTGCCGTATCACATCGGCAATGGCTGGGGTGGCGGATTGGTGCCGTTCATCACGTCGGCGGCATTCGCCGCGACCGGCAGCATCGGCTATGCGCTGATTTATCCGATCGTGGTCCCTGCGGTGTGCTTCGTGCTTGCCGTCTTCCTGATGCCGGAAACGCGCAAGATCAGCATCTGGGAGCCGATCGAGCCGAGAGCCGCATTGTGATGGATTGATCCCGGTGCAGGACCGCGGGGCCCTGCACCGGAGTTCGTGTCGGGGCGCAGTGCCGATCGTTGCCATCGGCACCGCGCCCGAGCGAGCCGATTTCGAACTCCCGGCCGCCAGCAAATGGCGGTCGGCAAGCGCCCGACTAGCACCTCTTCTCAGCCGGCCAGTCGATGCCAACGATCGTGCCACCAGGTGCTGAAGTCGCGATCGGTCATCAGCTCCCAGACAGCGAGTAGGATCACCAGTATGCCGGACAGCACGCTGCTCACCGTTGCCGATACCGGCTCATAGCCAATGGTCCAAGGTGCCAGTAGCAGAGCCAGGCCCACCAGCATTTCTCCCCATTCTTCCAGATAGGACGGGATGAAAAGAGCCTCGATGGCAAACAGCATGACGCCGAGCCCGAGTGCGATGGAGACCCAGACAGGCGCCCCGGACAAGCCCAGGATAAAGGACGAAAGAACCAGCCACAGGCCAACCAGGAGGCTGGCAGCGTCTTGCCAATGTTGGATGCGCATAATGCTCACCTCCTCTCTCCCGGTTAGATGGTGGCGCAGCTGAGAAATGCATCCCTCCGACCTGCGCCGTGTTGCCGCGACAGAAGCCGCATCCAATCCTCGCGGCCCATGCTCCGGAAAGGGCCCTTGCGAGGGCCTGCACCAGGATGCAGACTAGCCGCGCTTGACAGGTGTCGACGTCTATCGTCCCGGCCGCACTTCGTTTGCGTTGCGCCCGGGACAAGAGGGAGGTGACGCCATGCGAGAAATCGAAATCCACGACTATGCGCGGCAGTTGCTGGAAGCCCATGGTCCCAAGGCCATTGCGGAAGCCGCCCAGAACGCCATCGATCTCGAGTCGAAGGGCGAGATCGAGCTGGCCAAGACCTGGCGGCATATCGAAGACGCCATGAAGCTGATGCGCGGGCCTCACCAAAGCTGAAGCAGCCGGCGTGCGTGGCCGCCTGACCGCAAATGCCGCCAAGCCGGATTGAGGCTGGAGGGGCGGCAACACAGAGTATGACCACAATCCGTCGCAAGCCGTTCGGCTGCGGCTGAACGGCAACGCGACCCGCAAGACGCGCATCTCCACGATGCTGGGAGCGAGCCATGTTTCCAAAATGTGCGACGGCCGAAGATCTCGTGAAGGCGATCAAGGACGAGAAGGTCCAGATGATCGATCTGCGGTTCACTGACCTGCCGGGGGTATGGCAACATTTTTCCGTCCCGCCGAGCGCAGTGCGCGTCGATGCGCTCGAGGAGGGCATCGGGTTCGACGGCTCATCGATCCGCGGCTTCCAGGAGATTCAGGAGAGCGACATGCTGGTCGTCGCCGATCCGACGACGGCCTTCGTCGACCCCTATAGTCCGGCAACGACGCTGGTCCTCATCTGCAACATTCGCGACCCCGTGACCGGCCAATCCTATAGCCGCGATCCACGCTACGTCGCCCAGAAGGCTGAAACCTATCTCAAGGGCACTGGTCGCGCCGATACGAGTTACTTCGGCCCGGAAGCGGAGTTCTTCGTCTTCGACGAGGTGCGCTACGGTCAGGGCATCAATTACGCCATGCACGAGATCGATTCCAGCGAAGGCAGCTGGAACACCGGCGCGGAGGAAGCGCCGAATCTGGGGCACAAGCCGCGCCCTAAGGAGGGATATTTTCCCGTTCCTCCGACCGACAGCATGCAGGCGCTACGCACCGAAATGGTGCTGACCATGGAACAGCTCGGAATCCAGATCGAAGCTCATCACCACGAGGTCGCAACCGGCGGCCAGAACGAAATCGACATGCGCTTCACAACCCTGACCCGCATGGCCGACAATTTGATGATCTACAAATATGTGGTGAAGAATACCGCGCATGAGCACGGCAAGACCGCGACCTTCATGCCGAAACCGCTGTTCGAGGACAACGCTTCGGGCATGCATGTGCACCAGTCGCTGTGGAATGGCGAGACCAACCTGTTCTACGATCAGGGCGACTATGCGGAATTGAGCCAGCTCGGCCGCTACTACATCGGCGGCCTCCTGACCCACGCCTGGGCGTTGTGCGGGCTTTGCGCCCCGACGACCAACTCCTATCGGCGCCTGGTGCCGGGCTATGAGGCTCCCATCAACCTGGTCTACTCCCAACGCAATCGTTCAGCCTGCTGCCGAATTCCAATGTACTCGCCGAATCCACGCGCAAAGCGGGTCGAATTTCGTTCGCCCGACCCCTCCTGCAATCCCTACCTGGCTTTTGCCGCAATGCTGATGGCGGGCCTCGACGGTATCGACAGCCGGATCGATCCCGGCAGCCCCATCGACAAGAACCTTTACGACCTGCCACCGGCCGAAGCCAAGCAAGTGAAGTCGACACCGGGATCGCTGGATCAGGCGCTCGACGCACTCCAGCGCGACCACGCATTCCTGCTGCGCGGCGACGTCTTCACGGCCGACCTGATCGAGACCTGGCTCGACTACAAGCGAAAAAAGGAGGTCGATGCGATCCGGCTGCGACCGCATCCCTATGAGTTCCACCTCTACTACGACATCTGACAGCGGTCGGATGCGGATTCATCAACGTTGGCTAAATGCGGGAAATCCATCGGGCGCTGTTGCAGCAGAATAGTTTGCCATGCGACCACTTTTCCATCCGAGCCTGGTCAACGGTCGCTACGGCGACCCGACGGTCTATGTCGAAACGCTGTTCGAAAAGCGAAGTCTGCTGTTCGATGTCGGAGAGATTGCTTCACTAGCGCCGCGGAGGATACGGCGCGTCGACCAGGTCTTTGTCTCGCATGCACATATTGACCATTTCGTGGGCTTCGACCATCTGCTTCGCTTGCTCGTCGGGCATGAGAAATCGGTGCAGCTGTTCGGTCCGTCCGGCTTTGCCGAGCACGTCTTTCACAAGCTTCAGGCCTATTGCTGGAACTTCGTCGAAACCTATCCCTGCGATCTCGTTTTCGATGTAAGCGAACTCGGAACGGCGGATTCCATCTCGACCACGCGGTTCCACCTGAGGAAGGCGTTCGCAGCAGAGCCATCAGTCTCTCGCAAGGTCTTTGGCGGCGTACTCTGCGATGAACCGACCCATCGCGTGTCCGCCGCGATCCTTGAACATGGCACGCCCTGCCTCGCCTTTGCGCTGCAGGAGGCTGCGCATGTCAACGTATGGAAGAACCGGCTGTTGGAGCGCGGACTGCCCGTCGGTCCCTGGTTGCTGTCGCTGAAGAAGGCCATCGTCGAGCGTCGCGCCGACGATCATTTGATCCGCATCAATGAAACGGCAACGTCAGATCGCCTCGTTCCGCTCGCCAGCCTGCGCGATCTCGTGACGGTCGCTGCGGGCCAGAAAATTGCCTATGTAACCGATGTTGCCGACACGCCGGCCAATCGCGCCGCCATCGTGGCGCTGATTCAGAATGCAGACATCCTCTTCATCGAGGCGGCGTTTGCGGGGGCCGACGCCGCATTGGCGAATGAGCGGGCTCATCTTACAACCACGGCTGCCGGAGAAATCGCACGGGAAGCCAATGTGCGCCGCGTCGAGCCCTTCCACTTCTCGCCGCGCTATGCGGGAGAGCAGGAGCGGATGCTGGCCGAGGTGATGGCGGCGTTCAGGCATCTCGCACCTGACGCAAAGAGCTAAGCGGCAGGACCGGAGTGGAAAGTCATGTCCGAGGAACGACAACTGCCAGCGGTGTGTCGGAAACCGGTGCGGCTCTTCCTATGCGGAGATGTCATGTGCGGCCGCGGCATCGACCAGGTGCTGGCGCACCCCTGTAGCCCCGAGATTTACGAAGATTACATGCGATCGGCGGCGGGCTACGTGCTGCTCGCCGAGCAGGCGAACGGGCCTATTCCGCGGCGCAATGGATCGTCCTACGTCTGGGGCGCTGCACTGGACCAATTCAAGTCCATGCAGCCGGACGCGCGGATCATCAATCTCGAAACGGCTGTGACGGGCAGCAACGACCGCGCGAACAAGGGCATCAACTACCGCATGAGCCCCGAGAACGCAGAGTGTCTCGCGGCCGCGGGGATCGACTGCTGTCTATTGGCCAACAACCATGTGCTCGATTGGGGCCGCGCCGGCCTAGTCGAGACGCTGACAACTTTGCAGAAGCTCAACATCAAGGCGGCGGGCGCAGGCCGCAATGATCGGGAAGCGCGCGCACCCGCAGTGTTGAGCCTTGCCGACGCGCGGCTCCTGGTCTTTGCGTTCGGATCGACATCGAGCGGAATCCCGTTCAAGTGGGTTGCAATGTCAGACACTCCGGGCGTCAACCTGCTGCCTGACCTCAGCGGGGCGAGCGCGTTCGAGGTCGCTGATCAGGTCATGGCGGCCAGAAGGCCGGGCGATCTCACGGTGGTGTCGATCCATTGGGGATCCAATTGGGGATATGACATTCCCGATGAGCAGAGGATTTTTGCCCGGGCCCTGGTCGACAAGGCAGGCGTGTCGATCGTTCACGGGCATTCTTCGCACCATCCGAGAGCGATCGAAATCTATCGAGACCGCCTTATACTCTATGGCTGCGGTGATTTTCTGAACGACTATGAGGGGATCCGTGGTTACGAGTGCTACCGCGACGACCTGGCGTTGATGTATTTCGCCGACCTGGATCCAACCAGCGGAAGCCTCCATGCGCTCAAACTGGTTCCCATGCAGATCAAGAACTTTCGTCTCTCCATTCCATCGCGGCGCGACATTGAATGGATCCGGCAAACCCTGGATAGGGAATGCCGGCCGTTCGGAACGAGGGTTATTTTTGAATCCGAACAGCAGCTTGCATGTGTCGCGCAGAGGGCAACGACCTGACTCTCGTAACAAGCACTCCCCGATAGAATTGGCGGGCCGGCGCGACTGGGACTGCGTCCCCGCCGGGCAGCTGACCCAATCTTCGACTTCCGCTAGCCGACGAAGGCTGTGGCTTTGCCAAACGCCGCCTTCGGATGTCTTATGCTCAATGTCCGCCGCGGAGGTTACGCGCGATGTTGACCCAGATTTATGAAATCTCCACCCTCGAAGAGGCGTCCGCTGTTTCAGCCATTGGCGTCGATCATGTCGGCGTGCTCGTCGGAGACGGCCGATTTCCGCGCGAGCTGCCGATCTCAGCAGCTTCCGAAATTGCCGCGGCGATTGTACCGCCATCGAAGTTCTCAGCACTGTTTCTGACCTGCGATCTCTCCTTGATTGCCTCATGGGCGCGCGAACTCAACCCCGCGATCGTCCATTTGGGAGCCAGCGCCGAATTGCTTTCGCCGCAAGACGTTGCTTCGCTCAAACGCGTGTTGCCCGGGATGGTCGTGATGAGGAGCATACCGGTGTTCGGCGAGGAGAGCGTCGCGATTGCCCGCAGCTACGTTGGCATTGCAGACTTTCTGCTTCTCGACAGCTATCGAGCCACGGACGAGCAGATCGGCGCGCTCGGCGTGACGCATGACTGGGGTATCAGCCGCCGGATCGTGGACCTCGCCCCTGTTCCTGTTGTCCTTGCCGGTGGTCTCGGACCGGACAACGTCGCAGAAGCGATCCGCACCGTCCGTCCAGCCGGTGTCGATTCCAAGACGAGAACGGATCAGGACGGATCGCACGCCAAGGACCTGGATCGAGTTCGCCGGTTCCATGAAGCGGCTCGGGCGGCGGCGCCGTCATAGTGTGGAGCAGCTGACATCATGATTGTTCTGTTCACGGATTTCGGATTGCACGGCCCCATACGGGCCAGATGAAGGCATGGCGCCTGGCATACCCGCTATTGACCTCTTCACCGATGCGCCCATGAGGAATCCCAGGGCCGTGCGGACCGCGATCTTGGCCTTTCGACCGGCAGCCCGGTTGAGATTCGTCCCTTAGATGGTTATGTGGCAACGAGGTCTGCAGTTATGCGCACGCCAAGAAAGCAGAGCTCAGGAACGGATTGGCCAAAGCCGAAGACCCGCCACGCCAGGCGGCCGGCGACTGGTAACAAGCGGCTGGCCGATCAGACCCGCAAGATTCTCGGCAAGCACTACGCGAGCAAATATCGGGTACGGTAATCGCGATCGTTGCGCGGCCGGCTGTACGGCTTAACATGTGGAACTCTGCCGATAGGAGCGTAGCCATGGAACTCACCGTGGTGCCCATCGTCAAACCGGATGCGGCCAACTTCATCTTTGGCCAGTCGCATTTCATCAAGACCGTGGAAGACCTCCACGAGGCGCTCGTGGGCGCGGTTCCGGGCATCCGCTTCGGGCTGGCCTTCTGCGAGGCCTCCGGCAAGCGACTGGTACGCTGGTCGGGCAATGACGAAGCGGCCCTCACCCTCGCCCGCAACAACGCATTGGCCATCGGCGCCGGCCACACTTTCCTGATCTTCCTGGGCGACGGGTTCTTTCCGGTCAACGTCCTGGCTCCCGTGCGCGCGGTGCCGGAGGTCTGCCGCATCTACTGCGCGACGGCCAACCCCACGCAGGTGATCGTCGCGCAAACGGAGCTTGGCCGCGGCGTGCTCGGCGTAGTGGATGGCGCTTCGCCTCTGGGTATCGAGACCGACGCCGACATTGCGTGGCGGAAGGACCTGCTGCGAAAGATCGGCTACAAGCTGTAGCGAGCGGATGAAGCCGGATGCGATGAAGTACATCCCCCGGCGCTAGATCAGCGCAGCTCTGGACGACACGTGGTGGCTCGCGATCTTCCAGTCGCCGCCTTCACGCACGATTGCCCAGGTAAGCTTGACCGACAGCGGCGCGGCCTCCTCGCCGAGGTCGAACGAGGCGATCGCGGCCATGTTGATCATTTTGGGCGCGACCTGCGCCGCGGCCACCTCGGAAAAGCGGACGCTCGGCAAGCGCCGGCGCGGCAGGCCATTGAAATAGGCCGCTACTCCGTCCCTGCCACGATATAGCGTCGGGTTGGAGCCGAAGAAGAACGCATTCTTCGAATAGAGCGACGACAGCGCGGCCGCGTCGAGCGTCGCGAAGCCGGCGCACCATTTCGCGATGATGGCGGAAACGATGGCGTCGGCCTCATTGTTCATGTCGTATCTCAGCCTTTCGCGACTTCCTTCGCAAACGTGTCGCGCAGGCCGATGGTGCGCGAGAACACCGGCTTGCCGGGCGTCGAGTCCTTGTCACGCACGAAATAGCCCTGCCGCTCGAACTGCATCGGCTCCATCGAATTGCTTTCCGCAACCGATGCCTCGACTCGGGCATCAGCCAGGATCTCCAGCGATTGCGGATTGAGATCGGCCGCGAAGTTCGCGGCGTCCGGATTCGGATTGGAGAACAGCTGGTTGTAGATGCGGATCTCCGCTGGCTTGGATGCCGCTGCCGGCAGCCAGTGCATGGTCGCCTTGACCTTGCGGCCATCGGGCGCGTTGCCGCCCTTGCTAGCGGGATCGTAGGTGCAGCGCAGCTCGACCACCTCGCCTGCGTCGTTCTTGATCACACCGGTGCACTTGACGAAATAAGCATAGCGCAGCCGCACCTCATTGCCCGGCGACAGGCGGAAGAATTTCTTCGGCGGATTCTCCATGAAGTCATCCTGCTCGATATAGAGCTCGCGGCCGAACGTGATCTTGCGCGTGCCGGCGCTGGGATCGTCGGGATGATTGATCGCCTCGAGCTCCTCAACCTGCCCTTCCGGATAGTTCTCGATCACCACTTTCAGCGGCTTCAGCACCGCCATGCGGCGCTGCGCCGTGCGGTTCAGTTCCTCACGGATGCAGAACTCGAGCATGCCGACATCGACCACGCTGTTGGCCTTGGCGACGCCGATGCGCTTGACGAATTCGCGCAGCGCGGCCGGCGGCACGCCGCGGCGGCGCATCCCCGCGATGGTCGGCATGCGCGGATCGTCCCAGCCCGCGACATGGCCCTCGCGAACGAGCTGGGTCAGAACGCGCTTCGAGAGCAGCGTGTAAGTCAGGTTCAGCCGCGCGAACTCGTACTGGTGCGGCTCTGACGGCACCGGCAGCTTCTCGATGAACCAGTCATAGAGCGGCCGATGGTCCTCGAACTCCAGCGTGCAGATCGAGTGCGTGATGCCCTCGATCGCGTCCGACTGGCCGTGCGCATAATCGTAGCTCGGATAGATGCTCCATTCGGTGCCGGTGCGCGGATGATGCGCATGCAGGATGCGATACAGCACGGGGTCGCGCAGATTGATGTTGCCCGCGGCCATGTCGATCTTGGCTCGCAGCACGCGCGCCCCGTTCGGGAATTCGCCGGCCTTCATGCGGCGGAACAGGTCGAGATTTTCCTCCACCGAGCGGTCACGGAACGGCGAGTTCCTGCCGGGCTCGGTCAGCGAGCCGCGCGAAGTGCGGATCTCCTCCTGGGTCTGGTCGTCGACATAGGCGAGTCCGTCGCGGATCAGCTGCTCCGCCCATTCATAGAGGCGATCGAAATAGTCCGAGGCGAAGAACAGGTTCTTGCCCCAGTCGAAGCCGAGCCAGCGCACGTCGGCCTGGATGGAATCGATATATTCCTGCTCTTCCTTGATCGGGTTGGTGTCGTCGAAGCGCAGATGGCAGCGGCCTGGAAATTCCTGGGAGATGCCGAAATTGAGTGCGATCGACTTGGCGTGGCCGATATGCAAATAGCCGTTCGGCTCCGGCGGGAACCGGGTCACGATCTCCTTGTATTTGCCCTGATCGAGATCGGCCTGGATGATGTCACGAATGAAATCGCGCCCAACCTCAGTCGCCACCGGTTCTGTCATTACGAAAATCCTGTAGGGAAATCAGCGGTCCTTCTGCCAAATTCGCTGGGCCGCGCCAAGCCTTAGCAGGTCCGCTGTCGGGCTTTAGTCATGCTCCGGTCCTGATACATACCACCGCCTCCAATGCATAGGCCCTGCCAAGAATGACCGATTCCGTCGTCACGCGCTTCGCTCCCTCGCCGACCGGCTTCCTCCATATCGGAGGCGCCCGCACGGCGCTGTTCAACTGGCTCTATGCGAAGAAGCACGGCGGCAAGATGCTGCTGCGGATCGAGGATACCGACCGGGAGCGCTCCACCGAGGCCGCCATCGCGGCCATCCTCGACGGCCTCAAATGGCTCGAGCTCGGCTGGGACGGCGAGGTCATCTACCAGTTCGCCCGCGCCGCCCGCCACCGCGAGGTCGCCGAGCAGCTGCTCGCCGACGGCAAGGCCTATCGCTGCTACGCCACCGCCGAGGAGCTTGCCGCCATGCGCGAGAAGGCGCGCGCAGAGGGCCGCACCCGCCTCTATGACGGCATGTGGCGCGACCGTGATCCCGCGACCGCCCCGGCCGACGTGAAGCCCACCATTCGCCTGCGCGCGCCGCAGACCGGTGAGACCATGATCGAGGACCAGGTCCAGGGCCGCGTGGTCTGGCAGAACGAGAACCTCGACGACCTCGTCCTGCTGCGTGGCGATGGCAACCCGACCTACATGCTCGCGGTGGTCGTGGATGACCACGACATGGGCGTGACCCATGTCATTCGCGGCGACGACCATCTGATCAACGCCGCCCGCCAGAAGCAGATCTACGATGCAATGGGCTGGGCGCTGCCGAGCATGTCCCACATCCCCCTGATCCACGGCCCGGACGGCTCGAAGCTGTCGAAGCGCCACGGCGCACTCGGCGTCGATGCCTACCGCGCCATGGGGTACCTCCCGGCGGCGCTGCGCAACTACCTCGTCCGGCTCGGCTGGAGCCATGGCGACCAGGAGATCTTCTCGACCGACGAAATGATCGCGGCATTCGACCTTGCCAGCGTCGGCCGCGCCGCCGCCCGCTTCGATTTCGCCAAGCTGGAAAATCTCAACGGCCACTACATCCGCAACGCCGAGGATCAATCACTCGTGAAGATGTTCGAGGATGTGCTCGACCACATCGTGCCCAGCCGCGACGACATTAAGGCCAAGTTAAACGACACCACGCGGGCGCAGCTCCTGAAAGCCATGCCGGCCCTGAAGGAGCGCGCCAAGACGCTGATCGAGCTGATCGACGGCGCCTACTTCATCTTCGCCGACCGGCCGCTGCAGCTCGATGCCAAGGCGCAGGCGCTGCTGACAGCTGAGAACCGCAAGCTGATCGGCCAGCTTCATTCCGCGCTGGGGAAAGTCGAGACATGGAGCAGTGCCAGCACGGAAGCCGCGCTGCGCACCTTTGCCGAGGAAAATAGTCTCAAGCTCGGCGCGGTCGCCCAGCCCTTGCGGGCCGCGCTGACCGGACGGACGACGTCGCCTGGTATATTTGAGGTTTTGGACGTCCTGGGACGCCAGGAAAGCCTGGGCCGGCTTCAAGATCAATCTACGACGTAAGTCGACCATGCGTGGGGGTGATCTTGCAGCGCACACAGCAATAATATACCCATCTCCCCCGTACATTCTGGAACATCCGGCCTGCCCCCAACGATCTCCTCAGGGGCCTCCGGCTCCGGCCCGTTTCACCACACATCGGGGACCTACGATGGACGCAAAACCAAGCAACAAGACCGCCACGCTGACGGTCGGAAACAAGAATTACGATCTTCCGATCCTCAGCGGCAGCGTCGGGCCCGATGTGATCGATATCGGCAAGCTCTACGGCCAGTCCGGCCTGTTCACTTACGATCCGGGCTTCACCTCGACGGCGAGCTGCCAGTCCAAGATCACCTATATCGACGGTGATGCGGGCGTGCTGGAATACCGCGGCTACCCGATCGAGCAGCTCGCCGAGCACGGCGACTTCCTGGAGACCTGCTATCTCCTGCTCTACGGGAATCTGCCCACCGCCGCGCAGAAGAAGGATTTCGACTATCGCGTGACCCATCACACGATGGTGCACGAGCAGATGGCCCGCTTCTTCCAGGGCTTCCGCCGCGACGCCCATCCGATGGCGATCATGGTGGCGGCGGTTGGCGCGCTGGCCGCGTTCTATCACGATAGCACCGACATCAACGATCCCAAGCAGCGCATGGTCGCCTCCATGCGCATGATCGCCAAGATCCCGACGCTGGCTGCGATGGCCTACAAGTACACCGTCGGCCAGCCCTTCGTTTATCCGAAGAACTCGCTGCGCTTTGCCGAGAACTTCCTGAACATGTGCTTCGCGGTGCCCTGCGAGGACTACAAGGTGAGCCCGGTCCTCGCCGACGCGCTGGAGAAGATCTTCATCCTGCACGCCGACCACGAGCAGAACGCCTCGACCTCGACGGTGCGCATCGCCGGCTCCTCCGGCGCCAACCCGTTCGCCTGCATCGCGGCGGGCATCGCCTGCCTGTGGGGCCCGGCGCATGGCGGCGCCAACGAAGCCGCGCTCAACATGCTCTACGAGATCGGCACGGTCGACAAGATTCCGGAATTCATCGCCAAGGTGAAGGACAAGAATTCTGAAGTCCGCCTGATGGGCTTCGGCCACCGCGTCTACAAGAACTACGATCCGCGCGCCAAGATCATGCAGAAGATGTGTCACGCCGTGCTCAAGGAGACCGGCCATGGTAATGATCCGATGCTGAACGTGGCGATGGAGCTCGAGAAGATCGCGCTCAGCGACCAGTACTTCATCGACCGCAAGCTCTACCCGAACGTCGACTTCTATTCGGGCATCACACTGAAGGCGATGGGCTTCCCGGTCTCGATGTTCACCGTGCTGTTCGCGGTCGCCCGCACCGTCGGCTGGATCAGCCAGTGGAGCGAGATGATCGAAGATCCGCACCAGAAGATCGGCCGTCCGCGCCAGCTCTACACCGGCGTCGCCAAGCGCGACTACGTGCCGATCGACAAGCGGTAACGATCGCCATAACGGCTTCGAAACGGCGTCATCGAAAGATGGCGCCGTTTTTGTTTGTGCGCGCACTTGTAGGGTGGGTTAGCTAGCGGCTGCGCGAAGCGCAGTCCGCTGGCGTAACCCACCAACTTCGTTCGGCCAGTGCAGAAGCATGGTGGGTTACGCCTTGCAGGTGCGCTTCGCGCATCTGCAAGGCTAACCCAACCTACAGACACCGCTGTTGCTGCCGCGCACAACAACAAGTCGGCGCATCGGACCGGCAAACACTTGACAGCTGAAACGCTCCGCGCGCAAATTCTTACACTAAGTAAGAATGACGACAGGGATGGAAATGCCGGAGCAGCCGAGAAGTCGGCGGCAGACGCGCGCTGCCATTTCGACTCATTTGCTCCAGTCGGGCGGCTCGTTTCGGCCGCCGCTGGCGAAGGCGGTGCGCCTGTCCGAGGCGAGCCTGTCGCGCATCCTGTTCGACCTGAAGGCCGAAGGCCTGATCGAGGAAGTGCGGCGCCCTGCCCCTTACGTCGGCGGCCCGACGGGTCTCGTGTCGCTCGGCGGCTCCGTGGCGCTCGCAGCCGTCGAGCTGTCCGCTCAATGGCTCAGCGTCGGCGTCGGCGCTCTGTCGGGCGAACTGCACTACACCGAACGTCTGCCGTTGCCGAAGGCGCCAACCGTCGAGACGGTCGGCCGCGTGTTCCGCGAAGCGATGACATTGCTGCGCGACTGGACGCGCCGCCGCCACATCACGCTCTCACAAATCGGCGTCTCCATTCCGGGCCTTGGCCGGTTGACCGTATCCGGCAATCCGATCATCCCCTGCGATGTCGGGCGCATCAGCGCCATGATCGGCGAGATGTTTACCGACGTGCCGCTGGAATTCACCAATTCGGTGGTGGCGCACGCCACTTTTCACCGCTGCCGCACGCAGAACTATCCATTCAGCGGCACGCATCTGTTCGTCTTTGTCAGCCATGGCGTTGCCGGCGCCTGGATGGATGACCCGACTGAAGCCGATGCGCTCCAGCCGGTTGAACTGGGCCACATGGTATTTGGACCCGAAGGACCGCGCTGCCGCTGCGGCCATCTCGGCTGCGTCGAGGCCTATACTTCGCTCGCCGCTTTGGCCAGCTCCTCGGCGTCTCCGACGCCGAATTGCTCCAGCTCGGCAGCGAATGGGTGCACGCGATCCCGCTCTCGACGCGCGTGCGCCAGGAGTTGCGGCGGCGGCTGTTCCGGCTTGGCCTTGCGATCGGCAACACGCTGAATGTGAAGCCGTGCGGTGGCGTCGCCGTCAGCGGCTGGCCATCGCTGCTCTTCGATGACGATCGCAACGCCGTGGTCGAGGGGATCGACGCCTGCCTGCTGGGCGGCCGGACATCGGCGCAAGTGTCCATCGCCTTCGTGCCACCCTCGACCGGCAACGATCCGCAGGCGGCCCTGGCCTTCGCCGCCTTCTGCCTGGCCAGCCGCGGCGGCATGCCCGCCACATCGACGGAGGCCGCCTAACATGCCCTGAACCGCGCGGCCTCAACGCACAAAGAACTTCACACCGGGAGGAACTGCCATGCCGATCACAACAACAAGGCGCCGTCTGCTCGCTGGATCTGCTGCCGCACTCGCGCTGCCGGCATTTGCCCGCGCCCAGGGCGCGGTCAAGCCGCGCCTGACCGCGATCTCTCAATGGTCCGCGGGCAGCGACGGGGCGGCCATCACGGCGCTCGGTAAGAAATTCGAGGAGAAGGGAGGGGTCTGGCAGCACTCGCCCGTCCCCGGCTTCACCACCGAGATGATGAACAAGCTGCGCGCTCAGATCATGGCCGGAGATCCTCCGGCCTGCTCGCAACTCAAAGGTCCCGAGATTGCAGCCTGGTCGAAGATTGCCCCAACCGTCGATCTTGACGCCGTTGTCGCTGCCGCGGGCTACGAGAAGGTCGTCGCTCCAGATCTTGCACGATTGCATAAGCCGGGCGGCAAGTGGATCGCGCTGCCGTTGCAGATCTACAGCACCAATATGCTGTTCCTGTCCAAACGCGCGATGGACAAGGCCAAGGCCGACAAGATTCCCGTCACCTGGGCAGACTTCAATGAGCTTGCTGAAAAGATGAAAGCAGGCGGTGTCCCCTATCCCATCGCCAACGGTGGTACCCGCCCGGACGACGGACAAAAATTCGAGGCTTCTCTGGCGGGCATCAGTCCAACCGCATACCGCGCGGCCATCATGAATCTCGACAAGAAAGCTCTGGAGGGTCCCGAGCTCAAGGCCGCGTTCGCGCAGGTGCGCAAGATCGCCGACTGGATGGATCCCAACGTCGGCGCCCAACACTTTTCGACCAACCTGAAGCGCTTCGTCGACGGCGACATGGGCATGATGATCATGGGCGGCTGGGCGCAGGGCGTATTACGCAATGCCGGTTTCAAGTTCGACGACTTCATGATTGCGCCGGGCCCCAGCGACAATGGCAAGCCGGTGTTCCTGTTGAACGCTGATGCGTTCATCTTCTGGCAGCGCAAGGAGCCTGACCTCCAGGCCGGTCAGATGCTGATGGCTCAGCTCGTCATGGATCCGGCGATCCAGACGATGTATTCGCAGATTACGGGATCGATACCCGTGCGCACCGATGTCGATCTTTCCGGTGAAGGCTGGTCGGACGGTCAACGGCGGACTGCAGCAGCCCTGAAAGACGCTATTGCCAGCGATCAGGCGGTTCTGAGCCTTGCGCACAATATGGCTCAGGAAAACGGAATGACCGCAGCGATGATCGACGTGATCACGGAGTACGTGAAGAACAAGACGATCAAGCCGGAGCAAGCCGTCACCCGCCTTGCCGATGCCGTCGAGAGCGCACGTTGACCCAGGCCGTCGCGACAAGACCGGGCCGGCCGGCGCCTTCGGACGTGGTGCGCCGGCTGCCCGAATATCTGATGATCTGGGTGCCGCTGCTGCTGTCCGCCGCGCACCTCGTGTCGTTCTCGCTGTGGACGATCTGGATCTCGTTCACGCCATCCACTCTGGTGCCGGTCTCGGGCTGGGTGGGGTTGCGCAACTACACGGCGGTCGCGGCATCGCGGAACTGGCAGATCGCCTTCGACAATTTGCTGCTGTTTGGCAGCGCTTTCGTGCTGCTGAGCGCGGTGACCGGCCTCATCCTTGCGATCCTGCTCGATCAGCGCATTCGCGGCGAGAACCTGCTGCGATCCATCTTCCTCTACCCCCTGGCGGTGTCGTTCGTGGTCACCGGCACGGTCTGGAGTTGGCTGCTCAATCCCGGCCTTGGGATCCAGAAGCTGGTCCATGACCTCGGCTGGACCTCCTTCAAGTTCGAACTGGCTGATCGACCGCGACATGGCCATCTGGACCATTGTTATCGCTGCCATCTGGCAATCCTCGGGCTTCGCCATGGCGCTCTTCCTTGCCGGCCTTCGCTCGGTCGATGCCGATCTCATCAAGGCTGCGCAGATCGACGGCGCAGGACCGGTCCGAATGTACCGGCGCATCATTCTGCCGACGCTTTGGCCGATCACCATCACCGTCGTCGTGATCCAGTTGCAGTTCGCGATTTCGGCTTTCGACCTTGTCCGCGCGCTCACCAACGGCGGGCCGGGAATCGCAGACTCGAGCTGCCGGCACTTGTCGTCTACGACCTGATGTTCCAGCGCAGCCTGCTCGGCCGCGGGGCAGCGGCGGCGGTGCTCATGCTGCTGATTCTTCTCGCGGTGCTGCTGCCGTATGCAGCGTGGCGTTATCTTCAGCGGCGGCGGGCGGCCCATGCGTGACCGAACCTTCGCACCAGGCCGGATTTTGATCTATCTCGTCGTTTCGCTGATCGCTGCAGCATGGCTCGCGCCATTGGCTGTTGTCGTCCTGAACTCGCTCCGCAGCAACGAGGAGATCGCGCAGGCCTCGATGATCGGCTGGCCGCAGCAATGGGCCTGGAGCAATTACGCCGCAGCCTGGAGCGGCTTCTGCGTCGCCGAGACCTGCGCCGGCATCCGGCCGTACATGCTGAACTCCGCGCTCGTCACGATTCCTGCGACGATTTTCTCGACCATGCTCGGTGCGATCGCCGGTTATGCCGTGTCGCTCTGGCGTTTTCGCGGCGACAGCTGGGTCTACGGAATCGTGACCCTCGGCCTGTTCCTTCCCCAGCAGATGCGCCTGCTTCCCTGGACCATCGTGCTGCGGGACATCGGTCTCATCAACACGCTGGCGGGCCTCGTGCTGATTCACACCGTCCAGGGGCTCTCCTTCACCACGCTGTTCTGCCGAAACTACTATGTCGCCATTCCCCATGAATTGATCAGGGCCGCGCGCATCGATGGCGCCGGGTTCTTTCGTATTTTCTGGCGCATCATTCTGCCGCTCTCGCCTCCCATCCTGATCGTCACCGTGATCTGGCAGTTCACGCACATCTGGAACGAGTTCCTCTATGGCGTGACGTTCACGAGCGGCCAACAGCAGCCCGTCACGGCTGCTCTCATCGCGCTATCTGCTGCAGTTGCGGATATCCCACAGCATGGCGTGCAGAGCGCAGCGGTGATCATCGCAGCGCTGCCCACATTGTTGATCTATCTCCTCGGCGGCAGGTACTTCGTACGCGGCCTTACCGCCGGCGCAGTGAAATGATGGATTTGTCATGGCAGCACTAAGCATTCGCGCCCTGTCCAAGCGCTACGCCAATCTGGAGGTGCTGAAGGGCATCGATCTCGACATCGAGAGCGGCGAATTCACCGTGTTGGTCGGACCGTCCGGCTGCGGCAAGTCCACGCTGCTCAACATCGTCGCCGGGCTCGACCGGCCGAGCGCGGGAACGATCGAGATTGGCGGACGCGTCGTCAACGACATCCCGCCCAAGGACCGCGACATCGCCATGGTGTTTCAGTCCTACGCACTCTATCCCTCGATGACGGTGCGCCAGAACATCACCTTCGGCATGGAATGCCGCCACGTGCCGAAGGCCGAGCAGGAGAAGGCGGTGGCGAATGTGGCGAAGCTGCTCCAGATCGAGCCGCTGCTCGGCCGCAAACCGTCGCAATTGTCCGGCGGCCAGCGCCAGCGTGTGGCGATGGGTCGCGCGCTGGTGCGCAATCCCCTGCTCTTCCTGTTCGACGAGCCGCTGTCCAATCTCGACGCCAAGCTGCGCGTCGAGATGCGAATGGAGATCAAGCGGCTGCACCAGCGCATCGGCGCCACCATCGTCTATGTCACCCACGACCAGATCGAGGCAATGACGATGGCGACACGGATCGCAGTGATGCATCAGGGCAGCGTGCAGCAATTCGCCGATCCCGATACCGTGTACCGCTATCCGGCCAATCTGTTCGTGGCGCGTTTCATGGGCTCGCCGCCGATGAACACAATGCCGGCGCGGCTCGAGACCGGGAATGACGGACCTGTGGTCGTGATCGGCGCCGGGCGGCCGGACGAGGTTCGCCTGCGCCTGAGGGGATATGAGGCCGCAGCATCCTTCGTCGGTCGCGAGGTGGTGTTCGGGATCAGGCCGGAATGCATTGCCGAAGCCAGCCGCGCGTTTTCCGGCGATGCGCCTGTCCTCGTCAACGCACCGGTGGAAATGGTCGAGCCGACGGGTGCCGAGACGATGGTGTTGTTGCGGCTCGGGGGCGAGCCCGCGATGGCGCGAATCTCGCCCGATATCCGCCCCACGCTCGGCGCGTCCGCCTCTTTCGCGCTCGACACACGGCGCATTTGCCTGTTCGACCCCGAGACGGAGCGACTGATCGCATGACGAAGACGACCTATTCAGGCCTTGCGGGGCGCGTAGTGTTGATCACCGGTGGCGCCAGCGGCATCGGCGCCGCCTTCGTACGGGCTTTCGCGTCCCAGGGCGCCCGCGTCGCCTTCCTCGACATCGACACGAAGGCCGGTGAAACGCTGGTGCGGGAGGTGGCGGCCGCGTCCGAGACTGCGCCACTGTTCGTGCCCTGCGATCTCCTCGACATCGAAGCCATGCGCACCGCGATGGCGGAGGTCCACCGTTCGCTGGGCGATGCCGCCGTTCTCGTCAACAATGCCGCCAACGATCAACGCCAAATTCTTTCGGAGGTGACGCCGGCCGAGTTCGACTGGATGATCGGCGTCAATCTCAAGCACGTCTTCTTCGCGGCGCAGGCGGTGGTGCCGCAGATGCAGGCGCGCGGCGGCGGCTCGATCATCAACATGTCGTCGATCGCCTGGATCCGCGGCGCCCCGGCGCTGCCGGTCTATGCCGCCGCGAAAGCGGCGATCGTCGGCTTCACCAACTCGCTGGCCCGGTCGGTCGGCCCCGACCGCATTCGCGTCAACGCGATTGCACCGGGCATGGTTATCACCGAGCGCCAGCGCCGGCTGTGGTACCCGGAGGAGCAGGCCATCGCCGAGATGCGCGCGCGTCAGGCCGTCCCCGATGCGGTGACGCCCGACGACATCGCCAACATGGCGCTGTTCCTCGCCTCCGACGAGAGCCAGCGTATCACGCGCCAATGCTTTCAGGTCGACGGCGGTCTCGGCTAGTCCTGTAGGGAGGGCAAAGCGCAGTGTGCCCACCGTCTCTCTACGCAATTGATGAGGAGAAAGGGTGGGCACGCTTTCGCTTTGCCCACCCTACGAAATCCGTCTTACCGCCTACCCTTGCGCATCGTCGCGAGCACGATGTCGGCGGCGAGCACGCTCGGCGACTTGTTGCCGGTCGACATGATCTGATCGAGCCGGGCGAACGCTTCGACCTGCTCCCGGCGCAGCGGCGAGTCCGTCAACAGCGCGGCGAGCGCCGGTGCCAGCTTCTGCGGCGTGCACTCCTCCTGCAGGAACTCCGGAATGACGTCCTTGCCGATCACGAGATTAGCGAGGATCACCGAGGAGACGCGGATCGCGCGGCGCAGGATGAAGGCCTCGATGGCGCCGACGCGATAGGCCGTCACCATCGGAATGCCCGACAGCGCGAGCTCGAGCGTCACCGTGCCGGATTTCGCCAGCGCCGCGTGCGCAATGCGGAAGGCGGCGCGCTTGTCGTTCTCGCCGATCACGATCTGCGGCTTGACCGGCCAATTCGCGATGCCTTCGCGGATGGTCGCTTCGAGGTGCGGCATGGTCGGCAGCATCAATTCGAACGCGCGCCCCTCCGCCTGCAAGCGGCCGAGCGTCGCGCCGAACACCTCGAGGTGATGCCGGATCTCGCTGCGGCGGCTGCCGGGCAGCACCAGGAGCACCGGCGGCTCACTGTTGCGGCGCTTCTGTTCCTCCGCGTTCGGCCGCAGCGAGCCCAATTGCTCGACCAGGGGATGGCCGACATAACTGCATGGCGGCCCGCCCAGCTTGCGGTATTCCTCCGGCTCGAATGGCAAGAGGCCGAGGACATGGTCGACATAGCCGAGCATGGTCCGCGCCCGTCCCGGCCGCCACGCCCAGAGCTGCGGCGACACGTAATCGACGATCGGAATCGCCGGACTGCGCGAACGCACGCGGCGGGCGACGCGATGGGTGAAATCGGGGCTGTCGATGATGACGAGCGCGTCGGGCGCGGCCTCGGTCACGGCGTCGGCCGTCTTACGGATCAGCCGCAGGATTTTCGGCAATTGCTGAACGACGGCGGCGAAGCCGACGATGGAGAGCTCCTCGATCGGAAACAGGGTCTCGAGCCCCTCGCGCGCCATGGTGCGGCCGCCGACGCCTTCGAACTGCACACCGTCGCCGAGGCGCTGCCGCAGCACTTTCATCAAGGCGCTGCCGAGCCGGTCGCCGGATTCCTCCGTGGCGATCAGGAAGATCTTGCGCTTGGGATCGCGGCTCTGCATCACGCCGGCAGGCCGATGACGAAGAGGTATTTGGCGTCGGCGAGCGCGATCATCGCCTGCGGCTCGGCCGCAATCGTATTGCCGGCGATGACGGCGATGCCGGCAAGGCCCGCCTTGGCGACGCCTTCGATGGTACGCGGGCCGATCGTCGGCAGGTCGAAGCGCAGATCCTGGCCGCTCTTCGGTGCCTTCACTAGCACGCCGCGGCCCATGGCCGCGCGAATGCGGCCCTCCTCGCGCAGCCGTGCGACACGCGCGAGCAGCGCGTCGGTGCCCTCGATGTCCTCGACCGCCACGACATGACCGTCGATCACGACCGCGGCCTGGCCGATGTCGAACGGACCAAGCGCAGTCAGCACCGCCCGGCCGCGCTCGATGTCGGTCTTGCCAGTGTCGCTCGGCCAGGCGCGGCTGATGCAGCCCTCGGGCATCAGCAGATCGGGCGCGACGTCCTTGATGCCGACTATGCGAAAGCCGTCCTGCTCGAGGATGCGGCCGACGCCGGACAACAGATGATCGTCGCCGCCGCGGAAGGCACGAATGACGCTGCCGAGCAGGCGCAGCGTCTTGACGTCGAACCGGATCTCCGAGAGCGACGGCCGCACCAATGTGCCGATGAAGATCAGGTCGCGGCAGCCTTCTTCGCGAAACAGCCGCATCGCGCGGCCGAGCTGGCCGACCGAGATCCAGCGGTGGCGGAATTTCTCCACCCGCGCCGGATCGCAGGCCCCGCGCAGCGGAAACAGCACCGGCGTGATGCCGCGCGCGGCGAGCGATTCGGCGACCGCAAACGGCATCGCGCCGCCGCCGGCGACCACGCCGATAGGTGAGGAAATCTCCGCAGCCGCCGATGTCATGCCCGCGGCCATCCCAGGATCACTTCGCGATGGCGGGAAGACAGAGCGGGCGCTTGCCCTTGCCGATGAAGTCGAGGATTTCGGCGATCGCAGGGTCTTCGCCCGCGAGCGGCCGCGCGGCCTCCAGCCGTTCGGCGAAAGTGCCGGGACCATGGAAGAGTTTTTGGTAGAACCCTCTCACGGTCGCAAGCCGCTGCTTGGTGAACTTGCGCCGCTTCATGCCGATCAGATTGAGGCCTTCCAACACTGCATATTGGCCGTTGACGAGGCCGAACGGGATGATGTCGTCGCGCACGCCACACACACCGCCAACCATGACCTGCGGGCCGATGCGGGTGAACTGGTGCACTGCGGACAGGCCGCCGATGAAGACAAAGTCGCCGATCTCGCAGTGGCCGCCGAGCGTTGCCGACGTCGCGAAGATCACGTCATTGCCGACATGGCAGTCGTGGCCGACATGGCTGCAGTTCATGAAATACCCGCGGTCCCCAACCGTGGTGACGCCGCCGCCTGCGACGGTGCCAGCATTCATTGTCACGGATTCGCGGATGGTGCAGCCCGAGCCGATCTTGAGCTGCGTTAGCTCGCCACGATAGCTGAGCGATTGCGGCGGCGTGCCGAGCGAGGCGAACGGGTAAATGGTGCAACCGTCACCGATCGTGGTCTGCGCCGTGACATGCACATGTCCGATCAGCTTGCAGTCCGCGCCGATCACGACGTTCGGGCCGATGATGCAATAGGGTCCGATCTCGGTGCCCGCGCCGATCACGGCGCCGTCCGCGACCCGTGCGGTGGGATCAATTTTGCTCATCAAGCCAATCTTACTCGTCAAGAAGGTCTGGTTATGTATTGAAGTCGCTTGGTTTTCGGCTGGTTAGCGCGACTATGCCCGATCTGTCCAGTGACGTATCATCTCGGCGTGTTTCATGTGCCGGATGAGGCGGCCTTCCCGGCCCATCAACAGGTTCATGTGAAGCTTGAGGTGATCGTGGTCAGGACCCTGGCACTTCTGCTCGCCCAGCTCGCGACGGCTCCGATCGTGTCCGAGACGGTCGAGACCGGCGAACGCCGCCTCGTCGATCTCGGGACATTTGAATGCCGGGACATCACCCGCAGCACGGTGCTTCAGCGGGTCTGTTACGATCGCGCGCAGCAGAATCTGGTTGTCGCGAACAACGGCGCCTATGACCGCTATTGCGACGTGACGCCCGATACGGTCGAGCGTCTCCTCGGCGCGCCCTCCATGGGGCAGTTCTTCAACCAAAATATCAAGCCCGAGGCGACCACCGGGAGCTACGCGTGCCGGACACACGAGCCGGCCCAGAGGGATTGATCCCGCTCAGTCCGTCAGCATGGCGCCGACGTCGGCTTCCGCAACGATCTGCCCGTTGACCTTGGCATCGCCGTGAAACCACCACATGGCTTTGCGGCGGCCGAGCGAGCGCATGTGATACTCGATGGTATCGCCGGGCAGCACGGGCTTGCGGAACTTGCACTTGTCGATGGTCAGGAAATAGACCGCGCGCGGCTTCTCGGTGCCCTCGACCGACTTGATGCCGATCACGCCCGCGGTCTGCGCCATCGCCTCGATCATCATCACGCCGGGATAGACTGGGCGCTCGGGAAAGTGCCCCTGGAAAGCCGGCTCGTTGAAGGTGACGTTCTTGATGCCGATGCCGCTGTAATCGGCGCGGATGTTGATCACGCGGTCGATCAAGAGCATCGGAAAGCGGTGCGGCAGGGTCTGGAGGATCGCGTTGATATCCACCAGTTCGAACTTAACAGGTGATTCCACCGTCATTCCCGTCCCTCGTCCTTCGCATCGGCCTTGCTGTCGCGCACCAGGCGCTCCACCGCGATGATCTCCTTGAACCACTGTTTGGTCGGCTTGGCGAAATGCCCGCCCCAGCGTCCGCCAGGCGGGATGTCGTCCTTGACGGCGCTCATGGCGGTCACCTGAGCTCCGTCGCCGATCTTGAGGTGGTTGTTGATGCCAACCTTCGCTCCCAGCGCCACGTTGTCGCCGATGGTCAGGCTGCCGGCGAGGCCGATCTGGGCCGCCAGCAGGCAGTGCCGCCCGATCGTCACATTGTGGCCGATCTGGACCTGATTGTCGATTTTGGTCCCTTCGCCGATCACGGTGTCGCGCAAGGAGCCGCGGTCGATCGTGGTGTTGGCGCCGACCTCGACGTCATTCTGGATCAGCACCCGCCCGGTCTGCGGCACCTTCAGGTGGCCCTCAGGGCCGAAGAAAATGAAGCCGTAGCCGTCCTGGCCGATCGAGCAGCCCGGATGGATCAGCACGTTGTTGCCGATCAGGGAGCACTGGATGGCCGTGCGGGCACCGACATTGCAGTCCCGGCCGATCTTGACGCCGGGGCCGATCACCGCACCGACGCCGATCACGGTGCCGCTGCCGATCTCGGCGTCCGGGCCGATCACGGCCAAGGGATCGACGATCACGCCATCCTCGAGCCGGGCCGTCGGATCGATGATGGCGGACGGCGCGATGCCGTCATTGCCGACCCAGGATTGCGGCCTGAGCGCGTCTCCGTGCCATTCCCGCGCGATCCTGACGAAGGCACGGAACGGCTGCGTCACCCGCAGCACGGCCACATGCGCGGGCACCTCGGCCTCGAAGCGCGGGCTCACGAGGCAGGCCCCGGCCCGGGTCGCCTTGAGCTGATCGGCATATTTCAGGTTGTCGAAGAACGCCAGATGCATCGGGCCGGCTTCGTCGAGCGAAGCAAGGCCCGTGATGATCCGGCCGCCCCTTTCGGGGTCGACCAGCTGCGCCTTGGTCAGCGCGGCAATGTCAGCCAACGCTGAGGCAGGCGGTTTTGTGAAGAAGGTCGGCTGCGCCATTCCACCCCGTCGCGGTCCGGCTTCGGCATGAAGCGGTCAGGCCGCATCATGCCTCATCTGCAGGATTGGCACGATCCCTTTCGGAAACCGGCTCCAGTGATCCGGATCGTGCCGTGCTGATCGAATTAGAACGTGGTGCCGCCGCCGAACCGGAACTCCTGCGTGCGGTCGTACTTGCCCTTGGTGAGCGGCACGGCGTAATCGAAGCGCAGCGGACCGAACGGCGACTGCCAGATCAGGCCGACACCGACCGACGTGCGGACCACTTTGCTGTCGTCATAAATGAGGCCGGTACAGGTTCCGGTGCTCGTCGGATTGATGGTCGACGGGATACAGCCCGGCACATTGACCTCGTTGGTAGCGGTCCAACTCGTCGGTCCCTTATAGTCGTAGAGACCGCCGGCGTCGGCATAGACCGCGCCCTTCAGACCCACTTCCTTGGGCAGGAACCAGAACGGCATCTGCAATTCGAGCGAAGCGCCCCAATACTTGGTGCCGCCGAGCGCGTCCTGCGTACCGAACGGATTCAGGTCGCGCGGGCCGATACCATTCGGCGCGAAGCCGCGGACGAGGTTCGGGCCCATCTGGAAGTGGTCGAGCATCCGCAGATCATCGTTGATCTTGGTCAGAATACCGCCCTGCAGACGGACGATGCCGACGATGTCAGACACCAGCGGAGCGTAATACTTTCCGTCCGCAACGGTCTTCAGATAGCTGACGTCGCCGCCGACGCCGGCGAAATCCTGCCGAAAGTCGATGAGCAGACCGTCGGTGGGGTTCTTGTTGTTGTCCAGCGTGTTGTAGGTCAGCGTGTAGCCGAGCGCCGAGGTCAGGGTCTTGCCGTTGGCAAGCTCCTTGCGCACCGGCAGCGAGGCTTCGCCGTCGCTGTAGCAGCCGAGGCCATTGGTCGAGCTCAGGTCGATGCCGTTCACGGCGGCGAAGGCCGGGCTCGGGTTGAACGAGCTGCCCGGATTGTTGTTACAGTTCGTCAGGTAGTACGGCAGCGTGATTTCCTGCTGGTAGATCGAGTAGCGCAGCTGGAGCGCCAGGTCTTCACGCAAGGAGAAGCCGAGGCGCGGCGAGAAGCCGAGCGTCTTGGTGCCGTAGGAGATGTAGCTGTTGGCCAGCTGCTGGCGCTGATAGAGGTCGAGGCCGAGCGCCACGCGGTAGTCGAGCAGATAGGGCTCGACGAACGACAGCGAGTAACCGCGCGCATACTGGCCATAGGTCACCGACGCCTTGGCGAACAGGCCGCGGCCGAGCAGATTGCGCTCGGAGATCGAGACTTCGGCCAGCGCGCCGTCGGTCGTGGAGTAGCCGCCCGAGATCGAGAAGTCGCCGGTCGATTTCTCTTCCATATCGACGATCAGGATCACGCGATCGCTCGACGAACCGGGCTCCGTCGTGATCTTCACGCTCTTGAAGTAGTCGAGGTTCTTCAGCCGCCGCTCGGCGCGGTCGACCAGCGCGCGGTTGTAGGCATCGCCTTCCGAGATGTCGAACTCGCGGCGGATCACGTAGTCGCGCGTGCGGGTGTTGCCGCGCAGGTTGATGCGCTCGATATAGGTGCGCGGGCCCTCGTCGACGTTGAACACGACGGAGACGGTATGGGCCTCGAAATTGCGATCGCCGCCGGGACGAACCACCGCGAAGGCATAACCGCGGCGCGAAGCCTCGATCTGCATCTCCTCGACCGACTTCTCGACCGATTCGACGTTGTAGAGCGAGCCGACATTGATGCGCGAATAGGTGCGCAGCGAGGTGGGGTCGAAGTTCGGAATGCTGGAGCGGAAGTCGACCGCGCCGACGCGGTATTGCGCGCCTTCCTCGATCTTGAAGGTGACGTTGAAGCCCTTCTTCTCCGGATCGTATTCGGTGAGCGCGGCCACGACCTGGACGTCGGCGAAGCCGTGCTTGAGATAGAAGCGGCGGATCAGGTCGCGGTCGGCCTCGACGCGATCGGGATCGTAGATGTCGCCGCTGGCGAGGAAGCTCAGCAGGTTCGATTCGCGCGTCTTGATGACGTCGCGCAGGCGATAAGACGAGAACGCACTGTTGCCGACGAACTCGATCGACTTGACGCCGGTCTTGGCGCCCTCCTCGATCGTGAAGATCAGGTCGACGCGGTTGTTCGGCTGCTCGATGATTTCAGGCGTGACGCGCACGTCATAGCGGCCGGACCGGCGATAGATCTCGGCGATTCGCAAGGTGTCGGACTGCACCATGGCGCGGGAGAAGGTGCCCCGTGCCTTGGACTGGACCTCAGCGGTGAGCTGCTCGTCCTTGATCTTCTTGTTGCCCTCGAAGGCGATGCGCCCGATCACCGGGTTTTCCACCACGGAGACGATGATCTGGCCGCCGGGGCCACGATTGATCCTGACGTCCTGGAACAGGCCGGTCTCGATCAACGCCTTCAGGCCGTCGTCGATGGCGCCTTGATCCAGGCGGCCGCCCGGACCCGGCTTGAAATAGGAGCGGATCGTCTCCACCTCGACACGGCGATTTCCTTGGACGGAAATCGACTGGACCGTCTGAGCAAGCGCAGACGAAGACACGAAAACAGCCCCAACCGGGGCAACCACCGGCGCGCCGAACATGATCAGGGTTGCGAGCAAGCCCCCGGAGTCGCAGTCCAAACTTCATCGCGCAACGCGCCCTTATCATTCCGTACCAGACCCAACCCCAACGCCGATCTGGAAAGATTCCCCAAGTTCAGGCCGCTTGTAGCCAATTTCACCGACGCCGCAAACGGTCGAGCGCGCCGCAATTTCAATTTCATTCCAAGACGTTGCTCAACAGCAACGCCACAAAAAAGCCCCTATCAGGAAGCCGCCATCCGAAGGATGTCGTTGTAGGTCGCAAACACCATCAACATCAGCACCAAACCGAGCCCGATTCGGAACCCCATCTCCTGAGTCCGTTCGGACAGAGGCCGGCCGCGGACCACTTCCGCCGCATAGAACATAAGGTGACCGCCATCGAGCAGCGGGATCGGGAACAGGTTCAACAGGCCGATCGACACCGACAGCACCGCGCACAAATTGATCACGAACTGGAATCCGGCGCTGGCCGCCTGCCCCGACATCTTCGCGATTCCCAGGACGCCGCTGACCTCGTTGGGATTGCCGTTTCCGACGAACAACGAGCCCAGGAACTTGAAGGTGCTGGTGATGATGAACCAGACCTGCTCGACGCCGATCTTGAGCGCTTCGCCGATGCCCACCGGAGCGGTCGAGGCCTCACCGGCCTGCGACTTATGCTCGACACCGAGCACGCCGACGCGATGGCGGTTGCCGAAGGGATCCTTGCGCTCAAGCAGTGCGGGGGTCGCGGTCAGCGACACGATGGCGCCGTCCCGCTTCACCTGGAACGCAAGCGCTGAACCTGCGCTCATCGCAACGATTCGCTGCATGTCGGCAAAGCTCTCGATCGGCTTGCCGTCGATCTGGACGACGACGTCCCCGATCTTGAAGCCCGCCGCCGCCGCCGCGCCGTCGGCGACGACGCCGTCGACGCGCGCGATCGTGCTCGGCTTGCCGTAGTACAGCGCCATGGCGGCGAAGATCAGCGCGCCCAGGATGAAATTGGCGATCGGTCCGGCTGCGACGATGGCGGCGCGCGGGCCGACCTTCTTGTGGTGGAAGCTGCCGGCCCGCTCCTCGGCCGTCATGGCCGCGAGCGTCTCGGCCGACGGGGTCGAGGCCTCGCTCTCGTCGCCGAAAAACTTGACGTAACCGCCAAGCGGAATCGCGGAGATCTTCCAGCGGGTCCCGTGACGGTCGTTGAAACCGACCAGTTCAGGTCCGAAACCGAGTGAAAAGGTCAAAACGCGAACGCCCGCCCAGCGCGCGACCAGGAAATGGCCGAGCTCGTGGAAGAACACGACGATGGTCAAGACGAACAAGAAGGGGATCGCGTAACCGAGGAGCCCATGGCTCAACGTATTGAAACTATGGACAAAAAAGTCGATCATCGAATTCCCTCATCCAGCGCCGCAAGGCCCTGGCCCCGAACCATCTAGGATGCCTTTAAGGCAATTTGAGGCAATAGGGCGGCAGCTTTATTTCGCGCAACATGGTCAACGGAGATTGCATCATCGGCCGAGGTCATCGGAGCCTGGTTCCCGCTGCGGACCCAGTCATCCAGCGTCGCCTCGACCAGGCGCGCGATCGCACCAAACCGGATCTTGCCGGCGATGAAGGCGGCGACAGCGACCTCGTTGGCAGCGTTGTAGACGGTGGTCGCTCCCTTCCCGGTCCGGAGCGAATCGTAGGCCAGGCGCAGGCCCGGGAACCGCTCGAAATCCGGCGCCTCGAAGGTCAGCTGGCCGATCTTGGCCAGGTCGAGCTTGGCCGCCGGACCCTTGATACGGTCAGGCCAGCCGAGACAGTGCGCGATCGGCGTCCGCATGTCGGGCGCGCCGAGCTGGGCCACGACGGAGCAATCGGAAAACTCGACCATGCCGTGGATGATCGACTGCGGATGAACGAGCACGTCGATCTCGTCGGGCGCGAGCGCGAACAGATAGGACGCCTCGATCACCTCGAGCCCCTTGTTCATCATCGAGGCGGAATCGATCGTGATCTTCTGGCCCATGCTCCAATTGGGATGCTTCAGGGCCTGCTCGAGCGTGGCCTGCTCGATGTCGGCAGGCTTCCAGGTCCGGAACGGGCCGCCGGAGGCCGTGATGATGACGCGGACGAGCTCGTCGCGATTGCCTGAGCTCAGCGCCTGGAACAGAGCATTGTGCTCGGAATCGGCCGGCAGGATGCAGGCGCCGGCTTTTGCCGCGCGCTGCATGAAGAAATCGCCGGCGCAGACCAGGCATTCCTTGTTGGCGAGCGCGACATGCGCGCCGCGATCAACCGCGGCCAGGGCCGGCTTCAGTCCGGCGGCGCCGCTCACGGCCGCCATCACCCAATCGGCAGGACGCGCACCCGCCTCGATCACCGCGCTTTCGCCGGCGCCGCATTCGGTGCTGGTCCCGGCCAACGCGGCCTTCAGCTCGGCGAGCTTGGAGGTGTCGGCGATCGCGACGTAGCGCGCGGAGAATTCCTTCGCGAGCTTGGCCAGCGCTTCGACATTGCCGTTCGCCGTCAGCGCCTCGACGCGATAGCGTTCGGGCGAGGCGCGCAGCAAATCCATCGTGCTGTCGCCGATCGAGCCGGTGGCACCGAGTACCGTGACGCTGCGGACGGCAGACGCAGCAAGCCTGTTGTTACGCAATGGGACCGCGCTCATATCCTCACCAAACCATAAGACCGCTTCCGGCGCTATGCACACCATGGCGGAGAAAGCCGATAATCCATGCCGCCAGGATGGCGGCAACAAAGCCGTCCAGGCGGTCCATAAGTCCGCCATGGCCGGGAATTAAGTGACTGGAATCCTTGACGCCGAAGCGCCGCTTCACCGCGGATTCGAACAGATCGCCCAATGCCGATACCACCGACAGGATGGCGCTGACGAGCAGCAATGGCGCCATCTTTCCGAGCCCGCAAGCCGCGAAGCCCACCGCAACCAAGAGGCTTGCGACAAAGCCGCCGAGAGCGCCCGCCCAGGTCTTCTTGGGACTCACGCGTGGCCACAGCTTCGGTCCACCGATGCTGCGGCCGGCGAAATAGCCGCCGATATCGGTCGCCCACACCACGAGCAGCACGAACATCAGGGCGGCGAACCCGTTTAAGAGATCCTGCCGCACCAGGATCGAGGCCAGCAGCGCCGCCGATGCATAGGCAAATCCGGTAGCCGCCCAGACGAACTTGCCCCGCGCGATCAGCGTCACGATCGCACCGCCGATGAAGCCGGCGATGACAGCCGTCTTGAGCGCGCCGAAGGCAACGCAAAATCCCATGATGGCGATGACGATAGTCCCCGTCCCAGTCAGCGCGACCGAGCCCGCGCCCACCACCATCAGCCATTCCGCGAACAATCCGATCGATACCAGGGTGACAAGAAGTGCCCACAGCCAGCCGCCGGCGTAGGCGAGCGCAATGGCGAGCGGCGCCAGCACGAGCGCGGCGAGAACCCGCAGCACGAGATTGCTCGGGGCAGGCGCAGAGCCCGCCGGTGCGGCGTCGGGTTCGCTCACGAGGCGGTTTTCGCGACCAGGCCGCCGAAACGGCGCTCGCGCCTGGCAAATTCGGCGATCGCGCTTTCCAGCGCCGCCTTGTCGAAATCGGGCCAGTGGATCGGCACGAAGACGAGCTCGCTATAGGCGGCCTGCCACATCAGGAAGTTGGACAGGCGCTGCTCGCCGCTGGTGCGGATGATGAGATCGGGATCGGGAATGTCGGGCGCATCGAGATGCGCGCCAAGCGTCTCGGCGTCGATCGTGGCGGGATCCCGCCTGCCCTCTGCGACCTCGCGCGCGAGCTTCTGCGCGGCCTTCGCGATCTCCTGCCGCGAGCCGTAGTTGAAGGCGACGACGAGCGTGAGGCGCGTGTTGTCGCGCGTCAGCTCCTCCGCCTCGCTGAGGAGCGCGCAGATGTCGCTCTCGAGCCCTTCGCGCTCGCCGATGATGCGGACCTTGACGCCGTCGCGATGCAGGCTCGCCAGATCGTTGCGGATGAAGCGCCGCAGCAGGCCGAAAAGATCGCCGATCTCGCTCGCCGGGCGCGACCAGTTCTCCGAGGAGAACGAGAAGATGGTGAGATAGCGAATGCCGAGCTCGTGCGAGGCGCGCACCACGCGGCGCAGCGCGTCCACGCCACGGCGATGCCCTTCCGCACGCGGCAAGCCGCGCGCAGCCGCCCAACGCCCGTTGCCATCCATGATGATGGCGACATGCGCAGGCGCGTCGGACCGGTCGGGTCCTTCCGTTGCGGGCGCGGTGGCGTTGGACATGAAGGCGATGCCTTAAACGGTGAGGATTTCTTTTTCCTTGGCGGCCAGCAGCTGGTCGATCTCGGTGATCGTGCCGTCGGTCGCCTTCTGCACCTCGTCGGCGTGACGCTTCTGGTCGTCCTCCGACATCTCGTGATTCTTCTCGAGCTTCTTGAGCACGTCGAGACCGTCGCGACGGACGTGGCGCGCAGCAACCTTGGCGGCCTCCGCGTATTTGTGCGCGACCTTCACCAGCTCCTTGCGGCGCTCCTCGTTGAGCTCGGGAATACGCAGGCGCAGCACCTGGCCCTCGGTCGCGGGCGACAGGCCGAGGTTGGAATCGACGATCGCCTTCTCCACGGCCTTGACCATCGACTTGTCCCAGACCTGCACCGAGATCAGGCGCGGCTCCGGCACGCTGACGGTGGCGAGCTGATTGAGTGGCATGTGAGTGCCATAAGCGTCGACCTGCACCGGATCGAGCATCGAGGCGGAGGCGCGCCCCGTCCGCAGGCCGCCAAGCTCGTGCTTGAGGGACTGGACGGCGCCCTGCATGCGGCGCTTCACTTCGTTGAGGTCGAAACTACCCGTGGCCATCACGTTTCTCCTTCAAAATCCCGGCGACCGCTCCGCGCCCTTCTATTGGGGCGCGACGACGAGCCGTCAGCCGGCGACAATGGTTCCGTGGCCGGCACCACGCAGAATCGCACCGATCGAACCCGACTGCGCGATCGAGAATACAATGATAGGCAGCGACGTCTCGCGGGCAAGCGCGAAGGCGGTGGCATCCATCACCTTGTAGTCGCCCTCGATGGCCTGCGAATGCGTCAGCCGGTTCGAACCGCGTGGCGGTCGGATCCTTCTTCGGGTCGGCCGAGTAGACGCCGTCGACATTGGTCGCCTTCAGCACCGCCTGGGCGCCGATCTCGGCGGCGCGCAACACCGCGGTCGTGTCGGTGGTGAAGAACGGATTGCCGGTTCCGCCGCCGAGCAGCACGATCCGGCCCTCGGCGAGGTATTTGTGCGCCGCGGTGCGGGTGAACAGCTCGGAAATCTCCGGCATGACGAAAGCGGACAGCGTGCGCGCCGGCGTGCCCTTGCGCTCGATCGCCGCTTCCAGCGCGAGGCAGTTCATCATGGTGGCGAGCATGCCCATGGTGTCGCCGGTCGGGCGCGATACGCCGCGGGATGACACCTCGACACCACGCACGATATTGCCGCCGCCGATCACGACCGCGACCTCGGTGCCGAGCTTGCGGGCGGCAATCAGATCGTCCGCAACCCGGTCCACGGTCGGCTGGTCGATACCAAAGCCCTGCTGTCCCGCGAGATATTCGCCGGACAGCTTGATCACGACGCGACGATAGACCGGATCAGTCATGAGCACTTTCCTTGTCCGGGCGCCGCTTCCGGCGGCACGCCGGAAGGAGGTGTTCCGGCGCTTACTTCTTACCGCTGGCCGCCGCGACCTCGGCTGCGAAGTCGCTTTCCTGCTTCTCGATTCCCTCACCGAGAGCATAGCGCACAAAGCCCGCGATCTTCACTGGCCCGCCGACCTTGCCCTCGGCCTCCTTCACCGCCTGCGCCACCGACTTGCCGGTGTCGTGGATGAAGGCCTGCTCGAGCAGGCAGACTTCCTTGTAGTAGGTCTTGAGGCCGGACTCGACGATCTTCTCGATCACGTTCTCGGGCTTGCCCTGCTGGCGGTATTTGTCGGCGAGCACGTCCTTCTCGCGCTTGACGACCGCCGGATCGAGGCCGGACGGATCGAGTGCCAGCGGGTTGGTGGCGGCGACATGCATGGCAATCTGGCGGCCGAGCGTTGCGAGCTCGTCGGCCTTGCCCGGCGATTCCAGCGCCACGATCACGCCCATCTTGCCGGCGCCGTCGACGACGGCCCCGTGGACATAGCTCGACACCACGCCCTGGCTGACTTCGAGCTGGGCAGCGCGGCGCAGCGTCATGTTCTCGCCGATGGTGGCGATCGCGTCATTGATCGCGGTCTCGATCGTGACGTCGCCGACCTTGGCGGCCTTGATCTTCTCGACATCGGCGCCGACGTCGAACGCGACCTGGGCGATCATCTTGACCAGCCCCTGGAACTGGCCGTTGCGCGCCACGAAATCGGTCTCGGAGTTGACCTCGACCACGACGCCCTTGGTGCCCTTGGTGAGCGCGCCAATCAGCCCCTCTGCCGCGACACGGCCCGACTTCTTGGCGGCCTTCGACAGGCCCTTCTTGCGCAGCCAGTCCTGCGCTGCTTCCATGTTGCCGTCGTTTTCGGTCAGGGCGGCCTTGCAGTCCATCATGCCCGCGCCGGTCGACTCGCGCAGGTCCTTGACCATCGCAGCTGTGATCGTTGCCATCGTTGAAAATCCTTTGTGCCTGCCGGTTTGCCGCGGCGCGGCATCGAAGCACCCCGCCGCGGTCCATCTCAGGAATTCGCGTCAACTGAAATGGTGGCCGGATCCTATCCGGCCAACCCATCGCTCTTTTTGACTATTCCGCTTCTGCGGTCAGCGCCTTGGCCTTGGCCACCCAGGCATCCGCGCGGCTCGGCAGACCGACTTCTTCGCCGATCGTGTGCGCGGTGTCGTGGTCGAGCTCGGCGAGCTGCCAGTAGTGGAAGATGCCGAGATCGTTGAACTTCTTCTCGATCGCACCCGACACGCCCGGCAGCTTCTTGAGGTCGTCCGCGGTGCCGCGGGGACCTGCAAGGCCCTGGAAACCGCTCGACGAGGGCGCCGGCAGCTCTTCGGCGAGCGGCTGGGCCGAGGCGCCGATGTCGACGCCCGAATCGCCCTGCGCGCGCGAAATGCCGTCGATTGCCGCACGCGCAATGAGATCGCAGTACAGCGAAATCGCGCGGCCGGCGTCGTCATTGCCCGGCACCACATAGGTGATGCCCTTGGGGTCCGAATTGGTGTCGACGATCGCCGCAACCGGGATGTTGAGCCGCTGGGCTTCCTGGATCGCGATGTCTTCCTTGTTGGTGTCGATCACGAAGATCAGGTCGGGCAGACCGCCCATGTCCTTGATGCCACCGAGCGAACGATCGAGCTTGTCGCGCTCGCGCTGCAGCGTCAGGCGCTCCTTCTTCGTGTAGGAATTGGCTTCGCCGCCCGACAGCACGTCGTCGAGGTGACGCAGGCGCTTGATCGAGGCCGAGATCGTCTTCCAGTTGGTCAGCGTGCCGCCGAGCCAGCGCGAATTGACGAAATACTGCGCGCAGCGCTTGGCTGCGTCCGCAACGCCGTCCTGCGCCTGGCGCTTGGTGCCGACGAACAGGATGCGGCCGCCCTTGGCAACCGTGTCGCTGACGGCCTGGAGGGCCTGGTGCAGCATCGGCACGGTCTGGGCGAGGTCGACGATGTGGATGTTGTTGCGGGTGCCGAAAATGAACGGTGCCATTTTCGGATTCCAGCGGTGAGACTGGTGACCAAAGTGCACGCCAGCTTCGAGCAGCTGACGCATGGTGAAATCAGGAAGCGCCATCGTTCTAATTCTCCGGTTGGTTCCTCCGGAAACGTGTGAGCAAAACGGAGCGTTCTCGCCCCGGTTGCCACCGGACGGCCTTTTGAGCCATGTTTCCGTGTGAGATGGCGCGCTATATAGCGCCATTTCGGCCAGAAGCAAGGAAATTAAGGGCCTTTCGGGGGGCGGTTTTCGCCCGCGAGAGGCCCCTTTTAGAGAGATCGGGCCGTGCCTTAGCACTTCGGCTGGTTCGGCGGGCACTTCTTTGCCGCCGGCGGCGGAGCCGCGGGGTGTGGCGGAGGCGCTGCCGGGCGCGGCGGTGGCGGAGGCGCGACGGCCATCCGGGGCGGCGGCGGTGGTGCCGGCCGAGCCACCGGCGGCGGCGGCGCGGGCCGTGCCATCGGCGGCGGCGCTGGCCTTGCGACCGGCGGAGGCGGCGCCGGCCGCGCAGCCGCCACGGGCGGAGCCACCCGTGCCGGTGGAGGCGATGCGACACGCGGCGGAGGCGGCGGTGCCGGGCGCGCGACGGCGGCCGGCGGCGGAGGCGTCGGTCGTGCCACGGCTTGCGGCCGCGGTGGCGGTGCGGACGGCCGGGCAGCCTGCGCCGGCGCAGCCGACGGATGATTCGGCGGCTTGATCGGCTCGCGCGCGGCCGAGGGTGGCGGCGTGACCGGTCTGCCGGCGGTGGTCGGAGGCGTGCCGTGCCCACCCGCCGCTGGCGGCGGCAAGCTGGCCGGCTCGCGGGTCGCGGATTTGGCGTGATCCGCAGGCCCGGCCCCAGCTGGGCTCTGTGCCACCGGTGGCTTCGGCACTTGGCCGGGCCGAGCGGCCGGACTGGTCGCGGGGGGCGCAGCCGTCCCTGGCGCGACAGCCGTTGGCGCACCGGAATGAGCCGGCGGTGTTGTGCCGGGCGCAGCAGTCGTCGGCGCCCCCGGATGGGTCGGCGACGGCGCACCGGGTGCAGTCGCCGTCGGCGGCACGGGCCTTCCGCCCGGCAGAGGCCCTGCCCCCGCGGGCGGCGCCGGTGGGCCGCCGTGAGCGCCGGGGACCGGCAGCGTGTTGGCCTGCGGCAGCCTGGTCGGTGGCGCAGCGGTTGGCGCAACAGTCGGAGCGACATTCGCCGGCGCCGCGGCAGGCGCTCCAGGTCTAGCCGTAGGTCTAGCCGTCGGCTGGATGCTCGCACTCGGTGGCATCGGCGCCTTGCCCTGCTGGATCAGGGCAGCGCGCTGGACGACGGCCTGTGGCACCGCCGGACCTGCCGGGTTGGCGCGTCCGGCAACGGCTGGCGCCAGATTGCCCGGCGCAGGCGCCGCGCCCGTCGGCGTGGCTGGCGGACGGTCGATCACGGTATTGATGACCGTGGTGTTGTGGATGTTCTGGTAGATGATGTTGTTCGGCGGCGGCGCGACATAGACCGGCGGCTGGACGAACGCCGGGATCGGCACGAACACCGGCTGCGGCAGCACGAACAGGCCGACCACGGGCAGCGGCGGCGGCAGCACGACGAAATCCGGCGGCGGCGGCGGCAGATAGTAGACCGGCGGCGGCGGTGGCGGCGCGAAGCCAAAATCAGGATCGCTGAAATACAGCACCGGGCGATCGACATAGACCACCTCCTCCGGCGGCGGTGGCGGCACGTCGTAGTCGATCATCGCAAAGCTCGGCGGCGGCTCGGCCGGCGCGGTGAGGATCGCAAGGCGCCGGCGCGCATCCGCCGCATGCGGGCCGCGCGGATAGCGACGCAGATACGACCAGTACGCTTCGGGCGTGTCGGTGCGGTAGGTCCGCCGCCAGGTGATGGCTTCGCGGCGCGCCGCGACGATCGCCATCACGCGCTTTGCGAGCGGATCGTTCGGATAGGCCACGAGAAATTCCTCATAGGCCGGCAGCGTGTCGCGCTCGAGCGCGGCGGCATAGGCATCCTGCACGCCGAGATCGCGGATCGGCTTGTTGCGGATCGCAGCGACCTGGTCGGGCGCGGCCTCCGGCGGTGGCGCATCCGGCCCACGCTCGAAGAACGAAAATGGGGCGGTGATCTTCTGCTCGTTCCAGGGCACCTGCGCGCCCTTGCTGGCCTCGTTGACGCGCAGGCGGACGCGATCGAACACCCCGGGCAGCGGCAGGCCGCCGGTGCGGATCATCTCGGCAAGCGACTGCGCGTAGATGCCGTAGGGTCCCGGCTCCTCCGGCGCCACCGTGCCGGGCGCCGCATTGAAGGCGATCAGCATGTTCGCCTCGGGCTCGACCAGCGCGAGGCCACTCGCGATCGGCTGGCCGCCTTCGATGAATGGCTGCGCGCGGGCCGCATCGAGCACGACGATGTTGGCCTTGAGCGGAATGGCGGCGAGCTGGCGGACATAGTCGCTGACGCGCAAGGCTTCGGTCGGAATGTCGGTGTCGCGGGTGATGTTGGAATCGACCGGGATAAAATAGTTCTCGCCGGCAAGCTGCACGCCATAGCCGGCAAGATAGATCATCGCGACGGTGCCAGGGCCGGAGGCCTGCGCCTTCTGGATGAAATCGCGAAAACTCTTGCGCAGCGTATCGCCGTCGAGATCGCGCGCGCCGACGACGTCGAAGCCCGCCGCTTGCAGCGTTTGCGCAATCAGGCCGGCATCGTTCGCAGTGGTCGCCAGCGGCGATTTGGCATAGGCGCCGTTGCCGACCACGAGCGCGATGCGCTTTTCCTGCTGCTGGGCGCGCACGGGTCCCGGCGCGCCGGCGGCAAGGGCCACGATCGGCAGGAGAAGGCAAATGAAGACTTTGAGCGTCCCACGCATGGCTTGCTTGCCCGCTATTGTTGTTGAGGTGCCACCACGCATGAAGCGCGCAGCCGGCTGAACGGCGGTTGAACGAAAAGCTCGGATTGAGGCGGTGGCATGGCCACGCCGCTGCTGCCGTCAGCTCCAGATCACCCTCAAGTCAGCCTCAAGTCAGCTTCGAAACGGCGCAAGGCTCCTTCAAGTCGCTACCCTGTGCGATCGGATCGTCGTGCAGCGCACCTCACTCCACAGCTTGCAGCTCGGCGAGCTTCGTCCGCGCGGTCGCCTCGTCCAGCGCAACGAGTTCGGCCGGCCCGGGATTGGCGTCTCCTGCTGTCGCCACGGAAACGACGGCAAGCCCGGCCAAGCCGCCTACGATCGCGCCGCCGGTCGCGGCGTCGTGCCTGGGGCTGCTCTTGATGAGGTAGAAGTGCGTCCGGCCGGCTTCCATCACGATCTCGCGCTTGGTGTCGCCCGGAAACATCAGCTCCGTCACCAGCAATTCGTGGCGACCCGCCGGCCGATCGGCATAGGCGTATTTCCCAGCCACGACTTTGCCGAGCGGCGCACCGTCGAGCTTCACCTCACAGGCGCAGATCGCCATGCTGAGGCCATTCCTCTTGTCCTGGAGCAGGACGACGCGCGAGTGCCCGGCGCGCGGTGGCCCGACCTTTTTCGACACAGAGGCAAAGTCGGTTCCGACCTGATCGCTGACACAGCCCACCAGCATCGCACCAACGGCCAACAACAACGCGCCCCGTCGCAGCATCGCACACCCCAGCCCATTCCCCGGGGTGCATGCTAGCTGGAATCAGCGACAGGTTGCAACAACATCCCACGACCACTGTGTGGATCGCGCAGACCGGGTCTTAGAGCTGCTGCACGTCCACCACACCCGCGACCGCCTTGATCGCGCCGGCGATCTGCGGCGAGACCTTGAAGCGGCCGGGCAGCTTCATCTCCACCTCGGTCTCGAGGTCGAGCATCATCACCAGCGAGACCTCGCCGTCGCCGTTGGAGCGCGGCGCGATGCCCGGGCTGCCGATCTTTGGCGCGGCACCGTTCGCGGGCGCCATCTCGGGTCCGGCGAGACGCTTGGCGATCGATTCCAGCGGCTTGGTGTCGCGCAGGAAGATGCGCAAGCCCTTTTGCGTCTTGGCGGCGGCGTCATCCAGCGGCTCGGCATGCAGCACGCGGGCGCGGACGTCCTCGCCCTGGAGCTCGGCGCCGAGCTGGAGCAGCACGGCGGCGCCCGGCTCCAGCACGTCGCGATATTGCGCGAGGCCCTCGGAGAACAGCACCGCCTCGAAATGGCCGGTCGGATCGGACAGGCCCATGATGCCCATCTTGTTGCCGGTCTTGGTGCGCCGCTCCATGCGCGAGACCACGGTGGCCGCGACCTTGCCGGCGGTGGCGCCGGTCTTCACCGCGCGCGAGAACTCGGCCCAGCTCTGCACGCGCAGGCGCTTCAGCACCGTGGCGTAATCGTCCAGCGGATGTCCCGACAGGAAGAAGCCGATCGCGTCATATTCGCGGCGCAGCCGCTCGGCCGGCAGCCACGGCTCGACCTGCGGCAACATGATGCTGGGCGCATCCGCCGAACCGCCGAACATGTCGTTCTGGCCGATGGTGGCGGCCTCGTGCGCGCGCTGGCAGGCGGCCAGAATCGAGTCCGCGCCGGCGAAGACGCGCGCCCGATTCGGCTCCAGCGTGTCGAAGGCGCCGGCGGCGGCAAGACTTTCGATGATGCGCTTGTTGATCGCGCGCGGATTGACCCGCGCGGCGAAGTCGGCGAGCGAGGTGAAGAGACCGTTCTTCGTGCGCTCCTCGATGATCTGGTCGATCGCCTGAATGCCGACGCCCTTCAGCGCGGCGAGCGCGTAGTAGATCGTCTTCTCGCCGACCTCGAAGGTCGCGCCCGAGCGATTGACGTTCGGCGGCTCGACCTTGATGCCGAGGCGCTGCGCCTCGGAGCGGAATTCGGAAAGCTTGTCGGTGTTGTTGAGATCGAGCGTCATCGACGCCGCGATGAACTCCACCGGATAATGCGCCTTCATGTAGGCGGTGTGATAGGACACCAGCGCATAGGCCGCCGCGTGGCTCTTGTTGAAGCCGTAGTCGGCGAACTTCGCCAGCAGCTCGAAGATGGTCTCGGCCTGCGCCTTCGGCACGCCGTTCTTCACCGCGCCCGCGACGAAGATGTCGCGCTGCTTGTCCATCTCGGCGCGGATCTTCTTGCCCATGGCGCGGCGCAACAGGTCGGCGTCGCCGAGCGAATAGCCCGACATCACCTGCGCGATCTGCATCACCTGTTCCTGGTAGATGATGACGCCGAAGGTCTCTTTCAGGATCGGCTCCAGCACGGGGTGCAGATATTCCGGCTCCTCGTCGCCGTGCTTGCGCGCGCAATAGGTCGGAATGTTCGCCATCGGACCCGGGCGATAGAGCGCCACCAGCGCGATGATGTCCTCGAAACGGTCGGGGCGCATGTCGATCAGCGCGCGCCGCATGCCCTGGCTTTCAACCTGGAACACGCCGACCACATCGCCGCGCGCTAGCATCTGGTAGCTGTCGGCATCGTCGATCGGCAGCGTCGCCAGATCGACGTGGATGTTGCGCGGCTTGAGCAGCTTGCAAGCAACGTCGAGCACGGTCAGCGTCTTCAGGCCGAGGAAGTCGAATTTGACGAGGCCCGCCGGCTCGACCCATTTCATGTTGAACTGGGTCACCGGCATGTCGGATTTGGGATCGCGGTAGAGCGGCACGAGCTCGCTCAGGGGACGATCGCCGATCACGATGCCGGCCGCATGGGTCGAGGCATGGCGGGTCAGGCCTTCGAGACGCTGGGCGATGTCGAAGGCGCGCGCCACCACCGGGTCTTCGTCGCGGAACGCCTGGAGCTTCGGCTCGCTCTCGATCGCAGCCGCCAGCGTCACCGGTGCGGCCGGATTCTGCGGCACCAGCTTTGTGAGTTTGTCGACCTGGCCGTAGGGCATCTGCAGCACGCGGCCGACGTCGCGCAGCACACCGCGCGCCTGCAGCGTACCGAAGGTGATGATCTGCGCGACCTGGTCGCGGCCGTAGCGCTGCTGCACGTACTGGATCACCTCGCCGCGGCGATCCTGGCAGAAGTCGATGTCGAAGTCCGGCATCGAGACGCGCTCGGGATTGAGGAAGCGCTCGAACAGCAGGCCGAACTTGATCGGATCGAGATCGGTGATGGTCAGCGCCCAGGCGACCAGCGAGCCTGCGCCGGAGCCGCGGCCCGGCCCGACCGGAATGCCCTGCGACTTCGCCCATTTGATGAAGTCCGACACGATCAGGAAGTAGCCCGCGTATTTCATGCGCATGATGACGTCGAGCTCGAAGGCAAGCCGTTGGGCGTATGTCTCCTCCGTCGTGCCCTGCGACAGGCCGTGGACGCGCAGGCGGTTGGCGAGCCCCTCCTCCGCCTGGCGCTTCAATTCGGCGGCCTCGACCGCGGCCGCATCCGAGCTCGATGCGGCGCCGACGGTGAAGAACGGCAGGATCGGCTTGCGCGTCATCGGACGGAACGAGCAGCGCTCGGCGATCTCCACCGTCGAGGCCAGCGCCTCCGGAATGTCGGCGAACAGCACCGCCATCTCGGCGCGCGTCTTGAAGCGGTGATCGGGCGTGAGCTGCTCGCGCTCGGTCTCGGCGATCAGTCGCCCGCCGGCGATGCACAACAGCGCATCGTGCGCCTCGTAATCGTCGGTCGCGGCGAAATATGGCTCGTTGGTCGCGACCAGCGGCAGGCCTTTGGCATAGGCGATGTCGATCAGGCCGCTCTCGATGCGGCGTTCCTTGTCGGTGTTGTGGCGCTGCAATTCGATGTAGAGGCGGTCGCCGAACAGGCTGGCGAGACGCTCGCACCGCAACGCCGCAATTTCGGCCTGCCCGGTGGCAAGCGCCAGCGAGATCGGTCCGTCCGGACCGCCGGTGAGCGCGATCAGCCCCTCGGTCTCGCCTTCGAGCCAGTCGAACTTGATGTGGGAGGCATGGGTGTCAGGCGTCTCCAGGAACGCCCGCGAGTTCAGCCGCATCAGGCTGCGATAGCCGCGCTCCTGCGCCGCCAGCAGCACCACGCGCGACGGCCCCAGCGCGTTGCGCGCGTTCGGATCCTGGTCGCCGAAGTCGATCGCCAGCTCGCAGCCGACGATCGGCTGGATGCCGGAACCCGCCATCTTGTCGGAGAATTCCAGCGCACCGAACATGTTGTCGGTGTCGGTCAGCGCCAAGGCCGGCTGGTGGTCCTTCTTGGCGAGCTCGGCAAGCTTGGCGATCTTGATCGAGCCCTTGAGCAGCGAATAGGCCGAGTGAACGTGAAGGTGGACAAATCCGGCGCTCGGCATGGTCGCGTAACGGCCTCTTGCAGATGAAGTGGAGCGGTCGCCAGCTCCTCAAGGCATTATGCACTCGCCCGGCCGACTCGCGTCCCGATGGTGGGGTGTGGCGCCGCGAGAGTCCACGCCGGAGCGGCCAATCCGCCGCGTCGTCCCGCTTTTCCCCAACCGCGCCTCCTCAGAGCTGCGGAATCACCTGGGCCCAGATCGCGATCATCCCGACGAACAGCGTGATCGACGCCAGTGCAGCCGCTTCTTCCACGAAAACCCTGAACATGTCTCGCTCCCTTGCTAGAACGTATGAAGAACATTGTTCTCATTTCGTTCTCAGGAGTCAAGCCGTCTGAACCATTCCGCAGGGGCATGGTTAACTTGTTGAACTCGAACAAAAAAAGCCCCGGCGCAAGGCCGGGGCTTTCGACGTCGCTCGAATTGAGCGATCAGTCTCAGTAGCGCGCGATAGGCATGCCGCCGAACTTGTAGTTCAGGCGGACGAGGCCCATGTCGACGTCCTGACGGATGCGCTCCGTGCCAGCGAAGCCGGCGAACGTCACGTCCTTGTCGGCCAGGAAGATGTGGTTGTACTCGACGCCAACCGACCAGTTCGGCGCGAAGCCGTACTCGAGGCCGGCACCAACAGTACCACCCCAGCGGGTGTCGCTGGTCGACGCGAGCAGCCCGCCGCCGAGGTCGGAGATCTCGTACTTGTCGCTGACCACAGCCGCACCGCCCTTGACGTAGAGCAGCACGTTGTTCCAGGCATAACCGACCTGGCCGGTGATCAGGCCGAACGCATCGATCTTGGTGCGGTTGCGGGTGGCGAACAGCGCGCTGACATTGTCGCCGGAGAAGTCGGCCCAGTTGCCCTGGCCTTCCACGCCGAACACGAACTGGCCGGACTGCCAGCGATAGCCGATCTGACCACCGACCGTGCCGCCGGTCGCATCGTGCGAGCCTTCGCGGCCGACGCCAACGAAATCCCAGGTGGTGCGAGCCGAACCGCCGCCGCCGTTGATGCCGATGTAGAAGCCGCTCCAGTCGTAGACCGCAGCGATCGCCGCCGGCGGAGCCTTGGTGTAGGGCCGCGCCGCGAGGTCAGCAGCCACCGCCGGCGCAGCCGCGCTGAGCGCGATCAGGCTGACAGCGGCAAGCAACAAATTCTTCTTCATTTGATTCCCGTTCCAGTTTCTTCAGTAGGCCCCCGGGCCGTGGGTCGTCATATCAGCGATCGACGGAATTGCTGTAACTTCGACGCAACAGTTAGGGCCAAAGGGCCGCGCTTCATTAATGAAGATTTAGCAGAGCGCGCTGGAAACCCTTTGAAACAAGTGTTTTCAGCAGTTCCAATGTCGACTACACGACATAAACTGCATGCGCGCGTAACAACGTCGCGCGCACATTCGCGTGATTGGAAAATCCAGATGCGAGCCCGAATTGCTTTCCCCATTGTCGCCACATTTTCGCTCGCACTCGCCACATTTGCGCTCGCGCTCAACGCAAGCACGCCGGCGCTCGCCTTCGGCAAGAATCATCCATTCTGTCTCACCGGCGACGAATGGCCGGGGCTGAGCAATTGCAGGTTCGATAGCTACGCGCAGTGTCAGGCGAGCGCATCGGGTCGCGCGCTGACCTGCATCGCCAATCCGTTCTTCGCAGGCCAGAGCGATGATCCCTACGCCTATCAAAATCGTCCGCGCGCGCAGACGCCAGGCTCTTCATCAGGCTATTTCCTGTCGCGCTGAGATGCGCCGCGCGTGGCCTACGCTCATCGCAGCCGGCATGCTCCTTGCGAGCGCGCCTGCGCACGCGCAGACTTATGATCCGCGCTATCCGGTCTGCATGCAGATCTACGGTCCCGTCGGCTATTTCGACTGCCGCTATGGCTCGCTTGAGCAGTGCAGATATCTCGCCGTTGGGCGTTCGGCGAGCTGCGTCGTGAACCCATATTTCCCATCAAGGAAACCGACGCCCCCTCGCCGATCGAGCCGTGCCGCCGAATGATCCCAACGATCCGGCGGCCTGGCGTCTCCTTAGCTCTGCCAGGGCGTGTTGCGGATGCGCGTACATGCGTTTGGTTTGCGGAAGCTGGGGTCGTGATCTTCGATGTAGTCGAAATTGACCGTCCCGAACGTCGTCTGCGGCTTCTTCAGGGCTGAGCAGGTCTGCACCTTCAGGAACTCGTTCTTGAAGTCACCGCGGGGGAACGCAGTGATTACCTGGTCGCGCTGCTCCGGTGTGTACTCGTCATATCCAACACCGACGACGTCCACCAGAACCCCTGCGTTGGTGAGACCGATCTCCGGCCTCATATATTGCGGAATGCCGGGGGTGGTGTGCAGCGCGATCGCTTCCCACACCAGATCGGCCTGCGGTTCGGCAATGCCGCGCGCTTGCAGAAAGTCGCGCGCGGCGTCTGCGCCGTCGACCTCAAATCGCTTGGTCTCGGTGTGGTAGTGATCGATGAGGCCGAGATCGTGAAACAGCGCTGCGACATAGAGCAGCTCGGAATCGAACTTCAGCTTCTGACGCAGCCCTTTGATCGCGCCGAACACATAGACGCGAACCGAATGGTTGAACAACATCTCGTCTTCGTAACTGCGTACCAGCTCGGTGGCTTCGCGCGCCAATCGGCTGTCGGGAATCTTGACGCCAGAAATCACGCTCGTCATTTTCAGGCTCCTGGTTTCTGTTTCGGCTGATGCCCTTCGGGTCAGGCTGCATTCTCGAGCGCAGCCTGTGGCGTCTTTCGGAAGCTGATCGACATGCGATTGTACGCATTCATCAGGCTGATCGCGATCGTGAGATCGACCAGCTCGCGCTCGCTGAAGACCGCGCGGGCGGCTTGATAGGCTTCATCCGGAACGTTGGTCTCGGCGACGCGGGTGACAGTCTCGGCCCAGGCGAGCGCCGCGCGCTCGCGTTCGTCGAAGAGATTGCCCGCCTCGGCCCACGCCTGGACCAGCGCGAGCTTTTCAATCTTCACGCCGCTCTTCAGCAGGTCGCGGGTATGCATGTCCAAGCAATAGGCGCAGTTGTTGATCTGCGACACGCGGAGATAAACCAGGGTGACCAGTGTCGCAGGCAGTCCGCTCTGCATGACGTAGCCGTAGACACCGCCCAGTGCCTTCGCGCCTGCCGGCGCGATGTGGTTGTAGTTGAGACGTTCACGCATCTGCTATCTCCTTGATGATCAGGGGATGAAACGCTCCCTTCGCCCCCTTAGGTGCCCCTGTCCTGGTCTACAAAAAAGTACCAAAAAGGCACTAAACTCGTGTACCAAGATGCATGACCAAACGGCTGCGGCTGGAGCTTGATCGATCCGCAAAGACGCCACTGGCGGAGCAGATCCACCGGGGAATCAGAGCTGCCATCGAGAGCGGTGTGCTCGCCCCGGGCGCTCGCCTGCCTTCATGGCAGGATTTGGCGGCCCAGCTCGGCGTTGCGCGCGGCACCGTGCGTTCGGCGTATGAAAAGCTCTCATCCGCCCAACTGATCGTTGCAGCCCGCGCTACAGGCACGCATGTCGTGGACCGGCCGTCCTTCCCCGTTCGGCGGGACAAAGCCCCCGCCCCCGGCTCATTCATGGAGATGTACCAGGAACTCACCGCAGGGCCGGCGATCTTCCAGATGGGCGTGCCTGCGCAGGAGACCCTTCCTGCGACGCTGCTGGCGAGGATGCGCGCGCAGGCGGTTCGCGTTGAGGTGAGCGCGCCGGCGATTTACCGTGACCCGCGCGGCGAGTTGGAGTTGCGGCGCGAGATCGCGGCCTACCTTGCGCTGGCGCGCGGGATCGAATGCGCGCCGTCCCAGATCATCATCACCAGCGGCTTTAGCGGCGGGCTTGGTCTGGCGCTCCGTGTCCTTGGTCTCGAGCAGAAGAAAGTCTGGGTGGAGAATCCCGGCTTTCCCTTTACGCGGCGCGGCCTCGAGCTTGCGAGATTGTCGATCGCGCCGATCCCGGTTGACGCTGACGGCATCGATGTCGACTTCGGCCTGAAACATGCGCCTGATGCGGCACTGGTTGTCGTGACACCAGGGCAGCAGGCGCCGCTCGGATTCACGCTGTCGCTGGCAAGACGCTCACGCCTGCTCGACTGGGTGACCCAAAACAAGGCGTGGGTGATCGAGGATGATTATCTGAGCGAGCTTCAGCTCAAGGGCCGAGCCACGCCGGCGCTCGCCTCCCTCGATCGCGTCGGCCGCGTCATTCACATCGGCTCCTTCAGCAAGACCATAACCCCTGCCTTGCGGCTCGGCTTTGTGGTTGCACCGGCCGCACTGGCGTCGCGGTTTGCCGAAACTGCGGCGTGCCTCGCGCCGGCGCCCGGGCCAGCGGTGCAGCTCGCGACCGCCGATTTCATGCGCGACGGCCATTATCTCCGGCATCTTCGGCGCACCAAGCGGGTCTACGCAGCGCAAGGCGATGCATTGCTGAAATACCTTCGCCCGCGCACTGCAAATGTTGCGATTGCCGGATTGGCGGCTGTCCTGCGGTTGCCGAAGGGAGCAGCCGATCTTGCCATCGCCAAGGAAGCAGCACCGCTTGGACTGGCGCCTACGCCGCTATCGCTCTGGTATGCGTCGAGGGCTTCGGCGCGCCCGGGACTGTTGCTGGGCGTCGCGACATCTCCACTCAAGAGGATCGAGGCGTCCTGTGATCGGCTCCTTCAGATCATCGACCGTATTACGTGATCCGACTATGAGTTCGGTAACCTTCACCGGCCAGCGTGACGATCAAAGCTCCGCTTCGGGTGGCGATCACGGCGTGATCGCAACAGTCGGCACCAAGCTGCGCAGGATCGATGAGCCCTGTATCCATCCGGGTGAGGCCGCTACCTACGACGCCACGTTCAACGCATCTGGATTGAACTACATGAAACCCGGATTGCGCGGGAGGTAGCTGCCCCAATCTCCGAACTGTCGATTCGACATCAGCAACATCGGGAACGTCAGGCGCATCCCGTGGTCGGTCGCCGCCTTGAGCGCTGACTCGCTCGCGCCCGGCACGAAGGCCGAAATGGTCGGAACATCGCTCTGCGCCGCGAACGATAACGCAGCAGCAAACGCCGAGCCCATGAGATCTGGCCGGCAGACTGCAAGCGGGCCAATGTGTCCATCCGAAATATAGACATACCCGACGCACTCACTGCCGGCGTGGATGGTGAACCCGCTCGTCTGGCTGTCGCCCAGGAGATATCGATGATGCTTCTCCCTGGAAACACCGAGTGCACTGATATCAATGGGCGCCAGCTCATCCAACCCGGCCGTCTTGGCCGTGAGAGATTCAAGACGAAGCCGCGGCTCAGCCAACCGCGACGCCAGTCGGTCACGAGGCACGCTGACCATGTAGATCGGACAGCGCGGGAACAGTCCGTGGCGAATGTAGAGGCCTTGAGACACGTTGTTGAACGTGAAGGTGATCAGCGCTTTGACGGATGCTCCGCGCTTCTCTGCGTGAGCAAACATCTTGCTGATGAGTTGATTGCCAATGCCGTCGCTCTGGCGATCTGGGGCCACGAACAGCTGCGCCAGAAACCAAAGCTCGCCACAAACCCAACTCCACGCGAAGCCGACGAGTTCTCCGTCGTCATCGGCGACCCATAAACCTTCGGGATCGTCCGTGAGCGAGAAGGCCTGAAAATTCTGCGGGCAGGAGGATGCCATCTTGCCAAAGCCCCGCCTCTCAGTGAGTTCATTGATGCTGGCGACCACGATCTCGTCGGCTCTCGCCAAGTCGTCCATGCGAGCCGGTCGGCACACGACAGCCATTCTCGAATCCTCCCGGGGATCAGCACGCCCGGCCAACCGTCGAACCGGGCCGGAACGTAGCGCCTTCGACCGACATCCTGAACAGAATGAGAGCGACGAAATCCTCGGCCGGCAATCAGGCGAGCGGCCGGATGTTCTGGTTCATGCGGAAGAAGTTCATCGGGTCGTATTTCGCCTTGATCCGCTGCAGGCGCCGGTAGTTCGGTCCATAGGCAGCCGCGACGGGATCGCCTGTCTCGTCATCATCGAGATAATTGACATAGCGGCCGGAGGCAAAGAAGGGTCGCATCCTTTCATGGGTTTCGCGTGCCCAGGAGATGCAGCGGCTCGTATCGCTGGGCTGCATCCACTGCGCGAGAATCAAGAAATTGTAGCCCTCCTGCCGATGCGGAAATGCCGTGTCCCCGGCATCGATACGGGCCGCCGCACCGTGGATGTGTTCAAGAAGCAGCTGCCCCATGGGAGTCGGGCAGCGCGCGAAACATTCGATCATGGTCGCAATCGCACCATCACTCAGTTCCCTCAGGAAGTTCGATTTCCAATAGTTGAAGGCGCCTTTCGGATAGTTGGCGTCGAGCATGCGGTTGAGGTCGCAATAGGGCATCGGTCCCACTGCATCGAGGATCGGAGCCCCGAACTGTTTCAGCGGTCGCATCGCTCGTTCGGCCTTCGCCACCGGACCGCAGTGGCTGGTGACCAGGACTGCGACCTCCGTGCCGGACCCATCGGGCGCATGGGTCAGGGATGCGAACAACATGTGCTCGTCCGCGAGCGATCGCGTGCTGGCCCGGAAGAATTCGAGCACGTCGCGTGAGCGCTCTATGGGGTGGACGATCGGACCGCCCGTGATGATTGGCCCGACCATATGGAGATCATATTCGAGACTGGTGGCGATCCCGAAGTTTCCGCCGCCGCCGCGGATCGCCCAGAACAGATCAGGCTCCTCTTGCTTGCTGGCCCGCAAAACCTTGCCGTCGGCGGCGACGAGTTCGACGGCCCGCAAATTGTCCAGTGCGAGGCCGTACTTGCCCATCAGCCAACCCAGTCCTCCGCCGAGCGTCAGCCCGGCGATCCCGGTGGTCGAGATCACGCCGCCGGTGACCGCAAGCCCATGAAGTTGTGTTTCGCGATTAAGCTCGCCCCACGTGACCCCGCCCTGCGCCCACACCGTCTTGCCGACAGGGTCGACCCGGACGCCCTTCATGGGCGAGAGGTCGATCATGATACCGCCGTCGATGGTCGCGCGACCTGCCACATTATGGCCGCCGCCGCGAACCGCGACCTCGAGGCCGAGCTTGGTCGCAAGAACGACGGCATCCACGACATCGGACACACTGCGACACCTGGCAATCAATGCCGGCCGTTTGTCGGCCAGCCCGTTGTGGATCTTTCGCGCCTCCTCGTAGCCCTCGTCCCCCGGCTTGAGCAGTTGTCCTCCGAACGAGGCGTTGAGGTCGGCGGCAGCGCTGGCGACAGATGCGATGGACGACATGATATGTCTCCTCAGCTTGACCCGCCATATCCTCGATCGTGGGCTGTCTTGGAGCAAATCCGAAGATTTCAGGTGACGATGAACTGATTTCACCTAGACTGGCGGCATGTACAAGCTGCCGCCCCTGATCGAGCTGCGCGCTTTTGAAGCTGCCGCCCGCCATCTGAGCTTCAAGAAGGCGGCGGCGGAACTCGGCGTCACGCCAACGGCGATCAGCCACCAGATCGGGTTGCTCGAGCAGTATTGTGGTCGCGCTCTGTTCCGGCGCAGACCACGGCCTCTCTCGCTGACCGATGCCGGAGCGCGGCTCTTCCCCGCCATTCGTGGCGGCCTTGAGGTGTTCGCCGCGGCCATTGCGGCCGTCAGGCAGGAAGGCGACCAACAGCCTCTCCGGGTAACGACGACCAATGCTTTTGCGAGCCGCTGGCTCGTGCCCCGCCTGCCCCTGTGGCGGAAGCTGCATCCCGATGTGCCACTGGAAGTCATCGGCACTGACTCAGTGCTCGATTTGCAGGCCGGAGATGGCGATGTCGCCATTCGCTATGCGACTAGCCGAGCACGGCCGACAGACGGAATTGTCGATGATCTCTTCAGCGATACGTTCTGGCCGGTGTGCAGTCCGCGTTTGCTTGCAACGGAGCACCTGAAGAGACCGGTCGACCTCGCAAACCACGTTCTGATTCACTCCTATTGGTCGCCGGCCGATCGTGAGCCGCCGACATGGCAGAGATGGCTCGCCGCGGCTCAGCGCAGGTGGCGCGAGGTGCCCCAGTTCAAGGACATGCAGCACCTGAGTTTCCGGGAGGAACTGCACGCCATCGAGGCGGTGATCGCCGGGCAAGGAGTTCGGGGTTTTCAGTGATGTGCTCGTGGCACACGACCTCGCAGCTGGTACGCTCGTGAAGGCGTTCAAGTTGAGCTTGCCTGGCTACGGCTTCCATGTGGTCAGCAAGCCGGGCCATCCGCGCGCGCGAACCATCCGGGCCTTCTCGGAGTGGTTACGGTCAAGTCCTTGATCCGCTTCTCTGCGCCCTTCGAGATGTCATCAGGGTTATAGCGGTTCAGTCCAAATTGACCAGCAACGTCTCCGGCCACTCGAAAGCAGACGCGCTGGCGTTGATGTCTCTGCCCTACACCGGCGTATAGATCACGAGCTTCAGCGCGGGATCGTCGTTGGCCTGGAAGCTCGTGTGCTCGAACCGGAGCACGCCCTTGGTCGGATGGTTCATGGTCTTCAGGCCCGAGGCCGTGCTGCGGATCTCGTGCGCCTCCCACCATTTGACGAATTCCGGACTGCCCTGGCGCAGTCGCGTGAGCAACTCGATGAAGGCGGGATCGCCGGCCCAGACGTCGTGAGTGGCGCGGAACATCGCGACCATGCTCTTGGCAACATCGGTCCAGCCTGCGCCGTAGAATTTTCGCGTCTGCTTGTTCGTCAACACCAGGAGCAGCGTATTGCGATCCTGCTCCGGCAGCTGTCCGAAGCCAAAGACCTCCTCGGCCGCCGCGTTCCAGGCCAGCACGTCCCAGCGCCGGCCGGTGATGTAGGCCGGCTGCGTCAAACTCTCGATCATCCGCCGGATGGGCGGCGGCACGATCTCGGGCACGAAGGCAGCCCTCGCGCCGTCGCGTGCCAGCGCCTTCAAATGGGCGTGCTCGGTCTTGCTGAGCCGCAGCGCGCGGGCGTGTGCGTCGACGGTGGTGACCGAGGGGCTGACGGTGCGGCCCTGTTCGAGGCGGATGTACCAGTCGACGCCGATACCAGCGAGCTGCGCGACCTCCTCACGCCGCAGCCCCGCGGTGCGCCGCCGGCGGCCCGCCGGAAGGCCCACGGATTTCGGCGACAGCTTTTCGCGGCGGGACCTGAGGAAATCGCCGAATTCGACGCGGCGTGGGTCGGCCATTGCTGTCGCTCCCGCGATGGAGGGTCTCTAGAATGCTGAGGATAATACCAGGCCTTCATGTCCCCTCCAAGGCGGCGCATATGCGCTTCACCGACTTTGAGGTGAACATCATGAAAGCTGCCGTGCTCAAATCCTTCGGTTCGCCGCTGGTGATCGAGAATGCCCCCGAACCGGTGCTCGGCACCGGCGAGGTCATTGTCGATGTCGTCGCCACGCGCGTGCTGTCCTACATGAACGAGGTCTTCGACGGGACGCGCAATTATGCGCTCGACCTGCCGATCATCCCCGGACCCGGCGGCATCGGGCGGGTGCGCGCGATCGGCCCGGACGCAACCAAACTTGCCATCGGCGACTGGGTGTTCTGCGACCCGATGGTGCGTTCGCGCGACGACGCCGTTGCACCCGACATCGCCTTGCAAGGGCTCACCGCCGCCGGCCCCGGCGGCATGCTCCTGCAAAAGCATTTTCGCCACGGCTCATTTGCCGAGCAGATGCGGGTACCGACCGAGAACGTCACACGCCTCGGCGCGATCACGCCGGAGGAAGCGACCCAATGGTGCGCCCTTGGCACGCTGCTGGTGCCCTATGGCGGCTTCCTTGCTGCGAACCTGCGACCAGGCGAGACCGTCCTGGTGAGCGGGGCCACCGGCAATTTCGGCAGCGCCGCCGTCTCGGTCGCGCTGGCAATGGGCGCGGCCTGCGTGATCGCTCCCGGCCGCAACGAGACAATCCTGGCCGACCTCGTCCGCCGCTTCGGCGCGCGGGTCAAGCCGGTCAAGCTCACCGGCGTTGAGGACGAGGACCGCGAGAGCATGAAGCGCGCTGCATCAGGCCCGATCGACTGCGTGTTCGACATCATGCCGCCCTCGGTCAGCACGAATGTGGTGCGCGCGGCGATCATGGCGGTGCGCGCTTACGGCCGTGTCGTGTTGATGGGCGGCGTCGGCATGGCGGGCGGCGCGGGGCTCGAGCTGCCCTACCCCTGGATCATGCGCAACTGCATCACCATCCACGGCGTCTGGATGTACCCGCCGGACGCCGCCAGCCGCCTGATCGCGTTGGTGCGTGCCGGGCTGCTCAGGCTCGACGAGTACGAGGTGACGGCATTCGATCTCGACCACGCCAACGAGGCCGTGGCACATGCCGCGACCAATGGCGGGCCGTTCAAATTGACCGTGATCCGGCCGTAACGGCGAGCGCGCCGCTGCGATGCGCCGTCGCAGCCGATTTGCTGGATATATCAAATAGCTGGAATGCATGCCCCCGATCGTGGCCGGCAGCAGCCGGCTACTGTGCATGGGGTTGTTTTCGCTGTTTTAGTTTGGCGGCCCGCCGGCACGGCATCGGAAACTCACCTCTCCCTTGGGAGAGATCGGCGCGTAGCGCCGGGTGAGGGTTTAAGGTCTCGCGTTGGGCAGCGCCCCCTCACCCGATTTGCTGGCGCAAATCGACCTCTCCCCGCCGGGGAGAGGTGAAGCGAGCCCGGAGCCCGGTCCAACCAAGCACGCTTCAGCTAGTTCGAGCTCGACGACCTGGCCGTTCGACAGCGAGACTCGCCGGTCCATGCGGCTGGCGAGCTCCATGTTGTGGGTGGCGATCAGCATCGACACCTGGGTCGCCTTGACCAGCTGCATCAGGGCCTGAAAGACGTGGTCCGCGGTATGCGGATCGAGATTGCCGGTCGGCTCGTCCGCAAACAGCACGCGTGGCGCATTGGCAACCGCGCGCGCGATCGCGACGCGCTGCTGCTCGCCGCCGGACAGCTCGGCCGGGCGATGGGTGATGCGATCGCCGAGGCCGAGATAGCCCAGGATATCTTTGGCGCGTTTGACGCTCTCGGATTTCTTCAGGCCGCGGATCATCTGTGGCAGCATGACGTTCTCCAGCGCCGAGAACTCCGGCAGCAGCCGGTGCGACTGGTAGACGAAGCCGATATCGGTGCGGCGCAGCTGGGTGCGCTCGATATCAGGCAGCTGCGAGGTCGGCGCGCCCGAGACATAGACCTCCCCGGAATCCGGCGCCTCGAGCAGCCCCGCGATGTGCAGCAGCGTCGACTTGCCCGAGCCCGACGGCGCCACCAGCGCGACCGACTGCCCGCGCCACAACGCCAGCTTGGCGCCGTCGAGGATCGTCAGCGGCACCTCGCCCTGCAAGTACTGCCGCTTTATCTCGTGGAGATAAATGACCGGTACATCTTCCGCCCCTGCTGCTGCTCCATCAGCCCCTCACTCGTACCGGAGCGCTTCGACGGGATCGAGGCGCGCGGCGCGCCACGACGGGTACAGCGTCGCCAGGAACGACAGCGTCAGCGCCATGACGACGACCGCCGTGGTCTCGCCGATGTCGATCTCGGCGGGCAGCTTCGACAGGAAATAGAGTTCCGGCGAGAACAGCTCGGTGCTGGTGAGCCAGGACAGGAATTGCCTGATGGACTCGATGTTGAGGCAGATCACGAGGCCGACGAAGAAGCCGACCAGCGTGCCGACCACGCCGATCGAGGCGCCCGTGATCAGGAAGATGCGCATGATCGAGCCCTGCGAGGCGCCCATGGTGCGCAGGATCGCGATGTCGCTGCCCTTGTCCTTCACCAGCATGATCAGGCCGGAGACGATGTTCAGGGCCGCGACCAGCACGATCATGGTCAAGATCAGGAACATCACATTGCGCTCGACCTGGAGCGCGTTGAAGAAGGTCGAGTTGCGCTGCCGCCAGTCGACCAGGAACACAGGGCGGCCCGCGGCCTCCGTCACTGCCTTGCGGAAGGCGTCGATCTTGTCGGGATTGGTGGTGAACACCTCGATCGAGGTGACGTCGTTGCTGCGGTTGAAATAGGCCTGTGCCTCCGCCAGCGGCATGAACACGAAGCCGAGATCGTATTCGGACATGCCGATCTCGAACACGGCGACGATCTTGTACGGCTTGATGCGCGGCGTCGTCCCCATCGGGGTGACCGCGCCCTTTGGCGCCACCAGCGTTACGCTGTCGCCGGCATGCAGCGACAGCTGGTCGGCGAGGCGGCGGCCGATCGCGACGCCCTGCCCCTCGTCAAAGCCTTCGAGCGAGCCCTGCTTGATGTTCTTGGCGATCGAGGTGAGGTTGTTGAGGTCGTCGGAGCGGATGCCGCGCACCAGGACGCCCGAAGCGTTCCATGGCGATGACGCCAGCGCCTGGCCATCCACCACGGGAGCAGCGAGCCGGATGCCCTCGACTTGGCTGAGGCGGTCGGCGACGTCCTTCCAGTCGGTCAGCGGCGATTCCAGCGGCTGGACCAGGATATGTCCGTTGAGCCCTAAGATCTTGTCGAGCAGCTCCTTGCGGAAGCCGTTCATGACGGCCATGACGATGATTAGCGTCGCCACGCCCAACATGATGCCGAGAAAGGAGAACCCAGCGATGACCGAGATGAATCCCTCCTTGCGGCGCGCCCGCAAATAGCGCCCCGACAGCATCCACTCGAATGGCGCAAAAGGCGCGGTCTGCACGGTTTCGGTCATGGTCTCATCCATCGCTCGATAATCCCATGATTCGGGGTCAATTGTGGCCGGATTGGCGGCCGCGATATCGCGCGATGAACAATATTCAGCCGACCAGCCGGGCGACTGCGTCCGCAGGCGACATGGTCTCGCGTGCGCCGTCGGCTCGCCGCTTGATCTCGACCTTGCCGTCGGCGAGCCCCTTCGGCCCGATCATGATCTGCCAGGGGATGCCGATCAGGTCGGCAGCGGCGAATTTGGCGCCGGCGCGCTGGTCGGTATCGTCATAGAGCACATCGACGCCCTTGGCGGTGAGCTCCGCATAGAGCTTCTCGCAGGCCGCATCGACCGCGGCATCGCCCTGCTTCAGGTTGAGCACCACGGCGCGGAACGGGGCGACGGCTTCCGGCCATTTGATACCGGCGTCGTCGTGACAGGCCTCGATGATGGCGCCGAGCAGGCGCGAGACGCCGACACCGTAGGAGCCGCCATGGATCGGCACGTCGACACCGTCGGGGCCGGCCACCAGCGCATTCATCGGCTCGGAGTACTTCGTACCGAAATAGAAGATCTGGCCGACCTCGATGCCGCGGGTGTTCACCCGCTTGTCCGCAGGCACCTCCTGCTCGAACCGCGCGGAATCGTGAACGTCCTCGGTCGCAGCGTACAGCGAGGTCCACTGCTTGATGATCGGCGTCAGGTCGCTCTCATAATCGACGTCCTCGCCCGGCACCGGCAGGTCCAGCACGTCGCGATTGATGAAGACACCGGATTCGCCGGTCTCTGCCAGCACGATGAACTCGTGGCTGAGATCGCCGCCGATCGGGCCGGTCTCGGCGCGCATCGGGATCGCCTTCAGCCCCATCCGCGCGAAGGTCCGCAAATAGGCGACGAACATCTTGTTGTAGGCGACCCGCGCCGCCGCCTCGTTGAGGTCGAACGAATAGGCGTCCTTCATCAGGAACTCGCGGCCGCGCATCACGCCGAACCGCGGACGCTGCTCGTCGCGGAATTTCCATTGAATATGATAGAGATTGAGCGGCAGGTTCTTGTAGGACTTCACATAGGCGCGGAAGATCTCGGTGATCATTTCCTCGTTGGTCGGTCCGTACAGCAGCTCGCGCTTGTGGCGGTCGGCGATGCGCAGCATCTCCGGGCCATAGGCATCGTAGCGGCCGCTCTCGCGCCAGAGATCGGCGAGCTGGAGCGTCGGCATCAATACCTCGATCGCGCCGGAGCGGTCCTGCTCCTCACGCACGATCTGCTCGATCTTCTTGAGCACGCGGAAGCCAAGCGGCAGCCAGGCATAGATGCCGGCGGCCTCCTGCCGGATCATGCCAGCGCGCAGCATCAGCCGATGCGAGACGATCTCCGCCTCTTTCGGATTTTCCTTCAGGATGGGCAGAAAGAATCGCGACAACCGCATGGCAACACTCTAGGAATCAGTGACGGGTTGCAGTGAAACCGGATTGGGAGCGAAAACACAAGACCGAGAATGAGGAAAAGCCGCTAACGCGGCGGAATTCCTGTCATTTTTCCGTCGACTTCAGGTTTGACTTGAGCAGCAGCATACCCTGCAAAGCCGGCGAGCCTAGGGCGACGCCACCTCCAGTTCATCCTCCAGCGTGATCCTCTCGAAGTCGGTCACCAGCGCGTCGATCCGCACGTACCAGCGGCCGGCGAAGGGCAACTCGACCTTGCGCACGTACCAGTAGCCGTCCGGCCCCAGCGAGGCGCCTCGTTCCATCGGCTCGATGCCGCGCTCAGGCAGGCTCAGCGTCAACGTCACCTCCTTGGCCGCGAGCGGCGTCCCCTCTCCGGTCATGAGCTGAAGCACGAAATCGTCGACGCCGGCCTTCCCAGGAGACACCAGCACCTGGAACATTGCCTTGTCGCTGTGAATATGGATCGCCAAGGGCGTCTCCGGAACGATGCTCCGCGGCGGCGGCGTGAAGCGCCAGCCGGCGACGACCGCGAAGATGATGAGTGCGATCGCGCATTCGAACAGGATCGAGCGCTTGAGGGCGGACGCGGCCTCGTGATCCCTTGCCAGCGCCGGGGTCAGGTGAAAGCGGTTGAGCGCGGCGAGTGCGAGCAGCACGAGGACCAGCGCGAGCTTGATGGAAAGGATGAGGCCGTAGCGGGTCTCGACCAGCGCCGACAACTTTTCGAGCTGGACGATGGCGAGCACAAGGCCGGTCAATGCCAGCGTGGCGACGACCGGCACGGCAATGCGGGAGAAGCGGTTTACGAAAGGCAAGGTCGTGGCCACCGGCTTCGACACCAGCGCAACGAGCGGCGCCAGCGCCCCGATCCAGAAGGCAACGCCGAGGCCATGGAGGAAAATCGCCGGCCGCGTCAACATTTCGGGCGGAGCCGTGGCGGCGTGCCCGGTCATGGCCAGCGACAGGCCGACGCCGATGAACGCGATGAACGCAAGAGCGCGCGCGTACCATGCGCTGCGCAGCGCCATCAATGCGATCAGCATCGCGGCGATGGCGACCAGCGATGCGGGGCCCGCGCTCGTCGCGAACGCCACCTTCCAGGGAGCAATGGTTGCAAGAGCCGCCGGCGGCAGGCCGAGAAGATCGAGGCCCAGCGCACCAAGGGACACCACCGCGCTCGGAAGGCCGACCGCGAGTGCAACAAACGGCACGGTCGTGCCCGTCATCGACCACGCGATCCAGCGCGCGAACAACACACCGCCGACACCAACAAACAGCCCGAGGTAAAGGCCGACCCGCGCCAGCCAGATGAGCGCACTCAACCCGCCATCCGTATTCGCGGGAGGCGTCGTCCCCGTCGGCACGCCGATCGAGAACACCACCGATCCCGCGATGGGATGGCCGTCCTGCGAAATCACCCGATAGCTGACGACCGCCGTGCCCTGCGGCAGGTCCGGCGGCACCGCAACCGAAATCGTTTCGCCCGACGCGTTGATGCGCACATCGTCCCGCGCCCTGCCCGTGCCATCGATCAGCTGGACCGCGCCCGGCGTCACCGCCTCGTTGAAGCGCAGCACCACGGCCTTCGGCGCGCTCGCAAGCACGCTGCCGCTGGCCGGCTCGACCGCGACCAGCGCCGCATGCGCGAACGCGCCGGTCGCGAAGCCGACAACGATGAGTAGCGTCGCAAGCGTGGCGAGCAGGCGCATTACGGCTTTGGCAGCAGCTTCACGCCCGGTGCCGGCGACTTGCCCTCATGCGAATGCCCTGCCCCCTCCGTCGGGATTTCGATCCAGCGGCTCACGCCCGTATCGCATTCCTGCACAACCGGGAAGTACAGCGTCGTGTTCGGCTTGAGCATATCGGTCAGCATCGTCTGCATGACGAACTCGTCATAGTACTTGTCCGGCAGCTTGCCGCCGGACCACATCACCTCCTTGACGCCGGAAGAGAGCTTGTTGCCGTGAAAGTCGTATTCGTTGGCATATTTGCCCTCGACGACATCGACGTTCCAGCCCGCCTTCGGCATCGGCTTGACAGCGATCACCCCTTCAGGGATCTGCACGCGGATCTTCACCGTGGGCGAGCCCGCACAGCCGTGCGGCACGGTGAACACAGCCTTGTACGACGCGCCGACCGTGGCTTGCTTGGTCTCGAGCGACACATGCGCCGCCGCCGGCGAGATGGCGAACGCAGCAATCAAGATCGGGCAGGATCGCTTCAACATATTCGGTCTCCCGGAGGCCAGATCATCCTCATCACATCTTCATTCCCGAGTGATCCGGCATTTTCTTCATGTCCATATGGCCGGAGTGTCCGGCGCCGCCGGGCGCCGGCGCGCCAACAGCCTGAACGTCGAGAGAGACGGCGACTTTGCCGGCCTTCTCGAACTGAAGTGTCAGCGGCACCTTGTCGCCCTGCTTGAACGGGCCCTTCAGCTCCTGGAGCATCAGATGATTGCCGCCGGGCGCAAGCTTCACGGTCTTGCCGGGATCAATGACGAGCCCCTTGTCGAGGGGGCGCATCTTCATCACGCCATTGTCCATCGCCATCTCGTGAATCTCGGCCTTCCCCGCGATGTCGGCGGAAACGCTGACCAGCCTGTCCGCCGCCGACCCCTTGTTCTCGATGGTGAGATAGCCGCCCGCGACCTTGGCGCCGCCCGGCGTCGCCCGGCTCCAGGCCTGCGAGATGACGATATCGCCGGCTTTGACGTCGTCGGCGCGCACGGGGGCGGCGAACATTGCGGCGGAAAGCGCTGCGAGCGCGAGGATGCGTGAGAGCTTGGTCATGTCCTTTGCCTTTCTTGTCGTAAACATCACTCCACCCCTCAGAACGTGTACTTGCCGGCGACAACGAAGGTTCGCCCCGGGAACGGATGGAACAGGAAGTACTGCTCGTTGAAGAGATTATCGATGCCGAAGTCGAATGCGAAGTTCTTCGTCGCGTTATAGTGCACCTTCAAGTCCACAACGAAGAAGTTATCGAACGCGCCATAGACGTGGGAGACGCGATCCGTGTTGTCCAGCGTCGAGTACTGCTTGCCGCTGTAGCGTGCAGCAACCGTGTAGGCCCAGCTATCGTTCGGCCGGTAGGTCACGCCGAACTTAGCGCGCCAGTCGGGCACGTAAGGCACGCGCTTGCCGACCACAGTCGTGGGCAGATTCGTCAGAGGATCAATTCCGGCCCACCCCGCGTCGGCCAGGATTCGCGAAGTCGACATAAGTAACGCTGCCGAACAGCTGCAGACCACTGACGAGAACGTTGTCCTTGTCGGCGGACAACTCGATACCCTGCAACCTGATCGCATCGACATTGCTGATCACGGTCGTCGGCGTTTGCACCTTCGTGATCGGATTGGTGACGAGGTTGGTCTGGGAGATGATCGCATGATCGGTGTGCTCCCGGAACAGGGTCAAGCGGATGCGGCCGTCGCTCCATCTGCGCTCGATGTTCAGCTCACCTGTCAGATCCTGCTCGGGGAACAGGTTGGGATTGGCGATCGTCGCTACGCCGCCGACTGTCAGGTTCTGATAGAGCTCCATGACGGTCGGATAGCGATAGGCCTGCCCGAAGTTTGCCGTGATATTCCAATCCTTGTTCGGATCAAAGGACAGCGACGCCTTCGGTGAAAAATTCGTCGAGGCGAGTTGCGATTGTTGAACCGCAGCGATCGATGTAATCGCGCCGGCAGCGTTCGTCGCGGTGCTGATATTGAAACCATCCTGGGCTCGCCAGGTTTCGAACCGACCACCGAGCGTGAGCTTCAGATTGGGAAGGATCCTCCAGGCATCCTGAAGCCAAATCGCACCGGTCCGGGTTTCACCCTGCCCCTGCGAGTAGAGCGTGCCCGTCCCGGTGTCTCCCGTCGTATTCCAAACGGATGACGCATAAACGGGACTTTCCAGGCGATAACGATCACCATGCATGCCGAAACTGACCTCGTGCGGTCCGTCATAACCATACGGCCGCCAGATCCCCTTGGCATCGGCATTCTGCCAGTTGGTGCCGTCCATCCTCGTGATCTTCCCGTTCTGGGAATAGCCGACGCCTGTGGGCGTGATGGTGAACGGGTTGAGCTGGATGTCCTGGAGATAGTTGTAGCTCGACGCCGAAAGGTCGAAATCGTAGGTGCCCTTGGTGTCGCTCTTGATCGCAACGGCGTTGCTGACATGGGTCTGGTCCCAGACATATTTGCCCGTGGCAAATCCGGACAGGCCCGCGAATGTGGGCGCACCCGTCGCTGCTGATTTCAAGTAGGTCTGGGGATCGGAGACCTGGTGGTTATTCCAGATCCCAAACGAATAGGTCGCCTGCACCTGCGCCGTCACGTCATAGGAAAGGCGGATGTTACCGGACGTCTGCTGCGAATGCGCGAGGATGCCCGTGCCCACCACGTTGGCCGCAACGCCCTGCTTGTTGAGCGCCGAAAACGCACCGGTCGTACCGGCCGGGATGCTGCCGCTCGTCGTGTAGGTCAGGGGCTGCTGGTAGCTATCGAGATAGTTGGCGCTGGCGAGCCAGGACAGCTTGCCGTCGCGATTGCCCGCAGCGGCGCTGGTCTGGCTGGTCACGTAGGTGTCCTTGGTGCCGTATTGATTCCAGGGCATCACGGACACGGCTTCCTTGGCGACTGCAAACGGCTTGTCGGGCATCTTCGACGAGATCAGCAGCACGCCGCCGATCGAGTTGCCGGGATAGGCGGCCGCGAACGGCCCGTTGAGATAGTCGACCCGACCGATCGCTTCCGGCGAGATCAGGTTCCACTTCGGCGAGGCATTCGTGTTGTTGTTGCCGATCAGCGCCGAGATCAGGAGATCGTCGTAGTAGATTAACGTCCGCGAGCTTGAATTGAGGCCCCAGCTTCGCGTCGCGAGCACGGCATTGTTGTCCCCGTCGTTGCGCTTCCGCACGAACAGGCTCGGCATGTATTTGACGGCGTCCTCGGGGTCCTTGAGGTTGATAGTCTCGTCGACCTCTTTCGCCGTGACGCTGAAGGAGCGCTGCGGCAATTGATAACGGGCCACGGCGGCCGGCGGCTCGAGTGACACGCGGGCACTGCCTGCACCCTGCTCGGCCGCGACGGCGGGGGCGGCCCGCTCGGTGGCGGGCTTTGCCGACCGGTTCCGGACGGCGACCGTACGCGCCGCCGGCTTGCGCGGCTTGGGCTTCACTACCGCGGGGGCATCGACGGTGACCGGCGGCAGCACGACGTTACTGCTCTGAGCGAAAACTCCGCTCGACGACGCCAGCAGCGCGGCCTGAATGGCAACGATGCTCACGCCGCGGCGGGCATGACAACGTAACATGGGGCATTCCTGACGCCGGCTTTCTTCCCGGCTGTTCGACAGCATCAATCGCCAGCGGACGAGCCGCGGCGACGGTGGAGGTCGTCAGGAAATTCGAGGAGGCGCGCGCGCCTGGGCGCTTGAGCCCTTGTGGGTGAAACCGGCAGATACATCCGCCGCGTGCCACACTACGCTTTCGACGTGGCGGGAGGGAATCGCGAACGCCGGCTGCGGCGGCGAATCGAGCGATGCGCCCGCCTGCGCCAGGCAACACAGCGCGCACGCACCGGCGTGCGCGCTGGGGCCGCCGGTTTGATCGTTCAGGCCCCCTGCTCACCCCCGCTGTGGCAGATGACGCCGGCGGATAGCGGATCGGCCACGGCCTGACCGGCCGCCAGACAGGCAGCAATCGGCGCCAGCACCTGCATCGCCAGGGCGAGCAGGACAAGGGGTAGGAATTTTTGCAGCCGCGCGCGCATCCGCCGAACCATTCGTTCGCCTGCTAACTAAACACCGCGGCCTGCCCTAAGTCGAGGTCAGTTCCGCGGCCTTCTTGCCCCGGCGCAAATTTCTCGAAAACTGTGATCGGAGCACCCTACCCCGGTGGGAAGGCCGGCATTTGAGACAAGTCAAAGGCACCACGGTCCACAGATTTCTTATATTTGTCATATACTTATAAGGCCGCAAACCCGATCATTTCGTCAGCTGCTCTTATTTTGAACAATCGTTGCCGAAAATGATGACAAGTGAGAAAAGTTGATCTAGCATTCTCTTGCTCAGGCGCTGACCGCGAGGTCGTGGCCTGGTGGTCCAAGTCTCGGGAGGAGCCCCTGGCGCGCAAAACGCAGCGTCGCCCCGTCAATCAAGAGCAAATCTTAGAATTGGGGATAATAGGGTCGACACAATTTTTGAGCGGGGCCAGGGCCCCGCTCTTTTTTTGCCTGCATGGCTGAAGCGCCGATGAAGGCTCCTCCCAATCCGATCGAACGCAGTTTTGAGCTGGCGGCCTCGCGCCGCGCCGATCTGACGCCGAGGGTCTATCAGCGCCTGTTCGAAGAGCATCCGGAAACCCGGATGATGTTTCGCTCGCAAGGCAGCGAGCTCGTGATGGGATCGATGCTCGCGCTGGCGATCGAGGCGGTCCTCGACTTCGCCGACGAGCGCCGCGGGCATTTCCGGCTGAACGCCTGCGAGGCCGCCTCGCACGAGGCTTACGGCACGTCACGCGACCTCTTCATCGCCTTCTTTGCGATCATCAGGGATACGCTCCGCGATCTGCTCGGCGATGAATGGTCACCGGACATTGGACAGGCCTGGGATGCATTGCTCGTGGCGATCGACGCATTCGCAGGCGTGCCGGCCTGATACTTTGCGCTGCACCAAGGGTGCTTGCTGCGATCGCGCGATTGATTGCAGATTGAGTGACGTCAGCTCTTGTGAGACACTTTCGGACATCGGTCGCGCAAGCAATGACGCGCCGACGATAAAATTTTACGGGAGCGAGCGATGTCCGGGACGAAAGATTTCTCGACGACGAGGCGCGATCTTCTTCAGGCGGCAGCGACCGCCGGCGCCGCGACTGCCATCCTCGGCAGCATGGGCATAAACCCAGCACTTGCAGCCGAAGTCGGACGATCCGAGAAGCCGCTGAAAGCGGCCTTCTCCAACGCGGGCCTCCAGGCCACCTGGTGTGCGCAAGGCAAGCAGGCCGCGGAATTCTGGGGCAAGCTGTTCAATGTCGAGGTGACCTGGTTCGATGGTCAGCTCGACGCGGTGAAGCAGCGCGCCGCGATCGACAACATGGCCTCGCAGAAATGGGATTTCGTTGCGATCCAGGCTTTCGGCATCGGCACCCTCACCCAGCCCGTGCAGAAGATGATCGACGCCGGCACGCCCGTGATCGACATGGACACGCTGATCGCGCCGCTCGACCAGATCAATGTCCACTCCTTCCTCGCCCCCGACAACGAGTTCATGGGCGCCTCGGTGACGCAGGCGCTGTGCAACGCCATGGGCGGCAAGGGCAAGATCATCATGACCCAAGGCGCGCTCGGCCATACCGGCGCACAAGGACGCGCAAAAGGCTTCAACTCGGTGGTCAAGCAATTCCCTGGCATCGAGGTGCTCGACACCCAGCCGGCCGACTGGGACGTCTCCAAGACCGCCCGCCTCTGGGAGACCTATCTCACGAAATATCCGCAGATCGACGCGGCGTTCTTCCACAATGACGACATGGCGCTCGCCGCCTACAACATCATGAAGGCCCGCAACCGCACCAACATCCTGATTGGCGGTGTCGATGCCATGCCGCCGGCAATCCAGGCGGTGAGCGAGGGCCGCATGTTCGCGACCGTGCGCAATCCATCCTGCCGCATCCATGGCGGCGCCATCATCGCAGGCGTGTCGGCCGTGGTCGGCGGCGAGAAGAGCGGACAGGGAATCCCGAAAAACGTCGTCACCGACGGCCCGGTCGTGACCAAGGCCAATGCCCCCGGCATGCAGTGGATGGAAGACCATTTCCTGATTTAGTCCTCCATGCCAGAGGTTCGTTCGCCCATCCTGGAACTGAAAGGCATCACGAAGAGCTTCGGCGGCGTCGAAGCACTTCGTGGTGTCGACTTCGCGCTTCTTCCCGGCGAGATCCACGGTCTTGTCGGCGAGAACGGCGCGGGAAAAAGCACGCTGATGAAGATCATCGCCGGCGTGCATGCCGAATTCTCCGGCCGCTTCCTGATCGACGGGGTGGAGACGCATTTTCGCTCGGCGCGCGATGCGCATGCGGCCGGCATCGCCATGGTGCACCAGGAGCTCTCTGTCGCGCCCGACCTCACGGTCGCGGAGAACGTCTTCCTGGGCAACCAGCCGGTCAACCGGCTCGGCCTCGTGCAGTGGCGGCGGATGGCGCGCGAAGCCGGCGAGCAGCTCGCCCGCTTCGGCATCGACGTCGACCCGATGTCGCGGCTCGGCGACCTCCCGATCGGACTTCAGCAGCTGATCGAGATCGCGCGCGTGCTGTTCTCCGGCGCGCGCATCGTCATCCTGGACGAGCCGACCTCCGCCCTCTCCCCACCCGAGGTCGAGCGCCTGTTCGCAACGCTCAGGCGACTGCGCGAGGAAGGCACCGCAATCGTCTTTATCTCGCATTTCATCGAGGACATTCTTCGCGTGTCGGACACTGTCACCGTGTTCCGCAACGGACGGAAGGTCGCGGAGACGGCGAGCGCCGCGACCAGCAAGGGCGCGCTGATCGAGGCCATGATCGGCCGCGGCGGCGAGGTGCTCGAGCACAGCTACACCGACGATTTGATGCTGCCGCAGCCGAGCGACAGCGCGGTGGTGCTGAAAGTCGATCAGCTATCGCTTGCCCGCAGCCTTCAGGATGTCTCGTTCGAGGCCCGCGCCGGCGAGGTGCTCGGCATCTACGGCTTCATGGGCTGCGGCCAGCAGGAGCTGTCGCGCATCCTGTTCGGCAAGCTGAAGCCGGACAGCGGCACGCTCGCCGTCGAGGGCACGCCAAAAACCTTCGCCAGCACGGCGGCGGCGCGGCGGGCTGGCGTGGCGCTGGTGCCGGAGAGCCGGCGCGACATGCTGTTTCACCAGGAGCCGGTCTACAAGAACATCTCGATCAGCATTTTGGATCGCATCTCGTCCCTGCTGCTCAAGCCGGCACAGGAGCGCGATATCGCCAAGCGCCAGGTCGATCAGTTGCAGATCCGGCCGCCCGTGGTCGGCCTCGACCTCGGCATGCTCTCCGGCGGCAACCAGCAGAAGGTCGCGCTGGCGAAATGGCTGACCTATCCGCCCAAGCTTCTGGTGCTGTGCGAGCCGACCCGTGGCATGGATGTCGGCGCCAAGAACGACGTCATCAACATCGTCCGCGACCTTCGCGCCAGGGGGCTTGCCATCATCGTGCTGTCGACCGAGCCGGAAACGGTGCTGTCGCTGGCCGACCGCATCCTCGTGCTCAAACGCGGCGCATTGGTGCGGGAATTCAGGAACGAGCCGGTCAGCAAGGACCGCCTGCTGGAAGCGGCGTGACGGAGCAGCACCATGACGAGCAGTGAAACGGTTCCGGCGGCAGCTGCGCGAGCGCGGGGCGTTGCGCCCTTCCTGCGCTCGCAGATGCGCAACATCGCGCCGTTCCTCACCCTGATCTTCCTGTCCGGCTTCTTCGCCTTCGCCAGCCCCTCCTTCGCGACGCTCGACAATCTCGGCAACATCCTGACCCAGGTGTCAGTGACAGGCATCATCGCGGTCGGCCTCACCTTCGTGATCCTCTGCGCCGAGATCGACCTGTCGATCGCCAGCATCGCCAACGTCACCGGCATCGCCGTCGCCTACTTCACGCTCCAGGAATCCTACGTCAACATCGCCAATGTGCCGCTGCCGGGCGCGATCGCGATCATCCTGTCGATCCTGCTCTGCGCGCTGCTCGGCCTCGTCAATGCGCTGGGGCTGACCGTGATCGGCATCCCCTCCTTCATCATGACGCTGGCCATGATGCAGATCGCGGCCGGCATCTCGGCACTCTTGGTACGCGGCCAGATCGCCTACAAGGTGCCGAGCCTGATCACGACGCTCGGCTCCGGCTCGATCGGTGGCATCCCCTGGATCGTCATCGTCGCAGCCATCATGCTGCTCGGCGGGCATCTGGTGCTGACCTACACGCGCTTCGGCCGCTACATCTACATGGTCGGCGGCAATCGCGAGGCGGCCGAATATTCCGGCCTCAACGTCAAGCTGATCCTCGGCGCGGTGATGGTGATCTCGGCGGTCTGCTCGGGCATCGGCGGCATGCTCGGCGTCGCCCATTTCGGCAGCGCGCAGCAGAACGAGTTCGACACCTACCTGCTCGACTCCATCGCCGCCGTCGTGGTCGGCGGCACCAGCCTGTTCGGCGGCCGCGGCGGCATCGGCAACACCATCGTCGGCCTGTTCGTGCTCGGCGTCCTCAACAACGGCCTCGACCACGTCAACATCGACAGCTTTTTGAAGATCCTGATCCGCGGCCTGATCCTTTTGGCGGCGCTGGTCATCAACGTCTATGCGCAGCGGCTGAGAGAAAAAGCGGCGGAGTAGACGGCGCTCAAACAAAAAAGTGCGAAAACAACCCCATGCACAGTAGCCGGGGCTAGCGGAATCAATGGCTTGCCGGCGGCGCCGTACAATTGCGGATTTCGCGAAATCCATTTGACACGTCGGGCAAAACAGGGGCAGGATGTCACCATGGCGGCGCCTCGAAAGCAACCGGCGGAGTGCTGTCTGCCACCCCCCGTCATTGCGAGCGCAGCGAACAATCCAGAGTCTTTCCGCGGATACATTTCTGGATTGCTTCGCTACGCTCGCAATGACGACGCAGTGCTCCGCGGCGAGACGTTCCATTTCGGGCACCGTGAGCAATTGCATCTTGGATCCGCTTCATTCCGCAGCGATCGCCTCGATCTCCAGCAGCCATTTGCTGTCGACGGTTTCAGCGATCATGACCGTCAGCGCGGGTTCGTGTCCTTCGAGCATCTTGCGACGAATGGCACGATTGGGCACGACCTGACTGATGTCGGTCAGGAACGTCGTGACCTTGACCAGATGCGTGACGCCGAGGCCGGCGGCGGCGAGCACCTCGATCACATTGCGCCAGGCCTGCTCGCATTGCGCTTCGAAACCTTCGGGCACGCTGCCGTCAGATCTCTCGGGCACCTGGCCGCTGATGAACAGCAGGCGGCGATGCTGACTGAATTCAAGTCCCATGCTGTAACCACCGGCGGGAGCATGGACCGATGGAGGATTATGACCGACGATTTGAGCCATGTCAGATTGTCTCCTGTTCGCTCCGGTTTGCGGTTGATCGACCCTAACCGGCGGCATCGCGCCGGCGCAAAGCAATGTTGCTGCGGTTCAGCGCAAGAAAATCTATTGCAAGCGCGCGGCCATTCAGTGACAAACTCGGCAGCGATGACTTACATCCTTCCTCCGCTCAACGCGCTCCGCGCATTCGAAGCCGCGGCTCGGCATCTCAGCTTCAAATTGGCTGCGCACGAGCTGCACGTAACGCCCGCCGCCGTGGGGCAGCAGGTGAAGGCGCTGGAGGCGCGCCTTGGCGTACGCCTGTTCGAGCGGCTGCATAAGCAGCTCATCCTGACCGCGGCCGGTCAGACCTATCTGCCCGCGATATCCGAAGGCTTTCGTCACATTGCGGAGGCGACCTCGCAATTGAAGCCGGCAGGTGCGGCGCTGCTGCAATTGGGAGTCCATGGCAGCGTCGACCTGCGCCGCCTCGAACTGGCGGAGTTTCGCAGCGCGCATCCAGACATCGGCTTGCGGGTGCTGCAGCCCGCCGGCCTGCACGAGTTGGTCGAGGGCAAGGTCGACCTGCTGATCGCGCGCGGTCTTGGCCACCATCCGGGCTATCGCTGCGACCGGGTCAGTGAGGGGGCTGGTCTGGGTGATTGGCTGGTTGCGCCTGAAGGCACCGCGGATTGCCCTGAAGTCGTCAGCTTCCGCGAATGGCTGCGCGCCTTCCTCGCCGAGAACCCGCACGCAAACCGCCGCCCCCGCCTGGTCGGCATCAGCGGACGTTGAGGCGGGCGACACTGAATTCTCTTAATGATTGGGGTGTACTTACCTCTAGCGGCCCGACCTTCTGCACCGACAAGCGGAATTTGCGCAGCTGATTCGTGGTGGCATAGTTTGTGCGCGTGCTGTCGGCTTTTCAGTTAAAGTGGCATCGCGCTATCTAGCGGATCTTGGTCACGCTGGGGGAATGTAAGTGGGGTTTATCTCCAACATGATCGATCGGCGCCGGGTCTTGAAGGCGCTGTCTAAATATCCGGTCTATTCTCCACCGTTTCACAATTCCGAGGCGGTTCTGTCGCGGAGCGAGATCGCCGCCAACTACAATTATTTTCTGGAGCAGAAGGCAAGGCGGTTGGAGTTTCTAGCGAGCTATCTGCGTCATTTCTTTGTAGAGCTAAGTCTATCGCCGGAGGCGCTACCCGCGCTCGACAACTGGCTCCTTCGTTATGGCGGCCATTTGATTCCGAATGGCGGCGAAGTCCTCTTCGCGATGAACGATTACGAGCCCGCATGGGTTGGTGAATATCACGGCGTCAATATCATCCACGACATTTCGATCTTCGCCGGCGACTACATTGTCATGAAGAACGACAAAGTCCGATGGAGCGTCAACTATGGCGATGGCACAAAGCGTGACTACGAAGAGATCGGGTTTGGCCAACCGTGTCTCGTTGGGTTGTCCCATTTTGCCTACACAGGCAACTATTCAATTTTTCACGGCATTTACGAATTTTGCTACGCGGGGCTTCGAAGGCTCCGCAATGGTGGCAGGGGTTCAAAATGGGAGCGGGACATCCCTGGCGAGTTGGTCAGGCGCCTCAATTACCTGGCAGATCCAGATCCACCGCCGCAAATTCCGGTATCGCAGCTGACGATCGACGACTAATGACCACAGCGACGTCAGCGTCGACTGCTCCGCCTCGAACTGCCGGTCGGCATGGCCCAAAGCTGGCGTGAGGCGGCAACGGTGACCGTGTCTGACTCGAAGCTGACCTACTTTCGCGTAAGAAACACAACACAGGGCTCGACCTCCACCAGAAACTCGTCCATGGCGAGGCTCGACACCCCGATCCAAGTTGCACAAGGCGGATTATCGCCAAACATAGCCTTGAGAGCAGCTGTAATGGCGTCGCCTTCATGCATGTGCGTTTGCCGAATGTAAAGCCGCAGTGATCCGACGTCATCGAGTTTGGCGCCAACGGATGCTAGGGCGGCAGCAAGGTTATCTAAGCTTTTCTCAAGTTGGCGTCCAACATCACCAATGCCGACGACCTTTTGGTCGGCATCCCACGCCACTTGGCCAGATACATGCACAGCGTCGCCCAAGGGCGTTGGTACAACTACCACCTGCGCAAAGCCGTAACGCCGACTGTCAAAGACCCCCCTTGGGACATGTACCACTCGACTCATTGCAGCTCCCGATAGTTGTACGACGATAACTGGCGCACGGGTCCAACAACGCCCAGAATAGCGGAAAATAACTGATCGGTTCGCGTGGCCATTCTAGGAAGATCTGCTTTCGGACGAAGCTAACACCAGCTGCCCCGTAATCTCATCACTTCGCCAGCACCGGACCGCATGTCCGTCGGAGCGCGTCTCCAGCGATGGACCAGGCTCGCGGCGACACAGGGACTCGGCGTAACGACAGCGCGGGCTGAACGCGCATCCGTTTGGCGGATTGAGCGGATTGGGCAGGTCGCCCCCTGTCGTCGCTAACGGTGCGTGGCGTAAGGGATCGGGGATGGCGGCGATCAGGGCTTGGGTGTAGGGGTGCGCAGGTCGTTCGAAGATCTCGCGCCAGTGGCCATTCTCGACGATGCGGCCGAGATACATCACGGCGACCCTGTCGCTCATGTGCTCGACGACGCCGAGGTCGTGGCTGATCATGATGAATGAGAGGCCGAGCGTGTCCTTCAATTCCAGCAGCAGATTGATGATCTGGGCACGGATCGAGACATCGAGCGCGGAGACCGGTTCGTCGCAGATGACGATCTTGGGATTGAGGATCAGCGCGCGCGCAATGCCGATGCGCTGGCGCTGGCCACCGGAGAATTCATGGGGGTAGCGGCCCGACTGTTCGGGCCGCAGGCCCGCATGCCGCAGCATCGTCGCAACGCGGTCCTCGATCTCGCTTTTCGCGGTCACGCCGTGCACACGCAGCGGATCTTCCAGCGTACGGCGAACGGTCTGGCGCGGATTGAGCGAGGCGTAGGGATCCTGAAACACCATCTGCACGATGCGGGCCAAGGCCTTCCGATCGCCGGATTGCCGGTTCGTCACGACCTGTCCGTCCACCACGATGCGGCCGCGCGTCGGCGTCAGGAGACCAAGGATCGACAATGCGACCGTCGACTTGCCCGAGCCGGACTCGCCGACGAGGCCGAGGCATTCGCCGCGCCTCAAGCTGAGATCGACGCCGTCGACGGCACGGAGCAGCCGCTTCTCGCGGCCCAGCAAGCCACCCCCGAGCGGAAAATGAACCGCGAGATCCTCGATGCTGAGGATGACATCGTCATCCGCTCTCCCCTGCGGTTCATGCATGGTGGTGGCACCTGACAAGACCGCCTGCCTCCAGCAAATCCGTCTCGGGCGCGAGTGTCCGGCAAATATCGGTCGCCTGCGCGCAACGCGGATTGAACCGGCAGCCGTCCGGGAAGCTCGTAATGGCCGGAACGACGCCCGCGATCTCCTTCAGTCTGCTACGGCCAAGCGCAGCGCGGCTGCCGAGCCGCGGCAGCGAGGCGACGAGGCCCTGCGTATAGGGATGCGAGGGCGTCCGGAAGATATCGGCCGAGCCGCGCTCCTCGACGATGCGGCCGGCATACATGACGGCCACGCGGCGGCAGACATTGGCGACCAGGCCGAGATCGTGGCTGATCATTAGGATCGCCGTTCCTCTCTCAGCGCATAGATTGCGCATCAGCTCGATGATTTCCGCCTGCACGGTCACGTCGAGCGCGGTGGTCGGCTCGTCTGCGATCAGGAGATCCGGACCGCATGCCAGCGCGATGGCGATCATCACGCGTTGACGCATGCCGCCTGAGAGCTGATGCGGGTAATCCTTCACGCGCCGCTCGGGCGCGGGGACGCGGACGCTCGCCAGCGCCTCGACCGCCAATTGGTCGGCTTCCGCCGGCTCTTGCCCTTGTGCAGCACGAACATCTCGGCGATCTGCCGTCCCACCGGCGAGACCGGGTTCAGGGCCGTCATCGGCTCCTGGAAGATCATCGCGATGCGGTTGCCGCGCAGCTCCCGCTGCCGGGCGGCGGAAAGTCTCTGGATCTCCTGCCCCTCGAAGCGGATGACGCCACCGCCGATCGACAACGGCGGCCGCAGCAGTCCGATCAAGGCGAGCGCCGTGATGCTCTTGCCGCAGCCGGATTCGCCGACCAAGCCGAACGTCTCGCCACGATCGATGCGGAACGAAACGTTCTCGACGGCGGGCACCTTGCGGGAGCCGTCGTCGAGATCGATGCGCAGATCCTCGACTTCGATCAGCGGCGAACCCGTCATGTGCGCCGGCTCCGCGATTGTGGATCAAGAATGTCGCGCAGGCCGTCGCCGAGCAGGTTGAGGCCGAGCACCGTCAGGAAGATGGCAAGGCCGGGAAAAACCGAGAGCCACGGCGCCGTCGTGATCTGGTCGCGGGCCTCGGACAACATGCTGCCCCAGCTCGGAAACGGCGGGCGGACGCCGAGGCCGAGGAACGATAATGCGGCTTCGACAGGACCGCGCTGCCCATGCCGAGCGTGCCGATGACGACGATCGGTCCGAGCATGTTGGGCAGCAGCTGCGTGATCATGATGCGCAGATCGCCATAGCCGAGCACGGTTGCGGCCTGCACATAGCCCTGGCTCCTCAGCGACAGCGCCGAGGCCCGCGCGATCCGGCAGGTGAAGGACCAGTTGGTCAAGCCGAGCGCGATGAGCAGGCTGGTCAGGCCGGGCCCAAGCACCGCCATGATGGCAAGCGCGAAGATCAGGGAGGGGATCGCCAGCATGAGGTTGGTCAGGGCGTTGACGACATCGTCCCACCAGCCGCCCAGGTACCCGGCGCTCAGGCCCAGTGCCACGCCGATGATGCTGTTGATGAGCTGGGAGACAATACCCACCGTCAGCGAGACGCGCGCCCCATAGACGACGCGGGAATAGATGTCGCGGCCCTGCCCGTCGGTACCGAACCACCAGGTCCAGCTCGGCGCCTCCTCTGCGTTCATGAGGTTGGCGTCCATGACGGGATCGGTGTGCGCCAGCCACGGCGCGAGCAGGCCGACCAGGATCGCAAGCGCGAACAATGCGCCACCGATGATGAGATTGGCGCGGAGCTTCATGCGTATCTGATCCTGGGATCGATCACGCCGTAGAGCACGTCGATCAGCAAATTGATCGCGAGAAAGGCCAGCACCACCACGAGAATGGAGCCCTGAACGGCGGGAATGTCGCGCTGGAGAACACTGTCGACGAGCAGCGAGCCGATGCCCGGCCACGAGAACAATTTCTCGACGACGACGGCTTGTCCCATCAACGCACCGAATTGCAGGCCCATTGTCGTGAGGATCAGGACGAGCGCGTTGCGCATCACGTGCCACTTCACGACACGCATCTCGCTCATGCCCTTGGAGCGCGCCGTGCGGACAAAATCAGCGGTCATGATCTCGAGCACGGCGGCGCGCGTCGTCCGGGCCAGCAGCGCCATCGGCGAGACGCCGAGTGTCACCGCCGGCAGGATCAAATATTTGAGGCTGCCGTCGCCATAGCCGAAGCTCGGCAGCCAGCCGAGCTTCAAGGCGAACAGGTACATCAGCAGAAGCCCGAGCCAGAATTTGGCCATTGACAGGCCTGACACCGCGACAACCATGGAGACCGTGTCGACGATGCCGCCCGGTCGCAATGCTGCGACGAAGCCGAGCGGAACGCCGATCGCAATCGCAAACGTCAAGGCTGCGAATATCAATTGCAGCGTCGGCCACATCCGTTTTGCGATCATGATCGTCACGGGCTCACGGGTCCGGAACGACGTCCCCAGATCACCGGTCGCAAGCTTGGCGATGTAGGAGCCAAAGCGCATGTAAACGGGATCGTCGAGGCCGAGCTGTTTTCTCATGCGCTCCACGACCTGCGGGTCCGCTGCACCTCGGCCGTCATCGCTCATGCTCGAGACGATGCTGCCCGGGACCACGCTGAACAGCACGAAGACCACCAGCACCACGGCCAGCACGGTCGGAACGGTTTGCAGGATTCGACGGATCAGGAAGGCGAGCATTGCAACTGTTCCTCCCTCCCTCCAGCGCTTGCTGCGATGGCGGGAGGGTGAGAGCACGTGTCACTTGGCGGGCGACGACTCGTCCACCCAGAGGTCCTCGACGTTTTGATGGGTCAGTTCCGTCGCATTCAACTGAATCCCCTTCAGCCACGGCTGCACCGCCATGACCGCCTTGTTGTAGTTGAAGAACCAGACCGGCGCCTCTTCATCGAGCAGCGCATTGGCCTTCTGCAGCAATTGGTCGCGTTTCGCAGCGTCGTCGGTCTGCCCGGCTTCGTCGATCAGCTTGTCGAAATCTGCGTTCTTGAAGGAGGTGTAATTGCAGGCTGATTGCGGCGTCGACGAGTAGAAGCATTTCAGCGCCGCCTGGGGATCCGGCCCTGTCGCCATGGAATAGACATAGGCCTGGAAGTCGCCTTTCTTAATGACCTCCGCCAGCACCGCGGTCTCGACCTGCTTGACCTTCACCTTGATGCCCACGCGGTCCAGCATCGGGATGATGGCCTCGACGATCGGCAGACCCCAGCTTTCATTCTGACTGGTCGTCCATTCGAATTCGAAGCCCGTGGGATAGCCGGCGTCCGCAAGCAACTGCTTTGCTTTCGCGGGATCGAAGGCGTAGGGCTTCATTGTCTTGTCGTAGATTGGCGAGGTCAGAGGGAGCCAGCTGGTGGCGCGATACGCCTTGCCTTTGACCAGCTTTTTGATGATCAGGTCAGTATCGATCGCGTGGTTGATCGCCTGCCGGACGCGCTTGTCGGCAAACGGCTTGAATGCCGGATTCATCCCCATGTGACGCGTGAAGACCTCGGCGACTTCGACGATGGTGCCCTTGAGGGCAGGGTCGGCCTGATAGGCGACATATTGTGCAGGCCCGAGCACCGAGGTGTCGATCTCCTTGTTGCGGAAGGCGACATCGCGGGCCGCGGCCTCGCCCATGACCGACACGATGAGCTTGTCGGCATAGGGCTTGCCGGGCTTGTAGAACCGGTCCCAACGTTCCAGAACGATGCGCGATCCCGGCACGTGCTCGACGAACTTGAACGGGCCGAGGCCGATCGGCTTCTGGATGAAGCTTTCCTTTGCACCTTCGTCTGCGGGATAGATCGAGGTCAGCGCGTTGAAGAAATAAAAGCCCGGATCGACTTTCTCGGTCAGCTTCATCTCAACGGTGAAGTCGTCGATCTTCTTCAGGCCGGAGATCTCTTTGGCCTGGCCTTTCTCCACTGCGGCCGCGCCCTCGATCACCCGGACGAAACGCGCGCCGGGATAGGCTTTGGTGCCGTCCATGATGCGATTGTAGGACCAGATGACGTCGTCAGCCGTCATCTTGCGGCCGTTGTGGAAATAGGCATCGTCTCGCAGCTTGAAGGTGTGAACCAGGCCTCCGCCCGAGACCACGTCTTCCTTGGCAAGCTCCAGGACCGGCTTGCCTTCCGCGGAATTCCAGATGTAGAGCGACCGATGCAGGGCCTTGGCGTAGATCTCGTCCTGGGCGCGCTGCGTCGTGTGAATGTCGAGGCTGGAGAAACTCGAGCCATAGGGCGCGGTCATGCGGATGGTTCCGCCCTTGCGCGGTGTCTGGGCCTCCGCTGTGGTAACGAGCGCCAGTCCCAAACCAGCGACGACCGCAATCATCCTGAACATCATGTGTCCCCCAACAACGCAGGTATTCCGATCAGGGATTTGATCATTCGTCGCCTGTCGAAAGCAAGCTTCGTTTTTGGTGACAACCGATGCCGGTTCCGGATAGCAGCCCTTCGACGGAGAGCTCGGGGCTCAGGTTGTATCCCCCGGGCGATGCAAGCCGCCAATTGACGCGGTGCGTCATCGACCAGAACCAGTGAACATTTTTCGCGATCAGCGCGACCAAGCTCAGGATCGTTATCTGAGCCCGAGGCGGCACGGCGTCCTGCTCCCGGTGCGGCTTTATTGACGTTCAGCGACAATCTCTCCCCGTCATTGCGAGCGCAGCTCTCTCTCCACCGTCATTGCGAGGAGCCCTTGCGACGAAGCAATCCAGAGTCTTTCCGCGGCGGCAGTCTGGATTGCTTCGCTGCGCTCGCAATGACGGAGCGCGAAGGCGCGCTCCTCTAGAGGCCCTTAACTGGATAATTCCGGCATCCAATCGCGCAATTTTCGTGCAGCACCGGTGACCTCAGCGATCGCCCGAAACGCCGCCGCCTCCACCATCATCGCCCTTGCCAGACGGACGGCACGCGCCTCGCTAACCGCTCGCCTCCGTGGGTCCTCGATCAGCTCGAAGTCGATATTGTGGGCGAGACCGAAGATGCGGCGGATGGTTTTTGCGGCTGCGAAGCCGACCGTATCAGTGAACAGGCGCTGCATGTAGGCCTGCCGCTCGGCCTCGAGACGCACGGCGCCCTTCTCGCCGGTAAAGAGTGAGACGGGATAGGCATCGCCGGCAGCGCCGGCGCGCCAGAGCTCGAGGAATTTGCGGGCGAACTCGTTCCAGACCTTTTCGACCGTCTCCAGGACCCAGCCCTCGAATGCGACCCGCTCGCCCGGCGAGCGCTCGTGGCCGGCGGAGGCGAAATAGGCCATCAGGAGGTTAGCCAGCACGGCGCCGACGTCGAATCCCATCGGGCCGTAGAACGCGAATTCGGGGTCGATCACCCGCGTCTGCCTCTCCGTGACCATGATCGAGCCGGTGTGGAGATCGCCATGCAACAGCGCCTCGGGGCTCGCCATGAATTTCAGCTTCAGCCGGGAGATCGCGACATGCAGCTCCATGTCCTCGCGTAAGGACGCAGCGAGACCATCGAGGTAAGGCGCGGTCCAGCGGTTCTGTTCGGCGATGCGGTAGGGATCGGTGAAGATCAGGTCCTCGGTGATCTTGCACAGCGCATGGTTGCCGGCGAAGGCGGCGATGCCCTGCTTCTTCTCGGCCGCTGAGAGCGCGAGATCGGAGGTGAAGAACAGCGTCCGCGCCATGAAGGTGCTGATGTCGTCGACAAAGCGCGGATATTGCGTTGCCGCAACCAGCCCTTTGCGCATGATGATATGGGGCTCGAGCAGCTCCATCACCGTCAGCGCCAGCGCCTCGTTGTGATGCAACAGCGCTGGCACGAGGCCGGGTGCGAGCTGGGCCTGCTTCGACAGCGCCAGATATTCGTAATGGGCCCGCGACAGCGGCAGCGGCCAGCTCTCGCCGACGAGGCGCACGTAAGGCAGCGCCTGCTTCACCGCGATGCCGCCACGCCCGCCTTTGACGATGAAGACAAGGTTGAGATTGCCGTCGCCGACTTCGGTGATCGCCCAGGATGGTGGCTCACCGCCAAGGAGTGCGGCGATTTCAGGCAGGCCTGCGAGATAATCCCGCAAGGCACCCTCATGCAGAATCCGGTAGTCCCCCTGCTCCCGCGCCATGACGATCCCATCCCATGCTCGATATGGCCGGATCGTTACTCCCGCTCCAGGAAGCTCGAGCCGATCCCGGCCTTTCTTTTGATCGGATCGTAATCACAATAGACGCTGTCCGCCACCAGCGTGTAGCTGGCGCTGACGGTGTATTTGTCCAGCTTGACCGAGTTCAAGCCGATCACCGAGGTGCTCTTGCCCCCGTTCCATTTGAACGGCGTCGAGCTCTTGGCCTGCTCGCAGGCCATCACCGCTTCGTTGAAGACGTAGCCCTCGACGAACGCCTTCAGGGTGCGCACCTGCACCGCCATCTTCCATTCGACATAACCGATGGCGCCAAGGCCGACGACGATCAGCACCAGAAGCGCGATGACGATGCGCTGAAAAGTCATTCTTCCCCCAAAACAATAATCAGCAAAAAACGTCTAGAACGGCATTCCCATCATCTTCGACAGGCGTTCGATCGAGAGATAGCCGGCGTGATAGGCGGCCATGCCGAGGCCGTAGATGATCGCCGAGATGATCGTGGTCCAGATCAGCTTGCGCCCCATCCGCGTCAGGATCGGCGCGCCGGGGTCGGTGCCGGGCGCACCGACGCCGTCCTCGTGCTGGCTGCGCACGCCGAACGGCAGCGTCAGGAACAGCGCGATCCACCAGATGACGAAGTAGATCGCGATCGCCGTTGAGATCTGGATGGCCATGGGGCGGCCTTATGCCTGCTCGATCTCGACCAGGGCGCCGGAAAAATCCTTGGGGTGCAGGAACAGCACCGGTTTGCCGTGGGCGCCGATCTTGGGCACGCCGTCGCCGAGCACGCGCGCGCCTTCCTTCACCAGCGTGTCGCGCGAGGCAATGATGTCGACGACCTCGTAGCAGACGTGGTGGATGCCGCCGTCGGCATTGCGCTCGAGGAACTTTGCGATCGGCGAGGCTTCGCCAAGCGGCTCGATGAACTCGATCTTGGTGTTGGGCAGCGTCGCGAACACGGTGGTGACGCCATGCTCGGGCAGCGCCACGGCTTCCGAAATCTGCGCCCCGAACGCGGCGCCATAGATCTTTGCGGCCTTGACGGCGTCCTTGGTCGCGATCGCGACATGGTTGAGGCGACCCAGCATGTTTCTTCTCCCTCACAGCGTGATCCGGAGACCACGCCTAGTCTACACTGTCAGGACGTGTACCAGACAGGGGGGCTTTTTGCCCAATGTTCGTTGATCACGGCACGGACAGCGCGTCGCACCGACTCGGCCAGCGCGTCCGGATCGCGGCGGCGGGGCCGCGGCAAGCCTTCTATGGTGGAGAGCACGGCGTCGAAGACGATGTCGTCGAAGGCTTCGCCCGCCCTGTTCTTGTCGGGGATGCCGACGAGATCGACCTCGGGATCGTCGGCGAGCTCGCCCTGCTCCGTCATGGCGATGGCGACGAAGGCACAGCCGGAGAACGCCATGCGGCGCCGCTCGACCACCGCACGGGATTTTGCGTCCTCCAGGATCATGCCGTCCTTGTAGAGACGGCCCGACGGCACCTCGCCGACGATGCCGGGATCGCCGGGACCGAGCTTGACGAGATCGCCGTTGCGGCAGACCAGCACGCGCGGCACGCCGGCGGCGCGCGCGAGTTTTGCGTGCTCGTGCAGGTGCAGGGCCTCGCCATGGACGGGGATCAGAAGCTGCGGCTTCACCCAGGAGATCAAATCGCGCAGTTCGTCGCGGCGCGGGTGGCCGGAGACGTGGACCAGATGGTCGCGGTCGGTGATGATCTCGAACACCCTGGAGCACCAGATTGTTGATGATCGAGCCGACGGCCTTCTCGTTGCCGGGAATGGTGCGCGAGGAGAAAATGACACTGTCACCGCGATTGAGCGTGATCTCGGGATGGTCGTCATTGGCGATGCGCGCCAGCGCCGCGCGCGGCTCGCCCTGACTGCCGGTGCACAGCGCCAGCACCTTGTCCTGCGGCAGATGGCCGTAGACCTCGGGCGAGCGGAAATTCTGCACGCCATCGAGATAACCGGTCTCGCGCGCGACCTGCACCACGCGCTCCATGGCGCGGCCGACCACGACGACCTCGCGGTCGGCGGCTTTCGCGGCCTCGGCCACGGCCTTGATGCGGGCGACGTTGGAGGCGAAGGTCGTGACCGCGACGCGGCCCTTGGCCGCCTTCACGAGATCAATGATGGTCCGGGCGACCTCGGCCTCCGACGGCGAGCGGCCGTCGCGCACCGCGTTGGTGGAATCGCCGATCAAGGCGAGCACGCCCTGCTCGCCGAGCTCGCGCAGGCGCTTCTCGTCGGTCGGGGCCCCCAGCGTCGGGGTCGGGTCGATCTTCCAGTCGCCGGTGTGCAACACCGTGCCGGCTTCGGTGTGGATCGCCAGCGCATGCGCTTCCGGAATCGAATGCGCGACCGGGATGAACTCGACGTTGAACGGCCCGACATCGACGCGGCCCCCGGACGGGACCACAGTCACCGGAATGTTGGGCGCACCACGCTCGGCGGCGCATTTGGCCTCGAACAGCGTCGCGCTGAACTTGGTCGCGTAGATCGGGCATTGCAGCTTCGGCCAGAGATCGATGATCGCGCCGAAATGGTCCTCATGGGCGTGGGTGAGCACCAGGCCCATCAGGTTCTTGCGCTCCTTCTCCAGGAAGGAGATGTCCGGCATGATCAGGTCGATGCCCGGCAGATGCTCCTCGTCGCCGAAGGAGACGCCGAGATCGACCGCGAGCCAGGCGCGCTGGTGGCGGTTGCCGAGGCCGTAAATCGACAGGTTCATGCCGATCTCGCCGACGCCGCCGAGCGGCGCAAACACCAGTTCGTCGGGCCTCGCCATCACGCAGCTCCCACGGAGGCGGCCGGGCCGAAGAACACCTCGCCCGCCGCAACCGGCACCCGCCGCCCTTCCGCGGTGCGGACGATCAGACAGCCTGTGTCGTCGATGGTGTCAAAAATGCCTTCCAGCGTCATCGTTCCCGTGTGGATTGCGACCTTCTCGCCGAGGCCGGCGGCGCGCTCCAGCCAGAGCTTTCGGATCTCGGCAAAGCCGCGGCCATTGTCCCAGATGCCGCGGAACTCGACCCAGGCGTCGGACAGCGCCGCAAACAGCTCCTCCGCGCTGATCTGGACGCCGAGCTCGGCCAGCGAGACCGCCGGCGTTGGCGTGCCCTCCGGCGCTGCGACGACATTGGTTCCGATGCCGACGACGACGGCAAGACGATCGCCAATGGCCTCGGCCTCGAGTGCAATGCCGACGAGCTTCTTGCCGCCGGCAAGCACGTCGTTCGGCCATTTCAGGGCGTAGCGGGGACGGCCCTGGCCGAGGCGGAGCGCCGCCTCCAGGCTGACCTTCTCCAGCGCGGCCTCTTCCGCCAGCCCGGCGGCAAAGCCGAGCGTCGCGGCCACCGCCGGGGCTACGTCCATGACTTCGAGGATGCTGGCTGCGAGATTGCCCCGTGGCGCGATCCAGGCGCGCTGGCGCCGGCCGCGGCCGGCAGTCTGCTCGGACGTGACGAACCACATCGGGCCGCGTTCGCCGGCGCGGGCGTGCTCGATCGCGTCGGTATTGGTCGAGCCGGTCCGTTCGAAAGCCGCGAGCTTGAAGCCCGCGGCCTGTGCGCGAGGACCGAGCGCGAACCCCATCCTAGAACAGCGACTTTGCCGCTGCGGAGGCGACGCTCACCACCGGGCCCGCGAACAGCGCAAACAGGATATTGAACACGCCCGCGACCGCCACAACCGTCCGCACCTCGACGCGCACCGGATCGACCTGGCCGGCCGGTTCGTCGAAAGACATCGTCTTGACGACGGCGAGATAGTAGTAGGCGCCCACCACGCTGGTCAGCACGCCGATGACGGCGAGCGTGAACAGGTTGGCCTTGATCGCGGCGACGAAGACGTACCACTTGGCAAAGAAGCCGGCGAGCGGCGGAACGCCCGCGAGCGAGAACAGCAGCATCGCGAAGAAGAAGGCGAGCATCGGGTTGGTCCGCGACAGACCGGCGAAATCGCTGATCTGCTCGACCGCCTGGCCGTTGCGTTTCATGGCGAGGATGACCGAGAACGCGCCGAGCGTCATCGTCACATAGATCACGATGTACATCAGTACGCCCTGCGCACCCTCGACGGTGCCGGAGGCAAGCCCGACCAGGGCAAAACCCATATGGCCGATCGAGGAATAGGCCATCAGGCGCTTGATGTTGCTCTGGCCGATTGCCGCGAAGGCGCCGAGCGCCATCGAGGCGATCGACACGAACACCAGGATCTGCTGCCACTGCGGCACGATCCCGGGGAACGCGGTCAGCGTGACGCGGGTGAAGACGGCGAGCGCGGCAACCTTCGGCGCAGAGGCGAAGAAGGCCGTGACCGGCGTCGGCGCGCCCTCATAGACGTCGGGCGTCCACATGTGGAACGGCACCACCGAGATCTTGAAGCAGAGGCCGGCAAGCAGGAAGACGAGGCCGAAGATCAGTCCGACATTCGCTGATGTCGCGGCGGTAGCGATGCCGGTGAAGCTGACGGTCCCGGTGAAGCCGTAGATCAGCGAGGCACCGTACAGCAGCATGCCCGAGGACAGCGCGCCCAGCACGAAGTACTTCAGGCCCGCCTCGTTCGACTTGGCATTGTCCCGGTTCGAGGCCGCCACGACGTAGAGCGCCAGCGACATCAATTCGAGGCCGAGATAGAGCGAGATCAGATCGCCGGCCGAGATCAGCACCATCATGCCGAGCGTCGAGAGCAGCACCAGGATCGAATATTCGAAGATCCGCCGCGACGGGTCCGACAGGAACTCGGTCGACAGCACCAGTGTCACCGCCGAGCCGATCAGGGCCAGGATCTTCATGAAGCGGGCGAAATCGTCGACGATGAAGCTGCCACCGAAGGTGACCTGCTTGCCCGCGGGCTGCATGTAGACGAGCGCGCCGACCACGATCAGCAGCACCACCGCCAGCGAGGTGACGGTCTTGGTCGTCTCCTGCCCGCGATAGGCTCCCAGCATCAGAAGCGCCATCGCGCCGACCGCGAGCAAGAGCTCGGGCAGCACCGGCGCCAGTTGATATCCTGCAGTCTCAAAGCTCATGGCGATGTCCTGACCTGCCCGCTCACTGGAGCAGTGCGGCGGCCTTCACGGCCGTCACAGCGGTGTTGTAATTGTTGACGAGTTGCTGGACCGAGGCGGCCGACATGTCGAGCACCGGCTGCGGATAGACGCCGAACAGGATCGTCAGCGCGATCAGCGGGAACAGCGTCAGGCACTCCCGGAAGGTGAGGTCCTTGATGGTCATCAGCGACGGCTTTACCAAGGATCCGAACACGACCTTGCGGTATAGCCAGAGCGCATAGCACGCCGACAGGATGACGCCTGATGTGGCGAAGAACGCGGTCGGGATCGAGGTCTTGAAGGTACCGAGCAGCGTCATGAACTCGCCGACGAAGCCTGAGGTACCCGGCAGGCCGACATTGGCCATGGTGAAGACCATGAAGGTCATGGCGTAGAGCGGCATCCGGTTGACGATGCCGCCATAGGCCGCGATCTCGCGGGTGTGCATGCGGTCGTAGACGATGCCGACGCAGAGGAACAGCGCGCCGGAGACGATGCCGTGCGAGATCATCTGGAACACGCCGCCGGCGACACCCTGCATGGTGCCGGCGAAGATGCCCATGGTCACGAAGCCCATATGCGCGACCGAGGAGTACGCGATCAGCTTCTTCATGTCCTCCTGCATCATCGCCACCAGCGAGGTGTAGATGATGGCGATGGTGGACAGCGTGAAGATCAGCGGCGCGAAGTCATGCGAGGCCAGCGGGAACATCGGCAGCGAGAAGCGCAGGAAGCCGTAGCCGCCCATCTTCAGGAGGATCGCCGCCAGGATCACCGAGCCGGCGGTCGGCGCTTCGACGTGTGCGTCCGGAAGCCAGGTGTGCACCGGCCACATCGGCATCTTGACCGCGAAGGAGGCGAAGAAGGCCAGCCACGCCCAGGTCTGCAAGGACCGCGGCACGGCCGTGTGCATCAGGGTCGGAATGTCGGTGGTGTTGCCGTTCCAGTACAGCGCCATGATGGCGAGCAGCATCAGGACCGAGCCGAGCAGCGTGTAGAGGAAGAACTTGAACGAGGCATAGACCCGGCGCGGGCCGCCCCACACGCCGATGATCAGGAACATCGGGATCAGGCCGCCCTCGAAGAACAAGTAGAACAGCACAAGGTCGAGCGCCGAGAAGGTGCCGACCATCAGCGTTTCCAGGATCAGGAACGCCATCATGTATTCGCGTACCCGGCTCGTAACCTTCCAGCTCGCGATGATGCAGAACGGCATCAAGGCGGTGGTCAGGATCACGAAGGGCAGCGAAATGCCGTCCACGCCCATGTGGTAGGTGATGCCGGTGGCGAGCCAGTTCGCCTTCTCGACGAACTGGAAGTCGGCGGTCGAGGAATTCGAAGCGCGCTACCAGGATCAGTGACACCGCGAAGGTGATCAGCGTGGTCCACAGCGCGATCCAGCGCGAGTTGCGCTGCGCGGCCTCGTCGTCGCCGCGGCTGAGATAGACGATCAGCGTCCCGACCAGCGGCAGGAAGGTGGTGACGGAAAGGATGGGCCAGGTTGTCATTTACTGGCCTCCAAAGCCGAACATGAACCAGGTGATCAGGCCGGCGACGCCGATCAGCATGGCGAATGCGTAGTGATAAAGATAGCCGGTCTGGATCTTCACGACGTTACGGGTGACGTCCAGCACGCGCGCCGAGACGCCGTCGGGACCGAGCCCGTCGATGATGAAGCCGTCGCCCTTCTTCCAGAGCTGATAGCCGATCCACTTCGCCGGACGGACGAAGATGACGTCGTAGAGTTCGTCGAAGTACCACTTGTTGAGCAGGAACTGGTACAGCATCGGCTGCGTCTTCGCCAGCTCGACCGGCAGATACGGCCGGCGGATGTAGAACAGGTACGACACCAGGAAGCCCACCACCATCATCACCGTCGGCAGGAAGGCGATGGTCTCGGGGATGTGGTGCATCTCCTCGATGATGTGCGGGTTCATCTTCACGGATTTGCGGAAGAACTCCTCGATGCCGTGACCGGCGAACAGCTCCTTGAACGGAAGGCCCGCGACGAACGAGCCGACCGCGAGCACGCCGATCGGGATCAGCATCCAGATCGGGGCCTCGTGTGCGGCCTCGTAGTGATGCTCGTCATGCGGCTCGCCGTGGAAGGTCTTGAAGATCAGGCGCCAGGAGTAGAACGAGGTCAGGCCGGCGGCGATGACCGTCATCAGGAAGCCGTAGACCGCGAACGGATTGTGCGCGGCGTAGGCGGACTCGATGATCGCGTCCTTGGAGAAGTAGCCGGCGGTGAGCGGGAAGCCGGTCAGGGCCAGCGTGCCGACCACCATCACCGCGTAGGTATAAGGGATCTTGCGCCAGAGGCCGCCCATGTTGCGGATGTCCTGCTCGTGGTGCATCGCGTAGATCACCGAGCCGGAGCCCAAGAACAGCAGCGCCTTGAAGAAGGCGTGCGTGAACAGGTGGAACATGCCGACCGAATAGGCCCCTGCCCCCATCGCCACGAACATGTAGCCGAGCTGCGAACAGGTCGAATAGGCGACGATGCGCTTGATGTCGTTCTGGACGAGGCCAATGGTCGCCGCGAAGAACGCCGTGGTCGCGCCGAAGAACATTACGACGGCCTGCGCGTTAGGGGCGAGTTCGAACAGCGGCGACAGCCGCGCCACCATGAACACGCCGGCGGTGACCATGGTCGCGGCGTGGATCAGCGCGGAGACCGGGGTCGGGCCTTCCATCGCGTCCGGCAACCAAGTGTGCAGCAGGAACTGCGCCGACTTGCCCATCGCGCCCATGAACAGCAACAGGCAGGTCAGGGTCAGCGCGTTGGCGTGCCAGCCGAGGAAGTTGATGGTCTTGCCGGTGAGGCCAGGTGCGGCATGGAAGATGGTCTCGAAATCGGTCGAGCCGGCCAGCATGAAGATCGCGAAGATGCCGAGCGCGAAGCCGAAATCGCCGACGCGGTTGACCACGAAGGCCTTGATCGCCGCCGCATTCGCCGACGGCCTCTGGTACCAGAAGCCGATCAGGAGGTAGCTGGCGAGACCGACGCCTTCCCACCCGAAGAACAGCTGCACGAGGTTGTCCGCCGTGACCAGCATCAGCATCGCGAAGGTGAACAGCGAGAGATAGCCGAAGAAGCGCGGCCGGTTCGGGTCCTGATCCATATAGCCGATGGAATAGAGGTGCACGAGCGAAGACACGGTCGTCACCACCACCAGCATCACGGCGGTGAGCGTGTCGACCCGCAGCGTCCACCAGACCTGGAGATCGCCGGAGAAGATCCAGGGCAGCAGCTGGATGCGGGCGTCATGATGCATGAAGCCGACGTCGACCAGCGTGAACCAGGACAGCGCCGCCGACACGAACAGCAGTCCCGTCGTGATCAGCTCGGCCGCGCGAGAACCAGCCGCTGGCGGCTCGTGGTCGCCCGGCTCGTCATGGGTCTCATGAATGACGCTCCCCTCCTCCTTGATGGAGGCAGCGGAGACATGACCGTTATTCGCACCATTACCGTGCGCCTCGTCGTGATGCTCGACCGTGTCGCCTGAGGGATTGCGAGCATGCGCGCCGACCAGCGAGATCAGGCCGGCGAGAATAGCGCCCAGCAGAGGCAGAAAGACAATTGCCTGAACCATGACTGAGCTCAGCCCTTCATCAGATTGACGTCCTCAACCGCGATCGAGCCGCGGTTGCGGAAATAGACCACCAGGATGGCGAGACCGATCGCGGCTTCCGCAGCAGCGACGGTGAGCACCAGCAGCGCGAAGACCTGGCCGACGATGTCGCCGAGGAAGGTCGAGAACGCCACGAGGTTGATGTTGACCGAGAGCAGGATCAGCTCGATCGACATCAGGATGACGATGATGTTCTTGCGGTTCAGGAAGATGCCGAGGATCCCCAGCGTGAACAGGATCGCGCCGACCGCCAGATAGTGTCCGAGCCCGATCGTCATTTCACCCACTCCGCCGCATCGGCATCCGAGAGCCCCTGTCCTGACGCCACCTTGCGCATCGCCATCGCCATTTCCGGCGTGCGCGCGTTCTGCACGTTGATGTCCTGCCGCTTCACGCTCGCCTTGTGGCGCAGCGTCAGCACGATGGCGCCGATCATGGCGACCAACAACACCATGCCCGCGAGCTGGAAGTAGTGGATGTACTTCGTATAGAGCACGAGGCCGAGTGCTTCAGTGTTGCTGACATTGGTCGGGATCGCCGCCGTGATGGTCTTGGAGACGCCGGGGTTGATGACCCAGAAGCCGACGGTAAAAGCAGCAGCTCGAACATGAAGATCCCGCCGATCACCAGCCCAACCGGCAGGTACTCGATGAAGCCCTCGCGCAGCTCGAGGAAGTCGACGTCGAGCATCATGATCACGAACAGGAACAGCACCGCGACCGCGCCGACATAGACGACGATCAGGATCATCGCCAGGAATTCGGCGCCCATCAGCACGAACAGGCCGGAGGCGTTGACGAAGGCCAGGATCAGGTACAGCACGGAGTGCACGGGATTGCGCGAGACAATCACCATCACCGCCGAGGCGACGCAGACGCCGGCGAACAGATAGAAGAACAGCGCGGGAAGGATCATGCCCTCACCTCACCGGTACGGCGCGTCGAGCTCGATCGCTTTGGCGATCTCGCGTTCCCAGCGGTCGCCGTTGGCGAGCAGCTTGGCCTTGTCATAGAACAGTTCCTCACGGGTCTCGGTCGCGAACTCGAAGTTCGGACCTTCGACGATGGCGTCGACCGGACAGGCCTCCTGGCAGAGGCCGCAATAGATGCATTTCACCATGTCGATGTCGTAGCGCACGGTACGGCGGGTGCCGTCGTTGCGGCGCGGGCCGGCCTCGATGGTGATGGCCTGCGCCGGGCAGATGGCTTCGCACAGCTTGCAGGCGATGCAGCGCTCTTCGCCGTTCGGATAGCGGCGCAGCGCATGCTCGCCGCGGAAGCGCGGCGAGATCGGGTTCTTCTCGAACGGATAGTTGATGGTCGGCTTCGGCTGGAAGAAATAGCGCATGGCGAGGAAGAACGCCGAGACGAATTCCGACAGCAGAAGCGAGCGTGCAGTGGCGTTGACGTTGATACCCATGGCGGACCTCACTTCGGCGCGATGCCGGCGAAATGCAGCACGCCGGCCACCACGATCACCATCGCCAGCGAGATCGGCAGGAACACCTTCCAGCCGAGGCGCATCAGTTGATCGTAGCGGTAGCGCGGCACGATCGCCTTGGCCATCGCGAACAGGAAGAACATGAAGAACAGTTTCAGCGAGAACCAGATGATCCCCGGCACCCAGTTGAAGGGCGGCAGGTCGACCGGCGGCAGCCAGCCTCCCAGGAACAGGATCGTCGCCAACGCGCACATCGTGACGATCGCGACATACTCGCCGAGCATGAACAAGAGGTACGGCGTCGAGCCGTATTCGACCATGAAGCCGGCGACGAGCTCGGATTCGGCCTCCACGAGATCGAACGGCGGACGGTTGGTTTCCGCCAGTGCCGAGACGTAGAACACCACGAACATCGGGAACAGCGGCCAGACGTACCAGTTCAGGATGGTGAGCTGCGGCAGCCCGATCAGGCTGGCAAGACCGCGCGCATGCTGGGCCTCGACCACGGCCGTGAGGTTCAGCGTGCCGGCGCAGAGCAGCACCGTGATGATGACGAAGCCGATCGAGACTTCGTAGGACACCATCTGCGCCGCCGAGCGCAACGCGGCCAGGAACGGGTATTTCGAGTTCGACGACCAACCGGCCATGATGATGCCGTAGATCGACAGCGACGAGATCGCGAAGATGAAGAGGATTCCGACATTGATGTCGGAGATCACCCAGCCGAGATTGGTCGGGATCACCGCCCAGGCGGCGAGCGCGAGCACGCAGGACACCAGCGGCGCCAGCAGGAACACGCCCTTGTTGGCGCCGGCCGGGATGATCGGCTCCTTCAGCACGAACTTGAGCAAGTCCGCGAAGGACTGCAGCAGGCCCCAGGGGCCGACCACGTTCGGGCCGCGGCGGATCTGCACCGCCGCCCAGATCTTGCGGTCGGCGAGCAGGATGTAGGCGATCGCGACCAAGAGGACGACGAGCACCAGGACGCTCTCCGCGACCATGATGATCAGCGGCCAGAGGAACCCGGTCCAGAATGCGCTTTCGAAGAATTCCATCAGATCACGCTCACTCCGCTGCGGTCAGCATGTGCCCGGAGGCGAGGCGCGAGCATTCCGCCATCACGGCGGACGCACGCGCGATTGGGTTGGTCAGGTAGAAGTCCTCGACCAGTGGCTTGAACGGCGCCTTCTCCGGCGAGCCGCCCTTCCCCGCCAGCTTCTTGATCTGGTCGGCGGAGCCGGCCTCGATCTGGTCGAGGCGGATCAGATGCGGCACGGCCTTGAAGATCGCCTGACGCAGGGCGGCAAGCAAGTCATAGCCGAGCCTTCTTGCCGAGCGCTTCCGACAGCGCGCGGATGATCGCCCAGTCCTCGCGGGCTTCACCCGGCGGGAACGCGGCGCGGCCGGTCATCTGCACGCGGCCCTCGGTGTTGACGTAGATCGCGGACTTCTCGGTGTAGGCCGCTGCCGGCAGGATCACGTCGGCGCGGTGCGCGCCGCGGTCACCATGGGTGCCGATATAGACGACGAAGGTGCCATCCGGCGCCTTGATCTCGTCGGCCCCTAACAGGAACAACAGATCGAGCGTTCCGAACGTCGTCGATTTGTGCCGCGTTCAGCCCGCCCGCGCTGGCAGAGAAGCCGATATCGAGCGCGCCGACGCGCGAGGCGGTCTCGTGCAGCACGCCAAAACCGTTCCAGCCGTCCTTCACCGCACCGACATCGAGCGCGAGCTTGGCGCTGGCGGCGAGGATGGCGGCGCCGTCGTGACGCGAGGCCGCGCCCGCGCCGACCAGGATGATCGGGTGCTTGGCGTTCTTTAGCACGTCCATGAAGGAGTGCTTGCCCGCCGCGAGCTCGCCGAGCGTCTCGGTGCCCGCGCCGAGATGGTCATAGTCGTAGGTCAGGTCGACCTTGGCACCGATCACACCGATCTTGAAGCCGCCGGCGCGCCAGCGCTTGCGGATGCGGGCATTGAACACGGCCGCCTCTTTGCGCGGATTGGCGCCGATGATGAGCAGCGCGTCGGCCTGCTCCACGCCTACGAGCGTCGGGTTGAAGATGTAGGAGCCGCGGCCGAGCGCGGGATCGAAGGCGTCGCCGCCCTGCACCGCCAGATTGCCCGAGCCATATTTGGCGAGCAGGTCCTTCAGCGCGAACATCTCCTCGACACCGGCGAGGTCACCGGCGATCGCACCGATGCGCTTGCCGTCAGTGCGCGCCGCCTTGGCCGCGATCGCGGCGAAGGCCTCGGGCCAGCTCGCCGCACGCAGCTTGCCGGCTTCACGGATATAGGGCCGGTCGAGGCGCTGGGTGCGCAAGCCGTCGACGATGTGGCGGGTCTTGTCGGAGATCCACTCCTCGTTCACGGCCTCATTGATGCGCGGCAGCACACGCATCACCTCACGGCCGCGGGTATCGACGCGGATCGCCGATCCCAGGCCATCCATCACGTCGATCGACTGGGTCTTGCCGAGCTCCCAGGGACGCGCCGCAAACGCATAAGGCTTCGAGGTCAGCGCGCCGACCGGACAGATGTCGACGAGGTTGCCCTGCAATTCCGACGTCAGCGCGTGCTCGAGATAGGTCGTGATCTCCATGTCCTCGCCGCGGCCGGTTGCGCCCATCTCGGGCGCGCCGGCGACTTCCGCCGAGAAGCGGACGCAGCGCGTGCACTGGATGCAGCGGTTCATCGAGGTCTTGACCAGCGCGCCGAGATATTTGTCCTCGACCGCGCGCTTGTTCTCGGCGAAGCGGCTGGTGTCGACACCGTAGCCCATCGCCTGGTCCTGCAGGTCGCACTCGCCGCCTTGGTCGCAGATCGGGCAGTCCAGCGGATGGTTGATCAGCAAGAATTCCATCACGCCTTCGCGTGCCTTCTTCACCATCGGCGAACGCGTCGAGATCTCCGGCGGCTCGCCCTTGGGGCCCGGACGGCAGTCGCGCACGCCCCAGGCGCAGCTTGCGACAGGCTTCGGGCCGCCCTTCACTTCGACGAGGCACATCCGGCAATTGCCGGCGATCGACAGCCGCTCGTGATAGCAGAAGCGCGGAATTTCGGCGCCCGCGGCCTCGCACGCCTGGAGCAGCGTGTACTCGGCGGGCACATCGATCTCTTTGCCGTCGATGATGAGCTTGGTCATTTATCCTACTCCGCCGCGACCATGTTCACGGGATCGCGGACGCCGATATCGTCGATGTCGGCCCTGTGCGAATATTGGTCGATGCGCGCTTCGATCTCGTGACGGAAATGGGCGATCAGGCCCTGGATCGGCCAGGCCGCGGCATCGCCGAGCGCGCAGATGGTGTGGCCCTCGACCTGCTTCGTCACTTCAAGCAGCATGTCGATCTCGCGCTTGTGGGCGCGGCCTTCGGCCATGCGGGTGAGCACGCGCCACATCCACCCCGTGCCCTCGCGGCACGGCGTGCACTGGCCGCAGCTCTCATGCTTGTAGAAATAGGAGATGCGGGCGATCGCACGGATCAGGTCGGTCGACTTGTCCATCACGATGACGGCCGCGGTGCCGAGGCCCGAGCGCAGCTTGCTCAAGCTGTCGAAATCCATCGGCGTGTCGATGATCTGCTCGGCCGGCACCATGCGCACGGAGGAGCCGCCGGGGATCACGGCCTTGAGGTTGTCCCAGCCGCCGCGGATGCCACCGCAATGCTTGTCGATCAGTTCGCGGAACGGAATGCCCATGGCCTCTTCGACGTTGCAGGGCCGCTCGACATGGCCGGAGATGCAGAAGAGTTTGGTGCCGACATTGTTCGGACGGCCAATGCCGGCGAACCATGCCGCGCCACGGCGCAGGATGTCCGGCGCGACCGCGATGGACTCGACGTTGTTGACGGTGGTCGGACAGCCGAACAGGCCGACATTGGCCGGGAACGGCGGCTTCAGCCGCGGCTGGCCCTTCTTGCCTTCGAGGCTTTCGAGCAGCGCGGTCTCTTCGCCGCAGATATAGGCGCCGGCGCCGTGGGCGACGTAAAGGTCGAACGGCCAGCCGTTGACGTTGTCCTTGCCGATCAGCTTGGCCTCATAGGCCTGGTCGATCGCGGCCTGAAGGCGCTCGCGCTCGCGGATGAATTCACCGCGGACATAGATGTAGCAGGCATGCGCGTTCATCGCGAAGCTCGCGATCAGGCAGCCCTCGACCAGGAGATGCGGATCGTGCCGCATGATCTCGCGATCCTTGCAGGTGCCGGGTCTCGGATTCGTCGGCATTGACGACGAGATAGCTCGGCCGGCCGTCGGTCGATTCCTTCGGCATGAACGACCATTTCAGGCCGGTCGGGAAGCCGGCGCCGCCGCGGCCGCGCAGGCCCGACGCCTTCATCTCGTTGATGATCCAGTCGCGGCCCTTGTCGATGATGGCCTTGGTGCCATCCCAGGCGCCGCGGCGCCGCGCACCCTCGAGCCCCCAATCGTGAAGGCCGTAGAGGTTCTTGAAGATGCGGTCCTTGTCCTCGAGCATATCAGTGCTTTCCGATCAACGATTGGACTGCTTGTAGGCAAGTCCGGCGGCGCAGACGGCGAAGGTCAGCGCCCAGAGCAGACTGGTTTCCAGCGACGCGTTCAGGCTGAAACGCTGCAGCAGGAAAATGAACGCGGCCGCCAACGCGGCGTGCATCGCGATGAAGCCCCACTTCTTCATGGCACCGCTCCCCTGCACTGAAGGCGACGAGAGATCACGCATCAGGTGATCTCCTTCAGCGTGGTCGGCCCCGTAATCGGCGCCGAGAACTGGCGGCCGTTCTGCGGGCCGGGCTTCGGCGGATTGCCCGATGCAAAACCGTCGAGCACCTTGCCAAAGCTCTCCTTGGTCAGGTCCTCATAGGTGTCCTTGCCGATCAGCACCATCGGCGCGTTCACGCAGGCGCCCAGGCACTCCACCTCTTCCCAGCTGAAATTGCCGTCCTTCGAGAGATGGAAGGGCTCGTGATGGATGCGGTGCTCGCAGACGTGGATCAGATCCTCGGCACCGCGCAGGCGGCACGGCGTGGTGCCGCAAACCTGGACGTGGGCCTTCTTGCCGACGGGGGCGAGCTGGAACATCGTGTAGAAGGTCGCAACTTCGAGCACGCGGATATAGGGCATGTCGAGCATGTCGGCGATGACGCGGATCGCGGCTTCCGAGACCCAGCCCTCGTTCTGCTCCTGCGCGCGCCAGAGGATGGCGATGACCGCGGAGGCCTGCCGTCCGGCCGGATATTTCGCGATCTGCTGCCGCGCGAATGCGAGGTTCTCCTCCGTGAACGCAAAGCTCGCGGGCTGGACTTCCTTCGGTGCTAATCGGCGAACGGACATCTCTTCAATCTCTCACTGCATGCGGCGCGCGGACTTGGCATTCAGATTCTTGGCATTCAGGGCATCGATCCTGTCCTGCCAGAATGCGCTTGCGGTGCCGAAAACGTTGTAGCCGACATGGGTCGAGACCTTGATGCGGTCGAGGATCGACAGCTCGGTCACGGTCTCCATCCGGTTGCTGCGCGGATCGAACACGATCAGCTTCAGCGGGGTCTGTTCGAGGATGTAGCGCGACACCGCATGAGAGCGGTCGCTGCCGTGCTCCTCGCACATGATGACGCTGTCGGCCTGGAGTAGCCGGGCACCGCCCTTGATCGCCTCGATCTCGACGCCCTCGACGTCGAGCTTGATCAGATACTTGCCGCTGGAGGCAACCTTGCCGTCGTCGATCAGATTGTCGAGCGCGATGACAGGCACCTCCTCGCCGCCCACTGAGGGATCGCCGGCGATGCTGAAGGCTTCGTGCTTGGTACCAGACAAGCGCGCGGTGCCGCGCGCTGCACCGATCGCGCATTTCATCGTCTCGAAGCGGCCCTCGTTGATGCGGGCGTTGTTGGCTAGCTTCGGATAGTTCTGACCCGACGGCTCGATCGCAATCGCCTTGTGCGAACCGAACGGCCTGCTCGAGACCAGCACCGACCAGTAGCCGTAATTGGCGCCGCAATCGAGCAGCGTGTAGTCGACGTCGATGGAGTCGGCGAATAGCAGCTCGAGCTCGTCCTCGTAGTTGTAGGAGCGGTTGAGCAGCTTGCTCCAATAGCCGTCGCCATAAGGGAATTCGAACACGGCGTCGGGATTGAGCCTGATCGCGATGTTGCGCTTGGGCAGCGTCTTCGCCAGCAAATTGGCGCAAGCGATGTAGCCCATATGCGAGAAGTGCGAGGAGATCTTCGATCCCGTCACCAGCGCCAAGGCAGCCGTCCGCTCCCACAGGTTGGCCCCTTCAAGGGCCCCCGAGGCACGGTCAAACTGGATTGGCGCCTGCGCCATCACCGATCGACCTCTCCGAACACGATGTCGAGCGAGCCGAGGATCGCCGAGACGTCGGCGAGCAGATGGCCGCGGCAGACGTGGTCCATGGCCTGCAGATGGGCAAAGCCCGGCGCGCGGATCTTGCACTTGTACGGCTTGTTGGTGCCGTCGGAGACGAGATAGACGCCGAACTCGCCCTTGGGGGCCTCGACCGCGGCGTAGACTTCGCCGGGCGGAACGTGGACGCCCTCGGTGTAGAGCTTGAAGTGGTGGATCAGCGCTTCCATCGAGCGCTTCATCTCGCCACGGCGCGGCGGCGCGACCTTGTTGTCGGCGACGACGACCGGGCCCTTGCCCTCGGGCGCGTTCAGCTTCTGGATGCACTGCTTCATGATGCGCACGGATTGGCGCATCTCTTCCATGCGGATCAGATAGCGGTCGTAGCAGTCGCCGTTCTTGCCGATCGGAATGTCGAAATCCATCTCGGCATAGCATTCATAGGGCTGCGACTTGCGCAGGTCCCAGGCCGCGCCCGAGCCGCGCACCATCACGCCCGAGAAACCCCACTCCCAGGCCTCCTTGAGTGACACGACGCCGATGTCGACGTTGCGCTGCTTGAAGATGCGGTTGGCGGTGAGCAGACGGTCGAGGTCGTCGACCACCTTCAGGAACGGATCGCACCAGGCCTCGATGTCGTCGACCAGCTTCTGCGGCAGATCCTGATGCACGCCGCCGACGCGGAAGAAGGCTGCATGCATACGGCTGCCCGAGGCGCGCTCGTAGAACACCATCAGCTTCTCGCGCTCTTCGAAACCCCACAGCGGCGGGGTCAGCGCGCCGACGTCCATCGCCTGCGTGGTGACGTTGAGCAGATGCGACAGGATGCGGCCGATCTCGCAATAGAGCACGCGGATGAGCTGGCCGCGGCGCGGCACCTCAATGCCGAGCAGCCTTTCGGCAGCAAGACAGAAGGCATGCTCCTGGTTCATCGGCGCGACGTAGTCCAGGCGATCGAAATAGGGAATCGCCTGCAGGTAGGTCTTCTGCTCGATCAGCTTTTCGGTACCGCGGTGAAGCAGGCCGATATGCGGATCGACGCGTTCGACGACTTCGCCGTCGAGCTCCAGCACCAGCCGCAACACGCCGTGCGCCGCCGGATGCTGCGGGCCGAAATTGATGGTGAAGTTACGGAGATTTTGCGGTTGCTCGTTCATGATCAGCTCTTCGGCCCCGCTTTTTCATCCCCCGGCAACGGATAGTCCGCCCCTTCCCATGGCGAGAGGAAATCGAATTTGCGGAACTCCTGGTTGAGCCTGACGGGCTCGTACACCACCCGCTTCTCCTGGTCGTCGTAGCGAACCTCGACGAAGCCGGTCAGCGGGAAATCCTTGCGCAGCGGATGGCCCTCGAAACCGTAATCGGTGAGGATGCGGCGCATGTCGGGATGGCCGACGAAGAACACGCCGTAGAGGTCGTAGGCCTCGCGCTCGAACCAGTCGGCGCCGGGGAATTCGTCGATCAGAGACGGCACCTGCGTGGTCTCGTCGGCTTGGGCCTTGAGCCGGATCCGCGTGTTCAGCGTCGGGGACAGGAAGTGATAGATCACGTCGAAACGCTTCTCGCGATCCGGATAGTCCACCGCCGTGATGTCGGTGATGTTGACGAAGCGGCAGTTCGGATCGTCGCGCAGGTACTTGACCACCTCGACGATCTTGGCCGCCTCGACGTCCACCGTGAGCTGGTTGAAGGCCACCGAGTGACCGGTAGCGGCGCCCGGAAGCGCGCTAACGATCGTCTGCCCCAGGGCGTTGAGCTTGGCGTCGTCCATGACGTAAAACCTTAGCGTTCGATGGTGCCGGTGCGGCGGATCTTCTTCTGCAGCAGCAGCACGCCGTAGAGCAGCGCTTCCGCCGTAGGCGGGCAGCCCGGCACGTAGATGTCGATCGGCACGATGCGGTCGCAGCCGCGCACGACCGAGTAGGAATAGTGATAGTAGCCCCCGCCATTGGCGCAGGAGCCCATCGAGATGACGTAGCGCGGCTCGGGCATCTGGTCGTAGACCTTGCGCAGCGCCGGGGCCATCTTGTTGGTCAGGGTGCCCGCGACGATCATGACGTCGGACTGGCGCGGCGAGGCACGCGGCGCGAAGCCGAAGCGCTCGACGTCGTAGCGCGGCATCGAGACCTGCATCATCTCGACCGCGCAGCAGGCGAGACCAAAGGTCATCCACATCAAGGAGCCGGTGCGCGCCCAGGTGATGAGGTCGTCGGTCGCGGCAACGAAGAAGCCCTTGTCGGACAGCTCGTGCTTGACCTCGAGGAAGAACGGATCATCGGCCCCGACCGGCTTACCGGTCGACGGATCCAAAATGCCCTTGGGGGCCGGCGCAACGACCGGAGCCAAGGACTGAGTAGGAGGGTTCAATCCCATTCCAGTGCCCCTTTTTTCCATTCATAGGCGAACCCGACCGTCAGCACGGCGAGGAACACCACCATGGACCAGAAGCCGGTCGCGCCAAGCTTGCCGAACGCCACCGCCCAGGGAAACAGGAACGCCACCTCGAGGTCGAAGATGATGAAGAGGATGGCGACCAGGTAGAAGCGGACGTCGAATTTCATGCGGGCGTCGTCGAAGGCGTTGAAACCGCACTCATATGCCGACAGTTTTTCCGGGTCCGGCTGCTGGAACGCCACGATGAAGGGCGCGATCAGCAGCACGAGGCCGATGAGGCCCGCGACCCCTATAAAGACAACGAGTGGAAGATAGTTCTCTAGAATGCCGCTCATCGACGAGCCCTTTTTCCCGCAGCCTCGGGACAGCCACGGATTCGTCCGATTTGGAATTATTCTGAGCCTTAGCGCAGTGCACCAATGGGCGCAAGACACGCTCTTTTCAGGCCCTTTGCCGCTCCCAGAACGGTGGAAATCCCGGAATCACCCCGCGCTGGTATGGAGCAGATCAGCTGACCCAGCAAGGGCGATCCCGATCAGTCCACGCGCGCTCGGCCGTGACGGCCTTTGTTGGGAAGGCGCACTTTATCTAGGCTGGGGCGCAGCAAAGTCCAGATTACAACCAGGACAGGCGCCCCTACCGTCACCCAGGCGACATATTGGCCGGCCTCGCCCCAAAGCAACGCGGCCAGCAAGCCGGTGATGGTCGCAGCCCCGAGCAGGATAGGTGCAGCAAAGACACGTATCCACAGCCGCGGGCGGTCGGGCGAGCCATGCATCACGACGGGACCGGAACTCGTCTGGCGAATGCGTCAGCGCGGGCGGAGGACCGCTTCCGCCGCCGCGCCAGCCAGAGATAGAGGCCGCTGCCGATCACGACGATCGTGAGCACGTCGAGCGCGGCCCAGATCACCTTGAGCGGCATGCCACCGTAGTCGCCGAAATGCAGCGGCTGCGAGATCAAGAGCGCCTGCAGATAGAGCGGCAGTGCCCGGCTGTCGGCGACCTCCCCGCTTTCGCCATCCAGCAGGACAGGCTTGAGCAGCCGCGCCGTCAGGGCCGTATCGCCCCGCATGAAGGCGGCGAAATGATGCGAGGACGTGAACGGCGTGCCCGGAAACGCGATGAAGGCGATCTCCATGCCGGGAGCCGCCCCCTTCGCGCGCGCGACGACATCATCGAGTGAGGCGAGATGCGCGGGCGGCGGCTTGCCGGCATAGGGCGCGACCATGCTGGCGAGTTCGGTCGCCTTCCACTGGTTCAGCATCAGCTCGGCCCAGGTGTTGACGACTTCGGTCAGCCCGACCACCAGCGCCCAGGCCACGGTCACCGCGCCGATCAGGTTGTGCCAGTCGAGCCAGCGCACGCGGCGGGAGGCATGATCGCGGATGGTGGCAAAGCGCAGGCGGCGGGTGAACGGCCAATACAGCACCACGCCCGAGACGATGGCGACGGCGAACAAGAACCCCATCGCACCGAGGAACAGTTTTCCGGCCTGGCCAGCGAACATGTCGGTGTGCAGCTTGAGCACGATCAGCATCGGCCCGACGCCGACAGGCCCGAGCAGCTTGGCCGAGACCGCGTCGAAGGCTCGCACCGTCGCATTGTCGGGAACCCCGTCAGGGGCGCTGTTGGTGAAGGCCATCACGATCCCGGGCTCGTCCTTGTCCCAGGAGATATATTGCATCACCCGGCCGGGATCGGCGGCGAGCGCGGCCTCGGCGATTTGTTGAGGCGTCGCGCGCGCCGCGCTCGCATGAGCTTCGGGCTGGGGGGCATAGCCCAGGAGCTCATCGATCTCGTGGTGGAACACCAGCGGCAGGCCGGTCAGGCAGAGCAGCAGCCAGGAACACGGTCGAGATCAGGCTGGTCCAGTTATGGACCACGGACCAGAGCCTGACCGTGCGCGCCTTCACGACAGTCTCCCCTCGCCTACCACTTGTAGGAGACGCTGGCGGTCACGCGCCGGCGGTCGCCGTAGAAGCAGGACGTGGCCGACGCGCAGCTCGCGACGTACATCTTGTCGGTCACGTTGATCACGTTGAGCGCCGTCCGCCAGTTCTGCCATTCGTAGTGGACCGCGAGATCGCCGAGCACCACTGCGGGAACCTCGAGAGTGTTGGCCGTATCCGCCCAGGACGAGCCGACGTAGCGCACGCCGCCGCCGAAACCAAATCCTTCCAGCGGTCCGTCCTTGAAGGTGTAGTCGGCCCAGCCCGAGACCAGGAGCTCAGGCGTGTTGGTCGGCGTCTTGCCGACCAGCGCCGGATCGAGATCCTTGCTGTTGAAGAGATGATAGGCCGTGAAGGAGCCGATCAGCTTCAGCTCCCTCGTGGCATTGGCCACCGCTTCGAGCTCGATGCCGCGCGAGGTCACCTCGCCGGTCTGGTTTTGCAACACGGGTACGCTACCCGGCAATGTCGTCGCGACATTTTGCCGGACCAGATCGAAAGCCGAGACCGTGGAATCGCCGTCGAAGCCTTTTGGCGCGACCTTCACGCCGATTTCGGCCTGCTTGCCGGTCTCCGGCAGGAACAGCTGGTTCTGGGCGTTGAGGCCGATGATCGGGTTGTAGCTCGTCGAATAGGAGACGTAGGGCGCGATGCCATTGTCGAAATTGTAGATCAGCCCGGCGCGGCCGCTGAACCTGCTGTCATCGCGGCTGGCGACCAGAGCGCCGGTGTCGCGCGCTTCCTGCGTCGTCTCGACCCAGTCATTGCGCCCGCTCAGCACCAGCGTGAAGTTGCCGAGCTTCATCTGGTCCTGAAGATACGTGCCGGCCTGCTTCTGCGTGATCAGGAAGTTCCGGAACGGAGCGCTCGGTAATGGAACCTCGGCCGACCCGTAGACGGGATTGAAGACGTTGATCGCGGGCACGCCGAACCCGAAGGCCTGGTAGTCGTCGATCTGGTAGCCCCTCAGGTCGACCCCGAACAGCATCGTGTGCCTGACCGGGCCGGTGTCGAAGCGGTACTCGAGCTGGTTGTCGAGATTGGCCTGATTGGCAGTGTTCTTCGCATACCAATTGTACCGATTGAGAGTGGCCGTGTTGATGTCGGCCCAACCGTTGCCGACATAGCCGCGGTAGGTGATGTCGACATGCGCAAAGCGGGCGTTCTGACGGAACGTCAGGTCGTCAGTGAGATTGCGCTCGAACTGATAGCCGAGCATCTCCTGCTCGCGCGTGAACTTGTCGACGCTGGGATCGCCGACGAAGAAGCTGGTGGGAATTTTGCCGAACGACGCGCTGGTCACCGTCCCCTGGTAAGGCAGGAAGTTGATGCCGCGGGTGTCCTGCTTCGAGGCCGAGGCCAGCACCGTCAAGGTCGTGTCGGCATCCGGCTTCCAGGTGACCGACGGCGCGATGAAGTAGTTGTTGTCGGGCGTGAAGTTGACCTGGGTGCCGCCGTTCTGGACCTGGCCGACCACGCGGGCGAACAGCTTGCCGTTCTCGGGGCTCGTCGCGACCGGTCCGCCGAAATCGAAGCCGATATAGGCGTTGCCGAAATTGTTGACGCCGGTCTCGATATAGCGGATCGGCTCGGCCGGCGGCATCTTGCTGATGACGTTGACGATGCCGCTTGGGCTCGATCCGCCGTAGAGCACGGCTGACGGTCCGCGCAGCACCTCGACGCGCTCCATGTTGGGCGTCTGGAGCTTCCAGCTCGCATAGGACGTGTAGAACAGCTGCATGCCGTCGAGGAACAGTCCGATGTCCTCGGACTTGAAGCCGCGGATCAGCCACCAGTCGTTGCGGGTGTCTGTGCCAAACGTTCCGGCGCGCACGCCGGCGGTGTAGCGCAGCACCTCGTCGAGCTTGTTCGGCTTCTGGTCGCGGATCTGCTCGGCACCGATCACCGACACGGACTGCGGCGTCTCCATGATCGGCGTGTTGGTCTTGGTGCCGGACGAGCTGCGGCCGGCGACGTAGCCGTTCACCGGACCGCGCGGCGTCTCGACGAAGCCGACATTGCGCTGCGGCTGCGGCTTGTTCCTGTTGGCGGTCTGCTCCGACGACCGCGGCGCACGGCGCTGAGGGGTCGCCGCGGTGCGGCGGCGCGCTTCCGGCGCCGTGACCGTCACCGACGGAATGTTCTGCGCGCCACCCTGCGCGGACGATTGTGCGAGCGATGCCTGCGGCATCAAGACCCAAGCGGATGCGGTCGCCAACACGGCCGACCGCAGCATTCCAAGACTGTTCAACGCGCCACCCCAAGCTGCATGTTTTGATGCATCATGCCGCCAGTCCCCGCGGCGACATGCGCTGCGGTGACGCTTATGTGAGGGTGCGCGAATTGCCTAATTGAAAACTTCTTAGAAAGATTCTTAGAAGCGCTCCAACATTTCCAGAGATTGCCGAGACATCAGCGCGAATTCTTCTCGCTCTCGAGCATCTCGGCCGCGATCGCCGTGAGCTGATCGACCTGCCGAAGCAGTACTTGGAACTCGGCTTCGCTCAAATGTTGCAGCAGGCGCCGATTGCGTTCCTGCGCGCCATCGACAATCGCATCATGCGCGGCGAGGCCCGTCGCAGTCAGCGAGATCAGCACCTCGCGGCTGTCCTTCGGGTTTGCCGTTTTCGCGATCAGCTTGCGCGACAAGAGGTTTGCCAGCGCACGGCTGATCTGTCCCTTGTCCTGGCCGACCGCCTCGGCGAGCCGCGCCACGCTCATGGGCGGCCGCCGCCCAAGCGAGGCGACGAGACCGAACTCGACTGAGTTCAGTCCTGTGAGACGCTTGTAGCGCAGGATGGCGCCGCGCTTGAGCAGGTTGGCGAGCACCATCAGCCGCGACGACAGCATCGCGGTGACCGGCGCCGCCGGCGCGCTCTCGTCCGTTTCGGACGGCGTCGACCCGCCCCTGCTCTCCGTCTCGCTCATGATTCCACCTCTGCCAAGAAAGCCGGGGCGTGCCAAGCCCGGGTCACGGCGGCCTCCCCCAATCTGATCCGAATGCGTCTAAGAGGCATTTGGAAGATCGTTGACATTGTCATCGAATTATCTTTCACTCGGGACAAGGCATGAAAAAGGCCCGGCCAGCACGGCCCACAGCGGGAGGAGCAGCATGACCATCACCCAGCGGGATCGCGATCTCGGTACGGCCTATGCGATGAAGCCGGCGCATACGCGCACCGAGCTCACCTCGGTCGTGCGCGGCACGCCGATGGGCGAGCTGCTCCGCCGCTACTGGCACCCGGTCGGGCTCACCAGCGACGCCACCAACGCGCCGAAAAAGGTGCGCGCGCTCGGAGAGGATCTCGTGCTCTTCCGTGACAAGCATGGGCGCGCCGGCCTGTTGCACGCCCGCTGCTGCCATCGCGGCACCACGCTCTACTATGGCAAGGTCGAGGAGGACGGCATCCGCTGCTGCTATCACGGCTGGAAGTTCGACACCGAAGGCCACTGTCTGGAGCAGCCCTGCGAGCCTGACGGCGGCCAGTTCAAGGACAAGGTGCGTCAGCCCTGGTATCCGGTCGAGGAACGCTACGGCCTGATCTTCGCCTATATGGGCCCGGCCGAGAAACGTCCGGTGCTGCCGACCTACGAATGTCTGGAAAACATGGACGATGGCGAACTGGTCGATGCCGACGATTCCTCGATCGGCGGCGGCGGTCCCGCCATCATCCCCTGCAACTGGCTCCAGCACTTCGAGAACGTGGTCGATCCCTATCACGTGCCGGTGCTGCACGGCTCGTTCTCGGGCCCGCAATTCACCAACATGATGGCCTCGATCCCCGAGGTGAAGTTCGAGAAATCGCCGCGCGGCGTGCTCGTGCGCTCCGAGCGCAAGCAGGACGACGGCAAGGTGTTTTATCGCGTCAGCGAGGCCGCATTGCCGACGCTTCGCGTGGTGCCGAACCCGCGCGTTGCGCAATTCGCCCGCGTCGAGTCGATCGGCTGGGTGCTTCCGATCGACGATACGTCCTTCCGCATCTACGTCGCCGGCCGCGTCAAGAATCCAGGCGACATCGGCCGCATGCGCTCGAAGTTCAACGGCAAATTCTGGTGGGACATGACCGAGGAAGAGCATCAGCAATTCCCGGGCGACTACGAGGCCCAGGTCGGCCAGGGCGAGGTGACCGTCCACTCCGAGGAGCATTTCGGCCAGAGCGACCGCGGCATCCTGATGATCCGGCGCATGCTGAGCGATCAGCTCGACGCGCTCGCAGCAGGCCGTGATCCAATCGGCGTCTCGTTCGATGCAGCCGCGCCGCCGGTCGAATTCGAAGCGGGGAATTACATCCGCGAAGGCTAGAGCAGCTGGACCGACAACGACAACAAAGACAAATCGGGGGAAGCAATGGTCGATGTAGCGTCACAAATGTCGGTGCAAACGGCCGAAGCAAAGCCGTCGGGGCGGCGCTATTACGTGCTGGGCCTGCTCACCATCATCTATGCGCTGAATTTCCTCGATCGCACGATCTTCAACGTCCTGATCGAGCCCATCAAGAAGGAGTTTGCGCTCAGCGACACCATGATGGGCCTGCTCGCAGGCTTTGGTTTTGCGCTGTTCTACTCCCTGCTCGGCATCCCCATCGCGCGCGTCGCCGACCGGCTCAACCGGCGCAACATCGTCGCCCTCGCTTTCGCGTTCTGGAGCGCAATGACGGCACTGTGCGGCGCGGCGACCAGCCTAACCTCGCTGGCGCTGGCGCGCATCGGCGTCGGCATCGGCGAATCCGCGGGCTCGCCGGCCTCGCAATCGATCGTCGCCGATCTCTTTGCCAAGAACGAGCGTCCGCGCGCGCTCGGCATCTACGCCATTGGCACCTATCTCGGCGTCTTCCTCGGCTATTTCGTCGGCGGCTACGTCAACCAGCACTATGGCTGGCGCATGGCCTTCTACGTCGCGGGCCTGCCCGGCATCCTGCTCGCATTGTTGCTGTGGCTGACGATCTCCGAGCCCAAGCGCGGCGCAATGCAGGAGAGTTTCGTCCCCGAGCCGCTCGAGCCGACGCTGCGCTTCCTCGCCTCGCAGCGGAGCTTCGTGATCGTGCTGATCGGCTTCTGCCTCACCACCTACACGAACTACGCGACCGCAGCCTGGATCCCGCCGTTCCTGGCGCGCGTGCACCATCTGTCGAGCGCCGAGATCGGCACCTATGCCGGTGCCTTCAAGGGGCTCGCCGGCATGGCCGGCACCCTGCTCGGCGGCTTCGTGGTGGCGCAAATCAGCCGTCGTGACGACCGCTGGAAGCTATGGGCGCCCGCGGTCACCTCTGGCGTCGCCGGCCCGGTGTTCGCGCTGTGCATGCTGACGCAGGATTTTACGATGATGGTGGCCATGCTGGCGCTGACCTCGTTCCTGGTCGGCTTCCATCTCGGCCCCGTCTTCGCGATTGCGCAGACCGTGGCCAAGCCGAGCATGCGGGCGCTCGCTTCCGCGCTCATTGCCCTTACCGCGACCTGCTTCGGCCAGGGTGTCGGCCCGCTCGCCGTGGGCGCGGTCAACGATGCCCTCAAGGGCAGCTATGGCGCGGATGCCGTGCGCTACTCCTTGCTCTCGGCCGCTGTCACGACCACGCTCGGCGCCCTGCTGTTCATCTGGGCGGCCCGCTCGATCCGGGATGACATCGGCCGAGCGGCCGCCTAACGCCGCTTCAGGCCACCAGCCCGGCGAAACCAAGCGGGCGTATTAATGAAACCATTTTGCGGAACCCGCGAAACCATCCGGAAACAGAGAGTGCCTAGAAGAGGAGCCCATAGACGGCGGCAAAGCCCGTCGGGAGGCTCAGATGAACCACTCAATTCACTCTGCTGATCGTGCGACCCACCTGAAGATCGTGGTGGTGGCGCTGGTGGCCGGCATTGCGGTGGCCGGCTTCGGGATCGCGGCCCGCACCCATGCCGATTACAGCCAGACCGCTCAGTCCACCCACGTGATCAAGGCCGGCAAGCCTGTGGTGGTGACCAGCGCGGGCTCCTCGGAGATTCGCTGAGACGAAAGGTCCGATTTGACGCCAAACGGCCGCCCTTGGGCGGCCTTTTTGATGTCCAGCGACAGGTAAAGACAAGCCGCCAAGCCATTGATTTTATGAGATCGAGGGGTGTATTCCGCCATGAAATGGCGCGAGAGACGGGGCTCGAACCCGCGACCTCCGGCGTGACAGGCCGGCGCTCTAACCAACTGAGCTACTCCCGCGTGACACGCAAATGTCTGCGGAACGAGGGGGGACTTAAAGGCCGGACTTGGTGAAGTCAAGGACGTTGCGTCGTTCAGCCGCAACGCCCGCATTTCCCACCAAGCACCGCATGCAGACGATGCTTAACGGGCCGCGCAGACGCGTAGTCAGTCCATTCCCGAATCGTCTACGCCTCGCGGAACTTGTGGAGTTCCCAGACTATCTTCCTAGAGGACTCCGGCCAGAATCGAGGAGGCAGACATGGCGAAGAAAGCAGCCGCTCCCGCCACCATCACGCTCAAGCACCTCGCCGCTGACATCGCGGAGAGCCAGGACCTGTCGAAAAAGCGAGCCGAGGCCGTCCTGACCGACATGGTCGACCTGATCACCAAGCACCTGAAGAAGGGCGACCGCGTCCGGATCGTCGGTCTCGGCATCCTCCAGGTCCGCAAGCGCGCCGCCCGCACCGGCCGCAATCCCGCCACCGGCGAGCCGATCCACATCAAGGCCAGCAGGAAGGTCGCGTTCCGCCCGGTCAAGGAACTGAAAGAGGCGATCTAGCAATTACGTTTCGTTAAGCCTGATCCGACCTCGTTCCGGCCGCAACGCGGCCCGCTTTTCTGGTATATCGCCTTGCTCATCTGACCCGGCGGTTTGACCAGAAATGTCCTCCCTCACCTTTTCGCATACCGTGACCGAGCGCTTTCTGCGCTACGTCACCATCGACACCCAGTCCGATCCGGACTCCCCGGCCTCGCCTTCGACCGAGAAGCAGAAGGATCTCGGCCGCGTGCTCGCCGCCGAGCTGAAAGCCATGGGCGTCGAGGACGCGCATCTCGACGACTACGGCTATGTCTATGGAACGATCCCGGCCAACACACCTAAGAAGGTGCCGGTGATCTGTTTCTGCTCGCACATGGATACCTCACCCGACGTCACCGGCAAGGACGTCAAGCCGCAGCTGGTGACGAACTATCGCGGCGGCGACATCGTGCTGCCTGGCGACACCAGCCAGGTGATCCGCTTCGCCGAGCACCCTGCGCTGAAGAGCCAGATCGGCAACGACATCATCACGACCGACGGCACCACACTGCTGGGTGCCGACAACAAGGCCGGCGTCGCCGAGATCATGGATGCCGCGCATTTCTTCATCAACAATCCCGATGTGAAGCACGGCACCATCAAGATCCTGTTCACGCCAGATGAAGAGATCGGCCGCGGCGTCGACAATGTCGATTTGAAGAAGCTCGGGGCGGATTTCGGCTACACCATGGACGGCGAGAGCGCCGGCTGCGTCGAGGACGAGACTTTCTCGGCCGACGGGGCCACCATCACCATCAACGGCGTCAGCGCCCATCCCGGCTATGCCAAGGGAAAGATGGAGCACGCGATCAAGATCGCGGCCGCCATCGTCGAGCGCTTGCCCAAGGAAGGCTGCTCGCCGGAGACGACCTCAGGCAAGCAGGGCTTTCTGCACCCGGTCGGCATCGAGGGCGCGCTGGAACAGGCGACGCTCTCCTTCATCGTCCGCGACTTCACCGAGGAAGGGCTGAAGGAGAAGGAGGTCCTGCTCGAGACCATCGTCAAGGACGTGATGAAGGACTATCCGCGCTCGACCTACACATTCGAGGTACGCGAGCAGTACCGCAACATGAAGCAGGTGATCGACCGGCACCCGCACGTGCTCGAATACGCCATCGAGGCGATCCGCCGCGCCGGCCTGCGGCCGATGCGCACCGCGATCCGTGGCGGCACCGACGGCTCGCGCCTGTCCTTCATGGGACTGCCCTGCCCCAACATCTTCGCCGGCGAGCACGCGTTTCATTCGCGGCTGGAATGGGTGAGCCGGCAGGACATGGAGAAGGCGGTGCAGACCATCGTGCATCTGGCGATGATCTGGGAAGAACGGGCGTAAGGCCACCGCGACAGGACGCGGGGCCAGCACGGCCCCGCGAGACAGATACGATGTCCGAGGAGTCGCATGAGCTTCTATCAGGACAGGATCTTGCCTTGGCTGACGCAGCTCGCCATGCGCCAGGCCCAGCTCGTGCCTTATCGTACCCGGGTCGCATCCGCCGCAACGGGGCGCGTCCTTGAGCTCGGCATTGGTCCGGGGCTCAATCTCGGATTCTACGGGCCGAGCGTGACGCAAATCATCGGCATTGATCCATCACCCAAGCTGCTGGAGATCGCGCGCAACGCCGGTCGGCAGCATGCGAGCTGGCTCGATCTGATCGAAGGCTCCGCGGAAGCTATTCCGCTGGAGAGTTCGAGCGTGGACACCGTCGTGACGACGTGGACGATGTGCAGCATCCCCGACGTCAATCGCGCGCTCTCGGAGGCTCGACGTATCCTGAAGCCGGGCGGACAGCTTCTGTTCGTCGAGCATGGCCGCGCACCCGAGCCCAGCGTGCAATGGTGGCAGGATCGTTTGACCCCGCCCTGGAAGGTCATCGCGGGCGGCTGCCATCTCAACCGCGCCATCGCAGACCTGATCCGCACCAACGGCTTCTTCGTCCAAGATCTCAATGTCGGCTATATGCGGGGACCAAAGCCGATGACGTTCATGTATGAAGGTCGAGCCCTCCCGCGTTCGTAATGACCGCAGTTGCCGCGCCCGCGATGCCGACGGCCGGCATCGTCGGCGGGAACAAACATTCGCGACGCCTTCCGTTTTTGCGGCGCGTCACATGTCCTATGTTAACGACGTCCATTACGCGATGCATCAAAGATGCGGTCGGGGCGGAAAACTCGGGAGAGCCGCGTGGACCGCAGAACCGCTTGCCTGAAGCAGGCAGACGCATTTCGGGAAAAGGCCATCGCCGATCCAGCGCACCATGACGAATGGATCGACGAGGCCATCAAGTGGCTGGAGCGGGCAATGGAGGCGAGCCGCCGCGTCGCGGTCACGATCGAAGCCAAAGAAGATTGGCTCCTTCAAGATGCGGCAGCTGAAGCGTTGTTGTCGCAACGCCCCGAGCGCAGTGGCTGATCGCACGCTCCTCCAAAAATTCAGAATTTGCTTAACGCGAATTATATTGCCCCGCGCACAAGATGCCGCCGCGTCCGCCTCTGGCCAAATCGTGATGTCGGGCCGGTTTACAGGTTCCGCCGTGCCATGCGACAACGAGGCATGCACCTGAATAGGTTCGCCAAGGTTGTCGTGATGCTGCTCGTAGCGGTCGGGCTCCTGCTCGCACCGCTGGCGACGCCGGCATCTGCCATGGCGGTATCGGGTGCAGGAAGCAGCATGGCGGCGATGTCGGACGACACGCAAGGCATGTACGAAGACATGCCCTGCTGCCCGGATCAGACCAAGAGCAAGACCTGCGATTCCTGTCCGCTCGTCGCGCTGTGCATGCTGAGCCTCTCGCTCTCCGCTCCTTCCGGAGCGAGCACGGAGATCGAGCGGCAGCCGCAGAGTAGCGCGCTCGCGCCGGGCAATGACCGCCTGCGCGACGGCCTCGCGGCAAAACCTCCCGACCATCCTCCTCGAACCCGGGCCTGATCGGCGCTGACGCGCCTGATGATAGTGCGCGCCGACATCGGCGTGCGCGCCATTGCCTGCCGCTCGGCTGCATCCGGCTTGCCGCGAGCAGCTCCGGCGGCTCCATCAGACCCATCGAGGAATTATAAATTATGACGACCACCAAGCTCGCGCGCGCCGCCATGGCCGCGCTGATCGGTGCTGCGTTCACGGGGAGCGCGCACGCCGAAATCAAGAACTACGAATTCCATCTGGTTCAGCCGACCATCAAGACCGGGGCCGATCGCATCGTGACCGTGCGGCTGGTCGACAAGACCAGTGGCAAGGCGATACCCGATGCGGTGATCTTCGCCAGCCGGCTCGACATGGCGCCTGACGGCATGCAGGAGATGGTCACCAAGGTCACGCCGATGCCGGGCACCGAACCCGGGACCTATCGCTTCAAGGCCAATTTCAGCATGGCCGGACGCTGGCAACTCTCGCTCGGCGCCAAGGTGCAGGGCGAGACCGGCACGGTCGAAAACAAGCTCGTCGTCACGGCCGAGAAATGACCCGCCTCGCCATTACAGGCACTGCCGCTGCGATTTTCGCGGCGGCAGGTGTCGCGCTGATTGGCGGCCGCGCCATGCAGCCTCAGTCGGATTCAAGCTCGCTGACTTTCGCCGCGCATGCGGCTGACGCGGGCGCACCGATCTATTTCCGGGATCCGGACGGCCGGCCGTTCTATTCGCTCACCCCGAAGAAGACCGCCGACGGCCGCGACTATCGCGCCGTGCGGGCGGACGAGGACATCAGCTTCGAGGAGGCTGACGAAGCGCCCGACGTTATGGCGACCGACGCCAAGGGCGATCGCAAGATCAAGTATTACCGCAACCCGATGGGCCTGCCGGACACCTCGCCGGTGCCGAAGAAGGAACTCGATGGGGATGGATTACATCCCCGTCTACGAAGGCGAGGACAGCGACGACGGGTCGGTGAAACTGTCGCCCGGCAAGATTCAGCGCACGGGAGCCAGGTCCGAGCCGGTCGTGAGGAGGCCCGTCACCACCCTGATCCGCGCGCCAGGGACCATCCAGGAAGACGAGAGACGCGTTTCGGTGGTCGCGCTGCGCTTCGAGGGATTCGTCGAGAGCGTCGCGAACGTCACGACTGGCGATCACGTCCACAAGGGGCAACCGCTGCTGAACGTATACAGCCCCGCGCTGTCGAGCGCCGCCGCCGAATATCTCTCCGCCATCAACGCCGGCGCGACCGGGAAGGAACTGAAGGGCGCGCGCCGGAGGCTGGAGAATCTCGCCACGCCGGAGCCCGCCATCAAGGAGCTCGAACGCACCCGGGAAATCTCGCTCTCGATTCCCTGGCTCGCGCCCCAGGACGGCGAGATTCTTGAACGCAACGCTGTGCCCGGGATGCGGGCGGGCCCGGGAGACGTGCTCTTCAGGATCGCGGACCACCGCCTGGTTTGGGTGCTCATCGATATGGCGGAGCGCGATCTGCCGCAAGTCGCCGTCGGCACGAAAGTGACCATCAGGCCGCGCGCTCTCGCCGGCCAGAGCTTCGCCGGCACGGTGGCGCTGATCTATCCCCATCTCAACGCTGCGACGCGCACCGCGCGGATCCGGATCGAGGTGCCCAATCCCGACGAAGTGCTGCGGCCCGAGATGTATGTCGATGCCGAGATCGAAGCCGGCACGCCTGGGCCGGTGCTGGCGGTGGCGGAGAGCGCCGTACTCGACAGCGGAAGCCGCCAGGCCGTCCTTGTCGACAAGGGTGAGGGCCGCTTCGAGCCGCGTGAAGTGAAGCTCGGCCGTCGCGGCGGCGGCTTCGTCGAGGTGACCCAAGGCGTGTCGGAGGGCGAGGCCGTCGTCACCTCGGCCAATTTCCTGATCGACGCCGAGAGCAACCTGAAGGCCGCGCTGAAGGGGTTTGCCGCGCCCGAGGGTACGCAACCCGCCCAAGCGGCAGGCACGACGGGAGCGCGCCCATGATCGCCCGCGTCATCGCCTGGTCGGCGCGCAACCTGCTGCTGGTGCTGTTCGGCACCGGCTTCGCGGCTGCCGCCGGAATCTACGCGCTCGTCCATCTGCCGCTGGACGCCATTCCTGATCTCTCCGACACGCAGGTCATCGTCTACACGGAGTATTCAGGGCAGGCGCCACAGGTGATCGAGGACCAGGTCACTTATCCGCTGGCCACCGCCATGCTCACGGTGCCGAAATCCAAAGTGGTGCGCGGTTTCTCCTTTTTCGGGGTCTCCTTCGTCTACGTGATCTTCGAGGACGGCACCGACATCTACTGGGCCCGCTCGCGTGTCCTCGAATTCCTCAACGCCGCCACCTCACGGCTGCCGGCGGGCGTGGCGCCGACCATCGGTCCGGACGCGACCGGCGTCGGCTGGGTCTACCAGTACGCGGTGATGTCCAAGGAACTGAACCTCGCGGACACACGCACCATCCAGGACTGGAATCTCAAATTCGCCCTTGCCAAGGCGGAGGGCGTCGCGGAGGTCGCGAGTGTCGGCGGCTTCGTGAAGCAGTACAACGTCGTCCTCGACGCGCAGCGGATGCGCGATCTCGGCATCACCATGCAGAAGATCCGGGACGCGATCCGTGCCAGCAACGCCGACGTCGGCGGGCGTACTGTCGAGCTGTCGGAGTTCGAGTACGTCATCCGCGGAAAGGGCTACCTGAAGAGTATCGACGATCTCGGTAACATCGTCCTCAAGACCGACAAGGGCACGCCGGTGCTGCTACGGGACGTCTCCAGGGTCGAACTGGGACCGGACGAGCGGCGCGGCATCACCGAGCTCAACGGCGAGGGGGAAGTCGCCAGCGGCATCGTCCTCCAGCGCTTCGGCATGAACGCGCTCGACGTCATCGAGAACGTCAAGAAGCGCTTCAAGGAGATCGCGACCAGCCTCCCCAAATCAGTCGAGATCGTGCCGGTCTATGACCGGTCGAACCTGATCTATGCCGCCATCGATACGCTCAAGCATACGCTGGTCGAAGAAAGCACCGTCGTCGCGCTGGTCTGCATCGTGTTCCTGCTGCACGTCCGCAGCGCGCTCGTCGCCATCCTGATGCTGCCGGTTGGCGTGCTGATGGCGTTCGGGGCGATGAAGCTGCTCGGAATCGGCTCCAATATCATGAGCCTTGGTGGCATCGCCATCGCCATCGGCGCCATGGTCGACGCCGCCATCGTCATGATCGAGAACGCCCACAAGCACCTGGAGCGCGCCGAGCCCGGCAGGTCGCGGATCGCGATCCTGATCGATTCCGCCTCCGAGGTCGGGCCGGCGCTGTTCTTCAGCCTGCTCATCATCACCGTCTCCTTCATGCCGATCTTCACGCTGGAATCGCAGGAGGGGAGGCTGTTCAGCCCGCTCGCCTTCACCAAGACTTTCGCGATGGCCGCGGCCGCGCTGCTCTCGGTGACCCTGGTGCCGGCCTTGATGGTGATCTTCGTCCGCGGGCGGATCGTTCCGGAGCACAGGAATCCGATCAACCGCTTCCTGATCTGGATCTACCGACCGGTCATCAAGGGCGTGCTGCGCGCAAAGACGTTGGTTATCCTGCTCGCACTCGCCGTGCTCGCGGTGACGATTTGGCCCGCGCGCCAGCTCGGCACCGAGTTCATGCCGAACCTCAACGAAGGCACCCTGCTCTACATGCCGACGACGCTGCCCGGCATTTCCGTGACCAAGGCCGCCGAGCTGATGCAGACGCAGGATCGCATCATCAAGTCGTTTCCGGAAGTGGAGTCCGTCTACGGCAAGGCCGGCCGCGCCTCCACGTCGACCGATCCGGCGCCGACCGAGATGTTCGAGACCGTGGTCAACCTCAAGCCGAAGGGACAGTGGCGGAAAGGCCTCACAATCGACGGGCTGATCGCCGAAATGGACAAGGCGCTACAGTTTCCCGGCGTATCGAACGCCTGGACCATGCCGATCAAGGCGCGCATCGACATGCTCTCGACCGGCATCCGGACCCCCGTCGGCGTCAAGGTGATCGGGACTGACCTCGTCGAAATCGATAAGCTCGCGAAGCAGATCGAGCAGGTGCTGCGGGTGGTGCCCGGGACCTCGTCCGCCTACGCGGAGCGCAGTATCGGCGGCTACTATCTGGAAATCACCCCCGACCGGTCGGCGCTGGCCCGCTACGGAATCATGGTCCAAGACGTCCAGGACACCATCGCGACCGCGCTCGGCGGTCAGGCGGTCACGACCACCGTCGAGGGCCGGCAGCGCTTCACGGTCAACATGCGCTATCCCCGCGACCTCCGGGACAATCCGAAGAAGATCGCAAGCGACATCCTCGTTCCCATGCCGGCCGGCGGCGCCGTCCCGCTCGCGGAAGTCGCGACCGTCCAACTCGCGCGCGGCCCGACATCGATCCGGACGGAGAACGCACAGCTCGCCACTTACATCTACGTCGACATCCGCGACCGCGATCTCGGCGGCTACGTCGCGGAGGCGCAGCGCGCCGTCCAGGCCAGCATCCAGTTTCCGCCGGGCTACTACGTGGTTTGGAGCGGCCAGTACGAATATCTCGAGCGGGCCATGGCGCGTCTGAAAATCGTCGTGCCGGCGACGCTCCTCATCATCTTCCTGCTGCTGTACCTCAATTTCCGGTCGGTCACGGACACGATGATCGTGATGCTGTCGCTGCCGTTCGCGCTGGTTGGCGGGCTCTGGCTGATGTGGTGGCTCGGGTTCAACCTCTCTGTCGCCGTCGCCGTGGGCTTCATCGCGCTCGCCGGCGTCGCCGCCGAGACCGGCGTTGTGATGCTGATCTACCTCAATCAAGCGCTTGCGGAGATCAAGGAGCGCCGCGCCGCCGAGGGTTGGACATTGAGCCGGATAGACCTTCGCGAGGCCATCATGGAGGGCGCCGTCGAGCGCGTCCGCCCGAAGATGATGACGGTGGTCGCGATCATGGCCGGCCTGCTGCCGATCATGTGGAGCACCGGCACCGGCTCGGAGATCATGCAGCGCATCGCCGTGCCCATGATCGGCGGCATGATCTCCTCGACGCTGCTGACCCTGATCGTGATCCCGGCGATCTTTGGCCTGGTCAAGGGCTTGCATTTGCTGTCTGCGGGCAAGCCACGACCTCCGGGAAAATCGAAAGCGATCGTTGCAAAGTTGCGAATCCAGGAGCCAGCCGAATGAGGTGAGCCATGATGCAGGACATGATGTCGGGAATGATGGCCGGCATGGGGCTGATCGCGGTTCTAGTCGTTGTCGTGCTCGCGCTGGGGGCGGCAGCGCTGGTCAAGTATCTCTTCTTCTCAAATCGGGGAGATTGAACATGGATCGCCTTCTCTTCGTGGCATTCGCGGCCGTCCTCGTCTCCTCGCCGGCCGGCGCGCAGCAGGACAGCGTGGCTCGGGGCGAACGTGATTTTCGCGTCTGTGCGGCATGTCACTCGCTCGAGCCCGACCGCAACATGACGGGGCCAAGTCTTGCAAATCTCTGGGGGAGGAAGGCCGCCAGCTTGCCGAGTTTCGACCGCTACTCCGACGCGCTGAAAGCTTCGGGAATCATCTGGGACGACCGCTCGCTGGATGCCTGGTTGACCGATCCTGCGCGCATGGTGCCGGACAACGAGATGCCGTTCGAGGGGATCGATGACTCACGCGTTCGCGCGGATCTGTTGGCATTCCTTAAGGAGGCCACCAGGCCGGGGGCCGCGCCGGAGCGAACGGCCGAAAACCGCATGAATGGGGGCGGCATGATGGGAGGGATGATGGGTAGCGGCCGCGCCCCCAATCTGAAGAATCTGAATCCCGCGCAACGCGTCACCGGCATGACCCACTGTCGGGACACCTATCGGGTGACGACGGCCGACGGCAAGACGCGCCCCTTCTGGGAACGCAATCTGCGTCTGAAGACGGATTCCAGCGAAGACGGACCGCAGAGCGGCGCGCCCGCTATCGTGTCGGCCGGCATGATGGGTGACCGGGCGGACGTGATTTTCGCCGCGCCGAACGAAATCTCCAAAACGATAGAAGATCACTGCTGAGCTCTTGGCTGGTCGCCATCTGGCCGCCAACCAAGGTTTTGTTCTAGGCCGGAGTGAGCTTCAGCTCCATTCGGGAGCGCCGTACCACGACAACCGCTCCCTGAAGCGCGAGGCCGGCCATGATTGCGGCCACGATGATATCGGGCCAGCCCGTGCCGGTGCCGAACACGCCGAGGGCGGCCAACAGCACGGCGATGTTTCCGAGCACGTCATTACGGGTGCATATCCAGGCGGAGCGCATATTGGCGTCGCCCTTGCGATGGGCCCACAACAATCCGAACGAAGCAGCGTTTGCGGTAAGGGCCGCCACGCCGACCGCACCCATAGTGAAGGCGTTCGGCAGCGTGCCATGGGCTGCGTGCCAGACCACCGTGCCGACGACCCAAAGGCCAAAGGCGCCCATCGTCAGCCCCTTCGCCAGGGCCGCGGCAGCGCGATAGCGCAGCGCCATGCCGACCACCAGAAGGCTGATGGCGTAGTTCGCGGCGTCTCCGAGAAAATCGAGCGCGTCCGCCTGGAGCGACGCCGATCCCGCAGCAAGGCCCGCTCCAATTTCGGCGAGGAACATGACGGCATTGACGGCGAGCACAACCCAAAGCACGCGACGATACGCCTTGTTGTCGCGATGGCGATCGAGATTAAGCGGCGGCGGTGAGCAGCATGCATCAGCCATGCTCACAGGATAGAGCGGTTGCACGCGCCGGACAATCACGCGGGGCCGGCCCCGCGACATCAAGTTCCCACACGTAACATTGTTGCGGGTCGACACTGTTCCCGTCACCGTGCTAGGCCAGCCTGACTGACAGGATGAGTGAATTCGTGGTCTTGAACCGCCGGCCCTTTAGACTCAGGCGCACGCGCAATTGGCGTGGACTCATGGCTGTGTTTGTTGCGGTCATGTACCTGCTGTCGGGCGCGCTCCACGGCACTCATGACATCGATGTGACCAGCCCGTCCGGTGGCTCGGAAATCGCTTCGATCCTCGCTGGCTCCACGGGCCACGGCGACCACAAGGCGATCGGCGGCCATCATTGCCATGGCTGCTTCTCGCTGACGGTGGCGCAGCCGGCGCTATCCGCCACATCGGTCGCGCTGGTGTCTGCATCGCACCCGCTACGCGCATCCCGGCTCGCCGGAATTATTCCCGATACCGACTCCCCGCCTCCCAAACCTATTGCCTGAATGGATTGGTCGGGCCCCCGCGCCCATTAGGTTCATCCTTCACAGGTCGGTTTCATGTTTTGCAGGGGAATGGCCGCGCGCCTCGCGTGCGCGGCGGCGTGTCTGCTTGTCGGATTGGCGCTTGCACCGTCTCACGCCCAGACTTTGACGATGCGGAGCGCGCTGTCGCGCGCGCTGGCCGCGAAGTCCGCGCCTGACGGCGGCGGAGCGCGACGTCGGCATTGCCACGGGCCAGCGCATCCAGGCGGGCGCGCTGCTCAACCCGGAGCTGACTTATGAACAGGACGATTCATTCGGCTCCGGCAAATATCGCGGCACGCGGTCGGCCGAGACCACGCTCCAGATCAGCCAGGCTTTCGAGCTGTTCGGCAAACGGGAGGCGCGGATTGCCGCGGGCGCAGCCGGCATCGAGGTCGCCGCCATCCAGCGTAAGGCCGTCAGGCTGGAGGTGCTGTCGGAGACGGCGATCGCTTTCCTCAGCGTGCTCGGCGCGCAGCGGCGCATCCAGATCCTCGACGAGCAGATCGCCGCGATCAACCGCCTGACGCCGCTGCTGCGCCGCCGCGTCGAGGCCGGCGCCTCCTCGCCGGCCGAGACCGGCCGCGCCGAGGTCGCCTCCGCCCTGGTGAAGGCCGACCGCGAGCGCTTCAAGGCGACGCTGGCAAGCGCCCGGCGCGAGCTGGCGGTGCTGATGGGAGATCCCGCCGCGAAATTCGGCGAGGTCTCCGGCCGGCTCGACACCACGGGACGCCCGCCGACGTTCCAGTCGGTCGTCGCCGCGATCGATGCCAATCCGCAACTGGTGCGCTGGACCGCGGTCTATGCTCAGCGCAATGCCGAGCTGTTGCTGGCACGGCTCAAGCCCTACCCCGACGTGCGGATCGCGGCTGGCTGGCGCCATTACAACGAAACCAATGACGATGCTGTGCGCCTCACGCTCTCGGTGCCAATTCCCGTGTTCGACCAGAACCAGGGCAACATCCTCTCCGCCCAGGAAAGCCTCGCCAAGACCAAAGCCGAGCGCGAGGCCAACCGCAACGCGCTGATCGTGATCGCCGGCCGGGCCTACGACTCGCTGCAAGGCTCGCTGCGCGAGCTCGCGGTCCTGCGCGAGACCGCGATTCCCAAGGCCGTCGAAGCGTCCGAGGCGATCTCGCAAGGCTACGGTCAGGGCCGCTTCACCCTGCTCGAAGTGCTGGACGCCCAGGCAAGCGTCACCCAGGCGCGGCTGCGTGAGCAGGAGGCGCTCCAGAACTTTCATGCGGGGGTGGCGACCATCGAAGGCCTGGTCGGCAATCCCTTCACGCTGGCGCGGGAGAGCGCACGATGAAGACGTCCTCCACCATTGTCGTCGCTGTCATTGCCGCTGCCCTCGGCGCTTGTGGCTATGCCCTGCTGACGCCGGCCAGGGTCGCGCCCGCCGAGCATGCCGCGGACAAGAAGCCGGAGAAGCCGAACCACCATGTCGAGCAGGACGAGCACGGCGCCGACCGCATCCGCATCTCCGACGTCAAGCTTGCCGCAGCCGGTGTGGTGCTGGCGGAAGCCGCGAGCGCGACGCTGACCGACACGCTCGCCTTCAACGGCATCCTGCGCGCCAACCAGGAAGCCGTGGTGCAGGTGACGCCGCGCTTTCCGGGCATCGCCAAATCGATCCTGAAGCGCATCGGGGACAAGGTCGGCAAGGACGATCTGCTCGCCGCGATCGAGAGCAACCAGAGCCTTACCGTCTACGAGCTGAAGGCGCCGATCGCGGGCACCATCATCGAGCGGCAGATCTCGCTCGGCGAATACGCCTCCGAACAGAAGCCGGCCTTCGTCGTCGCCGACCTCTCCACCATCTGGGTCGACCTGTCGATCTACCGGCAGGATCTGCGGCGCGTCCACCTCAACGACGAGGTTCTGATCGATCTCGACGATGGCCGCGGCGAGATCAAGGGCACGATCTCCTACATGGCGCCGATCGGCAGTAGCGAGACCCAGACCGCGCTGGCGCGGGTGGTGCTGGCCAACCCCGACGGCCGACTTCGTCCCGGCCTATTCGTCACGGCGCGGCTGATCCTCGCCGCGCGCAACGTCGCGGTTGCTGTGCGCCGCAGTGCGATCCAGACGCTGGAGAACAAGACGATCGTGTTCGTCCGCGAGGACGGCGACAAGATCGAGGCGCGTCCCGTGAAGCTCGGGGATTCCGATCCGCGCCATGTCGAGATCAAGGCGGGCCTTGCGGCCGGCGAGCATTACGTCGCGGAGAACAGCTTCGTCGTGAAGGCGGAGATGGGCAAGGGCGAGGCCGAGCATGATTGAGCGTCTCATCGCCGCCTCACTGCATCAGCGCTGGCTGGTCCTGCTGCTCGCGCTGGGCGCGCTCGCCTTCGGTGGCTGGAATTTCCAGTGCCTGCCGATCGACGCCGTGCCAGACATCACCAACGTTCAGGTCCAGATCAACACCCGTGCGCCCGGCTATTCGCCGCTCGAGACCGAACAGCGCATCACCTTCCCGGTCGAGACCGCGATGGGCGGCCTGCCGAAGCTCGACTACACCCGCTCGCTGTCGCGCTACGGCCTGAGCCAGGTGACAGTCGTCTTCAAGGACGGCACCGACATCTACTTCGCCCGCCAGCTCGTCGGCGAGCGCATCCAGCAGGTGAAGGACCAGCTTCCGGCCGGCGTCGAGATCGCGATGGGCCCGGTCTCCACTGGGCTCGGCGAAATCTTCATGTACACCGTCGAGGCCAAGGCGGGCGCCAAGACGCAAGGCGGCCACGACTATTCGCTGACCGATCTACGCACGGTCCAGGACTGGATCATCCGGCCGCAGCTTCGCAACGTGCCGGGCGTGATCGAAGTCAACACCATCGGCGGCTTCGAGCGCCAATTCCACGTGCTGCCGGACCCCGGCAAGCTGATGGCCTACCGGCTCGGCTTTCGCGACGTCATGACGGCGCTTGCCGCCAACAACGCCAATGTCGGCGCCGGCTATATCGAGCGCAACGGCGAGCAATACCTGGTTCGCTCCCCAGGCCAGGTCGGCAACGTCAACGAGATCCAGGACATCGTCATCGGCTCGCGCCGCGGCAATCCGGTCAGGATCAGGGATGTCGCGACCGTGACCGAAGGCCGCGACTTGCGCACGGGCGCCGCGACGTGGAACGGCGAGGAAACCGTGCTCGGCACCGCGATGCTGCTGATCGGCGAGAACAGCCGGACCGTGGCGCGCCGCGTCGCAGCCCGTCTCGCGGACATCGCCAAATCGCTGCCCGAAGGCGTCGTGACGCGGACGGTCTACGACCGCACCGATCTGGTCGAAGCCACCATCCGCACCGTCCGGAATAACCTGCTGGAAGGCGCGGCGCTGGTGGTGGCCGTGCTGTTCCTGATCCTCGGCAACATCCGTGCCGCGCTCGTCACCGCCTGCGTCATTCCGCTATCCATGGCCATGACCGTCACCGGCATGGTCGAGACCAAGGTCAGCGCGAACCTGATGAGCCTCGGCGCAATCGACTTCGGCATCATCGTCGATGGCGCCGTGATCATCGTCGAGAATTGCCTGCGCATGCTGGCCGCGGCCCAGCGCGAGAAAGGCGGGCTGCTGACGACCTCCGAGCGGTTGCGCGCGATCCTGCGCGGGTCGAGCGAGGTCATCAAACCGAGCCTGTTCGGAACGCTGATCATCGCGGTGGTCTACCTGCCTGTGCTGACGCTGACCGGCGTCGAAGGCAAGATGTTCACGCCGATGGCGCTGACCGTGCTGATGGCGCTGGGCGCTGCCGTGCTGTTCTCCATCACCTTCGTGCCGGCGGCGGTTGCCATCTTCGTCACCGGCAAGGTATCCGAGCACGAAAACCTGTTCATGCGGGCAGCGAAGCGCGCCTATCTTCCCCTGCTCCGATTTGCCATCGACAACCGGCTCGCCTTCGCAATCATGGCCGTCGTCGTCGTGGTCGCAAGTGGCATCGCCGCCGCGCGCATGGGCGGCGAGTTCATTCCGAGCCTCGACGAAGGCGACGTCGCGCTGGCCTCGATCCGGATTCCCGGCACCAGTCTCACGCAATCGCTGGACCTTCAGAAGGCGCTGGAGAAACGCATCAATCAGATTCCCGAGGTCAAGGAGTTCTTCACCCGCATCGGCACCGCGGAGATCGCAACCGACCCGATGTCGCCCGCGCAGACCGACGGCTACATCATGCTGAAGCCGCGCGCCGAATGGCCCGACCCAAACAAGCCGAAATCGGAGGTGATCCAGGCCATCGACCATGCCGCTGACGACATTCCCGGCAGCGCCTATGAAATCTCCCAGCCGATCCAGTTCCGGGTCAACGAGCTGATCTCCGGCGTGCGCAGCGACATCGGCGTCAAGATCTTCGGCGATGACCTCGACATCCTGCAAGGCGCGGCCAAACAGGTGGAGGCCGCGATCCGCGGCATCCGCGGCGCCAGCGACGTCAAGATCGAACAGGTCGCAGGCCTGCCGATCCTCACCGTCCGGCTCGACCGCCAGGCGCTCGCCCGCTACGGTGTCAGCGTCGGTGAGGTGCAGGGCATCGTCGAGATCGCGGTGGGCGGCAAGTCGGCCGGCAAGCTGTTCGAGGGCGACCGCCGCTTCGACATCGTCGTCCGCCTGCCGGAGCATCTGCGTGGCAATCTCGAAGCGATCCGGGCGATCCCGATCCCGCTGCCGCCCGGTGAGGAGGCCGGCCCCGGCACGGCCATTCGGACCGCGCTGGCCGCCTCCCCGCTCACCCAGATGCGCTATGTGTCGCTGTCGTCGGTCGCCACCGTCGATGCGACGCCTGGTCCCAACCAGATCAGCCGCGAAAACGGCAAGCGGCGCATCGTCGTCACCGCCAATGTCCGCGCGCGCGACCTCAGCTCCTTCGTCGTCGAGGCCGAAGCGGCGGTGGCTGAGAAGGTCAAGCTGCCGCCGGGCTACTTCATCGGCTGGGGCGGGCAGTTCGAACAACTGGTCTCCGCCACCAAGCGGTTGACGATCGTGGTGCCGGTGGCGCTGCTGCTGGTGTTCCTGCTGCTGTTCATGGGCATGGGATCGGCTGCGGATGCGGCGCTGGTGTTCTCCGGCGTGCCGCTGGCGCTGACGGGCGGCGTTGCGGCACTGCTGCTGCGCGGCATTCCTTTATCCATCAGCGCTGGCGTCGGCTTCATCGCGCTGTCGGGCGTGGCCGTGCTCAATGGGCTCGTAATCATCGCGTTCATCGAGCGGTTGCGCAGCGAGGGGCGGTCCGTCGTGGATGCCGTGCGCGAGGGCGCGCTGACGCGGCTGCGCCCGGTGCTGATGACCGCCCTCGTCGCCTCGCTCGGCTTCGTGCCGATGGCGCTCGCCACCGGCGCCGGCGCCGAGGTGCAGCGGCCGCTTGCGACCGTGGTGATCGGCGGCATCATCTCCTCGACCGTGCTGACGCTTTTGGTGCTGCCCGCACTCTACGTGCTGTTCCGCCGTGACGCAGCCACCGAAACGCCTACAATGGCGCCTGATTTGGCAGCGTCCGGGGAGCGCTAGAGGTGGCCGGCCACGACCATCACCGATATCACCACCATGATCATGGCGACCATTCGCACGACCATGGTCACGACCATGCTCATGGTCTTGGGCACGCGCATGTCCATGCGCCCGCCAGCTTTGGCAAGGCGTTCGCGATCGGCATTTCGCTCAACACCGCGCTGGTCGTGGCCGAAGCCGTGTACGGCTATATCGGCAACTCCACCGCCCTGCTCGCGGACGCCGGCCATAACCTTTCCGACGTGCTCGGCCTGGTCGTGGCCTGGGCGCGTCGATCGCGGCAAGGCGTGCGCCGAGCGGCCGCTTCACCTACGGCCTGCGCGCTTCCACGATTCTTGCGGCGCTGGCGAATGCGGTGTTCCTGCTGGTCGCAACCGGTGCCATTGGCTGGGAGGCGATCCTGCGCCTGCGCGCGCCGGAGCCGGTCGCCGGCGTCACGGTGATGGTGGTGGCCGGCATCGGCATCCTCATCAACGGCTTCACCGCCATGCTGTTCGCGCGCGGGCGCAAGGACGACATCAACATCGAAGGCGCGTACTTGCACATGGCCGCCGATGCCGCGGTCTCGCTTGGCGTGGTCGTCTCGGCGGCGCTGATCATCTGGACCGGTTGGCTCTGGCTCGATCCCTTAACCAGCCTCGTCATCTGCACGACGATCCTCTGGAGCACGACCAGCCTTTTGCGCGGCTCCATCGACATGTCGATGGCGGCAGCCCCCAAAGGCACCGACCTCGCCGCGATCAGGGCATTTCTCCTCGAGCGGCCGGGCGTCTCAGGGATCCACGATCTCCACGTCTGGCCGATCTCGACCACCGAGACAGCGCTGACCTGCCATCTCGTGATGCCCACTGGGGCCGGCGACGCATTCCTGATGGAGACCGCGCAGCTGCTCAAGACCTCATTCCGCATCGGCCACACGACGCTTCAGGTCGAGACGCATCCCGACAACGGCTGCGCGCTGGCGCCGGATGATGTGGTGTGAGGCGCTCTATCTCCACATCGTCATTGCGAGCGCAGCGAAGCAATCCAGAAATGCGTCGGTGGAGGGACTTTGGATTGCTTCGTCGCAAGAGCTCCTCGCAATGACGGCGGAAAGAGAGTCCTACGCCGCCTTCGCCGTCACGATCCAGATCGCGCCCTGCAACGTCACCGACTGCCCCTTCAGGAACGGCGCGAGCATGTCGCGGATCGAAGCCTTGGCGGCCGCGTACGTCTCCGGCGGATGACCTTGCAGCGCGCGGCTGGCGGGGCCGATCTGAAGCGCGCCGTCGACGGCGGCATCGAGCCCGCCGCCGATCGCGATATCCATCGCAAGATTATGCGGCTGCATCGCCGCGTCCACGAAGCCGGCACCCTTCAGGATACGCATCACGCGCTCTTCTGATGCAAAGGCGAACGGGCCCGGCTCCTCCGGCCCGACCGGCGGCATTTTCGGCACGTGTTTGTAGACCGCCATCAGCGGCGCCATCATCCACGGATTTTCCTTCGGCTCGCGCCAGCAGGCGAAGGCAAGCCGCCCGGACGGCTTCAGCGCACGGCGGAGATTGGTGAAGGACGCGATGGGATCGGCGAAGAACATCACGCCAAAGCGCGAGGCGAGCAGATCAAAGCTCGCCGGCTCGAACGGATGAACGGTCGCATCCGCCAGCACGAAATCGAGCGGCAGGCCCTTCGGCGCCAACGCGCGCGCCTGCGACAGCATCGGATCGGAGACGTCGAGGCCGAGCGCAAAGCCATCAGGCGCCACCGCCCTCGCGAACGCGACCGTCGTTGCACCCGAGCCGCAGCCGACGTCGATCACGCGCTCGCCCGGCTTCGGCTTGGCACGATCGATCAGCGCGTCCGCGATCGGCCCGAGCAGCGTCTCCTGCACCGCATGACGATCAGCCCAGCGCTGTCCGCTTGGGCCGTTCCAATAGGCGATCTGGTCGGCGTTGAGCTCGTGTCCGCTTGACTGTTCCATCAACCCTCTCCGCGACAGGGCCGAACGTCCGCGCCCGGCCCAAGACGCTTATCCACATGTCCTTCCCTGCTGCAAGGCCGATTTCAACGCGGCGGCCGAGGCTGATGTGCCAAGCCAAGTTGACACAGCCAAGCGGCCCTGCGCTAACTCAGGGAACAGGAGAAAACCCCTTGAAGTCGGAACGATCAATCGGCATCGATTGCCTGCGCGCAATCTCTATCATATGGGTGCTGCTCTATCATTTCGTCCCGGGTCAGGCTTTCAACCGGGGCACGTTCGGCGTCCTGCTGTTCTTCATCATCAGCGGCTATTGCATCGCGTTCAGCGCTGAGACGTCGCAATCGGCGTGGCACTTCTATGCCAAGAGGCTCGGCCGCCTGCTGCCGGCGTTGATTGTTTGTGGCCTGCTGACGACGCTGTTCAAGATTTTCATGCCCGAGCTGGTCGAAGCGGGCCGTGGGGTGAACTGGTTCGATTACGCCTATACGCTGATAGCTCTTCCGACGCTCAACGTCCTTCACGTCGACTATCATCTGCCCGACGGCGCCTATTGGTCATTGCAGATCGAGTTTCAGTTCTACCTCTTCTGCTTCATGATGATGGCGCTGGGGCTCAAGCAACGCCTGCTGGCATTGCTCTGCGTGGTGACCATCTTCCGGACCCTGACCACCAGCACGGACTATGCCACATCCAACGATTTCTTCCCGTTCTTCATTGCCGGCATGAGCGTGGCGGCGCTCGTCAGGGGGCGCAGCAGGGAGGCGATCATGGGAATTGTCATCGCGTTCTCGCTCGAGCTCTATCATCTGTATTTCAACGTCAAACAGCCGTCGATGGCGATCGAGATGTACCGGTCGCTGCTGCTGTGGTCCGGCACCGCCGCGGTCTATCTTGCCGCGCGTTATGACCATGTCCTGCTTCGATCGTTTCGCGCCTTGGCCGTTCCCTTGGCGTTCATCGGGGTCATCAGCTATCCGCTCTACCTGCTGCATCAGGACATCGGGACCATGATCCTGCAATGGGCCCAGATTGGTCTTGTCTCGAAGCCGGCCCTGCTCATTCGCGCCGTCGTGCTGCCGGGTTTCCTCACGGGCATAGCCTGGCTGGTCTATACATTTGTCGAGAGGCCCACGCTCAAGCCGCTGACCGCCTTCCTGACTCACCCGCTCGCCTGGCTTCGCCAATGGCAGCCCGCGGCCGTCAAATCCTCCGCCGCTGCCAACGCCGGCGACGTCATGCCCCAGGACTTGCCAATCCGATAGCGTCCTTGCCAGTCCGATAGCGTCGACTTTCGCGCAGGCAGGCGCGGCAGCAATATCGATAGATGAGATCCAGCAGAGTACGCATCGGCCAACCCACCGTTGTCGCTTGCGGCTTGATATGGCCCAGGGTGGCGCAGCCCCCTGTGACATTGGTCACATAGCGGGCTTTGCCTTGGTGGCATGCTCCGACTACTCTGGTCACATTGCGATTTGGGGCTGCAATGGGCGCGATTCGGATTTTCGTATTTCTATTGGGCGCATTCTATCTTGGCTGCGGACCGGCACAGGCGGACAAGCGCGTCGCGCTTGTCATCGGCAATTCCGCATACAAGAGCGTGCCCAGGCTGACCAACCCGGTGAACGATGCCTCGCTCGTCGGTGGCATGTTTAGGAAGGCCGGGTTCGATACCGTGGATGTCAAACTCGACCTTAGCGTCGTCGACATGCGCAAGGCGCTGCGCGAATTCGGATCCAAGGCCCGCGAGGCCGATGTCGCGGTGATCTACTATGCGGGCCACGGCATCGAGCTGGACGGCAACAATTATCTGATACCCACTGACGCCGCACTGGAAACCGACACCGACGTCTTCGACGAGGCTTTCCCGCTCGACCGGGTGTTGTTCGCCATCGAGCCAGCCAAGCAGCTCCGTCTCGTCATTCTCGACGCCTGTCGCGACAACCCGTTCGCCAAGACGATGAAGCGCACGGTCGCCGCGCGCGCCATTGGCCGTGGCCTCGCCAAGGTCGAGCCGACCAGCCCGAACACCATGATCGCCTTCGCGGCCAAGGCGGGCTCGACGGCATCGGACGGCGACTCCAGAAACAGCCCGTTTGCAGCAGCGCTGGTCGAGCGCCTGCCGACGCCGGGGCTCGACCTGCGCAAGGCCTTCGGATTCGTGCGCGACGACGTCTTGAAGAACACCGGCTACAAGCAGGAGCCGTATGTGTACGGCTCGCTCGGCGGCGATGACGTGGCACTGGTCCCGGCCAAGCCCGTCGCCGCAGGACCGCAAGCGAGCCCGCAGGATGCGATCCGCCGGGACTACGAACTGGCGCTGCAGGCGGGAAACCGGGACGCCTGGGAGGCCTTCCTGCAGGCCTACCCCGACGGCTTCTATGCCGGCCTCGCTCGCGCCCAATTGAAGAACGTCGCGGCCGAAGAGGCGCGCACCGCCGCAGCCGAGAAGGCGCGCCAGGCAGAAGACGCCAAGGCCCGGCTCGCCGCCGAGCGCGCCACCAAGGCCGAGCAGGAGAAGGCGGCGGCCGCCGCCAAGGCGGCCGAGGAGAAGCGTCTCGCCGCCGAGAAGGCCAAGCAGGTCGAGGAAGCCAAGGCAGCCGCAGCCGAGCAACGAAGGAAGGAGGCCGAGGCCGCAGCGGCAAAGGCGCTGGCCGACAAACAAGCGGCCGAGAAGGCGCTGGCCGAGAAGCTCGCGAGCGACAAGGCCGTCGCCGAGCAAAAGCCGCAGGTCGCCAATGAACAGAAGGTCGCCGCCGTCGCCCCGACCTCGTCGCAGCCGAGCCTGTCGCCGCAGGAAATGACAAAGCTGGTGCAGTCAGAACTCCGCCGCGTCGGCTGCCTGACGGCCTCGGCCGACGGCGACTGGAATGCGTCGTCACAACGTTCGCTGACGCTGTTCAACAAGTACGCCGGCACGAAGCTCGACGCCAAGCTGGCGAGCTTCTATGCGCTGGACGCGATCAAGGCCAAGCCGGGCCGCGTCTGTCCGCTGGTTTGCGATCACGGCTTCAAGGCCGACGGCGACGCCTGCGTGAAGATCGCCTGCCGCGCGGGCTATCGCGTCAATGACGAGAACGAGTGCGAGAAGGTGCAGGAGAAGAAGCCGATAGCGACGCGCGATAATTCGAAAGGGCGGGATAGCGAGCGGAAACAAACGGAGGCTGCGCCAGCGTCTCCGCAAGCCAAATCGTCAGGACAGATAATTTGCAATGCAGCCGGTTGCCGTCCAATTCGATCGGGCTGCAGGCTCGAGGCAAATAGAGCCGGGGTACGTGGCTACGGCAGTGGACCTGGCGACGTCGAAGTTTGCAACTGACAGCGGTGTAACCGTCCAGCAGTACTGCTTAACTTGAAGCTAGCCCCAACGAGAACGACGCTGCCTCGCTCGACCTGCGAGCGCAGACTGGTGGGCGGTCACGGATTCGAACCGCGGACCCTCTGTGCGCATTGCGGCCGCATTGGTTTCACCGAACGGCCACATCGGAATCAGATGCCAACCAGATTTCCTCGATAGATTCGCCGTTCCTCAAACCTGGAAAGGCAAGACCATGCGCAGCTTCACGGCATCCGTCATCGTTGCAGCTCTCTCCCTGGGAACACCTACTCTGGTGCAGGCACAGGGCGCATCGTCACAACCCGGCGCGGAACAGCCGTCCTCTGAATCCAGCACGGTGATCCGGAGCATACAGGTCGTGGACGTCAAGGAATTGCAGCCGGCGGTGCGCGCGAAAGTCGATGAACTCGTGGCGCAGACAAGCGAGCAAGACATCCAGTCGCTTCGGAAGTCCATCGACGCCACACCGCAGGCAGCCTCCGTGCTCAAGGCCAAGGGCTTGAGTTCGTCCCAAGTCGTTGCGATCAACATCGCCGACGGTGTTCTGACGATGTTCACCAAGACGGCCTGACATCGGACGGCAGTTTCGAGGCGACGCACGGCGGCCGCGAGCACGATCGCCGCCTCCTCGGCCGGACGACGAGATCCACGCGACGAAAGAGGATTGCCCTGCAGCGGGCCTGCTGCAGGGCCGCTCGTGTGTCCAGCATGAAAACCCTGACCAGGCCGCAAATTGGAGCCAGTTTGCGACGCGCTCGGCTCTTGCTTCGGCACCCGCCGGGGCGCTAAAGAGGCGCACTTGAAGGCGCACTTGGGCGGTTAGCTCAGCTGGTTAGAGCATCTCGTTTACACCGAGAGGGTCCGCGGTTCGAATCCGTGACCGCCCACCAGCCTTCGCCTGCTTCGCAGGCTACGGCTTGGCAAGCCAGCCGAGGCGCTCATTGGTGCGAAGCTGGCGAAGGCTTGTCGCGAGCCAACCTCAATCCTTCGGCCTCCCCGGTAGCCCCGGCACCGCATCGATCCAGACCGCGGCCGACTGGCACCAGATCTGCCGGACCGGCCTGAGAGCGTCGCGCTGACGGATGCTGCCCCAGCGGATGCCCCGATCGTCGGCGTCATCGCCCTCGCCGCTCGTGAACAGCGGGGAACCGCAATCGGCGCAGAAGTGCTGGAAGCGCATGCGGCCATTGTCGCCCCGTTTGCCGTAGATCTTTGGCGTGCCGCCGGTCAGACGGACGTCCGTTCCGGAACAGACGGCCGTCACCCGGAACGGCGAGCCGGTCAGCGTCTGGCAATCGGTGCAGTGGCAGACCGAGATCTGCTCGGGATCGATGTCGGCATCGAAGGTGATCTTGCCGCAATGGCATTGCCCGTCGATCTGCATCGCCCTCGTCCCTTCGCCCAAAACAAAAACGGCGCCCGAAGGCGCCGTTCTATCATCTTTCACTGAGCCTCAGTGAGCGGTGAGGCCGCCGGCGGCTTCGTCCCCATCCGGCTTTACCGTCACCTTGGTGTCCTCTTCCCAGACAATCGGCACCGGCTTCTTCACCAGCGCCTTGGCGACGACATCGTCGAGGCGCGAGACCGGGATGATCTCCATGCCGCCCTTGATCGCATCGGAAATCTCCGTGAGATCCTTGGCGTTGTCCTCGGGGATCAGCACCGTCTTGATGCCGCCGCGGGCAGCTGCCAGCAGCTTCTCCTTCAGACCACCGATCGGCAGCACGCGGCCGCGCAGCGTGATCTCGCCGGTCATCGCGACATCGTGGCGGACCGGAATGCCGGTCATGACCGAGATGATCGCGGTGGCCATGGCGACGCCCGCGGACGGACCGTCCTTCGGCGTCGCGCCCTCCGGCACGTGCACGTGGATGTCGCGCTTGTCGAACAGCGGCGGCTCGACGCCGTAGTTGATCGCACGCGAGCGGACGTAGGACGCCGCCGCCGAGATCGACTCCTTCATCACGTCGCGCAGATTGCCCGTGACCGTCATCTTGCCCTTGCCGGGCATCATGACGCCTTCGATGGTCAGCAGCTCGCCGCCGACATCGGTCCAGGCAAGGCCGGTGACGATGCCGACCTGCGGCTCGCTCTCGATCTCGCCGAAGCGGTATTTCGGAACGCCGAGCAGCTCTTCCAGAGTCTTCTCGGTGACCTTGACCGACTTCTTCTTGGAGATCATCAGCTCCTTCACCGCCTTGCGGGCGAGTGTGGAGAGCTCACGCTCCAGATTGCGCACGCCCGCTTCGCGGGTGTAGCGGCGGATCAAAAGCAGCAGCGCGTCGTCGTCGATCGAGAACTCCTTGGAGTCCAGGCCGTGCTTGGACACCGCGTTCGGGATCAGGTGCTTGCGCGCGATCTCGACCTTCTCGTTCTCGGTGTAGCCCGCGATCCGGATGATCTCCATGCGGTCCATCAGCGGGCCGGGAATATTGAGCGTATTCGCGGTCGTGATGAACATCACGTTGGACAGATCGTAGTCGACCTCGAGATAGTGGTCGTTGAAGGTCGCGTTCTGCTCGGGGTCGAGGACCTCGAGCAGCGCCGAGGACGGATCGCCGCGGAAATCGGCGCCCATCTTGTCGATCTCGTCCAAGAGGAACAGCGGATTGGACGACTTCGCCTTGCGCATCGACTGGATGATCTTGCCGGGCATCGAGCCGATATAGGTGCGGCGGTGACCGCGGATCTCGGCCTCGTCGCGCACGCCGCCGAGCGAGACGCGCACGAATTCGCGCCCCGTCGCCTTCGCGATCGACTTGCCGAGCGAGGTCTTGCCGACGCCGGGAGGCCCGACGAGGCACAGGATCGGCCCGGTCAGCTTGTTGGCGCGCGACTGCACCGCGAGATACTCGACGATACGTTCCTTGACCTTCTCGAGCCCGTAATGATCGGAGTCCAGGATGGCTTGCGCCGCTTCCAGGTCCTTCTTGACCTTGGACTTCTTGTTCCACGGGATCGACAGCAGCCAATCCAGATAGTTGCGCACGACGGTCGCTTCCGCGGACATCGGCGACATCTGGCGCAGCTTCTTCAATTCATGCTGCGCCTTCTCGCGCGCTTCCTTGGAGAGCTTGGTCTTGGAGATCTTCTCTTCGAGATCGGCGAGCTCGTCGCGACCGTCGTCGTCGCCGAGTTCCTTCTGGATCGCCTTCATCTGCTCGTTGAGATAATACTCGCGCTGGGTCTTCTCCATCTGGCGCTTGACGCGCGAGCGGATCCGCTTCTCGACCTGGAGCACCGAGATCTCGCTCTCCATCAGGCCCAGCACCTTCTCGAGGCGCGTGGTGACGGACAGCGTTTCCAGGATACCCTGGCGGTCCGCGATCTTGACCGCGAGATGCGAGGCGACCGTGTCGGCGAGCTTGGCGAAATCGGTGATCGCCTGCACGACGCCGACGACCTCGGCCGAGATCTTCTTGTTGAGCTTCACATAGCTCTCGAAGTCGGACACGACCGAGCGCGCCAGCGCCTCCGCCTCGACCGACTTCGCATCGGTATCGGCGAGCGCGACGGCAGTCGCTTCGTAATAGTCGGCGCGATCGGTGTATTTCTGCACGCGCGCACGCTCGAGCCCTTCGACCAGCACCTTCACGGTGCCGTCGGGAAGCTTCAGGAGCTGGAGCACGCTGGCAAGCGTACCGGTCTCGTAAATCGCATCGGGCGCCGGATCATCGTCGGACGCGTTCTTCTGCGTCGCCAGCATGATCAGCGCATCGTTCTTCATCACCTCTTCGAGCGCGCGGATCGACTTCTCGCGGCCGACGAAGAGCGGCACGATCATGTGCGGGAAGACGACGATATCGCGCAGCGGCAGCACGGGATAAGCGTGCGTTGCGCCATGAACGATGGTTGGCCGGGGTTTGGGATTAGTCATGGCCTTTTCCTTTTGCTTTGCCCCCTCGCACGCAGCCCGCTGATCATGCGCAACCGCCACGAGGTGCCGAGGTGATCCGCAGAACCGGTCGGTCCTTTTGCGAGTTGGACCGGCTTGCCGGATCGGAACTGAGGCGAATCTTGAAGAGAATTTTCGCTCGCCCGCCGACATTAGGTGGCTATCGACCCGGGGGGTGTCAAGTCATCGAAAAACGCGCGCCATCAGGCGCTTACGCACGCAGGTAAGCGACGCAACACCGGCTGCGGAGATACATTTCCGCAGCCCTCCTTGATCAGACAATTGGAGCGTTCCAGCGCCGAAAAAATCAGGCGCTGGCGTTCTCGACGGCGCGATCGGACCGATCGGCGTAGATGTAGAGCGGACGCGCCGTGCCTTCCACGACTTCTCGCGAAATCACGACCTCTTCCACACCTTCCAGGCCCGGCAAGTCGAACATGGTCTCGAGCAGGATCGCCTCAAGGATCGAGCGCAGGCCGCGCGCGCCGGTCTTGCGCTCGATCGCCTTGCGGGCGACCGCGCCAAGCGCCTCGTCGGCGAAGGTCAGCTCGATGTTCTCCATCTCGAACAGCCGCTGGTACTGTTTCACCAGCGCGTTCTTCGGCTCGGTGAGGATCTTCTTCAGCGACGTCTCGTCCAGGTCTTCGAGCGTCGCCACGACCGGCAGACGACCGACGAACTCAGGAATGAGGCCGTATTTCAGGAGGTCCTCAGGCTCGACGTGACGGAAGATCTCGCCGGTACGGCGGTCCTCCGGCGCGAGCACCTGGGCACCGAAGCCGATCGAGGTCGACCGCCCGCGCGCCGAGATGATCTTCTCGAGGCCGGCGAAGGCGCCGCCGCAGATGAACAGGATGTTGGTGGTATCCACCTGCAGGAACTCCTGCTGCGGATGCTTGCGGCCGCCCTGCGGCGGGACCGAAGCCACCGTGCCTTCCATGATCTTGAGCAGAGCCTGCTGCACGCCCTCACCCGACACGTCGCGCGTGATCGAGGGATTGTCGGACTTGCGGCTGATCTTGTCGATTTCGTCGATGTAGACGATGCCGCGCTGGGCGCGCTCGACATTGTAGTCGGCGGACTGAAGCAGCTTCAGGATGATATTCTCGACGTCCTCGCCGACATAGCCGGCTTCGGTCAGCGTCGTCGCGTCCGCCATCGTGAACGGCACGTCCAGGATGCGGGCGAGCGTCTGCGCGAGCAGCGTCTTGCCCGAACCGGTCGGACCGATCAGCAGGATGTTCGACTTCGCGAGCTCGACGTCGTTGTGCTTGGTCTGGTGGTTGAGGCGCTTGTAGTGGTTGTGCACCGCGACCGACAGGACCTTCTTCGCATGGCTCTGGCCGATCACGTAGTCGTCCAGCACCTTGCAGATTTCCTTCGGCGTCGGAATGCCGTCGCGCGACTTGACCAGCGAGGATTTGTTCTCCTCGCGGATGATGTCCATGCAGAGCTCAACGCACTCGTCGCAGATGAAGACCGTGGGACCCGCGATCAGTTTGCGGACTTCGTGCTGGCTCTTGCCGCAGAACGAGCAATATAGCGTGTTCTTGGAGTCGCTCGTGCCGACCTTACTCATTCATGTCTCCGTCCGCGGTTCGATCCCGTTCCGCTCGATCGCTCCATTCCGACACGATGGCCGGCATGGAGCTTAAGTAGAGCAAATTCCGTACCAAAAAAGACCCTACGCGTTACATCCAGTGCGAATCACGGTCGCTCGATTCTCCGCGATCATAGCCGATCAATCGTAGCCAACCATGCTGTCACCCGACTATCAAGAATTCGCTAATCGGGGCTCGCCGGCTACCCGTGACAATACCGTGATTTCCGGTCTTGGCACGAGCGAAGTGATCGAAATCACCCCGGCGTTGCTGGATTGCCACGAAAAACAAGCACGAAAGCGGAACTTTCCGCCTGTCGCAGGGCGCAAAACCGCGTTGTGCGGCGCGCGCACGCGCCCTTAACGTGAACACCGCCCTGACGCTACGCGGCGATCCCGAGGGATCGCCGTAACGCCCCGGTAGTGCTACAATGGGGCTTTCGCCGGCGTCGGCTCCTCGGCGCGCTTGTCAATGACCTTGTCGACCAGACCGAACTCCTTGGCGTCGTTCGCAGTCAGGAACTTGTCGCGTTCCAGCGCGTCCTCGATCGACTTGTAGGTCTGGCCGGTGTGCTTCACGTAGATCTCGTTGAGCCGCTTCTTCAGGTTCAGGATTTCCTGAGCGTGCAGCATGATGTCGGTGGCCTGGCCCTGGAAGCCGCCCGAGGGCTGGTGGACCATGATGCGCGCGTTCGGCAGCGAGAAGCGCATGTCCTTCTCGCCGGCGGCGAGCAGCAACGAGCCCATCGAGGCCGCCTGTCCCGTGCACAGCGTCGAGACCGGCGGACGGATGAACTGCATGGTGTCGTAGATGGCAAGGCCCGACGTCACCACGCCGCCCGGCGAGTTGATGTACATCGAGATTTCCTTCTTCGGATTTTCCGCCTCAAGGAACAACAGCTGCGCGACGATCAGCGTCGACATGCCGTCCTCGACCGGGCCGGTCACGAAGATGATGCGCTCCTTCAACAGGCGCGAGAAAATGTCGTAGGCGCGCTCGCCACGGTTGGTCTGCTCGACCACCATGGGCACGAGGTTCATGTAGGTTTCAACCGGATCGCGCATGAGTCACCTAGGGTTTCGGAGACGGACATCGCCAGGCTAGCTGCCAGTTTGGCTGGATTTGCCGGAAGGCGGATGGACGTCCTGTGATGCAGGAACTTGGTAGAGGTAGAACATTGAGTACAGGGTGTACCGACAGATATAGCCCAATTCGCGCCTGACAAGTGCGGAGCGCATTAAGGCTTAACCCGTCGGGCAGTTGAAGCTGATTCGCGCAAAGAGGCCCAGCCGGCCATCTGGCTAGCTGAGCCCCTTCGCTGATCATCCTTAATGGAAGGCTTTCTCAACGCCTTCAGGCAGCGCTCTTTTCCGCCTCGTCATCCCTGTAGAGCTCCTCGCGCGAGACCTTCTTCTCGGTCACCTTGGCGAGCTCGAGGATGAAGTCGACGACCTTGTCCTCATAGATTGGTGCACGAAGCTGGGCCAGCGCCTGGGCGTTGTTGCGGTAATAGTCCCAGACTTCCTTCTCACGGCCGGGCATCTGGCGCGCCCGCTCGATCACGGCGCGGCCGACCTCGTCGTCGGTCACGGTGATCTTGTTCTTCTCGCCGATCTCGGAGAGCACGAGGCCGAGGCGCACGCGGCGGTCGGCGATCTTGCGGTACTCTTCCTTGGCGGCGTCTTCAGTGGTGTTCTCGTCGGCAAAGGTCTTGCCGGCCGAAGCCATCTCGGCCTTGACCGAGTTCCACATCAGATTGAACTCCTCGTCGACCAGCGAGGGCGGCGCATCGAAGCGATGCGCTTCGTCGAGGCGGTCGAGCAGCGCGCGCTTGACGCGCTGACGCGTCGCGGTCGCGAATTCGGCGGCCAGCCGCTCGCGCGCGGCTTCCTTGAGCTTGTCGAGCGATTCGAGGCCGAGCGTCTTGGCGAACTCGTCGTCGATCGCGAGATCCTGCGGCGCCTCGATCAGCGTCGCGGTGGTCTCGAACTCGGCCGGCTGGCCGGCGAGCTTGTCGTTCATGTAGTTTTTCGGGAACGACACTTTCAGCGTGCGCGTCTCGTTGGCGCCGATGCCGATGAGCTGCTCCTCGAAGCCGGGGATGAAGGTGTTGGAGCCAATCAGGACCTGGATGCCCTCGCCGGTGCCGCCCTCGAAGGCCTCACCGTTGATGGTGCCTTTGAAGTTGATGGTGACACGATCGCCCGAGGCGGCCTTGGCGCCCTCGCCTTTGGCGGCAAAGGTGCGATTGGAATCGGCGATGCGCTTGATCGCCTCGTCGACGTCGGATTCGGTGACGTCGACGACGGGCTTCTCGACCTCGAAGGTCTTGAAGTCGGCGAGCGCAATGGCTGGCACCACCTCGATCGCGACGGTGTAGGTCAGATCGGTCTTGCCGCTCAGCAGTTCCTCGACCTCGGCCTGCTCGGTCGGCATGGTGATCTTCGGCTCGGTCGCGAGGCGGAAGCCGCGCTCGGAGAACAGCTGCGTGTTGGTGTCGCGGATGGTCTGGTCGATGGTCTCGGCCATCACCGAGCGGCCATAGACCTTCTTCAGGTGACCGACCGGCACCTTGCCGGGACGGAAGCCGTTGAGACGGACCTTGTCCTTGAGATCGACGAGCTTGGCATCGGCCTTGGCGTCGAGATCTGACGCAGGGACGCTGATCTTGAACTCGTGCTTCAAACCTTCCGAGAGGGTCTCTGTGACCTGCATGGCGTCCAATCTTCTTCTCGTTCGGTCCCGGCGCGCATGCGTCGGGACGCTGTCATTAATCGATCCGACGCGAGGCAAACGCCTCAACGCCGGTGGTTCATTGGACCGGCTCCAAGCGGACAAAGTCCGCGCGGAAGCAGGTCTCGTAATCCGTGCAAACGCTGAAAGCGCTTGGTGCGGGCGGAGGGACTCGAACCCCCACAACTTTCGTCACTGGAACCTAAATCCAGCGCGTCTACCAGTTCCGCCACGCCCGCGTGAATTTGCATCAAGACCGGCCGCGATGCCGCGGGCGGCCGGGCTTATAGCATGTGCCTGACTGTTCGCAGCAAAAAAATGGCCGGTTGGAGGCAAGCTTCAAGTAGGCACGACGGCTGGACTTATCCAGCGCGGCGTGGTCCGGATCGGCCATGGCAACGCGGATTTTTGACCCGAACCGACGCGAGGTTTTGGCCGGACTTTTGACTGGACTTGGCGCCTCGGCGGCCGGGCTGATCGGCGGCGGCGCAGGCCCGCTCGTGACCGCCCAGCTCGCGCTCCAGGCACGACCGGCCACGTTGGCCTTGACGCCGGGTCAGCCGCCGACACCAATCTGGGAGCTGGCCGCCGTAAGCCACCTGGGAAACGTCCGTCTCAAGCGCGGCAACCGCTGCGAGGTGGTGTTCCGGAACGAGCTGCCTGTGCCGCTTGCACCAGTCTGGTACGGCCTGACCGGCCCGACCACTTCCGATCCTTTCCGGGGGCGCGCGCCGACCGCCCCAGACACGACTGAAACATCAATTATTTCAATATCTAATGCAGGAACCCTGCTGGCCGACTTCCGCCTCTTCGAGGACGGCCTGAAGCAACCCGCGCGCCCACTTCCGATCATCGCCGAGGAGGCAAATCGGGTCACTGTTGATCGTGACGAGGTTTTGCTGATCGAGGAATGGCGCGTGCGGCCGGATGGGACCGCGCTTCCCCGGGGCGCGATCCCAAGGACACGACGCCGCTCTACACGATCAACGGACAGACTTCATTCGAACTGTTAGCCGCGGCCAATGAGCGGCTGCGGCTACGCTTTATCAACGGCTCCCAACGTACTGTTCTGGCGATCAAATTGGAAAGCCACGACGTCCGGGTGATGGCCCTGGACGGACAACCGGCCGAGCCGTTTTCGGCGCGCAGCGGGGCGCTGGTGCTGGCCCCGGGCGCGCGGGCCGATGTCTTTGTGGACGCGGCCACGTCGGCCCCATTCCTGCTGCACGACGGCAAGGAGGCCCGCCAGGTCGGCAGCCTCTCGGTCACAGGCAGGCTGGAGCGGCGCGCGCCGCCAGTGCCGGCACAGCCGCTCCCTTCCAATGACCTGCCCGATCAACTCGATCTGAAAGGCGCCCTGCGGTTCGATGTCGCGCTCGGCGCAGCCGACGCCGGCTGGACGCGGCCCGTCAATTTCTCCACCGCCTCCGCCCCGACCTTCCGCGCCAAGGCCGGCCGCACGATCGTCCTGGCCCTGAAGAACCCAGCCCCCGTCACGACCGTGTTCCACCTGCACGGCCACCATTTCCGCCTGCTCGACAAGCTCGACGACGGCTGGAAGCCCTACTGGCTCGATACGCTCGCGATCGAGCCCGGCCAGACCCAGCGCATCGCATTCGCGGCGACCTCATCCGGACGATGGCTGATCGAATCCGTTCTGACCGACTGGGCCGCCCCGCGGCTCGTCCGCTGGTACGCGGTGGAGTGAGCGCCTATTGGCGCGTCCAGAGGTACCGAGCGTCGGGCTCCCGTTCCTCGTTCCGCACCCCGTCGGTCTGCTCGACCAGCGCAAATCCGCGCGCTTCATAGAAGCGCCGCGCCGGCGCGTTGCGCTGGAAGGTCCAGAGCTCGAGTCGATCGCAGGCCTCTTTGGCAACGTCGAGGAGTTCAGTACCGACACCACGGCCCTGGGCAACCGGAAGCACGTAGAGCTGCTCGATCCAGCCCTCACGGAACGCAATGATCCCGCTGAGCACTTCGTCGTCGAAGCGTCCCCATACGCGGCAGGTCGGAAAAACACGCTCGCGGTAGAACCAGCGGTCCTCGTCCGGCGTGTGCAACCCGACGAGCCACGGCATCGCCTGGTCGAGCGCAATCCGATGGACCTGGGCGGCCGCATCCATGTCCGCGAGCGCGAGCTGCCGCAGCACTAGTACTCCACCCCGAGCGCATCATAGATCCGCCGGTGCACGGCCGGCAGCGTCTCGGTCAGGTCTTCCGCGATCAGCCCCGGCCCCGCCTCGCTTCCTGCCTCGCCATGCATCCAGACGCCGATGCTGGCGGCCTCAAACGCCGGCACGCCTTGCGCCAGGAGGCCTGCGATGATGCCCGAGAGCACGTCGCCGGCGCCGGCGGTGGCGAGCCAGGGCGGCGCGTTGGCGGCGATGGTGGCGCGGCCGTCAGGGGCCGCGACCGTCGTGTCCGGTCCCTTCAGCAGCACCACGGCGCCGCAGCGCTCGGCGGCGGCGCGGACGCGCTCGAGCTTGGACCGGCCGGGATGCTTGTTGCTGAGATCCGAGAACAGCCGCGGAAACTCGCCCTCGTGCGGGGTCAGCACCACCGCATTGTCCTGCGAGGACCTGATCGATTCGAACAGCCGCTCTGGCTTTGCGGCAAAGCTCGTCAGCGCGTCCGCGTCCAGCACCAGATGCCGCTGCGCCGTCAGCGCGGTATGAACGAGATCGCAGGTGCGCTCGCCGACGCCCGCGCCGGGGCCTATCATGCAGGTGTTATAGCGCTTGTCGCCGAGGAGCTCGCCGAACTCGATCGCGGTGTCGACCGGGCGAACCATCACCGCGGTCAGCGCGCTGGCATTGATCGCGAGCGCATCGCGCGGGCTCGCCAGCGTCACGAGGCCCGCGCCGGCCCGCAGCGCCCCGCGCGCGGCGAGCCGCGCAGCGCCTGTCGCGGCTGCGTCACCGGAGACGGCCAGCACATGGCCTCGCGCGAATTTGTGGCCGTCGATGCGCGGCACCGGAAAGGCGGCGCCCCAGAAATCCGGATCGTTCTCGAAGAGCTGCGGGGCGATCTCGTCCAGCACGCTCGCGTCGATGCCGATGTCGGCGACGCGCACGCGGCCGCAATGCATGCGGCCGGGCAGCAACAGATGCGCCGGCTTCTTGCGGAAGAAGGTCACGGTCTCCGTGGCATTCACGGCCGCGCCCATCACGGCGGCGCTGGTGCCGTTGATGCCGCTCGGCAGGTCGACCGCCAGCACCAAGGCGCCGTTGCCGTTGATCGCCTCGATCATGGCGCGCGCCTCGCCGTCGACGGGGCGGCTGAGGCCCGCGCCGAACAGGGCATCGATGATCAGCGCCGGCTTTCCGATCGCCTGCGGATTGAACGGGAGCACCGGGTGCTTCCAGCCCCGCGCGGCGGAGGCGGCGTCACCCTGGAGCTGGTCGCGTTCGCACATCAGGATCACCGAGACCTCGCGGCCCTGGGCGGCGAGCTCGGCGGCTGCGACAAAACCGTCGCCGCCATTGTTGCCGGGGCCGGCGACGATCAGGATCGGCCCCTCCTCGACCAGCGCATTGGCCGCCTCGGCGACCGCCTGGCCGGCGCTGAGCATCAGCTTGAAGCCGGGCGTGCCTGCCGCGATACTGAGCTGATCGGCGCGCTGCATTTCAGCGTTGGTCAGAACTTCCATGCCACTTCCCTGGTCCAAACGCCCGTTCAACGGGCACGTTCCGCGCCGACCCATCCCACGGAACAACGATCTGCACATATATTGAACCGTTTGCCTATTTCGTAGTCTGCGGTATTTTGGGCCGGTCGGCGCCACCTATCAGATTGTGCTCGTTAAAAGGCTGATAACGCTCCAATAATCAGGGCATTTGCAACTTGGCATAGACCCTGCTTTCGAGGAAGCCGCTTCGGTTTGTCGTGCTCACTGGCATTCATCAGGGTGTGGCCGGCCGTCGTTGCCGGGCTGGTCAGGCATCCCGGCATAGCGAAGACAAGATCGTGCGTGACAAAGCGCATCCTGACGAAGACGTTGCTATTTGATCGAGAGGCCGGGAGGCGCGCAGTGAAGAAAATCGAAGCCATCATCAAGCCATTCAAGCTCGACGAGGTGAAGGAAGCGCTTCAGGAAGTCGGCCTTCAGGGCATCACCGTCACCGAGGCCAAGGGCTTTGGCCGGCAGAAGGGTCACGCCGAACTCTACCGCGGCGCAGAATACATCGTCGACTTCCTGCCCAAGGTGAAGATCGAGATCGTGATCGGCGACGATCTGGTCGAGCGCGCCATCGAGGCGATCCGCCGCGCCGCGCAGACCGGGCGCATCGGGGACGGCAAGATCTTCGTCTCCAACGTCGAAGAGGCGATCCGCATCCGAACCGGCGAATCCGGGCTGGACGCTATCTGAGCCGGGTGCTATCCCGCGTTTTGCGACACTCTGACAGGAAATAAGGCTGCTTCGGCGGCCTGATTTCGTTTGTGCGGTCGCGCCAAACTCGCCCAAGCGAGAATAATCTTGCTCATCTGGAAACCGACCCGCAGAGCCAAAAGGGGTATGCATGAAGACCGCCAAAGACGTCCTGAAATCGATCAAGGACAACGACGTCAAATACGTCGACCTGCGCTTCACCGATCCGCGCGGCAAGTGGCAGCATGTGACGTTCGACGTCAGCATGATCGATGAGGACATTTTCGCCGAAGGGACGATGTTCGACGGCTCCTCGATCGCCGGCTGGAAGGCGATCAACGAGTCCGACATGTGCCTGATGCCCGATCCGGTGACTGCGACGATCGATCCGTTCTTCGCCGAGACCACGATGGTCATTACCTGCGACGTGCTGGAGCCGACCACCGGCGAGCCCTACAACCGCGACCCCCGCGGCATCGCCAAGAAGGCGGAGGCGATGGTGAAGTCGATGGGCGTGGGCGACACCGTCTTCGTCGGCCCCGAGGCCGAGTTCTTCGTGTTCGACGACGTGCGCTTCTCCTCGACCCCCTACAACACCGGTTTCCGCCTCGACTCCTCGGAGCTGCCGACCAACTCCGACACCGAATATGAAGGCGGCAATCTCGGCCACCGCGTCCGCACCAAGGGCGGCTACTTCCCGGTTCCGCCGCAGGACTCCGTGCAGGACATGCGCTCGGAGATGCTCGGCGCCATGGCCAAGATGGGCGTCAAGGTCGAGAAGCATCACCACGAGGTCGCCTCCGCCCAGCACGAGCTCGGCATGAAGTTCGACACGCTGACGCTGATGGCCGACCACCTCCAGATCTACAAGTACTGCATCCACCAGGTCGCGCACATCTACGGCAAGACCGCCACCTTCATGCCGAAGCCGGTCTACGGCGACAACGGCTCGGGCATGCACGTGCACCAGTCGATCTGGAAGGAAGGCAAGCCGGTGTTCGCCGGCAACAAATACGCCGACCTATCGGAGACATGCCTCCACTACATCGGCGGCATCATCAACCATGCCAAGGCGATCAACGCCTTCACCAATCCCTCGACCAACTCCTACAAGCGTCTGGTCCCGGGCTATGAGGCCCCCGTGCTGCTCGCCTACTCCGCGCGCAACCGCTCGGCCTCCTGCCGCATCCCCTACACTGCTTCGCCGAAGGCCAAGCGCGTCGAGGTGCGCTTCCCCGATCCGCTCGCCAACCCCTATCTCGGCTTCGCCGCGATGCTGATGGCCGGTCTCGACGGCATCAAGAACAAGATCGATCCGGGCCCGGCGATGGACAAGGATCTCTACGACTTGCCGAAGGAAGAACTGAAGCAGATCCCAACGGTGTGCGGCAGCTTGCGTGAAGCCCTCGAGAATCTCGACAAGGACCGCGCCTTCCTGAAGGCCGGCGGCGTGTTCGACGACGACTTCATCGATGCCTATATCGAGCTGAAGATGACCGAAGTCGAGCGCTTCGAGATGACCCCGCATCCGATCGAATTCGACATGTACTATTCGGGCTGATCGGCCCGAACGCCATACGGCAAGCAAAAGGCGCTCCGAGAGGAGCGCCTTTTCGTTTGGGCCGTTGGGTCTGTAGGGTGGGTTAGCTGGCGGCTGCGCGAAGCGCAGTCCGCTGGCGTAACCCACCATGCTTCAGCAAATGCGGAAGTTGGTGGGTTACGCCTAGCGATTTGCGCTTTGCGCAACCCGCTAAGCTAACCCACCCCACAAGATACGAGCCAGCCGCTACCACGTCGCGGTGAACGCCTTCTGCAATTCGGCCGGCGCCGTCACACCGCTCGCGATCAGCAATTGGGTGAGAACGCGCGCCTTCTGGGGATTGAGGTCCTCGGACACGACGAATCCGTTCTTGTCGTCGTCGACCTCGACGTTTCGCGTCACGAAGCCGGATCGAACCCGCGTGGAGCGCACCACGATGATGCCCTTCTTCGCCGCCGCTTCGAGCGCTTCGAGCGCCGGCTTCGACGTGTTGCCATCGCCGACGCCGGCGAGCACGATGCCCTTGGCGCCGTGCGAGATGGCGTCCTCGATCGGAACGGCATCCATATTGGCGTGCGAGTAGACGATCGCGACGCGCGGCAATTGCTCGCCTGCCGGCAGCTGATAGGTCGCGCGCTTGAAGCCGGCAGCCTGGGTCATGAAACGGATGCCGCCGGCGGTGTCGACATAACCGATCGGCCCGTCATTGGACGTATTGAACGTCTCGATGCTCGTGGTGTTGGTCTTGGTGACCGAGCGGGCGCCCTGAATCTTGTCGTTCAGCACCGCCATGACGCCCCGCCCGCGCGAGCGCGGATCGGCGGCCACCTGCACCGCCTCGTAGAGATTGCCGGGGCCGTCCGCGCTCACCGCCGTGGCCGGCCGCATCGAGCCGACGATCACCACGGGCTTGTCGCCGCGCACCACGTTGTCGAGAAAGAACGCGGTCTCCTCCAGCGTATCGGTGCCATGGGTGATGACGATGCCATCGGCTTCATTCTTGTCGAAGGCCTCCTGGATGCGGCGGGCCAGCGCAAACCAGACCTTGTCGTTCATGTCCTGGGATCCGATCGACGAAATCTGCTCGGCGTTCAGCTTCGCCAGCTTGTCCAGGCCCGGCACTGACTGCATCAGCTGCTCGCCCGTGATCTGGCCGGATTTGTACGCACCCGTCGCGCGCGGGTCGGCCTGGCCCGCGATGGTGCCGCCCGTCGCCAGTACGAGAATGCGGGGCAGATTGGCGGCAGGGGTGTCCTTGCCGGGCTCTGCGGCCTGCGCGGCTCCGCCGATCGGCCACGAACAAAGTGCGAAGGCGACCAGCGGAACGGCAAGCATGAATGTCCGGCGTTGACGGCGGCTTGGTGGGCTGACGGCGTGCTTGGTCATCGAATGTTGCTCCCGTTTAAGTAGGCATCAACATTCGACACGCCCATTTGGGCCGAAGATGGGTCATCTTCGCCGCTTACGGCTACGGGTTGTTAGGCCGCGGCATCAAATGGTCGAGCAAGCCCGTCGGTAGCGGAAACACGACGGTCGATGACCGTTCACCGGCGATGTCGTGCAGAGCCGCGAAATAACGCAGCTGCATGGCCTGAGGCTCCTGCGCGAGGATCCGGCCGGCTTCGACGAGCTTTTCGGCAGCCTGCTGCTCGCCCATCGCATTGATCACCTTGGCCCGCCGCAAGCGCTCCGCCTCAGCCTGTTTGGCAATCGCACGCACCATGGTTTCGTTGATATCGACGTCCTTGATCTCTATGCCGGTGACCTTGATGCCCCAGACGTCAGTCTGCTTGTCGAGGATCTCCTGGATGTCGGCGTTCAACCTGTCGCGCTCGGCAAGCATCTCGTCGAGCTCGTGCTTGCCGAGCACCGAACGCAACGTGGTCTGGGCGAGCTGGCTGGTGGCCGCCATGTAATCACCGACCTTGATGATGGCGCGCTCGGGGTCGACGATGCGGAAGTACAGAACGGCGTTGACCTTGACGGACACGTTGTCTCGCGAAATCACGTCCTGCGGCGGCACGACCTGCACCATCACCCGGAGGTCGACCTTGACGAGTTGCTGCACGATCGGAATGAGGATGATGAGGCCAGGGCCCTTCACACCGGTAAAGCGGCCGAGCGTAAAGACGACGCCGCGCTCATATTCGCGCAGGATTCGAATGGCCTGGGACAGAAATATGACGACTAGCAGCGCGAGCGCCGCATAGGTCAGATATTCCAGCATCATGATGTACCTCCCTCACCGGTCCTCGCCGGTGCGCGCCGTATCAGCAGCGTCAGGTCGACGACGCTGGCAACTTCGACCGTCTCTCCGGGCTCGAACGTGTCGGCGCCGCGCGCCTGCCAGCGTTCACCATGGGCGAACACATGACCCTCGTTCCCGTTCCAGTCGAGAATTTCGGCGGGCAAGCCTCGCATGGCCTGCGCGCCGACCCGTTCAGGAGCCTTGGCGGCCCGCCGAAGCGAACCAAGCACGACCAGTGCAAAGCCGACGAACACAGCTGTAGTGATGCCGATCACCCACCACGACAGCTGGTAGCCGGGCGCCTCGACCCTGAACAGCATCAGCGCACCTAGCACGAAAGCGATGATCCCTCCGAGACCAATCACCACCGTTGGATTGAAGGCTTCGACGGTGAGAAGCACGAGTCCGACCAGCATCAGGGCTAGGCCGGCATAGTTGATCGGCAGCAAGTTGAGCGCATAGAGGCCAATCAGCAGGCAGATCGCGCCGACAACTCCGGGAGCGACGGCTCCGGGAGACATGAACTCGAAGATCAGACCGTAGATGCCGACCATCAGGAGAATGAACGCCACGTTCGGGTCGGTGATGACCGCCAGGAAGCGGGATATCCGTCCAGGCTCGATGGCTTCGACGACCGCATCCTTCGTCGCGAGGCGTTGCGTCTTGCCGCCTGCAACCTCCACCACACGGCCATCGAGCTGCCTCAGCAATTCAGCCTGGTCCCGCGCGACGAGATCGATGGCATGGGCCTCCAGCGCGCCATTGGCAGAGAGAGTGGCGGCCTCACGGACCGCCTTCTCCGCCCAGTCCGCATTGCGGCTGCGCAGCTCGGCGAGGCTGCGGATAAAGGCGACGGCATCGTTCGTGGCCTTCGCCGTCATCGCGTCCTTCGGCTCATCCTTCTTGTCTTTGCCATCCTTGTCGGGTGTGCCGCTCGGCAGTCCCGGCAGCGGCCCGCCAATCTGGACCGGCGTCGCCGCACCGATATTGGTGCCTGGTGCCATCGCCGCGATGTGGGTCGCATAAAGGATATAGGTCCCTGCACTCGCCGCGTGGGCGCCGGAGGGAGCGACGTAGCCGATGACGGGGATGGGCGAGGCGAGCACATCCGCGATGATCTCGCGCATGCTGGAATTGAGACCGCCGGGCGTGTTCATTCTCAGAAGCACGACCTCCGCGCGCCGTTCGCTCGCCCTGGCCAAAGCCTCCCGGACATAGCTGGCTGACGCAGGGCCGATGGCCCCGTCGATCGAAACAATCAGTGCAAGGCGGCCGCTCTCCTCCGCTGAGCTGGGAAGGAGGCAGCAGATCAATGCCACGACGGTGATCGCCGCAACGAGGGCCGCCTTCATGGTTTGCACGGCAAGGGCTCCCTTGCAGAGCATATGGTGTTCCCCTCGTGAACCTCAATGCTGCGCGTGGAGGCCAACGTCGCGATTGTGCAACGCAATGCAAATGGCCATGCGGGATGGCGATGCGATCGGTTGAGCAGAGGCAGTGGCGGACCTGCGTACGGCTGATCCGCCCTGCGCCAGGCGCTGCTACCGTGCCACCACCCTCACGCCGTCCGCGCCGATCGGTCCGAACGTGCTCGCGATGATCTCGCTCGTCGGCTGCATGCCGCCGAGCGACCAGTGCGAGGGCTCGTGCTCCTCGATCCTCACCCAGACGTTGCGGCGGAAATCGGGGTTGCCCTGCCCTTCGACCTCGACCAGGAGGTCGGTGACGCGTTCGAGCAGCGTCTTCTTCTGCACAGCGTCCAGGATGCCGCGGACGGTGGAAATGGTGACGTAAGGCATGTCTTTCTCCAATCATGTCGTGTGACGACGGCGGCAGATTGGACCGGACAGTGGCGGCCAGGCAGTGGCGGATAAGACAGAGATCGGGCAATTTCCGCCACGCGCCCGCACGTCGATCAGGTTAGGATCGTCGCATCGCCCGGAGGTCCCATGAAACTTGCAATTCTGGCGCTGGAAGGCTGCATGCATTCGGCGATCGCCGGCGTCGCCGACATTCTGTCGCTCGCCAACCACGTGATGCAGCAGAGCGGAGCAAAATCCCGGTTCGCCTGCCAGACGCTCTCGCTCGATGGCAAGGCCGTGCGCGCCGGCGGCGGCCAGTTGGTTTCGGTCGATGGCGCGACCACGAGCCGCGGCAGCTTCGACGCGATCATCGTCCCCGGCAATCTCGTCGACCACGTCACGGCCGCGCGCCTGCAACCGCAATATGCCCGCGCCGGCGCCTGGCTCCGGCAGCAGCACGCAAATGGCCGGCTGATCGGTGCATTTTGCAGCGGCGTCTCTCTGCTGGCCGGCGCCGGCCTGCTCGACAACCGCCGCGCCACCATCACCTGGTGGCTGCAAAACGAACTGCGGCAACGCCATCCCGCGATCGACCTCGCCCCGGACGCCGTCATCACCTGCGCAGACCGTCTCGTCTGCGCGGCCGGACCGATGTCGTGGGTCGACCTCCTGCTCAGGCTGATCGAGATGGTCGACGGCAAGGAGATCGCAAAATTGTGCGCCGATTACGTCGTCATCGACACCGCGCAGCGCACCCAGTCGATCTTCATGCCCGTCGGTTACCTGCTGTCGCAGGACCCGCTGCTGACCAGGGCCGACCTGCTGGTTCGGCGCGCGGGCAAGCGTCCGATGACAGTCAAGCGCCTCGCCGACGCACTCGGCCTCAGCGAGCGCACGCTGAACCGGAAGTTTCAGGAGCTCACGCACGAGCCGCCGCAGGCCTTCATCACGCGCCGCCGCGTCGAGCACGCGCGCACGCTGCTGGAGACGACGGCGCAGCCGGTCAAGACCATCGCGCGGGCGGCGGGCTACGAGGACGAAAGCAGCTTTCGCAAGGCATTCCGCAAGTTGACCCTGATGTCGCCGCAGGCCTACCGCACGCGGCGGATGGAGCGGGCGGCGTGAGGCTGACGCCAGACGACCAACTGAGCGCGTCTACGATTCAACCGCATTGCAGAGATAAACCTCACCGTCAGCTTTCGTTCTGCATCTGACTCCACTTTGTTCTCAAAGAACAAATCAGAGCCGCAAAAATCGGAGCGGACCAATTCCTACTGATTGGTTTATGCCGCCCGAGATTTGGAAGGCGCATGGGCGAAACACGGGCCGCCCATCTTTGCCGCGCCCTCAATTGGGATCGCATTCATCGTGTGGGAGCGGCAGGCGGACGGAAAAGCCAGTCCACGTTCCATTGCAGAGGAGCAGATCGAAGCCGACAACCTGTTTGCGCGGAGGCCTGCTTCGGTGTGCTCGGCCTGGCACTTCCAAGTGTGTTTTCCATCGCAAGATGAAATGGGCCCGGAATAGAAGCCGCGATGCCTGCCACAATGGGCTCACCCAATGAGGTCGCTGCAATCGTGATTGTCACCACCGATATGACGACTACGAACACATCAGTCGCGATGCGCTTCGAAAAGTACTTCGTCATGAGTTGAGCCCTCACAACCGAATTAAGCTACGTGGGGCAGTTACAATCTAGTTTTATGAAAATGGTGGTACGCACGGGCGCTCACCGCGCACGGCGGTCCATCCCCTCTATAGGCCCGCAGCCATCGATGGTGTAGCAGCCATGCAGACCTAATGGGCTCGTTCCGGCAGATCGAATTGATGGGCTCATCAGCGCACATGCCTAGCATGAGCTCGATGAATTGAATTCGTCGGACCCGTTGGCTCGCAATGACGGCGTGCCGAGAGTCGGCCCCAAAGCCTCGACGTGTGCTTAGCCTACGCCACCGCCTTCTGCCGCGCCACGAGCGCTTCGCCAAAGGCCTCGAACAGCTTGCGGTTGATCGGATTGTGCTGCGGATCGTATTCGGCGTGCCATTGCACGCCGAGCGCGAAGGTCGGGGCTTCGGCGATGCGGATCGCCTCGATGGTGCCATCCTCGGCGACGCCTTCGATCAGCACACGTTTGCCGGGCTCCAGGATGCCCTGGCCGTGCAGCGAATTGACCCGGATCTTCTCGCACCCGAGGATCTTCGCGAACGCACCGCCCGGCGTCAGGTCGACGTCGTGGCGGTCGGCGAACACCACGGTCGGATCGGGATGGATCTCGCCATTCTCGAGCCTGGGCATGCGGTGGTTCATGCGGCCGGGGATTTCGCGGATCTCGGGGTGGAGCGAGCCGCCGAAGGCGACGTTCATCTCCTGGAGGCCGCGGCAGATGCCGAACAGGGGGATGCCGCGGGCGACGCAGGCAACCGAGAGCGCCAGCGCGACCTCGTCGCGGTGGATGTCGTAGGGCTCGTGCTTCTCGCAGGGATCGACGTTGAAACGCGTCGGGTGCACGTTGGCCCGGGCGCCGGTGAGGATGACGCCGTCGACGGTATCGAGCAGCGCCCCGATATCGGTGATGTCGGGCGAGCCCGCGAACATCACCGGCAAGCCACCGGAGACCTCAGCCACGGCGCGCAGATTTCGCTCGCCGACCATCTGGACCTGAAATCGATTTTCGACGCGATGGGCATTCCCGATCACGCCGACGACCGGCTTTCTCATCTCCCGTTCCGACCTCCTCCGTAAGAAGATTCTCCAAACATGCCCTTGGGGTGGAACAAATTCAACAGAAGGGATCGCGGGACGGCAATGCTATTTTCGCGCAAATGCCCGGTCGGAGGGCGGCCGCGGCACTGTTCGCGCCGGTGGCGTTCGCCCGAACGAAGCCGTGGACAACGTCAAACCGGCGGTTTTCGACCGGCTTGATCCGAGGCGGGATTTCGCGAAAGAGTGCCTCCCCCGCAGCCCCTGAAAGGACCCGATGTGACCATCCCCGCAGATGAACGGCCCCGCCCTCGTGCCGATCTCGCCTGGGCGATCTCGGTCGGGGGCATCGGCGTTGTTCTGTTCACGGCGATGCTGGTCTTCACCTGGTATTTTGCCGCCACCTTGCTGCTGATCTTCACCGGCATGCTGCTCGGCCTCGGCCTCAATGCGCTGACGGGCGCGCTCGGCCGCCGCGTGCACCTGCCGCATCCCGTCCGGCTCGCGATCGTCTGCATCGCCCTCGCGCTGATGCTCGCGGGCGTCGCCTATCTCGGCGGTGCCACCATCGCCGAGCAGGCCTCGCTGCTGAGCAATACCATCAAGTCGCAGATCACCAACGTCCGGTCCTTCCTCGAAAGCCACGGCATCGACACCAGCTTCTTCGATCTCGGCAACGCTGCTCCTGACGCCACGGCGGCGACAACATCGGACTCGACGCCCTCACCCGCAGCGCCCTCGCGCGGTGCATTGCCGGGCGCCGGCGCGCTCGCCTCCAGCGGCGGGGCGATCGTGAGCCAGACCTTCAAGCTGCTGCTTGGCACCATCCACGGTGTCGGAAACATTTTTATCGTGCTGTTCCTGGGTCTCGCCTTCGCCGCCCAGCCCGGCGTCTATCACGACGGCCTATTGTTCCTCGCGCCGGCCAAACATCGCACGCGCATCACCCTCATCATCGACCGCATCAGCGAGACGCTGGAGCGCTGGCTGATCGCGCAGATTACGGTCATGCTCGCGGTCGGCGCGGTGACCTGGATCGGCCTTGCCGTCATCGGCATCCCCGGCGCGTTCATCCTGGGAATCCAGGCAGGCCTGCTCGCCTTTGTCCCGACCGTCGGCGCCATCATCGCCGGGGTCATCGTGGTGCTGGCGAGCCTTGCGTCGGGCTGGATCGCGGCGCTGTCCGCGCTGCTGCTGTTCCTCGGGGTCCACGCCATGGAAAGCTACGTGCTGACGCCGATCCTTCAGCGCCAGGCCCTGGACATTCCGCCGGCCACACTGTTCGCGTTCCAGATCCTGCTCGGCGTCGTGTTCGGAATCTGGGGCCTCGCGCTGGCGCTGCCACTGGTCGCCATCGCCAAGGTCATGATCGACCATTTCAAGTCGTATGAGGCACCGTCTCTGGCCGAGGCGGCCTGAGCCTGCTTCAGGTCGTCAGCACGGTCTCGGTGTGCTCGACCTCGGGGGGCGAAGCAAAATACTGCCCGACGAGGCCGCGCCATTCGGTGAAGTTTTCGGAGCCGCGGAAATCGACGGTGTGGCTCTCCAGTGTCGCCCACTTCACCATCAGGCGGTAGCGCTGCGGCTTCTCGATCGACTTGTGCAGCTCGAAGCCGTGAAAGCCCTTGGAGCGGCCAAAGGCGGCCTTGGCCTTGGCGACAGCTGCCTCAAAATCCTTTTCGCTGCCCGGCTTGACGTCGATTTGCGCGATCTCGGTGATCATCGGTTTCCACCCATTTTTGTTCGATGGGCGTGTCTACCGCAGCCGGCGCAAAAGAAAAAGGCGCCGAAACGGCGCCTGGACGGCTCGAAAATGCAGGTCTCTTAAATGCTAAATGCAAGCCTCTCAGGCGAGCAGCAGCACGGTGCCCGCCACGATGAACGCGCAGCCGACGAACAGCACGAACGGCCAGTAGCTGCGGGCCTGGCCGTATCGTCCTTGCGCACGACGCTCCGTGATCAGCGCGCTCTCGTATTCGTCCGCGGTCGAGAACAGACAGGCGAAGCCGCCGCGTGCCGAGGCAGCTTGGGCTTCGAGTGACATCAGGGCGGCCTGCGGGGTCTGTCGACGGATCGATTCCATGACCATGATGGTAGGGATCGAATGGTAAACAGAGGATTACCGCAACGCCGCCTGTCGTCTCAGGCGGTAGCCGGACGCGCCTGCGGCGCACCGGGCCGCGCAGCGCTCTGGCGACGCCAGTTCTCCAGCGACAGCGGCAGCTCCTCCGCCGCCTCGACGCGGTTACGGCCGCCGCGCTTGGCCTGGTAGAGCGCGGTGTCGGCCGAAGCCAGCAGCACCTCGAGCTCGGTGCCGGCCGGACCGCCGGCGACGCCGATGCTGACGGTGGTATCGACCGGACCTTCATCGACCACGACGCCGGAGGTCTCGAACGCTTCGCGCACGCGCTCGGCGACCAGCACCCCCTCTTCCAGCGAGCACGGCAGCAAGGCCGCAAACTCCTCGCCGCCGATGCGGCCCGAGAGATCGGAGATGCGCAGGTTGCTGACGACGACGGTCGAGAACAGTCTCAGCATCTCGTCGCCCGCGGGATGACCGAACCGATCGTTGATCGACTTGAAGTGGTCGATGTCGAAGATCATCACGGTCACCGGCCGCCCGGCCTTGGCCTCGCGCTCGATCACGCGGCTGCAGGCCTCGGAGAAGCCGCGCCGGTTGAGCATGCCGGTCAGGGGATCGGTCGACGCGGCGGTCCGGTGCGCGGTCACCGTGCGCTCGGACACCAGCATGAAGATCACGAACACGGTGCCGACGGCATAGAGCACGAGCTCGACCGCGAACACGGTGACCCAGATGCTCGACGAGAAGCCGGCGTCGTGCGGGCGCAGGAAGCTGCCGAGCACGATCGGCAGCATCAATGCGCAGCCGTGCATCACTGGCATCACGAAGGCCGGCCAGCGGCGTTGCATACTCTTGCGCCGTTCGGTCCAGAGCTCGCTCGCGGTCAGCGCCGCATAGACCGAGACGATGCCGGCGCCGATGATCATGCGCAGCACGGACGCCTCGGCGTTGAGCAGCGTGACGGCAGCGACCCAGGCGAGCGCGCCGAGCACGAGGCCCGGCCAGTTCGGCTTGCGGCCGTGGAAGACGCGCGCCGCATTCCACACCATGCCGCAGGCGACGAAGCCGACGGCATTTAACGCCAGATAGAGATGCGGCCCCAGCCTGTCGCCGGCCGCAGTCCAGAGCGCAACGGAGGCGGCGCCGAGGAGATAGGCGGTGCCCCACCATTTCAGCGCGGGGCTGTTCTCCTGTCTGCCGAAAAACACCATCATGGCGCCGAGCAGTGCGGCAACCATGGTGGCGACCAAATAGAGCGTGATGCTATCGAGCGACATCATGTCAGCCCCCTCTAAAACATAGCAGTTACGCGATCGGCCCAGCCGATTTGCGCGCCCTTCCGAATGTGACGCTATGTCTCGCGGGTTCCATTCAGGTTTTCGCGTGGACCCAAGTTTTCGGGAAACACGTCATCAATTTGCGTACAAACGAACAACAAAAAGGGCGCTGAAAACAGCGCCCTTTTGCATCTCATTGGAGCCGCTTTCGCGGCGAATGTGATCGAAGCGATTAACGCTTCGAGAACTGGAAGGACCGGCGGGCCTTGGCCTTGCCGTACTTCTTACGCTCGACCACGCGGGAGTCGCGGGTCAGGAAGCCGCCCTTCTTGAGCACGCTGCGCAGCTCCGGCTCGAAATAGGTGAGCGCCTTGGAGATGCCGTGACGGACGGCGCCAGCCTGGCCGGACAGGCCACCGCCGGCGACCGTGCAGATCACGTCGTACTGGCCGGAACGCTGGGCCACGGAGAACGGCTGCTCGATCATCATGCGCAGCACGGGACGGGCGAAATAGACCTCGACCTCGCGCGAGTTGACGGTGACCTTGCCGGCACCCGGCTTGATCCAGACGCGGGCGACCGCGTCCTTGCGCTTGCCGGTGGCGTAGGCGCGGTTGAACTTGTCGACCTTCTTCTCGTGCTTGGGCGCCTCGGGCGCGGCCGCCGTCTTGAGCTGCGAGAGCTGGTCGAGCGACTGGATGGATTCGGCCATGTTATGCGGCCCTCGTGTTCTTGCGGTTCAACTTGGCGATGTCGATCTTCTCGGGCTGCTGCGCCTCGTGCGGATGATCGGCGCCGCCGTAGACACGGAGGTTGCCCATCTGCACGCGGCCGAGCGGACCACGCGGGATCATGCGCTCGACGGCCTTCTCGAGCACGCGCTCGGGATGACGGCCTTCGAGGATCTGGCGCGCGGTGCGCTCCTTGACGTGGCCGACGTAGCCGGTGTGCTTGTAGTAGGTCTTCTGCTCGCGCTTACGGCCGGTGAGGACCGCATGCTGCGCGTTGATGATGATGACGTTGTCGCCGCAATCGACGTGCGGGGTGTAGGTCGGGAGGTGTTTGCCGCGGAGCCGCATGGCGACGATGGTGGCGAGACGGCCGACGACCAGACCCTTGGCGTCGATCAGCACCCACTTCTTCGTCACCTCGGCCGGCTTTGCCGAAAAGGTTTTCATGTCAGAATTTCCGTGAGGGAGACATCGGCGCGAACACCGCACCGGACTGGGCGGGTTTCTAGAGAAGAGAGGCGCAGCGGTCAATGCCCCAAGGCGGAATTTATATTCGTAGAATCAATAACTTAAAAATATGGTGCTATACTACCTGCAAAAAGTTCAAACATTTGGAATGGAGTAGGTCGAGGTGACATGGGCGATTGGGTCGGCTGATGTGCCCGACAGGAGATTCACCTCCCCCACTGCCAGGCGCTTGCCGAGCTTGAGCAGTCGGGCCTCGGCCAGCACGTCCTGCCCGGGCTGGCCCTTGCGCAGGAAGTTGATGTTGAGATTGGTCGTGACCGCGAGCCCGATCGGCCCGATTGCTGACAGCAGCACCACGTACATCGCGAAATCGGCCAGCGCCATCAGCGTCGGTCCGGACACGGTTCCACCCGGTCGCAGCATCCTTTCGCTGTAGCGCTGGCGCAAAAGGCAGGTCTGGCCATCGGCGCTTTCGATCGTGATGTCATCGCCGCTGAAGGCCTGGGGAAACTCGTCACGCAGAAACTGCTCGACCTCCGCCACGCTCATTTTCGCCAATGCCATGCTGTTCCCACCCTCGCTTCGCTCGCCCTGTTACATTAAGTTATCTGCATCATCCAATTGCAATAATCCAACTGGAAACGCTTCGATGTCCGCCCAGGCCGCCCGTGCCCCCTCCCCGCAACCGCCGATCCTGCTGCGCGAGATCGTCGGCAGCGTCGCCGTGCTCACGCTGAACCGACCAGCCGCGCGCAACAGCCTTTCGGAGGCGATGATCGGACAGCTGCATGCGAGCCTCAATGCGATCGCGGAAGACAAGCACATCCGTGCGGCCGTCATCGCAGCCAACGGCCCCGCTTTTTCCGCCGGCCACGACCTGAAGGAACTGACCGCGCGCCGCACCGATCCGGATCGCGGCCGGGCTTATTTTGCACAGATCATGACGGCGTGCAGCGCCATGATGCAGGCGATCGTGCGCCTACCCAAGCCCGTGGTCGCTGCAGTCCAAGGCATCGCCACCGCGGCGGGCTGCCAGCTCGTGGCAAGCTGCGATCTGGCGATCGCCTCGGAGGCGGCGAGCTTCGCCACTCCCGGCGTCGACATCGGCCTGTTCTGCTCGACACCGATGGTGGCGCTGTCGCGCAACGTGCCGCGCAAGCAGGCGATGGAGATGCTGCTGACGGGCGAGCCGATCCCGGCCGCGCGCGCCCGCGAGATCGGCCTCGTCAATCGCATCGTCCCCGCTGGCACCGAGCGCGAGGCCGCGATTGCGCTCGCACAGCAGGTCGCACTGAAATCTGCCTACACCGTCAAGCTCGGCAAGGAGGCATTCTATCGCCAGGCCGAGATGAGCCTTGCCGAGGCCTATCGCCATGCGGCAGAGGTGATGACCGAGAACATGATGGCGCGCGACGCCGAGGAAGGCATTGGCGCCTTCATCGCAAAGCGTACGCCGACATGGCGGGATGAATGACAACAAGAAAAGATATGAGATGAACCACGACGCCTATCCCGACAATTACATCCGCGGCATCCTCAACAGCGTGAAGTCGATCGCGATGGTCGGCGCCTCGCCGGTCAACGTGCGGCCGAGCTACTTTGCGTTCAAATATCTGGCGCAGCGCGGCTACGACATGATCCCGGTCAATCCCGGTCATGTCGGCAAGGAGCTGCTCGGAAAGCCCTTCGTCGCCTCGCTCGTAGACATCGGCCGTCCGATCGACATGATCGACATTTTTCGCAACTCCAGCCACATCATGCCTGTGGTCGAAGAGGCGCTCACGCTCGATCCACTGCCGAAGGTGATCTGGATGCAGCTTGGCGCGCGCGACGACGCTGCGGCGGCGAAGGCAGAGTCCGTCGGTATCAAGGTTGTGATGAACCGCTGTCCCAAGATCGAATACGGCCGCTTGTCGTCTGAGATCTCCTGGATGGGCGTGAATTCACGCACGCTCAGCTCCAAGCGCGCGCCGGTGCCGACGCAAGGCATGCGGCTATCCCTCAATCGGATGAGTGTCGGCGGTGGCGACACCGCGGCATCAGATCGCGCCGCCAAAAACAAGACCGAGCAAAGCTGACGCGATCGCGTAGGATTCATTTCGCGATCGCGACAATGCGTAGCACGATCGTTCCGATGTGAAGCCGCAGCTTGACGGCGGACGCCGCGCCGATCAGCATGCCGCGCGATTTCAGACCAAGAGAACAGGACGCCCTCAATGAGCGATCGCCTTCCGGGATTTTCCACGCTCGCCGTGCATGCCGGTGCACAGCCCGACCCCACCACCGGTGCGCGCGCAACTCCGATTTATCAAACGACATCTTTCGTGTTCAACGATGCCGACCACGCCGCCTCGCTGTTCGGTTTGCAGGCGTTCGGCAACATCTATACCCGCATCGGCAATCCCACCAACGCGGTGCTGGAGGAGCGTGTCGCCGCGCTCGAAGGCGGCACGGCCGCGCTCGCGGTGGCCTCGGGCCATGCCGCACAGGTCGTGGTGCTGCAGCAATTGCTCCAGCCCGGCGATGAATTCATCGCCGCGCGAAAGCTCTATGGCGGCTCGATCAACCAGTTCACGCATGCGTTCAAGAGCTTTGGCTGGAACGTGGTGTGGGCCGATCCCGATGACATCGGAAGCTTCGAGCGCGCGGTGACGCCGCGCACGAAGGCGATCTTCATCGAGTCCATCGCCAATCCGGCCGGCAGCATCACCGACATCGAGGCGATCTCGACGGTGGCGCGCAAGGCCGGCGTCCCGCTGATCGTCGACAACACGCTGGCCTCGCCCTATCTGATCCGCCCGATCGATCACGGCGCGGACATCGTCGTGCACTCGCTGACGAAATTCCTGGGCGGCCATGGCAATTCGCTCGGCGGCATCATCGTCGACGCCGGCACGTTCGACTGGTCCATAGGCGGCAAATATCCGATGCTGTCGGAGCCGCGGCCGGAATATCACGGCATCCGCCTCCAGGAGACCTTTGGCAATTTCGCCTTCGCGATCGCCTGCCGCGTGCTGGGCTTGCGCGACCTCGGGCCGGCGCTCTCCCCGTTCAACGCCTTCATGATCCTGACCGGCATCGAGACGCTGCCGCTGCGCATGCAGAAGCACTGCGACAACGCCAAGGCGGTCGCCGAATTCCTCGCCGGCCATCCGGCGGCGGCCTCGGTCAGCTATGCGGGCCTTCCGAGCGACAAGTACAATCAGCTCGCGCGCAAATATGCGCCGAGGGGCGCGGGCGCCGTGTTCACCTTCAGCCTGAAGGGCGGCTATGACGCCGGCGTCAGCCTGGTATCGAAATTGCAGCTGTTTTCGCATCTGGCCAACGTCGGCGACACCCGCTCGCTGGTGATCCACCCGGCCTCGACCACGCACAGCCAGCTCGACGACGCCGCCAAGGTCAAGTCCGGCGCCGGCCCCGACGTGGTGCGGCTCTCGATCGGCATCGAGGACAAGGAAGATCTGATCGCGGATCTGGAGCAGGCGCTGGGCGCTTAGTTCTTGTGATTCCGAGGCGGAGTGCAAAGCCGCCCCGGAATGACGGGCCTAGTTAACAGTCATTAACCACACCTGCCGCATACATCGTCTTTGGATCGCCCCCTTTGATTCGGAGCCGACGATGCTGCGCTGGATGGTGCCTGCCCTTGCCGCGATGCTGATCGTCTCGGCCGCCGTTGCTGCCGATCTGCCGGCCACGCCGAAGCGACGCGCCGCTGTTCCGCCGCAGGAGGCACCAAGAGTTCTATGTCGAGACCGATCCGGACGCGCTGATCTCGCCGGCCTATGGCATCGGCAGCTACGTCCGCAACCTGCCGGGCACCCGCTCCTGCCCGGCTCGCACACGCTGCCGGGCTATTACGGTCGCCCCTGGGATTACGATTATCAGGGCTCGTATTACGGCGGGAAGCAGGTCGACTATTTCTGGCGCCTGCCTTACGCGTGCGGAGTCTACGGCTATTGTTGATCAGCTGGCCTGACCCAGCGGAACACCGCGCGGCCGCGCCTCAGTCAGCTGCCGCGAAGCCAGACGCTCCACCTGCATTACCGCGAGTGTCAACACGATGATCGCGACCGCCTGATGCGCCAGCGCCAGTCCAATCGGAACCTGGTTGAGCAGCGTCAGGATGCCGAACACCGCCTGCAGGCTCACCGCAGCAAGCAACCAGAGCGCGCCGCTTGCCGCCGTACCTGCGCGTGAGCGCACCGCGTCAACCGCGTGCAGCGCCGCCAGCACGAACAGCGCATAGGCGGTCATGCGATGCTCGAACTGCACCGTCAGCACATTGTCGAACAGGTTGCGCCACCACGGCGTCTCGAACCACAGCCGATCCGCCGACGGAATGAACGCACCGTCGATCTGCGGCCAGGTGTTGTAGGCACGCCCGGCCCGCAGACCCGCGACCAGCGCGCCGAAATAGATCTGCACGAAGGTCACAACGAGGAGCAGTGCGCTCGTGAACCTCAACCGCGGCGGCACGGCGATCTGCGGCCGCTCCTTGAGCCGCCGCACCGTCCAGACGATGCCGGCGAAGATCAGAAGCGCGAGCATCAAATGGGTCGCCAGCCGATATTGCGACACCTCGATGCGTTCCGACAGGCCCGAGGCTACCATCCACCAGCCGACCGCGCCCTGGAGGCCGCCGAACGCGAACAGCAGCCAGAGCCGCCGCTTCAGTTCACCCGGCAGGCCGCCGCGCCACAGGAAGAACAGGAACGGCAGCAGATAGGCAACGCCAATGAAACGGCCGAGCAACCGGTGGCTCCATTCCCACCAGAAGATCTCCTTGAACTCGGACAGGCTCATGCCCGCATTGAGCTCGCGATATTGCGGGATCCTCTTGTAGGCCTCGAACGCCTCGATCCACTGCGTCTCGGTGAGCGGCGGCACGCTGCCCGTAACAGGCTTCCATTCGACGATCGAGAGGCCGGATTCCGTCAACCGCGTCGCGCCGCCGACGAGCACCATCAGCGCGATCAGCGCGGCCACGGCGATCAGCCACACGCGCACGGCGCGATGCGGTTGGGACGGGGCGGAAATCGTCGTCATTGAGGGCAAAAACCAGGCTTGAACCGGACTGCGCGCTCCTTATAGTCCCCGCTCCCGCAGCGCAAGTTACGCGAAAGCAGCAAGCTCCCGCCATGACGATCCGCACCCGCAAGTTCCTCGGCGCCATCCTGCTCCTGGTGCTGGCCACGGTCTGGGCTCTGCTCGGCATGGCGCTGGCGCAGATGCCGTGGATCGCCGAGTCCGGCTGGCGGCAGGCGATCTACTATGTGGTCGTCGGCATGGGCTGGGTGCTGCCGGCGATGCCGATCGTGAGCTGGATGCAGCGTCCCGATCGCGCCAAATCCAGTTCGTAGCGCCTATCTCGTGGCGCTTCCCGTCGGTTTCACCGGCGCAAAGGCAACGCCTGACATCAGCACGCGCATCCTGCGCAGCGATTGGATCCGGCCGTCCCAGGAGATCCGCGGCAGCGCGCGCAAATTGGTGCGTCCCTCCGCATCTACGATACCAGGGATCGTCGACACGGCGCTGGCAAAGCCGGCCTCCTCCGCCATCACGACGTGGCTGCGCCGAAACGAAGATCGATCGCCGAACGGAAAGGCGAGATGCCTGATCTCGCGGCGGAAGGCCGCTTCCGCGACCGCCTTGCCCATCGTCATCTCACGGAGCGCGGCCGCATCCTTCATGTTGGCGAGGACGGGATAGTTCACGGTCGCGCTGCCGATCGTGACGAGCGGATCGGCGGCGAGCTTGGTCAGGTCTTCCCAATCCATCGACGCTTCGCGTGAGAGCGCGGCGAGGTCTATTCGGTAGCGCGTGCAGAGATCGGCGATCGCCGCTGACAGATCCGCCGGCGGCAGCGAACGCAGCCAGCCCTCGAGATACGAAAACACCGCCTGCTTCTCGGCATTGTCAGTGATGGTGAAGCGCTGCTCCTTGTCGTCCATGATCAGGCTGATGCGGGTCTCGCGCGCGATCATCCGTTCGAGCGCGAGCCACCAGGCTTCGCCGACGCCATCGGGGAACGCGGTCGGCACATAGATCGTGAAGGGCACGGCGTGGCGCGCCAGCACCGGATAGGCGAAGTTGATGAGATCCTTAGTAGCGCCATCGAAGGTCAGTGCCACGAAGCGCCGTTTCTCCGGCAGCGTCACCGCGCGGCGGCAGACCTCGTCCATGCCAAGGAAATCGTACTTCCACTGCTTCAGCGCGCGAATGGCGCGATCGAGGAACTGCGGCGTGATCTCGTGCTGGCCCAGCGGCTGAAATCGGCCGCGCCGCCGCGGCCGCACATGCGCGAAGCGCAGGATGGCGCCGGCACCACGGCTGCGCAGCGCAGCCTGACCGCTGAACCAGGCCAGTTCAAGCCGCAGACGCGCCGGCCATCTGTCGTCGGATGCCAAGGTCTACACCTCCCTCCGGCGCCTGTTCCCCCCGCCTATTATCATTACCCTTTGTTGACACTTCTTTGCAAAGGTCGGCCACGGGCCGAAATACCTATATTTTTGATTTCTCGACAGGTTTCGCGAATGACCATGGCTGCGGCGATGCAAAGCCGGACGGCAGAAGCGCCAGCGCGGTCGAAAACGAGCCGCATCGCCCAGGTCGACATCGTCACCGATCTCGGCGAGGCCGAGGCGGCCTGGCGCGCCTTCGAGGAGAGCGGCCACTTCTTCACACCCTATCAGCGCTTTGACCTGCTCGCTCCCTGGCAGCAGTTGGTCGGCGAATGCGAGGGCGCCCGCCCCTTCATTGTGATCGCTCGCGACGCCGAGCACAGGCCGCTCCTGCTGCTGCCGTTGTCGCTGCGCCAAAGCCACGGCGTGCGCACGGCCTGCTTCATGGGCGGCAAGCATACCACCTTCAACATGGGCCTGTGGAGCGCCGAATTCGCGGCACAGGTCGTCCTCGCGGATCTCGATGCGCTGCTTGCGCCGCTGCGCGAGCATGTCGACGTCCTCTCGCTAACGCAGCAACCCAAGCGCTGGCACGACCAGCAGAACCCGTTTGCGCTGCTGCCGCAGCAGAGCTCGGTCAACGGCTGCCCGTTGCTGGCGATGGAGCCGGCCGGCCCGCCGGCATCGCGGATCAGCAATTCCTTCCGTCGCCGCCTCAAGAGCAAGGAGAAGAAGCTCCAGGCCCTCGCCGGCTACCGCTACCACCTTGCGACCGAGGATGCGGACATCGTGCGCCTGCTCGACTGGTTCTTCCGCGTCAAGCCGGCGCGGATGGCGGAGCAGAAACTACCGAACGTCTTCGCCGAACCGGGGGTCGAACAGTTCATCCGCAACGCCTGCCTTGCCCGGCGCGGAGATGGACGCGTGATCGACATCCACGCGCTCGAATGCGACGAGGACGTGATCGCGATCTTCGCCGGCGTCGCCGACGGCCAGCGCCTCTCGATGATGTTCAACACCTACACGATGTCCGAGCACGCCCGCTACAGCCCGGGCCTGATCCTGATGCGCTACATCATCGACGCCTGCGCCGAGCGCGGTTATTGCTCGCTCGACCTCGGCATCGGCTCGGACGACTACAAGCGGATGTTCTGCAAGGACGACGAAGAGATTTTTGACAGCTTCGTCCCGTTGACCTCACGCGGAAAGCTCGCGGCGATGGCAATGTCCTCACTGAGCCGCGGCAAGCGAATGGTCAAGCAGAACCAGATGCTGTTCGACTTGGCGCGTAAGTTGCGGCAGGCGTTCGGGTAAGCAATTCTCCGCTTGCGAGCTGCCCTGCTCCCGCAACGGAAAGTATCGTAGGGTGGCAAAGCGAAGCGTGCCCACCACTTCTGTTGCGGTATTGGATCGATGGTGGGCACGGCGCAAGCGCGCCTTTGCCCACCCTACGATTCCGAGCGCGCGGAGAGAGAAAGAAAAGCCTACGCCGCCACGACGCGCGGCGCCTCCATCGCATCCGTCGGCTGCACCGGCTTGCTCAGCATCGTCACATCGCTGAAGCCGACGGCGCTCAGCTGCTCGCACATCAACGTACGCGCATCCGGCGTCATCGACGCCTCGGGCACCACGACGGCGCGGGCATTGGTCGTCAGCAATTCGGCCGGCAGATCGGAGGCGCTGCCGGCATCCAGCAGCACGTGGTCGTAGGCCCGGAGCAGCGCATCGATCGCGAGCGTCACCCGCGGCGACTGCAGCAAGCTGCGATCGAAGCCGGGGCGGCCGGCCAGGACCAGATGCAGCCGCGACAGCTTGTCCCGGGTGATGATTTGCGCGAAAGACGCTTCGCCCTGCATCAGCTCGGCAAGGCCCGGCGCAGAGGCATCGACAGCCACCGCGGCAATGGTCGGCGAGGACGCGGCGAGATCGACCACGACGACACGTGCGTCACGCGCAAGATGCCGGGCGAGCGTCAGCGCCGAGAGCGTGATCGATGTGCCGGCCGCGGTGCCCAGCACTGTGATCTTCTTCGCCGCCGCGCCCGCTGCGCGCAGGCGCTCGGCCAACTGCTCGATCTCGGCGAGTTCGGTGATGTCGGCCTCAGCCGTCATCGCTGGTTGAAGCGGCCCGGGCTCGTCGACGACCGGATCGACCATCGGCTCGACCACCGGCTCATGACGCAGCGTAGCCCGCGACGGGAGGACCGCAGCTACCGCGCGCGGCGCGGTCTGGCGCAACAGCTCGCCGGTGACGACGACACCGGACGACAGCAGCAGCGTCGCGATCGTCGCGATCAGCACGATCGGCAGCTTCTTCGGATAGGCCGGCGTGTTCGAGACGATGCCGCGCGAAATGATGCGGCCATCCGTCGGCGCGGTATCGATCGTCTCGCGAGTGTTGGCCTCGCGGTACTTGGCGAGATAGGTTTCCAGCAGGTCGCGCTGCGCCTTGGCTTCGCGCTCCAGCGCGCGGAGCTGCACATCCTGGCCGTTGGTGGATGCAGCCTGCTTCTTGAGCTGCTCGAGACTCGTCGTCAGCCCGTCGACCCGACCGCTGGCGATTCGAGCGTCGTTTTCGAGCGAACGCGAAATCTTGCCCGCTTCGTCGCGGATCTGGTTGTCGAGATCGCCAAGCTGCGCCTTCAACTCCTTGATCCGCGGGTGATTGCCGAGCAGCGTGGACGACTGCTCGGCAAGCTGCGCACGCAGCGTCACCCGCTGCTCCGACAGCCGCCGCATCAATTCGGAGTTCACCACCTCCGATGCCTCGATCGGCTTTCCGCTCTGGAGCATTTCGCGGATCAGGCGCGCCTTGGATTCTGCGTCGGCCTTGATCGAGCGCGCGTTGTTGAGCTGAGTATTGATCTCGCCCATCTGCTGGTTCGACAGCGTGGTGTTGTTGGTGCCGACGAAAAGGCTCGACTTGGAACGAAAATCCTCCACCCTGGCCTCGGCGTCGGAGACCTTCTTGCGCAAAGTCTCGATCTCGCCCGCGAGCCACTGGCTGGCATTCTTGGCCTGCTCCTGCCGCACACCCTGCTGGAGCACGAGATAGCCGTCGGCAATAGAGTTGGCGACACGCGCGGCGAGCTCGGGATCGGCGGACTGGAATTCGACCACGATCACGCGCGACTTGTCGACGGCGTAAGCCTGGAGGCGCTCGTAATAGGCATCCAGCACGCGCTCTTCCGGCGTCATCGAGAACGGATCGCGGCCGATGCCGACCAGTGCCGCCAGCGATTTCAGCGGCGAGATGCCCTGCAGCACCGGATCGAATTCAGGCCGCTCCGCGAGCTTGTTCTTCTTGATGATCTCGCGCGCGAGATCGCGCGACAGCACGAGCTGCACCTGGCTGGTGACGGCTTCGGCGTCGAGCGCCTGCCGTTCTTCGGTGCGATCGCTGTTCGGGCGCAGGAACACGTTCTCGCGGCCGTCGATCAGGATCCGCGATTCGGACTTGTAGCGCGGCGTGACGAGGTTGACGGCGGCGATGGATGCGACGAGCACCAGCACCGTCGGCACGACGATCCAGCCGCGCTTGCGCGCCAATGCCGCGCCGAGCGCATGCAGGTCGATGTCGCCGGATTCGACTGGCGCCTGCTTCACGACAACGGGTGCAGGCCCTGCTTCGATCTTGGCTTCGATCTTGGGCGCGGCTTCGGCTTTGGACTTCGAGACAGCCCGCTCGATCACAGCCTTGTCCTTGCCGGCACGCCAGAACGCTAAACGCATCGAACACTCCCGCAGGGCAACGCTGCGACTCTATCTCAACCGGAGCGATTACACTCCATTAAGGTTGCCGCTGGGTTAATCGCGACGTCCGGCGACCGGCGCACGCGCGCTCGTCACCGTTTGTTAACCACGAGGCCCCTTAATCCATCTCGATTATTTCGCGAGAATTGTTCGGAAGCCGCCGTCGAGCGCTGGTTTTGATCATGCCCCCCTCTCCCGACCGGCCGCTTCGCATCCTGCACGCCGTGCGCGCACCCGTTGGCGGCATCTTCCGCCATATCCTCGACGTCGCCAATGGCCAGGTCGATCGCGGCCATCATGTCGGCATCCTCGCCGACAGCCTCACCGGCGGCGAGCGCGCCGACAAGGCGCTTGCCGAGCTCGCGCCGCGGCTGAAGCTCGGCGTGCACCGGCTCGCGATCCACCGCGAACCGTCACCTGGCGATGTTCTGGTGTGGCTTCGCATGCGGCGCCTGATCGCGACGCTCAAGCCTGACGTCATGCACGGCCACGGCGCCAAGGCCGGCGCCTTCATCCGCATGCGGCGGCGCTCGGACGATACCATCCGCATCTACACCCCGCACGGCGGCTCGCTGCATTATCCCCTCAACACCTTCAAGGGCGAGTTCTACGCGCGACTCGAACGCACGCTGATGGACGCGACCGACCTGTTTCTGTTCGAGAGCGCGTTTGCCCGCGACACCTATCAACGCATCGTCGGCACGCCCAAGGGTGTGGTCCATTGCGTCTTCAACGGTGTCACGCCGGAAGAGTTCGAGCCCGTCGTGATCGCCGACGATGCCACCGACCTCGCCTATGTCGGCGAGTTCAGGCACATCAAGGGCGCGGATCTGCTGGTCGATGCCGTGGCGCGCCTGCATGAGGGCGGCAAGAAGGTCACGCTGACGCTCGGCGGCGATGGCGAGGAAACCGCGGCGCTGAAGCATCAGGTCGAGAGGCTCGGCCTCTCCAGCGCGATCCGCTTCATCGGCCATGTCAAGGCGCGCTACGGCTTCTCCAAGGGGCGGCTGCTGGTCGTCCCCTCGCGCGGCGATTCCATGCCCTATGTCGTGATCGAAGCGGGCGCGGCCGGCATTCCCATGATCGCGTCCCGCATCGGCGGCATTCCCGAGATCTTCGGGGCGGAGAGTCCGGCCCTGTTCGCACCGAGCAATTCCGAGGCCATGGCCGAAGCGATCGCGGCCGCCCTCGACGATCCGCAAGCAACGGCGCAGCGCGCGGCCGCCTTGCGCGCGCGCATCTCGGCGCATTTCTCGCAAGCCGCGATGGTCGACGGCGTGCTCGCCGCCTATCGCGACGCATTTGCCAATCATTAACCATCCTTAAGCCCGCTTTAGAAAATCTTCCGATTTGTTCGATAATCGAAGGCCCAGGGGATGCTCGCCCCGGCGCGCAAGGCCGTGCCGCGGGGCTTTGGAATGGACGTGGACGCCCGTGGAACCGCTCAACGCACGCTCGATGCTCGATGCCGCGGCCAGCGCCGCGGCGACGCCCGCTGCCCAACCCTTTGTGGAGCGCCGCCGCCGGCTCTCGCCCGCTGCGCTCGAGGTCGTCAATCAGAAGGTCGCCCGCGCCTATTCGCCGATCGTGATCGCCGGCTTCGTCCGCCTGGCTGACTTCGCGCTGCTCAGCCTCGTCGGCATTGCGCTCTATGTCGGCTATGTCATGCCGCTCGCCGGTGCCTTCAGCTGGGTCTATCCTGCAGAGATCATTGCGGTGGCGGTCGCCGCCGTGGTTTGCTTTCAGGCCGCCGACATCTATCAGGTGCAGTTGTTCCGCGGGCAGCTTCGGCAGCTGACCCGGATGATCTCGTCCTGGTCGGTCGTCTTCCTGCTGTTCATCGGCATCTCGTTCTTCGCCAAGTTCGGCAGCGAAGTGTCGCGGCTGTGGCTTGCCGCCTTTTACTTCCTCGGGCTCGCCGCCCTGATGGCCGAGCGTCTCGTCCTGCGCTCGCTGGTGCGCGCCTGGGCGCGCGAGGGTCGGCTCGACCGCCGGACCATTATCGTCGGCTCCGACAGCAACGGCGAGCAGCTCGTCGAGGCGCTGAAGGCGCAGGAGGATTCCGACATCCACGTGCTCGGCGTATTCGACGACCGCAACGATAGCCGCGCGCTCGACAGCTGCGCCGGCGCGCGCAAGCTCGGCAAGGTCGACGACATCGTCGAGTTCGCCCGCCGCACCCGCGTCGACCTCGTGCTGTTCGCACTGCCAATCTCGGCGGAGACGCGCATCCTGGAGATGCTGAAGAAGCTCTGGGTGCTGCCGGTCGACATTCGCCTCTCCGCGCACACCAACAAGCTGCGCTTCCGTCCCCGCTCCTATTCGTATCTCGGCGAGGTGCCGACGCTGGACGTGTTCGAGGCGCCGATCACCGACTGGGATCTGGTGATGAAGTGGCTGTTCGACCGCATCGTCGGCAGCCTCGCGCTGCTCGCCGCCCTGCCGGTGATGGGATTGGTGGCGCTGGCGGTGAAGCTCGACAGCTCCGGCCCGGTGCTGTTCCGCCAGAAGCGTTTCGGCTTCAACAACGAGCGGATCGACGTCTACAAGTTCCGCTCGATGTACCACCATCAGGCCGATCCGACCGCCTCGAAGGTCGTGACCAAGAACGATCCACGCGTCACCCGCGTCGGCCGCTTCATCCGCAAGACCAGCCTCGACGAGCTGCCGCAGCTCTTCAACGTGGTGTTCTCCGGCAATCTCTCGCTGGTCGGCCCGCGTCCGCATGCGGTGCAGGGCAAGCTCCAGAGCCGGCTGTTCGACGAAGCCGTCGACGGCTATTTCGCCCGCCACCGGGTCAAGCCCGGCATCACCGGCTGGGCCCAGATCAACGGCTGGCGCGGCGAGATCGACAATGAAGAGAAGATCCAAAAGCGCGTCGAGTTCGACCTCTACTACATCGAGAACTGGTCGGTGTTGTTCGACCTCTACATTCTCCTGAAGACGCCGATCTCGCTGCTGACCAAGAACGAGAACGCGTATTGAGTTGAGTTTCCTGTCATGCCCCGCGAAGGCGGGGCATCCAGTACTCCGCAGCGCCAACCGTTTTCGCAATAGGCGCCGCGGAGTAGCTGGATCGCCCGGTCAAGCCGGGCGATGACAGCGGTGTTTGTGGCGTACCAGTAGCGTAAGCGTATGAGCGTGTGATGGCCTATGCGGCGACAGCCGGTGAAGTGAACGTAGCCGCACCGGCTGCGCCCGGCGTGCTGGCGCTGCAGCGCGCGCTGGTGTGGCTGGTCGGCGCGTCCGGCGCGATCGTGTTCATCGAGCCGAGCCCCTACGAGATCGCGACGCTGCTCGCGACCGTCGCCTTCTTCGCCACCGGCCTGCGGCTGAGGCTCGCGCTGATGCCGCTGGTCGCGCTGCTGGTCCTGCTCAATGTCGGTTACACGATCAGCGCGATCCCGCTGTTCGAGCAGTCCGAGGTGGTGAGCTCGATCGCGACCTCCTGGTACATGGCGGTGACCGTGGTGTTCTTCGCGATGGTCACCTCGGAGGATACGGCGGCCCGGCTCGACATGCTCCGCCGCGGGCTCGTGGTCGGCGCCATGGTCGCCTCGCTATTGGCGGTCGCCGGCTACTTCCATCTGGTTCCCGGCGGCAACGACCTCCTGACACTCTACGGACGCGCACGCGGCACGTTCAAAGACCCGAACGTGCTCGGCGCCTTCCTGATCCTGCCGGCTCTGTTTGCGCTCCAGAGCGTGGTCTCGGACAAGCTCGGCAAGGCGTTCCGCAACGTCATCGCCTTCGGCATCATGTCGCTGGCGATCCTGCTCGCGTTCTCCCGTGCCGCCTGGGGCGGGCTGGTGCTGACCTCCGCCTTCATGCTGGCGCTGATGGTGCTGACCAGCCGCACCAACGCACAGCGCTCGCGCATCATCATCATGGCGATCGTCGCCGCAGTGCTGGGGCTGGCGCTGATCGCAGCACTGCTGTCATTCGACTCCACTGCCGAGATGTTCAAGCAGCGCGCGAGCTTCGACCAGAGCTATGACGAGGGCCGCTTCGGCCGGTTCGGCCGCCACATCCTCGGTGCGGAGATGGCGCTCGACCTGCCGTTCGGCATCGGCCCCCTGCAATTCCACCGCTACTTCCCCGAGGACACCCACAACTCCTACCTCAACGCCTTCATGTCCGGCGGCTGGCTCTCCGGCGTGTGCTATCCCGCGCTGGTCTTCACCACCCTCATCATGGGCTTCCGCCACGTCTTCGTCCGCGTGCCCTGGCAGCGCGCCTATCTCGCGATCTTTTCCGCCTTCGTCGGCACCGTCGGCGAGAGTTTTGTGATCGACACCGACCACTGGCGGCACTTCTGGATGATGCTGGGCGCGATGTGGGGCATGATCGCGGCCGCGCAGGTCTACAAGACGGCTAGCGACGAAGCTTCTTCAGCTTGAGAGCGGGCCGCTTTTCCGGCGGCGTGTCGAGCAGGCTCTTGAGCGCCTCTGTGGCTGCGAGCACGCCCTTGTAGCCATCATTGGCGAAGCGTAGCAGCAAGCGCAATTCCTCGTCGGAATAGCCGCCGAACACCTTCTCCATCGCCTGCTGCATCGGCACGTAGAACTGACCGATCTTCATCGCCGCGTCCGGCACGACCGCGATGAAAACTTTCCGGCGATCGGTCTCGTCCCGCTCGCGGCGCACCAGCCCTGCCTTTTCGAGCCGGTCGACCACACCCGTGATCGCGCCCGTCGTGAGGCCCGTGACCTCGGCGAGCCGGCCCGCGGTGACGCGGCCTTCGAGATAGAGGATGTCCATGCATTCCAGGTCGGAATTGGCAATTCCGGCAACGTTCGCAACGGTCTGACCATAGAGCACGCCCTGCGCGGACGACCTGCGCATCGCCGCCTCGAGCTCCTGCAACAACGCCGTGCGCGCCTTCGTCCTTGACAAGGTCGGCCTCTTCTCTTACTCGATATATATCTTAGCAGCTAAGCGATTTAGCAGCCGTGATTTCTCCTAGCACCACGGAAACCTCGGGAGCAAGCCATGTCCAGCCGTCCCGCAAGGCCCTGATCATCGGCGCCGGCATCGCCGGGCCCGTGGCCGCCATCCTGCTGCGCCGCGCCGGCATCGAATCCGCGATCTATGAGGCTTGGCCCTATTCGAAAGGCATCGGCGGCGGCCTTCAGATCGCACCGAACGGCATGCACGTCATGGACGAGATCGGGCTCGCGAACGAACTGATCAGCCGCGGCTCGGTCGCGGAGGCCTTCGATTTCTATTCGCAAGGCGGAGAACGGCTCGGCTCGATCAACCGCGAGATGGAGCGGCGCTTCGGCCAACCGGCCGTGAACGTCTGTCGCGCCACGCTGAACGAGATCCTGATCGACAAGGCCTGGTGTGCCTGCGTCTCGCTCTATTTCGAGAAGCGCCTGATCAAGATCGATGACCGCGGCGACCAGCCGATCATCGCCTACTTCGCCGACGGCACCACGGCCGAAGGCGACTTCCTGATCGGCGCCGACGGGGTGCACTCGGTGGCGCGCCGCCAGGTGGTGCCGGACGGGCCGCAGCCGTTCAACACCGGACTGATCGGCTTCGGCGGCTTCGTCCCGCACGCCGTGCTCGACGGCAGGCCGATCGGCCGTCACGTCGAGACCACGTTCGGACAAAGCGGCTTCTTCGGCTACGGCTATTGCAGCCCCGATCCGAACGACGGCGTGATGTGGTGGAGCACGCAGCCGGCGCACGGCATGGACGCCGCGATGTTCCGCGCGCTCGACCCAGCGACGCTGAAGCAGCATCTGCGCGGCTTCCACCGCGGCTGGCACGATCCGATTCCCGACATCATCGAAGCGGCCGAGAACATCGTCGTCACCGACACGCTCGACGTCGCGACCTTGCCGACCTGGTCGCGCAAGCGCTCGCTCTTGATCGGCGATGCCGCGCATGCGACCAGCCCCCATGCCGGCCAGGGCGCCTCGCTCGCGCTCGAGGACGCGATGCGGCTCGCGCGGCTGATGCAGGAAGGCCAGGAGCTCGGCGCCACCTTCCAGGCGTTCGAGGCCGAGCGCCGCCCGCGCACCGAAAAGATCGTCGCCATGGCCCGCCGCAACGGCAACAGCAAGCGCGAGTTCAGCGCGACTGGTGCGTGGGTCAGAAATCAGATGCTGAAATGGCTCCTGCCGCTGGGCGCCAAGGGCATGGACTTCATGTATGCGTATGACGCGCGGGCGGTGTGACGGCGGACGCTGTCATGCCCCGCGCAGGCGGGGCATCCAGTACGCCGCGGCCTCTCGATTCAATCAATGCCTTCTCTGGAATACTGGATCGTCCGGTCAAGCCGGACGATGACACCGTCATTTGGGCGCGCACGTCGCGCTTAACTCTCTACCTAAAATGTCAGCTGCCGTAGGGTGGGCAAAGGCGCAAAGCGCCGTGCCCACCATCTCTCCGCAATATCGCTTCGTAGGTGGTGGGCACGCTCCGCTTTGCCCACCCTACGATACTGCGCCTAGGCTTCCACCCCGAACCTCAGCCCCGCGTTCTCGACCAGCCGCTTGATCAGCTTGTGCTGCATCGCTGCGCCCGGGGTCCAGAAGCCGGCCGGAACGTCGGCCGCATCGCGAAGCAGACAGATCGCGCATTCGGAGATCATCTTCGAGGTCGAGCCATAACCGGGATCGCGGTCGCCGGTGACGCCGGCGCGCACCTGGCGGCCGTCGGGGGCGATGGCGACGTAGAGCAGATTGAACAGGCCCTTCTCGCGCTCCTCCTTCGACGGCCCCTCACCCGGCTTCGGCGCGTTCGGCCCGGTCTTCTCGGCATTGGCAGCCATCACGCGCTTGGCGTTGGCCTCGCCCTTCTCGCCGGGACCGGTCAGAACCATCTCGTCGTAGACGAAGTCCTTGCCGTAAGGAAAGCCCATCAGCATGTTGGAACGATGGACGTTGCGGGTGTTGATCAGCGCCATCATGAACGGCGCGGCCCAGGATTGCAGATCCTCCTCATAGACCGCCCTGTTGCCCTTCGGCTGCTTCGGACCGGTGAAGCCCGGCGTCAGCGCAAAATGGTCGTTGAGAATGGCGACGAGGCTGAGATCCTTGGCGACGGCATCGAAGGTCGCCTTCGCGCTCGCCGCGGTGCCGCCTGACAGCGTGCCGCGCATGTCGCGCACGCGGCCCTTCACGCGCGCGGCCGGCGCGCCGAACACGCGTCTGGCCTCTTCCTGCACAAAGAAGGTGCCAAGCTCGAATGGCACGGAATCATAGCCGCAGGAAAACACGATGCGCGCGCCGCTGGCCTTGGCCGCCGCATCGTACTTGTCGATCATCTGCCGCATCCAGACCGGCTCGCCGCAGAGATCGAAATAATCCGCACCCGCAGCGACGCAGGCCGCGAGCAAGCCCTCGCCATAGAATTGGTACGGACCGACCGTCGTGATCACCGACTTGGTCTGCGCCACCATCGCCTTCAGCGATGCAGGATCGGCCGCATCCGCCACGATCAGCGGCGTATCCGCGGGCGCGCCGATCGCCTCGCGCACCGACTTCAGCTTGTTGAGGCTGCGGCCCGCCATCGCCCATTTCAGCGCCTTGTCGTCCCTATAGTGCGCCGCCAGATATTCGGCGACGAGCCTGGCCGGTGAAACCGGTCGCGCCGTAGACCACGATGTCGAATTTCGCAGAGCTCATGATCGGCCTTTACTTTTTCGCGTAGCTCACGCCCATGCCGGCGCGGACGTCGCTTTGAATGCCATAGGGCGGGATCGGATAGCGCAGGCCGTTCTTCGCCAGCGCCTTCATGCCCTCAATCGCCTTCGCAAGATGCGAGGGCTTCAAGGCCATCAGCATCTCCTCGTCCGGCACGCCGCCATAGCGCCGTTCGGCATAGCATGGCAAGGACAGGCTGGGCTCGCCGGACTTGAGCGCCCGCCCCAGGAATCCGCGCAAGCGGTCTCCCCGACCACGCCCCATTCGAACTTCCTGTAGCCGGTATATTGCAGCCCGTTGATCAGGATGATCATCTGCGCGGGCGTCGCATAGACGAGGCAGATGTCGGGCGGATCGAGCCGGCCGCTCGCCAGCGGACTGACGGCGAGCGCCTGATACTGCCCGAACGGCACCACGTCCAGCGCTTCCTGACGCTTGCGCGCATCTTCCGCTGTGCCGTGCCACACGCCGACATAATTTTCGCCGGCGAGCCATTTTTCATCCTGCGGCGCAAGACCGATCACCGCGCGGCATTGCGCACCCACGAGATCGTCGGCCGTGATGCCGACGGTCCATCCCAGACGCGCGGCCATGCTGACGATCTGATCGGTGGTGTGGATCGCGTTCGGCCGCCGGATTTTTGCGATCGCCTCCATGTCCGCGGCACGCGCGAACAGTTTCATGCCGATCACCGTCGTCTTCAGCCGCAGCAGGCTGTTGAGATCGGCGACGAGGCCGGCAAGATCGATCCTGTCCGCACTCTGCTGTTGCATGGCGTCCTCCGAGCCGGCGATCGCGCGCCGTCTGTTCTTGTTTTGCGGCTCTCGTTCTAGTCCTTGACGGGCCCCGGAAGCAACTCGCCAGTCCTGCCCATCAGGCGGTAGGCGACGAGGCCGATCCACTCGCGCACGGCGACGTCGGTTCGGCCAAGGCCGTCCGCACCTATTTTGGTGAAGGAGAAGAGATCGTCACGCCCGCCCATCCGCCAGTCCACTGGATAGGCTTCGACGTCAAATCCGGCCTTGCGGAAGATTCCCATCGAGCGCGGCATGTGAAAGGCCGACGTCACCAGAAGCCAGCGCTCGCCCGGCTTCGGTGCGACCAATTGCTTCGTGAAGATGGCATTCTCCCAGGTGTTGCGGGAGTCCCGCTCGAGGATCAGGCGTTCCTTCGCGATGCCGGCATTCTCCAGGACCGGCGCGGAATAATCTGCTTCCCTCGCGTTGGTCGAGACCAGGTTCGACGTGCCCCCGGTGAAGACGATGCGCGCATTGGGATAGCGGCGGGCAAGCTCGGCTGGCGCAAATAGACGATCGGCCGCGTGCGCGACGACTGACGTCCGATGCGCCGCCGACAGATCGGTGTCGACGGAGCCGCCGAGCACGATGATGCCGTCGGGCGCACCGCGCGACGGATCCCAGGGCGCGAAGCGCGACTCCAGCGGATAGATCAGGAGATTGCCCAGCGGCGAGAACGCCGCGAGCGCCAGCAGAACCAGCGTCGTCACGGCGAGCTTGCGGCCGAGCGCGGCAAAGCGCGTCGCCATCAGCACGACAGACAGGATTCCGAGCTCGGCCAGGAGATTGATCGGCAGCAGCGCGACGCCGAGGGTCTTGGAAAGAGCGAAAAACAGGGGAGCCTCGCTGAAATGATCGTGCCTGTCATGCGCGGGCTTGACCGGCCCGGCCTTCTTCGGAAATCTTCTTGAAAGAGGATCGATCGCCGGGTCAAGCCCGCGGCCGATGAAACCAACCGGACGCGGCAAATGCCCCATCACCACCTGCATTCCAGCCCCGAAACCTGTCATTGGGGCTTCTTCGAAGCTGCGCTCAAGCCCGTCCTCACCGTCGCCAGCGGCGATGAGGTGACGGTCGACACCATCAGCGGCGGTCCGGACATGCTGCCCGACCACAACAAGTTTCACATTCCGCCGGAGATGTTCGAGGTTCATGCCAAAAACGAGCGCATGCTGCCCGGCCACATCCTCACCGGCCCCATCGCGGTCGAAGGCGCCGAGCCCGGCGACGTGCTCGCGGTCGAGATCCTCGACGTCCAACTCCGGCAGGATTGGGGCTGGAACATGATCAAGCCGCTGTCCGGCACCCTGCCCGACGATTTCCACGAGACGCGTATCCTGAACATCCCGCTCGACCGCTCGCGGATGGTCGGTCGCATGCCATGGGGCCTGGACCTGCCGCTCAAACCGTTCTTCGGCGTGATGGGCGTGTCGCCGCCACCTAGCTGGGGCCGCATCTCCTCGCTGATCCCGCGGGCCATGGGCGGGCAATCTCGACAACAAGGAGTTAGGTGCGGGTGCGACGCTCTATTTGCCGGTGTTCGTGCCGGGCGCATTGTTCTCCTGTGGCGACGGCCACGGCGTGCAAGGCGACGGCGAGGTCTGCGTCACCGCGATCGAGACTGCACTCCGGGGCCGCTTCCGCCTGACGCTGCGCAAGGACCTCAAGTTCGACTATCCCCGCGCCGAGACGGCGACGCACTACATGACCATGGCGATGGACCCCGACCTTGACCAATGCGTGGTGCGCGCGCTGCGCGACATGATCGCGCTGCTCGGCGAGACGCGAAACTTGTCGCGCGAGGACGCCTATACGCTGTGCAGCCTAGCCGCCGATTTGCGGGTGACCCAGACCGTCAATGGCGCCAAGGGCATCCATTGCATGATCGAAAAGGCGATCGTGCACGGCTGAGCCGGCCCCGCCTCTCCTGATGTGGTGACGCCACGCCGCTGCCCGGCTTTCGGGCGGCGTGCCGCGCCATGCCCGAACTTCTCCAGTGATTCCAACGGGCTGACGCACCGGCATGGCCCGGATTTGACTTCCACCTCTGAACCTAAATAGAGTCTTAATCGTTACTTTTATGTACCCGAGTAAGAGGCTAGCGTTCGGGCCATGGCCACCGAAAAAGCCGAGACTGACCGTATTCCCGTAACCTTGGCGCTCTCGACCATCACCTATCTGGAGAAACTGGTGAGACAGGGCACCCACGGCACCAGCGTCCCCGGCGTCGCACGTACCTTGATCGAGGAAGGCATCCGTCTCGCCATCAAGGACGGGCTTTTGTCGATCCGCGACAATGGCAGGACGTGAGCGCGCGCCGGACGTGAGGCGGACCGATCTCGAGAGGCGGATGGCCGACATCTCGCAACCTGGGACCGTTACACATGCCTGCTGTTTCCCCGACTGCTTCACAGACTGCTTCACAGACTTGGACCGACGAACGCATTGAACTCTTGAAGCGGCATTTCGAGGCCGGCCTCTCCTGCCGCGAGATCGCCGCCGACATCGGCGTCAGCCGCAACGCCGTGATCGGCAAGTTGTCCCGATTGAATCTGACGCGGGGCCGGACGGCCGACGAGCGCAAGGTTCACGACAGGGGCTTTGCGCCGGCGCGCGCGACGAGGGCCGTGCCGCGGCTGCAATACGCGATGCTCGCCACGATCTACGGCGAGACCGACGCGCCTGTGATCACAGGGCCGATCGATGAGGCCAACCGCTGCTCGCTGCTGGAGCTTTCCGAGAATCGCTGCCGCTGGCCGATCTCGACGCCGGGCGAAGACGATTTCTGCTTTTGCGGCAATGCTGCACCCAACGGCCAGTCCTACTGCGCCGGCCACAGCCGCCTCGCCTACCGGCCGAACTCGCGCAGCCGCGCCATGCGCGGCTGAAACAGCCCAAAACGAAAAACCTCCGGCGGGGCATCACCGGAGGTTCTTGGAGGCTTAGCGTGAAGCTAAGAGCCGCAACTTTCGTAATCGGCCGAGATCTATATAGCTTAGTAACTCAGGTAAGTAAATAAGTCTGAGGACGATCGAATCGCATGGCTCGTCTTCATCGGCTGCGTGGAAAGCTGCCGGATTTCCGAACCCCTCATCGTAACAAAAGCCCCGGCGGTTTCCCGCCGGGCTGCTTCATGTCCGAAGACCGCGCTTACCAGTTGCGCTGGGCGCGCAGCAGCAGGCTGTAGGTGTCCTGGTCCTTCAGCTCATACGTTGCCGCGGGCTTGGCGACGCTCGTCAGTGCTCCGGTCGTGATCGCGCCCGAATACTTCTGGTCGAGATGGCTGTAGGTGAAGTCGGCCGAGAAGGTCAGGTTCTTCACCGGCGTCCAGCGGGTGATGACGCCGACCTGGCCGATGTTGAAGTCCGGGTTGCAGGTGCCGGTCAGGGTCGCGAACGCGGCGCTGCCGCAGATCAGGCCCTTCGCCGTGCCGCTGTAGTTGACCGCAGCCCACGCGCCGTAGAGCGCCGTGTTCCAGTACGGGCTCCAGTTGTGGGTGTAGGCACCACGGAAGCCGTAGGTCTTGGTCAGCTCGAGGTTGCCGCCGGGGCCGAACACCGCGTCAGACACGCCGGCGAAGCCGATGCTCTGATACGCCGCATTCGAGCTGCCGAACATCGAGTAGCTGGTCGCAGCCAGCGACTGGAAGTTGTAGCGGCTCGCGCCTTCGGTGTAGACGCCCGACACGTTGATCACGTCGCCTGCGCCGGTCGGAATGTTCTTGATCGACAGAGCGAGCTGGACGGCCCAGCCCCACTTGTCTTCCGGATGACCGGTGACTTCAGTGGCGCCGTAATAGCCGACGTGATTGTCGTGCGCGGCGACCGACGCCTGGAACAGGCCCCATGCCTGGTCGACACGGACGACGCCGACGATGTCGGGCGACCGGGTGCCGCCGATGTCGTTCGAGCCGTAAGCGCCGCCGAGGACGCCGGTGGTGCTCATGCCGGCCGTGTTCCAGATGTTGGTCGTGAAGAACTGAGTTCTGGTCCTGCGCCGAGATCGTCGCCGACACGCCTTGGCCGAAATCAGCCGTGTAGGTGAACTGGGCGACGCCGTTGGTCGAGCCGCTGCCGCCGACCAGCTGGTCGAAGTTGTTACCGGGATAGTTGATCCAGGGCGCGTCGAACTGCGAGACGGACTTACCCATGGTGAAGCCGGCGAACTGGATGAAGGCGTAGTAGACGCCGAGCGATCCGCCCGAGATGCCGCCGTCCGTCGGGTTGATGGTGGACGAGCCAGCCGTCGTGGCACTGTAGCCGGTCGCACCTGTGGCAGAGCCGGTGCCGACATAGCTGCCGGTCGTCCAGGTGAAGACCGCGTCGAAATAGGTGCGGACCACGCCGTACTCGGTCGCGGTGCGCGTATCGATGTTGAGATCTTCACGAGCGCGCATCGAGTAGTAGTTCGTCAGGCGGTTATTCGCCGCGAAGACGCCGTTGTACTGGGCGCTGTAGTTGCCGCCGGCATTGAGCGCCACTTCGGCACGTAGATAGCCGCCCAGCTTGATGCAGGTGTCGCTGCCCGGGATGTAGTAGAAACCCGCGCCATAGAGCGAACAGATCTTCACGTATTCGACCGCCTTGGCCTTGACCGGAAGATCGGCCGCCTGGGCTCCACCTACGGCGATCAGACCCGCCGCAGTGCCGAGCAAAAGGCTCTTCACTACTTTCATTTTAAAACCTCCAAGTTGCTCATTTTACGGAGACTGGACCGTGAGGCCCCCCAGGTCCCCGCCTCTTCAATCCGCTCGGCCGCTTCGCGCTTTCGGACGCACCCGCTTGCAACGCGAGGGACGTGAGCGAACCACCTGCAACGGGACGATCGAGTACCCCCCACCGTCGCCAGCCAATATGCCTACGCTGTTCCGCTAATCAAAATAGTTTATTTAGTCAGCTTTATTGTTTCACTAAACCTGTGCCCCGCGCGCAACACCACGGGTGAGCTCAAATCTGCTGAGCTGATCATCTTTGTAGTTTTAGTGACGAAATTACCCTGCTCTGCACTTGCGTCAGGGCAGGCTTGCGTGGACTATGGCCTTCCACGAACACCGGCCTGAAAATCAGTTCACGGGAGTGACGCTGTGTCCGCAACGAGGAAAGAGGGTGCGCGCCTGCGCTCCATCGGAAATCTGGATATCATCAGGCGCTTCACCTGGGAGATATCGTCGATCAACATGTATCTGGAGGAGCTGCGTCAGTTCTGGGCGAGGACGCTCGGCATCAGCGGCCCGCAATGGCTGATCCTGATGGCCATCTCCGACCTCGACAAGGACGACGGCATCCCGGTCAACGTCGTCTCCAAGCTCCTCCACGTCGATCCCTCGTTCGTCACCACCCAGTCCAAGCTGCTCGAGAAGAAGGGCCTGTTGCGCCGTCGTCCCTCGCCGACCGACGCCCGGGTGGTGCGGCTGTCCTTGACCGAGAAGACGCAGAAGCACCTGGCGAGCCTCAACGAGCAGTACAAGACCATCAAGGAATTCGTCTTCCAGGAGTTCGACGAGCACGAGCTCACCGAATTCACCGCCAAGCTCGCAATGCTGAAGTCCCGCCTCGAGAAGGCCTGCGTTCGCCTCACCCTCGACTTCTGACGCGCGCTTTAGATCAGATCCGCCCGGCCGCGCCGAGCCGCGATTCGAGCCAGTCGAAGATGTATTCGTTGGCAAGGCTGGGATTGTCCGCATGCGCCTGCGCCGCGCCGGTCTCCGCCGCAGTGAACACCTTCAGCATCACGTCCGAGCTTCCGAGCCGGGATTTCTGGACGAGCTGACGGGCCCGATCGGCCTTGAGCCAGCCGTCCTCGCCGAGCGTGATCAGCACGGGACAGTCGGCGCTGGAAGCCATCAGCGGGGCATGCGGCACCGGCACGATGCTGACGTCGCTCATCGCGAATCGGCTGGCGAAGAAGGCCCGCTCGTGCAGATCCCACAGCCCGCCGTCGCAGACGGCGGCGGCAAGCCGCGGCTCCTGCAACACCGCGCGCGCGACGAAGGAAGAGCCCCAGCCGTCCGCGACGATCGCGACGCGCCCGAAATCGACATCGCTGCGCATCTCCAGATAGTCCATGACGCAGGGAATCGAGCTCTCGAGGTCCCGGCGCCGCAGCAGCACGTCGAGAAAATCGTCGCGCTGGTCGCCGAAGAGGTCCAGCGCCAGCATCGAGAATCCGCGCTCGCGCGCATGCGGCGCGAGCTTGAACAGAAACTCCTCCTTGCGGTGGCCGGGCTCGCCGATGCAGATCACGGTCGGCGCCCGCCCCCTTCCCGACGACGCAGGCAGGAAGTACCCCTGCAGCGCATGTCCGTCGATCCAGGGGATGGTCACGACCTCGCCGGCCGGACCGCGGGCCGACAAATAGCGGCGGGCGCACTCCTGCATCGCGAGCACTGCGACCCAGCGGCGCTCGTCGGCCGGGTCGAGCGGCATCGCCGCTGCTCCATAGTAGTTCGTCGCACGCAGCCAGTTGCGCTGTGCCGTCGCCAAATGGCCTTCCGCGAAGGCGGCTTCGGCACGCTGCCGGTTGGCCTGCGCCAGCTTCTTCCACTCGCGATGCCAGGATTGATCGTTGCCCCGCTTCAGCTGCCGCGCGATCATCAGGCATTCGGCGATCGTGGCGCCGCCCTCCTGGGCCGCGGTGAGCAGCCGCGTGAATTCAGCGGAGATGTCCTCTCTCTCCGGGCAAAGGGTCCAGTCGTCGGAGAGGCATGCGGGTATCATCGGGAGCTACGCTCTATCGTCGCGTTACCCCTGATTGACTAGACTATTTTGGTTGGCCAACCAAGCTGGCGTGCGTCAAATGAGACCCATTCAAGATCACCATCGCTTGAACGCACGGACGCGTCGCATGCGTGACATTCGAATTCGGCATAAGGCGCTGAACATTGGCAAGAGGTGGCACGCATTATCACCGGCGCACCTCTTGCCATGACGATTATCATACCTACATTCGCGCGCCTCTTGGGCGGTCAGCCAAGCCGCCAGCCGACCTCCTGCGTAAAACTTTCGTAGAAGGCGCGGTCGTAGGCCTGCTCGGGCGTGGCGCGCACGCGCTCGTCGAGGCGCTTGGCATCCTCGCCGACGAGAATGCGCCAACGCTCCGCCTTGACTCCGTCGAGAATGATCTTCGCGGCCGCTGCCGCCGTCGTCGGCGCTGCGGGCGCGCTCGGCAAACGCCGCCTGGATGTCCTCGTCCGACATCTTGTCGGCATCCGGCACGCCGGCCGCGACCATGCGCTTGCGGGTCAGCGCGACCTCGTCGGCGTCGAGTCGGTCCGAGCCGTCACTGCTCTGCACCTTGCGCGAATTGGAGACGATCGAGGTGCCGATGTGACCGGGCATCACCACCGAGCATTTGACGTGCGGCGCGTGCAGGCGAAGGTCGTTGATCAGCGCTTCGGTAAATCCCTTCACCGCGAACTTCGCCGAGCTGTAGGCGGTGTGCGCCTGGTTCATGCCGATCGAGGCCCAGAAGCCGTTGACGCTCGCAGTGTTGACGATGTGAGCCTCGTCCGCGGCGACCAGCATCGGCAGGAAGGTGCGCACGCCGAGATAGACGCCGCCCCAGCAGATGTTGAAGGTGCGCTCCCACTGCTCGCGCGTGTTGCTGAACAGGCTGCCGCCGCCGCCGATGCCGGCATTGTTGAACAACAGATGGATCTTGTCCGTCTTCTGCTGCTCGGCGAGCTCGTCGCGAAAGCGCCTCAGATGATCCTCGATCGCGACGTCGGCGACATGTGTCGTGACGCGCAGGCCCTGCGGCAGCCTCTCGACCTCGCAAAGCCGCTTGGTCTCGGCCATCGCCGCTTCCGAGACGTCGCACATCGCGACGTTGCAGCCCTCGGCCACGAGCTGCCGCGCCAGCTCTCGCCCCATCCCCGTGCCGCCGCCGGTGATGACCGCGATCCTTCCTGCAAAATCCTTCATGGGACTTCGGTCCCTCCCCTTGTCGGTTTGTTTCTTCCTTGCCGCGCTCATCGGGCGCCGCGAAACTGTAGCAGCGCCGCATCCGCAGGTAAAAGCGGCGCGCTGCCATGTTCGGCATCAGTTATTTCGGCGGACGGACTATTGTGCGGCTTCGACGCGCGCCAACCCGTTACGGCGGGGCAGGCCTCGTGAAAGGCGCCGGGCGGCGCTGGTCCATAATTTGTGCATTGCTGCCCCGTTCCCGTATTTGTCCGGCTTCGGTTTAGGGGGAATTTTTTTACAATCCGAATCGTCAAATGGATTCCGGACGCTGGGCGATTCGGCCAGGCCAGCGTGTTGTTTGCGTGTCACAGGCTCTGGCACTCCGCTTGCATCCTCTTCGTGGTCAGAAACAACCGATGAGGTGACAGGAATGTTCGTGACCGTCGTTGCCGTGCTCTGCCGGCTAAGCGCAATCAGCTCAGGCAGTTGCGTCGAGGAAATCGTGACCGACAGCAACATGACGCCCGAGATGTCGATGATGCAATGCGCGATCGGCGCACAGGCCCCCTTGGCGAAATGGATGGGCGAGCATCCGATCTATCACGCGAACTGGCGCCTCGAGCGCTACAAATGCGTACCGGGCCATTACGAGATCAAGGGCCACGCGTAGGCCCGTAGAACTACGACGTTGAGGAAACGCCCCGGAGGCGCGCCCATTCTCCCTCCGCATGGGCTCGATAGCGCCACCCTCATTGGGCCGCCGCGCTCTGTGACAATGATCACGCCCTTCCTTTAAGCTACCGCGCGCAAAATGAGCGCACGCGCACGTCGCCCCTCCGGCGTCGGCATCAGCGCGTAATTGTGCGGTTGGTCGCGGAGCAGATGCAGCTCGACCGGCACACCCACCGCCCTCGCCCGCTCCGCAAGATCGACGCTGTCGGGATACAGAAGGTCGCGCGTGCCCGAGAAGATCGTCATCGGCGCGAGCGCACGGAACGCGCCGTTGAGCGGGCTGACAAAGGGATGACCGACATCGAGCTCACCGGCATAGAGTCGTCCCGCCTCGACGATCCCCGGAATGTCCTGAATGGGATCGCGTGCCGCAAGCGCCACCTGCTCCGGACGGCTGACCGAGGCATCGGCCGCGGGCGAGATTAGCACCAGCCGGGCCGGCTGCCGGTGCCCGCGATCGCGCAGCCACTGGCAGGCAGCGAGCGCAAGACCCGCGCCGGCGGAATTGCCGACCACCGTGACCTTTGCGGACCCCGCGTCTTCCAGCAGCATGCGCAACAGCTCCGCCGTCGCCGGCACGATCTCCTTCGCGGTCGCGCGCGGCGCCAGCGGATAGATCGGCACGACGCAAACGACGCGCGCCTTGCGCGTCATCTGGCCGACGAAGCGCCAATGCGTCGGCACGATCTCGTTGATGAAGCCGCCGCCATGCAGGAACATGACGTGATTGCAGCCCTCATGGCCCGACGACGGTGCGGTGTAGTACACCGGCCAGCCGCCCATCTTGGTCAACGTCACCTCGACGCCGCGGCCCAGTCCCGTCGGCTCATACGACGCCGGCTGTAATGCGAGCTTCTGAACACGCGCCTGCACGGCTTCGGCTGAGGCGAGCTGCTGCTTGAACGGAAGCTGCCGCAGCAGCGCATTGAAGCAACGGCTCTGCAAGCTCGGCGCGGGATCGCCGCGGCGCAGCGCGCCGAAGTCAGGGCAAAACTGCAGGGACGACAACATCTTTGCGACGCTCATGGCCACCTCTCTCCGCCTGGCTTGATCTCACAGGGCGACAAAGACGCTTGCCGACCCGCCGCCACTTGCGACTATAATGCGAGCATTCGCTCGCTTTTCCTACTCGCATTCGGACTGCAAGACCATGGCGCGCAAACCGCCGACAAAACCGCGGAAAAATGCTTCGCAGGCGAGATCACGCGCCACCGTCAACGCACTGGTCGAGGCAACCGCTCGCATTCTGGTCCGCGAAGGCTTCGAGAAGGCGAGCACCAATCGCATCGCCGAAATCGCCGGCGTCAGCGTCGGCTCGCTCTACCAATATTTTCCGAGCAAGGAGGCCCTCGTCGCCGCCGTGATCGAGCGTCACAACGAGGAGATCATGGGCCTCGTCCGCGCCGCGCTGACCGAAGTCGCCGACCTGCCGATCGAAAATGCCGTGCGCAAGCTCGTCACCGTTGCGATCGAAGCCCACCGCATCGACCCGAAACTGCACCGCGTCCTCGCCGAGCAAATTCCGCGCACCGGCCAGCTCAAAGACGTCGAAGCCTTCAACCGCGAAGTCCACACCCTCGTGCGCACCTATCTCGAAAGCCGCCGCAAGGAGATGCGCAAGATCGATCCGGGCCTGGCGACGTTCATCTGCGTCAGCGCGATCGAAGCGGTCGCGCACAACACGGTGCTGAACCAGGCCGAGATGCTGTCGGAGAAAATGGTGCGGACGCTGGTGGACGAGACGACAAGGATGGTGGTGGGGTATTTGCGACCAGCCGCTTAGCAGTCGATATTGCAAGCGCTCATTGCTAGAGCGTCGACAAGTCCCAGAAGATTATTGATCTCGACCTTGCACGACTGGGCGTTCTGGCAGCTAACGCAAATTGCGAAGCTCGAGCAGTTTCGACATCGAAGAACTACACTATCGGAGTAGAAGCCAAGCAGTGCCTGCTGGACGCGGCTATGCGCCGCAGCGAGACGGCTGCTTGCTGCGCTGCGCCTAAGTACTCTCGGAACTACGCATCGAACCATCGGTATGCACTCACCTTTGTCTGCACGAGAATGCGGGGTGCAGGAACACAGGCCGATGAGTTTGCATTGTCCATCAGTTTCATGCGTGAGGCCGATCATGCAAGTTCTTTGTAGAATGATCGCGATTGCAACAATCCCAGCTTGGATGGCGATCTACTCGACTTCTGCTGTCGCGCAAACCTTCGATGAGAGGTGGTTCATCATTCCAAAAGCTCACGCGGAGCCAGCTCCTGAGGGGCTCGACCAGACAAAGAAGGACGAAACGCAAACGAAACCTTCGACCCCACAGCAAGCGCAACCTCTCACTCCGGAAGAGCCTTCGAAAGATCGTTTAGGAGCCCAATCTTCTAATCGAGTTCTTTCCGGCAAAGCCTCCTACTATTCTTATTTCAAAGGCAAGACAGCGAGCGGTTCATCGTTTGATCGTAATCGGCTAACAGCGGCGCACCGCCGCCTGCCTTTCGGCACCAAATTGCGCGTCACTCACGACAGCCGAAGCGTCATCGTCACAGTCAATGACCGCGGTCCGTTCGTCCGCAGTCGTGTCCTCGACCTTTCGCTGGCTGCTGCGCGCAGCTTGGGGATTACGGATCGTGGCGTGGCTCAGGTTCGTGCCGAGGTGTTGTGAACACACAACCGGCGCCGAGCGAACTTGCCTGCAACTAAAGGAACTCCGACGCTCCTGCGTGCCCCCTGTTTTGCCCGGCGCGTCAGGTCATCCAGCCATCCATCCCTCGTGCGCCCATTCAGAAAGGAACGCAGCTCAGTCTCAGCGGTTGTGGCCGCATAGCCAGAACGAGATGCGGCAGATGCCCCGGGCTAAAGCTCACGCCTCTGCTATTCTACGCGAATATCACGAAGCCGAGACAGAATTGATCGGCAAGGCGGTGGTGCTCACGGACGGTACAGCAGGGACTGTCGAGGAACTGCACTTGGACGAAGCGCACGGCTTGCGTCTTTCCATTACTGGCCATCCCGGAAAGTGGCCCGTGGCAACGATTAAGCTGGCGCAGAAGTGACAGCCCACCTGTTTATGTGCGCTGATCCTCGTCATCACGCGAGCAATTGTTGCTGCTGCGCTGTGGCAGGCGCTTCATCTGGCGCGGACGGCCGACGTGAGCGGAGGTAGCTGCGTTGTTCAACTCAAAAGGCGATCTTCTGCTCAGCCTCAAGGACGCGTTCGCGCAGTGCTTCCAATTCGGCAATCTGAGCAGCGAGCACTTCGAAGCGGTGCCGAAGAACAGCGGCAGCGGTATCCGCTCGACCGCCGCGATTGCCCGCCTCGGGTAAGTTGGCCCATTCGAAGGGAGTGGCCGATCGCATTGGCGTTGGGGAATTCTGGAAATGATGGAGACCAGTCATGGCCGGACCTTCCGAGCGGGCGCAAGGGAAATGGAGTAGGAAGGGCCGCGCCGCGCTTTTTGTATAGCGAGGCGACAATTAAATCACATCGCAAGTCAAAAAAAATAAATTAGTTAATTAAAATTAATCACGAATTATAACACTCGCGCCGGGCTCCCTTAGTGTTTTATCCCCGGTTCTCTCCAGTCTGCTCTCTGGCCGAGCTGTTTAAGCCGCTCCTCCAGGGCGCGCTTTGCTGCGATCAGCTTGACGGCTAGGACCTGACCCACGTCGGTGTGCAGCGCCCACAACTCATCAATGGACATCTCGTCAAAGTGATCTCGATCCATGCCACCCGGGTCCCTGCAGATTACCCCAAGATGCGTGGCTGAGGGAGATGCCCAGCGTTCTAGGCCAAGCTCAGGCACGGGCACTGTTACAATTAAGCCCCCAATATTAAATCACATTAAATAAAAAATATATAATAAATTTTCTGATCGCGGGTCAAGGCAACCGTTTGGTCCTCCGATCCTGGATCGCAAGCGATCGCCCATTCACAACGTTGAGGCGCGCAACGATCGCAATATGATCGTTATTGCTGGAGCACTTGGCGGGGCTTGGTGCGGCTTACGGGGATAGCGACAAGTTCAGGGCCATGGATGGCGGCGCTGTTCGCGATCGCATACGGCACTGTCGGCATTTTGGTTGGCGTGCCTTTCGCCGGCTTTCTCAACCTCACTCGCCGGCTTTGGCAGTAGCGACGACCTGAGACGTTAAGCAACTCTTAGAAAATCGGCCGCATCATCGTGCTGTCGATGAACCCGCCAAAGGCTTGATTGCCCGCGGTGGCGCAGGCGGAGGTTGATCACTCCGAAAAGGTGGGCAGCTCTTTTTCTGCGGCGAATCGTGATCGTGCCGTCCTTTGGCGCGACGTTCTGGCAAAAGTTTTGCGTGATCTGAGTTAGTTGACGCTGTTTGCATTTCGCGCCACCCGAACTTGGCGAGCGTGCCGACGCTTCGCAAATGGCGCACTCCGAATTCGGCGCATCACCAACATGGGATAAGGAGCCGGCTGTCGGAGATACTTTCCCATCACGACACCGCTGGCATGGTGACATGATGCCCCTGTTTTGCCCGACGCGTCAAGTCGTTTTCGGAAAAACATTATCTTCCAATGGCATCGCTACTGTGCATGGGGTTGTTTTGGCACTTTAGTTTGCCGACCGCCGCAGCAGCCACCCACCACTGGTCGCCGCGCGTCCGCCACGGGCGGGAGCAAGCCCCCACGCCAACATCATCCACCCGCCAAATGAGTTGGAAAAAATGGTCGGAGCGAGAGGATTTGAACCTCCGACCCCTAGTCTCCCAGACATATCTGCCATTCCCTCGCCTCCCCTCACCCACCCTCAGAGGCCCTAACGCCTCGCGGAAAGTCTGGCCAACCATAACCTACCGCTATCCCTTGCCTGCTGTGATTGGCATCGCGGTGCTTCCCCGTGCTTCCCGGAGGGCAAATGAGCGGTCAAACCATCACAAAGAGCCTGGTCGACGGCCTCGAAAAGCAGGCATCCGAATACACAGTGTGGGACGCCAAGCTACCCGGGTTCGGGGTACGCGTCCGACCCACCGGCGCCAAATCATTCGTCATCGTCTATCGCGCCGGGACCGGCCGCGGAGCTCCCGTCCGGCGCTACACCGTCGCGGCAGTCGGGAAGTTGGCCCCCGAGGCCGCCCGTACCCAAGCCAAGATCTTGCTTGGGAACATCGCCAACGGCGCCGACCCGGCTGCAGCGAAGCGGGCGAACCGCCCCAAACGAGATCAGTTGACGTTCGATGCCTTTGCGGACCGATACATAGCCGAGTACGTGATCGGGACCGGAGGCAAGGAGATCGTCCAGGCGTTCAATGCGACGGGGAAGTGGCCGGCGGAGATTCCGAGCGCAAACAAGAAGAGCTGGAAGAATGACGTCCAATACCTCAAGCGGCCGCGCGACGAATGGGGGCGCCTGCTGGCAGCAGCCATTACCGACGACGACGCCGCAGAGCTGCTGGATCTAATCGCTGAAACCGCACCCGTCAGCGCCAACCGGACCCAATCGATCCTCCACAAGATGTTCAAGTGGGGCAAACAGCCCGGGCGGAAGTACGTCCCCTCTAACCCGCTGGAGGGGATGGAGCGTCGCGGCGGCAAGGAAAAGGAGCGCAACCGAGTCCTGGCGGACGACGAGATCCGAATCCTTTGGTGGGGTCTCGACCTGCCCGACTGTCCCGTGGAGCGGCCCGTTGCCCTTGCAATCAGGTTCATCCTGGCGACGATGGTCCGCCCGTACCAAGCGGCCGGCGCCAGGATCGCCGAACTCACGCACCTCGACACCGTGGAGGCGCTTTACGACATGCCGCCCGGTCGTGTGAAAAAGGACCGGGCTGTGCTCGTCCCCCTCTCAGAACTCGCAAAAGAGATTGTTAGGGAAGCGACCACACGCGAGCGGCCCGGCATCGGTCACAACAATCCACCCGAACCCATCGACGAGGTGCCGGCGGAGGTAGTCTTTCCAAGCAAATTCAGCATCGGGGACATTGCAATTTCGCGCGCTTCAATCAGCCAAGCACTGAATGGCAAGAAAAAGGGCAAGAAAAAGGGAAAGGACATCTCGGATCGTGGCGGCATCCGCGAATTTCTGGGACTGGCGCACTTCACTGCGCACGATTTGCGGCGGACTGCCGCTACGATCGCGCGGCGCGGGGGCGCTCCGCGGCCAGACGTCAAGGCGTTACTTGATCACGTCAACGGCGATGTGACTGCGGTCTACGACAAATACGACATGCTGCCAGAGAAGCGTCAAGTTGCGACGATTCTGGAAGCCGAGCTCCGCAAGATTATTGGATCCCGGCCTTCGATTGCCGAGAATTGTGACTCTTGTGAATCGCTAAGATCGACAAACCCACAAATGCAAGGGGAGATGGCCCCTGATGGTGTTTGCTAGCATCTGATCCAGTCAGTTGGCGCCGGTCGCTTGTTTGCTGAGCGCCGGCGCCTTCAAATGGAGAGAAGGATGCAGCAATTTCTGAATACCAAAGAGGCAGCGAAACACGTGCGCCTCTCGACTGCGACTCTTGAACGCCTTCGCGTTCGTGGTGGAGGCCCGACCTACATCACGCCAATTCCGTCCAAGGTGGTCTACGACGTGACCGACCTCGATGCTTGGATGTGGAGTCGCCGGCGCAAGTCGACCTCAGAAGCGGCCGCCTAATCTTTTACTCGCGCCAAGCGCTCTTCGCCGGCCAAGCATTCCCAACACCAGACAATGAGGGCCAAAAGACAACGTCCCCGCGGGCGCCAAAAGAATGGCCCCGCCGACTGCCAGGTCGAACGGGGCCAGAAACTGAAAACCTGAGAGATGAATACCACAAATACCGTTACGAAACAACGAAGTGCTCCAGAGAACGCCAAGCTCCAGAGCGTGCTGCATCTCGCCGCGAAGGGCTTCCGCGCTTTTCCGGTTGTGATCAACGAAAAGAAGCCGCCTTTCATCGAAGGATGGCAAACCCATGCGACGCGAGATCCTGAGCAGCTCAGTGCGATTTGGGAGCTCGAACCGAGGCTAAACATAGGCTGCTTGATCGACGCGGGTTTTTCGATCGACTTTGACCCCAAAAACGGCGGTTTAGAGTCTCGCCAGAGGATGAAACAGGCAGGCCTCCTCACCCGCACCTATACGCAACGGTCGCCTTCGGGAGGCTTCCACGAAACCTATAAATGCTCGCCAGCGATCGCTAAAATCCTCAAGAATGCCGTCGGGACGATCCCCGGATATCCTGGGACCGACATTCGTGCCGATCGAAAGGGATACATACTCGGCGCGGGTTCGACGACTTCAGCCGGTGCGTACACAATTGAGGACGACGCTCCAATTGCGGACGCGAGCCCTGAGCTTATCGCCATTCTGCCGAAGAGCGATCAAGGCCAAGCCCTCCAGTTGGACCCTCCACTTGAAGGACAGGACAGCGAGAGCGAAAAAGCACGCGCGATCGACTATCTCGTCCGTCACGCGCCCGAGGCGATCGAAGGACAAGGGGGCGACGCCACCACCATCATTGTCATCAATCATGTTCGCGACTTCAACTTGAGCGCAGAGACGACGCTCGAACTGGTCGACGAGTTTTGGAACCGGACAAAGGCAATTCCGCCGTGGGATTACGATGATCTCGCCAAGAAGGTGAGGAGCGCCTCGAAATCCCGCAAGAATTCCGTCGGGGTGAAGGCGCCGGAGCACGAGCTCGAGGCGGTTGAACTGAAAGATCATCGGAAGGATTCTTCCAAGACTCTTCCCGGCGCATGGGACGAGCCGACCGATTTCTGGAAGCAAGAAAAGCCACCCGGAGACATGCTCGAGGGCATCGTTCCGCCTTTCCTGGTGGCATTCGGAAAAGATCGCGCGCGATCGCTAGGCGTAAATTCCGATGCAGTCACGGCCGCAGCCGTGGCCGTCGTGGGCTCACTGATCCCGGCCAGCAACCGGCTACAGATGTTTCAGAATCGGAGTTCGTGGTCCGTACTCTGTGTGCTTTGGACTGCCCTTGTCGGCGATCCGGGGTCGGCCAAATCCGCCGCGGTGAAGGCGGCTCTTACATTCGCGGGTCCGGTCAACAAGCGTTGGTCGGCGGCATTCGCCAAGGAAATGGCCGGCTACGAACAGGCAGAGCTCGCTTATTCAGCTCGGAACTGGAAGAAGAAGAAGGCCGACGAGCCAGCTGAGCTTCCTGCAGACCTCATTGTAAGGCCCACGCCGCCCAAATCGCGATCCAAGATCTCGAACGACAGCACGACAGAGGCGATCGTAACGCGCTTGGCCGAAACGCCCGAAATTGCTCCGCTAATCCAGTGCTCCGACGAGCTCTCGGGGTGGCTTGGCGGCATGGATGCCTATCGGGCTAAGGGGTCCAAAGACAGGGCGCTTTGGCTTGAGGCCAAGGAAGGCGCGTCCTACCGGGTCGACCGGCAAGGCCGCGGGTCAGTCGAAGCACCGAATTTGGCTGTGTCGATCATCGGGGGCATCCAAGACGATCTCATTGCTCGACTAGCTCCCGATCTCCAGACCGACGGGCTGTTGCAGCGTTTCGCTCTGATTGCCATTCGGCAGCTCGGCCTTGGCGAGGATAATGCCGAAGATCCTGCCATCGAAGCTACGATCCCGCGCGTCGCCTTGGCACTTGCTGGCCTCAGTGAGGCAACCTACCGCTTCTCCCCTGCAGCGGCAGAGGAGCTGTGGGCCATCAAGGCGTTCAAGGTGCGAGAGATGGCCCGCCCCGACGTCCCCTCGGGACTGAAGACGTGGCTGGCGAAGGCCGATGCCGAGTTCGGGCGGTATGCCCTCGCCTTTCACCTGATCGAATGGGCCATCGTAGCGGACGCGATCGAAATGCCGCCGGACAATCTCATTTCTGCTGCTACGGCCAGGAGGGCACGGCGCTACGTCGAGGAGTTTCTCTACGCTCACGCGCTGTTCATTCACACCACTGTGCTCGACGGCGCCGGCCACGACCATGAGGCACGGTGGGTCGCGGGCTACATACTCACCCGGAACATCGAGCGGCTCACGGCCAGGGAGATCAAGAGGGCTCGGCCGCGCAGTCTCAGCAAGAACCCCAAGCAACTGATGGCAGTGATGGGCCAGCTCGAGGTCGACGGATGGGTCCGCCTCGCGACGTCCGACCCGGCCAGTTGGCGGATCAACCCCGCCGTTCACGACGGTCGCTTCGAGGATATCCGGCGCGCCGAAGCTGATCGACGAGATGCTGTTCGCGGTGAAATTGCGGTCGCAGCAGCCAGCCGGCGGGCACCTGACGGACGCCCGGCATGAAGACCGGCCCCCGTCAGCGCTGTCAGCGGGTGTCAACGCTGTCAGCGCTATTGCTTCCCGACGTTCGGCGCAGCCGGGAGCGGTGCGGGCGCCTCGAGGCGCTGACAACCGCTGACAGCGCTGACACGAACGACGCTTTGAAGGTCTCACCAGGTGCGGGGGTGTCAGCGGTGTCACTTGCGCGCGCGGAAACACCAAGGCTTCTTCCCCCTCCTCCCTCTATTTTCCCCTGAGCCTGTTTAGGCGGAATCCGCTGACACCGCTGACACCCCCACCGCTGGCCGTTCCACCGCAGTCGTGGTGCCGGGATCGGCTTTTGCGTCCACTCAAGCAGCCGGCATGCGCCCGCAACATGGGGAGACCCCAATGAACCGCTTCACCCCTGGCCGCATCTTCAAGTCTCGAGGCCGGCAATACCAAATCCTCGGAACGAAAGATCACTGGTGCCGGGATGGCCGCTACGTCGAAATGATCCGCTATCAGTCCGTTTGTGCCGAGCCCGGATGCAACGCCGTGTTCACGGCTCTGACAACGAAGAGCCGAATTCAGAAAGGCCAGCTCAACAAGCGCTGCGAGCTCCACCACGCGCCGGGCATTCCGGCGCCGCTGAAAAAGCTCAAGCAGAAGCCTGCGAAGACGGCCCGGCCGAAAAAGCGCCGCTTGGTCCCCAGAACTCCAGCGATCACACCGGCGGCCCGCATGGCGGCTCGTCGGGAGCGTGCGGTTCAACGGGCCCTCGTCGCCGTGCAACGCGTCCAGCGGCTCTCCTACCTTGACTGAGGGGCCTTCTGACGGGCTTGCAGGGGCCCTTCAGCTACGGCAATCTGGCGTTGAGCTCAGAACGGAGGTTTGGGGATGCCCCGCGGCCAATTCTACACGGTGTTCACCCTGGGATTTGCCAGCGCGATCGCAGTGCTCGGAATGGTCACCGGGGGCATCCTGCTCTTCTGGCATGAGCCCACCTGGCGCATAGCTAGGGCGCTCGGAGCCTACGGCGATCACCTGTCGCCGCTGTACTTGTCGCTCGCTGTTGCCGGCGCGGCGTTGTTTTTCGCTTACTGGATTGTGCGGATCCAGCAAGCGATTGTTCGATGGTCCGGCGATCGCCTTATCGCGAAGCTAAACCGCGAATACAACATGCTCGCGCAGCTTCAGGGTCGTGAGTACGCCGACGAGTTCATGAGACTGCAGGCCCAATCGATGATCGAGGAGAGTGAGGGCAAGCCGTTCAATCTCTTCGGACGCGAGAAGATGCTGCATGCTGCAGCTGCCGCCGGCGTCCAAGTTAGACGCCCGTCTGATCAGGCGGCCGAGCGCTGCCGCGAAGCAGCCACGTGAAAGGGCTGCGCGCCCCTAAGTCATCTCACCGAACCAGCCTCCGGCGACGTACCCCGCACTGCCCACTATCGCAGAGAGCAGCCAGCCTCGGTCGACGAAGTCGCTCCTTTCAGAACCGCCAAAACGGATAAAATCGACAATGCAGCACTAGCAACCCGACCCGATTCGGAGTGCTTCGTCCGCGCCGGTCGAGTTTTGTGATCATTACCGACCCGACAAAGACCAACACGCAAGCGGGGGCCTCCAGATTGCAGGCAATTCGCGCAATGTCGACAAAGCCAACAAACTCTCACCGTTGACCGAGCTCGGTTTCAGTGATCCCAAACGCATGCTGGGGCTCACGGAGAGCAAAGCATGTGCAACGAACAGGAAGTCCTCAACGCCGCAGAGCCATTCACCGGCGCGCCCAACGACCCATTTCCGCCCCCTCTGCCGCACGATCAGGCCATTGACCGCGCTCAGGATCCGCGGCCGCTGGAAGCGTCCCCTGCCCTGGAGCCCAGCGTACCGCACGATGTTTCACCCGAGATCAAAAAGGCGATGCTTGCGGCCGCCTATGCCCAGCTCATGATCGATCGACTGGCCGCGCTTCAGAACGATGAGGTCACCAAGTACACCGGCATCTCTCGAGTTGAGCTGGGTCTGCGCGTCTGGAATGCGCCGATGGCCGAGGTGGCGAAACGCCTTAGGATGAAGAAGCACGTGCTTATGCGGATCTGCAAACTTTACGAGGTGCCGACACCTCCAAAAGGCTATTTCAACACAAGCTTTGCTAACCGCCCGATCAGATGGACGCGCGTTGTCGTCGGCGGATGAAGCAATGACGACCGATCCGCCCCTCTACGACGAACAGGAGCTCCTCGAGCGGCTCCAACTTAAAGGCTACGAGCTCGACGGCCTCCTCAATGTCGGCATCATTGCGCCAGTGGCCGGCGATCCATCAGGGCACCCCAGATACTGCGCCGAGACAGTCGATCACCTGGCCGCTCCGCAGCAACGTATCAGGCTCTCCGACGCCCTGTGGTGGGACTTCGACCTGAACAGACCCGGCTACGTGCCCGACGGAGCTCCGTGGGCGCGCGCCGTCGACCTGCCCTTCTATCCGTTCGATGACAAAGAGCAGCAATCCTGGGCCCGGCGCTATTACAAGCTGAAGAAGGCGTGCGCGCCGTTTCCATATCCCTACCCAGAGCGCCTGGCGCGCTACCGATCAAGGATGGAAGACCGCGCCACCAAAGCCTTCGAGCTGAAGCACGGGATCAAACCGCCGCCGAAGACCCGCGGTGTCGATGTCAGCATTCGCGGCACGCAGGTCAAGATAAGCCGGGCGAAGCTCCGAGACTTGGTGTGGAGCAAAACCATGATCCGCGCCGGCGCCGATCTTGGGATCACCGAGACCGCCCTACGCCACCTCTGCAAGCGATATATGATCCCTATGCCAACCCGCGGGCACTTCAACCATAAGGATCCGAAGAAGCGACCGCCGAAGCCGAAGCTGATGAAGATCCTGCGGAGGAACCCGAGGGACGGAGACGATTATCGCTTCGGCTCGGTGGAAGGGGTGTCCCCCTATGATAATTGATTTAATTGATGTTTTTCGCGTTCTTTGATCTTCTCCACGCGCTCCTCCACGTGAAAGATCAGCCGCGTGGGTTGATGGGTTTAAGGGCCTCCCCGGTGTAGCTCGCGCTCCGCGCGCAACCAGAATTCTAGGTCCCTGCCCTCGGGCCGCCCCTCGTTCTCCCAAAGCTCGTGCGCCCGCCTCCGGGTCTCCTCCTCCAAGATCTCCAAAGCGGCACAACGTCCACCAAACAACCCGTCCTTCAGGTATAGAAATAGACCAGGGGCAGAAAGACGTATGTCCACCAGGCTAAGCCGGCCAATCCGGCCAGGACGACCATATCCTCGTCGCTCATGGGGATCTCCGAGAGCAGTTTCGATTACCCTCCAAACCAACGAGCGGCAGTGCGCGTTTCAATCGCGCATCAAATATACGTCAAAGGGGGAACAGCTGCGCTGGGGCGTCGCCGTCCCGGTGACCTTGCCGCTTTCAGTCTACGAAGCCTGTCGCTGATCACTACGGCCGTGCATTTGCCCCGTCAGAACAACCTTTAGGCTCGCCGCCGTCTTTGATGCAAGCGCGATAGAGCCAGGGCACGACGTAGCTGCCCGTCCATACTCCCCGCCCCGCGCGTTCGGCTTCGCGTTGCGCGCCGTCGTATTTACCTTTGGAGTAGCGAGGCCAATCGAATGCGAGCCCGCCACGGACTAGCCACTCCGCAAGATCAACACCGCTCGCTGAGCACGTTGCGACTGTACGTCCATGGAAATCACGCCCAACCGGCTCACAGTCAACCGGCCGCCGCGCTATGAAGGCGTCCAGCTCGTTCGCCGCCTTCGCTCCGCAACGATAAGGCAAGCTGTCGTCACCGCGACAGAGCTGCGAGCTTTCGGGTGCATCAATTCCAAAAAGGCGAATGCGCGTGCCGTGAATTTCGAGCGTGTCGCCGTCAATGATGCTGGCTTGTCCGACCAAATTGCTCGCAATGCCGGGCGACAGAGTAAGAACCGTTAACGCCGCCGCCCGGAATAGAACGCTGCAAAACCGCCCGATGATAGTGGACTCTCCTAATTGGGTTTGTCGTAAAGGGGCTTACCTTTGTCGACGATGTGGACGGTCAGAATCTTTATCGTTTTGTCGCCAACAACCTTATAAGCGCCGTGGGGCACGTCACGCGCGTTTACACCCACAGTACCCGTCGGCACGTTCCGTTGGTTGCCGTCTGGAGTTCTCGATAGTGCCGCCCTCCAGGAAGTAGTACGACTCGTCCCCATGATGGATGTGCAACATCGAGACTTCGCCGGGTTTTATTTCGCTAATGCTTGTTATCACCTCCATGTTTGTGCCGGTGAGGTCTGCACGCTTCAACTCTTTTCGGTAGGGTGAGTCTTGCGAATGCGCTGCGGAAGCGAGGCAGAAAGCCAAAAGCACGCCCAAAAACACTCTCATCTCAAGTCTCCTTAAACAATCTAAGTACGCTCAACGATAATCAGGAGCGGCCAATATTGCGCCGATATGATCGAACCGGCAATCTGAGCATCACCGCACAATCCTATATTTCTTCGCAACCTTCTTTCGAGGCACTTCCGCCCTGCCAATGTTGAGCGCCCGCATGATTCCTATCCGCGCGAACATTGTGGGACCGCCTTGCTCTGCCACTAACATCAAAGCCTCAATAGCGGCCTGCCACTCCTCGCGCTTGGGCGCTCTCAGCCGGAAGCAGCGTCACGTACATTGCAGCATCCCGCAAAGTGACAAGCTCCTTCCCGCCGGGCAGCGAGATCGGTTCATCGAACTCGCGATTCCAGCCGCGCTCGACCATGCTTGACTTGTTTAGAACGGAATGAGAACATTGCCTAGCCCCACCGTTTGGACTTCCTCATGCCCGAAGCTGCCGCTCCCAAACTACAATTGGATGCGCAGGCTTTGGAAGCTGCCGCCGATCAGGCCATAGCAGCCTGCGGCGGTGATGCGCGCGAAGCTGTGAAGGCGCTGTTGATTGCGAACGAGTTTTTGGAGCGCGAGATGGAAGAGCGCGTGTCGCGCGGGTACATTCGCGGCGTGAAGCACGGCAGGTTCAACGCTTATTCCGGATAATTCATGGACATAAAAGACCGTATCGAGCGGCTTAAAGCATTCAAGAAAAGACTTCAGGCATGGCACAACAAGCCCGACGCTGAACTTCGCGAACGGCTGAACCTCAATAGGCGAGCAGTTGAGCGAGAAATCGTCGAAGCCGGATGCATGAGGCTTGTCACAATTAGTCCTCCTCCCGCAATTGGAGGGCCAATAATGCGAAACTCGAATCCGTTCGATCTGATGCACGACCCCGCCCGTACCTGATGAGCCTAGTCCCGACAATTGGCGATATGATCGATATGACCATTGCCGAGCTGCTCAATCCTTCTCCAAAAGAGCCCGAAGACGGTGCTCAGGTCGTTGCGGACATCCAGAAAGGCTATGCTTTCGTAGCCATGGCAATCGACGAAAACGACCATCAGCTCGTCGACGTTCTTGAAGCTATAAAAGAGGCCACGAAGGAATTCGGAATTGCCGCCGAGAGGATCGATGATGCCGAGTCGAATGACCGCATCACGGATCGAATTTTAGAGTCTATTCGAAAGGCAGAGTATGTTTTTGTCGACCTGACGCTTGAGAGGCCAAATGTGTTTTGGGAAGCCGGATACGCACACGGTATTGGGAAGACCCCAATCTACATTGCTCGTTCAGGGACGAAGCTTCATTTTGATGTCAAAGACTATCCCATAATTATGTTTCGTAACATGCGCGAACTTAAGGGTGGTATCGGTCGCCGCTTAAAAGGTCTGATGAAGCTTGCTCAGGATTAGTGTCATGTCGTTCGCCATGCGCGGAAAGCCCGCCAGTCTGCCAGCGGATCGCTCGATGCGGTCGCCTCGGTAGCCAGACCGGACGCCCGGTCGAGATACCAATCAATCCCCTTGCGATCCCAACGCTGAGTGCCGGGGATCGCCCAATCGCGCGTCAATCCTATGGATCGAAGGCGCCACCGGATCGGTAGCTCCGGGAACAAAGTCCGGTCGCCTCGATTGCCGCTCCATGAAGTGGCTCGTAGGCATCGTTGCGGTCCTCGTGCTCTGCCTTGTGGTGTATGCCGGATCGGCTTTCGTTTCCGCGTTGGATCTCGTTTCGGCCGTTCGGAGCGGAGACGCCCGTCAAGTGATGACCCGAACGGATCTGCCGCGTGTTCGCCACTCCCTCGTCGACCAGGTTGTCTCCGCGTACCTCGATCGAATCAGCCAAAAGCGGCCGGTGCGACCATTCGAGCGAATGGCCATAAACGCGTTCGGCGCAACGATCGCCGATGATCTCGCAATCAAGCTCTTGACTCCGGAAAACCTGTCGGTACTTCTGAAGAGCGGTACTGTTCGCAACGGCGCGGAGAACATCACGTTCGGAACGATGTCGTCGTTGGCCGAGCTCGACGTCTCGAACATCTTCGTTTTCGCCGGACGGATCACCCCGGTGAAGCCTGTCGAGTTTGCGTTGCGGCTTGGCGAGAGTCAGGACGCAGGTAGCGTCAGCATGCATCTGGACGGGACGACCTGGAAGCTCTCGGGGATCGGGCTGCCGCCGAAGGTCTTGGCGAATATGGTTGACCGGCTGCCGACGCGGTGACCCCCTCCTGCCCGCCCCCACGCTCTCTGCCGCGACTGATTGCACTTCGCTTGGCACGGTCCTTGCTGATCCAGCCCATCTCCGTCGGTCATGGCAGGGAGCCGTTTCGCGATGAAACAGAAATCTCGAGTCCCAAAGCCGCGCAAGCCTACTCTGGCACACATGGTCTCTGATCTGGTGAGATTGCTTAAAGCAATGAAAGATCTTGAGGGGCTGAGAGAGAAGGTCCGGCTAGCAGAAGCCGCTCGCGTATTGCACTAAGGTTGGCGGGTTTGAGGTGCGTTAAGAAATCCGTCTCTCCTGGGCGCTTCGGCGCACTTTAGTCGCTCGCCGCCACCCGTAAATTTCCCAATATCGCTCGCATCGAGCTCATTCGATCATTTCGAAATGAGATCGTCGAAGCCAAAGGAATGGACTGCGGCTGAGCGGAAGCGGCTTGCGTGGCTGGCACGTCGTCGTGTCGTGTCGGAGATAGCGGCGGCGCTCGGTCGGCACACCGGATCCGTGAGGCGAATGGCGCGCGCAATGGGGCTTATTGTGAAAAAATAAATTTGCTTACCTTATGGCCGCATCTCTTGCGCTCGCCTTCGGGTTGCGGTGGGATCCGCGCCGTTTGACCTTAGAACCTATGCAGGGGGCACGATGTTTATCGGAAGAACATTTTTCGGCGCGTTTGTCATCTCACTGGCTGGATCATGGGACGCGAGCGCTTGCGATTCCGTGCGAGCTCAGATGGACATCGAGTGGTGTCTGCGTGGAGGGGCGCCGCCCATCGAGGGCCGCAACACAATGTGGGACTCGCTCAAGCTTACTGGTGCGCCTCGCGACACGTTTGCGTTCGGTCAAGGATTTTATAATTGCCAAGGAAAAAAAGAGAATAAGCCGAGTAGAGAGAATTTTGCGAGTTGCACAGCGATTGATCGGAAAGCCCCCTACAATTGGGGGCGCACGATGATTGGCTTGCCGCCTGTGTAACGAGATCGATCGCTCAAGCCGCCGGTGTTTTAAAACCGGCGGCTCTTCTCGCATTTCTCACGTGTCGCAACATCTCTTTCCGAATTTTGCAAGAATGACCGAGATCAGCCCCTATCGATCAGCACCCGTGCCGTTGACGGCAGGAGCCCGCTTCATTCGCGGCTTCAAGCGGATCGGCATTGTTGCCGGTGCAATTTTCCTGCTCATCGGTATTGCCTTCTCAGTAGTGACAGCAGTGGAACAGCAGGACAGAGAAAATCGAAAATTCGCGCAGGCAACGTGCATTGCACGTCTGGTTAAGGAAAATCGTCCGCTCAAAACAAGGACGTACGATCCTAAAAAAGTGGATTGGGATGAATTTGGATGCCCAGGCTATTATTTCTACGGAGACCCGGTGGAAGTAGCGCTTGCGCACGCGAGAGGCGCCCCTCCTGCTCCCCTTGAATACGCAATCCAGCCCTTTTCTCTCGGGCTCGCCATCTCGATCGCGTGCAGCGCCGCCGTTTTCCTATTCTTCTGGCTTATCGGCTGGCTATGCGCCGGCTTTACACGCGATTGATGTGCAGGAATGACCATGCGAATAATATCGTACGCCATGATCTTGTTCTGTGCGCTTTCGGCACCGGCCTTTGCCATCGATCTGGAAATCGCAGCTTACAATCGCTGCGTTTCTGATGAATCTATGCGGCTCTCAGCTGGATCGAACGCTGCAGATCTGATCGCAAAAAATGCGGCAGTGCTTTGCGGCGGTCTGCTAGCGAAGATGCTCGAGCGCAATCCCAATCTCGTAGGGGGTCAGCTCACCGCTTATGAGAACCACGCCGTGGGAGAAGCGACGCTCGCTGTCCTGGAATCCCGAGCCAAGAAGCGACAGTAGGATGAACCGCATCGGCCGGCGCACTATCACCTGTATGTCTTACAGTCGTCGCGATCGTTTGGCGGTTGGCGCGTTTTCTATAGTCAGCGGTATCGGGGATAGTCGCAGTGCGCGGTCTAGGAAGCTTTATATTTGTTGTCCTGTTCTTTTGCGGGATTGGCCTGTTCGGATATTGGAACAGATATATCCCTGATGCCGAGCAGGTTGCGTTCGACAAGAGGTTTGATCGCGAAGCAGTCTTCGTGAAGACGTGCGGGTCTGATCCTGGCGCAGCCGCTGGACCGATCTTGAAGGTCTATCGATTTGAAGAGAAGCTATGGTTTCGCGATCTCAATCGATGGCGCGTCGTCGATGCCAAGCCTGAAAACGTTTGCGACCTCCTCGACATCGAGAAGGGGCACGAGCCAAAACCTGGGATCTTGCCGCCGGGATGGTCCCGCGGCGGCTAAGCAGCTCGCAGGCTGTTGCTGATCGAAGGGCCTTCAAAGATTTTGATCGCCCCTGCCCGACGGATGTCGTGCTCGTACATGCATCGTAAGAGCCACAAGCGCTGCCATAGGTCGTCCGATGAACTTAGTTTCGTCACTGACAGACCCAGACGCATGGCCTCGTCCGCGTCAATGACCGATCCGTGAGATGGGTACTGTTGCCGCGACGCTAAGGCTTGCACGACGGAGTTTATCTCTCCAGGTTGTTTGCCCTTCATCATGCCCGTGGTCAGAAGGGTTTCCGCGAGCTTCATTGTCTGCGCAATGGCGTGCTGTGCGGCCTGGACGAAAACCGGATCTACCCCTTGCACTCCGATCAGGAAATGCGCGGGCACGATATTATTCGGCCCGAGGGAAATAAACGGATCCGCTGGGCCGAGCTCCGAGGCCGGTCCCATGACGATGTTCGATCCCACGAGCGCGAGCATCGTTCCATTGCTTTTTGCGCGGCATGGAACGATCACTCGTAGGTCGGGCGCGAGAGTCCGAAGGAGCGATGCAATCTTTTCGGTGGGATCGGTGTAGCCGCCGGGGGTCTCGATCAGAAGATCGACAGGACCGCCCTTTGCATCGCGCAACATCTCAGTGAAATAGACCTCGTCACCCAGGCTGATTTGCGCTCGCTGATCAGTCATAGACGCAAAATAGACGAGCAATGTCCGGCCGGTCAGGGCCTGGATGTCGCGTATCATTAATTGCCTAAGATACCTGTCCTTCTCCGCCACCCAAAACAGCGGAGATTGCTTAGGTAGGTTCATCGACCGCGGAAACTGATCGTCGGCCGTTACAGGCGCAGGCGGCGCCGACGGGGCACCGGTCATGCTATTCCGTGGGTGATGTCGACCGCTGACGAATGGTTTCCGCGATGTCTCTGAGATTGACCTGCGGGCTCTGCTCAGCATCGTGGGTATGCGGATCGATCCGCACAGGCTGAGCAACGAACCCGAGAAGCGAACTGTAATCCGCGTCCTTCCGTTCCTCTGTGGGGCCGTACAGACGCCCCGTTGCCATAGCCATGCTGATCTCCCTTTGCAACTCGGCAATCGCCAAGTCAGATCCGAACATTCCAGCTATTAACGCTGCGTTAACGATGAAGTTCGGTTGCCCCACGAAGGAACTAAAGGCCTACCGGAGGCCCGACGTCAACTCAAATTGATGCTTTACAACTCTGCCGAGCTTTGCGGCGGCCCCAGAATCAGGCCCGCATCGCTACCACGTTGTCCTTCTTTTCGGCTGGCGGACTGGCGCAACAGGCCGCCCGGTCGGCAATCGTCCGCCGACCCTTCTCCCGGACATCGCCGGGGCGGTAGGCGGTTGAAATCTACCCGGAGCGCCCAGCCAGCTCGGGGAGGCCCATTCCGGCTTGCCCCGCCGCCTTCGTTCATGCGACCGATCACGGCGCCCATCCGGTGGCATTCAGACCTCACCAGGCCCGTCGCCCCGCTAATATGTGCAGTGGGGGGCGCCCCTCGCCCATCAGGCGCTCCGGGGCCCTCCAGACCTCGTGAGAGCGGAAGATGGCATTCAGGTTCCACGCGGCCCTTTGGGCGTCTTTACACTGATTCGCTCGTGCTCGCCCGCTACCCGCCAACGATCGACGTCCAGCAGTCGCAGCCGGTTCTGGCAGATCCACCACCAGTCGCCGGCGGCGTATCCTGAGGTCCTCGAGCGACTGATGGTCCTTGAGCCTAGTACAATAGTCGACAAATACCCTGCACGCTTGCTGCAGTGCGCCTAAAGCCTGCCCTGCACTGGACGCGAGGTGCGTAGCGGTACCCCGCGGCCGCCTTAGACCTTTTGATTGCGGACCGCGGACCTCCCGCGCGTAAACGGCGCTTGCCCTCGCGCATCGGTTGCGCTTGCATAGCCCCTTTCGACGGGGCATTTCAACATGCGCATTTTGGTGATTGTGGCGGCCTGCGCCACGGTGGCTGGCTGCATGACAGCTGGCGAGACGGTTTCGTTCAAGGCGTCTAATCCGCAGCAACAAGCTCTTATGCGGGACGGGCAACCTGCCCTTGTGTCTCGACAGAAAAGCTCTGTGGTGCTCGTTCGACCGGCATCCCGTCAGCTGCAAGCGAACGGCCGCCCTGTGTTCGTGGTGGGCATTAATAATCTCAGCCGACAGCCTGTCGAGTTTCGAGTCGGACAAGTTGAGGCAGTCCAGCACGCCGCCGGGTCGGACTTCGAAATGAAAATCGTGACCTATGAGATGCTGGTTCAGGAGGAAAAGAACCGGCAGGTCGCCGCTGCGCTTCTGACAGGCGTTGCCGCCGGCGCCAACGCATACAGCGCCTCTCGCGCTGGTTACGGCAGCTACACGACACCGAGTGGCCGAACCGGCACGTTCTACAGCCCGACCGCAGCGGTCATTGCTCAAGGCAACGCAGCTGCTCAGAATGAAGCGATGATTTCCGCGACCATCGAGACCGGCCAGCGCAACATGGCCGTGCTCGAGCAAGCGGTGATCAAAGACAATACGCTGCTACCGGGCGAATGGTACGGAGGCCAGCTGCACCTTGCGCCGCCGACCGACCAGGGCGGAGCTCAAAAGAGCTACACAATCGTGATCACTGTTGGGCCTGACCGTCATGTCATTGACGTCGCTCAAGGGCCGGCAGGTGCGTGACCGGGTCAAGCTAATTGATATTGCGCGGCTCCGCCGCTCCGATCGTTGAAGCAACATTCATGGAGGTTTTCATGCCCAAGAAGCCCACCAAACCCAAGCAGCCCAAATTTGAATCTCCGGATTTTGTTGGGCAGCATTCATTTGTCGTGATGAGCGGACGAACAGCGGTCGTTGGCCTGAATGCAGAGAAGATGGACGTGGTTGCAGGTGGAGCGCTTGTCTTCTATTCAGGCGGCGAAGCGGTATATGCCATCGCGGCAGGAGCGTACACGCACGCTTTCCGAAACGCCTGAAGGCATACGCGAAACTCCAACGTGAAGATAGCGTTACGCGAGGTCAGCACGACGCCGAATCCTGAGAACCACCTAGCCTTGGCCGCCATGGCCGAGGCATTGGCCAAATCTGCAGATTACCGCGTCCTTCGGCGTTTAGTGCGCCGTGAGACCTTTACGCCGTCCAGCGAGCAACAAACCAAAACCGGGATTCTGCTCGATGTAGAAACGACAGGCCTCGACCAGCGAAAGGACGAAGTCATCGAATTGGGGATGGTCAAATTCGGCTACCTACCGGACGGTCGCATCGCAGGTCTGAGAGATACTTTCACCTCGTTCAATGAGCCATCCGCGCCCATCCCGCCGGAGGTGATTGCTCTCACCGGTATCACCGACGAGATGGTCGCCGGCCACCGTATCGACGAGGATTCTGTTTCGTCATTCGTGGGCGACGCAGTGATCGTCATTGCCCATAACGCAGGCTTCGACCGCAAATTTGCGGAGCGCTATTGGCCAATCTTCCAACGCAAAGCCTGGGCATGCTCTGCAACGCAGGTCGAGTGGCGGAAGCATGGCTTCGAAGGCTCTCGCCTGGGCTATCTCTTGAACGGCGCCGGCTTCTTTCATCATGCCCACAGAGCGGTCGACGATTGCCATGCGCTGCTCGAATTGCTTGCTTTCCAGCTCCCCACGACAGGCACATCAGCTCTGGCGGCCCTGCTTGAGCAAGCCCGGAAAAAGACGATCCGCGTATGGGCGGAGCAATCGCCTTTCGATCTCAAGGACGCCCTCAAGCGACGGGGATACAGATGGAGCGATGGGACCGACGGTAGGCCAAGGTCATGGTTTGTCGATGTTGATGAGAGCAAGCTTGAGGATGAGATCACGTTCCTCAAGGCTCAAATCTATCTTCAGGACGTACAACCGCGCTTGCAAACCCTGACGGCATTCGACCGCTTCTCGATCAGGGCATGAGGCGGGCGATGCCGAAACGAAATTGCTCCATGCATCGTTCCTTTTTAAGCAGTTGCGCAGCCCTGTTACTTTTCACGGCACCAACCTTTGCCGCTATCGATCCGGCGACTGGACCTAGGTACATGGGTCACGCTTCAGGAGATCGCGACCAGTGGCAGCGGATCGATTTCCGTTCGGAGCGGCTCGCCGTTCGAAGGGCGCCCCACATCAAGGTTGCCATCCAGACCCGAGGCCCGGCCATGCAAGGTCTCATCCGCATTCCTGGAGCGCCGGCCTCCAACTTTGACACTGGCAAAGGGCTGACTGTGGTTGATCTCATCAACGTCGGCGACGATACCAGAGGTTATGCAGAGATCGTCGCATTGGAGATCGTGTTCACTCAGACGACGCCGGGCCAATACTACCAAGTCTTCGCAGTCGACTACGGCAGAGGAAATTAGGACCGCCGAGCTATGATTGTGACTGCAGTCCAAGACCAGGCGATTGCCGCCCGAATGGCGCTGATCGTCGGTGCGGATCGCTTCGATCGGCTCTTCCGAGCTGTCCGGTTCGACGAAGTGGACGGCGATATCCTCTACGTCTATGCACGAGACGAGGATGCCGCAGCCGAGATGGAGGACGAGTTCGCGCTGCAGATTTCGATCATCGCCTCGAAGATCCTCGATCGCCAGATCAATGTAGTGCTCGTTCTCCCGCGGCAGCTGATGAAATCGGGACAATAGCTGTCCACAGACCCGCACTGGAACAGGTGGACAAGATTGAGCCTGCACATTTCGAATCCCTGCTCTGTGCTATGCGCCGGAACGACGCGGGCGGCGGAAGGATTCGTCCGGCAGGAGCGATCTCGATGCTGATGACGAAGGAGAGACGGCCGGCGATCCGGACGATGCGCGGATGGGCGATCAGCGTTCTGCAAGAAGCCGGCGCAATCGGCGAATGCGGGGCGCACGGGTGGATGCAGGATCGCGCCGACCCGCATGCCCGCGAGCGTGCCCTCGACATCGCTCGTCAGGATCCGCCGCCAGGCGTCTCGTCCGATGAGGCTGCCGCCGAGCTTCGCGATTTCCTGGATTCGATCGGCGTCACCTGTCCCGAGTGCCCGCCCGAGGACTGAGGGATCGACGCCGGCGTGGAAATGCGTGCGCAAGCCGCGCGGCATCAGACTGACGCCGACCTCGCGCTATATTCGCGACAAGCTCTTTCCGAGGTGAGCGCGGCAACCGTTGCGCGGGTGCGTGTGAGCTACAGGCTAGGCCAGGAACTTAGCCGCAATACCAGCGTTCTTTGGCTGCGAAATTCGATTCCAAAATGGATGACTATCGTGACATCATCGCCGCCGCCATGGCGCTGGCTTGCGCCGGCGTCATGCTGATAACGGGCCAGCTATATCTCGAGTACCGCGCCAGGCAGTTCGATGGTGCCCGACTGATCCAAGCACCCGATAGGAACGGCGCCTCCTCGCCAATGGCCTCCGGCGGCAAGGACGCGCACTCTGGCATCGGCTCGAGCTGACGACAGTAGCATCGATCTACGACGAACTGCCCACCCGAGACGTGGATGGCGGTCATCGTGTGGCATTCGGAAAGAGCTTATGCGGCGTACCGATCCGGAAAGCCGCCCAGCAATTCATCCAGTAGCCGCTGCTCGCGTTCGATCCGGCTTCGGTAGAGCTGGCGCTCGCTCTCGCTTTTGGCGCTCGCCAGTAGCAGCCGATAGTGTCCGATGACCTTTTCGCTGCCGCGGATCAGGAGGTCGCGAACGTCGCTCATCACTCGGCCCCCATTCCTGCGGAGCGAGCGGGACCTTCCGGCAGCATAAACGCGACTGGGAAGGTCTCTGCGGCGAGGGATTGAACCGCGGCCTGCTCCTCGGCGAGGCGGCGTTCGATGAACTGGCGTTCAAGCTCCGATAGCTTCGTCCGAAGCAGTCGCTGGTAGCGGTGGATGTTGTTGCGGTGCGCGCGAATGCGGGCCAGATCTTCATCGAGCATCGTCGTCACTCCTGACGGTCGTCGCGGTCCTTGTGTTGAGAAGAAGGGAAGAGAATCCCAGCGGAAAAATATTCGGGCGCGGATCACTGTCAAGACGCCTCTTGCCGCGCATCCGAGTCCTTCAGGAAGGTGGCGCAGGGCCGGCCGTCACCGGCAAATTTTTTGCGACCCACCGCTTGAAACGACCTTCCGTTTATCTAAGTCATTTTTCGCCGCGAGAGCGGTGTGCCGGGCGCCTCATCGGGCCCGGTGCGGGCGCCGGGCCGGTGTCTTCGGACCCCGTCTGAAACCCCTGTCTTGCGCTCTTCGTATCCATCTTGCTCTTTGGAGGACTTGGTTATGAGGACGACCTTCGACTTCGCGCCCCTGTGGCGCTCCACCATCGGCTTCGACCACCTGGCCGATCTCGTCGATAGCACCATGCGCCAGGCGACCGAGGACCACTACCCCCCGTACAACATCGAACGGTCCGGCGAGGACCACTACCGGATCTCGCTCGCCGTCGCCGGCTTCGGAGCCGACGACATCACCGTGACGGCCGAACAGAACGCGCTCACCATCGATGGCAGGAAGCCCGAGAAGGCGGCCGGCGAATATCTCTACCAGGGGATCGCCGCACGTCCATTCAGGCGCGTGTTCAATTTGGCTGACTACGTCCAGGTGAAAGAGGCCGCCTTCCGCGACGGATTGCTGATCATCGATCTCGTCCGCGAGGTGCCGGAAGCCATGAAACCGCGCCGGATCCAGATCGGAAGCGGCGCCTCTCCGGCCTCGCAGATCGAGCAGAAGAAGGCGGCCTGACGCCGGATCGAGGTTCGATGGCGGAACGCGGCCTGCGCAATCGCGGCCGCGATCCTTGGCTCATGCAACGAAGGAGAAAAACCATGGCAGTTGGTGATCTCATTCCCCGGTCGCGGAATCAGGAACTTGCGCCGGCGCGCGGCAACTACGACCCCTTCATGGCGCTTCATCGCGAGATGAACCGCCTCTTCGACGATGTCTTCCGCGGCTTCGGCGGGACGGGTCTGGCGCCGCTGATGGAAGGGCAATTCGGCTGGCCCAAGATCGAGCTCAGCGAGACGGACAAGGCGCTGACGATCTCGGCCGAACTGCCCGGCATGAGGGAGAAGGACGTCCAGATCGAAATCGCCGGTGGCGTGCTGACCATCCGCGGGGAGAAGAAGGCCGAGCGCAGCGACGAAGGCAGGTACTTCACCGAGCGCACCTACGGCGCCTTCGAGCGGCGGATCCCGCTCGAGGACGTCGAAGAAGACAAGGCCGAGGCGTCGTTCAAGAACGGCGTCCTGATCGTGTCGCTGCCGAAGTCGGAAAATCCGAGTGCGGGCGTCAAGCGCATCGCGATCAACACCCAGTAGCAATCCGGACGGCGGCCACGCCGCCGTCCGGCACCAACTCGAACCCATCCCGAAGAAAAGGAGCGTAAGGGAGGCAACCGATGGCCAACGCCAACACAAACACCGGCAATCTCGATCCCCTCTTCCATCCCGCCGCGCACTATGCATCTGCGGACGACGTCCTCAACGACGATGAGCTCTCCGTGCCGGAAAAGCGGATCATCCTGTCGTCTTGGGCGTCCGACATGTTCGCAGTGGAATCCTGCCCCGCGCTACGCGAGATACCCGGCATGGATCGCGCGATCCGGCTCGCCGACATCCTCGCCGCGCTGCGGCGGCTCGACGGCGACGACGATGACCCGCCGCGCGGCGGGGGTGTGCCGATGCGGCTGCGGCGGCCTTGGGCCGCCGCGCTGCGGAGGTCAGCATGATACTCACCAGGCCGTAGTGACGGTCGTTCTGCTCGGGCAGGCTTCGGCGATGTGGGCCGTTCCGTTCATTACGCTCATGAGCGAGTCGAAAGGCCGGCTCGCGCAGCAAGCGCAGGCGACAACGCTGTTCGCGCGCGGCGCAGGGTAGCCTCGAGCATTTCCTTCTGCTTCTCCCAGCGAGTCTCCTCATCTCGGCTCGCCCCTGGAGTGCCGTCCGTTCTCTTCGATCGAGTCAACCTCGGACTCATTGGAGGGGGCCGCTATCGCCAGATCGTAGAAGCCCAGTGAGGCCTGAGATGTCTTGAGCGTCCTAGCCATGAAGCATGCAGGCTCGCAGGTCTCTTAGCGCCGGCGCGCGACCCAAACACCGAGCAGGAACGCGACGAAGAGCGACTGCAACGGGGCCTTCACCGTTACCTCGCGCAGCCGACCGGCCCAGCGCATCGCGGCGTCAGACGAAGGCGACTGGAGCGGCTGCCGCCTCCTTGCCGCCTCCGCCGAGGCGGCGGGCCTCACACCGGAAACCTGCTCGACGCCGTCGGATCGCTCACAAGCCCCGAGGCTTCTGTCATCGCCGAAGCTTCTCGCATATCCATGCGGCTCTCCTATTCTGGCTTCAGGCAGACTTGCGCTGCGGCCTGGCCGCCGGCTTCTTCGCCGCCGCCTCCTTGCCGGCGATCGGCATAAGCATCTCCCGTTGCCCCACGGCCGCCTTCTTCCCTTTCTTGGCCGGCTTCTTCGGAGTCTTGGTCTCGGCGGAGGCACCGCCGACACTCCGGCGCAGCGCCTCCATCAGGTCGACGACGTTGCCGGCAGCGGGCCGCTCCTTCGGCGCGATCGGCTTTCCGCTGCGCCGGGCTTGCGCCCGGCCATTTTCTTTGGGGCCTACGGCACCGGCATTGCGCGCGGGTTGCGATGGAAGCGATTGGAGCTCGCCATCCAGTTCGGCAGCGGTTCTCCGTCACGATGCCGCCCGCCGGCGACGGCTGCGGCCCAGGCGACCGCGGCCCCGATCAAGGTCGCGGCCGCAACCGAGAAGGCGACGATGATCGCGTTGCGCCGCGCGCGGTTGATGGCCGTCTTCGAGTCTGCGATGAGCGCGTCGACCCGTCGTTCCGCGTCGGGCGCCGCAAGTCCTGCGACTGCGGCCACCTGCTGCACGAGATAGGTCCGGTCATCGGTGCTGACACCGCTGTGGCTCGATGACGTCATCAGGATGCGTCCCGCTTCGGCGCGGGCTTCCCGCAGATCGGTGTTGGGCGGGCGCCGCGGCGCGCGGAACAGCTTGTCGAGCTCATAGCTCAACAGCGGTTCGGCGGCAGACATATTGCTGGCCGAGCTGCGCATCGGCGAGCGGTCGATCGCGGCTGCACCGAGCAGCGCAAGCAGCGCGGCGCCGAGGAGCACCGCGAGAGCCCACGCCGTCAGGCCGTGCAGCCCGTCCCGCCGCTCACCCTCATCCTCGATCGTTGCAAGGGCGGGCGCCGGGCGCGCGGTCCGGCCGGCGATGTAACCACCGAAGCCGAAGCTGAAGATCGCCTGGATGATCAGATACAGCCCGGAGAGCAGCGCCAGCGCCGCGGAGGCATCACGCCAGGTCGGCGAGGCCGAACTGACGCCGAGACCGATGGCAACGCCAAAGCTGACCAGGATGAACGACATCGCGCCGGCGGCGAAAGCGCCTGCGAGCACCGAACTCCATTGGATGGTCCGGCGGTCTTCGGCAGCCACGCCGCCCTCCATGATTTCTTCGCGCATGAGTGTTTCAATAGCCATTGTCGTTCTCTCAGCGCAGGCCGAAGAACGACAGGATCGCCATGATCACGACGATCAAGCCGATGAGATAAATCAGTCCGTCCATGGTCCCTTCCTCCTCAAACACGTCTAATCAGGAGGAATGAGGAACGTTCCTGAATTCGGAAATTCCAGGAAACGAACCGGTGGGATGCGCATTTGCGTGGGCGATCCGAAGGATGAAGATTGTGGGTACAAAGGCCTCAGCCGGTCAGTCCCGGGCTGGGGCCTTTGCCGCATTTTGCAGTTGCGGGCTTACAAACTAGGCCGCTTCCAGCGCTCGGCGGTCAGTCGCGATAGCCCTTGCACTTCGTCTCTTCTTTGTACTCTCCGTGCTTGCCCCACTTCCGCTCGATCTTGCAGGGGCCTCGGTAATACTCCTGCTTGTATTCGCGGTCGTAGTTGTAGGCGCGGTAAGGACCATGATCGTAGCCCCATCGGCCTTTGCCGCTCTCATCCTTCCAGGAGTCGGCGAGTGCAGGTGTCACGATCAACCCTAGAACAATTCCGATTGTCGGAAGCGCGTGCTTCATGGTTCGACCTTTTCAAATAGCTGCCCAGCGCCGGGCAATGGGAGGGCGCTGGGCTTCCGGCAGTGCTGCAGCGTCGACCTAGGCGCCATCAAGCATCGCCCGTACGCTCAAAACAACAGGATCAGTGCACGACATGAAGAAAATAGTAGCTGACGCCACCGATCACGAGAACCGTAGGCACAGCCCAAAGCAGTACGACTGGCATGGTTTCCTCCTCCTTGTTCTGCCCGTTAGCTAAACGGGGTGAGCAGGGTTCCAGTTCCAGAGCGGACGATTACCCGTTCCTCTTCGGGCAGAGGATGCGCCCCAGAGGCAGGAACGATATGCGCAGAGCCGCCATTGTTTTCGCAGCGACTCACCGGTACAGCTGCCGCTCTCCCCGTAGACCTTCTGTCCAGCGAGCCGCGTCGCCCGAAGGAGCAACGCCGATTATGGAGGCCGCCTCGAAACCGGGAATGCTGAGGCCGCTGCGGCACGCACAGCTGTACGGCTATCTGATCGAACGCGACGGCCTGCTATTTCATCCAGGAGGCGACCGTCCACTGTGCGGGTTCTACACTGCAAGGCGTATGCTTAAAGCACACTGGTTGAAAAAGGTGGGGAGTCGATACGAGCTGACTCCGGAAGCTCTGCAGCAATTGCGCTGATCATAAGATCGGCGCGAGCTTGGAGCGATTCGCGATGCGCCTTCTCATCTGAGGAACGTCGAGGTCACTGACTGCATTGAGCTGTGCGCGGCTTCAAGCAGCCGCCTCCACCCTTAGGAGCGAACGGTGTCCAGATCACCGGTGTCGAAGGATGAGCTCGAGCGAATTGCGCTGCAGGAGATCCGAAGTTTTCCAGGCACAGAAAAGGTCGTGTCCATCGAAGTTGAGTTCGGGCCCGATCCCCGACCCGGCACCTCAGAGTGGAAGCTGCATGTCGTCGCGCAGGAAGGCTGCGACCTTGCACGCATTCAATACGCAGCAAAGACCACAAGCGACCGGCTCAAACGTCGCTATGAGATTCTTTTAAAGTAATTTCCGACTGCTCTGCTCAAGCCGGAGTGGAACGGCCCTTGCCCGGTCGACCCCGATTGGCCCCAGCTTCGCCGCCCATGGAGGGGGGCCATTTTTGTTCACATGAATTCCGAAATGAAAGAGGCCGCCAATTGAGGCAGCCTCAGTTCTTCGTTAGAGGCTTCTTTGGTTCCTCGGCGACCGCCTCAATATCAACCGGGGGCAGTTCGCCCGTTCTGTCCTTCAGATCGGCTGCACGCTGGATCAATCCGGATGCAACCTGCGGGTTTTTTGTTGTTTTGGCCATTCGAAGCAGCGTTGCTGCGGCCTCTCGGGCAAAGGAGGTGTAGCGCGGCACGTCTTATTATCCATCCAAGTCCCCTTGAGATGAGTCAGGAACCCGGATTGCGTTCCGGTGCTTTGTGCAAAATGTACACAGAAGACAAAAAAAGACCTCAGCTCCGGGGCTGACGCCGAGCTGAGGTCCTTGTGTCGGCATCACATTGGCAAGACGTGACGGAAGGATCAACTCTGCTCCTGTGATTTGGTTCCGGCAATCGCGGGACTTAGCGGGTCCGCCGTCGTCTTACCAGCCAGTACACGCCGTATCCAATCGCGAGAATAGGAAGGCCGGCCCCAATCGGTCCGGGGGCTCCCCTCGTCTGCCCGGGCGCGTCGGAACACTTCCCATTGCCGTTGCAAGCCCATACAGATGGCACGGTCGTCATCGCCAGAGTCAATGCAAATGCTGTTGCCGAAGAACACCCCAGGTGATCTTCCTGGAACCTCTCCTCTGCTAGCTCCGCGCTCCGCCGAGCGGCCAGCGATTGCCCCCGACGCGATATTAAATCAGCCATTTAAATTAATTCAAATTAAAAATTAAATCGCCAGCGGCAAGCGGCCGCGCGGACTGTCCGGAACCACAAGGAAAGACGGCCCCGGCCAGTGGGGTTACGGGGTGGTGGAGGCCGGGGCCGCTGGAGGTGCTTGGCGCTTGGGGAGGCCAAGCGATTGCGAGCTTAATCACAGCTCGAAGCGCCGTTCTGTTCGTTTCCGAACATTGTCGGGTTACTGTTCCGAACAGGGCTGGATCCGGGCGAAGCGATTTGGCATTACCCAATCAGTTGCCTAGACACCAAACCATGACCGACGCCGATCCTATCCGCCTGCTCAAGCACGAAGCCGTCCCCAATGCCGGCAGCTACGAAGTCCGCTTCGCCGATGGCCGGCCCAGCGTCTTTGTCTACTGGGACGATATGCCGAGCCGCCGCCTCAGGCCGGATCTGCTGACCCGCAGCGAAGCCGAGGCCAAGGTCAAGGCAATCGCCCGCACTGAACGAGACAAGCTCACGGGGCACGGCGCATGAAACACGTCGAGGCACGCCCCTACACTTCCAACGCGGAATTGGGTCAAGCCTCAGTTTGAATTTCTGGGGGCGCGACGTCATCGGAAGCGGAGTCTTGATCTGCGCGATGTATGATGGGCATGGCGTCGGCTTAGCTCGGCAACCGCGAGAGGAACGTTTAACAAATCGAGGCATTTAGCACTCTTACCACGAGTTCTACCTATGCATTTGATGCCCTCACCACAGGAATACAGCCGCTATTTGATCGAACGAGCACAGAGGCAAGTACAGCAGGCCCAACAACATAGGGAGCGAACCCTCCTATTGATCGAGCAAAGCAAGCAGATTCTAGCTCAATCGGAGAGGGCGGCCGAGTATTTCAAGAGGGGCGAAAATTCGGAATTGGTAATGTGTCGGCTCTCCCGCCGAGCCGGTGGAGCGGCCCCGGCCTTCAGTGCAGCTCTCCAGCGGGAGCGTCCCTCGGAATGCAGTGATACGAAGGAGATTGTCCCATGACATTATCGGCTGATTGTATGCTCCCATCGTGCCCACGTTGTGAAGCATGGCCAATGGCCATTTCAGGGATAGTGTCCTCCTACGGAAGGGCAGCTGAGTTTCGTTGTCCACGTTGCTCCTCTCGCGAAGTGTTCGACGTGCGCCCCTCCGACGCCGTTCCTAAGCACTGGCAAGCAAATTCAGGCCGGTTCCAGAACGCAGTGCGCATTCGTGTAACAACGTGATCTTAGCTCCCAGTTTGGTAAGAAGCTGTCCGCGGCCGCAATATCCTAAGCGTATGGCGGCACGTTCACGAGGGTCCCTATCAAGCGCAGCAGGGCCTGATGTTCGGGTCCTTTCGGCTCGCTTCGCAAGAAGTCGCCAAGTTCGATGTGTGTCAATCGACCGCCGGAAGGCGCATTTGGCTGATGAATGATGAAAGCATGGCCATTGGCCGGCTCGCGTCCCAGAAACCAGGCGTCGCCATTGGTGCTGCGATATAGCTCACGTCGTTCGCTCATCTGACGCTCCTTGTCGGGGGAGCTTCAGAATCATCTGGCTCGCGTCCCGAACCGTGCTTGTGTTTCCCGCTCGCGGGCGGAGAAGCACCTTCATATCAGCTATGCCCGATTCCTCTGCTTACCTCGCGGGCTTCACCTGGCGCGAGCCCAACATTCAGGCCGAGTGCTGCGACTTCCTCGCGGGCGGCGAGCCCACCATCGATCAGTTTAGCGGTCCATCCCTCTGGGATGGCATCCAAGACCAGCTGAACGGCCTGTTCTTCCGTACCGGCCGCCAACCAAAACCGGCGCTCACCATCGTCAGTAGTGACCTGCAGAAGATGCGCTTCATGCATGTGAACAGCCTGAGGCATGCTTGGTTACTTCCACGCGCTTACTCGCGCCGCTCCGCCCGCTGTCCTGATACCGACACCGCCACACTCTATTCGGAACGTGAATGCCTTGGGCAGCTTGATCCATACATCTGCCGAAGAACAGGTGATCTCTCTTGGTTGACGCCCCAGCCGTCCAGACAGCGGCTGGGGCTTTTTTAGTCGAGGGGTTCCTAAGACCCCCCAAGCGGGCCCGGTGTGCCTAGGAGGCCGGGCCCATAGCCTCAGCAACGGCTGCACCGTCGTTCGGCTATCGGCCCCTTAAATGCCAAAGCGAACATTTGTTCCTTCTGGAATTTAGGGCACTTTCCAAATTCAACTTAGGACACCTGGGCTTAAATACGGACAGTACCTTGACGGTGCGTAAGAACGTTCCGTGAAACGAGAACAAGCGGCCGCAGGCGCCGCCTTGTGACGGTTCCTGCGGCCGGTGCCACGACGTTCCGCACGATCGCCGGGGCACCCCAACTCGCTAGCATAGAGACCGGCCAGCGTGAACCGGCGGGCCTCTCGTCAATGCCTTAGCTGGAGCTGCTCCAGTCCATCCTCGATCACTCGGAGGTCATCAAGCAAAGCATCCCGAGAGTCAGTCGGATTAATGCTTGATGTGGACTGTAGCTGTTCAAGCAACTGGCGCCGCAGGTCTCGCATATTCTCCAACGCTTGCCGGTTCTTCAGACGTACATAAGCCGAAACGATCTCTTCAATGCTTGTTGCCAATGGGTAGATCCAAATCCAAAATTCTAAAACAGGTTGTATTGTAACCAATTCGAGATAATCAGCAAGCCGCCGTCACATACAGAGCCGGTTTGTAAGGCCTGCGGCAGGCGTGGCGCCATCAACCGGTGGGCCAAACCAAAGGAGTAGAAAAGTTGGCGGAGACTGCGTGGCTATCTCTTTTCGCAACCTTGAAGTTGCCGCTCTTCCTGATGATCGCAGGGACCTTGCTAGTAGTCACCGGCTCCATTGGCGTCCTCGTCAGCAGGAGGAAGGCGGAAGAGGTTGATCCCTCTCCTGACCAACCGATCGATACTCCCCGCCCGCAGATGCCGCCCCTGCCCAAGCTCCTCCTCAGTTCCGGAAAGAGAAGCAGGAGCGAAGGCCCGCCGGCGTGAACCAGCGGGTCTTGTGAGTGCGAGCCGAAGATAGCTCTAACGGGAAGCTCTCGCGCGCGCAGCATTCAGGTCTGCTTTTACGCCTGAGATTGCTGCGTCAGCCGGCGGTCGACTTGGGGGCGGTTCATTGAGGTCTCGCGCCCATGGTGCCCCTGATCTAACTGTCGAACCGGAAGTGACCCGATCAGAGCTCACGCAAGCAGAGACAAGTAGGGCAGGAAGGCCGACCAAAACCGCCCGCATTATCGCTTGGATGCCCATGCCCGCCTAACCGAGATGCCTCCGAATCGATCCTCCAGATCATCGCCATGAAACCATTTTCCCTGGGCTGCGAAGTCGGCCTGAAACAAACGAGGCCCAGCCTCCTCCCTTCCAGCGCATGTCCCAGAAGGGGAACTATCTCAATGATTAGCCCAACGTGGACTTCGCAAAGCACGCAAGCTCGTTGTCGTAAATTTGCTGATCGGCGCGGCCGCTCTGTTAGGGTTGGCCGCTCACGAGCCAGTCTCAAGTGCTGCCCTCGGTAGTGAATGGCAATGCAGCAGGGCGGCATTTGTCCTAACGACGTGTCAGCACGTGGCTGCCGAAGTTGTGACGCAAAAAACGACCGCTCTCGATTAGTCGACAGCACGACCATGCGTTACGTGGCATATGCAGTCGATCTCTGGGGCGTCGCTCATGCGACCTATGAGTTGGAGTGCGGCTGCGACGATGATGCTAAGCGTCGAGCTGTGAAATTCCTCGAAGCGCACCCGGTGACAGAGGTCTGGAGTGGTCCCCGGCGGGTCGCAAGATTCACGGTGGATACCGCAGGCGGGGCGCCGGCTACGGCGGAAGCCAACCAGCGCCGAAGAACCGGGTAGGACTTTGCTCCCCACCTGATGTCCTCCGAAGCAGCGGCCGGTCCGGCTCCCTCGCCCTATCCTTATCCATCTTGAAACAAGATCAAGCCTCTCTAAGTCTTGCGCCGGAGGGGCTCCTCCGACCTCTTTTGGAAAGGATTGCTTGTAACCGTCGAGGATGACGATGATGACACTCGAAGAAAAGCTCGCCCGCTTGCGCACCCACCGCAATAACATTCACCGCTACCACCGGCTGCTCAAGACCCGCCTTTCCCATCTGGAGCGCGAGTACATCGAAAGCCGTCTCTCCGAGCAACGAGCGGCGCTGGTAAGCCTCGCGCGCACGACGTTCCCGATTCCTTTTCGACCGCCGGCACCAGAGCAGCAGCCGCAGACCTTCAAGCCGGAGGTAGCTTGAGCTTGCCGGTGCGCATCAGGAGGTCGTTCCCGTGCGACAGCGGCCCATCAACGGCGTCGAGCCGGAAAGAACCGAAGATGACATTACGCGTGGGCTGCTCGGCCCGCGGGGCGTTCCGGGCGCTCCCGACCCCGCCCGCATGGTCCCGCAGGTCGAGAAGAACACGCCAAAGCACATAAGGTGGAGAACCCCAAGCTCCGGCGATGAGCCGGGCGCCAGAAACAGAAACCTTGTTGACCTGGTCGAGTGCGGAGAGGTGGAGCAGGCAGGGACCAAGCACCATTTTTCCGAATTGCGGGACGCCTTTGATTGCGGTGAACCGATGCAGAAGGCTCAGACGTACATCAACATTGCCGCTCTAATCGCGCTCGCTGGTTGGTTTGGTCTCTGTTTCAAGATGGGCTGGTACTGATCGAACGCGCCCGGCATAGAGCACATCGGCCCCAGCCTGGCGGTTTTTCCGGATCGAAAAATGAGCTGGGACCGAGCGGTCTGCCGCTGTCTGGTCGGCAAAGGAGCTTCCTCCCAAAAATCATCCACTTGGGATTCAAATTTATGAATCCGCCGCAAAAGCTCCAGCCCGCGGGGGACGAGCTGGAGCTAAGTTTTGGCAATAGGTCTTGCTTCGATGGCACGCAAGACCGATCCTTGAACTGGCTGCGGCGGCGCTCGTTCCTAGGAATCGATGCCGAAATACCACGCCCCTCATCGGCCCAAGCGCCGCTCCACTTTCTTGCGGCTGCTACCCACCTTCTTGACCGCCTTCTTCACGGCGGAAGCCGGGCGGCTAGTCTTCTTGGCCTCATAACCAATCTCGTAATCTTGTCCGCCCGCCACCCGCGCCCGGTCTTGCCTGCGACCGCGAGCGGCCTGCTTGTTCGACGTTGCCATGCTCATTCCTCCATGTTGGCACCACGCCAATGCGAGGAAGATTTCGCAGGTTCCGATTCGCCTTCCAGCCACAGGCCACTTAGATTGAACTCCGGTCAGTGGAGTTCTCGCGTACGGCCGCACCGTCAATCATCCCGAACGATCGCCTCGACCGCGATATCTACCTGGTGCTTGAGGATTTCGGCGCGCGTGCCGGATGCGCCTGGCGCGAGACTGACGAAGCCGACACGGATCTCGAGACGGTCCTGCAGGACATCCTCTCCGGCCAATACGCCTATCCTATCCGGATCGTGTGCTTCAATCCGGTCGAGGGCTGGTCGCGCGATGCCACCTCGGACGTCGCCAACGCGCTGGCCGAGCGCGCGGCCCATACCGACGCGGAGATCTCGCCGGGGCTGCAGGCCTTCATCCAGGCCAATGCCACGAGGCGCCTCGACGTGCAGCTCGCCCTACCGCTTCGCGGCACCGCGTGAAGCAGGCCGCTCGGCTGGACGCCGTAGGAGGGCGTTTGTATGTCAGGCGTGCGGCCAGCGAAGCGTCATCCTGCGCGCCGGCAGCGAGAGGACGATGATGGCGATTGGACGGCCCCGGCCCTAGGCTAGAAAGGGGTCGTGAGGCCGGGGCCGCTGGAGGTTTGCCTGATCCTCAAGCATCAAGGCCAGGCGAGAACGAGCCTATCAGCGGTCACCGCAGTCCTCTGTTCGCTTTAGCACTGTTCCGGTCAGGAACTTGCGCTATCGATTCGGATTCGTAAAATTCGCGGCAGGTGCCTATCTTCGGCTCATGCGTATGGCGTACGAACTCAGCCTGGCCACCGCCGCCAAGCAAGTGCCCTCAGGGCCGGACTGGATTCACGAAGTAAAGCACGATGGCTATCGGATGCTGGTCGTCCGGGAGAACGAGCGCGTGCGCCTGCTATCTCGCAACGGCACCGACTGGACGAAGCGTTATCCCTGGATTGCTGAGGCGGCGCTGAAGAACCGGCAGAAGCGCTTTGTGATCGATGGCGAGGCTGTGATCCTCGGGGTGGACGGCATCAGCGACTTCAACGCGCTCCACAGCCGGCTCCACGACCACGAGGTGCAGCTATATGCCTTCGATATCCTCGCGATGGGCGGCGATGATTTGCGCTTGCTGCCCCTTTACTTGCGCAAAGCAAATCTGCAGCAGCTATTGGCGCGCCGGCCGGACGGGATCAGTGTCGCGCCGTTCGAGCGCGGGGAGATTGGACCTGACCTATTTCGGGCGGCTTGCCGGATGGGACTTGAGGGCTTGGTCTCGAATTATCGCGATCGACCGTATCGTGGTGGGCGGCAGAAGCACTGGATCAAGGTGAAGAACCGGAGCCATCCCGCGATGGAGCGCGAGCTATGACAGTCTTCGTATACGTCAACACCGGCAAGCAGGCTGGCGATAAGGACCACATTAAGGTGTTCGCTAACCAGGATGCCGCAGAGAAATGGTTCGAGGAAAACGACCCTGAGGGCGTAGCGTTCGAATATGAGATTCTCGAATAAACGCGCATCCGCCGACGTGGACGCGCCTTCTAGGCCAGTACGCCTGGGCCCGCCAGCGCGAGCCGGCGGGCCCGCTGTACCCCCGACAGCCGACACCGCAATGGCCTTAGCCTTCTTCGGCTAAGGGCCCAGGAGCAGACGAAGGAGGGCTCGCATCTTTGACGAAATTCCTGTGCAGCGCACGCACCTACAGCCGGCCACCGCCGGAGCAAGGCGGCCTACAGAAAAGGGACATTGGCCGAGAGCTTCGGGAACTCAAAGTGCAGCCTGACGGTTTCGACTGAATGGAACGCCTACTCTATTTCCTCCCTGCTCATCCGCAGCCTGCCTATATCCGGTTTGGGACGAGCGCCCTCATCATGGCGTTCTTCATTCTTGTGCAAATGGGTCTGCAATCGCAAAGCGGCTTCGGCGGATTGTTCTTCCTTCTTCCCGGGATCTTTCTATGTGGCCTTCTGTTCGATCGCGGTAGCACATTTTTGGGGACCGCACTCGCCACGTTATATGCGGTGTACGCCGCGCCCGCTGCACCGTGGACTGCCCATCTTCTACCTTTGGGATTGTTCGTTGCGACCGGTCTCGGTATCGGCGTAGTTGCAGAGGGATTTCGTAACGAACTGGAGAGGATGGTTGCCGCCCAGAAAGCGAAAACGGTTCTTCTCATGGAGTTGGCGCATCGCACGAAGAACAATTTAGCTATGTTATCCGCGATGATGCGATTGCAGGCCAAGCAGGCTGGCGTGAGCGCGGCCGACGCGCTCGGCGACATGGCCTCACGTATCCAGGTGATGTCACAGGTCTACGATCACCTCACGATCAGGGCCGAGCGGAAGGTTGTCGATGCCAAGCAGTATCTCACAGAAATATGCCAGCATCTTTCCGCGTCAATCACTGGGACAAGCCCTGTGGCGATCACGGCTCGGGCGGATGAGCTGTATATTCACAGCGAGCAGGCCGTCCCAATCGCGATCATCGTCAATGAGCTTGTTACGAACAGCCTAAAGTATGCCTTCCCGGACGGGCGGCCGGGTCATATCCACGTCGACCTTCATGCCGACAGCGAAGTGGTCCTTACCGTGAGTGACAACGGCGTCGGCATCCGAACGCAGCAGCCGGAAGGCGTCGGATCGCGGGTTCTATCTCTGCTATCACAGCAACTCGGCGGCACGATCGATTACGAAAATCTGGATCAGGGTTGCCGCGTCACACTCCGAATGCCTAAGCCTAGTGTCTAGAGGCCGACCGTCAGCACGCCTTCAATCGACCTGACGACGCGCTACTTTAAGCGGGCAGCGTCATCAAAAGCGGACGTCTGCGCTTATGAGGACACGCCCTAGTTCAAAGAGAAAGCCCTAGCTCCACCCAGCCGCACGGATAGTGTGAGACAGGCCCGGAGAAACGCTGCTCGCAGCCGCTGGCGGGCATCGCCGCGTGCACGGCGAAGGCCGCCGCCAGGACGGCGTCGACCAGCCCCAGCGCCAGCCAGCCGACTGCAGCCGAGATGCCGCGGCGCAGCTCCTGCAGTGCGGCCATGGCCGTGCAGAGTCCGACGATGACGGCCATGCCAATTAGGATCTAGATGTCGCCCTAAGGCGACCCACCTAGCCCAGATACGACACGTCCTTAGCCCGCGAGGCCAGCTCGGCTTCGATCTTGTCGATCTCGGCTTGGTTGCCCGCGATGAAGGCAGCCAATTCGTCACGAGACATTTCAGAGAGCGACTTCTGCTGAGAGGCCGTCTCCTTGCGAGTTGGCGCAATGTGCCCTGCCCGATCCAGCACCTTGATCGAAAGGTCAGCTCGGACACGGGCACTCACACTTGCGTCCTGGAGCAGTGACTTCGCCACGCGATAAGCTAGTGGCGCGCCAACCACTGCGAGATCGAGCTGGATGGATTCCGAAATTGCGGCCGCGACCGCCGGTAATCGCATCGTCTTGTAGACGGACTTCGGGTGATATCCGGCGAGCTCTGCGGCTTCCTCAGGCCGCCTGCCCTCGTTGACGATGAGCCGAACTAGTGTCCGCTGCTGTTCGGACAGATCGTAAGCGGCAATTGAAGGCATTTATGTCCCCCTTCAGTTTTCGCGAGACGCGTTCGCGGCCGCGATCAGCCGCCGCAGGTCGATATTGTAGGCCGGCACGTTCGGGTTCTTTACTGGGCGCTCCAGGAGATACGCGGCCACATTCGGATCAAACCAAGCCATGTGGATGATTTCATCAGCGCTCTGCTTGTTGGATGGCAGCATCTCGAGGAGCAGCTTGAACCGCTTGATCAAACCGCCACCGGCGAGATCTCCCTTGAAGTGGCGAACGGCCAGTTGGGCCCATCCGGGAATGTTTAGCTTCTCCGCCGTGTCGCTACCGACCGTCGCTCGCTTCTCAGCCTCCTTAAAGTACGAAAGGATTTTGTGGGCCTGCCGCAGGTTGTTCATTTCTTGTGAACTGAAGGTCTTTGCAAGCAGCGTCTCGTTGTCTTTGAACTCTTTGGCGAGGCGCGCGAATTGAACCTCAAGAGTCTCGCCGACTTGCCGCGTGCCTTGCACCTTGTCGGCTAGGACTTCCGTCATGGCAGCTTTCCAGCCGCGCTGCGCTTGTGCATCGTGGCGGACCAGGGCATTGATCTCATCGAGCCGCTTCGATGCATCGTAACCCCCATTCAGGATCTTGGCGGCAGCGTCGCGAGGGTCTTCTCTGAGCAATGTGCCGATCACCGAACGATCGACGTCGACTTCGGTGGCATTCCGCGCCGTCCGAGCGGCCTCGAGATCGGCACGCGCCTGCGTCGACAGGTGCTCACCGCGGCGTGCCTGTGCGACGATGTCGTCAAACTCCCGACGGATTGCGGGGAATTGAGCCAGGATTTCCGCGTGGTTGTTCGCCCATGCCGACGCCCTAATCGGGTTGATCGTGCCGTCCGGGTTCAAGGCCGACATGGCCAGGTTGGACCTGTAATGGTCGCGCAGCGCAGTCTCGCCGGCGGCCATGGCCGGCGAGCCTTGCAGCGCACGCGGCAAGCTGGCGGCGCTCTCGGGCGATGAAAGGAACCTGCTCGCGGTGTCGCTCTGCGGGGTGGCGCCACGATTGAGCTCGCCGTCGGCATTCTGACCGCCGCGGTCAAGCGCGCGGGTGAATTTGGCCATCGCGTCATTCGGCTCGGGCCGAAACCGCTCGGCGAAGCCACGATAGTTTGCGTTCGCATCCGCGTAGCCAGGCGCATCTTCAATCGTGCGATTGACCGCGCTCCGGAGCGCCGAGAGGTTGTCGGCCAGGTCGAAGTTGCCGGCGCGCTGAGCGCGCGCCTGTGCGGGACCAATGAACTTGCGGAGATCCGCAAGGTCCGCACCCAAGGCCGTGCCGGGGCCGCCGACATTGGCCATCTGGCCGCTCTCCGGCGGATGCTCCACCAGCCGCGGCCGCAGGGCGTCTAACCGCCGCATGAAATCCTCAGGGAGCGTGCCGGGTGCCAAGTTGTTCGCACCGGCGCGGATGCGATCGATCGCCCCAAATACATCGTCGGCCGGGAGCTGCTCGTTGCGGCCGGGTGCGGTGTCGAACAAGCGGTTCTTCTCGGCACGGGCCGGAAGATAGGTGTCCTCTACCAGTGCTCGATCGAGCCGCCGGGAAGCGTTCGCTCTGGCCTCGGAGTTGGCTACGGCGCTGAGCGGCTGCCCCTGATCACGCCTGATCTGATCGAGCGAGTTGACGGCGTCCTGGCGTTGCAAGACATCGCCCTCCGCGGCGTTCATGCGCTCCGCCCGCGTTTCGGCGGCGCGGCGCATCACCGAACCGAGGTCCGCCTCGGGATCCCGCATCGCCTCGACACGCTCGGCGGCCGCGGCCTTGACGTTCTGGTCCCGCTTGACGAAATCGGGCGAGGACTTGAGACGCGCGCCCTGCTCCGCTGCGATTAGGCCAGGGTCCCGCGACAGCAAGGCTGAAGTCGGCATCGCCGAAACCTGGAGGGGCACTCCTCCTTCTTGAGGGTTTGCAAGAGCTGCTGCGTTCTCCCGGATGTCTTGAGCCAGAGCTCGTGGGGAGCCGGTAGTAGCAGATTGAAGCTTTGCCGCGGCGCGGTCGACATCGGCGATGCTGTAGGGCGCTTTGGTGGCCGGGTTGAGTGGTATCGGCGCCGGTGCGGAGGAGAAGGTCTTGGACGCGATATTCCGGATCAGACCGCCGAGGCCTTCGACGCCAGCCTGCAACGTATTGGCGCCAGAAGCGCCTGCCAGCGGAGCAAGCACATTGGTGACATCTTTCAGGCCATGCCCAACGTAATGCCCGAAGACACTTGCGTCGTCGGGAATGTAGTTGTCTGAGGCATTCACAGCGACGCCGGCACCTGCACCGCCAATCGTATCGCCTACCAGTGTTCGGGCCGGTGACTCGGTGTACGGACGCGCCATGTGGTCCAGGACCCGCTGAGAGACGGTCTCGGATCGCGTGGCCGCGGCCGCCACGCTCGGCGCGCGCTGGGCCAACATGGAGCCGACGCCGACGGCTTGCGTGCCGAACCGATTGACGTCGTAGGCGAGCTTCTCACTCCGCGACATGGTGGCCGGATCGATGACGGGGATGCCGGTGGCGTCGACGGCATGCTCGACCAGCTTGGACGCCGGCGTGGCCATCGGGATGTTCGTGCCGAACAGCTTGTTGATGCCGCCGACGGCGGCGTTCTGCGCGCCGGCCACAAGGTCAAACGGACCAGTGACGATGTCGGTGAGCCCCTTGCCGACGCCTTGAGCGCCGACCTGGAAGTCGCGCACTGCGCCGCCGACGCTGCTCGGCAGCACGGACGCGGGGCGTTCGATCGGCTTGGGCGCTTCGGGAGTGACGTAGAGACGACCTTGCTGTGCGGCGTTTTGAGCGCCGACGCCGGGAGTGGATGCAGGCGCCGCCGCAACCGGAGGCGGCACGGTGGCGAGCGCGCGCTGAATGTCCGCCGGCGTGAAGTCGTCGGGGAATTCGTGCTGTTGGCCTTCGAATTCGATGAGTTGGGGCATCGTCAGTGCGCCTTGATGATCATGTTGCACACAAGCGTCGGCGGGATATTGGTGTGCGCGCCGCCCCCGCCGGTCGCGCTGATCGAAGTGGTGACGTTGGCCTGCGCGAAAGCAGTGGTGGATGTTCGTGTGGAGTCAACGGACACAAAATTGGCTGCGCCCGCGTTGGCACCGGATTTGTAGGACTCATTGTAGTTGTGGAAGTGGCCAGCATCGACCGAGGTTGCAGGGTGGCTGTGCGGCGGCATTTGCGCTTGGGTGAGCGTGACTTGCTCCTGGCCGCCACGGCCGCCAAGATTTGCGCCGCCCGAGATCGTGGCCGACGTCAGACGCCCTGCCGCTGCGCCCCCGCCGAGCGAATCCGCACCTCCGATGAAGCTGCCACGCGCGTCCGGCTTCTTCGGATTACCAGAGCCGTCCTGGCCATGAGGAAAACCGGCCGCCACGAGTGCGGCACGCAGCACAGGAAACGCCGTGCTCGGGAGCAGCACGCCGCCGTCGGCCCAATCCCAGCCCGCCGGCAGCGTCGGCAAGGACCACGGCAACGGCCCGAGGCCCGCGGGGATAATCTGGTTCGCGTCACTGCCAAGTTTCGAGAACGAAACGGCCGCGTCGGCCAGCTTGTCGCTCGTAACGTTCGCGTCGGCCAGTTTGTTCGTGGTGACCGCGCCCGTCGCGAGTTTGCTGTTGGACACAACGCCGTCAGCCAGCTTGTTCGCGGCGACCGCGCCGTCGGCCAACTTGGCGGAAGTGATCGAACCATCCGTGATGGCGGCCGCAGCGGTGAAATCTGCGATCTCGTCCCACTTGGACGCATCGAAACCCACGCCAGACGTGTGCGTAGTGTTCGCGATGTAGAAAATCGAGTTGTAAAAGACCGTGCTGACGTTTGCGGTGTAGATGACGCCGCTCGCCCACAGCGCCGGCGCCGCGAAACCTAACGTCACGCTGCTGTCGAATTGCGCCTTCCCGACTGATCCGCGCTTCAGGACACCGTCGTCATCCTGGATTTTGGCCAGGTTCTGTTGGGTGTCGTCGAGGGCGACCTTGACGGCGTTGAATTCCGCGTCGAGATCGGTGCCGGACTGCTGAGAGGTCGGGTTTTCAGCGCTGAATAGCGCGAAACTGGTTTGCCGATCCGCTTCCACGGAGTTAAGTCGGATGGGCAGCAGGCTAGATCCATCGAGAATGCGAATGAACCTACGAAAATCTACTTGATGACCGCCGGGGGCACTACTCCCACTCAATCATTTCGGACGACGTTTCGTCCTTGATTTGCAAGCACAAAGCTTCAAGTCCGACGGACAAATGCCGATGGTATACCTGCCGAAATCTTTCGCTCTTGAATCCACAGAAAAATCCACGCCGCTGAAGTACTGGCCGTTCCGCTACCTATCGGAATCAATCGACTGATCAGTGCTGCGTGCCTAACCAAGGCTGCCGTGCAGCACTGGTGCGGCGACGCTTCAAATACCGTCATAGGCACGGGCACTCGTGAACGTGATCGGCAACGGCGTGGCGACGATCGTGATTGCGCGGACCGAAGGCGAGCTTGATCCAGTCCGTTTGACTGATGTGCTCGACGCCAAGATGGCGGCCGGGAGCTCCGGCGGAGCTGATCGATGATAACCCGCTCCCTGCTCGCAACTAGGCCTAGACCTTCGTCCACCTGCCTCTCGCGGTCGCTCAATGGAGCCCAAGGAACGGGCCGGCGTCGATCATGAACTATCTTCCCTTGCTCTCGTAGCTTTTGACGGGTTCGAGCCATTCAAAACGCCGCTCCGACCTCAACATGTTCTTGAGCTTGCCCTCGTATTCGACCCGATACGCCTTCTTCAGATGGTAATCTTGGAAATACTGCGCGCTGCATGCCCAGGTTTCGTAGAGTACCAAGGTATCGGAATCTTCGACCGAACGGTGAAGATAAGTGTTTACGAAGTCCGGTTCATTCGACATTTCGTCGAGTACCTTTACGAGGCTCGAATAGAGTGCTTCGCGTGCTTCGGCCTTGCCGGGCAAATGAACGATGAATGAAATAGTCTGAGACATAGATAAGCTCCCAGAGTTGGACCAAGAGTGCTCAATCAGCCGTTGCGGCGGCGTTCAGCTCGGTGCAGCGGTGGCGGACCTGAGCAGCAGATAATCTGCGATGACATCCCTGGCTCCTAGTAAACGAAACGCGATGCTGCAAGAGTAGAGTTGATCGTTTACCCCTTATGATTGGGATTGCGCTGTCCCTGGATGGGCTGCGAGGCGGACACCTTCGACGAGAAGCGCATAATCTTCGGGGCGCATCCAGGGTGGCCTTTCCTGCCACCGCTCAAGCTGCTCCACCGATTGCGGGGGGACACGTTCGAGCGCTTCGCGCGCCTCGTCCGAACGCCCGAGATGAGCAAGCGACGCTGCAATGTATTGGAAGGTGACAACGTACCCCGGACGCAGGCGAGCAACCTGACGCAACGTCTGCAGCGCAGCCGTGAAATCGCGTGAAAAGAACTGCAAAAGCCCACGCCAGATCAACCAAAGCCAAATCAGGGGATCGTGTGGGCTGGCACGCAATGCCTGCTGCAGCCTTTCGAGTGCTTCCTCTCGATATCCGCCGAACCCGAGCACACAGCCAAGCATGCTGATGACAAACGCGCTGTTTGGATTGAGGGCAATTGCGGTGCGCGTTTCCGCGATCGCCGACTCCCATTCGCTACCCCACATCATCATGTGTGCCAGTACGGCATGCGCCGTCGCATCCTTGTCGTCGAGCGATACCGCGATTTGCGCTTCGTCACGCGCGGTTTGTTGAACCTCCACGAAGGGGCGGTTCGAAAAGTGCCAGATATCCCACTGGAGAGCCAGCGCATATCCATAGTGGCCGGGTGCGAAATGCGGATCGAGCGCGATAGCTTGGCTGAAGAAAGCCAGCGCGATCTTGTTCTCCTCCGGCCGATATTTGTGGAGGTGCCAAACGCCACGCTGATAGGCTTCCCACGCATCAAGCCGTTCCGGTGATTTGCGGAGCACGCGCTCTTGCTCGGCGGCAGCCAGTGCCGGCTCTATAACCGCGGCGACGCTCCCGGCGATTTCATCCTGCACCGCGAAGATGTCGCTGATGTCGCGGTCATAGCGCTCGGCCCACAGATGCGAGCCTGTAAGCGCATCGATCAACTGTCCGGTGATTTGAATCCGGTCGCCGGCTTTGCGCACTGAGCCCTCAAGCACATAGCGAACTCCTAGATCGCGCCCAGCCTGCTTCACGTCAACGGGATGCCCCTTATACGTAAAGCTCGAATTGCGGGCGATCACGAAGAGCCAGCGGATACGCGAGAGCGCGGTAATGATATCCTCGACTATGCCGTCGGCAAAATATTCCTGTTCCGGATCCCCGCTCATATTTTGGAACGGCAGCACTGCGATCGACGGCTTGTCGGGTAGCGCGAGCATCTGAGGGTACCGAGATTGTACGTCAGGTAAAACCATCCCGAGATTACCACTCGACCTCGTTGCGTAGACGTGCACCGGGCGATTGATGTTCTTCAGCCTTTGCTCGCCAAAATCGGCGAACTCGACCGCGACCCTGCCCCGAACCTGATCGTACACGGAAGCTGAGATACAGATGCCACCCGGCTCCGCCAGGCTCTCGAGCCGGACCGCGACGTTGACGCCATCGCCAAGGATGTCATCCTCCTCGATCAGGATATCGCCAAGGTTGATCCCGATCCGAAACAGCATGCGCCGGCCCTCGGGGACACTGTTGTTCCGCTGGGCCATCACCACTTGCATGGTCGCCGCGCATTCGACCGCATCTACTACCGAGTGAAACTCAAGCAGCACGCCGTCGCCGGTCGTCTTGACGATCCGACCGCCGTGTTTGGCCACAAGCGCGTCAATCACTGCTCGGTGCTCTCGAAGGGTCCGGGCGGTACCGACCTCGTCGAGGCCCATGAGCCGTGAATAGCCTGCGACGTCAGCCGCGACTATGGCCGCCAACCTGCGTCCAACCCGCGTCTCCGGCATGTGTGCGCTCTGCTCCAGAACCGAGCATGTAGCGGTCTCGCGAAAACAGCCCGATATTCATCGATCGCTCGGCCGACTTCCGAAAGAAGTCTTTACGCCTTCGATCCCCTTCTGTCGGTCGGCATCGTCCTTGAACAGGCTTGCATCGACTGCAACTCCATCCCTGCTGACCATTCGCTATTACTATAGCAGCATACGACGCTCTCGAACAGCTGACGGAACATGTCACTTCGCGAAAAAGCATGGTCCCATCGATCAGAGTGTGCTCATGCCACCATCGACAATGAGTTCGCTACCGATGGCAAAAGATGATTCATCTGAGGCGAAGAAGACGACGGCGTCAGCTACTTCCTTGGGCACGCCGCGGCGACCCGCCGGGATTTGACCGACCAGGCGTTTGATCTCCGCATCGCCCATGCCGATCTTGCCGTGCAAAGGCGTAGCGATTGGGCCGGGGCTCACAGCATTGACGCGAACGCCCCGCGGCAGGAGTTCGCCGGAAAAGGTGCGAGCGAGCGAAATTAATCCCGCTTTCGTCAACGCGTAGACGCTGGAATTGGGCATGCCAATGTGAGCGTTGATTGAGGTATTCAGCACAATCGACGCCGGGTTGGCGAGAATCGGCAACAGAGCCTGGATCAGAAAAAACGGTCCCTTCAAATTGACCGCCACCGAGCGGTCGAAGCCCGCCTCGTCCCACTCGGCCAATGGACGGAAGTCGCCGATGCCGGCGTTGATGAAGATTGCGTCGAGGCCGCCGAAATTGTCCTGTATCTCAGCGGCCACCTTCTTCTGAGCGCCGATGTCGCCGGCATCCGCATGGACAACTAGCACGTTTCCAAGTTCCTTGCGAGCAGCTTCCAGCGAGGCCAAATTGCTGCCGGTAATGGCAACGCGGGCCCCTTCCTCAAGGAAGCGGCGAGCCGTCTCGAGCCCGATGCCGCTGCTGCCGCCGGTGACAAGAGTGCGTTTGTTATTCAACCTGTTCATTTGTCAGTCGTCCTCCGTTAAAGAGCTGTGCCGGTCCAACGGAGAAGCGCCGCAATGCGGTTGCACCAACAAGCACAGCTGCGTCGATAGTCCGCGCGTTCTGAACTGCTCGCTACTTCCTGATGGCTCCTGGAGCGGGGATCGAGCGCCCTCGATGCTTTCGGTCGGGACCATCAACGCACTCTTTGAGTGATCAATCGCCAGGAGCTGAGTGTAGAGCCCCCGAAATTGATGGCTCAATTGTACCATGGTGTGAACAATTCTTGTGCATAACCAGCAGAGCTGAAAGCCTGCGAACGAAATCGTCGCGCGGGCGAGCAGCCCTCCGGTGCCACCGAGGTCACCCCCTCCCTACTCACCACCATGGACCTTTTTGACGCTGGGCAGATGCGAAAGCTTCCAATTTCGTAGCATGGAGCTTAGGCCAGGCTGATCGTTGGCCGGCCGAACCGCAAGGACCTTGATGTCCGGGTATTTTCCGAGATCTCCTAATGCACCGGCTATTCGATTATCGCTTGCGTTTGTTCCTCAGACGGCCTGCCACATCGGCCGCGACTATGGCCGCTAACCTGTGTCAGACCTGCGCCTCCAGCATGTGTGCGCTCCTGCTCCAGCAAGGAGCAATCTATAAGGTAGAAATTGGGCAGAGCCCACGGGGGTTTCAATGACTTCGGAGAGGATCGGCGGATCAGGCAGCCGTTCAATCCGCTAGACTTTAAGCTCAGCAGCCACTTTCCTCACCTAACAAAACCATCGAATCGCGTCATATAAATCGAGTGAAAGTCCACGTTCGCCTTCTTGAACTCATCTGAAGGCGTGCCATAGATCACCCAGCGAGTGAGCTTGGCCACGGCGAAGAACTCTTTCGAGAACGGTGCGAAGCTTTCCACTTGATGGAATAGGGCCGCCTTTGAGTCCGCGTATCGTTCGAATAAATCCAACCGTCTTCTGGTCCTCACCGATACTACACTCGAACTGCAGCGCGCCCGGCTCCTTCTCTGTCGCTGCAACAATCTTTGCTATCAGCGACGTGAACTTGTCCATCTGATCAACGGTAACAGTGAATACCCAGTACACCCGTTCGCTCTGCATCAGTGCCTCCATTTTACCGCGCCTCAAGACACACACACGAGGACAATCGGCCCATTTGCCAACCACTAGAATTGCAAGACCAATTTTCCCACGCCCCAATGTGACGTTCAGACAGGCCCATCTCTTGAGGGCTGTTGCCGACTTCTGTGAAGCTTCTTGCTGTTTTAGTTTCGAGAAACGCCCGCGCGCCTAGAAAATCAACGCCTCTAAGCTCACGCCCCTGGAAGAAGCTATAGCTCATCAGATCCCCGGATTGATTTGGACTCGAAGGATGCAGCAACGAAATGGCTTACCTTCGGCTCGGCCTTGGCGTCGTATTGACGAACGGCGTCTTGGACGACGCGGTCGGCATTCGTAACACGCTGATGCTGCCGCAAGTGCTCAAGCCACGATGCGACCAGGAATGTTTCCATGAAGCGCCCTTCCTCGGCGGCGTCTTCAAAGACATCCCAGGCGTACGCGCCGTCCCGTCGACGCTGCTGGCCAAGTTCCTGGAGCGCGGCCAAAAAGGCACCGCGTCGCTCAGGAATGATGTGGTATTCAACCGTTACCAGCACTGGTCCCCGATCCGGCTCCGCGTCGATCGTCAAAACCGGAACGGGCCAATGCATTGAGGGTGTGAGATCAATCTCCGCCCCGCTTTGCAGCTTCCATGGCCAACTCAACACAATACCAATCAGCGCACCAGCAGCCGCGATGAAGTGAGCGCCCGGCAGGCTGAGCATCGAAGCAACTTGCCCCCAAATCGCGCTGCCCGCAGTCATGGCACCAAAAAAGGCCGTCACGAACATGGCAAGCCCGCGACCACGTACCCAATCCGGCAGAGAAACCTGCGCTGAGACATTGAGGGTCGCGAGGACCGCGATCCAGGAAAGACCAGCGACGATGCAGGCAACCAGCGCAGCCAAGGAGTCACGTGCGAGGCCGAGCAGGATCAGGCTGACCGCTGTACCAACGGTGCCGAGTGCAACGAGCCGATCGGGCCCGAAGGTGTCCTTCATCCAGGGCAGGCCGAACGCTCCGCTGACCGCGCCTGCTCCGATCGCGCCCAGCATTATGCCGTAAAGCGCCGGCCCTCCGAACAATCTGGTTGCGCGCGACAAGCGGAAGTAGCGCCCAATAGGCGCTCGCAAAGAAGAAAAAGCTCGCAGCTCTTATCAGTGTTGCTCGCAGATGCGGATTGTACCGGGCATGGCGAAGTCCGATCATCAGGGCGCTGGTCAGACGTTCGGCAGGGAGCGCATGACCGCCGGACGTTGATGGGCGCCACCACCAAAGGGCTCCGATAACGCCGAAATTGCTAAGCGCGTTCAACCAGAACGGCGCGGCAATTCCCAATCCGCCAATGATCACGCCGCCCAGTGCAGGTCCGATCGCCCTGCTGATGTTGACGCCAACCCCGTTGCTTGCCACCGCCGCAGCCAGATCCTGCCTCGGCACAAGGCTGGGTACCACCGATTGCCACGCTGGCGCGGTAAACGCTGCGCCCACGCCGAGGAGGAACGTAAACAGCAGCAGGATGGACGGATTAATGAGGCCCAGCCAGACGAGGACAGCACTCGCCGCCGCAACCAACGTGACAACGATTTCCGTAACGATCAGGAAGCGGCGTTTGTCGACAATGTCCGCCAGCGCGCCCGCCGGAAGCGCAAAGAGAAACATGGGCAGGCTGGTTGCGACTTGAACCAGAGATACGCTCAGTGGGTTGGCGTCCAGGCTCGTCATCAGCCAGCCGGACGCCGCATTGTACATCCAGGTTCCGACATTGGAGACCACGGTCGCAATCCAAACTACCGTAAAGGCCGTGTGGCGAAATGCGTTCCAGGGCAACGTGCTCGGCGGACTTGTCGTCCGCTTTGGTTGGTGATCGATCTCCATCTTCATTCGCTCCACTCAGGTGTGGGAGTAACTGGCGCCCAACGTGAGCGGCAGCATCGCTCTCTGCCGAGCCGCAGTCTGCCAGCTGCCGCAAGCGACCACTCTCCAAGAAAGACTGACCAGAGGATCGCTTAATAATCTGACCTTCACCGGAGAGATGCCGAAACGGAAGGTAGATCGGGGAGTACACGGCGCGTCCTCATCTCTCGATCTAGTGGTTTGTCGGACCGAGGAACGCGCTATCGATAACATCCCCGATTAACTGCCATATATTTCCGTCAAATTGCACAAGCCGCATCTGCTTGATCGGCAGAAAGTCGTTTGGGCCCGTGCTGATCGTAATCCCAGGGAGAGTGACCGAACTCTGAAAATCCTTCAACGAAGCGGCCTGTCGCATGATGTTCTCGCGCGAGAAGTCGTCGCCACATTGTTCGAGCACTTGAGACAGGGTCTGGGCAGCAGCGTAACCAAAGAGAACGTTGCTATCCGCCTTGCCCCCGCCGGGATAATACCTGTCCATGAACGTTGAGAACTGCTTGATCCCTTCGTCATCTTTCCAGGCCGGGTCGGTCGCATTTTTCAAGAAAGACGTGGAGATGACTCCCACCGCGTTTTGTACTTCGGCCGGCCTCAGCGCGCGCACGGCGGGTGCGGCCACGTTGTTGAGGATAACGACCGGGTGCCAATCGATTTCTGCCAACCGCCTTATGGCAAGTGCAGCCAAATTCGGCGAACCCGCGAAAAGCAGGACTCCTGCTCCCGACGCTTTCAGAACGTCGATTTGTCTATCGATCGATTTGTCCGAGATGTCGAAAGTACTGTCAGCGACGATCATACGCGTCCAGTCTCCTAGGCCTTCCTGTAGGCCGATCAACAGATCGCGCCCGAACTGATCGTTCTGCCAGAGGACTGCAAGCTTGTGGTCCGGATGAAACGCCTGCACATAATTCGCGTAAATGCGCCCCTCGGCGCGAAACGGAGGCTGCCAGCCCATTGTCCAGGGAAACTCAGCGGGCTTATTCCATTCCTGGTCACCGGAAGCGACGAACAACTGTGGTATCCTATTCTCGTTCAGATAAGGGCGTACGGCCAAATTGCCGGGTGTTCCGAACGAGCCAGAAATCAGCAACACATGATCATCTTCGATCAATTGGCGGGTCTGCTCCAATGCCTTCCTTGGATTTGACCCGTCATCCCGCGAAATGAACCTCACCTTCCGGCCATTGATGCCTCCGCGATCGTTGATCATGTCGAAATAGGCAGATTCCGTCTTTCCGATAGGCGCAAATTCCGTCAACGGACCGCTATAGGGCATGATGTTGCCTATACGGATTTCGCCATCACCCGTGTCCTTCGTCTCCGAAGCCGCGAGAGGGAGCATCGGGGCGGCGAGTAGCGATGCTGCGAACACGATCTTTAGTATCATGCGCATTTGTTTGGCTCCCCTCGCAAGATTGGTTTCGCTTCAGTCGCTATTGTAGGGCTATCCGAAATGGATCCAGAGCGGCGTCTACATTGCAGTTAAAACTTCAGCATCGCCTCGACGCCCACGAAGTGAGCCGTCTTGGATGGGCCGGTATCCTGTATAAACTGTCCAGGCACGAATACAGAGTAGGACAGGGCGGCGCTGAACCAAGGTACCGGTTGCCACCCGAGTATGACGTCGGCCTGAGTTCCGATATAACGGGAGCGGCTGTCATCCGAAGGTCGCACGAGGTTCCCTCCAGGACCGTAGATTCCGTCGCCAAGACTTTCGCGCCAGTAGAAGACCGTTGCCAGATCGAGGGTCCATTCCCGGTTCAGCTGGAGTGTGAGCGTCGGGTGAGCGTTGATCAGGTTGTATGGCCCGAGCAGGCCGATCTCGCCGAAATACTTTCCCTTCGGGAACAGTGGATTGAAGGTCTGAAGATTCGGGTCGTGTGGGTTACGGTCGCCACTGATAATGTTCGCCCGCAGGCCAAGCCGCGGGCTGAAGGTCACGCCGGCGAACGTGTAGCCTGTATCGGAGGCAATGGACCAGGCGCGGATATCTCCATGATCGAAATGGCCAAACTGAGCCATGCCTTCGAAATTCCAGTCCCATCCCTCCGCGGCACCGAAAAACCGACTGCCGATAGTGTGCCGTAGTTCCTCTCCGCTCCCTTGATTGTACTCTGCGGCGGCATTGCGGTACCCGATGTAGTAGACATCAAGCCCCGACTTGGAGCTGATCTCCGTCAATTGGCGCGTGGTATAGATCGACCAGAGTGATCGGTCTGGATCGAAACGGTCATTGAAGCTGCCGACCAGGTTTCGGACCGGTCGCGCATAAAGGGCATCGACCCGCCATGGAGCCGATTGAATCGAGGCCAGGGCCGTGTCGAAGGAACGAAGCACGTTCGGGCCATACCGCAAGCTGATCAATCGCTCAGTGCCATACGACAGGAGTTGGCGCCCTCCCCGCAAGGTAAGATCGGTACCGCTGGCCAACGGCAGCTTGATATCTGCGAAGCCCTGGAGCAGTTCAGCACCCGTTGCGTCGATGCCTCCAACTGTTTCCTTGTCCGTAACCCAGGCACCAATCATTTGGCCGAACAGGCGCAGGTTCGGGCCGAAATGCAGGTCCGCATATGGCAACATCCGGTACCACTGATACTCGTTGACCGGAAGCTCGCCCAATTAAAGTTGCGATATGCCTCCTCCCTGAACCGAAGCTCCAGGCCGAGCGTAAGGTAGGCATCATCTCTGAAATCGAGCGGAATGTACTTGTATGGCTCCCACCAGGCTCCGGTCCGTTTCGCTGGATCGCGCAAATAGGAATAGTCCTCGTCATAGCGGAGGAGCGTCGTCTTCAGCGGCGCGACATTCGCGTTTTCCGTTCCATTGACTTCCGCTGACAGGGCGTCGGCAGGTACCGCGACGGCAACTGCAACGAAGATAGCCATCGCCGCGAGGACCGCGGCCACGGGGGCGGCCCCATCGACTAACTTTCGGGCTCCGAAAAATCCGGAAGAGTTAGCACCTTCGACAACGTCGATTTGCATCTTCGAATTCGTCCGCGAATTTGGAAACAGACTGGAACGGTCAGATTTTCGGTGCATCTTTCAGCGTCTGCTCCGTTAGTCGAGCAAGCAGCGAAAGTCCGCCCAATAGCGGTGGCACCACGAAACACCAAATGTTGTATTGCGCGTACAAGAGGGCCGCGGCGGCGCACCCGATGGCAAAGATGATGACGTTCTTCGACATCATTGCGACCCGCGACCTGATTTGGCCAGCTGGCACGTTGTCCCTCGCGTAGATCATATCTGCTAGATCGATCATGATCTGCGTCGTCGTGCCGGTCATCAGGGTCGAGGGAGGTGAACTTCCTAGATAAACTCGGTGTACGGCGTTCTGGATCGCCATGGCCGAAACGAGCACCATTCCGGTGATCACCGCTTGCCAGCTGTCGCCGTTCCGGAACGGTCCGAACTCGATCGCGAGCGCGGCGCCGACGATCAGCAGGAGGACCTTAAGGCCGAGCATGGCTTCGAAGACAAAGCGCCAGCGCTGCGTTAGCGCCGAGCTGAGCAGGCGGACAGCCATTACGACCGCACAGAAGACCGGAAGCGCCAGGAGTTTCGCAACGGCTCCCGACGTGCCGAGAGCCAGCGACGCGCCAAGGGTCACGAAATTGCCGGTAACATGGGCCGTGAAGAGCCCTTGCAATGCGAGGAAGCCCGCCGTGTCGACATAGCCTGCGGTGAGGCTCAAGAGAAAAGGCACGATCATGGAATTTCCGCTCGACACCGGGGTCACTACCATCCCCGTTTGATCTCTACGCCGACATAGTTCGAGTTATGCGCACCGGCGTTGCGCAACGTGTCACCGACCGCAAAGTGCACCGCTTCGATTGCGAAGGAAGTCGCGCGGTCTATGCTCCAATCGAGCCGGACCTGGCCGTAGCTTCCAGTATACGCACCAGGGCGGCCCGCGGTGTTCGGAATCGGTATGTCGGGCTGCGCGTAGACCGCATCGGCGGTGTTTTGGCGCCACTGAGGCGCTGCCGCGAACATGAGCTTCACTGACGAAGTCAAACTCAACGTCAGGGATGGCTTGACGTGGATGAGGTTGGCGTACCCAGTGTAACCCGCCAGAGTGAAATAGTAACCGTTGGGGAACAGCGGATTGAACGTCCCAAAGGTTCGCTTGGTGTTGCCATCACCGGACGCCACGTCGAGCTGGATTCCCACTCTTGGACTCCAGTTCACGTCGGCGAAGGTGTAGCCAGCGATTGAGCCGACAGCCCAGGCCTCGACAGGCTCGATGCCAATGCGTCCGGTCTGATTCATCAATTCGAAATCAAAATCGAAATGGTTGGCGTTACCGTTCAGATGGACATCGAAAATGTCTCTCCGCTCGGCGCCGGAGGCATTTGCAAACTGCGCGTTTCCCTGGGTGAAATTGGCATAGTAGCCGGCGATAAACAGCGACTCGGAAAACTTATACTCCGCCCGCGCCATCCCGAAAGTCTGCGTGCTGACGCTGCTGTAATCATCGAATATCGCAACGTCCCGAACCTGGACCGGCAGGCTGTAAAAGGTGATGAACCGCCAGGGTCCGTTCTCATAGTCCGCCCAGGCTGCGTCAAAGGATTGGCGAACGTTGGGACCGTCGCGAACAGCCACAAAGCGCTGCAGGTCGAAGCCAAATTGCTGACGGCCGGCCCTCAGCTTCAGCGTTCCGCCGCCCACAGGCTCGGTCAGAGCAACCCAGGCCTGCTCTAGATCGAGCCGGTCGCGGTCGACCGGCGTCAACATGGTCTTCCACGGCGCGTAATCGGCCTGAAACTGCACGAACGCCTGTAGTTGATTGTCCACGCGAAGATCGGCATGGAATTCGTTTCGGCTGATGACGTAGTTTTGGCTGCGGTTCGGACCGGTGCCGAAGTTCGGCGCGTTGTTGGACTCGAAGCGCTCACGCGTGTTGGCGCCGAATGAGAGATAGGTGTGCGGGTCGAAGCCGGACAGCGGAATGTATTTGAGCTCATCAAACGGCTCACGGGGCACGCGCGGGTCCGCGAGCACCGACCAGTCTTCCTGCCAGCGGTTGAACATGATGGCCGGCCGCTGCGGCGTTGAAGCTTGAGACTGATCATCCGCCCACGCCATCTGGGGCGCCGCCGCACACACTACGCCTGCCGCCCAGCACCTCCGCAAAAGCAATCGTCCCGGCAACAATGCCATCCCGCCCCCTCATTTCGGTACGGTCGCGTGAATCTCCGCAATGTATCCGCCGGGGAATTGTACCATGGCTTCAGATCGCCCGTCAGAGCTATAGGGTTCGACAAGCACGGTAGCACCCGAGGCCTTGGCCTTCGTCAAAGTTTCCTGCAGATCTTTCACCTCGTAACCGGTCAGCTCCCGCCCGTAGGGATACGGCAGGTGACCGTCCGTGACCAACACCGTCATCTTTCCGAACGCCAATTCGATCCGAATGCGCCTGAACGTATCCTTCGCTCGGCCGATCTCGACCCCGCCGGCATGCCCATCGTCAGACACAACCTTCCCGTGTGAAAACCGCAAGAAGCTGCGGGTGAAGGCATCCGCCCGCTCCGGAGAGAGATAAACGCGGTTCTCGGGAATGGTCTCGAACGCCGCATAGGAAGGCTTCGTCGTATGCCAGTAGAGTTGCATATTCACGCCGCCCGGCCACTGGATCACCGCATCGCGTCCGATGGGATCCGGAAAGGCCGCCACCAGCACGTCCGCGCCCGAGTCCCTGGCCACATTGATCGCCTCGTCGAGATCCGTAACGAGATAGCCCGTTCGCTCGGCGCCGAATGGATAAGGAATGGGCGTCTTGAATCCGAACAGGGACACGGTACCAACGGGCGTCTGAAGAAGCTGGGAAGTCGTGCTGCTCGGCGTCGGCGTCACCGTGGCAACGACCTGCTTCGTGCTCTGACCTCCGAAGGTTGCGAGAAAGCTCGCCACGAACTTGTCCACGTCTTCGGGAGCCACATAGACATGTGTGGTGTCGTATTGCGCGCCGACACCGACCTGTGGCGCGGTATGCTCTCCCGGATCCCGCGCGATTGCCACGGACGGGGATAGCAGTGACGACACCAGAAGGATTTCAATCAGATGACGTTTGCCGATCATGGGACACCTCGAACACCAAGTTGAAAGCTCATTGCGAGCGCGAGGACAGTACAGACACGAGCACCAGGCCGGCGATCAGCCCCAAATGCTCGAAAAAGGCGTTCACGGCCAGAAAACGATCATGGCCGGCTTTGGTCCAAAAATCGTTCGCGGTGAGCATGGCGACCGTAGTCAGCACGCCAAGCCCGCCGGCTCCGAGCCACACCCAGCGTCCAAGAATGACGAGCACGGAGCCGCCGAGTTCGACGATGATGGCCGCCGTGGCCCAAAGCCATGCCGGCTGCAGACCGAAATGCGCCTGCTCCGCAACGGCCCCCGAAAAATCGAGGGCTTTCTGAACTCCGCCGATCAAGAACGCGGAGACGAGCGCAATTCTGGCCGCCGCGGCAAGCCATGACCAAGATAGGACTGTCGCAACCCATCTCGGAGTATCCGATTTGGCGAACATCTCACACAGCCCAGCAGGCGCAACCGAGTACACCCCAGAAGCTTTTGAGATCCGAAACCGGCAGCCTTCCGGACCATGCGCGCGCATGGTCGTGGCCGTGCACGGTACACGCGTTGGCACAGCCGCACATCTGCATTGCGTTCGCGCGGATGGCCTGTGCCTTGCCGCCCTGTTCCGCCCAGTTGCCGTACCCTCCAAAACTGCGCACCGGAGACCAGTCGGGCATCGCGGGCGGCGGCGCGGTATCGTCGAGAGCTTTGAACTCGCCTGCCCCGTAGACGATGTGCCCGCCGACCACCGTCAGATCGCTCGCGATTTCGGCGATCTCGTTGTCGGCGCAGGAGAAGAAATCCCGATCCGGCACGATCAGGTCTGCGAACTGACCGACCTGGATGCGCCCTTTCTTCCCCTCCTCATTGGAGAACCAAGTGACGTTTTCGGTCCACATCCGCAACGCGGTTTCGCGATCGAGGCAATTGCGCTGAGGATATATCCGCAGACCGCCCACGGTCATGCCAGTCACGAGCCAGGCCAGCGAGACCCACGGATTGTAGGAGGCAACCCTGGTTGCATCCGTGCCGGCGGAGATCTTCACACCCTTGTCCATGATCTTCCTGACCGGTGGCGTCGCTTCGGCCGCGCCCAAACCGTAGCGCTCGACGAAATACTCGCCCTGATAGGCCATGCGGTGCTGCACCGCGATGCCGCCGCCAAGCGCCGCGATGCGGTCGATGGACTGATCGGAGATGGTCTCGGCGTGGTCGAAGAACCAGTGCAGACCATCAAGTGGCGCGTCCTGGTTGACCTTCTCGAACACGTCGAGCGCGCGCGAGATCGTCTCATCGTAGGTCGCGTGCAGGCGCCATGGCCACTTGTTCTGGACGAGGATGCGCACGACGTCTTCGAGTTCGCCCTCCATTTCCGGCGGCATATCCGGACGAGGCACGCGGAAATCCTCGAAGTCTGCTGCCGAGAACACAAGCATCTCGCCGGCGCCGTTGTGCCGAAAGTAGTCGGTTCCCTGCTTGTACTTCGAAGTCTTGGTCCAATTCAGGAAGTCCTGCTTCTCCCCCTTCGGCTTCTGCGTGAACAGGTTGTAGGCAAGGCGGACGGTGAGCTGCCCTTCGTCCGACAGCTTCTGAATGACCGCATAGTCCTCCGGATAATTCTGGAAACCGCCGCCGGCGTCGATCGCTCCGGTGACGCCGAGACGGTTCAGCTCCCGCATGAAATGCCGGGTCGAGTTGACCTGATATTCGAAGGGAAGCCGCGGTCCCTTTGCCAGCGTCGCGTAGAGGATGTTGGCATTCGGCTTGGCCAGGAGAAGTCCGGTCGGATTGCCCTTCGCATCACGCACGATCTCGCCGCCGGGCGGCTCGGGCGTGTCCTTTGTGTATCCGATTACGCGCAGCGCGGCGGCATTTAGCATGGCGCGGTCGTAAAGATGAAGGATGAAGACCGGGGTATCGGGCGCGACCGCATTAAGCTCCTCGATCGTCGGCAACCGTTTCTCGGCGAACTGATGCTCGGTGAATCCGCCGACGACCCGCACCCACTGCGGCGGCGGCGTGATCGCGACCTGCTTCTTCAACATGGCCATGGCGTCGGCGAGTGACCAGAACTCCATCCCAGCGCAGCTCCATATTGTAGTTTAGCCCTCCCCGAATGATATGGAGATGATTGTCGATCAGCCCCGGCAGCACGCGCCGCCCTTTCAGGTCGACGATCTTTGTCGAGGAACCGGCGAGCTTCATCACATCGCCAACGTGTCCCACGGCCGTAAACAGCCCGTCTTTGATCGCCACTGCGGTCGCCGCCGGGTTCGAGCGATCAAGTGTCGCGAACAGACCGTGATGCAGGATCAGGTCGGGGCCCTGCTTGCTCATGCTTGTTTCTCCGGATTCTTGAGGCCATCAATCGGACCGACCGTGCGTCGGCCAGGCAGCATGCCGAAAATGTGGGAATTGCAGCTCGAGAGATGGAATGCCTCGACAAAGCTCGAGCCCCGTATCAGGAGTTTGGCGACCGGGACGACCTGCTCGCCAATCAGGATTCCGAGAAGCCCGACCAGCGCCACCAGGGGCGGCGCTGGCGAGCGTACATTGAGGAGATTGTAGATCACTCCGACGAGGAGGCCTGCACCCAAAGACAATACATAAACCTTCATGTCAGTCCTCCTATCTCCTTCGGTTCCGGGTGTTACCGCGGGCCAGCCTCGGAAGCGTGCTCGCCGAGCGCCCACTTGGAGAAGCGGACCTGGATGCCGTAAGGCGTATGAGCGCGAAGGATATCCATAACGCCCTCGTAGGTTTCGGCGCGTGCCCAGTCCTGCTGCAGTTCGAAGACGTATTGGCACGAGGTGATCGGAACGGCGCCGGCCTGCAGCAGGCGCTCCATGGAACGGTTATGCGCCTCGAGCGACAGATCACCGCAGGCATCTGCCGGAACGTAGATTTCGTACCCCTCCTTAAGCATGTCGAGGCTCGGAAACATCACGCATGCTTCCGTCCACAGCCCGGCGATGACGAACTTCTTTTTGCCGGTAGCAGCCACGGCTTTGCGGAAGTTCGGATCGAGCCACGAGTTCATGGACGTCCGGTCGATGATTTCGTAGTTTGGGAACAGATCTGTCACCTCCGGCATGAACGGACCGGAGAACGAGTCTTTGGCAACCGTCGATATTACGGTGGGGATCTTGAACAGCTTCGCCGTCTTGGCCAGGATTTGGATATTATTGAACACCACCAGGCGGTCATGCGACTGCACGCCCTGGTACATTGCCGGCTGATAGTCGATCAGGGCGATGGCGCTGTTTTGCGGGGTAAGCATATCAAGCTTGGGCATTCGAGGTCTCCTGAGTTTGGTGAGGGCAGATCAGTTGGAGGCGGCCTGTAATTGATGCTGTCCGTGCCGTTGCCGGAAGTGAAACGATTTCAGCCGGTCGATGAAAACGCTGCATTTCTCTCCTTCACGCGTTGTGCCGACACAGCGGCGACTGGCGGGACGGCGCCTGCGGCTGCGACTTCCAAAAAGGGCTGAAGATACTACAACTCCATGCGCCGATGCCTTCTGGTGTTCGCGACCCGAGATTGTGCGCCGCGACGATATTTGCACTGATGATCGCGGGCGGTTTCGATGGGACAATCACAGGCCGAAGCGTGCTACGCTTTGGCGGTTCTGCATGTTCATCTCAACCCACTTCCCGTCCACGTCATGGGATGGGGCTATAGTATCGGCACGGCGCTCATGTAAATTAGGCACTAGCCCGCTACCAGGTTTCTGATCGGATACCGCATCGTGGAAAATGAAGCTCAACCTCCTGAACTCATCTATCCGCCAGAGCTGGAGATTTGGCCATTTCCGGCGGATTGTCCGAATCGGGTGCTGATCGAAGAGATCGCCGACAAATGGACGATCCTGGTGGTTGCGGCGCTCTCGCGAGGCCCGACGCGCTTCAACCAGCTGAAGCGCGCACTAGAGCCCGTCACTCAGAAGTCATTGACGCAGACGCTCCGCCGCCTCGAGCGAAGCGGGATGGTTTCCCGAAAGGTGCTTGATACCTCTCCGGTAGCGGTTGAATACGCCATCACCCGGCTCGGCCGTACGCTTGGCGGTCCCTTCTCGGCGATATACCGGTGGGCCGTCGCATACCAAGACCAGGTCGAGGGGGCCCGACAGCGGTTCGATGCGCAGCGAGGAAAGGCCCGCAAATAATGAAATCATCGCTTGCGGAAAGCGTCGCATTGCGAAGCCGGACGCACTTCCAAGCGCGTCGGAAGTCGCTTGCTTGCCTATCGGTAGCTGGATCCGTCAATAATCCGTTCGTTCGCAAGCGCCGCACGTTCAGGTGCGTCGACTGAACGCACTAGCCTACACGCCTGACAATCTCTAGAATCTCGGAAGGCCGAGCTCGAACGGCAAACTGCATCAGATTCATCTCGCTAGTGAAATCGTTTCACTTTCGCCTGCCGCTTGAACTGGTACCGGCCCTTGCCGCATTTTCGGGGTTTTGAATCAATAACATAGGTTGATATAATGGACCACTCGGTCCACTATAATGCGTTTGGTTCAGGAGCGACAATGTCTCGAGTCCGAGAGTTTGATGAAACTAAGGTGCTGGATAAAGCGCTGCAGGTGTTCTGGCAGCAAGGATATGAAGGCACTTCGTTGAATGATCTTCTCGACGCGACGGGGCTTACGAAATCAAGCCTGTACGCTGCGTTCGGTAGCAAGGAAGAGCTGTTCCATCGGATCGTCGAGCGCTACTTGTCCAAGCACGTTGAATTTCGCCAGGCATGCGCCCTGGCCGAACCAACACCGCGGCGAATTATAGAGCGTCTACTATATGGCATGGCCGATCTGCACGCTGGATCGCGCACGCCCCCGGGCTGCCTTATCACGGGCGCTGCGCTTGCATGTTCACCGGAAACTGAATCAATCCGCCAACATCTCGTTCGCAGCCGAAATGAATTCGGTCAGATCCTACGCGACAGGCTCGAAGCTGTGACAAGCGCCGGGCCGCTGCCTCCTGGCATGACGACGGCCGATGCGGCGCGGCTTGTGGTGTTGACCATTCAAGGCATGGCGGTTGAGGCAAAGGGCGGCGCCACGAGGAATGAGCTCCGGCAAATTGTGCAAGCATTTTTGCTCAGCTGGCCTGAGAATTAATATGCGATTCTGAGTACGGCTTGTGCGCATCGACGCGCCCGCTGTGCCCGATCTCATGCAGATCGGCAATCGCGATAAGCTGCGCTTCGCGTCGCTCGCCCACCGTGAACGGCTGAAATAGTGAACGCCCGGAGTCGGTGTCTCACGGCTTCTTCATCGGGTCGTCAGCAGGGTTCTCGTAGACAGTATCCGTCGGCCCTGAGCCGGTGATCAACACAGTTACCGCCTCGTCACCGGTCATCGCGAAGTGCGCAGCGCCTGACGGCTCGGTGTAAACTGACCCGACGGGAAGCGTCCGGAGTTCTTCCTTGCTGAAACTTGGACCGTAACCGAACATCCAGGTTCCCTGCAGCACCGTGCCGACCCGATCCCCTGCGTGATGATGCGCGGCAATGGTCGCATGGGGCGCGACCTTAAGCAGTTGGCTGTACGGCCCTGGCTTGGACGGATCGCCTAGAATCGTAACGACTTGGACCTTGGCGTTGCCCGACCCTCCCACGCCACCGGTTGGCGCGATAGCAGTCAATTCGGCAGGCGACTTGGAGTACTTTGGAAGTTGTGGCGCCGGCGGCTGCGCTGCTGCGGCTGCGCCAAACATGATCGTGCCGACGATGAAAATCGCTCTGCTTCGGAGCATGACTTTTCCTTCCTTTCCCGGAATTGGTCGATCGAAACTCAGGGTGCCGCGCCGGGGCTACTTTTTGGATACTCAAGAAACTCGAGAGTTCGCGCCGTCCGGCCCACGCACGTAAACGAGGCGAAGTCCGGTGCGCTCCCCGGACTCCACCTTTTGGACCCGGCTTAAAGCGTTCCACCCCACAGTACTGATCCGCTCCAACAATGCGTCGATGTTCTCGACCCGGAAGGCCACATGTACAGATCCCACATCGCAGGACCGGGGCTTCACTACCTTCCGGTCGTTCGGAGAGCGGTATTCCAGAAGCTCGATCAAATGACCGGGCGCCTTCACCATTGCTAAACGCGCCGCTGCCGCATTCACGCCGACCAGCTCCTCAAGGAAAGAGCTTTCATCGAAGTCCCAAGTATACAGGTGATCGAAGCCCATGACGTCGACCCAGAACGAAAGCGCCTGATCGAGCGACGACACCGTGATGCCGGTATGCTCTGTACTCTCGATGCGAAATGGAGGGCTTGATTCGATCATGCCGATTACAACCTGGCACCCTTGTCCCAGAATTGAACGAGTTGCTCGCAAATGAAGTCCGTTTTTTCCTCGAACACCCAGTGTCCGCACTCTTCGATGACACCGCCCTCTGCCCGGTCCGAGAGTGCCTTGGCGCTGTCGAAGCAGTGCGCCCCAAAGGATCGGCGCCCTCCCCACCCCATGGTCGGAATCGAAAGCTTCTCCTTTGCGAACTCAGCGAGTTGCGCCGCTTTCTCATCGATGAAGGCGTAGTGGTTGAGGCTGGCCCGCAGGTTTCCGGGCTGCTTCATCTGAATAACGTACCGTTGTAGTTCGTCTTCGTTGATCGCGTTGGGATTGTAGGCAAAGTCTCGAAAAAAGTGACGAAGATACTGTTCTTCTCGACCTTCGATCAAGAAACGCGCAATATCCATATTGGCGTGCATCGACAGATGCCAATACGGCACTCTCGGATCCACATAGTCCTTGTAATCGAGTCCGAAGAACGGCGTCTCGATCGTCGCTAGAGACAGCGCGCGCGCTCCTGCCATGTAAGCTAGGGCGACGGACGGCGGCCCTCCAAGGTCGTGGCTGAGAATGTGGAATTGGTCGACCTTCTCAACGTCGGCGAGCTCAAGCAAATCCTGGGCGATGGTGGCCGGCATATAGTCAGCATAGGGCTTGTCGCTGTCGGCGTACCCACGCAGGTCCGGGGCTATGAATTGGTAGCGCTCAGCACACTCCTTAAAGATCGGCAGGAACTCGCGGTGATTTTGAGGCCAGCCGTGGAGGCATAGCACTGCAGGCCCGGAACCGACCGCTACGTAGTGCAGCGTCACGCCATTCACCAAAGCGCGCTTGCTAATCATCTGAGCTTCCACCATTGCCGAGCCCCTCCCGTTGCTATGCGCAAGCTAACAGCATCCATCGATGCTTATGTCCCGCCGTTGCCTCTAACCGTCGCGAAGTCGACGTGGATGTTGTGCAATTTAGCGAGCGCGCGGAAGTGAAACGATTTCAGCGCTCGGATGAGCAGGCTGCATTCCGGTCGCTCAGCGTTCGAATATTGGTACACCAATGCCACGAAGGGCCCGCGATACGCGCTTCGTCACCGCGTTGGCTATACTGACGCGTAACCGAGGCAGCAAAGAGCCAAGCGCTGTGACACCGCCACCGGCTTTCCAGTCGACGCTAAGGATCTAGCTTTGGCGCGATGCTCACCAATTCGGCGAACGAGGTTACGTTCATCTTCCGCATTACCTGGCCTCGATGCGCCTTGACTGTTATCTCACTTATGCCGAGCTCGTGGGCCACCTGCTTGTTCAAGACACCACGAACGATCAGACCCATCACCTGCCGCTCACGTCGACTGAGCAAGGCATAGCGATCTCGCAGATCCTGCACCTCAGCCTCACGGCGGAGTAAGGCGTCGCTTCGATTGATGGCATCTCGAATTGCATCCAGCAACAAAGTATCACTGAATGGCTTAGTCAAAAATTCTACGGCTCCAGCCTTCATGGCTTGGACCGTGATCGGCACGTCCCCGTAACCCGTGATAAAGATGATCGGCATATCGGGGCGCTCGACTGCTACCCGCTTTTGCAATTCGAGGCCATTAAGCCCCGGAAGACGAACGTCTAAAATCAGACAATGAGGAACAGACACGCGTGGGCGCGAGAGGAACACCTGAGCGGACTCGAATATCTCCGGCAGCCAGCCCGCGTTACGTATCAGCAATTCTAGAGATTCGCGTACCGAGACGTCATCATCGATGACGAACACGATTGCGTCTTCGTGTGACATAGCGAGGAGCCCTTCCGCCATCGATTCCTTTTCCAATATCTCACATCAGACGCGTGAGTACTTTCCAACCTCAACTGGCTCCGAACGCAGCATTGAGCGCCTTCAGCAGAGCTTCGTCGCTGAATGGCTTGGAAAGGCACTCAACGGCGCCCTGCTCAAGCATTCGCGGACGTGTTGAATTATCTCCATGCGCGGTGATGAAGACAATTGGAATTCTTTGGTTGAGACGCGTCAGCTCTCTTTGGAGTTCGGGACCAGTCATACCGGGCATCGCGATATCGAGAACGAGGCAGCCCGTCTGCCCTACATATTCAGATGCCAGAAATTCTTCGGCCGACGAAAACGCTAGAGCCGCGTAGCCGAATTCCCTCAGCAGGTCCGGTAAGGACTCCGCACGGACTCATCGTCGTCGACCACCGACACAAACGAACGTGTGACCATCATACATTCCTCGTGACGCCGCCCTCACCGAGCGTTCCCTTGGCGTCAAGACTGTGCGCGCTAGTTATACTCTCTGCGCTTCGGGGAATTGAAAACGAGAACGTGGCCCCCCAGCCGTCATTCAACGACGCCCATAGGCGCCCATGATGATTCTCAATAATCGAGCGACTGACCGATAATCCAATTCCCATACCGTCGTCCTTGGTCGTATAGAATGCGTCAAAAAGCTTTTCTATGGCCTCACCGTCAAAACCATGTCCCGAATCCTGCACACTCAGGCGAATCCAATTACTTTGCTCCCGCTCCGTCCTGATCGTCAGCGTTCTTGGTCGATCATCGATCATGCTCATCGCGTCCATGGCATTTTGGAGCAAATTCAAGATTACTTGCTGAAGTTGCACCCGATCGCCGGCCGCGAGCGGAAGGTCTTCGGCAAATTCCATCCGCAGGCTGACGCCATCACGATGAAGCCTATTTAGTAGTAACGGAATGACCTCGCGGGTCGCCTCGTTCAGGTCCACCGGCCGGGCTACAGGCGCCTTCCTATTGAAGAGCGATCGCAGGCGACCAATGATATCGGACGCCCGGTTGCCGTCACGAAGCGTACGGCGCACGGTTTCGAGGGCACCTGCGACATTTGGTGGATCCGCGGCTAACATGCGCAAGCAAGTGCTTGCATTAGTGACGATGCCCGATAGCGGCTGGTTGACCTCGTGGGCTATGGATGCCGTTAGCTCACTCATCGTCGTCATACGCGCCATATGCGCTAGTTTCGTTTGCGTATCGCGCAGCTGCTCCTCGGCGCGCTTGCGGTCTTCTATGTCGGTGTTGATTCCGAACCATTTGATGACATTACCGGACTCATCAAGTAGTGGATTGGCGCGAAACAGAAACCATCGGTACGTGCCATCGAAGCGGCGCAATCGCGCTTCCCTCTCTCCCGCTCGGCGCGACGTCATGAACGAACGCCACGCATGAGCCATACCGCTCCTGTCGTCGGGATGAATCGCCGCCGTCCACCTAGACCCTTGGAGGTGCTCCAAGTCGAAGCCCACATAATCTGCGTAGTGCTGATTGACGAAGTCGGCTGAGCCGTCTGCACTAGCAGACCACACGAGCCCAGGAATGGTGTTGATGATGAGATTGAGATTGCGCTCGTTGGCTCGCAACGCTTCCTCGGCGCGTTTCCGTTCCTCGACGTCGATTTGCAGTACACACCAGCGTACGATGTCTCCGTGCTTATCTCGTAATGGAAAGCCGCGGACGCTGAACCATCGGTAGACACCATCGCTGCGGCGATGCCGGCTTTCCACTTCATATGGCTCGCCAGTTTGGACCGCCCGCCTCCATGTGCTGATCGTCGCGGCTACGTCATCAGGATGGACGGCTCCGGTCGTGCTCCAGCGCTTCAATTCATCGGCGCCCATCCCGAAATATTCAAGGACAGGACGATTGACGGCCTCAACCTCTCCATCCACCGTCATAATGGCTAGAGGAGCCGGAATGGCGTCCACTATCAACTGAATATCGATTTCTCGTACGCGAAGCGATTCCACCACTCGCCTGAGCTCGACAATCTCTTGTCTTCGATCTTCGCTAAGGGCAAGAATCTCTTTGGTTCGCCGCCAAACCTCTTGATCTGTAGTTTCGTCAACTCGCGTTCGTTGGCTGAAGAGCCGCGCCTCCTGTAGGCCGCTCGCAATTTGATTGGCTGCAATTCTGAGGCGAAGCGTCTCTGCCTCTTCGGGAAACTCGGCACGATGAGATGCAGCCACCAACATTCCGGTATCATCCGGGAGCCATCCCAGGTGCAGCGATATGGTCGACAGCTCTCTCTCGCCAATCGCAATTCGCTGGATCAAGGGCCAAGTTTTCGGGTCTTGACCCAGCGAAGTGCTTAGAACGCTGCTTACCTCCTGCGGCGCGATGGCTCCGACAAGTGATCTCGCTGTTCGAGCTACTTCAAGATATTCCATCTTGACTGGGTCTTTGAGACGAACGTAAGCAAAGTCCAGGTGGAGCATGTCCACCACGATGTCCAGCAAATCCGGAAGCGCTTGTGAGAACGAGCCATCGCTCCAGATAGGAGGATGAGCAAGGATCCTGTTCAGATCGTTGATACAGCACCGAGAGCACTGGCGCTGCTCAGCAGAATGTTTGCTGTTGACCACCATTTTAGATCGCTGCCAAGGACACCCCGGCGTGCTCAACTTACGCTCGGAGACATTTCCACGTATCCCTTTCCGGCGGCAGCAAACCCGAGCTGTCGCTTCAGAGGCCGTCGACAATGATAGAGTACGATCGCATAACATAAGCTACCATGCCCCTTCCAACTGTCGCAAGTTTGCGCACGCAGAGGCCCTTCCGTTACGACGACCATAGCGCCGGCACTCACTGACACTTCGGACTACGGGTCATCAACTCATACAAGCTGCGGTCACGGCGCCGAACTGCCGTTTCGCCCATGTTCTACTCCGCTGGCTGCTGGTCGGCCACGGGGTCAATTCCTAGCCCGCTCACCGTTGGAGTTGCTGAGAGCCGGCTCGAACGAATTGACCAGCTCTCACGGGAAGTCCCGATACGGCGCTTGATGAAGGTCTTTGGGAGGCCGGCCGTCCTCCACGTCATTCCCTGAACAACTCGTAAGAGGCCACAAATCAAGGTTGCGAACAGCCAAGGTCCGCCCGCTAGAATAGAGTGCCTCTTCGGCGAGGTCCATCGTACCTTGGTGTCGGTTTTTGGAATACAGGAAGTCTTCGACCTCCCTCACGCTTCCGCGGCGAGCCGCTGCACCGATGGGCTTAATATGGGTCTCGCAAACTCAAACAAACGAGCCCGCAGAGGCTCGGTAGCTCGGCTCAATGTGGCGCGCAGCCACTCTTGCGGCGCGTCACCCTCGTTCCGTTCATGCCACAGAACGCTAACGTCCTCCAAAGTCGTTTTGTATGGTAACTCGTGCATCGACAGTGGGTGCCTGCCGACCAACAACTTGGCGAGCGGCCGTGGCACGATAGCCGTCAAATCCGCGTCCTCAAGTAGTGAGGGAAGCGCAAGAAAGTGAGGCAATGAGACAGCTATGCGCGGACTTCGCTTTGCCCCCGAAAAGGCCCGTTCGAAGGCGGCCCTATCGAACATTTCCGATCGCCGGGCCAGCCCACGTTCAGATACATAGCCGTCGACAGCTCCCTCATGCTCGCCATTCAACAAGACCACGGCTATGGAAAGCGCAGAGAATGCCTCAAGCGACGGCTTGCCGAGTTCCCGTGAAGAACTCGTGATAAGGACATCATCGTATGCAAAGAGCGAGCTTGACCCGAAACGCGCAGGCACATCTGAGAAAGTACCGATTGCTGCATCAATCTGTCCGAGATCTATCTCCTCGGCCAGATCGATCCAACTATCCGGCCGGATTACGAGATTAACGAGCGGCGCCTCCCTCCTTAAAATGGTGAGGAGATATGGCAGCATCACCATGGTGGCAAAATCGCTCACCGCAATAGTGAACCGCCTCGTCGAACTACCTGGCTCGAATTTGGGTGGGTCGATCGCCGCCTCCAGTGATTTCCACGCTTGGCGTATCAAAGGGGCCATCGCAACCGAGCGCGCGGTCGGTTGCATCCCCGCGTTCGTGCGAACAAACAATTCGTCGTCGAGCAACTCTCTTAACCGGGCGAGAGCGTGACTAACGGCCGTAGGGCTGACACATATCCTCCGGCTGGCTCGCAGCACGCTTCGTTCCTCCATGACCGCGTCGAACACGCGCAGAAGATTCAGATCAAATCTGTTCAGGGACATCGTCATGGCCAAACTGCGAAAGATGATTACGCGTTGCGGAACTTAGGATGCAGCTCAGTCTCGCTACTTTACGATAGTTTCGCAGGGACATTATTGTTATCGACCTAGATGCTCTCGATCGGGATCATCTATGCGCTCTCTCAGTCAGGTATCGCGAACAGCCGAGAGTAGAGCCCATGAAATTGACTGCTCAATTGCACCTTGGTGTGAAAAATCCTTGTGCTCGTCGGCAGAGCTGATGCCGTGCGGACGAATCGTCGCGCAGTTCCCGGCGCGCTGTCGGATTCGACCTGCACCACGACCTGCACCACAGCATGCGCGCACATAGACTTGTGATACCGTCTTGTGGTACCCGGTTCCGGTAGGTCGCAAATGCCCGTGGAACGATCGGGCTTCGTGGTCAGACCGCGGTGCAGGATGAGGTCCGGAACACTCATGACAAGTCCTCTTTCGATTCTGCCGTATCATCACCGTGCCGTCCCGGCAACATCCCGAACATGTAAGCAGAGCATCCTCCTTCGCGCCATGCAGCCGCGATGATCGAGCCTACGAGCAGTTGCTTGCCGACAGGAAGCAACTGCTCGCCGACGAGAATGCCGAACAATCGGACGAGGGCGACCAAAGGCGGCGCCGGAGAGCGCACGTTGAGAACGCTATAGATCAATCCAACAAGGAGGCCCGCGCCAAGAGACACAACATATATCGGCTTCCTTCCTTTGAACGTTTTGGGGATTACCGCGGTCTTGCCTGCCGTCGCGCGCTGACGCCTTCATGCCGTGCGTACGGCACCCGAACAAAGCTCGACGTCATTTTGCATGTTTTGCGACCTCCTGAGCCTTCTCGTAGCTCTCCGATACCGCGGCGTAGTTGGGCGCCACCAGGCCATACAACTTCGCGAGCTCTGCCGCTTCAGGGCGGGCCCACGTGCGATGAAGCTCGGACAGGAGCGCATTGGTCGACGTCGGGATAACATCGCCTTGGACGAAGCGGGCCAGCGTCGTGCGCGACGCCAATTCGCTCGGGTCGCCGGAGGCGTCGATCACCGCATACACGTCGAATCCAGCTGCCCGGGCATCCAGCGCCGGGAACATCACGCAAACGTTCGTCCAGACACCCGCCATGACCAACGTCTTTCGGCCGGTCGAGCGCACCTCTTCGACGAAGTCTGCGTTATCCCAGGCATTCACTTCACCCTTACGCGGCACGAACACGGCATGCGGCGCGTGCTTATGGATTTCCGGCATGAGCGGGCCGTTCGGTCCCTTCGGCTCAGATGCGGTCGTAATGACCGGGATCTTCAGCAATGTCGCTAGTTTCGCGATCATTTCGACGTTCCGCCGGAGGTCGGCGACCGCGATATCCTTCACTGTTTGGAACAGACCGGATTGGTGATCGAGCAATAGGATCACTGTGTCGGCCGGGTCGATCAGGGCTTGCCCGCCACCAGTCGACAGAACGCTTGACTTGCTCTTCAATGTATTCGCCATAACTTCTCCTTCAGCAGTGGTGTCCCACCGGATCAGCAACCTGGCTAGCCGGCGGGTCTGCTCATACGTTCGTTGAGAGGCCGTCTCGCTGAATGCCGTCGCGACTCCAGATGCCGGACGCTTTGAGGCCCTCGTGCCAAGAAACGCTGCGCAGATCTCAGCAACGATCTCGAGGATGGATGTGGAGCACAAAGCCACAGTCGTCGTTCACGGATTTGATGAATGTTCAAATTCTTGCGCAAAACCGCGCCGTCTTTGGTATCGAACGCACATTAGAGCTGGCGACACTTGATCAACTACGGCTATGGTTGAAATCGTGACTTGGTGCTTGCTGGCCTTCGTTGGCGAACAAGACATGTCTCCAGCGCGCGTCCGCCATCATGCGAAACAATAATTGACCGGTGGCAACGCTATGGGCGAACGAGGATCGACAACCCCTGAGAGTGTGTCAGCTGATTGGGGCATCTCTCCGATTGCAATTGCCTGGCCGGGGCGGACAGCTGGCCTATCGGCCGGCGTATTCGCGGGCCAGAACGCTCAGAGACTCGAAGTCGCATCGCCTTCAGATCCGACAACACACATTCTCGCGGTATCGACTTGCGGCCACCATGCGACCTACGCCGTGGATGGTCGCGAAGTACATGAGGGAATGTTTGAGGCTGGCGCGGTTGAATTGGTCCAAGCAGGCCAAGCACCGGCCGCTATGCTGACGGGCGACTGGCGCGTCATCCACATCTACTTTCCGGCCGCCGATCTCTGGCAACTCGGCGAAGACCTTGGACTCTCGGCAATAGACGCATTCGGGCTAACCTTCACCCTACCCCATTTTGCCCGAGAGCCCGTGCTTGGTCGGATCGGACGCAGGCTCGAGCAGCGATTGCGGCGCGGCGATGTGCCTAGCCGCCTTGAGCTGGACGATCTTTCCTTGAGTCTCGGATGCCATCTCATTCGTACCCACGCAACGACAAAGCCTCCTCGCCGCCCGCGGCCCCGAGCGCTTTCCGGACAAGAGAGCCGGCGCCTCTTGTCGCTTCTTGGCGACGCTCAGGAGCCGGGCCTCGAACAACTCGCTCGCGAGCTGGACAGGAGTGGGGCGGAAGCCAGGTTGGCCTTCCATAAAACCTTCCACGCTACGCCGCAAGAGATCCGCGGCATCCTGAGACGAGGCCGCAGGCCGTGAGTATGGTTGATCGGCCACAATGCTAAACAGTCTGACGCAAGCGCCTTCCGTCGCGGCGATACCAATCCAAACTCAGCATCAGGCCTGCGTAAGGCGCCACTCACAAGAACCACCTGATCTGCGTCGACGGCATGTACGCCAACGGCTTCGCCGCTATCGCAACAAACAACCATACACTATGGTGTAATCGACACGACGCCTCTCCCACTGTCCTAGTAGGAGACCGCATCGTGATGCCCGCCCATGAGTCACCCCCTGAGCTACGCCGACTATTACCGCACTATATATCCGTTTGAACAACAGCACAGATCTGTTGGCGGACTGAATTTGTTTCGTTCGCCGCAGCACCAAGCCGGTGAGTACGTCGAATCTGCCCATGGAGTATCGCTTCAGATTAGCCGCGCGCCTCGGGCGGGTCGGTCTGTCGTCGATCTGGGCGCAGGCCGTTTCAACGCGGATCTGTCCGCACCAAACTATTTCGTCGCGCCTCCCGATCATCCTTGCAGGTACGACCTCACGTCCAACATCGATCTTCTCGTCATTGAATTTTCGTCCAAGGTTTTTTGGGACGATCCTTGGCGCCTCCAAGACTGCGGACCGCTCCATCATGGAGCACGCTATGACACGTTGCCGCTGCAGCTCGCGGAGCAACTTTGGGAGCTAAGCGCGCATGGACTGACGCAATTGGAGGCCGACAGCTTTGGCATGGCGCTCGCGACTTTGCTCGCGCGAGCCTCGCAGCCCGCGATTGGGATGAAACTGGCGAAAGGCGGACTAACACCGAAAGAATTGAAGCTCCTCACTGAGTACATGAAGGGTCAACTCGCGAGTGACTTGTCGCTCGCCGAGCTTGCTGCACTTGTTTCTCGCTCTCCATATCATTTCGCACGCGCCTTCAAGACCAGCACGGGAGTTCCGCCCCATCGCTATGTAATGATGCTTCGGATAGAACTCGCAAAGGAATTTCTGGTAGCAGGCCCCCTTAGCGTTACCCAGGTTGCGCACGCCTGTGGCTTTGCCTCGTCGCAGCACATGGCCACCGCGTTCCGCCGCATGGTCGGAACGACACCGACGGAGTATAGGCGCCAAAGCGACGTTTAGATCATGCGAATAACCACCGACACTAGGCCCTCGTTTATGATCATTTCCTCACTTTTCTGGCTGCGCATTCCCCTCGTGCCGGAACGCCTCCATCAGCCTGCGCAGGCGCCAGACCAATCTGCCGCACTAATGGGTTGTGATGGCAACCTGAGCCATGCCGTCGGGCGGAGCAACCGAGCCGCGGTCGAAGCCGCGTTCGTACTCTCCGACTCGGGTCAAAAGCGGCGGTGAAGCCGTCGAAAGCGTTCGTCCGGTCTGCGCGCCAACCCGATTTGTGTGTGGGGACGGCCCGGCTGCATGCGACAGGCTTGATTTTGGATTATCGGGACAGGCCGACACCTCTCAGTCGCGAGTATTCCATGCGCATCGCTTTCCAGCGGGACGAAACGCCAAACGTGTTTGTCTCGAACTCCGAGCTTTCGGCTTTGGCAGGCGGGCGGCCCTGCCGCACGTCTATCGCGATCCCCTGCGGCTGTCCCTCACGTTGCCAGGAACGCGCGGTGGACTGGCATGATGCAGGTGCAACCACCGATACCGACATTCACTTCAGGTTGCGATTTAACCGAGGTTTTTCATCTCTTTTCGTGTCCAACAACTAACGACTTGGTCTTGCGCGCTAGGTTCTTCATCAAAATCTCCGACCCCACGTTCTGAAGCTACTGTTGGCGCGGTGACCAAGGGTAACATCACGGAATTAGCTGCAACAACTGTTCTGGCACTCTTCATTGTTTTGCTGTCGCTTCGAACAGCCGGATAAAGTAGAGAAATGGTGCGGCGGAGAGAGTGGGAGTCAAACCCACGATTTTCAATTCCGCGTCGAACTGCTGAGACTGCACGTAGGCACTCGCCCGCTCCTCCCCTCGCAACTCCGGACCCTGCCCACGCGCCACAAGCCTTCAGTACGGCTTTCTTCCCTTCTGTACGCTGCAACGCGCACACCAGCGATGCCGGCTTGAAATCGCGGCCGGGCGTCGGCTAAGCCAACGCATACAACGGTGGTCATCGACCAAGATGAAAGGAGTGAGAATAATCTTACGAAAACCTACGCCAAACTGCGCGTCAGCCACCGGCCACACTACCCACTCAATCATTTCGAACGACGTTTCGTCGTTGATTTGCAAGCACAAATCTTCAAATCTGACGGACAAATGCCGCCGGTATACCCGCCGCAATTTTTTGGTCTTGAATTCACAGGAAAATTTGGGTGGCTCTGAGGGTTGGTATCTTCAGCAAGTATCGGAATCAATCGGGGCACTCGACGGGCCACAAGCTCGGAACGGCCTGCTCTTGTGCTTTCCTCGACTTGCAGCAGATACCGTCATCGGTCAATCGGACAGGCCTCTGATGTCAAGGTTTGCACCAACAGCGGCTCTCCTAACAACTCATCCTGCTCGAGAACTCTTGAGCAACCGGTTGATCGTTTGGCGACCGACGCCGATCCTCACGGCCAAGTCCTCCTGGGAAAAGCGTAGATCGATGACCCTCCTCTTCTTGGAGGCATGGCGCTTGCCTTCCCGGACAACTATTCGCGGCAGGCCACGCCCCCGATCCTAGAGCCAAAGGTGACCATCAACTTCGCTGGCGATCTCTTTGGTCGATCGTCCTGGCTCCCTGTCAATGGCAAACATTGAGCGCGACGAGAAAGCGTGAGACCATGTTGTACGCAGCGATGGTCGCCACGACTTCCACGATCCCGCCGTCATCGAACGTTTCCCGGAGCTTCCCGAAGAGTGCGTCCGATACGATGATGTCGCGCGTCATTGCATCGGTGAGCTCGAGCATCAGCGCTTCGCGGGAATCGAACGCTGCAGCGATGCCATCCTGCTTCACCGCCTCGATCTTCTCGTCGCTAAGACCGGCGCGCTTCGCGATCGGCGCGTGGGCTTCGAATTCGAAACTGGCCCGATTGAGCACCGCAACGCGCAAGATGACGAGCTCGCGCAAGTCCGCAGGGAGCGATGTCTCGTTGCGTACCGCCGTCAACATCCGTTCCCAGCCGGCGGCGATCGGCCCCGAGTTGAGCAGGACCTGGTAGAGCAGCGAGATGCGTCCGCGTTCAGCCAGGATCCGACCCTCGAGATTGGCAAGCTCGGGTCGCGTACCAGGGACGACCGGCGGCACCCGGATTCCGTCAGCCATCTTACTCACCTCTGATATTTTTCGCCTTGATCAAGGCCGACCACTTCTCGGTATCCGTCTTGAGAAGAGCGGCCAATTCGTCTGGGGTCGAGGGGGCCGGCTCGGCGCCCAGCGCGATCAGCTTGGCGTTCACGTCCGGTGCGGTCAGGCTCGCCCGTACGGCCTTGTTCAGAGTTTCCACCACGGCGAGAGGAGTCTTCGATGACACGAATATTGCGTACCAATTGTTGGTATCGATGCCTTTGAAGCCCTGCTCTTCGAACGTCTTGACGTCGGGCAACGCCGGGTGCCGCTTCGGCGCCGCCACACCGACGGCGCGCAATTTGCCTCCTCTGACGTGGCCGATGAGACCAGGCACATCTCCAAAAAAACCCGCGACCTGACCTCCCATCACATCAGAAATCGCGGGAGCCGCTCCCTTGTCAGGGCACATGCAGAAACGCCGCACCGGTCGCGTCGGCGAGTTGCTCGATCGCGAGATGGGGAATCGATCCCACACCCGACGAAGCCATAGCCGTCTCCTTGGCCCGCCTGGCGTTGGCGACGAAATCGGCAGCATCCTTTGCGCTGTCATTCGGATTGACCACGAGAACTTCGACGTTGTTCACGACCAGCGAGACCGGCGCAAAGTCCCTCGTCATGTCATAGACGAGCTTGTCGTAAAGCGATGGGTTGATTGCGGCCGCACCGACCGACGTGATCCAGATCGTGCTGCCGTCAGGCGACGATCTGATGACCTCCTGGGCAGCGATCGCCCCGTTTGCACCCGACTTGTTTTCGACGATCACGGTGCGACCGAGCTCTTTTCCAAGCTGATCGGCCAGGATCCGCGCAACGCTGTCGACGGGCCCTCCGGGGGCGAAGCCGACGATGATCCGCGCGGGTTTCGTCTGGGCGAATGACGGTCCAGCCAGTGCCAGGCAGATGATGGCGGCCAGGAATGTGCGTCTCAACATGTGAAGTTCTCCTGAAAATTCGTCTCAGTCGCAGCGCGCGATCATTCCACCATCGACCACGATCTCGGTCCCCGTCACGAAGCGCGCTTCGTCCGATGCGAGATAGGCGACGGCGGCCAGCCGTGTCGCGGCCATCACCCATGAAGCCAAGTGGAATGCGGCGGACGCGCGAGGCCAACAGTGCATCGACGTTGCCCCGGTTCGCTGACCGGCCAGGCGCGCCTCGACCATGGGCGTATGGAGCTGTCCGGGCACCACGGTATTGACCCGGATGCCGTCGGGTGCGTGCTGCACGGCAATGACGCGCGACATCTGGATCACGCCGGCCTTGGTGGCTGCGTAGGCGACCTGGGCCGATCCGGTCCATCGCAGACCCGACGTCGACGCAAGATTGACGACGGCCCCCGCCTTTCTTGCAACCATATGCGGCAGGACGTGCTTGCAGGCCAGGAAAACACTCTTCAGGTTGATATCCACCTGCGTATTCCAGGCGTCCTCCGCAAGCTCGACGGGACCGCCGGCCGCCGAACCGCCGACATTGTTCACGAGAACGTCGATCTTGCCGAAGCGCGCAAGGCACGCCTCGACAGTTGCCGCGAGGTCGGCACTGGATGTCACGTCGCAGGCATGTGGAACGATCGCGGCGCCGACGGCGCCCGCCCGCTCGACCGTTTCCTCGACACGGGACAGGTCGCGGTCGCAGGCGAAGACCATGGCCCCCTCCTCGGCGAGGCGTACCGCGATCGCTCGTCCGTTGCCCCAACCGGGACCTACACATCCGGCACCGGTGACAATCGCGACCTTCTCCTTGAAGCGCTGGCTCATTCCGTCTCTCCAAAATGGTAAAGTCGCGCCGGATTCGTCACCATGAGTGATCTGCGCACCATGGAGTCCGGCGCAACGTTGGCGATGCGATCCACCAGCTCTTCATCGCTGGGAAGCGGTCCCTGATGGTTCGGATGCGGCCAGTCGTTGCCCCAGACGACACGATCGGTGAATTCGGATGCAAGCAACCTCGCGAATGGCACGGCATCGTCATAGGGCGGTCCCTTGCGCGTGATGCGGTCGATCCCCGAGACCTTCACCCAGCATGCCGGGTGCTCCATCAACCGGCGCAGCGCAGTGAAGTGCGGTTGCTCCAATCCGAGCGCCGCGTCGATGCGGCCGATATGGTCGATCACCACGGGAGCGGGACCGCCGAGAAGTCGGGGCACGATTTCGCCGAGCACCGTCGCGGGATCGCCGTGGACCTGGACGTGCCATCCGAGCGGAGCAAGGCGACGTGCGAGCGTGAGCACGGCCTCGACATCCTCTCCAGTACCGAGATGGTGCATGTAGTTGAAGCGGGCGCCGCGAAACCCGGCCCGGTCCAGTCGCTTCAATTCGTCGTCGGAGACGTCGGTGGCTACCAGCGCGACGCCGCGATAGGTTCGCGGCCGAGCCGCAATCGCGTCCTCGGCTGCCCGATTGTCGTAGCCGTGAACCTTCGACTGCACGACCACGCAACGCTCCAGGCCACATGCGTCATTCAGCGCGAACAGAGCCTGCTTCGGCGCCTCCGCGAGCGGCGGCGGGCTCTGCGGGTCGAACGGAAACAGCTCCGCAGGCCCGAACACGTGGCAGTGGGAATTGCAGGATAGCGCGGGAAGCCTGACGCTCATGTCACGAACCCGCCCCAAGGATGGCCACTGCGTCAGCGGCCTTGACCCCGGATCCCTTCGGCAGAACGAAGATCGGATTGATCTCGGCCTCGATCAGCCGGTCGCCCAACTGGGCCACCATGACGGAGAAATCGACGATGGCCGTCGCCAGAGCCTCGACGTCAAGCTTCGGACGGCCGCGATAGCCGTCCAGCAGCGGCCAGGATCGCAACTCTCGCAAGGCAGAGACCGCATCGTCCCTAGTCATCGCACAGCCGGGCGGCAGCAGTCGAAGAACGGAGTCCTTCATCAGTTCGGCCGTCACGCCGCCGATGCCGATCAGCAGCACCGCCCCGAGCGGATCGCGACTGTAGCCAAGAATGAGCTCGAGCCCTCCGGGCGGCACCATTTCCTGCACGAGGAAGCCGTCTGGATCGATGCCGGCGCGGAGCTTGACCGTCGCGCGCATCTTCTTGAGCTGTTCTCCAATCGTGTCCGCATCGAGCCCCACCGCAACGCCGCCGACGTCGCTCTTGTGCGTGACGGCGGACGACAGCATCTTGAGCACAACCTTGCCGCCGAGTGTGCTCGCGGCCTGCCGGGCCTCGTCGGCGCTGGCAACGACGTGCTCGCGGACGACAGGCAGGCCGAACCGGCTGAACAGCGATTTGGCCCTGTGCTCATCGAGCGAACCTTGCCAATCTGCCGGGACATCCACGGGTGATCGGTTTGCCGGCTGCATCCGGACGAGAGGCTCTCCCGCCGTCCATAGCGCCGAGAACGCCGAGGCAACCGCTTCCGGTGTGTTGAAGGCCGGTACGCCTTGCCGGGTCAGTCGGGCGGCCGCTTCCGGCGCGTGGGGACTGACGTAGGCCAGCACCGGCTTTGCAGCAGTTGCCGATCCAGCCTCGCGGATCGCGTTGCTGACCAGTTCCGGATTTCCGACGCTCGACGAGCCGACGACTACCGTCAGTCCGTCATAGGACGGGCTGTCGAGCAGAGCCTTGATGCAGCCCTTCAGAATGTCCGGCTGAAGTCCAGCCAGGGTCACGTCGACGGGATTGGTGTCGAGAGCGGCGTTTCCACCCGGCATGGCCTGCAGCAGGTGATCGATGGTCGACTTTTCGGGAGCGGGAGAATCGAAACCGCAAAGGCCCAGACTGTCGGCGACCAGCGTGCCGGCTCCGCCGGTCGACGTCAGGATGGCAATTCGCCGCCCGGTCAGCGGCGGCTGCGTCGCAAGCGCGGCCGGGATGTCGACGAGGTCGCCGAAGCTCTGGGCGCGAATGATGCCGAGATCTCGAAAATACGCGTCGTAGACGCGGTCGCTTCCCGCCATGGCGCCGGTGTGTGACGCCGCGGCGCGTGCGCCGGCGGCGGAACGTCCGATCTTCAGGGCGACGATGGACTTTCCTGCGGCTCTCGCCTTCAGCGCTGCGCGGCGGAAGCGATCGGAATCGCGGACCGACTCGATGTAGAGCGCGATCACCGACGTGTGAGGATCGTCCGACAGATAGTCGATGAACTCCGACATCTCGAGGTCGGCCTCGTTGCTGGTCGCCACCAGTTTCGACAGACCGATCCCCTGCGCCGAGGCGCGCGAGAGCAACGCACCGAGAATACCTCCGCTTTGGGAGACCACACCGACCGGCCCCTTGATGAACGATCCTGCTGCCAACGCGCCACTCGCGGAGAGCGGAACGCCATCCGAGACGTTGACCAGCCCGATCGTATTCGGCCCCAGGATGCGCATCGAGCCGGCAACTTCGCGCAGCAGACGTTGACGGCTCTTACCTTCCTCCCGCTTTCGCCGAATCCGCTGGCGAGAACGATGGCGTGCCTGGTCCCTTTCCGAGCCAGTGCGCGCACAGCGTCCACGGTTCGGTCAGCACCGAGAACGATCATCGCTACATCCGGCGCCGCCGGCAGCTCCTCGACCGTCGCATAGGAGCGCAACCCGTCGATCACAGCGACGCGCGGGTTCACCGGATAGATCTCACCGGCAAAGTTCTGCTGTCGCAAAAACTTGACGGGCAGTCCTGACGTCTTCGAGGGATCGGCCGAAGCGCCGACAATGGCGACGCTCCGGGGGTTGAACAGCACGCCCAGCGACATATCCACTCCCTCAGTTGGCGGCCTTGGCGAGGAACGCCAGGACCGAATTCACGATGCTCGGTGCTCGTGTAGCAAATGCCCTGCGCCTGGCTTCCGGAGGCAAAGACCGACCCGGCCTTGCTCTCGAAGGACTGATTGAGGATCGACTTGCCCAGGGCGATCGCAGTGGCAGATCCTGCCGAGAGCGAACGTGCCCATTGCTGGGCGTCGGGGAGCAGTGTTTCAGGACTGCTGACCCTGTCGACGATGCCGAGCGTCAGCGCTTCGTCGGCATCGACTCTCCGACCAGTGAAGATGAGTTCCTTCGCCCGCGCCAAACCAACACGCCGCGGCAGAAAGTACATCCCGCCGCCATCGGGGATCAGCCCTCGCAGGACGTACGACCAGGTGAAGCTGGCAACCGGGCTCGCCATGATGAAATCGCACGCCAGGGCGATATCGGCACCGAGACCGGCGGCGGCGCCATTCACGGCCGCGATCGTCGGCTTTGGCATCGTGTGAAGCAGCGATATGGAGTGGTGCACGCGCTGCTGGCGGGCCCATCCGTTGAAGGCCACCTCGCCTGCCGGCGCCTCCATGCGACGCTTCATGCCTGCGATGTCGCCACCGGCGCAAAATCCCCTGCCGGCGCCGGTGAGGACCAGCGCACGCACGGATTTGTCGGCGGTCATCTCCTCGATAGCCTCGATGAACGCGGTTCGCATCTCGTCGCTCATCGCGTTTCGCTTGTCGGGCCGATTGAGCGTGATGGTTGCCACGCCCTCGGTGACAGATTTCAGAAGTGTCTCAGCCATGTTCCTAATCCGCGGTAATCTTGTTCTCGGTTACGATCTTGTGCCAGCGCTGCGTATCGGCACGTACGAACGCGTCCAGCTCGGCCGGCGAGCTCGAATGAAGCGTGACGCCTTCGCCTTCCGCCCGCTTGATGAAATCTGGATCCTGCGCGGCGAGTTTGACGGCCGCTCCGATCTTGTCGATGATCGGCTGGGGCGTCCTCGCAGGCGCGTACAAGGCGTACCAACTGTCCACCACATAGCCGGGCACGGTCTCCTCGACCGTCGGCACCCCGGGGAGCTTCGACTGTCCGGAAGGCGCCGTCACGGCGATTGGCCGCAATCGCTTGCTCGCGATGAAGCCCGCTACGGCGGCGTTGGTGGCAAACATCATGTCGACCTGGCCACCGATCAGGTCCGTCAGAGCGGGACCGGCGCCGCGATAGGGAATGTGAAGCAAATCGATCTGCGCCAGGTTCTTCAACAGCTCGCCGGCGAGATGCGCCGACGTGCCGCTACCCTGGGACGCGAACGTGTATTTGCCGGGCGACTTCTTCGCCGCCTCGATGATATCGCCGACCGTCTTGAACGGACTGTCTGGCCTCACGACCAGAACGTTGTGCGAGCTGCCGATCAGGGTGACCGCGGAAAACGCCTTCTCGGTGTTGTAGGGCATCTTCGGCTGCATGCTGGGATTGACGGCATGAGCCAAGGTCGCGACCAGCAGCGTGTAGCCATCCGGAGGGCTGTTCGCCACGGCTTCCGAGCCGATCATGGTGCTGCCGCCCGGCTTGTTCTCGATGATGACGGGCTGCCCCAGTGATTTGGCCAGCAGGGAGCCGAGGCTTCTTGCGATCGTGTCGGTGCCGCCGCCGGGCGCAAAAGGCACGATCAGGCGCATCGGCTTTTCTGGATATTCAGCGTGAGCCGGTACCGCGAGCGAAACCGGTAGCGCGGCCGCCACAAGTGCTATTCGGAAGAAGCTGATGACCTTCCGACGTTCTTTCCACATGGCATCCTCCCAATCCGTGCGCGCACGGCCTGTTGATTTGAGGAGGACTATAGAACTTCCACTGCCGCTTGATGCTCGGCCAATTCCACCTGCTGGAATCGAACGCGTGCCGTCGCCGTCCCGGCGGCGGCCGCGATCCACCGCTCAATAGGTGTCTCGCGCAGCGTTCAACTCGAGCTTTTCAAGACATCTGCGTTTCAGGTCCAGCAGCCAGGGTCCCAGCCGCCGCCGGGCGTCAGCCAAGGGCTCGTCGCTCGCAAGGCTCATATTCAGCGAGTATGGATCCTGCTCCTCGAACCGGAGCGACGTCGCCACCGCCACAACGCCGGGCTGCCATCTGACTGCGCAATAGCCGAGCTGATCGAGTTCGGCGAAAGATCGTTCGATATCGTGGCGGAACTGGCGAGATCCCTTTGGGCGGCGCTTTGCGATCGCTGCCAGTTCACGGTCCCGATCTTCGCGCGGTATCGCCCAGAGATAGGCCCGGCCAAGCGACGTCAGTTCCACCGGCACGCGCTGACCCGAGACGACAGTCCGGAAACTCGCGCGGGGGCTGTAACGAAATGATTCCAGATAAACCATCATGTCGCCGTCGGCCGCCGCCAGTCCGACGTTCACGTGTCGTCGTGTCGCTTCGGCCCGCATCAGCGGCGCGATTGTGGACAGAATCGGCGAACTCAAGCGCATTGCATGGGCGAAGCTCAAGACCGCTGGAGCCAGGCGGTAGACGCGTTGGGCGGCATCCCTCTCCAGCATGCCCGCGGACACCAGGGTCCGCGTCAGACGGCTCACGGTCGCCTTGGGCAGACCGGTCCGCTCCGCAATCTCCGCATTGCCGAGCTCGCTGAGGCCGGGCTTGAACGCCCGCAGGATAGCGATGCCGCGCTCGAGCGAGCGGTTCATCCCATCCCCGTCGTGCCGGTTAGTCATGGGGCCGCCGTTTCACCTAGTGGAATTAGCACAGCCTAATCCGTCGGATTTGTCGATATAGGTTCGTCGAAATAGTGCAATCGGCGCGCTTTGGTCGCGGCGACAATCGGAGCTGTACCCGCCCTGACCGGCGGGAGAGCGATCGGCACAACCAAGAGAACATGGGAGGATACCGCCTTGATCAGGATAAGGGCTGAAAAGGACTTTTGGGCAGGCCTTCTCTACGTTCTGCTGGCTGCTGCTTTCCTCTGGCTTGGACGCGACCTCAAGATGGGCGCCGCCTCCCGGATGGGGCCTGGTTACTTTCCGCTGACCCTAAGCTGGATCCTGGGCGCCTTTGGCGCAATTTCCATCGTTCGCTCGTTCGTTGCCAACGGCTCTCCCGTCGGCAGCATCGCATGGAAGCAACTCGCGCTGATCACCGCTGCGGTCGTGGCCTTCGGTTTCCTGATCGACACCGCGGGGCTCGTCTTCGCCCTGCCCGCGCTTGTCATCATCTCGGCGCTGGCCTCGCAACAATCCGTCTACGACCTCAAGAGCCTTCTGGTGCTCGTTGGCCTGACCGTCTTCTGCATCCTCGTTTTCGTAAAGGGTCTCGGAGTGCCGATGCCGATCCTCGGATCGTGGTTCGAGCACGCCGCCGCCATCGCTCCACAACGCTAAGTCCGGAGAGCCTTCCCATGGACATCTTCGCCAACCTTCTGCTCGGGCTTCAGACCTCGATGTCGCCCGTCAATCTGCTGTACGCCCTGATCGGCTGCTTTCTGGGAACCGCCATCGGCGTCCTCCCGGGACTTGGACCGGCCGCCACCATCGCGATGCTGCTGCCGGCCACCTTCGCCATGCCGCCGGTCACCGCGCTGATCATGCTCGCCGGCATCTTCTACGGCGCCCAATATGGCGGCTCGACGACGGCCATTCTTGTCAACCTGCCAGGCGAAACGTCGTCGGTGGTCACGGCACTCGACGGTCACCAGATGGCACGACAGGGCAAGGCAGGTCGCGCGCTCGCCACCGCAGCGCTCGCCTCGTTCTTCGCCGGCACCGTCTGCACGCTGCTGATCGCGCTGTTCGCTCCGCCGCTTGCCGAGGTCGCCCTGAAATTCGGCCCCGCCGAATATTTCTCGCTGATGGTGCTCGGCCTGATCGCCTCCATCGTCCTCGCGCACGGCTCGATCCTGCATGCGCTTGGCATGATCGTGCTCGGATTGCTGCTCGGCCTGATTGGAACGGACGTGAACTCGGGCCTGCAGCGCTACACATTCGACCTGCCAGAACTGTCCGACGGCATCGGGTTCGTCATCGTTGCGATGGGCATGTTCGGCATCGGCGAGATCGTCGCCAACCTGCAGCAGGAAGCCAGCCGCGACGTCTCGATCAACGAAGTGAAGGGATTGTGGCCGACCAAGGAGGATTTCCGGCGGATGGTCGCGCCTACCCTGCGCGGGACCGCGCTCGGCTCGATCCTCGGCATCCTGCCCGGCGGCGGCGCCGCGCTCGCCTCCTTCGGAGCCTACGCGCTCGAGAAGAAGGTCTCGAAGAACAGGAGCGAGTTCGGCAAGGGCGCGATCGAGGGCGTCGCGGCGCCCGAATCGGCAAACAACGCCGGCGCGCAAATGTCGTTCATCCCGATGCTGACGCTTGGTATCCCAGCGAACCCGGTGATGGCGCTCATGATCGGGGCGATGATCATCCAGGGCATTCAGCCCGGCCCATCCGTGATGACCGAGCAACCCGCGCTGTTCTGGGGCCTGATCGTATCGATGTGGATCGGCAATCTGATGCTGCTGGTCTTGAACCTGCCCCTGATCGGGATGTGGGTGAAGATGATCACGATCCCCTATCGATATCTCTTCCCGATGATCATCGTGTTCTGCGCGATCGGCGTCTTCAGCCTCAACAATGCGCATTTCGACGTGTACCTAATGGCACTGTTCGGGGTGATCGGCTACGTCTTCAAGAAGCTGGACTGCGAACCGGCCCCGCTTCTGCTGGGATTCATCCTCGGACCGATGATGGAGGAGTTTCTGCGCCGTGCGCTCCTGCTGTCCAAGGGGGATCCGCTGGTGCTGCTGACCCGTCCGATCAGTGCGGGCATGCTGGCGCTCGCGCTCGTCCTGCTCGCGCTCGTGCTGCTGCCTTCATTCTCGGTCACGCGCGAGGAAGCCTTCCAAGAAGAGTAAGCGCAAGCTCCGCCCCTTCAGAAAGGAATATGCCATGACGCAGTTCAGCCGGCGCGAGATGCTTGCCGCGCTATCCTTCATCGCCACTGCCGCGGCCGGCAGCAGGCCGGGCCTCGCCGCGACGCCGGATTATCCGTCGAAGCCGGTCAAGCTCATCTCGCCCTATGCTCCGGGCGGGGCGACTGACATCATCGCCCGGTTGATCGGACAGCGGCTGGCCGAGCAGCTCAAGGCGCCCTTCATCACGGAGAACCGAGCCGGCGGCGGCGCGAATATCGGCACGGAGGCCGCGTTGAGATCGCCGGCCGACGGCTACACGTTGCTGCTCGCGAGCACCGCCAATGCCGCCAATGCAACGCTCTATCCGAAGCTCCGATTCAATTTCCTCGCGGATTCGACCCCGATCGGAAGCATTGGTCTCGTGCCCAACATCCTGGTTGTGCACCCGGACGTTCCCGCAAAGACCCTCCCCGAATTCATCGAGCTGGCTCGCGAGAACCCAGGCGCAACAAGCATGGGACTGCCGGGCAATGGTAGCCCGCAGCATCTGGCCGCCGCGCTGTTCTCGCAGTTGTCGAAGACAGATTGTCTATTCGTGCAGTATCAGGGCGGCCGCCCCGTGCTGAAGGACCTCATCGGCGGGCACATCCAGGCGGGATTCCCGTCTTCGGTCTCATCGACGGCAAGCATCAAATCGGGGACCCTGCGTGCGCTTGGCGTGACGTCCGCCAGCCGCCTGGCGACATTGCCCGACATTCCAGCGATCGGCGAGCATATCGGCGGATACGAAGCGACCAACTTCTACGGCCTCGTGGCACCGAAAGGTACGCCTGAAACAATCGTCGCGTGCCTGAGCCAGGAACTGAACGCTGCACTCGGCGAGACCGACGCCATCTCCAGACTCGACGCGTTGGGAACATCACCCGTTGCCATGACGTCCTCCGCTTTCGGAACCTTTCTCGCGTCGGAAACGAAAAAGTGGGGTGAGGTGATCAAGGCAGCAGATATCAGAATGGAGTAAGCCTCCGAACGCTGGCCACAGGCCAGCGGTCACGGCTTGAACCGGACCGATCCGGGCAGGTCATTGCCGTGCAATAGCGTCTGCATCAATCGTTCGACGCTGGCAGGTTCGAGGACGGAGCCGGCAAGCTCCATGAATTTGTCAACGAGCTCGTCATCGTTAAGGGGATCGTCTGGATCTCCCTTCCTCGTCCTCTGAAAATGGTCGATCCGGCGGCCGTCGCGCAACGTGACCGCGAGCCGGGCCATGCGCCGGCCTGGATAGGCGGCGGCGAGGTCGGCGGCCTCGCTGACGGTGATCAGCGGCATCAGGCTCCGGATGCGAGCATCGGAGAGCGCAGCAGGCCGAAACGCTTCGAGCCGCACCGCTTCCAGCACCAGTTGAGCCGCAAGGCAATATTGCAGACTGAAGCGCGCGTCCTGCGCCGTGATCGCATCGGGCCGATTGCACATCTGGTAGGTCGCCCCGTAGCCTTCGACGTGGATCGCAGCGACTTCATCAACCGCAAAGCCTGACGTACGCTGCATCGCCTTCAGCCCATCGATCGCGGGGAAGATGTGGCCGCAGCAGCCGTGGGCTTTCACTGTCATGCGCGCAATCGGCGTCCAGTCACCGAGACCGTGCAGCGCCTTGGTCCAATCGCCCGCGGAGTCGCTGCTCGCTGCGGCAAAGCCCTTGGGCCCATGGAAACTGGCCATCGATCCGGTGATGCCCTGCCTCGCACAGACCGCAGCCAGGAGGCCCGCGTCGGCGGCGTGGCCGGGATGCATCGCCTTTGCCATTCCCTCGTCCTGCAAATTCTGTTGATGTCCGCCCGCGAAGCTGCTCGCCAGCGCCATGGCATGGGCGATGGCCTTGGCATCACAGCCCAGCAGAACGGCGCCCGCAGCGGCCGAGCCGATGGTGCCGACCGTCGAGGTCGTGTGCCAGAACGCATAATGGCTGGGCTGGATAGCAAGAGACACGCGGCATCCGGCTTCATAGCCGGCAATGACGGCTCTGTGAAACGCACCGGCGGACAGGCCATGGTGCTGAGCGATGGCGAAAGCGGCCGCAATGGTCGAGCTGCCCGGATGATAGCCGCCGTCCCGGAAGATGTCGTCGAACTCGACGATGTGACTGGCAACCGCGTTGATCATCGCGGATTGACGCGGAGACCTGAGCGATCCATCGACATAGCAGACCGCGCGTCCCGAGGTTTTCTCCTCGGCCAGAGCGTCGATGACCAGTGTCGCAGGTTTCTCCCGGCACCCCGGGAGCGTCGTTGCAAACCAGTCAAGCACCGCCCGCCGAGCCGCCCATTCGATGTCCGGGGCAAGCTCCGCCTCACGCCAGGCTGCCGCAGCCTCCGCAAGCGCGATCAACGGATTGGGCAAAGCACAAATCTCCTTCTACCCGATCGCACCCTGCGTCCTTAGCGCGGCGATGTCTGCCTCACCATAGCCCAAAGATTCAAGGACCTCGACTGTGTGAGATCCGACCGGCTGCGGCGGCGACGTCAGTCCAGCCGGACTTGCCGACATCTTGAAGCCGGCCACGGCGACACCAAGCTCTTGCTGCCCCGAGCCGCGCAGCCCGGCATTCTGAACGACCCCTCGCGCGACGGCCTGGGGATCGGCGATCGCCTCAGCGAGCGTGCGAACGCGAGAGGCCGGAACGCGATGTTTCCGCAACAACGCCTCCCACTCCGCTGCGGACCGCGTGGCGATGATCGCGCTGAGCGCAGCCTCTTCTTCGGCGTGGGCATCAAGGCGCTGGTTGTTGTTGGTCTTGATCAGGTCTTCCCGGCCCAATGCCGTCCACAGCCGCCGCTGCTGCGCAAGATTCGATGCCGCAATCATCATGTCGGTGTCGGAGGCGCGGTAACAGCCGATGGTGGCAAACGGAAACCGGTTCGCTTTCGCCTTGGGATGCGAGCCGTTCCAGGTCAGGCCCGCAATGTGCGAGGAGCACAGCATGAGGGCCACATCGAACATGGATACATCGATATGCTGCCCCACGCCTGTCTTCTCACGCTGGAAAAGCGCGGCGGAGATCGCAAAGGCCGCGGCGAAGCCGGTACCATAGTCGAACGAGCTGGGCCCCGCTCTTCAATGGCCGGCCGTCGCCATAGCCGGTCATCGCCATCATTCCGGAGGAAGCCTGGATCACATTGTCGTAGCCGGTTTCCTCGCGTCTCGGCCCGGTCGCGCCAAAGGCCGAGATCGAGCAGTAGATCAGGCGCGGATTAAGCGCTCGCACGTCGTTACAGGACAGTCCCAGGCGGTCGAAGGCCCCGGGTCGAAAGTTCTGCACGAAGACATCCGCAGTTTCGAGCAGGCGCAGCAGCGCTTTCCGGCCGCCCTCCGTTTTCAGGTCGAGCGCGATCGCCTTCTTGTTGGATGCTTGAGCCATGAACGAGGTTCCCATTGCCCGGTCGTTCATGCCCCTGTCGCTGCCCTGCAGGCGGGCCTGGTCGGGACCGTGCGGAGATTCGATCTTGATGACTTCTGCACCGAGGACGCCGAGCTGATAGCTCGCAAACGGACCAGCTAGAACGTGGGTCGAATCGACAATTCGGATACCGCTGAAAGCTTTCGTCATCTATCCACCCATGCAAAGTGTTTCTCCCGGTGCAGCCCTTTTTGCTCACACGCCGGCACACCGTTATTCGTCATCCATTTTAGTCCGCCGACAAGCCTCGTCAGCCGGCAAATTCCATCACGTGAAACACGCCCTTCCGGACGCCATCCTGTCCGATGGCAAGACCGACGTGATGGCGGCAACATGACCGCGGCGAAGAGTTGAAACTCATCGCGCATGGCCACCGAGAGAACAACGCGGTCCGAACTTAATCTGCGCGAGATGAAGGCCAGCACGTCATGGGTCGGCTGATCCAGCCATTGTGCGTCATCGGCAACAAAGAGCAGAGGCCCGCGAGCCGCCCTCTCGGTCTGAAGAGACAACGTCGCTAGTGCAACCAGGAAGAGGGTATCGCCGGAGCACCCGTCCATCTCGCCTACGCGGCCAACCGGTTTATGGCGGTCAAGGTCCGCACCGGGAAATGTGGTACCGTCATAGGACCGATACAAGGCAATCAACTCTGCCTTGTGCCAAAAGCGACCGGTGCTCCCGGCCAAGCTTTAAGCGCCCACACCTTCCGTACGATCGAACACGCTGCGATACTCCATCAGTGAAGACCAATGGATCTCGGACCTCCACTGGGATAAAGCAAGCTCACTATTCGGTCGGCTTCTCGACGCGAAAAAAGCGAGAGCAACTCGAGCAAACTACGCTAAACCGCGCGATGCCAGCCGTCCGCGCTATTCCCACTCAATCATTTTGGAAGACGTTTCCGCGTTGATTTCCAAGCACAAATTCTCAAAGCTGACGGTCAAATCCCGACGGTATACCCGCCCTAATCTTTCGGTCTTGAGTTCACAGGAAAATTTACGAGGTTCTGAGGATTGGCACCTTCAGCAAGTATCGGAATCAATCGACGCAGTAGACATACACCCGGTCGGACGGCCTCTACTTGTCCTTTCGTCGATTACCACGTGATACCGTCAATGGTCAGGCGGGCGGCCATTGATGGTTTGGTTTGGCGCCACAAGGGGCCCTCTCCGCCAAGCCGTAGCCTGACCCGTAGCTGACCAGCCGCTCCGATCGGGAAGCCGCCTGCTTCAGTTTGGCAGAGCGCTCGATATTGATTGCCTCGGCGCGGGCAGCGCAAGCACGCGCTCAAACTAAGGGCCGCCGTCACAGTGACGACGCCTTTTCCAAGGGGGCCGATCAACAGCCCGATTGCGAGCGACGTCAACGCCTGATTCGGGATGGCGCGCCGATGAGCCCAAGCCGATCCCTTTCGCCTCTTGAACGGCGAGACCACGGGCCAATGTTGGCGCGTTTCCGGTCATAAGAAGTAGACATTCTCAAGCGAAACGCCGAAGCTGTCGGAGGTACTTGCGTCAACGGCAGGGCCAGGAACAGATTGTATGAGCAACTCTCGGCGTCCGTCCGCGATTGGCCGATGACAGGATAGTGACACGCCTTCTTGATCATGAACATCAAGCAGCTTCGCTTTTTTCTTCAGATTGCCGAGCTTGGAAGTGTGACGCGTGCGGCGACATTGCTGCACATCGCACAGCCTGCGCTGTCCCGTCATGTGCGCCAGCTTGAGGAAGAAGTCGGAGTTGCGCTGTTCCAGCGCTCCGATCGCGGAGTTGCCTTGACCAGCGCCGGGATGCTGTTGCGCGATCGCGCCGTTGGCCTCCTGCAGCACGTTGATCGGGTGCGGCAGGAGGTGCGCGACGAGTTCAACGAGCCGAGCGGCGAGGTGACGGTGGCGATGCCGCCATCCATGCTCGAACTCGTGACATTACCGGCGGTCGCCCGATATCGGGAGCGTCACCCGGGCGTGCTGCTGCGCGTCATCGAGGGCATCAGTGGCGTCCTGAATGCCTGGTCGATGGTTCACCTCGGAAAGGCTGACCTGGCGGTCGTGACCAACGTCGAGCCGCTGGCAACACTCGAGAGCACCGAGTTCTTGCGTGAGCCGCTGTGCCTGATTGGCCCCAGATCCGCCGGTCTCGATCCGGCTGCACCGGTTGCGCTCGAGGAGGTGGCGACGAAGTCGCTGATCGTCCCGGGACGACCAAACAGCCTTCGGCTGATCCTTGAAACAGCAATGGCCGAGCGGAAGATCCCGCTTCATGTTGCGTTCGAGGGAAACTCTCCGACCCTGATCGTGCTCGCGGTCGAAGCCGGGCTCGGCTTCGCCACTCTGCCATTTTGCTCGGCCTACCGCTTCCTCCGCGAGGGGCGCGTCAGCCTCGCGCCGATCCGGCACCTCGATGTGTCGTGGGCGCTCGTCCAGTCGCGCGAACAGCCCTTGTCGGCGGCCGGAGAGCAGCTCAAGGCGACCCTGCGCGAGACCATCGCCACCCAGATCGCCTCCGGCAGCTGGACAATGGCGAAGCTGCTGCCCTGACCGCCGTGATCAGCATCGCGTTATGACCGTCATGCCGAGATAGTATTTCCTGCGACAAGGTGCGGACCGCTATCCCCTCGCTCGAGACGACGTCAAGAAATTCGTCCGACAGGGAGACCGGCAATGAAGCAGCCTTCGGCAGCTGAGACGACCACGGTAGATGCGCGCCCGCTGGACTGGGTCCGCGACATCACCCCGTATCAATGGCGCGTCTTTGCGGTGGTGTGGCTGGGCTGGATTCTCGATTCCACCGATTTCGGGCTGTTCTCCTTTGTGCTGCGCCCGGCACTCTCTGAGCTGCTCGGCAGCCAGGCGAACCTTGCCGAGCTTGGCCGCATCGGCGGTCTGCTCAGCATGGTCGGCCTGTTGGGATGGGCCATTGGCGGCTTCGTGTTCGGGATCGTGGCTGACTATGCCGGCCGGCTGCGGACATTGGCCGTCAGCATCCTGATCTTCAGCGTGTTCACCGGCCTGCAGGGGCTCGCCCAGACGCCGCTACAGCTCGGCCTCTTCCGCTTTCTCGCCGGCGTCGGCGCAGGCGCCGAGATTATCGTCGGAATCCCGCTGCTCGCGGAGGCGCTCAGCGGGCCGTACCGCGCCAAGATTACCGGGATTATGATGACCGGCGGCGCGTTCGGCAGCCTGCTCGGGGCATCCGTGTACGGCCTGCTCGCGCCGCTGGGCTGGCGCTACGTGTTCGCAGCGGGCATCGCACCGGCACTGCTGCTGTTCCTGCTCCGCCGCGGCGTGGCCGAACCAGAGTTGTTTGCCGCGGTGCAGGCGCGGCGATCGCGCGCCAGGCTCGCCGGAGGCAGCTTGTCGGATGCCGATCGCGAATTTCTTCGGTTCGTTCCGATGCAGCTCTTTGGACGCAAGCTGATCTTCAACACCATCATCGGACTGATGTTTTGCCTCGGCACGCTACTGTCGATCTGGACGAGCCTGATCTGGCTGCCCACGATCCAGAGCCTGATGCTGGACAAGGAAGCGATCAACGGCGCCGAGGCGATCGCGATCGTCAGCCACAATATGCAGCTCTGGAGCATCGGGGGCATCCTCGGTTACGCGACATTCGGCTTTATTGCCGACCGGATCGGCCGCCGCGCCACCATCGCCTTCTACAACCTCGGAACGCTGGCCGTCGGCCTCTACCTCTACTTCGGTGTCGACCACCACGCCCTCTATCCCTGCCTGCTGCCGCTGTTCGGCTACTTCGTCTGGGGCGTGTTCTCCGGCCACGCCATCTACGTACCGGAGCTCTTCCCGACGCACGTTCGCGCCACTGCATTGTCGTTCTGCAACGGGACCGGACGCATCATTACGAGCTTCGGACCGCTTGTCGCGGGCCTGCTGGTCGCGCCGTTCGGCGGAAATTTCAGCAAGGCGGCCGGCGTGATGACCTGCTTTGCGCTGCTCAGCCTGCTCGCGGTCACCATCGGCCGCGAGACCAGGGACGACGCGCTGCCGCAATAGACCGGAAAGGACAATCGAATGCGAGGGAGTGAAGAGATGTCGCTGATGGAGCAGCCCGTTGCAGCCGATCCTCACCGGGTCGAGCGGCGGGACGGCATGATCGTCGAATGGGACGTGCCGATCGCGATGGATGACGGGGTCGTGCTGCGGGCAGATGTGTTTCGCCCGCCGGGCAGCGCCGCCTGCCCGGTCGTCATGAGCTACGGGCCCTACGCCAAGGGTTTGTCGTTTCAGCAGGGCTATCCCTCGGCGTGGCAGCAGATGGTCGAGCACTTCCCGGAGGTCACGCATGGATCGAGCGGCCTCTATCAAAACTGGGAAGTCGTCGATCCCGAACGTTGGGTGCCGGATGGCTACGCCTGCGTGAGGGTCGACGGACGTGGTGCCGGGCGGTCGCCCGGTCACATCGAGCCCTGGTCAGGACGCGAGAGCCGCGACTTCTACGCCTGCATCGAGTGGGCCGCGGCGCAGCCCTGGTCAAACGGCAAGGTCGGCCTCAACGGCATTTCCTATTACGGCATGAACCAATGGCAGGTGGCGTCGCTGCGCCCGCCTCACCTTGCGGCGATCTGCGTCTGGGAAGGCGCGGCCGATTTCTATCGCGACGTCAGCCATCACGGCGGCATCTATTGCACGTTCCTCGCCAACTGGTACCGCCAGCAGGTCACGTCGGTCCAGCATGGCCTCGGTCGCCGCGGCCCACGCAGCGTCGTCACGGGCGATCTGGTCTGCGGTCCGGAGACGCTGGACGCCGCTGAACTCGCGGCAAGCTGTAGCGATCTCGGTGAAGACGTCTGATTCCCGTCCGCTCTGGGATCCGTTTTACAAGGAGCGGTCCGCGCAGTGGGACCAGATCGATGTGCCCTTGCTGTCCGCAGCCAATTGGGGCGGCAACGGGTTGCACCTGCGAGGCAATATCGAGGGATTCCTCCGCGCTGCGTCCAAACACAAATGGCTGGAAGTCCACGGCCGCGAGCACTGGACCGAGTTCTACTCGAACTGCGGCGTGGACGTTCAAAAGCGCTTCTTCGACCATTTCCTCAAGGGCGAAGCCAACGGATGGGACAAGGAGCCGCCGGTCCAGCTCTGGGTACGCCACGTCGATCGCTTCGAGCCGCGTAGCGAACAGCAATGGCCGATCGCGCGCACCGAGTGGCGCAAGCTGTTCCTCAATTGCAGCAACCTGGTCCTGCTCCCCTATCAACCCGAGCTGCAGGCAAGCCACAGCTACGACGGGCTGGGCGATGGCGCTACATTCCTGCTCCCGGCGCAGGATCGCGAGCTGGAGATCACCGGACCGCTTGCGGCAAAGCTGTTCGTCTCTTCTGAGACCACCGACGCCGACCTGTTCCTGGTTCTCCGGCTGTTCTCGCCCGACATGAAAGAGGTGGTATTCCAGGGCGCGCTCGATCCGCACACGCCGATCGCGCAAGGCTGGCTGCGCGCATCGCATCGCAAGCTCGATCCACGGCAATCGACGATCTATCGGCCGTATCATCCGCATGACGAGATCGAGCCTCTTCAACCCGGCCGCATCTACGAGCTCGACATCGAGATCTGGCCGACCTCGATCGTCGTGCCGGCGGGTTACCGGCTGGCGCTCACCGTGCGCGGCAAGGACTACGAGTATTCCGGCCCATCGGCCCGCCTTTCCAATATCCGCAACGAGATGCGTGGCTGCGGACCGTTCCTGCACGACGATCCCCGCGATCGGCCGGCCTCCATCTTCGGCGGCAGGGTGACTTTGCACGCCGGGCCCGCCTGCCCTTCACACCTGCTCGTGCCGATCGTGCCAACCAGAACGAACACCGCGCCATGACATCAAAAGTCATCATCACCTGCGCCATCACAGGGGCGATCCACACCCCTTCCATGTCGCCGCATTTGCCGATCACGCCGGATCAGATCATCGATGAGGCCGTCGCCGCCATCGAGGCGGGAGCCGCCATCCTGCACCTGCATGCGCGCGATCCCGAAACCGGAAAGCCCGATCAGACCTCGGAAGGCTTTGCCAGGTTCCTGCCCCGCCTCAAGCAGCGCTGCGGTGCGGTGATTAACCTCACCACGGGCGGCAGCCCCTACATGAAGGTCGAGGAGCGGGTCCAACCTGCGGCCCGCTTTAAGCCGGAAGTCGCCTCGCTCAACATGGGCTCCATCAATTTCGGACTCTTCCAGCTGCTTGACCGCTACAACGACTTCAAATTCGAATGGGAACGCCAGCATCTGGAAGCAACGCGCGATCTCGTGTTCCGCAATTCGTTCAAAGATATCGAATACATCCTCGAGACTTGCTACGGCAGCGACACAAGGTTCGAGTTCGAGTGCTACGACATCGGGCATCTCTACAATCTCGCGCATTTTCTTGACTGCGGGCTGGTGCGTCCGCCGCTGTTCGTGCAGTCGGTGTTCGGCATCCTCGGCGGCATCGGCACCCACCCCGAAGATGTGATGCAGATGAAGCGGACAGCCGACCGGCTGTTTGGCGCTCAGTATCGTTGGTCGGTGCTGGGTGCCGGATCCGCACAAATGCGAATTGCGGCAATGGCCGCCGCCATGGGCGGTCACGTCCGCGTAGGGCTTGAGGATTCGCTTTGGTCCGGCAGAGGCCGCCTGGCGCGATCCAATGCCGAGCAGGTCACCCTCGCCCGCAAGATCATCGAGGGCCTCGGACTTGAGGTCGCAAGCGCCGACGAAGCGAGGGACATGCTCGCGCTCAAAGGTGCGGCGCGCGTGGCGTTCTAGCGCGGTGCGGCAAGCAACAGACGCCTGCGCACTCACCCGAATGAATCATGGAGACCTGTGATGGACCGTGCATCACCACTCAATGGCCTGACTGTGCTGGTAACCGGCGCCGGCCGCGGCATCGGCCGCGCCTGCGCGCTGTCCAGCGCGCAGGCCGGCGCCCGCGTCGTGGCCGTTGCCCGGACCCGGCGCGACCTTGACGATCTCAAGGAGGAAGCAGGCCCCCGGCTCGAGACCCGACAGGCCGATGTCACCGAGCAGGCGTTCTGGCGCGAGCTGGAGTCGAACTCCAACATCGACGTACTCGTCAACAATGCCGGTACCAATCGGCTTCAGGCCATCGACGAAGTCGACGATGCGACACTCGACCTGCTCCTCATGCTCAACGTCCGCTCGGCGTTCAAGACTTCGCAGGCGGTCGCCAGGTCCATGATTGCACGGCGACGCGGTGGCGCGATCATCCACATCTCGTCTCAGATGGGTCACGTCGGAGCCGCCAAACGCAGTGTCTATTGCATGACCAAGCATGCCATCGAAGGCTTGACCAAGGCGATGGCCATCGAGCTCGCCGCACATGACATCCGGGTCAATGCCGTCGCCCCGACCATTGTCGAGACATCGATGACTGCGCCATTCCTGCAAGATGCGTCGTATCGCCAGTTTGCGATGGACACCATTCCGCTGAAGCGGATCGCCGCGCCAAAGGACGTCGCCGAAGCGGTCGTCTACCTCGCCTCACCCGCCGCCCGGCTCGTCACCGGCACCAGCCTCAAAGTCGACGGCGGCGCGACGGCGCAATGAGGCGTGCTTTCACCTTTGAATCATCCAACTGAAAGGCACTAGCGATGCGCGCAGCATTCTATACACGGCAGGGTCCGGCGCATGAGGTCCTGCAGATCGGCGAACAGCCGACCCCAGCACCGGGACCGGGAGAAGTCCGCGTCAAGCTGCGGATCTCTGGCGTGAACCCTTCCGACTGGAAGGTTCGCCGTGGCGGATTTGGCCGGGGGCTCGCCGCGCCGCTGGTGATTCCGCACAGCGACGGCGCCGGGGATATCGACGCCGTCGGTCCCGGCGTTGCCGATCGCGTCGGCGAACGCGTCTGGGTCTGGAACGGCCAATGGAAGCGTCCGCACGGCACCGCGGCCCAATACATCGTGCTGCCGAGCGCGCAGGCGGTGCAGCTACCGGCCAATGTCGGCTACGACGAGGGTGCCTGCCTCGGCATCCCTGCCCTGACCGCGGTCCAGGCCGTTCGCCTTGCCAACATCGACCAACACGCGACCGTGCTGGTCGCCGGCGGCGCGGGATCGGTCGCCCACTATGCTATCCAGTTAGCCAAGCTGCGCGGCGCCACGGTCATCACAACGGTCAGCGGGGACGCCAAGGCGCAGCATGCCAGACGCGTCGGGGCGGATCACGTCGTCAACTACAGGACCGAGGATGTCGGCGCGCGCGTCAGAGACATCACCCAGGGGCGCGGCGTCGACACAATCATTGAGCTCGACCTGACGTCGAACGCGAAGCTGTATCCCCTCCTGCTTCGTCCACACGGCACGGTCGTGGTGTATGGCATGTCGGCCAACGAGTTGGCTCTGCCCAGCCTCTGGCTGATGCAGAACTCGATCACGCTGCGCCTGTTCCTGATCTATGATATTTCTGACGCAGATCGACTGGCCGGCGTCGCCGAATTGACCAAGATCCTGAGCGAACGACGGTTGGTCCACGCCATAGCGCGCCGCTTGCCACTCGAAGCGATCGCCGAAGCCCACGACATGATAGAACGCGGAGATGTCGTAGGAAACGTCGTCCTCGACATATCCGAGGAAACTCCTGGTCGATGAGCAAAAAGACCAGTCTGACAGGCTAGGTTTCGCATCTGAGGCACTTGGACGCAACGAATGCGGCTACGCCTTGTCCAAAGCTAGCGCGATGTCTGTGAGTAGATCGAGTTCGCGATGAAGACGCGCTCGCCTTTCTGCACGCTAAAATGCCCAGCAGTACGCCGTCCGCGTAAGAACACTGGGATATCGGCTTCGGCCGGATTAAATCGAAGCATGCAACTCCGGCCGACCACCTCGACGTCGAAGAAAGAGAACGAGAACGCGCCCCGAAATACGCCAAACTACGCGAAGGCCGCCGCTAGCCCTACTCCCACTCAATCATTCATGACGCCGTTTCCGCGTTGATCTGCAAGCACAATTTCTCATCGCTGACGGACAAATCCCGCCGGGATACCCGCCCGATCCTTTTGATCTTGAATTCACAGGAAAATTCTTGCCGCTCGGAAGAATCCCTGCTTCGGCAACTATCGGAATCAATCGATTAAGTGGGCGCACGTGCTTCGCCATAACGACCGCCGCTCATGCTCTGCTTCCGGTACCGTCAATGATTAGGAAACTGTGGTTCGTCTTCGAACACCACGACGTTCACCAACATCCTTGTCAGGCGACCAGTCGCTTGGCTCTTTGCGCTTCCTGGCAGCATCACATCGGCCAAGTCGATCATGATCTGCGCCGTGGTCCCGGTTATGAACGTCTATGGCGCGCGCGGCCGAGATAGATACGATGTATCGCGTTCTGGATCGCTATGGCTTCGTTACCTACACTAGCTCTCGGCCATTGAGCGTGGGCTCGTGGTCAGATATTTCGATCAGCGCACGTTTGGGGACTGCCCTGACGCTGGACGCGGTCAACCGCACCAGATCAATGGCGCGATTGTTGACGATGGCTTCCATCGAGAACAGACCGGTTATGCGGTCGAAGTCGAAACTCGTTATCAAACGCTGATAGAAATTGTCGTAGCCGCTGATCCCATTGGCCGCGACCTTGATCATATAGTCCCAGTCGCCGCCTATACGATGGAAGTCGATCACCTCCGGCTGCCGCTCGACATACTTCCGAAATCGATCTGTCCATTCCTTGGTGTGATGTCGCGTTCTGATCATCACAAAGATCGTCAGGTCAATCCCGAGCGCCGCCAGATCGATTTGACTGCTCGTGCCGAGGATGATGCCGGCGCTGTTCAGTCTCTGTAGCCGTCTCCAGCAGGCGTTGAGCGACAGTCCGACCCGGTCGGCGAGATCCCGCTGCGACAGCGTGCCGTCGTTCTGAAGACGCGAGAGAATCTTCAGATCGATCTTGTCAAGCTTGATCAGCCCGTCATCCATTTCGGTCGTCTCACATGGTCAGCTCGCTCGACGCCTCCTGGATCAAGATACGATCAGGTGGAAGCGTATCATGCTCGCACTTCATTGTTCGAGCACGCCCCCTTCCGGAAAGAACGCTTCGCGCTTTTCCGGATCATATCTAGGCACCAAGATAGGCCTTGCGAACATGGTCGTTCTTGATCAGTTCGGCACCGGATCCGGACAGCACCACTCGACCGGATTCCAGCAGGTACGCGTAGTCGCACATCTCGAGCGCCGCGAATGCGTTCTGCTCGACGAGGAGCACGGTAGTGCCTGCCTTCCTGATCTCCCGGATAATGTCGAATGTCTGTTCGACGATATTGGGAGCGAGCCCGAGCGACGGCTCGTCAAACAAGACAAGTCGGGGCCGCGACATCAACGCCCGGCCGATCGCCAGCATCTGCTGCTCGCCGCCGGAGAGCGTGCCGGCCACCTGCCGCCGCCGCTCCGCAAGGCGCGGGAACATGCCATAGATGCGTTCGGCGTCCGATCTGACACCCGCACCGTCCGAACGGAGATAGGCGCCCATTTCGAGATTTTCCTCAACGCTCATTTGCGGAAACACGCGTCTGCCCTCCGGGCAGTGAGCGATGCCGCGCTTGAGCACCTGCCTGGCTCCGACGCGCGTGATGTCCTGCCCGTCGAAGGTCATCGCGCCGGAACTGGGTGTCATCAGGCCCGAAACTGCACGCAGTGTTGTGCTCTTGCCAGCCCCATTGGCACCGATCAGCGCCACCAGCTGTCCGGCCGCGACCTCAAGCGAGATTCCTTTGAGAGCCGTCACATGGCCGTAGCAGCAGACCATGTCGCTGATCTTAAGCATGCCGCACGCCCTTTCCGAGATACGCTTCGATCACGTCCGGATTGTTTCGGATGAAATCTGGACCTCCTTCGGCGATGATACGCCCGTAGTTCAGCACGACGATGCGATCCGAAACGCTCATGACCATCGGCATGTCGTGCTCGACGAGCAGTACCGTCGTTCCCCGCTCGCGAATGCTGCGGATCAATTGCACGAACGCATGGGTTTCAGACGCATTCATGCCCGACACGGGCTCATCGAGCAGCAGCATCGATGGCTCCGCCGCGAGCGCGAAGGCGACACCGACCAATCGCTGCTCGCCATAGGACAGGGACCCAGCCAAGTCGTCGCGCCTCGCGCTCAGCCCCACCCACTCGATGATCTCGTCCGCCTGCTCCCGTAGCGCTCGCTCGGACAATTGCGCGCCCGGCAAGCCGAAGATGGAGGCGGGCAGCGAGACCGCATTCCGCCGATGCAGGCCAATCAGCACATTCTCGAAGACCGTGTCATTCGGAAAGACGCTCGTCCGCTGGAACGTGCGGATCAGGCCAAGATGCGCGATCTGATGCGGCTTCAATCCGGCAAGTACGGCGCCGCGATAGCGCACTTGTCCTCGCGTAGGCGTGAGGAACCCGGTCATGATGTTGAACGCGGTGGTCTTGCCGGCCCCGTTGGGTCCAATCAGGCTAACGATCTCGCCTTCGCCCACGCTGAAATTGAGGTCCGAGAGTGCCGTCAGGCCGCCGAACTGCACGCCGACATGCTCGATTGAAAGTGCCGGAGTTGTCATGATCACGCACGCTCCTCGGCGTTCCGCTGGAATAGACCTACCGCAGTGGGCTTTCCTACGCGGCCGCGAAAGCGCTCGGCGAGCGAGGGGACGATGCCGCGCGGCAGCACGAACAGGATCACGATCAGCACGACACCGTAGGTGATCCACTGCGCCTCAGGCGCCATGATCGGACGCAACGCCACCGGCAACAGCCCGAATATCAATCCACCGACCACCGGTCCCGCCAGAGAGCCCTTGCCGCCGCTGACGACCATGATGACCATTGTCACGGTGTTGAGGAACATGAACACTTCGGGATCGATGATCCGGATGTAATGGGCATAGAGACTGCCGGCCGCGCCCGCGATAGCCGCGGAGATGACGGTCGCGAGCGTCAGCGTACGCGTAACATCGACCCCCGCCGAAACGGCGAGCGTCTCGTTTTCCTTCAGCGCCCGCATCGCTCGGCCAAACGGAGAATGGACCAGTCGCGAGATCAACAGATAGGCCGCGGCTCCGATCGCAAGCACGACGTAGAAGTTCTGGCTCTTGGTCCGCAGCGCGAAGCTGCCCACGCCCGGCAATTCCAGCGTAAAGAACGGAATGCCCGTCAGGGCAAGCGGTCCCTGAGTGAGTTCAACCCAGTTCAGGGCGATGAGCCGCATCACCTCCGCGAACGAAATGCTTACGATGACGAAATAAGCCCCACGCACGCGGAACGACAGTCGTCCGACGAAATAGCCGCACAATGCCGTTGCGACGACCGCAAGAGCAAAACCCGTCACGGCAGGCCACGGCTCGTGAACGATACGAAACCCGCCGGGCAAGCCGACGTCGAACCCCAGCGATGTCAGCGCGCTGACATAGGCTCCGATGCCGAAGAACGCCGTATGGCCAAGACTGAGCTGCCCCGTGTAGCCCAATAGCAGGTTGAAGCTCATGGCGGCAATGATGAAGATGCCGGTCGTGACCAGCGTGTTCAGCAGATATGGATCGCTGAGCCAAAGCGGGATCGATGCGAACACCAGCACCCCGACGACGAATACCGTGAACCTGTTCATCCGACGCGCTCCACTCTGGCGAACAGTCCCGTCGGCTTGAACAGCAGAACGGCGATGATGATGAGAAAACCCATGGCGTCCCGATATCCCGACGAGACGTAGCCGGCACCGAGCTCTTCCGCGAGGGCCAGCGCGAAGCCGCCGATCACCGCGCCGCTGATGCTGCCGAGCCCGCCGAGAATGACGACGGCGAACGACTTGGCGACGGCAAGATCCCCCATTTGCGGGAATATGACGTAGACCGGTCCGAGCAGCGCGCCGGCCGCGGCGGCTAGGCTCGATCCGATCGCAAAGGTCGAGGTGTAGATAAGATTGACGTTGACCCCCATCAGAGCCGCCGTGCTCTCATCTTGAAAGGTGGCACGCATCGCGCGACCGAGCTTCGTTCGATCTATCACGAAATATGTCCCGCCGATCAGGACGACGACTGCGGCCAGGACGAACAGCCACAACCAGGAAACGGAGACCGGGCCGAGCACCAGCGGCTTGTCAGAGAACGGAGGCGCCACCGACTTCGCGACCCCGCCCCAGATCCACAGCGCACCTGCCTGCATGGCTATCCAGGCGCCGATCATGACGAGCATGGTCGTGTCGACGTCGGACCCTCGCAATGGACGCAGTAAGGTGAGCTCAATCAGAGCTCCGAGAAGCCATCCGGCCACGACGGCGAACGGAAGGCCCATGAAGAAGCTCACGCCGAATTGCTGCGTAACCATGTACATCACGTACGCGCCGAACATGTACAGGACGCCGTGCGCGAAGTTGACCACATTCATGATGCCGAAGATCAGGGTGAGGCCGATGCCGAGCAAGGCATAGGCACCACCGATCAAGACGGCGTTTACGAGATGTTGCGCAAGTTCATCCATATCCTTCTCCGCATTGAAGCATGAGCCTCGCACCGTTACGACTGCCCCCTTGCAGAGCGGACTCACCACTCTGCAAGCGACACGCGTGGCGTCAGTCGCACCTCGTGCGAGAACGTTCGTCATCCATTGCGAATTAGAGGGCCGGCACCGTGATCTTCCCGTCGGCGATCTGGAGCAGGAACACCCGCGGCGTGCTTTGTCCGCTTTCCCGGCCGGCTGGTCCGACCTTCTCGAAGCTGATGTCCCCGTTCAGGCCCTGAACCTTGACTTGCCACAGCGCCTTGGTGATCGGGGCAGGTTCGGTCGTTCCGGCCTTCTCGATCGCGGCTACCGCGGTGCGGATCCCGTCATAGCCGCGGAATCCCTCGGCGACGCCAGCCGGCGTGAAGCCGCGCTTTTGCCACTCGCCAACCAGGTATTTGGTGCCTTCGGGATTTGGAGTTCCTCCGGAAACCAGGGCACGAACGTCGCCAGATGCATCGTGTCGTTCGCAGCGGCGCCTGCCTGCTGAATGAGCTGATCGGGATTCTGCGCACCGCCCGTCGTGATAATCCGCTTCTTCATTCCAAGGGCCGCAGCCTGCTTGAAGATCAGAGTCAGCTGGTCCACCGCAGCGGTGACGATCAGCGTGTTGGCGTCCGTGTCCTTCAGCTTGGCAAGTTGGGCACTCATGTCCTGCGCCGACTGATCCATGAACTGGACAGTTCCGACCTGCACGCCGTTATTGCCGAACATCTTGCCGAATTCATCAACCGTGTTGCGGCCCCAATCGTTATTGATGGCAAGGAAGTCCGCTTTCTTGATGCCGAGCTTTCCGACGAGCTTGCCCAAGGCGTCGGCCTCCACCGCGGCGGGCGCCGAAATCCGGAAGACGTAGGGATTTCCCTGCGTCGTAATCTTGGCGGCCGAGGAAGTCTCGACGATCATTGGGATCGCGTATTCGACCAGCTTGGGCATCACCGCGAGAGTGAGATTGGAGCCCCACGCGCCCATCAGAACCGGCGTCTTGTCGCTCGTGATGAGCTTCTCAGCGACGGCTGCGGCTTCCGTCGGATTGCTCTTGTTGTCCTCGATGACCAGCTCGATCTTTTTTCCGAGAACGCCGCCCTTGGCGTTGATTTCGTCGGCAGCGATCCGCGCTCCGCCGACAACGAAATTGCCGGACGCGGCAAACGCACCGGTCAACGGCTGGTTGACGCCTATCTTAATCGTCTGCGCAAGGGCGGCGCCATGAGCGCAAACAAGCGCAATTGCGATCGCAAACATTGTAGTACGTTTCATTCCGCTCTCCAGTCTTACTGTGGTTACACACTTCGGACTTCCCCCGGCGAATGGAGACCGCACTCCAGAAAGTTCTAATCGCCTCCCGTCAACCGTCGAAGCAGACGCTTCGCTTGCGAGCTCACGAGACCCAGGATCAGGGAAAAGGCATTCAAGCTCGACGCCATTCGCGGGTCTGCCGCGGCAGGCGCGCCCGCAAGATGTCGATTGACGTTGCCGGCGAACTCGGAAATCAATCGGCTGGCGAGGTCGCGCACCAGTCCGGGACGACCGACCTGGGCGAGCATGCCTTTCAGGCTGTATCCGATCGTAAGCTCGACGCGCGTCTTGGCCGCGTCGTCGAGAGAAACCACGCGATAGCGAATCTCGCCTTGCGTGGAAGATCGAGAGCGCTGATCCGCTCCCACGCCCACGATGCGGCCGGACCGCGATTCGATATCGCGTTCGATTCGCGCGCTACCGTTGAACGATGCGGTGATCGGTCCGATCTTGACCCGAAACGCGCCATTGACGTGCTCGGGCGTAGCATCCTCGTTGAGCACGGCACCAGGCAGGCAGCTCGCGACCGCCGCAACGTCACCGAAGAAATCGAACACGCGGTCAGGTGCGTGGGCGACATCGAAACGCTGCTCAAAGACGACCGTCGGCGCGAAATCCGGGATCTCGATTTTCGCCGGCGTCACCGACGCCTTCGCGCGCTTCGATTTCCGGTCGGAGACGCTCGCACCGGATTTGTGACCGGCACCGGCGGGTCCAAGCTGCTCGCGGCCGGCGCCCGGGACGGGCGCGATACCACGTTCGCGGCGGCTCGCGATCACCGCGCGTACAGCTCGCACGATCCCGACATAGCCGGTGCATCGGCACAGATTGCCGCTCATCCCAATGCGGATTTGCTCCTCGTCCGCGTCCGGCAACCGCAGCACGAGGTCTCGCGCCGAAACGAGCATGCCGGGCGTGCAATAGCCGCATTGCAGCGCATGCTCGCGACTGAAGGCTGTACGGAGTTCGGCGGCAATCTCGTCTTCGTCCAGGCCTTCGATGGTCGTAATGCTGGCGCGGCCGCAGGCGACCGCGAAAGTGATGCATGATCGCACCGGCATGCCATCGACGATCATGGTGCATGCGCCGCAGACGCCATGCTCGCAACCGGTGTGGGTTCCGGTCAGGTCGAGCTTTTCGCGGACGAAATCCGCAAGATTGGTGCGTGCTTCGATGGCGGCTTCGACGGCGCGTCCGTTGACCGTCAGCGAGAGATTGGTCATGCGGCAGCCTCCATGACGGCGCGGCGCAGCACCGTAAGATGGACCTGCCGGTCACAGGGATCCGACATGCCGGCCTGAAGCAGGAGACGGTCCGCGACCCGGACGTCGAACTGTGCCTTGAACTCGCCGGTGATGCGTCCACCGAAGAGTTCGGCAGCGTCCTTCACGAGCATCGGAGCGGTCTCGGTGGCGCCAATGACGATCCTGGCCGTCCCCGCTTCCGGCTCGATCAGCACCGAGCCGATCGCATGCGCAAATTCGCCGGTCTTGCGACACGCTTTGACATAAGCCCAACGGGAAGATGGACTCGTCGCGGGCACGCGGATCTGCTCTATCAGCTCGCCGGGTTGCAGGGTCGTTTCGAGCGCGCCGACCACGAAGTCGGACATGGCAATTTTGCGCGAGCCCTTGCTGCTTCGCAGAACCGCCTTTGCTCCCAAAGCGAGCAGCGCCGAGATCCAATCCGCCGACGGATCGGCATGTGCAAGCGAGCCACCGATGGTGCCGCGGTTGCGCACCGCGCGATAGGCGATCGCCGCAGCGACCCGGCTCATCGCGCCGCGCGTGACGTCGGGGATACGTCCATCTTCGATATCGGCATGGGTGACGCACGCCCCGATGACGAGTTCGCCTTTATCGGTCGCCGCATGCTCGAGCTCGCTCAACCCAGCGATGTCCATGATGAGATCGGGCGCCGCGAGCCGAAGATTCAGCATCGGCCCGAGCGATTGCCCGCCAGCCATGACCTTGACCATTCCGCTGGCCGATCCGAGCACCTCGAGCGCGGATGCGACATTTGCGGGACGCTCATAGCTGAAGGAAGCCGGTTTCATGTGGCGCTCCGAGCCCGTGCAGCAAGAATGCTTTCGATGACGCGGCGCGGCGACATCGGACTGCGCAGCAGCTCTGCGCCCAGCGGCCGCAGCGCGTCGTTGATCGCGTTGGCGATGGCAGCCGGCGGCGCGATCGCACCGCCCTCGCCGATGCCCTTTGCGCCGAACAAGGTGTATGGCGAGGGTGTCTCGATATGCTCGAGTGTTGGATCCGGTATCTCCGTTGCCCCGGCAGCAGGTAATCGGCAAGGGTAGTTGCAAGCGGCTGCGCAGCCGAATCGAACGGCATCTCCTCGTAAAGCGCCGTTCCGATACCCTGCGCGAGGCCGCCGAGGATCTGCCCATCGACGACCATCGGATTGACGAGCACACCGCCGTCCTCAACGACCACGTAGTCCAGGATCTTCACGTTCCCGAGCTCCGGATCGACCGCGACCGTCACCGCGTGCGCTGCATAGCTGAACACGCCGGTGTCGCGTTGTGGCTTGTATCCGGCCGTCGTCTCCAGACCAGCCGGATCGACGTCTGCCGGCAAGTCCTGCGGTCGCCGATACCAAGTCTTGGCGATCTCGTCGATCGTGACGCTTCCGCTTGCACCCTCGACCTTTCCAGCACTCAGCCGGACGTCCGACGGATCAAGCTGTAGTAGCTTGGCCCCGATCTTCCGCATCCGTTCGCCGAGTTTGCTGCATGCGCACGACACAGCGCCTCCGGCCATCACCATCGAGCGTGAACCCCAAGTGCCGGTCGAGTAGGGCGTGAAGGCCGTGTCGCCGTGCACCAGCTTGATCCTCGCCAGATCGATGCCAAGCACCTCATGGGCCACCTGCGACAGGGTCGTCTCCATGCCCTGTCCGTGCGAGTGCACGCCCACCTTGATCTCCAGCCCGCCGTCCGGCGTCAGCCTGACATTGGCCTGCTCGTGTCCGGGCACCATCGGAATGCCCCAACCGGCATAGACCGAGGTGCCGTGAGCGGCCTGCTCGCAGTAGATCGCCATGCCGACGCCGATCAGGCGACCGTCCGCTTCGCCCTTGCGCTGCCGTTCGCGCACGGCAGCGACGTCGATAGCGGCGAGCGCCCTGCGCAACGCCTCGGGATAGTCGCCGCTATCGAAGTGCTTTCCGGTGATGTTCTCGAACGGCATCTGGTCGGGACGGACCAAATTCCGCAGCCGGACTTCGCCAGGCTCGAGTCCTGCCTCGGCGGCAATCGCGTCCAACATGATCTCGAGCGCGAAGCAAACGCCGGTGCGCGCGACGCCGCGATACGGCAGGATCGGACATTTGTTGGTGGCGACCGATCGCGCGCTGCAGCGATAAGAAGGCATGATGTACGGGCCGGGCAATACGCTCACGACCTGCCCCGATTCCAGGCATGCCGAAAACGGGTACGATGAATAGGCCCCGGAATCCACGTGAGCATCGCAATCTATGCCGCGCAGCATGCCGTCGCGATCGGCGTAGACCGTGATCTTGTAATGGTGCTCGCGGCAATTGGCGTTCGCGACGAGATGCTCCCGTCGATCCTCGATCCAGCGAACGGGATGACCGCATCGCATCGCCAGCCAGCCGAGGCATACTTCCTCCGGCGACAAAATGCCCTTGTAGCCGAAGCCGCCGCCAACATCGGGCGATACGATCCGGATCTTGCCGTGCTCCAGCCCGAGACAATCCGAAACGCCGCTGCGCACGATGTGCGGCATCTGCGTCGCGGTATGGAGCGTGAGTTGCTCGAACCTGTGGTCGAACGTCGCGACCACGCCGCGGCCTTCCATCGGCGCCATGCACTGCCGGGACGTCGAAATTTCCCGCGTCACCTTGATCGGAGCGTCGAATGCCGCCTCGACATCCCTCTCGTACTTGGACTTCAGGAAGATGTTATCGCCCCATTGCTCGTGAACGAGCGGCGAGCCCGGGTCGCAAGCCTGCAGCATGTCGTACACGGCCGGGAGCTCTTCGAGGTCCAGCGTCACCTGCGCGGCGATATCTTCGGCCTCGGCACGGGTTGGCGCGACGCACATGGCCACGAGCTCGCCGACATAGCGCACCTTGCCGCTCGCGAGCACGGGCTGTTCGGACACCTTGAAGCCCGGCAGTGCCGTGACCGCACGGATCGGCTTCACGTCGGCTAGGTCGGACGCCGAGAAGACAAAGTCGCGGTATTCCTCGGGAACGGAAATCCCCCGGATGCGGGCATGCGCAACCGGACTCCGGACGAAAGCCACGTCCTGCATTCTCGGCAAGCGGATGTCCGCGACATACTGACCGCGGCCGCGCAAATAGCGATCGTCTTCCTTGCGCAAGACGCGCGCGCCGATCCCATGACCGCCCGAGGATTCCAAGGTCAGCCCCATACCGCATCTCCCAGCGCGTTCAGCGGGATCTTGAGGTAGCGCCGGCCATTCCGCTCGGGGGTGGGCAACTGGCCCCCGTTGATGTTGACCTGCAAGGCGTGAAGGATCAGCTTCGGCATCGGCAGCGTCCGATCCCTCGCCTCTCGCATCGCGACGAACTCGTCCTGGCTTTGGCCATGCAGGTGAGGATTGAGGGACTTCTGCTCCCCGATCGTGCTTTCCCAGCGCGGCTCGCGCCCGCCCGGCTGATAATCCTGGCCGGTGAAGACACGGGTGGCGTTGGGCAGTTCGAGAATCTTCTGGATCGACGTCCAGAGTTGCGATGCACTTCCGCCCGGAAAGTCAGCGCGTGCCGTTCCGCTGTCGGGCATGAACATCGTGTCATGCACGAACGCGGCGTCCCCGATGATGTAGGTTATCGACGCGAGGGTATGCCCGGGCGAGAACAACACCCGCGCTTCCATCGAGCCCACAGAGAAGCGCTCGCCATCGGCGAACAGATGATCCCATTGCGATCCGTCGGTGAGGAGACCGGCCGAATTGTAGATATCCCTCCAGAGCTTCTGCACCTCGATGACGTGCTTGCCTATCGCCGTCGGTGCGCCGGTCTTTCTCTTGAGATATTGCGCTGCCGAGAAATGATCGGCGTGCGGATGGGTATCGAGGATGTAGGCGACCTTCAGATTGCGCTCGGCCACATAGGACAGGATCTTGTCCGCGTTGAGCGTCCCGGTCGAGCCCGACTTCTCGTCGTAGTCCAGCACGGGATCGATGATCGCGCACTCCCGCGTGGCGGGATCGGCGACCACGTACTGGATACTCCACGTGCGCGGGTCGAAGAACCCTCGCACATCGGTCTTTCCGGGTTCGGAAACGGGCATCTGTCCTTCCTACGTCCTCTTTTCGCAACGGCCCGCGAAGACCGACTATCGCTACACCGCCTCCGGCAACACCCAGGCTTGCGGATCGACGCTCGCGCGCAGGGCTGTCCGGGGAATGATTCACTGTGTCGCGGAGCATGCCCGGGTTTTCCCGGCTTGAAGCAGGTACTTTCTGGTTGTCGAGACTCAGAAAGGGGCCGGGCATGCGGTTTAGCGATAGCATTTTTGGAAGGCTGCTTGAACCGATCAATCGGCGGCAGTTTCAGACGACTGTGGATCGTTTGGATGGCGATGCCTACGACAAGACGTTCGACAGCTGGGATCATCTTGTCGCATTGATATTCTCCCAGCTCAGTGGCGTCGACAGCTTGCGTGCCCTTGAGGCGATCTGGAACGCCAATTCGCATCATCACTACCATCTTGGTGTCGGCAAATTGGCGCGCTCGACGCTTGCGGATGCCAATGCCCGACGGCCGGTCAGTATCTTCGCAGAAGTCTTTGAGCGATTGTCTGGGCATGCCGACCGAGCGCTGAAGCGGGAGGGTGCCGAGATGCTGCGGCTGATCGATGCGACGCCGGTGCCGCTGGATCAACTCAGCACCTGGGCCGGTTGGAACGGACGTACCCGTGGTCTCAAGCTTCACGTGGTTTACGATCCCGGCTCGGATCATCCGCGCCGTCTGGCGATCACGCCGTCGACGGTCAATGACGTCACACCAGCCCAGCAATTCCCGATCGAGGCCGGCGCCACCTATGTGTTCGACAAGGCCTATTGCAGTTATGCCTGGTGGACACGGCTTCACGACGCGGGCGCCTGCTTCGTCACCCGCCAGAAGAAGAATCTGCGCTTCAGAGCTACACGCTGGCGGAAGCTGCGGAAACAAAAGGGGAAGGGCTTTAAAATCATCGACGATGCTGAGGTAAAGCTCCTCAGCAGCTCCAAACTTGCTGTTCCGATGCGCCGCATACGCCTCAAACGCGATGACGGTACAAAACTGACCCTCATCACCAACGATCTGAAGCGTTCGGCCATCGAAATCGCTGCGCTTTACAAAACACGCTGGCAGATCGAGCTGTTGTTCCGCTGGATCAAGCAGCACCTCAAGCTTCGCAAATTTCTCGGCCGCTCCGAGAACGCGGTCCGTCTGCAAATCCTCGCCGCCATGATCGCCTATCTGCTGCTGCGGATCGCCGCACGCGAAAGTCGTCTAATCATGCCGGCTATCCGCTTCGCAGGTCTTGTCGCCGCGTCGCTGTTCGCACGAAAACCAATCGCCGACATCGACCGACCTCCCAAGGTGAACCCATCCGCTGCCCGCGACAGAAGCTCCCCCGACCAGATCAGCTTCTGTTATGCATAGATTCCCCGGACAGCCCTGCGCTCGCGCGGGGACTGAAGATCGCCCTGCTCGCATCGACGGTATAGTTGCTCGAATAAAGCGTTGCGTTCTGAGAGAGCTCGGCGACGGACTTCAAGATGAACTCGACCTTCTCGTCGGAGAGCAGAACGCTGAAATTGAGACGGGTGAATCCCGGCTTCCGCACCTCGTCGCCGTCGGCGATAGCCGCCCGCAGCTCGCTGGATTCCGCATCATCGATGCACAGCAACCGATGCGCATACGGCCCCGCGCAGGCGCAACCGCCACGCGCCTGAATGCCGTACCTGTCGCTCAGAAGTCGGGTCACGAGCTGCTGGTGAATGTAGCCGCCCTGCCCGTCCTTGATCCTGAACGAGAAGATTGGCAGGCCGGCAGCTTGCTGATTGCCCAGCAGCTCGATGCGCTCGAGCTTTCGCCAGGCGGCCAAGGCCCCGGTCCTGAGGACCGTGTTGAGCATGTCCATGGTAGCCTGGCCGATCGCTTCCTTCACGAGGAAGGCCAATGCAACCCTGATGTCGCCGACGACGTTCGGCGTCCCGCTCTCTTCACGCGCTTCCAGATCGTCGCTGTAATCGTGCGTCGTTGGCGTGACGAACTTCACCGTACCGCCGCCCGGCCAAGTCGGTGTGCTTGCAAGGACGGCGTCTATGCGGACGATCAAGACTCCCGAGGCAGCGGGCCCACCTATGAATTTGTGCGGAGAGACGACGAGCGCATCGATTTCCGCATCGCTCGCCGGCTGCATGGCGATCGGCAAGTAGGGCCCGCCGCCAGCGTAGTCCCAAATGATCTTCGCGCCCGCCCGTTTTGCTCTTCGCGTAATCTCGACGACGTCGGACGTAATGCCCGTAACGTTGGATGCGGCGGAAAATGCACAGACGATCGGGCGGCCTGCCGCTCCTTCGAGCGCGGCGTCGAACTGGACGAGATCGGGACCGCCCGCGGGCGCCTCTTCGATCTCGATGATCTCGGCGCCGCTTTCGCGCCAGGGCAAGATGTTCGAGTGGTGCTCGTAGGGCCCGATGATCACGCGGGGAATGACGCCGGAATTGGTCTTCACCGCGAACAGATTTACCAGCCGATTGAGGCCGGACGTCGCTCCCGACCCGGTGAAGATGACCGCGTACCGCTCATCCGCGCCGCAGCAAGCGGCGACGACGGATCGGGCAGCGCGACGCAGTCTCGTCATCGCTCCGCCGCAATAGGAGGCCTCCGTATGACTGTTCGCGTAATAGGGGAGAACCTTTTCGAGAATGAAGTTCTCGACGACCGACAGGGCACGACCGGATGCGACATAGTCCGCATAGACGAGGGTCTTTGGCCCGAACGGGCCGACGAGCTCCGCATCGTGCCCGATCAAATCGGTCGCGAGCCACGGCAGAAGGTCGCTCCGCGTGAGGCTCCTCCTGAAATCCGCGAACGGATCGGCGGCACCCACAGTCGTTTTGTCTGCTCCGGTCATGCAATCCTCGGTGAAGTCAACTGCCCGGCGGTACAGTAGCCGCGGGAGGCTGGTGGTTGTTCACCGTATCCGCGCCTCTTCTGGCGCTCTTTTCGTTCAAATGAACGACGCATGCGGAAACTGCGATGCACTTGTTCTGACGAAGCAGTGCGGAGCCAAGACGCCCGCGGACCACCTTGGCTGCACGCATCGACGGCTTCGGGACCGCTCAGCGCGCGCGTTGCCACGCGCCAGTTCGGGCCGCGGCGGGATAGCTGAGGTGAAACTGTTCCTGTTCCATCGATCATCAGAACGGGCTCCGGCTAAAGCGAGGCGACGGCCGGCGACTTCGCGGCGCAGATTTGAAGCATGCGATCGATACTGGGGAATTTTCGGCGCGGGGCCCCTTCGGCGGCTGCCTCGATCTCCGCGCGCTCGATCGCTTTCCAATCGGTGAAATCGGTCCATCGGAGCCCGCGGCTCCGGAGAGCCTGCTGTAGAGCAGCGAAACCCGGCTTGCCCGCCGGACTGACCTCGACGCGGATTCGTTCGGCGATCTGCTCACCGTCCGCGCGGTTCGTTCCGATCTTGCCTGAAGGACCTCGCTTCAGCCACCCAACCACGTACAGCCCTGGTTTAATTCGACCATCATCGTTTCGGAGCCGGTCCTTTGTTTCGGAAAGGGCCAGTTCGCCTACTGGACGGGCGCGATAGCCGATCGCGGTGACGATGAGCCCGCAGGGGATCCTGAACAGCTGCCCCGTGCCGATCACGCTACCGTTTTCGACGCGCGTGCGCTCGAACCGAACAGCCTCGACGCGATCCGTCCCCAGCACGTTGTAGGGCCGCGCATTGAACTGAAACTGAATTCGGCGCGACGCGGAGGCAGGATCGGCTTCTGCAAACGCGCGGAAGCATTCGAGATTCTTGACCTTTGCCCGACGCTCCCGAGGAGGGACGCCATCATCGACGCCCTCAGGCATCTGATCGGAGCTTGCAACCGCCACGACATCCTGCAGGTGCCCCAGCTCCTGCAGCTCGACGCTGGTAAATTTCGCGTCGAGCGGCCCACGGCGTCCGACGACGTGAACATCCGTCAGTTTCGAACCCGCGATGCATTGGATCGCATGCTCGGCGATATCCGTGCTGGCGAGCTCGCGGACCGGCCTCGTCAGGATACGCGCGATGTCGAGCGCCACGTTGCCGTTTCCGATAATGACGGCTCCGCGAGCGGAAAGATCCGGATCGAGGTTCGCATGATCGGGGTGCGCGTTGTACCAGCCGACGAATTCCGAAGCACCGTAAACCCCTTTGAGAGTTGCGCCGCGGATATCGAGTTTCATGTCGTGAGGCGCGCCGCAAGCCAGAACGACCGCGTCGTAGACGTCCGCGAGTTCCTCCAGCTTCAGGTCACGATCCAGCTCGACATTGCCCACGAACCGCAGGTTGGATCGGCTTGCGGTCTGCTCGAACGTCTGCTGAATGGACTTGGTCGTCTGGTGATCGGGTGCCACGCCAGATCTGATCAGCCCATAAGGCGTCGGAAGCCGCTCGATCAGATCGACCTCGCAACCGGGACATAGAGCGGCGAGCGCCTCAGCCGCATAGAAGCCTGCCGGTCCGGCACCAACGATCGCGACCTTCAGCGTCGAGAATTCATTGCCGTGCTGCATCCCCAAACCTCCACCCTCGAAAAAGACTGCTATCGATCAGATCGGAATCGGGCACCGATCGCAGACGACGTCGATCTTCTTCACTTGCGCGATAAACTGCTCTGCCCGCGCGACGGTGACGTCCAGGACCGCGCGACCGATCTCGGCCGACGCGGTGCCGGGATTCGAATACGTTCCGTGACCTTGAGTTCGCTTGTAGAATTCATCGGCCGTCGGTTGGCAGAATGCGATGTTCTGATCGAGCGGCGGATCCATGGGAAAATTGCTCGCGAAATCGGCGAGCGGATGCTCGGGCAGGCTCATGATCTTGTCCGCGCGCACCAGATCGGGATGCGCATGCAACATGAATGAGGTTTCGACGTTGCCGGCGTGATGCGATGCGTCTCTCGCATTGCCCGCGGCCTCGCAGACCTCCTTCCGTGCGATCAGATGCGTATCGATGATCGCGACATAAGCCTTCGTCTTGAAGCGCAGCTTCGCCATGGCGATCTGCAGGGGAGGAAGATTTGCCACCCTGTTTCCGTTCACGAAGATGATCTTCCGGAAGCCATGGGAGATCAGGCTCTCGCCGATATCGACCGCAACCTGCGCCAAGGTTTCGGGCCGCAGCGTGATGCCGCCTGGATAAGCCAGATGATGGGGAGACCAGCCGAAGTGCATCGGCGGCGCCACCAGCACGTTCTCTCGGCGCGCGACCATCTCGGACACATCGCTTGCCCAGGCGGTGTCGACGAGCAGCGGCGTGTGATGCCCGTGCTGCTCGGTGGCCCCAATCGGGACCATGGCGAGATCGTCGGTCTCGAGGTACTTGGCGATATTGGGCCATGTCAGTTCATGGATCCAGACGCTTTTTGTCATTGCTCCTCCCACGGATCAGATCCGGCGCTCAGCGAGCCGCCGGCTCGGCGTTGAAATGCGCTTCAAGCTTGCCTTCAGTACCCACCCAGTCCTCGGCATCGTCGGGGACGACGCCGGGCTTGAGGATTTTGGGCCAGACCGCTGCATATTTGCGATTGAACTCGACCCACTGCTGCGCGCCAGGCGCGTTGTCGCGAACGATCGCTTCGGCGGGACATTCGGGCTCGCAGGCGCCGCAGTCGATGCACTCGTCTTGATTGATGACCAGCATGTTCTGGCCTTCGTAGAAGCAGGTAGCCGGACAGGACTGCAAACAGTCCTGGAATTTGCATCGGATACAGGAATTGGTGACGACAAAGGCCATCGGGCCCTCCTTGATTGGAGACGGAGCGCTAGCGCTTTGCGACCAGCACGGCTGACAGGCGTTCCTTTGTGGGAAGGATGTCGGTGACCAGATCGCGAATAACCGGCTTGCCTTCGAGGGGCTCGACCCTCGCGCCCTTCGGCGTCAAGCGCGCTGTGCAAGCGTAAGTGACGTCACCATCGACCATGACGGAGCACTCCTTGCAGGCGTTCGCGTTGATGCAGCTGTAGCGAATCGCAAGCGTCGGATCGACGTGGGCACGAAGCCAGATCAGCGCATCCAGAACCGACATTCCTTCGACATAGGGAACGGTGAAGTCCTGCAGGGTGGAATCCGCATCTCCCGTGCCCCTCATTACCGACAGCGTGACAGAAGTCGTCATCAATTCATCTCGCTTGCGTTGGATTGCAAACCAATGGCGTCCCGCACCAGCGGTATCCATCGGCTGGTGATTGCGTCGCCGTCCAGGCGCAGGACCTGAGTGCGCTCGTAGTCCGCCTGCGTTTCGGGATGATCCAGACGCTGATGAGCGCCCCGGCTTTCGTTGCGATTGAGCGCGGCGAGCGTGATCGCCTCAGCGACCTGCAGGGCGCTCCGCAGTTCGAACCACTCTTCGATCGTCATGTTGTAGGCGCTGCCGGAGCCCAAGGTCAGGCTCGGAAACTCCGCCCGCATCTGGCGGAGACGGACAAGCGCTTCGGAAAGCGATTGCTCGGTACGCGACAGGCCAACCTTCTTCCACATGAGCTGCTGCAGGTCGGTCCAGAGCTGGGCGGTTTGCGCCACAGCGCCATCGCTCGACTGGGCTCGCTGGTCCACGTCACGAAGCACGGCAAGAGCTGGAGCCGCAGCCGCCTCGCTCCAGACGAGTTCGCTTTCCTTAACTTCGATCGCCGCAAACCGGCCGGCGCGCTCTCCGAAGACGAGCGCTTCCGGAAGCGCATTCCCGGAAAGCCGGTTAGCACCGTTCGCGCCGCCGACTGCCTCTCCCGCCGCATACAGGCCCGGCACACCGGACTGCATTTGGCTGTTCACCCGGATTCCGCCCATGTGATAGTGGGCGATCGGCGCGACCTCGACGCACCGCTTGGCCAGATCGATGCCGTTGCGCGCCAGCAACTCGATCGCCGGGCCGAACGCTTCACGCAACTCCGGCTCCGGCACGTGCATGAAGCTGAGATAGGCACCGCCGGACGGCGATCCGCGGCCCGCTTCGTTTTCCTTGACGATGGCATAGGCCGTCACATCGCGTGGGGCCGAATAGACGCCCCCGTCGTTCAGGCCGTAACGCTCGAGGAATTCCTCCATGTTGCCGTTCAGCAGGCGGCCGCCAAGCTTGTAACGAAACGGATCCCACATGATTGGATCCATGCCCACCAGGCGCGGAGCCAGATGCCCGATCGGGAAGAATTGCGGGAATTCCATATCGACCAGCTCTGCTCCGGCGCGCAGCGCCATCGCATAGGAATCGCCGGTCATGTTCAGAGACGCACTGTTACGCTGGAATATCCTGGTCAAGCCGCCAGCCGCCAGGATGACCGCCTTGGCCGCGATCGCGACATGCCGACCGTCGCCTGCGTTGGTACCGACGGCACCGATGACACGCCCCTCGTGCAACACGAGATCACGGATCGATAAATTGCTTATGCGTTTGACGCCCTTTGCGCGCGATACCTGGGTACGAAGTGTCTGGGCGATAGCGGGACCAGTGTCCAGGAAATCGACGTAGACGCAGCGCCTCACACTGTGGCCAGGGGCCCGCACGCCCTTGATGCGCCCTTTCTCATCGCGTGCCCAACCAACGTTCCACGAATCCGAGCTCACGAATCCGATCGGGCGCTTCACGGCAGAGAATGCCAGCAAGCTCAGCGTTGCAGATTCCGCGTCCGGCCTTGAGCGTGTCGGCGAGATGAAGATGCCAATCATCCGCATCCAGCTCACCCAGGGCGGCTGCGACGGTCATTTGCGCCATGATGGTCGCGCCGCCGCGTCCGATCAGACTCTTGTCCACGAGAAGAACGGATGCACCGCCTTTCGCGGCCGCCATCGCAGCCGAGATCCCAGCAGCCCCCGCTCCAACCACTAGGACATCCGTCGCGATATCAGGCATCTCAAACCTCTCCATTTTTGATATGTTAGAAATGTCAATCTGACATGTCAACGGCCGATCATTGAAATATCTCGCCAGCGTGCTATGTCGCTTGCGGAGGTGAATCGTGGCGAAATTGGCAAGGAACCCGGCGCGATCGGATACGATTGAGGCCGCCGAAAAGGGGCTGACGATCCAAGCCTTCGATCGGATCAAGGACGATATCGTCTGGTGCAAGCTGCAGCCGGGTCAGGCGATCAGCGAGGCGCAGCTGTGCGAAATGTACGGCTACGGCAAGGCGCCGATCCGGCAAGCGCTATCCAAGCTCGCCCAAGAAGGCCTCGTCATACCCGTGCCCCGCTCGGGTCATGTGATAGCACCGGTGACGCTGCAGTCGGTGAACGAGGTTTTCGAACTCAGAATGCTTCTCGAGCCGGCGGCCGTGGAGAAGGCCTGCGGTAACGTCGACGGCGGGCTTCTTCATCAGTTCAATGCGAAATGCACGGCCGGTTACGTACCCGGCGACATAGCCAGCGAGATGCGCTTCATGGAAGCGAACCGCAGCTTCCACATGGAAATCGCACGTGCGTCGGGCAATTCTCGGCTCTTTGCAGCGCTTTCGCAGATCATGGACGAGATGACTCGGCTTCTCCATCTGGGGTTCGTTCTACGCGAACGGCCCGCAGAGATGCATCAAGAGCATGATTCATTGATCGATGCCCTGGTAAACAACGACAAGAAACGTGCCCGCGAGATGACGGAGACTCATATCGCAACGGTTCGCAAGTTGGTGATCGAAGGTTTGATCGACGGCACAAATCTTACAAGCACCAATATTTCAGGAGGTCGTGCTCGGCCTTCCCGATAAGGGCGGAGCCGCACTGGGTCGGAAACGGGGATTGATGATGGAGTTAGACCATCTGGACCTCAAACTGTTGCGCGAATTGGCGACGAACTCCAACGTCACGCAATCAGACTTGGCCGAGAAGGTCGGCCTGTCGACGACGGCCTGCGTTCGCCGGCAGAACGCGCTCGAGAGCGGACGATACATTCATGCCTACCGCGCGGAACTGAACCTGACCGCCTTGGGATTTCCGGCGACGGTGGTCGTCCGCATCGCTTTGCACAGCCAAAGCGAAGAAGCCCTGTCCACGTTCGAACGGGCGGCGGCCTTGTGTCCCTCGATTGCGCGTTGCTTTCTGATGTCGGGATCGGATGATTATCTTATCCTCGTCGTCGCACGCGACATCGAGGATTTTGAGCACATTCACAAGACGCAGCTTGCGCGTCTGCCGGGCGTCGCGCGAATCCAATCGAACTTTGCTCTTAGAACCATCCTGGACAGAGACTTGCCTCCGCGAGTGCTGGAAAGGTCACGCGCCGGCACCTAAGACAAGACGCTATCGCCGTCTCGAACCTAGTGCCTGCGGCAGCGGCATCGCCGAAACGAACTATCTTCAGTTCGGGCGCACAAAGGCAAACATATTGCGGTGGATCAGGTAGAACGCGACCGCGAAGATTACACCCGCGAACAAGCGATTGAGCGCATACTTGTGAACGGCCATCCGCGTTGCAGCCGACGTGCCCAGGATGCCACCGATCGCGCCGCCAGCAACAAATTCCATCGCCACGGACCAGTCGACGAGCCCGGACCAGGCATAGTTCAGGGCCGTGGCGAGACCGAACGTGCCGACAGCCAACAATGAAGAGCCGACGGCGTTGATCATCGGCATGCGGGTCGCAAGCATAAAACCAGGCACGATCAGGAATCCGCCACCGATTCCGAAGAACCCCGACACGAGGCCGACCAGCAGAGCCGTGATCGCCGTGCGAAGGTCGAAGCGAAAGCCATTCTCACGTTGCGGGGCAATTGTCGGCGTCTTCTGCGGGCAAAGCATCAGCAATCCGACGACCACCATCACTCCCCCGAACAGAACGACCAACAGATGTCCGTCGAAGGACTTGCCCAAGGTCGAACCGACCAATGCACCGATCGCGCCGACGAGAGCAAACAGGATGGCACGGGACCACCAGACATTTCCTTTGCGGGCGTGACCGAGAAGATTCACATATGCGTTCGCCGACACAGCCAGCGCGCTGATCCCGATGGCGACATGTGCTTGGGAAATCCCCACGACGTAGAGCAGCAAAGGAGTCGCAAGAATTGAACCGCCCCCTCCGATGAGACCGAGCATGAACCCAACCAGCGCGCCAGACCCAATGGCTGCCGCAATCGTGCTTTCCATGTCGCTCTATCTCCCTAACGGCATGATGGAACACACTCACTGGATTCCCATCGGCGGGCTCACAACCGCGGTTTTGACAAAAAGAAGGCTACCGCTCGGCGCGGTAGCCCAAGTCAGGGAGAAACATGGAAAAGTCAGGCGCCCGTTCTGCCTCACATCACCGGGCAGATTGGCTGAATGGACAACCGGTCGAATCGGGTTCTTCCCTGAGATCGACACCGCGCCCGCCCTCCACACTTGGCCGGGCCAGCTCGTTACGCAGCTAGCGCCTGATCCAGCGGCGAGAACGGGAGGTTCAGGCTTTCAGCCACCGGTCTGCAGGTTAGCTTGCCCTTATGGATGTTCAGGCCCGTGCGCAGTAGATGGCTTTGCGAGATCGCTTTCACGCCGCCAGCGGCAAGGGCCAACCCGACCGGCAAGGTCGCATTGTTGAGCGCATAGCTCGAGGTCAAGGGAACGGCGCCCGGCATATTCGCGACGCAGTAATGAACGACGCCGTCGACCTCGTAGGTCGGCTCGTCGTGGGTAGTCGCGCGCGAGGTCTCGAAGCAGCCGCCCTGATCGATCGCAACGTCGACCAGAACAGCACCAGGCTTCATTTTCTTGAGCATCGGCCGAGAGATGAGGTGCGGCGCCGCGGCGCCGGGCACGAGCACGGCTCCGATCACCACATCCGATCCGAACACCTCGCTCTCGATCGACTCGGCCGTCGAGAACAGCGTCCGAACGCGGCCGCCAAACAGCTCGTCGAGCTGCCGCAGCCGCGGCACCGACCGATCCAGGATCGAGACCTCCGCCCCTAAACCGACGGCCATGCGAGCCGCATGCGTGCCGACTACGCCACCACCGAGAATGGCAACGCGCGCCGGCTTCACACCCGGCACGCCGCCGAGCAGCAACCCTCGTCCGCCGGCGTAGCGCTTGAGAGCTGAGCCGGCGGCTTCGATCGACAAACGTCCCGCAACTTCGCTCATGGGAGCCAAGAGCGGCAGCCCGCCACGCTCGTCTGTAACGGTCTCATACGCCACGGCAGTGCAGCCTGAAGCCAACAGTCCCTTGGCCTGCTCGAGATCCGGCGCCAGGTGGAGATAGGTGAACAGGATTTGCCCGTCCTTGAGCTTTGCCCATTCTGCGGGCTGCGGCTCCTTCACCTTGACGATCATATTCGCCGTCGCGAAGACTTCATCGGCGGTATCGACGATATGCGCGCCTGCATTGGTGTATTCGGCATCCGAAGCGCCAACTCCCAAACCGGCTCCCGCCTGCACAATCACCTCGTGACCGGCAGCCCGATATTCGCGAACAGCGGCCGGAGTCATGCCCACCCGATATTCATGCCGCTTGACTTCAGTGGGAACCCCGACGCGCATTTTTCATCCTCCGCTTGAAACAGCCGGCACTGTACGAAGGACGGGACGCGAAAAATCTCCGTTTATTGCTGAATCTCCGTCGACGAGTTCGCAAAATCTGCGTCCAAGTTATCGAACGCGAGTATTTTCACCACACGGGATGGTACGTTCGATGAGGATAGTTGAATTGAACAGCATCGCGTTCGCATTTTTGAGCCGACGCGCGTTCTTCGCAAACCTCAGGCCGCGCGCACGGTCACAAGGAATTTGCTGACATGCTGTTTCAACCTGGTGTTTTCGGCCGCGAATGATCGCGCCGCAGACAGCACGCGGTGAGCGCTACCATGAAGGGCACTAAAGCGCGGAAGATCGCAGGATTGTGGGCGGGCGTAGCGGAGCGAGCGACTCGATCCCCGACGTTAATGATGTTTAGTCTGTTCAAAACGGCGCGCGCGGTCCCCTGCTCAGCCCAAGTTCGGCTCCCGCCATTTCGCACGCTATGGTACGCCGCACTACTCCATCGGCGTGACGTCTGTTGGAGATCCGCTTCCCCGGCGTTAAGTCATATGGGCAACATGCCAGATCCATCGAGAACGCGTGAACCTACGCCAATCGAGCTAATAACCGCCGGGGACACTACTCCCACTCAATCATTTAGGACAGCGTATCGTCGTTGATTTGCAAGCACAATTCTTCAAGCCTGACGGACGACTCCCGACGGTATCGCCGTAGCAACTTTTCAGTCTCGAACTCACAGGAAAATTCGAGCCATTCACAATGTTGGCGATTCCGCGACCTATCGGAACCGATCGACTGATCAGCACTGCCTGCGCAGCCGAGACTGCCATGCCCGCACTCGTGCGACTTAAGCTTCAAATACCGTCAGAGATCAGGGACGCGCTAGTCCGGTCTTTCGATGCCTCTCGCGTTCGCTCGCCACTGCGCGCAAGCCATTCTGGTCCGCTTTGCGCCACGAGCGATCGGCAGTCGGGCGGCAAGTGTTCTTACGGCTCTTTCCACCAAGGATACTGGCTGGGCATATCGGTCGAAACCTTGCCCGGGAATACTGGCGCCCGCTTCTCCAGGAAGGAAGCGACACCCTCGCGGACATCTGCGTGACTGCCGCGCTCGCGCGAGATGGGGCCATCGATCGTCAAGAGCTCGAATGGATCCGGTGCGCCTGCGAAACGCCACAGCATTTGGCGGGTGAGCGCAACCGAGACGGCCGACGTCTGCGAGGTCAATTCCCACGCGATCTCTTTCGCACGTGTCAGGAGGTCGGCGGGCTCCGCGGTTTCGCTGACAAGGCCGCCGCTCAACGCCTCCTCGACGCCGAAAGTACGGCCCGAGATCGACCAACGCAGCGCCTGCGGCAGCCCGACCAGCTTGGGCAGAAACCACGCGCTGCCCGCCTCCGGGACCAGGCCGCGCCGCGCGAAGATGAAGCCAATCTTCGCGCCCTTCGCGGCAATGCGCACGTCCATCGGGAGGGTCATGGTGATGCCAATACCCACCGCGGGGCCGTTAATGGCGGCGATCGACGGCTTGCGGCAGCGGAAGATCGCGTCGACGAAGCCACTGCCCGAGCGCGGACCGCCGCCGGTCAGGCGATTGCCGAACACGCCGGCGCCATGCGCGCCCGAGGTATCAAAGCTCGACGCGCCGCCCGAGACATCGGCGCCGGCGCAGAAGGCGCGGCCCGCGCCCGTCACAATGATGGCGCGGATCTCGTCATCAATATCGGCCTTTCGGAAGGCATCCTCGATCTCGGATCCCATCGCGCCGGTATAGGCGTTGAGCTTTTCCGGACGATTGAGCGTGATCACCAAGATTGCGCGATCGATCTCGCAGCTGATGAAGCTGTAAGCGGAATATTGCTGATCCACGAAACTCTCCTCAGATCGTACGACCCGTGCCTTGCCAGAACGGCTCCTTGAGCTTCCGCTTGAATATCTTGCCAGTGTCTTCGCGCGGCAGCGTGCTGGAGAACTCGATCCGCCGCGGGATCTTGTAGCCGGCCAGCCGAGACTTCAGATCCGTGCGGACCGCTTCCTCGTCGAGCACGGCACCAGCACTCGGCTGAATGAAGGCGCAGACCTTCTCGCCAACTCGTCGTCAGGTATCCCGAACACCGCACAGTCGGCGACGCCGGGGACCTTCATCAACTCCGATTCGATCTCGGCGGGATAGATGTTGGTGCCGCCGAAGATGATCATGTCGCTGGCGCGGCCTGTCAGGTAGAGAAAACCGTCCGCGTCGAAGAATCCGACGTCGCCGGTGGCGACAAGACGGCCCCGCGCGGACTTCGCCCGCTTGGCCGGATCGCCGTGATAGGTGAATTCCGGATAGAGATCGCGTCCGCAGACGACCTCGCCGGATTGCCCGAGCGGCAGCTCCCTGCCCTCCTCGTCCATGACGACGACGGCGCAGCCCGGCAGCCTCCGCCCGACAGTGCCGGGATGCGCCAGCCATTCAGCGGATGTGCAAAAAGTCACAGCGCCCACTTCGGTCGAACCATAGTGCTCGGTGATGATCGGCCCCCACCAGCCGATCATGCCGCGCTTGACGTGCGGCGGACAGGGCGCGCCGACATGCATGGCGAAAGTCAGGCTCGATAGATCGTAGCGCGAGCGGGCCTCGGCTGGCAGCGCCAGCATCCGCACGAACATGGTCGGCACGACCAGCGCGTGGGTGACGCGATGCTTCTCGATCGTCGCAAGCATCCGCTCCGGCTCGAAGCGCGGCTCAACGATGATGTTGGCACCCATGTTGTAGAACGAGAACATCCAGCCGTTCGGGCTGGAGTGATAGGCCGGTCCCGGAATCAGCAGCACGACTTCGTTCAGGCGATCCGCCCAGTCGGTGAGGCCGCCGACCATACGCATCATCTGCTGACTCGCCAGCGCCTGCTCCGGCGTCGGCGGCTGCCGGCGCACGCCCTTGGGATGGCCCGTGGTGCCCGACGTGTAGATCATCGATCCCGGCGAGGTCGGGAAAGGCGGCACTGCGGGCTCGAAGCCCGCAAGCCAACTCTCCCAGTCATTCATCCCTGCCGGCACCTTTGCAGCTTCATCCAGTACGCGGTAAGGACCGCGCAGGCTCGGCGGCGTTTCCGCGACGATCACGATGACCCCGGCGGGAACAGCGTGGCCGATGTTGCGCCAGAGATCGGCATGGATGACCAGCACCTTGGCGCCGGAATTCTCGATGACGTAGCGAGCCTCCTCCGGCGTGTTGTGCCAGTTGACCGGCACGACATAGGCGCCGCACAGGCCCGCGGCGAGCGAGGCCTCCATGAAGGTGAAATCGTTACGCATGTAGACCGCGACGACGTCACCTGCGCCGACACCGAGGCTGGCATAGCCTCGCGCGGCGCGTTGGGCGCGCGCGTCCATCTCCGCCTTGGTCTTGACGCGATCGCCAATCCTGACCCACGAATCCATCGCGCGCCTCCCGGCTCTGTTGTAGTTCCCGCTTGTCGCAGTGTTGCTGTGTTTGGCGGGGACGGCGGTCCGCTCCCGCTAGTCTAAGATGTCAGCGGCCCGTGAACACCGGCTCGCGCTTCTCGAGGAAACTTCGCACGCCCTCGCGGTGATCCTCGGTGTCGAACAGCTTGTAGATGACGTCGATAGCCCAGCTCCCGGTCTCGCGGGGATCGCCATGGGAGGCGCGGCGCAGGCCCTCCTTCATGAAACGCAGCGCCAGCGGCGAATTGCGCGCGATGCGCGCCGCCAGAGCCATCGCCTTCGGCATCAGCTCGGCATGCGCGGTCACCTCGCCGACCAGGCCGATGCGGGCGGCCTCATGGGCATCGATGACGTCGCCGGTATAGAGCAGCTCGGCCGCCTTGGCGGGCCCGACGATCGCTGGCAGGCGCAAGAGCCCGCCAACATCGCAGATTAAGCCACGGCGGATAAAAAGCTCGGCAAAGTTCGCCTTCTCGGACGCCAGGCGAATGTCTGCGTAAAGCGCAAGCTCCATGCCCCAACCGACCGCCGAGCCGTTCACGGCGGCGATCACCGGCACCGGGCATTCGAGCGCGGACATCGCGGCCGGAGTTGGCGGACGACGCACCACCGGCGTCATGGCGCGCTTCTCGCCGGTCATCATCTCCTTGACGTCTTCTCCGGCGCAGAACGCTGAATCAGCCCCGGTGATGACGACGCAGCGGACCTCCGTGTCGATCGAGGCGGCGCGGAAGGCGGATTCGACCTCGTCATAGGCACGCCGGTTAAGTGCGTTGCGTCGTTCCGGCCGGTTGAGCGTGACGACGGCGACATGATCGGTGACGTCGTATTTCAGGCACTGGAACTCGCTCGGAGGGATCTTTGGCTGCACCGTCATCGCTGGCTGCTCCGCATCAATCGCGCGTTTCCGGCAGCATCACCGTCTCCGACATGATCGGACCGACCTTGTCGTAGCTGGTGCCGTTGAAACGCAGCATCTGCATCTGGGTGATTGGGAAGTAGTTGGTCGGGCTGGTGTTGACCGTGATGCCGTCGAACAGCAGACCAAACTTCAACGCCTTCAGATTGGCGGCCTGCTGCATGATGTTGTCGCGGGACAGGTCGTCGCCACACTGTTCGAGCACCTTCTGCAGCACTTGCGCGGCAAGAAATCCGTAGGCGTTCTGGCCATTGGCGATGTCGCCTTCCGGATTGTAGCGCTTCATGAAGTCGCGATACTCCCTCACACCGGGGTCGTCGGCATAACGAGGATCGTTCGCCTCCTTCATCGATGTCGCGGTGAACAATCCGATCGCGTTCTCGAGCCCGGCCGGCTTGAAGTTCGAAATCGCCGCGGCAGTTGTATTGATGAAATGGACCGGCTTCCAGCCGAGCTCGGCCACCTTGCGGATGGCAAGCGCGCCAAATCGCGGCGTCGAGAAATTGACGAAGATATCGGCCCCCGATGCCTTCAGCTTGCCGATCTGGGAATCGATCGTCGGCTCAGTGCTGTCGTAGGACGCTTCCGCCACGATCGTCGTCTTGGCCCTGGCGCCGAGCGCATCCTTGAACCCGCCGTAGATATCGCGGCCATAGTCGTCGTTCGGAAACAGGACGGCGACCTTCCCTTCCGGGTAATTCGCCAGAATGTACTTCGCGTAGATCGCGCTCTCGATCCGGTAGACCGAGGTCGAAAAGCCCATCGTCCAGGGAAAGTTCTTGGGATCGCCAAACTTGGTCGCGCCGGTGGCGGAGAACAGCTGCGGCACCTTCCTGGCGTTCATGTACTTCATCATGGCCGCGTTCGACGGCGTTCCGACCGCCTGGAAGATCGCAAGGACTTCGTCCTGTTCGACCAGCTTGCGCGCCTGCTCGACCGCTTTTGGCGGGCTGTAGGCATCGTCATAAGAGATGAACTGGATCTTGCGCCCGTTGATGCCACCCTTGTCGTTGAGCATCTTCATGTAGGCAGCCTCGGTCTTCGCAAACGCGCTGTAGGCCGAGGCGGGGCCGCTGTAGGGCGCGATATTGCCGATCTTAATGTCGCCCTTCGCGGCGTCCGCGCGCGCCGGGATCGGCGACTGGACTGCGAGCGCGATCCCGGCAAGCAGGAAGCAGGCATGCGGCGTCAGCCGCGATCCATTGCAGGTTCGCATGGCGTTTCTCCCGTCGCGGCGATTTCGAAGGGAATGCGATGACACCCCGCCCGTCCGCTGAAATATTTTTATAACGCGTTCTTATAACGTGATATAGATTTGTCGGGGTGTCAACCAGCGCTTATCGTCCGCACGAGAGGCACGGCAGGCGGCGGAATGGAAAACCGACGCGACACGGCAAAGGCGGAGCGGCGCTCTCGCATCATCAAGGCGGCGCGCGACCTGATCCGCGAGACCGGCGATGCCGGACTGTCGATGCGCGCCCTCGCGGCGAAGGCCGGCCTCAGTCTCGCCACGCCCTACAATCTGTTCGGCTCCAAGCGCGCCGTGCTCGTCGCCGTGCTCGAGGACATCAAGGGATTCGGCGCGCGCTTCGCGCGATTCAAGTCGCTCGATCCGCTTGAAAGGATCCTGCGGGCCGCGAAGCTCGCCGTGAGCTATTACGAAGACGATCCGATGTTCTACCGTGCGCTGTGGACCAGCATTCTCGCCGCGTCCGCCTCCGAGGAGCGCAGCGCGATCTTCAACCAGAAGCGCGACAGCTTCTGGATGAAGCTGCTCGACGACGCCGTCGACGAAGGCCTGCTGCTGCCCGAGATCGACACCGCGGTGCTGCTGCGCAATCTCGACTACACGTTTCGCTCGGTGATGCTGCACTGGGTCATTGCGGAGATCGAGATCGAGGATATCCAGGCCGCGGTCGGCTACGGCTATGCGCTCGCCTTGCGCGGCGCTGCGACGGCGAAGGGGCAGCAATTGATGCTCAAGCGCCTGAGAACCTTTCAAGCGCAATGCCCCAAGCTCTCGGCCAGGCGCACCGGCCGAACGGCCGACGTCGAAACGATGGCCTGACGATTCACGAGAAAGAACCGCGTGGACGGCGACAAGACGCAAGTCTGACACTGACATCAGTGTCAGGTTAGGTGCAAGCAAGCGACGACGTGCAATCCATGCACGCGAAACAGAGGAAGAGACGTGGCAGGGAAGCGACGCATCACGCGTTCGGCCGCCGTGCGCCGCGGCGCGCTGCCGACAGAGCTGCGGCGCACCCGCAACTCTGCCGAAACCTCCGAACGGATTCTGCTCGAGGCCGCCCGGCGCGTGTTCGCCGACAAAGGCTACATCCGCGCCACCGTGCAGGACATCATCGAGTCCACCGGTCTCAGCCGCGGCACCTTCTATCTGTATTTCCGCAGCACCGACGACATCTTCGTCCGCACCATCACCGAAGTCGTCGACGACATCGTCGCCTCCTCCCGGGTGCGCTCAGGCCATACGCTGCGCGAGCGCGTCTACGACAACAATCTTCGCTACTTCGAGATCTTCGGCGCCAACCGCGGATTGCTACGGGCCTTCTTCGAGGCGAGCTATGTCGATCCCGAGATCGGCCGGAAGCGCGCCGAGATGCGCAGCGCCTACATCATCCGGGTGCGCGATCATCTAGAACGCCAGCGCCAGCTCGGGCGCTGCCTGCCGATCGATCCTGATGCGGCCGCCCTGTCGCTCGCGATGATGGTCGAGGGCACCGCGCAGTCCTTTGCGATCCAGAAGATGGAGCCGTTCGAACGTCCGCTGGAGTTGAAGCGGCTCTGCAAAGAGGTCACCGAGATCTGGTGCCGGGCGGTCTACACCGACCCGGATCGACCGCTCACGCCAGGGCCCGAGATGGTCCCAGCCATCGCGTCCGGCGGCAAGCGAAAGAGACAGCGGCGAGACGCATGAACGCGATGGACAACAGCTTCAGCCACGCTCTCCAAGCCATGACGGTCCGCATCGTGCCGGGCGCACGTGGCATCGCCGCTCTGCGCCGACTATCTGCAGGCGCAACCCTGGAGACCTGGTCATTCGACGCCGTCGATGGCGACAGGATGCTGCACCCGCTGATCCTGCGCCGCTCGCCGGGCGGCCTGCGCAGCACGGAATCGCTATCGCTGGAGGCCGAGGCGGATCTGATCCGCGTCCTCGACGGCAGCGGCGTGCCGGTCGCGACCGTCGTGCACACGCTGGCGCCGGAGGACGGACTCGGCGACGGCTTTCTGATGACGCGGATCGAGGGCGAAACGATCGCGCGCAAGGTCTTGCGCGACGCCCAGTTCGCCGCGATCCGCCCTCACCTCGCGGCCCAGTTCGGCACCATTCGCGGCACCATGAGCAGGGTCGATACCGCGCGCCTGCCGGCGCTGCCGTTCAAGCCGGCTGACGTGATCGTGGCGCGGCTCTTGAGCCGTTACGACAGTCTCGGCGTCGCGCGGCCGGTGTTCGACCTCGCCTTCCGCTGGCTGCAACAGAACGCACCGGCGCCGCTCGCGACATATCGGCTGGTTCACGGCGACTTCCGCAACGGCAACATCATCTTCGGAGCCGAAGGCGTGCGCGCGGTGCTGGACTGGGAGGTCGCCCATATCGGCGACCCCGCCGAGGACCTCGCCTGGATCTCGACCCCGCCCTGGCGTTTCGGTGAGCTCGACCGCCCGGTCGGCGGGCTCGGCTCGCGACAGCAATTGTTCGAGGCCTATGAGGCGGCAAGCGGCGAGCGCGTCGATCCCGCGCGCGTGCACTATTGGGAAGTCCTCGGCAGCCTGCGCTGGGGCGTCAGCTGCGCCAGCATGCTGGAATGGTTCATCAGCGGGCGCGACCCCAGCGTGGAGCGCGCGATGATCGCGCGGCGCGTGTCCGAAAACGAGCTCGACCTGATGCGCATCCTGACCGGGACGGACTGACATGCTGGATCAACCTCGTGGCGCCGACATCCTGACCGCGGTCTCGCGTCTGCTGCGCGAGACGCTGATGCCGCAACTTCCCGCCAACGCCGCCTTCCAGGCCCGGGTGGCCGCCAATGCGATCGACCTCGTCGCCCGCGAGATCGACTTCGGCGGGAGCGTCGAACGCGAAGCGCTTGCGCGATTGCAGGCGCTGCTGAACCGCGACGGCACTCTGGAGCAATTGGAGGCCGAACTGTCAGGCCGCATCCGGCGCGGCGAGTTCGACCTGCAGAGCGACGGGCTTGCCGACCATCTCTGGCGGACCACGCTCGACAAGATGAAGATCGATCAGCCGAATTACGCCAGCTACCGCCGCACGCTCGAAACGCGCGCCGGCCAACAACAAACGAAGCAAGAGGATTGACCAGCGATGGATTTCAGCATCCCCAAGGATCTCGTCGACTATCTCGCCAGGATCGACGCTTTCGTGCAGGCCGAGATCAAGCCGCTGCAGGCGCAGGACGACAACGAGCGCTTCTTCGATCATCGCCGTGAATGGGCACGGACCGATTTCGACAAGGGTGGCCTGCCCCGCCCCGAATGGGAGGCGCTGCTCGAAAAGGCCAAGGCGCTGGCCGACAAGGCCGGCTTCTTCCGCTTCTCGCTGCCCAAGGAATTCGGCGGCCAAGGCGGCGGCAATCTCTGGATGGCCGTGATCCGGGAGCATCTGGCGACGCAAGGCCTCGGCCTGCACAACGACCTCCAGAACGAACATTCAGTGGTCGGCAACTTCCCCTTCATCGTGATGCTGCGCGATTTCGGCACGCCCGAGCAGAAGGAGAAGTTCATCCGCGGTTCGCTCGACCGCAAGATTCGCGTCACTTTCGGCCTCACTGAACCGCACCACGGCTCGGACGCCACTCACATGGAAACGCGCGCGGTCCGCGAGACACGCGATGGAGTCGCCGGCTGGCTGATCAACGGCGAGAAGATGTGGACCACCGGCATGCACACCGCATCGCATTGCTGCCTGTTTGCCCGCACCAGCGGCGAGGACGGCGATGCCAAGGGTATCACCGCATTCCTGGTTCCAGCCAATTCACCGGGCGTGAAGGTCGAGGAATATATGTGGACCTTCAACATGCCGACGGACCACCCGCGCGTCAGCTTCACCAACGTCTGGGTGCCCGAAAGCACGATGTTCGGACAGATCGACCGGGGGCTCGCGCTGGCGCAGGCATTCGTGCACGAAAACCGCATTCGCCAGGCCGCGAGTTCGCTCGGCGCGGCCGCGTATTGCGTCAATGAGAGCGTCAAATACGCCAATCAGCGCAAGCCGTTCGGCAAGCCGCTATCGGTTAACCAGGGCATCCAGTTCCCGTTAGTCGAGCTGGCCACGCAGATCGAGATGCTCCGACTGCTCATTCGCAAGACCGCCTGGGAGATGGACAGCATGCCTCATCCCGAGGTCGAAAAACGGCTCTCCGACAAAGTCTCGATGTGTAACTACTGGGCCAACCGGCTCTGCTGCGAGGCGGCTGACCGCGCCATGCAGGTGCACGGCGGCATCGGCTATTCGCGCCATAAGGCGTTCGAGCACATCTACCGCCATCACCGCCGCTACCGGATCACCGAGGGTTCGGAAGAGATCCAGATGCGCAAGGTGGCTGGTTATCTGTTTGGTTTCATGGGCCCCCACAAGAGAGCCTAGGACCAGATCCGTCAGTGCAAACGGCACGAACGGACGCGTTAGGGAAGCACAAGGAGAGTATCATGCCGGACGTCTCACGGCGAACGATCGCGCTCGCCTCGCTTGCAACACTTGCCGCCACGCTCGCTCCGAACCACGCTCGGGCCGAAAAGAAATACGGCCCCGGCGTCAGCGACACCGAGATCAAGGTCGGCCAGACCATCGCGTATAGCGGACCGGCCTCCGCCTATGGCCAGCTCGGCCAGGCCGAGGCCGCCTATTTCAAGGCGATCAACGATCGCGGCGGCATCAACGGCCGCAAGATCAACTTCATTTCGGTCGACGATGGCTACAGTCCGCCCAAGGCTGTCGAGCAGACGCGCCGTCTGGTCGAGCAGGAGGAGGTCGCCGTCATGTTCGGCATGCTCGGCACGCCGTTGAACCTCGCGACTCGGACCTACCTCAACTCCAACAAGATGCCGCAGCTGTTCGTCGCGGCCGGCTCCGAACAGTTTGCCAATCCGGAGAAATATCCCTGGACCATCGGCTTCCAGCCGACCTTGCGCTCCGAGGGCACGTTCTTCGGCAAGCAGATCCTGGCCGTCAACGCCAATCCGAAGATCGGCGTGCTGTACCAGTATGACGACTTCGGCAAGGAGATGCTGTCGGGCCTTTCCGACGGTCTCGCCGCCAAGGCCTCCGCCGTCATCGCGGCCGAGAGCTTCACCCCGACCGATCCGACCGTAGATTCGCAGATCGTCAAGTTGAAGTCGACCGGCGTCGACACCGTCCTGTTGTTTGCCTACGCCAAGCAGGCGGCGCAGGCGATCCGCAAGATCTACGAGCTGAACTGGCAGCCTGACACCTACCTGCATTCGGGCTCGGCCTCGATGAGCGCGACCCTGATCCCGGCTGGCCTTGAGCGCTGCGTCGGCATCAAGACCGCACGCTACATGAAGGACCCGTCGGACCCGCGCTGGCGCGACGACCCCGAGCTGAAGCCGTTCTACGAATGGCTGAAGGAATACATGCCGAACGCGAATTCGAACGACACCTTCTTCCTCGCGGGGTGGACATTCAGTCAGATGCTGGTGCAGGTGCTGCGTCAGTGCGGCGACGATTTGACCCGCGAGAACATCATGCGGCAGGCGGCCAATTTGAAGGATTTCCGCAATCCCGGGCTATTGGCGGGCAGTCTCATCAACACCAGCCCGACTGACTATCGCGTCGTGAAATTCATGACGCTCGAACGCTTCAACGGCAAGAACTGGGAAAGCGTTGGGACCTGAGCTGATCATGTCCGGCGGAGCAACTCGAGTGCTCCGCCGAGGCGGTACCGTGCGCCTTCCTGCCCTTTCGACTTGCCAGCAGACTAACGCAAGCCGCGCTCAACGATATCGCTATAGAAATTCCTTGCGTTGCGCCTTCACGAATTGCGCTTCGCCAAGAGCACGCCGCAACGAGACAAGAAAATGACGTGTGAGCGACGCAATTGGCCGGCAGTCTCGCTCGACGAAACCTACCGCCTCCTCACAGCGCCTGGCGCACCTTTCGAGATGGAGACGATCGACATTGCCGGGCGCCCTTACCGGCTCTACAAGAAGGCCCGTCGCGATCTGCGGGAGATCTTCGAGGCCAGCAAGGCATGGGGCGACCGCACTTTCCTCGTGTTTGAAGATGAGCGGCTTACATTTGCCGAACATTATCGCGCCGCATCCGCCCTCGCGTGGCGGCTGGTCGATAGCTACGGGGTCAAGAAAGGCGACCGCGTTGCCATCGCCATGCGGAATTATCCGGAATGGACGATCGCATTCTGGGCCGCAACAACCATCGGCGCCATCGCAGTCCCGCTCAATGCCTGGGGAACCGGAGATGATCTCGCCTACGGCTTGCGCGATTCTGGTGCCTCTGTCGCCATCGTCGACGGTGAGCGGCTGGAGCGGCTCAATTCGCTCGCCCCAGGAAGTCACCCTGCCAGACTCATCGCGGTCCGCGCTGCATCGGACATCCGGAACGGAACGGACACACTGGAAGATCTGATAGGTCCGGCGTCGAACTACGGCGCATTGCCGGACCGGGCACCACCCGATCGGAACATCCATCCGGACGACGACGCGACCATTCTCTACACGTCGGGCACGACCGGCCGTTCCAAGGGAGCGCTGGGCACCCATCGAAACATCATGTGCAACCTCGTGAACATCACGTTCTCGGGCGCACGAGCGGCAATCCGGCGCGGTGATCCCCTGCCAGCGCCGCCAGAGGCCCAGAAAGCGGTGCTGCTTCCAGTGCCGTTCTTCCATGTCACCGGGTGCCACTCGATCATGATCCCCGCCATGGCGAACGGCTCGAAGATCGTGCTGATGTACAAATGGAACGCGGAAGCAGCACTCGAACTGATCGAGCGCGAGCGCATCAACGCTATGTCCGGCGTACCGTCGATGACATGGCAATTGCTGGAGTCGCCGGATTTCGAACGGCGCAACGTCTCGAGCCTCGAGGGTCTCTCCTACGGCGGCGCCGCCGCGTCGCCTGAGCTGACCCGGAAAGTAGCTGCGCTCTTCCCGGGCAAGTTCGGCGGCACGGGCTATGGCGCCACTGAGACGTCGTCGGTATCGACTTCGAACGGTGCCGAGGACTATCTCGCACGGCCGGACTCCGTCGGGCCCGCCGTACCCGGATGCGACTTGCGTGTCATCGATGAGTCCGGGAACGTCTTGCCCATCGGGGCGATCGGAGAGCTTGAAATCTACGGTGGCAACGTCGTGAAGGGTTACTGGAACAACCCTCAGGCGACCGCGGCAGCGTTCCGCGATGGCTGGTACCGCACCGGCGACATCGTCCGGATGGACGCGGAGGGCTTCGTCTATCTGCTCGACCGCGCCAAGGACATGCTGATCCGCGGCGGCGAGAACGTCTATTGCGTCGAGATCGAGGACGCCCTCCTCGCGCATCCGGACATCCTGGAAGCCGCCATCGTCGGCATTCCCGACCGCGTGCTCGGCGAACTCGTCGGCGCCGTCGTTCGCATACGGGCCGGATCGCGCCTGACCGCGGACCAGGTGACCGAGCATCTACGCCCAAGGCTCGCCGCATTCAAGCTGCCCACGCATGTCGATATTCGAATCGAGGAGCTGCCGCGCACCGCAAGCGGCAAGATCGTCAAGCGACAGCTTCGCGAAGAACTCGCCGCAAAGGCAAGTGCACTTGGGTGAGGGTGAATAACAAAGCAGGATCGGGAGGATAAAATGAAGAGACTATTGTCGGCGATGGCGGTCTTGTCCGCCGGGCTCGTCTTCGTCACAGGCGCGAGTGCCGCGGAGAAGAAGTACGACGAAGGCGCCTCGGATACGGAGGTCAAGCTCGGCCAGACCATGCCCTATAGCGGTCCGCTGTCGATCCACGGCATCCAGGGCCGCACCGAGGTCGCCTATTTCAAGATGCTCAACGAGGAGAAAGGCGGCATCAACGGCCGCAAGATCAATCTGATCTCGCTCGACGACGCGTTCTCGCCGCCCAAGACCGTCGAGCAGACCCGCAAGCTGGTCGAGAGCGACGGCGTGCTCGCGCTGTTCGGCTCGTCCGGCACTGCGGCACAGTCCTCGGTGCAGAAATATCTCAACAGCAAAGGCATTCCGCAGCTGCTGGTCTCGACCGGCGCCAACAAGTGGAACCAGCCGAAGGCGTTCAAATGGTCGACGCCTGCATTCCATCTCTACGGCACCGAGGGCGAGATCCTCGCGAAGTATCTCCTGTCGGTGAAGCCGGACGCGAAGGTCGCGATCCTCATGCAGAACGACGATTTCGGCCGCGACTATGTCTCCGGGTTCAAGAAGGGCCTCGGCGACAAGGCATCCACCATGATCGTCAAGGAGGTCACCTACGAGCTGACCGATCCCACGATGGATTCGCAGGTCGCGCAGCTCAAATCGTCAGGTGCCGACGTGTTCTTCAACGTCTCGCTCGGCAAGGCTGCCTCGCAGTCGATGAAGAAGGCCTATGAGCTCGATTGGAAGCCGCTGCAGCTCGTCGTCAGCCCGTCGGTCGGGCGACAGTTCCTGGAAGCTGCCGGTCTCGATTCGGTCACCGGTATCATCGCGGCAACGCCCTACAAGCAGGTGTCGAGCCCGAAATGGGCCGAAGACCATGACATCGTCGCCTATCAGGCCTTCATGAAGAAGTACCTGCCTAATGAAGACCCCAAGAACGAGATCGGCTTTGCCGTGTATTCGTTTGCCTACATCATGGCGAAAATCATTGAGGCCTGCGGGGACAATCTGACCCGTGAGAACCTGCTATATCAGGCGACGCACCTGAACAATGTAGCCGCGCCCTCGCTGCTGGCCGGTACCACCTACAATACGACGCCGGACAACTACGTTCCGTTCAAGCGCCTGGTAGTGCAAACATTTGACGGGCAGGATTGGGTCCAAGTGACGGCGATCACGGTCGATTAATTCTCGTCAACGTGCAATCGGGACCGCAGGAGCGACCGGACTTGATGTCCGGTCGCCCCATTCATTTTAGAATGCTCTTAGCGGGGGGCCATGCGGATGGCGCCGTCGAGGCGGACGTCTTCACCGTTGAAGTAGCCGTTGGTGATCATTGTCAGCGCAAGCTGCGCATATTCCTCCGGCATTCCAAGACGCTTCGGGAAGGGCACCGACGCGCTGAGAGCAGCCTTGACGTTCTCCGGAGCTCCCTGCAGCAGGGGCGTATTGAAGATGCCCGGCAGGATCGTGTTGACGCGGATTCCCTCGTTCATCAGATCGCGCGCGATCGGCAGCGTCATGCCGACGACACCGCCCTTGGAAGCCGAATATGCAGCCTGCCCCATCTGCCCGTCCTCGGCCGCCACGGAAGCGGTGTTGACGATCGCACCGCGCTCGCCGTCCTCGAGCGGGGCCAGCGACAGCATGCCCTTCGCCGACTTCGCGATGCAGCGGAAAGTGCCGACGAGGTTGATCTGGATGATGCGATTGAAGGCATCGAGCGGAAAGTGGGTGGCCTCCCCGGTCTTCTTGTCCCGGCCTGCCGTCTTCACCGCGTTGCCTGTGCCTGCGCAATTGACCAGGATGCGCTCTTGGCCGTGGGCCGCGCGGGCCTTGTCAAAAGCCGCATCGACCTCGTTGTCCGAGGTGACATCGACCTTGCAGAACACCCCACCAATCTCCCGGACGATGGCTTCCCCCTTCTCGACGTTGAAGTCGAAGATGGCGACCTTCACGCCCTCCGCAGCGAGGGCTCGCGACGTAGCTGCGCCGAGACCGGAAGCGCCGCCGGTGACAACAGCGGCAACCGATGAACTGAGTTTCATTGCAGAATCCCTTTTCAGATCAGATGCGTTCGATGATGACGGCCGGCGCCATCCCGCCGGCGGCACACATGGTAACGAGACCATAGCGTCCACCGCTGCGCTCGAGTTCGTCGAGCGCCGTTCCGATCAGGATCGATCCGGTCGCACCGATGGGGTGCCCCAGCGCGATGGAGCCACCATTGATGTTGACCTTTTCACGATTCAGCCCGAGGTCGCGGATGAACTTCTCGGCGACGACCGCAAAGGCCTCGTTGATCTCCCAGACGTCGATATCCTCCTTGGTCAGGCCCGCCTTGGCGAGAACCTTCTTGGCCGCCGGAACGGGAGCGTTCAGCATCAACGTCGGGTCGTCACCCTGGTTGGCATAGGCCACGATCCGGCCGCGCGGCTTGAGGCCGTGTTTCTCGGCATATGTCTTCGAGGTAATCAGCACAGCGGCTGCGCCGTCTACCACACCCGAGCTGTTGCCGGCGTGATGCACGCCTTTCCATTCGAGGTCGGGGTAGCGGCGCTGGATCTGCTTCCTGAACGTCGCGCCGTTGCCGAGATCGAAATCGGCGAGTTGTTCGAAACTGGGCTTGAGCGCAGCGAGTCCCTCGGCCGTCGTCTCAGGGCGCGGGAATTCCTCACGATCGAGAGCGACACTTCCGTCATCATTGTACACAGGCACCACCGACTTCGCGAAGCGGCGTTCGTCAATCGCTCTCTTGGCCCGCTGCTGGCTGACCAGGGCCAGCGCGTTGCAGGCCTCGCGGCTGATACCCTCGCGCGTGGCGATGGCGTCGCCGCACACGCCCTGGTGAGACTGCGGATGAACGGCGTCGAGCGCCGCATTGCCCGCACCCATCAGCCGCGCTGGCTGGCCGGCCTTGGATCGCTCGGCTGCCAAAGCCTGTTGATAGCTCATCATCTCGGTGCCGCCCGCGATGACGCAGTCCTCCATTCCCGACATGACCGATGCTGCGGCAAGATTGACGGACGTAATACCGCCACCGCAGAAGCGGTCGAGCGTCGTGCCGCTGGCGTTGATGTCATATCCAGCCGCAAGCGCCGACATGCGACCGAGATCGCCGCCCTGCTTACCCTCCTGGGTCGACGTCGACCAGATAATGTCATCGACCGTCGAGGTGTCGAGGTTGTTGCGCTCCTTGAGCGCCTTGAGCACCGTTGCGGCCAATTGCTGCGGATGGAGGTGCGACAGCGCCCCCTTGCCCGGCTTGCCGATGCCTCGCGGCGTGCGAACCGCGTCGATGATATATGCTCCAGACATGCGTTCCTCTTCGTTTTGAACGTTCTTGCTTCAAGCGCGAGCTGTTTTTCCGCCATACGGACAGTTGCGCGTTCGTGGACATCCTGACCTGCGGCGCAGGCAGGCCTGTTGCAGCTCTCCGCAATCGAGAGCCACCGGGCGCCATTGCATGCGGAGCCAGCACTTCAGTTGGAGAACCAGACGAGCTTGCAATTTGCGCCGAAGACAATCAAGGGCGCCCAGGCTCCCTCACGCAAGGCACCCGAAACATCCATAAGCTTCCTGCTCACCGAGCTTGACGCGGAACGTCTTTCATTTTCACCGGGCGGAATTGACTTCGCCGGCGCATCATCAAGGCTCTTTCCTAAAGTAGTCCTCATATCTCCAGCACGGCAACCGTGTTACCCTCGTTGACGGCGGCGCCCTCCTCGACGGAGATCTTCACGACCACCCCGTCAGCCTCCGCTACGACCGGGATCTCCATCTTCATGGACTCGATCAGGATGAGCGTGTCGCCCTTCGCCACGCGCTTGCCGAGCTCGGTCTCCACCTTCCAGACGAAACCGCTCACCTCGGACTTTGCTTCAAGCTTTGCCATTCCAAATTGCCTTTCAGGTCTTCACAACAGAATTTCTTGACGTTCAGAACGGCTCGATGACGCGTTTGCGCGTCGTTCGCGGCGCCGGCTGCGGTAGCGTCTCGAGCGTCTTGACGAGGATGTCCCGCGTATCGGCGGGATCGATGACGTCGTCGTAGAGGAACTTGGCGCCGCTCTCGACCGCCGTGTTCGATCGCTTCAGCTCCGCTGTCAGACTGGCGTGCAATTCGGCGCGCTCCTCCAACGTCGTAGCCGCCTCGAGCTCCTTCGCGTAGATGATGTTGACAGCGCCTTCGAGTCCCATGCCGCCGAACTCGGCGGTCGGCCACGCCACGAGGATCGCCGGTTCGAGCGGACGCGAGCCCATGATGTAATAGCCGAGGCCGTAAGCCTTGCGCAGCACGACCGTCAGCACGGGCACGGTGGCATTGGCGAGCGCCGACAGCACGCGCGCGCTGTGACGCATCAGCCCGGTCTTCTCGACCTCCGGCCCGACCATCAGGCCGGGCGTATCGCAGAGCACGACGAGGGGAATGTCGAAGGCATCGCAGATCTGGATGAAGCGGGCCATCTTGAGGCAGGCCGGCGTGTCCATGGCGCCGGCAAGATACATTGGCTGATTGGCGACGATCCCGACAGTGCGGCCCGCGATGCGGCCGAAGGCCGTCACGGCCGCCTTGCCGTAACCCGCCTTGACCTCCATGACGCTGTCGACGTCGCACAGCGTCTGGATTACGTTGCGGACATTGTAGGCCCTGCGGGGGTTCTCCGGCACCATGTCGCGCAGCAGCATCTGGTCTGGCGCTTCGCCTGCCGGCTGCTGCATGTCGAAATAGCCGAGATATTTCTTCGCGGCGGCGATTGCCTCGACTTCGTCCTTGACGAGGATGTCGATCACGCCCGAGGCCCAGTGCACCGAGGCCGGACCGATCTCCTCCGGCGTGTATTTCTTGCCGAGCGCGGCCTCGACCAACGGCGGGCCCGCCATGCCCATGGCCGAATCCTCCGTGGCGATCAGGACGTCGCACAATCCCGCGAGATTGGCGTGGCCCGCGAAGGCCCGGCCCGGCGAGATGCCGACCGTCGGCACGAGCCCGGACAGACGGGCATACACCACGAAGGTCGGCGTCGAAGGCCTGGCCGTGACGTGCATGTCGTGCGGCCGTGCGCCGCCGCCATCGAGCCAGCAGATCACGGGCAACCGGTGCTTCTCGGCATGCGAGAACATGCGCGTGATCTTGGCGTGGTTCATTGCACTCTGCGTGCCCGCATAGACCGTGTAGTCGTACAGGACCAGATCCACCGGCCGCCCGTCGACCTTGGCGGTCCCCATGACCAGTCCGTCGGCAGCGCCTTCCATGCCCTTCGTCGCAGGACGCACCAGCCCGCCATATTCGACGAAGCTGTCCTGATCCGCGAGCGCCTCGACGGCCCGGCGCGCCGTCCAGCGTCCCCGCTTCTCCTGGCGTGCGACCGCCTTGGGACGCGCGGCGTCAAGACGTTCGGCCTGGGCATCCCGAACGAGCCTGAGATCGGCCCTCGGTTTGGTATCTTCCTTCATCGTGCGACCTTCAAATCTCCGGCTGTCAATTTCTCGCGTTTGAGGCGGATGCCTGCCTGCTCGCGATCCCACGTGTCGCCGGTCACGCCCTCCGAGCGCAGCACGTGCTTTTCGATCTTCTGGGTCGGCGTCTTCGGCAGTTCAGCCAGCAGGCGGACGTACCGCGGCACCATGAAGTGCGGCAGTCGCGGGGTCAGGAACGAGATGATCTCGAGCGGGTCGATGTCGGCGCCGGGGACCGGCGAGATCACCGCCATGACCTCGTCCTCGCCGAATTCGCTGGGAACGCCGACGACCGCGCTCTCGCGCACCTTCGGATGCGCCCCGATTTCCGCCTCGACCTCGAACGAGGAGATGTTCTCGCCGCGTCGGCGGATGGCGTCCTTCATGCGGTCGACGAAGAAGAAATTGCCGGCCTCGTCCCGGCGAAAGGCATCGCCGGTGTGGAACCAGCCGTTGCGCCAGGCTCGCGCGGTTGCCTCGGGATTTGCGTTGTAGCCGTGATTCATCGTCCAAGGCTCGTCGGCCCGGACCATCAACTCGCCGATCGTGCCATGCGGCACCTCGACATCGTTCTCGTCGACCACGCGGGCCTCAAAGCCGTCGCGCAACCGACCGCAAGTCTTGAGCACATCCGGATTGCGCACCGACACGATCGGGCACGAAATCTCCGTCATGTTGAAGACCGTGTAGATGTCGACGCCGAAGCGGGCGGTGAATTCCGCCGCGTCGTCGGCGAGCGGCACCATGATTGCCTGCCGGAACGTATGATCGCGGTCACGCGGGCTCGGCGGTGCCTTCATCAGGAACGGGATCATCGCGCCGAGCAGCGTTGTCGTAGTGGCGCCGGTGCGGCGCACCGTGTCCCAGAAGGTCCGGGTGTCGAAGGCTTCGACCAGCGCGATCGAGCCGCCGCGCGTCAGCATGCGATAAACGCCACTAGTGCCGCCGACATGGAACAGAGGCAGGTTGACCATGGCACGATCATCCGAGGTCACGGTATCGATCGCCTCCGTCGTTGCCGCCAGATGGCGATAAGACGACAGCACGCCTTTCGACGGACCGGTGGTGCCCGACGTGTAGATGACCGCATGGGTGTCCCACGGCATGATCGCGCGCGGAGGATCGGCGGGCTCGCCGGCGGCAGAGCCAAGCGCATCTTCGGTCAGGCCGCGAATGCCCGTCAGGCCCGGTGGCGGATTGCCCGACACCACGACCAGCGTATCGAGCGCGGCGGTCTCGACCTCGATGAGCCGCTCGGCGAGCCTCGCATCGGCGATCATCAGGCGCGCGCCGGAATTCTTGATCACGTGAGCGAGCAACCGCCCGCGATAGGACACATTCACAGGGACGTAGACCGCGCCGATGTAGTTCAGTGCGAACCAGACGGCGATGGCATGCGGACCGTTCGGGAGCCAGGACAGGACGAAATCGTCCTGCTTCACGCCGAGCGCCTGGAGGCTCGCAGCGACCCGGCGCACGTTGTCACGCAGCCGCGTGTACGACCATTCCTCGCCCGTCGACAGCACGATGAAGGTCTGGTCGCCCCGCTCGCGCGCGTGGCGGTCGACCAGATTGCGCAGCACGTATCTGTCCGATGGGGACAGCCGATCGTTGTCGCCACTCATTGGCGCCTCCCATTGCGCCGCCTTCAGGCGGTCGTTTATTCCGGCGCGAACGCCGTCAGTGGTTCTTCCGCCGGCCGGAAGCGTGCCCTCCCGCACCGTTGCGTCGCTTGCGCAAGCCCGCGTCGATGAATGCGTGGATTTGCGCCCGGTTCGTCGCGAGGCTCGTCGCATTGCCCTCGAGCAGCGACTGGATGATCAGGCCTCGCAACATGCCGACCAGGATGTTGGCCATCTTCGTGCAATCGACGCCTTCGCGGAGTTCTCCGCTGCGGCGCGCCTGCTCCAGATGCCTGCGAAAGCCGTCATGGAAGCTGGCGCTGATGGCGCGCGTGCGCAACTGCAACTCCGGTATGGCGCAGAGCGATTCGACGAACAGCGAATAGAGCGCCGCGGTCGCCACCGGGCTGGCGCAAGCGCTGTCCACATGCGCGTCGATCCGCGCCTGCACGGCGTCGAGCCCCGTCTTGTCCCCGATTGCGTGACGCAGTCGCTCGGCAAACCAGCCTTCCATGAAATCCATCAGCGCGTTCAGCAGCGCGAATTTCGTGCCGAACCGCTCTGCCGGAAGCCCACGACTAAAGCCCGCGGCGAGACCGATTTCGGCGAGCGTCGCTCCCGCTGCGCCCTTCTGCGCGATGATCGACATCGCTGCGCGCAACATGCGCGCATCTGACGCACGCCGCCGTTCGTCCTGCCGCGATGCAGGCTTTGTCTTGAGTTGAGGCGCTGGAGAAGCCATGGCCGAAGTTAATAATCTACTTGCTGGTCGGTCAACAAGTATTATGATCGGGCGCAAATTGCGGCCGACACAAGAGCCGCTCATCCGGGAGAGAAACGCATGCGCTCGACGCCCGCAATCCCCTTGCTTGCCCGCAACCTCATCGATCGACGCGCGCTGTTGCGTCTCGCCGCACAGCTCGGCGTTGCTGCCTTCGCCGGCCCCGCATTTGCGCAACAGCAGCAAGCATTCAAGGTCGGCTGGATCAGGCCGACGACCGGCCGCCTCGCCTCGTCTTTTGCGCCGCTGTATTTCGGCGGGCTCATCGCTGTCGATGAAATCAACGCCGCCGGCGGCATTCTGGGCCGCCAGATCGCGCGCATCGAGGAAGACGACGAGGCGTCGCCGGCAAAGGAACCGGGCATCGTGCGCAAGCTGCGTGAACAGAACATCGGATGTTTCGTCGGACCGACCGGCAGCTCGCAGTCGCTCGCATCGATCGCGGCCACGACATCAGCCAAGACCATCCAGGCGACCTATGCGGCTGCCGCGGAAGCCGGCGATGGGCGCAAATATCCTTATCACTACCAGATCATGTTCAACACCGATCAGCAGGCCCATGTCTGCGTCGAATACATGATCAAGACGCTCGGCCTGAAGAAGATCGGCATCCTGCAGGAGAACACCGCCTTCGGTGAGCAGGGAACAGCCGCGACGAAGGCTATCCTGCAGAAGAAGTTCGGCCTCACGCCGGTCAGCGAGCAGGTCTATCCGATCTCGGCGCCCGACCTGTCGACCTACGTCGCCAATCTGCAAAAATCAGGCGCGGACGGAATCATCGGCTGGATCGCCAACGTTCCCAATGCCGCCATGATCTTCAACGCGATGAAGACGTTGAAATGGTTCCCGCCGGTGACCGGTCACAGCGGCCTGATGTTGCCGGCACTATTCGATCTCGTGCCGGCAGAAGCCGTCAAGAACGTGTTCGCGACCTACTATCGCAATTTCACCTGGACCGACGCCGAGCAGCCCGGCGCGCGGCAGCTTGAGTTCGCCAAGAAACTGGCAAAATACCCGGAATCGAAGGGCTATGAGGTCAACGTCGCCGCCGCGCCCTATTACGATTTCCTCTATTGCCTGAAGGCCGCAATCGAATCGGAGAAGAGCTTCGAGCCCGAAGCCATCAAGCGCGGGCTCGACAAGCTCAGCAATCACAAAGGCCTGCTGGGCGACATTTCCTTCACGCCGGAAAACCATTCGGGCATCGGGGCCAAGGACGTGGTGCTGGTCTCGGTCGCGTCGGGACAGGATCCGCGCGCCATTGGCTGTATGCGCGCCCGCGCACCCGGCCAGTGAAGGCACGCCGATGGATATCGACGTCCTCGCGCATGGCATCGTCGCGGGCAGCCTCTATGCATTGGTCGCGGTGAGCTTCAATATTCTCTACCGGCCGACCAACGTGTTCAACTTCGCGCAAGGAGAGCTCGTCATGCTCGGCGCGATGATCTTCGCGAGCCTCACCTCGCTCGCGGGCATGCCGTGGCTGGTCGCCTTCGCAGGGACGCTCGTCGCCGTCGGATGCATCGGGCTGGTCGAGGAGCGTGTTGCGGTCGCGCCCATCCTGGCGCGATCGCAGACGGGAACGGGCTGGGTCATCACGACGCTCGCGACGTCCCTGATCATCTCCAACCTCGTCGGGCGCTTCTGGGGACCCGATCCGATCCTGGTCAAGCCGCCCGCGCTGCTCAGCATGGAATCGCTCGACATCCTGTCGTCGCGCATCTCGTCCTACGAGATTGCGCTCATCCTGGTGACGCTGGTGCTCGTTCTCATCGTCGAGAGAATCTACCGCACGCTCAAGGGCAAGGCCGTGATGGCGGTCGCCGAAGATCGCGAGGCGGCCCTGCTGCGCGGCATCGATCCCGGCAGTCTCGGCCGCTGGTCGTTTTTCCTCGGTGCAGCATTCGCGGCCATGACCGGCATTCTCGCCGCGCCCGTCCTCTATGCATCGACGTCCCTCGGTCCGGATCTGCTGCTCAAGGGTTTTGCGGCTGCGGCCGTCGGCTCGATCGGTAACAATCGCGGCGCGCTGATCGCCGGATACGTCATCGGCGTCACGGAAGCGGTCGGCGCGTCGCTGCTGTCGCCCGGCTACCAGGAAGCGGTGATCTTTATCGTCGTCCTGGCGGTGCTGCTCTTGAAGCCGGAAGGCCTGTTCGGCAGCCCGAATGCACGGACGGTCTGATCATGTCACGCGCCGTCATTCCCATCACCATGCAGCTCGCCGCACTCACCGTTGCGCTGGCCCTTCCTGCTTTTGTCGGCGCCAATTCCTACGCGCTGTTCGTCGCCACCCAGCTCGGCATCTACATCATCGCCGCGATCGGCCTCAATCTGCTCGCGGGCTATGCCGGGCAGGTCTCGCTCGGGCACGCCGCGTTCGTCGCGATCGGCGCCTACTCGGTCGCCCTCCTGACCGTCGATCATCATTGGCCGTTCTGGCCCGCAGCCGTGGTCGGAATGGTGCTCGCCGCCGGGCTCGGCGTGCTGGCGGCCCTGCCCGCCTTCCGGCTCAGCACCTGGTACTTCGCCTTCATCACACTCGCCTTTGCGCTGGTCTTCGAGAAGATGATCGTCGAGTGGCGCTGGCTGACAAAGGGCTTTGCCGGCGTCGTCGGCGTGCCGCCGCCCTCGGCTTTCGGCTCCGAATTCGGCCCGCGGCCGCTCTATTACACGATCGTCGCGGTCACGATCGTCGCCTTCATCCTGGTGCGCAACATCGTGCACTCCCGCTTCGGCCGCGCCTTCGTCGCGGTGCGCGACGTCGAGCCGGCAGCGCTTGCCGTCGGTGCCTCGCCGCAGCGGACCAAGCTCGTTGCCTTCGTGATCTCGGCCGCACTTGCAGGTGTTGCGGGGGCCTTCTTCGCCGTGCAGAAGACGGTGGTCACACCGGATGACTTCACCGCCGACTTCTCGATCTTCTTCCTGCTGACCGTGGTGCTCGGCGGCCTCGGCACGCTTTGGGGACCGATCATCGGCGCGCTGGTCTTCTTCCTGATCCCGGAACTGCTGGCCGGCCTCCAGAGCTGGCGCATGCTGATCTACGGCGGCATGCTGCTGGGCCTGATGCTGTTCGCACCGCATGGCCTGTACGGCGCACTGCGGCAGGCCTGGCGGCGCATGGCACCGGCCAAGCCGGCAGCCAACGCTGCCGCGTCCGAAGCCAGGGAGCATCCGCCGATCGCAGGCCTGGCGCTCGACATCACCGGACTGCGCAAGCAATTCGGCGGCGTCCAGGCCCTCGACGGCGTGGATCTCTCCGTTCCAGCCGGAAGCTGCTGCGCCATCGTCGGCCCGAACGGCTCCGGCAAGACGACGCTGCTCAATCTCGCCAGCGGATATTACGTGCCCGACTCCGGCAGCGTGAAGATCGGCGGCGCCGAGGCGCTCGGCTCCGGCGCGCAGCAGATCGCCGCGCGTGGTGTCGGACGCACCTTCCAGACTCCGCGGCTGATCGCCGACCTCACGGCGCTCGATAACGTCATGCTCGGCGCCTATACGCGCGAACGCGCGGGGCTGCTCTCGACGGCGTTGCGGCTGCCATCGGCGCGTGCTGAGACGCGGCGACTGCGGCAGGAGGCGCTCGGCTTCCTGCAATTCGTCGGCGTCGCCGACCGCGCCGACATCGAAGCCGGCGAGATCCCGCACGGCCAGCAACGGCTGGTCGAGATTGCCCGCGCCATGATGGGCGGCGCGCGGCTGATCCTGCTCGACGAGCCCGCGGCAGGACTGTCGATGTCCGAACTGGAGCGGCTGGAGCGGCTCATCATGCGCATCTGCGGTTTGGGGGCGACGATCGTGATCGTCGAGCACCATCTCGACCTCGTTGCCAATGTCGCAAGCCGCGTAACCGTTCTCGACCGCGGCGCGGTGCTCGCCGCGGGCAAGCCATCAGCGGTGTTCAACGACGAACGCGTGATGCGGGCCTATATGGGCGAGCGGGCGCTGAAAGCTGGAGTTCCCGCATGAAGGCGATGGTCTCCGCGCCGCTGCTGTCGGCCGCCAATGTTGATGCAGGCTATGGCCATGTCCGCGTTCTCGAGGACGTCTCGGTCGACGTTCGCCAGGGACGCATCGTCGTGCTGGTCGGCCGCAACGGCGCCGGCAAGTCGACATTGCTGCGCACCTTGTCCGGCCTCAATCGTCCGACCTCCGGCAGGATCACCTTCGATGGCCGCGACATCACGACCGCGCGGCCGAATGCCATCGTCGATGCGGGCCTGCTGCACGTCGCGGAAGGCAGGCGCCTGTTCCGGCGCCAGAGTGTCACCGACAATATCGAGCTCGGCCGCTATGGGCTGCGCCTCACCGAGCAAGAGCACGGCCGGCGTGTCGCGCGCATCCACGAGCTTTTTCCGATCCTGCAGGAGAAGATGAACCTGCCGGCCGGCAGCCTGTCCGGCGGCCAGCAACAAATGCTCGCGATCGCCCAGGCGATGATGCGCGAGCCGAAGCTGCTCATGCTCGACGAGCCCTCGCTCGGCCTCGCGCCGGTCCTGGTGGACCAGGTGCTGGCCGCCATCCTCGCACTACGAGCGCAAGGGGTCGCGATCCTCCTCGTCGAGCAGATGGTGGAGCGCGCCTTCGAGATCGCCAACGACGCCTATGTCATGCAGAACGGGCGCGTCATCGCCAGCGGCCCGGCTGCCGAGATCGCAGCCGGCGACGCCCTGCACGCCGCCTTCATGGGCGAGCACGGCGCGCCCCATCATTCCGAACCCCGACAGAGCCAGCCATGACGACCAATCCCGATGCCGGGCAGCGGCAGATTCTCGCGGCGATCGAGAGCGAGCGCGGCAAGTTGATGGACGAGGCGCGTCCCGAGGCGATGAAGCGGCTGGCCGAACGCGGCCGCATGTCGCCGCGCTCACGGATCGCCAGTCTCGTCGATCCCGGTACGTTCGATGAGATCGGCGCGCTCGCCTCGGAGGAGCCGCAGGCAGGCCAGCCCCATCCCCGCGACAAATCGCCGGCCGACGGTGTCGTTACGGGCACCGCACGCATCGACGGGCGCCCCGTCGCCGTCTTCGCGCAGGATTTCAGCGTATTCGGCGGCAGCATCGGCAAGTTCGGCAGCGCCAAGACCCACCGCCTGGTGAAGATCGCGATCCGCCGCGGCATCCCCATGGTCATGATGCTCGACGGTGGCGGCCACCGCATCCAGGGCGGACAAAACTCGCGGCACTTCGCCCAAGCCAACAGCATGTTTCACGACCTTGCGCATGCCTCGGGATGGATCCCGATGGTCGCGCTGATGCTCGGTGCAGGCTTTGCCGGACCGACCAATTATGCCGGCCTCGCCGACCTCGTCGTCATGGTGCGCGGCCAGTCCGTGATGGGCCTTGCGGGACCTGCGCTGGTGAAGGCCGGGACCGGCGAGGAGACCGACCAGGAAGCGCTCGGCGGCGCCGCGGTGCAGGTCGACAAGCAGGGCCTTGCCGATCTCGGCGTCGCCAGCGAGGACGAGGCGTTCGCCGCCGCGAAGCGCTTCCTCTCTTATTTGCCCGGAAACGCGCGCAAGCCCCTGCCCCTGGTGGCGACCGATGATCCCAGCGATCGCGGAGACGACGCGCTGCTCGATATCGTTCCGCCCTCGACCCGACGCGCCTATGACATGCGCCAGATCATCAGAGGCATCGCCGATGTCGGCAGCCTGTTCGAGATCAAGCCAACCTTTGCCGGCAATATCATCACCACATTCGCGCGGCTTGGCGGACGGCCGGTCGGCTTCATCGCCAACCAGCCGATGCGGACCGGCGGCATCCTCGATGCCAATGCCTGCGAGAAGGGCGCGCATTTCATCGCGCTCTGCGATGCCTATGGCCTGCCGCTGATCTCGCTGATCGACGTGCCCGGCTTCTACATCGGCTCGGCTGCGGAGCGCACCACACTCGGGCGGCGAAGCGCAAAGCTGATCTACGAATGGGGCCACGCCAGCGTCCCGCGCGTGTCGGTGGTGATCCGCAAGGGCTTTGGCCTCGGCTATTTCGCCATGAACGGTGGCCGTGCCTTCGATTCCGACGCCTCCTTCGCCTGGCCTTCGGCGCAGATTTGCGCGATGTCGATCGAGGGGGCCGTCGATGTCGCATTCCGGAAAGAATACATGTCCGCCCCCGATCCGCAGGCGCGCCGCCAGGAAATGATCGAGGAGACGCGTGCACAGACCGGCGCCATCCATGCGGCCGAGGGCTTCGGCGTCGACGACGTGATTGATCCGCGCACCACACGCCGTCGCATCATCGAGATCTTCGCACAGGTGCCGCCGCGGCGCGAGCCGGATCACCCGCCGAAATTCCGGTCGATCCCGCCGATCTAGCTCCACGCGCCTCGCGCAGAAGCAACAAGAACATATTGGGAGGGAATGCCATGACGATCCGACGCAACACTCTCGACCGTCGCCTGTTTCTCGGCGGTGTGGCAGCCCTTGGCGCGAGTACCTTGGTGCGACCGGGTTTCGCGGCCGACGATACCTTCAACATCGGCTGGGTGCGACCGACGACCGGTCGGCTCGCCTCCTCCTACGCCCCGCTCTATATCGGCGGACTGATCGCGATCGACGAGATCAATGCTGCCGGCGGCGTCATGGGCCGGAAGATCGCGCGCCAGGAAGAAGACGACGAAGCGTCCCTGCGCGCGAACCTGCCGTCATCAAGAAGCTGCAGGAAGGCGGCGTCCGCTACATATGCGGTCCCACCGGTTCGAGCCAGTCACTGGCCGCACTCGCGGTCACGACGTCATCGAAGACCATTACCACCATGTACGCCATCGCCTCGGAAGCCGGCGACGGCAACCGCTATCCCTGGCATTATCAGTGCACCTTCAATTCGGACCTGCAGGCGGAGATGGCCTCGCGCTATCTCGTCGAGACGCTGAGGCTGAAGAAGATCGGCATTCTCCAGGAGAACACCGCCTATGGCGAACAGGTCGTCGCGGCGTGCCAGACCATCCTGAAGAAGCTCGGCGTAGCGCCTGTCGGCGTCGAAGTCTTCCCGATTACGGCGCCGGACCTGAACGGCTATGTCGGAAATCTGCGCAAGGCCGGCGCCGACGGCGTGCTGTTCTGGACCGGCTCGACGCCGATCACGGCCAAGGGATTCAACTCCATGCACAGCCAGAAATACTATCCGGCGATCGCCGGCCATAGCTCGCTGTTCGCCGATTCGCTGCTCGACCTCGTGCCCGCGGAAGCGCTGCAGAACGCGGCCGGCACCTACTACAAGACGCTGACCTGGAGCGACAAGGAAGACATCGGCAGCAGGCAGCTGGAATTCGCCAAGAAGGCGAACACCTTTCCCGAGACCAAGGAGACCGGCGTCAACGTCGCCGCCTCGCCCTTCTACGACTTCCTATATCTGGTGCGCGCGGCGATCGTACAGGAGAAGTCCTTCGACCCCGAGAAGGTCAAACGCGCGATGGACGCGACCAGGGACTACAAGGGCCTGCTCGGCAACCTCAACTTCACGCCGACCAATCACGCCGCGATCTCGGTCGAGGACATGACGATGGCGACGCTGCTGTCAGGCCGCGATCCCAAGGCAATGTCCGTATTCCGCAAGCGCGCTGTCTAGGGAAGAGCGTCGATGCAGGCTACGAGCCACAGCACAAACGCGGCGTGGAAGGATCCGCGCATCCTTCCGCCCGAGGTCTGCGTGCTCCGCCATGTCCTCGACCGCCATGCGGCTGATACCCCGGACAAGGTGTTCGTCCGCTTCGACGACGGCCACGAATGGACCTACGCACAGATCCATTCGACCGTTCGCCGCACCGCAGCCGCCCTTCAACGCATGGGCGTGGCACAGGGCGACCACGTCCTCACCTGGCTTCCGAACAGTCCGGATGCGCTGCGTATCTGGTTTGCCATCAACTATATCGGCGCCGTCTATGTCCCTATGAACATCGCCTGGCGTGGGCAGGTGCTTGAGAACGCCGTGCGGATTTCCGGCGCGCGACTGCTGATTTCCCACGTGGAGCTCGTCGACCGCCTTCAAGACGTCGACCGCTGCGCACTGACCGATTTGCTGCTGATCGGGCCCGACGCCCGCGACAAGCGCTTGGCCGGCTTCCGGCACCATGACGCGGCCGATCTTTCCGCGCCGGGCGAGCCCGACGCGCCGCAACGCCCGATCATGCCCTGGGACAACCAGATGATCATCTACACGTCGGGCACGACAGGCCCGTCCAAGGGCGTGCTCTGCACCTACATGCACTGCGGCTCCTGCGCGCTCGCCTTTGCGCCGCTGACGATTGACGACCGCAATCTGGTCAATTTGCCGCTATTCCACATGAGCGGCACCGGCGCCGTCTACCGCATGCTCGTCAAGGGCGGATCGATCGCGCTCGTCGAGTCCTTCGACACGCGCTCGTTCTGGGACACGGTACGGCGAACGCAATCGACCTATTTGACCCTGCTCGGCGCCATGGTGCCATTCCTGCTGAAGGAGCCGCCGGGCCCGGGCGACCGCGACCATACGCTGCGCGTCGTCAACATCGTGCCGCTGGCCGATGGCTTCAGGGAGTTCGGCGAGCGTTTCGGCGTCGAGGTCTACACCGTCTTCAACATGACCGAGACGTCGTGGCCGATCATCTCGGAGCGCGATCCCGAGACGCTCGGCACCTGCGGCCGACCCCGCACCGGCGTGTTCGCACGCGTCGTCGACGAGAACGACATCGATGTCGTGCAGGGCAAGACCGGGGAGCTGGTGCTGCGCACGGACGCGCCCTGGGCGATGAGTCATGGCTACTACGGCAACCCGGAAGCAACGGCACGTGCGTGGCGCAACGGCTGGTTCCACACCGGCGACGCGTTCCGACAGAACGAACGCGGCGAGTTCTTCTTCGTCGATCGCATGAAGGACGCGATCCGGCGGCGCGGTGAAAACATCTCCTCGTTCGAGGTCGAGGCTGCGATCAACGCACATCCCGATATCCGCGAGGTCGCGGTCGTCGGCGTCCCCAGCGAGTTCGGCGAGGACGAGGTGCTCGCCGTCGTTTCGCCGGTCGAAGGACGATCGGTCGACGCGATCACCCTGCTGGAGTGGCTGCGCACGCGGCTCGCCCACTTCATGATCCCGCGCTACATCCGGATCTTGCCAGTGCTGCCGAAGACGCCGACCCAAAAGGTGCAGAAACACCTGCCGCGCGCCGACGGCGTGTCCGCGGACACATGGGACCGCGAGGCGGCCGGGCTCAAGGTCCGCCGCGACAAGCTCGCCAGCCTCGGCGGCGCCGGCGAGATCATCCGGTGAGCGGGCCGCTCGCGGGCCTGCGCGTCGTCGAGATGGCCGGGATCGGTCCCGGCCCGTTCTGCGCCATGCTGCTCGCGGATCTTGGCGCCGAGGTCGTGCGCATCCGCAGGCCCGGCGGTTCGATGTTCGACACCGAGCCGCGCTTCGACGTGACAGGACGCGGCTGCCGCTTCGTCGATCTCGATCTGCGCGCGGACGGCGCCGTCGCGAGCGCGCTTGCCTTGATTGAAAAGGCCGAGGTCCTGATCGAAGGCTATCGCCCCGGCGTGATGGAGCGTCTGGGTCTCGGACCCGACATTTGCATCGCGCGCAACCCGCGTCTCGTCTATGGCCGCATGACCGGCTGGGGCCAGGACGGCCCGCTCGCGCGCCGCGCCGGCCACGACATCAATTACATCGCCCTGACTGGCGCGTTGCACGCGATCGGCCGCCCCGGCTCGCCGCCGCCACCGCCCCTCAACCTGGTCGGCGACTTCGGTGGCGGCGCAATGTTCCTGGCCTTCGGCATCATGGCTGCACTGCTCGAGGCCCGCGCCTCCGGGAAGGGACAGGTGGTCGATGCCGCCATGACGGATGGCGCCGCGCTGCTTGCCGCCGGTCGCTACGCAGGTCGTGCCTCCGGCAGCCAGAGCAATCAGCGCGGCGACAATCTGGTCGATGGCGGCGCGCCGTTCTACGACACCTATGCTTCCGCAGACGGAAAGTTCATCGCGCTCGGCGCGATCGAACCGCAATTCTACGCGCGCTTCCGCACGCTGTGCCGGCTAACGGACCCGCTGTTCGACGACCAGATGAACAAGGCGAAATGGCCGGCGCAAAAGCAGCGGATTGCGGCGATGTTTCTCACGCGGAGCCGCGCCGAATGGGTTGCTCTGCTGGGCGGCGAGGACACCTGCGTCGCGCCCGTGCTCGACTGGGATGAGGCGCCGAGCGATCCGCACAATGTCGCACGCGCCACCTTCGTCACCATCGACGAAGTGACGCAGCCGGCCCCGGCGCCGCGCTTCAGCCGCACGCCGGCCGCCACCCCGCGATCTGCCCGCGTCTCCGGCGACGATACGCGCGAGGTGCTGCGGCGCTGGGGAGTGGCGCAGCCCATCGTCGAGCGTCTCCTCGCATAGGCAGCCTGCGACAAACCGTCAGGCACTGAATACCGCCAGCGGACCAATGCCTGCATTCATGTAAAGATATTGACATATATAGACCTCCGTGAAATCGTGGATGCAAAGATCGACGAAGAAACATCGGGAGGAGAGAATGACGCGGACAATAGCGACGCTGGCATCGCTTGCACTTTTGGCGGCCGCCATGGGCATTAGTGATGCTTCGGCCGAGGATCGGCCCGTCAAGATCGGCATCCTGAACGACCAGGCTTCCGTCTACTCCGCCATCACCGGGCCCGGCTCGGTCGCGGCTGCCCGCCTCGCCATCGAAGACATGGGTGGCGCGCTGTTGGGCAAGCCGATCGAACTGGTCTCCGCGGACCACGGCCACAAGCCGGACATCGGCTCGGTCATCGCCCGGCGCTGGTTCGATACAGAGGGCGTCGATGCGATCTTCGACATCTACAGCTCCGGCGTCGCGCTCGCCGTGCAGGGCATTGCCGAGCAAAAGAACAAGCTGCTGGTGGTCTCGATGGCCTCGAGCCGCGACATCAGCGGCAAGTCCTGCTCGCCGAACGGCATGCAATGGGCCAATGACGGCTACGAGGTCGCCAATCTCACGATCAAAGGCGCATCCGACGGCAAGCCGACGTCCTGGTTCTTCCTGACCGTGGATTACGCGGCGGGACACTCGATCGAGCGCGACTCCCAGAAGATGATCGAGAAGGACGGCGGCAAGTTCGTCGGCGCGGTGCGCTTTCCGCTCAATACGCCGGATTTCAGCTCGTTCCTGCTGCAGGCTCAGAACTCCGGCGCCAAGAATATCGGCTTCATCGGCGGTGGCGCCGACATGACCAACGCGATCAAGCAGGCGGCCGAGTTCGGCATCGACCGCACCGGTCAGCGCTTCGTGCCCTTCTCGCTGACCACGGTCGACATCGACGCGCTCGGCAACGAGGCCACGCAGGGCATGCCGCTCGTGCTGAGCTACTACTGGGATGCCTCTGACAAGACCAAGGCCTTCGCCGAGCGCTTCAAGAAGGCGTTTGGAAAGATGCCGAGCGATCCGCAGGCCAACGTCTATAGCGCGGTCCTGCACTATCTGAAGTCGGTGAAGGCCGCCGGCACGAGCGACACGACGGCGGTGCTGGCCAAGATGAAGGAGATGCCGGTCGAGGATCTCTTCACCTCGGGCGCCCGCATTCGCGAAGACGGACGCCTGATGCGCGACGTCTATTACGCCGAGGCGAAGAAGCCCGGCGCCAAGGGCAGCCCCACCGATCTGATCACCCTGGTCAAGAAGGTGCCGGGATCGGAAGCGTTCATCCCGGCCAGCGAAAGCGAATGCAAAGCCCTCAAGAAGTAAGGCCCTCAAGAAGAAACTTTACGCGACCTCAGGACTCGCTCAGCTGTAAAGCCGAGCGAGTTCTTCTTTTTGACCTTGCCGGTCGCCGTCATCGGCAATGCATCGACGATCTGGATCTCCGGAATCTTGTAGACCGCGAGGCGCTCCCGACAGAAGGCCGCGAGCACGTCCGCGGTCGTTACCGCCTTGCGCTCCGGCAGCACGGTGACGAAGGCGACAGGGACCTGTCCGCGCGTATCGTCCACGCGTCCGATGACCCCGCTTCCCGTCACGTCGGGATGCTGACCGAGCGCCGCCTCGATCTCGGACGGAAACACGCTCATCCCCTTCACCTTCAGCATCTCCTTGCGCCGGCCGAGGAAATGGATGGTGCCCTGCTCCGAAATCATGCCGATGTCCCCGGTGCGCAGCCAGCCATTGACGAGACCCTCGGCCGTCGCATCCGGCTTGTTCCAGTACCCCTTCAGCAGCGACGGCGTGCGCACGCACAATTCGCCCTCCTCGCCGAGCGGCAGCAGCCGGTCCGAGCCGAACTCCAGGATCTTGAAGTCGGTCTGCGGCACAGGAATGCCGCAAAAGATCTGGCGCTGCTTGAGGTCGCGATCGTCATCCTGCCAGCCGCGGTTGAAGGCATCGTAGGAATGCGTTTCGGTCATCCCCCACGCCGCTTCCCGCAGCGTCGTTCCCGTGAGCTTGCGCCATCCGTCGCGGAACACCGGATTGAGCTTCTTGACGAAGGACGCCACCATGACTTCCCGCAATGAGCTGAGGTCGTACTGGCTTGCATCAGGCCGATTCATGATCTCGACCGCGTTGTCGACGACCATGTTCGAGATGGTCGCGCGATAGCGCTGGACGGCGAACATGTAAGCCTGCGGATCCCAGCGGGCCATCAGCACGCAGGTCGAACCCGTCACCATCGGCAGGATGATGCCGAGGTCCTCGCCGGCCATCCAGAAGATCGGCCAGAAATTGATGATGACATCGTCGGACGTGACCTTCATCGACACCGATCCCATGACGGCGCCGGTGAACAGCATGTCGAACTGCGTGTGGACGCAGCCCTTGGGCATGCCGGTGGTACCGCCCGTATAGTTCAGCGCCGCAATATCATCGATGCCGGCATCGGCCTGCGGCGGCGCATCAGCCTCTTGCGCTAGCGCAGCCATGAGGTCGATGGAATTGGCGACCGCGACCCGCGGCGCCGTCAGCGCTGGCGGCAGCGGCCCCTCGGGTTCGGCCCCCAGCGCATCGCCAAAGCTCGTGACGACGAGATGCGCGATATTGCACTCCTGCCGGACCTCTTCGACGAGATGGGCCAGCTGATCGTGCGCGATCACGATGCGCGCCTGCGTGTCGTTGACCTCGTAGGCAAGCTCGGGCCGCGTGAACATCGGATTCACCGGCACGTGAACGCAGCCGGCCTTGAGGATGCCGTAGAAGCAGACATAGAACTGCGGGCAATTCGGCAGGAACACCGCGATGCGGTCGCCTCTCTGCGCGCCAAGACGTTTCAGGAGGCTCGCGAAGCGGTCGCTGAGACGATCGAGATCGGCGTAGCTGATGGCATGACCGTAGAACAGCACCGCCGCCTTGTCGGGCTGCCGCCGTGCCCATTCACGCAGGTAATGCGTCAGTGGCTGGCGGCCGAGCGGAAACACCGGCTCCCTGGGAACGCCAGCCGGCCAGAGCGCGGCTTGCAGGCCGCGCACATGCGCCAGATAACTCTCTTCGTTGCGTGTATAGTCGGTATCGGGTTTGACCCCTGTCATTGTTTCCTCCCTTGTTCGCCCGTGTTCACCACAGGTCGACGCGTGTCGTTCGTCTCTCGCTGAATCGGCCCGGCTGCATCGACGCCTTGAGCCCGCGGACGATCCAGCGCCGGGTCTCGCAGGGGTCGATGACGTCGTCGACCTCGAGGAAGGTCGCGCCGCTCAGCGCCTTGTTGTCCTCGTAGGATTTGGCCACCATCTGGTCGAACCAGGCTTTTCGGGCCGCGGCGTCCTCGATCGCGGCGAGCTCTTTCCGATAGGCCAGCTTCACGGCGCCTTCGAGGCCCATGGCACCGAACTCGGCGCTGGGCCAAGCCACCATGAAGAACGACATCTGGCTCGATCCGCCGGCCATGGCCAGCGCGCCGAGCCCATAGGCCTTGCGCAGCACCACCGTGAAATAAGGTACCGTCGCGCGCGAGGCCGCGACGAACACCCGGGAGACGTGGCGGACCTGGGCGGTCTTCTCGACCTCCGGCCCCACCATCATGCCCGGCGTGTCGCACAGCGAGACGATGGGAATGCCGAACCCGTCGCAGAGCTGGATGAAGCGTGCCGCCTTGTCGCCGCCATCGGCGTCGATGGCACCGCCGAGATGCCGTGAATCGTTCGCGATCAGGCCAATCGGGATGCCCTCGATGCGCGCGAGCGCCGTAATCATGCCCCGCCCGAAGGACGGACGCAGCTCGAGCACCGAGCCGGCATCCGCGAGCGTCTCGATGATCGGCCGCACGTCGTAAGCGCGCAGCCGGTTCTCGGGCACGGCGTGGCGCAGCAGACGCTGGTCGGCGCACGACCAGTCACGGACCCGCCCCTGGAAATAGCCGAGATATTTGCGGGCGGCAGCGACACCTTCCGCCTCGTCCTCGACCAGCACGTCGATCACGCCGTTCGGCGCCTGGACATCTACCGGGCCGATGTCTTCAGGGCGAAACACGCCGAGCCCACCGCCTTCGATCATCGCCGGGCCGCCCATGCCGATGTTCGAGGTTCGGTCGGCGATGATGACGTCGCAGCTGCCCAGCAGCGCGGCGTTGCCCGCAAAGCACCGTCCCGAAACCACACCTATCAACGGCACCTTGCCATTAATGGCGCCGACCTTCGAGAACGTCGTGGTTTCCAGCCCCGCAGGTGTCGGCCATTCGTCACCGGGCCGGCCGCCGCCGCCTTCCGCAAAGAGCACGACCGGCAGCGACCATTTGTCGGCGAGCGACAACAGCCGGTCCTTCTTCTTGTGATTGACGACGCCCTGCGTCCCCGCGAACACCGTGTAGTCGTAGGCCATGACCGCGCAGCGCGATTGGTCGTCGCCGAACAGCTCGCCGTTCACCGCCCCGACGCCCGTGATCAGGCCATCGGCGGGACTCATCCGGCGCAGCTCCTCCGGCGAACGCCGCTGGCGCTGCGCCGCGAGCGCGAGGCCGCCATATTCGATGAAGGAGTTGGGATCGCAGAGATCGGAGATGTTTTCGCGCGCAGTGCGCTGGTTGGTCTTGCGACGACGCGCAACGGCGTCCGGGCGGCCCTCGTCGAGCCGTTCCGCACGTCGCGCCAGCGCTTCGGCCAGATCGCCCCTGATGTGATCGAGATCGATGGCTTCGGCTTCCTCGACACCGGCCCCGGCGTCGTCGGAAGGCGTGATGTGCAGGAGTGACTTCGCCTTCGAAGATGGTGTCGCCGCGCGTGACGAGAATGTCCTCGACGACGCCCGCAACCGGTGCCGCGATCACATGCTCCATCTTCATGGCTTCGATCGCGACCACCTGCTGTCCCGCGCGCACGCGGTCGCCCCGTGCGACGTTGCAGGCAACGATCGTTCCCTGCAGCGGCGCCGGGATTGCGACCAGTCCTTCCGGCACATGAACCGCGTGCCGCTCGCGTCCTGCGGTGAGCTGCTGGGACGCGATGGCCGCCTTGCTCTCGAAGACGCCGAGCGGATCGATGGCGCGGACGTCGCGCGAGCGCTTGGCCGGCTGTTCGGCGTGGCCTGCAAACTTCGTCGCGGCCGCGAAGATGCTTTCGTGATGCTGCTCCAGGAATTTCGTCGACAGGCGGTCGGCAAGAAAATCCGCGTTCTCCACGAGCGCGCGAAGCACGGGAATGTTGGTCTCCACGCCGTCGATGCGAAACTCTTCCAGCGCCCGCCGCCCGCGCCGGATGGCATCGTCCATGCCCTCGGGTGAATAAGCGATGACTTTCGCGAGCAGGGAATCATAACGCGGACTGGTGCGGTAACCGACATAGCCGAACGTGTCGACACGGATGCCGGGACCGCTCGGCAAGGAGAACCTCGTCAGCGCACCTCCGGTCGGTCGCGCACCACCATCGGCCGTCATCTTCTCCATATTGACGCGGAACTGGATCGCGCCGCCGCGCGCAACGGGCGCGGTGCCGAGACCGATGTCGCGCAACCGCAGGCCCGAAGCGACGCGGATCTGCGTCTTGACCAGGTCGATCCCGTAGATCTCCTCGGTCACGGTGTGCTCGACCTGCAGGCGCGGATTGGCCTCGATGAAGACGAAGCTGCCGCCGTCCGCAGGCATCAGGAATTCGAATGTTCCGAGGCCGCGATACGCCGCAGCAGTGGCCATGCGGACCGATGCCTCGCAGATGGCGTCGCGGAATTTTGGCGTCAGGCTCCGGCTCGGCGCCATCTCGACGATCTTCTGATGGCGCCGCTGGATGGTGCATTCGCGCTCGCCCAGATGGACGATCGCGTCGCCGTCTCCGACGACCTGCACTTCGATATGGCGCGCGTTCGGCAGGTAACGTTCGACATAGAGCGCATCGGCGCCAAACGAGGCCTGCGCCTCGGAACGACAGCGCTCCCAGGCTGCAGCGAGTTCGGCCGGTGCCGACACGACGCGCATGCCGCGGCCGCCTCCCCCGGCCACCGCCTTGATCATGATCGCGCCGCCGCTGCCGAGCTTGTCCAGGAAGGCCGCCGCCTCGGCCTGGGAAACCGCTCCGGCCGATCCTTCGAGCACGGGGACGCCGGCGTCGCGCGCGTGCCGCCGCGCCTCCGACTTGTTGCCGAACAGTTCGAGCGTCTCCGCGGCCGGACCGACGAAAGTCATCCCTGCCGCGGACAGCGCCCGCGCGAAGGCCGGGTTCTCCGACAGAAACCCATAGCCGGGATGCACGGCGTCGCAACCAGTCTGCCGCGCTGCATCGACGATGGCTTCGACATCGAGATAGGCCGCAGCTCCCATACCCGGCAATTGCCGTGCTTCGCTGCCGGCCTTGGCGTGGGCGGAAGCCGCGTCATCTGCGGGAAACACCGTGACGATGGGGATATCCAGCTCGAACGCCGCCCGTGCGATGCGAAGCGCGATTTCCCCGCGGTTGGCGATGAGCATCTTTCGAAACGGCATGTCGATCCTTCCCGGCTCACGGGGCTGCATTTGGCGCCAAAGGCTATGGACAAGGCCATATTATGTCAATATCATTACACAAATTAAGGGGACGCGCGATGCCGACAGCCGTCAAGACCGGGACGAGGACCAGCCGCGACCTGCCGGCGGGTCATTCCTCGCGCGACCATCTCAACAACAGGCTCTTCTTCAGGCTGTTTCAGGCCGCCAACATCTACGAGACCCAAGCCGTTCGCGAACTGGGTTTCTCGGCCGTGACGGGTGCGACGCTGGGCGCGCTGTACCGCGATCCCAAGGGCATGCTGTTCTCGGATCTCTATGCGTATCTCGGCGTGAGCCGGCAAAATCTGGATGCCGTGCTGAAGGGACTTGAGAAGAAGGGTCTTGTCGAACGCGTCGAGGCTGAAGACGATCGCCGCAAGAGGATGGTGTGCCTCACCTCGGCCGGCATCGGGGCC